>CP089982.1:9042500-11442500 GCA_037157775.1 Sorangiineae bacterium MSr12523
GGATTCGGGCCGATGCGCCCACAGGTACTGCCGAAGCGGGACACTCTCAACAAAGCTATGGTCAAAGGCTGCGAGCAATGCTTCGTCGGCTCGTAACTCGATGGCTTCACTTTGGAAGCTCGTGACGCGTCTTCGTTCTTTCTGCGAGTCCGCGCTGTCCGCGTTGTAGCTCCCCCGTGGTGCGAGGGCTCTCGCCCCTTACGTCACAGTAGTTGTCCACCTGATTTCGCCGGCCGGTGCGGGTCGACCGGGCTTTCGATCAAAAGGGGCCTTGGCAGGTGGACAGTGCCGACGTACGACGAGGCGCTCAAGTCATCGTTGCGATCTCTGGTCAGAGATCCTCGAGCGCACCATGCATTGTTGCGAAATCGTCAAAAGCGAAACATCGACGTAAGCCGCGCCGATTCCGCTTTTGCAGAAGGCTCGCGTACCTTGTGATACGTGCTGACGGCACGCCGACGAATCGATGGCGCACGATTGTTTTTTGGAGAAAGCACCGCTTCGGTTCGTAGCACGGGCGCATTCCCGGCGGCATGTTGTTCGATAATCTCTGCAAGCATCGCGGGCGAGCGCCTCTTCGTATCGATCATTTCTGCGGCCGTCACCGGCTGCGTCTCGGCAACCTGTACATGATAGGGCGTCGATGCGGGAAGATGTCTAGCCCAATCAAAGACTACAAAACACAAGACCGACGCTATTAAAAGCTTATCAAGCAGAGCAATATTGAAACGTCGCTTCTTGCGCGGTAACGAAGCACGCAAAGGGCGGGCACCCAAATCACTATCAACGGACAAGAGGGACCATTTACCCGTCAGGCAAGGCAGTGGAGCGCGCCTCGGCGGGCGCGCGGCGCTGATGGCCCTTATCCATTTCGCAGACCGCAAGCGCGGCTCGTGGTACACCAGATTGCCCACTAAATCGTCGATACTTTCATTGAGCCCCTCCTCCTCGAATAGATCCTTGGGCAGATCGTTGTGCGGCCGGAGATCGACGTGCGGTGACGGATCAACCTCAATGGTGGTGTCGGATGTCCACGATAAAGGCCCCATTTCTCCGCCCCAGACATCGTGGCGCGTATTGAGACTCTTCTCAGAATCGTGCCACCAGAGATCCAGGGGCTGTTCCAACGTCCGATTGTCCGCACTGAATGGACATATCGACGATGCCGCCCATTCGCCATCCGAGTGGGCGGAAGATGTGCACGGGGTCGCCAGGGTGTCGTGAACATATTTCATGGCGCGAGAACCTAACTCCAATTTATCAATTACGGGCTTGAGAATACGCCTCGACAAGATCAGGAAACAGCTCAACCGCTCATCAACTATTCGTGCCTTGCGGCACTTGAAGCGCGGATCGCCGCTCGTGGGTGAGTTGTCGCCTTCTATGGGCCCCTCGCGAAGCACCGAGCCGGGACGATCGAGCCGTTGCTAGGAATACACATCGAAGCATCCAACATTGGAAATCGATTGACCGGATATCGCACATTCGTTGGTCCGTACGAGCACGCGCGCGATAGCGCGGCCCGCTGGTGCCGAGACGTCGCCGGCGCGCGCGTGCACGGCACTACGCGCAAGGTCCCGCGCGAGCTCTTCGAGTCGATCAAGAAGAGCACCATGCGGCCGGCCCCCGACACGCTCTACGACGTACCGCTCTACGTCGACAAGGCCAAGGTGCAACCCCGATCATCACATCGAGGTCGCGCGCGCACTCTATTCGGTGCCGCATCCCTATCTTCGCAAGCACGTGCGCGTGCGCGCCGACCGCAAGCTGGTCAAGATCTACTTCGGTACCGAATTGATCAAGGTGCACGGTCGGCAGCCGCCCGGAGGGCGCTCCACCGATCCATCGGACTACCCTCCGGGTAAGAGCATTTATGCGACCCGCGACGTGGATGCGCTGCTGGCAAAAGCAAAGGAGCGGGGGGCGCATATCGGCATCTACGCCGAGCGGCAGCTCGATGGCCCGCTGCCCTGGACTGCGATGTGGCAGGTATGTGCGCTCGTCTCTCTCTGCGACAGGTACAGCGACGACCGCGTGGAAGCGATTTTGTCAGAGCGCCCTCGCCTTCGACCTCGTCAATGTGAAACGCGTCTCGAAGATGGCGTGGTCCGAGAAGGTCGAGCAACGCCATAATCGGTCGTCCGGTTCGGGAACCTCGAACAGGACTCCCGGTCGCGGCGGGCGGGTACGATGGCTGGTCAACGCTACATAAATAGTAGCAAGCCATTGACGTGTCGCCACTTCTCGCTACATATTCAGTAGCATGGAACGCGAGGTCACCCCGCCGGAGCCTAAGTTGCCGCTCGCCCCTCTTCCCTCAGTCCTCATCGAGCCGATCGTCCGCGCAGCGCTGCTTGAGGATCTCGGCCGCGCCGGCGACATCACCACAGATGCCATCGTGCCAAGCGACGTGCGCGCCAAGGTTACGCTCGCTGCCCGCGAGGCAGGCGTCGTCGCCGGCCTCGACCTCGCGCTCATGGCCTTCCGACTCGTAGACCCCGCGATTACCGCCTCGATCCGTCGAGTGGACGGCTCCCACGTCTCGCCGGGCGAAGCCATCGCGACGCTCGAGGGGCCCGCGCGCGGCCTGCTCACGGCCGAGCGCGTCGCGCTCAACTTCCTTTGCCACATGAGCGGAATCGCCACGGCCACGGCCGAGGTCGTCGAAGCCGTGCGAGGCACGAAGGCGCGCATCGTCGACATCCGCAAGACGCTTCCCGGCTTGCGCGCGGTCCAAAAATACGCCATCCGCGCCGGCGGCGGGGCGAACCATCGCTTCGGCCTCGACGACGGCGTTCTCATCAAAGATAACCATATTGCGGTCGCGGGCGGCATCCCGGCAGCAATCGAGCGCGCACGGGCGGCGGTTGGCCATATGGTCAAAGTCGAGATCGAGGTCGATACGCTCGAGCAACTCGCGGAGGTGCTGCGCTTCGACATCGACGCCGTCCTTCTCGACAACATGGGCCCCGAGGAGCTCCGCCGGGCGGTCGCACTCGTTGACGGCCGAGCCATCACCGAGGCCTCCGGCGGCATCACGCCTGCGACCGCCGGCGCCCTGGCGGCGACCGGTGTCGATCTTCTGTCGATGGGTTGGCTGACGCAGAGCGTTCGGGCGATCGACATCGGGCTCGACCATATAGCCTGACGGTCTCGCTGGGCTGTTCGGGGAGCCGGCGGACGGGGTGGAAGGACTCCACCATCCGTGCCGTCCTGCACGATGAGACCTACGCGGGCAAGTGGCGATACGAGTCCCGCGAATAGCGCAAGCTCCCCGGAACGAACAAGCGCCAGCCGCGCTACCGAACCGAGAACGAGGTCATCACCCAGGAGCGCCCGCACCTGCGCATCGTCGACGACGAGATCTGGGAGGCCGTTCAAGCCCGCCTTCGTGCTGTCTCGGCGCCCGGCCTTTCGCACAACCGAATTCTCTGAACTAACTTCCGCTTTGGCGCAGGCGCGCCGCATCGCGTGCCGGCGGAAGACCAAACTGGCGCGCGTATTCGCGGCTGAATTGCGATGCGCTCTCGTAACCGACCGAGAACGCGACGGATGCAACCGCTCCGGGCTCGGTGACGAGGCGACGACGGGCCTCATGCAATCGGATTTCCTTTTGATACGCGAGCGGGCTCATTCCCGTCACAGCCTTGAAGTGCCGATGAAAGGACGAGGCGCTCATACTCGAGATTCCAGCGAGCGTCTCGACGCGAAGCGGCTCATCGAAGTGCGAGCGAATCCATTTCAAAGCACGCGAGATCTGCGAAAGCCGACTATCCGAATGCGCGATCTGACGCAGGATCGCGCCGCGGGCACCCTGAAGGACGCGGTAGAGGATCTCGCGCTCGATCATCGGCGCCAGTATCGCGACATCGCCGGGAGCGTCGGCCAAGCGAACGAGGCGCAAAAGCGGACCCATCAGAATGTCGGTCAGCGGACTGGCGCCAAACCCACTGGCGTCCTCATCGGCGGCCGCCGCCGGTACCTCGAGTAGCAGCGCCGCGATAGCGGCGAGGTCGAGCGCAAGCCGCACCGCGAGATAAGGCTCTTCAGGGCTTGCTTCGGTCACGTGCCCCGTCACGGGAAGGTCGATTGAGACGAGGAGGAAGCTCGCGCTGCGATAGTCCAACGTTTGATCGCCGGCAATGAGGCGCTTGGCGCCCTGGAGGACGAAGTACAAGGCCGGTTCGTACATCACGGCCGACGGCTCGGTTCTGGATCGACTGAAGTAGAACGCGACGCGCGGAATGGGAACCGCTGCGCGCGCGCTCGAGGAAACGTGGCGAAGCACGAGCGCCCGCGCTTCGTTCAGCTCGTCCTGCATCACGTCATGATCAACACGAAACCGAGCGTGTGCAAGCTGCGTGCGAGTGGCTTCTGAGAGGATTGAGAGGATCGGGCAAGACTCTGCAAGCATCACGCGCGCCGCCCTCGCGCCGATCGTCCATCCTCGTGGACGAGGAGAAGCAACATGGCAGACATGAGGGAAAAGACGGCGCTCGTCACCGGAGCAAACAAGGGGATCGGTCTCGAGATCGCGCGCCAGCTCGGAGGTAAAGGCTTCCGTCTCTGGCTCGGGTGCCGAGATCCAGGTCGCGGCGAGCGTGCTGCGATCGAGCTACGCAAAGCAGGCGTGGATGCACGCGCGCTCTTGCTCGATGTGACGAGCGACGCGAGCGTGGCCAAGGCCGCGTCGACGTTCGGCGAAGCATCCAATCATCTCGACGTGCTCGTCAACAACGCGGGCATCGACATCGGCGGTTTCGCTTTGCCAAGGGAGCAACGGGTCGACGACATCCGAGCGATCTACGAGGTGAACACCTTCGGCCCGATCCGCGTCACGCAAGCGTTCCTGCCGTTCCTCGAGAAAGCGGGTTCGGCTCGGATCGTGATGATGAGCAGCAGCCTTGGCTCGATCACGTCCGCCCTCGACCCGACGAGCGAAACGTATGGCGTGAACCGCCTCGGCTACAACTCGTCGAAAAGCGCCTTGAACATGATCACGGTCCTGTTCGCGAAGACACTCGCCGCCCACGGCATCAAGGTGAACGCCGCGAATCCAGGCTACACGGGCACGGACCTCAATGAGCATCACGGCCCCCGCACCGTCGAAGAGGGCGCAGCAATCGCCGTTCGGCTCGCGACGATCGGCCCAGCCTGCCCAACAGCGGGCTTCTTCCGACGGCCACTTCAACAACCCAGCCCGCCACGAGTGGTAACCGCGCCCGGAGATCGGCGTCTCTTGGTACGATTTCCGGGCATGCGCTATCGAGGCGGGACCTTTGTCCGCGACGGGCGGTTTCACGGTTCACGCTCCTTATGGCATCGATGACCTGAGACGTGCCGACGTTCCTAGAGTTGCGTCATTCTGCACGATCGCTCGGGGGGCCGACGTTCGATCGTCATCCCTTCCGACAACGTTGATGTACTGAGCCGCCTGCGCCCTCCTGACGGGAGGATACCTGTCACGCACTTGCCCCCTTCCGCGAAGATGCGCATCGTGCGGACATCGACCGTGCCACGATTCCCATTTCGCCACCAGACCTACTCAAGCTTCTTCTCGGGAAACCGAACACGATACTTGATGGCGACCACGCACGAGGACGAAATTTTCCTGTCGGCCCACGCCCTCGAAATGCTGAGTGTCGTGTCGGGCTCCTTGCTCACCAGCGTTCAGCGTCGCTCGCTCCTACGTACTCTTGACGAAATTCTGACGGATCAGACGCACGCGCCAATCGGCTCCGGATTCTTGTCGCAGGCGGACGTTCTCGGTGCGACCCTTGGGTTGGCCGCATTCATCGTGAAGTTCGCTCCGGATCGATGGACACTCGTCCATATCCCATCTGGACGCAAAGAGTCGCCAGACATCTACGCAGTATCGGACGCGGGGGCGGTTCGGTTCCTTGAACTCAAGGTAGTCGCCCCATCGGATGCTGATGTCGAGATCGGCGGCAGTCTGGATACTTGTCGCCGCATCCGCGCCCAACGCGCACGGGCAGTTTCCCAACTCATCGACGCACGGCGACCAAGCCGTCGTGGGCCTGCGATTCGTGTAGCTGCTCCGAACTCCGTCGCGAATGCCTTCACCACGGATGTGCGCGCGTTTGTGATCGTCGTCCTTCCTCGCGCCGGCCTCGTGAGTCGTACGGACATTCGAGGGCCGGGGAGAAAAGGTTGCCCGCAAGACGGCTTTGGACGGGACCTTGCGTGCGCGCAACGCTGTTTGAACGCCCGACTCGGCGAAAACGTCGCCAGTCCCGTAGCCCTTTATGGGGAGTCCCCGCGGTCCAACCCTCGCGTGCGCGACACGCATCAACTGTTGGGCCTTCTCCGTATTGTCAACGGGGGACTCTGGGCGGGTGCTCATGGGCTCGTGGATGCCTCCCTATCCCGCGCTACACAAATTATCGGTGACGCGTCGAAGGAAACTCGTGTAGCGCTCACGCCTGTTGTCGTTCGATATCTCCGAGCAGCGCGCTTCTGCACGACGGTGATGACGAGAGAAAAACTCGTTCTCGCTTTGGGAAATGCATTAGATCGCGAGGGAGGGCGCGCGCTCATGCGCGAGGTGGGTCGTGTGGCACCAGTGCAAGCGGAGGTTCATCGTGTCCCTTCCGGTGAGCTCCTCCGACTGCCACCGCGCGATGCACGCCTTGAAGCGGTAGTAACAGAAATTGAAGGGATTGTCTTTCACGGAGTGCGAAGTGCCCGCGGCGTCCGCCTTGCTGCAGCCGTCGAGGGCTTCAGCATCTACGCGTCTGCGGCAATGGAAGCATTCCTTCGTAGAACGGATAGCCTGGAACTTGTGCCAGAGCACATGGCTCTCGTTCAGCACCTCGATCGGCGTCATCCCGACACCGTGCACTCCGACGGCTTGCAAAGACTTGGATTCTCATTTCGCTCGCCGTCGGGCACCGCCGGCGGCTGGGTAACCCATGATGGTCTCCTGGAGCTGCGCCGGAACTGTAGGCATTGGACATTACGGTTACGCTGTTTGGGTCGAGTATTCGGGCCGCCCACACTCGATGGCTCAAATCGTAGCCTCCCCCCCAATGTTCAGCGGCGTCACCGTGCGACATCTGCCAGCAACCGATGCACCAGGCGAAGATCTTCCCTTCGCGCAAGATGACTGATCGGGCACTCGGGGAGCCGGAAAGACGCAGGGGGAACAGGGCGCTTGCAACGCGTCCGCTTTACGACGGTGTGGCGGTCATCGTGGGCGCGTCTCCAGCCCGCTCGGCTGCGATGTGCGGGCGAAAAGCTCGAGCCATCCGATGTCGATGCGGATGGCGTGCATGGCGAGACGGTCGAGTATCGCGCCCGTGAGAGTGGGTATCCCCTGAGCCGACGCCGTTCTCGACGGGACGCAGATTCAGGGGCGTGGATATTCGGTCGGTGCGACGGGGCATGCTATTCCGCGGCAAGATTGGCCGGCATCGTAAGGAAGCCGACGGCCAGTTTGAGCTGGTCGGGGTCGAGGCGCGCCCTGGTGACGGCCCAGTACTGCGGAGCGAGCTCGATGTAGCGGTCTCGCGGCCAGTGCGGCAGGACACGGATGATCTCGGCGAGGTAGCTCTCGGAGTCGAGTCCGTGCAGCTGACACGAGGCGATGAGCGAGAAGAGGTTCGCGGCGGCTTGGGCGTGGTCGTCGGAGCCGAGAAAAATCCACGCTTTTCTGCCCACGGCCATTGGCCGAAAGAACTGGATGCACCTCGGCATCCGACGATGCCGCCGATGTGACCTGCACCTGGCGCTCGCTCATCGCCTCCGCGCGTCACGCCGGGCTCGATTCCGAGCAGTACCTGCGCGACCTTTGCAGCGTACGGTTCGTCGTGAACGCGGCCGGTACGGGCACGACGCCCGCACAGGCACTCGACTACGATGCTTGGGGGCGTGTCTCGAGCGATACCGTTCCCGGATTTCAGCCCTTTGGCTTCGCGGGTGGAATTTACGATCCGGACACGGGCCTCGTGCACCTCGGTGCGCGCGAGTACGATCCCGAGACAGGCACCTGGATTCAGCGTGATCCTCTTCGCTTCGGCGGCGGCGTGAATCTGTATGCGTATGCGTCGAACAATCCGGTGGGCTTCGTCGATCCGACGGGACTGCTCCCATGCGAGGGACAAGGTGGCGCATCCGGCGGCGGCGGGTCTTCCGCCTCCTACGGTGACGATCCATTTGGCCCGCCGAGGCCCCCGGGGATCCAAACTCCGAATTGGCCGGGCTGGCACCAGGGGTCGGGCGGAGGGAGCTCGCGAGAGCCGTCGCACGTTCCAAGCGGACCCACCGAGATCCCGAGTGGACCCACGGAGATTCCAAGCGAGCCTTCCGACGACGGATCACTCGGCAGCGAGCCCCGTCCTCCCACGAGCCCGTCCACCGGGGCGGAGGGCGATGGCGATTCGTCTCCCGGGGTATCGGTCCAGGTTCGCATGTGCAAGCCATGCCTTTGCTGGAGATCGAGCGGTGATAAGATTCCTTACAAGAACCAGACTCCTCAAACGTGCAAACAGATTTGTTTCCCGGACTACGCCGAATGCAAATAGCTGCGAAATTCTCGCTTATCGATGAGATGCTTGCGGCATTCCAGCATGTCGAAGGCTTTGAGCCTTCGTCCTTCGTTGCATCGACGCTCTCTCATGGTACGAGCAGCAGCGGCGGGCGCCGGGAGCAGCTTCGGCGCTCGTTTCGCTGCGAGACAAAAGGCTCCGTGTCGCTGGTTCAGGTCTTCGGTGGGCCGCGTCTCTCATGGCGTCGTCATACCGTGGCCAAACTCCTCGAAGCGGGGTACGAGCCGTGGCTTTCGTCACGCGATCAGGCCCTGTGCCGGCGATGGCTATCAGGATTGAAGCAGCAAATTTCCGAGCTCAGGTTTCTGCGTGAGCTCGCCGGGGCCCCCGAGCGGTGGCCAAAGCGTGCCGTGTCTCGGCACCCCATGAGGCCTACTCGGCGAACGTGGTGCGATTGGCACGCGACCGTCGAGGCAGCCCGCGCCGCGGAGATTGCGTGGGACGACTGTGCGATAAATGTTGGCCGTCGGGCGGAGCTTGCGTTGCCGGCATCGGTCGACCCGCGACCATTCCGACTTTTCGTGGGCGCACTTGGAATGGATGATGCCGAGACGGGGCGCTCCTTGGAGCTTTACGTGCGCCTCTTCGACCCGTCTGGCAGCGCGCGCCGTGTGCCTGGGACCGTCGTTACAGCGGTGGTGGACGAGCTACGGCGCGGTGGTTATCGACGCGACCGGGGGATCCCAGGCCAACTCTCCGCGACGAAACGCGTGCCGAATGCCACGTTCGCGGCGCGCGAGGGCGCACGCATATATGAGCGGATTACGACGCGGATTCGAGCCTAGTCAGACTTGGGGGAACGGATACGGAGATCAACGTCTGCGGTGCCGCCGCTCCTTCGGCCTCGTCACCGCACGTTTCGAATCGCCTAGGACGTACGTCCCATTCCGCCGCGCATAGCGAGTTCTCGAAGCAACTCGCCCACCACTCGACTACCCATGATGGGCACGAGCAACTCGAAGGGTGGCTCGTTGTCATCGAGGTAGGTCTCGTTGTAAAGAAGCGCGACTTTCGCGGCAAGAACGAGCTGGATGCGTAGCAGTGCCCCCGTATCTGCGAAGGCAGCGGGGACGGCCGCCCAGGGGTTCACCGAAAGTCCCGTGCCGAATCGAACGGCGGTCCCTTCCATCGCGCGCGCCTCACAACTCGATCAACGAGCGATCTTCTGGAGGCACCTGGGTATTTTGCTCGTAATGCGCGAATCTCGTCGGTGAGCTCGTCTCGATTGACGGAAAGCGCGATGGCGAGCGTCGTCCCTATCATCTGCAATTTCTGGCCTGATCCGCCGTGCGGCAGAGATCATCTCTGTACACGCCCATGCATGATTCTGCATGGTTCGCGGGCCGCGCATCGACCATTCAGCCGTAGCGAGTCGCAACGGAAACAAGATTCGCTTGCCTGGCGCCCTGTTCAAACACGTCGCCGTGAAAATCGTTGTCGATGACATCCATCCGCCTCATCAGGGTGCGTCCAGTCCGCGGAGCGTGCGCCTCCTCAGGTTCCGTCCTCCGGAAGGGTGGACTCTGTGGCGCATCGCTTGCGTGGCCGCGCACGCGGCGCGCACTCCCTCCGGGCGAGTAGCGCGCGAATGCACCTCCTTGGCGAGGCATAGGCCATGCAGCTTTGGGATCATGGGGAAGGAATCCGTGATGGCTCTATCTCGATGGAACGTGCATACCGAAATTGGGAAATCGCCTCCTGGTCGGAGCGTTCACACGCGCGTTGCCGGGGCCAGGTGTGATGAAACGGGACAGCTTCAAGCATGAGTGCGCGCGTGGTCGACGTGGGAGGTGGCGCGGAGCTCGAGCTGGTTACCGTCCATCCCGCGAATAGGGATGTCGTCATTCTCAAGGTGCATGACGGGGTTGAGCGCTTGAAAGCGACCCCTTACGCGGAGGTTTCGTCATGAGGCCCGTTCGACATATCCTCGTTGCCGTGGACTTCGACCAAGGAGAGCGACGGGCCGTGGATGTCGCTGCCGTAATTGCAGAGCGTTTCAACGCCACGATCACGCTCGTACACGTCATGTACCCTAGCCCCCGTGTTACGCCGATATGGATCCAGCGGCGCGAAGATGCCGAGCTTCGACTGCAGAATCTGCTTGCCCCCTTGCGCGTAACCGCAAAATGCATGGTGCGGTTTGGAGCGCCTGCGCAAGAGATAGTGGAAGCCGCCCAGACGCTGCGCGCAGACATCGTCGTCGTTGGAACACATGGACGGCACCGCGCGGCGCGCGCGTTTCTCGGCAGCGTCTCAGAGGAGGTGATGCGCACCTCCCCCGTCCCGGTACTCACCGTGCTGGGTGCGCCACCCGATGAAGCGGGATCGTGAGGCGATTGACGACCGCCGTGACCTTCCAAGGTCACCATGCCGGCGGTGACGGTGGAGGGAATCTGCACGCGCGGGACAACGACCCCACGTCCGTTTCTCGAACGCGCGTATCCCGTTCCAACTCGTCCAATACGGCGCCTTGAATCTCCGAATCTGCTTTCTTGAGCATTCCTCCCCTATCGCCGCACCATGCAGCATGGATGTACGAGGCCGAAGGTCAAGGCAGACGTCCAGCGTGCCTGCTCGGCCGCCGAACCAAGGTGGACGAGACCAAACATCGCGATCGCGATCCCTGCCCCGCACCGGAGCCACGGACGCCGCGCCCAACGCGCGAGAACCGTCGCGAAGGCCCCCATGGTGAGCAGCACCGGGAGCGTCCCCGCACCGAAGGTCGCCATCACGAGCGCGCCTCCCAAGGGAGAGCCCGAGGCGACGGCAAGGCCGAGGGCCGCGTAAACGAGCCCGCACGGAATCCATCCCCAGAGCAGACCGAGGAGGACCGCCGCGCGAGCCGATTGCACTGGCAACAGGCGATGCGCAAACGGCTCGAGTTTCCGCCAAAGGAAGGCACCGATACCTTCGACACGTGAAAACGCGGGCCACGCGCCCAGTAAGAAAAGGCCAACCCCCAGCATGAAGAGCCCCGCAAGGAAACGCAATCCGACTTGGGCGCCGTAAATCACATCGATGCGCGCAACGGCCGCGCCCAGGGCTCCGGCGGCCAATCCGGCCATCGCGTACGAAGCGATGCGCCCGATGTTGTAGGCGAGCGTGAGCTTCATCGGGCCGGTGCCGCGAGGCAACCCGGCACCGAGAACACCTACAATGCCGCCGCACATCACGATGCAGTGCACCCCACCGAGGAGGCCCATGCTCAACGCCGAAACGAGAAGCATCGTCGTCATCGACCGCCTCCGAGAAAGGTCGCCTGGACCTCGCGCATTTCGCGACCACTCTCGCGCTCGACGCGAATCCGAAAGCGGAAGTCCCCCCGGCACCGCTCCACCGGCATGCGCAGCGCGACGGCGACGTGCGTGCCCGAGAGCGGCTCCAACTCGACTTCGGCAGGCTCGACCTGGGCAGTCACGTCCGTCCCCGCGTCCACCCCAATGCGAAACCGCTCGCGCGTCCCTCGCTTGTTCACCAAGTGCAAATCGAATGCATTGTACACGCTGTCGGGGGTCACGACGTAGGGAGCACCGGGCGCGCGCAGCAGCACGGCCTCGAAATCGGACCGCGACTTCGCCGCCGTGGTTGCCGCAGCGAGCCCGACGAGCCCGAGTGCGGTGTACAGCACGATACGTGGACGCCAAAAGCGACGGCGCGCTCCCGCGAGCCCACGCGTCGAGTCGTAGCGGACGAGCCCGGGCGCGCGGCCGAGCCGCTCCATGACGTCGTCGCACGCGTCGATGCATGCCGTGCAGGCGATGCACTCGAGCTGGGGGCCCTGCCGGATGTCGATGCCCGTGGGGCAGACCACGACGCATCGTTTGCAATCGACACAGTCACCGCGATCCTTCGCGGTCGCTTTGCCCCGAGGCTCGCCGCGGCGTGTGTCGTAGCCCACCATCAGCGAATCCTCATCGACGAGAACGCCCTGAAGGCGCCCGTACGGGCAAAAGGACGTGCACAAGCGCTCGCGAAAATGGGCCAAATCGAAATACAGAATGGCTGTCAGGCCGAAGGCCCACGCAAAGGCCTCGGGGTGCTCCGCCGGGCGCGTTCGAACCATCTCGAACATTTTCGGCAACGAGACGAAATACGAGAGCACGATATGCGCAATGACGTACGAGGCCAGCAAATACGCTGAATGCACGGCCACCTTTCGCGCAATCTTCGCTGCCCCCCATGGCGCCGATGCGGCACGAAGCCGCCGCTCGCGCGGTCCCTCGATCCAACGTTCGATGCGGCGATAGACCGCCTCCAAGAACACGGTGTGCGGGCACATCCATCCGCAGAAAACGCGCCCGGCGATGGCGGTCATGAAGACCAGCCCGAAGCCGATGCCCGTGGCCAAAAAGAAGAGCAACCACGCATCTTGCGAATTGAACGTCGTGCCGAAAAAGAAGAAGCGACGCCGCTCCACGTCCAAAAAGATGGCGGGATGACCCGCGAGGCGGACCCACGGCAAAACCGCCCATAGTGCGATAAGCAGCGCGAACACCGCGTGCCGCGCACGGTGATACCGGCCGTGCACGTCGGCGGGTGCCACGATGGGGAGTTTCCGTCCTGCCATGACTCCCTCAGTCCATTTGCGCGCCCTGCGGCGCCTTGCCGCCAGGCACGTTGGTGTGTTCGATCGTCAGGACGTACGCGGCCACGGCGGCGATCTTCTTGTCGCCAAGCTGCGGTCCCCAGGCCGGCATTCCCTTGGCCACCACGCCCTCGCGCACCGTCTTGAAGACGTCCCCCGGCTTATTTCCGTGAAGCCAGTACGCGTCGGTGAGGTTCGGCCCGATACTTCCGCCGCCGTCGGCGCGATGGCATGCTACGCACGTGCTGGTGAACGTCGCCTTTCCCTGTGCGAGCGTCGCGGGATCACGCGAAAAGGCCAGAAGCAACTCGTCATTCACCGCGCCCTGCGCAAACGCTTGATCCGCCATGGCCATCCGCTCGGCGGCGACTTGAGCATCGTGGATCTCGCGCTGGGAGGGATGGATATGCAGAGCCTGCATGTCGAACCAGTAGATGACGGCGAAGACAATGGCTCCGTACAGGGTCCATTGCCACCAGCCCGGCAGTGGGTGGTTGTTCTCCACGATGCCGTCGTACGTGTGCGAGTCGTCTCCCGGATCGGAGTGACGGTCCTCATCGAGCATGGTCATGGTCTCTCTCCTCCGGGGCAAGAGGAAGTCGCGCAGCCGTGTCGACTTCAACGTGGCGATAGGTCAACGCGCGGACGAGCACGGCGGCGAAGACGACCATGAAGGTCACCAGCGCCACGAGTGGAAGCGCGAGCAGCGACGATGTCTGGAGAAAATCTCGGTACATGGCGGTTTCCTCAGTGGGCAAGTGAGACGTTTTGGGTCGGTGGCGGGGCAGGCTCGGCATGCACGCCCAGTCGTTGCAGGAAGGCGATGAGCGCGACCATCTCCGAATCAGGGGCCACGTCGATCCGTTCAGCGGCAAGGTCGCTCACGATGAGTGCCGCCTGATGCGATTCGTCTTCGGCCGCGCCGTGAATGTCTTTCTCGGTGTACGGCACGCCGATCGACCTCATCGCGCGGACCTTGGCTTCCGTTCTCGAGGCATCGACGCGCGAGGTGACGAGTCCGGGGTACGCCGGCATGTTCGACGCTTCCGTGACCGAGCGTGGGTCGAGCATGTGCTTGTAGTGCCAGAGATTCGGGTACTTGCCCCCGAGCCGCGCCAGATCGGGCCCCGTGCGCTTCGACCCCCATTGGAACGGATGGTCGTACATCGAGTCGCTGAGGGTCGACGCAGGTCCATAGCGCTTCGCCTCGAAGTCGAAGGGGCGGATCATTTGCGAGTGGCAGTTGAAGCACCCCTCGCGAATGTAGATGTCGCGCCCCTCGAGCTCGAGGGCCCGATAAGGGTGCGCCTCGGAGGCTGCGGCCGCGTCGGTTTGCCGAATCACCAGCGACGGCACGAGCTCGGCCACGCCGCCCGCGAGGACGGCGATCACCGTGAACACCGTAAAGAGGAGCGCTCGTCCTTCGAGAACGCGGTGCCATGGGTATTCACCCGGGGCGGCACGCGCGTGCAGAACGAGGGTGCCCATAATCGCGGCAAAGATCGCGGTGACCGCGAAGAAAACCGCGGCGTACCAATTGGTGGCGAGCATCACGGCGACGCACCCACCGACGATGGCGATCACGACGACCGGCGTATCGAAGACGATCGCCTTCCAGGGAACGTCGGCCCGGCGAGCGCGCACGACGATCTCCGCCGTACCGTCGACCGGCTTGCCCGCACGCGCCGTGCGCGCCAGGTTGTATCCCATAAGGATCATCCCGACGAGGTAGAGCGTGCCTCCCACGAGCCGCATCCAGTACATCGGCCGAATCGCGAGCAACGTCTCGACGAAGTTCGGATACACGAGCGCGCCCTGCGCGTCGGTCGCCCGCCACATCAGCCCCTGGGTGATACCGCTCACCCACATCGCGACGACGTAAAGCAGAATGCCCACCGTCCCGACGTAGAAGTGAAGGTCTGCAAGCTTCTTCGAGTGGAGCGGCCGCCCCCAGAGCCGAGGCGCCATCCAGTAGAACATGCCGGCGGCCATGAAGCCGTTCCACCCCAGTGCGCCGGCGTGCACGTGACCGATGATCCAGTCGGTGTAATGCGCGAGGGCACTCACCTTCTTGATCGACAACAGCGGCCCTTCGAAAGTGGCCATTCCGTAAAACGTGAGGGCCGTGGCGAAGAACTTGAGCTCCGGTTCGCTCTTCACTTTGGCCCACGCCCCCTTGAGGGTGAAAAGGCCATTGAGCATACCACCCCAGCTCGGCGCCCAGAGCATGACGCTGAAAACCATGCCCAGGGTCTGCGCCCAATCCGGCAGCGCCGTATTCAGGAGATGGTGCGGCCCTGCCCAGATGTAAACGAAGATGAGTGCCCAGAAGTGGACAATGGATAGTCGATACGAATAGACGGGCCGATCCGCTGCCTTTGGCAAGTAGTAATACATGATACCGAGCACCGGCGTCGTCAGGAAGAACGCCACCGCATTGTGCCCGTACCACCACTGCACCAGCGCATCCTGCGCACCTCCGTAAATTGAATAACTCTTTAGGCCAAAAACCGGAATGGCGAGCGAGTTGACGATATGAAGGACGGCGACCGTGACGATGGTCGCGATGTAGAACCAAATCGCGACGTACAGGTGCTTCTCGGTACGGCGAGCCAAGAGCCAGAAGAAGTTCACCGCGAACACGACCCAGATCAGCGTGATGGCGATATCGATGGGCCATTCGAGCTCGGCGTATTCCTT
The DNA here is from genome assembly GCA_037157775.1 of Sorangiineae bacterium MSr12523. Taxonomy (NCBI): domain Bacteria; kingdom Pseudomonadati; phylum Myxococcota; class Myxococcia; order Myxococcales; family Pendulisporaceae; genus Pendulispora; species Pendulispora brunnea. The sequence goes on from CP089982.1 coordinate 9,058,353, forward strand.
GGCTTGCGTGAACCCCAAGGGAAGCGTCACGGCGGCCGCCACGATGATCGCTTGCCAGCCCCAGAAGTGGACTTTGGCAAGGAAATCGGACGGGAGGCATGCCTTCACCAGGCGCTGCGTGGAGTGGTAGATGCCTGCGAAGATCATGTTGCCGACGAACGCGAAGATGACCGCATTCGTATGCAGTGGGCGCAGGCGGCCGAAGGTCAGATACGGCGCGACATTCGCGGGCCACCACGCGAGCTGCAACGCGACGATGGCTCCAACGAGCATGCCGACGATGCCCCACACGACGGACGCCCCCAAAAACGCCCGCGCGATACCGTCGTTGTAGACGATGGTCATCTTCTGCAGTTCTTGTTTCGGATCGACGGCGTAAAGCGCAGGGCGCTCGACCGCGCTTTCTTCGGCAATCATGGATCGTCCTCCTCGAGGGGAAGTAGGGCAAGGCGGTCCGCGTGGTCGAAGTCGCGCTGCCGGCAGGTAAAGCCGAAGAGCAGGAGCGACCCTCCCACGAGGACGAGACTCACGAACAGTTGCAAAACTAGGACCTCCACAGTCGGCTCCTCGCGTTGAGCGACCACGTGGTGGCGACGATGGTCGACACGGAGCTCGCGGGCATCAGCACGGCGCAGAGGAGCGGGGACATGAGGCCCGCATACGCGAGGGCAACGGCGATGACATTGTAGGTGACGGCCATCGCGAGGTTTCGGCGCCGCACGCGGGCAAGCGCCCTCGCCGCGTCGAGTGCGAGGCGCACGGGGCGAAGGCCGGGTGTCACGAAGTAAAAATCGCTACGCGCGGCCATGAAGGGGCGATCGATGGCCGGCGTTCCGCTGCAGAAGGCGCGCTCGACGACGAGGCTGTCGTTGATGCCGTCGCCGATCATCATGAGGTCGTCATGGTCGTGGGCGTCGACCCACGCGGCCTTGGCCTCGGGCGAGGCATCCCCCACCACGCGATCGGGCTCGATTCCCGCCGCGTGCGCGGTTTGCGCGGCGCGCGCAGAATCATCGCCGCTGAGGAGCCATACATCGTAGCCACGCTGGCGCAGCACCGCGACTTCGGCCCGGGCGTCCGGGCGAAGCGTCTCCTCGGTGGTGAACGCCGCCAGCCATTCCCCATCTCGACCGAAGGCCAGATCGCCAGGTGCGTTCGCGCCGGGCGCGACCCAATCCGGGGCTCCAAGTCGAAACTCGGCACCGCTGTCCCATCGCAGGGACACGCCCCGCCCCGGCTCCTCGCGAACGGGCACGTCAATGGATACGTGGACCATTTCGCTGAGGGCGCGATGGACGGCCATCGATTTCGGATGGCTACTGCTGGAAGCCAAGCGGTACAGGACGGCCCGATCGACCGAGTCGAGCCACGCGAGCGCTTCGGGATGCCTCAAGGCCAAGGTGCCATTCGTCAACGTGCCCGTCTTGTCGAAGACGACCGTGTGCACCTGGGCGGCGCGGTCGAGAAACCCGGCAACGCGTACGAAGAGTCCCGCGCGACGCAGGCCCGACTGAACGAGATCGTAGGCAAGCGGCATAGCGATTCCGAACGCGCACGGGCAGGTCACGATGAGTACGGCGGTCGCCACCTCGGCGCTGCGCGCAAAGTCGCGCGTGGCGACGAGCCACGCCAAAAAGCCAACCGTGCCGGCCGTAAGAACCGCGCCCACATATGCTTTCGCGAGGCGACGCCACCATGGCGTGCTCATGGCACTGTCGGCATCGCGCGTCGCGGGCGTGCGCAGCCACTCGATCAGCGGAGACGCGGCGAAATCGTCGCAGGCCTCGATCTCCACCGCTTGCGCGCCTGCCAGAAATGCACCCGCCGGGACGCGCTCTCCCGGCGCTAAGGTGCGTACGCGGCTTTCGCCGTTGATCCAATCCAACGAAAAGCCCGCCGCGGTGTCCCGAAGGGTTCCATCGACGGGCACGAGATCGCCGGGCGCCACCCGCAGCCTGTCGCCGACCGCAATTTGCGCGCATGCGACGGTTTCGACGTGGCCGTCCCGCACCCGCCGCGTCAAGAGGCCATCCGAACCGTCGTTGGCGAGAAGCTCGAGGCGATTCTTCTCGAGCACGCGTTCCTGCAGAAAGCGTCCCACCAGCATCAATGCGATGAACACATTGAGCGTATCGACGAAGATGCCGCCGCCCCGGTGCCCCGCGTACGAAACGACCGATCCGGCGAACGCGAGAACGATACCGAGCGCAATCGGCAGGTCGAGATGGAGCACCCGATGACGGAGCCCTTGGACGGCGGAGCGAATGAAGACGGAGCCGCCGATGGTCACCGACGCCAACGAGAGCAAAAGGTCGAGACGCTGAAACAGATCGTAAATCGGCCCACTGGCGAGCCCCGCATAGATGGCAATACCGAGGATCATCGAGTTCATCGCGATGGCAATGCAGATCCCCATGCGCACGACGAGTCCTCGCGATCGAACCGGCTCGGACTTGAGCGGCGGTCCGAGCAAGTATCCGAACGACTCCACCTCGCGAACGAATGCCTCGAGGTCGAAGTCGGGCGCGACGACGAGCTCCGCGCGGCCAAGCGAAGGGTTCACGGTCACGCGCACCGCGCCGACGCGACGGCCAAATAAGGTATCGATCAGCCAGACGCACGCGCTGCAGTGCAATCCTTGAACGTCGAGATCGACGCGCGAGAGGCCGGCGGCTGTCGCCTCCCGCACACGTCGCGCGATGGAGTCGAGCCACTTGTAGTCGCGTCGCTCGATGCGCAGGTCGCTGACCGGCACCCCGCGTTCCCCGCGAAGGTCGTAGTACCGCTGGAGGTACTGCGCGGTAAGGAGCGCGTGCACCATGCGGCATCCCAGGCAGCAAAAGGCGCCCTCCGATGCCGACGCGCCTTTCGCAACGGGCGTACCACAATGGATGCACATGGATTGCGCCACGGAGGTCATCGGCTATCGCAGATATCTGCGCTCCCGTTGATGCCTTCATACAGGTCGGCGAGTGCGCTCTCGGCGACCGTGACCATCGGTTCGAGAAACCGCGAAAGGCTCACGACGACCTCAGTGGGCAAGGTTGGAGGATGCTTCGTCGAGGGCCGCTCGAATCGACGCATACTGCGCTTGGAGCATCGTCCGCAACTTCGGTGGTAGGGTCGTGAGTGGCGCCCCTTTCAGTGCCTCGCGATATCCCTTCAATGCCGCTCGCTCACCACGAGCCCACTCTTCGACGATCGCGCGATCGCGATGGCCGGAGGCAGTGCGGCGCAGTCCCATCCATCCTCGATGCACGGTGCCCGCCGCCGTTCCGTCGAATTCGGGCTCCCCCCCGAGTTGCCGAACGGCAGCTTGAAGGTCGAATACGAATTCGAAGCGCTCGTGTTTGCGTATCTGAAAGATCGACTTGAGCGTGGAATCTTCGACGTTGGCCTCGGCCTCGCCGTACCCCTTTTGCCCATCGATGCACGTCTCGATGCACTTGTTGAGCATGGCGATGATGGCCTTTGGTTCGGCAGCGTGCGTCTCGGTGCTGGACATGGGTCGCCTCCGCAGGGCCACAAGTGCAGATCGAGTGCCAACCGCTACGCGCAAGCACCTTGACGCCGGCAACGCAGCCGATCGGAGTCGCGCGCGGTCGTACCTTTATCCGCGAGGCGCATGGCTTGCGCGGGAACGCATGGCTTGCGCAGGGGTCGTCAGCGCGCAGCCCCGATCGCCCCTGAAGAGCTGTCGATATGAGCGAGGGCCGGCGAAACCCGCTCGAGGAAAAAGGATGGCACCGTCGGCCGCAACGAGTGGGCCGCTCTTGGCCGCCCTGTTGATCTCGGCTACGGCCTCGCGAACACGTGTGATCGCCGGCCGCGACTTCCAGCCGAGGCCTCGCGACGAAAGCGCGCGCGGAATGCCCAAGGGTGCCCTGTCTTCTTACTCGCCATACGTAAAACTCTCCATGCCGAGATTCCCACGTCTTCCGCGAAGCGCCGCACGGAGCGCCTCCTGGTACGCGGGGAAGCGCGACGTTCGCGTGCGCAACGTCTCGAGCCAAGCGACGGATCCCGGATCGGCTTCGACGCAAGAGGCAACGAGCGTCGCGGCGTGTTGGTAGTGACGCCGTCGCTTCTCGCCGGTGACGCCGTCGGTACGGTTCGACGCCGCGATTCTCATCGCATCGACCGCGGTGGCGCGGTCATTCGGCGTCACGCGCGAGCGGACGTCGGCGCGCTCGAGCACGTCGAGCACCGTCGGTGTCGACAGCATCGCCGATGGATCCATCGATTCGAGATGTGACTCGAGGAGCGAGCGCGGCGTCTGTTTCAAAAGTTCGACCATGGCTGCGCTCACGCCATTCGGAGTGCCTCGGGCAAGCGTCCACACGAACACCGGGAATAGGAGATGGCCCGGATGCTCGTCGTTGGACCACCCGAGACCAGGTGCGCTCTTCAGCGCGCTCGCCGCACTCGGGAGGTCGCCGACGATCATGTGCAAAAAGGCAAGTAGTCGCCTCGACTTGGTCGGAGTTGCGGCCATCGCGGCTGTGGCGCGCTTTCGGATCACAGCGGCATTCGCATCTTCCGCAACGAGCCATCGGAGGAGCCGTACGAGCGAAGGCGCGCCAAGCCACGCCGCCTCGAGCCTCTTCGTCGCGTCCTTTCGTCCGAGCTTCGACGCCGCAAGCGCTACGCCGTCGAGGAACTCGCCGTTCCAGAGGCCGGCCCCGGCCAGCGTGACAGCTTCTTCGTAGGCCAGGAACGCCTTCTTCCAATCGCCGGCCTCCGCAACCGCGTGGCACCACGCCCTGACGGTTTGCGGTGACTTCGTCGCGTGTGCGAGCCGCGCGAGTCCCTCCGCCCCTTCTCGAGCCTCGATGGCAGCGCGCAGCCAGCCATCGTGTCCCGATTCCCACGCGCCCTCGCCACGCGATGACGATTCCAAGCGCTTGATCCACGCATCGAGGAACGCATCACGCTCCGGGAGCGCCTCGCCGAGCGCTTCCTCCATCGCGCGCACCGGCTCGACAAGCACACCGATACCATTCACCTTATCGATTGCCGTCAAGATCGCGTCGACGCGACCCTTGGTCGGCGTCTCGAGATAGACCGCCAGGAGATATCGCCCGACGCAGTCGTAAAGATCGACCGAGAGCATCTCCTCGACCATCTCGTGCTGCCCGAGGTCGATCTCCGCCTCCGCGATCGGAAGGAGCAACGCCTCGAGGATGCGTCGCGCGGTCACGTGTTCACCCGCAAGCGAAGCGGTCACGCCGCGACGGAGATACTCGTCGACTTCCATGGGTTCGGCGTAGCCGACACGGCGTGCGGCCTTCGCGAACTCGATGACCTCATCGACGACATCCGGCGACGGAGCCGCGGGACGATGGCCACCACGCGCGACCGCGCGACGAAGCAGCGCGTCTTCGATGGGACCTCGCGCTTCGGAATCGAGCCGCTCGAGCATCTCGCTGATGAACGCGCGGAGCTCGTCGGTATCGAGTGCGCGGAGCGCTTTCCCGACGTCTGCGTCTCGAGCTGGTATCGGCTGCGGACGGCGTCTCACGATCCGCCCTCGTCGTGCGAGAGGCTCGCCGGCGTCGGTGAGGTCAAGGCATCGCGCGCGGCTCTGCGAGCGCTCTTCTCCACTTTCCGAGCGGCTTCCTTCGAGGCGACTGCACGCGCGCGCGCCTCGATCGTCGTCACGACATCGGGCCGTCTCTTGCCGAATCGCTTCTCGTAGAGATCCTCGATGAACTGGGGCAGCGGTGCCTTCCAAGGCTCCTGACGGTGGTTGTCGAGCTTTCCGAGCTTTGCGGGGTTCATCCCGAGCTCGCGCGCCATCTGCACGTGCGCATGGGAGAGATGATGCCGCTGACGCGCGGTGACCCATTCTTGCAGCTTCGGATTGAGCTTCTTCTTCGCCACTACCTCGCTCCGCAGCACTTCTTATACTTCTTCTCGGACCCGCACGGGCATGGATCGTTGCGTCCGACCCTCGCGCATCGCCATTCGATCGCGGCGCTCGACGCGCCGGCGATTCGTGGCGCGAGCTCCCGCACGATCGCGGACCGCCGCGCGAACTGCGCCAGGATTGGGAGCACCCAAGCTTTACACGGGCGGCCTAACTGGTCGCGGCTACCGTGCGGCCGCACGGCAGGGGTGTCCAAAACCGTGGGGACAGGCGCTGGTACTCCAGAGGAAGCACCTCGTCGAAATCTTCGTCGCGAACGGGTGACCGACTCCAAATGCCCGGCACAGGCGGTCGATTTTATCCAGATCCGTCTACGTTGCAGCTCGCATCGTTCGATGAACGCGCGGTGTTCTCGTTCGAGGGCTTCGACGCTCTTCGAGTGCGTCGAGCACCGCGGGGGCTGCGGGAGGACTCGCCTGCGCCCAGGAGCAACGAACTATCCCGTGGGCTCCTCCGTAGTCCTCATGCCGACCGGAGAGCACGACGGGATGCGTCTCAGAGGTCTGGCACATGGCTTTCTCGGCTCTTTGGTATGACAAATTGTCGTAACCGCAAGCAGATCAAACGAACGACAACACAAATCATTCGTACTTGCTTATCCCGTGTGTCCAGCGAAAAACAGATCTTACTTTGACGCCAATTTAGCGCGGTACGGGCGTTGCTAATAGTCCCACGCGGAGTGCCAACTCCGATGAAGGGCAACGCCGCCGAAAGGGCCTTGGATGAGAAATAACGAGCTCAGTGCATGGGTCAAGGAGGTCGCCGACCATACCAAGCCTGACGCAATCCGATGGTGTGATGGGAGCATGAACGAAGCGCGCTCTCTCGAGGACCGCATGCTCGAAGACGGCACTCTGGTGCGGCTGAGTGAGAAACTTCCCGCTAGCTTTCTCCATCGTTCCCATCCCACGGACGTCGCGCGCGCGGAGCATCTCACGTTCATTTGCTCGGAGCGCGAAGAGCAATGCGGACCTACGAACAACTGGATGAGCCCGGAGGAAGCCGAGGGCAAGGTGTGGCCGCTCTTCGCGGGCGCGATGCGCGGAAGAACGTTGTACATCGTTCCCTATGTCATGGGCCCTGTGGGTTCGCCGTACAGCCGTGTCGGTGTTCAGATTACGGATAGTCCATACGTGGTCGCGAATCTTCGGCTCATGACACGCATGGGCGATGTGGCCATACGCCAACTCGGACGAAATGGCCAGTTCGTCAAAGGATTGCACAGCCTCGGGGATCTCTCGCCGGAGCGACGATTCATTTGCCACTTTCCCCAGACCAAGACCATCTGGAGCATCGGCTCCGGCTACGGCGACAACGCGCTGTTGAGCAAGAAGTGTCACGCCCTGCGCATCGCCAGCGTCGAAGGTCGCGACGAAGGATGGCTGGCCGAGCACATGATGGTCGTGGGCGTGACCAGCCCCGAAGGTGTCAAGCACTACATCGCCGCGGCCTTTCCAAGCGCCTGCGGAAAGACCAATTTGGCGATGCTCGTGCCGAGCTTTCCTGGATGGAAGATCGAAACCGTTGGAGATGACATCGCGTGGATGCACGTCGGTGACGACGGGCGCCTATGGGCCATCAATCCGGAGGCGGGATTCTTCGGGGTCGCGCCCCGCACGAGCTTTCGGACCAATCGAAATGCGATGGCCGCGCTCTCCCGCGACGTCATTTTCACGAACGTGGCGGTCCGGCAGGATGGAATGCCGTGGTGGGAAGGCCTCGAGGATTTGCCCGAAGGAGAAGTCGTTACCGACTGGCGCGGCCATCCGTGGAGCAAAGCATCGGGCGACCGTGCGGCGCATCCCAATTCGCGCTTCACGGTTTCGGCGCGACAATGTCCTGCAGTTGGTCCGAGCTTCGACGATCCACGCGGCGTCCCCATCTCGGCCATTGTCTTCGGCGGACGGCGGGCACGCATCGCGCCCCTCGTCTACGAGGCGCGCGATTGGACACACGGTGTCTATGTTGGCGCCACGCTCGTCTCGGAAACGACCGCTGCTGCGACGGGCGCACTTGGAATTCCGCGCAACGATCCGATGGCCATGTTGCCCTTCTGCGGCTTCAACATGGGTGACTATTTCGCTCATTGGCTGCGTGTGGGCGAACGCCTCACCCACCCGCCTCGCATCTTCCATGTGAACTGGTTTCGAAGGGGCGACGACGGCCAATTGTTGTGGCCGGGCTTCGGTGAGAATATCCGCGTCCTGAAATGGATCGTGGAGCGGGTCGACGGCACGGGTGACGCTCACCCAACGCCCATTGGCCTGGTACCCACCTACGACGCCATGGACCTTCGCGATCTGGGCATTGGCCCTCGTCGGTTCGACGAACTCGTCCATGTCGACACGCGAACGTGGCAGGGTGAAACGTCGTGGAACGAGATCTTCCTCGACCGGTTCGGCAAACGCCTCCCGGAACCACTCGCGCGCGAACACCGCGCGCTCGTCGCGCGTCTGCGAAAGGCCGCCAAGGTGTGAAGCGGGTGACATGATGCCTAACGACACGAACGAACTTCATGCGATCCTGGCCAGGAGCATCCACCCCAACATCGACCTGCTCGCACACATCTTTTTGCGGAACGAAATCGCGATCATTCTCCATGAGACCGACCGAAGCCGGTACGAGCTGCTCCGGCAAATGGGTTGGAACGGAAAGGCGCACGTCTTCGGGCTCCGGCGCTCGAAAGCCGCCCAGACGATTGGGAAGACCGATTACGTGACCGCGGCGTGGATTCAGAGGCAAAGCAAAGTCGACGTCGGGCGCATCTTCGTACTCGCGCGCCAGGGCTCGTTGCTGGTGAACTACAAGCCAGGAGAGGGCTACAGCATCGAATCGAGCAGCACGCGTACCGCGCGCGCCGCGATGGCGGACGCCGCCGAGCGCATCAACGCACCCTTCGTGGGGATGACCTAAGGAAGCGCGACCTCTCGCCGATGCGCAAGCACGGTAGCGAGTCGGAGCGCATCGTCGATCTCCATGAGTGGGGCTCCGCTGGTCGCGTTGGACCATCTCATGAGCACCCGCAAGCTCTCGCTCTCATGGTCGAACGCTTCGAGGGCGACGCGATCTCGGAGGATCGCGCGGGTGACATCGTCGAGGACAGCCAGCACGGCTTTGGGAAGGTCGGCGCGCGTCTTGAATAGGCGGTCGAAGTCTTGGTCCCCCGTTTTCACCCGCAGCAGACCCGTCGCTGTATCCCCCGCCGCCAAACGCCACTGGCGCCGTACGACCACGCGCTGACGCGAGGCACGAGCTCGTGCGACGACCTCCACGAGGGCGGCTCCTTCCTCGGACGTCACATACGGGTGCACGACGACCGATACGCCGTCCACGACGCCACGAAGTTCTCCGGGCTTGGGGGCCATCGATACATATGTAAGCCCGCGTCGCCACGCGAAATCCTCGAGTGGCCGCTCGAGCTCTTCGCGCCATCTTTGGCGATGATCCGCGAGCGGGCGACCGAGTCGCGTGTACGTCCACAGGCCAATAAGGGCCGTGAGCGGGATGACGACCGCGGCACCGAGCACCAGGATTCGTGCATCGGGTGCGCCTTGCTCACGCCACATGGTCGTTGCGGCCCAGAGCAAGGGCACGAGGCTCAATGCCGTCATGAGCGCCCGATGCGCCCGACTCATGAGCGAGGCTTTTCGACGGGCAGCGGGTCCTTGGGTGCGGGAGGTGCGTGTCGCAGATCTGCCCCGAGATATTTGACGGCTTCTTCGGCACGTGGAAGGTCCCAGGTTTTCATGGCCTCGAGGTTCTCGGCGGCAATCCGCTCGCCCGTCTCCCGAAAACGAGCCATCCAGGCAGGCTCGCTCTCGAGCCGGCCCAGCATCCCGAGCAAGCCGTCGAGGATCGTAAAGGGGTGTGGCGGGCACCCGGGTACGTACAAGTCGACGGGAACCACGCTGTCGGCACCGTTGTGAACTTCGGGATGGTCGATATACGGGCCGCCCGAGATGGCGCAGGCACCGACGGCAATGACGATTTTGGGCTCGGGGACGGCATCGTAGGTCTTCTTCAACGCGAGCTTCATGTTCTCGGTGACCGGACCCGTGATGAGCAACCCATCGGCGTGACGGGGCGAGGCCACCATCTGGATGCCGAAGCGGCCGAGATCGAACACGATCGTGCCCAGCACGTTGACATCGGACTCGCAGCCGTTGCATCCGCCCGCGCTCACCTGCCGCAGCTTGAGGGAGCGACCGAAGAGCCGTCGCAGCTTTTCATCGAGGAGCTTCTCACGCGGCTCGACCTTGCCCTCGACGACGAGAGCCTCTCGCTTGCGGGCGGCGAGTCGGTACTCTTGCGTGAAGGTAATGGCACCGTGGGGGCACGATTGCATGCACTCGGTGCAAAACAGGCATCTTCCCATGTCGAGTCCAAGGTGGCCGGATTGGATACGCAGAGCATCGGTCGGGCACGTGTCACCGCATTCGAAGCACCCCACGGGGCACTTGCCCCGATCGATGCTGGGCCCTCCACGCCACCGGTCGGGGAGCGTGGGCGGCATCTCCGGGTACTGTGCCGTCCGGTGTCCTTGTTGGAAGCGCGCGAGGAGGAGCTTGAGCATGGTGCCTCAGAGGTCGTGACCGCAGTACGAGAGGTTGAAGCTCTTGTTGCAAAGCGGAAAGTCGGAGATTTGGCCATCGCGCAAGGCCATCGAGAGCCCGAACCAGTTGTGGAACGATGGGTCGATGACTTTGTAGGTGGAGAACTTGCCCTCATCGTCGGTGAGAGCAACATGGCAAATCTCACCGCGCCAGCCCTCGACGAGCGACACGCAGAGGCGGTTCGAGGCCAAGGTCTTGCTCTCGCACGGCACGCGCGTCTTGCCCGTGGGGAGCGCGCGAAGCTGCTCACCGATGAACGCGCAGGAGCGCTCGATCTCCAGCCATCGTATGTAGGCTCGCGCGAAGACATCGCCCGTGTGCCAGACCGAAATGGGGATGTGCGCGAGTCGAAAGACGCCGCTCGGGTGATCGTGCCGCACGTCGCGCTCGAGCCCACACGCGCGCGCGGCGACGCCCACGAGGCCGAGGGCCTGCGCCACTTCCTGCGAGACCACACCGGTTCCTTCGAAGCGGGCCCCAACCGAAGCGCTCTCCAGGAGAAGCTCGACGGCGCTTTTCGTGTCGCGCAAAGCCGTCTGCAAGCGCTCGAGCATGAGCCGGCACCGGTCGGCGTCGACATCGAACCCCACACCTCCGGGTCGCACGAGCGATCGTCCAAAGCGGCTCCCGCAGATCATCGCGGTCAGGTTCAAGAAGTCGCCACGCAATCGTCCGCAGTAGGATGCGGTCGGCAGAAAGCCGACGTCGTTCGCCAACGCGCCCAAGTCGCCGGTATGGTTGGCGAGTCGTTCGAGTTCGAGCGCGATCCCACGTAGCGCGTGCGCACGAACGGGTACGCGGCACCCCGAGAGCGCTTCGAGCACTTGGCAATACGCGGTCATGTGGCCGACCGTCGTGTCGCCGGAGAGGGTCTCCATGTACGGGATCGTTCGCTTCGTGGGGCCGCCGACGAGCGCGCGCTCGACGCCTCGGTGTTGGTAGCCGAGCGAAATCTCGAGATGGAATACGTGCTCGCCGTGGCATTGAAATCGAAAGTGCCCTGGTTCGATGACCCCGGCGTGGACAGGGCCGACGGCGACCTCGTGAACCTCCTCGCCTTCGACGCGGTAAAAGGGCATGACGCCCACCACTGGCGCTTCCGACTCCGGACGATTCCACGCATCGTGTCCCGGGCGCTGCGAGCGCACGAAGCGCACGGGTTTCAACCAAGGATGGCCTTCCGGAACCACGCCCCACTGTTCGGCGATTTCGCGCTCGAAGAGGTGCACCTGCGGGCACTCGGCCGTCATCGACGGAAAGGCGTCGCCGGAGAGCACCGTGGACCCAACTTTGATGAGCCCTTCTTCGTCGAACGCAAGGACGACGACGAGCTCGACCCCTTCCTCCCGCGCCTGCAAGGGCGTGCCGAAGAGCGCCGCCACCCGCTCACGTCGGGAGGGTGCCTCCACGATGGCTCTGCGAAAGTCCTCGAACTCGAGGCGTGGGATGGCATCGCGTTCGACGGCCTTGCCGCTGCGCACGGAAAGGAGCGCCGTCATGGGGCCTCCGCCACCGCAGCGTGGAACTCGAATACGGACGCGGCGTTGCGAACGAGCGTCTCGACCGGCTGTGGGACGTAGACGCCCAGCAAAAGCACCAAGGCCATCAGAATGAGCGGCGGGGCCGCCGTAGAGAAGCCGTCGCGAAAGGTACTGACGGACGCCCTCTCCGAAGGCGTGCCCTGCACCACGGTCAATACGGTAGCGCCCATTCCAATGAAGACGACGGCCAACAGGCCGAGAAAGAGCGCCGCAATGAGGTAACGGCCTTCCGATATCGCACTATTGAGAATGGTAAATTCACTCAGGAACGGGCCGAACGGCGGCGAACCCGTGATGGCGAAAAAGCCCGCGAGCATCAGCGCACCGGAAATGGGTACGCGTTGGAGCGCGCCGCGCACCTCGTCCGTCGACTTGCTGGCGTAGGCGCGTTGCACGTTCGCCGCGCTCAAGAAGAGCACACCCTTCGTCAATCCGTTGTTCAACATGTGCAGCATCGAACCGAAGACCGCGCCGCCCCCGATCCCCATGCCCAAAACGAGAATGCCCATATGCTCCACACTCGAATACGCGAGCATGCGCTTGATGTCCTTTTGGCGGGCCATGAACACGCCGGCAACGGCCATCGAGAGCAGCCCCGCGACGATCATCAGATCGCGCGCGAAGCCGGAATCGCCGGCGGAGATGCAGATGGCATAAAAGCGCAGGATGGCTAGAAAGGCGCAATTCGTGAGCCCGCCCGCGAGCAGCGTGCCGACGACCCCCGGCGCCTCGCCGTAGGCATCGGGCTTCCACGTGTGCATCGGCGCGAGGCCCATTTTCGTGCCGTATCCAATGAACAGCATGACGAAGGCCGACCGCAGCCATGGGCGCGAGAGCAGCGGCGCGTCGTGGACCATGTCGGAAGCGAGCAGCGACGGCGTCAATCCGGACCGAAGGGCCGAATAGGCGAGAAACAGCGACCCGAGCAGGGCCAGGGCGATCCCCACCGATCCAATGAGCAAGTATTTCCAGGCCGCCTCCAACGACCGCCGATCGCGGTTGAAGGTCAACATGGGGGCAGACACGAGCGTGGTCGTCTCGATGGCGACCCACATCAGGCCCAGGTGCTGCGCTTCGACGACCAAGGTGAGCACACCGATGAAACCGAGCATGCACGCGCAGAATACGCGATTGGACAACTCCGAATGAAATGCGAGGTATCCGCGCGCGTACAAAGAACAGAGGAAAAAAAGGGTCGACGTAAGCAACAAGACGAGGCGGGCCATCGGGTCCAAGAGAAGCCATCCACCGAGCCCCGTCACCTCGGGGAGATTCAGCGCCACGAGCGTCAGCGCCAGATGCGCCGCGCCACCGACGGAGACGCAGAGCGGACGCCAGCGATTCGACGGAAGCGCGATCACCAGGAGCGCGAACGCGAGAGGGACGAGAACGAGCGCGAGTGCCATCGTTCATTCCTTGAGGCGAGAGAGCTCCGTCGTATCGAGAGACGCGAACTCGAGGTTGATTTGATAAATCATGATTCCCATGATGAAGATGCCGACCAGCAGATCGAGCAGCACGCCGACCTCCACGAGGAACGGGATGGCTTCGACCAGCGTCAGCCCCATGATGAAGATTCCGTTTTCCAAAATCAGATAACCAGCGACTTGCGTTATCGTCTTACGCCGCGTGGTCAGGATGATGAACCCCGTGAGCACGGTCGCGAGCGATGCGGGGATGAGGAGCGAGCCGACGTGTTCTTCGGCCAGAGGAAGAGTACGCGCAAAAAGGATGGCCAGCGCGGTGGCCACCGCACCGGCGAAAAGCGAAGGGATATAGCCAATGAAGGGCTCGACCTCGCGCCGTATGGCCACGTCACGCATGGCCCGCGCGAGAAGCCACGGAATGATGAAGCCTTTGATCAACGCAGCGCCCGCAGCAATGAGGATGGGTTGCGCGCTGAAGGTTCGATGGACCAACACGGCCAGGGCGCCCAAGAGCACGCCCTGAAGAGCCGTGGCATTGATGATGGCGTGGAGGCGACTCGTCCCAAGTGCGAAGAAGTTCAGGAGCAAGACGATCACAAGCAGCGCATCGACGGCATTGGACATGGCGTTTACCTCGCGAGCAGGATGATTCCGAATCCGGACAGAAGGCACGCCGCGACGAGAAGGCTCGGCACTTGCCGCAGGCGCAAGCGTGCCATCACCGATTCGACGACGCCGATGACGACCGACAGCACCAGCATTCCGGCGAGGAACACGCCCCAATCGCCCCATGCGTTGCCCGTGCTGCCGGGGATCGCGAGCTCCACGACGACGGCACCGAGAACGAACAGCTTGAGCGCCGCGCCGTAGAGGATGAGGCCGAAGGCGGGGCCACTGTGGTCGAGGACCATCACCTCGTGGATCATGGTGAGCTCGAGGTGCGTGTTGGGATCGTCGAACGGGATGCGGCAGTTCTCGGCCAGGAGAACGATGAAGAGGCTTGCCAGAACGAGAACGATCGAGGCCCCCGTGCCGCTCGATCCGGTGGAAGCGCTCAGCATCGTTCCCAGCGACAGAGAGCCCGACTGCTTGACCAAGACGAGGAAGCCGAGAAACAGCGCCGGCTCCGCAAGGCACGAGAACGTGGCCTCGCGGGCGCCGCCCATGCCCTCGAACGCCGAACCCGTGTCGAGCGCAGCGGAGACGGTAAAAAAACGCGCGAGACCGAAAAGGTACGCGAAAAAGACAAGGTCGCCGGTAAACGACACGGGTGCGGCATGGTTGCCCAGCGGGATGAGGAGCGACGCCAGCGCCGCGGTGACCACGCCCACGATGGGGCTCACGCGGAAGAGCCATGTGGTGGTCGTGCTAAAGACGGACCCCTTGCGAAACAATCGGGCGAGGTCGTAATACGGCTGAAGAAACGGCGCGCCGACACGTCCCGCGAAAGCGGCCTTCGTCTTCGTGATGACGCCCAGAAGCAGCGGCGGAAGCAGCGCCGTCATCAGGATATGAATCAGGGTATGAACAGTTGGCGCGGACATGGCTTTCACCGCCAGAGAAGTACGGCGAGGATGAGGGTGACGAGGACGTACAGGATGTAGAGCTGGGCGTTGCCGTGTTGGACCCAACGGAACCACACGAGAAGGCGGCCGACGTGCCGCGAGGCAGGAAGTACGGCGCGGTCGAGAACCACGTCGGCCACCTCGCTGTGAAAACGGGTGGCAGCGGGAAAGATCGCTGCGTGCCCCGCGGGGTGCACACGCGGGCGAAGCGCCCACGAAAAGAGCTCCACGAGGAACTCCGCGAACGACGAAGCCGTGTACTGCATGCGCCCCGAGGGGGCCGCGTAGCCGCAATCCCACGTCACTTTGCCATCGACCCTGGAGGGGCGCGTCACCCACGCAAAGAGCGCAGCCCCGGCCGCGATCAAGGCAACGAGTGCCGCCCCCGCGACGCTGAGCCATCCCAAGGGTGCAAGGCCGCGGAGCGGGCGGAGATCGCTCGCGATGTCCGGTGCCCATGCGGCCATCGCATGATCGAGCACCGGGGCGACGGCGGCGGGAAGCAAACCGATGAACGCGCAACATGCGGCAAGGACGAGCATCGGTGCGAGCATGGAGAGCGGCGCCTCTTTCGCGTCGCGCACGTGGTCGGAGCGCGCCATGCCCAAGAAGACGCTACCAAAGACCTTGACGAAACACGCGACGGCGAGAGCCCCGATGAGGGCGAGCAGCGGAGCGCCAAGGGCCCCCGCAGCCCAGGCCCCCGCTCGGCCAAGCAGCGCTCCACGGAGGAAACCCAAATAGAGAAAGAGCTCGCTCACGAATCCGTTGAGCGGGGGCAGGCCGCAGATGGCAATCGCCCCAACGAGAAACGCCATCGCCGTGTATGGCATCTTCCGACCAAGGCCACCCAGGCGATCGATTTCGCGTGTATGGGTGGCGTGAAGCACCGAGCCGGCACTGAAAAAGAGCAGCGCCTTGAAGAGGCCGTGATTCCACACGTGGAGCAGTGCCCCCGAAAGCCCGAGGAACGCGAGGGTCGGTTCGCCGAGCGATCGGCCGATGAGGGCGAGCCCGAGCCCCACGGCGATGATGCCGATGTTCTCGACGCTGTGATAGGCGAGCAGTCGCTTGAGATCGTGCTGCGCGAGCGCGAACGCCACACCGAGCACGCCGGAGACGGCGCCGATGCCAAACAGCACGACCCCCCACCAGAGCGGTGGATGTTCGAAGAACGAGCTCACGCGAACGAGCCCGTAAATCCCGGTCTTGATGAGCACTCCGGACATGATCGCCGAGACGTGACTCGGTGCGTTCGCGTGCGCACCCGGTAGCCAGACGTGCACCGGCATGAGACCCGCTTTCAGCCCAAATCCGGAGAGCGCGAGCAGGAAGATGGCGGTGCCGAGCGACGGCGCGATGTTCGGTCCAGGGGCGGCGAATTCCCACGAGCGGCGCGCATGATGGAGGGCTGCGAACATGCCGAACAGGCAAAGTGTGCCGATGCGCGTCGCGGCAATGTAAATGAAACCGGATTTGCGAACCGCCTCGTCCTCGTGCTCGGTCGTAATGAGAAGGAACGCGGCCAATGCCATGACTTCCCAACCCATGAGAAAAAGAAGAGCGTTGCGCGCGACGACGAGGAGCGCCATCGCGCCCGTGAGCACCCCGAAGAAGAGGCGGAGCTTGCGACCGTTGGTGGGATGCTCGGCTTGGGGCCAATATCCAAGTCCGTAAATGGCCCCAAGCGGTGCAATGAGGAAGATCTGCGCGAGGAACATGGCGGCAATGCCATCGACGTAAATCGCGAGCTCTCCGCCGGGTACGTTCCAAGCCAGGGATGCCGTCTCTGCGCGCCCGAGTACGGCCACGCGAAAGGCCACCGCGAGGCCACAGAGCGAGCCCGCTACCATGAGCCCCGCGGCGATTCGCTCGCCGAGATGGGAGCGCCGCGAAAGCGCGATTCCGGGCAAACCACTGACTCCCGTCAGAGCGATGGCCCAGAGCGAGAGTGTGCCGGTCATCGCCCGCTCCACGTGAGCAGCGAGATCCACGCGAGGGCCAGCAAGGTGGCGATGAGGATGTAGACCAAATAGACGTGCAGGTGCCCTTGCTGCAACCAGCGAAGTCGAGCGAATCGGTCGCCCCAGCGTGCGAGAAACGGCTCGTAGACGCCGCGCGTGAGCGGATCGTCGCATTGCGAAGCGAGCTTGCCCGACTCCGGGAACAAGGCCGCGTGCGTCTCGACGGAGACGCGCGCGCGGAGCATCTTTGGCAGAAGGTGCTCGCCCATCAGCTCCGCGAAGGAGCGCGACGTGTATTGCATCCGCGACGAAGGCGCCGCATACCCGCATCCCCAGGTGGCGTCCGCCCCGATGGATCGCCGACGCGTGACCCACCACCCGAGCGCCGCCCCCACCAGCAACGCGAGCCAGAGTGCGCCGTTCGCCAGACCGAGGCCGGCGAGCGGGGTCTCGCCCAGCATGGATGGCCCGCCCAACAGCTGCCCCACGACGGACGCACCTGCCTGCACGACGATGCGAGGTCCGAGCCCGACCCCGATGCACGTCAGCGCCAGAAGGAGGAGGGGCACCGTCATGCTTGCAGCGGACTCGTGCGCGTCCTGCGCGTGCGCACTCCGCGGTTGTCCGAGCAAGGCGATACCGATCAGCCGGACGAAACAAATCATGGCGAGCCCCCCTACGAGCGCGACGAGTCCCACGGAGAGCAGCCCCGCCACCCCGCTCGCGCCGCGGCTCGTGACGGCGCCCTCGATGAGACCGAGATACAAAAGCCATTCGCTTACGAATCCGTTCAACGGCGGTAGCCCCGCCATGGCCATCGCCCCCACGACCATGGCGATGCTCGTTTTGGGCATGCGCTTCATCAAGCCACCGAGCTGCTCGAGATCCTTCGTGTGGCAGCCGTGCAAGATGCTGCCAGCGCCGAGGAACATGAGCCCCTTCATCAACGTGTGATTCCACACGTGCAAGAGCGCGCTGCTCACGCCGAGCACCGCGACGTGCGGCCTGCCCGACGTCAATCCCCAGAGCCCCGTGCCCATCCCCAAGGTGATGAGCCCCATGTTCTCGACGCTGGAATAGGCGAGCACACGTTTCAAATCGCGCTGGTAAAAGGCGAGCGAGATGCCAAGCAGTGCGCCCAGAAATCCGATGATCATGAGCACGGGTCCCCACCATGCGGAGGGAGGGCCCAGCACCAGGACCATCCGCAAGAGCCCGTAGAATCCCATTTTGATCATCACCCCGGACATCAATGCGGACACATGCGATGGGGCGGCCGCGTGCGCCTCCGGGAGCCAGACGTGAAAGGGCACGAAGCCGGCCTTCACGCCGAAGCCAACGACCGCAAGGCCAAAGAGCAACGCGGACGCGGTTGGGTGTGTGCCGGGCACCAAGTCGAAGCCCTGGACGCTTTTCCCGAGAAGGAGGAACAGCGCGACCAAGCACGCCGTGCCGATGTGCGTGGCGATCAAATAGACCCAGCCCGCACGGCGCACCTCCGACTCGTGGTGCTCGAGCGTGACGAGCACGTACGCGGAGAGCGACATCGCCTCCCACGCAAAAAGGAACAGCAAGGCGTGCCTCGCGACGACCACGAGGACCATGCTCGCCACCAGCAGGTTGAACGCGGGCCACGCAAAGCGCGCACCTCCGATGCTTCGCCCCCTCCCATTCCGAAGATATTCGCGACCATAGATGGCCGTAACGACGGAGAGGCCGAAGATGGGAACGAGGAAGAACGCAGAGAGGGGGTCGACCCCGATGTGGAATCGGCCGTATGGGACGCTCCAGGCCATCGTCAGGGTGCTCGTCTCGCCGTGAAGGAGGACTTTCCACGCATGAACCTCCCCCACGATCCCGCCGGCGAGAATGCCGAGAACGGCGCACGCCGACGAGGCGCCCGCTCGGTGTGACGCGAGCAGCGCCGCCGCACCACCACCGAGGATGAACGCCAGCGCGATGACGAGCAGGTTCACGTTTCCGAGCTTCCTTCGGGAGGTGAAGGGTGGAGGGAAAGCGCGCCTTCGATGCGGCGCGCTTCCTCGAAGATCTGCTCCCGCGGCGCGCGGTTCAGCACGGATTCCTTGAACTTCGAATCGTGGAGCGCCGCCGAAAGACGCGAGAGCAGATAGAGGTGCGAGCGAATCGTTCCGCTCACGAGAGAAAACACCGTGTGCACGGGGCGGCTGTCGACGGACTTGAAGTCGACCGGATGCTCGAGGAAGGCGAGCGTGATCGATGGGCGTGAGACATGAAGCACGACCGGATTGCGCACGTGGGGAATGGCGATGCCATCGCCGACGCCCGTCGAACCGAGCGCTTCGCGCGCAAGAAGAAAGTCGTAGACGAGATCGCGATCTTCTTCGTCGATGGGCATCACGTCGACGACGGCGCGCAGCAGCGACTCGCGGTCGGACGCGACGAGGCCGTAGTGAACTCCCCCCGCCTCGAGCGCTTCCGACAGGCGTGGCATCGACGTGCCGTTTGCGGGCGTGCGGTAAAGCTCCTCTGACGACACCCTGATCCCGCGCGACGTCGCCCATTCGAGCAGCTCGGCGCGGTGAAACCGATAGTGGTCGTTCACCCGATGAACCGGGATGCTCTTCTCGCGGATCCATCGGTAAATGGCGCGCTCCGACACGTTGAGCATCCGTGCCGCATCGTGCACGGTGAGGTTCATTTCAGCTCCTTTTTCGGGCAGTTCGCGACAGGTTGTCGCATCATTTGGGCTAAATGGCGGCACGCAGTCGCTCGATGAGCGCTTGATGCTCGCGCTCGAGTCGTTCCGGCCAGCGTGGTCCGAATTGATGGAAGAAGGGCTCGTTTCGGTAAGCCTCGTCGAGCCACGCGCGCGCATCGACGCTCATCAGCTCGTCGAATCGATCGGGATGGATGTCGAGCCCCTCGAGGTTTAGCTCGGAGCGCGTCGGCATCCATCCGAGGGGCGTTTGGATGGCGCCGCCGCGACCTTCGGTGCGTTCGAGGATCCATTCGAGGACTCGGATGTTGTCTCCGAAACCGGGCCAGAGGAGTTTGCCGTCGGCATCGGTACGGAACCAGTTGACGTGAAAGATACGCGGCGGACGCGAAAGCCGCCCGCCGATACGCAACCAATGGCGAAGGTACTCGCCCAGGTTGATGCCGCAAAACGGCAGCATGGCCATCGGATCGTTGGAGAGGATTCCACCCGAGCCATCGGCCGCGACCTTCGTTTCCGAGACGAGGCTCGCGCCCGTATAGACGCCGTGTGCCCAGTCGTGTGTCTCGAAGACCAGCGGAGCGACCTTCGTACGCCGTCCGCCGAAGAGGATCGCGGAGATGGGCACGCCATTGGGGGCGTCGAAGCTCTCTCCGACCGTCGGGCATTGGCGAGCGGACACCGTGAACCTCGCGTTCGGATGTGCGGCGGGTTGCCCCGAGTCTTGCGTCCAGGCTCGGCCGCGCCAGTCCGTGAGCATCTCTCCGTCCGCGAGCGGCTCGAGGCCTTCCCACCAGGGCGAGCCATCGGCGCGCACGGCCGTGTTGGTGAAGAGAACATCGCGTGCGATGGCCGCCAGCACGTTGCGATTCGTCTTTTGGTTCGTGCCCGGGGCCACTCCGAAGAAGCCCGCAAGCGGGTTGAGCGCCCAGAGGCGTCCATCCTCGCCGACGTGCATCCAGCCGATGTCGTCGCCGACGGTCTCGACCTTCCAACCTGGCAAGGTCGGTGTCAGCATGCCGAGGTTCGTTTTGCCGCACCCGTTTGGAAGCGCCGCGGCCATGTAGCGCGTGATGCCGCTGGGGCTCGTGAGGCCGAAGATCGTCATGTGCTCGGCCATCCACCCCTCCTCGCACGCTTCGGCGCTCGCGAGTCGCAGCGCGTGGCACTCCTTGCTCAGGATGGCGTGTGCCGCGTACTCCGAGCCCAGACTCCAGATGGTCTTCGTCTCGGGAAAGTGGCAGATGAATCGCCGGTGTGGAGAACGATCACCGACGCTATGAAGCCCCTTGACGAAACGCGGACTCGCGCCGAGCTGCCGGAGCGCCACCTGCCCGACGCGCGTCATGATGCGGAGGCTCGCGGCCACGTAAGCGCTGTCCGTGATTTGCACACCGAAGCGGTTGTGAGATGAATGAGCAGGCCCCAGCAGATAAGGCACCACGTACATCGTTCGACCGCGCATGATGCCTTCGAAGCGAGGCCACACCGTTCGCTCGGCGTCCTCTGGGCTCATCCAGTCATTGGTCGGCCCCGCGTCATCCTCGTATTTCGTACAGACGACGGAGAGCCGATCGCCATCCTCTCCATCGGCGGGCGTCGTGCGGTGGAGAAAGCTATGGGGAACGCGTGCATTGAGCCGGAGCAGCTCCCCATCCGCGATCATGCGGTCTTCGATCGAGCGCGCCTCCATAGCGCTTCCGTCGCACCATCGAACGGCGTCAGGCTTGGTGTGTTCGGCGACCTTCTTGACCCATGCATGAAGTGTCTCGTTCCTCATTCGGCTCGAACCTTTCCAGTGCCCCGCACCCCCGCAGCGTGGTGGCCGTGGTCGATCGAGGGTCAACAGCAAGACCTGATCCATGCTGAAAAGTTGGCCGATACTCTCCCGACCGCGGCGCTCTCGCCCCTGCCCCTCTCCTTCGGATTCGGCTTTCGTGCTGGGATGGGGCGATTGCGACAAACTGTCGCGGGCATTCATCGGTGGCGTTGTCCGATTCTGCCGATCTGGCCCCTCGATTGGAACGGCATCCCTTGTCGCGAAGAAGCTGAGGGAGCGCCGCAAAACGGATGCACAACGAGACGCACTACGCCGCCAAGCAGAGGCAGTTGGGGCGCCGGAGCGGCACACGCCGAACCGCCTTCCGTCTTTCGGTATGACAGCATGTCGCTATTGAGGAATCCGCGGCAGAGCCGGCGTCGTGTCCGATGCGATATCGCGAAGAAAATTGGACGGCACCTACTTTGCTCACGGGAAGGTTGTATGCCGAAGAACACCCGACGCAAGTCGCAAGGGCCGCTCTATGTGTCGATCGTCTCGACCAACCGTGAGACCGTCGACATGCTCAAGTCCTATTTGGACAAGGCGGGTGTGCCGTGTCACGGCACCCGAGCCATCGATGGCATCGAGCTCGTCGCGCCGGCATGCGCGAACGCGACGGTGATCTTCCCGGACGATTTTCCCGATGCCGATGTCCTCGCCCTCGTGAAGCACATTCGGCGTGCCCGTCCTCGGCTCCTTACCCTTCTCGTGACCAATGGCCCACAGCGCTTTCGCGATCTCGTTGCCACCGACGGTCGATCCATCGCGCCGCTCGTTCTGCCGAGACCGTCATTTGGCTGGGATATCCTCGACGCCATTCGCGCCCACGTCGACATGACGGGGGAATGAGACATTTTCCCATGAGCCCACGATGTCTCTCCTTGGGGTGATCAGCCGTCAACCCGTCCATCTCCGATCCATCGCTTCGAAAGGCGGCGGCGGGGGCTTCGTCGTTCGCGAGGCGTCGAAGAATTGGTCCAAGTCGATCGCACTGGGGGACGGTGGAATGATCGCTGTGCACTCGCGATCGAGCGACTGGACGACGCTTGGCGCGGAAGCCGCGAGCCACCTTCAAGCGCGCGAGCTCACCGGGGACGTCTTCGTCGCGACGCTACCGGCCGTGGGCGATGACTGTCCCTTGGGAGGGTGCATGCTCCAGACGTCGTCCTGGCACTTCGCGTATGAAGGTGCGATTGGTGACGGCGACGCACTCCGCCGTGCGCTCGATCCCATGTGGTGTCCCCCGGATGTTCCTCCAAACGGGCCGGGCGAGTTGATCTTTGCACTCATCCTGTCGCACATCGTTCGCGAGGGAGCGGCCATCACGGCGGACGTCGCGATGGCAAAGGCTGCTGCGGATCTCCATCGCGCTCGAAGCCTCGGCCCTGTAGCATTCATTTGCGCAAACGGAACGAATCTGTACGCATATTCGTTCGGGCGAAAACTCGCATTCAAGAACGTCCCCGAGGCCATCGTCGTCGGTTCGCCCGAAGTGCTCGCCGAGGGGCCCACCACGCGCAGGCTGCAAGATGGCGCGCTCGTCGTGCTCGCGAAACGCCCTCACTTGGGATGGGCGATCCTCGCGCACCCCTGAGCCAATTTAGCTGGCCGCGACTTTGCACCACAGTCGAAGGGGCCCCCCGAGTGTTCCTCGTCACCGTGGCACGAGCGCAAAAGCGACGATGCGCGACACAGAGCGACCCTCGGCGCTTTTCGCTCGAGGAGCGACTACGTCAATTTGTCATACAATCGAGCCGCATAGATGTGGGTTTGTGTGACCTGTGGACCACCTTCGCAAGCAAAGAGACGCTACGAAGGCCGTGACAATCTGTCGTATTCGCTCATTTCGGGGCCCCGAAGTATCGCCGTGATGAGGCGTGCATGGATCGTGCACGGAAAAACGGTGTTGGTATCTTCGTTGCTCTGCCTCGAAGCATGCCGGTTCCTCGCAAGGGCCAACCGCTCCAAGTCCTCATCGTGTCCGACAACCCGGAGACGCTCGACGCCCTCGTCAAGTATCTCGGCGCCGCAGGAGCAACCGTCGCGGGCACGCGCGAGCTCGAACGATGTGCTGAAATGACCCCCGGTGGCGCTTCGGCCGTCGTGCTGTTTCCTGATGACTTCGAGAAGCAAACGGTCCTCGATACGCTCCACGACCTTGGGGTGCACCGCCCGAATACCCTGCCGGTGCTCGTCACCAGCGAGTCGAAGCAGTTTCGGGCGCTCCCCGCGGCAACTGGACGCGTCGCACCGCTCATCGTACCCAAGCCGGTCTGGGGGTGGACCCTTTTGGATGCCATTCGCGCAGAGCTCGAGTCGCGCGACTCCCAACGATGAGGAACATGAATTCCTCCGCGTTCTCCAACAAAAAAGCACTTCTCGCATCGGTGATCCCATGCCTCGAACCAAGCAGCAACTCAACGTCCTTCTGCAACCGGTCATGCAGTCGCACGCGATGCGACAGCTCGATCGAATCATCCAGAAGATCGCGACCAAGGATGTAGTCGTCACGTTCATCGGGGAAAGCGGCACGGGCAAGGAGGTGCTCGCGCGGCGTGTTCACGATCTCTCCGGTCGCCGGGCAGGCCCTTTCGTGCCGATCAATTGCGCGGCTATTCCCGAAGCGCTCTTCGAGAGTGAGCTGTTCGGGCACGAGAAGGGTGCGTTCACGGGTGCCAGCGACCGCGCCCGCGGCAAAGTCGAAGCAGCGGCCGGTGGCACGCTATTTCTGGACGAGATCGGGGAGATGCCCGTCGGCGTACAGGCCAAGCTTCTGCGATTCTTGGAGAATCGAAAGTTCATGCGCGTCGGAGGCACGACGAAGATCGCGGTGGACATTCGTTTGATCACCGCGACGCTCCGTCCCCTCGAGGCGGAGGTCAAGGCCGGCCGATTCCGAGCGGACCTTTTCTATCGCATCCAGGGAATCAGTCTGGAGGTCCCGCCGCTCCGCGAACGGCAAGCCGACCTTCCCATCCTCGTTCGGCAATTCGTCGCGACGGCATCCGCGACCCACGGAACCAAGCCTCCACGTCTCACGCGCTCCACCATGACGGCACTGCGCACATACCAGTGGCCTGGTAACGTCCGGGAGCTTCGCAATGTCGTGGAGCTCGTCTGCTTGCTACGCGACGGGAAGCAGGTGCGCGTACGCGACCTGCCGATGCCGCTGCGCGAAGTTGCTACCGTGAAGACAGCGGACGCAGACGATGCGCGACTTCGTGTTGGCACCGTCCTCGAAGTGCGGCTCGATCGCAGACTCGAGGAAACCATCGAGCTCATTCTGCGCGCCGCGCTCGAGCTGGAAGGTGGCAATCGTTCCCGCGCAGCACGACGACTGGGCATCAGCGTTCGAACGATGCAGCGCTACGCCTCCCGCGTGACGCCGAAGTCCAACATCGTGCCGCCGCGCACCCACTGAAACCATTGTCCAGACGACGACCATCTGCAAATGACATGCGAGCCAATTCGAAATACCCATGCATCGGAGACGTCTCGCGCGAGGACAGCAACGTGCCAACTCGACGAAAGCGCGTGATCCTGGCGTTGGTCGAAGGCGAGAGTTCCCGCGTTCGCGGCGTGGAGGAAAGCGTGACAGTGTTGCCTCGGGAGGTCGAGCAATTCGTCCTCGATCACATCGGGTCGGTTCAGGAGCTCGAAATTCTTCTGCTGCTCTTTTCTCGCCCTCATCGCGAGTGGACAGGCGAAAGCGTGGCCCTCGAATTGAAGCTGGACCCGCGATGCTGCGCCGATTGGCTCGCCGACCTCGGTCGACGTGGCTTTGCGACGCCGAATATCGCTTCCGCGGCAGCGGTAAAGTACGCACCACGACCTTGGGCCGACAGCGCCCTGATGTCCCTCGGTCAGCTTTACTCCCGCCAATGGCCAGCCATCATTCGCCTCATTTGCTCCAAACCCAACGAGAAGGTTCAAAGTTTCGCGAGCGCGATTCAGATGGCGAAGGGGGGAGGAAAAGACGACACGCGCGGTTGATCCGCATTCCCGCGCGGTTGGAGCGTGTTCCATCGTGACAGCGATTCGCTCCCTTCGTGCGGTCCTGCTCGACGACCACGGCCGCATCGAGACTTTTCTCGACTCCATCCTGAACCTTTTGGCCCGCAACGAGCTCGCCGTCATCGAACAGGAGTGGGCGCCCTTCGAAGACGTCGTTCTTGCCCACCTGGATGGCGAGGAGATGCACGTCATCCCGACATTCGCGAAAGCCGACCCCGAGGGTGCCCGACGCATCTTGGCGGAGCACGCACGCATTCGCGAGGGGCTCTCGAGGCTCGGCGTTGCCTTCGAGCTCCGGCGGGTACGCCCGAACGACGTCCAAGATCTGGCGCGCTTGCTCGTCGACCACGCCATGACCGAAGAAAGCTATCTCTACAATTGGTCGGAGACTCACATCCAGCGCGAAGCCTCCTCGCGGCTCGTCCGGCGCATCGCCTCCACATGGCACCCGTTTGGAGATCGTCGCCGAACGCGTCGCCGCTAACGACCTCGCCGGATGCGTCAAATGACGGCTAAGGGGAGAAACTGCTACGACGAATTGACCGATTGACACGTCTCGCCGCCGCATCGCGCGATCGCACGGGCGGGTAGCGTCGCCGAGCGCCGATTCATCGCGCTTTTTCCAACGGCGTGCGACTTGCACACGGCGGTGGCGTCGCGAGGGGAGACGGGAGGACGAGTCGGATCGTGGGTGAAGACATGTACACGAGGCTGGACGCGCATCCAGCTCCTCCTCCGGCCGCCGATACGGCGCGCCCTCAGCGGCACGCCTCGACGACGAGCGCTCAACGAGTGCCGCGGACAACGCGGCCGAGCATGATGCGACGGGCGCTTCGCGGTGGTCGCCTGCTGCTCGATGGTCAATTCGACGAGCTCTATCCGCCGGCCGTTCGAGAGGTCTCTTCGTCCTTCTGGACTCCGGTATCGGTAGCGATGCGAGTGGCCGAGCTCCTCGTCCGCGGGCCTCGCACACGCGTGCTTGATGTCGGCTCGGGGGTCGGAAAGTTCTGCATCGTAGGGGCCGCCGTCACCGGTGCCACGTTCGTCGGCCTCGAGCATCGAGAGCACTTCGTCCGAGTCGCCGAGGGCGTCGCCCGACGGCTCGGCGTGCGAAACGCAACGTTCGTTCACGGGCGTCTAGGTGAGCATTTCGACACTCGATTCGACGCGTACTACTTCTACAATCCATTCGAAGAGAACTTGTGGGGTGGCGCCATGCCGCTCGATCAGACCGTCGAACTCTCCGAACGCCGCTTCTTCGACGACGTGGAGACGGCCTCGGCGATGCTGTCCATGGCACGCGTCGGCACGCGGGTCGCGACATACCACGGCTTCGGAGGTGTCATGCCGAACCAGTACCGTCGGATTCACCGCGAGCCGGCCATGACGGATCACATCGAACTCTGGATCAAGAGTGAGGGTCCGGCTTCGGCTCGCACGAGCAACAGAACGCGATGAGACTCGATCGCCTTCGACGAGCACTCCGAGAGGGAGATTCGGTTCGCGACGAAGACTTCGACGACGTCCTCCCACTCGAATACAGGCGACTCTCGACACGGTTCTGGACCCCGGTGCGCGCCGCGCGCCGTGCGTCCCAATGGCTCGAGCGCGAGGGCGCGCTTCGCGTCTTGGACGTCGGCGCGGGGGTGGGCAAATTCTGCGTCGTCGGGGCGCTTGGTACGCGCCGCACACGTTTCATCGGCGTCGAACACCGGAAGGCGCTCGCCCAAGTAGCCTCGGACGTGGCGAGCATGCTCGGTGCGCGCCGCGCGACGATCTTTCACGGCCATCTAGAGGACGTGGATATCCGTTCCTACGACGCCTTTTACTTTTTCAACCCATTCGCCGAGAACGTCATCCCGTCCGCCCCGCAGCCGGACGACTCGGTCGAGCTGTCGAGTGAGCGGTTTCAACGGGACATTGGACTCGCAGAGCGTCTCTTGATCCAGGCGCCGGCAGGGACGCCCGTCGTCACGTACTGCGGCTACGGAAAGAACATGCCGCACGACTACCGTCTCGTGTGTGACGAGTACCACGCCGGCCCCCTCCGCCTCTGGGTCAAAGACCCGTTTCTCGAGGCCGACGTGGTTCGGCGCTAGGAGGTTCAGTGACGATTTGCCATCAAAACTACGGATTCCGCGAATTCGCCGATGTGACCATCGGCGCATTCGGTGCCTGAGAACTGGATATGGCGACCATTCGACACATCCTCTTGGCCACCGACTTTGGGCCTGCCTCGCAGCGGGCGCTCGTCACTGCTGCCGAGATAGCCGAAGCGATGCACGCGAAGGTGACTGTCATCCATGTCATCGACCCACCGGAATCCCACGTGTCCATCGAAGGGCTCTGCGACGCTGCACGACGCCCACTCGACGCTGTCGTTGACACCCTACATGCCCGTCACGTGGAGTGCTCGAGTATCCTTCGTCGGGGCCGACCGTGGCAGGAAATCGTTCGAGCGACAAACGAAGCCCACGCCAATCTCGTGTTGGTGGGCTCGCACGGCCGCCGCGGCATCGTTCACACGTTGATTGGCAGCGTTGCCGAGAAAGTGACGCGGCACTCATCCGTCCCCGTGCTCACTGTCCACGGATTTTGGTTCGAGGACCGCCGACAAGCTGGACACGAGCTGGGCGAGCGACTCACCGCGCTCGGCCTGCCGAAGCCTGCCGTTATCGCCATTTCGCGCGGAGGAATCGTGGTCGCGGCGGAGGTTAGTCGTGCGCTGGGCACGTCGCTCGATATCCTGTTGACGCGTCCCTTGCGCCAACATGGCATGGTGTTCGGTGCGCTTTGTGAAAACGGCACGCGCCGGATCGACCCAGAGATTACCGGGCTTGCCAAGCTGTCCAAGGACCGCGAAACGATCGTCCTGCGCGAACGCGCCGCTCTCGATGAAGAAGTTCATGAACTGCAAACCGTTCCATACCGTGGTGAGCTCACACGACGGACGGTCGTCCTCGTAACGGACGCATTGATGGACACCTGGAGCGCGAAGGCAGCCGACGCCGCAGTCCGATCCCTCGGAGCTCATCGCATCATCTTCGCGACACCACTGGCGTCCGCCCCAGTCAAGGCGGCGCTGACGAACGAACCTACGGAGGTCGTCGCCATTCATTCCATCCCAGCCGGGTTCGACCCCGCAGCCGCGTATCGCTACTTCCGCGAACCGTCAACCCGCAATCTCGTGGACGCTCTGCGCAGCGTAACGATTCCCGACGAATGAGCGCAGACGTGCTCTAGCGAGCCGACTCCGCGAGCGATCTGCGCTTTCGGGTCGCGCCGAATCGACCCGATTCGACTCGAGTTCAGCGCAGCCCTGTCTCTCTCTAGCTGAGGTCCGGCGGGCGCAAGTACGCTTCCGGAGAGCGGGCACCCGCGCTAAGCAGCCCAGACGCTGGATGCGGACATCATCGCCGTCGGAACACGGATGCAGCGCCGCGCGTGCGTTTCCCGGCAGAGTCGCATAGGAGGTGATGCGCACCTTCCCCGTCACGGTACTCACCGTGCGGGGAACGCCACCCGATCTGGCAGGACCGCAATGCGATTGACCACCTCCAGGACCCCTCGCACATGCCGCACGGCACGCGCGGCTTCTTCCGATTGACTGGGATTCCCGACGTTACCTTCCAATGTCACAATGCCGGCGGTAACGGTGGTATGAATTTGCTCGCGCGGGACGACTGCGTTCCATTCGAGCGCGGTGCCTACGGCGAGCGCAATGTCCGTGTCCGTCGGGTCGCTAGGATCGATCTGCTTGACGTCGATGTCGTTCGCAACGTCGAGCACGTCGGGAGCCCTGTGTGCGGCCTCCTGCGCGGCGAGCCGCTCCGCAGGTCTGCGGACGACCCCCGTCAAGGTAACGACGCCTTGGTGCACCTCGACACCAACATCCGTTTCTCGCACGCGGGTATCCCGTCTCAATTCGTCCAATACGTCGCGTTGAATCTCCGAATCGGTTTTCATGAGCGTTCTCTCCCGTACTGGTCCCGAAGCTGCGATCGAACCAACCCAAGAGGCGACTGCAGATCGGGTGCCATCGGAATAACCCGAAAAACATCGCATCGCAGCGTGCACGTCTTGCGCTCGCACGCACCGCATGCGCGCCCGGGCTGGCATGCACGGTGAATAAGCGAAGGACATGAAACGCATTCTCGTTTGTGTCGACGCTTCGCAACGCGCTCCCCTCGTCCTGACCACTGCGATTGACCTTGCACGGCGGCTCGACGCCAAGTTGAGGCTCTTTCGCGTCGTCGGCCTTCCGCCGGAGATCCCGTCGGAGTTTTACTCGGTGTCGCCGAATAAGATTCCCGAGTTCTTGCTCGAGAAGGCCAAGAATGACTTGGAAGAGTTGAGTCGCGATGTGCCGCCCGAGCTCCTCGACGGGCTGTTCACGCAAATCGGCTCGCCGTGGGATGCCATTTGCTCGACGGCGCACGTGCAGGATGTCGATTTGGTAGTCCTTGGCTCGCACGGCTACGGCGCGCTCGATCGCGTCCTCGGTACGACGGCGGCCAAAGTGGTCAATCACATCGATCGCTCCGTGCTCATCGTTCGACCGAAGGGCGCCGGACCAAAGTAATCTTTTTGGCGATGCCAAAGCGTGCACCGAAAACGGTGCACGCCGACGCAAGTGGTCGACCACGCGGGCGTTGGATCACGACCGCGCAAGGACGGCGTCGGGACGCACCGTTTGCGCGCCGAGCGTCAGCACGGGGCACGGGCTTGAGCGAACCACGCGCTCGGCGACGCTGCCCAACAAAGCGTGGGCAAGGCCGCGGCGACCGTGCGTTCCCATGACGATGAGATCCGCGCTGACGTCGCGCGCGGCCGCGACGATGCTCTCGCTTGGTTCACCGTTCTTGAGGAGTCCTTTCAGCGATGCAGCTCCGCGTTCGTGCTTTGCGATGAGCGCGTCGAGGTTTTCCTGAGTCGCCGTGAGAATCCGAGCCGCCTCGTCCGCGCCGGTGATGTAGGCACCATCCGGAAAGCCGACCACGGGAATCTCGTAGGCATGCATCACGATCACTTTTGCCCCCAGCTTTTCGGCGAGGGCGACTGCGTAGTCGAGTGCCTCGTCGGCACACGGGCTGAAATCGGTCGGAACGAGAATTTGTTTCGGTAGGTTCATGCCGAGGGCGACGCAAGTCCCTTGCCACGAATACATAGAAGCTCCGCGCACGCCTTGCGCTAAGACGCCATCGGCGCGCTTTGAGTAAGGCGCTTCTCGCGAACGAAGACGGCGGAATATGCATTGCACATTGCGGCCTCCCAATGAACCCCATTCATCACGTTGCTTATCTCTCCATGGAAATGGCCATCGATGCCCGCATTCCGACCTACGCGGGTGGACTCGGTGTTCTCGCCGGGGATATGTTGCGCTCGTGCGCCGATCTCGCGGTGCCCGTGGTCGCTGTCACCCTGCTTTGGCGGGCCGGCTACTTCGAACAACGGCTCGACGAATCGGGCGCGCAGACGGAAGAGCCGACTTCGTGGGAACCCGAAAGCCTGCTCACTTCGCTCCCGGCACGCGTCCAAGTGCAAATCGAAGGACGAACGGTCAACGTCCGCGTCTTTCAACACGAGATCGCGGGCGCCAGCGGATACACCGTTCCGGTCCTTTTTCTGGACACCGATCTGGCCGAGAACTCGCCCGAAGACCGCCGGCTCACGGATGCTCTTTACGGCGGAGATGCCAAACATCGGCTCGCGCAGGAAATCGTTCTTGGCTTGGGAGGCGTTCGTGCGCTGCGCGCATGCGGCTTCGACCGCGTCACACGCTTTCATCTCAACGAGGGACACGCGGCATTGGCGGCGCTGGAGCTCTATCGCGAAAGCTCGAGCGGGAATCCGGACGAAGCTCTGCATCGCGTGCGCGAGCGCTGCGTCTTCACCACGCATACGCCCGTACCGGCCGGTCACGATCGGTTCGAATGGGAGCTCGTTGCAAAAGTCCTCGGAGAGCCGATTCCGCCCGACCTGTTCACAGCACTCGCGGGACGGGAGCGCATGAACATGACCCTACTCGCGTCGAACCTAAGCCACTTCGTCAATGGCGTCGCCCGTCGCCATCGCGAGGTCTCCGAGCACATGTTCCCAGGCCGCGACATTCGGCACATCACCAACGGAGTGCACTCGCCCACGTGGACGAGTCCATCCTTTCGCGCTCTATTCGATCGGCACATCCCGGAGTGGCGCGACGATCCGTCGATGCTGCGCAAAGTCCTGGTGCTGCCGCCGCAAGAAGTCCTGGAAGCGCATGCCGTGGCGAAGCAGGCACTGCTCGAGATGGTTCGCGACCGGACAGCGCGAAACTTCGAACCACGCCGGCTGACCATCGGGTTCGCTCGGCGTGCCACCTCGTACAAGCGGCTCGATCTCGTGTTCCACGATCTCGAGCGACTTCGCGCGGTCGGGCGCGGTCAGCTTCAATTGGTCTTCGCGGGCAAGGCCCACCCGAACGACGTCGAGGGAAAAGCTCTCATTGGCCGGGTGTTCGCGGCCGCGCGCGAGCTCGGCGACGATGTGCCGACCGTTTACCTGGCCGATTACGACATGGACCTGGCCAAGACCTTGGTCGCCGGTGTCGATGTGTGGCTGAACACGCCGCTCCCGCCGCTCGAGGCGTCGGGGACGTCCGGAATGAAGGCCGCACACAATGGCGTGCCGAGCCTCAGCATCCTCGACGGGTGGTGGCTGGAGGGCTGCGTCGAAGGACTCACCGGCTGGTCCATCGGTCACGGCGATGGCTCTGATACCGACGCCGGAAGCCTCTACGAGCAACTCGAACACGCCGTATTGCCGGCTTTTCGCAGCGAGCGCTGGACCTCCATCATGCAGCACACGATCGCCCTCAACGCATCGTTCTTCAACACGCACCGCATGGTCCAGCAGTACGTGGCCAATGCGTACCTCGATTGACGACAGCGTTAGCAGATTCGCGGGAGCTGCTCGCCCGAGAGAAGGTCGAGCACTCGCCTTCCGCGCATCCGCGTACGCACCATCACCCTTCCGCGCCCTTCGTCGCCGACAAGAGATCGCACCGCGTTCCGGGCACGCGCAGCATATCGCCATAGGAGCAAAAGGTGACGTCGGGCCGCGACGCAATGGCCAGAGCGCGGTCGATCATTTCGATCGGGGTCACGCACACGGGGCAACCCGGACCGTGAAGCAACGTCACCTCGGCCGGAAGGAGCTCGTCGATGCCGAATCGAACGAGCGCGCCCCGGCGTACATGCGCGCCGCCTCGCCATCGCGGTATTCGTCGACGTACCTCATGGCATCTCCTGAAAACCGGTATCCGCGAAGTAGGCCAGCGTGCGGCGGGCTTCGGTTTCGTCGACGCGGCTAATGGCAAATCCTGCGTGCACGATGACGTAGTCGCCCACCACCGCTTCGGGAACGTACGCGAGGCACACGTCCTTGACGATGCCGCCAAACGAAACGCGACCCGTGCGCAGCTCGGCCTCCAGGATGCTCACGACTTCACCGGGAATGCCGAGACACATGGGCCCTCCGCTTCGATGCGAGCCACGCTTGGCCGACGGAGATCCCGCCGTCATTGGTTGGGATTCGAGCCGGCGCGTACACGAGAAATCCGTCCTGCTCCAGGAGGGCTCGCACCCGTGCGGCGAGCCTCTGGTTCTGAAAGCATCCTCCGGCGAGGACGACCCGAGGCAAAGCCACGGCATGGGCTACGTCACGCGCCCATTGGGCCACCGTCTCGTGGAAGCGTGCACTCTGCATATGGCGCGGCTCGCCGTCCTCCACGATACCTCGAACGACCGGCTCCCAGTCGAAGAGGAGCGGGCGCATCTTCTCTTTCCGAGGTGGGCGTGGGTAGGCCTCCACATCGCCGGCACCATCCGCTGCGAACTCGAGATCCATTGCCGTTTGCCCTTCGAACGAGCAGGGACCGATCCATCCCGTCAGCGACGCCATCGCGTCGAAGAGCCTTCCCATGCTCGTCGTGCGCGGGGGCCGATCGGAGACGATGCGCGATAGGACGGCCCACTCGACGCCGGAGAACAGATGGCCCACGACATCGTACGCTTGCGCGCCGAAGATTTCCCATGCGATGCCAAGCGCGGCGCGCCGTGGATCGCGTACGGCGCGATCGCCCCCGACGAGCGGAAAGGGTCGGACGGAGCCTACGCGCTTCATCCGCCGGCCGTCCCAGACCAACACTTCGCCGCCCCAAGTGCTCCCGTCGAATCCGTATCCTGTGCCGTCCCAAGCGAAGCCGAGCACCGGACCCTCGAGCTCGTGGTCGGCGATGCACGCCGCAACGTGGGCGTGGTGATGCTGCACGCGTACGAGGGGAGCCTGGTACTCGCGGGCAAGTCTCTCCGCGAGCTCGGTGGAAGCATAATCCGGATGAAGATCGCAGGCGATGACGTCCGGACGTTCGCGGAAGAACGCCAGCAGATCGCGCACGGTTCTTTCCAGCAACGCGCGCGCGTCCGGTGTATCGAGATCGCCGATGTGCTGACTTGCCACCAGCTCCGAGCCGCGCGTCAGCGCCACGCTTGACTTCAAATGGCCCCCGAGTGCGAGCACCGTGGTGGGCGACGGCGCGCGGTGCAGCGGCCGCGGAGCATAGCCTCGTGCACGCCGCAGCACTTCGAGCCCCTTGGGCCCTACGCGGACCACCGAGTCGTCGAGGGGCCGGGCGATGGGACGATCGTGCACGAGAAACACGTCCGCCACGTCGCGCAAGCGCTCGATCGCTTCAACGTCGTCGTAGCAGATGGGCTCCTCGGAGAGATTGCCACTCGTGCACACGACCGGCGCCCCGACGTCCGCAAGAAGCAGGTGATGGATCGGCGACGACGGGAGCATCGCCCCAAGCCACGGATTGCCAGGCGCGACGTCGCGGGCGATGGGTGTGATCGCGGTGGAGGGCTCACGACGGCGAACGAGAACGATCGGCGCCTCGGGCGAGAGCAATGCGTCCTGCTCGCCCGCGGATATCCACGCATGGCTCGTCCATACGTCGACCGACGGTGCCATGACAGCAAAGGGCTTGTGCGGCCTCTTCTTACGCTCTCGGAGCCGCGCAACGGCGGCGCCGTTGGTGGCGAGGACGAGAAGCTGATAGCCGCCCACGGCCTTGAGCGCCACGATGTTTCCGTCGAGGAGCTTTCGCAAGCCGAGGCGCAGCGCGGCATCGCCCTTGGCCAGCGGAATGCCCTCGGGCCCAAGCGCCTGGAGCTCCGGACCACAGCGCGGGCACGCAATGGGCTCGGCGTGGAAGCGCCGATCGTCAGGGTCGCGGTATTCGCGCTCACAAGAGACGCAAAGCTCGAACCCGCGCATCGTGGTGCGCGCGCGGTCGTACGGCAACTCCCGAACGATGGTGTACCGTGGGCCGCATGCGGTGCAGTTGGTGAACGGATAGCGGTAGCGCCGCGCGTCCGGGTCGTGCATCTCGCGCAAGCACTCGGCGCATGGGGCGAGGTCGGCGGGCAACGTAGCCGCCACCTGCACGCCAAGATCGCTTGGAACGATGAGAAACGACGTCTCGCTTCGAGGCGGCAGGGACTCGACACGCAGCTTCTCCAGAGCCGCCCGTGGTGGGGCTGCGCTACGAAGGGCGGCGACGAAGGCGTCGAGGGACGGTGCCGCGCCTTCCACCTCGATACGTACCCCTTCACCGTCGTTGCGAACCCACCCCGCGAGCCCGAGTGTACGCGCGACGCGATGCACGAACGGTCGAAACCCGACGCCTTGCACGGTTCCCGATACGCGGATACCGAACCGCATGGTCATGGCTCCACCTCGAGCGAGCGAATGCCGAAACCGGTACGCCCGAGAAGCGTCGCGTCGGCTCGAGCGCGCGCGCGGCAAAGCGCATCATCACCTCGGGACCACAGACGAAGGCGACGGTCGACTCCGGGGCCATGTCCAATTTCGGGCGTGGCCGGGTTGCCGCTGATCGAGATCGCCACCTCCCCCGCGCCAAACGCGTAAAGCATGTTGAACTGGCCAGGTAAGAATCGAAGTGGCGTTCGGCTCATGTCGAAGTGAAAGGTGAACGTGTCCTCGAGGTCATGAACGACCCGAGCGATGGGAAACAGCGAAGGGGCAAGGGCGGACGCCGTCATGCACGTGTGCTCGCGGGCCACGGGAGCACGATGCATTCCAACGCAGCGACGGGTTGCTTTTCCGGGAACGACGGAATCCCCGATGCAGATCTTGCGGCGGCGCGCAGGTCCCGCGCCACCGAGAGGGTGAAGTCGCTGGGCTCCGTACGTGTTCGATGCCTTGGCCCTGGCATTGCTTGACGCAGGACATGGCCGCGATTCGGTCCGCTTCCAAACTCCCCGCCCTCCCCTCGCCGTCCGCGCGGACGCTCTCCTGGCGGCACGCCGAAGATCTGGCCCGTGAGCACCGTGTTCTCGACGTTCGCATCCAAGCCGCCGTGGTGCGATCGCTCCTCGATGAGCTCGAGCTTCTGGTGCCCGCGGGCTCCGACGCAAAGGGCTTGCAGGAGCAAATGGTCGAAGAGCTGGCACGACTTGGTCGTCAGATCCTCGACGCCGCCGCCCAATTCTCCTCTACGGACAATCACGAGCCCATACCCGCCGATTCCGAGACCAGAATCCGTCGGCGAGCCTCATGACGGCCGTGGTCGAGCAACGCCATATTCGTGCAACCGGTATTGAATGGTACGGATGCCTATATCGAGGATATCCGCGGCGCGTGCCGTCGAACCGTTGACGGCTTCGAGTGTCGACAAGATGGCGTATTTCTCGATTTCGGCCATCGTGGCCCCCGGGATGCGCACGGAGCCCTGGGTAACGGGCACGCCCTCGAAGGGTAAATCGGATTCCTCGATGCAGCCTCGTTCCGCGAGAACGACGGCGCGCTCGATGGCGTTTTCCAGCTCGCGCACGTTTCCGGGCCATCGGTGGCCGGAGATCTTGGACCGCGCTTGCGCGGAGAAGGCGTCCACGCGCTTCTGATTCTCGCGCGCGAACTTCGCCAAAAAATGCTCCGCGAGCACCAACACGTCGCTGCCGCGTAAACGCAGGGGCGGCATCTCGATGTGAACGACGTTCAGCCGATAGTAGAGGTCCTCGCGGAAGCGGCCTTCACGAACTTCGGCCGCGAGATCCTTGTTGGTGGCTGCAATGAGACGTGTGTCCACCTTGATCGGTTCGTTCCCGCCGACACGTTCGAACGTCCTCTCTTGCAGCACGCGCAAAAGCTTGACCTGCGTGAGCGGTGGAATCTCTCCTATCTCGTCCAGGAAAAGGGTACCGCCGTGCGCCTGCTCGAAGCGCCCAACGCGCCGTTTGTCAGCCCCCGTGAAGGCTCCGCGCTCATGCCCGAAAAGCTCGCTCTCGAGCAACGATTCCGCGAGCGACGCACAATGAAGCGTGACGAATGGATCCGCCGCGCGCGGGCTGAGTACGTGGACAGCGCGGGCCAATTCTCCCTTGCCGGTGCCGCTCTCTCCCGTGACGAGCACGGTTGCCCGCGAAGGCGCCACTTGGCGGGCCATGCGATAGACCTTGTTCATGGCGGGGCTCGTGCCGATCAGTCCCTCGAGCCCAACTTGGTCGCGCCGGCGCAACTGGCGGCGCAGGTTCTCCGTCTCTGCCGCGAGCTCGCGGCGCTCGAGCACGCGTTCGATGGCAATGAGCATGGCGTCGGCATCAATCGGCTTCGTCAGGTAATCTGCAGCGCCGGCACGCATGGCGGCCACCGCGGATCCAAGGTCATCCGACGATGTGGCCACGATCACCGGGATGGTGGCTACTTGCTTTTTCACTTGCGCCAGGAGCTCCATCCCTCCCATGACCGGCATGGCGAGGTCGCTCACGATGAGATCGGGCGACTTCTCCAGGGCGATGTCCAAGCCCTCTTTGCCGTCGGCCGCTCGTTCGACGGCGTAGCCGTCCTGCTCCAAAAGCCTGGCAAGCCCATTGCGCGCGCTCTCCACATCGTCGACCACCAGAATTCGAGCCTTGCTCATGACACTCCTTTCGCAGGCCTCACGTCGCAACGCCTGCACGCGAATGCAAAGTCCGCGCGGCGCCTCACCAGAACAGCAAAAACCCGGCCAGCCGCGGAGAACCATATGCATTTGCATTCGTCGGCCTCGCGCACGCGCAAACCGTGCACCTTGGCGCAAGCGGCGCGCGCAGGCGACCTGGTTCGCGAATTGCTGCCCTACGGACCAACCCCATGCTCGACATCAAGCAGGATCTCCAGCGAGGCGAGGCCTACGCGTCACGCGCACTCACCGGGATGGTCACGCTCATCGAAACCCACATTTCCTGGGTATTCGTTTTGGAGCGGGATGTGTTCAAGGTCAAAAAGCCCGTTGACTTCGGCTTCCTCGATTTCAGGATACTCGCGCAACGCAAGGCGATGTGCGAAGCCGAGGTGCGGCTCAACGCGCGGCTCGCGCCGGACGTGTACATCGGTGTCGTGCCGATCCGTGTGGACGCAAACGGAATGGCATACCTGGGTGATGCCGGAGACATCGTGGACTGGGCGGTTCACATGCGACGCCTTCCCGACGCGTTTCGCGCAGACGCTTTGCTCGCGGCCGGAAACCTCGACGTCACGGCCATCGATGCCATCGCGAAACGGATTGCCGGTTTTCACGCCGGCCTCGGTGTCGATCCCTCGGCGGCCCATTTTGGGGCCCCGTCCACCATCGAGCGAAATCTCGAGGAGAATTTCGCCCAGACCCGAGCAACGCTCGAACGCTACCTCGACGCCGCGCAAGCCGACGAGCTGGTTCGCTGGCAGCGGGCATTCCTACGCGGGCATACCGCCCTCTTCGAGGAGCGTGTGCGGCAGGGACGCGTTCGAGACGGTCATGGCGACCTCCGCCTCGAGCATGTTTATTTGGAATCGGCCGCCATTACCATTCTCGACTGCATCGAGTTCAACGAGCGATTCCGATTCGCCGACGTGTGCGCCGACATCGCATTTCTATCCATGGATCTTGCAGGGCGCGAACGCGTCGATTTGGCCGAGCGCCTGCTCGCCACGTATGCGCGCGAGTCGAACGATTTCGACTTGTATGCCCTCGTCGACTTTTACGAGAGCTACCGGGCATTCGTACGCGGAAAGATTGCGGCCCTCGTCGCCGACGATTCGTCGGTCGGCCTGGAATCACGCGCGCGGGCCAAAGAGGATGCTCGACGTTACTTCCTTCTCGCCTTGTCCGCGGACCGCCGGCCGCTCCTTCTCCCCACCGTCGTCGCGGTGGGCGGGCTCATCGCATCGGGAAAAAGCACCATCGCGGAACGTATCGCCGCGGAGCTCAACGCGCCGATCGTCGATGCCGATCGCACCCGCAAGTCGATGCTTGGCGTCGCCCCCACGCAGTACTTACCGGACGCTGCGTGGAGCGGCGCGTACGATCCCGCGTTTACGGATCGGGTCTACGCGGAAGTACTCCGGCGCGCGCAGGTCGTCCTCGAATCCGGACGACCGGTGGTGGTCGATGCTTCGTTTCGCTCGGAGCAAATGCGAGGCGCGTTCAGGCACCTCGCCATGATGCACGGTGCGCCCTTCCGCTTCATCGAGTGCGATGCGCCGAAGGACGTATGCCGCGCGCGGCTCGAGCGGCGGCGCGGCGGCGTTTCCGACGGGCGGCTGGCTATTTTCGACGATTTCTGCGCGCGATTCGAACCCGTCATCGAGCTCCCCTCGACGGAGCACGTGCGCATCGACAGTACGAAATCTATGGCGGAAACCATGAAGACCCTGCGCGCCGAACTGGGGCCCGGCTTCTGATTTCGGTGGGTGCAATCGCTGCATGTGTACGCAATTCCTGCCGGGTCACGATGGCGCCGCCCCTTGCGGGATCGCGTTGGCGCGGTCGGTGCTTGGAGGGAACGGCATGAACCCCGTTCGACACATCCTGTTGGCCACCGATTTTAGCCCGGCGTCCGAACGCGCGCTCGCAAGCGCCATCGAGCTCGCTGAAAGGTTCGACGCGAAGCTCACGCTCGTGCACGTGCTGGAGCCAGCCCCCTACCCGCACGCCATCGGCCTTCCGATGCCACTCCCCGTCGAAGCGTTCAACGGTCGCCGGCAGGGCGCGATCCATCACCTCGAGTCGACCGTGCAGGAGGTTCGCAAGCGCGTTCCCAACGCCCATGCGTTGTTCTGCGATGGAACCGCATGGCGCACCATCGTGGCCGCCGCCAAGGAGGTGCATGCCGACATCATCGTCGTGGGCTCGCATGGTCGCCGCGGCATTCCCCATCGTCTTTTGGGAAGTGTGGCGGAGCGGGTGGTTCGGCTGTCGCCGGTCCCCGTGCTCACCGTCCACGGATTTTGGTTCGAGGACCGCGTGCAGGCAGGCCGCGAGCTTGCGGCCGCCCTCGAGTCGCTGCGGGCGCAATCGCCTGCAGTCGTTGCCATCTCCCCGGGTGGCATCGTCGTGGGGACCGAGGTCGCGCGCATCCTCGGGGCCTCCTTCGATGTGCTCCTCACGGATCGCCTCACGTCGGAAGGTTTCACGTTGGGAGCGGCCTGCGAGGGCGGCTTGACCCACTTCGCCCCTGGCGCCGTGCAAAAAGCGGTGGCCGCGGAGAATCGAGACCACCTCCTCACAGATACGCGGGAAAAGCTCGAACACGACGCGACGAAGATCCGGGGCACGGCGTCGCTGGGCGATCTCTGGCGGCGTACGGTCGTCGTCGTGAGCGACGCCTTCCTCGACCCGTGGCGTCCCCTGGTCGCGGCCGACGCGCTGGCGAAGCTCGGGCCGGACCGCCTCGTCTTCGCGGCCCCCGTAGCCTCTGACGAAGCGCTTGCCGAGTTGAAAACGCGCTTCCCGGACGCGGTGGTCCTTCACAGGTTGCACGCGCACGCGGACGCGTCGGCCGCATACCGCGACTTCAGTGCCCCGAGTGCGCACCGCCTCACGCAATGCATCCGCGCGACCGAGGTGGTCGCGGCGTGACACCGCATGACCATAGCGTCACCTTTCCCCCAAGTACCAGCGACGGCGAACGGGCGAGCGGTATTCGAGTCCAAACTTGCCAATCGCCGCCTCACGGACGATGGCGGCCGCTTCCGCCGGCGAATCGGTCACAGTGATGCGGCGGATATCCTCCGGGTCGATGGTTCCGGCAGGTAGGAGCCGCTCGCGCAGCATCGTGACGAAAGGTTTCCAGAATTCGACCCCCATGAGAATCAAGGGGAACTCCCTCACTTTGCCCGTCTGAATCAGCACAGCTATTTCGAAGATTTCATCCAGCGTCCCGAAGCCCCCGGGCAACGCCACGAAGGCATACGAATATTTGACGAGCATCAATTTCCGAACGAAGAAGTACCGAAACTCCAACATCCGATCGAGGTACGGATTGGGTTTTTGCTCGTGGGGCAAACGTATATTGCATCCAATGGAACGGCCGCCAACCCGCTTGGCGCCGCGATTGGCCGCCTCCATGAGCCCCGGACCGCCGCCGGTCATCACGGTAAAGCCGGTCTGCGCGAGCCGAGCTCCCAATTCTTCGCCGAGCGCATAATAGGGATGCGCAGCATCGAAGCGCGCAGAGCCGAAGACGGTAACGCACGGTCCCACGAAATGAAGGACGCGGAAGCCGCGAATGCATTCGATGAAGATACGGAGCGCCTGCCGCAGCTCCTGGTGGCGCGCATGTGGCCCCTCGAGAAGCCGTCGCTCGGCCGGATCGGGTGTGGACGACGGCCAAACGGACGGCCAGTCCGCATGGGCCCTCCCGATCTCGGCGAGCGCACGTTCGCGGGGTACGGTGGTCACTTGTTTTCCGGTATGGCGATCATCTCGTCGACGTTGGGCTGTAGCGTGATTTCGATGCGCCGGTTGCGGGCTCGCCCGCCTGCGTCGTCGTTCGACGTGATCGGCTCGAATTCGCCGTAACCCGCCGCGGAGAGTGCCCCCGGAGCGACCCCCTGAGCGACGAGAAAGCGGACCACCTCCACGCCGCGTGCCGTGGATAGTTCCCAATTGGAGGGGAAGCGTGCGGTATCGATGGGTACATTGTCGGTGTGACCGGCAACTTGGAATTGGCGCCCCGCGATGCCCTTCAGCGCCATGGCAATTTGTTTCAAGGCGGTCTGGCCGCGCGGCTTGATATCCACTTGCCCCGACTCGAAGAGGACGTCGTTGGGCAGCCGCAGTACCATGCGTCCATCGCGCAAGACGATGCTCAGATCGCCAGCGTCGATCATCCTTTTGAAACGCAGCGCGAGGGCCCGGTAGAGGAGCGCGCGCGCTTCGGCGGCGCTGTGTGCTCGCCGCATGTCACTCAGTTGGGACGAAAGCGATCCCTTTTCAGCCGCGAGGGAGTCTGCAGACGATCCGAGTCGCTCCACCTCGCCGCGCAACTGCGTGCGTTCGGAGTCGGCCTCGTTGTACCTCCGTTTGAGATCATCGATTTGCACGCGGTCCGTCTGCATGACATGCCGCAACTCGTTGCGTGCATTCTCGGCATTCTTCACCGCGGTATCGTACTTCCCCGAGGAGACGCAACCCGAGACGAGCAGAGCGAAAACGGAATACCCGAGGGTCGGGAGAATGGTCAATCGCTTCATGATGGGCTCCCAACGCAACGAGCACGCCAAAGAGCGAGGTGCTCTTCTTCACTGTCCTTCGTCGTTGGAAACGCGCACCGCCTGCGCCACGGCGCACGACGTGCGGTGCGCTTCGGCGTCGCGTGCTCGAAGAAGCTTCGAAAGCGCCAGCAGGGCGTCGGTCGTGGTGAAGATCCCACGGACGTCAGTGCCCTTCATCACCACCGCGCAGCCGTACTTCTTGTCGGCCATCTCCCGCGCCACGTCGTCGAGCCACGCGTCGGGCTGGACGCAGTACGCGTCCTCGGACATCGCTTCCTGTACGCGCGTGTCACGAACGATGACGCCGGGCAGCGATTCAATGAGGTACAGGTCTCGTTGCGAAACGATGCCCACGAGGTTTCCATACTCGAGCACGGGCAGATGGCGAACCTGATAGCGGCGCATCATTCCATGCGCCGTCTCCAGAGATTCATCTGGCCCGATCGAGTAGGGCGAGGCCGTCATGAACTCGGCCACGGCATGCCGCAATTCGTCGGACCTTGGCACTTTACGTTTTCGTCGACTTTGATTTGCAACCATGAAATCTGCAAAAGCAAGAATGCGTCCAAGCTTTGCGTGCGTCGTAAGCCGTTATCGGCTGTCGCAGGTGTCGGCGCTCCCGTTGATGCCTTCGCACAAGTCGGACATCTCGCGGCCCACCAAAAGGACGAGATCGTCGGAGGTGACGATGCCAACGACAGCACCGGACGCGTCGACGATGGGCAATCGTCGGACCCCGT
The DNA here is from genome assembly GCA_037157775.1 of Sorangiineae bacterium MSr12523. Taxonomy (NCBI): domain Bacteria; kingdom Pseudomonadati; phylum Myxococcota; class Myxococcia; order Myxococcales; family Pendulisporaceae; genus Pendulispora; species Pendulispora brunnea. Next base: position 9,101,244 of record CP089982.1, read on the forward strand.
GCTCGCGCATGCGTGCGACGGCCGTCTCGATGCCATCGGAGGCCTCGAGGACGATGGGATCGTACGTGACGATATCCGAAACGAGCGTACGCCACGGGTCACGCCCCTCGGCCACCACCCGGACCGCGAGGTCGCGGTCGGTGACGATGCCGACGGGCCGACCGCCACGGGTCACGACGACGCATCCTACGTGCGCGTCGCGAAGTTTGCCCGCGGCCACGGCCACTGGATCGGTCTCGGAAACGGTCGTCACCGCGCGCAGAAAGCGCGAGAGGCTCACGAGCGGCTCCTCGATGAACGACCGTGGCGAGGAAGCGAGCGGCCTCGTCGGCTGGCCGCTCGAATCGAAAAGAGCGCTTCGGACATGGACATGGCTACCTCCAAGCGCCCAAAAAAGTGCGAAAGCAATGCCAACGACGTCCTCGCTCGATACCCGCGCGGCGACGCGTGCACGTGCACCGTTTGCGCGCAGACGCAGCGCGCGCGTCTCCCGAATCATTCGGCGGAAAAGGTAAGCTCGAACGTCGTCCCGAGCTCGTTGCGGACGCAGACCGTCCCCTCGAGCTGTTCGGCAAGGGTGGAGACGAGCTGGAGCCCGAGCGAGCCCGCCTTCTGCCAATCCACGCTGCCGGGCAACCCGATGCCGTCAACTGCGTCAGCCCGACGATCTCCGGGCTCCACAGGTAACAGTGTCCGTGGGGCATGAAGCCGTCGGACGATAGAATACGTCTCAGGAATTCCAGCATGACCGACCCTCGATAAGACTACCGCGTACGGCGGACGAAGGTCGTACCCGCGCTCAACCTAGTCTAAGCCTTGAGAGCTGTCCGCTTGCTCATCTCTGCTCAGCTCCACCCGATTTCGCCCCGCGTGCTTCGATCGATAGAGCGCGGCGTCGACGGCGTCGAGGAACGCCGAAGCATCGCCATGAAAAGACTTGGAATAGCCGCAAAGACCGAAGCTGGCGGTCACGGAGATGGGCTCGCGAATCAACGCGACCGATCGGCGCAATCTTTCGGTGAGGGCGACGGCAACCTCCTCGGTGACGTCCGTGAACAGGATACAAAATTCATCCCCGCCGTAGCGGGCCACGAAGTCGGTTTCGCGAACATTGTTCTTCAGTGCCCGCGCCACTCCCACCAGCGCCTGGTCGCCCGCTCGGTGGCCGAGGTCATCGTTGATTCCCTTGAAGTCGTCCAGGTCGCAAAGTGCCAATGCAAAGGCACGACCTCGCTCTCCTTCCGCGACGATCTGCTTGAGGCGTTCTTTGAAGGCGCGATGGTTCGCGACCCCGGTCAGCTCGTCCGTCTTTGCCAACTCCGCGAGGTGCGCGTGGAGCACGCGAATCTCGGAGTCGGACTGGCGCCGTTCGGTAATATCGTGCAGGTGGAGCACGGCGCCAACGACGCGGCCGACAGGATCCGCAAGGGCCGTGACCGAATAACCAAAGCTTCGACCCGTTGGACCTTCGCCGCTTTCGCCATGCCGGGTGAGGCCGTCCGCCAAAACGGCTTCCACGAGATCGGGAAGTTCGGTTCCCAGCGCGGCCGGATGCCGACCGCCATCGGACTTCGGACACAGCAGGAGCTCGAGCGACTTTCCTCGCGCCTCGGTGTGACTCCACCCCGTGAGGTTCTCCGCGGCGGCGTTCATTTGTACGATGTGCGCCCGGGCATCCAATGTCACGATGCCGTCAGCAATGGACGCGAGAGTATCTCGAAACAACGCCTCGCGGGTGCGCAGCTCCTTTTCCATCTCGTTCCGGTAAATCGAAACTTCAATGGCACTTTTCATTTCCGTAGATTTCACGGGCTTGAGCAAATATCCGTGCGGCGCCGTCTTCTTCGCCCGTGCAATGGTGGCATCGTCGGCGTGAGCCGTAAGATAGACAATCGGCACGTCGAACTTTTCGCGGAGAACCGCCGCCGTGCGAATGCCGTCCATCTGGCCTTTGATGCGAATATCCATCAACACGACATCCGGGCGCTTTTCGCTTGCGCGCGCAAACGCCTCCGTGGCCGACGAAGCAATCGCATAAGCGTCGTATCCGAGCGCGGTCAACATTTGCTGAAGGTCCATCGCGACGATTCGCTCGTCTTCGACGATGAGCACCGAATATTTGGGCATCTCTCAGTGTGCCATGCGTCCTTCGATGACGAGAACCGAACCAAAGCATTTTGGTACGCCCACGTACGACAGAGCCGTGCAATCGCCCTCCGTCGTGCAGCCGCGCACGTCCGTTTGAACTACTCTAACGAGAACCGATGATGGCTTTCGAAGCGCGCACGCGCACCGCCGTGGGTTGGGCACTGCGCTCGTTCGTTGCTACAGCGATCTACTGGGTCGCGGGAAAGCTCGCGCTGCTCATGGCGATTCCCCCGGGCTACGCAACGGCGGTGTGGCCAGCCGCCGGTTTGGCTTTGATCTGCGTCCTCTTCTGGGGCCCGCGTGTCGCACCGGGGATCGCGTTGGGCTCCTTTCTCGTCAATGCGGCAACGTCCTTCGACACGAGCAGCGGTGCTGCTCTCGCCCGGTCGCTGGCCATCGCCACCGGGATCGGATTCGGCGCAGCCTTGCAGGCTACGCTTGGAGCTTTGCTCATCCGTCGATTCGTGGGCTTCCCCACGGCGCTCGAGGTCGACCGTGACATTACGAAGTTCACTCTTCTAGGCGGTCCCATATCATGCCTCGCGAGCCCGACCGTGGGCCTGGTCACGTTATGTGGAACGGGGATCGTCCCCTGGTCGCACTTCGCGTTTAGCTGGTGGACCTGGTGGGTAGGCGACTCCATTGGCGTCATGATTTTCACGCCGCTTGCCTTGTTGGTCGTTCCCGGGCTCGATCCCGTTTGGCGGCACCGCCGTGCCATCGTGGGGATTCCTTTGCTCGTGGGTTTCGCCGTGGTGACGGTCCTCTTCTTGAAAGCCCGCGCCTGGGAAGAGACTCGCCAGCGAACCGAATTCGAACGGCGAGCCACACCGGTCGCCCACGCGCTCGAGGCAAGGCTCTCCGAATATCAAGGCGTGGTGGGCTTCCTCTCGAGCCTCTTCGAAGCGTCTCCTGACGTGAGCCGAACGCAGTTTCGCGAATTCTGTCAGCATGCCTTGAAGAGGTATCCCGGTATCCAGGCCCTAGGCTGGAATCCGCGCATCGAGAACGCGCGACGCGCGGAGTTCGAAGCGGTTGCCAGACGGGAAGGGCTATCGGGATTCGAAATCACGGAACAAGAGCGCCCTGGCGTGCTGCGGCGGGCGACAATGCGCACCGAATACGTGCCGGCTCATTATGTCGAACCCGAGCAGGGCAACCAGTCCGCCCTGGGATTCGACATCGCCTCCGATCCGGTTCGCCTCGAGGCCCTGACGAGGGCGCGCAATACGGGCGCTCCGAGCGTTACCTCGCGGGTGACGCTGGTCCAGGAAATCAATTCGCCTTACGGAATACTGTTGATTGCACCAGTGGTCGCACCGATGAACGATGCACCATCACCGCGCCCCCTCCGTGGATACGCCGTCGGCGCCTTTCGAATGGATCACGTGGTGGAAACAACGCTACGAGGCATCGACGACGGGGGCCTCGTATTTCGCCTGCTCGACCAGGACGCATCGCAGGACTACCGGCTCGTGTACGCGAGTTCGCAAACCGACGAGAGCTCGGGCTCCCGCCACTGGAGCGAGACGTTCATCTTCGGGGGCCGGCACTGGACGATCGAGGTGAGCGCAACGGACGCGTACATGACGGCGCATCGTAGCTGGCAGGCCTGGATGGTGTTGGCCGGCGGGCTTCTCTTCGTCGGCATCCTCGGCGTCGTGATACTGATGGCAACGGGCCGAGCCTCCCAGGTACAACGAGCCCTCGATGAACTCAGTGCCGAGACTGCTCGGGCGACCCAGGCTGAAGAGAAGTTTCGCTCGACGATCGAAGCGGCGTCGACCGGGATGCTGATGGTCGACGGCAGCGGAAAGATCGTGCTGGTCAACGCGCTCGTGGAGCGACTGTTCGGGTACACACGCGAGGAGCTGATTGGGCAGCGCGTCGAAATATTGGTCCCGATGAAATCGCGCAGCCGCCATCCCGACTACAGGGCTGCTTTCTTTCAGGAACCAAAGGCGAGACTCATGGGCGAAGGCCGCGAACTCTATGGCATACGCAAAGATGGCTCCGAAGTGCCGGTCGAAATTGGGCTGAACCCTATGCATACGGCAGATGGAGACTTCGTCCTCGGCTCGATCGTCGACATCACCGCGCGCAAGCGCGCAGAGAACGAGCGGAACCGACTCCTGAACGAGCTTCAGAGCCTAAATGCGGAGCTCGAGGAGCGGGTAAGCGGCCGCACCGCAGAATTGTCCAAGGCGCTGCGTGAGCGCGAAGTGTTGATTCAAGAAATCCATCATCGCGTGAAGAACAATTTGCAAGTCATCTCCAGCATCATCAACATGCAAGTCCGAAAGCTCGACGCGGGAGCCAACCGCGATGCTCTGGAAGAGTGCCAAACGCGGGTGCAGGCGATCGCGCTCATTCACGAAAAGCTCTATCAATCGAAAGACTATTCGAACGTCCCGTTCTCGGAATACGCACGAAGCCTGGCCACGAATGTCTTTCACGCCACGACGGATGGGTCTCTCACGAGCGTCAGGTTGGAACTCGACATCGAGGACCTCGCGCTTGCAGTCGATCGGGCCATCCCCTGCGGCCTCGTTTTGAACGAACTCATCACGAATGCACTGAAACACGGTTTTCGAGATGGTCGCGAGGGAACCATCCGGGTCGAGCTGACGAAGCTGGATGCGGGACGTCTCCGGCTGGCTGTAAAGGACAACGGCGTTGGCTTGCCGTACGATCTCGATATCCGGAGTTCTGACTCTCTCGGACTCCAGCTCATTTGCACCTTGTCGGAGCAACTCGACGCGGAGCTCGAGGTGAACGGTATGGGCGGGGCCTCGTTTCAGCTTACGTTCCCTGCGTGACCGTCCAAATTAGCGTGCGACGAGCACGAGCAAATCGTCATTGTCGCGCCCAAAACGATCGGCGAGTGCCTGTGCGACGACGATGGGATGCTCGCGAAGCAGATCGAACTCACCGTCGATGTCCGTTCGCGTGGTAAGTCCGTCCGAGAAGAGGACGAGCACATCGCGCCCGTCCAAGGCATGATCCTCGCGCCACGCCTTCGGCTTCGTGTTGGGCATGCCCAGCACGATGGAAGGCCCCATGCCGCGGCGCGCACCTCGAGGACCGTAGATGTGAAGGTTCACGTTCCCCGCGTACGCCGCTTCCACTGTGTCTCCAGGTTCATTCACGCGCGCGACCGTCATGACGGCTCCGCGTGTTCCCGCAAGGGTGGCATGGCACTTCTCGAGGGTGCGCTCGATGCCCAAGGGCGCGTGCTCGCGGACCGTCTCCACGGCGCGCGACGACGCATCGCGTGCAAGGTACCCGTGCCCCAGTCCGTCCGCGACACCGACCAACAGCGCATCGTCCTGCCGCACGAACATGCCGTCGTCGCCGCTGATACGTTCCTCGGGGTGCGGGCGTCCATAAATCCCGACCTGCCGCCGTCGTGGAACGGCCGCTGCGAACTTGCGCGCCCAAATGCACGTTCCCTCTTGCATGCGAACGTCGAAATCGACCTCGTCCGCGAGTTCGACGACGGCGGCCAGGCCTACACCGAGACTGTCGCCACCACTCGACTCGCCGCGCGCCTTGCCTTGGATGGCCTGCGCCGGATGCACGATGCCGTCGCCCGTATCGGCCGCCACGATCTCGAGCCCCGGAACGCCGCCCCGCTCGATGCGGCGAATGGCGATGGATCCTCGCCGGGCATGCCGCAATTGATTGTGCCCGAGTTCGCTCGCGACATTGACCAAACTGCCGATGACCGTCTTCGAGAGCGAAAGCTCGGCCCCGATCGCGCGGACCTGCTCTCGAACGAGGGCGACCGACGCCTCGTCGATCATCGGCGTCCGGTCGAGCCCCTCGAGCCATCCCTCGATCAGTAAGGTGTCCATTTGACGAACGTCACCGTGGTTCCCTGGCCGACGGTCGACTCGATGGAAAACTCGTCCACGAGACGCCGGCTGCCGGAAAGGCCTAGGCCCATCGATTTTGCCGTGCTGTAACCACCTGAGAGAACGCGTTCCACATCGGGGATCCCTGGCCCTTCGTCCTTGAATACGACGCGCACCCCCGAGCGGGCACCGTCGGCCAGGCGTTCAACGAATGCAATTCCCTGGCCAGCGTGCACCCAGACGTTGCGAGCCAACTCGGACGCAGCCGTGGTCACCGCCGACACGGCGAAAATATCGAAGCCACAAGCCTGCGCGATATCGCGCGCCTTGCGCCGAACGAGCACGATATCGTCCTCGTTTTGAATCTGCATCTCGTGATGCTCGAGCACGCTCTCAGCCACCGGGGCACCTCACCGCTTCCGCGTGCGCGGCGTCGCTGGTTTGCGAGCCCTCGACCTGCGAAGCAGGGCGAGCCCCTCTTCGAGATTGAGCGCGGTTTGCACCCCGTCCATCGAGTAGCCCATTCGAACGAGGGTGGCCGCCACCTCGGGCCGCATGCCCACGAGCACGGTGATGGCGCCCATGAGCTTGGCCATGCGGCCCGTCTCAACCAGAACACGCGCCACGAAGGTGTCGACCATTTCGAGACCGCTGATGTCAATGACGAGGCCATTCGTTCCGCGACTCTCCAAGGCCGACAGCACGTCTTCCTGGAATGCCTGGGCAACGTTGTCGCGCAGATCCGTCTGGATTGTCGCGAGAAGCGTTTTCCCAAGGCGCAGGATGGGAATGATGCCTTTCATCCGCGCTTGACCGTTCGCTTCGAGGGTTTGCGGGTGCGCTTGGTGGATTGGATCGACTTCCCGACGAGCGAGAGCGCCAACTCGATGCCCTCGGCCAGTCGACTCAACGTGTGCATCGTCGAAATATCGACACCGAGTTGCACGATCGTGCGGGCCACCTGGGCGGTGATGCCCGTCAGGATCGTTTCGGCTCCAAGCAGGTGCACTGCGGCGGTCGTCTTCACCAGGCTATCGGCCACCTTGGTGTCGACCACCGGAACGCCCGCAATGTCGATGATGATGCATTTGGCCTGCGCTTCGACGACCTTGAGCAGCACGCTATCCATCACTTGATTCGCGCGGCGGCTGTCGATCGCTCCGACGAGCGGCATGAGCAAAATCCGGTGATGGACCCGTATGACCGGAGTCGAAAGCTCGCGGATCGCCGCCTGGTGCCGCTCGATGGCATCGAGCTTGGCCGCCAGGTACGTGTCCGTCGCAAGCGCGGTGTCGAAGGAGACCAACTTTTGAATGCTGTCGACCGCCTCGCGCGCCTTGCCGACGTCGTTCAGCTCCTGAAAGAGGTAATGGGAGATGAGCTGCAGGTACTTCCGGTACGCACCGTGATACCACTTCGTCGAGAGACCGATGTGCTCGTGCGCCTTGCCCACGCGAAGTCGATCTTCGACGTACGCGAGATCGCACTTTCCGGCGAAGAGCCCGAGGAAGTAGTCGCGCTGCGATCTCTTGACCCGTTTGACCGTGGCGGCGTCGGGAAAAAACTTCTTGGTCTCGGGGTGGCCCAAGAGAAGCTCGTAAAACTGCTCGACGATGGCATCCGTGTACTTTTCGGCGAACGGCCGAAGCGCAGCGAGCCGTCCCAGGTCCTCGTCGGTAATCTCGAAGAAGGCGCGCCGGCTTGCGAGCTCGGCCTCGTCGAGCTTCAAGACCCTCATGTACTTGCGGTGATCGTCCATGCTCGCTCCTGGGGCGCAGCTACAATGGTAGAAGTACCGACGCTCGGTCCGCGGTCCAAGCGGCAGCGAGCTTGAAGACGGGGTGGCCGATCCATACCATGAGTCCCGTGCCCACCGAGAGCAGCATCGACGTGCTCGTACGCTTCGCGCGGCTCGCGTCGGAGGCGCGCGCCGGCGCCAAAGTTTTGCCGCTGCTGGCCGATGCCCTGGTGAAACACGTGAAGGCCGACGCGGTCGCGGTCCTCGCCATTGGCCCGGGCGGGGCTACCTTCGTGCCGTCGCGCCACCTCCCCAAGGAGCTCGAGGGTGTCCAGGTCGACCCTGACGTCATCGGCGAGGAGCTCGGCGCCCAACTCGTCGCGGCCTGCCATGGGCGCTTCGCCCACGTCCGCTCGCACCCGCTCGTCAGTGGCGGAGGCCTTTTCGGCTCCGTGGTCATGTTCTTCGCCACGGAGGCGCCACACGGCCAAGTCGACCTCGGCGAAGCGCTGGTCGATCTCGCGGCCATCGCCCTCGCGAGCGATGCGCAGCTTCAGCAGCTCGTGCGCTCGCATGCGGAGCTGCGGGCCTCCCAGGAGACACTGGCCCGCAGCGAGAAGCTGCGCGCGCTCGGGCAAATGGCCGCCGGCGTTTCGCACGACCTGAAGAACATATTGAATCCGCTTTCGCTGCATCTTCAGCTCCTCGCACGCGGCCTCGAGCGCGGCAAGACCGATGACGCCAAAGAGACCATCGCCGAGATGAAGCAGGTGCTCACCCGCGGCCTGCAGACGCTCGAACGCCTGCGCGAGTACAGCCGGCAATCGCCGGAGCCGCGGACCGAGAACGTCGATTTGAACCGCCTCGTTCACGAAGCCGCCGAAATCGCCCGACCTCGGATGACCACGGCCAGCGGCCGCCGCCACCGCGTGGACGAGGAACTCGGCGCGCCACCCATATTTCGCGGACGCGCCGGCGACATCGTGAGCGCGCTGGTCAACTTGGTGGTCAACGCCGTCGACGCCATGCCGGATGGCGGCACGATTACCCTGCGCACCGGCGCGTCCAACGGTGGCAGCTGGGTGCAAATTGCCGACGACGGACCTGGAATTCCCGAGGACGTGCAACGCCGCGTCTTCGAGCCATTTTTCACCACCAAGGGCGAAGAAGGCACGGGCCTCGGGCTCGCGATGGTGGAAGCCTGCGCCCGACGTCACGGCGGTTCGATCAAGCTGGATACGGCCGTCGGCAAGGGTACGACCTTCACGCTCTGGTTTCCGCTCACGGCGCCCTAAATTTGGACGCTTGGGCCTCCCGCGCGGCCATGTGCATATTCTGCGTCGACGCGCAATCGGCGCACCGGATTGCGGTTCAAGGAACCGCAAAACATCCGGGCACGGCATCTGCAGTCCTTTGCCTCGATCATGCCGTTTGCCTCCCATCGCCTTCCCGCTTCCGATAGCACCGAGATTCTACGGACCGTCACCACGACTGCAGCAGAAGCAATCGGCGTTCCTGTGACGGTTCTCGTGGTCGACGATCAAAGTGCGGTTCGCGACGCCCTCTGCGAGATGGTGGAGGCGCTGGGATACCACTGCCTCGCCGCATGCAACGGTGAGGAAGCGTGGAGAATTCTGCAAACGGAACACGTGGATGTCGTTCTGAGCGATTGGCAAATGCCACGCATGAACGGCGTGGAGCTGTGCCAGCGCATTCGCAACGCAGAAAACGGCAACCATTATACGTATTTCATTTTGCTCACCGGATTGAGCGACAAAGAGCATTTCCTACGGGCCATGGAAGCCGGTGCCGATGGTTGTTACGAAAAATGTAGCAATCTAAATGAGATTCGGGCCTACCTGGGCTCCGCCGAGCGGCTCGTGAATCTACATCGGCGACTCGAGCGGGAGAGCCAAACGTCGCTTCGGGCAGCGCGCACGGATCCGCTTACGCAGCTGGGGAATCGTCTGCGACTCGATGAGGATTTGGCGACGGTCTGGTCGAGGACGAAGCGATATCGAAGTACCTGCGCCATGGCCATTGTCGATGTCGACGAGTTCAAGAGCTACAATGACCAGTTCGGACACCTCGCAGGCGACGCCGTTTTGCAGCGAATTGCGCAAACGATCCGCCGGAACGTGCGCGACGTCGATGGCGTGTATCGTTATGGTGGCGAAGAATTTCTAGTGCTCCTGCCCGAGCAGGCCCTTCGCCAGGCGGTGCGCGCAATGAACCGCGTGCGCAAGACCATCGAGCAGCTCTCCATCCTGAACACGTCCGCGCGCCGCATCGTGAGCGTCAGCATCGGCGTTGCGGAGTTGGATCCATCCGTCGATGCGAGCATCGATGCCTGGCTCGCCCGCGCGGATGCGGCACTTTACCGCGCCAAGGCCCTAGGCCGCAACCGCGTGGAAATCGCCCCGTCTCGACCCCGCTAGGAGCGCGACCGGGACGGTGCCACTCCGTACTCGTGCAACCGATATTGAACAGTGCGCACGCTGATGTCGAGAATGTCCGCTGCGCGCGCCGTTGAACCGTCAGCCGCCTCGAGTGTCGCCAAAATGGCGTACTTCTCGATCTCCGCCATGGTCGCACCCGGAATGCGTACGGCGCCTTGCACGACAGGAGCGCCCTCGAACGGCAGATCGGATTCCTCGATGCGGCTTCCTTCGGCAAGGACGACGGCCCGCTCGATCGAGTTCTCCAGCTCACGCACGTTGCCGGACCAACGGTGGCCTACGATTTTCGCCCGCGCCGCATCGGAAAATCCGTCGAGCCTTCGGTGATTCTCGCGCGCGAACTTTCGCAGAAAGTGCTCCGCAAGGATCGCCACGTCGTGCCCGCGCAACCGCAACGGGGGCATTTCGACGTGAACGACATTCAGCCGATAATAGAGGTCCTCGCGAAAACGCCCTTCGCGCACCTCGGCGGCGAGATCCTTGTTGGTGGCGGCCAAGAGCCGCACGTCGACTTTGACGGGCTCGTTGCCGCCGACCCGCTCGAAGGTCCGCTCCTGAAGCACACGCAGGAGCTTCACTTGCGTAAGCGGCGGTATCTCCCCGATTTCGTCCAAGAAGAGCGTGCCGTTGTTCGCCTGCTCGAAGCGTCCGATGCGGCGTTTGTCCGCACCCGTGAAGGAACCTTTTTCATGCCCAAAGAGCTCGCTCTCGAGCAACGACTCCGCGAGCGACGCACAATGCAGGGCGACGAACGGTGCCTTCGCGCGCGGGCTCAGCGTGTGAATCGCCCTCGCAAGCTCGCCCTTTCCCGTACCGCTTTCACCCGTGATCAACACCGTCGCGCGGGACGGAGCGACTTGCCGCGCCGTCCGATAAACCTTGTTCATGGCCGGACTGGTTCCGAGCAAGCCTTCGAGCCCTTCTTGATCGCGCGCCCGCAACTGGCGACGCAGATTCTCGGACTCGGCCGCGAGCTCGCGCCGCTCCAAGGCGCGTTCCACCGCGACCACCATCGCATCGGCGTCGACCGGCTTGGTGAGATAGTCTTCGGCCCCCGCGCGCATCGCCGCGACGGCTGGCGCGACCTCGCCGAGCCCCGTCACGACGATGACAGGGATCGCTTGCGCCAGCGCTTTGACTTGGTTCAGCAGATCCATGCCCCCCATGTTGGGCATCTGGAGATCGGTCACGATGAGGTCGGGCGCCTTCTCCTGGACCATGTCGAGCGCCTCCTTGCCATCGGCCGCCATGTCCACCGCGTAGTCGTCCTGCGCAAGGAGCTTTGCGAGGCCATTGCGCGCGCTCGCTTCATCGTCCACCACGAGGATTCTAGCCTTGCTCATACGTTTCGTTCGCCTCCACGCGAAGGGGACACCGACATTCGACAAGGATAGCGCGTCCCTTGCGCGTGAACGCAGAATCTGCAGCTACCTCGTGGACCGAAGTGCCTCGCCACGCGCGCGAAAAAGATGCCCCATCGATGGCCGGGGACTTGCTCATCGCCGCACGAGGAACCCTCATGCCGATCTCGAACGCCGAACTCGCTGTCATCGATGCCTATTGGCGCGCCGCGAATTACCTCACCGTCGGGCAAATCTATTTGCAAGACAATCCATTGCTTCGCGAACCACTTCGACCCGAACACGTCAAACCACGGCTTTTGGGCCATTGGGGGACATCTCCCGGATTGAATCTCGTCTACGCCCACCTCAATCGCATCATCCGACAACGCGATCGAAATCTCATTTTCCTCGCCGGGCCCGGCCACGGCGGTCCCGCCGTCGTCGCCAACGTGTACCTCGAGGGAACGTACTCGGAGGTCTACCCTGGCATCACGCAAGACGCTGCGGGGATGCGCGCCCTCTTTCGCCAATTCTCGACACCGGGTGGCGTGCCGAGCCACGTAGGGCCGCAGACGCCGGGCTCCATTCACGAGGGGGGCGAACTCGGGTACGTGCTCACGCATGCATTCGGCGCCGTGTTCGATCAGCCCGGCCTGGTCGCCGTGGCCGTCGTCGGAGACGGAGAGGCTGAAACGGGGCCACTGGAAGGCTCCTGGAAGGGGATCAGCTTTCTCAATCCCCAACGCGACGGTGCGGTTCTTCCCGTGCTCCATCTCAATGGCTACAAGATCGCCGGACCGACCGTGCTCGGACGCATGTCCGACGAGAGCATCGCTCGCCTTCTCGAAGGCCACGGCTACGAGCCGCGCTTCGTGGTCGGAAGCGATCCCGCGAAGGTTCACGCGGCCTTGGCGCGGGCGCTCGACGAGAGCTTCGACGCCATCGAGCGCATCCAGCGCCGTGCGCACGTGGACGAAAAGCCACGCTGGCCAGTGATCGTGTTGCGCACGCCCAAAGGCTGGACGGGTCCGCACGAGGTCGACGGCGTGCCCATCGAAGGGACATTTCGCGCGCACCAGGTTCCGCTCTCCGGTGTGCGCACGAATCCCGAGCATCTCGCCATGCTCGAGCACTGGATGAAGAGCTATCGCCCCGAGGAGCTGTTCGACGACAAGGGCCGCCTCGTGGCCCAGCTTTCCGCACTGGCGCCCAAAGGCCATCTTCGCATGGGGGCCAATCCGCACGCCAACGGCGGATACCCCGCGGTGCCGCTGGAGATGCCCGATTTCACATCGTATGCGCTCACGGCAACGCCGCCGGGCACCGAGGTTCTCGAATCCACGCGGCAACTCGGTCAAATGCTGCGCGATATCTACGCCAAGAACCCCACGAGCTTCCGTCTCTTCTGCCCTGACGAGACCAACTCGAACCGCCTCGGCGCGGTCTTCGAGGGCGGGGGCGCGCGCTGCCTCGTCGAACGCACCACCGCAGAGGACGACCACGTTTCTCCCAACGGCCGAGTGATGGAGGTTTTGAGCGAACATAACTGCGAAGGATGGCTCGAAGGGTACGTGCTCACGGGACGACACGGCCTGTTCGCGACGTACGAGGCTTTCGCCCTCATTGTCGCTTCGATGACGACCCAGCACGCAAAATGGCTCGAGGCGAGCGCAGACCTTGCGTGGCGCAAGCCCGTTCCGTCGTTGAACATCCTGCTCACGTCGACCTGCTGGCGAAACGACCACAATGGTTTTAGCCACCAGGGGCCCGGGTTCATGGACACGATTGTTTCGAAAAAGGGAACCGTCGCCCGCGTGTATCTACCACCCGACGCCAACTGCCTTCTCTCGGTTGCGGACCACTGCTTTCGAAGCCAGAACTACGTCAACCTCGTCATCATCGACAAGCAACCGCAACTTCAATGGCTCGACATGACGTCGGCCCGCGAGCATTGCGCTCGGGGTGCTTCGGTTTGGGCATGGGCCGGCAACACCGGCGACTCCGGCCCCGACATCGTGCTCGCTTGCGCGGGAGATATCCCGACATTGGAGACGATGGCCGCAGCGTGGTGGCTTCGCAAGAACGTGCCCGAGCTACGCGTTCGCGTGGTCAACGTGGTTGACCTGATGAGCCTCGCCTCGCCGGACGAGCACCCGCATGGCGCGTCGAACGAGCGCTTCGTCGAGCTCTTCACCGAGGATACGGACGTCGTCTTTGCGTTCCACGGCTATCCAGGCGCCGTGCACCAGCTTCTTCACGGGCGGCCGAACGCGCAGCGCTTCCACGTACGCGGGTACCGTGAGGAAGGCACGACCACGACACCGTTCGACATGGTCGTTCTCAATCGAATGAGTCGCTTCCATTTGGTCCTCGAAGCCCTCCGACGGACGCGCCGGCGGCCACCGCACGCGGACCGCCTCGAGAATGCGTGCCACGCGCAGCTGGAGACACACCGCGCGTACGTGCGCGAGCACTTCGAGGACATGCCCGAGATCCGCGACTGGACGTGGACAGCCTCATGATCGTTTTGGCCCTCAACGCCGGCTCTTCGTCCCTCAAGTTCGCGCTCTTCGATGTCGCAGGTGGGGCGGAGCTCGAGCTCGCACGCGGGGGTATCCCATGCACCGACGTGCTCGAGGCGGGAGCGGCCGTCTTCAAGGCCCTGGAAGGCGCTCCGCCTCCACGAGCGGTCGGACACAGGCTCGTTCACGGCGGACCGCAGCACGACGTTCCGGAAATCATCGATGCGAGACTTCGCCGCGATCTCGAACACGCGGTCCCCTTCTCGCCGCTGCACCTGCCTCGCTCACTCGCGCTCATCGATTCCGTGAGCGCCCGCTATGGCGATCTTCCGCAGGTCGCATGCTTCGACACAGCGTTCCATCGGACGCTTCCCGAGATCGCCCGTTGTTTTCCGCTTCCCCAAGGACTCCGAGATTTGGGGATCCGTCGCTATGGGTTTCACGGCCTATCTTACGAGTACATCGTGCAAACACTCGGGCCCGAACGACTCGGGCGTGCCGTGCTCGCGCATCTGGGTAGTGGCTCGAGCCTGGTCGCCATTCGCAACGGCCAAGCCGTCGATACGACGATGGGGCTTACCCCATCGGGTGGCACCATGATGGGGACGCGGTGTGGTGACATCGACCCAGGGCTGCTGGTGTACCTCATGGACCATCTCGGATACGACGCTGGGAAAATCGACGCGCTCGTGAACCGGGAATCGGGCCTTCTCGGCGTCTCCGGGACCACGAGCGACATGAAGACGCTCCTCGACGCGAGCACGCACGATGCACGCGCCGAATTGGCGGTGGAGATGTTCTGCTACTCGGCGCGCAAATTCATCGGCGCGTACGCGGCCGCGCTCGGGGGAATCGACACGCTGGTCTTCACCGGAGGCATCGGAGAACACGCCGCCGCCGTGCGCACACGCATTTGCGCGGGGCTCGCACATTTGGGCATCGAGCTCGACGAGGTGCTCAACGTGCGTAACGACGAATCGATTGGCCTGCGCAACGACCGCTGCCAAGTGCTCGTCGTACGAACGGACGAGGAGCGCACGATTGCACGCCACACCATGTCGACGACCAGCCGCCATCACGATGGGAGGGACCATGACACGAGAATCATCCGAGTACAGGCATCCAATCCGCACACGATTCACCCTGGGGCAAGATGCACACGTGGTCACGCATAGCGTGCACTGCACGCGGCGTGGGGGGTCCGTGCCTCTGGCAGACTGCATCTCCTGTCCAGGGCTGATTGCCTTTCCCGCTCGCCCCGCCGCGATCGGAGCCGTCCTCACTTGCGAGTCCCCTGCGAGCGATGCTGCGCCGGGCTGCGACATTGCGAAGGCGGCCATGTTGACGAGCATTCGCGACATCATGAGCCCGACGATCGTATGCGTCCTCGCAAATGCCGGTTGGGAATCGCTGGAGCGGCTACTCCTGGACGAAGAGTTCGAGGCCGTCCCAGTCGTCGACGCTCAGGGAAGGCCCGTTGGAATCGTCTCGAAGACGGATCTGTTGCGGCATACCCGCTGCGGTGAGGGCGAGGTGACCGCGCCTCGCGGTGGGCGAGCGCCCGAACCGGGCATGCACATCGATCGTCGTGCGGCCATCACGGCGGAAGATGTCATGACGCCCATCGTTCACGCCCTTCCCGAGGAGGCGCCCGTGTCGTTTGCCATCGCGGCGCTCGCCCTCGAAGGGGTGGCACAGATTCCGATCGTCTCGAGCGAGGGCGTCGTCGTTGGAATGCTCTGCGCCAGCGATGCCGTCACCTGGCTCGCGCGCGAGCTTGGATGCATTGCACTCACGCCCTGCGGCGCTCGCCCACCCAGCGCAGCACGTCGAGATCCGTGACCAGCCCCGTCGCCCGAGCATCGACGTCGGTGGCCACGATCACGCGCTGGTGTTCCTGGGTCATGCGCGCGATGACATCGTCGAGGGGCGAGTCCTCGGGCATGACGAGGAACGGTTCCGTCGGGCATTCGGCCACGGGGAGCCATGGCGGATGCGACGATGCGAGCCGTGTGCGCGATACGAAGGTAACAGGGTGATGACGCTCGTCGATCACAATGCACCCCGGTGCTTCCGCAGCCACGACACGCGCTGCAGCCTGCGAGACTGGAGTGCTCGCGGCCGTACAGACGGTGTGCGCCGCGCCAAGCTCTCCGAGCATGACCCGCGACATCAAATTGTCGCGGCCCGTACAGATCCGGCGCTTGGCCAGGAGCGCGGCCGCTTCCGCGTGAGACAACGTTGGCTCGCGCAGGCATTCCATGGCCCCGTCGCCCTCCAAATGGCCAAAGTGCGGGCACCCACGGCACGAATCCATGGAGGTGGAAGCGCGGCGAAAGGGACAGAAGGTGCCATGCGTGTGCACGCTGCCACCATGTTCCATCCATTCGACCTGACGCAGCGGCAGACGGGTCGTGGGACGATGTTGGACCATACCCGGGACGTGCACGGCGGATGCCACGCACGAGCCGCGCGCATGCGCACGGTTTGCGTGCGCGCTCAGGACCAACCTCCCGCCGTACGCGAATTCCGTCGAAGCCTCTCGATCTCGCGACCACCACGGATGGGGGCGTCGTCGTAGACGATGCAAAGAACGTCGTTGCCGCCGGCCGATTTATCGAGCCACGGAACGATATCCTCCGCGCGCAAATACCGCTTAGCGGACGTGACACCCGACGCATCACTGACGACCACGTACCGCCGGTCGTCTGGCGCCGGCCGAATGCTGGACGGTGCTGTGATTTCGGGTTGTACGACGGTCGGAGTCGCATCCGGATTCATGAAGGGGCCGCGGCGCATCAGGGCCGATGGTGCAATGACCACACCATCCGCTTGCGCACGGAGCGCCCGCTCGAATCGACGACATTGGACGCGGCTCTTGCACCGAAGCGCACGGCGTGCACGCATTTCGTCAGCCGCTGGTCATCACTCGGTCAGCAATCGACAGGCTCATGTGCGTTGCGATGGGATGACTATTCATCGTGCAAGGCCCCCGCGGATTTCAGGCCGACGGCATCAAAAGACCATTCTGGCCGGTGGCGCCGCGGTCGGAAAGAGCCCATCCATGCCTGCAAGTCCAGACCTCGACTCGAAACCGCAGGTGGTCGACGCGCTCGTCCGTATCGTTCGAGACTTCGGCAAGTCCTAATTTATAATATAGTTAGGGCGCTCCTGCGAGCGCCCTTTGGGGCTCCCTTGTTCGTGGTAAGCGATATTTCCTTCGCTGCTTCATGATTCTCCGCGAATCGATAGACCGTATCGCGATAGGTCGGCTCGGATCCGGTCGACGAAGGCCTGCATGGCTTCGGTGCTGCCGCGGCCCCTCAAGCCGAGCGTTACGGCGCGTGCCTCGCGCCTCCGATCGATCGGCATGAAAAGCCCGAGCGAGATGCGAAGCCAGCGGGCAACATGGCCATCGAGGGATGCGCGGTCCAAGGGGCTCTCCCGACAGACCTTCTCCAGTGTCGCCTCGCCTGCGTGCGCATGCTCTTGTTCTTGCGCCTCGAGTTTGTCGATGATCTCCGCATACCTGCGGCAACTCGACCCACGGTATTCAGCAAGCTGAAATGTCTCCGCGCGGCAGAGTAGGAATTGCGCGACCGCAAGCTCCGACCACGAAGTCGGCGGCGGCAACTGAGCGACATCGGCCACGGCCGCGTGCAGATCCGAGCCATGGGTCAACTCTGCATACAGCGCGGACACGGCCTCGAAGTGTTCGAGCTCCTCCAAAGCTTGCTCGGCAAGGAGCATTTTCTCGTCGAGGGTCGGGGCAAGGCGCAGAGCCGACCCGAAGACATGGGCGGCCAGGAGCTCCCGCTGGCCGTGGCTCATGAGAAGCCCCACCATGATCTCCCGTGCCTCGGCACCCAAGTCGGATGCTCGTGAAGGCCCAAAGGGACTGTCCATGCGAAACGCTCCCCTCTCTTAGGTGGCTCCCGGAGCCGTCACGGGCCGGGTCTTCTCGTCCTTTTTTGTCGTGCGCGTCGACACGGTGAGCACCGGAACGGGGGAGAGTCGCACGACCCGCTCCGCAATGCTTCCGAGGAATGCCCGCGATAGCCCGCGGCGCCCGTGCGTTCCCATGACGATGAGGTCCACATTCAGGCCTTTGGCTGCATTGAGAATCTCCGACCAGGGTTCTCCGTGCGCGAGCACCGCGTCCACCTTTGGATAACGCTGGCGCACATCGTCCGCCAGCTTGTCGAGAACCGCGCGCGCCTCGCGCAGCACGTCCTCGATGGGAACGTAGAAGCCATTGGCGTACGCGAGTGGCTGGATGAAGAAGGCGTGGACGAGGGTCACCTTCGCATCGAATTTTCCTGCCATCGTGATCGCTGCGTCGATGACGTCGCCGGACGTCTCTTCGAAATCGATCGGAACCAATACGTGCTTGAAACCGGCCATGGTCAACCTCCACTACATACGCTGGCAAGCGTCGCGCCGCGCAGAACGAGGCCATTCTTATGCGATCGAGAACCATGAGGGCGCAGGCGCTGCACGCCCGCGCAAACGATGCACGTCGGAGACTCGCCCCCCCTCGATCTCGCAACCATAGGCGATGGCACGCCGTCTGCTCGGGCATGCCTGGGAGGGCCTCGTCCAGCCGTACGTTCTCGATGGAAAGAAAACCGCGGCCGATGCCGTGAGGCGCGTCACCAGCGGCCTCTTGGAGCGCACGGAGACGGACGGAGGGCCCAACCTCGAGGAACTCGTCCACGCAGGAGCATGCTCAAGGAGGAGACAGCCGCGCGACGGATGCGCGCAATGAGCGATGGCTCGCCGGATGCCAGGCGCTCACCGATGCGCACTGGCCGTGCGCGCTCTGCGTGACTCAGCGAGCGACCGCGCGCGACTGGACAATGACCTCCACGGAACGTGACACCACCGCAGCGCGTTTGAGCCATTCCGTGAGCACGGTGTGGTCGGCGCAAGCGAGGACCGCCGCGCGCGTAATATCGTCTACTGGAACGTTGCGTGCGCGTAGGACCAGAAGGACGGCCTCTGCGTGCGCTCTAGCCACGGCCCTTGAGACTTCCTCTGCAAGCTGGCGCTTGAACAATTCGCTTTTGAATCGGTAGCCCGAGAGATCCATCGCTGTTCCATGGATGTCTGCCGAGACGAACATCCGCAGCGCAGGCGGTGCACTTTCATTGGAAAACGCCCTGCGCTGCGATCCGCTGCCGTCGTCAAAAAGCTAACGCGGCATCGGCTCCGCCGCACATCACGGGTAGGTGGCCACGGGGAGGGCAGCGCCAATGACATAGCCAACGAGCGCGCTCACGGTACCAATCAGCGCGAGCTCGAAACCACTGCGCAGCGGGTGGCCAATGGTGGCTCGCGCCTTGTACGCGCCAACGGCAAAGAGACTCAGCGCGCCGAGCAACACGGCAACCCACGCTCCGGCACGTGCGGAAAAGAATAGAAATGGTGCGAGCGGAAGCAGTGACCCCACGAGCGCGGCCAATCCGATGACTCCCGCCGCACGGGCGCTCGATCGCCGATCGACGTCCACCAAGCGGTGCTCTTCGGCCATCATCACCGCGACCCATACGTCCTTGTCCTTGGTGATGGTCTCGACGATCTGTTCGAGCAAGGCGCCCGAGAAGCCTTTGCGCTCGTAGATCTCGCGAATCTCGGCGCGCTCGAGCTGCGGTACCGCCACGATGTGGCGGTACTCGCGCGCGCGTTCGCTCTTGAAGTGATCTCCCTCCGCCGTGGTCGACGTATACCCCACGGCTGCCATCGACACGGATTCGGCGCAGGCCGTAGCCAGGCCTGCCACGAGCACCATGCGGGTGCTTCCCGTCGCAGCGGCGACACCGAGAATGACCCCCAAAACGTTCACGAGGCCGTCCTGCCCACCGAGAATGACGTCGGCAAGCCACGATATCCGGCGGTGCGGATCGAGCACGTCGTGGTAGTGCCGTGCGCGGAACGAGGCGTTGTTCATCGGCAGGCTGCCGTGTTCATGCGCTCCGCCGCCGAGTAGCTCTTGATGGCTAGCGTTTCCTTGTCGGCCGCGTCGACGGGAACGAGCAAGAAACCTGCACCACCTTCGAGGTCGACGACGCTCACGACACGCGCCGGGGGAAGTTGCATCGCCTGCAGACCGTGCTGCCCACCATGGCCATGGCCGCCGTCGTGTCCGAGGCCCTGGCGAGATTCGGGTCCATACATCGCTGCGGCATGTCGTACCCGGGTTCGCAGCTCCTCGACGCGCGCGCGCGACGTGAAGACGAACGTGAGACCTCCCTGGGTCTCCTCCACGTCGAGGTGAGCCCCGGGCACGCCCAGTGCGCACCCGGTGTCCAGATCGGCAGCCGAAACTTTCGTCGGGCTGCCGGTTCGCCATTCCGTCCCGGCCGAACAGGCACCGAGCACGATGACCAATCCGAGTTTCAACGAGTTCGTGAACATCATGCGGTCCTCCCGTCGTCCTCATGTGCGCGCGCCCCTGCGAGTGCGGTGTCCACCAGGAGCTCCGGTGGCGTGCCGAGCGCCTTCTTGACTTTGCATGCGCCCACGGCCGTGCAGATGGCTCCTGTGAGCCTAGCGGGGAAATCACGTGGCAGCGTGATCGTCATGTGCACGCGCTGGAGCTGGCCATGAGCATCGAACGTGTTGTGCTGAGTCAATCGGAGGCCGTCTGTCGACAGCGATCGCGCGCGACAGAACGCGAGTGCATACAGGCCCGCGCACGTGGCGAGCGATGCGAGAAACAGGGCGAAGGGCTCGGGCGCCGAACCGTCACCGTCATGCTCACGCGATTGATCCGTGTGCACCACGAACCCGTCGAATGCAGCGTCGACCTTCTTTCCGCCGGGAAACGTCACCAGGATGGACTTCATCGCCGCGCCTCCGTTCGAGGGCACGTCGCCGCCACGCACTCGAGAAAAGTAACGGGACGCCCCGCCGTCACCGCACGCCACAAGCTATGGATGAGGCAATACATACCGAACTCGCGAACGATGAGTGCCCAGTGAGCAAGAACGTCGTAGGTGCAGACCAAGCCTTTCATGGCGCTACCCTCACGCTGGGTGATTGCATCGCGGGTGCCACGTCCTGGAGATAGGGAATCTGGCGTCGCACGAATCGTGTTCTTCCGTTACGGGTGACGCATGCGATGCACGAATGCGCACGGATTGCGTAGACGCGACCCGTGCGCGGCATGCGTGCAGGCCGTAAGGCGACTAGCGATACAAATCCAGATGCTGGACCCGGGTGCGTTCCAGACGCTCGTACGCCATACGAAGCAGGCGATGAGAGAGCGCATAGCCGAGGTCGTGGTTCGCGTCCATGGCCCGGCGCAGCGGCGCAGCGTCGAACGAAATCATCGTCGCCATGTCGAGGACCCGAGAGTCCAGGTGTACCTTTGCCGGTGGAAATAGCCAGGAGAGCCCCACGGCGTCGCCCGCTCGTGCGACCGCCAGGCGTGTCACCTCTTGCCGGGGACATGCACCTCCAGGGACACCCTCCCCTGTTCAATCAGGTCGAAGCTGCGCGCATCGTCGCCCTCGCGAAGCAGGGAGGTCCCCGGGACGAACGTGCTCTCCTGGGCGAGTGGAACCAGCTCCGCCAGCAGCGCAGCGTCGATCCCACTCAGAAACGGGTGCTCGGCCAACCTTCGCTCGATCATTATGGGGTCCTCGCCTCTCTCGTGGATGCCGCGGTCCGCCCTGCGGGTCTGCAGAATGGCAGCGACTTCCTCGGTGATGTCGATGCCCACGGGACACCACGTTACGCAACGTCCGCACCCAACGCATCCCAGGCTTCCGAATTGGTCGGCCCACGTCGCCAGCTTGTGCGTGATCCATTGGCGGTAACGAGAACGCAGCGACACGCGCACGCTTCCACCATGCATGTGCGAAAACGGGATGGTGAAGCACGAATCCCAACGACGCACGCGCTCGGCGCTTTTGCCGTCCAGGCTCACACCGTCCGAGACGGTCGTGCAGAAGCAGGTGGGGCATACCATCGTGCAATTCGCGCATCCAAGGCAGCGTTCGGCGAGGGCGTCCCAATGCAGGTGCTCGAGGTTTTCCTCCAGCAGGTCGCGGATGCCGTCAGCATCGAGTTTGTGCCCATGCGCGCGGCCGTCCGCGCCACGATCGCGTCGGCGAGCTCGCAGTCCTCGCGGCTCGCGCGCTCGTGCGGAACCTTCGAGAGCCACGTTCTGCCCGTGTCGGAGCCCACGTCCACTACGAAACGATGCGGCTCGAGCAGCTCCGTCAAAGCGAGATCGAACCCGGCGTGCATTGCAGGGCCGGTGCCCATGGAGGCGCAGAAGCATGTTCCGCCGGCCTCACCGCACTGGACCGCGATGATCACCACGTCGCGGCGGCGTGCCGCGTAATCGGCGTCGGCAAATGGTCCGCCGAGGAGCACGCGGTCTTGAACGGCCATCGCCGCGAGCTCGCACGCCCGCACGCCGAGGAGGGCGCGTTTGCGCACGACCGGGGCCTGCTCGTCGATCGCGAGACCTTCCTTGCTCCGCCGGATGCGTAAGAGACGAACCTCGGGCAGCAGAAACTCGCGCTTGTACGAGTGCGGTCCGACCGCGTACCCAAAGAGCGCACCATCCTGCCGTCGGCGAAGCCGGTAGCTCCCCGGCTCTTGCTCATCGGTCATGCCGGCGGGAAGGTCGGACAGTGCCTCGATGGGACCGATGACGATGGCGCCGTCCCGCACCAACGGGCCCAGGATGTCGTAGCCGTCACTGCGCAGCGCTTCGACGAGATCGGCCAACGCGTCGCGGGTGAGGAGCTCACGCGCGGCCATGCCGCCCAATCCGCCAAGCATGGACACGAGTCGATTCGAAGCGCGCCGCAAGTTTGCGAAGTCGCAAGGCAAGCGCCAACATCGAGGCTCCGAAGAGCAGCGCGTACGAGGCCAAGACGACGCCAAGTATCGAGGTACGCACCGACGGCCAGAAGAGCAAGAGGACCCCGAGCACCAGAGAGCCCACCCAGGCAAAGGTGAGCGAAAGTTCTCCAGGCACTTCGTTACGCAGGCGCATGGCCGCGAGCATCTCGAGAAGCGCCGACGCAACCGACCAGAATGCGATGAGACCGACGAGCGTTGGAAGCGTCATTCCAATCCAGAGCAGCACAATCGCTCCGATGGCCATGCCCAGTAGCCCGTCCATCAGCCATCCCACTTCCAGCGATCCGGTGCGAGAGCCAGCCAAGACGGCGAATGCTCCGTCCAAGAGCGTGTACAGGCCGAAGAGCAGCGCCAAGCCAGGCAGCGTGAACCCCGACCCGACGAGGGTAACGAGGCCGAAAAGGAGCCCCGCGCCACCGCGAAATGCGACGGCTTTCCAACTGCGTATGAACGCGATTCCCATGAGGCACACTCCTCGGCAAAGTGGGGCAAGAGGCGGGCCACGAGAGACTGGCCGCCGACTGCCCTCGAAAGGGGCGCACTGCATGCGCATCGACGCAATCCGTGCGGCAAACGCCGAAAGACATCGCAGATGAAAGCGTCGCAGGAATGGATCCGAGGGGCATGCGGTATGCGTCTCGGAGCATTGCCATGAACGCGTCGAAACTACTCCCCCTTGTTCTTGCGTCGTGTGCGGCGCCGCACGTGCAGACTCCGGTCACGCCGCCGATCCTCACCGCCGCGAAGGCCCCATTCACACGTCCGATCGGCGCACCACTGAGGTCGTTTCCCGATTTGTACGTAGCGATTCGGGGCCCCATGCACGCTCGGTACGATCCGGATGCACTCGGCTCGTTCAACCGCCCGATTGTCCTTCGCTTGACGAATGCGGGCGGCCGTCCACTCTACGTCGAGCCACTGCGTGTCGCCTTCACGGCGTCGCGCGAGGGGGTGCCATTCCCATGTCGGGAGCACGTCCTCGGGACGATTCGTCGAGGCGAGCCAAAATGGCTCGACCCAGGGCAGTCCTTCGCGTTCGAACGCGATATGGACTGCACCCTCCCCTTGCCCGGCACCTATCAGATACGCGCCTTCGTCCAGGTGGGGGAAGGGCCCATCGATCTGCGCCCCGAGGACGCGGCGGATGCGTTCATGTTCGAAGTGGAAAGCGGCCCCCTCGTGCCGCAAAGCTATCCATCCGGCGACGGGTTGTTCGTCATCATGAATGGCCGCAAGGTGACGAGGCCCATGCCGCCGGAAGCCTGGGCACGCGGCGACTACCGCGTCATCAGCCGTCATCAACGGCGGCCATCATCCGGTGCACGTGGGCGCCGCAACGCTATCGTTCGTCACCTATCGCAGCGGCTCGACACTCCCGTGTTCGGGGAAGGCGGAACATCTCGATCTGCCGGAGCAGCTCGACCCGGGAAACATGAGGGTCACCTCGTCACCGATTGCATGCGCGCCCTCGCAACAAGGGCAATACGAAATCGTGGGACGTTTCAGTCTGGGTGATGGTCACGAGGTGCAGGTCGGCCGAATCTCGCTCCATGTGACGCAGGACCCGACACGCTTCTCCCCCGAGCTGTGGCCTCCATCTCAATACTTCTCTCGCTAAACCTCCGCACCCGCATCCTCTGCCGCCCGAACCACCTGTGAAGGGCCGTCAACCGAATGTGGATGGCCCTCGCGAGGAGAGGCCACCGTCAAGACCGGAACATTGGAAAGGCGCACCACACGCTCCGCAACACTTCCAAGAAAGAGACGCGGTAGCCCTCGACGTCCGTGCGTTCCCATGACGATCAGATCGGCGCCGTACTTCTTGGCAAGACGAGGAATCTCCTCCCACGGTTCGCCCTGCACCAGCACGCCTTCGACCTTCGGATACCGTTCGCGAATTTTGGTGACCGTACGATCCAGGGTGGCCCGCGCATCGTGAAGCACCTTTTCGAGCTTCAGGTAAAATCCTTCCATATAAGGCGGTGGGTACACGCAGAACGCGTGGAGGACGATCAATTGCGCGTCGAACCTTCGTGCAACCTCGACGCCCATCTCGATGACATCCGGCGACGTCTCCTCGAAGTCGATGGCGAGCAATACTTGTTTGAAAGCAACCATTGCATGACCCCCTATGGAGACGAAACTCGGCGAAAGCTCCGTACACGCGGGCTCGGCAAATGACCAAAAATGCCCGCGTGCACGGTGCCCCGCGGAATTCGTCAGGATTTCTTGACGCCGGATTGAATGGTAATTCGCTTCGGCTGGGCCTCGGGCGTCTTGCGAACAGACAGCGTGAGAACCCCTTCGCGAAGGTCGGCATGAACCGCATTCGTGTCCACGCCATCCGGAAGCGTGAACGAACGCGTGAAGCTCCCGTAGGAGCGCTCGTAGGTGTAATACGTCTCGCCCTGTTCGCGCTTCTCGGCCTCGCGTTTTCCTGCCACCGTGAGGCGGTTGCCGGTGAGCGAAATATCGAGGTCCGATTCCTTCATGCCCGGCACGTCGGCCTTGAAGACATACGAATCCTTCGTCTCCTTGACCTCGAACGTGGGGAGATAACCCGCCTGCACCGGCGGATATAGTGGTGCGATTTCCCGGAATGGATCCCAGCCGATGAGATCGCGCATCATGCGAAACGGATCCCAGACCCCGCCGGGCACGGGCTTGTTCTCGTTTTCCTTACGAATGGCGATATCAGCCATGGCGTGTCTCCTTAGAATGGACTCGAGTGAGAGGCTTTCGAGCGCCTCGAATGCCGCCGACACGAGCATCTTGCATTCCATCTCCAGGCACCCCCACTTCCCACGATTGCGTGGTTCACGCGTCGCGCGGGTGCGCGGACCTTGCGCGGGAGCGCAATCGACGCGCCGCCCACGCGCGGAACGGCCAATGCACATTGCACTCGTCAAGTTATGACGAAAAGGAGAATCGATTCATGATGGGAGCGCTATCCGCCAAGGAGGCCGATGAGGTGCTGGAGAGCCAGTCCCTTGGTCGGATTGGATACATCGCCGACGGCAAACCCTGGATCGTACCGGTCACCTACATCTACGACGGCACTTGCGCATACGTTCACTCGGCCGAGGGCTCGAAGGTCGTTGCGATGCGGAGCAATCCCCATATTTGCTTCGAGGTCGAGGACGTCGTCGACATGGGCCATTGGCGCTCGGTGGTCGCGCAAGGCGTCTTCGAAGAACTGTGGCGCGACGACGAGGAGCGCGTGATGGATCTTCTGGCTACGCGTTTCGCTCCTCCCTTTTCGTGGGGCGATCCGGCGGCGCCCCCGCGTCACGAAGAAGCGCACCGTGGCGAAGGGGTCGTTCGTCCCCATCCTTTATCGCATTCGTTTCTTCGAAAAGACCGGACGCTTCCTGCGCGCGGGGCGTTGATTCCACGGGCACGCAAGGTGTACACATACGCGCACGGTTTGCATAAATTTCGTTCGACTGCGAGGCATCGGACGCGAAATCGCGAGGCATGGGCCGTGCTCCTTGGCTGCTCGATCGGAGGATTCACATGAGTGCCACCGTCCGCGATTTCATGAACCCGAAACTCGTTTATCTGCGCGAGGGAGATCCTGCCGAGCTCGCGCTACATCCTATTTTGAATTTCGGTATCACGGCCGTGCCCGTGGTGGATGAAGACTATCGTCCCGTCGGTATCGTATCCCTTCGCGATTTGGCTGATCCACAGCGTCGGGGCCATCGGGTGAGCCAACCCGTCGAAACAATTTCGGCCGACGCGCCCATTTCGCTTGCAGCGGTCGCCCTCTCCGACGCCGACGTTCACCACCTCGTGGTCGTCGACGACAAGAAGCGCGCAGTGGGAATGATTTCGACTCTCGACGTCATCCGAGCGATGCTCGGCATTCGCGCGAAGCACCCCCGATCGATCACGATGTTCGACGGCTCCGAGCCACAGCGAACTTACGCGCGCGATGCCGGTGCCGACCAGACGAGCCCCCGATGACCCCCGGCTTCGAGCCCCCTCGCGCGCTCGGCCGTCGCGTGTGTCTTCTGGGCGGCGGGGGGGATGCTCCGGGCGTCAACGCCATCGTGCGCGGCTTCGTCCACGCAGCGCACCGGTATGGGTTCGAGGTGTACCGCAGCCGCTACGGCTTCGAAGGACTGCTCGACCCCGAGCTGGACCTCACGCCACCCATGCGGAGCGATGTTCGAGGGATCCTCCCGATGGGCGGATGCATCCTGGGCTGCTCGACACGCGTGAACCCGTTCTTCATGCCCGCGCCCGGTCGGTTCGGTACGCTGGACTTGGCCTCGCCATCGTCGATCGCTTGAAATCCCTCGGCATCGAGGCGCTCATTCTCATTGGCGGAGATGGAACGACGCTTTCGCCGCGGCGCTTCATGGCGACGGGCACGAAGCTTAGCGCCTTTGCTTCGCGAGCCTCGTTGCCGCAAACGGTAACGACGGGGATCGGCGAGAGGCGCACGACCTTCTCGGCGACGCTCCCGAGGAGGACCCGCGAGAAGCCGCGCCGCCCGTGCGTTCCCATCACGATGAGCTCCGCACGGCAGGCCCTGCTCCCCTCGAGGATTTCCTGCCAGGGCTCGCCCCACGCGAGCACGGCCTCGATTCTCGCATACCGCTCACGGGCCCCGGCGAGCACCGCATCGAGCTCGCCGTGCACGGCCCCGGCCACGTCGTCCATGGGACGCGAGACTGGAACGGCGCACGTGTGAAGGAGCGTGATGGCCGCATCGAAGCGCGATGCGAGCGTAATGGCGAGGGTGAGCGCCTGGTTCGCCGCATCGCCGAAGTCCGTCGGAACGAGGATTTGCGCAATCGAGTGGATACCAGCGTTCATGGCATCTCCATCAGCATGAAACATTCCATGAATCGGACGCATTCCGTGCGCCGGTGCGCACCGTCTGCAGCGAATGCCACTTGGCTCTCCAATTGCTTTGTTACCCGTCACGATTCCCAAAGGAGGACACGTTCATGAGCCACGCCAGCCACGAAGTGAAGAAGCAGCTCGAAGCGACCATTGCCGCGCTCGAAGAGTTCCGCGACGAGACGCGCGTGAAGCTCCATCTCGCCGGGATGGAAGCGCGCGACCGTTGGAACGAGCTGGAACCGCACCTTCTCGACGTGCAGGATCGGGCGCGCAAGGTCGCGAGCAAACTCGACGACATTGCCGCTCTCCTGACCGGGCACTGAGCTGGGCTTCGCCCATGTTCCACGTTCGCTTTCACGGCCGTGGAGGACAAGGGGCCGTCACCGGGGCGGAGCTGCTTCCTCGCCTATGTCCGCGCAGCGTGCGTTTTGCTCTACCTCGCGAGGCGACAAAAATGCGTGCCGGCACGTCGAAATTTTTATCTGACGTATTTGGACTTGCGCGGCGGTCGGCCCAGCCAAGGAGGAGTCCCCCCGCGAGAAAGACGTCCGCGGGCAACGAGGAGAAGGACTCGCATCCCGACCAGATCCCTAGCTTGTCTTTGGCGCCACCGCGAGAGGAGCGCAGCGATCCCCTCTAGCGCGCCTCGCGCGGGCGGCCACTTCGTCGATCGCTGGGTCGCCTCTTGATGCCATACGCGAATGAAAGTGCATCGTGAGTTTGCGAAGCTGAAACGCAAGCACGAGCATCGATCCTCCAAAGAGCAGCGCGTAGCAACCTAGCAAGGCCACGATGGCCAAAGGAGCCATCTCGCTAGGCCAAACGAGCAACGTCACGCCGAGCGGGATGGCTCCCAACGCGGCGAAGCCAAGCGACAGCTCGCCCGGGCTCCGACCGCGCAGGCGAACAATGGCAGCCAACTCGAGAACTCCGGTGAGGATGGCCCAGACTGCAACGACGTGGACGAACATCGATAAGCTCAATTCGGCCCAGATGGTGAACAATCCAAAGGCCATCCCGAGAAACCCTTCGATGCGCCCCTCACCCTCCGTTGCACGGCGTTGCGGAGCCGCCGCGAAGGCGAGGCTCCCGTCGACGAGCGCGTACACGCCAAAGAGCATGACGAGCGCGCCGAGGGTGAGGCGATCGCACCGGAGCAACGCGACCACCCCGAACAGAATGGCAGAAACGGCGGGCAGCGCGGCCGGCTTCCAGCTCCGTGCGAAGCGAGATCTCCTCAGGAGTCGATCCGCACGCGGCGGGTCATGACATCTCCGACGTTCATCGTTCCTCCTCACGCGCCACCAGCCGGGACGCCGCAAACTTGACGGCCTGGGTAAGCAAGGCATACGCCATGGCCCGCCCCCCGGACGATGCGGAAAGGAGCCTTGGTCCTTCATGCATGGCGCAGTTCGCGCGCACACGCGCAAAGGGTGCAGGCGCCACCTTCGTCCGGAGGGCCAATGCGCCGCTCGGTCCATGACACGGCACTCGCAGGTCGAGCCAAGAGGTTCAAATGCGATATCGATGGTTCGCTGCATTGGCCATGGCTCTTTTTTGCCTGCGATTCGACGGACGAGATCGACGATGCGGCACTCGAAGGCCAGGCATGCCGCGTGCTCTTTCACCTTCACGTCATGCGCAAAACGCTCGAACGACTTAGCTCGTACCGCAGCCTGGCCATCATCGTAGTCATGATTTTCATCAGCCTTTGGTTCTCGTACCTCGACACCAGCGGCGCGATGATGAAACGTGTACCGTACAGCGAATTCGTCGCGGCGGTGAGCGACGGGCGCGTGGAGCGGGCGGAGGTGGCCTCCGATCGCATCGTG
This sequence comes from Sorangiineae bacterium MSr12523, assembly GCA_037157775.1. NCBI lineage: Bacteria > Pseudomonadati > Myxococcota > Myxococcia > Myxococcales > Pendulisporaceae > Pendulispora > Pendulispora brunnea. Next base: position 9,130,883 of record CP089982.1, read on the forward strand.
GCCACGGTTCGAGACAAAGAAAACGGCCCGGCGGAAGCGATCGTGACGGACCGGGTTCCGAACGTCGAGGAGCGAACGTTGCTCGACGCCATGCAAAGCAAGGGTGTCGTGGTCACGGGCATTCCCCAGCGCAGCTCGCCGTGGGCGACGTTGCTTTGGACACTGGCGCCGTTCCTATTCATGATTGCCCTCTTCTGGGGATTCTCCAGGATGGCCGCCCCCGGCAGGGGGAGGCCTATGTCGTTCGGGCGCAGCAAGGCAAAGCTCTACGACCGAAGCAAGGAACATCCGGTGACATTCGCCGACGTGGCCGGGGTCGATGAGGCCAAAGCCGAACTTCGCGAGGTCGTCGGCTTCCTCAAAGAGCCCGAAAAATACCGAGCCGTCGGCGCGCGCATGCCGAAGGGTGTCCTCTTGGTGGGCGCCCCCGGAACGGGAAAGACGCTCCTCGCCAAGGCCGTCGCCGGCGAATCGGGGGTCCCGTTCTTCTCCATGTCCGGCTCCGAGTTCGTCGAGATGTTCGTCGGGGTCGGCGCCTCGCGCGTGCGCGATCTCTTCGAGCAGGCCAAGGAGCGCGCGTCCTGCATCATCTTCATCGACGAGCTCGATGCCGTCGGAAAAGCACGCGCCGGCGCCGCCGGTTTTGCCTCCAACGAAGAGCGCGAGCAGACGCTGAATCAGCTGCTCGTCGAGATGGACGGTTTCGACTCGGGTTCCGGGCTGGTGATCATGGCGGCGACGAATCGCCCGGAAATCCTCGACCGAGCGCTGCTGCGCGCGGGCCGGTTCGATCGGCAAGTCGTCGTCGACCGGCCCGATGTTCGTGGCAGGGAGGCGATCCTCCAGGTCCACGCGCGCAAAGTGTTGCTCGACGCGGACGTGGACCTCGAGGTCGTCGCCCAGCGCACGCCCGGAATGGTCGGCGCCGACCTCGCGAACGTGGTCAACGAAGCCGCGCTCGCGTCCGTGCGACGAAGCGGGAAACAAGTGACCTTTCAAGACTTCGAGGAGGCCATCGATCGGATTCAGCTCGGGCTGAAGAAAGAGGGTCGGGTCATGACCGACCACGAAAAACGTCGCGTCGCCATCCACGAGGCGGGACACGCCCTCGTCGCCTTGTCGATAGAGCACGCCGACCCCGTCCATCGCGTCACGATCATTCCCAGGTCGATCGGCGCCCTGGGCGCCACCTTGCAGCTTCCGACCGAGGAGCGCTACCTCCTGACCCGCGACGAGCTTCGCGACAGGATCTGCGTCCTGCTCGGGGGTCGCGCCGCCGAGGAGCTCGCGTGCGACGGCATCTCCACGGGCGCCCAAGTCGATCTCGAACGCGCAACCGAGACGGTACGCCGGATGGTGTGCCACTTCGGGATGAGCGATGCGTTGGGTCCCCTCACCTTCGGGCACGATGCGGGTGGACGGTTCCTGCCCTGGCGGCCCGAACCCGTCGAGGGCCGCAACTTCAGCGAGGAGACCGCGCGCATCATCGATGCCGAGGTCAAGAGCATCATGACCAAGGAGCACGCGCGGGCACGCTCGGTGCTGACGACGCGCCGGAGCGCGTTGGATTCCGTCGCGCACGAGTTACTCACCCACGAGACGCTGCAGCGGGCGGAACTCGAAGCCATCCTCGGCCGCCCAAAGAGAGAATCGCGTCCTGCGCAACATCCGCGCACCGCCGCAAGCGGTGCATGAAAGGTCGGCCATGCGTCCGCAAACGCCACTCCAGGACTATTTCCAGCCCGCGATCCTCAAAGATGGCAGCTCGCTCGTCATCCGCGCCCTCCGCCCGTCGGACAAACCCTGCTCTTGGCCGACAACCAGAAGATGCGCGAGGTGTTCGATACGAGCGGCTTCGTCGTGGAGCATTCGTCGAACGACAACATCTACCGCGTCGTCTTCCCCACGCGTAAAACCGAGGACTTCATCGCCGCAAGCCTCGCGCGCGAGCGACAGGCTGCGGCGCACAGTGTGAACGTCTTCTTCGAGCCGGAGTCCATCGCCGTCGTCGGGGCCTCGCGACACGAGGGAAGCATTGGCCGCGTGATTTTATCCAACCTGAAGCGCTGCGAGTTTCGCGGGCCCGTCTATCCGGTGAATCCTCATGTGCCAGAGCTCGAAGGCTTCCAGTGCTACCCGAGCGTGGGCGCCATCGGCCGCCGCGTCGATCTCGCGGTGGTCGCCGTCCCCCAAACCAGCGTTCGCGATGTGGTCGCGGAGTGCGCGCGCGCGGGCGTGCGGGGCATCGTGGTCATCACCTCCGGCTTCGCCGAAGCCTGGAGCGACGGACGCAACGCACAGGACGAACTATGCCGTTTCGCACGAGCCTCCGGCATGCGCATGGTCGGACCGAATTGCATGGGCATTCTGTGCACGGCCCCGGGCGTGTCGATGAACGCCACCTTCGCTCCCGTGTGGCCGCCCTCGGGCGGCGTGTCCATGCTCTCCCAGAGCGGCGCGCTCGGGTTGGCCATGCTCGACCATGCGGCCCAGCGCAACATCGGTATCGCAAGCTTCGTCTCCGTCGGAAACAAGGCGGACGTCTCCGGGAACGACCTCATCGCCTATTGGGCAGACGACCCGCACACCACCGTCATTGCCCTGTACCTCGAGAGCTTCGGTAATCCGAGAAAATTCGCGCGCCTCGCCCCCGAGGTGGCCAAGAGAGAACCGATTGTCGCCCTCAAGTCGGGGCGCTCGGGCGCCGGCACGCGCGCGGCCGCGAGCCATTCCGCCGCGCTCGCAAGCGTGGACGCGGGGGTCGACGCTGTTTTGGCGCAGGCGGGCGTGATTCGCACCAACACGATGGAGGAGCTTTCGACGTCATCGCGCTCCTCTCGCGAGAACCGTTGCCGCGGGGGCCGCGTGTCGGTGTGGTGACCAACGCCGGAGGACCGGGCATCCTCTTCGCCGATGCGTGCGAGGCGCACGGCATTACGCTACCCCGACTGGGAACGCCGACGGTGGAGCGGCTGCGAGGTTATCTTCCACCGCACGCGGGGCTGAGCAATCCGGTCGACATGATCGCGTCGGCGACGCCCGAGCAGTTCGAGCGCACGATCGAGATCGTCGGCAACGATCCCGACATCGACGCCCTCGTGGTCATCTACGTGCGGCCGTACGTCACCAAACCCGAGGCCATCGCGCAAGCGATCGCGCACGCCGCGGGGACGGTCCCGGACTACAAACCCATCGTGCCGGTCTTCATGTCATCGCAGGGCGCCCCCACAAGTCTAGCCTTCGGCCCCCGCGGTTCGTTGCCCAGGTACCGCTTTCCGGAGAATGCCGCGATCGCATTGTCCTCGGCCGCATAGTACGCACGCTGGCGCAACCGGCCCCGCGGTACGGTTTTGACGCTCTCCTCGGAACGCGTGCGCGCCATCCGCGACGTCGTGCATCGCGCCGGAAGCGGCGCAACGGACTCGTTCTGCCTCGGTGAAACGGATCTGGCCGCCGTTCTCGAGCTAGCCGACATTCCTCATGCTGTCGCGATGTCGCATTTCGCATTGCGCCCGCCTCCGATCGCGACGTGGCCGACATGCTTTCGAGCCTTCGCGCCGCCAAGCTGCTCGACGGGTTCCGCGGGGCACCGCCCGCCGATCGCGACGCGCTGCTTCTGCTCGTGCAACGGGTTTCGGCCCTGGTGGAAGCGCTCCCGGAGTTGCTCGAGCTCGATTTGAATCCCGTCAAAGTGCTCGCACGCGGTCAGGGCGCCGTCGCCGTCGATGCCCGCATGCGCTTCGCGCCGCTCCGCTGATCACGCGAAGGCTTTGCGAAGCATCCGTCGTTTGACCCGCTCCACGAGGAGCAGGTACGTCGCCGTCGCCAGCGCGAGAAAGACGAAGAACGGCCACGGCAGCGGAACGAAGCCCAGCACCGCGGCCCCCGGCACGAACGGAAGGGCAATGCCCGCGCCCACGATGGACAGCGTCGTCGTCGTGAGCGCCCGGCTCGGACGGCTGCGGAAGGGCGAGCCGCCGGTGCGAACGATCAACGTGACACTCCAGGGCAGTCTCGCCGGTGCTCAAGGTCTCCGTCTTGTCGCCGCAGAGTACATCGATGCTACCGAAGTTCTGAATGGCCGCCAGGTTCTTGACGATGACATTGGCTTCGGCCATGCGAGCGGCGCCGCGCGCGAGGGTGACCGCCGAAATCGTGGGCAAGAACTCCGGCGTGAGCCCCACGGCCAGCGCGACCGCGAACAGCAGCGACTCGAGCGGCGCGCGATGCAAGACAGCCGTGACCACGAACACGAAGAGAACGAGGAAGAGAACCGTCTTCAGGATGAACATGCCGAAGCGCGCGAGACCTCGTTCGAACTCGGACGGAGGCGGCTGCGCGACCAGAGCCTCCGCGGTGACCCCGAACGACGTTCGGGCCCCGTTCGCGTCACCGTCGCCACGGCGCGCCCGCTCACCACCGAGGATCCCATGAAGACCTCCGCGCCTTCGCCCTTTTCGACGGGTAGCGACTCACCGGTCAGGGCCGCCTCGTTGAGATGCAGGTCCTTCGTTTCGAGCAACTGCGCATCGGCGGCGACCATGTCGCCAGCGTCGAGCCGGAGCAGGTCGCCGGGAACGACCTCGCGTCGGGGGATGGCCCTCCACGCGCCGTCGCGGTGCACTTCGGCAGTGTGGGCAACACGGGACTCGAGGGCCTGCGTCACGCGGTGGGACTGGTACGTCTGCACGAACTCCAGCACCGCGCTGACGATAACGATGACGAAGACGATGGACGCGTTGACGAATTCGCCGAGGGCGGCCGAGGCGAGACTTGCAAGTAGTAGGATCACCACGAGCGGCTTTCCGAACTGCCGCAGCATGTCGGTCAGCAAGCAACCCCGCACACGCGCCACGGGCTGGTTCGCGCCGAACGAGATGAGTCGTCGACTGCCTTCTTCGTCGCTCAGCCCCTCAGTCATTGTTTGCGATGGGACGCAGGTCAAGGCGAACCCGTGTGCCGTCACCTTGCTTCTCGACGAACGCGCGCGTGTGTGGTGGCCTCGCGCGCCTTCGGGACTTCCAAGGAGTGCGAGCGAAGGACTCCGGACAGCGCCTGGAGTGCGTCCGTCGTCGTAAAAATCCCGCATACGCGGCCTCCGGACATCACGACTGCACAGCCGTATTTGTTCTCGGCCATCTCCTGCACGACATCCTCCACCCGCGCGTCCTGACGCACGCAATACGCGTCCTCCGACATCGCCTCGTCGACGAGGGTGTCTCGGGTCGTGACCCCGGGGAGGGACTCGATCAGGTAGAGATCGCGTTGCGAAAGGATGCCCGCGAGCTTCCCATGCTCGAGCACGGGAAGGTGCCGGACGCGATAGCGCCGCATCATCTCGTGCGCGGTCTCCAGCGTCTGGTCCCGCCCGATCGAGTGCGGCGACGCCGTCATATAGGCGGCCACCGCATGACGCGACACGACAGCAGCGGGTACCTTTCTCCTTCGTTGAACGTTCGAGAGAACCTTGGCGGTGCTACGGCGCCGGCTGGCTTGATTTCCAATCATGGCATCGAAAAGAGCAAGAATGCGTCCAGACCCCCATTCGGCCATTCACCGGAATTCCCGCCAAACCGACCGTGCAGGCCGTGCGTAGATACGAAAACGGCGCGCAGCACTCGAGGCCGACCTTGCTCGCCAAATGCGTTAGACGCCATGGATACCTGCGCGTTCGGCGAGTTCCGCCTCGATGATCTCGTGCAGCGCGCCTTCGACTTCGCGGCGCACGCATCGAGCGGCGATGTGATCATTGGCGTTCTGCGCAGCCACACGCGGTGAAACGGGCGCGCCAAACACGAATCGCCAGGGAACCAAGTGGGGAATGGCAACGACGTGAGCAGGAAGCGGAATGGGAATACCGCTGCGACGCAACCATCGTTCGCCACGACCGTAGGCATTGCCCATGATCGACGTGCAGACGCCGCGCGAGGCGACCCACGTTCGCATAAAATCGCTCGCTGAACGCCGGCTCGAACGCAACGAACGCGTTGCGATGCTCTTTGCGAAAGCCATCGATGGTCACGCGGAGGATTTTGCAGATCCGGTGCCCAGATTTGGACGTGCTGCGCCTATGGCCGCTGAACGACACCGCGCCAGCGACCAGGAAAGCATGATCCGCAGAGCGTGCGGGCGGGCGCACGCCGTGCATGGCTCCTGGCCATCGTTTGCACCGTTACCGCAGCGCACGGGCGGGCACACTCGATGCGTAAGCGTGGACATGACCTCCATTCAACACATTCTGCTGGCTACGGACTTCGGCCCCGCCTCACAACGTGCGCTGGTCACTGCCGCCGAGATCGCCGAAGCGATGCGCGCGAAGGTGAGCATTGCCCATGTTCTCGACCCTCCGGATTCCCACGTCTCCATCGAAGCTCTACGCGAAGCAATACGAGGCTCTCTTGACGGTGCCGTGGATGCCGTACGGACCCATCACGTGGATTGCTCGGGCACCATTCGCCTGGGACGACCGTGGGTAGAAATCGTGCGGGCGGCGCAGGAGGCTCGCGCCGATCTCGTGGTCGTGGGCTCGCACGGACGCCGCGGCCTCGCGCACGCATTGCTCGGCAGCGTCGCCGAGAAAGTGACACGTCGCTCTTCCGTCCCCGTCTTGACCGTCCACGGCTTCTGGTTCGAGGACCGCGTCGCCGCGGGGCGCGAGCTGAGCAAGCAAGTCGCTGTGCTGCGCGCGCTGAAGCCGGCGGTCATCGCCATCTCGCGCGGAGGAATCGTCGTAGCCGCAGAGATCTGCCGTGTCCTGGGGACACCCCTCGACATTTTGTCGACGCGCACATTGGAGCAACACGGGAGGGTTTTCGGTGCCCTCTGCGAGGACGGGACCCTGCGCCTCGATCCGGAGGTCACCGGACTCGCGAAGCTCTCCGAAGAGCGCGAGGCCATCGTGGCGAACACCCGTGCTGTGATCAACGAGGAAGTTCGCCAGCTGCGTGCGGCCCCTTGCCTGGGTGAGCTCTCGGGACGAACCGTCGTTCTCGTCACGGACGCGTTGATGGATACGTGGAGCGCGCTGGCCGCCGACGCGGCGGTGCGCACGCTGGGAGCCGAGCGCACCATCTTTGCCACACCGCTCGTACGCGATGGCCTCACGGACACACTGACCAAAGATCGGACGGACGTCGTAGCGCTCCACACCCTTCCTCCGGGGTTCGAGCCCTCCGCTGCATACCGCCACTTCCGCGAACCGTCCGCCCGTTGCCTCATCGACGCCGTGAGCAGCGGCATGATGACCGTGAGAGATGCGCCTCGATCGAACGAGCCGTCTCCATGGCGAGCGTCTTGCCCTTGACCGAAGCCTCCATGGCCAATCGAGTGCCCACTCGAGCCGAGGGCGGACGTGCACTCGTCGAAGTGCGCAACCTGGTGAAGCGTTACGGAGACAAGCTCGTTCTCGACGGGCTCAACGTCGCGATCGAGCGCGGCGAGACGGTGGCCATCATTGGCGGGTCGGGGTGCGGCACGACGACGCTCTCCCGGCTCATCGTCGGCCTGGAGCGTCCGACCTCGGGCCACATTTTCCTCGAGCGGGTCGATTTGACCGCGCTCGACGAGCGCACGCTCACGGCGACGCGTCGGCGCCCGACTCCCGGCACCGGGCGCACGTCACCCGCCGAGATCCGCGCCCGATGGCGGGCCGCCCATCGCTCGTCCTGACGCGCACGCCTTGCGCGGCCGCGCAACGCGTTCATGTCTCGATGCCTCCCCTCGCGCATGCGTGCAGGAGAAAGGCCGGTGGTCTCGTTCTTGTACGTCGTCCGGCGGGGAGATCACCATGGCCAACATCCTCGTTCTGTACGCAACCCGTGAGGGGCAAACGAAAAAGATCGCAACGCGCATCGCCATTGGCATGCGCGCACGCGGACACGAGGTCGCTTTGATCAACGCTGAAGACGAACGCGAGGACCTCCCGGTAACGAGGCTCGACGCGGTGTGCATCGGCGCCCCCGTACACTTCGGTCGCTATCCTCGCGCCATCGCTCGCTTCGTGCGCACGCATCGAACGCTGCTCCAATCGACCCCATCATCGTTCTTCTCGGTGTGCATGGCCATCGCGCACGGGACGGCCGAGGGCCGCGCCGAAGCCCAGAAATACGTCGATCGCTTGTCCCGCCAAACGGGGTGGACGCCTGGGCACGTCGAGCTCTTCGCCGGCGCGGTTCCATATACGAAATATGGATTCTTCACCCGGTGGATGATGCAGAAGATCGCACGAAAGACCGGCGGCGACGCCGACGCGTCACGCGATTACGAATACACGAATTGGGATCAGGTCGATCGATTCACCGCCAGCGTTGCCAATGCGGCCTTTGCGCGTACTACCGCTGCAGCCCACCAGCATGCGGCGGAGTGATCCACATAATCACGAGAACAAGTATCAGCATCGATTGCACGACCATCGCCGATCTGGCGCAGGCGCGCGTTCGTTCGTGGCACGCACGCTGCAATGAGGTTCTCGCACCCACATGGAAATCGAATGCCTTGGTGCCGCGCAGACGGTCACCGGATCGAAGCACATCCTCCGCACGCAACATGCAACCATCTTGCTCGATTGCGGCCTTTTTCAAGGCAGACGCCGCGAGTCCATCGATCTCAATCATCGCCTCGGTGTGGACCCGAGGGAGCTCGATGCCGTGATCCTTTCGCACGCCCACATGGACCACTCGGGAGCCCTACCGCTCCTCGTGAAGCATGGATACGAGGGCCCCATTTATACCACCCCAGCGACTCGGGACCTCTGCGCGGCGATGCTGCTCGATTCCGCGATGATTCAGGAAGCAGACGCCCGCTACATCAACAAGGTCATCGAACGCGACGGCGCGAAGATGGATCCCGTCGTCCCACTCTACACGGAGAACGACGCCGTGCAGGCACTCGGCTACTTTATTGGCGTTCCATATCATCGCCGCCAACGCATCGCCCCCGGCATTGATCTCGAGTTCTTCGACGCCGGTCACGTTCTGGGCAGCGCACTGGTCGTCCTCGACGTGGACGACGACGGCACACGCAAGCGATTTCTCTTCACGGGGGACCTGGGACGGCGGCATATGCCCATTTTGCGCGACCCGGAAATCCCTATGGGAGCCAGCGTACTCATGATGGAAAGCACGTACGGCGACCGCGTACATCCCCCCATCGAGGAAATGGATGATGCTCTGGGCACGATCATCGAGCGCACGATTGCGCGGCGCGGCAAGGTGGTCATCCCGTCCTTCGCCCTGGAACGTGCCCAGGAGCTCCTGTTCACGATGAAGCGCCTGCGCCAGAAGGGCCGCATCGCGCGGGTGCCGGTCTACGTCGATTCCCCACTAACCGTAAAGGTTACCGACGTATTCAAACTACATCCCGAATGCTTCGATTCGGAAGCATTGGCCCTGATCGGGGGGGCCGATTCTCCATTCGACTTCGAAGGACTCCGATACGTCTCCGACAAGGAAGATTCCAAAGCGCTCGATGCTTCGTCCGAGCCATGCGTCGTCATCTCCGCGAGCGGCATGTGCGAGGGCGGCCGAGTCCTGCATCATCTGAAGGCGACGGTAGAGAGCGAGCGAAACGTCATCGTCATCGTGGGATTCCAAGCGCAGCACACCCTGGGACGAAGAATCGTCGAGCGGCGCCCCCGTGTCCGCATCTTCGGCGTCGAGCGCGACCTTCGGGCGGAGGTCGCCGTTCTCAACGGCTTTAGCGCACACGCCGACAAGCGCGACCTCCTCGGTTTCGCCGAGAGTGTGCGTGACCGGGGATCGCTCGGCAACGTCGTTCTGGTCCATGGCGAGCCCGTTGCACAACGCGCACTTGCGGACGCTCTTGGCCGCCGCGGATTCTCGAAAGTTCATATCCCAGCTGCGGGCGATCGCCGAACGTTCTAAGCGCGCACACCGTGCATCGCTACGCACTTTCTTGCGCGGCCATTTTCTCCATTTCGCGATGAGCGTCTCCGCAGAGATTCGTGACCCACGGATGACGGAGCCATGACGAAGGCCTGGCTACATTCCGCGCATGCAAACCGTCGTTGCCAATGAGAAGGCTATCGACTGGCCTCGAAGCATTCCGTTCGTCGCCGTGCATGTCGCGGCGCTGGTGGGGGTCGTCGTGCTGGGCTGGTCCTGGCGTGGATTCGGCCTCGCGGTCGCATTGTATTACGCGCGGATGTTCTTCGTGACAGCCGGCTACCATCGCTACTTCTCGCACCGGAGCTTTCGAACGAGCCGTGCGATGCAACTGGTGCTCGCGCTCGGCGCCATGAGCAGCTCCCAAAAGGGCGTCCTGTGGTGGGCTGGTCATCACCGTACACACCACAGGTTCTCGGACCAGGCCGGAGACATGCACTCGGCGCTGCGCGATGGGTTCCTCTGGAGCCACGTCGGATGGATCCTCTCGCACAAACACCAACCAACCGACACTGCGCACGTGAAGGATCTCGCGAAGTATCCGGAGCTCGTGTGGCTCGATCGATGGTGGTGGTTGCCGCCAACGGCGCTCGCGGTCGGCCTTTTCCTCGCCGGCAGTCCATTCGCGTTCGTGTGGGGCTTCTTCGTATCGACGGCCCTTCTATGGCACGGCACCTTCACGATCAACTCGCTGACGCACATGTTCGGGCGCCGGCGGTACGCGACGACCGACAACAGCCGCAACAGCGCGACCCTCGCCATCGTGACGCTGGGCGAGGGATGGCACGACAACCACCACTACTACCCGCGCTGCGTGCGCCAGGGCTTCCTATGGTGGGAGATCGATCCCACGTACCTGGTGCTCCGCGTGATGGCCGCATTCGGTCTCGTGTGGGACGTTCACGAGCCACCGGAGGAAGTCGTCGCTGGTTTACGCCCGATTCCCGGCGGAATGCTTGCGCCCATGCAGGCCCAGGACGTCCGACGTTGGATCGTAGGCACTGGGCAGAGGAGTCGCCTAACGGGCCTCACGCGGTGGCCCATCGAAGTAGGGCGCGAGTGGGACCGACGGCTGCGCCCGGAGCTTCGCAACGACAGCCGCAGACTCGTCGCCGGCGAGCACGTCACACGCGGCATACAGACCGTCCGGTCCTTCTTCGAGCGCGTTGTGACGAGCGAGGATCTCGCGGAGGGTCGCCAGCCTCGTCAAGGTTGGCGACCCCGCCAGCAGTCTCGCGATCTCACCATGATCTCTTCGCAACTGTGCGGCGATCTCCAGTGGCGCACCTCCGCGTCGTGTGCGCGCGAACGGCAGGAGAACCTTCTCCTCCATGCCGATGTGGCGGAGGAGATCGTGTCTGAAATGTGCGTACGCGGATTCGTCGATGATACCGTCCGCGGCCTCGCTCGCAGCAAGGAAGTGGTCGATGCGGGTGTGGTCCTCGACCATGAACCTTTCGATGTCGCCGATCGTCATGTGCATGACCTCGTGCCCGGCCGCATGCAACGCACGAGCCTGCAGCGAGTGTCGTGCTATTGCGGCATACCACCGCGCCAGTGCGCACGCCTTGCGCCGACACGCAGCATTGGCGGAGCGCCTTCCAGCCATGGTCACGGAGAACGACCTGCCTGGGGCAGCGGACTTGCGGACAAATCCTCGGCGCGCGTTGGCAATGCGGATTGCCCCGATATCGTCCAAATCGACAACGCGGCAAGGACCGCGAGGTCGGTGAAGAGAAGCGGCGCGAACACCGGCGCCCCGAAGACGACCTGCGCGGTCATCGATGGAGCAGGCCGCCGCAAGTCCGTGAGCAGATGCAACACGAATCCAACGATACCGACGATGGCCTCGAGCCCGCACACCCCCAGGCACACCCGCAATATGAGCGGCTCATTTCGCACCAGCGCGACACCGAAAAAGCTACACGCGAATGCCGACGCGAAGACGGGGATCCATTCGGTATTCTCGAAGAAGCTGTTTTGGGCGTGATCCAGCAACGACAATGCGAAATTTCCAAAGAAGCCACCAAGCGCCAGAAAAAGAGACCACTGGCCGACGGCAAGCGAGTCCGGACGCTCGAGCCGAATCAACAATAAGAGGAGCCCGACTCCGACGTAGGCCAGTGGGGCAATGAACGGCGCCGAATAGACGAGACTATGGATCGTACGCTCCACGAAGAACGCACTCGAAAGATGAAAGACCATCCCGACCACTCCCATGCCGATGGCCACAATCCCTACTCCGAGATCGATTGCACGGGTCCATCGCGGAGACCCGAATCGTAGTGCGCCCGGCAAAAGGAGGAACGGCGCGATCGCCGAGAAGACGATGGGCGCCCATTCCGCGCGATCGCGATAAGCGTTCTCGGCGTGGGCGACGAGAATATCGACCCCGAGAAAAGCGAGATTCGCGATCACGAACCACTCCAGGCAACGCGTGGGGCTGACGTTTCGGAAGCGCATCGGTCATCTCCTCGCCGCAGGCGGTGGATCGATGATTGACGGGAGCCCCGCGCCGCCGTCCGCCCTCCCGCGTGAGGCGCGCAGTGCTGCCGCTTCATCGTCGATTCGAACGCGATGCCGAAGAAGCTCGTAATTGCCATGCCATTGCACGAAATCGGCACCTCCCATGAAAGCACCGTGCTTCGCGGTTCTGCCGTAGTAGTGCCACAGGTCGAACTCGTCGAACTCGATGGGTTCGTCGAAGGGGCGCGCGGTCAAAAACCCCTCCTTGCGTAGTGTCGTCACGACCGAAGTGGCTTCCTGGACCTTTTCGTTCGTCGCGGCGAGTACTTGCTCCGCGACCGCATAGAATGCATCGATGCGGGGGCGCGCGTGGCATTTGAGGCAGACCTCTTTCATGTCAATCTGCCCGCGCTCGTAGTTCGGGCGCTTCGTCGAGATGGGAGCGAATAGAAACCATGAAAGACGCTCGGTCGTGTCATGCGTCATCTTCATGCCTTCGAGGCCGCTCATGTGGCAGGTCGAACAGGTGGGGACGGGCATGTCCCGTGTCGTAAGGTGCTTCGGGTCCGCCCGTAGGTTCATTCGAGGGCGTTGTGTCGCGAAGAGCGCACCGTGCTTGGACTCGTCGTAAATCTCGCGCTGCGAATGATCGGGGCCCATATGGCACTGGCCACACGTCGACGGCTCTCGCGCAAGCTCGACCGATGCCGTATGGCGGGCATGGCAATTCGTACACGTCCCGAACGACCCATCCGCGTTTGGCTTGCCGATCGCATGGCACGCGTTGCATCCGCCCACCACGGCGGACGGCCCTTCGATCGCTCCGATGCTCATGGGCGAGCGGTTCACCCAGGATGGATGATAGCGCTCACCCATCGCCAGTTGTTCTGGGCTGAAATCCTTCGCGCCGTTTACCGATGCCCAAGCTGGCGCTGCGTGGCGACTTCGCGCGTACTGCTCGTACTCGGTCGTGTGGCATTGGGTGCAGTTTGCCGCCGTCAGCGCCTTGGCAATCGTGAAACCATTGTGCTCGATGGTGGGCTGGCCACCCGTCGGGCGGTGGCAATCGAGGCAGTTGATCCCTTTCTGGGCATGCTGGCTCTCCTCGAACTCGACAACCACGGCCGAAGTCTCACGACGATGGCACTCGGCGCACTTGCCGGTTGCCTTGGCGAGTGCGGGCGTCGGCTGTTGCCGTTCGACCTCGGGTCGTCGGGCGTTCACCAAAAGCGCGGCGACGATGAGTGCCGTGCCGAGAAAGACCGCGATGAATACGGATTTGAAAGGCATGCACTTCCTCCGCGATGACCCAAGGCGCTCTAAGCGCGAGACCGCGTCGCTACTTGCGATCATATCGAGAAGCTCGGTGGTGATCTCCTCTTGGCGCAATTCCCGTTCCGTGCGCCTAAGCTCCGGTGGTCTGCCACGCCGTCTGTCCGCAGGTCCGCGCATCGATGAGGATGATGCGCGCGGCATCCTCGCTTCGAGCAAGCTTCAACAACATCCAAGAGCTCGCACGCATTCTCGTCGAGAATCCCATGGGCGAAGAAAGCGATCTGTCAGTTCGGTTGCCGTCGCGAAGGGCGAAGCATCTCGTCCAGGATTCCCCCGAGCAGGGTTCCCACGCTGGGCCCGATGCTCTGAACCGGATCACTGCGATGAATCACCGTGGGGATCTCGCCTGGTGCGCTACCCACGACCACGACGAAGATCCCAGCGTCCACCAGGCGAAGGGCCTCGATCAAACGCCCCGCCGACGGACCGGGCGAATCGTCGTCGACGATGACGACGCGACGCCGTCGGGAGCCGTTTACCGCCGCAATGCATTCCCTCCACGTGCGCATCACGAGCAGGCGCTCCTCGGGTGCGTACTCCCGAACGACGCGCTGAAGCGAGGACGCCAAGATTGGGTTGGCGGACAGCAACACGACGTCGCGTCGGTTCATGTTCTTCCCGTGAGCCTTATCGGAAATGCCGGGAAGATCCAGCCCGATTCTCAAGCCGAACGGCGACATCTCTTCGCGCAGAACCATCAAGTACTCGCGTATGGCCGCTGGGCTCTCGCGGGGTCGCAAGCCAAGCTCCACGGCGCGCTGCTCCCGCTCGGAATCGGTACGGGAAAACAACGCGAGTGAGATTCGCAGCCAGCGGTCCATGTGACCTTGCAAGGACACATGGCTCTCGCCTCCGTCGGTGCACAGTTTCCGAAGGGTCGCATCGGTACTCGTCCAGTTGAAATCTCTCCGCGCGACAGAGCAGAAATCGAGCCACGACGACCTCGGCCCACGACGACGGGGGTGGTAGATCTGCAATACCGGTGATCGTCGAGTGCAGATCTGCTCCCTCCGTCCGTCGCTGAATAACGCCGCAACGACTTCGAAGTGTTCGAGCTCCTCCAAGACTTGCTCCGCCAGCAGCATCTTGTCATCCAAGCTCGGGGCGAGGCGCAGTCCGCCGCCGAACACGTGCGCGGCGACGAGCTCGCGTTTCCCTTGGCTCATGAGCAGAGCGACCATGAGTGCGCGAGCCTCTTCGGACCGCTCCGGCGAACCTTGTTGCGGTTTACCAAAAGGCGCGGCCATTCACTATCTCCTTTCCATCACTCGGAGCCTTGGGCAGCGCGCGTAAATCGAAGCTCGGATCGCGTCACCCCCAGATACTTCAGCACCGGAAAGCAAATCTTCTGCAGAAAGAGCGCCCGGTCGATTCCGGCTTTCCGCATGATCTCGATGCGAGCGTCGTATTCCGGCACGATGCCGACACCAGGCATCTGGAAATGCGAGAAGACGTGAGCGATGTCGTCCAGCGTTTCCGCTCGATCCTCTTCGAGCAGCACTTTGACGACGTCCCCATAAAAATGGGTGTGAGCCATCTCGTCGCGACCAATGAGCCGAAAGATGCCGTGCAGGACCTCGTCCCCCTCACGCTTGGCACGCTCGGCCTGCCGCATGTAAATCACGAATGTCGCCATCTCTTGGAGGCAGCCGTAAATGGTCATGCGGCGCGCCGTATCGAAAGGCAGCATCCACTCGACCCGTCGAAGTCGCTCCTGCAGATCGAAGACTTGCTCCGGAGTGCGGCGCCCCGAGCGCATCAAGTATTCGATGAGGACGACGGTGTGCTTCGACTCTTCGTACGCCCAGTTGGCCGAAAACCACGCTTGCCCGAAGCTTTGGCGCACCAGGTTCAGCCCCTTGGAGACGTAGTCCGGGAGATAGCTTTCGACGGCGCAAAACGTCTCCGCAACCGTCGCGAGCTCCTCGCTCCCACCACGCTCCACGCGGTCCCAGGGAACATCGCGGTACGGATTCCAACGTCGCTCCTGCTCCGCTTTGTCGAAAAAACCCAAGTATTGCCGGTAGATCCGCTCGCTGCGGATCGTGTCGCGTTCACGCATGGTTACCTTTGCATCAGGGCGAGAACTGCCGAGATGTGTCTAGTCACAGTGAAAGTCTTAGCTAACTGCTCCTCGAAGCCGAGGCGATGCAAGAAGACGGCCGGCACACGAGAGCCCGCACATGGACGAGATGGATCCTGCGAACCAGGCACTCAGTCCTCCAATCTGGTGCAGCGCGTGCGCCACCGCGCGCCGATTGCGCGCATCACTGTCGCGATCGCTCGGCTCCTTCACCACCAGGAGCCCATGGAGAACTTCCGCCCCCTGCCAGACGCCTGCGCTCAGACTCATTATCACTTTCCTATTAGGCCTTACCAAGGCATGAACAATCCGAAAAACCTCAATAATCGCGGATCGTCTACCGCCACGGGTTGACCGCATTGATCCCTTACCGAACACCGCCGGACGACGTAACGGCTAGCCATTACGTCGACAGTTCGTGACTCGCCTGACGATTGAAATTAGGGAATACCGCATCAAGCAAACGCCATCATCGCTTTAGGAGGCAATCGCGATGGAACGAAAACGACTTGATGCATCGAAACTTCGGCGCCTCACCGTCAAGTACGGCGTGGATCCCAGGTCCATTGAACGAGAGGCACGAGAACCCGGCTCCGTACGCGGAATGGCAGGCGAGCGAGCTCGCGCGGCACTGCGGGATCCGATTCTCGCTACGGCAATCTGAACGGGGGTTGTCCACCGACTTTGACAAAAGAGAGGCGGCCGCCCGGGCTGGCACCCGACGCGGCCGACACGAACGAATCATGAACAAATCTCGAATACCACATACGGCCAGGGGTGGCAAAGGTCCTCGAGACCGATACGACTCCGGAGCACGAATCCAACTATCGATATTGGGCCGAGCGGCGCTCGCCTACGTTACCCTTCTTGGATTTTTCGTTTTCCCGCTGCTTCGCGGCAGGAAGGAACCGAATGGCCTACTCGCGAGCCACGGTTACCTCGATGCGACGCAAGACCGGAATCGCATCATTCGATGGTGGCAGGCGGAGCCAGAGGCCAACATCGGCATCGCGTGCGCGGCGTCGTACCTTTGCGTCCTCGACATCGATCCTCGCAATGGGGGTGACGACACTCTTGCGAAGCTGGAATCACGGCGCCCTCTGCCCTCTACGTGGAGGGTGCTTACTCCGAGCAGAGGTATGCACTTCTACTTTCGATACTCAGGTAAGGAGGCCGTCGTAGGCACGCTCGGCGAGGACGAAGCACAAGACGAAAACGCAGAGGCTCGTGGAGCTTCTCAAGGCCTTCTGCATTCGCCGCACCCACGATCAAGTACTGGTCTCCGTAGACGCGTCCGGTGTAGCAGTTCCCATCACGTCCAGAGCATTCATCGAGCAGGTGCGCAAAGCGTATTTCGCAACCTACCAAGACGGCGCCCCTCGAAGCGCCGTCGAGGAGGCCATCGGCTACCTCGACTCGGACGTCCCCGAGACCGACGTGACGCCCGATCCGTCGCCCGACGCGCCGGGCGAGCAAGCGGCTTCGGCTTCTCAGCTCCTCGTCGAGATCGCGCGCACGAAGACGGAGCTTTTCCGCGACGAGCAGGATGTTGCAACGCAACCATCATCCAGAACGAAAGGGGCGAAACAGTCAAGCTCCGCTCCAACAAGTTTCGCTCCTGGCTCAATTGGGAGTTCTACCGGGACTTTGGAAAGGTCCCCGGCGGACAGGCAAAGGCCGATGCGTTGGGCACGCTCGAGGGCCTAGCGGTGCACGAGGGCCCCCGGTGCGGGGTCCATCGGCGCACCGCGGAGGCGGGCAACACGATCTGCATCGACCTGGGCAATGACGCGCGCGAGGTCGTCGAAGTGACGAGCGAGGGGTGGCGTATCGTCACGGAGACGCCCATCAAGTTCGTCCGACCGAAGACGCTGCACGCCCTCCCTCGTCCCGTCTCGGGCGGCACCGTCGATGAATTGAGAACCTTCTTCAACTTGAAGGAGGACTTCCACTTCAAGCTACTCGTCGCTTGGCTGATCGCCGCGCTCCGCCCGCATGGCCCCTATCCGATTTTATGTCTGCAGGCCGAGCATGGTGCGGGCAAGAGCACGGCCACGCGGTTCGCACGCGAGCTCGTTGATCCCAACCCTTCGCCGATTCGCTCGGCCCCGCGGGAGATGCGTGACCTGGCGATCGAGTGCAATAGCTCGCACGTGCTGGCGTACGACAACCTAGGTGGGCTTCCGGTTTGGCTCTCGGACGCCCTATGCCGCGTCTCGACGGGTGGCGGGTTCGCAACTCGGGGACTCTTCACCGACGACGAGGAGGTCATCTTCGACTTCGCGATGTACCTGGACGGGAACTCCTTGTCCGCGATCGCGAAAAAGCTGAATGAAGATGCGGTCACGCCATCGCGCGTGCACGTGGAGAGCCGGCGGACGGGGTGGAAGGACTCCACCATCCGTGCCGTCCTGCACAATGAAACCTACGCGGGCAAGTGGCGATACAAGTCCCGCGAATGGCGCAAGCTTCCAGGAACGAACAAGCGCCAGCCTCGCTACCGAACCGAGAACGAGGTCATCACCCAGGAGCCCCCGCACCTGCGCATCGTCGACGACGAGATTTGGGAGGCCGTTCAAGCCCGCCTTCGTGCCGTCTCGGCGCACTACACCAAGTCGAAGGATGGCAAGCCCAAGGTTCGTTCCGCGCCGGGGCGGCGTACGTCCTACCTGTTCTCGAGCCTTCTTCACTGCGGCGCGTGCGGCGGAAAAAAGATCATCGGCGGGGGCAGCGGCGGCGCGGCCTACTACCGATGCGAGGCTTCCGCCAAGCGCGGCACCTGCACGAACCGGCTCTCCGTGCGTGAAGATGTGGTTCGCGCGAGCCTCCTCGACGAGCTACGCCATCGCCTGGCCTCGTCCGACGGCATCGCCTACGCGCGCAAGCGCATCGCCGAGCGCCTGGGCGAGTTCGAACGCGAACGCGACACCGAGCGTCGGGAGAAGCGAGCGCGGCTCGAGAAGGTCGAGCAGCGAATCCACAAGCTGGTCGACTTCATCGCGGAGGGCCACGCCATTGGCGCCACCGCCAAGTCGGTCGCCGAGCAGCTCGGAACCCTGGAGCGCCAAGCCGACGCGGAGCGCAAGGCCCTCGCGGTCCTCAACAGCAGCTCCAACGCGCCCGTGAAGCTTCCGCCGCCAGACGAGATGCTCTCGCTCCCGACCTGGAACGCCGCATCACCGCCGACGTCACCCGAGGTCGCGAGGAGCTCCGTCGGCTCTTTCGAGACGGGCGCATCGCTCTGCTCCCGCAGCCGGCTCCCCCTACGTGGCCCGCTCCGCGCTGCTCCCGATGGCGCCAAAATGCAAACCGCCCTCCGAGGCGGACCAGGGAGGGCGATAAACAGTGTTCTCAGTTGCGCGGGTAGGATTTGAACCTAACTTTTTCCGATCGATCTGGCCTTTTCTCGACAGATCTAGGGGGTTTCGTTTCGCGAAGGTCCGAGAAGGGGTCGAAATACCCCCGAGATCGGGAGGCATTTGGACCAGGATTTGGTCCAAATGGACGTCGAGCGGTGCGCTGTCGCGCTCGGCACAAACCTACCTGCGTCGGAGAGTGCCTTGCTTGAGCTTTGGGGTGCAGCTCGCTCGTCGCGAGGAGAACAGCCTCGTCCCTCGGACTGGGGAGACGAATCGCTTCGAGCACGCGATGATGGAAGGCGGGCCGCTCATCAGCAGGCGCATCCGCCGCGCATGAGGAGAGCGAGGTGCCTCGCGCGTCTGCCCATGGTCACGCCTGCGCCCTAAGGCGTGCACAACTCAGGGTCCCGCGCCGCAAGGGCGGAGGGTGCCTCACCGGGTTGACCTCACCGCTTGGATGTGATCCGCACCGGACCGCCCGCAGTCGCATAGGTCGATGACTTAGTGAGCGGAGCAACGCTGGCCGGTCTAGGACGCGCCCACGATCCGGCGTCCGACTAACGAAGCGCCCAGGCTACGGCCCGCCGTTGATCGTGAGGGTCAAGAGCGCGTAGTCTCTCTCACCGCTCAGATGACGGCTACTCGCGCCACACCAGAAGCCCAGGCCACGAAAGATGCTTAAGACCGTACGCGACGCGTGCAAACCCCACCGGATGGCCCTTGAGTTCTCACTCGCAGAACAGATTGAGGATCTCGCCGACTTGATCGAGAAGGCTGGTGATGGAGGAGCCTTTTTCGAGAAGAACCATATCACAGCAGGTATGCGGCAGCTCTTCGAAATGGGTCTGCGGCGCCTTGCCGGCCGCTCCGACCAGGCAGTCTTCGAGCTCACGCAGGCGATGGGCGGCGGTAAGACCCATTGCATGATCGCCTTCGGCATCGTGGCGCGCGACGAGCACGTCAGGCAGAAGGTCGTTCCGGAGATTGCAAGCGGCGACCCCTTCGGGCGGGCGCGTGTTGTCGCATTCACCGGCAGGAACTATCCCGATCACTTCATTTGGGGCGAGATTGCCCAGCAGTTGGGAAAGGCTGATGCGTTCAGAAAGTTCTGGCAGGATGGCCCGAAAGCTCCCGACGAGCGCGCGTGGGTCGATTTGATTGGAGAAGACCCCACGCTCATCCTCCTGGACGAGCTACCACCGTACTTCGACAACGCCATCACGCGGACAGTTGGCGGTGGGACTCTCGCCCAGGTCGCGACGGCCGCTTTGTCAAATCTCTTCTCGGCCGCTCTTAAGCTGCCGCGCCTCTGCATCGTGATCTCGAACCTCAGCGGCACGTATGAAGGCGCATCCAAGGATCTTCGTAAGGCGGTCAAGAACGTCGAGCAGGAAGCTCGCCGCCAGGCCAAGCCCATAACGCCCGTCGAACTCGGCGGCGATGAAGTTTACCAGATTCTAAAGAAGCGCCTCTTCGAGACGCTGCCGGGCGAACGAGATGTCGAGGATGTCGTGCAGGCATACGCGGGGGCGATCAAGGAGGCGGAAAAGGCCAAGTCCATCGCGAAGAGCGCGGAGCAGATCGCCGATGAGATTCGCGGATCCTATCCGTTCCATCCGTCGATCAAAGATATTATCGCGCTCTTCCGGAACAACGAAGGGTACCGGCAGACACGCGGCTTGATGCAGTTCGTGTCGAAGGCGATCCGGTCAGTCTTCAATCGAGAAGCGAACGACGTCTACTTGATCGGCTTGCAGCACCTCGACCTGAACGACGGCGAAGTGCGCGACGAGATAATTCGTATCGCCGACCTCCGCGGCGCCATCGCAACGGATATTGCGGCTGGGGGGAGCGCGCACGCCGAGACCATTGACGCTCAGATGCAGAACGACGCCGCTTCCCAGGTGGCGGCGCTGCTGCTCTCCGCGTCGCTTTCGACCGCAATCGACGCCGTCAGGGGGATGACGAAGCAGCGGCTCCTGGAGCGCCTGATTTCGCCGCATCGGTCCGTCCTAGAGTTCGCGGAGGCATTCGACCATCTTCGGCGTGACGCCTGGTACCTCCACCGGGACGAGAGCGACGCCTACTATTTCTCGAACGTCGAGAACCTCACGAAGCGACTCTCGACAGAAGCAGATCGCGCACCTCAGAACAAGGTCGACGCCGAGATGCGCCGCCGACTGGAGCGAATCTTCGAAGCGAAACGCAAGACCGCTTACCAGGAGCTGATGGCCCTACCGATGCTCGACGAGGTTAGGCTCGACGGACCTCGCGTCCTTCTCGTGCTCAGCCCCGACACGAAGGACCCTCCGGAGGTTGCCGCGCGCTTCTACGAGACTGTCGTTCAGAAGAACAACGTCTGCATCCTCGCGGGAGATGGATCCGACCTGAGCAACCTCGAAGAGAAGACTCGCATGCTATACGCCGTCGCGAAGCTCCAGGATCAACTGCCGAAGACATCACCTCACCAGGAGGAGCTACGCGAACGGTTCGAGACGGCAGAACAGGAGTACAATGCGACCGTCACCGCCACGTTCAACCGCATCTGGTACCCGTCGGCGCGGGGACTCGTGGCAACGAAGCTCGCTATGCAGTTCACCGAGAACCGCTTCGACGGGGAAGAGCAAGTCGAGAAGGCCCTTGCCGCGACTGGCGTAAGCAAACTGGTTCTAGAAATCGAAAAGGACGCGCCCGGCCTCATCTCGCGTGCGGAGGACGTCATCTGGCCGGACAACCAGAAGCGCGTCCCGTGGCGCGACATCCGCGCGCGTGCGCTCGCCGTTCCGCGTTGGATCTGGCTGCCGAACAACGGGCTCGAAGCTCTCCGGAAGATCGCGGAACAGCGAGGCATTTGGAAGTACACCGAGGACGGATACATTGAGAAAGGCCCCTTCGAAAAGCCGAGGACGTCGGTACACATCATTGAGCGCGGCTACAGCGAGGAGACTGGAACAGCCACGCTCGAAGTCATCGCCAAGAACGCGGGCAAGGCGGCGCAGATCTTCTGGGACACGAATCCCGGAGTTACGAAGAAGAGCCACCGCCTCACCGAGCAGAAACACACGACGAATGCGACTCGCCTCTGGTTCCTCGCCATCGATCCCTCGGGCGAGCACGAGCCAGGGCCGCCCGAGACCTGGTCAAATCGACTGACCATCACTCACCAGCCGCGTGAAGGCGTCGGCAGCCGTACAATCGAACTGCGAGTCGTGCCGCGAGGCACGATTAAGTACACGCTCACCGGCGCAAACCCCGCCGAGGGCATTTCGTATAACTCTCCCATCGAAGTCGGGACCTCAGAGGTAACGCTCTACTGCTACGCGGAAGACCAGGGCGTTTCGGCCCGGCGCAACTTCACGATTCCTCGCGCCGGGAACGCCGAGGTTCACATCGATCCGTCACGGAAGGCTAAGCTCAAGAAGCGCGTCGACGCCCCCGGCACACCGGACACATTCAGGCTCGTGGCCCGTGCAAAGCAGGTCGGTGCTCGTCTGACCGGAGCGACGGTCGAGGTCGGGAGAGGTGCAAGGAACGCTTCGCTGCGGTTCGGTAGCGAGACGATTGTTACCGCCGATCATATTGAAGCTGTCATCGCGTCGCTTCGTGCGGCGCTGGCCGACGACATGGCCGAAGTCAGAGTGACCGCACGGGAGATCGACTTCACGAGCGGCCACGACCTCAGCGAGTTCGTCAAGGAGTGGGGCCTACAAGTCGGCGCCAACGAGGTGGAGCAGTGAAACTGAAGCAGGCCACTCTCGGCTTCGGGTGTCCGGACAGCGTCGATCCGCACCACATCGTCGTCACAATTCCTCGCGGCCGCGACAAGCCCGTGCGAATCGTAGAACACTTCGGGCTTCGTGCAGGTCACGCGGGGCTCCCTGATTTTCTCGAACGGGTCGAATTGGATCGCGCGAAGTGGACCGCAATCGCGGATATCGTCCGCCGAGTCTTTAACGAGCGCCTCAAAGAGAAGGGGCATGCCACGAGCCGCTGGGCCATCGGCGAAAACAAGGTCGAACGCCTTCTCGGCAAGGAGCTATGCGTCCTTGCATGGGCCGTCGAATACGCGCCGCTTGAGCTCGTGCCTGTCGCGATCACGAACTGGGCTGGACTCAAGCCTGAAGAGCGATGGTGGCTGTTTACCATGACCGCTGCAGCGACGGGCGGTATCGACGACGGGAACATCGGTTGGCGGAAGGCGCTCCGTTTTGCGCTCACAGAGAATCCGGTACGCGGGGAGATCGCTCCCGGGCGAGCGAAGAAGACCCGCATGCGACTGCAGGAGGATCTTCCACTCTTCCCTCTGGCAAAGGCATCGTCATGAATCACGAAATGTCTTCTGGACCGCGATCCTGGAAAGATCGTCCCTCCCTCATCGAGGTGGCGTTTCCAGCACAGAAGGTGTCCATCGAGACGCAATGTGAGCGTAAGGCAGGTGCTGGCCAAACTCTGACCGCCCTAGGAGGGTACTGGAAGGGCCGCAAGATGCTTGTCTTGGTGAGGGCATGCCTGCTGGGATCCCTCCTACCAGCGACCAACGACATAGACGCCGACCTCGAGATTTTCGAGCTTCTCATGGGAATGGACGACGACGCGTTCGCGCACCGTGTGAAACGTCTCTCCCAAGAGGATGTGAAACGGTGGGGCGGTGACCTTCGAGTCGAGCTTCTCGACGATGACGGGCGCTGGCGGGTCAAAGGGCGCGATCGTCTTCGCCTCCTCGGACGAGTACTCGCTCGAATGCCTTACAACGAGCGACTGGATCGCCGGAGCTTTCGCCCGGAGGAACTTCCGGAAAAAGCCTTCGCGGATATATGGAGTCATGTGAACGCCCACCTCGGGACAACGGCGAATTCGCACGCTGAACTCGTGGAGCAACTCGGTGTGCGCCGATTCGGCCACCGGCCACGGGTCGCCGACACGTTCTCCGGAAGCGGACAGATCCCCTTCGAAGCGGCGCGCTTAGGATGCGACGTCTTCGCAACCGACCTCAATCCCATCGCCTGCATGCTCACGTGGGGTGCGTTCAACATTGTCGGCGCGGACGATCGTTTCCGTACCGCGATCGCAAAGGCACAGAAGGAGGTCACCGAGGGCGTCGAGGCTGAAATCGTGAGCCTTGGCATCGAACACGATTCCGAAAGCAATCGAGCCAAGGCATTCCTATACTGTCTTGAAGCGAAGTGCCCCTCGGGCTGGATGGTTCCTTTGTCCGGTTCGTGGTTGATAAGCAAGAACAAGCGGACTTGCGCGCGGCTCGTTCCCAATACACGGCGCAAACGATTCGACATCGAGATAATCAACGACGCAACCGATGCTCAACTGGAAGCGTCAGTGCAAGGCACGGTCCGCCAGGGAGAAATCGTCTACTCCATTGACGGTGTTGAGCATCGTGTGCCGATACGGACGCTGCGGGGAGATCGCCAGGTCGGCGGTGTTTCGAGCA
This sequence comes from Sorangiineae bacterium MSr12523, assembly GCA_037157775.1. Classification (NCBI taxonomy): domain Bacteria; kingdom Pseudomonadati; phylum Myxococcota; class Myxococcia; order Myxococcales; family Pendulisporaceae; genus Pendulispora; species Pendulispora brunnea. Next base: position 9,155,474 of record CP089982.1, read on the forward strand.
ACGACCTACGGCGTTGGGAGAAAGGAGACGTCGTTCCCCGAGCCGATGACTTCTACCAGGAGCGCCTGTACTGCATTCAATGGGTGAGACCTGGCTCGGACGCCACGTTCTTCCGCGCCCCAACCGCGGCGGACTTGAAGCGGGAGCGCGTTGTCGAGAGCATCGTCGTGGAGAACCTCCATTCCTGGCAGGAGGCTGGTCTTGTCCCGGACATGCCAATCGAACCTGGCGAGAAGACCGATGAGCCGATTCGCACGCGCGGCTGGACTTATTGGCATCACCTCTTCATGCCGCGCCACCTCCTCCTTTGGGCGTGTACGCTGAAAGCGATTCGGGCGCAGCCGGACGAGAGTGTCGTTGGGGCTCTCTTGTGTCTGTTTACAGGCGCCCTCGACAAATCGTCCAAGCTTAGTCGCTGGCGCGTTGGCCATGCTGGTCGCCCGGGCGTTGCCCCGGCGGGCGACTACCCGGAGCAGGTCTTCTACAACCAGGCTCTCAACGTATTCCCGAACTATGCGGCTCGGTCTTGGTATGCGCTCAGGCCGATCGTTTCCGAGCTACCCGGCCAGGCAGCCGTAGTTGGCACGGCGAACGTTCGAACAGCATCCGCTGCGGAGCTAGACGTGCCTATCGACATTGGTATCACGGACCCTCCTTACGCCGACGCGGTAGCCTACGACGAGATCACGGAATACTTCATCGCGTGGCTACGAAGAAGGCCTCCTGCTCCATTCAGAGACTGGATCTGGGATAGTCGACGCGATCTGGCGATTCGCGGTCGCGGCGAAGCGTTTCGGCGAGAGATGGTCCGCGCCTACAGCGCTCTCGCTGCTCACATGCCGACTGACGGGATTCAGATCGTCATGTTTACGCACCAGGACGCAAAGGTTTGGAGCGATATGGCGGGCATCTTCTGGGGCGCTGGCCTGCGCGTCACCGCCGCGTGGTACATCGCGACGGAGACAACCTCGGAACTCAAGAAAGGGGGATACGTTCAGGGGACGGTCATCCTCGTTCTTCGGAAGCGGGGCGATGCGAAAAAGGCGTACAAAGACGAACTCGTGTTGGAGATCCGCGACGAGGTCGCCCGACAGATCGACACCATGATCGGTCTGAACCAGCGTACGCGAACGCACGGCCGATCCGAAAATCTGTTCGAGGACGCTGATCTCCAGATGGCAGGCTACGCCGCAGCTCTTCGCGTGCTCACAGCGTACACGCAGATCGACGGATTGGACATGACGCGGGAAGCGCTACGGCCTCAGGACGAAGGCGAGGCGTCGGTCATCAACGAGTTGATCGAGTTCGCGGTGGCGATCGCGAACGAACATCTCGTACCCGACGGATTGGAACCGAAGGTCTGGGAGCGCCTCGTAGGCGCAGAACGCTTCTATCTGCGCATGCTCGACCTGGAAGCGACTGGGCTCAAGAAACTCGACAACTACCAGAACTTCGCGAAGGCGTTTCGCGTCAGCGAGTGGCAGTCGCTGCTGGCGAGCACGCGACCGAACGACGCCCGACTCAAGTCGGCGAGGGAGTTCAAGCGCGCGGAGTTCGGGCCATCGGACTTCGGCTCGTCCCTGTTGCGGGCGGTGCTGTTCGCCGTTTTCGAGATCGAGACGGAGGTCGAGACCGACGAGGTCATGAGCCACCTGCGCGACAACGTGAAGGGCTACTTCCAACGCCGGCCGGAGGTGATCGCACTCGCGGACTATCTTGCGGGCAAGCTCGCCACTAACCAACCTGACGAAGCGGCGGCGGCTCGCGTCCTCCGCGATCTCGTGAAGGGGGAGCGGCTTGGGGCATGATTCGACGCTTCTCATCCCGGCACGGTCGCCTCGACCATCTCTTCCTTCGGGAGAAGCTGCGTGGCGCGAAACGATATTTCCGGATTGCTGGCTACTTCCGTAGCTCGCTTCTGGAGCTGATCCACGAAGAACTGAAGAGCATCGACGAGGTTCGCGTCGTCTGCAACAGCGACCTCGACCCGCGCGATATCTCCGCCGCGCGGACGGCGGAACAGCAAGCGATGGCGCTGAAGGAGAAGTGGTCGGAGCGCCCACCTGAAGCCGATAGTCTTCTTGGACGCGACCGTTACAAGAAGCTTCATGAGTTGCTCGTTCGCGGAAATCTGCAAGTCCGCGTTGTCGGGAAGGCCGCAACGCCGTTCGTTCATGGGAAAGCGGGTGTCATCGACGGGCGCGATGGTTCGTCGACGGCGTTCATGGGAAGCAACAATGAAACGCGCGAGGGTTGGCGCGAGCACTACGAGCTTCTCTGGGAGGACGACTCGCCCGAGGCGATCGCGTGGGTGCGGGAAGAGTTCGAGTACCTCTGGTCACAGGGCGTGCCCTTGCCACGCGCGATTATCGAGGAGGTCGACCGCTGCGCCCGGCGCGTAGAGTACCGCAGCGTCGAGGAATGTCCGCCGGAATCGATTGCAGCGGCGACGATGGCGGAGGCGCCGATCTATTCACGCGGCGAGGCTCTCATGCCGTGGCAGCGGGCATTCACCGGGATGTTTCTGGAGCACCGAGACTACTTCGGTGCGACGCGAATGCTACTCGCCGATGAGGTCGGCCTGGGCAAAACCCTATCGCTTGCCACGTCGACCGTTCTCGCATGTCTCCTCGGGGATGGACCGGCGCTCATCCTGTGCCCAGCGACGTTGACGCAACAGTGGCAAGTTGAGCTCTGGGACAAGCTGGGCGTTCCGTCAGCGGTATGGACCTCCAAAAAGACATGGCTTGACCACACCGGGCACCACATTCGGACCCGTGGCCCGGAGGACGTCGCCCGTTGTCCGTACCAGATCGGCATCGTTTCCACAGGGCTCATCTTCCACCGCACCGACGAGCGGCACCACCTCCTTAGGAAGCGGTTTGGCACGCTCGTCTTGGACGAGGCACATCGTGCCCGTCGGGCGGGTGGCACGGGACGGACCGCCGGCCAGCCGAACAATCTTCTCGATTTCGTGCGCGAATCCGCAAAGAATGCGAGGCACGTCCTTCTTGGAACGGCGACACCGATACAAACGGAGGTTGGCGAGCTTTGGGGCCTGCTCGATGTGCTCGGTCAAGGCGCCGAATACGTGCTTGGGCGTGCGGGCAGCCTATGGCACACACCTAGCCGCGTGCTCGGCTTCATTACGGGTGCGAAGGCCGTCGAGGACGAAGGTGAGTGTTGGGATTTAATCAGGAACCCACTGCCACCGCGTGACGAGGACGCTCTCTTCGACCATATTCGCACCGACCTTGGGCTGAACGATGAGGACCACTTCACGAGCCGGCCGCGGTACGAGTTAGCAGAGTTCACGCGCGAGGAGCTGCTCGAGCGGACGACCCAGCATCGAGACGGGCTCGCGTTTTTCCAGCAACACAACCCAATGGTGCGGCATACAGTCCTACGCAAGCGGAAGGTTCTGGAAGCGAAGGGGCTACTGCCGAGAATCGCCGTCGACATCCATCCGATCCCGGAGCACCCAAAGCCTTTCTTCGTTGGCCTCGGCCTTTTGACCAGTCCGCCGATAGACGCCGCGTACAATGCGGCTAAGAAGTTTACCGATTTGCTCAAGCACCGCACGCGCTCAGCCGGATTCATCGAGGGCCTGCTTCTGTTGCGGATCTGTTCGAGCCTCGCGGCGGGACTCGCGACCGCCCGGAAGCTGCTAGGAGGCAAAAACCCCAACGAGGAGGACGAGGACGAGGACGCCAATCACGAGGAGCTATCGAGCCTGACCGACGCTGAGCGCGAAGCTCTTGAGGAGGTGGTCGAGCATCTACGCGTACACCCAGTGGATCCGAAATTCGAAGCAGTCCTGCACTATCTTATTGATGAGCATTGGCTCGACCACGGATGCATTATCTTCAGCCACTACTATGACACGGCGCGATGGGTTGCTGAGAGGCTCGCGGAAAAGCTACCTTCCGAGCCGATCGCTCTCTACGCAGGTGCGGATCGAAGCCGCATGCTTCGAGGAGATCAGCATGTTCACGTGGAACGCGAGAGTATCAAGAGCGCCGTCAAGGAGCGGGAGGTTCGCTTGGTCGTCGCGACGGACGCAGCGTGCGAAGGCTTGAATCTGCAAACGCTCGGCACCTTGATCAACGTGGATCTCCCATGGAATCCGTCACGCCTCGAGCAGCGGATTGGCCGCATCAAGCGCTTCGGGCAGGCCCGGGACAGTGTTGACATGCTGAACCTGGTCTATCAGGGCACGAGGGATGAAGAGGTCTACGACCGGCTTTCCTCCCGCATGCGGGACCGGTACGACGTCTTTGGCGCTCTACCCGACGTAATCGAGGACGACTGGATCGATCACATCGAGACGCTCGACGATAAGCTCACGGAGTTCATCGAGAAGAAGCGCCGCGCAAACGCGTTCGACATCCGATACGCGGACACGGTCGAACCGAAGGGAGAGCCTTGGGAGAAGTGCGCCCAGGTGCTCTCCCGACGCGACGTCATCGAGCGACTCTCGCGAGGTTGGTGACACACGTCAAAGGGTCAATCCGATGGCCGAGTGGCACTGGGCTCGGCGTCGTTGCGATAGTGCTTCGTAAGCTTGCCGTCCTTGGTGTAGATCCCAGCTCGGACCGCAACCTGGAACAGCTCCGCGGCTGTCATCGCTTCAAGCTCCGCGAGCGCGCGACGACGTCTACGTGTCATCTCGTCCAGTCCCGGAGCCTCGGGGTCGAGAGTGGGCTTGAACTTGCGGCGCTTCATGGCTTCTCCGCTATTGTGGGCCGGAAGACGCCTACGATGCAAGCCGAGTTCCTCACTGCAAGCTGAATGTGGCTCTGCTCGCGGATACCGCTCCCATCAAAGGCGGGATCGCCCTCGACAAAGCCGCACCGAACCGTGTCGTAGCGTATCCTCTTCGTGCCCTCAAGAAAACCCAAGTAAAAGTTCAGAACGGCGCAGTCGAGACGCCGCAGCTTCTTGTCGGGTGTTCCGCCGCCGTTCTCGGGCAGCGCGGTCTCTTGGTCGTCATGGATCTTCTTCAGCATCGCGTGGGCAAGCCGCAGCTCCTTGGTAAACTTCGTATCCATGAGATCAAAGCAATTCCCGAGCTGAATAAGCGCACCCACGACCGCAGGCGTCCGCACCTTCTTGCGCTTCTTCTGGTCCTCGGCGAACTTCATGGCTCGATCGGCGCCGTACTCCCAAAAGTAGATCCCCTCCCCGAGCCAGTCGTAGTCGTTCTGGCTTTTCTGGAAGGACTCGCCTCGCAAGATTCGCTCAGCAACCTTCGCGTCGCAACCGTGATAGGCGATGATCGTTCGATCGTACTTCATCTCCAAAGCGCAGCGTACAACGGACGCCCCTCGCGTTGCGAAGCGACGATGCGCGCTCACGGCCTGCATGCCGTCGCCCCGTCACGCCCTTTCGCCATCAACTCGTAGGTGTCCCTTTCCCGCGCTTACTCGGGTAGGAATCGGCCCTACGCCTTCGTCAGGCGGTCTGGTGGACCAGCCAACGGTAGTTTCCGTAATTTCTCGGATTCAGCGGGCGGGATCCGCCTGTCCTTTCGTACGGCTCCAGAAAAACTTTGGACCAGCGATTGGACCGCACGAAGAGAAAAACTTGGTTTTCGCCGGGGTTTCTGAGTCGCGCCGGTAGGATTTGCACCTAACTCGGACGCTTTCATCCAGCAATTTTCTCGATGAATCTTACGATTTGAACTTACTGGAATGAGGAAGGACTACGCGGAAGAGAAGACTCGTGTCAGCACTGCCGACACAATTGGCGTAGCCGTCCCCAGATGTACCGAAGGGCTCGCAAAGAGACGCTGACGCGAGTCGATCGCCACCGCGATCACCGTCCGAATTGAGCCGTCTTAGGGCGTTTGGTGGTCGTCGTAACTCGCGAGCTCAGCGAAGGTGACGCGTGCGCGTCCGGATCGACCCCCCTCGCATGCCCTCATCGACGACTCGATTTCACGTCGAAGGTTTGGACCAAAAAACTACCCGGAAGGGGCAGTTTGGACCAAGCATTGGACCAGTTAAAGTACAAAACCCCGGTTTTCACCGGGGTTTCTGGGGTTGCGCGGGTAGGATTTGAACCTACGACCTTCGGGTTATGAGCCCGACGAGCTACCAGGCTGCTCCACCGCGCGACAATGTTTCGTTCGTGACAGGGGCGCACCTTACTCACCCCAACGGCAGTGTCAACACTCATGCGTGCACGCCTGCCGTTTTTCAGCGATGATCAGTCTGCCTTCCATGAAGTAAGCTTGGTTCTCGAGCCGTTTCTCGCGGCTCTCTCCTGCGACGCATCCCATCCCGCGACGCGCCCCACCCGCAACGCGCCCCTGCAACGTCCCTACGCGCCATGAGTAAGCCCGTTCCCCCGCCACTGCCGCCCCGTGCGCGTAAAGCCACGGCGGCCGCGCCCCCGGCGCCTCCCGTGAGGGCGCCGGTGCCGGCTGCCGACGGGACGATGTCGACGATGCAGAAGCTGCTGCTCGCCGATGCCGCGCTTGCACTTCGCGATGAGCAGATTGCTGCCCGGGTGGTGCACTACAAAGCCGAGCTCGCGACGAGCCCGGAGCTGGATCGCATCACGGAACAAGTCGTGGCCGAGCTGCAGGAACTCCAGAGAATCAGCCGGGCTTCGCTGCCCGGGCCGGTCTCCTCCGGCGCCCCTCTTTCCGACCGGGACAAGGCGCAGCTCGAAATCGAGCTGATTCAGAGCCTCAAGACCATGCTCTCGCGGGTTTTTCGCAAGGATAAGCTCGCTAGCGTTATCGAGCGGAAGGTGGGCGAAGCCTCGAAGCGCTTTGCGCGGCTCTTTTTCGAAAGCGAGCTCCACGAGAAGCTGCGCGGGTCGACCACCGAGATCAAGACCATGCGCCAGGCGGAGCAGGCTCTCTACTACGCACTGATGCGAAATCAGGACAGTGTGGTGAAACAACTGGAGTCGTTCGACTACGACAGTCCGGAACTTCTCACCCGCTCCAAGGAGATGCTCGCGGAGTGGATGAAGAACCTTCGCCACGAGTTCCTCGGCCGGACGACCCCCGAGCTCAATGCCCTGGTGTCGCTTTTCAACGAAGGGCTCACGAAGTTCTTCACCCACGAACTTCCGCCCTCCACCGGCGAGCTCGCGTGGGAGGTCGTCAAGGAAGCGCGCTTGCGCGATGCGCAGACCCGCGCCGGGTATAAAATTGCGGCCAACGCGTTCCCGGCGTTTCGGCAGGCGTTCGAGCGGCGGTTCCTGCAGCGGCTCGTGCCCTTTGCCGAGGACGAGATGCTCAAGAAAGTGCGCGAGAGCCAGGGGAAGTTCCGCACGGAGACCATCCGCTTCGTCGCCGATCCGCGCATCTTCAGCGATGTCTGCGAGCTCGTTTGCGACGCGGTGTACGACTACCTCTACAACGACGGCTTCCTCGACCTGCCGCCGGACTGGCGCGCGCGCCTCCGCGGCGCGTAACCGCGCGCACGCCTCCGCGGCGTAACGCGGCTCGTCACAAAATGAAAAACCCGCCGCACTCACGAAGAGCGCAGCGGGCTGTTCGCCCCTAGTCCGTCACTGCCCCGCGCGCGCCGCGGGCGGGTTCGACGCGGGGGGCGTCACGAAAGGGACGTCGCCCTTGAAGCCTTGGGCCTTGTCGCGCACGGCTTCGACCGCGTCTTTACAGGCATCGCGCAGTTCCTCGTCGACGGCGGACTGAGGGGCCGGAAGATTGGGCTCCAAGTACAAGTCGCACGACATGACCGTGAAGCGCTCGTCGATCTGCCGCATTTTCAGCTGGATGTGCATGTCCTTGATGTTGCCGCGCACGAAGCGGCCTTCGACCATCTCGACGCCGGGCGCGGGGACCTGCGGGGGACCGAAACGCGACACGTACCAAATCGAGAGCAATCCCTTCATCACGGGCACTTGGAAGTACACGTCGGTGTTGCCACCCTCTTTACCGACCATCCGCGACTGTTTGAATTTGCCGCCGGCGAGATCCTTGTAATGCGAGAAGTCGAGAACTTGGGTGCGCACGTTTGCGAGCGGGGCCTGCACGAGTGTTTCAGCGTGGCCGTATCGTTCCTGGCGACCCGGAGGATTCCAATTCCACTTCAGCGTGTGGCCTGCGGAGTTCAGGCGATCGAGCTGCGTATCCTCACTCGCAGCATCCGCATGTGAGGGAGCGCACAGTGAAACCGCTGCCACAGCCGCGAACGGTAGGAGCCAACGAGCGTGAAGGAGTTGCGACACGAAAGACCTCTTCGATGGGTGTAATTCGGGGGAAAACGATGCGTGTTCGCATCGCTCCAATTTATCTAAGCAGCGCGTATGCCACCGCGGCCGTCGGCGCCCTCACCCCCGTCCCTTTCCCCTGCAAAGGGACCTCGAAGAATGACACCAAATCGCCGGACCGCAAGCGTGCGCCGGTGCTTAGGTCGGTCGCATAAAGCGGGCACGGCCCTCGGTGATCCACCACTCGTGGTACCGAGCTTGGGCGCGATCCCGATCGCGCTTCGGCAAGTCGTCGTAATAGCCGAAGTACTCTTTCGTGATCGCCTTCAGCTCTTCGCCCGCCGCACGGCGAATCACCTGCGAATCGTGCACGAGCGCATCGATGAGCCACTCGATGCGATCGCGCGACGAGTTCGCATTCCACCACTGCGTCCAACGCCGTGTGTCGCGCGCGAAGTCCTGGCGCGCCACGACAAGAAGCGCACGACGCGCTGCGACAGCGATGTCCTCGGAGTCGTCGTTGAGCACCGCGATGAACGTCGGCACGGCGAGAGGCTCGCGGATCTCCTCGAGCACCTCGAGCATCGTGAGCCGCTTCTTCGAGTCCACCGTGGGATCGCGCACCACGCGGCCGAGCTCGCGCGCCGTTTCCTCACCGTGCTGGCGCGCCATACCCGCCGTGGCCCAACGCGCCGCACGGCGGACGCGATCGCTCACGTCGAGAAGGCGCGTGACCAGCCGCGGAATGGCATCCACGTAGGCGAGCTCACGCAAGAGGAACGTCGCCCAATAGCGCTTCTCCTCGTTGCGTGAGTCGACGTGCTCGAGCACCCACGGGAGGGCCACACGCCGCTGCATGGCAATGAGGCGCAACACGGGCCCGCAGGTGCTCGCCATGGGGAGCTCGCGCTCGTTCGCGGAGGGCTCTCGCACAATCGGTCCGGGAAAGCGCGCCATCAACACGGGCATCGCTTGGTGCCCTTCGCGAAGCAGCTCTCCCTCGGCGTAATCGTCGTCGCCGGTCTGGATGTAGCGCTCGACCAAGAGCTCGAGCTCGCGCGACACGTCGACGATGACCGATGGCAACGCCTCGGCATCCGCGTGCGGCACCGGCGGTGTCCGCGGCGGCACCACGATGTCCATCAGCGCCGCCTCGCGCGCACGCTGCTCGTCCTCGGCGTCGGATACGTGGACGCTCTCGACGTCGGCCGCGTCGGAGAAGATTTCCTCCTCGTCCGGGCTCACGACCCGCGCCGCGGATGCCGCGGACGCGACCGCCGTGACTGACGCGACGGCCGCAACCGGCTCGGGCGGCTCTTCGACGGGCGCCGGCGCTTCTTCCGCCACCGCAGCCACCGGCGTGAGGACCACGTCGTCCCACCCCGATTCGCTGTACGAAATGCGCTCCGGCTCCGGCTCGGGTGCCGCCGCCTGCACGGCCTCGGTCTCCTGGGCCGCCTCGGTCTCTTGGGTCTCCTCGACCTGCTCCGGCTCTTCGAGCGGCGCGCTCTGCGCAACCTCGTCCTCGTACTCGTCTTGCCGTGCACCCGCCGGTCGCGGCGCCGACGGCGGAGGCGTGGACGTGCTCGCGCGGATGGTCGCCGCACCCGAAAAGAGCGCCCGCCCGAGGGCCTCGGCACGCAGCGCGCGCTCCTGAGCCGACGGCGTTTTCAGCCCACGCTTCGACAGCACCAGGTTCGGATCCGTGATCCGCCCTGCGCCTCCGCCCGCGCCCCCCGCACCGGAGAAGCCGCCGAGCTTCTTCTTCAGGATCATCCGCTCGAGCGTCTGCCCCGCGAGCAGCGCAAACGTCGACACGTCCGCCACCGCATCGCGGTCGATGTCCAAATCTCCAGCATCGCCATACAGCGCCGCCACCACGCGCGAACGCACCACCAGCGGCACGCACATGATCGTGTGCTGCGTCGGCCGCTCCAGATCCTTCAACAGAACCCCATCGAGCCCATTCAGATCGGGCTTGGCCACGATGGGCGCCCGAATGTCGCGCGCGGAGGCGAGGATGCTCGGCAAATCGAGAGGCACCCCGATGCCCGCCACCCGATCGCGCGAGGCACCCGGGCCAAACGACTCACGGCCCTCGGCCAAATCCGTGTGCACGATGAACATCGCCGAGTAATCGAAGTACTGCCGTGCGAAATCGAAAAAGAGGTCCATCAGGTGGTCGCGGTCGGCCACATTTTCGAGCTCGGCGCTCGCCGCTTCCAAGGTGAGGGGCCCGCGACGGCGGCGGACGGGCCTCGGCATGACTGACGACTCTCGGATGAGCGTCGCCAATCGGCTCGGACTCGGCTCCGGGGGAGCCGGCGAAACCGGTCCAGCACCTACAGGCGTGGTCCGCATCGGCGGTGGGGCGACTTCCATCCTCGATTGGATGTCGCTCGGCGGAACCGATTGCCTCAGGTACGGCTCGTCAGGCTCCTCGCCCCATTCGTCGGGCAAGCGCGGTTCGATCGGAATCGTGAACACCGGAACGGGCGGCGCTGGGGGCAGGGCCACGTCGGGAATCACCGCGTGTTCGCCTGTGCGGAGCGGTGGGGCGGGCGGCTCCTCGGGCGAAGGGGCATCGCGCAACAACGGCGGAAGATCGCTCGAAATGGCCCGGCTGTCCCCGTGAAGGCGCATGAGCAGACGCTCGAGCCGGCGCTCCAGCGGCGCACCGAATTCCCGATGCAACGCCTGGCGGATGCGCACGAGCGGAGCAATCCGCTGAACGATGGGCACCCCCAGTGCGAAGTTGAGCTGCTCCTCCTCTTCCGATGCGAGGGGTTCCGATACGGCGAGCACCAGCTCGTCGCCATCGAACGAAAGCGCCAGCGGATACAGCGACCGATGCGACGCCAGCTCCGCGGGAATCATGGTGCGCGCCCGCCGTTCCGGGGCGGGGAGCTCGCCCGCCGGCGCGGGCAACAGGCCGTAGGCCTCGGCGGCGGCCCGCGTCAGCTTGCGCTCGTCGATGGCGGCCACCTCGAGCAAATTCGTGATGAAGTCTCCGCCGTAAAGAACCTGGCGCGCCAGTGCCTCCTCGACTTGGCGCATCGTCGCAATTTCGTTCTGCACGACGAACGAGCTGAGTGACATCAGGGCTAGTCTCAGGAATACGCGCCCGCGAAGCTTGCCTCAAGGGCACAGACGAGGGCCTCGATGGTGTAGGGAGATGCCATCACGTCGACGCGCACCCCTCGCGCTTCGGCTGCCTCCCGCGTGATAGGCCCAATCGCCGCGACTTTGAGCTTCGCCAAAAGCCGCGAAGCGTCCTCATTGCCCAGCGCCGTGCACAGGTTGTCGACCGTACTCTTCGAGGTGAAGGTCACGGCATCAATTGCACCATCTTCGAGCTTTCGGGCCAAGTTGGCGACATTCTCCGGTGCCGGCGATCGCGTTTCGTAGAGGGGGACGACCTCCACCTGCCAGCCTGCCGCTCGCAACGCTTCGGGAAGTGCGTCCCGGGCCACCAGGGCGCGGGCAATCAAAATGCGCGGCAAGGGCATGGCCGCCGCGCGGGATATAAGTCCTTCTGCAAGGCTTTCCCCGCGAAATTCCTTGGCCACGAGGTCCGCCCGCAGCCCGCGCCGCTCCAGGGCCGCGGCCGTGCCCGGACCGATGGCTGCAATTTGCACCTTTCCGAAAGCGCGCGCGTCCTTTCCTTGGCGCACCAATTCGTCCCAGGCGCGCTCGACACCATTTTCGCTGGTGAACGCCACGAAGTCGTAGTCCTCGGAAAGCCTCCCGAGCGCCCGCTGCATCGGCGCGGGATCCGGCGGCGGGTGAATCTCGATCACCGGCTGCGCGATGGCATCGGCCCCGCGCAAACGCAGCATCGTCAACATGGTGCGCGACTGCTCCGCCGTGCGCGTCACGAGGACACGCTTGCCGAACAGCGGCCGTCGATCGAACCACGCGAACACCTGCCGCCGAGCCACCGCCTCCCCCACGACGAGCGTGCGCGCATCGCCCGGCAGACGCCGCGCCCGCGTTGCGATGTCCGCGAGCCGCCCCACCTCGATGCGCTGCGAAGGCCGCCCGAGATCGGTCAGGGCCAACGCGGGCGTGTCCGGCGAGCGACCGTGCTCGAGCAGCGCCGCCACCACCTCGTCCAACGTCGCACGCGACACCTGCGCCACCAGGGTGTCCGTGGCATGCGCCAGCGAGGCCCAATCCCGCGGGCCGAGACCTTCGCGCGCGTGCAGCACCGCGTAACTCGTTCCCTCGCCGCCCAGCGGCACGCCGCCAAATGATGTCACGGCGGTCTCCGGCCGCACCGCCGGCGCGATTTCGAACGCGATCCCCGCCTTCGCCGCGAGCTCCACCTCGTCCAGCGCCTCGTCCCGCGTCAGCCGCACCACGGAATGGCCTTCCCGCGCCAACTCGATGGCACGCGCCGCATCACCTTCGTACCGCGTGGCTTTCACCGCCAGGTCGAGCACGTCCGTATCCACATCGGACGCGTGAACCAGGGAATCACAGCTAGCGAGCGCATCGTGGGCCCGCGTGGAGAGCCAATCTTTCCAACCCGGCGGCGCAGCCACGAAGACGACCGTCATTTCTACGGCTTACCTTACGTGATAAACGAGGGCCATGGGTTTCCCTGTCATTCGTCCCAGGCGCCTTCGCGTATCCCCGAACATGCGCAAACTGGTGCGCGAAACGACGCTCGAACCGAGCGATTTCGTCTATCCGCTGTTCTTCAGCGCCACGGTTACCGAGCCCAATCCGATTGCGACGTTGCCGGGTGTCTCGCAGCTTCCCGTCAAGCACGCCGCCGCGCAGGCCCGCGAGATCGCCCGCCGCGGAATTCGCTCGGTGATCTTGTTCGGCCTGCCCAAAACGAAAGATCCCCGCGGTGAAAGCGGCTGCGATCCCGACGGGCCGGTGCCGCGTGCGGTGGCGGAGATCAAGTCCGCCGTGCCCGACATGCTCGTCGTCACCGACGTGTGCGTCGATGAGTACACCGACCACGGTCACTGTGGTGTCCTTCGCAAGCGCCACGGCACCGAGGAGCTCGAGGTCGACAACGACGCGACCATCGAGGTGCTCGCCAAGATGGCGGTCATGCATGCGCGCTCCGGCGCCGACATCATCGCGCCGAGCGACATGATGGACGGCCGCGTGGGCCACATTCGCCGCGCCCTCGACGAGAGCGGCTTCGACTCCACGGCCATCCTCAGCTACGCGGTGAAGTACGCGAGCGCCTTCTACGGCCCCTTCCGCGACGTGGCCGACTGCGCGCCCAAGTTCGGCGACCGCGCCGGTTACCAGATGGACCCGGGCAACCTGCGCGAGAGCCTGCGCGAAGCCGCGCTCGACGAGGCCGAGGGCGCCGACATGCTCATGGTCAAGCCCGCCCTTCCCTATCTCGACGTCATCCGCGAGGTGCGCAAAGCCACCACGCTTCCCCTCGCCGCCTACAACGTCTCGGGCGAATACGCGATGCTCCACGCCGCCGCCGCCGCCGGCATGATCGACTTGGACCGCGCCATGATGGAGGTGCTCACGTCCATCCGCCGCGCCGGCGCCGACTTCATCTTGACCTACCACGCCCTTCGCGCGGCCGAGCTCCTCGGAGGCTGAATGCGCCGCCGTTTCTTGGCTTATGGAACCGTGGGAATCTTCACGGTGCTTTTCGGTAGCTTGATATTCCTCGGCGGCTCGACCGGATGCTACGGCGACCAATGCACGGGTACCGTCGGGGAATTCGGATTGAATGCCGGCGAGGGCCGACTCCTCGATCCGAATACGTGGGAGAGCAATCTTCAGTCGTCCGAGTGGCTCAGTTATTCGCACCAGCGCTCGTGGTTCATCCGAGTCAAAGGCTTCGAGGGCCGCGACATCTCCCAGGTATTCGTTTACATCAGCCCGGACAAGGATCCGAACGTCTTCCAACAGGGGACGTACAAGCAATACACACTTGCGAGCGGCAACCTCGCAGAAATCACGATTGCCGAAAATGGACGACCGGGCGTGACGCCCCTGGTCCAAGTCCACAACGACACGTGCGCCGACTACTACACGCGAATCGTCGTCGAAGCGTACCCGGCGCTTCCTGACGCCGGAACGCCCGATACGGCGGATACGGGTACCAACCAAGACGCGGCAAGCGACACCGGAGCTACCGAATGAGTCACCCCTGGCACGACATTCCCATTCCCGAGCCCATCGAAGAAGGCTTTCCGGGATTCATCGAAATCCCCAAAGGCTCGCGCATCAAATACGAACTCGACAAAGACACCGGTCTTCTCAAAGTCGACCGTATTCTATTTAGCGCCGTGCACTATCCGGCCAACTACGGATTCATCCCGCGCACCTATTGCGATGACGGCGACCCGCTCGATGTCCTCGTCCTCTGTCAGGAGGCCGTCTCGCCCATGTGCATCATGCGCGCGCGAGCCATCGGCGTGATGCAGATGCGCGATGAAAAAGGCCTCGACGACAAGGTCATCGCCGTGCACCTCGACGACCCCGCCTTCAGCGAGTACACGCACATTCGCGAGCTGCCCCGCCACACCTTGCTCGAGCTGCGTCGCTTCTTCGAGGACTACAAGCTCCTCGAACACAAAGCCGTCACCGTCGAGGAATTCCAGGGCCCCTTCGAGGCCAACAAGATCATCCGCGACGCCATCATCGGCTATGCGAAGTTGCGCGCCAAAGAGGCGCACTGATCGACCGCCACGAGGGGGGGCGGCTTCTTCCAAGAAGTACGCAACGCAATCCGAAGAATGGTCGACCGTGCGATCATCATGTTCCGGCCATATCGATTCCTACTTTGCGGTGCTTCATCGTTTTCCATTGCGCTGATTCTTGCTTCGTGCAGCGGCGGCTCGTCGTCTCTGACACCTGATTCCTTATCAACCCCAGACGCCAGCGACGCGTCGACTCTCCCCGTCGAGGATGCCTCGCGCGATGTCGGGAGCGATTCTTCGGTGACGATTGCAGACGCCGGTACGCCGGACAGCGGCCAGTCCGATGCGAGGAGCGACAGCGGATCGCCGGATGCCACACCGATCGCGCTGGATGCGGACGAGGAAGGACTCGCCCGGTTCGATCTGCTCTCGACATCGCGCTGCCGGCATGAAGGTCCCGATTTGTTGGATTGCGTCATTCCGAAAGTGACCATTCGCGATCCGCACACCTCGCGCCGTAACACCCCTGCGATGACCACGCTCTCCACGAAAATGACGGGGAATTGCGCGACGCAGTACCCTATCGAGCTCCTGGTGGAGGGTGACGGGATGCGGCCGACACGCTTCCGAGTGGCGCAGCAAACGATGGACCTCAATCGTCTCGATCGCACACCTGTCTCCGAGCTCTCGTTGACCGATCACTTGCGATGGACGAAATCCATCATCGTCGACCAAACGTGCCATCTCTGGCTCGAAGTCGCCATGAACCGCGCCGATCCTCTTTGACGCGAAGCGAGGCGCGTTCCCGTTACTTCGCGCAGTTGCGAATGCACCCTTTGTAGCTGCGCGTGCAGGCTTCGCAGGCGGCGCCCTTGCAACCGCCGCGGCAGGCGGCCCATTTGTCCTCGCAGTCGCCCGTGCAGGCGGCGAGCGGGGGGCGTTCGGCGCTGGCCGGTGCCGCGGATGCCGATGCTGCCGGGGATGCCGGGTGCGCGGCCGATGCGCCCGCGTCGCCATCGTTCGTCCAGGAGGGGGGACCCGCGTCGGGCGTGTCGCCCCACGTCTTCGGCGGCGGTGTGAAGGCGCTGGTGGGCGCGGGGCCGGCGGCCCAGTCGCGCTGACCACGTTCGCCGGGGGCGGCGTGCATCAAGGCTTCGTCGGTGGGCAGCTCGGGGGCGCGGCGGATGGCCTGCGCCCGCGTGGCGGCATACATCACTTTATCGTGCGTTTGACCGTAGGTGTAATGGGCGAGCCAGTCGCGCCAGCACTCCCCTTTTTGCTGCAAGGCAACGTTGGGATTCTCCTCGAGCGCGTAGCAGTGCTCGAAGCGCGCATCCCCCTCGTAAATCGTCTGAAAACTCGGCCCGCACGCCACGGCCCCCACGCACACACAAGCGAACAGAAGCAACCGTCGAGGCACCATGTACGTTTACCTTTACTCTACGGCCTTTTCCCCTAAAGGCTGAACGGCTAGGTTAGGGGAATAATCTGCTCATGTTTACCGGACTGGTCGAAGCAACGGGACAACTTATCCGACGGGAACGCGTCGGTGTGGATGCCCGCCTGGAAATACGTTACGCGCCCGAATCACCCTTCGTCATCGGAGAATCCATCGCCATCGATGGGGTGTGCCTCACGGTGCAAACCATCACCGAGCAAGGCTTCCTCTGCGATGCCTCCTCCGAAACGCTGGCGCGAACCACACTTGGCGAGCTCACCTTGCCTGCCACCGTGAACCTCGAACGAGCCACGCCCCTCGGCGGCCGCATGGGAGGCCACATCGTCTCCGGGCACGTCGACGCCACCGGCGTCCTCCTCGAGAGGCAACCCGTGGGCGAAATGTCCAAATTGGTCTTCGGCTTCCCCGCGAATCTCGCGCGTTTCATCGCCGAAAAAGGCTCCATCTGTGTCAACGGTGTGAGCCTCACCGTCAACGGCGTGGCGGCGGACCGCTTCGACGTCATGATCATCCCGCACACCGCGCAAGTCACCTCGCTGGGCGCATTGCAGCCCGGCGGACGCGTGAACCTCGAGGTCGACGTTCTCGCACGCTACGTGTTGCGCGCGCGCGAAGTAGACGCCGTCGACGCCGCGGAGAAGAGCTAACACCATGGCACCCATGTTGGATATCGATCCGAGGCTTCTGGAGCGGGTCAACGCCGCCATCCACGCCATCCGCAGCGGCAAAATGGTCATCCTCACGGACGACGAAGACCGCGAAAACGAAGGTGATCTCTGCATGGCCGCGGAGTTCGCGACGGCGGAGGCCATCAACTTCATGGCCACCCACGGCCGAGGCCTCATCTGCCTCACCCTCGTGGAAGAGCAGATCGATCGCCTGGGCCTGCCCATGATGCAGTCGCCCGGCCGCGGCGGCCCTCCGCTCGGCACCGCCTTCACCGTCAGCGTCGAAGCACGCCACGGCGTCACCACCGGCATCAGCGCCGCCGATCGCGCGTTCACCACGCGCCTGGCCGCCAGCCCCGATTGCCGCCCCGACGATCTGGTCACCCCCGGTCACGTCTTCCCGCTCAAAGCCCGCACCGGCGGCGTCTTGGTGCGCACGGGCCAGACGGAAGGCTCCGTGGATCTCGCCCGCCTCGCCGGCCTCACCCCGGCGGGGGTCATCTGCGAGATCATGAACGAAGACGGCACGATGGCGCGCATGCCAGACTTGGAGATCTTCGCCAAGAAGCACGGCCTGCTCATCGTCACCATCGCCGATTTGATTCAGTACCGCCTGCAGACCGAGCGCCTCGTGCGCCGCCTCACCGAGCAATCTATCCTGCTCGACGCGACCGGCACGGTGTGGCGCACCATCGTCTACGAGTCCGCGACGGACGGGCGTCAGCTCCTCGCCTTGGTCAAAGGCGATGTCGAGGGTGGCGGCCCCGTCGTGTGCCGCATGCACGCTGGCTCGCTCATCGCCGACACGTTCGCCTCCACACCGCGCGAGGGTGCGCGCAACCTGAAGGAAGCCTTCCGCCACATCGAGGCCGAGGGGCGCGGGGTCGTCGTCTACCTGCCGCCCAAAGGCAACGTCGAGCTGGAACTGGAGCTTCACGCTGCGCTTTCCGCACCGCCCCACGAGAAAAAAGAATATCCACTGCGCGACTTCGGCCTGGGCGCGCAGGTTCTCTTCGATTTGGGGCTGCACAAGATCCGTCTCCTGACGAACAATCCGCGTAAGATTGCGGGCATCACCGGCTACGGGCTCGAGGTCGTCGAGAGCATCCCGCTTCGATCCATGACATCCAAAGTACCGCCCGCACCTTCCTCCGGGAGACTTCCGTAAATGCCCACCCTCGAAGACGCACGCACGATCGTTGGCAACCTCGTCGTGCCGAGCGGCGCCAAGTTCGCGATCGTCGCGAGCCGCTTCAACGACTTCATCGTCGAGCCGCTCTTGCGCGGCGCATTCGACGCCATCGTCCGCCACGGCGGTGATGCCAGGAACATCACCATCGTGCGCGTCCCCGGCGCTTGGGAAATCCCCGTCGTCGTGGAGCGCCTGGCCCACGTTGCGATGCGGCAACAACGGCCCGCGAGCGGGCCTGGGGGCGAACGGAAGTTCGACGCCATCATCGCCCTCTCCACGGTCATCCGCGGCTCCACACCGCACTTCGACTACGTGGCCGGAGAGGCCGCCAAGGTCGGAAGCGTCGCCGCCGCCACGGGTGTTCCCGTCTCCTTCGGCGTTCTGACGACGGACACCATCGAACAAGCCATCGAGCGCGCCGGCACCAAGGCCGGCAACAAAGGATGGGACGCCGCCGTTTCGGCCATCGAAATGGTGTCGCTCTCCCGAGCGCTGGACGAAGCGGGGCTGTAAAATCATGGGCGCACGTCACTCCGGCCGAGAATCGGCACTGCAAATGCTCTTTCAAATCGAGGTCTCCGGCGCCTCGGCCGAGGAGGCCATTTCCCTCTTCTGGCGCAACTTCGAGGGCGAGCCGGAGGGCCGCGCTTACGCCGAGGAAATCGTGCGCGGGGTGACCGCGGCGACGGAAGAACTCGATGCGCGCATCGCCGCCGCATCGAAGCACTGGCGCCTCGAACGCATGGGCCGGGTCGACCGCAACCTGCTGCGCGCGGGAACGTGGGAACTCGAGCATCGGCAGGACGTGCCCCGCGCCGTCATCCTCGACGAGGCCGTCGAGTTGGCGAAAGCCTACGGCAGCGAGTCCTCGAGCTCCTTCGTCAACGGCGTGCTCGATCGCATCGCCGAGGAACTCGGCCGCAAGGACACGGATCGCTAGTCGCCCGCAGCATGGACTTACGTTACCTGCCGCAAGATCTCCGCCGCCTCGACGAAGCCAACGCCGAAGTCGTCGCCTGCGCCATCTGGCAGGACGAAAAGCCCATGCGAGGCCTCGCGGGATTGCTCGACTGGCGCCTTGCCGGGAAACTGAGCTCTCTCCAGCGCCAGGATTACCTGCGCGGTGAAATCGGTGAGGTCCTCTGTGTACCTGGCCGGCCGCGATTGCCCTTCGACAAGGTGCTCGTTTTTGGCCTCGGCCCGCGCGAAGACTTCGAGGAGCCGCGCTTTCGCGAGACCGTGCTTCACCTTTTGCGCACGCTCGAAGGGCTGCACGTCCCACGCGCAGTGGTCGAGCTGCCCGGCCGCTCCGATGCAGCCATCCAGCCCGATCGCGCGGCCACGGTGGTGCTCGAATGCGTCGGCACCTCGGCGGCGCACGACACGTGGTGGATCGTGGACCACGCCGACGCCGAGCGGCATCTGCTCGAGCGCGCACAAGAAGAACAACGGCGCGCGCGTCGGGCGTAAGCTCTCGGCATGCCGGAAGTTCCCGCCGAAGTCGTCCCCGTCGATGCGTCCACGTTGATCCTGCTCCGCGACGCGGACAACGCCGTCTCGTGCTTCTTCGTTCAGCGCAACAAGAACACGAAGTTCATGGGCGGCATGGTCGTGTTCCCCGGGGGCAAGGTCGACGAAGCCGATCGCGATCCCGCCTGGACTTCGCTTTGCACGGCGCCGGGAAGGCCCGAGTGGCAGTCGCTCGGCGTGGCGGCCTGCCGTGAGGCGCTGGAGGAAGGGGCCATCCTTCCCGTCGCGGGCGGCAGCCTGGATCATGCGACCTTGCTCGATTGGCGACGGCGCTTGAACGCCGAGTCCCTGCGCGAGCTGGTCCGAGCGCACGGGCTTCGCTTGGATCTCGCGGCGCTCCGGCCCATCAGCCGATGGCTCACGCCGAAGACCCAGAGCAAACGGTTCGACACGCTGTTCTTCGTGGCGCGCATGCCGCCGGGCCAAGAGGGCACACACGACGAACACGAGACGGTGGCAAGCTTCTGGGCGACCCCTGCGGAAGTGCTCGCGCGCTTCGATGCGGGCACCATCGAGCTGGCCCCCCCGACGCACCGCACGTTGGAAATCCTCGCCACCAAAAAGAGCATCGACGACGTGTTCGCCCTCGCGAACGAGGCCACCCTGGAGACGATTTGCCCGGAGCTCGTTCGCCACATCGATCCCGAAGGCGACACCATGGCGCTCGTGCTGCCGGGCGACCCCGAGCACTCGGTGCGCGAAGCTCGCATTGCCGGCCTCTCCCGCTTCGTGATGCGCCGGGGCGCATGGCGTCCGGAGCCCGCGCCGAGGCTTCCGTAAGCTCGCGCGGCACGCTAATCTCGCGCCATGTCGGACGTCTTGTCGCCCAACGCCCCCGTCTACGCGGACCGCTCTACGGGCCAGGTTTTCCCGGATGCGCGCACCATGGTGAACGCGTACCTCGCGCAGTTCGCCGATCGCGCGGGGGCGACCCTCGATGAGCTCGACGATTCGGGCTACACGCAAGTCCGAAAGGGCTCGGCCAGCGTGGGCATCAACGTTCTGGGCGATCACGGCGTGCTGCTTCTGCTCGCACCGGTGATGTCCGTTCCGAAAGCGCACAAGGAGCGCTTCTACCGCCGGCTGCTCGAGCTCTCGTTCCTCACCACCGCGGATGCGGCCTTCGCGATCGATGCGCAGAAGGACGAAGTGTACGTGCGCGCGCTGCGCCGGCTTTCGGGCCTCGATTACGAGGAGTTCGAGGACCTGCTCGAGACAGTGGGCAAGGTCGCGGACGAGTGGGATGATGTATTGAGAAAAGAATTTTGAAGCTCAGGCTGAGTTCTACCTTCCGCTCGATTCGTAGCGGCGCGTAGAGTTCGGCTCTTATGAAATATTCTATCTTCACTGCTGCAACCGTCCTTGCGGCAGCAGCTGTTTTCGCGTGCTCGGACAAGGGCACGTCGACCGACGAAGGCTTCACGACCGAAGCTCTGGAGGGCGCGGATGCGTGGTGCGCGCGTGTGGCCGCGGGCCCGCCGGGCGCAGGCGATCTGCGCATCGAGCTTTCGACGGCGCATGCCAATGTTCGCTTTTTCGGCCCTCATCCGACGTTCAACGAAGTCGATCAAGCCTTTGCGGCAGGCCTCGGCGAGGCCGGCCCCATCGTGCCGAAGCGCGCGCTGGCGACGTATGCCGCCCGGCTTGGCGGCGCGGCGTGCGCGCTGAATGCGAACCCGAAGCCGCTCGGCCCGGCGCAGGTGATCGCGCTGGGACCCGTGGCCATCGTTCGACCGGGCACGGGCCGCATCTCGTTGCCGCAGGGCACGCGCGCGGTGCTCGTGGATTTGCACGGATTGCCCGCGGTCGATGGATTGCGCAGCGCGCTCGAGGCCGCGGTAGCGCCCGCGCTCGCATCTCCTGTCCCACGCGCGACGTCGCACGTTCGTCAGCACTTCGGAATGACGGACGAGACGCAGGAGAACGAATACTTGAACTCCATCGAGTCCGTCGCGCAGGACGCGATTCCCTCGACGGGCTCCTCGGATCTCCCCCTCGTGCTGCTCACGGCCAAGGCCCTCGCGCCCGAGGCCGCGGAGCTCGCGATCACCTTGCGCCTTGCAAACCGCGCGTGGATCGCAGGCGAGAGCGTGCGTGCCGAAGCGGCCGAGTCTCGATGGACGCCGGTGAAAAACACCGGCCTCGCGTGGCGCGCCCAGGAGCTCTATTCGGGCGACGCACGATGGCCCGACGAGGTACCGGCCGACTTTTCGGCGCAAACTCCCGAGCAGGCTGCCGTTCGCACCTCAGGCCTCGGCGCACCGCCACCGATCACGGCCGGCGCGTCGAATCGCGCGAAACTCGAGCCCATCGTTCCCGGCTTCGAGCCACAACCCGAAACGCTGGGCCTCGGCGAAGCCCGCGCGTCGTTGCTGGCGATGCACGGCGCAACCCGCCGCTTCTTTCCTTACTTTCACGTGGTGGGCGATCACATCGACGAACGCCTGCAGGAGACGATGGACGCCATCGAGGCGTTGCCCAGCCTCGATCGCACCTCGCTTTTGAAGCAATTGCGGCGCTTTGGAGAGGTTCTTCACGATGGGCACGTTGGAGCTGCGGACTGGTCCTCGGGATCGACCCCCACCGGCTTCGGCTACTTCCCGGCCAAGCTCGAGGATGTGAACGGCGAACCCGTCGTGCGCCGCACCATCGTGGAGGGCGTGCACCCCGGCGATACCATCACGCGGATCGGCAACACCTCCGTCGCCGAATGGTATGCGCGCGAGAGGCCGCTCGTGTCCGGCGCCACCGAAGGATGGATCCGCGAGCGCATCATGCGGAGCATGCTCCGGCTACAAGGTCCGACCGAGTTCGGTCTTCGCGCCCCCGACGGTACGAGCCACACCGTCACCGTCCAACCCGTTTCTGCCGCGGCCTTCCTGGCGTTCGGCACGGCGGCCGTCCACCGCGCACCCGGGTGGCTGAGCGATCTGGGCGCGCCGAAGCTCTATTACACCACGATGACGGAGGCGATGACGGGCGGCAGGCCCGAGTTCCGCCGGACGCTTGCCGAGGCTCGCGATGCCGAAGGACTGATCCTCGACATGCGAGGCTATCCGGCGTTCGGCCTCTACGACGAAGCAATGCGGCTCATCCCGCATGCCTTTTCCTCGCCGATTTTCAACTTCCCCGTGGTCCGGCCCGCGTCGCAGACCTTCCAGGCCGACCACTACGATTTCGATCCGCTGACGGACCCTTCGTACGCGGGCCCCATTGTCTTGCTGATTGGTCCCCAGGCCATCTCCGCGGCGGAGAACTTCTCGATCATGCTCGTCGATGCCAAACGCCTCACGGCCATCGTCGGACGTCGGAGCGCTGGGACGAACGGCAACATCACGACACTGTTTCTCCCAGGTGCATTCTCCTTCACCTTTACCGGAATGGAGATTCTCCACACCGACAGGTCTCGCTTTCACGGGATCGGAATCGTTCCTGACATCGAGGTCACCTTGAACGCCCAAGATTTCCAGCAGGGCATCGATCCGGAGCTCGCACGTGCGATCGACGTACTTCGTGCTCGGTGAGCTACATCCGTGGAAAGTCGGCCGACCAGGAAATTCGCGGCGCGAGTGGATGGGCTTGCCCGCTTATCTGCAAGGGCCCCGTTTGTCGGACACCGTATCGGATGTTAGGCTACTCCCTCATGGCTGATTCGCCCGTCCAGAAGCCGGCAGGGCCCCATGAGAAGGCGCCCTCCGCGGAGGATTTCGACCGTCTCGCGGCGCTCATCAAGCCGTCGTGGGAGCTCGAAGATGCGGCCCCCTTTTCCATGGGCAACCGTAGTCTGACGCCCCAGGAATGGGAGCAGCTCCGCGGCGAATCGAATGGCGAAGCGTCGCCCGTCAAAGGTGGCAATGGGACGCACGGGCGCAACGGCGTGTCCGTGCCCGCCGCCGCGGAAGTCGTGCGTGCAGCATCGGCGCCACCACCAGCTCCGCGCGCGGCGTCGTCCCCCGTGTTTCCGCAGACTGCACCGCGCAGCAGCGTGGCACCGGAGCCGTCGAACTCGGAGGCCCGTGCGCAGGCTGGTGCGTTGGGCGAGCCGCAGCCCAAGTCGGACGTGGCGGTGGCGGTCGATGCCTCCATCAAAGAGTGGCAAAAGACGAGCCTCGCGGAGGAGCTCGAGCCGTTCCCCGCCGAGCGATCGCGCAAAGGTCTGTACGTGGGCCTTGCTGCGGCTGCGGTGGTCATCGTCGCCGTTTTCTTCTTCGCCACGCGCTCCTCGGAGCCGGAGCCCGCGCCTTCGCCCGGAGCCGCGACGCCCACGGAGGAGAAGGCGCCCGGCGCCGCCAATGCGCGCGTCGACATTCCGCCGCCTGCGCAGACGCAAGCCGCAGCCCCGAAAGAGCCGGCTGCGGCGCCGAAGGAGCCCGTCGCGGCCCCGAAAGAAACGGCCGTCGCGAAGGAACCCGTAGCGAAAGAGCCGGTCGCGAAGGAACCGCCCGCGGCCAAAGAGCCCGCGCACGAGCAGCACACATCGCCGTCCCGGCCTGCCCCGCAGCCTCGTGCGGCCGCGCCCGCGCACAATCCCGCTCCCCCCCCCGCGCCATCGCCCAAAGCGTCCCCGAAAGGAAACGCCTCGGGTGGCATCGTGCGGGACGTTCCATTTTGACCGAGCGAGCCCCCCGCGAGGATTCGTGATCGAAGATCGCGAATCCGTGGGTTAGTTTAGCTCCGACATGAAAAGGCACACGCGATCCATCGCCGCCGGTTTGATCGTTGCGCTTGCGCCGCTCCTGGTCGGCGGCCCGGCATGGGCTCAATCGGACGAGGCCTCGACGAAGGCCGCGCGCGCCCGTTTCCAGGAGGGCGTCCAGTATTACGACAAGGGCCAGTACGAGAACGCGCGCGCCGCGTTTCTGCAGGCCTACGCCCTTCGTAAGCACCCTGCCGTGCTGCTCAACCTCGCGCAAAGCAGCTTGAAGAGCGGCCACCCGATGGAGGCGGTGAAGTACTTCCAGCAGTTCCTGCGGGAGTCCACCTCGATGACCCCCGCCCAGCGGAGCGACGCAGAAAAAGGCCTCGTCGAAGCGCGCTCGAAGCTGGGTCGCTTGGAAATCTCCGCCCCCACCGGCGCCGAAATCTCGGTCGACAGCACGCCCGTGGGCACCGCCCCGCTCAGCGACTCGGTGGATGTCGAGCCGGGAACGCACATGATCCGCGCCAAGCTGCCCGATGGCACCGCCGACGTGAAAAGCGTCACGCCCGGCCCGGGCGACAAATTGAAGGTTATCTTCAGCGCCCCCGAGGCCCCTACCGCCCCGGCACCGGTCCCCGTCCCCGCCCCCACGAGCACCACGCCTCCCGGCCCATCCTCGAGCACGCCCTCGGCGCTCGACACGCCACCGTCGGAGCCGATCGCCGGGACCACGACACCCCCGCCCGCCGAGTCGAGCGGCAAATGGTCGCTGGTCCCGGGAATCGTGGGCGCCGGCGTCGGTGTCGCGGGCCTCGGCACCGCGCTCGCTTTCTACTTCTTCAAGCAGAGCGCACAGGATTCGGCCGACTCCGCGGATGCCGAGATCCGAGAGGACGCGAGGCGAAACAACGTCAGCACGCGCGGCATCTGCAACGATCCGTCGGCCACGCGGTACCGCGAGGCGTGCAATGCGCTCCGCGACAACAACGACAAAGTCGATAAGAACGCAACCGTAGGCAACATCGCATTGGGCGTGGGTATCGCCGGTGCAGTATTCGGCGCCACATGGCTCATCGTGGCGAGCGTGCACAACTCCAAAGCCGGCAAAGAAGCCGCCCCGGCGCCATCGACGGGATTCATCCGCCCCGTCCCAATGGTCCTTTCGAACGCCAAAGGATTGGCGCTCGAAGGTGCATTCTAATCGCGACTTAGCGCGAGGGTCGCGAGCCAATACGAAGTTCGCGACGACTCGCGACAATATGAGATTGAACAGGGAGGCGGGGAGGTGGGGAGGGATACGGTGCGAATCCCACCGCGGAACGCTTTTTTTGGGGTTCCAGTTGGCCACTGCGCTGGATTGAGACCCAAAAAAACTCCCCGCCTCCCCGCCTCCCCGTGAATTCTCTTCAGCTAGCAATCGCCGCAAATCGCGTTTCCCTGATTGGCAATTTGCGCATTTGGGATGGACGCGTTCGATTTGATCATGGTACGCCCCTTCCTTCACCCATCGACGGGTCTGCCCGGGGGAACGGGGGGATCACGTCGTCCATTTTTTCCGTGAGGCGAACGGCTAAGCCGGTGCGCCGTGGTGATGGAGGGATGCGATGAAACAAGCATGGCTTTGGGCGGTGGCGCTGTTGGCAGCGGGTTGCAGTGCCGAGGCGCGCAATGAGGCTCCCACGGACGAGTCGACCGACCAAAAGATCATAGGTGGTGTCGACGATCCGAACGATCCGGCCGTCGTTGCCGTCTACGCCAGAGTCCCCGGTGCCACGAAGGGTGCACTCTGCACGGGTGAAATCATCTCCCCCACGGTCGTGCTCACCGCCGCGCATTGCATCACCGAGGTCGATCCTGGCTCGGTGCATCATGTCATTCCGGGCTTCAAATTCAAGGAAGTCCCCGAATCGCAATGGCTGGCCGTCAAAGAGACGCACGCCGACCCGCAATTCGACGCGCAGAATCTCCCCAATGGCCACGACATCGGTGTGCTCATTCTCCAAGAGCCCACGACCATCGCGCCACTCCCCTTCGTTCGCACACCGCTGCCCGACAGCGTCGTCGGTCAAAGTGTGCGCCTGGTAGGCTACGGTTTGAACGACGGCTTCGGGCAAACCGGCGCCGGCATCAAGCGCGAGGTCACCGTCCCGATCAACAGCATGGACGACAAGACCCTCGAGACGGGCACCTTCAGCAAGAAATCCTGCAACGGCGACTCGGGCGGCCCCGCCTTCCTGAAGATCGATGGCAAAGAAACCATCGTGGGCGTCACGTCCTACGGCATCATCTACTGCCTTGGATATGGCTATTACACGCGGGTGGACAAGTATACCGCCTTCATTGATCAGTATTTGCAGTAGTCGATCTGCGGGAGTCGGGGTCTGATTCGGAATCGGACTCCGACTCCGACTCCGACTCCGACTCCGACTCCGACTCCGACTCCGACTCCGACTCCGACTCCGACTCCGACTCCGACTCCGACTCCGACTCCGACTCCGACTCCGACTCCGACTCCGACTCCGACTCCGACTCCGATTCCGATTCCGATTCCGATTCCGATTCTGATTCTGATTCTGATTCGGACTCCGATTCATTCAGATTCGGGGACCGGTTTCTATGTGCTAGCGCACTGCGCGCGTGGCCAGCTTGGCGAGGGACGCCGCGAGCTTTGGGCCTATGGGTCGGTCCAGCAGGAGCCGGTACCACATGGCGCCAAAGAGCATATCGACCAGCGTCTCGATGCTCGTGCCTTTGGCCACCTCGCCGCGCTCGACCGCGCGCTGAACGAGGCTCGAGAGCACGGCGCGACGCCAGGCGATGTACTCGCCAAAGCGAACGGCGAACTCGGCGTCGAGCTGCGCCTCGGCCATGAGGCCGCGCATCACCGGCCCGAGGGCGCGCGGCCCGTTCAGAGCGCGAAACGTCGCCGTGAGGAACGCGCGCAGATCCGATTCCAGATCGCCGAGATCGCGCTCGAGAATCGACGTGCGCGCCGTCTCCGTCAGCGCCTCGAGCACCACGTCGGCTTTCGATGGCCACCAGCGGTACATCGTCTGTTTACCCACACCGGCGCGCTCGGCGATGGCATCGGCCGTGACCTTGCCGTACCCGCGCTCGCGCAAAAGCTCCAGAGAGGCCTCGAGAATGGCCGTTTTCGACTCCTCACTTCGCTTCCGACCCACCTTGGGACGATCCATGTGCGGCTCCACCCGTTGACGAGACTACGAGTCTCGTTATATTTCGAGACCATCAGTCTCACAATAGCCTCGTGAGCTGCACGAGAGGAGCGCCATCATGAGCGGGCCGAGTGGAAAAGGTGAAACCATCATCGTATTTGGCGCCAGCTCCGGCGTGGGCGAAGCCGTGGCCACCCTGGCGCATCGCCAGGGCGCACGCGCAGTGGCCGTCGGGCGCGATGGGCGAAAGCTCGAAGCCCTTCGCGGGCGAGTGGGCGGCGTGGAAGTCGCATCGGTCGACGCCTCCCGGAGGGAAGACGTCGATGCATTTTTTCACGCGCAAGGCGCCTTCGATCACCTCGTCATTGCCCTCAGCGGCGGCAAGGGCGCGGGCGCCTTCCGCGAGCTCCCTCTCGACGACGTGCGCTCGGGCTTCGAGGCCAAGTTCTTCCCGCAGCTCAGCGTCGCACAGGCTGCGCTTTCCACGCTGAAGAAGGAAGGTGGCTCGATCACCTTCATCAGCGCCGCATCCGCGCGATCCGTGGCCCCCGGCACCGCAGGCCTCGCGGCCATCAACGCCGCCATCGAGGCGGTCATCCCCGTCTTGGCGTTGGAGCTCGCGCCGATTCGCGTCAACGGCATTTCACCGGGCGTGATCGACACACCGTGGTGGGACACAGTGCCGGCCGACGTCAAAGCCGGCTTTTTCGAGCGCGCACGCGCCAACTTGCCGGTCCGCCGCGTGGGCACGCCGGAGGAGGTCGCGGAACTCGTCTGGTTCCTCGCGCATGCCGGTTTCGTTACCGGCTCGGTCTATGAAATCGACGGCGGACATCGTCTTACTGCTTCAAGAGCGTGACGCGTCCCTCCAACCACCCCAGAATAGCGCCATGCCCGAAACGTCCCTCGAAGGCCTCCACATTCTCATCACCGGATCGACCGACGGCATCGGCGCCGTCACGGCGGAAGAGCTGGGCCGCGCCGGCGCCATCGTCTACGTGCACGGCCGCAACGCCGAGAAGATCGAGCGCACGCTTGCATCCCTGCGCGGACACGGCATCAACGCCCCACGCGGATTTCAGGCCGATCTTGCTTCGCTCGAGGAGACCGCGAAGCTCGCAGAACGCATCGTCGCGGAAGTGCCCCAACTCGATGTGCTCATCAACAACGCGGGAGTTGGCACCGGCGACCAGACAGGTAAGCGCGGCCAGCGCGAAATCAGCCAGGACGGATTCGAGCTTCGCTTCGCCGTCAATTATCTAGCGCCGTTCGTGCTGACGCGAAACCTCATCGCCGCCGGCCGCATCCCGCGCGCGGTCATCCATGTTTCATCCATTGGTCAGGAAGATATCGATTTCGACGACCTGATGCTGGAGCAGCATTATTCGGGAACGTCGGCGTACTGCCGAAGCAAGCTCGCGCAAATCTTGTTCACCTTCGATCTCGCGGAGAGTCATCCGGCCATCAAGACGCACGCCCTTCACCCCGGCACGTACCTCGACACGAACATGGTGCGCAAGGCCGGCATCCGGCCCTTGGGAAACGCGGGAGAAGGCGCCGACGCGATCCTTTTCGTCACACGTCACGCGTTGAGCGACGGTCCCAACGGACTCTATTTCGATCAACAACGCACGGCACGCCCGCTCCCTCAGGCCTACGACCGCACGGCACGCACACGCCTGCGAAAAGTCTCCGAAGAACTCGCTGCGCCT
Source organism: Sorangiineae bacterium MSr12523 (assembly GCA_037157775.1). NCBI lineage: Bacteria > Pseudomonadati > Myxococcota > Myxococcia > Myxococcales > Pendulisporaceae > Pendulispora > Pendulispora brunnea. The sequence continues at coordinate 9,184,681 of CP089982.1, forward strand.
TTCCTGCGCTAGCGGGTGTCCCAAGTCCGTTGCGAATGCAAGGGACACCGACATCCACGCACGACGAAGTCCCGCCTCACCACATCCAATCGAATGTTACTTGAGGGGGGATATCGATATATGAAGAAGGGCGCATTCATTTGCGCGGCAGCAATGCTGTGCGTGGCGTGCACCATGGAGGCGGCCGAGTCCGAGATGACCGGCCAGTCTCAGGACGCCATCGTGGGCGGCACCGAAGATGCCGCGGATCCTGCGGTCGTTGCGGTTTATGCGCGCGTTCCAGGAGAAACCAAAGGGTCGCTTTGCACGGGCGAAGTGATTTCACCGACGGTCGTTCTCACGGCCGCTCACTGCATTACCGAGGTCACACCCGGGTCCGTGCATTACGTGGTACCGGGCAACAAGTTCCAAAGCGTTCCCGCGTCGCAGTGGCTCGCGGTGAAGGAGGTGCACGCCGATCCGGCTTTCGATGCGCAACACCTCGAGGCTGGGCACGACATCGGCGTGGTGATTCTCGCGCAGCCAACGACCATCCGGCCGCTCCCATTTTTGCGAGCACCGTTGCCCGTCGATGCGGTCGGACAACGGGTCCGCCTGGTGGGCTACGGCCTCGACAACGGATTCCGGCAAACGGGCGCTGGCACGAAGCGCACGGTCAACGTCCCCATCGTTTCCATCGATGACGTGACGTTGGAGACGGGCAACCTGTTTCAAAAAGCGTGCAGCGGTGACTCGGGCGGCCCCGCGTTTCTCGACATCAATGGCCAGGAGACGATCGTCGGCGTCACGTCGTACGGATTCATCTTCTGCCTGTTCGAAGCCTTCTACACGCGGGTCGATCTCTATACCGATTTCATCGAGCAGTATTTGTAGCTACAAAGATCCGCTGGACACGGAAGAGTCCGCCATGATACGCCCCATCTCCAACACCGTTTCGCGAGTTGGAGGGAGCGATGAAACACGCGGTTCTTTTCGCATGGGCGGCGGCGGTATTGGCTGCGGGGTGCAGCACGGAGACCGAGCCCGCTGACGTCACGTCGCAGACATCGGACGAAATCGTGGGCGGCACCGTCGATCCGGGCGATCCCGCCGTCGTGGCCGTCTACGCGCGCGCACCCGGCGCCACCAAAGGCGCACTCTGCACGGGGGAAGTGATCGCGCCCACCGTCGTTCTCACGGCGGCCCACTGCATCACCGAAGTCGATCCGGGTGCCATCCACTACGTGGTTCCGGGGCCCGTATTCCAACAGGTCCCGCAATCGCAATGGCTCGCCACGAAGGAGGTCCACGCGGATCCGGCGTTCGATGCATCGAACCTCACGAATGGACACGACATCGGGGTCGTGATCCTCGCACAGCCCACGACCATCACGCCCATTCCGTTCATCCGCACACCGCTTCCTTCGAGCGTCGTCGGCAAGAATGTGCGGCTCGTAGGCTATGGGCTCGACAACGGCGTGACGCAGACCGGCGCCGGCACGAAGCGTCAAGTCACGGTGCCCATCGTGTCGATGAACGACAAGACGCTGGAGACGGGAAATCTCCTTCAAAAAGCCTGCAACGGCGACTCCGGCGGCCCCGCGCTGCTGAACATCGACGGCAAGGAGACCATCGTCGGCGTGACGTCCTACGGACTCGTTCTTTGTCTGCTGACGGCGAACTACACGCGGGTCGATCTCTATACGAGCTTCATCGACCAGTACCTCCCATAGCGCTAGCATCGGGTTCACGATGACGACCATCGCCGAAGACGCGGTCACGCTCCGTCCCGCCATCCCCAGCGACGCCAATACGGTCGCGAGGATTTGGTACGAAGGCTGGCGTGACGGCCACTTGGGCAACGTTCCCGACGCGCTCGTGGTGGCGAGGACCGAAGCGTCCTTCTACGAGCGCGCCGCGGAACGCGTGGGCGATACGGTGGTCGCCGTCGTCGAGGGCGAGGTCGTCGGCTTCGTCATGGTGGTCGACGACGAGGTGGAACAGGTGTACCTGTCCAACCACCGCCGCGGCAGCGGCATCGCTGGCTTCCTTCTCGGCGAGGCCGAGCGACTCGTCGCCGCCAACGGGCACGAACGCGCCTGGCTCGCCGTCGCCCCCGGCAACGGACGCGCGCGCAAGTTCTACGAGCGCCAAGGCTGGGTCGACGACGGCCTCTTCGAATACATGGCCGGCGGCGCGGCCGAGCCGATCCCCGTGCCGTGCCAGCGCTATGTGAAACGCGTGGGCGGGGGTGTTCGATAGAGAGAATTCACATGAAGGCGGGAAGGCGGGAAGGTTTTGTGATGGTGAGCGGTGCGCTCGTTAGTCCGGGGGATCGAACAGGGACGAGAGCGTATGCAAGGGGGCGCGGGTGAATTCGTCGGGGGTGCCCGTTGCGTTCACGGCGCGGGCCCAGGTGAGGGTGCGGATCACTTTGTTGATTCGGCACGAGAGTTCGAATGCAGTAGCGAGATCGGCGCGCGGGGCGAGATCGCTGAATGCCTCGAGGTAGGCGTCGCGGACGCGCGTGATTCTTGGGTCGCTCGCGTTGGTGCGCAAGTGATCGCCAAGAGAGGTCAATGTGATCCGCATGCCGCCGAATGGGTGCGCAACGACGCTGTCTCCCCAGTCGTAAAATCGAGCGCGATCGCTTTCGAGGTGCGGGGCCAGAATGTTCCAAGGGTGAAGATCGTTGTGATCCAGCGTCGGCGAGGCGGGTGCACTGGCAAGCTGCTCGCACCACGAGACGAAGGTGTCGCGGCACTCCGAGATGCGCGACACCGTGTGTCGCTCAGCCGCGCTACCGCTGCGGTCGACCAGAGCCCGCACGACCGAACAGGCTTCGTCGAAGCGCGTCGGCATGATGGCGGGGCGCATATCCGTGACCCCGACGGCCAACAGCGCATCCACGTGCGGCGCAAGGTCGCGCTGGAGCTGCCCGTACTCCGGCACCACCGCCACCAACGCTTCGGGCAGATTCTCGCGGGCGACATCCCCCAACAAAGGCCCCCCATCTGGAAGCGCGATCCAACCACGCGATGCATCGACGGCGATGGGCGTCAGCACCCGCTCCGGCACCACACGATGAAGAAGCTCGTACAACGCGACTTCGAAAGCGGTCCCCGGCCCCGCCGCTTTGAGCCACACGATCCCGCGACTCGTCGGCACCTTCAGCGCCGTCGCCCACGGTCGCAGGTGAGGCTGTTCGACCTCACCGGTTCGCTCGATTCCCACCGCAGCGAGCCGCTCGTCCAACCAAGCCACCGCCTGCGCGCGCCAATCCGCAGATCCCCAAACCTCAGGACCACCCGGCTCGAGCATTCACGAGATCCGAAAAATCAAAACAGGAAGACACAAAGGTAGGAAAGGCTTTCGGATTGGGTCAACGGCACCCAACCAAAAAACCTCCCCGCCTCCCCGCCTCCCTGTTCAATCCTCTTAGCCGACCGCGATGCCCAGCGTCTTGCGCAGCGTGAAGTACTGCTCGCTCACGCTGAAGACGATGAGCTCCTTCAGCTTGTCCGCCGGTGCCAGATCGCCCGGCAACTGCGGCTCGGCGCTGATGATCTTCTTCGCGATCTCCAGGTCTGCGCAAAGTAGCAACCCCGCGCGCGTCGAAGTCACTTCGACCATCTGCATCCACCGCTTCAAGTCGGCCTTGGCGCCGTCCTCGATGAAGCGCTGCACCACCAAGCGCAGCGCATCGCGCTGGACCGGCTGCATGAACTTCACCAACTCTTGCGCCGTCTGCCCGACAGCTTGCGCCATCTCCGCCGGAACGGAGAAGTCGTTCATCACGATCTTGATCGCCGCGAAGAGCATCACCTTCAGCTCGTTCAACGTCGGGAACAAGTTCTTGATGTAGTGCTCACCGCGGTAATACGAGAGGTGCTTGCCCACGATGAACGTGAGCTCCTGCGGCGTGAAGCCCGTGAGCACCGTCTGACCGGCGACGCTTGCCGGCGGTGAAGCCGGAACCGCCACCAGCGCACCCGCCACGTCGTTGCGCACGTAGAGCTCGGGCAGATTCACACCGAGAACCTGCGCCGCCCAGCCGAACGTCTTGGCAAACGTCACGGTGCTCGTCGCCGGATCCTGCTTGAACCGCTTGTCGAGCACCGGCAGCTGCCGCGAAGCCCGCAGTTGGTTCGTCTTCGCGACGATCGCGGCCGGCGTGATCATCTCGAAGATCTTCCCGATGTAGATGTTCTCGTCCTTGTGGAAGAGATTCTTCACCCACTGCTCGTTGTCGAGCCGGCTCTTCACCTGGATCATCCCGCGCGGGCGATAATCCTCGAAGAAGCGCTGCTCTTCCTCGTCCGCCTTGTGCAGGAACGCCAGGGCCGCGCACATGCACCACGCGCGATCGTACTCGTGCTGCTTCAAGTACAGCTTGTACAAGGAGCGGTACGGGTCGACCCGCATCGGATCCTTCTGCAGCACGATGGCATGCTCGCCGATGGCCGCCTCCATCTGGTCCGTCGCCTCGAAAAGCTCGGCCAGAATCTGCCGCTCCACCGCCTCGTCGGGCTTGTAGCGCGTCGCCATCTTGAACGCCTCGATGGCGCTCGCCACATCGTTCAAGCGATCCCGGTAGATCAACCCAAGGTTGTGCCACAGGTTGTATTCGAGGTCCGGATTGTTGGCGTTCGCGCTCGAGAGACGCCGCAGCATCTTTCGGAATGCTCGCTCCAGCGCCTTCCAATCCTTCTTCGCCGTGAGGATCTTGTTGATGCGCTCGAACGCTTCCAAGAACGTCGGATTCAGATCGAGCGCCTCGTTGAACAGCTCCACCGCGCGATCGTGATCGCCTTCCTTGTCGCGGTAGATCTGCGCCATCGTGTAGATGAACTTGCTCTTGCGGACCGGATCCTTCTCCAGCTCGGAAATCTGCTGGATGGTATCGATCATCTTCGACCAGTTCTCGGTCGACTGGTACAGCGCGAGCAACTTGTGCAGTAGCGGATGGCTGTCGGGCTTGATGTCCCGCGCCTCCTCCAATGCCTCGATCGCCTTGTGCGGATTGCGATCCTGGTCGTTCCAGATGTCCGCAATTTCGCCCAGCATCTTGAAGCGCTCGTCGCCCTCGTACACGTTGTCGAGGATCTGCCGCTTGTACGCGACGACCTGCTTCCAGTCCTTGAGCTCCGCGTACAGGCCCACCAACGCTTCGAGCGTCGGCCGATGCCCCGTGTCGACACCGAGCGCCTTCTCGAAGTTGTTGATCGCCTGCTTCGGCTGCCCCTGCTCGCGCTTGATGCAACCGAGCTTGTAGTAGACGTTCGCGCGCTCCTCGGTCTCGCTCTCGGAGAGCGACGTCAGCACCTTCTGGAAGTTGGTGAGCGCCGCACCCCAATCGCGCAGACGGAAGGACACCTCCGCCAAACCGCGAATGGTCACTTGGTCGGTCAGATCGAGCTGGTGGGCCGCCAAGTACGCCTTGAGCGCCTTGTCATCCTTGCCCAATGCCGAGCAGACCTGGCCGAGCTTGTTGTTCAGATCGTGCTGCTCCATCCGATCGCGCTTGCTGGCCTTGCGCACCACCAGATCGAGCAACGGCTCCGCCTTGTCCCACTCTTCGCGCGCGATGTACTCGTCGATGAGCGGCATCGCGGCATCTTCGTTCTCGTCGTCCGCCTCGCGCGCAGCCTCGAAGGCCAGAATCGCGCTCTCGTGATCGCCGAGCTGGTTCTCGCGCAGGTTGCCGAGTTCCACCAGCAAACGCGCCCGCTGACGCGCCGCCTGGGTGTAGCTCTGCTCCTGATCGATGTAGCGCGCCGCCTTGTCGTAGTCGGCATTGTCCATCGCAATCGCACGCACCGACGCGAGCGACGGCAAGTGCGACGGGTCGATGTCGATGGCCATCTCGTAGCGCTCTTGCGCCGACACGCGGTCGCCGAGCTTCTCGTCGAGGGCCTTGCCGATGCGGTAGTACGCTTCCACGCGCTGCCGCGTGTCCTGCGTGAGCTCCGCCACGCGCGTCATGTATTCGATCGACTGCTCGGCGTCGTTCTCCTTGTCGTAGAGCTTCGCCAGCGCGTCGAGCGCCTCGATGTTCGTCTCGTCGAGGTCGACGATGTTGCGGTACGCGTCGATGGCGCGCTCCGCATCCTGCACCTCGTCGGCGTACACCTGCGCGATGAACCCGTAGAGATCGACCTTGGTCTTGCGGTCGTTCGTCGCCGAGACATGGCGCTCATAGGTGTTGATCAGCTCCAGCCACTGCCGCATCTTGCGGTAGTTGCGCTCGAGCGCGAAGTACGCCTCCTCGTGGTTCGGGTCGATCTCGAGCACCTGCTCGAGCCGCTGCGCCGCGATGTCCGCCTTGACGAAGTGCTCCTCTTGCAACTTCGCCAAGTGCATCAACACATCGATGCGCTCGCGTTCCGTCGACACCACGTCGAGCTCCGCCTCGAGCACGCGGACCAACTCGGGCCACTGCTTGAGCGTCTCGTAGACGCGCACCAAGCCGCGCATCGCCTGCAGATTGCCCGCGTCGATGTCGAGCACCTCGCGGTAAACCTGCGCCGAGCGCGAAGGATCGTTCAGGCTCGTCTCGTAGAGACCGGCCATGCGCAGCTTGGTGTTCGCGATCTCCGTCGGATCGGAGAGCGCGGGCACCTTGCGCGACAGCACGTCCACGAGATCGCGGTTCTGCCCGCGCGAGCCGTAGATGCGCTCCAAATTCTCGAGGGCCGGGATGTACAGCCCATCGACCTCGAGGGCGCGCTGGAACTGCGTGATGGCTTGATCCGTCTGCGCCATCTGCTGATCCAGCAGCTCGCCGAGCTCCGTCATGATCTCCTTGCGGTCGACGTCGTTGATCGCGACATCGAGCGCACGGGTGAGCGATTGCCCGAGGCGCTGCCAATCGGAATTCTTCCGATACAGCTGCCCCATCTGACGAAGTGCGCCCACGTTGTTCGGGTCGAGCGCGACGATCTGCGCGTAGTAAGGCTGCGCGTACTCGGGGTGCCCGAGGTCGTCGCCGTACCACTTGGCCAGGTGCAGGCAGAGACGGATCTTCTCCTTGTTCTCGGTCTGCTCTTTGAGCCAGCCATTCGCCGTTTGAATCAGCTCGCCCCAGCGCCCGGTGGCTTGCGCCATGCGCTCGAGGTACTTCGCCGTCTCGCGATCGTGGAAGTCTTCCGCGAGCGCGTTCACCAAGGCCACGAAGGCCTGGTTCTTGTCGTCGAGGTGCTCTTCGAAGACCCGCGCAATCTTGCGCAGAAGCTCCGTGCGATCCGGCGTCTCGCTGCGCGTCTCGAACCACGAGAGATACAGCTCGATGAGCGGCTCCCACCGCCCGCCGGCCGAATGGCGCTTCTCCAACTCGGTGAAGGCCTCCTGGCTCGTCGGCTCGACGTCGAGGATCTTCTGGTACGCCAAGGTCGCCGAATCCGGCTCCAGCAGCGTATCCGTCCAGATCGAAGCGACCGTGCGGTACTCCTCGATCTTCTCGTGCTTGTCGTCGAGGGCGTCGGCGCGGAGCATCTTCACTTCGATGACGTCCGGCCACTTCTCCTCGGAGCGGTAGATCGCTTCGAGCGCATCCATCGCCTCGAAGTCGGCCCCCACCTCGAGCAGCTTGCGCCATGCATCGGCGGCGTCGTACGGCTGCTGCAGCTCCGAGCCGTAGGTCTTACCGAGCTCGCGGAAGATCTCCTTCAGCTCGTCGGAATCGAGGAGCTGCGAGGCGCGGTCCACGATCTGGTGGAGCGCGGCCACGAGCTCGTTCGCATCGTCCTGGCGGCGGCGGATGGCCGCAATCGCACGAAGCGCCGCGAGGTTCGCGTAGTCGATGTCGAGAACGCGATTCCAATCCTCGAGCGCCATCTCGTCGCGCCCGAGCTTGTCGGTGAAGACACGCGCGCGCCGCGTGAGGATGTTCACGCGATCGTCGTCGTTCGGCGCAATCTCGTACTCGCGCTCGAGGATCTCCACGAGGTCCCGCCACTGCTGCTGGTTCTCGTAGAGGTTCGCCAAGGCGCCGAGCGCCTCCGGATCCTCGCCGCGCAGGTCGAGCACGACCTTCCACGTGTTGATCGCACGCTCCGGCTGCCCCAGCTTCGAGCTCGCCAAGTGCGCGATCTTCGCGCGGATGTCCGCCTCCTGCACATCGCCCGACGCGTTCTCGAGCTCGCGCTCGTACACCGCATTGAGCTCCGCCCAGTTGCCGAGGCCCTCGTAGATGCGGCCGAGCGCGAAGATCGCGCCCTCGTGCGCCTTCTCGAGGTCGTCGAAGATGCGCCGGTACGCGCGGATCGCGTCCGGGATCTGCTCGAGCCGCGTCTCGTAAATCTCACCGAGGCGCGCGTAGAGCTCGACCAGCTCCAGGTTGTCCGTCGTCGCCTGCACGCGCATCTCGAGGACCTGCGCCAACTCGCTCCACGCTTCGAGCGAGAGGTAGATCCGATCGAGGTTCGCCAGCGCATCGACGTCGAGCGGCTCGACGCCGAGCACGTACTTGTACGTCTCCTCCGCCTTGCCGACGTCCGCCAGCTCGTCCTCGAAGGTCTTCGCCAGCCGCTTGCCGACCATGCGCTGGACGTTCGGGTCCTCGTGCACGCTGAGCACGTCGGCGTACGCGTTGGCCACGACTTCCCAGCCGCCATCGACGGTGGCTGCCAGGCGCGGGATCTCCTCGCCCGTCTTCTCGTCGAGCGGGTACTCCTTCAGCGAACGGATGTAGACTGCAAGGGTCGTCGCCGTGTCGAGCAGCTTCTCCTCGTGCAGCTCCGCGATGCGGTAGTACTGCGCCAGGCGCTCCTCTTCTCCACCGTGGAAGAGCCCCGCGGCATCCGCCACCGGCTGCGGCGGAATGTGCGAGAGCTGCGCCTCCATCACGTCGGAGAGCTTGTTCCACTCGCCCATCTGCCGGTAGAGCGGCTCGAGGATCTCGGCCACCTCCACCTGCTTCTCACCGCGCGCGAAGATCTGCTCCAGGGCCTCGAGCGTATGCTCGTGCTCCGGCGCCGCATTGATGACGTCTCGGTACGCCGAAATCGCCGCATCCAAGTTGCCGAGCCGCGTCTCCTCGACCTGGCCCAAACGGTACTTGAACTCGAGGATCTCGTCCGGCGTCTGGCCAATCTCGGCCTCGCGCTCGAGAACACTCGCGAGATCGTGCCAGCGCTCCGTCTGCAGGAAGAGCCGATCGAGCGAGCGGATCGCCGTCTGGTTCTCCATGTCGGCGTCGGTCACGCGCCGGAAGCGCGCAATCGCGCTGTCGACGTCGTCGAGCTGCATCTCGTAGATCTGCGCCGTGCGCAGCCCGAGCTCCACCAACCGATCCGGCGTCTCGATCAGCTTGTCGAGCTCCGCATCGTAGAGGCGCCCCACCTCCGGCCAGCGATTCACGACCATCGCGAGCCGCTCGAGGTTCTGCAGCGTGAGCTCGTTGCCATTGTCCAGCGACAAGGCCCGCGCGTACGTGTCGAACGCCGAATGGTGATTGTCCAGCGCGTCTTCGTAGAGGCGCGCAATCCGGTGGAGCAGGTCCACCTTCTGGAACGGGTCGCTCGCGTGCTGCACCTGCACTTCGTGCACGCTGATGAGGCGCGGCCAATCGCTGACCGCCTCGTACACCGGCTCGAGCACCGCGGCCGCACCGAGCGGATCGCGGTCGCCCGACTTGAGGCCCTCGAGGGCCTGCAAGGTCGGCGTGTGATCGGGCATCTGCTGCAAGATCTCGCGATAGAGCTCGATGGCCCGCTGCACGTCGTCGAGGCGCTTCTCGTACAGATCCGCGATGCGGTACTGGAAGCTGATGGCCTCCGCCGAGTCGGCGGTCATCTCGCTTTCGCGGGTCAGGATGCCGAGCAGCTCTTGCCAGTTCTGCGCCTGCTCGTAGAGGACGTCCAAACGCGAGAGCGCTTGCAGATCGTCCGGATCGAGCTCGAGGATCTTGTTGTACGTGTCGATCGCGTTCTCGACGTCGCCGAGCTCGTGCTCGTAGACCGCGCCGACTTGGTAGAAGATGCGCTTCTTCTCGTCCGCGTCGACGACCAGGTCGGCCTTCTTCGCGTAGATGCGCATCAAGTCGGCCCAGCGCGACAGGCCCAGGTAGCGCTTGATCAACGCATCGAGCGCGCGAACGTCGTCGCTGTCGAGGTCGATGACCTTGTTGTAGACGGCAATCGCCGCCTCGGGCTGCTCGAGGACGTCTTCCTCGATGGCCGCGGCCTGGAAGAGCGCTTCCTTCTTCTCGGCCAGGTCCTCGAGGATGTCCGCCTTCTTCTGCAGGATGAGCGACAGATCCGCGTAACGCTCCGTCGCGCGGAACAGGCGCTCCAGCGACTCCGCCGCGGACAGGTGACCCGGCGCAATCTCCAGCACGCGTCGGTAGAGCGACACCGCCGTGTCGACCTCTCCGAGATCGTACTCGTAGACGCGCGCGCTCATCATGTAGAGCGAGCTGGGAAGCTCGGTGAGACCGCCCTCCTCGGACGGCGTGGTCTCCGCCGCCAAGTTCTGGAACACCTGCGCGAGATCCTCGAACCGCCCCGTGGCGCGCGCCACGCGGTCGAGTCCCTGCTGCGTTTCCGCGCTGCCCGGATCCTCTTTGAGGGCCCGCGCCAAGGTCGCGAAGGACGAATCGAGATCGCCCGCCGCACCTTCGTACAGCTCGGCGATCTGGTGCAGCAGCTCCACCCGGCGCATCGCATCGTCGCTGCGACGCACCTGCACTTCGTGGACGCCAATGAGCTTCTGGTAATCGCCCAAGTGCCGGTAAAGCGGCTCGAGCAGATCGGCGATGGTGAGCTCGTACTTCGGGTCCTGGCCGAGCCGCTCCAACGCTGCGAGCGCCTGCTCGTTCGTCGGCTCGCGCTCGAGCACCTGGCGGTAGCCCTCGATGGCCACGTCGATCTGGCCCATCTCGGTCTCGCGCAAAGACGCGAGCCGGAGCATGAGCGCGAGCTGCGCCTGCTCGTCCGTGGCCAGTGCGAGCTGTGCCTCGAGGTTCTCGGCCAGCTCCGTCCACATGCGCTGGCGGCTGAAGAGCGCATCCAACGCGGCGAGTGCGCGCAGGCTCGACGGATCGAGCTCGAGCACCTTGCGGAACGAGGACACGGCCTCGTGCGGATCGTGCAGCTGCTCGTCGTAAATGCGTGCAGTCTGCACGAGCAGCGCTTCGCGCTCGTCGGGAACGACGGCCAGGTCGATGCGCCGCTGGATGACGTTGATCAAGTCCAGCCAGCGCTCGGTGCGCGTGAAGAGCTGCTCCAACGCGGAGAGCGCCTCGGCGTCGGCCGCATCGAGCGTGAGCACCTGGTTGTAACCGCGCGCCGCCGCGTCGACTTCACCGAGTCGCTCGTCGATGGCGCCGACCTTCATCCAGTATTCACGCGCGAGCGCCGCATCACTGAGCTCTGCGGCAATGTGCTCGTAGAGCATGACCAACTGGCGCCACGACTCGGAGACGTCGGCCACCTGCTCGATTTCGAAACGCGTGTCGCGCAGCGCGGGATCGTCCCGCAGAGCGGCCGACAGCGCCTCGAAAGCGCGCGGGTGGTTGAAGAGCGACTGCGTGCTGATGCGCGCAATCTTCCTCTTGAGTTGGACGCGGCGCTGAATGTCGTTCTCGCTCACCGCGAGAATCTCGAGCGCCTCGATGAGCTTCTCCCAATCGCGCCGCTCCTCGTAGATGTTCTCGAGGATGGCGGCGGCATCAGCCTTCAAGGTGAAGTGGCCGAGCATCGCCTCCAGCGCGAGGCGTGCACCCTCGTGCTGCGGATTGATGAAGAGGATCTCGCGGTAATTCTCCAGCGCGCCCGCCGCATCGTCGAGGTGCTTCTCGAGCGCGGTGCCGAGCCGGAACTTGAGATCGATGAGCTGGGCCTCGGGGTTGTCCAACTCGATGCGGCGGCGCAACGTATCGACGTACGGCTGCCAGCGTTCGAGGTGCCCGTAGAGGACGTCGAGGGCCGCCAGGGCACGCGCGTCCGTCGCCTCGTCCTCGAGAACGGCGTTGTAGGTATCGATCGCGCGATCGACGTCCTTGATCTCCGTCTCGTAGAGTTTGGCGATCTCGTAGTTGATCGTCTTCTTCTCTTGGTGATCGTGCGCGAGATCCCGCTTCTTCTCGTAGATTCCGAGAAGCTCGTTGTAGCGCGACGTCTCACGATAGAGCCGCTCGAGGGCCGACAGCGCCTCTTGGTTCTCCCCGTCCGCCTCGTACACGGAACGGTACGCCGCCAGCGCGTCGTCGATGCGCCCCACCTCGTCGATGAGGATGCGACCGAGCTTCAGGCGCAGGACGATGACCAATTCCGCATTGTGCTCGAGGCTCGCCGCGTCGATGGCGCGCGTGTAGCTCTCGATCAACTTGTCCCAGCCGCCGGTGATCTTGGCGGCGCGCTCGACGTCCTGCGCCGCTTGCTCATCGTGCGGTGCGAGCTCGAACGCCGACAGGTAACGCTGGAACGCGCGCTCGGGATCGCGAACCCGGCCCTCGTAAAGCGCAGCCACCTCGCGGAAAAGCTGCAGCTTGATGTCCGGATCTTCGACGTGACCGAGCTTGACCTCGATGACGTTGGCGAGCGCCTTGCTGTTGTTCGACGCGGTGTAGATCGGAATGAGCGCTTCGGCGGCTTGGAGGTTGCTCGGCTCGAGGTCGAGCACCTTCTCGTAGGCCTTGGCGGCGCGATCGTTCTTCTGCTTCTTGTCCGCCCACAGCTGGGCAATCTTGAAGAGCAGACCAATCTTGGCCGCCGGCTCCGGCTCCTTGCCTTCTTGCTGCTCGAGGACGCGAATGAACTCGTCCCACTTGCCCGTCTCGGCGTAGAAGACCTCGAGATCGTCCCAGCGACCGAGCGCGAGGTACTTCTTCTTGAGGGCCTCTTGCGCCTTGCGATCCGACGGGTCGATGGCCAAAAGCTGACGCCAGGCCTGGACCGCGCCTTCGTCGTTGTTCAGGCGATCGCCGAAGATGGTGCCCAGCTTGGTGAGCGTGGCGACCTTCTGCTTCGGGTCGTACGTGATCTCCGCTTGGCGCTGGAGCACGTCGGCGAGCTTCTCGTAATCCTTGGAGCGCTCGTACAGCATGGAGAGCGCGCCGAGGGCCTCGGCGTTGGAGTCATCGCTCGCGAGCACCTCGTTCCAGAGAACGATGCACACGTCGGGCTTCTTCACGCGCTCGGTGGCGAGCTTCGCAATCTCCAGGTACTTCGCCGCGCGGGCGCTGCCCGGCGGAAGGGCCTCTGCCTCACGCCGCTCGAGCCCGAGGAGCTTTTCCCAATCGCGGCGCTTCTCGTACATCTGCCGCAGGTAGTCGACGGCCGTCGAGTTCTCCGGCTGCAGCAGCAGCACTTGCTCGTAGGCCTTCACCGCCTCCGCCTGATTGGCGAACTTGGTGACGTAAAGCTCGCCGGCCTTCATGTAGAGCGAGACCTTCTCGTCCGCATCGGGAACGGCCGCGGCGAGCTGCAAGAGCGTCTTCACGTACTCGTTGAAGCGCTTCGAGCTCTCTTGCTTCTGCGCGAGGGCGCGCAGCTCGGCAATCTTTCCTTCATCCGCAGGCGGAGGCTGCGATGCGGCGGCGGCCGGCGGCGGCACGCTCGTGAGCTTCGCCGGCGGCGGCTCGGTGGCCGGCGCAGCGGCCTCGGGACGCGTCGAAATGCGCGGCGTGCTGATGTCCGTGACCACGGGTGTGGACGGCGGAGGCACCGGCAAGCGCGCACTCGCGGGCCCCACCGCGGAAAGCTGCTGCGACGACGTGCGCACGGCCGGCGGGGCCGGCGACGCCTGCTGCAGCGACGGCGACGACGGAACGGGCGGCGGCGGCGCAGGCGGCGCAACCAAGGGAGGCGGCGACACCGATTCGACGAGGCCGATCTCCTCCTCGTCGACCATCGAGACCTGCTCGGTCGTCTCGCCGACGGTCACCTCGGGATCCGCCGACGGCGCATCGCTGGTCGCGGGGCGCGCCGGCTCGGTGACGACATCGGTCGGCGGGGGCGGCGGAGGCGCGATCTCGGGGAGGCCGCGATCCAAAAGGCTTACTCCCTCCGATGCAGGAGGACGCTCCGACACGTGCGGAGGAGGCACGATGGAAGCCACGTCGTCCTGCGGAATCGCCTTCGGCTTGTGAAGCGATTCACCAATCTGCGCTTCGAACGCGCGCAGCTGCGGGTGTTCCGGCGCAATCGTCACCAGGCGCTCGAACGACGTGCGCGCGCGGATCAAATTGCCCATCTCGCGCCAAGCAATCGTTCCCGCCTGCACCAGCAGGAACGTCGCATTGCCGTTCTCGCCCGCGTGCGTGGCCGCTTCCTCGGCCAAGGTGAGCACGCGATTCCAATCGCCGCCCTTTTTGCCGTACGCATCGCGCAGGAAGTGGAAGGCGCCCTCGTTGTCCGGATCCAACTTGACCGCGGCCTCGAGGAATCGCGCACCGATGTCGATGTTCTGGTGGCGCTGCACCCAGCGCTTGCCGAACATCATCGCGTACTCCGCGCGCTCGCGGCGATCGCTCACCTGCGAGAGGACCTCTTGCTGGATCGACTCGAGCTCGTCGAGCTTCCCCTGCTCGGAGAGCAGGCCCTCGAAGACGGCTGCCGTCGGCTTCGACAGCGGATCGGCCGCGTACGCGCGCCCGAGCTGAAGCTCCGCCTCGTCCGGGGCAAAGCGCTTGGTGATTCGCGCAGCGCGCAAAAAGAGGCGGGCCTTGGCCTTGGAGTGCGTCTCCGCTTGGCCTGCGCGAAGCAAAGCGGCAACTTGCGCTTGCCACGAGCCGCTCTCGGCCTGCACGTCCTCGAGGCATGCGCTCGCCTCTTTGTTGGCGCCGCCGCTGGCCGCGAGGCTACGGGCGTAGGTGGCCGTCGCCTTGTCGTAATCGCCCACGTCGCAAAGCACGTCGCCCAGGTCGCAGAGGAGGAGGCTCGCCGGCATGCCCTGCTGCACGGCCTTGAGCTCCAACTCGATGAGCTTCTGGACCATGTTCAGCTTGCCGAGGTCCCAATAAATGCCGCGCGCGGCCTCGAGGCTTTCGGTCAACTGCGGGTTGAGCTTGTAGGCATCCTGAAAATGTTTGAGCGCCTTGACGCCCAGGAGGAACTTGCCGTCCAGGATGCGCCCCAAGCGGAGATGGAATGCAGCCTTTGCGACGTTCTGCCCCGCAGAGGCGATGCCCTTCTCCAGCTCCTCGATCAGCCCCTGCCAATCCCGGTTGGCCTCGAGTAGCGAAATACGCGTTTGCAGATCCATGAAAATCCCTCGGCTATTACAACCGGCATGCGGCCGCCTCTCCCCCATACACTAGGGAGGCTCGAATTTCCGCCGACGCGGAAGGAAGCGAGGGCCCTTTGTGGGAGGACGACACGGACAGTAAAGCTATCAGACGCAGAAGGTGCTGTGAGCCTTGATCCAACGGCGCGACAAACGGCGAGCCTACCTCGAACGGAGGAGACTCCACCGTAGAGATCGTCGGTCTAACTCCATACATGTCGCGCAATGTCGCGCGTTCTGGCTTGCTTCCGAACCTCAGGCTTCAGCTCCCGCCAAGCTGCTTGAGGATTTCTTGAGCCTGGGCGCATTCATCGGCGTAGCGATTGGCCGCTGCGCCTTTGCAGGTCGTGTTTTGGAACTTCTGAAGTTGCTGCACGGCTTCGTTCTTTCGCGGCGGCTGCGCCTTCGAATAGGCAAAGCCGAGGTTGAAGAACGCAATCTGCTGGCCCTTTTCGTTGCAGGCGCCACACGCAGCTTTTGCGGCGTCGAAGTCGGCAATGGCGCCGTTGAAGTCCCCTCGAACTTCCTTCACCTCGCCCGCGAGCGAGCGAATGATGAAGAGCGTCTTGTCGCCCGGCTTGGCGAACGAGACGGCCTCTTTGAGGACGGCGTCAGCTTGCTCGAAGAAGTTGAGTCGAATGTAGAGGTCCGCGAGCGGCCCGTAGAACACCGTCTCGTCGGGCTTCTTTTGAATCGCCTCGGTATAATTTTGAAGTGCCCCCGCCTCGTCGTCGGTGTGCAAAAGCACCTGCGCCAACTCGAAATGCGCTTCCGCGTAATTGGGATCGAGTTGGATGGCCGTCTGGAGCGGGCCCTTCGCATCGGCCCAACCCGTGGGGCCTTTCACGGCCTGCTGCTCCAGCGCATAGCCATGCAAAAAGAAGTAATTGGCGTGTTTCGGCGCGAGCTTCTCGGCGCGCGCGCACGTCGATGCGACCTTGTCCCACGCTTCTTTCTTCTGATAGGCCGTCGCCAGCTTCCAGAGGATGCGATGGTTCGTCGGATCGAGATTGGTGGCTTGCTCGTACTTCGATATCGCTTCATCGATGTTCGTCGCGCGCGCCTTGTCCCCTTCGTTGGACAGATTCACCGCCTCGATGTTGTTCCGGCTGCAGCCTGCGGAGAGAACCGTGGCTACCGCGCCGACCACGAGCCCCACGAGTACCTTCATGCGCATCGTCATCGTAAAACCTCGAATGTGCCACGTTCCCGAAGGAAAACGGCCGCGAAAAGAGCCCGCCACATCCGCCTAAAAACCTTGATCAAAGTGTAGCGGGGCATGAAGCAAAAAGTCCACTCTGCTGGGGTTCGGATGTCGGCGGCGGAGAGAGCGTTGAGGCGGGGGAGCGCCGAGGAGTCTTCGAGCACGAGCGCGTGCGCGTGCACGACCACGATCACGATCACGTGCACGAAAGACGAGCACGACCACGACAACGGAAACGTGCACGTGATCGTGCTTCGTGGTCGTGTACGTGATCGTGCTCCTGCACGCGCACGCGCTCGTGCTCGAAGCGCCACAAAGCACCGCGGCCGAGATCCGTCCTTCGGACCTCGGCCGCATGCTTGCGCGCTTACATAACCGTGTCAGTCGCCCGGGCTGAAGATGATCGGGTACACGACGGTGACGATGCCGCCCTCGGGCTGAGGGAAGGACAGATTTCCGAACCCGCGGACGACGCATTGAACGACGCCCTGATCCGGAAGCTCCGAACCTCCATCGGAGGCCGTGGCGACCGCGCCTTGGCGGTCGATGACGAACTTGACCGAAACGCGACCCGACAAGTTCGGGTTGGTGCGCATCCCGTTCTCGTAGCAGAGACGGAAGCGGCCGAAGTTCTGGCGAACGATACGCTGAATGACCTCGGGCGGCAGACGCCCGTTCACTTGCGTGGTGCCCTGACGGATGCTCGGTGCCCTCGTCTGGTGCGAACCACCCAAACGACCGTGACCATTGCCGAAGCCCTGGCCTGTGCCGGTTCCCGCACCATGGCCCAGGGTCCCGATGTTGCCGAGACCGATGCCTTCGCCGCGGCCGCCGCCGCCTTCACCAACGCCCGAGAGACCCAGGCCGCCGGCGCCGAACGAATCGCCGATGGTGTCGCCCCACATGTTGCCGCGGGCGCTCATCGGATCCGTCCCGAGCGAGTCTTCCCTTCCCCACGGCGCCGTCGGCGCGTTGGGATCCGCGCCTCCGCCCACGTTGAGGAGACCGATCATGCCGAATTCCGCCGCCTCGTGCAGCGCCGCTTGGCGCGCGATGTGCGGATCCGGATTGTCCTGCGGACCTTGCACGCCGTAGCGGTGGCCCGTCTCCTTGGTGGTCGGGTTCCCCATGGAACCTTCTTCACCCTTGGCGCGCGTGCCGGTGCCGCCTTCTTTGTTGTCGGCGTTGTCCTGCACGGCTTCGGTGTCGCGCTGCTCTTGCTCGCGCTCGGCCGCAGCGTTCAGCAAGTGCTGCATCTTCAGGATTTGATCCCGATCGATCGCCTCGCTGTCGTCCGCGCCCATGCTCGGCATGAAGAACGCGAGCGCCGCCACGATGCCCATGTGGATCAAGAACGAGAGACCCACGAAGGCGTACGCCGCCGGCTCGAACTGCGCGAAGGCGCCCATCGGCGGAGCCTTGCCGGCATTCACCGCGCTCACTTGGAAGACGAGGCCCGAGCCCTCGAGCTCCATCTTGGCCTTGGCGCCGGCGGGAAGCTCGAACTCGTACCCACCGCTGATCTCGCTCGACGGACGCGCGCGTCCCGATTGGATCAAGTCGGCGATGGTGAGCTTCGGCTGACCCGGAATCTCCACCGTGCCCGTGGTGCGCGGCAGAATCACCAACGCGGCGCTACCCCCGCGCGCGAGCACGATCGGCGCACGCGTGGTTCCCAAGGTCTCGCTCGGGATGAAGTAGTCACACCCGATGTTGCCCATCTGTTCTTCGCCCACGAAGAACGAACGCGGCGGCGTGAGGTGCGAGACGTGGAGCACGTTGGTGTCCCACAGGATCATCACCTCGATGGCCGCGAGGTGCGCAACCTCGACCTCGTCCGGATTCACCTCCGGACCGCTCTTCACGAGCTTGTACGTGTACGTGCCGGGCGGCGCATTCGGATCGACATCCGCGTGCCCGTACGGCGATTGCGCGGACACCGCGAATGGGCTCGCACCCGGCGGCGGCCCCGCGGCAAACGGCGTTGCCCCGGGCGGTGCCGCAAACGGATTCGCCGCGAACGGATTCCCCGCAGCCGATGCCTGGGCAGCCGCAGCCTGGGCAGCCATCGCGGCCCCCGTCTGCACGTCGCGTCCTGCGATGCCGCCACCAGAAGACGGAGGACCGCCGAACGGATTGTGGCCGCGCGGATCCGAAGACGCGGGCGCCGTGTAGCCCGGATCCACCGAGGGCGGCGCCGGCGCAAAGCCCGTCCCCACCGCGGTCTGCACGCGCGGCACGGGTGCGGGGGGCGGAGGCGGCGGAGCGACTTGCCCGATCTGGCTCGTCGCGCCTGCACCCGCGAGCTCGGCGCTCTCGAGCAGAATCAAAGTGGAGCCGATCTGGATCTGGTCGCCCGGGCGGATCTTGCACTTGTTGACCCGCTGCCCGTTCACCATCGTCCCCGGCTCGTTGCCGAGATCGATCAGCGTGATGTCGCCAGGCGAGGCCACCTCGATGACCGCGTGCATGCGGGACGCAAGCTCGTCGTCCACGCGCAGGTGGCTTCGCGGGTCCTTGCCGATCTTGACGACGATGTCTTGGACGATCGTGTCGCGACGAACGAGCTGATCGCCTTGGTAGAGCGCAAACGTGAGCGCAACCTTGGGCTTACCTTGGCTTTCCATGGTTTACAGATTCTCCACCGACTTCAACATCTCAGGCACAAACGATGTACGGGGTCGAATCAGCGTTGTTCGCACCGGTCCAGGTCGCACGCGAATGGTGGCATCCTGGGGACCGAATCCCCCCGCGCTCAACGGATCGTCGGAAAACTCGTAGCCGTAGCCTTCGTTGCTCGTGGTCGCCTTGGTGCCAGCCTTGGCATCGCCGCCCGCCGGCGGAGCGCCACCGGCAGGCGCTTGCGCAAACGCAGGCACGCTCAGAGCGAGCGTAACGAGCACCGCGACGCAACCGACCATCACCGACTTCCGCTTGCTCCCGTTCATGGGTGTGTCTCTCCGATAAAAACCGCGAGCCCTGCGCTCAATGCGGTGACGTTGGCGATTACAGTGACAGTGTACCCCCCGCCAGTCGTGACGGTCAATCTCTCCGCTCAATGTTTTCTGATCTTCTTTGCAGAGCAAAAACGACTCTTCCTATTGGAACGGACAACGAGCGAAGGGCCAAGTTCCATAAAAAACCCCGCCGCGTCTTGGAGCTTGGGCTCTCGAGTTGGGGAGGCGGGGTGAAAGCTCACTTCTTCGGTGCCTCAGCCGCGGCAGGTGCGCCCGCTGCGGGAGGTGCGGCCGCCTTGTCATCGGCGGCGCCCGCCGCCAAGAAGGCGATGGTGTCGTCGATATCCTGCATACGCTCTTTGGCGCGCTTCACGGCGCCGTCGTATTCGGAACGCCCCGTCGCCTTCGCGACGAAGTCGCCGTAAATGCTCTTCGCCTGATTGAGCGCGCCAATGGTCTTGTCCTTACCGCCGCCGCCCTTGGCCTTGTATTCCTGGGTCAAAATGCCCTCGTTGTAGAAGGCATCCGGCCGATTCGGGTCGATCTTCTTCGCCGCGTCGAGCTCCGCCTGCACCGCGTTCACCTGCGCGTCGTAATTGGCGTCGGTGATTTGACCACGAAGTGCGAGCGCCATTCCCAAGTGGGCGTCGTAATCGTTCGGGCGCATGTCCAGCGCACGACGGAGCGCCGCCTGCGCTTGCTCGAAGCCGCGGAAGGAGAGGTTGACGAACGCGTAGTTCATCTGCGCCTCGAAGAACTTCGGATCGAGCTTCGCCGCTTGATTGAACTCGCTCACGGCGCCGTTGATCTGACCGAGCTCGTTCTGAATGAGCCCCGCCGTGTTGTGGATCGGCGCGTAATTCGGATTCTTCCGAACCGCCTGCGAGCACACCAGCGCCGCAAGCTCGAGCTGCTGCACGTCGGCGCGCTTTCCGAGCGCCGCGTTGGTCGCAATCCCGCGCCCCTTGCCCCGGCCCGAGCTCACCTTCGCGCCGCCGGCGCGCTTCTTCGCCTGCTGGAAGTAGTAGAGCGCGAGCTGGTTGAACGCCGGCATGTACGCGTCGTCGATGGCCAGAGCGCGCTGCAGATTCTTCTTCGCGCACTCCATGTCGTCTTTGCAGCCATCGCCCGCCGCCGCGCCGTCGCGCTGCATTTGGAGCATGGCCAGGTTCACCAGCGCCGGCACGTTCTGGAACTGCGCGTCGAGAACCGACTGCTGCAGCGACGAAATCGCCGCGTCCTCGTTGCCGTCCGCCTTGAACTGATAGAGCGCCAACTGCACGCGCGCGTGGTGGAACTTCGGATCGTCGGCCAAGGCCTTCTCGAACAGGGCCTTGGCCTCCTTGTCGTTGCCGCAACGCTGCCACGAGAGGCCCGCGTTGAAGGTCGCCTCCGGGAACTTCCCGCCCTTTTGCTCGGCGGCGGCGGCCTTGAACAGGTTCGCCGTCTCCTGGCAGGCCGCGTCGTTCCAGTTGCCCGCTTTGTCGTGGCCGTTGAAGACCTCGATGGCTGCGAAGAACTTGTCCTGCGCCTCCTTGTTGACCTCCGCCGGCTTGCCGGGGCTCACGGGGCCTTTCGCGCTGTCGGGAGACTTTGCTCCTTCGCCTTTGGCCCCGCCGCCGCAACCTACCGTGACGGAGCCCACGACCAAGGCGGCCAATGCCACCAGCGTTTTCACTTTTCGATTCATCGTGGTCCCCATCACTTCTTCTTCCCACCGGGTAGAGGCCGAACCGTCGCGCCCTTCGGCGGCTTCGCCCCGCCACCACCGCCGGCGCCTGCATTGGCCGAGGCCTTCACCCCGCCTTTGCCGCCGCCAGCCTTGTCGCCCTTCTTCGCGTCCGCCTTCTGATCATCCGACGGAGCCGCCACGCTGCTCGCGGCCACCTTCTCCGCGGGGCCCGTGTTCTGCGGGTGCCAGATCAACCCGCCGATGGTGAGCGGCGGCGGCTTGTCATCGAGACCACTGTTCGACAGGGTCGGCGCACCGCGCAGCTCGTCGACGACGTGGTATTCGGCCTTGTAGTTCTTCGCGAGCCACTCCTCGCAGCTACGCGAGTATTGGTCGAAGTACTGGAACTTCACCGAGTAGGTGAGGCACGTGACCAGCGCGGGCTTCGCGCGCTGCACCTTGATGGGCTCACTCTTCGCGTCGAGTGCGTCGAAGTACACGCCGCGCATCTCCGCGTCCTTCTTCCACGACTCCGGAATGGGAGCGGCGCGGAACGAGTCGACGAAGTCACCCCACATCAGACCGACGCGCGAGCCGGCCGCGATGACCCACTTCGGCGGAGCATCGGGCTGCAGGTCGACGATCTTCTTGTACTCGGCGGCCGCCTTCTCGATGGCCGGGCCCTTCTTCTCGAGCCACTCCTTGACGCGCGTGTTGATGTGGCGAACCACGTCTTCTTTGGTGCCCGAGCCGCGGTAGACGGGGAACTTGATCTTGTCGACCGTCTCCTTCTTCAGCTCCTCGGCCGCCGCGAAGTACGCCTCGCCCACGGCATTGAGGGCCTTGCCGACGCGCTTTTGCTTCTGCGCCTCGTCCTCGTTCGGGTACGAATCGTTGATCTTGCGCACCGCGTCCGCGGGGTTCTCCCAGATCTTGCGCACCTTCGCGTAGTCCGCGTGCGAACGATCCTTGTTCTGGTGGCGCACCTTCAAGTACGCCCGGGCCAGGGTCGCGTGCGCCTGCACCTGGATGTCCGGCGCCGCGTTGCGATCGATGTAGCCGATCGAGTCTTCGAGCGCCTTCTGCGCTTTGTCCCAATCTTCCTTCTCGGCGTAGTGCGCGCCGATGGCGAAGGCGATGGTCGCGGCCTGCGTCGGCTTGCTCGCACCGTAGTTCTTGCGGAACATCTCCGCGTCCTTGATGCCCGCCTCCTCGTCGCCCAATCCGAGACGGAGCACGGTGGCGTCCGAAAGAGCCTGGTCGGCCTTCTCGTACTTGGGATTCTCCTTGGCGAACTTCTCGAACCACTCCGCGGCTTGGTCGTAGACCGCGATGGCCTGGTAGTTCCCACCGATCTCGTACGTGGCCTTCTTCGCCAGGTCCGACTTGTCCATCTTGTAGCGCGGGTCGAGCAAGGTCATGCGCGCCTTGATGGCCTTCGCCACGAGACGGGCCGCCTGGAATGCCTTGGCCGAGTTGTAGAGGATCTCGTCCAGGCGCTCGCACTGGCCGGGTTGTCCTTGGCTCAACTGGGCCTCGCCGAAGCGCCGCCACAACTCGAAGTACGTGTTGCCCGCTTGCTCGTAGGTCTGAACTGCGTTGGGTCCGCCTTTGTCCGCAAGCTCCACGAGCTTCTGCGCCTTCAAGCGCTGGATGTCGCAGCTCACCTTGGTGAGCGACACGCACTGGTCGGCGTTCTTCTTCTCTTTCTCACCCGTGCAATACAGCTCGACGAACTTCGGCACGTCGTTCTGCATGTCGTCGTAGCAGGCCGGACGCGGCGGATTGGAGTGCGAGCCGATGACGTTGATGGCCTCGAGGTAAAGCTGCGCGGCGTAAATCCCGACGTCCTTGTCGGCATTCTGCAGCGCAATCTCGCGGAACGCGGCCGCGGCTTCCTCCCAGTGCTGCGCCTCGAAGTAGGTACGCGCGCGGGCGTACTTCACCTCGACGAGCTGGTCCTGGCCCTGCGCGTCGACCGGCTTGATGTAGCAGATGTACCGATTGAAGGCGGTGATCATCCCCTTCTGGTTGTCGGTCAGCGGCTTGGGTCGAAGGCGCGCATCGTCCTCGGCCTTCTTCTGGGCCTCGCTCTGCTTCGCCTGGCCGGGCGCATTGCCCATGCCCTTCTTGTCGGTGTCGCCCTTGTGCGTCGCCTCGTAGATGTTCTGGTAGCAGAGCACCGAGGCGTAGGCGGCCTCCGGAGCATCGGGTCCCGTGGGGTTCTCCGCCACGACCGCATCGAACGCCGGACCGCACTCCGCCCACTTCTGTTGGAAGTAGAGGAGGTCCGCCATCGCGTAGCGGATCTTGTAGAGCGTGGGCCAGTCTTCCTTGACGATGCGGGGGAACTCGAAGGTCGAGAAGTCCTGCGCGTTCCAGGTCTCGCCAATCTTCTTGTACAGGTAGGCGGCCAAGGTCATCGCCTTCTGGTCGCCCGTACCGCGCTGGCCTTGCGAACCGACGGCCTCCAAGTGCCAGGCCATGCCCGTCTCGGTGAGCAGCGCTGCGGTCTTGTTCGCGCACTCCTTCTTCGACTCGGCGGTGTGGTTCGCGTTCTTGAACTCGTTGTAGTTCTTGAGTTGGTTGTCGAGCTCCGTCTTGACCAAGTCCTTGTTGCCGGACTTCATCGCGAGCGTCGCCTCGGTGATGTGCGCCTGGTAGACGCAGTGCTTGTCACCGTTGCGATCGCGGCTCATCAAGTCGCGGTAGAGCGTGATGGCCTCGGGGTAGTGGCCCGTGTCCAGGTAGTTGACGCCGAGGTCGTCCATCATCTGGAACGTCTTCGTGTCCGAGCCTGGCGTGTCGCCCGAGATGTTGTGGAAGTAATTGTACGCCGCCGCGGGATTGCCCTTGAGCGCGTAGACCGGAATCGTGTCCTTGCGCGCGGCATCGGCCAGCTTGCTGGCGCCCGGCTGCTCTTTGTACGTGTTGCCCCAGTCGATCGTCTTCTTGAAGGCGTTCAGCGCCTTCTCGAACTGCGACTGGTTCCAGAAGACGTACCCGAGCTTGTACCAGGCATACCCGTACACCTTGTTCTTCTCGGGCGGGTACTTGATGACTTCCGTGTACGCCTGCGCGGCCAGATCCCACTTGCTGGGATCGCCCATCGCCTCGTTGAAGAAGAGCTCACCGAAGGCGAGGTACGCATTGGGAACGTACTTCGAATCGGGGCGCTTATTAATCAGCTCGAGATAGACTTTTCGCGCATTGGCGTTGTCGTTCGCCTGCTCGTACTCGTAGGCGAGGTAGTAGAGGACCTCGTCCAGCTTCGAGTAGTTCGGGTACTCGTTCTTGATGAGCGAGTAGTAATTCTGCGCCTTGCCGCGGGCGCCGTTCATGATCTGCGCAGCGGAGTTGGCTTGCGTCTGCTTTTGCCCCGCGCCCGCCGGATTCGTCTTCTTCAGCGTGTCGCGGTCGATCTCGGCCTGCGTCTTCTCTTTGAAGGCGGCGCTTTCGAGCTCGACGTAGTCCTCCGACAAACGGCGCGCGAGCTCGACCCGGTCGGGCGAGCTCTTTGGCGTCGACGCGAAGAGGCTTTCCAGCCCCTGGATTTCCGTCACCAACAGGGCGCGCGCACGCGCCTGCAGGCGGCTCTTTCGTTCATCGCGGGGAATCGATTCCGTCGGGGCCCCCGGCTTGATTTCGCCCTTCTTTTTCCCATCGACGGGGGCGACGCCGCGGAAATTGACATGCGGCTGATTGCCGTGCTTCCCGACGTCGAACTCCTTCGGGCCGGCCCCCGGACATGCGGTGAGCTCTTTGCGTGCAGCATCGTTGATGCACGCGCCGCCCGCAGTCTCTGCTGCCGCCACGGGCATGGCGCTGGAGTGCACCACGGCGATGGACAGCAGCCCGAGCCCGAACGCGATGACCTTATTCATGAGAAACTACCTCCCGCACTTCGAGGTGATGGTCTGGCGATAGAAGCCAAGTTCGTCGCGCCAGTACTCTCCGTCGAACGGCCAGATGACGTGCTCCTCGTCCGGCTTGACGATGTTGGCTTTCGACTCGGCCGCCGTGACCTGACCACCGGAGATGGCTACGTCGAGCTGGTTGCGCTGCGCCGCCGTGATGTCGATGAGGATCTTCGAGGCGTTGCGCAGGTGTTCGTTCAACTCATCCAGGTTTCGCTGGTAGCGGTCGCGGGCCAGCTGCCCCGTGTTCCGCACCGCGAGATCGCGCGCAAGCTGGAGCGAGTCCTTCACGTCCGCGCCCAGGGACGACGACTGGAAGCCCGCCGGCCGTTGCTTGAACCGCGCGGACTCGTCGTCGAGCACCTTCACGTATTCGAGGTTGCGCAGGAGCTGACGGTCGGACAGCGCGTTCTGGACGATCGGCTTGATCCGAGGATCGAGGTTGGCTTTGTCTTCCCGCACGTCCTTGAGAAACTTGTAGAAGGCCTCTTCTTGGTTCTCCCCTTTGAATCGGCCGAGAACCTTGTTCAGCTCGTCGTAGATGGGCTGATACTTCCCCTGGAACTTTGCGACGATGACGCGAGCGTCCTCGTACTGGCAGTTCGCAAAGTAGATGACCGCACGTAGGACTTCCGCTTCCGGATAGTGCGAATTGGGGAAATACGGCGCCCCGATGGTGTGGATGTTACCAAGTGCGTGCGGGTAGTCGCCTGCCATGAAGTAGGCCCACGACTCCTCGAACAGGCCGTCGAGCCAGTACTCGCTCGCGACGTCGACCTTGTTCCAGTACTTGACCGCAGCCGAGAGCTTCTGGCTGTCAATCGTGGGCGCATTGTTCTCGTCGAGGCGAACGGACGCCGAGTAGTACGTGCGCGCCATCGAGAGGAACGCGAGGTCGCGCATGCGGGCCTCGTCCTCGACGCCCTGCACGCCCTCGTCGATCGCGCCGACGATGCGCTGGAAGGACTGGACCGCCGGCACCGACTTGCGCAGCTGCACGTAGCTGATGCCTTGGAAAAATTGAGACTGGACGTAATACTTCGATTGCCGGTCGACCTTGGTAAAAAGTCGAATCGCATCCTCGTATTGGCGATTGCGATATCGGTACCGGCCCAGAAGATAATTTAGCTGCCAATACAAATCGCGCTGATTGGCATTGTTGAATCGTTCGATTTGTGCATCGGAGTATTTACCGACGCGCTCGACGATGTCGGCCGGCTCGGGAAGGTCGGTGGCCAGCTTCGAGAGCCACAGGAGCGTCTCGTTGAATTTCAGGTGGTTCGCCTTGTCGGCGATCTCGCTGAAGATGCCGTAGGCGGCCTGGTAGAACTTCATGCGATAGAGGGCAATGGCGAGGTGGTATTGCGCCAATTGCTTGTTGCCCTCGTCGTCGCCTGTCTCACCTTTGCGAACACGGTCGAGCGCAAGTGCGGCTTCCTGCCACTTCTCACCATCGAAGAGGCGCTTGGCTTCTTGCGCCTGCTGCGTCATCTGACCGGCCTGCGGTGGCGGCGAGTTGTCGACCGGCTTGGCCGCGGCCGCGGGTGCCGCACCGGGCTTCGCGTCGAGCTCCACGTCCGAACCTCCGGTCGGAGGAGTTGCCGGGGGAGTCGCTGGAGTTGCCGGGGTCCCAGTACCAGCAGCAGGCTTCGCAGGCGCACCTGCGGGCGGCTTCTTGGGCTTACCTTTTTGCGCATCGGCCTCTCCCGGCGTGCCCAGGGTGAGCGCAGACGCCAGCAGAAGAAGGCCTACCTTATTCAGAGCGCGGGCTTGGGACCCGCCACCCCACTTGGAGATGCGTCGCATCGATTTGCTCCTCATGCTCGCGTCGTTTCACGAAACAGCGCGCCGGAAAAGGGATCCACGCAGCCAAAAACGTCAACGATGTTCAAAGGATATTCACCCCGAGCCGTGCGATGGTACGGAGGCGATTTGCTGCTTGTCAAGGTGAAACAAGGCCAACAACAGGGTGATCTGCTTAGGTCATTATATTGAAAACAAGATGGCCGAAGCGAAGAAAGATGGAGACGAGATCGGCCATTGAGACAAGTGAACTTATGGAAGCTTTGGCCTACTTCTCCCACCGCGACCACACGAGTCGCGCAAGATGGCATCACGCGAGAGCGCTGGCGAAGCATGTATTGAAACGCCTTCGTTACGCCTTCTGGGGCGCGTGAAAGATTTGCGAGGCACGGTGGGCCGCTTGACCTTATTTGAAGAAGTCGATTACCGTAAAAACAGGTCGCTGCATCTTGTATTGGGTCGGCGGATCCCTTGAAGTCCGTCTCAAAGAGAGAGAGCCCTCACGATGATTAGCTCGCGCCTCCTCATTACGCGGGGCCTGCTTGGCCTCGTGGCCTCGGCCATCCTTTTCACGATCGCGGCACCGGGGTGTAACAGCACGCAAGGCGTTGGCGACCCGTGCCGACCGGAGCGTGAATACGACGCAACCTTCAACGGCTTCGACGTCAACGAAGTGAACGTCGAGTCGAAGAGCTACCAGTGCCAGACGCGCCTTTGCTTGGTGAATCACTTCCAAGGCCGCGTCACCTGCCCCTTCGGTCAGACGCCCGATGGAACGGCCAACCCGGGCATCGACAAGCCGTGCGTCCTACCGGGCACCGTCGACGGCAAGATCGTCGGCAACGCCGCAAACGGTAAGGCGGTAGCGGCGAACCTGGTCGATCGTCTCCCGGAGAAGGCCGTTTACTGCTCCTGCCGCTGCGCCAATGCCGATGGCAGCACCGATGACGGAGCGAACTACTGCGAGTGCCCCGACGGCTTTACGTGCGAGCAGCTCGTGGCCTCCATCGGAAGCCAGTTCAGCCAAGAGCTCTCCGGCGGCTACTGCGTCAAGTCGGGCACGAAGTACAACACCGGGAATCCCCCGACGGCGGTGTGCAATGCCGCGAGCAAGGCCGCCTGCGGCGGTTGAAAAGCAGGCGCGCCGTCTCGGCGCGTCGAAGAAAGCAGAAGACGCGGTCGTCGAGTACTTGCAGGCGCAAGGATTCGACGTCGCCGCGCGAAACCTGAGACTGGGCCATCTGGAGGTCGACATCGTCGGCCTTCGAGATGGCCTTGCTGTTTTGGTGGAAGTGCGAACCCGCGGCGCCACCGCCTACGAGAAGCCGCTCGCGAGCGTCGCAGGAAAGAAGAAAATGCGCCTGCTCCACGCCGCCGACCGCTTATGGCGCGGCTACTTATCCAAGCGCCCCGACGTTGCACGCATGCGCATCGACGTTGCAGGCGTCACGTTCGGCGTCGATGGGAGCGTCCACATCGAGTACATCCCCGGCGCCATCACGGCTTAGAGAGCCTCCCTCTCATCCCGTGCCCGTGCCCGTGCCCGTGCCCGTGCCCGATCTTTCCTCTTCGGGAGAGGGAAAGGAGATCGGGCACGGGCACGGGCACGGGCACGGGCACGGGAAAGAAGAGATCAGAGCGCGGGGCTGGAGAAGTCGCCCTTGATGTCCAACGACGCCTTGATCTCCTCTTTGACCACGACGACGTCGTGGAGCGCGTCTTCGCCTACCCCGGCGGCCTTTGCCTTCTCGATGGCGGCCTCCAGCAATTGGTACTCGCGGAATTGGCGCGCCTTCAGGCTTTGAACCATGTCGAGGAAGGTCTGGAAAAAGTCCTGCAGCTCGTCGCCGCGGCGCAGGCGCCCATGAAACGACAGCTTCCCCTCGCCCACTTGGCGCAGAAGCATGGTCATCTTGTAAATCGGGCCGGCCACTTTGTGCGTGAAGTAAATCCCCAGGAGCCCGATCAGGATGACCATCAAGGTCAGCCCGCCCACCAGCGCCACGAGCATCACCTTCTGCTTCTGCACCAATGACTGGCGCTGCTCGGCGAGCTTCTGCTCGTTGAGAACGGCCTCGCCGTTGAAGGCGTTTGCGAGCTCCGGATTGTCCGCGTAGTTGTCCCGGATCGTCATCTTGACGACATCGGAAACCTTCTTGCTCTCGACCAGGACATGGTCGCTCTGCTCCACCACCTTGTGGCTCGTGCTCAGCAGAAACACGCCCAGAATCGCACTGATGACGAGCGCCACGGCGATGATGAAGCCCGTGTATTTGAGCTGAAAGCTCGAGTCGATCAGGTAGTTGCGCAAGTTACGTTGGTGACGCGCGCGGCCTTGGGGGGAGCCAGGGGCGGACGACGCAACGGGGGCGGAAGTGGTCATCGGATTCTTTCCTTCATGGTGCCGGACACGACCCCTCCGCGCCAGTTTGTCGTCATCACATCTAATGGATGCTCACTGGAAATTTTGTGCAAAGAGCTCGGCGGCCCGTTCTGCGGCCATGCCCATCAAGTTCTGCTCCGCCGAATGATCGCCGGGACGAACCCCTGCTTGTGTGAGCCCCGCGGGCACTTCCCCCCGGAGATTTTTGCCTGGATAGTCGAAGACTGCACACTTGACCCGGACACGCAGGTTGCCGCCCGCATAGTCGAACTTCTCCACCGAGATGGCCAAGTAGTAGCCTTTCAACTTGCGCTTGGAGATGGTCGCGCGGGCCGCGTCCATCCCTTCTTTCGCCGGGGCGAGCTGATAGCCGCCCAGTGACTCGATCTTGCCGCGAAGCGCCGGAAGAATGGCGCGCTCCACTTCTTCGATCGGCCGGCCCGTGTTGTTCGTGATGGCCGAGATGGCCACGTAATAACGTGCATTTTGCACGAATTTGGGCGTCCACGGCCCCGAGCTCGACGCAGGCGATCCGCCGCCGCCACCACCGCTACCCGAGGATCCCTCCAGCGCATCCAGCGTGCGTTGAAGCTGCATCTTCACCTGCGCGTTCCCCTCGTTGGCGAGGCGGTTGCGCACGCAGCTCGCCGCGGATGGCCGATTCAGGCGCTTGAGCGCGGCCGCGACCGATTGGCGCACGATGTCGCTCGGATCGGAGGAGAGCGATTGGCAGAGAGGCGTGATGGCTTTGTCCCGTTCGGCAACGTCCGCGAGGGAGCCCAGGCCGAGTGCGGCACTCGTGCGGATACGGAAGTCGTCCGCAACGCCGGCCGCAGGCGGGTACTGCAGCCGCGTGATGAGGAACTGCGTCCGATCTTCCGCATGGACGCGGCTCGGAGCGGCGACGAGCAAAAGGACGGAAAGTCCCATCATCCACGCCAACGCGAGCCCGCGCTTTCCGTTCATCAACGTGCTGAGCAAGGTATCATGGGAGCTCCTTCAAGAAGAGCCCTCTCGTGGATCCATTTCGTCGTCTTGGCCTCATCCTCTACAGAGCACGTCACGTGCGCTTCGCGTGCGTGTGTGCCCTTGTCTTTCTTTCGTCTACGGGTCTCGCGCGACACGCGTATGCGCAACTGCGCGTGCACGTGCGTGGGGCGGCGAAGATCGACGCGAGGGCCGCGCGTCAAAATGGAGCGCTCGTTCTCTCGGGCACATTGAAGGACGATCTGGGGCAGGCCCTCGCCGGAGAGACCGTGTCGGTTTCACTCGCGCGCGTCCGCGGCGCTGGCGATCGCCGCACGGAGGAAGCGCTGGGCCTGGAAGGTGAGCAACGTCCCACCGGGTGTGAGGATCCACCGACGCGCCCCCCGGAAAATACAGCGGGTGCGCTGAAGGTCGATGATGCAGGGCGCTTCTGCGCGCGTTTTCCGCTGTCGGCCGATCACTACGTGGCCCACCTTGCGACGCAAGGTTCGTCACTTCTCGAAGGGGCGAAAACGGATCTCGAGATCGATCTCGCCAAGCGCTCCATCTCGCTTCGCTTCGATCCCGCACCGCGCTCGCTGATGATCGATGCGAACAGCCTCGCAATGGATGCCGTGGCAACGGTCGACGAGACCGAGGGCGGATCGCTCGCCGGACGCATGCTCGCCTTGCGCAACGAGAAGGACACCGCGCTCGGATATGCGAGCACCAACGCCGCAGGGCGCGTGCACTTCGTTCTCGATCCGAAGAAGCTCGGTGCGCCGGGTCCTGGGGAACTCCGCCTCGTGTACGCGGGCGATGTGGATACCAGCGCGGGCTTGCACATCATCCCCATCGAGCGGCACACGCATGTCACGCTGTCGGTCGATGTCGCGGGCAACGCGACCATCACGGGCATCCCCGAGGATGGCATCCCCATCGACGTGCACGCGAAGATCCGCGGCGCGGGCGATGCCACGGGAGGCAGCGTGGAAGTTCGCCTCGGCGAACACGTCGTCGGCGCAGCACCCGTGGAGAAGGGAGTCGCGCACGTCGTCTCGAGCTTCGTGTCGCCCGAAACATCGAGCGCGATGCTCTCGGTGCGCTACCTGCCCGATGCACCTTGGTACGAGCCGGACGAGCCGCTCTCGATCATGGTGGCGCTCCAAGGTCCGAGTCCGTTGCGGCAACTGCCACTCGCAATTGCGGGGATCGCGGTCGCGGCGTTTTTGGTCCTGGGAAGGCTGGGACGGCGAGCGACACGCACGCTCCCGCCGCGCGAAGCAAAGGCCCCCGCGGAGCGACCGGCCGAGGCACGCCTGGAAGTGGTGCGTCCGGCCAGCGCAGCTCACCCGCGAAGGTGGACCGGTCGCGTGATCGACGCACACCATGGGACGCCCATCACCGATGTGCGGGTGGTCATTGAACATGCCACCTTCGGGCAGCGCGAGCTGGCGGCCAGTTGCGTTACGGACGACGAGGGACGCTTTACCCTCGATGCGAATCGGCTCGAACAAGACGCGCGCTTGGTCGCCGAAGGGCCTTTCCATTCCGCTTTCCGTCAAAAGCTACCGCCTGCCGGTGAAATCGAGATTTCCCTGGTGTCGCGCAAACGGGCCCTGCTCGATCGGCTCATTGCGTGGGCGCGCGTGCGCGGCCGCCCGTTCGATCAGCGTCCCGAGCCGACGCCGGGACACGTGCGCGACGTGGCCGGTGGCGATTTCGCGACCGCGCGCTGGGCGGAAGCGGTCGAACACGCGGCGTTCAGTGCTGACGACGTCGACGCGCGCGCCGAAGAAGACATCGAGAAAATGGCTCCCACGGCCGCTCCCGCCTCCAAAGGCCGGGCGGTGAAACTGGACATCCCTCCAGCGCAGCAAACCCAAGTAAACCCCGCCCCATCCCTACCGAGGCATCCCCCCCGGAGGGGGGGGAACTGAGAGCCCCCCGCACCTCGGCGGGGGGGCGTGTTCCGCAGGAGCCAGGTTCGTCGAGCCCGTGTTGTGAGGCGCGACTTAAAAAATACGCGGGACTTAACAAATTGACGGGGTCCGTGGCGGGTTCCTATAGTCGCAACCCCGGGGCCAGCATCGAGCAAGACCTGGCACGACGGAACGGAGCTTCAACGTAGCCATGGAATGGATCATCGCCGTCGTCGTTGTCGTCGCGATTGCGGCGCTTCTCTTTTTCTTCCGCAGCAAGAAGGCCCCGGAGGTACCGGGTAAAGCCGCTGGTGAATCTCGCGAAGAGCCCACCAAGCGCGTCGAGCGCCCAGCGCTCCGCGAAAGCGGTGCACCTCCACCGAGGAAGGCCGAGAAGGCCGCCGAGGCGAAGGCCGAGCCTTCGAAAAAGGCACCGCCCTCACCTCCCGTCACCGAAGAGCTCTCCCAAGCCGATCTGGCGCCCGTCGAATCGGCGCGACCGGAAGCGGCCAAGCCTGCCAAGCGCGACGTCGCGGGGATTCGCAAAGGACTCGCCGCCACGCGCACGGGTTTCATTGCACGGCTTACGGCGCTCTTCGTCGGCAAGAAAGAGATCGACCCGGCCATCTTGGAGCAGATCGAAGAAGTCATGCTTACGAGCGACGTAGGCGTCAAAACGACGCAAACGGTGCTCGAACGTCTGCGAGAGAAATTGAACCGCAACGAGCTCGCTGATCCGGAAGCCGTATGGGCAGAACTTCGCGCAGAGGCCATGCGCATTCTGTCGCTCGACGGCGGGCCGCTTCGTTTTCCGACCAAGCCGTCGGTTGCGATGATGGTGGGTGTCAACGGTGTGGGAAAAACCACGACCATTGGCAAACTCGCAACGAAGTATGCCGGCGAGGGGAAATCAGTTTTGCTTGCCGCAGGTGATACGTTTCGTGCGGCTGCGGTGGCCCAGCTCGAAGTGTGGGGCAAGCGCGTAGGGGCGGAAGTGGTGAAGGGCAAAGAAGGCTCGGATCCTGGCGCGGTGGCGTTCGAAGCGACCACCAAAGCCAAGGAGGCGCAAATCGACCTTCTCTTGGTCGATACGGCAGGTCGCCTTCACACGAAGACGCCACTTATGGATGAAATTAAGAAAGTGCGCAAAACGATCGCGAAGGCGATGGATGGCGCGCCGCACGAGATCTTGCTCGTCCTGGACGCGACCAACGGCCAGAACGCACTTAGCCAAGCGGCATTGTTCAAAGAAGCACTGGACCCCACGGGTATAATCTTGACCAAGCTCGATGGCACCGCGAAAGGAGGCATCGTGCTGGGGATCTGCGACGAGTTGAAACTACCTGTAAGATACATCGGTCTGGGTGAGCGCGCGGAGGACCTTCGCGAGTTCTACCCCGACGAATTCGTAGAGGCTCTCTTTGGCAAACCGGATGAAGAGGCAAGAGCAGCGTGATCGCGAATAGTCGTTGATTGGCTGAATTTGCACATGCTATAGTCGTGTACACTTTAGCCGTAAGCCTGATTCCCCAATAGTTCTAAGCAGTTAAGTTGCTCGGTTGGCACTTTTGAAAAAGGCCAAACGGTTATTCGCAAGTGCGGATGCGGTCCCCGCGACAGCGGGGGCGAATGTGAGCGGGGTCCCGCCGATG
Organism: Sorangiineae bacterium MSr12523; assembly: GCA_037157775.1. Lineage (NCBI taxonomy): Bacteria > Pseudomonadati > Myxococcota > Myxococcia > Myxococcales > Pendulisporaceae > Pendulispora > Pendulispora brunnea. The sequence continues at coordinate 9,218,364 of CP089982.1, forward strand.
GCGGGGTAAACCTGACAGGGGTCACGATGAAGCAGGCTAGGCCCGCGGACGTCCGGGCAAATCAATGTCGAAGGCCGCAGAACATGCGGGAGAGACCTAACCTGGTGAGGGCAACACGGTGGCTCCTCACAGGTGCGCTCACCGCCGGGCTCGTGCTGTCCGCATCCAACGCGATGGCGCAGAAGAAGAAGCCTGGCGGCAAAAAGCCTGCGGCTCCTCCAGCAGGTGCACCAGCCGGCACACCTGGCACTGGAGCAGGGGCGGTCGAACTCGATCAACCTGCACCCGCAACGCCGCCACCTGCGGATGGCTCCGTCGAACTCGACTCGCCGCAGCCAGGTGCACAAACGCCTGCGCAGCCAGCGGCACCGACGGCCGGCGCCACGGGCGGTATCTGCGACATCGACCCGTCCGCGTGTCCGAAGCCGGAAGACGTCAGGGCGGCCGCGAAGAAAGACGTCAAAGCGGAAATCTATGCGGTGCAACAGATTTACGCACTGCGAGCACGCCGCTTCGAATTCAATCCGTATTTCGGATTTACGCTGAATGATCAGTTCGTGAGCCACCCGGGTCCGGGTCTGGCGATCAACTACTATCTCACGAACGTCCTCGCGATCGGGTTGAACGGTAATTTGTACACCGGGTTGAACACCGACTCGCGATTCAACTTCGAAAACCGGCGCGCCACGCACGTCGCTGCACCGCTGAATGAATATCAGTTCTCCGCGGCGCTGAATTTCACGTACGTGCCGATGTACGGAAAGTTCGCGGCATTCGGAGACTTCATCTTCCACTACGACGCATACGTGGTGGGCGGTGTCGGAGCTATCTCCACGCGACCGATTCCGGTTATCGACCCGGACAATCGAAAGTTCGATTACGAGATGAAGCTCGCGGTCAACTTGGGCCTCGGGTTGCGCATCTTCCTCAATCGTTGGTTTGCGGTCACGGCGGAAGTTCGGGACTACATCTTCAACGAGAAACTCGAAAACCTCACCATCGCCCCCGGATCGGCAAAGACCGACAAAGGTACTTGGTTCGGCGACAACCAGATCACCAACAACGTTCAGGCCCAAATTGGTGTGAGCGTCTTCATTCCCTTTAGCTGGGACTACCGGTTGCCCAAATGAGAGCTCTTTTTGCGCGATTGGCGGGCGTAGCGGCTCTCGCGGGCACGCTCATGGCGAGCGTGGGAACCGCAGAAGCCCAAGAGATTCAAATTACCGGACCGCTCGCGGGCAAGCCGCCCGTCATGGACCTGCGGCGCTATCGCGAGGGTCGGTTCGAGATTGCTCCGACGGTGTCGTTCACGTTGCTCGACGAGTACCGACGAACGATCTTCGTGGGCGGACGTCTCCAGTACAACATCAAGGACTGGCTCGGCATCGGCGTCTGGGCTGCGTACGGCGTGGGCAGCATCGCGACGGACTTGACCGATCAGATCGATCAGAAGGCCAAGCCGCGTGGCTCTCCGCTCACCTCGAGCAACGTGACGCCTGGCGCCTTCCAGGACCAAGTCGGTAAGTTGGAGTGGATCGCGGCACCGCAGCTCACGCTGGTTCCCTTCCGCGGCAAGCTGGCGATCTTCCAGAAGATCTTCGTCGACACGGATGCGTACATCCACGGCGGCGTGGCGTTCGTAGGCTTGAAGGAGCGCGGCGACTGTGGCGGTGGCGGTGGGCAGCCGGGCTGCACCGAAGCGCGCTCGTTCGATCTCGCCTCACGCACGGCCATCGCGCCGACGTTCGGCCTAGGTCTCTCCTTCTACATGAACAAGTTGATGTCGCTCGGCTTCGAATACCGCGCCTTCCCCTTCTCGTGGAACCGCGGCGGTTTCGACTCCCGCGGCACCGGCGCCAACGGCGAGTTCCCGGACGACAAGGTGAACAGCGAAGACCGCACCTTCAAGTTCAATCAAATGATCTCCATCGCCCTGGGCTTCCACTTCCCCACGAGCCCGAAGATTCGGTAACTCGCAGAAGAGGGAAACCGCCAGGACGCCAGGGTCGCCAGGGTGATACCCCCCAGGCCACCCTGGCGTTGTTGTTTTGAGCTCATTTCATCAGGTGAAATGAGCTCAAAACAAAAGAAACCAGCCGTTCCCCCCTGGCGACCCTGGCGTCCTGGCGGTTCCTTCTTCTTCTGTTCTACCGCTTGCGGACTTTGCCGGCGGCGTCGATCGAGTAGCCGGGCGGGAGCGCCTTGCGCATGGAGTCGCGTTGGTCGTCGGGGATGGGCCAGCCGGTGGCGGCGAAACCGTCGGCGAGCTTGTTCTTGATGCGGAAGCTCTCTTCGTCGACGAAGAGCGACACGAGGGACGGGGTCGCAGCTTCGTCGCCCTGTGCGAACGTCGTCGCGACGGCGTGGAAGCGCGCGGTCTCGTTCACGTCCTCGAGGAACGGTTGGACGGCCTCGCGGATCTTTGGGTGCTTGTAGTCTTCGAGCGCGGCGAGGAGCTGAATCTTCGGGTCGATGAACTTCGAGTACTCGGTGTCCCAGCGCGATAGCCAGGAGAGAAGCTCCTCGACGAAAGCCTCCTCGGGAAGCAGCTCCTTGAGGATCTTCATCGGCCAGGCGAGGCTCGCGGCCTTGGTGGAAAACGCGCGGATCGGCTCGATGGCCAGCTCGCCGGCGCCGACGATGCCCTCGAAGGCCGTGTCTTTTTCGTCCTGATCCGTGATGGACGGGTCGATCGTGAACGTGAACCGCTTGAGGAGCGCGGCGGCAGCCTCCCCCGTTTTCATGTCGGCGAGGGCGGCAATGGCCTCCTGGCGGTCGTAATTCTGTGCCCGCTTGTCACCGGCCCGCTCGGCCCACTTGGCGGCCGCGGCCGCTTTTGGGTCCTTCTTTTCGCCTTTTTCCTTCGAGCCGGCCTTGAATAGATCGAACAAACCCACGACGTTCTCCTCGAAACAGATCCCCGCCACCCCGGTTGGATAGAGCGGGAACCTGTTTAGCACCCTACAGATTCCAGCGGGCGCAAAGTTGGTCGCCGAGGAGGCGGCGTCAACGATCTATCCGGCTTTTAACCCAGCGGAATCGCGAGCAAAGTGACCTCGCGGCCGCGGAGTTGGACGCGGTAGCGGACCGGTTTGCCGTATTTCTGCGAGGCCTCCTGCTCCATGCCCTGAATGCGCTGGCGGAAGGTCTGATCGGTGATGTGATCCACGGCCTCACCGAGCTGACGCTTGGCGGCGATGTACTCGCGATAAATGCGCGCGTAGTACTGCTCCGCGGGCTCGGAGGCGAGCTGCTGCAGGGCCCCGGCGTCGAGCTGGCGCTCGTCGACGGACATGGCGTCGTTGAAGTTCGACGCCGTGGGGGCCTTGGAAACGCGGCCCTCTTCGTCGGTCGTGTCTTCCTCGATGCCCATGAGTTGGTTCAAGAGCTGGTCGATGCGGAACGCGAGGCCGCCCAGATCGGGATGATCGAGCTGGAAGCGCTTGTCCGCCTGCCCATTGAGGATGGCGAGCAACCCCTCCTCGAGCACCGCGATGGGCTGCGTGATGTAGTTGCCGAGCAACCAACCGCCCACGACGACGAGGACCAGGCCGAGCAAGGTCACGCCGAAAATTCCCGGCAAAATGAGGCCGTTCACGTTCTCGATGAGCGAGGCCGGGCGGGCGGAAACGACGACGGCGCGCTTGCCGTCGCCAAACCCCTCGAGCACGGCGGCCGCGATGATGGTGTCGCTGACCATCTGCGCGCCGACGCGTCCGGCAGTGAGCGCGTTCTTGACGGTGTCCTTGGCGTCGCCGTTGATGGCCGTGTTGATATTTTCACCACCGGCAGCGGCCGCCGCGATTTGCAGGGCATTTCCCTGCGGTGTGACCAAGCGCAGGGCGCGCCCGGTGGTGGCGTCGCTCACCCGCGAAAGCTCATCGTTCAGGGTGAAACCGGCCGCGATAGCGCCGACGACCCTGCCCTGCGCATCGCGCACGGGCGCGTACGACGCGAGGTACTGGTCGTTGCGCTCGGCCTTGGCCCAGGCATCGGAGCCGCTCTGGCCGTTGGCGAGCGCCGTTTTCAGCCCCTCGTAGGCGGCGGCGTAGTCCTCACCCCGGCCTATGTTGGTGCCGTTTCGGCCGATGCTCTTTCCCTGGGCGTCGATGAGGACGACCAGCGAGGGCACGGCCCCGGCGAAGACCGGCGACTGCTTGGCCGCGCTCAAAATGGCATCGCACAGATTCGTGGCCGCATCGCCCCGGGCTACGGGACTCGCTTTCGCTAGGACCTCGAGTGTGGCAGGCTCAGAGGCCTTGCCGGCCAGCCACCTTTCCATGCGCAGCCCATCGAGCTGCAGTCGAGCCGATGCCGCCTGCGCGTCGCGCTTGGCCTCGACCATGAGCTGGGTGGGATTTCCTGCCGCCGAATCCAGTGCTTTTCGCACCAGCACGAACGTCAAGAGTCCGACCAAAAGAACGATAACCGCGTTGACAGCGATAATCTTGGTTCGCATTCGCCCTCGGACCGCGAGTGCGCCGGGCTGCTCCCGAACGCATTTGGACGCTATCATTCGCGTCGGGACGGCCGCAACTGATGTGAGCAAGACCAGGGACGATGGCTGAGCAAAAAGAAATCCACCCCAAGGCGAACGACGTTTCTGGCCCGGCTTCTCGTCGACTCCACGGCTCGAGTCTTCTCCTGGACGATCCCGTCTACGAGGAGCACGTACCGCTGGCCTACCACCCCGAGCGGCCCGAAAGGCTGCGTGCGGCGCGTGCGGCGCTGGAGCGGCCCGGTGTTCGCTGGACCCACGTGCAGCCACGCGATGCGACCGACGACGAGCTGCTTCGGGTGCACGAGCCCGAGTACCTGAAGTCGCTCACCGAGCTGCGCGGGCAGCGGGCCTACCTCGACCCCGATACGTACGTCTCGGAGCGGAGCGTGGGGGCGGCGCGCAAGGCGGCCGGCGGTCTCGTGGCCATGGTGGATGCGCTCATCGACGGAGAAATCCCGCGCGGCGTCGCGCTTTTGCGGCCACCGGGGCACCACGCGCGCGCGTCGCAGGCCATGGGGTTCTGCTTGCTCAACAACGTGGCCGTGGCGGCCGCGCATGCGCGCGCGCGCGGCCTTTCACGTGTGGCCATCGTCGACTGGGACGTGCACCACGGAAACGGGACGCAGGAGATTTTTTACCGCGATCCGAGCGTGCTCTATCTGTCGACGCATCAGTACCCGTTTTATCCGGGCACGGGTGCCGCCGACGAGCGCGGTGAGGGCGAGGGCCAAGGCTTCACGGTGAACGTGCCGCTGCTCGCGGGCGGTGGCGATGGCGTGTACCGCGCGGCCTTCGAGCGGGTGATTTTGCCGGTGCTCGAGTCGTTCAAGCCGGAGCTGGTGCTGGTGAGCGCGGGCTTCGACGCCGCCAAGCGCGATCCGCTCGCGGAAATGGAGCTCACGTCACGCGCGTTCGGTTGGATGGCGCATGCGCTGGCAGCTCAGGCGAACGCAAGCGCCAAAGGTCGCATCGCGCTGGTGCTGGAGGGCGGCTACGACTTGGTCGCGGTGGAGGCGGGGCTCGCCGCCGCCATCGACGGGGTCGTGCGCGGCGACAAGGTGGACATCCCGCGCGCGCCCGACGCCATCGACATCGCGCGCGCGGCGGAGACGCTGCGCGAAGACTGGCCCGCGGTGGACTAGAAGCTTCCGCTGAGCAGCGGAAACGTCATCGCACCGGGCGTGGCGGAAACGCGGCTCGGCTCCGGCCGGCGCCACGAGACCGAGACGGGTGCGCTGGTGCGGCGATCCGAAACGGCAACCGGAGGCTGACTCACTCCGCCGATGAGAAGCACCGTGCCTGCGATGAACGTGACGACACCTGCCACGGCGATCGCGGTGCCGGTGTGGTTCGTCTCGGGTTCCTCGCACGGCTGATTCGGCGGGGGATCGATGCAAAAATGGGGCGGTGAGGCTATGAACCAGCCAATGAGGGCGGCAAGCCCGCCCGTTCCCATGCCGGCAGCCCCAAGCCCGATCAGAATGGGTCGAAGGCGATTGGGGCCCACGCGAACGTCCGGCGTGTGCTCGGCGTCCAATCGAAACGGGCCCCCAATCGGTTCTCCGTCCTCGGCCTTGCGCAAGCGATACGTCCCCGCGGGGATCTCGTCGCGGCATGCGCCATCGCACGCGAGCTCCCAACCGCGCGGCGTCTGCCGCTCGAGACGGGTGGTGGGCTCCTCGAGATGAACCTGCACGGACTCCTGAGCGTGCGCAGCGTGTGGCACGAACGGAGCGAGAAACAACCCAATGGCGAGAAAACCGGCTCGAAATGACATGAGAAGCTCCGACTAAAAGCGCCCGGTCAAGAGGGGAAACGTCGGGGCGCTCGCCGCGCCCACCCGCGACGGCTCCGGCGCGCGCCAGGCAAACGACGAGACGTGCTGCGCGATGTTTCGCTGCCGCTCGGTGAGGGAAACCTTGGGTTGGTGCACGCCCACGCCCAACAGGACGGCTCCGGTGATGATCACGGCGACGCCAGCGCCGGCGATGAGGCCATCCCGCGTGAGCAGACGCGATTGCTCGGACTCGCACGACGTGCTGCTCGATTCGTCGTACATGCAGTGGAAGCTGTCGACGAAGAACAGGAACCCGCCGATGGTCGATGCGATGCTGCCCGTCACCAGGCCCAGGACCCCGAAACCGATGAAGGCCGACCGCCCACCATTGGGCCCAATGCCGACGTCTTGATGGCGCTGCGGGTCGAGGAAAAACGGCTCGCCGACGGGCGCAATGCGAACGCCCGCCCGCTCCGCGGTGACCGAGGGCAGGCGCACCGATCCGGGCTCGAGCTTGGCGGAATCCACCGGAGCCTCCTCACGCGTCAGTCGATAGGTCCCCGCTGGCACCTCGCGATCGCATCCCGAGCTACATACGAGCTCCCACCCCCGAAGCGTCTTTCGTTCGAGGTGCGTCGACGTATCTTCGAGGTGAACGTGAACTCCTCGGGGCTCCTGCGCGTACGCGACACACGGAGCGAACACCATCCCAGCGGCCAGAAGCCATGCACGACGATCCATGCGTATGCATGTGCCCCACGCCGGGCGCGCTTCAAAATGACGTCAAATGACTTCAGCTCGTGCGCAGGCGCTGGGAGAGCACGTTGCCGAGCCACTGGATGACTTGCACCATCACGATGAGAAGGGCGACGGTGACCGCCATGACCTTCGTATCGAAGCGTTGGTAGCCGTATCGGATCGCGAGATCGCCCAGGCCGCCCGCGCCCACGGCGCCGGCGACGGCGGAGTAGCTCAGAAGGCTGATGATCGTGATGGTGACGCCCAACACGAGAGACGGGAGGGCCTCGGGGATGAGGACTTTGTAGACGATTTGCCCTTCGGTGCAGCCCATGGCCTGGGCGGCTTCGATGAGGCCGCGATCGACCTCACGAAGCGACGTTTCGCAGACACGCGCGAAGAAGGGTACCGCGGCGAGCGTCAACGGAACGATGGCGGCGGTGGTGCCGATGGTCGTACCCACGATGAGGCGCGTGAACGGGATGACCGCGACGAGCAGAATGATGAACGGCAGCGAGCGGCCGACGTTCACGACGGCGCCGAGAGCCCGGTTCAACCAAGGTGCCGCGAGAAGCCCGCCGCGCTCCGTGAGGATCAACAGCACGCCCAGCGGAAGGCCGAACAGGACGGTGAGCAAGGTCGACGCGCCGACCATGTAAAACGTGTCGACCGTGGCCTCCCACAGCATCGAGAGCATCGTGTCGACGTTCATGTCTCCACCTTGAGGCCCGTTCGCTCCTCGAGAAAATTCCGCGCCGCAGAGGCATCGGGGCCGGAGAGCTCCAACAGCAGACGCCCCACGCGCTTCTCGCGCACCGTTTCGATGCCGCCGCCCAAGATGTTCACGCCGACGTCGAACTTGCGCAAAAGCGACGAGAGAATCGGCTCCTCCGCAGCGGCGCCCACGAAGGTGATCGTGGCCAAGAGCCCGCCGTTCTTTTCCTTGGGTGGCACGATGCGCGGGAAGAACTCGTGCGCGATCTCCGAGCCGGGCTGTGCGACCAAGTCATCGACGAGGCCCTGCTCGATGACGCGGCCGTCGCGCAGAACGGCCACGCGATCGCAGATGTGTTTCACCACGGTCATCTCGTGCGTGATGAGCATGACGGTGAGACCAAGGCGCCGATTGAGATCGCGCAGCAGGTCCAAAATGGAACGCGTGGTCTGTGGGTCGAGCGCGGACGTGGCCTCGTCCGAGAGGAGGACCTTGGGCTCGCACGCGAGCGCGCGCGCAATGCCCACGCGCTGCTTTTGCCCGCCGGAGAGCTGCGCGGGGTAGGCATTGGCCTTGTCCGCGAGGCCCACCAAGGAGAGCAGCTCCTTCACCCGCTTTTCGCGCTGCGGCTTCGCCTGGCCGATGACCTCGAGCGGAAACGCGATGTTGTCCGCCACGGTGCGCGAGCGCAGCAAGTTGAAGTGCTGGAAGATGATGCCGATCTGCTGACGCGCTTTGCGGAGCCCCGCCGCATCCAGGGTGGTGAGCTCCTGGCCATTGACGATGACCGAGCCCGACGTGGGACGCTCGAGCAGGTTCACGCAGCGGATGAGTGTGCTTTTGCCGGCACCGCTCTGTCCGAGGACGCCAAAGATCTCTCCGGCCGGGACGTGAAGGCTCACGTCATCGAGCGCTTTCACGGCGTGATCGCCCGTGCCGTAGACTTTGCGGATGTTCTGAAATCGGATCACGAGGTCAACCGTACTACAGAAATTCGCTAAATGAGCGAAGTGTCTATTTTAGCGAACGAGCGGCGTTCTCCTGGGGAAGGAGCGCAGCGAGGAGAAAGTCATTGGTCGGTGTGGGGACGCCGGCCTCCTTGCCGAGTCGTACCACCGCTCCCGTGAGGTTGCCGAGTTCGGAAGGGCGCCCGGCGACGATATCGCGGTACGTGGAAGCGTTCGCTTCGGCGGGGAGTGCATCGACGAAGCTCAACGTGCGCGCGACCGCATCGTCCGCGATACGGATGCCGCGCGCCCGCGCCACGCTCGCGATCTCCTCCATGGCGCGTGCGAGCATCGCGCGCGATTCCGGGACCGAGCGAAAGGCGCCAGCAAACGAGCGCGTGACGGCGCCGACGGATCCCATGGGCGCGAGAAAGAGGAGCTTCTCCCAGAGGGCCGCATCGATGTCCTGGGAGATCTTCGTGGTGATGTTCGCCTTCGTGAGCTCGCCGGCGAGGCGCTCGACGATGGCGCGTTGTGCAGGGGTGCGCGCGCCGAGGGTGACCACGGGCGGAGGCTTGATCCACTGGATGACGCCGGGGGCGGCAATCCAGCTCAGCATGTGGCAAAGGCTGCCGAGAACCGGTTCGTCGCCGAGCGCACGCGCGAGCGTCGGGACGGCATCGACGCCATTTTGCAGGGGAACGACGACCGACGCGGCGCGAAGGCGCGGGGCCATTTCTTCGACCTGCCATGCTTTGACGGTGACGAGCGCGTAGTCGACCTTGCCAAAGGCAGCGGGATCTTCACCGGCTCGAATACGTGCTCCGGGTCCTTCGACGCGGAGCGTGTGCTCTCCGTCGGGACCACGCAGGACGAGGCCCTGCTCCTTCATGGCCGCGAGATGTGCACCGCGGGCAACGAAGGCGACGTCGTGACCGGCTAGCCCGAGAAGGCCACCGAGCAGACCGCCGACTCCGCCCGTTCCAACGATTAAGAATGAGCTCATTTTGAGGGGTTCCTGGGGCTAAGATCGAATCGATCTTGGACAACGGGAAGAGGTTTAGCGTACCTGAGAGGCGGGTGCCGCCACTATGATCCATCTGAAGACCGACGCCGAGATCGCGAAGATGCGTGAGGCCGGACGTATCGTTCACGCCATCCTCGATGCACTCGAAGCTGCAGCTCGTCCTGGCGTTTCGACGTGGGAGCTCGATCAGATCGCCGACCGCGAATTGACGCGGGCCAAGGCGCGATCGGCATTTCGTGGATACCGCCCGCGCGGAATGACCCCCTACCCCGCCGTCATTTGCGCATCGGTGAACGACGTCGTGGTGCACGGGATCCCCAACAAGCACACCGTGCTGCGCGATGGCGACATCCTCAGCATCGACTTCGCGTGCTTCAGGAACGACTACTGCGCCGATGCCGCGCGCACCATCGCCATCGGCAACGTGACCGCCGCAGCGCGTGATCTGCTCGAAACGACGCGCACGTGCCTCGAACGCGCCATCGATGCCACACAACCGAACGCGCGCCTCGGCGACGTGGGCTGGGCCGTCGAGGAACACGCGAAGTCCAAAGGCTATTCGCTGGTGCGCGACTTCGGGGGGCACGGCATCGGCCGCGCGATGCACGAGGAACCCAGCGTCGCCAACCACGGCCCCGCCGGGCGCGGTGTGCGACTCACCCCCGGCATGGTCATCGCGATCGAGCCGATGTTGAACGCGGGAACGGGAAGCATCCGCACCCTCGACGACGGCTGGACGATCGTGACCAAGGACCGCAAATGGTCGGCGCATTTCGAGCACACGGTGGCCGTCACCAAAGATGGTCCCGTGATTCTCACGCTGCCGTAGACGTAACATTCGACAGATAGCTTCGGTTCAAGACTCCTTTGCACAGCGCGGGTGGGGAAACCGACGCATTCGATCGAAAGTTGCCTTATTTCGCGCTAGCTTTCGCGATCGATGAGCCTGCAGCAGCTTCGCTATTTCGTGGCGGTGGCCGAGGAGGAGCACGTGGGGCGCGCGGCGGAGCGATTGCGCATCGCGCAGCCGGCCCTCAGCCGTCAGATCCGCAACTTGGAGGCGGAGCTCGGGACGACGTTCTTCGAGCGAACGCCGCGCGGGATGCGGCTGTCGACCTCGGGTGCGGTGTTCCTTCCGCACGCGCGGGCCATCCTTTCGTCCATCGAATCGGCCACGGCTGCGATTCGCTGCGGCACGGGGAGTGCTTGAATGCTCGAGCATGCGCCACGAGAATCTTCTCGCGAGGTCATCGTTGTGCGTGATGAGCGCGCTGCTCATGGCCTGTCCATTTCCCACACGTCCCACGCCGCCGGAGGTACCGCCCGAGCCCGGTTTGACGCCGCAGCGTCCGCCGACCGAAGCCCCCTCCGCGCAGAAACCCCCGCCAAAGGTGGAATCCGCTCCCACGGTTCCGAAGGCGCGATGATTGTTCTAGGTTGGGCTGGGTGACTGCTCAGCGAAGGATCGTCGTCGTCGGGCAAGCGAGGTTCGCCAGCTATGCGCTTCCGGAAGCCGGGCGCGTGTCCGTGGGGCGCTCGGAAAAGAGCGACGTTCGCATCGAGGATGAGTCCATCTCGCGCAAGCACGCGCGGCTGCACGTGGGCGCCGGCGTCGTCGAGATCGAGGACCTCGGGAGCGTGAACGGTACGCGTGTTCGCGGCGACCGGCTCACGACGGGGCAGCGCGTGCGGCTACTGCCAGGCGAGGCCTTTCACGTTGGAAACGTGATGATGGTGCTCGTCGCGGATGGGGATGGCCCGCGCAAGCCGCTGCAATCGAGCCCGGACCAGGTGGAGACGCGCCGCGCGCACGCGGGCACGCAGGGCGGAGCGCGGGAGCCCGGCGCGCGCGCGATGCACGTCATCGAAGACCCGGCGATGCAGGCCCTCTACGAGATGGCCTCGCGCATCGCGGCGGGGAACATCCACGTGCTCGTGCTGGGCGAAACGGGTGTGGGCAAGGAGCTCGTGGCCGAGACGATCCACGAGCGATCGCCCCGGCGCACCGGGCCCTTCGTGTGCCTCAATTGCGCGGCGCTTTCGGAACAACTGCTCGAGGCGGAGCTTTTCGGCTACGAGCGCGGGGCCTTCACCGGGGCGGTGCAGAGCAAACAGGGTCTGCTCGAATCGGCGCACGGCGGTACGGTGTTTCTCGACGAAGTGGGCGAGATGCCCCTCGCCTTGCAGGCGAAGTTGCTGCGCGTGCTGGAGTCGCGGCAGCTGCTGCGCGTCGGCGCGGTGAGGCCGCGCGAAGTGGACGTGCGATTCGTGGCCGCGACCAACCGGGATCTGCAGGCGGCCATCCAGGAAGGGCGCTTTCGGAGCGATCTGTTTTTCCGCCTCAGTGGAGCCAAGCTGGTGATTCCGCCGCTGCGTGAGCGCGCGGTGGAGATCGAGCCGCTGGCCAGAGCCTTCGTGCAGCGCGCGGCGCGCGATCTGGGGCGGGCGCAGGCTCCTCGGTTGACCCCGGAGGCACTGAACCTGCTGCGCGCCTATTCCTGGCCGGGCAATGTGCGCGAGCTGCGCAACTTCGTGGAGCGTGCGGTGTTGCTCGCCGATGGGGTCGAGCTTTCCGCGGGGCATTTTCCCATTGCGGAGATGGCGGCGGTCATTCCGACGAGAGGGTCGAACGAGCCGGCCCCCTCTTCGAGTGAAATGTCGCCTGCGAGCGAACGCGAACACATCCTCGAGGTGCTGCGTGCGTGTGCGGGGAATCAGTCGCGCGCGGCGAAGGTGCTGGGCATCGCACGGAGCACCCTGGTGGCGCGCCTCGACAGCTACGGCGTTCCTCGCCCCCGAAAGACGTAGCGAATGCGCATCGTGGGCCGCTACGCCGTCTACGACGAAATCGGCCGGGGCGGCATGGCGGCCGTGCACTTGGGGCGGCTTTTGGGGCACGTGGGCTTTTCGCGCACGGTGGCCATCAAGATGCTGCGGCCGCAGTACGCCAAGGACCCGTCGTTCGTCTCGATGTTCCTCGACGAGGCCCGCGTGGCCGCACGCATCGCGCACCCCAACGTGGTGCACACGCTCGACGTCGAGGCAACCCAGGGCGAATTGTTCGTGGTGATGGAGTACGTGCACGGCGAATCGCTGTCGCGGTTGATGCGCAACGCGCGCAACGAGAAGACGCCCATTCCGCCACCCATCGCCGCGTCGCTTCTCTCCGGCGTGCTTCTGGGGCTGCACGCGGCGCACGAGGCGAAGAGCGTCGGCGGCGAGCCGCTCGATTTGGTTCATCGCGATGTGTCGCCGGACAACATTTTGGTCGGCGTCGACGGCCTCGCCAAGGTCGCGGACTTCGGTGTCGCGAAGGCGCGCGGCCGGTTGCAGACGACACGAACCGGCGAGCTCAAAGGCAAAGTGGCGTACATGGCGCCCGAGCAAATCGAGGGGCGAGCGGTCCGCGCCACCGACATGTTCGCGGTGGCCATCGTGCTCTGGGAGATGCTGGCAGGGCGGCGTTTCTTCCAAGGCACGGACGAGCTGACGCGCATGCGGAACCTGCTCAGCGGCTCCATCGAGTCGCCGCGCGTGCATGCGCCGGGGATGCCCGAGGCCCTCGAGGCGGTGGTCATGCGCGGGCTGGAACGCGATCCGAATCGGCGCTTCGCCACGGCGCTGGAGATGGCCACGGCGCTGGAGCGCGCGGTGACGCCGGCAAGCGCAATCGACGTGGCACAATGGCTCGAGACCGCCGCCGCGGCCGCGCTCGAACGGCGCTCGGTGCTGCTGGCACGGATGGAGGAGTCTTCGCACGACGCGTTCTCGCAGCCGGTGCTGTCGGACCCCGAGCCCAACGAGTCGGTGGAGGAAGAGTCGGGGGATCCGACGCGGCCGGTACCGGGGCTTGCGGCCGATTCGCAATTCGCGAATCGCGAATCGCGAATCCCGAACGTCTCGGCGCGTCCCTCGCCGCGGCGAGGTCGCCTGGGGATATTGCTCCTGGTCGCAGCCATCGTGGCGGTGCTTTGGGCGGCGCGGAAGAAGGAAGACGCGCCGACGGCGCCCATTGCATCCATTGCTTCCGTTGCGCCGGCACCGATCGAGGCGCCGTCGGCCGCACCCGCGGATGCCGACGTACCGGTCGAGTCAGCAGTTCCGTCGGCCGCGCCGCCGCACACCAAAGGGCGAGGACGAACCACGCGACCTGCTGCCAAACCGGAAAAACATGATTGCTCGCCGCCGTACACGATTGGGAGCGATGGGCTGCGGCACTACAAGCCGGAGTGCTGGTAAGGTCTCCTGCGATGACGTTGCCAGCCTCGAGGTCCATCGTTCGTGCGACCGCGCTCCTTGCATCCGCCGCCATGGCCTTCGCCGCCTTTCCGGCGTCGGTGCATGCGCAAGGTGATGCGCGAGCCTGCGTGGCCGCGGTCGAGCAAGGGCAAATTCTTCATCGCGACGGCAAGCTCCGCAAAGCCCGTGAAAAGTTCATCGCCTGCGCGCGCGACGAGTGCCCCGGGCCCGTGAGAAGGGACTGTGCTCACTGGCTGTCCGAGGTCGATGCGAGCCTCCCATCGGTGGTCTTCGGGGCGAAGCTCCGCGATGGCCGCGAACTGCGCAAGGGGCGCGTTCTCTTCGACGGCGAACCGCTTCACGACAGCTTGAACGGCCGCGCCGTGGCGGTCGATCCGGGCGCGCACACGCTGCGCTTCGAGCTGGAGGGCGCCAAGCCGCTTCAGATCGAGACGGTGATCCACGAGGGCGAGAAGAACCGGCTCATCGCGCCCACCTTGGAGCCTCTCGATGGACCGGCCACGCCGCCCGCAGCGGTCACCGCGCCCGAGCCGAGTGCTCCACCTCCCGAGGAACCGAAGAAGACCGAACCGGCCGAAAGCCGCCCCATCCCCGTGGCCGCGTTCCTGACCGGTGGCGTCGCGCTGGTGGGCCTTGCGGGCTTCACGTACTTCGGGTTGAAAGGTCGCGGTGAGCTGGACGATCTGCGTTCGAGCTGCGGCCCGAACTGCCCCCAGGACGACGTCGACAGCGCACGGAGCAAGCTCCTGGTGGGCGACGTCTTTCTCGCGGGTGGCCTCATCGCGGCGGGCATTACCACGTATTTGGTGCTCACCCGCCCGACGGTGCGCAATCCCAACGTGACATTCGACGTCCAAGCCAGCCCGCGCGGCGCCACGGCCGAATTGCGGGCGCGCTTTTAGTTACTATTTCGTAAAGACGCGCACGTAATCGATTTCGTACGTCGCTTGAAGCGAGCTGGCGGCCGGCTGATCGTTCACGGCCAATGTAAAAAGGAGATAAAGCTCGGCATTCACCGTAAACGACGTATTGTGAACGGGCTTGCCATCGAAATACCAGGTGACGCCGTTTGGCTCGGAATCGATGGCAAAGGTGTGCCAGGCCCCACTCCAATCCCCCGTGTCCGAGAGCACGTCTTTCGTGGCTTGCTGGCTGTTCGACAGGCGCAAAATGGCCGTAACGTTGTTTGGCCGTCCGCCGCCGAACGATGCGATGTCCAGCTCGGGGGTGGAGCTTTCGCTCATGGGCCACGACCAAAAGGAGGGGTGGAGACCATTGCCTTTTGGCAATTTGATTTTGGCCTCGATGTAGCCGTATTGAAAAGACAATATCGACTTCGATTGGACCATACCCGACGTATAATTGAAGAGCCGAGAAGCCTGGTGGTCTTCACGTTTGGCAATCAGTTTGAGTGAGCCGCCGCTCACCTGGACGTTTTCGCGCTGGTACCATTGCAATTCACCGTTACCCGGGTCGGAGTGCGCACGCTCGCCCTCGCGATCGTATTCGGTCGTCCAACCCTGCCCCAGCGCGTTGCCGTTGAACTCGTCGTGGAAGGTCAGCTTCCAGCCGCTTCCCGGCGGGTAGACCACGGTGTCGTCGTTCGCATCGGAGCCGGGGCCCCCATCCCGCGACGGATTGCCACCGTCGCCACCCGTGAGGCCATCGGTGGAGGTGATCCAGTAGCAGGCGTTCATGCTGCCCAAGAGAAGGGAGAGCCCGACGAGTTTCCGAGTGCGGCTAGAAGGTGCCATGAAGCCCAATGCGCGAAGGTCCGATCTCGAGGGCTGCGGCTGGAGGCTGGCCCCGTTGCCCTTTCTTGCCGAAATACCATACCGCGACCGCACCGCCTGCGAAAGCGGCGCCAAGCGCCAGCGAGACATTGGCGATCACAGTGTCGGTGCTGACACCATCGACCTCCGAGGCGCTGCAGCGCGGCGCGCACGTCGAGCGCAAGTGCGAAGACTGCACGGAGGCTTTGATTTCGAAGGCGGCGAAGCTCGCGAAGGAGACTCCGGCCAGCGTGCCGAGGATGTAGACGAACGGCGAGGTTGGCCTTTCGGGTGGCGGCTGCGGCGCCCCTCCCCTCGCCCCCGCGGGCTTTGCGGGGGATGCGAGCGTGACCGTGACCGGCCGGGCGCGTTCGCCTTCATGCACGACAACGCGTTGCTCGACAGGGAGCTTGCCCGCCGCCTCCACGCGAAGGCGGTGCACACCGGGATCGACAGGAACGGCGCGCCCGTTGAGAGGATCCACGGCCGCCCCGTCCAAGGTGACCTTGAGGTCCAGCAGATCGCGGCCCTCCTCATCGCGTGCGGCCACGACCAGCGATGGGATGGTCGCATCGAGCGTGGAGAGCCATCCATCACAGTCCTGTTTCACCACCGCCGGGCAGACCATGCGCGTGCAAATGAGGAGCTGGCCTCGCGCTTCGATCATCTTTCCTTGCGCGAGCAACCGCTGGGCGTACTCCGAGCTCGATGCGCACACGTCCTTCTCGTCGGCGCGCGCCGAAGACGTTGCGGCGAGCACGGCAGCCATCATCAGCGTAGGAACGAGTCGCATCTCAGAGGCACTCGCGCTTGTAGATCTTTCGGCCGGTCTCGTCGCGCATGTACGGCGGTTTGCATGCATCGTCGGTCGGTTTGCTCGTCGCGACGACGGCCTTGTGGACACGCGGGGGCTTCGGCGGCGACGGCGCACTCGACGACAACGCCGCGACGGGTTCCACCGCCGGCTCGCTCGCCGGCGCCTCGACGGCCATGCTGACGGCACCTGGCGACAGCGCCGCAGGTGCCTTCGTGCGCTCCTCTCGCGCTGCAGCAAAGAGAGCGCCCCCCACCGCGGCCGCCGTGCCAAGGAACGCGACCAATGCCACCACCGCCGCCTTCGCCCCGCGTCGTGGTGGCGGGGGAACCACGGTACGCGCCGAGACGGGTGCGCCGCGTTCGAGGCTCTCGATGAGGGCCATCCTCTTCGCGAGATCTTGCTCCGCGCGCGACTGCACCCACGCGCCCAACTCGGCCGCCGATGGAAGCGCGATGCTCTTCTCCAGCTCGAGGGCCATCTCCTGCGCCGAGGCGAAACGCTTGTGCGGCTTCATGGCCAACCCGCGCATCACGATCTCGTCGAGCGCGAGGGGCACGTCCGCGGCCAAGGCGCTGGGCGGGCGCGCCGCCCCCGTGAGAATCTTCTCGTACACGTGCGCTTCGTTCTCGGCGGCGAAGAGCAAACGCCCCGTGAGCGCTTCCCAAAGCGACACCGCCGCCGAGTACACATCGGTGGTGCGGTTCACCTCACGGCCGTGAAGCTGCTCCGGCGCGACGTAACAGAGCTTGCCTTTGAGCGTCGAGCCATCCGTCGCCCGCGAACGCTGCGTGGCCTTGGCGATGCCGAAATCCGCGATGCGCGCCGAGCCGTCGACCCCGACGAGCACATTGTGCGGGGTCACGTCGCGGTGCACGATCGAAAGCGGCTCGCCCTCGGGTGTCTTCGCATCGTGGGCGGCGTGCAGACCATGCAAGACGTCGACGAAGATGGCCGCAGCGATGGCCGGCGGCACCGGCTGGCTCGCGCCATGATGCACCAGCCGCGCAAGCGACTCGCCGTGCACGTACTCCATGACCAAAAAGAGCTCGTCGCTCTCCGCAACCACGTCGACGATGGGCACCACGTTGGGGTGGCGGATGCGCGCGACCAGCCGCGCCTCGTCGAGGAACATGGAGGCGAAGTCGGGATCGCGCGCGTAGTGCGGGTGCAAGCGCTTCACCGCGACGGTGCGCGTAAACCCCGACGGCCCGCAGAGACGCCCCAGATGGATGCTCGCCATGCCGCCGGTCGCAATGACCGAGTGCAGCTCGTAGCGACCGAGCACGAGCGGCAATGTCCGAGAATCAGCCACGCTACCGGGGCAGCTTAGCGCGCCGCCACCTACCGCGCGAGCTTGTAGAGAGCAGGAGCCGTGCCTGGACGTCCCGGCACGCCAGCCAGATCGGTCCAGTAGACCGCCTTGGCATCGACCGCGATGTCGAACGGATTGGTTCCGCGTCGTTGAAAAAGAATTGTCTCGTTGTTGTTGGGATATCCCGCTTTCGTCACCGTTTTGATGGCCCCATCGCCGGTGGTCCAAAAGACCGACGTACGCGTGGAGTCGAAAACCAGAAAGCGCGGGTCGAATTGCTGCGGGGCCACGCTCCTCTTGGAGCAGCTCGTGAGCGAGCACGCCCACGCATAGAGCCCATCCGTTGCCGTGAAATAAAGGTTGCCGTCCGAGATCAGGCCCAAAGCTCCAGGCGCAGCCATGGGGGCTTCTTGCGAACAGGGAACACCGGCGTCGGCGTCGATGGATTCGCATCCCTTGAGGGCACCGTCATCGTAGAGGGGAGGTGTTCCGCGGTTGCTCCAATACAGCGTCTTGTCCGTGGCGATGATCGATTGGATGCCGCCCGGCTCCGGCGCCACCATCAGCGCAGGGCCGCTGCCCGCATCCTTCGAGGTGATGTTCACGCGCCGGATGGCGCCGACGGGTGCCGATGCATCGGGATTTCCTTCCGACCAATACACGTAGCCACCGGCCACCGAGATCGCATAGGGAGCATTGGCGCGGGCAATGCGCTCCTTGCCACCGTCGGTGGTGGTTGCCCAAACGCTGCCTGCGGTGCCGCCGTCGGCCGGCGGGCCAAAGTCGGTGTAGTAAAGCGCATTGCCGGCGAGGGCGATGCGCGGCGGCGGGGATTGGGAGTGGCCGTCACCCGGCACGAGAGTGACCAGCGGCCCACCGTTCTTCGAGATGCGCGTCACCGTGCCGGTGGCGTTCACGCCGTAGACCGAGGCATCGTCGAGCACGATGTGCATCGGCGCCATGCCGCCCTCCGCAAGGAGAATCGGCTGGCAGGCGCCACCCAGGCACGCACCGCCGAGGCAATCATGGCCGCACGCACCGCAGTGGTTCGATGCGATGCGCGTGTCGACCTCACATCCGTTCGAACCGGCTTCGTCGCAATCCGCGAAGTACCAAGGACAGAGAGGCTCACACGGTCCGCCGTCGCACGCGTTCGGGCCGCCGTCGTCGCCATCTTGTGGGGCGCCGCTGGACAAGCCATCGGTGAAGCGGCACGCCGCCAAGATGGCAGCCAACGCGATGGATGCGACGGAGGCGACGACCAAAACGGCCGCGAAGGCGGGGAGCCGTGTCATTCTTTTTCTTGGCGAGACTTGATGACATAAAAGTAGCGCCGCGCAATCCCGGAGGCCGCCGCCGCCCGCACCACGTTGCCGCCGTGCTTCGCCAGCACGCGCTCGACGTAGGCGCGCTCGAACGCGTTCATCACGCGATGGCGCGCCTCGGGAAACGGCAAGTCCATGGCCAACGTCTCGCGAACCACGTCCCCTTCGTGCGAAACGGACGCGCGCGCAGGGACCGATGGGGGCATCTCCGCGAGATCACCCAGCGCGAGGCGTCGTGCCACGGCATTGTGCAGCTCGCGCACGTTGCCTGGCCAGGCATACTCCTCGAAGCGGCGCAAAAGGTCGTCGGGGATCGGCTTGTCGGTCCCCCCGAGTTGCTCCCAGAAATAGCGGCCGAGCACCTGCACGTCGCCGCGCCGCTCACGCAAAGGCGGCAGCTCGATGCGGGCGACGGCAAGGCGGTAGAAAAGGTCGTCACGGAAGCGGCCCGCCTGGACTTCTTTGTCGAGATCGCGCCTCGTCGCGGCCATCACGCGCACGTCGACGCGGACGAACTTCTCGGCGCCCACGCGCTGCACCTCGTTTCGTTCGATGGCGCGTAGAAGCTTCGCCTGGAGTGCGATGTCCAGATCGCCGATCTCGTCGATGAGCAACGTGCCCGTGTGCGCGAGCTCGAACACGCCGCGCCGCGCGGCCACGGCGCCGGTAAAGGCTCCGCGCTCATGCCCGAACAAGGTGGACTCGAGCAGGTTGCTCGCCACCGTCGTGCAGTCGAGGACCACGAAGGGCCCCTTCTCGCGGGCGCTCTCCTCGTGGATCGATTCGGCGAGCAGCTCTTTGCCGGTACCGGTTTCGCCTTCGATGACCAAGGGGACATCGGTCGCCGCAAGGCGCTCGCAGAGCGGGTACAGGCGGCGCATTTCCGGGCTCGCGCCAACGAGGCGCCCGAAGCGCATCGCGGGGTTGATGGGATGCTCCGCCGGCATCGCCACCACCTCCACGTGGAGTACGTTGTCGCCGAGTCGAATGACTTCGCCACCGTGGAGGCGCACGTCGAAGACGCACATGCCGTTGGCCCACGTGCCGTTGGTGGACCCTAGGTCGGTGAGGCGGAGGCCCTCGGGCGTGACGTCGATGGCCGCGTGACGGCGCGAAATCTGCCGGTCGCCGAGCCGGAACGCGCACGCGGGGCTCGTTCCCACGAGCACCCGCGAAGGCTGCGTCCCGTCGAGCACGCACTCTCGACCAGCGTCCGGGCCCTCGACGACCCGCAGGCGGAACGTCGCCGTCGCGGTGAATGGCCCGCGCGGCCGAGACTGAAGAACGGTCGACGCGCCCTCGTCGTTGGGCATTCACCCTAGGTTATCACAGGGGGCCTTTCACGGCTTACTCCACGCCTCGATGGCGGCCCGCTGGGCGTCGGTCAGGCTGAAACCCGAGCCCGAGGGCGGCATGGCCGCGGGGGTTCCGGCCTGGGCGACCACGCGCTGGTAAACCGCGGCACGCCGCGCGCTCCAGAGCGCGTAGGTCGAAAGATCCACGTTGGAGGCGTCTTTCCCCGTGCCCGGCGCGCTATGGCAATGGCTGCACACCGTCGCGTAGACCGGTTGCACGTTGGCCGTCCATGCCGCCTCGTCGTCCGTCCCGCCAGCGCCCGCGGCGTACCGCAGCAGCTGGCCACCGGCGACCACCCAGACGTCGCCCGACGGAGATCCGGCCAATTGCACATCGTGCCCATCGCCAGCGAGCCCCAAGCCCGAGGAGATCGCCACATGACCGTCTTTGACGAGCGCCAGGTCTCCGTCCACGGCAAACCACACATTCGCGCCCGACGATGCAAGCCCGCGGATCGTGCGCGCTCCCGCATCGTACACCGAGCGCATGTCGCCACCGTCCAAGCGATACACCCCGTGATGCGTCGCCGAAAAGAGCGTCCCCGCCGCGTCGTATGCGACGAACGCCGCATCGGGAAGCGCGACGGTCTCTTGTGCCGCCTCCTGCCCGGGCGTGACGATGCGCACGCCGTCGTCGGCCGCAATGGCCACACGCCCCGCCGCCGAAGCCACCGCGCGAAGGGCCGGCGCCGTGTAGTGCTTCACCGTGGTGCCATCGCTGGTTGCCAGGCCCTGCTCGAGGAGAAAACCCGTCGCCCGCTGGCTTCCCGCGAGCCCGGCCACCTTGTCCGAGGCCAAGCCGAATCGATCCGACACGTTCTCCACGCCGTCGTGACCGAGCACGCGTTGCAACCGACCTTGCCCATCGACGCCGACGATCCACGTGCCGAGCCCCGAGGCCGATGGAATCACGCCCGCGGAGCGCCACGCGGTGACAGTAGGATCCGTGCCCACCACCGATCCACTGACGAACGTGGTGACGCCGGCGGCGCCGAACACGGCCACCGTCGTGTCGTATTCGGCCACCGCCTGGACCTGCCCCGTTTCGATGCTCGAGGGGTTCCACGTCACCGGCATGAGCGTGAGCGTCGTCACGCCGCCATCGTCATCCCCCGAACACGCGGCAAGAAAGAATACCGCCAAAATGTTTATCGAATGCCTCACGCGAGCAGCTCCTTGATGATTTCCCCTTCACGGAAGTACTTCTGCGGGTCGACGCCAAAAGCCGAAACGAACGTCGCCAGAACGTCCGGCGGCGCCACCGGCCTGGGACCATCGAGAAAGGTCCCCGCATTGGCGGGAAGGAGCTGCAACGGATCGGTCTTTCCGTAAAGCGTCTTTCCTTTGAACTTGGGCGAAAGAATCAGCGCCGAACCATTGGGATAGTGATCGCGCCCGCGCTGAAGGTTGATTTGCGGTGTCCGGCAGAAATCGCTGGTCACCAAGATATGCGTGTGATCGCTCAGCTTGCGCCCTGCGCGGGTAGGATGCGGAATCTTGTCGAGCTGCCCGACCAGCGTCGCCAACGTATCGAACATCTCCTGCTGGATGCCCGCCTGGTTCGTATAATTCGTGGAATGCGTGTCGAAGCTATTGAAAACGAAGCTCACGCAACGCGCCAGGTTGTTGCGAAAGGCCTCCATGGCAAAAGCGGCATTCACCGCTGCCGAGCGCTGAAAGCGCAGGGCGGTCACGTTCAACTCGGGATGGGCCGCAATGAGCGCCGACTCGCTGAAGGTACTTTGCAAACTGCTATTCGTGAGCAAATTCTGCAGCGCGCCATATTGCGAAGCAAATCCCTGCAAGGCGCTGGGGTCGTTCGAAATGGCGGCGAGATCGCTCGCCTCCTCGGTGAGAACGGCATTCACCGTATTGCGTTCCGCCTGCGTGTCGTACAAAGTCGCGCGCGACAATGATTGCGCCATGGTGCCGATGGTGGCAATCCGCAGCGGCCGCGCCCGCGAATCCATTTGGGTACCGAGCAGGTACGAGGGATATTGCACGCTCACCACGGGCAGGAGTTGCTCGGTGCCGAATTCGTTGGCGCAGCAAACGTCGATGCTCGATTGATTCGGGCGCCCGCCATTCAAATGCCGTCCGGTCACGGCGAACGTTTGTCCATCGGGGTGGCTCACCGTGTTCGTGGCAAGCCCATTCACGACGCAAAGCCGCGATGCATGATCCGTCAGGTTGCCAATGGCCGGACCGAACGTGAACGGCGTGCCACCGGGGCGGATGGCTTGAAAGGAAACGCCCCCATCGGAGAGCTTCACCGTCCCACTTTGCCATTTGCGAATTGCCGCAAAGGTGGTGTTCACCGTGCTGGCTGGATCGATGAGCCCTGTCTCTTCCCACCGCGGGTCGAGGCTCAAGGTCACGTCCCACCCGCCCAATGCGTGAATCAGAAGAAAGAACTCGTCGCTTTTGGCAGGTTCCGCGGCGACGGCACGGAACAGCGGCGCACCGGCCAGGGGTAGAAATCCCGCGCCGGCGAGAAAGGCTTTGAGAAAACTGCGGCGGCTCGATGTCGTCATCGTGCAATCCTCAATAGAGATGAAACTCGGGGTGACGAATCAGGCCGTAGCAAACGGCCGCCCATCCGGCTTCCGCCGGTGAAAAGCGCGAACCCGTCACCTTCGCGTGCCCGGTGGCGGTATCTTGGTACAGCTTCCAAAAGCGATTCGTGCGGTCCGTCGGCGCGAGCTTGGCCGGATAATTCAAGAAGGTGCGATGCACCACGTCGAACCTGGGTTCGAACCCCGCCGCATCGAGCTTGGCAGGCATGTCGAAGTCGTAAATGAGCCGCGGCTTCACCGTACGATCGTGCTCCAGCGCGCGATCGCAAAGGGCTACACCGGCCCGCTCGAAGGTCGCGATCATCAGCGTATTGGTCTGGCTCACGCGCGGCGTATCGAACCGATAATCCGGCATGCCCATCGTGCCCAGGTAATCGCGCCAGCTGTCGAAAAGCTTCGACCCGTCGGCCCCGCGCGCCTCGAGCTGCGCTTGCATGGGCGAAAGCCCCCCGAACAAGGTGAGGTACGTGCGAATGTACGACTCCGCCGTGATGAGCCGCGGTCCCTCTTTCGGTGTCGTGTCCTGCGCCACACCGTGCCCCGGCGGCAGCGGCTGCGGCCGAGCCTCGGGCTCGCTCGCCGACTTGGAGCACCCGGCCAAAAGCGCAACGATGGATAATGCGAAAAGCTTTTTCGAAGAGATCACGGCGCACCCCCTGCGCGCCACGCGCTCGAGGTCAAATTGTTCGATTTGCGGTACGCGTCGCTGAGGAGCATTTTCTTCACCACGGCGCGCATCCTGAATCCACCTTGCGCGAGTGCGTCGGCCAAGGTGCGCGCCAGCTCGGCGTCCTCGGTGTTCAACGTTCGCCCGAGGAACGACGTGGCTACATTTTGCGCGACGCACGAGCCGAACTCGGGATGCGCCGTGAGCTCGGCGGCCATGCCTTTCGGCCCGCTGTTCGCATGATTCGTCCCGCCCGTGACATCCGGATACGCCCCGCGCAGCACTGCGTGCTTCGTATCGCTGAAGGCGGGATCGTAATAGCGTGAGCACGTCTGGTTCAGAGTCCCCTTCGCGTCCTTTTTGCAAACCGTGGTGTCGATCGGCATCTTGTCCGCGGGGAAATACATGACGCTGCTCTCGGCCACGCGCGTGAAGTACGCGGCCATCGGCTCCAGGGTCGCGTGGCACGATTTGCAACCATCGCGCGTCATCAGATTGGGATCCTCGGAAGGCTTCAATTGCAAATTGGGCGGGGCAATGAAGTCCTTGCAAAGAAAAGCGTTGTACAGGGCATGCGCCCGCGCCCGCCGGGTGCCGTACTTCGTCAAGAAGATGGGCATGGTCAGAATGCCCGATGCATTCTCGCCACGATTGCCCACCATGGCCCACGTGTTCGCATCGTGCGGAAGCAGCGCCCCCGGGAGATTCTTCGGGTCGAGCAGCGGCACGGGCTCGCTGTATCCGAATGCCACGGCGGCACCGCAGCACGCCGACGGCGCATCGCTCTTGTAATACTGCATCAATGGCCCATTCACGAACGTGTACGGTGCCGTGAGCATTTCGCGCATATCGCGATCTTGACCAAAGAGGTACAGCATGAAGCGCCGCGCCTCCTCTCCCCACCACAGGCGATCCCAATCGCCGCTGTCCTGCGCAATGCTGTCGATGGGGGCGTCGGTGCCCAGAATGTCCAGTTCGGGCGCGACCACCGCGGGCACCTGGCCATTGGAGCTCGGCGTGGGAAAGCAATGTTCGAGGCCGGTGCCGCAGCCGCAATCGATGGCATGCGAAATACCGGTTTGCGAACGACACGAAATGGGAGCGCCCTCGTTCTGCGTGGCAAACGCATCATCGAGCGGCGGATAGGTGTAACGCCCAAAGGGCGGCCCGCCACCGTCGCCGGTCACTTGGCTGGTGCGGCCGCTCCGGTACACATGTCCGGTATCGGCCTTTTGCGCCTCCTCTTTGCAAATGCGGATTTGGGTCGGCGCCGTGGCGCCGTCGGCATCGGTGAGCAGGCCGGCGACGGGGGTGAATCCATATTTGGACCAGGTGGCGGCGTCGTAATACTTCGACGGTGAGGCATTCTTGTAATCGCGGTAAAGCCACCACGGTTTGACCATCACCGTTGCCGCATCGAGCACGGCCTGCGACACCGCCTTTCCGTCCGCGGGGCCGCCCGGCGGATACGGCACCGCCGGCTGGTTCACCGGAAACGCGAGACCCGTTTCGTCGGGCGTAAGGCAAAAATCACCATCGGTCTCGACCCGCGCACGGCGCTGCCCGAATCGGTAATACACGTAAATCGATTTACCGTCCGGGCCGAGTACCTTTTGCCGCCGCAGGTCCACCTGCGTATTGAGCGCATTGAACACGGGGCTCACCTGCAGCCGCAGGAGGTCCATGTAAATCCGCGCCACGCGATCCGCATAGGCGTCCCCGGTCAGGTGCGCATCCACCCACGCATCCAGGTTGAAGTCGGGCTTCTCGAACGCGGCCACCTCGTCCCGGGTTGGAATGCGCCCCACGAGATCCACCGTGAGCGCCCGAAAATGCCGATAGTCATCCAATGTCGGTGCCGCGTGTGCGTGCGCCGTCCAGGCGACACCAAGCGAAGCTAATAGCGCAATCTTTCTCAAGGCGACTCCCTCCGCTCGCCCCTATCGCACGCCCCGCGCCAGCCTTCGGCCTGGACCATGCGCCGTCCTCACTCCCGCGAAACGCCGAAGCCCGAGGGGGAACGCGCCCAAGGCCAGGGCAACCAAGTGTCACCGATTCGATCACCGGCCTGTGATCGGATCGATCACAAACTGAAGAAGGAAACCGCCAGGACGCCAGGATCGCCAGGATCGCCAGCGGAACCTGCAATAAACCCAAAAGAAGGGTTTATTGTTGGTTCACCTGGCGATCCTGGCGATTCTCTTCTGGCGATCCTGGCGATTCCCTCTTCAGTGGCACGTGACCGTCACGCGTTTGTCACACCACCGACGCGGCGCGACGCATATTGAGGAGCGTGCACAGCGTTATTCGATGGGCTCTGATGGTGGCCGCCGTGGCGGGGGTTGCGGCTTGCAAGGAGCAGAAATCTGCACCGCAGCGGGATCCCAGCGTTGAAAAGGGCGAGAGCGCGGAATCGGCCAAGGCGCCCGCCTCGGTGGATGTCGTCATCATCTATGGCAGCGAAAAGAAGACGTGGCTCGAAGAGTCCGTAAAGAACTTCGAGGCCGCCAAAAAGACCACGGCCGCGGGAAGGCCCATCAAGATACGTGCAAAGGCCATGGGCTCCGGGGAGTCGCTCACGGCCATCGTGAACGGCACGGACAAGCCGCACGTGTTCAGCCCCGCATCGAGCGCCTACCTCTCGTTGCTCAATAGTGCGTATTCGCAGAAAACGCAGCGCACCAAGCCGATTGCGCCCGCCGGCGAAACCGTGGTGCTCTCGCCCGTGGTCATCGCCATGTGGAAACCCATGGCCGAGGCCCTCGGGTGGCCCAAAGCCTCGGTGGGCTGGGGCGATCTCCTCAAGGTCAATTTGGATCCACGCGGCTGGGGCTCCAAGGGATTCCCCGAGTGGGGGCGCTTCAAATTGGGGCACACGCACCCCGAGTTCTCCAATTCGGGCTTTCTCTCGGTGCTGGCCGAGGCTTACGCCGGGGCCAAAAAGACGCGCGGGCTGAGCGCGGGCGACTTGGAGAATCCCGCGACGAAGAAGTTCCTCGAGTCCATCGAGGGGACCATCGTCCACTATGGAACCTCGACGGGATTCTTCACCGACAAGATGATCGCCCGCGGCCCGAGCTACATGTCGGCCACGGTCAGCTACGAAAACCTGGTCATCGAATCGTACCAACGGAACCCGCCGCAACCGATCATCGCCATCTATCCCAAAGAGGGAACGTTTTGGTCGGACCACCCGTATTCGATTTTGGATGCCGATTGGGTCGGTAAAGACGAGCGGGAGGGCGCGGAGGTCTTCCTGAAGTACCTCAAGGACCGCCCGCAGCAGGAACGCGCACTTGCCTTGGGGTTTCGCCCGGGTGATGCCGCGGTGGCCATGGCCAGCCCCATCGATGCGGCGCACGGCGTCGATCCCAAGCAGCCGCAAAACCTCCTCGAGGTGCCCGACGCCAGCACCTTGGAAAAGCTTCTCGGCGTGTGGCGCGAGACCAAAAAGGCCACCGACGTCGTGTTGGTCTTCGACAAATCCGGCTCCATGAAGGGCAAACCGCTGGACGAGGCCAAACGCGGCGCCAAAGGCTTCCTCGACGTGCTCTCCGAGCGCGACGAGGTCACCTTGGTCTTTTTCGATAGCCACATCTACCCGGCCATCGGACCGACGAAGATCGCCGGCGGCGGCCGCGAGAAGCTCGCACAACGCGTCGATGGCGTCATGGCCGACGGCGGCACGTCGCTCTACGACGCGGTGGACATGGCCTATGCGGAGATCACCAAACGCGCTGCCGGCGAGCGGGGAAAAATCCACGCCATCGTGGTGATGACCGACGGCAAGGATGAAGGGAGCAAGATGTCGCTCGCCGCGCTGAAAGAGCGATTTCCCAATGAGGCAGATGCGCCCATCAAAGTCTTTACCATCGCCTACGGCGAGGGCGCGAGCTCCGAGGCGCTGGAGCAGATCGCCGAGTCGGCCAAAGGCTCGGCCGTCCGCGGCAGCGTCGAAACCATCAATCGCGTTTATGCCGATATGGCAGCCTTCTTCTAAATGGCCGAACCCGAGAAAACGAGCAGCATGAAGGCGGCGGCCAAGGCTGCGACATCGGCCTTGAGTTTGGCCGTCGCGGGCACGGCCACCGTGGGCGCCGTGGCGCTGCACTCGTGGTCGGTGATGGCCCTGGGCGGCGTGGCCTACGCCACACTCGTCGCCTGGGATCTCGTGAGCGGCAACGACAAGAAGAAGAAGCAAGCACCTCTGCGCGATCCGGCGACGCGCTCGGCGATGCAAACGCTGTCCACCTCGCGCCTGCAGCTCGATCGGGTGCTCCAGGAAACGCCGGAGGACGTCAAAGCCAATCTCGCCTTGGTGCTCCTCTCGGTCGACGAACTCGAGACGCGCGCCACGCAGTTGGCGACGCGAGCCGAGGCCATTGCGGGCTACCTGCTCACCACCGATGTGCGCGTCGTCGAACAAGGTGTGCGCGAGCTCGAGCAGCGCGTGCGCGAGACCCGCGATCCCGAAGCGCGCGCCCACTACGAATCGGCGAAAAAGGCGCGGGAGGAGCACCTCGCCACCTTGGTCGAGCTCACCCACGCGAAGGAACGCATCTTCGCCAGCCTGGTGACGATTTGCGCGACCATGGATGCCATGCCCGCAAAGGTCGTACGCATGCGCGCGCTCGACTCGGAGGCAATGGACGCCATGACGGGCAACCTGAAGGACGAACTGTCGCGCATGAACGACGATATGCAATCGCTGGAAGAAACATTGAAGTCTCTGTCGGAGGTCATCGCTTGAAAGCCAAATTGGCCATCGTTGCCGTCTTCATCGTGGCCCTCGCCGTCGTGGTGTTCTTCTCCTTCAAAGAGAAAGAAAACCCGACCAAGGATCCGTCCACGCCTCCGGTCAGCGGCGTTGCCTCGCTCTCCGCATCGGGAAAGCCCCGTGAGGGGGCGGTGGAGATCTCCATGCTGTACGGCACGGAGAAGAAAGACTGGATCGAAGATGCCGCGGCCAGCTTCGCCCAGCAGCACCCCGAAATCCGCGTCAAGCTGATTGGCAAAGGCTCCATCGACGCCGAGCAGGCCATTCTGGACGGGAAGGAAAAGCCCACCATCTTCAGCCCGGCCGATTCGATGATTCTGAATCTGCTCGATTCGGATTGGCAGACGAAAACCAAGACGAACATCCTCGCGGGGGGCCAAGGTGAAGATGCACCGCAGACGCTGGTCATTACGCCGCTGGTCTTCGTCGCCTGGGAAGATCGGGCGGCGGCGCTGCTCAAGTCGTCGGGTACCACCATTGCGTGGCACACCATCCGCAAGGCGGTGAGCTCGCCGCAGGGATGGCCCGCCGTCGGCGGAAAGGCCGATTGGGGCTTCGTCAAATTAGGGCATACGGATCCGACGCTCTCCAATTCGGGGATGCAGGCGCTCTACCTGATGGCGCTCGAATTTTACGGAAAGACCGGCGGCCTCGAGGTGGGCGACCTACTCAAACCGAATTACCAGGCCTTTCTCAAGGACATCGAAAAAGGGGTGCAGAAGTTCGAGTCGTCCACGGGCACGTTCATGACCGACATGGTTCGATTCGGCCCTTCGAAATACGATATCAGCGTGGTGTACGAGAACCTGGCCATCGCACAAATCGAGAATGCGCAGGGCCGCTGGGGCAATCTCAAAGTGTATTATCCGGCGGTGACCCTTTGGAGCGATCACCCCGTCGCGCTGCTGCAGGGCGATTGGATCACCCCCGAGCAAAAGCAGGCCGCGCGGACGTGGATTGCCCACTTGCGCAGCCGCCCCGTGCAGGAGAAGGCACTGGCCTACGGGTTCCGCCCGGCGGATCCGGCCATCCCCATCAAGACGGGGGATGCGCAGAATCCGTTCACGAAGCTGGCCGCCTTCGGCATCCGCGTGGATATCCCGCCGGTGGCGCGCGCGCCCGAAGGGGCCGTGGTGCGCAACATGCTCACGCTGTGGAGCCGGACGATCGCGCCTGCAAGATGAACGAGAGGACGAACGAGCAACAGGCGATCGCGCCCACGCCGACGCTGCCAAACTGAGGAAACGTCCACGCGGTGAAGAACGTGGTGGCGACGACGCCGAGCTGCATGGCGCTCGCACTGGTCGAGAGAACCGTGGCCCGGCGCTCGCCGCCGAGATCGGCCAGGAGGGCTTGAAGCGCGGGGCCTCCAAAGCCCGCGAAGACGGCCCAGAGCCAGAAACCGCCGAGGGCCACCACGAACGGCGACGACGCGAGCAGCGTGAGCCCGCCGATGCCGAACAGGGTGCCCACGAT
Source organism: Sorangiineae bacterium MSr12523 (assembly GCA_037157775.1). Taxonomy (NCBI): domain Bacteria; kingdom Pseudomonadati; phylum Myxococcota; class Myxococcia; order Myxococcales; family Pendulisporaceae; genus Pendulispora; species Pendulispora brunnea. The sequence goes on from CP089982.1 coordinate 9,248,406, forward strand.
GCCCAGAAGCACGGCGCGTTTGGTGCTGCCGGTCCACGAAACCGCGGGCGCGACGAGAAGGTTGCCGGCGATGGTCAACACGCCAAAGCTGGCGAGCCACATCCCCGTTTCGGACAGACTGAGCGCGTAGCGCGTGCGAAAAATCTCGCCCGAGATGGCCATCACGCCGATGGTCACACCGATCCACAGCCCTTGCGACGCAATGCCCGCCGGCACGCCAGGAAGCGCAAAGGCACGGGCCACGCCCGCGACGACGGACTCCGCCTCGCCCTGCACCGTGGTGCGCTTGGCCGGGATCGCAAATGCCGCCGACACCCACGCGCCAATGCCGCAAGTGGCGAGCACGATGAAGGCCCAACGCCAGCCGAATTGCTCGGTGATCCATCCGCCGAGCGCGGGGCTGGCGATGAAGCCGATGGTGAGCCCCATCATGGTGTGCCCCATCGCCGCGGGCCGCCGCTCCTGCGGAATCAAATCGCCCACCAAGGCGAATGCATTCGGACCGAGGGCCGCCGCCGCACCGCCACAAATGAACCGCGCAACGAGCGCCACGGGGAAATTGGGCGCGGCGGCCACGCCGTACGTCGCGATGGTGAAGACGGCGAGCGACGGAAGAACGACGCGCCGCCGTCCCCATCGATCGGACAGCGCACCGAACAGCGGACCCAGCACGGCACAGGGCAACGCGTACGCCGTCACCAGCAGCGCAACACGCGCCGGCTCGACGTGAAAGCTCTCGCCCATGGGCGACAGAATGGATGAGAGAACGTATTCGTCGGCGCCGATCAGAAACATGATCAACGCCAGGGGGAAGACAATCTTGAAGTAGGTCATCGAAACGTGAAACGGGACGGAGGCAGGGTCTGCCACGTCATGGGGCCGATGTCACGCGCCGACTTCGTTGCACGACTCCGTTACAGGGCCGGACGCGACGCCAGAGCACGCTGAATGGTGGCCTCCGCTTGCCGCAGCTCGTCACCCACGAGCACCAGGCGCGGCGGACGCACATGCACGCGACCTTGGCCCACACGCTCCTGCACCAGTTTGATGAGTTGCACGAATTTCGGCACCGTATCCATGCGCAGAAGCGGCAGGAACCAGCGATACAATTCCGCGGCCTCGCGCTTTCGGCCTTCGAGCGCAAGGCGGTAAAGCGCTACGGACTCTGCCGGGAAGGCGTTCACCAGGCCCGCGATCCATCCCGTCGCGCCCGCGTCGATGCCTTCCACGATGGCGTCATCGACCCCCACGAGGATGTCGAGCCGCTCGCCGATGAGGGCACGGATGCCGGTCACGCGGCGGACGTCGGTGCTCGATTCTTTGACGGCCTCCAGGTTGGGAAACTCGGCGGCGAGTTCCTCGATCTGCTCGGGGACGAAGTCCGTGCGGTATGCGACGGGGTTGTTGTAGAGCATGCACGGCAGCTCGGTGGCGGCGATCACCGCGGCCACGTGCGCGCGCATCTCGCGCCAATCGGTGCTGTAGACGTACGGCGGCAAAACCATGAGGCCGCGACAGCCCACCGACGCCGAATGCTTCGCGAGCTCCACGGCCTCCGCGGTGCCCAATGCCGAGATGCCCGGCACGATCGGCACGCGCCCGGAGGCGGCGCCGAGGCACGTCTCGAGGATCTGTCGTTTCTCGTTCGACGAGAGCGTCGCCCCTTCGCCGAGCGAGCCCAAAGGCACGATGCCCGCGACGCCATTGTCGATCAACCAGCGGACATGCTCGGCGAGAAAGCCATGGTCCACGGTCAGGTCGGCGTTGAACGGCGTGGTGATGGCCGGAAATACGCCCTTCCAATTCAGCTTCATGATGGGTTCTCCATTTTTAGCGATATCGGTCCGGGCTCAGTGCCCGAATATCCATTGAGGGCGTTTCGCCCGAGACGATTTCCGCCACCAGCTTGCCCGTGATGGGACCGAGGCTGACGCCCATCATGGCGTGCCCGGTGGCGGTGCACAGATTGTCATGGCGCGATGAGCGCCCCACGTAGGGAAGACCATCGGGCGAACACGGGCGCAGCCCGCACGACGGGGGCACGCCGTCGAAGTCGCTCTCGGTGAACTCCGGGTAATAACGCGTGGCCGCGCGGACGATGCCGCGCACGCGCACGGCATCGATGCTCGTGTCGATGCCCGACAGCTCCATCGTGCCGCCGAAACGCAGCGCATGGCCCATGGGTGTCACGGCAACGCGTGCCTCGGTGAGGATGGCGCACGTCTTGGGCAAGCGGCGCGGGTTGGGCAAGGTCACGCTGTATCCCTTTCCCGCCTCCATCGGAATGGCCAACCCGAGTTCGCGCGCCACCTTGTCGGACCACACGCCCGCGCAGAGCACGTACTCGTCGCCGGTGTGCTCGCCCGCGTCGGTGAGCACGGCCTCGATGCGACGGTCCGCCGTGCGAAAGCCCGTGACGTCCGTTCCCCAAAGCACGCGCACGCCGGCTTTCTGGTTGTACGCGAGAAGCGCATGCATGAGTTTTGCCGGTGTGAGATGGCAATCCATCGGATAATGCACCCCACCCGCCGCCTCCATGCGGATGTCCGGCTCCAACGCCGCGAGCTGCGCGGCATCGAGCACGGTCGCGGGAATGTCCAGAGCGCGAGCCTGCTCCGCGATTGCCGCCTCCTCGGCCAGCCCGTGCTCCGTTTGGCAGAGCATGAGAAGCCCTTTTTTCACGAGGCCGATCTCACCGGGCGATTGCGCATCGAGCTCCTCGAAGCAACGCCGGCTCGCGCGGTGAAGATGGCTCAAAAGCGGCGCGGCCGCCTGCACGCGGGCCGCGTTGGCCGCGCGCCAGAACTTGATGCCCCACCCGAATAGATCCGCGCGAAGGCGAGGCCGCACGTAGAACGGGCTCTCCGGATTCCACATCCAGCGAAGGCCCAAGGCCACCATGCCGGGCGCCGCCAGCGGCACGAAGTGGCTCGGCACCACCATGCCCGCATTGACGTACGAGCATCCTTCGCCTGGCCCCGCCGCGCGATCCAGCACCGTCACGCGATGGCCCTTTTTCGCCGCGTAGTACGCGACGGAGAGCCCCACCACGCCGGCCCCCACGACTACGAGGTGTTTGCTCATCGCGACCCGATGCCCCAAACGAGAGGATCGCGCTCGTCGAGGATCAAGGTGCCCTCGCCGGTGATGTGCGCGGCGCCGGTGATCTCCGGGAGCACATGGCCCGGCCGCGTGGGGTCGACGGTGAAGCGGCCCTCGAACACGCTGCCCGTGATGCTCTCCTGGTGCCAAACCTCCCCGGGGAGAAGCTTTCCATCGGCGTGCAGGCACGCCAGCTTCGCGCTGGTGCCCGTACCGCAGGGCGAGCGATCGTAGGCCTTGCCCGGGCACAGCACGAAATTTCTGCTGGCACGCGGTGCGCGGTTCGAGGGGCCGAACACCTCGATGTGGTCGATCTCCGCGCCGTCCTTGCCCGTGATGCCCGACGCCGACAGCGCCTGGCGCACGCGCCACGTGAAGTCCGTCAGCGCCTCCACGTTGGCCAGCTCGATGCTCGAGGCGTGGTTCTCGATCAAGAAGAACCAGTTTCCACCCCACGCCACATCGCCGCTCACCGCGCCGAATCCCTTCACCTCGACGCGCACGCCCGCGGTCAAGCGGTAGCTCGGTACGTTGGCGATGGTCACGCGCCCGTCCGAGTGAAGCTCCGCGGTGACCACCCCCACCGGCGTTTCGATCCGGTGCAAGCCCGTTCCGATCCGGCCCAGATGGGCCAAGGTCACCACCAGGCCAATCGACCCGTGACCACACATTCCCAAGTAGCCGGCGTTGTCGAAAAAGATGACCCCTGCGACGCAATCGGGCAACGTCGGCTCGCACAGCAGCGCACCCACCGTCGCCTCCGAGCCGCGGGGTTCGCGCACCACAGCGGTACGAATGCGGTCGTGCTCCGCGCGGAACCGCTCCCGCCTTTCCGCGAGGCTGCCGGCCCCCAATGCGGGCCCGCCCTCGAGGATTACGCGTGTCGGCTCACCTCCCGTGTGGGAGTCCACCACCCGGATTCGTATCATGCATTGACCGTACCCCTCGTGTCTTGTTCCGTCTTGAACGATTGGGCGATCGCTTACACGGAAATCAGCATATTATATTCGCATGCCGAATGCCGAGAGCCTATCGCGCTGGGCCAACCTCTTGGCCGACCCCGTTCTCCTGCAACACTTGTTCGACAAGCTTCCCGACGCCGTCTTCTTCGTGAAGGACCAGACGGAGCGTTACGTCATGGTCAATGAGACGCTCTTGGCGCGGTGCGGAATCGCGCACAAGTCGGACTTGATTGGACGCACCGCCGAGGAGGTTTTCCCCGCGCCGCTGGGCGCCGGATACACGGCGCAAGATCGGCAGGTGCTTCGCACGGGGCGCGAGATCCAGGACCGCCTGGAACTTCATATGTACCCCAATGGCCGACAGGGCTGGTGCCTCACGTTCAAAACGCCGCTCCGCGAGCGCAACGGTGACGTGGTGGGCCTCGTGGGCATCTCCCGCGATTTGCATCGGCCCAACGAGCAGCATCCGGAATACGGGCACCTGGCCGAGGCGCTCGATTTTCTGCAAACGCGCTTCGACGAAGCGGTGCGACTCGAGGAGCTCGCGCGCAAGGTGGGGCTTTCGATGGATCGCTTCGAGCGGCTCGTCTCGCAGGTGTTCCACCTCACGCCGCGCCAGTTGCTGACGAAGATCCGCATCGAGGCCGCGTCACGCCTTCTGCGCGAAGGTGACGAAGGCATTGCGGCCATCGCACACGCGTGTGGCTACAGCGATCATAGCGCCTTCACGCGTCAATTCCGCAGCACGGTGGGCGTCACCCCGCTGGCTTTTCGGCGTTCGCAGCCGTGACCAATCGTTGCAGCGCCGGCTCCAAATCCGGCGAATCGGGAAGCTGAATCCCAAAGTTGCCCTCCAGCGTCGCCCGCAACTCCGCCGCGCTGGTGAGCGTGCGGCGCTCGGACGGGCGATCCAAATGATGAATCGCGAGCTCGTTGTTGCGGAGCGCATACCGCTTTCCGGGCTGCGGGCGCGCCACCATGAAGGTGCTCAAGAAGTGCGACTTGGGATGGGTGCACAGGTACCAACTCGATATTTCGTAATCCTGCACGAACTGCGGCGTCCGATCGAAGCGATAGACGCGCCGCCACTCATTGCCCGTGCGAACGTCCAGGATGAAGCCGACGCCCATCACGTCGTCGGTGGGCCGCAATCGAAAATGCTCGTGCGGGGTGGGAACTTCGATGTTCGGCTGAAACGGAAGAGGCCCCGTGAGGGTCGTACCGCCGAACCCCACATCGGCCAGGTATTCCCCTTCCTTCAGCGCGACGCAAAGCAGCATGTGCGAACGCGGCGTAATGACGCCGTCCTCGTTCCGCCCCCATAAAACGCGCGCGGCGTAGCTCGTGACGTGAAAGCCCAAGGTCTCGAGCACGTGACGAAACAGCGTATTTTGCTCGTAACAGTACCCTCCACGCCGCTCCACCACGAGCTTTTGCTGGAGGGACTCCGGATCGAGCCGCACCGGGCGATGCAAAAATGGATCGATGTTCTCGAAGGCGATGGCCTGCGGGTGCGCGAGGTGCAACGCGCGAAGCGTCTCCAGAGTTGGCGCGCGAGGTCCCGTGTAACCAATTCGTTGGAAATATGCATCCAGATCGATGGAATTCGACGCCATGGAACGATCGTAATAGGGCGCACTGGCCGCGGAGTTAAGTATGCTCCGCCCCAACCGTGAGAGGAGATTGAACTATGGATCGCGCCAATTTGCGACACCTTGGCGTCGTTGCATCGCTAGGAATGGCCTTCGCCGTGTTGCCCGCCGATGCGGCCGAGGCATCGCCTGCGAACGAAGAGGTCCGCGTCATCACGGGCCGTTTCGAACCAGGCGCGCCCGATTGGGGCTACGTGCCCGTCGACATTCCCGCGGGCGTGAGGGAAATCGCTGTTCGCTATTCGTACGATCGGCCTTCGACGCCGCCGGGGGTGCCGGGCAACGCCCTCGATATCGGAATGTTCGACAACGATGGATACGAGCTGGGCAATGCCGCGGGATTCCGTGGTTGGTCCGGTGGTGCACGCGACAACTTCACCATCAGCGCGAGCGATGCGACGCCGGGCTACATCCCCGGCCCTATCACGCCGGGACGATGGAACGTCATTTTGGGACCGTACACCGTGGCGCCGCAGGGCCTGGAGTGGCGAGTGGAAGTCACACTGCGTTATGGGGAGCCGGGGCCGGCGTTCGTTCCGCACTACAGCCCGACGCGCATTCCGGGTCGCGGCCCTGGATGGTACCGCGGCGATTTGCACGTGCACTCCGTGTACTCCGACGGCAAGCGAACGGCCGCGGAGGTGGCCGCGGCGGCGCGGGCGAGCCAGCTCGATTTCTTCGTCTCGACGGAGCACAACACGCAGAGCGCTCACGCCGTGTGGGGCGATTACGCCGGCTCGGATCTGTTGATCGTGACCGGTGAGGAGGTCACCACGCGAAATGGCCACTTGGTCGCGGCCGGTCTCACGCCCGGCCAATGGATCGATTGGCGTTACCGCGCGCAAGACGGGCAGCTTCCGCGATTCCTGAGGGAGATTCATCGCTCGGACGGATTGGCCATTGCCGCGCATCCTTATGCCACGTGCGGTGCGTGCGATTGGAAATTCGGATACGACGGTGTCGACGCCGTCGAGATCTGGAATGGGCCGTGGACACCCGACGACGAGCAGGCCGTGACCTTGTGGGACGGCATGCTGCGCGACCACGTGCAAGGCAAAGGTCCCCGCAGGTGGCGCCCCGCGGTGGGAAGCAGCGACGCGCACCGCGAGCCGCAGATCGTCGGGCTACCGCAAACGGTGGTCGAGGCGAACGAATTGAGCCGGCGTGCGATCCTGGACGGCGTGGCGGAGGGCCGTAGTTACATCGCGGAATCGCCGAGTGTGAAGCTCGAGATGAACGCGCAACACGGGCTCTTTCACGCGGGCATCGGCGAGCGCCTCTTGGCGTTCCCGCACAGCATGGTGGGCGTCACGGTGACCGTGGCCGGCGCGCCGGGAACCACCGTGCGGCTCGTGACCGACCGAGGCGAGGCGCAGACGTTCCCGGTGGCTTCCGCCGATTCGACGACGTTCACGTGGACGACGTTCGCGCGCGATGCGGCCTACGTGCGCGCGGAGGTGCGCCGGAACGGAACCGAGGCGGTGGCGCTGAGCAATCCCATCTTCGTGGGATTGCCGATTCACCCTATTCAATAATGGCTTTTGCCATCGAGCAGCGCATTTCGTGAGGCGGTACGTACGGCGTAGTTGAAGCCTTTTTGAAGGCAATATGCGCCGTACTCGCCGCTCTTGGAGAGCGCGAGAAAGCCTACTTGGATGTCGCGCGATTTCTTGGGCTGCCGCTCCACGATGCGCTCGACGGCCAAGCGACAGGCGTCCTCGGGCGAGTGCTTCTGCCGCATCAACTCGACCACGAGGTGGCAGCCGACGATCTTGACCACTTCCTCGCCCACCCCCGTCGCCGTGGCCGCACCAATCGCGTTGTCGACGTAAAGGCCCGCACCAATGATGGGCGAATCGCCCACCCGGCCGTGCATCTTGAAGGCGAGCCCGCTGGTGGTGCACGCTCCAGAGAGATTGCCGTTTTGGTCCAAGGCGATCATCCCGATGGTGTCGTGATTTTCGACGTTGATGACCGGTTTGTATTGCGACGTCTTCTGCCACTCCCGCCACGCTTTTTCGGATTCGGGGGTGAGCAGGTTTTCCTTTTTGAAGCCGCTCTCCAGCGCAAATTGCAAGGCGCCGTCGCCGACCAACATGACGTGCGGCGTGTTCTCCATGACCTTCCGCGCCACGGAAATGGGATGCATGATGTGCTCGAGGCCTGCGACGGAGCCGCAGTTCCCCTGTTCATCCATGATGCATGCATCCAAGGTGACGTGGCCATCGCGGTCGGGCCGGCCGCCGTAGCCGACGGTGGTCACGTTGGGATCGGCCTCGGGAACGCGAACGCCGGCCTCCACGGCGTCGAGCGCGCGCCCGCCCGTCGAGAGCACCTTCCACGCCGCTTCGTTGGCGGGCTGGCCGAAATTCCAAGTCGATAACACGATGGGCTTGGTCACGTTGCCTCCTGTGGTACTTGCGGGGCGCCCCACGGCGGCGGGGGAGCCGCACCCGAAAAGCGCGGAAACCGAGGAAAGTACCGATAGCTTCAACCATTCACGACGCGTCGTCATCGATCCTCGCGAGGGCTAACCAGTCGCTCGAGGCGCTCGGCGATGGTGCGCGCATTCATCGCGCCCTTGTACACGTAGAGTGCGCTGGGCAAATCGTCGCCCAGCACGTCCTCGCTCACGCGAAGGCGCGAGCTCACGGCAAAAAGAATGTGCTGCGCGAGCCCGGCCTGCACCAGCTCGATGCGCTTCCACACGGCGGCGCGACTCCAATAGCCCATGGCCTCGAGGTGCACCGTCTCGCGCCGACCATCGCGGGTGCGCTCGAAGACCAGATCCGGCACGCACAGACCGACCCCGGGCAGCTCGAGGATCTCCGCGCTCGGTGACACCGTCCACGGCGTGCCCAAGGCGGAAAAGGTGCGCACCAAGGTCTCGAGCTCGTCGGGCAGCACGGGCTCGCCGTCGGTCACGCCGGCACCACCCTCGAGGCGAAATGTCAGCGGCGTGCGCTCTTTGCCCCAGCGGACGCTCGCCTCGAGCTTCCACGCGTCGCAGGCATCCAGCGCCGGCAACACCAGCGCGAGCTGCAATCCATACTTGGTCACTGATTCGAAAAGGCTGAAGGGCCCGTCGATGACCACGCGATGCCCCTCGTCGGTCTTCTCGATGGTGTGGAGCAGCCGCAAAAACTTCAGCCGCCGAAAGAAGGCCCTCAACGCACCGGCCGACGCACAGCGCACGTCCACGCGCACGCTGACCGCGCGAAGAAGCACGGCCTGCGCCTGCGCCCGCTCGTACGACGCCACCAAGGTCTTCGCGCCCGGAGCATCCACCGCGAGGAGCTTGTGCGCACTGCGCAGATCGGAAAAGAGAGCGCGCTCGATGACCTCGCGCGATGTCTCCCGCTCGCGTGCAATCTCGTCCAAGACGGTATCCCGGTCGAAGTGCGCGCCATCGTCCAACGCGGCACGCGCCGCGCTCGCGCGACGGAAGACATCGTGGCGCAGCGCCTCCGGATCGATGTCGTCCGAGGCGTCGAACTCGCACCGATCCTCGACCAGCTTGGCCAGCCCCGCCTTGAGCCGATGCTCGCGCGGCTCGACGTCGATGCCATCGATGGCCGCGTCGAACTCTTCGCGCGTGCGTCCCACGTGTGCACGTGCCGCGTCGAGGATGTGCCCGGCGAGAACCTCCGCGCGCGCTCGGGCCGGCCGATCGAGTGCGACCAACCGCAGCTCCCCGGCACGACGCCGCGCATGCACCAGATCAACGGTAAGCACTGTGCTCCCGGCGTCGGTCGCTGGTGAACGTCTCGGTCGTCGAGGCGGTGACGAGCTCGTAGAGTACGGCGCGCTTGTCGCCCTTTTTTCGCAGAATGCGCCCGAGCCGCTGGACGTGCTCGCGCACCGAGCCGCTGCCCGAGAGGATCACGGCCACGTTGGCATCGGGCACGTCGACGCCCTCGTTGAGCACCTTGGAGGTGGCCAACGCGCGGTACGTCCCCTCGGAAAACGCCTTCAAAATGGCGCTCCGCTCGCGCACCTTCGTCTGGTGCGTGAGCACCGGCACGAGAAAACGCCGCGCGATGCCGTACGCGGTGGCGTTGTCCTGCGTGAACAAAATGGCCCGATCGCGCCGGTGCAGGTGAAGGAGGTACGAGAGGTATTCGAGCTTCGCCTTCGGCGCAAAGGCCAGCTCGCGCTGCCGGCGGTAAGCCGACATGGCCCGTCGCCCCGCGGCGCTTTGCGAGGACATCATGATGAACTCGCCCCACCCCGAGGGGCGGCTCATTCGAATGCCGTGGCTCTGCACGAAGTCACGGTAAATCGCGCGCTCCGCGTCGTGCTCCTCGCGCTCCTCGGGCGTGAGCTCGATGGAGACGCACTCCGTCTCGTACTCCGCGAGGTACTCGCCCGACAGCTCGACGATGTCCTTGCGGTACGCCATATCGCCAATGAGCTCGGAGAGCAGTGCCTCCCGCCCGTCGGCGCGCTCCGGCGTGGCGGTGAGCCCGAGCCGGTAGGGCGCGAGGCAGGCGCGCGCCGCCAGCGAATAGGCAGCACTCGGCAGATGGTGGCACTCGTCGAAGACGATCATGCCGAAGCGCGCCCCGAGGTGCTCGGCATGCAGGTACAAGGAATCGTACGTGGTCACGGTCAGCGGCTGCACGTCGTGATCGCCGCCGCCGACGAGCCCCACGTGCACACCGAACGACGTGGCGAGAAGGTCCATCCACTGACGCACGAGGTCCAGGGTGGGCGCAACGACGAGGGTGCTGCGCCGCTTGTCGTCGATGGCCATCAGCGCCACATGGCTCTTGCCCGCGCCGGTCGGCAACACGACGAGCCCGCGTCCACGCTGCGCGCGCCAGGCCTCGACGGCCTCGCGCTGATACGGGCGCGCCTCACGGTGCACGCGCAGACCGCCTTCGAGCTCGAGGTAGCGCCGCGCTCCATCCTCGTAGGGCAGCTTCGCGGCCACCAGCCACCGCACGATGGGCGCATAGGCAACCGCCGGCGCGCGATGGCATTCCGTCCGCTCGTCCCACGCGATCTCCGCCGGAACGGCGGCGCTGCGTGGAAAGTCGGTCGCCGCAAGCGGCGAACCTCCGGGTGCCAATCCGCGGATTTCGAGGGTGCCGGATGCGAACGAAAGCGCGATGGTCATGCCGTTTCCAACGGCCAATGTATCCGCAAAAGCCTCCGCGCCGGGCAAAACGGAACCACCAGGGCCACGCCATCGTCCGCGGGCTCCAGCCGAACGGGCCTCTCCTGCCCCGTGTTGAGATCGGTGAGCGTGCCAAAGGTGATCTCCGCCGCCCGCGGCAAGCCGCGCAGCACCAGGCGCGCGAGCCTCGCACCGCGACGCACCTTCAGGCTCACCGATTGGAACGGTGAGAACGCCTCGCCGAGATGCCGCCGACGCGCCTCGCCCACGTTGCGAACCAGCGCCGAGGTCGCCCGGTACGACGTTTCCCCGGGCTGCACGAGCAACGTCACGCGTCCGCTGGGCTCCACGCCGACGCGCTCTCCCGTGATTCCTGCGCGCGGCAATGCCTCGAGCGGCTCTTGGTACGGCCGCACCGAATTGTGCGGCGCGCCGAGCCGGCGAACGCACGACACGTCCCAGAGCCCCACCCCTCCCGGAGTCAGAAGGAACTCCGCTTCGTCGGACTCCACGCGCACCTCGGAGATGACCGGCCCCTGCACGGGCGCTCCGTCCCACGAAGGCCCCTTGCGCGTGGCCCGAGCGAGCGTCTGACGCACATTGGGGCGGGTGCCCTTGGGCGAGAAGAAAATCGTCTCGATGGAGACGTCGTCCCCGCGAAACGTCACCGCATTGAACGAAGGCCACAGAAACGTGCGCTCCTGCGGGCCCAGCGCGCGGTAATGCTCGAGGGTCCCCGAGCTTCCCGCGGACGCGATGAGCACGTCCCCATCGCCCGCCTGCGTCGCACGAAGCAACCGCGCCGTTGGGTAGTGCTTGTGCCCGTGCAGAACCACCGTGGCCGAGCCCAGCGAATTCAAGAGGGTGAGCGTCGTTCCCGCGCCCAGCGCGGTCATGAACAGCTCTTCGCGATCGGCAAAGGACACGAGCCATGGCAGGAAGCGCTGCACGAAGGTCCGCTCGAACCATGTCGTGTGGGACGTATCCATCACGCCCACGTCGGTGACGGGGGTCGGAACCAAGTGGTGATGCAGCAGAAGGACGACCGGCTTGTCGCAGCCGACGATGCCCGGCACCGCCAGCAGATCCGTCGTGCGAAAGAGGCCGCCCGCGGAGACCTTCCCCTCGATGGCGTGGGTGGAATCGTAGGCCACCACCTGCACGCCAAGCACACTGGAGAGCTCATGCACCGGATGCGCGAGCGGCTCGTCGGCGTTGGGGGCATGCACGTAGGTGCACCCATCGCCCGACACCGCGGCCGCGAGATCCTGCATCGCGCGCGTGCTCCAGGGCGCGAAGACGCCGCCGATGCGGCGATCGTGGTTGCCCGGAAGAAGGACGATCGGTGCCGAGCCGAGGACCTGCCGCAGGTCGCCCACGAAGCTTTGAAAGACTTCGGCAATGCGCTCGGGGGGCGTCTCCGAGCTGTCGATCAGGTCACCGGTGACCACAAGGCCCACGCGCACATCCGGCCCTGCCTCTTCGACGACCGTTCCCACGGCCTTGCAGAGGAGTTGGCGGAGAAGCGGGCCGGGATCCCGTTCTTTGTTCTGGCAAAAGTGTAAGTCGGAAAGATGCAGTAGAAGCGCGTCGCTCACGGTCACGGCGACCATACTTCAACAGCCCGACCTCGAGGCACTCTTCGTTTGCAGGATTGACACACGCCGGTCACCCGTCGTCGCATACATCGCTCAGCCATGAACCTGCGCCACATTTCGATTGCGTTTAGCGCATGGGCCACGCTGCTCGGCGCATGCCACACCGACGAACCGATCACGGCGGCGGCGGAGACGCCAAACGAGTCGGAGCCCGCCGACATGGACGATCCCGCCGTGTGGGTGCATCCGACAACACCGGGGCAATCGCTCATCGTGGCTGCCGCCAAAAAGGGAGGTATGCGCGTCTACGATCTCGACGGCCACTTGGTGAAGACTTATCCGAGCGATGGCAATCGATTCAACAACGTGGATGTGCAATACAATTTCGATTTGGGCGGAACCTCGGTCGACATTGCCGTCGCAAGCGATCGACTGAAGGACAAACTTCGTATTTGGAAGATCGACCCGGCAGCGGAAAACGGTCCGCTGGTGGACATCACCGATCCCGACATCGCGCGACTTTTCCCGACCCGCCCGGATCCGGCGGATCGTGAGCACAAGACGGTGCAGAATCCGAATGACGGAAAGAATACCGCTTACGGACTGACGCTTTATCGCGACAAGGCGAACGATAAATTCTACGTACTGGTCAATCAGAACAACGAAGCGGTGATTGCCCAATTCGAATTGGTCGCACGGCCCGGCGGGCGAGTGGGCATGGCGCCGATTCGGAATTGGATATTCCCTTATGTGTACGAGAATCAAGATCTCACGCAGAAGGACGAGACCGATCCCACGAAGGATTTTAGTCCGCAGTTCGAGGGGATGACCGTCGATCAGCCGCGCGGCATTCTCTACGCGGGGCAGGAAGACGTAGGCATCTGGCGCGTCGACCTACGCAGCGGCATCGCCGATGCGCGTCCCTTCTACGAGACCACCGCCTTCGACCGAGGCAGCAAGGTGGCCCGCGACGTGGAGGGGCTCACCATCTTTTACGGGGCGGGCGGCAAGGGTTACCTGATCGCCTCGAGCCAAGGCAAAGCCCACGGCGAGCCTCCGGTGGCTCCGCAGCCGGGTCTCGACGACACCTTCGCCGTCTTCGCCCGCGAAGGCGACAACGCCTACCTCGGCAGCTTCTCCATCGCCGCAAACCCCGATCTAGGCATCGACGCCGTCCAAGAGTGCGACGGCGCCGACGTCACCAACGTCGCCCTCCCCGGCTACCCCCACGGCCTCCTCATCACCCAAGACGGCTACAACGACGACAACTTGAGCGGCGACCCCAAAGCCACCAACCTCAAGCTCACCCCCTGGGACCGCATCGCCCTCCCCCAAGGCTGGCTCCTCGACTCCAAGTACAACCCCCGCACCCAAGAATAACCCCGCCCCGGCACCGTGGAGCGCGACACCATGGAGCGCCGGCATCCTGCCGGCGGTCCGCCACCTTCCAGGTGGCTCTCGTCAATGTCGTCGCCGGCTGGAAGCCGGCTAACCGCCGGCAAGATGCCGGCGCTCCATCACGCGAAGCTCCATCACGCTCGCGATACCAACGGGGTTCGCTCGTTCCTGTACGGAGGCTTTGCGAAGTACAGGAACGACGAACCCCGGAGCGAGTCCGAAGGGAACGAACGTTCCCTGAGGAAATGGGGTGACCGACGGGGTTCGAACCCGCGACAGCCGGAGCCACAATCCGGCGCTCTACCAAGCTGAGCTACGGCCACCATGCGACGTTGACGTGCTGTCTCCGTCTCACGGCGGCCCTTGTAGCGCACTTGTGCGGGAAGGACCAGGGGTACGGCAGAGAAACGTCACAAGGCCGTTCCGGCTCGGAAAAAATGCCCCGAAAGCGCCGAGCTCACCTTCACGATCTCCCGACGTGGCCACGCCAACCCCGGCCCGGCCATGTTAGAGACCGAGCACGATGAGCGATCTGGACCCTTCCACGTTGAAGCTCGACACCCTTTGCATCCACGCCGGCCAAGAGGCCGACCCGCTCACGGGCGCGGTCATGACCCCCATCGTGCTCTCGAGCACCTTCGCGCAGGACGGCCCCGGCGAGCACAAAGGTTACGACTACTCGCGCGCTGGGAACCCCACGCGCAACGCACTCGAAGCGTGCTTCGCCGCCCTGGAAGGCGGGCGCCACGGCATCGCCTTCGGCAGCGGGTGCGCCGCCACCATGGCGCTCATCCTCACGCTCAAGGCGGGCGACCACGTCCTCGTCGGCGACGACGTCTACGGTGGCACCTTCCGCATCTTCGACAAGGTGATGAAGCAGTTCGGCATCGACGCCACCTTCCTCGACATGAGCGACCCGGCCCACGTCCGCGCCGCCCTTCGCCCGCAAACGCGCATGATCTGGATGGAGACCCCATCCAACCCGATGTTGAAGATCTTCGACATCGCCGCCATCGCGGACATCGCCCGCAAAGCGCAGTTGCCCCTCGTCGTCGACAACACCTTCGCCACCCCGGTGCTTCAGCAGCCGCTCTCCCTTGGCGCCACCGCGGTCGTGCACTCCACCACGAAGTACCTCAATGGCCACTCGGACGTCGTCGGCGGGGCCATCATGACCAGCGACGATGCCCTCGCCGAACGCCTCCACTTCGTTCAAAAAGCCGCTGGCGCGGTACCGAGCCCGTTCGACTGCTACCTCGTCCTTCGCGGCGTCAAGACGCTCGCGGTGCGAATGGAACGACACGTCGCGAGCGCCCGCAAAGTCGCCGAACGACTTACCTTGCATCCGCAGGTCGCCCGCGTTCACTACCCGGGGCTACCGAGTCATCCGGGGCATGCCCTCGCATCGAAGCAGATGTCCGGCCCCGGCGGCATGCTCAGCTTCGAACTTCGCGGCGGCCTCCCCGCGGCCACCGCCTTCCTCAAGGCGCTCCGCATTTTTGCCTGCGCCGAAAGCCTCGGTGGCGTCGAATCCCTCGCGGAACATCCCGCGATCATGACCCATGCGAGCATCCCCGCCGAAGCCCGCGCACAACTCGGCATCGGCGACGGCCTCCTCCGACTCTCCCTCGGCATCGAGAGCTCGGACGACCTATGGGCCGACCTGGAGCGCGGCTTCGCGGAAGCCAAGCGCATCTAACTTCGCGTGCCGACGCCCCATCGGTTATCCTTACTCGGCTTGGCCGAGCTTCGGTCGTCCCCGGGGACCCACGAGGAGACATGAGAATGCGCTTGTCGAAGAATTCGACGAAGGTTTTCGCGACGACGTCCACCCTTCTTCTTGCAGCCCTTTTGGGAATCGGCTGCTCCGATTCGAAGCCCGCAACGCCGAAGGTGGCCATCGAGTCCTTCCTTGGGCCGGGCACCGAGACGAACGTCAACACGTCCAACAAGTGCCTGCTGCGGTCCGAAGCTTGGGCGACCATCGGCAATCCTGACAACACCACCGTCGAAGATGGCACGCCCGTCGACGGTTCCCACGTCACCGTGGAGTGCGAGGTCAGGCCCGATGGCGACGGCTTCTACGTCAAGGCCAGCGGCCTGATTCAAGGCCGCAAAGGCTTCAACGTCAGCGGACACTTCACGGCCACGGGCGATCAGAACGTCCTCGCCACGTGGACGGATCCGAGCACGGGCATCTTCCAGCAGGACAACTGCATCGCCAAGTACGACCATTCGCCGCAGGGTGTTGCGGCCGGCCGCGTATGGGCGCAGGTCACCTGCCCGCATGCGGCGCTCCAGGGCACCTCGGACCGCATCTGCCAAGGCACGTCCGAGTTCCGCTTCGAGAACTGCGCGCAAGACTGAGCGCGCAGTTCCCGCTTCTACATCTCCGACAAGATGCCGCGGACTTCCTCCGCGACTTCGAACTCGGGTTGCGTCTCGAGAAACGCGTTCAAGTACTTCTTGGCCGCCACCGTCTCGCCGCGCGCCAAGTAGGCGAGCCCCACGGCGTGCAGCGCATCGCCGTCGCCGGGGCTCTGCGAGAGCGCCTCCATGCCCTCGCGCACGGCCTCCTTCGTATCGCCCAAGATGCGAAGAACATGTGACAGCGCCACGCGCGCCCCGAGGTGCGTCGGCGATACCCGCAGGCACGCGCGGTACGCATCGCGCGAGGGCTCGATCTCGCCGCTTTCGTACAGGGCAATCCCCGCCAGGTAAAAGGCGTACGGGTTGGTCGGGTCACGTTGCAAAACGTTGCGCAGCGCAACGAGGGCCTCACGGAAGCGCTCCTCGTGCAACAGCTCGGAGGCCTCCTCGACCGCCTCCCAATGCGCCGCATCCCTTCCCTCGTCGTTGGCCGGCTTCGGACGCAAGCTCATGGCGCTTCTCCCATCTCTGACTCGACGTTCTCGGTTTCCATGCGGGGCGACGCCAAATCGCGGCCCCGCGGCGGTTGCAGGAATGCGACGCGAACCGCATCCGGAATGCGGGTCGGCCGCCCCTTGGCCGCATCGATGAAGCCCCATGTCGTCGATGCCTTGGCCAGCAGAGCTCCGTCCGCGCAATTGCGGACTTCAGTCATGCGAATACATTTCGCGGCCTGTGCGCTGGCGACCCACGTTCGCACCTCAAGCCTGTCACCGCGTAATGCCGGACGCAGATAATCGACTTCGTGACGCCTCACCACGAACACCGCACCCAGTTCTTGGTACGCACCATAGCCAAGCCCGACCGCCTCGGAATGGGCCACCGCCACGTCCTGGACCCAGCGAACATAAGCGATATTGCTCGCGTGACCGAGTGCGTCGATGTCGTCCGAGGTGACCTCGATGGTGTGTGCGAAAATGGGTTCTGAGTGCACGTCACCCTTCGTATACGTCGAAAAGTGGCTCGCAGGGCACGGAATGTGCGTTGTTACGCTTCATGGGTCTGCGCGACTGGCCGGGTTTGCCAGGGGGGATTGAAGCTTGGGCGACGTTCCGTGAGATGTATCTGATGCCGCGCGACATCGCGCCCATCCTGCCCGAGGCCCAAGCCGGCGACGACGTCGTCGTCCTGGTGCACGGCTTCTTCGCCAGCGCGGGTGTCTTTCGCCCGATGCGCAAGCGCATCGAGGCGGAGACCGGCGCGCGCGTTGCGAGCTTCACGCATCTTCCCGGCGTCGGCGTTCGCCGCATCGCCCTCAGCCTGACGAAGCTCGTCGATCGCATCCCGCGCGGCGTGCGCGTGCACCTGGTCGGCCATAGTTTGGGCGGCCTCGTGGCCCGCTGGTACGTCGAGGAGCTCGGCGGCCACATGCGCGTGGCGCAGACCATCTCGCTCGCGAGCCCGTTCGGTGGTGCGCGCGCCGCGGAGCTTTTCCCTTATTTCGTCGGCGCCGACTTGCACCCCGGAAGCGAAGTGCTCGCGCACATGCGCACGCGACGGCCGGCGGACGTACCGCACACCTCCATCGTCGGTACGGCCGACCGCATCGTGCACCATAGTGCCGGTGTCTTCGCCCACGGAGAGCACATCGTGCTGCCGGGGCGCGGTCACAACACGCTCCTTTACGACACCGAGGTCATGAATCTCATCGTGGCGCGCATCCGCCGCCTGCAACGCTCGAATCCAGCGCCGGAAGCCTCCAGTCCCGTGCTCGAAGCCTCGAATACGGCGACAGAAGCCGCGTGACGTGCTAGCCACACGGGCGACGTGCGCACCTCCGCCCTTCGCTTTGCCGGCCTAAAGGCCTCTTTCCTATGTGCTTTCGCGTTGGCTTCGGCCCTCCCCAGGATAGCCAAGGCTGACCCCACCTCGTGGCTCGCCGTCGGCGGTGGCTTCGGCCTTCAGCGCGATGGCGCCACGGATACGATGGACCGCGCGGGCACGCTGAACGCGACCTTCGGCGTGGGAACGTCGCCGAACGCGCGCGTCGTCGTCGGTGGCGTCGTTCGCTCGGTGACGTACTTCTCCCTCGGCACGGATCTGGGCCTCGCCGCCCGTATCACCAGCGGCGGCTTCTCCCGCGGTGATTGGGGCCTCGCCTTCGACGCCGGCGTCGCGGCCCGCCTCTGGAAAGATGGCGATCACGGCCGCACGCCGCTCCAGGCGGTCCTCACCCTGGGCATGCCTTGGGGCCCGCAGCTGGCCGTGGGCGCGCAATTCCTGAGCCTTGCCGGGAATACGGGCACGGCAGGCGGGTTCGTTGCACTGGAGATCGATTTCTTACGCCTTACCGTCATGCGCAAAGGCTCGACGGACGCTTATTGGTTCAACCCTTCTCCCGCCGGGGGACGCGAACAGTAGTCTTTTCATGCAACACCGAACTTACTTGGCCGCGCTGCTGTTGGCGTTGATGGCCTGCAGTGATGATCCGCCTCCTTCACCACCCGATGATTCGAAGATAAGACTCTGGGGGGTCGTCTCCAGGAACGACGAGCCCATGGCGGGCGCACGCGTTCTTCTCAATTCGGAGCCCACCTACCGTCGCTTCGACGACGCGCAATTTCCCGCAGTGGCCATCACCGGCCCCCGCGGCTACTTCGAATTCGAGCGTGTCCACAAGCAGGTCAGGGCTCTCCACGATCTCTCGGTCCGGGACGACTCCCTCGGCCGCCCGCTGATCACGCGGTTTCTGAACCTCGCGGACCTGGAAGGCGCGGGTCTTTTCCTTTCGGGCGAGCGCCCGCGTCCAGCCTGGTCCACCTCGGTGTTCACGAGCATCCTGAATCTGCCGGCGAATGCGCGCGTCTTCTACATCGCATTCGGCCACGTGATCGGCGTTCAGCAAGACGACGGCTTGGTGATCCGATGGAACGGTGTCTACCAGGATGACGTGTTCATTCGGGCCATCGTGTACGAAGAAGACGGCACCACCCACTTGCCGCTTCGCTACCTCGGGACGGCGAGCAACTGGGTGCGCGTGACCCACGAGCAGCCGACGCATTGGCTCGCCTCGTTCGCCCCCATCGCCACCTCGGAAACGGAATTCCAATTGTCGCCGCCCGACAACGCTCCACCGCCGGACAGCGTGGAGGGCTCCATTTTCGTGGATGCAGGCGATGGCAGCAACGCCCGCGAGATCGGCCATCTCTCGAGCGCCACGGGCAAGGTGACCTTGCCGAACTTCCCCGGCGTTCGCTACACGCTGCGCGCCGAGCAGCGGGCGGCGGCGGGACGGAGTCGTCTTTTTCGGTACTTTGGCCCCGGCGACACGTCGGTGCAGATGAAGTTCACCAACCCGCCCAAGCTGCTCGACGCCCCGGCGCACGGAGCCACGATCGAGCGTGATGCCACGCTTCGCTGGCAAGGCGACGGCCTCACGCGCATCGTGCTCGATGCCGGAAGCGCCTTCCGCCTCGAGACCTATACGGCGGCCAAAGAGTGCACGTTGCCCAGTGCCGCGCTCGACTTGCTCGGGGTCACCGTGGCCCCGAACACGCCGATCCAGGTCACCGTCACGAGCTACCCTTGGCACGGGAACATCAATGACACGGCCATCAATTTCCGCGCCGAGGACCAAGACGCGGCCGACGCGCCCGCGTTGCCGCTAGTGATCCATTGAGCGAGGACAGCCGAGGGCGCGGCTGCGTCGCTCGGCCTCGCGCGCGCTCACCGAAGCGGGCTTCGCGTTGCCCCATCGCTCTGTGACGAAGCGGTACGCGTCGCAGGCAGCGGGCACGTCGCCGAGCTGCTCGCGCGCGATGCCCAGCCACAATTGCGCGTGCACGTGCATCGCACCGTGGTGGAGCGCCTGACAGCTCCGCGTCGCCGTCTCGAGCAGCGGCGCAGCACGCACGACGTCGCCCGCGGCCAAGCGCAGATGGCCCTCGTAGGCCTCCATCGCGCCGATGTTGTGGTTGCGCGCGCGCGGAACCTCGGAGTAATCCGCGGCCAGGCGCGGATCGAGAAGCAACGCCTCCGCCGCATGGTTGCGGATGCCCGCCATGGGCCCCCAGCGAAAGATCCAGCGCTCGTACGCGTCCATGCGCACGCGATTCAGACGCTCCCACGTCTCGGTGGCCTCTTGCCAGCGTGTCATCGTGCGGCGATTCTGCCCGAAGGCCAGCGCCAGCAAGAACGGCTTCGGGTACTCCGTCGTGAGGTTCGATTCGCCGCGAACCCAAGCTTCGTTGCGGTGCAGAAAGCGCTCGGCCATGTTGCCCGCTTCCGTGTCGCGCCCCGTCTCCACCAGGGCATCCACCGACGTGAGCGTCGCGCACAGATGCGGATCGAGCGTGGCCGACCCCGTCGAATGGCGCTCCAACTCGTCGGCGAACTTGAGCGCGCCGTCGAAGTCACCCGTCCACACGGACAGCTTCGCCATGTCGCAGAGCCGCGTGGGCTCCCGGTCTGCCGGGGGCAAATGCTTCCATCGCAAGAGCAGCGCTTCCTCGATGGCCTCGCGCGATGCACCGCGCGCAGCGAGCGATGGCGCGAGCTCCTGATACGCCGCCGGTTCATCGGGCTCCCAGGAGATCCAACTGCGTGCGGAGGCAACCGCTTCCTCGCATCGACCGAGACGGCGAAGGGTGCCGCTGCGGATCTCCATGCAGTCGACCGCCCCCGGCGCAACGTCCAGGCATCGATCCAACGCTGCGAGCGACTCCTCGCCTCGACCGAGCCATACGAGAATTTGCGACTCCATCGAATAGGCGTCGGCGTACCCAGGATCGAGCTGGGTTGCCTTGCGAACCATGCCGAGGGCCGCTTCGAGCTGGTCGGCACGCATCGCGGTGCTGCGTCGCCGATCCACGTCGAGCACGTAGAGCTCCGCATCGTTGGGAAAGCGGCGAATGGCTTCGTCGAACGCGTGAATCGTTTCAGTTTCGCGAGGAGACTCGGGTGCAATGAGCAGCGCCCACGCATCGAGCACCACGCGATCGCGTTCGCTCATCGCATCGCGAAAGCCCATCGCACGTCGCAACTGCTCGCGCGCCCGCGACCTCGGCCAGAAGGAGTAGGCGAGCATGGTGATGCGAAGCTGCGGCTCCGGGCACATCGGATCGACCGCCGCCGACTGCTCGAAATAGCCGAGCGCGCGGCGGTATGCCGACTCGCGAAGCGCGCGCAGACCTTCCTTGTACAGCGACGCCGCGGCGGGCACGCACGATGGCGAGACCGGAAGGGCCGTCACCGGCACCGGGGGAGACGCCGTGGTCGACGCCGCTGTTCCGGCCGGAGAATCGTTCCGGCGCACGGAGCGAAAAACGACGACGGCGGTGGTGAGAGCCACCAAGGCGGTCAGGATGGCCGAGGCAAGCCATACGGCGTGCTTTCGTCCTTTCGCGGGCGGCGGCGCCAGGTCTTTGACGACGCTCGAGCGCTGCGTGCTCGCCGTGCTCGGCGCCAGCACCGGAATCAACGAGTCCATCGTGGGGTAGCGCTCATCGCGCTGCTTGCGCAGCGTCTTCAAGATGGCGCTGCTGACCTCCGATGGAAGCGAGGCGCGCACCGCATCGCTGGGATCGTCCGCGAGCACCGATGCGAGCATCTCCAGGGTGTCGTGCCCCGGCCAGGGAAGCCGCCCGGTGACCAGCTCGTATGCGGTCACGCCCCACGCGAACTGGTCGACCCGCCCATCGAGCGGCTCGCCGCGAATCTGCTCCGGCGCCATGTACGCCGCCGTCCCCATGATGCAATCGGGCACCGCGGTGGCGAGACCGAAGTCCAGGATCTTCACCGCGCCGTCGTCGGCCACCATGACGTTCTCCGGCTTGACGTCACCGTGAACGATTCCCGCATGGTGCGCTGCTGCAAGGCCGCGTGCGACCTCCCCCATCCAGCCGATGCGCCGGTCCAAGTCCGGCGACGATTCACCGACGTAGTCGCGCAGGCTTCGCCCGGTGATGTACTCCATCGCGAGAAAGGGCACACCCTCGTGCTCGCCCACGTCGTAGATGGTGACGACGTTGGGATGGCTCAACGTGGCCGCCGCACGCGCCTCGCGAAGCAGGTGCTCGGTGGCTTGCCCGTCGGCCGAACGGCGCAGCACCTTCAGCGCGACCTTGCGATCCAAGGTCGTATCGTGGGCCAAGTACAACTCGCCCATGCCGCCCATGCCGATGCGCCGGCCGAGCACGTAGCGACCGAAGCTCGTTCCCGATGCGAAGCGCGTGCTCTCGGGCGGCACGCGCTCGCGCACCGAGAGGCGCCGCAGCGAGGCATCGTTCGAGGTGTCCGCGGCGATGCGATCCAAGGTGTCGCGCACCACGACGGCGGACAGGGGGCGGTGCTCGCGCTCCTTGGAGAGCAAGCTTCCCACCAGGTCATCGAGCGCCGGTGGGACATCGGGGCGGAGCGAGGAAACGCGCGAGGGCTCGAGCAGCACCAGCTTGGCCAATGCCGTCAGGGCGCGTGAGCCCTCGAAGGCCTCCGTGTCGGTGAGGCAGCGAAAGAGCAGGCACCCCAGCGAAAACAGGTCCGCGCGCCCATCGAGATCGCGCACGCCGTGGGCCTGCTCCGGCGCCATGTAACCGGGCGTGCCGACGATGACGCCGGTCATGGTCGCATTCGTCTGCGAAGACTCCATCGAGCGCGCCAGGCCGAAGTCGGCAATCTTGGCTTTCTCGAGGTCGCCGCCGGGGAGCAGGACGTTGCTCGGCTTGATGTCCCGGTGCAGGATGCCAATCGCGTGCGCTGCCGCCAATGCATCGGCGATTCGCCGCGCGACGGTGATGACGTCGCACACGTCGAGTCGTTCGCGCCGCAGCTTCGACGCCAAGGTCTCGCCGTCCACCCACTCCATGGCCAAGTACGGCTGCCCCTCGTCGCCGATACCGTGGGCGATGTGGCGCACGATGGCCGGGTGCCGCAGCTTCTCCAGTGCGTCGGTCTCGGCGTCGAATCGCCTCAGCGAGCCAGGGCCCGTCCTGCGTACGACCTTGAGGGCGACGATCTCGCCCGAGCTCTGATCGAGCGCGCGGTAGACGATGCCCATGCCGCCGACGCCGGCTTCTTCTTCGATGCGGAATCGATCGGCGAAAAGCTCTTCATCTTTCGCACGCAATGCATCGACGAGTGAGCGCGAAACTCGTCTCAAAAGTTGACCCCCAACACAAAGCGAGCCTCCTCTTGCATCTCTTCTTGGCTGCCCGTGCTTTCACGAAGGGCGTCGAGGACCGCGGCCCGGAACTCGCGCCGGGCATAGGTGAGGCGGTTGTTCACGTCGCGCACGGAGATGCCCAACTGCTCCGCAATCTCCGCGTACGAGGGTCGCTCCGATTCGTCCTTCAAGTGAAACAATTCGAACACGCGGAAGTGTACCTCTTTACCCTGCCGCTGACACGCCGCTCGCAGCGATTCCACCGCCACTTCCAGCAGATTTCGCACCCACTCGACCTCGAAGACCTGTTCCGGGTCGGGCAGGGTGGAAGCTTCTTCCCCGAGCTCGTCTTCCGCCAACTTGAAGTCGAGCTGGAGGAGTTTGACGCCACCGCCACGCTTCTTCGCCTGGCCGTGCCTCCCGAGGTCGACCACCAGGCGGTCGACGCACACGCGCACGAAGGTGCGGAAGCGCGCCCGGCGCGGTTCGTAACCGCGGAACGTTTCTTTGTCGATCGTTCGCAGGAAGAACTCTTGGGTGATCTCCTCGGCCTCGGCCGGATCTTTGCGCCAGCGAAGTCGGACGTACTTGTAGATGGGCTTCCAGTACATGCGGGCGAGCACTTGAATGGATCGCGAGCGCAGCGCGGGATCCACGCTATGTACGCCGTAAACAGCCGACGGTGGCGTCGTCGGGAAATCTCCCCCGGCTCGATTCATGTTAACCAACCGATGATAGGGGCGCGCTGGCTCATTGAGGACTCGCGGGTTTCTCCCCCATGACGCAAGTGTGCAACGCTTTCGCTTGCCGGTCCATGGCGCAACGCGCCGATGCCGCCACATGTTTGTGACGGAATCCCAGGTGTTGCGCAAACATCTTGAGTCGACGGCGGGGCGTTACATTCGAATCGAATGTCGAACCGCGGCAGCCTGACAATCGCAGCGGGAGAGCCGCTATGCTCGCCGCAAAGTTTGACCGGTAGGGAGCGCCGTTTTCTAAAGGCGACCCGAGGTTGCCCGATCTACTTCTTCCCCTCTTCGACCTTCGGTGGCTGGCGAGTTTCATCGGCTTTGATCGAGTAGCGAACCAAGGCGCGCAGCACCTGATTGCGGTCGACGTTGCCGACGACGCTCTTGATGTCCTCGTAGACGCTGGGATCGACGAGAAGCGCCCCGAGGGTGCCTTTGCCTTGCTTGAGTCCGTGCACGATGTCGCGCATGTCATCGCTCATGGCGTTGACGTTGCCCATCAGGTGCTGCGAGTTGGTGTCGCCGTAGATGAGCGCATGTGCCAAACCGTTGCCGGTGCGGATCGCTTCCAGATCTTTGTGGACCTCGGCCATCGATCCGGACGCGCTCTTGGAGAGCTCGCCGTCGTACACGAGCGCGTGCGCAACGCCGGGGCCTTCGCGCAGGTGCGTGGTCACGTCGTGGAAGTCGGCGCTCGCGGCCTCCAAGTTGGAGAGCATGCGATCGAACTTCTGACCCTCGTGCGGATCCATCAGCGCGCGGTGCACGGCGCTGTCGTTCTTCGCGATGCCCTCGAGGACCTCGCGGAGGCTGTGCACGCTCACCTTGAGGTCGTCGCTGAACTGCGGATCGCTCAAGACGCGGGTGCCGGTTTCGACGTTCTCGATCGCCTTTCCGGCTTTGTTGGCGATGTCTTCCAGCTTGACGATGTACTTGTTGATGTCGAGCGGCTCCTCGGTCTTGAGGTCGTGGCCCGGCGCAAGGGCCGCGCCTTTTCCGTCGGAGGAGAGCTCGATCATCTTGTCGCCGAGCAAGCCTTTGTTGGCCACGCGTGCCACCGTGTCTTCGCGCACGCGCTCGGACTCGTGCTTCACGACGTTGAGGCGCACGTAGATGCGCACGTCGCGCGGGTCGTGGTTGTGTCCCACCGACTCCACGGTACCGATGTCCACGCCGCCCATGCGCACGGGTGCGCCCGGCTTGAGGCCTGCAACGTCGTGGAAGGCGGCGTTGTAGGTGACCTTCGGGTCCCAAAGCCGTCGATTCTCCCCGATGAGAAAGACGGCGATGCCGCCGAGCACCAGCGCCGCAAGAACGAAAATCCCGACTTTAATCGACTTTTCCATGCATTCCCGGGCACGCCAAGGTGGGTAAGAGTCTGCTTAAGATGCGAGAAGGGACGAGACGTCTTCCGTCTCGGGCGCCTTGCCGTCGATGAAGTCCCGAACGTAGGGCTCCTTCGTGTTTCGGAAATCGTCCATCGAGCCCGCCATGAGCACCCCGCCCTTGCCCAGCATGACGAGGCGATCCGATACCGAGAAGGCGGTGCCCATGTCATGCGTGACGACGATGCTCGTGATGGAGAAGGCTTTCTTGATGCCGTTGATGAGGTGATTGATCCGCGCCGTGTTGATCGGATCGAGGCCGGTGGTGGGCTCGTCGTACAAGAGCACTTCGGGCTGCAGCGCCAAGGTGCGCGCCAGCCCCACCCTCTTCTTCATGCCGCCGGACAGGTCGCTGGGGCGCATCTCCTCGATGCCCGGCAAGCCCACGGCGGCGAGCGACTGCGCGACCCTCTCGCGGATCTCGTCGTCGGTCATGGAATCCCAGAATTGCTCGCGCAATCCGTAAGCAACGTTCTCGCCCACGCTGAGCGAGTCGAAGAGCGCCGCGCCCTGGAACAGGTAAGCGATCTTGCGACGCACGTCGTGCATGTTGCGCTCGGCGAGGTCCTGGATCTCCTTGCCGTCGAAGGTGATCTTCCCCGAATCCGCGCGAAGCAGGCCGATCAGCATCTTGAGCATGACGCTCTTGCCACTTCCCGATGCTCCGAGCACGGTCGTGGTCTCGCCACGCCGGATCTCCAGGTCGAGATCGGTGTAGATGATCTTGGGGCCGAACCGCTTTTTGACGTGGGAGAACTTGATGAAAACGCCTCCCACCGGCGTCGCCGGCTCTTCCCGATGCAGCCTGCCGCGCCCCGCGTTCTCGCGCTTCACGCGGGGCATCCTAGCATGCGAAAACTACTTCGCCTCTGCCGGTTTGCCGGTGACGGCTTTCGCGCGGCGCTTGCCGGAGGCGCGCTTTTTGGCACCGGTTCGCTGACCCATGCGCCGGTCGATCCACTCGGTGAGCGGGGCGGCGACGTAGATGCTGGAATAGGTACCGGCCACGATGCCGACGACCATGGCCAAGGCGAAGTCGCGGATGACGCCCGTTCCCCACACGAAGAAGGCGAGAACGCTGAGCATCGTCGCGCCGGCGGTCAGGATGGTGCGTGAGAGCGTCTCGGAGACGCTCAGGTTGATGATGTCACCAAACGACTTACCGCGGTGCTTGGACAGGTTCTCGCGGATACGGTCGTAGACCACGACCGTGTCGTTCATCGAGTAACCGACGATGGTGAGCACGGCGCCGATGGTGGAAAGCGTGACCTCCTTTTTCAGGAGCACGAACACGCCCAAGATCACCATCGCGTCGTGCACGCACGCGATGACCACGCCCGGAGCGAACCGCAGGTCGAACCGGAAGGCGAGGTAGAGCATGATGAACACGATGGCGATGGCCACCGAGTTGCGGGCGCTGTCGCGGAGCTGCTTACCGGCCTTGGGACCGACCCACTCGACGCGCAGCGGTTGCTCCGGCACCGTATCCGCACCGAGCTTGCTGCGCAGACCGTCCATGAGCTGGTCGCCCTTGGACTGGAGCTGGATCTCCACGCGGTTGTCGCGCGGGTTGATGATCTGCGGGTTCGTCGCCGACGCCTTCAAGTTGATGCCGGCCACGCTTCGGATCTGCTCTTTGAGCTTCTCGAGATCCGGCGCCTCGTCGTAGCGCGTCGTGATCTTGTCACCGCCGGGGCTGAACTTCACCTCGGTGGCGCGCGCGTTCGCGGGGCACGCCTTTTCATCGGCCACGGGTGCCGCCGGATCCGCCGTCAGGCAGAGGGCTGCCTTGAGCTTTTCCTTGGTGGCATCGTCGACCACGCTGATCTCTTGAACGCGGACGAGGAAGTGGTTCGGATTCTTGAAGTCCTGAACCTGGATGACGTCCGGCGTGTGGTAGCCCAGCGACTCGACCGCCTGGCGCAGCTGGTGCGCGTCGACGTTCTTGCTGAAGGCCACCTCGACCTCCGTACCGCCGCGGAAGTCGGTTCCGTAGTTCGCGCCCGGAAACCACAACGAGACGGTGGAAGCGACCACGAGGAAGAGGCTCAGGGAGATCCAGAATCTCCGCTGCCCCATGAAATCGAAAGTACGACCTGGCTTGAAGAGCTCCATCTTAGAACTCCGCACCCACGCTAAGGCGCTTGACCTTGGCGCCGCGCGCCCACCAGTCGAAGACCAAACGCGTGCAGAATACACCGGTGAACAAGCTGCACACGATGCCGACGATGAGAGTGACGGCAAAACCCTTGACGGGACCTGTCCCGTACTGGGCCAAAATCAGACCCGAGATGAAGACGGTGACGTGACCGTCGAGAATCGATGAAAACGCCTTGTCGTAGCCGGCTTCCACGGCCGCGCGCACGGTTCTTCCCGCGCGCAACTCTTCGCGGATGCGCTCGTTGATGAGCACGTTCGCGTCGACGCCGATGCCGACGGTGAGCGCCAGACCGGCGATGCCGGGCAACGTCATCGTGGCGCCGAAGGTCGACAGGATCGCGAGCTGGAGGAGCAGGTTGAAGAGCACCGCCAGGTCGGCCACGATGCCCGATTTCCGGTAGTAGAACGCGAGAGCCAGGAGCACGAGCCCGACACCTGCAGCCGCGCCCTTCAAGCCTTCGCCGATGGCATCGCGGCCGAGCGACGGACCGATGCGCGACTCGTTCGACGGCGTGACCGGTGCGGGGAGCGCACCGGAGCGAAGCACGAGCTCCAACTTGCGCGCCTGCGCGAGCTGCTGCTCGGGATCGCCGGCGCCCATGGTGATGCTGGCGCGGCCGCCGCCGATCTTCGACTGGATGACCGGCGCGGAGTCGACCACGTCGTCGAGAATGATGGCAAAGCGGCGCTTGATGTTCGCGCCCGTGATCTCTTCGAAGCGATCCGCACCGGCGGGGCTGAACGTCAGGCCGACGTAGTACTTGCCCATGCCTTGGTTCTGCTCCTGCGCGACGTTCGCCTCGGTGATGCTGTCACCGGTGAGCTCCGCGCGCGAGAACATGTAGAACGTGCGCCAGCCGACCTCGGTGGTCTTGCCCGTATCGGGATCGTAATCCTCGATGGCCAAGAAGCCGACCTGGTGATCGTCGGGCACGGACAAGGTGGCCGCCCACTTCTTGAACCGCTCGCGGCACTGGGTCATCGTCTCGTTTTCGCGCTTGGTGATGCGCGCGAAGTGCGACTGCACCGTCTTGCCGGGACCGGCGGGGGCGTTCTCGTTGTAGATGGCGATGCCCTCGCCCTCGGGGAGTTCTTCGTCTTTGATCTTGCCGAAGAAATCCGTCTCGTCGTCCACCATCTTGAACTCGAGGCGGGCGGTGCGGCGGATGGTGTCGCGGATGTCGTCGAACTGCTTCTCGTTGTCGCCCGGCACCTCGAGGATGATGTCCTCGTCGCGCGTGGTGACGCTCGCCTCGCGCAGACCGAGACCGTCGACGCGGCGGACGATCGTCTCTTTCGCCTGGGCGACGGCGCGCTCGCGGATTTGCGACTCGACCTCCGCGCGGATCTTGAAGGTGACCTCGTCCGCGCCCGGGCCGCGCTGCAGCGCCAGCTCGGTGGTGAACTTCTTCGTGAAGCGGTCGTCGACCTTGCCGACATCGCCCGCGTCCTTGAACTTGAGACGCAGGATGGCGCTTTCCGGCGTGGCGACGTGCACCTTGCTCTCGAGCTTCTGCAGCTCCTCACGCGTCACGCGACCGTCGCCCGAGTGGAAACCGAAGCTGGTGGCCAGGTCCTGCCGCATGTCGTCGGCCAGGTGATCGCGCTTGTCGCGGATGGCCTCCTCGACCTCGACGGTGTACGCAAGGCGAAGACCGCCGCGCAGGTCGAGACCCGGGGCGATGCCGAAATCGATGCGGTCCTGGATGTACTGCGGGCAGACGAGTTTGCCGCCGCTCATGCGCGAGGCCGTCGGCCAGAGCACCAGTGAGCCTGCGAGGAAGGAGCAAACCACGAGGCCGATTTTGAAGCGCCACGCGCCGTCCATCAGCGGGAGCAGGCCGACCAAGCACCAGATGATGACCAGGCCGCAGACGACGATGCCCCAGAACGAATCGGCGCGGAAGAAGAGGTAGCCACCGACGCCGGCGTTCAAAATGATGAGCAGGAGGCGCATCTTCGAAGGGACGACGAGAAGCGCCAGGAGTCCCACGAGGATGCCGACCGACGCCGGCCACGCCGGGTCAATCTGCAAAAAGCGCTCGGAGATGACGGCAAAAACCGCGCAAAGGCCGATGATGGCCAACGCAATGCGAGAGGCGGTGGTCATTTCTTGTCCGCGGCCGGTTTCGCGTCCTTCACCTCTGCCTTCGGGGCCGCAGGCGCCGTTTCAGGCGTGGAGCCGAAGGCATTGATGGACGACGTCAGCATGGTGACAGTGGTGCCGGGGGCGATCTTCACCTTGGCCAGCCGGTCGTCCATCTCCAGGAGCTCTCCGACGAGGCCCGAGTTGGACACGACACGGTCCCCCTTTTTGAGCTTGGACCGCTCGGCCTGTTCCTTCTTCTGCCGGCGCGACATCAAAAAGAAGAACGGCAGCAGGATGAGGATCGGCAGAAACATGATGAGACTGCCGCCGGGGGGTGACTGTTGCTGTTGCGTGCCAGCCGGTGCATCCTGCGCGACGCCGGGGGTGCCCGCTTTGGGCTGCACTTGCTGGAAAAATAGGGATTCGGTCGTCACGTAGGAGCTGCGCTTTCCTTAACGGGCGTACACGCCCGGCGCCGCTGAAGTAGTCATATCGGGGGCGTTCGTCAATTGCGCTTTGGAGCGTCCTCATCAATCCTTGGCACAGCGGAAGCCAACATTCGGGCCCGCCTCCATGGAAGACCCCCAATTTCGACTGGTGGTTCGGCTGGCGGACGGGGACGAAAGCCACCCCCCACCCCGAAGGACATGGCTGGCCCCGGCCCGGGGGGCCGCCCCCTCTGCGACGTGCTCGGCGTACCAGTCCGAGGTCCACTCTTCGACGTTGCCGGTGAGGTCGAGGACGCCGAAGGGGCTGGAGCCGCTCGGATGCGCGCCCACCTTGGAGGGGCGCTTGCCGGTGCAGGTGCGCGACGAGGAATCCCGCACCAGGGTGGCCGCGACGGTGCAATACGTCCAGCCGCCCCCCCAGGGGTAGCGCACGGGGAAGGTTGCCCGGGCGGCGAATTCCCACTCCGCCTCGCGCGGGAGGCGCTTGCCGACGGCGCGGCAATAGGTGTCGGCGTCTTTCCACGAGACGCACGAGATGGGCAGGCTCGGGTCGTCGAGGTCATAGGTGCAGTCTGCACTTTTTCGCACGGGGCGCGCGCACATGTGGCGGTCGACGCATGCGCGGTATGCCTCGACGGTGACCTCGGTCTTGTCGATCCAGAACGCGGCCACCGTTTCTTTGTGGGGCGGGCGCTCGTTGGGCGGAGCATCCGGATCGCCACTGCCCATGGTGAAGCGGCCGCCGGGCAGACGAAGCATGCCATCGGCGAAGGGCACCGTGTACTTCGGCGTGGAGGCACGGGGCGGGGGCTTGGGCGGCGCGGGCGCGGGTTCGTCGGTCTCGCCGTCTTCGGGCGGCGGGGGCGCGGCCGCTGGGGCATCCTGTTGCTCGGGCTCGTCCTGCGCGTGCGCCACGGCGATCGCGGAGGCGAGCAGCAGTGCCGCGAGGAGATACTGCTTCATCCGGAGATCGGCGCTTTAACCTGCGGCGCGGCCCAGCGCACGCAGACGCCGTAGCCGTGGGCCATCGTGTAGCCCAGTTCGACGCGGACGCGCACGATGGCGTCGCAGCCGAGTTGGCGACCGCGCTCACGCAGGGCCTCCGTCACGTCCTCCAGATCGGAGTCGCCGTCGAAGCCGATGGCCTGGAGAAGCGCCATCTCGTAAAAGGGCTGCGACGGGGACTGGTTGCCCACGTAAAGCTGCACATCGCGCCCCGTGGGAGGCTGCGGCTGGCGCAGAATGATTTCGTGCACCTCCGTGTAGCCGCCGCATCCCAGCAACATCGCCGCAGTGCCCGCGAGAAGTCGTTTCACGGCGTTTCTCCTTGGCTCGGGGCCGGATTGCCCGCCGTGAGCGCGCGTCCCGTCATGGTGACGATCATCACCTCGTGCGACGCGGGATAGGCGCCGGTGCCGTAACACCGATACCGCGACGGCCAGCAGTTGTACGTGTACATGCCCGTCTGCCAGTAATTCACGACTTGGAAGCGCGCGTTCACGCGCTCGATGAGCGCCGCATTGCCCCCCAACTCGGCCACGCGCCGCGCGAACGTCGGCAGCAGGTTCTCGATGACGCCATCCTCACCCACCGCGTGCACTTCGACGAAGCCGAGATCGCGCCCGCCGGGCGGCGGCGACGTCGTGTAGATGGCCACCGGCCCCGAACGCGCAGGCAAATTCAAAGGCCCCGTGCGCACGGCGCTCGATCCCACCGACGAGCATCCAACGCTGCCCAGCGCAAAGAACACGGCAACGAGGCCGACGAGAGGGAGGGAACGGACCACGCTAGGAGCTTAGAAAATGCCCAGAACTCCGCAAGCTCGTTCCTACTTACAATCCGGTTGGAACGCTTACGGAAGACGGGTTTCCCACCGCCATCTTGGTCAGGTTGGACCGGATCAGAGCAGGTTCGCGGCCAGCTCGGCGAGATCGCTGCGCTCGCCCTTGGCAAGAACGATGTGGCCGGCGAGGCGCTCGCCGCGGAATTTCGCGGCGGCGATGGTGAGGCCATTGGATGCGCTGTCCACGTACGGATTGTCGATCTGGCCGGGATCGCCCGTGAGGACGATCTTCGTCCCGTCACCTGAACGCGTCACGATGGTTTTGACCTCGTGCGGCGTCAGGTTCTGCGCCTCGTCGACGATCATGAATTGCTGCGGCAGGGAGCGCCCGCGGATGTACGTCAACGGCTCGACTTGAATTTGCCCGCTCTCGAGGAGCTCGGCGTAAACCCGGGGTCCTTTTCGTGCGCCGCTCGAAAAGAGGAACTCCAGGTTGTCGAAGATGGGCTGCATCCAGGGGTTGAGCTTCTCGTCGACGTCGCCGGGGAGGAATCCGATGTCGCGGCCCAAGGGCATGACCGGACGCGAGACCAGCATCCGCGTGTAGATGCCGTCTTCGACCGTGCGCTTCAAGCCGGCGGCCAGCGCCAGCAGCGTCTTGCCCGTGCCCGCCTTGCCGACGAGCGTGACCAGGCGGATCGACTCGTCGAGCAGCAGGTCGATGGCAAAGCTTTGCTCTTTGTTGCGCGGGCGAACGCCCATGACCCCCTCGCGCGGGGTCCGCAGGGCGCAGACTTCGCGCTTCGTGGCATCGTAGCGCCCCAGCGCCGTGTGCGAGGGGTTGGAGCGGTCGCGCAGCAAGATGCAGGTGTTGGGCTGCAGGTCGTCGAAATTCGTCGGGGTGTAGCGCCCGTCGTGGAAGAAATTGTCGATCTCGCCGCTGTCGACCTCGAGCTCCTTGATGCCGGTGTCGAGTTGGTCGTCTTCGACGCGGACGTTCTCGTAGGTCTCGGACACCATGCCGAGCGCATCGGCCCGGATGCGCAAGTTGGTATCCATCGTGACGAAGATGGTGGGCCGCCCTCCGTCCTGCTCCCGCACGTCGAAGGCCGTCTGCAAGATGGCCTGGTCCATGGCCGCCTTGTCGATGGCGCTGGGCAGCTCCGGCCGCTGGGCGGGGACGGCCACGCGCAGGCTCCCGCCCGAATCGAGCGTCACACCCTTGGCAAGCGACCCGCCCTTTTCGCGCAACTCGTCGAGCACGCGGGCAATCTGGCGCGCATTTCGGCCGCGTTCCGAGCCCTCCCTCTTGAACTGGTCGACCTCCTCGATGACGTAGATCGGGATGATGACGTTGTTGTCTTCGAAGCGGAAGACGGCGCGCGGATCGTGCAGGAGGATGTTCGTATCGAGGACGTAGTTTTTCTTCATGTTCGTGGAGCGCGGGCGTTCTCGCCGGCTAGGACCCCTTGCCTTTTTTGGAGCGTACCTCAAGTTCCAGCGCCGTTTCTGCTAAGATTTTACCGACCGAGAATGCTGGCCGCGTGGCTGAGACAGGTCGATCCGCTGCTGCGCGAGCTTTCGCAACGCGTTACCCTTTTGGGAGCAGCGACCCCAGCCAACGCACGCGAAGAACGCGTACGCCTGCAAGCATTGGCCGCCTCGGGAAAAGATGCCGTTCCCGCATGGGAATACGTGCCGCGCGACATGTCCGTGCTGCGCCGCCAATTGGATGCAGTTGCATCTGCGTTGCGGGAAGTGCAGACCGAACCGCTGGCCGATCTCTACATGGCGCGCGTGCAAGAGTGGCGGCTCGAGGCTCGACTTTGCGAATGCGTCGGCACCCAGGAAGCAGGCTCACTCGCCGCACGAAGGTTCGCCTCGTTCGATGACGACACGGAGGCCGCCGCCGATAGCCTTGCCGAGAGCTGGATGGAGGGTTCGGGCCCGGAATCGGAGGGCGATCTGCTCGAAACCGACTCCCCTGCCCCCGAGTCCCTTTTGTCCCTGTTGCAGGCCGAAATAGGCCGCCGCCGCATTCCTTTTGCGGTCGTCGTGCACCCGCACCTGTCGGCGCTGGCGGCGACGGGCCATCGAACCGTGTTGGTCGCGGCCGGAAGGCGCATCAGCCCCGAGACGGCGCACCGCACGGTGCTGCACGAAATCGAGGGCCACGTTCTCCCGCGGGCGCGGGCGGCGCATGCACCCCTCGCGCTCTTCTCGGTGGGCACGGCCCGAAGCTCCGATGAGCAGGAGGGCTATGCCCTCTTCCTCGAAGATCGACACCACTTCCTCTCGCCGTCACGACGGCGCGAGCTCGCCGGTCGCTACCTCGCCGTGCGCGGCATGCGCCAGGGCGCCACCTTCGTCGAGGTGGTGCGCTATCTCGCCGGCGCAGGCATCGACCCGCGCGACGCCGTCGTCATGGCCGAACGCGCCTTTCGCGGCAGCGATGGCACGTTCCCCGGCCTGGGTCGCGAACGCGTTTACCTCGAGTCGTACCTCCGCGTGCGCGCGCACTTGGACGAAGCTCCCGACGATGAAGCCGTGCTCGCCTCCGGCCAGCTCGCCCTCGACGCGGTGGAGACGCTCAGGCCTTGGTGCGCTTTGCCTTAGGCCTCGGTGCGCTGCTCGCGAGCGTCATCGCGCGGAGCGTCTCCATCACGTCCGACACGATGGTCTTCGAGCCTGGGGCCAACTTGGTCGCTTCGACCTGCGGCATCTCTTCGGGGAGCTTCATCCCGACGCACCCGTCGAGCAGCAGGCACGCGAGCCCGTGCACCACGGACCACCCGAACACGATGAGCGCCTTCTCCGAAGGCTCCGCCGGTAGGCCTTCCGCCATGCACCCGTGCACGATCTCGAGCAGCCGATCGAAGGCCTGTTGACCGCACTCCTTCAGGTGCGGGAATCGATCGATGTCCACGAAGTCACGCCGGAACATCACCCGAAATTGCGCGGGATGCTGGTAGGCAAAGCGCACGTAGGCCTCCCCTGCCGCCGCCAGCCGGTCCACCGCGCGCTCCCCAACGTCGCGCACCGAGTCGATCTCGCGATCGAGCAGGATGAAGCCCTGCTCCGCCACCGCGGCAAGGATCGACTCCCGATCCGGAAAATAGTGGTACGGCGCCTGGTGGCTCACACCGGCCCGACGTGCCACCTCGCGCATGCTCAGACTTGCGAGGCCGCCTTCGTCGATCAATTGCACGGCCGCCTCGAGAACGCGGGCCCGCACGTCATCCTCGAACTCGAGCTGCTCTGCGGTTTGGGTCTTGGATCGTCGGGCCATTACGTCAGGGGTCATTGCCATATCAAAAAAATCTTCGGACGCCGAGCACCCGCACGAAACGTGACTCGGTGCCTTGACATTGTCAAGGTCACTATCTAGACACTGTCAGTAGACACTGTCTGGGAGGCGCTTTCATGCGTGCGCGCATTTACTTTGGTCTCTTTTTCATGGGAACTCTTGCCGCCGCGGCATCGATCGCGGGCTGCCAAGGCGCGCCGCGCGAGGCGGTGGCGGCGGAACGCAACCAACCGCCGCTCGTGGCGGTGCGTCTCACACCCGTCCAGCGCGGCCCCGTTTCACGGCCGGTGCGCGGGGCGGGCGTGGTGAAGCTCAAAAACGAGGCGGATCTGTCCTTCAAGGTGGGCGGCGTCGTGACCGCGGTCCTCGTGGAAGAAGGCGCGCGCGTGCGCCGCGGGCAGGTGCTCGCTCGCATCGATCCGACGGAGACCGAGGCCGCGCTGCGCCAAGCTCAAGAGGCCTCCGCCCGCGCCGAACGCGATGTCGAACGCGCGCGCAAGCTCGTCGCGAGCAACGCCGTCCCGGTGATCGAGCTTCAGAACGCAGAAACCGCGGCGGCGTCGAGCAAGGCCGCCGTCGATGCCGCGGCCTTCAATGCCCAGCGCACCGTCATCGTCGCGCCGGACGACGGCCGCGTGGAAAAGCGCACCGTCGATCCAGGGGAAATTGCCGCCCCCGGCGTGCCGGTCTTTCACGTGAGCGGCCGTTCGCGCGGCGCCGTCGTGCGTGTCGGCCTCACGGATCGCGACGTTCTCCGTGTGACGCTCGGCGACGAAGCGCGCGTGATGCTCGACCTTTTCCCCGACGCTCCGGTGACGGGCAAGGTGACCCAGATTGCCGCATCGGCCTCACCGGCCACGGGCACGTTCGACGTGGAGGTCGCGGTCGATCCCACGGCCAAGATCCTCTCGGGCATGACCGCCAAAGTCGAGATTGCACACGTCGAGCGAGATCTCGCAACGGTGCCCATCGCCGCGCTCACCGATGGACGTGGGGATGCGGCCTCGGTGTTCGTCGTCGACGACAAGGTCGCGCGCCGAGTACCGGTCAAGGTGGCATTTTTGAGCCAAGACCGCGCGGCGTTGCTCACGCGCCTCGAAGGGCATGAGCGCGTCGTGGAAGCCGGCGCCGCCGACCTCGACGATGGCACGGCCGTGCACGTGTTGCCATGAGTGAATTCGCCGTCCGCCGCTGGCAATTCACCTTGGTGGTGTTCCTCGCGCTCGCCGCGCTGGGGATCAACTCGCTCATCACCATCCCCAAGTCCGAAGATCCGACGTTCCCCATCCCGACCTTCGCCGTCATCGGTGTCTTGCCCGGCGCGACGCCCGTCGATGTCGAGCGCCTGGTGATCGATCCCATCGAGACGAAGCTCAAGGCCCTCGACGACGTGAAGTCGATCAAGACGGACATCGAGGAGAGCCTCGCGTACCTGCGCATCGAGTTCATCGCCGAAGCAGATGCCGATCGCAAACGCGACGAGGTGCTGCGCGAGGTCAACGCACTGCGACCGACCTTGCCCGCCGAGCTGGTGCGGCTCGACGTGAAGCAGTTCAATACGAAAAACGTGAACATCGCGGAGTTCGCGCTCCTGTCGGACAGCGCGAGCTACCACGAGCTCGACGGCGTTGCCCGCGCGCTCAAGCGGCGGCTGGAGAACGTCGCCGGCGTGGGCGAGGTCGAGACAGCAGGCTTGCCCAAGCAGGAGGTCACCGTCGCGCTCGATCTGGAGCGCATGGTCGCCCTGGGCATCTCCCCCGCCGAGGTGCTCGACACCGTAGGGGCCGAAAGCAAGAACATCCCCGCCGGCAGCGTGGAAACCGGACCGCGCCGCTTCAACGTGAAGACCAGCGGCGACTACGCCTCCGTGGAGGAGGTGCGCAACACCATCGTGCGCAGCGCCGGCGGAAGCAGCGTACGCGTGGGCGACGTCGCCGAGGTCTCGCTGCGCGAGGTGGAGGGCTCGTCGGTCGCGCGCTTCGACGGCAAGCGCGCGGTGCTCGTGGCGGCCAATCAGAAAGAGGGGCAAAACGTCTTCGACGTCAAAAAGGGCATCGACCACGAAGTGGCGTCCTTCGAAAAGACGCTGCCCAAAGGCATCACCCTGACGCGCGGCTTCGATCAATCGCAGAACGTCGGGCATCGTTTGCACGGCTTTTCGCGGGACTTCGTGCTGGCGATTGCGCTCGTGCTCCTCACGCTGTTGCCGCTCGGCCTGCGCGCATCGGCCGTGGTGATGATGTCCATCCCGCTGAGTTTGACCATCGGCGTCTTCTTCTTGAAGGCGACCGGCTTTTCGATCAACCAGCTCAGCATCGTCGGGTTCGTGCTCGCCCTCGGCTTGCTCGTGGACGATTCGGTCGTCGTGGTGGAGAACATCACACGGCATCTGCGCGAGGGCAAGGCGCCGCGGGAGGCCGCCATCGCCGCGACGAAGCAGATCACCTTGAGCGTGCTCGGTTGCACGGCGACCCTGATTTTCGCCTTTCTTCCGCTGCTGGCCCTTCCCGGCGGGCCGGGGCAGTTCATTCGCAGCATGCCGGTGGCCATCATCTTCACCATCGGCGCATCCCTCCTGGTGTCGCTCACCATCGTGCCGTTTCTTTCGAGCCGCATCCTCGTGGCCGAGGGCGAACACGGGAACATCTTCCTGCGCGCGATGACCTGGGCCATCGAGGGCACGTACCGGCGTGCGCTGGTGAAGGCCGTGGCCTTCCCCAAGACGACCCTCGTGATTGCCGCCGCGCTGTTCGTGGGCAGCTTGGGCCTGGTGCCGCGCATCGGCTTCAGCCTCTTTCCCAAGGCCGGCGTCCCGCAATTCATGGTCGAAGTGGAGGCCGCGGAGGGCGCGAGCATGCCCGAGACCGATCGCGCGGCGCGCTTCGTGGAGGAGGTGCTCGCGCGGCATCCCGAGGTGACGAAGGTCGCCACCACCATCGGGAAGGGCCACCCGCAGATTTACTACAACGTGGCCCCGCGCAACGAGAAGGCCAACGTGGCCGACGTCTTCGCCGAGCTTCGCACCCGCGGCGACGGCAACACGCGCCTCTTGGAGCAAATCCGCCTCGAGCTGCGCGAATACGCAGGCGCGCGCCTCGACTTGAAGGAGTTCGAGAACGGTCCGCCGCTGGATGCCCCCATCGCGATTCGCTTGCTCGGCAGCGATCCCGAGGCGCTGGAGAAGGGTGCGGCGCAGGTGGAGCAGATCCTCCGCAGCACGGACGGAACGCGCGACGTGCGCAATCCCTCGCGGGAGCGCCGCACGGATTTGCGGGTGCACGTGGACCGCGACAAGGCGGCCGTTCTCGGCATCGCCGTCGCCGACGTGGATCGCGCCGTGCGCCTCGCCGTCGGCGGCATTGCCGCGGGCAAGTACCGCGAGGACGGCAGCGAGGAGGCATACGACATCCGCGTCACGTTGACGCGCGATCGCGATGTGGTGCCGGCCGCAGCCCCGGGTCTGGGCGTGCTCGATCGCCTCTACGTCGCGACGACGAAGGGCATGCCGCTGCCGCTTTCGCAGGTGGCCACGTTGGCGCTCGAGCCCTCGCCGACGAAGATTCGGCACTACCAGAAAGAGCGCAGCGTGACGGTCACCGCCTACGTGCGGGAGGGATTCAACACGGACCGGCTCACCAAGCAAGTGCTCGCGCACTTGGAAGGTCCCGGTGCGATTCAGCTACCCGCGGGCATTCGATTCATGCCCGCCGGCGAAATCGAGAGCCGCCAGGAGAGTTTCGGTGGCTTGGGAACGGCCATCCTCATCGCGGTGTTCGGCGTGCTGGCCGTGCTCGTGCTGGAGTTCCGCACCTTCAAGAGCACCCTCATCGTGGCCTCCGTCATTCCGCTGGGCATCATCGGCGGCCTGGTGGCGCTGTACGTGAGCGGCAACACGCTGTCCTTCACCGCGAACATCGGCTTCGTGGCCCTGATGGGCATCGAGGTGAAGAACTCGATTTTGCTCGTGGACTTCACCAACCAATTGCGCGAAGAGGGCGTCCCCATCGACGAAGCCATTCGCCGCGCCGGAGAAGCCCGCTTCGTGCCCATCCTTCTCACCACGCTCACGGCCATCGGTGGCTTGGTCCCGCTCATCCTGGAACACTCGAGCCTGTATTCGCCCCTCGCCATCGTGCTGCTCGGCGGGCTTCTGAGCTCGACGTTCCTCGCCCGCGTGGTGACGCCTGTACTCTACAAGCTTCTCGCCCCCGAGATCGAGGTGCGCTCCGACGTGAGCACGACGAGTGGCGCTTCGGTGGAGCAGCCGATGCGGAATGGGAACCAGTCGCCGAATCCGGAGGTGGTGTAAAGGCGGGAGGTGCCCCGGCGGTAAGCGCCCCAGAGGTAACCGTCGGGCCACAAAGGCTCGAAGGCGCTCTTGCCGTTGA
The DNA here is from genome assembly GCA_037157775.1 of Sorangiineae bacterium MSr12523. NCBI lineage: Bacteria > Pseudomonadati > Myxococcota > Myxococcia > Myxococcales > Pendulisporaceae > Pendulispora > Pendulispora brunnea. The sequence goes on from CP089982.1 coordinate 9,288,079, forward strand.
AGCCGATTTGGCCTCCGTGGGTATGGCCCGAGAGCGTGAGGTCGACGCCGTGGCGGGCGGCGGGATCGAAGCCCTCGGGCCGATGGGAGAGCAGGAGACGAAAAGCGTCGCTCGGCGCATCGCCCAGGGCGCGGTCGATGGAGCCTTCTAGGAAGGGCTGTATGTTCGTGCGGATGACCACCGGGTCGTTCGCACCGGCGACGTAGAGGCTCGCGCCGCCGACGCGGAGTGTGGTGCCGGTGTCGACCAAAAGCGGCACCGGGCTCGCATCGAAGATGGCGCGCGCTCGACGGACGTCGTGCAGGTACTCGTGGTTGCCGAGCGATGCAAGGACGCCGCAGCGCGCACGGAATTGGTGCGCGAGATGCAGCGCGGGACCGAGCTGGTTCAGGTCGTCGGCGATGTCGCCGGTGAAGACGATCAGATCGGGGCGGCGCGTGAGGCCTTCGAAAAAGCGCTCCAGATCGCGCACGTTGCGCGCGGCACCGAGGTGCAGATCGCTCAGTTGGAGGATGGAGAATCCTTCCAACGCGGGATGCAACTGTCGCAGCTTCGGAAACGTCACCGGGATGGTTCGAAGGGCGGTCGGCGTGACCGCCGCCGAAAAGCCACCCGCCGCCGTGCCCATCGCACCGAGGGGAACCATGGCCGTCGCCGCACCGACGAACGCGCGACGCGACATGAGGGGTGCATGCGACGGGGCCGGCGGCGCCTTGCGAAGGAGCGCAAACGCGAACACGACGCGCACGAGCGCCGCAAGCGGCAAGCTGGCCACGCCGAAGCCCGTCACGATCAGCCCCACCGAGGCAACGATGGCGCCCCAATACGAGACGACGAACCAGTCGAGACCGACCGACCACGCCGCATGCGCTGCGAGCAATATGGCAAAGACGGCGACGTAGGCGAGGCGCAGACCGCGCCGCCGCCACGCGGCGCGGTGCAGAACGCGAAGGAAGACCGCGCCGAGCAGCGCGAGGATCGAACAGAGTGACAGCGATTGCGTCAGCGACAAGAAAGGCCACATCTCGGGTTTCCTCTCAGAGTGAATCGATCTCGGCGCGCAAAGTTGCCTCGGCGTGTTCGTCGTCGCTTCGCCGTTTGAAGCGGGTGGCGAGGTACACGAGCCCCACCACCGCGGCGCCCACCGCGATGACCACGCCGAAGAACACGCCCTCGGTCTTCTCGGCGCGGTCCACGAGCTCTCCGTCGATGCCCTGACGCTCGCGGATGGCCGGTGTGGCCCGCAGAACCACCGCGGGACCATCCCACCGGAGACCGAGCAACTTTCCCTCGTTCAAGGCCGCGCGGTACGTCGTGTGCGGGATATCGCCCAGGGTGATGGCCATCGCCGTCGCACGCGAATGCGGATCGAGCGACGTTCGCGGCTCGAAGGAGACGTCCTCGCTGGCGAAGGCCACCACGTGCGTATCGACGTGCTCGAGCAAGGGCGGCGTGACGCGCGCGTCCGAGCCGCGGCGCACGTTCTTCGTGCGCACCGAGAAGGAGATGGGGCCCGTGGCGACGCGTTCGGGCTGGTAGATGGTGACGCCGACGATGCGGCCGTCCCGTTCGATGGGTGCTTGCCGGCGTTTGACGGCGTCCACCAACGTCGAGCCTTCGGGCAGCGGGTACGCGAAGTCCAACGCCACCCACGATGCGTCGTCGTGCATCACGGTGCACGTGACCTTCGAGTCCCAGACGAGCTCCTCGCCGTTCGAGACCACCGTTGCGACATACACGGCAGGATGGCAGTCGATCATTGCTCGCTCTCCATCGGCTTGACGCCGTCGATGCCGCGCTCGATCAGGGTTCGCTCCTGCAGAATCGGCGTGGAGATCGAGGCGAGCTGAAAGAGCGCGGCGCCTTGCAGAACGAGCAACAACGCCACCGGCACGACGAATGGCACCCATGTTCCACCCGCGGCCAGCTTGGAGAGCACCCGCAGGAAAATCGCGAACGATACGCCGATGGCCACGGCCAACGAGGCGACGGCGACGACCGGCCCAGCCCACGCGCTCGAATATTGATAAAGCGCCACGATGGGCGACAGAAGCGCCAGCACCAAGGAGCCGGTGAACGTCGCCGCCGCGTGACCGAGCACCAGATCGGAGGCGCGCCCCGTGGTCGAGGTCAGACGAAAGACGAGAAGCCCCAGCGGGAGCGCCGCCAGCACCGACGCCAAAAGAAGGAGCGGCACCTTGAACGCACTGTCCAGGCCGAAGTGCGCCTGATGGCTGCCCGCGGCGATTCCCCAGACTCCCGCGAGAACCAATGCCCCCAAGAACGCCATCGACGAAAGAAAGATGCGCTGCGCACGGCCAATCTCGGGCCGCGTGCCCGCACGGGAAGGACCAACGACATCGACGAGCTGCGAAAAAGCCTGCATGGTGAAACCTCCTTGCAGTCCCCACCGTGCAGCCCGCCCATGAACGCCCGGCGCACGCGCCCCGAACGCGGGATGAAACGCATGTGAAAACGGTGTGAAAGCCCCGTCGCCTACGCGAGGCGCGGCAGGCGCACCTCGAAGGTCGCGCCGCTTTCCGGCGTGAGCACGGCCACGCGGCCGCCGTGGGCCTCGGCCACCGCCTTCACCAGCGAGAGCCCGAGCCCCGTTCCGCGCTGCCGCCCGCGCGTCGTGAAGAAGCGCGTGAACACCTTCGCGCGATCCTCGGGCGCGATGCCTGGGCCGCTGTCGCGAATGGCCACGATGATCTCCGTGCTCGTCACCGCCATGGCCAGCACCACTTGGCCGCCTGGACCTGCGAACGACGCCGCGTTCTCCAGAAGCTCGCCAAAAAGCGCGTCCAGCCTGTGGGCCACCCCACGCACCATCGCCGGCGTTGCGTTCGCGGCCTCGCCCTTCAAGGCAAAGCTCACCTGCGCGTGGCGTGGATCGTCGCGCAGGCTCTCCACCAGCCCGCGCACCAGCGCCGTCAGGTCCACGTCCGAGCGCTCCTCGTTGGGCATGCCCGCCTCGGCACGCGCCAGCTCCAGGAACTGCGTCACCAGCCGATCCAGCTTGCTCGTGCTCTCACGCAGCACCCGCGAAAGACGCTCCGCACGCTGCGCATCGGCGCCCTCCGCCAGCGTGTCGGCCGCAGCACGAACGGCGGCCAGCGGATTCTTCATCTCGTGCACCAAATCGGCCACGAACGCCTCGTTGTCCGCGCGCTTCTTCTCCAGCGCCATGAGCAACACGTTGAACGCATCCGCGAGCACACCCACTTCGTCGCGCCGCTCGGGCAGAAGCTTCGCATCGGGGCTCTCCGCCGTGGCCTTGGCCAATGCCTGCCGCCGCAGGGTTTCGATCGGCCTCACCACCCGGCTGCCCATGTAGAAGGCCAGCGCCAAGGCCATCGGAAAAACGACGACCAACGACAGCCGAAACAGGTGCTCGCGCAGCGCATACACCTCCAGCACCGCGCGGTTCGAGCTTCGCTGCACGTGCACGATGCGGTGCGCACCGTCGTGCGGCGTCACGTAGATCGCTTGGCAAAGCACCAGCGGCAGATAATCGCAGCCCACGTACTTCCCTTCCGTGGAGCGCTTCGCCTCGATGACCTCCGCACGCGCCATCATCGGCCCGAGTTGCTCGTCGAACTCGCGCAACGTCGGCGCGTCTTTCGCACCGAGAAAGAAGGCCTCCATGTGGCTCCCAGGATCGCCCGGCGCATCCTCGTCCACGTCGACCAGCGTGCTTCCCTGGGCGTCGAGCACGCGAAGCCGCACCTTGTACTCACGCGCGAGCCGCTCGAGCTCGGGCGCATTCTCCAGCAGGGGCACCGCAGCCTCCGCCGCGTCGCGAACACTGCCCCACATGTGGCCTTGCACGTTGCGATCGACCTGACTCCACGCGAAAACGAGGAGCGACGGCGCCACGGCCGCCGCCATAATCGCCATCATCACGCGCAGCCGCAGCGAAAAACGCCGCCTCTGACGCGGCAGAAGCCCCGTGTCGCTCATCGCGGGGCGCGAAGGCGGTAGCCGGCGCCGACCACCGTCTCGATGGCGTCGAACCCGGGATCGATCGCCTCCAGCTTGCGCCGCAGCCGGCGCACGTACGTATCGATGATGCGCTCCACCACGACCGAATCGTCACCGCGCACGATCTCCAGCAGCCGGTCACGGGAGAGCACGATGCCCGGCTTGCGCGCGAAGGCCTCCAGCATGCGAAACTCGGTCAAGGTCAGCGACAAGAGCGTCCCCTTGAAGTGCGCCTCGATGCGCTCGGCGTCGATGATCAACTCGCCCACGCGCACCTGGACTGCATCCCGCAGCGCACGCGATTCGACCAACCCGCCCCGCCGGAGCGCATCGCGCCGGAGCAACGCCGTCACCCGCGCCAGGAGAATGCGCGTGCTGAACGGCTTGGCGATGTAGTCGTCCGCGCCCAGCTCGAGGCCCAGCGCCTCGTCGATCTCGTTGTCGCGCGAGGTCAGCAGCAGAATGGGCACGGGATCGCCCTGCGCGCGCAGGCGCCGGCAGAGGGCGAAGCCATCGAGCCGCGGCATATTGACGTCGCTCACGATCGCGTCGGGCGCATCGCGCGCCACGGCATCGAGGCCCGACAGGCCATCGACGGCCGTCGTCACGGAATGCCCCGCGTCCGCGAAGGCCATGGTGAGAACCTCGAGAAGCGCTTCGTCGTCGTCCACCAGGAGGATGCGGGGCATGAGGGATTAGGGATCACCCTAACCCCTAACCCCCAATCCCTCACCCCTTACCGCGCACGCAGACGTTTTCGGACACGGTTTTGCTGCCATATTGATAGATGGCACGGCATTCGTAGTCCTTGCGGCACGATCCGGGGACGCTCGGGTTGCACTTGGGCAGGCAGTAGCCACCCTGCTCGCCGAAGTCGGCGCAGAACGATTCGGGTCGCCCCACCTCGCTCGGGCAGCCATCGGTGCAGGAGGCGATGCACATCCCGCCGTTCGGAAAGCTGGTTGCACACGTCGCGCCCGGTGCGATGCAGTTCGAATCACCCTTGCAGGCCTCGCCGATCCACGCGCCCTGGCCACCGCCGCCGGTGGGGCCGATGTATTGGAGAAACGCCGCGTAATTCTGCCAGATGTTCCAGAAGAGCCAGATATCGCCCTTGCCGGCGCTCACCGCGGGGTTCTCCTGGTAGAGCGCGGCCGTCGATGCATCTTTCGGCGTCACTTTCTGGTTATCGAGCGTGGTCGAGGCCCGGCCCGGAGCCCATCCGCCCGCCGTCTCACCGCCACTGGCAATGGCATCCAGGTTTTGCCGAAGCTTGCGCGCCAGGCAGTTCGCCTGCCGATCGAAGCCCGCCTGCGCGGGATCGCACGTCGTATCGCTCGAACAGCCGCAGCGAAACGCGTACTCCACCCGCGACGCCGGAAAAGGATAAAACTGCGTCCCGACGAGCCCTTGGAGCGCCTGCGCGCGGACGATCATCACGAACGGGTTGATGCGATTGGCCACAGCCGCACGGTAAATCGCGTCCGAAGCGCGCACGCCGTTCGACTGGTACGTGGCGAGAAAGCTCGGCCGTCGATACGGCGTTCGCTCGAAAAAGCGCTGAATCGCGGCCGCGTCGAAGGCCTGCGTATCCTCGAGAACCGCCGGCTCCATGATGGAGTTGGCGTCGAACTTCGCGTCCTCCAACGTGACCAGATCGCTCGCCTCGAGCGGAGAGTCTTCGGACGATTTCGCGCAGCCCACCTCGATCGACGAGAGCAACGTCAACAGCGCAAGCAACGTCAGCGAACGGACAAGCTTCGGGTACGTCAAGAGTTCACCCCGACACGAAATGATGCCGCGACCCACGCGGCCGTGCCAGATACGGCCGCGATCCACCTGCTACCGTGTGTGCACGGGTATCTGCCACCAATCGGTACCGCCGCGGTTGTCGTGCACCACGATGAACATGGTGCCCTCGATGGGATCGTTGGCCGCCTTGTACTTGTTCTCGGCGCCGGACACCTGGCCCTTGGTCGCATCCCAGAGAAGCCGCGACTCGCCATCGAGTTGCCCGATGTCGGCGTAGTAGGCCGCCCAGATCTGCTCGTGCCGATCGCCCTCCTGCACCTCCCAGGAAGACTCGGGCACGCCCACGTCGATCTTGATGTCCGGGCAGTCGCGACGAAGCTTCGTCGTGCAGCGGTCCACCGTGATGCCCTGCACCCTGTCGATGGCCTTGCCCTCGAGAAACACATTGTCGATCTTCGGGTTGGCGTTGCGGAGCGTGTCGTAGCCGTACACACGCGAGAAGCCGATGACGTACTGGTCCGGTCCCAATCGGTTGCGATTCTCGTCGAAGCAGCCGAAGGGCATCGCCTGCGGATTCTTGCTGTCGCGCGCCACGAGCTCGACATGCCCCGCGCACGCGATGTTGAAGACCACGGCCATCCCATAGGGCACGGCACCTTGAACCCGCGGATGCGACGTGACGATGTCGGTCGGCAAGGTGAAGGAGTACGAAGGGCCCGCGGGCAAATACGGGGTGAGATCCACGCCCGGCTCCAAGGTCACGCCACCGCTGCCTCCGCCGCTTCCCGGAACCGTCGCCCCGGCGAACTGCTCGAAGCATGCATAATACAAATCTTCGCGCGGGTTGATGCAGACGATGGGGATCCAATACGTTGTGAGAGGCCGCGGCTTTTCGATGCGGCCATCCCACGTGAGCAAGTCGACCTTCACCGTCTCGCCGGGCGCGGCGTACGGCTTGTCCGTGTGTGAGGCGAGAATGCGCACGGAGCCGAGAACGCTTCCCTCCGTGAAGTCCACGTTGCCGCACGACGACGAGAGGCCCGCGAGCAGACAAAGCAGAGAGCTCAGACATGCCGTTCGACTTCTCATGGCTCAAAATTCTCCGCGCATGCCCAGGCTCGGGAGGAACGGGAGCCCCGTGGCGAACGTGTTCTGCGTGTAATTGTAATTGTAGCTGACGCCCTCGACGTTGCCGTGATTGTAGACGTTCTGGATATCGGCATAGACGCTGAATTGCCAATCTTTGAACTTCCACGATTTGTCGACTCGGATATCGAGCTGATGAAACAGCGGCATGCGCGCGCTGTACGGCGGATAGCTCTGCAAGGCCAGCGGAACGCCCGCGTTCTCGTCGTAGAAGCCATACGTGCTCGGCGTATAAAGGCTGCCCGACACGAGGCGGAAGCGCGCACCGAACTCCCATCCGCGCCCGAGCCGGTAGCTTCCCAGCACGGTCAGAATGTGCGTCTGCGAAAACGGCGAGAGGCGCTCGTCGTCCTGCGGCGTATCCTTGCGCGTGCTGCGCGACAAGGTATAGGCGAGCCACCCGAAGAAGCGCGCATCGGGCTTGTAGCGCAGGAGCACCTCCATACCGTACGCCTGGCCCGTACCGCTGTTGCCGTGATCGGAAATGACCAATCGATCGAGCTGTTTGTAATACCCCTCGAGCGATGCTTCGATATTCTGGGTGAACTCCTGCTCGACGCCCAATGAATAATGGTAGGCGCGGTTCGAGCGCAAACCACCTTGTCCGTAAACGGGATTGGTCTCCTGCGGTTGCGGCGGCTGATAGAAAATACCGACGCCGCCCTTCACCGTCGTTCGCGGGAAGCCTCGCGTGAGGTCCTGCCGCATGACCACGCGAGGACCGAAGTCCCACTCCTTCGTATCCTTGGCGTAATCGAGGCGCACGCCCGGCACGATGCGGCCGCCCCGCCACGGGGTGAGTTCGAACTCCGTGTAGAAGCCGGGGCGCAAAATCGCGTCGGTATCGTCGGTCTCCAGCGGCGGGCGGCTCAAACCGGGACCGCCCGGCGGCTCGCCCGGACGCGGAAACGGCGGCGCGCGCACGTGCACTTTGTACGGCGAATAGAGCATGTCGACGCCGATGTTCGCGAGCACACCCTTGGTGATGCGCTGCGAGAGCTCGATGCGCGACGTCAGCGGGACGCTGTTCAATTTGAAATAGACGTCGCCGAGCGAAAAATCGACGAAGTCCTGCCCCACCGCGCCCATGATCTTCAATTCGGTATCGGCGCTCATCTTGTTGCGATACCGCGCCTGCGCACGCCAAAAGCCGGTATGCGCACTGATTCCACCGCCGATGGCCGGGTCGGAGGCCGCCGGATTTTTGACCAAGAGCTCGAGCCGGTCGTCCGAGCCCAAAAGCATCACGCGGAAGTTGGAATTCTTGTCGAAGTCCTTTTGGATTATCGCCTGGTAATCGTAATAAACGGGCGCCGTGGTCACGCCGGCATTGGCCGATTCGAGCACCGGTTTGAGCCAGAGATCGACATAGGAGCGCCGCCCGGCCACGGTGAAGTTCCAACCCGTCTTGCCGATGGGGCCCTCGGCGAGCACGCGCGCGTCGATCAAGTCGACCTGGGCCATGCCGTGCAGGCGATCCTTTTTCGGATCGCGTATGCCCACGTCCACGATGCCGCCCATGACCCGGCCGTACTGCGTGCTGAAGTTGCCCGGGTAGAAATCGATCTTCTGCAGGATCTCGGTGGGCACGACCGAGCTGAGTCCACCGAAGTGGTAGACGATGGGCACGAGCGTCCCATCCATGAAGATGTTCGTGTCGTTGGGCGCCGACCCGCGCACGATGAGCAAGCCCGCGAGCCCCGGTGGACGCGCCACGCCAGGCAGGTTCTGCAGCGACCGAAGTGCATCGCCCGAGGTGCCGGGAATACGCGTCATTTCGCGCATTTCCAGGGTGCGGCGGGTAACCTCGCGCGGCGGGCGGGTGCCCTTGACGGTGACCTCTTCGACGTCCTCGTCCGGCGGCGGGGCCTCGGCCCCCTCGCGCTCGAGGCGGGTGACGGAGCTGACTTCTTCGCCGGGCCTCACGTCCTGGGTGGCATTTTGCGCCGCGAAGCGAGGCGCGGAGATGCGCACCTCGTACGAGCCGGGGCGAAGCTTCTCGAGGCTCCACGAGCCATCGGCGGCCGTCTGCGTCGATTGCTCGGTGCCATCGGGCCCGCGCACGACGACATTGGCGCCGGCGATGGGCGCATCCGACTTGGACGCCGCCACACGCCCCACGAGCCGCGACGCCGGCGGGGCAAAGACGTATTGGTGCTTGATGCGCGCCGCAACAGGCTTGCCATTGCGCTGCGCCGGTTCGAACCGCAGCTTCTTCGCCGCGGCGAGGGCCGCCTCGTCGAAACCGTGACCGGCGGGTGTCTCCACCGTGGCGTTGCGCACACCGCCCGTGGGATCGATCTCGAGAACCAGGACGACGGTGACGGTGTCCCGCAATCCTTCCTTGAGCGCAGAATCCGGATATTGCGCCCCTTCGTCGGTCACCAACTTGGGGGGCACGATGACCGGTGCGGGCGGTGGAGCCGGGGCGGGCGCCGACGAATCGGCGGGCGCCGTGAGCGATGCTCCGGAAGCACCGCGCGGAACGGCGCTCCCGCGAGGATCATCCTGGGGAGGAGGTGGTGGTGGAGCGGGGGGCGGCTGCGTTCCCTGGGCGAAAGAAAAGCGCGCTGCCGAGAACGCGCCAAGGAAAAGCACCCCCGCGATGGGCAGACGTCGCGCGGGCATGACTTAGCAATCCCATTAGTTGGATTGCGCCCGAGGGGCAACCCCCAACCTAAACCTAACCGCCAACCCCGAACCCCTGCTATCTAGGGCCGCGTTTCCACCGTGGCGCGCATTCTAGATCGAGCACAACGAGCCTTTCGCCGAGTTTCGAGAGTCCTCTCGCCGCTCCTTGGCTACGACCGTGCACTGTACGTGCTCTGGGCGGCCGTGTGCACCTTGCTCTCGGCGCGAACCTTCTACGGCTACATGCTGAAACAAACGAGCGGCGAGTGGTCCGCGCCGCTCGACGACGTGTTCATTCACTTCGACTATGCGCGGTCCACCGCCGAGGGACACCCCTTCGAATGGGCGACCGGCAACGGTTATTCCTCGGGCAACACCAGTTTGTCGTACCCGTTCGTTCTGGCCCTTGGATACCTGTTCGGCTTCCACGGCGAGCGGCTCATGATCTGGGCGGCCATCGTCGCCGCCGTCTCCGTATTCGGCGTGCTCTTGGCCGCGCGCGGCTTTTTCCTGCGCAACGCCGCACGCGCCAGCACCGCGCTCGGCGGCGCCACGGGCGCATGGATGCGCATTGCGTCGTTTTTGCTCCCGCCGCTGTTCCTCGCCATCGGCTCGCTCGATTGGTCCTTGTGGAGCGGCATGGAGGTCGCGTTCTTCCTGGGCACCTGGGCGTGCGGGCTCGTTGCATTTTTCGATTTGGACGCGGCTGAGAACGCTCAACGCGCCCGGCGCGCGTGGCTCTTGGGACTCGCCGGCGCCGGCATCGTCTTTACACGCCCCGAGGGCGCGGGCACCGTGGCGGCCTTCGGTTTGGTGGCCGCCTGGCCCCTCTTGCTCCGCCATGGATGGCGCGGATGGAAGCCCATCGCCGGCCTTTTGCTCCGCGCCGGCCTGCCCGCGGTTTTCATCTTGGTGGTGCAGACCGTCGCCAATCGCTATTTCACCGGCGAATACAGCGCCAATGGCGCCATCGTGAAGCTCGCGGCGAACAACCCGTTTCTCACGCGCACCGAGAAGATCAACGATTACGTCTTCAATCTCAATTACGCGATCTTCCGTAATCTCGAATACCACTTTACCGATCTTCCCGCGATCGGCTTCCTCCTCCCGACGTTGGGCCTCGCCACCCTCGCCTTCCGCGAAACGCGCCGCTACGGCGTTTTGATCTGGCTGCAGATCGCGCTTTGGCTCGGCCTCACCGCCTTCAATGGGCAGGTGCGCTGGCAGAACGAGCGCTACACCATGCCCGCCGTCGCGTGGCTCTTGATCGCGGCGGCCCTGGGCGCGAGTGCCCTCGTGCGGCGGCGCACGAAGCCGAGTGCGCTCTTCATGATCGTCGCCGGCGCCCTTGCCGTGCAGACCATCGGCATCGCCACGCGCGCCGCCAACACCAACCCCGAGTTCCGCTTCGCCTGGGTGCTCGCGCTCTTGGGCGGAATCGCCCTCGCCGCGTTGTTCTCCCTCTGGCCCTTGCGCGTGGCCTGCGTCGCCGCGGCCCTCTTCTTCTTCCAGGTGCACCAGGAGCCGAATTACCGCGGGCAGAAGTGGTTCTTCGGCCGCGCCTCGCGCAACATCCGCGATCAGCACCTCGTCGCGGGTCGCTGGCTCGCGCATCTGAAACCGCGCCGCGTCCTCGTCGGCGATGCGGGTGCGCTCATCTACGCGTCGCAGCGCCCCGGCCTGGACATCATTGGCCTCGGCGGCTACCACGCCCTGCCCTTCGCACGCGCCGGTGTGCACGGCTTGCCGGCGACCCTCGAGCTCATCGAGCGCATGCCCGCCACCGAACGCCCCGACGTGTTGGCCATTTACCCCACGTGGTGGGGCGTGCTGCCCACGTGGTTCTCCAGCGAGGTACTCGCCCGCTTCCCCGTCGAGGGCAACGTCATCTGCGGCGGCTACGAAGACGTCATCTACCGCGCCGATTGGCATCTGCTCGGCACCGGCAACCGCCCGCGCCACGCCGCCACGAACCTTCGCGACGAGATCGACGTGGCCGACTTGGTCAGCGAAACGGAACACCGCTATGTCTTCCCCTCGCCCGCAGGCGGATGGACCGACATGAAAATACTGAGCGATCCCGCCGACACGCGGCTCGACCTTTTCGACGGTGGAAGGCGCATCTCCGGCGGCAACTCCGAGCGCTTCGTCCTGCGTCACCTCACCCCGGGCAAGGCCGCCACCCTCATCGTGCGCAGCGCCCCCGACGCCACCTCGCACGTCCTCGTGCGCGCCGCAGGTGCCGACGTGGCCGCACTCGACTTCACGCCGTCCGAAGGCTGGGTCGAGACCGCCGTGGAAATTCCCGCCGACAAAGTCACCGAGGAGCTCTCCTTCGAGTTCGCCAACACCGGCTCGGGCGACTTCGTCGATTACCACGTGTGGATCGCGCAATGATCGGCCAGGTCGGCAGCGCCTTCGGTGCATGGGGCAAGCCGCCCGACGCGGTGGCCTGGGCTGCCCTCGCCCTCGCGATCCTTTTCGCAGCCGTCGCCGTCACCGCCACCCGCAGCCGTTCCCCCGAGACCTCGACGCTCGCCATGTGGCTTCACGATGGTCCGCACGGCCTTTCGCGGCGCCGCTTCCTGGCCATCGGCTCGTTCGTCGCGGCCTTCGCCTCGCTCGGCTACATCGCGTATTACCTGCGCGGCGGCCCGCGCATCATCGACGCAACCAGCTACTTCCTCCAAGGGCGCGCCCTGTCGCACGGCAGCATCGACTGGCCCCTCTTGGAGCCATCCGCGCTCTTCCGCGGCCGCTTTCTCCTCTTTCGCGAGCCCAATCTGCTGAGCGGCATCTTCCCGCCGGGTTACCCGCTGCTCTTGGCCATCGGCTTCCGCATCGGCGCCCCGATGGTGACCGGCCCCGTGCTCGCCGCGGGCATCGTCCTCGCGACCTACTTCCTCACCTACGAGGTGGCGCGCGCCACGGGGCTCTCGCGGAACGTCGACATGACCTCCCGCTTCGCCGCGGCGATCTCCATCGTCTGCGTGGCGCTCCGCTACCACACCGCCGACACCATGTCGCACGGCGCATGCGCCTTCGCCATCACCGTGGCCATCGCCCTTGCGCTGCGTGCGCATCGCCTGCAAACCGCGTGGCTTTTCGCCGTCTCGGGCCTGGCCATCGGTTACGTGGCCGCCACGCGCATGGTCTCCGCGATCCCCGTCGCCATTGGCGTGTACGCCTTGGTTCTGCGCTCTTCCTCGCAGACACGCCCCCGCGCCTTCCTCCTCGTCGCCCTCGGTGCCATCCCCGGGCTGGCGCTGCTCCTCGTCTCCCAACATGCCGCCACGGGCCATTGGTTCGGCAGCACGCAACTCGCCTATTATGCGGTGAGCGACGGCCCGCAGGACTGCTTCCGTTATGGCTTCGGGCGCGGCATCGGCTGCGTCGTCGAACACGCCGACTTCGTCCGCGCGCGCCTTCCCCATGGCTACGGCGTGCTCGAAGCCGCGGGCACCACCTTGCGCCGCCTCTGGCCGCACACCGCGGACGTCCTCAACTTCGAGCCGCTCTTCCTCGTTCTACTGCTGCCCATTGCCCGCATCGTCCGCGAGCAGCCCATCTGCCGCGTTCTCGCCGCCGTCGTCGGGCTGCAAATCGTTGCCTACGCGCCGTTCTACTTCGACGGGAATTACCCCGGCGGCGGTGCGCGTTTCTTCGCCGACGTGATCCCGCTCGAGCACGCCCTCATCGCCCTCGCGGTCTCGGGCGCCCTTCCAAGCTTGCCCCGCATCTTCGCCGTCCTCTCGGCCTCGGCCCTCGGCTTCGCGCTCCACACCGCGTACGGCCACCGCGCCCTTGCGGATCGCGATGGCGGGCGCCCGATGTACGAGCCCGATCTGGCGCGCGAAAAAGGGGCCGATCACGGCTTGATCTATTTCGACACCGACCACGGCTTCAACCTGGCCTACGACCCGTCGCACACCGCGAGTCACGGCATCGTCGCCGTGCGTCGCCGCCACGACGATCGCGATCGGCTCCTCTACGATTTGCTCGGCCACCCCAACTCGCATCTCTACAGATTCGCCGAGGGCGAAGGCGGCAAGTCCATGGTCGATGCGTGGACGCCACCGCCCATCGTCAACGACACGTACCGCTTCGAGGCGGAGGCCGAGTGGCCCCCTCTCGCGCAACAGGGCGGCTATGCGCACTCCATTTTCGCCGCGGGAACGGGCGCGTCGGAAGATCGCGTGCTCGAACTCGTTCCCGAAGGTGACGGGCCCGCGTGGGCCGACATCGAGTTGCCGCTTCCCTCGCCCGCGCCCAACGGATTCCCCGCGCCGCCTCGCGACAAGCCGGGTACCTTCATCATCGAACCGCGCGTGCTCCGACGCGGCACAGGAGGAAAAGGAACACTCGTCCTGTACGGCATCGGGCCCTCGACCGAACGGGTGGAGAAGGCTCGCTGGGAATGGACCGACCCACAAAAACCTACGCCAGCCGCCTCCGGGGAGGGTGCCAAAAAGGCTACGGATATCCTAGATTTATCTAGTCAGACCGTCTCGTTCGACGACCAGCTCGAACCCTTGAGCCATGGCGGCGGTCCCAGCTTAAGATGCCGAATGGTGCTACGCGCACAACATGGTGCTGTAGGGCTCGACAAAACTACTGTAAAAGCTCACCGTTGAAGGACTTTGAGGCCGGTGGTAGGGCTCGTGGCTGAGCTTGTGAAGCAATGAACCCTTCTCGTCAAGGCGGTGCGACATGACGAAAAGTGAATTGATCGACGCGATGGCTACTCGTAGCGACCTCACCAAGGCCCGCGCGGAAGACGTCGTGAAGTGCGTCTTCGACACCATGACTGCAGCGCTCGGTCGCGGGGATGGAATCGAGATTCGCGGTTTCGGAAGCTTCAGTGTTCGTGCGTACAAAGCCTACGAGGGAAGGAATCCGCGCACGGGCGAGGCGGTACCCGTCCCAGCGAAGCGGCTTCCATTCTTCAAGGTTGGCAAAGAGCTGAAGGAATTGGTCAACAGCAGCCGGCACTTGCCCATCACGGGCGGATCCGATAGCGACGGGGACGACGATCTCGACGACGATTTGGACGACGAGGACGTCGATCGCGACGAAGATTGATCTCGCCCCACCTCAGACCGAGGAACATGCCCTTCGCCCCCGTTGCCGAACAGATGGCCGTGCTCACGCGCGGCGTCGTTGATCTCCACGTCCCGAGCGAGCTCGAACAACGCCTCGAACGTTCCCGCGCCACCGGCACCCCGCTGCGTGTGAAGCTCGGGCTCGATCCCACGCGGCCCGATCTGCACGTCGGCCACGCGGTGGTGCTCTCGAAGATGCGTCAGTTCCAGGACCTCGGGCACCAGGTCATCCTCCTCATCGGCAGCTTCACCGCGATGGTGGGCGATCCCACCGGCCAGAACGACCAGCGCCCGCGCCTCTCACGCGAGGACGTCATGTCCGCCGCCAAGACGTACACCGACCAGGCCTTCAAGATCCTGGACGAGAAGACCGTCGAGTTGCGGTGGAACTCGGAATGGCTCGAGAAGCTGTCCGCAAACGACATGGTCGAGCTCATGGCCAAGATGACCGTCGCGCGCATGCTCGAGCGCAACGACTTCGGCCAGCGCTTCTCCGAGGGCCGGCCCATCTTCCAGCACGAGTTCCTCTACCCGCTCCTTCAAGGCTACGACTCCGTCGCGTTGAAGTGCGACATCGAGCTAGGGGGCACCGACCAGCTTTTCAACCTGCTGGTGGGACGCGACATCATGCCGCGCTACGGGCAAACGCCGCAGATGGTGCTCACCATGCCCATCTTGGAGGGCACCGATGCGCGCATGGAGAACGGGCGCGTCGTCGGCAAGAAGATGTCCAAGAGCCTGGGCAACTACATCGGCTTGGACGAGGATCCGCTCACCCAGTACCGCAAGGTGATGCAGATCGACGACGACGTCATCTTCCGTTACTTCGAGCTGCTCTCCTCGCGCTCGAACGAAGAGATCGCGACCCTGAAGGAAGCGCGCCGCACGGGCGAGCGCTCCCCGCAGGAGATCAAGGGCCTCTTCGGGCGCGAGATCGTCACGCGCTTCCACAGCGCGGGCGCCGCAGAGGAGGCTGCGGCCGAGTTCCAGCGCATCTACTCCGGTGACGCGCTGCCGACGGACATTGCCGAGCAAACCGTGGCGACGGATGGCGCGACGCTCTGGATCGCCAAGGCGCTCTCCAGCACCGGGTTGGTCAAGTCGACCGGCGAGGGCAAACGCCTCGTCGAACAAGGCGGCGTCGAGGTCGATCAACAGCGCGTGACCGATCCGCAGCTGCAACTCGAACGCGGCAAGCGCTACCTGCTTCGCGTCGGTTCCAAGAATCGGCGCTTCGTCTACATCACGGTGGGATGACACGGCGGCTCGTCGTTCTGGCGCTCGCCTGGTTGGTGCTGGCCATGCTCGGGTGCGGAGGTGCACCGCCCGCGCCGCCTGTTCCGCCGCTGCCACCGCTGCATCTGCAGCCCACGTCGGATCTCGCGCCGGCCGCAGGGCTCGCGTGGCTCGTCGATGCGCGCCCGCGCGAGCTGCTCGCCGATCCGCAAATGGCGGCCGCGATGCGCGAGCTCTTTCCCGACGCGAAGTTCGAAACGTTCGCGCGGCGACACGGTGGCATCGACGTGCGCGAGCTCGACGAGCTCACGGTCGCGGGCTACGCGAACACGACGCTCTTCTTGGGGCACGGCATGGTCGACCCCACGCGGATCGAGGGTGCATTCGGGGCCCGCGCGAAGGTGGAAGGCCGCGGCATCGATCGCAAATCGTCGGACCCGCTGGGGAACATCGTACGAACCTGGGGCACGGTGAATGGCGAGCGGCAGCAGCTCGCCATTTTCGGCCGCGAGGCCATCGGGGTCGAGGTGGGGCGCTTCGGTCCTTTGCGCGCGGCCGAGTACTTCGCGCAGGAGCGGCTCAAAAAAGCTTCCCCCGCGCTGCGCGCCACGCCGCTCGATCGCGCGGCGGAGATTCTTTCCATGTCGTCCTCGGCGAAGCCTCCGTTCAGCGCATACGCGCCGGGGCCATTCACGGGGCAGTACGAAGAGGCCCTTGGCGGCTTGTTTCGCGCAGCGACGGCGGCGGCGGTTTCGGTGCGCGTGGTCGCCGGAAGCCCGGAAGGGGCGCGGTTGGCGGTGCGCTTTGCGCTCCTTGGCTCGTTCCAAGACGATGGCCCCAAGGTCACGCAACGTTTCGCGGCGGCGATCCACGTCCTCTCCGAGAGCTCGCTCGGACGTCTCTGTGGATTGAACGCCCCCATCGCCGGACCGACGGTGCGCGCGGAGCCGGATGGACTCGTGGCGGATATGACCATCTCCGCCAACACCCTCTTTCGCGGGCTCCACGCGGCCACGGGTGCGAGCGTGGATGAGTTGATGCGTCACTAACATCACGCGAAATCCGAAAAATTTGCGCGCCCACCATCCGGGGGGCTTGGTTGACGGGCCCCCCCTTTCAATGGTAGGGGCACGCGACGATCAGGCGCGCAGCATCTCGTGGAATATCCCGCGTCGCCGCGCTGTTTGGCGTGAAATTCCAATGGCCCGACCTGCACCCGCACGAACCGCTGCACGAGTTGCACGCACCACCGCCACCCCCGTCCGCGCCAAGCGCACGGCCAAAGCATCTGGTGATGCGGCCCCCGCATCCAAGAGCGTCCCGACAAGCGGGGACCTGGGCACCCCGAGGGTGACTTCCAAGGTGAAGGCTGCTGCTTCATCATCTCGCGCGGGTTCCGTGCCGGAGCCGGCGCAGCCCCCGACCGCCGCGCCTTCCCCGGTTGCTGCCGTGGCGGCCGAAGAAACCGCGCGCCCGGCGCGCCCCGTGGTGCCCACGCCGAGCAATCCGCCCGGCCCGGCATCCACCCCGACGCCGTCGTCGCACCGGCCCAATTTTGGCCGTCTTACATCGTCTCCTTTTGCGCGTCCCACCGTCCAAGTGACCGACGGCACGCCCCTGAAGCAGCCGGAATTCAAGGTGGGCGACAAGTGCGTTCACCCCGCCCACGGTGTGGGCGAAGTGACCACCATCGAGGAGCGCGCCATCGGCGGCACGACCGGGATGTTCTACATCCTGAAGCTCCACAACGGGATGAAGGTCATGGTCCCCGTGGGTGCGGCGGCCCAAGTCGGCCTGCGCCCCATCATGAGCGACAAGGAAGCCGACGCCGTGCTCGACACGATGCGCGCCCGTGAGGTGGCCGTCGACCTGCACCCCTGGAGCCGCCGCTTCCGCGCCTACACCGAGATGATCAAGAGCGGTTCAGCTTACGAAATCGCCAAGGTTTTGCGCGACATGTACCGCCTCAAGTTCGACAAGGAGCTCAGCTTTGGCGAGCGCCGTCTTCTGGATCAGGCGAAGGGTCTGCTCATGAAAGAGCTCGCCTACGCCAAGAAGGTTCCCGAAGCGAAAATGAGCGAAGAAGTCGCCAAGATGTTCACGGCCTGAATTTTTTCCCAAGAACGGGCCGCAAGCGGCCCTGGGGCCGGATAACGTCTAGCCCGTGAAAATCTATACGAAAACGGGCGACGACGGCACCACCGGGCTTTTCGGTGGCGGCCGAGTTAGCAAAGCCAGCACCCGCGTGGAGGCCTACGGCACGGTGGACGAGTTGAACGCCGCCGTGGGCCTCGCCCGCGCCCATGGCCTCGAAAAGGCCACGGACGCGGTTCTGGAGCAGGTGCAGGTCGATCTTTTCTGCCTAGGTGCCGAATTGGCCTGTGTGCCCGGCAAAGAAGGCAAGTTGTCGATGAAGCCCATCGACGCCGACGACAGCGCGCGCCTGGAGCAGGCCATCGACGCGTCGGAAGCGCAATTGGCGCCGTTGATGAACTTTGTCCTGCCCGGCGGTAGCCTCTCAGCCGCGGCGCTGCATTTGGCGCGCACGGTATGCCGGCGCGGCGAGCGCGCGGTGCTGGCGATTTCCGACCCGCCGGTGCGGCACGAGCTGGTGGTCTATCTAAACCGGCTCAGCGACCTGCTCTTCAGCCTCGCCCGAGCAGAAAATCAGGCGAAAAATATTCCGGATATCCCGTGGACGCCGCGGCAAAAAGGCTAAAACCGGGCGCGTTACGCAGTTGACGTCGCGGTTTTCAAGCCGCCAGTTGCGCCGCCAAAAGCTTCCGCCCACGGTGGAGCCGGCTCATCACGGTCCCGAGGGGAAGGCCCAATTCGACGGCCGCCTCGCGGTACGAGCGCTCCTCCAAGTCGACGAGCACGATGACGGAACGAAAGCCGTCGGGCAGCGCGTCGAGCTTTTCTTTGGTCGATAGCGTGAGTCGCACCTCGCGCTCGGGCGAGCCATTGGCCGGCGGGATCGTCCATGCGCAGGGATCCGTCGAGAGCACGCGCAACGCGTTGCGTTCACGGCGCTGGCGGCGGTAACGCGTAATGAAGACGCTGAAGAGGATCTGAAAGACCCACGCGCGCAAGTTGGTTCCGGGCTCGTACTGGTTGGCGAAGCGCAAGGCACGCTCGATGGTGTCTTGGACCATGTCGTCGGCCAGTGCGGCGTTCGCAGCCAGGCGAAGCGCGCGCCCGCGAAGCTCGGGAACGAGGGTGACGAGCCCCGCGCGAAGCGAAGGGACATCCTTCGCCGCCAACACGGGCCGGGGGGAAGGACGAATCGAGCGGTCGACTTGGTGCGAAGTAAGCGACATGCCGACACGTTCAGCAATGGCAATGCCGCCGTTCTTCTTCTGTAATTCCGCCTAGTTACACGGACTTACCTTCGCAGCGTGTGTCAAAGCAGACAACGCGTGTGGGCCCGTGAGCTCGGCTCAAAATAATTCACGCAGAACCGCAGGAACGCCGTCCGCGATCTGCGATGCGAGCAGGCCGCGATCGGCACCGGCTGCGGAGGCCACGCCGCCCTCGGCGTGAAGGAATGCGCCCGCGCACGCAGCCTCGAATGGCTCGAGCACGCTGGATAGGGCGCCGATGATGCCCGCGAGCACGTCGCCCGAGCCAGCCGTGGCCAGCGCCGGGGTGCCGCGCACGTTGATGACCAGGCGGCCGTCTGGCGCCGCGATGATCGAATGCGCGCCCTTGAGGAGCACCACCGCGCCGGTGCGCCGGGCCGCCTCCGTTGCGGAGCCGAAGCGATCGGACTCGATTTTGTCGGACGTGGTCTCGAGGAGCCGCGCCAGCTCGCCCGCGTGTGGCGTGAGGATGTGGGGGCCTGCTAGCGGGAACGACCCTCGTTGAAAGTCGACCCCGGCAAGCCGGGGATCTCCGTGCGAAAGCAGGGTGATCGCGTCTGCATCGAGCACGAGCGGCCCGCGCCACGAGGCCAGCACGTGTGCCAGAGCAGCTCGCGCAGGCTCGTCCAGGCCAAAACCGGGACCGATGACGACGGCTCGCTTCGAGCGCAGGGCGGCATCGATGCTCGCGGCCACGGCGTCTCGGTCGATGGACGCGGTCATCACCTCGAGAACGCGCGACTGCAGCGCGGCCACGGCCTCGGGCCACGTGACGATGGTCGCCGCGCCCGCACCCGCGCGAAGTGTGCCGTGCGCCACCAGGAGCGCCGCGCCCAGCTTCCCAGGCGAGCCCGCGAGCACGGCCACGTGACCCGCCGAATACTTGTGCGCATCGGACGTGCGCGGGGCGAGCCATCGCGCGACGTCGGCGCGCTCGAGGAGCTGCGCGGAGTACCCCACGTCGGCGGGCACCTCGGAGGGAACGCCAATGTGGATCACCTCGAGCTCCCCGGTGTGCCGAACGCCGCGCGGCGTGAGCAACCCGAGCTTCGGCTGTGCGAAGGTCAAGGTGAGATCCGCCTGGAACGTCGGCCCGAGGGGCACGCCGGTGTCGCAATCGAGGCCCGACGGAATGTCGAGCGCGACGCGCTTCACGTGGACCGTGTTCAGCAGCTCGATGACCTCCGCCGCGAGGCCGGAAATGGCGCGATCGAGGCCGGTGCCGAACATCGCGTCGACCACGACGGCCGCGCCATCGAGCTCGATGCGGAGCAGCTCCAGATCGGGGCCCTTTTGGAGGAGATCCACCGTGCCGCCCACGCCGACCCACGCATCGCGGTTGATGCGGGCGTCCTGCGTGAGCTTCTCGGGCTTGCCGCACATGAACACGGAAGGATCGCCCCCGCGAAGGAGTAGGTGGCGCGCCACCACGAAGCCATCGCCGCCGTTGTTCCCCGAGCCGCACACGATCACCACGCGGCGTTTGCCGGCGATCGCGAGAATGCGCTCGGCGGCGCCGCGGCCGGCGTTCTCCATCAAGACGATGCTCGGCACGTGGGCGACCTCGATGGCCCGCGCGTCGAACGCGCGCATCTGCGCGCGGGATAGAACCGGGATCACGGCGCCTCGAGCACCACCACCGCCGCGGCAATCCCCGCATCGTGCGTGATGGTCACGTGCCAACGTTCCACGTTGACCTTGCGCACCATGGCCAGCGCATTCCCGTGAAGCTCGAGCCGCGGGCGCCCGCTCGGGGCGCGCCGGACCTGCACCTCGTGCCACCCGACTCCGGGCGCACCATCGATGGCCTTCGCGAAGGCTTCCTTCGCGGCGAAGCGCCCGGCCAGCGCCGTCGGCGGATCTCGGCCCACCAGATCTTCACGCTCCTCGGGACTGCAGATGCGCGAAAAAAAGCGGTCCCCATGGCGCTCGAGTGCGCGCCGCATGCGATCGATGGAGCAGACGTCGATTCCGATGCCGACAATCATTGAATAGAGCGTACTAGTGCGAACGCCCTCGGTCGATGGCCTCGGCCATGGCGCGCACCGCTCCACCGAGCGAGAGGAACACGGCGTCCGCAATGACGGCGTGACCGATGTTGAGCTCGACCAGCTCGGGGATCTTCACCAGCTCGACCACATTCTCGCGGGTGAGTCCGTGGCCGGCCGCCACCTCGAGGCCCAGCCGATGTCCAAAGGCCGCGCCCTTGGCCAGCCGGTCGAGCTCCCGCTTGCGGGCCGCCGGATCGTGGAAAGCATGCGCGTATTCGCCCGTGTGGAGCTCGATCTGCTGCACCCCGAGGCCGTGCGAGGCTTCGATCTGCGCCTCATCGGCAGCGATGAACAGACTCACCTTGATCCCCACGTCGAGCAGCGCCCGAACGTACTCACCGAGAACGTCGCCACCGGCCCGCACGTCGAGCCCGCCCTCCGTGGTGCGCTCCTCACGCCGCTCCGGAACGAGGGTGACGACGTCCGGCGACGTCTTCTGGGCAATCGCGACCATCTCCGCGGTGGCCGCCATCTCCAGATTGAACACCTCGTCGGCGTCGCGCAGAAGCTGCCCTATGCGGCGAACGTCGTCATCGACGATGTGACGCCGATCCTCGCGCAGGTGCGCCGTAATGCCGTGCGCACCCGCCATGATACAGGCGCGCGCCGCCTCGATGGGATCAGGGTACGGGGTCTGCCGCGCATTGCGGAGGGTCGCGACGTGGTCGATATTGATGTGAAGGCGCATGCCCTGCATCTGCATACCCGCAGATGTAGCAGAGCCCGCGCCTTCTGCTCGCTAATCGTTGTCCGCCCCTGCTGCGTTTTCGGCGAGATCGTCGTCGGTCTTCGGGGTGGACAGGAGTTCACCGTTCGGGCCGTCGCGGCGCACGATGAAGGTCTTGCGGGTCGTGGTGTCCGGGCTCTCCCGGGCCACGATGCTGACGATGTTCACACCGGGCCGGAGCGGAAGATCCGCCTCGAAGGGCATCTTCTTCGGATCGGCCCCGCCGCGGTTCGAGCGATAAAACACCTTGCGCGAGCCCACGAAGATGAAGGCATCGAGCAGCCGCTCGCTGTCCAGCGCCGTCGCCTTGATGGCCGTGTGTGCATCGCGCGTGAAGAGCGACGTAGCCGCCAGCTCGATGGCCGGGGGCGCATGCGCCATCGTCTCCTCGAAAGCCACAGCCCCGCCGGCCGCGCCGCCCGGCTCGAGGTCCCGCGTACGGGCGAAGGCAAAGCGCCCGCCGCCCAACGCGAGCTTCGTGTAGTCGTTGGCCGTGGCCATCACCCCGGCCGATGCGCCACCCGGCAGCTTGCCCACCAAGCGCGCACCGCCCTCGGGCGACTCGAACAGCTCGGCGCCCGAGCCCTTCGCGCGCATGGCCCCCGACCCTGCCTGCAGCGCAATCGGCGCCGCAATGGGCATGCGGATCTTCTCGGCCACCGATTCGCGCAAATCGCGGTCGGCAATGGAGAGCTCCACCTTGGCCTCGGCGTCGGGAAGCTGCGACTGCACGTCGAAGGTGAAGGCCACCTTGCGCGTCTCGCCCGGGTTCATGCTCGACAAGTCGAAGCGGCCATCGTGCAAGAGCAGTCCGTCGCCCGAAAGGTTGCGCAGGTTGGCCTGCGTCTCGTACGAGCGCCCCTTCCCCACGTTGCGAACCGTGAGGTACACGGTCACGCCCTCGTCCTTCTGAATGCGCCCGTCGCCGTTGCCCTTGCGGTTGTCCGCGACCTGGTAGGCATACGCGAACACCGGCCGCTCGAGCGCGCGAATCGTTGCGCGGAGCTCCGCATCGGCCGGCGCACGCCCGCGGGCCTCCTCGAAGTGCAGCTTGATGCCATCGGCCCGCGTCAGTGCATCGCGCGGAATGCGGCACACGCGCGGGGCATCCTTGGGCAACACCGCCGTCGAACCGGGGCGGTGGCCCTCGACGTCGCACCATCCGAGCGGCGCCGTCGCCGTCTTGCTCTTGCCCGGATCGAGCCGGCCAATGACCAGCTCCTTGTTGTCGAAGTACGGGTTGTCGCTCTTCGTCACCGCGTAAAGCCGGAAGAGCGGCGTCGTGCCCTTGTTGGTCAAGGTGACCTTCACGGTCATCGGATCGCCCGCCTGCACCTCGTTGTTCGGGCGCTCGGTCTCCACCTTGACATCCACGGCTGCCGGCGGCGCGGGCTGCTGCACTTGCGCAACGTCGGCCGGGGCATCCGCCCAATCGACGCCAATCGTCTTCAACTCCGCCGCGACCTTGTTCAACTCCGTGCCACGCACTTCGTTGATCACGTTCTTCGCAGCGCGCAGCTGGTCGAGTCGCTTGCCCGGTGCCACCTTGGCCACGAACTCACGCGCGAAGCGGATCTGGAAATCCATCGCGAAGTTGTCGTCCGGATCGCCCCCGCGCTCGCGCAGCTCCTGCCGATCCTTCTGCGGCAGGTCGTAGCGCACCACCTCCGACGGCCGCTGCCCCTCGCGGGCGCGCGCATTGGAGAGGCTACGCGACAGATCGCGCTCCTTGATGCCGCCGGTGTCGACGGTGAGGTCCATCTCCTGCGAGTCCACCGTCATCGGATCGAGCTGGATGTCCGGGGTCACACCCGTGCCCTGGATCGACACGTCTCCCGGCTCGGTGAGGTACTGCGCGATGGTCAGCTTGAGCGCCGCCTTGTCCGGAAGCTCCGCAAAAACGAGCTGCACGCTGCCCTTGCCGAAGGTCGTATCGCCGATCAGCACCGCGCGATCGTGGTTCTTCATCGCACCGGCCACGATCTCGCTGGCGCTGGCCGACGAGCCGTTCACCAGCAACGCAATCGGGTAATTCGGCTCCGTGCCATCGACGTGCGCGCTCTTCTCCTCGCGCCCCTCGCTCGGGTTGCCCACGGTGGCCACGATGGGGCCCTCGGTGAGGAACTTGTCGGCCACCCGCGCCGCCTGGTCGAGCAAGCCACCCGGGTTCCCACGCAAATCGAGCACGAGCCCTTTCAGCTCGCCGCTCTTCTTCAAGTTGCGCAGCGCTTCGTCGAGCTCCGCCGAGCTGTTCGCCTGGAACTGCTTCAAGCGGATGTAGCCGATGTTGCCCTCGAGCAACTTCGACTCGATGCTCGCCACGCGGATCGTCTCACGCGTCAGCTCGAAGGGACGCGAGCCCTGCCATCCATCGGCACCATCGCGGTGCACGTGCACCGTGACCTTGCTGCCCGGCGCACCGCGCAGATGGTTCACCGCCTCGTTGAGCCCCATGTTGAGGGTCGACTCGGTGTTGATCTTCGTGATGCGGTCGTACTTGCGAATGCCCGCGCGCACCGCCGGCGTGCCCGGGATCGGGTTGATGACCGTGAGCTGCTGATCGCGGATCGAAATGACGATGCCCAAGCCGCCGAACTGGCCGCTCGTGGAGAGGCTCATCTCCTTGTAGGCCTCGGGCGAGAGCAGCACGCTGTGCGGGTCGAGCGTGTGCAGCATGCCGTTGCACGCGGCATATTCGACCTCGCGCAAGTCCACCTCGGTGCCGCGCAAGCCATCCTGCACGAAGGCGAAAACCTCGCGCAGGCGCGCGCTCACGTCCCACGGGCCCTGCACGTTGTCGATGCGGAACTCGCGCTCCTGCGTGTCGACGCGTACTTTGGCCGTAGGGGCGCCCTCGTCGTGGAGCACGATGACCTGCGCCACGTCGCGCTGCACGTAGTTGAGCGCCGACAGGAGCATCTCACGCGGCTTCACCCGCTTCGGATCGACGTAGCGATCGCGCACGTTGCGCAGCACCTCGTTGACGACCTTGAGCGACGTCAGATCGTACGAAGCCTTGTTCTGCAGGCCGAAGGCGGCATTGTTCGCCGCAATGGCCGGGGTGAGCCCTTCCCAGAGCCCACCGCCCTGCAAGCGTAGTGCGAGGAACGTCGCGAAACCGAAGCCGAGGAGCAAGGCACCCACGCGCACGAGTGCGCGGACGTAACGGGATTTGGCGGGCATGCGGGATTCAGTATATACGCGAAAGTAGGGGCCGGGGTTTCAGGGGGGTCTTACGCGATCGAGTTTCGTCGCAAGACTGCAACGTAGAACCCACCGAAATATGCCAGGGATGTGTCGGCCAGCTTTTCCTCGGCGCGACGCAGAAGCGAACCAACGCCCGGAATTTTCAGGGCAACGGCCGCCGGCGTGACGATACGGATGCCGTAGGCGCGTTCGAATCGCGCATTGGCGGGAATAATCTTCGAGATGACCCACGGCGGATCGAAGCGCGTGTAGACCGCATCTTCCTTGGTCTGGCGCGAGATCTTCCCGGCCGGGCCGAACCGTTTGACCAAGCCGCGAAAGCTGATCGGGTTGTAAAACTCGGCGAGAACGACACCGCCGGGGCGCGTGACGCGAACCATCTCCGAGAGCGCGCGGCCGATATCGGGCACGTGGGCGAGCACCTTGAAGGCACACGTGACGTCGAAGCTCGCGTCCTCGAAGGGAAGCTTGGTGACGGAGCCTTCTTCCACGGTGAGACCGCGGTCGCGGGCGCGCGAGAGCATGCCCGGCGACAGGTCGATGCCGCTCACGGTGCTGGCAAAGCCGGCGAAGCGCGACAGGAGCAAGCCGGTGCCACAACCGCACTCGAGGATGCTCTGACCTTTGCCGTAGCGCTCGACGAGGCGCACCTCGAGGTCGTCGATCAAGGCGTGGTAACCGACGGGGTCGTTGGGCAGACGGTGGCGTTCGTACGCTTGCGAAAATTCGTCGTAGTAACTTTTGGTCTCGAGGTCCTGCGCCAGCTCGTGCGCATGGTGCCGTCCGGCGCCGTTCATCGGGATGCTTTCGTTGGAAATCACGCTGGTCACTGGGGCCTCGCTTGGGCTTTACGGTACGTCATGGGCAGACTCGTCGCTCGAGCCAACTGCCACCCCCGTCTGTGTATTCGACCCAGATGGCGCCGAACCGATCGCGCACGATGGCGACATTCTGGACGGATGACCCGGAGGGTACAAAGCCGAAGGGCAAAAAGGATCCATCTTTAAGGTCGATTTTACCGAGCTCGAGCATGCGCATCGCGGAAGGTTCCGCGGCGATGGGCCGGACGCGCGCCACGACGATGGAAGAGCCCTCGGCGCGGCTGGTGTTGGCGGTGGCGGCGACAGCGGCGAAGTCGAAGCCGTTCGGGTAGAGCGAGACGTGCGCGGGCTCGTCCAGTCTGGGCGGAGCGTCGATGCGGATCAGGGCCAGGCCGAAGCCTGACTCGGCCGAGGTGGGCATGAGGCCGAAGGCGTTGGCGCCCGTGTCGACACCGAGCGCGCCGTGCACTTGGTGCTCGGAGCCTCCGCCGACGTAGATGACGGCATCGGTGCCAAGGACGAGCGACTTGGTCGGCGAGGCCGAGAGGTTTCGCGCATGAACAGGGCTCATGGCGCGGCGCGCGTCGATGGTCATCGCGAGGATGGTGTCGCGTCCCCGCGGGGCGAACACGACGTCGGTGGCACCGCTGCCGCTTTCGGAGATGCGCACGGGCGGTTGTTCGCCGAGACGTGCAAAGGCTTCGCTGGTGCGGCCTTCGCTGGTGGTGCGCGCGGCGAGGTAGCCGAGCACCGGTTGGTCGCCGAGCATGCCCGCGGTGACGACCGCGCCCATGTCGGCCTGCGCGACGATGGTATCGGGAGCTTCGAGCTGCGCGCGCAGGGCGCGGTGCACTTGGCCTTGCGCATCCGAGCAAAAGGCGAAGGGGCCGGCGGCCGCGCAGGCCGGGCGGGATGCGCGATCGGGTTGGCCGTCGAAAGCCTTGCGTGCGGGTTTCGCCGCAGCGGTGATGGGCACCGCGGGAACGGAGATGACGCGCGGTGAGCCGTTCTTGTGCCACACGATGTCGACGCCGGTGTCGGTCGCGATGAGGGCGGCGGGGCCGGTGAAGGGCTGCTGGGTAGGGCCAGAGAGAAGGCGGCAGGCGTTCGCGCCGGCGTCGGCCGGTGGAGGTGGGGGGGCGGTGGTCGTCGCAGGGGCGGGGGCGGCGTCGGGGGGGGAGACGGGGACGGGCACGGGCACGGGCACGGGGGCCTCGGCGTCCATGGTCGCGATCGCCTGGCGGCGATCTTTGCAAGATGCACCTATTGAAAGGAAGGCGCAGACGACGAACGCGAACCGACGCGAGAGCACGCAGAAGCTCTACACTCGTTCCCATCATGAACGACCATAAAAACGAAGGCAGAGAAGCACCCGTCGGGGTCGGCGTCATCGGTTTCGGAATGGCGAGCCGCATCTTTCATCTGCCCGCCATTGCAGCGGTGCCGGAGCTCCGCCTCGCCGCGATTGTGCAGCGCCAAGGTGACGAGGCTCGTGCAGCGTATCCGCAGGCCAAGCTCGTACGCTCGGTGGACGAGTTGCTCGCCGATCCGGACATCCAACTAGTCGTCATCGCCACACCCAACGATTCGCATTTTTCGTTGGCAGAGAAATCCCTTCTTTCGAACAAACACACGGTGGTCGACAAGCCGTTTACGATTCACCTGCACGAAGCCGAGCGCCTCGCGGCACTGTCACGCGAACGCAACACACTTCTCACCGTTTTTCAGAACCGCCGTTACGATGGAGACTTCCTCACGGTGCGCGATCTCGTGTCCAAAGGAACGCTCGGCCGCCTCGTGCGCTACGAGGCATACTACGACCGATTCCGACCCGAAGTGCGCAAACGCTGGCGCGAGCAGGCGGGCGAGGGCACGGGCATTCTTTACGACCTGGGACCTCACATCATCGATCAGGCACTCGAGCTCTTCGGGCTTCCCGAATCGGTCGACGCGCGCATTTTCCGGGAACGCGAGGGCGCCCAAACCGATGATGCATTCGAAATCGCTCTGCGCTATCCCGACCTGCGCGTCCAGCTCGGAGCCAACATGCTCGCCGCAGCGCAGCGTCCGCGATTTTATCTTCGTGGCTCGCAAGGCACCTTCGTCAAATATGGCGTCGACCCGCAAGAGGCCGAGCTCCTCGCTGGCAATCATTATGCGTCCGCCAATTGGGGCGAAGAAAAAGAAGATGCGTGGGGAACTGTATTCTCGGTACCGACTGGGGACAAAGCGATCCACCAGAAGATTGCGACGCAACGCGGCGATTACCGCGCTTACTACCGCGATGTTGCCAATGCAGTTCGCGCCAAAAAAGACGCTCCCGTGACGCCCGAACATGGAGTCCGCACAATGCGCGTTATCGAACTTGCACTCGCGAGCAATCGCGAGAATCGCGAAATACAATGGCGATAATTGCGAGTAGGCATACGTAGGAATGAAATTCGAAGATCTCTACCGGTAAATAAGGTTTCACTTATTTCCATTTTTGGTATGAAGCCACGTTCAACACGCCGTGCACCCTCCAAGGTTGAAGGGAGTTCCACGATGAACGTGAATTTCCGATTGAGCAGAATGGTTTGTCGCAATGCATGGATGGCGGGCGCCATCCTGCTTCTGGGAGTCGGCTGCGCTGCTCCCGCCGAAGGCCAGGACCCCGAGACGGATACCCAAAACGACGATCTCAGGGCAGGTTCGGAGGACCACACCGCCGGCTCCCAAATCCGATTGCACGAGGGAGCCGATGCCCCCGAAATGCTAACGGAGTCGGCGGACGCAGTGGCCGCCACGGTGCTGGGCTGTGACGTGAGCGGTCACCAAGGCAACGTGAATTGGGCGGCCGCTTGGAACGCGGGTGCGAGGTTCTGCTATGTCAAAGCGACCGAAGGCACTTCGTACCGCAATCCATATTTCGCGCAGCAGTACAATGGCTCGTACAACCAGGGGATGATCCGCGGCGCGTACCACTTCGCGCTGCCGAACAACTCCAGCGGTACGGCGCAGGCCGACTTCTTCGTCGATCACGGCGGAGGCTGGTCGTCCGACGGCAAGACACTGCCCCCCGCGCTCGACATGGAATACAACCCGTATGGAGCCACGTGCTACGGCTTGAGCGCGGCCTCCATGGTTCAGTGGGTGCGCGATTTCTCCAATCGGGTCCACGCGCGCACGCGCAAATATCCGATGATTTACACCAGCACGAGCTGGTGGTCGCAATGCACTGGAAACAACGGCAGCTTCGGCAGCACGAACCCGCTGTGGATTCCGCGCTACGGCTCCAGCGTGGGTACCTTGCCCGCGGGCTGGGGTTTCCACACCATCTGGCAATACGCCGATTCGGGATCGATGCCCGGCGACCAAAACCGTTTCAACGGAGCCTACGATCGGCTGCAGGCGCTCGCGACGAATCCCGATTGAGCGCAAACCTCGACAGGGCGGGCCTCCACTCCCGGGGGGCCCGCCTTTTTTCTTTTTTCAAATAAGGAGTTCTGCCGTGAAACGCCCTATTTGGATAATGAGCGCCAGTTTCGTCGCGATTGGCTGCGTAGCTCCAACCGAGCAATCCGAGAGTGAAACGCTGGCCCTGGGCTCCATCGATCATACGGCTGGCTCGCAAGTTCGTCTGCACGAGGGCACGGCCATCGATGTGCGGGGTGCGGACGCCCTGGTCGTGCAGACGCCGGGGTGCGATGTCAGCAGCCATCAGGGAAGTGTCAATTGGGCTTCCGCCGCCAACGCCGGCGCGAAATTCTCATACATCAAAGCCACCGAGGGCACGTCGTACAAGAATCCTTATTTCGCGGAGCAATACCAAGGTTGCCGCGATGCGGGATTGATTTGCGGCGCCTACCATTTCGCATTGCCCAACACCTCCAATGCCACTGCCCAAGCCGACTTCTTCGTCGACAACGGTGGAGGTTGGTCGGCCGATGGCAAAACGCTGCCGCCTTCTTTGGACATCGAATACAACCCTTACGGGAGCACCTGTTATGGCCTCAGCGCGAGTGCCATGGTCGCCTGGGTGCGCGAATTCTCCAATCGTGTAAAGGCCCGCACGAATCGTTACCCCACGATTTACACGAGCACGAGCTGGTGGTCGCAATGCACCGGCAACAACGCGACCTTCGGCACCACGAACCCCCTCTGGGTTCCCCGCTACGGCTCCAGCGTCGGCACCTTGCCCGCCGGCTGGAGCTACCAGACCATCTGGCAACACGCCGACTCCGGCCCCCTCCCCGGCGACCAAGACCGCTTCAACGGCGCCCCCGACCGCCTCCAAGTCTTCGCCTCTACCCCCGATTAGCTCCTCAGAAGATCCACAGGGAGGCGGGGAGGCGGGGAGTTTTTGTTGTTTTGGCAACGGTCGTCCAAGTTGGAGCACCGTGACCCAACCACAAAAACTCCCCGTCTCCCCGTCTCCCTGTTCAATTTCTCTTTAGGGTTCGCGCAGCCACTCGCCGAAGCGTTCGCCGATCATGAGGGACGGGAGGTTCGTGTTCGAGCTTGGAATCGTGGGCATCAGGCTCGCGTCGGCCACCACCAGGCCCTCGAGGCCGCGCACGCGACCGCGGCCATCCGTCGCCGCGTCGGGATCCGAATCCGGGCCCATGGGGACCGTTCCGCACGGGTGGTAGCCCGATCCGGTGATCTGACGAAGAGGCGTGCGCAGCTCGCCCTTCTTGTCGAAGGGGTTGCGCGGGTACACGATGCGCGCGACGGCGGTAATCGCTTTCGTCTGCGCGAGGCGGCCGATGATGCGAAGCGCCTCCCGCATGCGCTCCTGGTCCTGCTCGTCGTCCAGGAGCCGCGTATCGAGCACCGGCGCGGCGTCTGCACGGGCCGACGGAAAATGGATGCGCCCTGCGCCGCGGGGCTTGCCCAGGCACACCGCCAAGGTCACCCCGGGAAGCGAAGGACCGAGCGGCACGAAGGACCCGGGCTGAATCTGCATGTCGTTCGGGCACGAACTCCCCGCCGCGCCGTACCGGTTCGTCGTCTGCACGATGGGATGCTCGATGCTCGAAAAGCCCGCCTTGTGCGGCCAAAAGAAAATCGCACACCCCGGATGGTCCAACAGGCGCGAGCCTACCCCCGGCACGTGCGCCACCAACTCCACACCGAGACGCGCCAGCTCGTCGCGCGGCCCAATGCCCGAGCGCAGCAAGATGCCCGGTGTCGCCACCGCGCCGCCCGCAAGCACCACGCGATCGGCATCCAACGTGAACACACGCCCAAACCGCTCCACCTCCACGCCCTGCGCCCGCCGGTTCGTCACACGCACGCGTCGCACCAAGGTGTCGGGCACGATGCGCAAATTCGGGCGGGCACGCACCCGCGCCGTCAAATACGTACGCGCCGCGCTCATGCGCTCGCCATTCACCTTGTTCATCGCGTGCGGGCCCGCGCCGGTCGTCGTCGGATCGTTCGTATCCGCGCATGCCTCGAACCCGAGCTCGGCACACGCTTCGAGAAATGTCGCCTGCCACGGCACGAGTTCACTCGGCGTGTGGCGCCGAATCGGGATGGGGCCCTCCCGCCCATGCCATTCATTGTCGAAGTCCAAATCGCGCTCGAGACGCTTGAACGCCGGCAAACAGTGCTCCCAGGACCACTCTGGCAGGCCCAGCGATGCCCACTCGTCGTAGTCGTACGGCTGCCCGCGCAACGCGATGCACGTGTTCACCGCGGACGAACCGCCCACCACGCGCCCGCGCGGGTACGCCATCGGCAGCGCGCTCCAAAATCGGCTCGAGGTCGCGCGGTAGATGTAGCCCCAATCGTGGCGGCGCATGGAATTTTTCCGCCCGTTGCGAAGATCCGGCGGTAGCTCCGCACCTTCTGCGAGAGGGTAATCCGGCCCCGCCTCGACGAGCACCACTTCGTGCCGAGCATCCTCGGTGAGGCGTGCCGCCATCACCGCCCCCGCGGAACCCGCACCCACGACGATCGTTCGCATGCGCGAAGGAGTACTATCACCCCAATGCGTTGGCTCTTTCACATTGCTACGAGCGCAACCTGGTCAGCTTTCCAGGCCGACGGAAGCGATGCCTACACCGCACCGTCACTCGCGACCGAGGGCTTCATCCACTGCTCCTACCGCGATGCCGTGGCCGAAAGCGCGAAGCTCTACTTTCCCAAGGACGCGTCGCTCGTGGTCCTACGCATCGACCCGCGCGCGTTGACGGCCCCCGTCGTCGTCGCCAACACACCGCGCGGACCGATGCCGCACGTCCACGGCGCGATCCCTCGCGCCGCGGTGCGTGCGGTCTCTTCGCTCGCGGACTTCGCCCGCGAGCCCGACTCGATTACTTGACTGCCTGACTACTTGACCCGGCCTTCCTTCCACGCCTGCAACAGCTGCTCGTACGGAACGGTCTCGCCCTTCGGCTTCTCGTTCGCAAGCTTGCCCTTGGGCGCGCCCGGCTGATCGAACCAGTACTTCGGATCCTTCTTCTCGTTCAACTTGGGCGGGCAGTTCTTCATCCCGGCCTTCTCGAGCCGCGCCATCGTGTCGTCCATCTGCTCGGCGAGCGTGTCCATCGCGGCTTGCGGCGTCTTCTCGCCGGTGACCGCGCTGCTCACGTTCGGCCACCAAAGCTGCGCGAGCTTCGGATAGTCCGGCACGTTGGTGCCCGTCGGCGTCCACGCCACGCGCGCCGGACTGCGATAAAACTCGACGAGACCGCCGAGCTTGGGCGCAATCTTGGTGACCGCCTCGGACTTCAAGTCGGAGTCACGGATGGGCGTAAGGCCGGTGAGGAACTTCTTCAGCGACGTGGTCTTCGCCACCGTGAACTGCGCGTAGAGCCACGCGGCCTTGCGGCGCTCGAGCGGTGCGTTCTTGAGCATCGTCCACGAGCCCGCGTCCTGGTAGCCGAGCTTCGTGCCCTCTTCCCAGTACGGGCCGTGCGGCGAAGGAGCCATGCGCCACTTGGGCGTGCCATCTTCGTTCACGACCGGGAGCCCCTGCTTGGTGAGCGGCGCGGTAAAGGCCGTGTACCAGAAGATCTGCTGCGCGACGTTGCCCTGCCCGGGGACCGGACCGGCCTCCGAGAAGGTCATGCCCGCAGCTTCCGGCGGCGCGTACTTCTTGAGCCAATCGATGTACTTCGTGAGCGCGTACACCGCCGCGGGGCCGTTCGCCTCACCACCGCGCGCGACGCTCGATCCCGCCGGGTTGCATCCTTCGACGCGGATACCCCACTCGTCGACGGGCTTGCCGTTGGGGATGCCCTTGTCGCCGACACCGGCCATGGAGAGCCATGCGTCGGTGAAGCGCCAGCCGAGCGACGGGTCTTTCTTCCCGTAGTCCATGTGGCCGTAGACCTTCACGCCGTCGATGGTCTTCACGTCGTTGGTGAAGAAGTCGGCGATATCCTCGTAGGCGGACCAGTTCACCGGCACGCCCAGTTCGTAGCCGTACTTGGCCTTGAACTTCGCCTTCAACTCCGGCTTGCTGAACCAGTCGTAACGGAACCAATACAGGTTCGCGAATTGCTGATCGGGCAGCTGGTAAAGCTTGCCGTCGGGGCCCGTGCCGAAGCTCTTTCCGATGAAGTCGTCGATGTCGAGCGTGGGCAGGGTCACGTCTTTGCCCTCGCCGCTCATGAAGTCGGACAGCGGAACGGCGACGCCGTAGCGCATGTGCGTTCCAATGAGATCGCTGTCGTTGACGTACATGTCGTAAATCGCACGGCCCGACTGCATCTCGGTCTGCAGCTTCTCGATGACGTCACCCTCTTGGATGATGTCGTGCTTGACCTTGATGCCGGTGATCTCCTCGAAGGCTTTGGCCAGCGTCTTCGATTCGTAGACGTGCGTGTCGATGGTCTCGGACACCACGTTGATGGTCATGCCCTTCTCGCGGAAGGGTTTGGCCGCATCGCGGAACCACTTCATTTCCTCGAGCTGCTTTTCGCGCGAAAGGGTGCTCGGCTGGAACTCCGAGTCGACCCATTTCTCCGCGGCCTTGTCCAGCGCCGAGAGATCGGTCTGCGTGGCCGCAACGGGGGCCTCTTTCTTACTACACCCGGCTGCGGTGACGGCCACCGTCCCGAGCCCGAAATAGACCGCATATCGCGTTAGGAAGTTCATGGTTATCCTCGATTAGCCCCATCTTCCGATGGCGAGCATGTACAGAAGTGAGATACCGGTCGCAATCCACGGTGACGCGACTGTAAGAGCAATCCAAATCAAGTGGATGAATGCACTGCCAAGTAAGCCGATGAAGAGACGATCCCCGCGCGTCGTCGGCATCGGCAGAAAGCCTCGCCTTTCCACCGGCGGGGAGACGATTCCCCATACCGTAAAGCCCGCAATGAGCAAGGCGATCACGATGAAAAAGATGGCGGTGGGCGCCGTCCACACCATCCATCCCAGAGCCGAATCGGAAGCTTGCGGCATGGTCACACCCGCCCGAGGGCGAAGCCCTTCGCAATGTAGTTGCGGACGAATCCAATGACGATGGCGCCCGGAATCAAGGTGAGCACACCGGCGGCGGCGAGAACGCCCCAATCCATACCGGCGGCGCTCACGGTGCGGGTCATCGTGGCGGCGATGGGTTTCGCATCCACCGACGTGAGCGTTCGCGCGAGGAGCAATTCGACCCAGCTGAACATGAAGCAGAAAAACGCGGTGACGCCGACGCCCGCCCGCACCAGCGGCAGGAAGATGCGCACGAAGAAGCGCGCGAAACTGTAGCCATCGAGGTACGCCGTTTCGTCGATTTCACGCGGGATGCCCGACATGAATCCCTCGAGGATCCACACGGCCAACGGAACGGTGAAAAGCGTGTGCGAAAGGGCCACGGCCCAGGGCGTGTCGAAGAGCCCAATGCTCGAATAGAGCTGGAAGAACGGCAGGAGGAAGACCGCGGGCGGCGACATGCGGTTCGTGAGCAGCCAGAAGAACAGGTGCTTGTCGCCGAGGAAGCGGTAACGCGAAAACGCGTACGCCGCCGGCAATGCCACCAACACGGAGAGGACGGTGTTGATGGTCACGTAGCTGATCGAATTGAGGTAACTCTGACTCCAGCTCGGATCGGTGAAGATGATCGAGTAGTTGTCCAGCGTCGGCGACTGCGGGAAAAAGGTGAACTTGCCCAGGATCTCTTCGTTCGTTTTGAACGACATGCACACGAGCCAGTAAATCGGCACGAAGCTCGCGAAGAGGTAGAGCGGCGCGAGAAAACGGGAGCCCTTCATTTGCCGGCCTCGCCCTTGGAATTCATCGCCGTGTAGAAGATGTAACTGAAAAGCAGAATCACGAGAAAGTACACCAAAGAGAACGCGGCCGCCGGCCCGAGGTCGAAGCGCCCCACGGCGATGGTGGCCAGGTATTGGCTCAAGAACGTCGTCGAGTTGCCCGGGCCCCCGCCAGTGAGCACGAACGGCTCCGTGTAGATGGTGAAGCTATCCATGAACCGCAGGAGCACGGCGATGGTCAAGACGCCGCTCAACTTGGGCAGCTCGATGTAGCGGAAGATGGCCCAGCGTGACGCGCCATCGATCTTGGCAGCCTGATAAAATGCATCCGGAACGGCGCGCAATCCGGCATACGCCAGGAGCGCGACCAGTGGCGTCCAGTGCCACACGTCCATCACGACCACGGTGAGCCACGCGTGCACGGCGTTCGCCGTGTAGTTGTAATCGATGCCCATCGCATGGAGGGCCACGCCCCCGAGCCCGATGTCGCCGCGGCCGAAGACCTGCCAGATGGTGCCGACGACGTTCCACGGAATCAGCAGCGGCAGCGACACCAAGACGAGGCTCAGCGACGAACGCCACCCTTCGCGCGGGAGAACCAGCGCGAGACCCACGCCCAGCGGCAACTCGACGGCCAAAATCGAAAGCGAGAAGACGATTTGGCGCAAAAGCGCCCCGTGCAACTCCGGATCGTGCAGCACCTTTTGGAACCAATCGGTGCCCACGAAGATGCGCTGCTCGGGACCGAGGATGTCCTGCACGGAGTAATTCACCACCGTCATCAACGGGATGACCGCGCTGAAGGCCACGATCGCCACGACGGGCGTGACGAGGAACCATGCGCGATGGTTGATCGGCTTATCCATGGCTAGCCACCCCGCGTTCCTCGCTTGAAACGGCCTGGCCGTCGGCATAGAGCATCGCGCGCGACGCCGGCAACTCGAGCCACAGCGTCTCGCCCGCCGTGACCTTCGATCCCTCGGGCAACTTCACCTTGAGCTCCTGTTCGCCCTCCCCTGCTGAATACGAGGCGGACGCAATGACGTGCGTGCCCAGTTCCTCCACGTGGCCCACCGTGGTTCGAATGGCCCCGCGGGCCTCCGGCTCCGCACGCCGCAGAAACTCGGGCCGCACGCCCAACACGATGGGGCCTTTCGCGGC
The DNA here is from genome assembly GCA_037157775.1 of Sorangiineae bacterium MSr12523. Lineage (NCBI taxonomy): Bacteria > Pseudomonadati > Myxococcota > Myxococcia > Myxococcales > Pendulisporaceae > Pendulispora > Pendulispora brunnea. Next base: position 9,324,459 of record CP089982.1, read on the forward strand.
TCGCGCCTTGGCGCACACGTTCGCATCGAGCGGCACGCGGTGGGTGCCCACCACCGCCGCATCGTCCTCGACGGTGCACGGCAGGAAATTCATCCCGGGGCTTCCGATGAAGTGCCCCACGAAGGTGTGCGCCGGCCGCTCGAACAGATCTTCCGGCGTGCCTTGCTGCACCACACTGCCCACGTTCATCACCACCACGCGATCGGCCAGGGTCAAGGCCTCGACTTGGTCGTGCGTGACGTACACCAGGGTCACCGGTGTCGCCTGATGAATCTGTTTCAGCTTGCGCCGCAAATGCCACTTCGCATGCGGGTCGATGACCGTGAGCGGCTCGTCGAACAGAATCGCCGCCACGTCCTTGCGCACCAAACCGCGCCCCAGGGAAATCTTCTGCAGCTCGTCGGCCGACAATCCGCGCGCACGCCGCCCGAGCTGGTGGGACATTTCCAGCAAGTCGCCAATCTGCTCGACCCGCTGGCGAATCTCCTTCTCCGGTACCCGCCGATTCCGCAATGGGAACGCCAGGTTATCGAACACCGTCATCGTGTCGTACACCACGGGGAACTGAAACACCTGCGCGATGTTCCGCTCCTCCGGCGGCGCGTGCGTCACGTCCTTGCCGTCGATCAACACAGAGCCGACCGTCGGACGCAGAAGGCCTGAAATGATGTTCAACAACGTTGTCTTGCCGCACCCGGAAGGGCCGAGCAGCGCGTAGGCGCCGCCATCTTCCCACACCATTTCGAGCGGTTTGAGCGCGGGGGCTCCCCCGGCATAAGTATGCGAAATACCGCGAAGCTCGATGCGTGCCATGCTCAGTCCTTCGGGGCCGTCATGGCTGTCCTGGGGGCAGCGGCGGCCAAGCGTCCATTTTTCTCGAACGCGAAGAGTCGCCCAGCGTCGAGGTACAAATCGATCTTCGTGCCGGGCGCGACGCGAATCACGCCTTCCACTTGCGCGGTGAGCGTCGTCTTGCCGTGGGTGGCGTGCACGAGCGTCTCCGAGCCACTCGTCTCCGCAATTTCCACGTGCGCCGGTACGCGAATGTCGCTCTCCGCCCCTTGGGTAAGCCGCACGTGGTTCGCGCGAATGCCCAATCGGTACGTGCTCGCGGGCAGCTCCTTCAAATGCGCGGGCAGCGGAAATTGCACGTCGTCGGCAAAACGAATTTGCTTCTGCGCGCCATCGGTCACGTCCGCCGGCAGCACGTTCATCTGCGGATCGCTGAAGACTTCCCCCACCCGCTCCGTCGCCGGCGCGTGGTACACGTCGAGCGTCGCCCCACGCTGGATGACTTGGCCCTCGTCGATCACGACGATGTTGCCGCCGAGCAAAAGAGCCTCCACGGGATCGGCCGTCGCATACACGACCACCGCATCGTGCCGGCCTTGAAAGAGCCGCCGAATCTCCACCCGCATTTCCTCGCGCAGCTTGTAATCGAGGTTGGCGAGCGGCTCGTCGAGCAGGAGGAGATCCGCATCCTTCGCGAGCGCACGCGCCATGGCGGTGCGCTGTTGCTGACCGCCACTGAGCTCGGCAGGCAGGCGTTGAAGCAGGGCATCGAGCCGCAGCTTCTTGGCCGTCTCGCGCACCTTACGGTCGATCTCCTCCTGAGAAACGGTCTTTCTCAGCCGGAGTGGCGACGCGATGTTCTCGTAAACGGTTAGCGACGGGTAATTGACGAATTGCTGGTAGACCATCGCGACATTGCGCTGACCGGCCGCGCGCCGCGTTACGTCCATTCCATCTTGTTTCACTGTGCCCGTCGTCGGCCGATCCAAACCCGCAAGTAAGCGCAAAAGCGAGGTTTTACCCGCACGAGTGCGCCCGAGCAGGACGTAAAAGCCGCCCGGCTCCAGGGTCATACTGATGTTGGATAGGTAGGTTTCTCCGTCGACGATTCGGGTGACGTGATCGAGCTCGATCCCTTGCTTCACGGCGTCCTCAAACGCCGCAAGCTATCGGAGAACGCTTTTTGAATCCAGCTTTACTCCTGAGTTACATCTCAAGCTCGCGCTCAAGCTCGCATGGCTCGCATGGCGTTCAGAGTTGAGGCCCCCGTCGCAGGACAGGGAGCGATCGCAGCTCGTGCTCTCCAAAGACGCGGGAACGCACGATGAACCGGACGCCACTTGGCGCCTCGAGCGAGAACCCGCTGCCTCGCCCGGGCACCACGTCGAGCGTGAGCTGGGTGTGCTGCCAATAGTCGAACTGCGCGCCCCCCATGTAAAACGCGCAGCCGCCCACCTCGCCGAGGTAGACGTCGTTGACGCCAATGCGAAATTCTCCAATCGGATAGCACATGGGTGCGCTGCCATCGCAGCACCCTCCCGACTGGTGGAAGAGGAGCGGCCCATTCTCCTCCTTCAACGAGGCAATCAGCTCGAGGGCCGCCTCGGTTGCAAGCACTCGGGGAATCAACATCTTTCTTTTGCCGTCTAGAAGAGCCCCATCGCTTTTGGTGAATAGCTGACGAGTAGGTTCTTCGTCTGCTGGTAGTGCTGAAGCATCATCAGGTGCGTCTCGCGTCCGATGCCGGACTGTTTGTACCCGCCGAACGCCGCGTGCGCCGGGTAGAGGTGATAGCAATTCGTCCACACGCGCCCCGCGTGGATGGCGCGGGCTGCGCGGTACGCCTTCGTTCCATCGCGCGTCCACACGCCGGCGCCCAGACCGTAGAGTGTGTCGTTCGCAATCGAGATGGCATCGTCGAAGTCTTTGAACGACGTGGTGGAGACCACGGGCCCGAAGATTTCCTCCTGGAAGATGCGCATCTTGTTCTGCCCCGCCAGAATCGTGGGCAGGACGTAGTAGCCACCGGAGAGCTCCCCGGAGAGTTTGACGCGTTCACCGCCGAGGAGAACTTTGGCGCCTTCTTTTTTCCCGATATCGATGTAGCTGAGAATCTTTTCGAGCTGATCATTCGAGGCCTGCGCGCCCACGGTGGTGGTCGTATTCAGCGGATGGCCGGGCACGTGGCGCTTCGTGCGGGCAATCGCGCGCTCCAGGAAGCCTGCGTGGATGTTCGCCTGAATGAGGGCGCGCGAGGGGCAGGTGCACACCTCGCCCTGGTTGAGCGCGAACATGGCGAAGCCTTCGAGGCACTTGTCGAAAAAGTCGTCACTGTAGGAGACGACGTCGTCGAAGAAGATGTTCGGCGACTTGCCGCCGAGCTCCAAGGTCGCAGGAATGAGGTTCTCGGAGGCGTACTGCAGAATGAGACGTCCCGTGGTGGTCTCGCCGGTGAATGCGATTTTCGCGATGCGCGGGCTCGATGCGAGCGGCTTTCCTGCCTCTACACCGAAGCCGTTCACCACGTTCACCACGCCCGGCGGAATGAGATCGCCAATGAGCTCCATCAAGAGGAGGATCGACGCGGGCGTTTGCTCGGCGGGCTTGAGGACCACGCAGTTTCCTGCGGCCAGCGCGGGCGCGAGCTTCCACACCGCCATGAGAATGGGAAAATTCCACGGAATGATCTGCCCCACGACACCGAGTGGCTCGTGGAAGTGGTACGCCACCGTGTCGTGATCGAGCTCGGCCACCGCGCCCTCCTGAGCGCGAATGGCGGCGGCGAAATAGCGAAAGTGATCCACGGCCAGAGGGATGTCCGCGGCCAAGGTTTCGCGCACCGGCTTGCCGTTGTCCCACGTTTCGGCGACGGCCAACATTTCCAGGTTCTGTTCGATGCGATCGGCGATGCGATTCATCATCAACGCGCGATCCGCAGGCGACGTCATGCCCCAGCGCGACTTGACCTTGTGCGCCGCATCGAGCGCACGCTCCACGTCTTCCGCCGTCGAGCGCGGTACGTCGCAAAAGCCGTGACCCGTGACCGGCGTGATGTTCTCGAAGTACCTGCCCTTGACCGGCGGACACCACTCGCCGCCGATGAAGTTCTCGTAGCGCGACTTGAACTGCACCTTGGAATCGGACTGGTTCGGCGAGGAGTAGAGCATCGGGGTCCCCTGTAAAATGTCGGTCGCGGCACGGCCGCGGGTCTCCGGCAAAAATGACGCGCCCGGTACTTCGCAATGCACGTGCCGCCCTGTTGCGGTGCATTTTTCCCGCGAATCACGCCTGCACCTCCTATTGAGCTCGCAATATTTACGCATCGCGTCATGTCGAATTATCGGACATTTTACGCTTGACGCGCAGAGCTAGCTGTACTGCGAGGTCGCTCTAGCTCGGTCTTCCGCAGGCGGATACATTTGGAAGGGTGCTGGTTTTGACCGATCCCGGTGACGTAGAGGGCCGCACCGATCAACGGCGGGCACTCGCGTCACGGTTCGCGCGCGTGGAGGCATATGGACTTCGACGCGACGGCGATGACTATCCGATCGGTCCGAGCGATGCGGCCCTCGCTGATCGACGCGCCCGCATGGAGAGCATCTTCCGCGAGGAGCATCGGCGCCTCGCACAATTGCCTGGAAGCTTGGCAAATCGCTCGGTGTGCGCGCTCGTCTCGGATCAAGACGGGGTCATCCTTTCGCTGCACGACGGTGTCTCGTTTCGCGACACAGCCACACGGGTGCGGCTCGTCGAGGGCGCCGATTGGAGCGAACGCGCGCGCGGCGTCAACGCCATCGGGACGGCCATCGCCGAGCGGACGCCGGTCGCGGTGATCGGGCCTGCGCACTTCGAGCTGCGCAACGCGGGCCTCTTCTGCTACGCGTCGCCCATCTTCGATCCGCACGGCCGGCTCGTGGCCGTGCTCGACGTCACGGGGCCGATGGAGCGGCACGATGCCGGCTTCGAGCTGGTCGTGCGAACGAGCGCGATGTCCATCGAGCGCTCGCTGCGGGCGATCACGTATGCGCGCGCGGGATTCCGCAACTTGGGCGCCATCGAGCACCTGGTGAGCCGCGCCAGCGGGCCGACCATTCTCGTGGAGCCCCGCGGCCCGGTGTCGATCCACAACGAGGCCGCCCGCAGTTCGCTCTTGTCGGGGCGCGCGTTCGTCGATTGCCAGACGCTGTTCGGGATGGATTTCGACGAACTCGCGCGGATGGCGCGCGACGGTGGCGAGCCGCGATTCGAGACGCGCGATGGCGTTTTCCGCGTGAAGCTCGATCCGTTACTGGACGAGGGGGAGCACCCCTTCGGCATCATCGTGCACTTCGACCCCGTGGCGCGGGCGCCGCGACCGCCGGCGAAGGCTCTCGAACCCGCGACCAAAGAGGAGCTACCCGCACCGTTCGCGGAGATCTTCGCCACGGACGAAGCCGTGGTGAGCTCGAAATACCTGGCGGCCAAGTTCGCGAAGACCCAGTTGCCCGTGCTTCTTTTGGCGGAGACCGGGACGGGCAAGGAGCTGTTCGCGCGCGCTATTCACGCGGCGAGCGAGTGCGGGAGCGGCCCCTTCATCGCGGTGAACTGCGGCGCGGTCGCATCGACGCTGCTGGAGAGCGAGTTGTTCGGCTACGCACCCGGCGCCTTCACGGGCGCAGGACGGCGGGGCTCGGACGGCCTTCTGGGTGCGGCCCATGGCGGGACGCTGTTCCTCGACGAGATAGCCGAGATGCCCGCACCGCTGCAGGCATCGCTGCTGCGCGCGCTCGACGATGGCTCGTACCGGAGGCTCGGCGATTCGCGGCCGCGTAGGTCGGCGTTTCGTTTGATCGGAGCGACGTACCGCGATCTCGGTGCGATGGTCGAGCAGGGCGACTTCCGCACGGACCTTTTCTTCCGTCTCCACGGCGCGTGCATCCGCATCGCCCCGCTGCGCAATCGGACGGATCGCCTGGGCCTCGCGCAGGCGCTGCTCGAGAAGCATCATTCCGGCGGTGCCGGGGTGCCGAAGCTCGCGCGCTCCGCCGTTGCGTACTTGGAAGAGCACTCGTGGCCAGGCAACGTGCGCGAGCTGCGCAATGCGCTGGCCTACGCCGTGGCGCTCGCGGGCGATGGCCCCATCGAGCGCCACCACCTTCCCGAGCGGCTCGTGGGCTCCGGTTCTCCGACGCGCACGCGCGCCGAGGTGCTGCGCGAGGCAGCGGAGGAGGCGGTGCGCGCCTCCGGTGGAAACATCAGCGATGCCGCGCGCAAACTCGGTGTTGCGCGCGACACGCTGTACCGCATGCTGAAGAAGAAGTAGCTAGCGCGTAGCTACCTGTTCCCCTTCATGCGCTGAACCTGGCGCGACATCTTTCCCATCATGCGATTGCGCTGCTTTTGCTGGCGCGCCTCGTCGGTGCCCCGTCGTGCGCTGAGCCAACGCTGCTCCGCCTCGAGCTTTCGCCACGAGAGGAAGCGGTCTTCGGAGAGCTCTCCGGAGGCGAGTGCACCGAGTATCGCACAGCCGGGCTCCGTCTCGTGTTTGCAATCGCGGAAGGCGCATGCCTCCGCGAGCGCGTCGATCTCGTCGAAGCCGCGAGGGCTCGCGGCCACGTCGTCCGACCAGAGCGCGAGCTCGCGCAGGCCGGGCGTGTCGATGAGGAGTGCACCACTCGGCAGGACGAAGAGCTCGCGATGCGTGGTGGTGTGCCGCCCGCGCTCGTCGGCCACGCGCACGGCGCCTTCGCGCTGATGGCCCTCCTCTTCCAGGAGGCAGTTGGTCAGCGCCGACTTGCCAACCCCGGAGGCTCCGACCATGGCCAGTGTTTCCCCGCGGCGTGCGAGGGCACGAATCGAATCGATGCCCGCGCCGGTCGCGGCACTGGTGATGATCATCTGCGTGGAGCCGGCGACCTCGCTCACGGCGTGGAACAGCGGCTCGGGGTTCTCGCAAAGGTCCGCCTTGTTGAGAACGATGACCGGGGTGGCGCCGCCTTCGAGCACGGTGGCCACGAAGCGCTCGATGCGGCGGACATTGAGCTCCGCCGTGAGCGCGCTCACGATGAGCACCGTGTCGACGTTGGCCACGAGGACTTGCGGTCGCGTGCGGCGTCCTGCCTCTTTTCGCGTCAGCGATGACGTTCGCTCGAAGCGATGAACCACCGGCAGTGGCTCTGCCAGGCTATCGCCCCGAAGGCCTACCCAGTCGCCCACGACGGGCAGCTCGGAAGCGTCGACGGCGTCGTGGCGCAACTTGCCGGCGAGCACCGCGCGGCGGGTGCCGTGCGGACCGAGGACGTGAAGAAGACCGCGGCTCGCGAGAACGACGCGGGCCGGAACGACGTTTTCAAGGTGCTCGCCGAGCTGGCGATGCTGCGATTCGAAAAATGATGTCCATCCCAAGTGGGACATACGAGACACATCGTGTTGCAGATGCATGGGATTGAAATCCTCGTGACAGAGAGCCGTGTTCCTCTGCGTTGAAGTCAGGCGCGGCAATCCGCGTGCTTCCGGGGAGCGCTCGGACGCGATGCTTACGCAGTTGCCAACGGCGTGGTCTCAGCGGCTCGTTTCAGCCGCGCGGCCCGACGACATGCCGGCCTAGACGCTGTTGGCGCTCGAAAGTGGCGTCGGCGACGTGCGCCAACGTTTACCTGGTTCGCTCGAGTGGTTTGGCTTTACCCGCCAATGCAAGATTGGCAGGCGACAAGCGTCACGCGCGGTCGAGCGATAAGGCCCACATAATCTGCTGTGATTTCCATGGCCTTATCCCTTTCCGCCTGCGGCAACGCACGTACACGTCTCGCTCGAGGCGGTTCTACGATGACGCATGTGCACCATTCTGTCAACACAGGATGTGTGTTCGTTTTGATAGCTCGAAAAATTTCACTCGCCTCGGGACAACCGCCGGTGCCCATCAAATGTTGCGTGGCGAGTGTGAAAAAGACTGCATCCAGCGGGTGCTGCTAGCACAACAAGATTCATGGAAGCCGTCACACCCGGCCGGGGAGAGCTGGTCGTCGAGGTTCATGTGGCGGGGGGTGTGGCCATCGCGGGAACGGTGGCACTCGTTGGTGAAGGCACGGAGGGATTCGCCGTGGGCGATCCGATCGCGATCGATGCGCGCACCGTCGAGGTGCATGCGGGCCGGCGGGCCGTCGATGCGCGACTCGTCGTGTCGCTTCGCGCAGCGGTGGGTGCGTACCACGTGCTCGTGGACGTGGTGCGGCTGACCGCGGGTGAGACGCTGTTGATTCAGGACGCGGGCAGTGCGTTCGGGTTGCTCGCGGCGCAGTTCGCGCGGGTTCTCGGCGCACACGTGTTCGGGGTGGTCGCGTCGGAGGCGCAGCGCGAATCCGCGTTGCGTGCGGGATGCAGCGCGGCGTTGCTGCCCCATGGCTTCGTGGAGCAAATCCGCGCGCTCACGCAAGACCGCGGCGTGGACGTGGTGCTCGAATCCGCAATGGGCGATCGCATCATCGAATCGCGCAAGGCGCTCGGGGCGCGGGGCCGCATCGCGTTCGCCATGTCACCCATTGCGCCGCTGCTGTTCCAGCCGGCGACGGTGCGCGCGCATGCGCTCGACGAGCTGGCAACGGAGGTGCGCGAGACCCTGGATCGGGCCGCGCGCAGCGTCATGGCCTATGTGGCAAACGGCGCGGTTCGCGTGATGTGATCGATCAGCGTGGCGGCGAAAAAGCCCACGCTGATCCACGCATTCATGTCGAAGAAGGCTTTGTCGATCTTGGAGAGATCCGCGCGCGCCCATCGTGAAGTGCCGGGCGCATCGCGCGCGGGGTCGACGGGCGGGTGAATGAGCAGGTGCTCCCAGACGAGCAGCCCCGTCACCACGAGGACACCGACGAAATAGACGACACCGCGGTGGAGGAACACACCGGTGAACGCGAGCGAGGACACGGTGATCACGTGCGCGAAAGCACTCATGGCGAGCGATCGCGCAGCGCCGAAGCGCGATGGGATGGAGTGCAGGCGCTGCTCGCGATCGAAGCCCTCGTCCTGCAACGAGTAGAGCACGTCGAAGCCGAGCAGCCAGGTGACGACGGCCACCATGAGGGTGACGATGCCTGCTTTGACCGGAGCGCCCACCGCAATCCATGCGCCTCCAGGCGCGAGCGACAAGGCGACGCCGAGCCACGCATGCGCCGCCCACGTGAAGCGCTTGGCGTAGGAGTAACCGAGGAGCACCGCCAAAACGGGCAGCGCGAGAACCATTGGCGCAGTGCCCAACGTGGACGCCGACAAAAAGAAGACCGCTGCAGACGCCATGGCAAGCGCGAGCGCCTCGAACGGCCTCACATCGCCGCGCTGAATGGGCCGCGTGGCCGTGCGCGGGTTCTTCGCGTCGATATGGCGATCCGCCCATCGGTTGAAGGCCATGGCACTGGTGCGCGCCGCGACCATGCAGATGAGCATCGCGACCACGCGCGCCGCGGTCAGCGGCGGATGCGGCATGGAGAGCGCCAGCACCACGGCGGATGCCGCGAACGGCAGCGCGAAAATCGTGTGCGCAAAGGCAACCAACGTCGAGTACGAGCGCAAGCGAGCAACGATCACGAGACCTCCCGAATCCACCGGCGCGGCGCTTTGACGTGTCGGAGCAAGAGCGCCGCTCCATCTTGAGCCTGTGCCGCACCGGCGATGTCCACGGCGACGAGCCCGGGCCGTGCACCGCGCGCCAAACGCCCGAGCAACGGGCGGCCGAGCGCCTGCGCGCCGTTGTACGTGGCCATGCGCACCAGTTCGGCCGCCGGCACGGTGGAGAAGCGATCGGCAAGTGCGCGCGCCTCGGCGAGCACGTCGAGCGACGCGTTCGACGCGAGCGAGTCGGTCCCCAATGCGGCCTCGATGCCCGCCGTGCGTGCCGCCAAGAGCGGCGGAAGGCGGCCCTCGATGTACAAATTCGACCGCGGGCAGAGCACGGTGTGCGAGCCACTCTGGACCACGCGATCGAGCTCCGCGGGGAGCGCATCGGTCAAGTGCACCAGGAGCATGTGCGGCCCGAGCGCGCCAAGCGCATCGGCATACGCGATGGGTGACTGCATCGGCCACACCACGTCGGCGGCGCCGCGCAAGCGCCCGCGCAGCCAATCGGTCACCGGCCCATCGCCGTGTTCCAGGGCGCGCCGTTCGGCCGCGTGCTCGGCAAGGTGAAGGCTGGTGCGCAAGCCGGTGTCCTTGGCATGCTGGACGATCTTGCGAACCACGTCGGCGTGCGTCGTGTGAAGCGTGTGCGCCGTCGGAACATAGGAAAGCGCGGGCGACCACGCCCTCGTACCCGCGCGCGAGGCCGCGAGCATCTCCTCGGCGCGCTCCTGTACGTCGCCCCCCAGGCCGAAGATCTCGTGAAAAATGGACCCTTGGATGCGGCGCCGCGCGAGGTGCTCGGCTGCCACGAGGCTGTTCGTGACCTCGCCGACGGCCGCCGTGCCATACCCGCGCAGCTCGGACACCGCCGCCTCGATGGACTCCGGCGAATCCTCCGGCGTGGCATCGAAGCGCGCCGAGAGCAACGAATCGACCCACGGCAAGAAACCGTGGCCACCCGGCACGAGGCCGCGCAGCGCGCTCAGCTCGAGATGCGTATGTGCGTTGACCAGCCCCGGAAAAACGACGCCGTGCACGCGTTCGACGGGTGCCCCGGCGTGGCGCGGCAGGACGTCGGCGGCGGGCCCGACGTCCTCGATCGTGCCGTCCTCGGCGACGACCACCGCACCATCGCGGATGGGCGGCGCGTCGCCCGGCAGGACATGGTCCGCGTGGACGATCATGCCGGTTCCGTGAGCCACTCGTACTTCACGTTGCGGCGGGTCGCGCGGAAGCCGGCGGCGCGAATGCGTGCCTCGATGGCGTCGGCGTTGATGCAGAACGTGGTGCCTGCGCTGGAGACGACGTTCTCCTCGAACATGACGCTGCCGAAGTCGTCCGCCCCGAAGCGAAGGGCCACCTGCCCCACGTCCGGCCCCTGCGTGACCCACGATGCACCCACGTGATCGATGTTGTCGAGCATGAGGCGCGCGACCGCCTGCTGCCGCAAATAGAGATGTGTCCCGGTATCCCCCGCCGTGATGCGCACGCCCTGCTCGTGCTGGAAGTCCCAGCAAAAGAACGCCGTAAAGCCGCGCGTCTCGTCCTGGAGCTCGCGCAATTTGAGCAGGTGCAAAATGCGGTCGCGCGCGGTGTCGACGGTGCCGTACATCATGGTCGCGCTCGAGCGCAGGCCCATGTGGTGCGCCACACGCATCACGTCGAGCCATTCCGAACTGGTGCACTTGGCCTTGGCGATCTTGCGCCGCACGCGGTCGACGAGGATCTCCGCGCCGCCGCCGGGCACCGAATCGAGCCCCGCCGCATGCAGCCGCTCCAGGACTTCGCGCACGCTGATCGATTCCAGCTGCGCGATGTGCAGGATCTCCTCGGGCGAGAGCGCGTGGAGGCCGAGCTTGAACTCGGATTTGATCCAGCGGAACAGGTCCTCGTAATACGTGATGCGAAGCTCCGGATTGAGGCCGCCCTGGAGCAAGATCTGCACGCCGCCCGCCTGAACGACTTCGTCGAGCTTCTGGCGCAGGACCTCGCGCGAGAGAACGTAGCCTTCCGGGTGCCCCACGGGCCGGTAGAAGGCGCAGAAGCGGCAGCTGGTCGTGCACACGTTGGTGTAGTTGACGTTGCGGTCGACGATGTACGTGACCACGTCGTGCGGGTGCTTGCGCCGTCGCACGGCATCGGCGGCGAGACCGAGCTCGAAGAGCGGGGCCTCGTGGATCAAGCGCTCGCCTTCGGCGGCGGTGAGGCGGTCGCCTTCCGCGGCGCGGGAGAGAATCGAATCGAGCGACGGCAACGACACCGCCGAGCGCGCGCTGTCCTCGTAGAAGCGCACGTCCATGTTCGGAAGAAGCCCCGCACGGTGCCCTTCGGCGTAAAAGCGCTCGAGGCCGCGACGCTCGTCGTCGCCAAAGTCGAAGCGGATGTTCTCGCGCAAGTAGCTGCGCAGGCTTGCCGCATCGAGGCCCGCGCGCTCGGCGTGCGCATCCGCGATGGCGTCGCGGCGTGCAAGGCCCTCTTCTTTCGCGGCGAGCAGGAGCTTCTCACCACCGGTGGCCAGCGAGCCCGCGCGACCACCCCACGCGGCAAAGACGAAGGGAAGCCCCGTCCACTCGTACCAAGCTTCGCCCAAGTCGAGCGAGTGCGGAAACTCGTTTTCGATGTGAAGCGCCACGTCGCCGATGATCAAAGCGCCGCACGTCCCCTTCACTTCCGCGAGCGCCTGCGTCGGCGGCAGCACGCGCACGCGCGGCTCCGCACCGCGGCGGCGTGCCCGCAGCACCAGGCGCGCGAGCACGGCGCTGGTGCGCGACGAAGCGTCCAGCACGATGTCCGTCATCTCGTCGATGGGTACCTGCGACACGATGCGCACACTGCGAACGGCACCGCGTGATGCGATGGCCGCACCCCGCACGAAGCGCGTATCACCGAGCTGCGCCAGCGCCGCCACCGGCACGAGGCCGACATCGGTCTCCTCCTCCGCGATGCGCCGCGCCACCTCCGCGGGAAGCGCCAAATCGAGCGCAACCCCGTCCTTGTCGGCGAGCGGCTCGTACAGCGGGCGGGCATTGAGATACTGAACGGCGGATACTTTCATGGCAGCACCGGCAAGAGATGGCGTTCCGCTTTGCGGTCACGCACTTTCACGGCATTTTCGGGCAGCGCGCTCTTTGGATGCTCGCGCACCACGTTGTAAAGCGTGTCGCGTTCGACGGGGATGCGGCCCGCCTCGCGGATCAAGCGAACGAGCTCGTTGTAGCTCAGGCCCTGCGGCGAGCGCGAACCGGCGGCGTGGTAAATCGTCTCGTGCACGATGGTGCCGTCGATGTCATCGGCGCCGAAGCGCAGGCCGAGCTGCGCGATCTTCGGCGTCATGCTGACCCAGTAGGCCTTGATGTGCGGCACGTTGTCGAGCACCAGGCGCGACACCGCCACGGTGCGGAGGTCGTCCACCGCCGTCGGTGCGGGCAGGTTCTTCATGCCATTGCCATCGGGGTGGAAGGCCAGCGGAATGAACGCCTGCATGCCGCCCGTCTCGTCCTGGAGCTTGCGCAGCCGCATCAAGTGGTCGACCCGATGCTCGAAGGTCTCGATGTGCCCGTAGAGCATGGTCGCATTGGTGCGCAGCCCCAGGCGATGCGCCACGCGGTGCACCTCGAGGTATTCGTCGGCGTTCGCCTTGTCGTGCGAGATGCGCTTGCGCACGTCCTCGTGGAAGATCTCCGCGCCGCCGCCGGGCAGGCTGTCGAGCCCCGCCTCGCGCAGGCGCGTGAGCACCTCGGCGTAGGTCATCTTGTAGTGCTGCGCGAAGAAGTGAATCTCCACCGCGGTGAAGCACTTCATGTGAACGTCGGGCTTGATGCGCTTGAAGCCGCGCAGCAGCTCTTCGTAATAGGAAAACGGCAACCCCGGGTGCAAGCCGTTGACGATGTGGACCTCGCTCGGAGGATCGTCCATGCGCATCTCGAGCTCGCGCCAGGCCTCTTCCACCTTCATGGTGTGCGCGCCCGGGGCGCCTTCTTCGAGCTTGGCGAAGCTGCAGAACAGGCAAGAAGCGACGCAGACGTTGGTCACCTCGATGCGCATGTTGCGATTGAAGTACGTGCGGTCTCCGTGCATCCGTTCGCGCACGGTGTTGGCGAGCGCGCCCACCGCCAGGAGATCCGGCTCGAGAAAAAGAGCCAGCGCATCGCTTTCGTCGAGACGCTCGCCCTGCTGCACTTTCTGAGCAATGGATTCGATGGTCATGCTGTCCTCACGAATTCGGTACGGCGCCCCGCGCGCTGGAGAAGTCCTTCGAGCTCCTGCTTTTTCAGGAGCTGTACGGCCACGGCCCCCACGCCTTTGACCTTTTTGGTGCTGTCCTCGGCGATGGGCAGACCGCGGCGGTTGGCGATGATGCCCACGAGCTCACTGGCGCCGAAGCCCAAGGCCACCTGCGCGAGCTCCATGCCGCACTCGGTCCAATCGATGCGCACGCGCGCCCCCTTCGGCGCGGTGAGGCGCGCGATGGCCACGTCGCGCAGAAAGCGCAGCCCGCGCTTGCCGACGTCGAGATCGCGCAGGTGCACGTCGACGAGATCGACCTCGGCCGCCGCCTCACCCACGTGCACCCGCACCAAGTCGCCCACTTCGGCGGTGCGCACTTGGTCTGCAAGCGCCCCGATGGCCAAGAGATCGCACGTCTCGAAAATCGGGTCGTCCGCGGAAATGGGCTTGCCCGCCGCACGCGCGTCGCGCACACGCTCGAGGCCTGCGGCGCGCACCGCCATGTCGACCAGCGCGCTCATGTCGTCCCCCAACGGCGCATGAGATCGTTGCCGATGCCAACGTGGTCCAGGATGCGCGAAACGACGCTGTCGACGACGTCGTCCATGCTGCGGGGGTTGCTGTAGAACGAGGGCATGGCCGGGAGGATGGTGGCGCCCGCGCGCGCGAGCGTGGTGAGGTTTTCCAAGTGGATGACGCTGAGCGGTGTCTCGCGCGGGACGAGGACCAGCTTGCGCCGCTCTTTCAACATGACGTCCGCCGCGCGCGTGAGGAGCGAATCGGAAATGCCGTGGGCGATGCGCGCCGCGGTGCCCATCGAGCAGGGCACGATGACCATCGCGTCCCAGCCCGCACTGCCGCTGGCGAACGGCGCTCGGTAATCGCGCTGCCCCCAGAGCGGGATGTCACCCATCTGCTCGCGCAGCTGCTGCCGCAAGTCACCGCCGCACTCGAGGGCCCACACCTCCGGCGCCGTCGGCGAGAGGCACAGGCCGAGCTCCAGGGCGGGGTCGACCCTGCGGCGTTCTGCGAGAACGGAGAGCAGCCGCTTCGCATACGGTGCGCCGCTTGCGCCGGTGATGCCGACGACGATCTTCACAGGGCCACCTCGGCCACCACGATGGAGGCGATGCCCATGGTGAGCTCACTCGAGCTGACCCGCGAAAAGCCGCCACGCACCAGCTCCGTCTCGTACTCGGCGCGCGTGGCGAAGTTCTTCATGGTTCGCACCAGGTAGCTGTACGCCTGCTTGTCGCCGGACAGAAGGCCGCCCACCTTGGGCATCACGTGTTCGGCATAGGCCGCGTGAAAGGCGCGAGTGACGGGACGCTGGGGTCGAAAGAACTCCAAGGTGACGAAGATGCCACCCGGCGCGAGCACCCGACGCACTTGGGCGATGCCGCGTGCGAGATCGCCCAGGTTGCGCATGCCGAAGCCGCAGATGACGCCGGTGAATTCGCCGTCGCGGAAGGGCAGATCCAGGGCATCGCCCACCACGGTCTCCGCGCGCGGGGCCTTGTGCCGGCCGCGCTCGAGCATGTCCTTGGCGAAATCGCAGGCCACCAGGCGCGAGCTTGGACGGGCGCGATCGAGAAGAGCCGTGAGATCGAGTGTGCCCGCGCACAAGTCGAGCAAGGCTCCCTCGGGGGCGCGCTCCGTCAGCGCGGACACGGCCTTGCGCCGCCACAATTGGTCGCGGCCGGCCGACATGAGCCGGTTGAGCACATCGTACGTGGGCGCAATGCGATCGAACATTGCGCGCACGGTGTTGCCATGAGAGGCGCCATGAGACGACGACGTCATCGAGATCTCCCTATCAGGCCGCGCGCAGCCTCGAGCACGCGCTGGACCGGTCCATCGTGTTTTCCCCCCTCGAGAACGTTGGCCCGTGGCGTCGCACCCGCGATGCCGAGCGACGGCCAGAGCGCGTCGACACGCTGCACGACGGCGTCGCTCATGCGCAACACCTCGGGCCACTCGCGCGCGTAGCCTTCCTCGGCCCATTTGCGCGTCCCGTCGATGACCACTTTGCCGCCGTAGAGCGCTTGGTTCGCGCCATGGTCCAATTGATCGATGGGCCCCTCGACGAACGACATGTCGCGCTTCGGATCGAGGTTCGCGAGCAGACGCCACGCGACCTCTTCCAGGTTTTGCACATTGACGTCGTCGTCGACCACGCAGATGACCTTGGAGAACATCATCTGCCCAGCCCCCCACAGCCCGTGCGCCACGCGCGCCGCGTGGAAGGGGTACTGCTTTTTGATCGAGATGAGCACCAGGTTGTGGAACGCACCGAACACCGGCAGGTTCATGTCGCGAACCTCCGGGAACATCGTGCGAAGCAGCGGCAAGAAGAGCCGCTCGGTCGCCTTTCCCAGCCACGCATCCTCCATCGGCGGCGGCCCGACCACCGTCGCGGGGTAGATGGCGTCGCGGCGATGCGTGATCGCGGTGATGTGAAAGCGCGGAAAACGCTCCACCAAGGTGTAATACCCCGTGTGATCGCCGAAGGGCCCTTCGTCGAAGAGCGCCTCCGACGGATCGACGTAGCCTTCGAGCACGAAGTCCGACTCGGCCGGCACCTCGAGATCCACGGTCTTGCACTTCACCGTGCGCACCGCGCTTCCGCGCAGGAAGCCCGCGAACATCCACTCGTCGATGCCATCGGGAAGCGGCGCCGTCGCGGCGTACGTCAGCGCGGGATCGCCGCCCAAGGCCACGGCGACCTCCAGTCGGCGCAGCCCGAGCTCTTTGGCCGCACGGAAATGCCGCGCCCCCGTCTTGTGCACCTGCCAATGCATCGCCGTCGTGCGGCGATCGATGCGCTGCATGCGGTACATGCCGATGTTGCGGCCGCCCGACTGCGGATCGCGCGTGATGACGTTGGGCAAGGTGATGAACGGGCCACCGTCGTTGGGCCACGTGGTCATCATCGGCAATTGGTCGAGATCGACCTCGTCGCCGGTGAGCACCACCTCCTGACACGGCGCCTCGCGGGCAGTGCGCGGGAAAACGTGGGCGAGCTCGGGGACTTTGCGCGCAAGCTCGACCAGCTCGCGGGCGCCCGACGGCGGACGCGCCGTGATCAGCTCCTCGATGGCCCGCGCGTGCTGCTCCAGATCGTCGACCCCCAGCGCCAGGGACATGCGGCGGCGTGAACCGTAGGCGTTGACCATGAGCGGAAAGCGCGCCTGGGCATCCGGTCGGGTGGTGTCGTGCACGTTTTCGAACAGAAGCGCGGGGCCTTCCGTTTTCATCACGCGCTGGGCGATTTCCGACGCCTCCAAGTGAAGATCGATGCGCTCTTTAATGCGCACGAGCTCGCCGCGCTCCTCGAGCGCCTTCGCGAATGCACCGAACCCGTCGTACGCCATGGCTGCGTGTCCGTCCTTTTGCCTCCCGGCGGTGAGGAAACACCGGGGGAGGCGGCATGTTTCAAATAATTTTGAAACATTTGTCTTCTAGGTTGGCGCGCGGCGGCGGTCAAGCCGACGCGCGACCTCATCGCTTGCCCCGGAACGAGAAACGCTTAACTCCCAGGAACGATGAAACCTGGCGACCATCCCGAGTTCTTCCGTTTTCCCGCGCCGGAGGGCCGCTCGCGCGAGAGTACCATCGTGCTGGATGCCGAAGGGCGCTTTTGGCACCACGGAGGCCTGGTCGAGCATGGAAAGTTGGCGGCCGCCATGCACACCTGGATTTCACGCCACCCGGACGACGGGCGCTACATCCTGGAAAATGGCTACGACTGGACGTACTTCACCGTGGAAGACGCCCCGTACTTCGTCTCCACGCTAAAAATCGCGGGGAACGACATCGTCCTCACCTTGAGCGACGGCACCGAGGAAGATTGGGACCCGGCGACGACCCGCGTCGGGGAAAGCGGGGCGCTTTACGCCAAGGTCAAAACCGGCGCCCGCGGAGGGCCGTTCGAGGCGCGCTTCTCTCGCCACGCACAGACCGCCCTGGCCGACGTGCTGGTGGACCAAGGCGGCGCGCCGGCCGTCAAGCTACGCGATCGAACCGTGGCAATCGGCTCCGCCGCCTGACGAATTCACCAAGCCAGCATATGCCCAAGGGTCTACTCGGTAGCGGATTGGGCACTATTTGACCGATCGACGCGGATTGGCACGCGCATGCGACAACGTCGCCCAATTTCCGGTATTCTCGCGCACAACGAACGATGCGCCTTCTGATTGCCGACAAGTTGCACCCGCGTGCGGTTGAAGAGCTTTCTGCCCTTCCCGTCGAAGTCATTTACGAACCGGAGCTTACCAAGGAATCGCTGGAGCAAAGAATCGCGAGCGCCGGGGTGCTCGTGGTGCGGTCCACCCCCGTCACGGCGACGGCGCTGGACAATGCGAAGACGCTGCATTTGATCGTGCGCGCAGGCGCCGAGTATCAAACCATCGACGTGCGCGCGGCGAGCCGGCGCGGCATCTACGTGGCCAATTGCCCGGGCAAGAATGCCGCCGCGGTCGCCGAGCTCGTCATGGGGCTCTTGGTGGCCATCGACCGTCGCATCGTCGATTCGGTGACCTCGCTGCGCGAAGGCCAATGGCGCCGCGCCGAATACAGCAAGGCCGAGGGCCTGTACGGAAAGACGATCGGCATCGTCGGCATGGGCGCGGTGGGGCGCGAGGTCGCGCATCGCGCGAAGGCCTTCGGGCTCACCGTCATCGGGTACAGCCGCTCGCTCAGCGCGGTGCGTGCTGCGGAATTGGGAATCCTGCATGCGAACTCACTGGACGAGCTGGCGTCGAAGTCGCACGTGGTGTCGCTGCACCTGCCCATCAACGAGCGCACGCGCCACATCGTGGGGAAGCGCTTTTTGGCGGCACTTCCGCCGCGCGCGATCCTCATCAATGCAGCGCGCGCCGATCTGATCGATCAAGCGGCGCTGCGCGAGGCCGTGACCACGCGCGGGCTGCGCGTGGGGCTCGACGTGTACCCCGACGAGCCGCGCGGGAAGGACGAGTACAAGAACGACTTGTTCGATCTCGCAACAGGTGAGAACACGGGGGCAGGTGAAAACGCCGGGTTCGTCTACGGGACGCCGCACATCGCGGCGGCAACGGACCAAGCGCAGCTCGCGGTGGCCACGGAAACGGTGCGCATCATTCGGAGCTTTTTGCTCGAAGGGCACGTGCCCAACGTCGTGAACGTGACGACGTCGATTGCGAACTTCCAAGTGGTCATTCGCATGCAGGATAAAATTGGGACTTTCGCCAACGTGTTGTCCGTTCTCAAGCGGCATGGCATCAACGTCGAGGAGGTCACCAACAGCGTCTTCGAGGGAGGTGGCGCATCCTGTGCCAAGCTGCGGATGGTGTCGCGCCCGTCAGAAACGTGCCTCCAAGAGATCCGCGCCTTCGACGAAGTGCTCCACGTCGATGTCGTGACGCTCCCCAATCTTGCGTAAGACCCTCCCATGAGCCGCAGCACCCTCACCGTACTTCGCATCTTGGCCGCGGCGGTGGTGGCAGCGGTGCTCGTTCCGAGCATCGCGGTATCGGGGTGCGGCGGCTCGAAGGGCGCGCCCGCGGTCGACGCCGGCGCTGCGTCCGCATCGGCCCACGTGAGTGCGGCCGACCCGAAGGCCGATGCAGGCGCAGCCGCGAACGCGGCGGCGGACGCGGGCATCATCGAGGAACCCGCCCCCACCGTCGACAACGCCGATCTGACCTTGCGCGGCCGCCATTTGCTCGAGGCCATCGCGCACGGAGAACCGAAGCTCGCCGCCGACATCGTCTATCCGCGCGACGCCTACATCGCGACGAAGGACCAACCGGATCCCGGCAAGCAATGGGACAAGAAGGTCTACCCCATCTTCGAGCGCGACGTGGCCACCGTCCGAAAGCGTCTTCGCGTGCCCGAGAATGCCCAATTCGTCTCGTTCGAACTGGGCCCCACCATCGCGCAATCGCCCGTCAAAAAGCGCGATTTGAAGCAACCCGTGTGGCGCGTGCGCCACTCCAAGCTGACCTTCGCCGTCGGCGGCAAACCGCAGCGCATCGAGATCGCCGAGATGACCGGCTGGCACGGCGCCTGGTACGTGAGCAAACTGCGCTAAGCCATCGCAGCTACTTCGATCGGGTGTCGCGTTCGATCTCGGCGAGGAGCTCGTCCACCTTTTGCTGCTTCTCCACTGCCTCGTCGTAATAGAAGCGCAGCTCCGGTGCGAAACGGAGACTCAGCTCCTTCGTGATCGACGAACGCAGCATGCCGGCGGCGCTCTTCAACCCCGTCAGAAGCTCCTTCTGCCGGACCTCGTCGCGCTCGGCCAAGTCGAGCAGCCGCACGTAGACCTTCGCGTTGCGCAGATCGTCGGTCACGGTCACGCGCGACACGATGGCGCCGGCCACCCGCGGATCGCGCACCTTGCGCGCGATCAAATTGGCCAATTCCTCGCGGATCCCTTCGGCGACGCGGGTCGCCCGTTTCACTTCAGCGGACATCGTCGTCGCCTCCTGGGTACAAATCCTCCCCCACCGTGATGATCTCCGTCGCGTGCCCGGTGAGCACGGCGTCCTCTTGCGTCTCGGCGGCGCGTGCCACCTGCGCCATCACCGAGTCGCATACCGCCGCATCGCCCGACACGACGCTCACGCCGAAGACGGCGCGCTGGAGCAAGTCCTGCGCGTCGACCTCGGCGATGGATACGTCGAACCGGGCGCGCACACGGTCCCGGAACTTCCGCACGACGCTGCGCTTTTCCTTGAGCGAGCGTGCGTGCGGAATGTGGAACGTGAGCCGTAAAACACCGACGAACACCGAGAGATCTTACAGCTTTTGCTTGATCTCTTCGATCTCGTACGACTCGACGATGTCCTTCTCTTTGACATCGGTGAAGCCTTCGAAGCTGAGACCGCACTCGAAGCCGCGCTCGACGTCCTTCACGTCGTCCTTGAAGCGCTTCAGCGCGTCGAGCTTGCCGTCCCACACCACCACGCCGTCGCGGACGATGCGGGCCTTGTTCGTGCGCTTGACGGTTCCTTCGATGACGTAGGAACCCGCGACCACCGTGCCCTTGACCTTGAAGATCTGACGAACCTCGGCTTTGCCGGACGTCTTCTCGACGAGGGTCGGGGGCAGGAGGCCTTCCATCGCGTTTCGGACGTCTTCGATCGCGTTGTAGATGATCGAATAGAGCCGAATCTCGATCTTGTTCTCCTCGGCGTGCGCGCTCGCCTTGCCTGCGGGGCGAACGTTGAAGCCGATGACGATGGCCTTGGCGGCGATGGCGAGGTTGATGTCACCCTCGGTGATCGCGCCGACGCCGGCGTGGATGATCGCGAGCTTGACGCGATCCGTGGACAGCTTGGAGAAGGCGTCGGCCACCGCTTCGACCGAGCCCTGCACGTCGCCTTTGACGATGACGCGCAGCTCTTGCTGCGACGAATCGGCCATGCGCTTCGAGATCTCTTCGAGCGACACCTTGGCCGTGGCCGGAATGAGGCTGCGCGCCATCTTTCCTTTGCGGCTTTCGGCGATCTCTTGCGCCTTCTTGGGATCCTTGACGGCGTGCATCGGGTCGCCGGCGCCCGGAACCTCGGACAGACCGAGAATCTCGACCGGCGTCGAAGGGCCGGCCTCGTGCACCTGCTTGCCGTGCTCGTTGGTCATCGCGCGGACCTTGCCGAAGCCCGCACCCGCCAAGAGGAAGTCGCCCACGCGGAGCGTACCGTCTTGCACGAGGACGCGCGCGACGGGACCGCGACCGCGATCGAGGAGGGCCTCGAGCACCGTGCCGCTGGCCGCCTTCTTCGGGTTCGCCTTGAGGTCCATGACCTCGGACTGGAGCGCGACCATCTCGAGCAGCTGCTCGATGCCCGTGCCGGTGTGCGCCGACACGTTCACGAAGATCGTCTCGCCGCCCCACTCTTCGGGCTGCAGACCGAGTTCGACGAGCTCGCGCTTCACCCGCTCGGGATCCGCCGCCGGCTTGTCGATCTTGTTCACGGCGACGATGATCGGCACCTTGGCCGCGCGCGCGTGGTTCACGGCTTCTTTCGTCTGCGGCATGACGCCGTCGTCTGCCGCCACGACCAAGATGATCAAGTCGGTGACGCTGGCGCCGCGTGCGCGCATCGCGGTGAAGGCTTCGTGGCCCGGCGTGTCCAAGAAGACGATGGGACCGTGCTTGGTTTGCGCGCGGTACGCACCGATGTGCTGCGTGATGCCTCCGGCTTCGCCGCTGGCCACGCTCGCCGAACGGATCTTGTCGAGGAGGCTCGTCTTGCCGTGGTCGACGTGACCCATGACGGTGACGACCGGCGGACGCGAGATGAGGTTCGTGTCGGCGACCTTGTCGGTTGCATCGGCCGCCACGGCCTCTTCGCCTCGAGCTGCCGCGATGCTCTCCTCTTCGCTCTTCGCGAGGTCTTCGACCTCCCAACCGAACTCGGAGGCGAGGATCTTCGCGGTGTCGGCGTCGAGCGTCGTGTTGATGTGCACGCCCGTCATGCCCATCGAGAGAAGCTTCATCAGAAGCTCCGTCGACTTGAGCGACATCTTTCCGGCCATCGATTGGAGCGTGATGTTCTCCTCGATGCGGATGACCTTCTTGTGCTCGCTCATCTCCTTGGTGGAGACGGTCGCCGGGGGACGCTTCTGCATGTGCTGGCCGGGCCGGCCGCCGAAGCGCTGACCAGGACCACCACCACCGGGACGCATGCCCGGACGCCCGCCTTGCGGACCACCAGGACGCATGCCCGGACGGCCTTGCGCCTGGCCCGCGCTCGCACGCGGGTTGTACTCCGTGCGGCGCGCCATCGAGCCGGCTTGACCGCCGCCGATGGCACTTCGCGGAGCACTGGCCGGCGTGGGCATCGGCACGCCCGGACGACCCGTCCAGTACTCCACGCCCGTCTTCGGCGTCGCAGGACGCGCCGGCGGGGGCGGGGGTGCTGGAGGCGGCGGGGGCGGCGCAGCTTCCACCACCGGGGCAGGCGGTGGGGGCGGCGGCTCCTCCACGACCACCGGAGCAGGCGGCGGGGGGGGCGGCGGCGCAGCTTCCACCACGGGGGCAGGAACTGGCTCGCTCTTGACGATGATTTGGGGCGACGAAACTCGCTCGGGCGCGACCGGAACCGGCGTCGGCACGGGGGGGGCTGTCACCGCATGGGACGATTCGCGCGGGGCCGGTATGACCGGCGGCGGGGCTTGCACGACCGGTTCCTCCGTCGTCGTGGGAATTTCATGAACCGAGACGGGCGCGGGAACGGCAGCCGCGACCGTGTTATCGACATCGTCGGTCGGCTCGACATGGGGCGAGCTGACACGGGCCGGCGGGACGGGCGTCGAAATCGCCGGCGTGGAAACGGGGGGAGGCGGTGCAGCGACAGGCTGCTCCAGGCTCTCGAGCGAATGCACGCTCGCCCGCTCCGGGGGAATCTGCGTGGATACGTCGCGCGTGCTCCGCCGATCCTCGGCGGCCACGTTGCGACTGGAAAGCCTATCGGCACTCGGGCGATCCGCGCGCAGCGCTGCCGCCGCCGCGATACCAGTGCCATCGGCGTGCCCGTTGTGATCCGTATCGAGAAGCGACACGTCGGTGCGGCTGCTCGCGGGCGCGGGCGGCACGTGCGAGGTGGACGGCAAACGCGAGAGCGATGGGCGCGATTCCGCGGGCACGGGCGCACCACCTGGCTTTGCCACCGCGCGGCGCTTCACCACCGTCGGACGAATGCGCTCCTCCACGACGTCGTGCGTCTTCTGCTTCTCGAGGTGCCGCTTTACGCGCTCCACCGCCTCCGGCTCCACGGAGCTCATGTGGTTGCGTACCTCGTTGATACCAACGGCCTGAAACAGTGCCACGACCGCCTTGGGATCGAGGTTGAGCTGCTTGGCTACTTCGTACACGCGCACTTTGCTCATCGACCCTCGCTTACCGCAGCGGACACACGTCCGAGGCCTGCGACCGCCCGGCCTTCGGACTCGTCACCCGAAAACCTGCATGCATCACCCTGTGCAAACACCGCCCGCAGCTCCGAGGCGATGCTGGCGCTCGTTACCGCAACGAGTGCCACTTCATCTCGACCGAGGAGGCGTCCCACTCCTTCTTTCGTGCCCCAGGCAATCGCGCGACCTTCCGCAATCGCTTCGGCAATCGGACGCCGCGACACCACGGTCTTCGTATCGCGCGCGACGACGATCACTACGTCCTTTCTCTGTTCCAGCAGTTCACACACCGCGTCTGCCCCGAGCACGAGATAGCCCGAACGGCGCGCGGCCAAAAGAAGTCCTTCGAGCCGGCGGTCCGTGCCCGCCGCAATCTCCGACCCCAGGTCGGCAGCGTTCGCCACCACCCGGGTCTTGAAGCTGCGCGAGAGCCCCCCTTTGCAGGCCTTCTCGAGACAGCCCCGGCGCGCATGCACATGCGCTCCACGCCCAAACGACGAGTTCCCCACGTCCACGAGGACGCGACTCGCCTCTGACCCGTCGTCCACCAACACGAGGCGCACGAACGCCGCCGGAGAGTCCTTCTCTCCGCAGCCGACGCACGTACGACCGTGCGCCTTTCCGTGTCCTCGTGGTTGGGGGTTCGCTTTACTCATGAAGATCGTTGGTCTCTCCATCCATCCTAAAGGGTTGCCTTGGAAGCCGGTGCCACAACCGTCTTCGAATCTTGTGCGGCCTTGACGGCCTCTTTACGGGCGGAATCGATCACCTTCCACTCGTTCTGGAGGAACTGCTCGGCGCCCTGCTTGATGGCGCGGGCCTTCTTGATGCCGAGGCCGGTCTTGATGGCCAGCTTGTCCTCTTCCTCTTTGTTCACGTCTTCGACGTGGCGGTAACCCGCCTCCTCGAGGAGTTGCGCCGTGCGCTCGCCCACGCCGCGGACGAACAAGAAGCGCTCACGCTCGCTGAGGGGCTCCGTGCGGCTCAGCGCCGCCGAGATGCGACCCTGGCGCAGTCGCTCCATGGTCTGCTCCGCCGCCTCGCGCACCTTGGTCGCGCCTTCTTCGCCGCCGATGCCCGGAATGGCCGCGAGCTCCTGCTCCGTGGCCTCGGCCAGCTCCTCGAGGGCGCGGAAGCCGAGTCGGTACATGCTGCGCGCCACCGGCTCCGTCACCATGTCCAGCTGCTGGAGCGCGCTGATGGCTTCTTCTTCCATCTGCTTGAACTTGGACTCGCTGATGATGTCCAAGCGCCAGCCCGTGAGATGGTGCGCGAGACGCACGTTCTGTCCCTTGCGGCCGATGGCCAAGGACAGCTTCTCGTCGGGAACCACGAGCTCCATGCGCCCGTCGGCTTCGTCGACGATGACCTTGTTGACCTCCGCCGGCTGAATCGCCGCGCACACGAAGCGCGCCGGATCGCGGTCGTAGGGAACGATGTCGATCTTCTCGCCGCGCAGCTCCTGCACGACGGCCTGCACGCGCGAGCCCTTCATGCCGACGCACGCGCCCACCGGATCGACGTCCGCATCGCGGCTGGTGACCGCAATCTTCGAACGCGCGCCCGGCTCGCGTGCACACGCCACGATGCGCACGATGCCTTCGTAGATCTCGGGGACCTCCGCCTCGAACAGCTTCTCGACCAACTTCGGATCGCTGCGCGAAAGAATGACCTGCGGGCCACGCGCCTCGCGGTCGATGTCCTTCACGTACGCAACGATACGGTCGCCGGGGCGGTACGTCTCGCGCGGGGTCTGCTCGCGGAACGGCAGAATGCCTTCCGTGCGACCCAGGTCGACGATGATGTTGTTCCCCTTCTCGAAGCGCCGGACGACACCCTTGATGAGCTCACCCTTGCGATCCTTGTACTCGTTGAAGATGAGATCGCGCTCTTCGTCGCGAACGCGCTGGATGAGCACCTGCTTGGCCGTCTGCGCCGCGATTCGGCCGAAGGCGGTGCGGGCCTGCTTCACGTTGAGCAGGTCGCCGAATTCCTTGTCCTGCTCGGCCGCCTTCTTCGCGTCCGAGGGGTGCCAGAAGATCTGGAAGCCGAGTTCCTCGCCGAGCTCCGCCTCGAGGCCCAGGCGCTGCGCATCTTCGACCGCGATCTCGCGATCTTCGTCGGCCACGTCCTCGACCACGGTCATGTACTGAAAGAGGTCGACCTGGCCGCTGTCTTCGTTGAAACGAGCTTCGAGCTCGCGCGTGGGGCCGAACGCGCTCTGCGCGGCCTTGAGGATGGCCTCCTCCACCGTCTTGATGAGGCGGGTCTTATCGATGCCCTTGTCCTTCGCGACCATGTCGATGGCCTGAAGGAGGTTCAAATCGGGCTGCGCTGGGTTTTGCTGGTTGAGTGCCATCTTGTTCTCACCGAGAAGGGTGCTTGCCAGGTTTGCCGGGCTTGGACGATTTGGCCCCGCCTTTTGCGGAGCCGGGCTTCGGCGCCGGACCAAATTCGAAAACCAGTCGCGCGGCAGCGATGTTTTCGAGTGAAACTTCGTGGGTGCGTCCGCCGTCTTGAACGGTGACCACGCCTTCTTTGGGCTCCCCCAGAATGCCCGTGATGACCTTTTGTCCTTCCGGGGTCGCAGTTTTTAGCTTCAAACGCGCTTTCTCTCCCGCAAACCGGGCGAAGTCGCGTTCGTCACGGAGCGGCCGCTCCACGCCAGGGGAGCTGACCTCGAGATTGTAACGATGGGGAATCGGATCGGCCACATCGAGCGCCGGGCTCAAATCCCGTGCGATTTGGGCGCAAAGCTCGAGATTGACCGCGGCATCACGCGTGCTGGCATGACTTTCGGCGCTCCCGAGTTTTTCGACGTAGACCCGAAGGACCCAGCCGGCTTGCTCCGTTTTCAGCTCGATATCCACCAGCTCCGCACCGTGTGCGGACACGATCGGCAAAATAACGGCTTTTAACCGTGCTCGGTCGTAGGAAGGTGTGGTGTTCGTGTTCGAGTCCATGCGAAAAAAAACGCGGTGCCCCGGGTTTGGGGTCCGCGCGTGGAAAACCACCAACTGAGGCGCGCGGAAGATAGCGCCCTGAGGCCTCTCATGCAAGAGCGACACGCGTGCCCGCGGTCGCTGCGTTAAAAGTGGGCTCGCCCCCCTGGACGGAAGCACACTGTGTTCCTGATATACTAGGGGTTAACCGCCCGATCCGCCTACGCCCATGGAAAATTCTGACGACCGCTCCTCCTCCCCCATTGTGGGCACGCCGCCCGGCGGCACCCCGGCCGCCAACCGGACGACACGGCACCGGGCGCAAAACGCGCGTGGCCGCATTTTAATCGTCGATGACGAGGCCAACGCCCGCGCGGCGCTGAGCGAAATCCTCCACGAAGAGGGTTACGCCACGGAAACGGCCGCCGACGGCTTCAAGGCCCTGGGCAAGCTGGAAGAATTCGCGCCCGACGTCATCCTGACCGACCTGAAAATGCCCGGGCTCGACGGCATCACCTTCATGGACAAGGCCCGCGCCGCGGCGCCGGGTGCCGTGTTCGTGGTGATGACCGCGTTCGGCACCATTTCCAGCGCCGTCGCGGCCGTCAAAAAGGGCGCGGACAACTACCTGACGAAGCCGCTCGAGTTCGAGTCGCTCAGCGCGATCGTCGAGCGCGCGATGGAAAAAGCGCGGCTTCTGCAGGAAGCGCGTCAGCTCCGCGATCGGCTGCGCGAGCGCAACGCCTTCGGCCTCATCGTCAGCGACGACGCCAAGATGCACGAGATCCTCGAGCTGGTCGCCCAAGTGGGGCCGAGCCGGGCGAGCGTGCTCATCATGGGTGAGAGCGGCACGGGTAAGGAGCTCATCGCCGAATCGATCCACGCCGCCTCGCCGCGCGTGCAGAAACCGTTCGTCCGGCTCAACTGCGCGGCGCTGGCCGAGTCGCTCCTCGAGAGCGAGCTTTTCGGCCACGAGCGTGGCGCATTCACCGGTGCGGTGGGCCGGCGCGATGGCCGGTTCAAGCAGGCCGACGGCGGCACCTTGTTCCTTGACGAGATCGGTGAGATTCCGCTGGGAACGCAGGTGAAGCTCTTGCGCTTCCTTCAGGAGCGCACCTTCGAGCGCGTGGGCGGCAACGAGACCCTCAAGGTCGACGTCCGCGTCATCTGCGCGACGAACCGCGATCTGCAGGAGGAGATCAAAAAGGGCCGCTTCCGCGAAGACCTTTTCTACCGCCTCAACGTGGTGACCATCAATTTGCCGCCGCTGCGCGATCGCCGGAGCGACATCCCGGCGCTGGCCAGCTTTTTTCTGCGCCGCTATGCGGCCGAGAACGGGCGCAACATCGAGGGCATCAGCGACGAGGCACTCGAGCGCCTGGCGAGCTACGCGTGGCCTGGCAACGTGCGCGAGCTGGAAAACGCCGTCGAACGCGCGGTGGTGCTCTGCGAGGGCACGCAGATCGAGGCTCGTCATCTGCCGCCCACGTTGGTGCCGCAAACGCAACGCGAGGGCGCGCCGCCCATCCCGGGTTCCACGATTGCGGATCTGGAGCGCTACGCGATCCTGAAGACGCTCGAGGCTTGCGGTGGCTCCACGTCGAAAGCTGCGATGCTGCTCGGCGTCTCCACGCGCAAGATCCAGTACAAGCTGCACGAGTACGGGACGACGGGCGCACTGGGCTTGCCGAACGCCACGCCCGCCAGCACGCGACGCGAGCGGGACTAGCGCATCTTGGAGGACGTCCCCGTTCTCGCCGTCTCGAAGCTCGCCAAGACGTTTCGCAAGCCGTTCTCGTCGAAGTCCATCGAGGCCGTACGCGGCGTCTCGTTCGAGGTGGAGCGCGGTCAGGTCTATGGCTTTCTCGGGCCGAATGGCGCGGGCAAGAGCACGACCTTGAAGATGATCACGGGCCTCGTCGCCCCCACGTCGGGCAGCGCGTCGCTGTTCGGGGCGCCGTTTTCGCACGACAGCTTGCGAAAGGTCGGCTTCCTCCCGGAGAACCCGTACGTGCACCCGCACCTGTCGCCGCGCGAGTTCGTCACGCTGTGCGCGCGTCTGAGCGACATGCGCGAGCCGGCCGCACGGGTGTCGGAAGCACTGGCGCGCACGGGCGTGGGTGACACGATCGATCGCCCCGCGCGCACGCTGTCCAAGGGCACGCTGCAGCGGGTAGCCCTGGCCGCGGCGCTGGTGCACGAGCCCGAGTTGCTCATTCTGGACGAACCCATGGGCGGACTCGATCCGGCCGGGCGAAAGCACGTGCGCGATCTCGTATTGGAGCAAAAGGCAAAGGGCAACTCCGTGCTGCTCTCGAGCCATGTGCTCAGCGATGTCGAGTTGCTCTGCGATCGCGTGTGCATTCTGCGCTCGGGAAGCGTGGCCTTCGAGGGGCCACTCGCCGGTGTGTTGGATGAAACGTTTCGAACCGAAATAACGTTAATTGAAAATCAGAAGACGGATATCATCATTGCCAATGGTGAAGCCGAGATCGCTGACGTGCTCGAGCGCGCTCTCGCACGCGGCGCGCGGGTGGTGAGCGTGACGCCGAAGCGCGAAACGTTGGAAGAGCTCTTCGTCCGCCGCGCGTTGTGAACACATAACGAGACGGAACGAGTCGGCACAGGCCATCCGTCATTCAACGATGTTCGTTGGACCGAACGAAATTTTGAATTTTTGACGTATTGACGTCGCACATCTCGTTATTCTAAATACCGCAACAAGCAATCCCCTCCATCGAAATACGATTTCGATGGCATGGAGTCTCGAACCCGCAGCGTTGCCCATTGCCGCTGCGAGGGATTTGCACGGATTTGGATTTCATCCACCACAAGCGTCTTCAGGTCGGTAGGTAGCCCTTCCGCCCACGGACGAAGGAAATTTTCCATGTTGAGAGCGCAATTCGTGGTCGCATTGCCATTTTTGCTCATGGCCGCAGCCTGCAGTTCGCAAGGCAGCGATGGACTGCAGGAGCGAAGCGGCAGCGTCAAACAACCGGAGGCCTGGTCTCCGCGCGACAATCCCTCATTGTTCACGTCGAATTTGGAAAAACGCTTATCGAATCTTCCCACGAATGGTGAAGCTGCGAAGATTCCTTGGGCCGGCAGCTATTGGCCCACGTTCAAGGATGGGATCAATTACCGCTGGGATGGACCGAATTCCGATTCGCCGGCAAAGAAGTACGAGTTGGCCTTCGGCCGCTCCGGCGTGGAAAATGCGGTTTCGCGCACATCGGGTGTCGATGCGCATTCGGGGCGCCGCAGCTGCACGAAGAGTTCACAATGCGATTCCAACCAAGGCGAAGCATGCGCAAAGCGAGCCGGCGAGACCCGCGGGCGCTGCATTCCGACATGGTTCGGTATCTGCCACGCCTGGGCGCCGGCCGCGATTCTGGCCCCCGAGCCCCAGCACGACGTGGTCAAAAACGGCGTCACGTTCCACGTGCAGGACATCAAAGCGCTCGCTTCGTTGCTTCACGAAGCGGTAACGACGAAATTCGTGTCGCTGCGTTGCAATTCCGAAGAAGAGGATATGGATCCGGACGAATATGGCCGGCCCCGCTCCGATTGCCGCGATACCAATCCGGGTACTTTGCACATCTTGCTGGCCAATTATTTGGGCATTCGCAAACAGTCGTTCGTCGAAGATCGGACGTATGATTACCAAGTTTGGAATCAGCCTCTGCGTGGCTTCAAAGTACTCTCGACCGAAACGATCTCGAGCCAACAAGCCAATGCGCTCGTGGTGGGCGATTCGGAAAGTGCGCCCTCGGCTTACTTGTTCAATCCGAAAGCCGTCACGTTCGTGCACGTCACCACGGAGGTGACGTACATCACGGAGTCTGGCCCCCACGAGGGCAATCTCTCTTCTCGCATCGACGAATACACCCGAGGGTCACGCTACAGTTACATCCTCGAGCTAGACACCACGGGTGAAATCATCGGAGGGGAATGGGTCGGCCGCAGCAAGAACGACCATCCCGATTTTCTGTGGCTCCCGATTCGGCAGAACGGCGCCACCGTCGCAGATGGAGCGATTTCGGCGGAGGAAGTGAACGAATTGGTCCAGCTCTCGGTCGCGCAGTGATGCGCTAAAGGATCGTGCACGAGCGCGTGCACGTGCACGTGCACGATCACGGGAGACGATCACGATCACGAGGACGAGCACGCGCTTGCGGGTAGTGCCGAGCTTGAGCTTACGCCGGCGCACACCCGTGCCCGTGTTCGTCCCCGTGATCGTGATCGTGATCGTGATCGTGATCGTGATCGTGATCGTGCACGCGCTCGCGCTCGTGCACGTCTTCTAAGCCTTCAACGCGCGCGCCCCACCTCAAAACGAGATCCTTACCCCTACCCCCCCTCCCCCCGGCCCCAGTGCGGGGACCAATGACACTGGGGGCGGGATGGGGCGTCTGCGCACGATGACGGTTTGGGGCTCGAAGCGCGCGTTGGCTTCGACGATGCCCGCGACCGCGGTCACGAGGAAGGCGCTGTATGCGAGGCTGTTGATGAAGCCCCACGTTCGCGCCCGATCGTAGTGCTCGCGGGCGTCGGCGGTTTGCGTCGTTCCGGAGGGATCGTTGTACGCGTCGACGAAGGCGGCTTTCTCGGAATAGTAGAACGGGATGGCCAGCGTTCCGGCTGCCAAGAACAACGTCTCGGCCCCGAAGAAGAACCAACCGAGGGCCTTCGACCCATTTTGGAATTGCCCCGCTCCGAAGGGCACGAACGCCACGATGCGCGAGTGCTTCACCGTGATCTTCTCCTCGCTCGCCATGCGCTCCAAAATGCGCGTGCGCTCGAGTTGCTTCTGCTTGTCCTCTTCCTCGCGGACGCGTCGCTCGGCGTCGCGGCGGGCCATCTCTCGGGCCTGCGCGTTCAAGCGCTCGCGAATGCGGCTGCGGGTGTCGCTGAAGGCGTCCAGAACCGCGGTGGGAAAGCTCAGAGGATCCGGTTCGTACTGCGGATTCTTGAAGAGCACCTGCTCGAACAGCCCCGCCGCCTCCTGCGGACGCCGCTGCGCGATCTTCACCGCTCCCCAGTACATCAGCGCCTGCGTGACCAGATTCGGATCCCGCACGGTGCCGGTTTTCGGCGCCAACATCGCCCGAAAACGGGCATCGGCCTCGTCGTACTGCCGCGCGAGGTACGCGTTGCGGCCTTTTTCGAGGTCCGACTGCTCGTCCGCATGCACCACGGCGCCGGTCGTCAGACAGGCGGCAACCACCATGGCGGAAAAAAGCGGGCGCACGGAACGCATGAAGAGAGGCTCGCGATGTTAGCCCCTTACTCGTCCGTTGCGAGCCCGAACACCACTTCCGACTGCTGTCCGGCCGACAAAGTCACTGGCTCGGTGCGTCCCGAGGGGAGCTCCACGACATGGACGGTGGTCCGCGACACGTTCATCGGCACCCGGCTCTGGATGCCGGCCCGCAGCATGACCGTCGGCTGCTCTTGAATCGTGTAGGATGCATGCGCATCGCCTTGGACGACCAGGGACGCGGGCTTGATGCTGAGGCTCACCTCCAGCTCCTCGTTCCCTTCCCCGGCTGACACCACGCGCTGTTTGGGCTCACACGCGTCGTTCTTGCACGTGAACGTGAGCACGTGCCTCTGCGCGTCCACCGTCACGTGGCCGCCAACCTCGACCTCCGCCGGCGCCTCCCCGTCCACGGCCACACGGATGCCGAACTGCGGCATGAAGCTACGAAATACGATGTCGCGCGTCGCCACCTTGGTCGCGCTCGAACGTGACGGCGCCGGGGGATTCGCCACCGGCAGCCTTCCGGAAATCCGCACCGCTGAGGACGAAGGCGCCGAAGCAGGATCCGGCGCGATCGCCGATGGCGACGGCGTCTCCGGAAGCGCGATCGCGGAAGCCGAGGGCGCCGGCACTTCGTCCACCACCACCACGGGCGCGCGGTAAGCCCGCACCGCGAAGAACGCGATGGCACCGCACGCAACGGCACAGAGCACCACCGGCGCGAGGCGCTTCATCAAGCGCCGTCGCTCCTCCGAGCGATGCATCGTGGCCACGATGCGGAGAAGCGCCTGATCCTCCGGCGCATAGGCCAGCGCGCGGTTGTAGTCCGCCGCTGCCGCGATGGCGTCGCCCCGCTGGCGCGCTTCCTTCGCCAGGGTGCACAAGCGCGGGATGATCGCCGCCTGGTGCTTCGCACGGTAGCCCTCGGGATCGGCCATCCATGCATCGAGGTCGCCGGACGCGCTCGTCACGTTCAAGCGGCGCAATTCGTCGCCCAGCGCCTCGCGCATCTGGTTGGCATCCGCGAAGCGCCCTTCCACGGTTCGATGCAGCGCGCGATCGAGGAGCACGCTCCAATTTTTCCCCACCGTGGCACGTTCGTGCTCGGCGCTCGGGTAGATGCCCTCGAGCACACGACGGAGCACCTGCGCGGGGTTGCTGCCTTCGAAGGGCAGATGCCCCACGAGGCATTCGTAGAGCAAGACGCCCGTGCCGAACACGTCGGCCCGTGCATCGACCTCGCCGCCCTCGATCTGCTCCGGGGCCATGTGCGCGGGGCTGCCGAGCACCTGCCCCGTCGACGTCACGCCCTGGCTGTCGAGCAGCTTGGCGATGCCGAAGTCGGTCAACTTGACCTTCACGCCCTCGTCGGAAAACTCGATGATGACGTTCTCCGGTTTGATGTCGCGATGGATGACGCCGGCGCCGTGCGCGTGCGAAAGCGCGGCGAGCAGTTCCTGCGCGATCTGCGCGCCCACCTCGGGCGGTAGCGCGCCGTGCGCCTCGAGGAGCTTGCGCAGGGAGCGCCCGCGCACGAGCTCGTTGACGAGGTACTGCTCCTCCTCGTCGGGCGAGGAGACGTCGTACACCTCGACGATGTTCGGGTGGCGCAGCTTGGCGACGGCCTTCGCCTCGACGAAGAACCGGTGCGCAATTTCGACCGAGTCCCGGAGGTGCCGGTGAATGACTTTAATCGCGACGTCACGACAGAGACGGGGATCGTGTGCACGGTAGACGGTGGCCATGCCGCCATGGCCGATCTCCTCGATCACCTCGTACTTGGTGATGTTGGGCATCCGCGCACGCTGCGTGGCCTTCGTTGCCGGGCCCGTTACCGCCATCGCACTCGAGTCTAGCTCATTATCCCTTCAAACCGAGTCGTTTCAGGCGACTTCGCAGGGTGCTTTCGCTCAGCCCGAGCGAACGCGCCGCCCGCGACTGGTTGCCCTCGGCGCGTGCCAAGATCTGCACCAAAATTTCACGCTCGATATCGTCGAAGGTCGTTCCCGTCTCGGGCACTCTGAGCACGATGGTGTCGGCATCTCGGCCCATTCCCGCCCCGATGGCGGGCGCCGACGGGAGAGCCGCCGGCAGGTTTCGCAACGAACCAAGGTTCCGCACGCTGACGGGTCCCGTGCCAAGGCGGGATCCGCTTTCCGTCGAGCCCCACGGCGACGTAGCTGGCACCTGAGTTGGCAGCCCGAGCTCGTCCGCCTCCACCTCTTCTCCCGCGTGGTAGATGGCGATGCGCTCCATCAAGTTGGACAGCTCGCGCACATTCCCTGGCCACGTATGGCGCTCCAGGACGGCCCACGCGGCGTCGGTCAGCCGTGGCAGCATGCGTCCCATGCGCCGCGCGGCTGCCTCGAGCATCGGCGCCCCCAAGCCGCGCACGTCCTCCGGCCGCTCGCGCAGCGGCGGAATGTAAATCGGCGCCACCGCGAGCCGATAATAAAGGTCGAGCCGGAAGAGGCCCTCCTTTGCATCCGCCAACAAGTCGCGATTCGTCGCCGCCACGATGCGCACGTCGATGGGGCGCGGTTCGGTTGCGCCCACCGGCCAGATTTCGCGCGACTCCAGGGCACGCACGAGCATCGCTTGCAGCGCCAACGGCGCCTCGGCAATTTCATCCAAGAAGAGCGTGCCGCCGTCGGCGAGCTCGAACAAACCGCGCCGGGGCGTCGCCGTCGGTGGCAGCGATCCCGGCGAACCCGGAACGCGCGCATGGCCGAATAGCTCGCTGGCCATGAGCTCCTGGGGAAGCGCGGCCAGGTTCTGCGCGACGAAGCGAGCCCGCTTGCGTGCACTGCGCTCGTGAATGGCGGAGGCGACCAGCTCCTTGCCGACGCCGGTCTCGCCGTACAGCAGAACGCTCGCTTCGGTTCCGGCAACGGCGACGACCTGCTCGAACACCTTCGCCATCGGCGGCGACGTCACGTGAAGACGCGGGCGCGGCGGCACCGCACGTGCGACCGACTCGAGGTCGTCCTTGAGGCGCGCGTTCGCCGAGGTGAGCTCCTCCACCAGGCGCCGGTTCTCCAATTCGAGCTGACGCTGCTCGACCGCGCGCAGGATCGTCAGCCTCAACTGCTCCGCGTCCCACGGCTTCTGCACGTACGCGAACACGTGGCCGAGGTTGACCGCCGCCGCGAGATCGTCGTGATCGCTGTAGCCGGTGAGAAGGATCCGCTGCGTGTCGCGGAACTGCTCGTACGCACGCGCGAGAAGCTCCGAGCCTCGCATTGGCTCCATGCGCATGTCGGTGACGAGCACGTCGAAGGCCTCATGCGACATCGCCGTGAGCGCCTGCTCGCCATCGGCAACGCATGTGACGTCGAACTCGCCCGCGAAGACGATGTTGAAGACGTCACGAACGTCATCTTCGTCGTCCGCGTAGAGGACCTTGGCTTTGTTGACCTGCCCCCCACCTTGCCCGGACTTGGAAGCCGTCATCGAGTCGAGGACGATATCACTTCTTACGCCATCGCTTTACCGACTTCTACGGAACGCGATTTCCCGAGGCGGCGAGGATCTCGTTGTGGAAATGGCGGAAAGCACTCGATTCCGGCCAGATGGGGGCGCCCGCCAGGATCGACGGTACATCAGCCTTCTTGCCATGATCGATTGCGATGACCGCGGCTGCGTAACGCATGGCCCAGTGAATCAGCGGTGAAGTCGACGCAGCCGCACGCAGGGCGCGGGCATCCGAGTCGCGGCTCGTATGCGCAAACGCGCGAGCCATCGCGAGAAGCCCGCGACGCAGCCGCGCGATGCGCAGCCGGGCGAAGAACGAGGCCGCTGGCATCGGCATTTTCTCGAGAACCTCGGCCTTTTCGACCGCCGCACCGCGCGCGCCCTCGAAGGTGTCGAGCAAGGTCTCGATGAACAGCCGCTGCTCGAGCGCTGCCTCCCACGCGGGACCGCGAACGGCGCGTTCCAACGCCGTGCGGGCTGCATCGATCCAGCCGTACGCCGCGTAGGCCGTGGCCACCATCAACGGTGCCATCGTCTCCGGGTACATCACGCGCTGCAGCGACCCTTGCCAGGTGCCGAGAACCCGCTCCGGATCACCGCTCATCAACAGGCGGCGCATGCGCCGGCGGGCAAAATAGGCGGGCATCATCATCAGAATGACGATGAGGGCAAACGGGAGAAGCAGTCGGGGTTGATCCCACGCCATCCGTCCGGCGATGGCCGCGCAAAGCGCGCTCACCGTCAGAGAAATGTAGGAAATGGATCGAGGCCGGGGCGTCATGCTCTAGGAAGGACTCCTGCATACAAGTGTTGGGCCGCAGGCGCTGTGCCGCAACCCAGCATATCGCCCCCTATCGAGGATGGAGTGACTCAGGGAGGCTCCAAGCATGGAACGCGCTCTATTTCGGGGGCTTGGGGCGGCGGAGCCCCCCAAACCTGCCTACGGCTTGTCGATGCGATCCGGCGTACCGATACCGTGTCGCCGCAAATATCCACGCACATGAGCACGCTCCATGGCGGCACGGCGTCCGATTTCGCTGACGTTGCCGTTGCACTCCGCATACAGCGCCGTGAAGTAATCGCGCTCGAAGCGGGCGAGGACATCGCGCTTGGCATCCTGGAAGGTGCGCCCGCGTGTCGGCGTCGAGTCCGTCGCGGTCGTCGTCAGTGGCGCAAGATGCTGCGCCACGTCGAGCGTCCCCTCTTTGCCGAAGGCGAGGGCCACGGCAACGACGTTGCGCAGCTCGCGCACGTTGCCCGGCCAGTCGTGCCGCATCAAGCGCTCGAGCGAGTCGTGCGGGATGCGGTTGTAGGCCTGCTTGTCGCCCATATCGGTGAGCATCCGCCGCACCAATGCGGGGATGTCCTCGAGGCGATGACGCAGCGCCGGGAGCTCGATCTTGATCTGCGCGACACGAAAATAAAGGTCGGAGCGGAAGTTGCCGTCATTCACCTCGCGAACGAGATCGCGACGGGTGGCGGCGACGACGCGGACGTTCACCGGGCGATAGCTGTTGGAGCCAACGCTCTTGATGCGCTGCTCGGCGAGTGCGCGCAGTAGCTTGGGCTGCACGTCGACGGGAAGCTCCCCGAGCTCGTCGAGGAAGATGGTTCCACCGTCGGCCTCGACGAAGGGCGAAATGCGCTTGTCGATGGCGCCCGTGAACGAGCCGCGCTCGTGGCCGAACAATGCGCTTTCGGCGAGCGACGCGGGGATGGAGCCGCAGTCCACGACCACGAACGGCTTGTTCTTCCGTTCGCTGGCGCCGTGGATGGCTTGCGCCACGAGCTCCTTTCCGGTTCCGGTTTCGCCGGTGATGAGCACCGTGAGCTCGGTGGGTGCCGCCTTGCGGAGGCGCTCGAACACCGCCCGCATGCCGGCGCTGCTTCCGACGAGCGGCCCGAATTCGGCGGCCTCGGGGACGTTCACCTGCTCGGGATTGTTCGGGCTGAACTCGAGCAAGGTGTCGCCGCAGAGGATCGACGTGGGCTTGGTGAGGAAAACCTCGCCAATGCGCGTGTCTCCGACGAACGTGCCGTTACGAGAACCGAGATCGCGAACGCGAACGCCGCGTTCGGTCGCCACGAGCTCCATGTGCACGGCGCTGACCTTCCGGTCGTCCAGCACGAGATCGCAGGCCTCATTGCGGCCAACGACCAGGGTATCGGCGCCTATCTCTAGGGAAGGCTTGTTGCCGGTGCCCTTCGTGATGTTCAGTGCGCCGCCGCGAACTTCGTATTTGCCCTTCGCGACGATGGTTGCGTCCACGGGGTAGGTTTTAGCACGACTGCACCGGGCTTTCGCAACAGGTTGTATGCCGCAAGAAAAAGCTTGCGCGTCTCAGGAGCCCACTGAGAGCTTGAACCGATGAAGTGGCGATACGGGATTGGACTCGCAGCCCTTAGCTTTGCAGCCTGGATCTTTTCAGCGTGCAGCGGCGATGACAGCAACGGAAGCGGTCCGCCGTCCGGTCAAGATGGTGGGAACGATGCCTTCCTTTCGGATGCTGGTGCGGATTCGGATCCTGGAAACGCCGCCGCTGCCTGTGAGAATTACTGCAGAATCGTTGGAGAACATTGCCAGGGCGAGGTGCGAAATCAGCCCAAGGGCGAGCCTACGGCGCAATACCTTTCGAACGAGGGCTGTCGCCACGCATGCTCGAAGATGGATCTCGGACAGCCCAGCGACGAGAACGGAGTCGATTCGATTTACTGCCGCATCTGGCACGCGGATGCGCCTGCGCAGGGCGATCCGGGCAAGCATTGTCCGCACGCCGGCCTCTCGGGTGGCGGCACGTGCTCGGGCGCGGTGGACTCTGGGGCGAGCGGTCGATGCGCCACCTTCTGCCATCTTGCGCTCGCGATCTGCGATCCGGCCGCGCTCAAAGCCGCGGGCGTGCCCCCCACCGACGTGCCCTTCCAAGACGAGGGGGCGTGCCTCAATGCGTGTGGAAAAGACCTCGGTACCGGGGGAAATACGCCCGCGTTCAACTTCGATTCCTCGCAAAACGAGCTGACGCAAAGGGGCGACACGCTCAATTGCCGGCAGTACCAGCTGGGCGTCGCCTACGATGACCCGCCGCTCGCCGATGGCGGTGTCACGGAGAGTGCCAAGCGCGTGTGCCCTTGGCTTCGCGCGAACGGAGGCCTCACTCCTCCACCCGACGGCGGTCCCTGCGTCGGAACGAAGTAGCCTGTCCGCTCAGCGCCTTGGGTCGCCAGAGGCGCTGTCTGCGAACGTGACCTGCGTCGAATCGTCGTCGCGCTCGAGGCGGGTCGGCAACGTCGGCGGCGGCAGCTGCAGGGTCGCCATGACCTGCCACACGCGGCGCCACGCTTCCAGCGCCTCGGACGCGCTACGGAAGCGGCGCTCGCGGTCGCGGGCCATCATTTTTTCCAGGAAGCGCTCGATGCCGCTGGGCCACTCGTCGCCGGTGGTGGCGGCAAGCGACGGCGGCTCGCGATCCAATTTGAGCGCAATGAGCGTGAGCGCATTGGAGCCCTCGAACGGAAGCCGGCCGGTGAGCGCCCGATAGGCGACTGCGCCGAGCGCATACAGATCCGCGCGCTCGTCGACCCGTGCGGAGCCCCGCACTTGCTCCGGCGCCATGTAGGCGAAGCTACCCAAAGTGGCATCGAACGCGGTCAGCGAAGGCTCGCTCTTGCGGTTTTTGCGCACCTTGCTGATGCCGAAGTCCAGAATGCGCGTGCGCTCCTCGGACTCGCCATCCGCAATTTCGCGCGCGGTGAGGCGCCGCTTTTCGACGAACAGGTTGGCGGGCTTGATGTCCCGATGAATCACCCCCGCGGTATGGGCGGCATCGAGCCCCTGCAGCGCATCGTCGACCACCGGCGCCACGTCACCGAAGGACATGTATTGCTCGCGGCGCAATCGTTCGTCGAGGCCCTCGCCGGTGAGCCGTTCGAACGCGATCCACAATCGCCCATTGCGGTCTTTGCCGGCCCCGAGAATGCGCGCCACGTAAGGCGATTGCACCTGGGCGGCGATCGACGCTTCGCGTTGAAATCGCGCCACCAAGTCGGGATCCTGGGCTGCGCGCTCGTGCAGGACCTTGAGGGCCACCTGTTCGCCGGCCTTGCCATCGGCGGCATAGACCTCCCCCATTCCGCCCTGTCCGATAAGCTGGCGAACCTTGTAATGCCCGCCAACGACGGTACCAACGAGCGATCCGGGTTCCGTTGCGCCCATACTCCTCCCACGAATCTAGCAGCTTTTTGTGGCTCTTCTGGATGGATTCTTCGGCCGAGTCGACAGTGATGGGACCAAACGACTAACCTGGCGCTGCGATGCGTACGATCAAGGACGTCGAGGCCTACCTGGAAAAGCTGAATCGGCGCTACTCCGTGGTCGAGGGGGAGCGGGACACCTACCTCATACACACGAGCGATGCCTTCCCGCCCATCGCCATGCGGATCGACCCGCCCCTGGTCGTTTTGCGCGTCCACATTGGGGATGCCGCGGGGGATCCGCCGGCCCTCTTTCGCAAGCTCCTGGAGCTCAACGCCGGGTCGCTGCTCCACTCCAGTTATGGCCTGGAAGCGGATCGCATCGTCCTGGCGTCCGCGCTCGAGCTCGAAAACCTCGACTTCAACGAGTTGGAGGCGACCCTCGACGAGATTGACGTTGCATTGGCGCAACAGGTGCCGGAGCTCGCGCATATTTCGAAGCGCCAGCCGGTTACCTGAACGTCACGCTTTCGCGACAAAGTTCACTAGCGCTTCATTGGTTCAAGAGAGATCGCCCATGGGTATTTTCAGCCGTCTCGCGCAGCTCATCAAATCCAACCTGAACGATCTGATCAGCAAATCGGAAGACCCCGAGAAGATGCTGAACCAGGTCGTTTTGGACATGAACACGCAACTCGTCGAGGCCAAGAAGCAAGTGGCCGCGTCGATCGCGGACGAGAAGCGTCTCGCGAAACAGCACGAACAAGAAGCGGCCAACGCCACCGAGTGGGAGCGCCGGGCGATGATGGCACTGCGCGCGGGCAACGAGGAGCTGGCGAAGGAAGCCCTCGCGCGCAAGAAGGAGCACGACCAACTCGCGGCCACGTTCAAGGACCAGTGGACGAAGCAAAAGACGGCCGTCGAGTCGCTCAAGCGCGCGCTGCGCATGCTCAACGACAAGATCGAGGAGGCGAAGCGCAAGAAGAACGTGCTCATCGCGCGAAAGAAGCGCGCGGAGGCGCAGCGAGCCATCCAGGAGACGATGAGCGGCCTGCGCGATCAGAGCGCGTTCGAGACGTTCGAGCGCATGTCGAACAAGATCGATCAATTGGAGGCCGAGGCCGAGGCGGGCGCGGAGATCCAGGAAGAGTACACGGGCGACGTGCTGGCCTCGCAGTTTGCGCATCTGGAAAAGACGGCGGGTGCCGACGAGGAGCTGCTCGCGCTCAAGCGCAAGATGGGCCTCGCCCCGGCGGAACCAGCGCCGGTGGCGGCGCCCGAACCCGTGCAAGCGCGGGTCGAGGCACCGCTCGATGCAGCGCCCGCGACCAGCGGGACGACGCGCGAGGAAGAGGAGCTCGCCGCGGCGCTCGAAGAGCTGGAGGCCGAGCAGCAAGGGGCACAACAACGGAAGGCAGGACACTGAGCGCCATGATGCGAACCACCCAAAGGAGCACGTGTGAGCGCAACCTCCACGCCGGGTAGCGACGAACCGGTCGACAAGATTCTCGAACGCCTTTCGTGCGATCCCGCGCGGGGTCTCACCCAGGCCGAGGCGCGCGCGCGCCTCGAGCGCGACGGGCGAAACGAGCTGCCTCCTCCGCCCAAGCCGAGCGCGCTCAAACGATTTTTCAATCAGTTTGCCAACCCCATCGTCCTCACGCTGTTGGCCGCCGCGGTCATTGCGCTGATCAACGGTGCAACGCAAGACAAGACCGGGCCCTTTTTGGTCCGGTTCGGCGACGCCATCGCCATTTTTCTCATCGTCGCATTGAACGCGGTGCTCGGTTATTACCAAGAGCAACGCGCCGAGGCCGCGCTGGATGCGCTGCAGAAGATGCAAACGCCGTCGGCGCGCGTGCGGCGCGACGACAAAGTCGTCATGCTCAGCGCCGCGGAGTTGGTCGCTGGCGACGTGCTCGAGGTGGAGGCGGGCGATGCGGTGCCCGCCGATGCGCGGCTCCTGCAGACGATCAACCTCGCCACCGAGGAATCGGCGCTCACCGGCGAATCCGTGCCCGTGGGCAAGGACGCGCGCGAGCAGGTGCCCGCCGATGCGCCGCTGGGCGATCGCGCGAACATGCTCTTCGTCGGCTCCAACGTGGTGCGCGGAAAAGGCCGCGCGGTGGTCGTCGCCACCGGCACGCGCACGGAGCTGGGCAAGCTCTCCGAGCTGATTCGCGGCGCGGGTGGCGATCGCACGACGCCGCTCGAGGCCAAGCTGGATCAATTCGGAAAGCGGATCCTGCTCGTCTGCCTCGCGCTCAGCGTGCTGCTTTTCGCGCGCGGCATGTGGAAGGGCGATCGCCACTGGCACGAGCTGCTCCTGGAGGCGGTGAGCCTCGCGGTGGCCGCAATTCCCGAGGGATTGCCGGCCATCACGACGATCACGCTCGCCCTGGGCATGCAGCGCATGGCCAAGCGCGGCGCCATCGTGCGCAAACTCGCCGCGGTGGAGACGCTCGGCGCGGCCACGGTCATCTGCTCGGACAAGACGGGCACGCTCACGCAGAACGAGATGACCGTCACCAAGATTTACAGCGGCCGCCGTTCCTACAAGGTGACGGGCGTCGGCTACGATCCGCGCGGGAGCATCGTCGGCGACGACGGCGACATCATGGACACGCCGAGCAAGCCGCTGCGGCATCTGCTGCAGATCGTTGCATTGTGCAACAATGCGGAGCTCGACATCGACGACGAGGGAAGTTGGCGCGCGGTGGGCGATCCCACGGAGGCGGCGCTCCTGACGTTGTCGGCGAAGGGCGGGCTGCCCAAGGAGTCGATCCTTCCCTCGCACCAGTTGCTGAAGGAGCTGCCCTTCGACAGCGATCGCAAGCGGATGACCATTCTCACCCTGGATGCCAAAGGGCGCGAGGTGGTTCACACCAAGGGCAGCGCGGACGTGCTCTTGCCGCTGTGCACGCACTTCGACGACGAGGACGGCCTGCGCGAGATGACCGCGGAGGATCGCGAGTGCATCGTCAAAGAGCTGGAGCGCATGAGCAGCCAGCAGCTGCGCGTGCTCGCGGTGGCGCGGCGCATTCTTGGAACGCGGCACGACGGGCAAGACGGGACGGCTGCAACGGATCCGTCGTTCAAGGACTCCGAGCCGGAACTCGTGCCCAAGGTGCTCGATCTCGAGCAGGGGCTCACCTTCGTGGGGCTCGTGGGGATGATCGATCCCCCGCGCGCAGGCGTGAAGGAAGCAGTGGCTGCATGCGCCACCGCGCAAGTGCGCGCGGTGATGATCACGGGCGACCACAAGCTGACGGCAATCGCGATTGCGCGCGAGCTGGGGCTCTGGGAAGAGGGCGCGCTGGCGCTGACCGGCGCCGAGCTGGAAAAGATGTCGCCCGAGGAGCTCGAAAAGCGCGTGGAGCACGTGCG
Organism: Sorangiineae bacterium MSr12523; assembly: GCA_037157775.1. Classification (NCBI taxonomy): domain Bacteria; kingdom Pseudomonadati; phylum Myxococcota; class Myxococcia; order Myxococcales; family Pendulisporaceae; genus Pendulispora; species Pendulispora brunnea. The sequence goes on from CP089982.1 coordinate 9,367,221, forward strand.
CGTATTCGCGCGCGTGACGGCGGAGCAAAAGCTGCGCATCGTGCGCGCGTTCAAGAATCGCGGGCACGTGGTGGCGATGACCGGCGACGGCGTGAACGATGCGCCGGCGCTGCGTGAAGCGCACATCGGCGTGGCCATGGGGAAGAACGGGACCGATGTCGCGCGGCAGGCGGCGGACATGGTCATTGCGGATGACAACTTCGCCACCATCGTCGAAGCCGTGCGCGAAGGGCGCGCGATTTACCGCAACATTCAGAAATTCATCTTCTTCTTGTTGTCGGCGAACGCGGGGCTCCTGGTGACGGTGTTCGTGGCGTCGTTCCTCGACGTGCCTCCGCTCACGCCGCTGATGATCCTGTGGATCAACTTGGTGACCAACGGCCTGCCGGCGTTGGCGCTGGGTGTGGACCCGCCGGATCCCACGCAGATGAGCGAACCTCCGCGCAAGACGACGACGGGGCTACTGACCGCGCGCGAGTACCTGGGCATCATCTACGTCGGTCTGTTCATGGGCGGGATGGGCCTTCTGACGTACTTCTGGCCCTTCGAGCACGGCATCGGCGGCGCATCGCGGATGGAGGAACGCGCGGCAGCGTTCTCGCTGTTGGCGTTGAGTCCCCTCTTTCATGCCCTGAGCTGCCGCTCGGCGACGGCGTCCATCGCGGCGCTCAAGCCGAAAATCGCCGGCCCGCTCGCACTGGCCATCTTGTTGAGCGGCGCGATCCACTTGGTGTCGGTGTTCATTCCGGCGTTGCGTCCGGTGTTCCGCACGTACCTGATGACCGGTGAGGAGTGGCTCATTCTGCTTTTGCTCTCGGCATCCATCGTGCCGGGTGTGGAGCTGATGAAGCTTCTCCAACGGGTCGGCATCGGCGGCCGCTCCCTCGGCCCCGTCTCGCGGCGCAGCACGGAGAGTTAGAACATGCGCGGAGCATATGGCGGCCTGATTCTGCCGATTGTGGCGGTGTTGATGGGATGCGGGGCGAGCTCGCAAGAAGCGAAGTCGCCCACGACGGCCGGCGGTGGATCGAATGCAGGCGATGTGTCCATCGGCGATGCGGCCGTGCGTCAGGGCGGCATGTGGTCGACCGAGGAGACCGCACCGCCACTGGCCAGCGCCCTCGAGGCGTTTCGCGTGGAGAAGAAGATCAAGCTCGACGGCATCCTGGGCGAGTGGCCCGCACGCACGGCCGCAAGCACGGTGGTGCAGGGAACGGCGGGCGAGCTGACCTTCCAGGGCGCCGTGCAATACGACGATCAATACGTGTACATTGCAGGTGAGACGAACGATGCGAAGTTCGTCTCGGGCAAGGACCACGCGTCGTTGGCCATCGCCATTCCGGGGCCGGGTGGGATTCCGAGCGGGCACGAGATCGCATTTTTCCCGGGCAAGCCCGGTGAGACGGCGGGGCGTGTGCTCTTTGCCTTTGGCCCGAAGCGCGGCGAGGTCGTGCCCGGAGCCAAGGTCGTCGAAGCACCGCATGCGGGTGGCGGCTACAGCTTCGAGGCCGTGGTGCCGTGGAGCACCTTCCCCGAGGCGCGGGCGGTTCGCGTGGGCTTGCGCGGGGTGCTCTCGTATTACGACTCGGGAGAGGGCAACGGGAAGGGAGCAACGATCCTGGCGACGGGGCCGGGCGACGTGGAGCATGTCGCCGCCCTGCCCTCCCTGCCGACGGAGCCGGAGCAAGCGCTGATGGCGGGGTTGCTCAAGCCGCGCGGTCTCGCGGCACGAGGCCCGACCATCGACGTGTACGCCGACGTTTTCGGCGACGGACAACGCGAACGCGTCTCCGTGTTCGGGCACTTCCTCACCATCGTGGGGCAAGGCTACCGCGACGGGAAAGAGTTCTTCTATCGGGACCTCGGCAGCCGCACCGTCGTGCGGGTCGATGCGCGCGACATCACCGGCGAGGGCAAGGACGACTTGCTCGTGCGCTCGCACTTCGAACAAGGCGGCATGACGCACGATTGGTTCGAGGTCTGGCAGATCGCCCCGAGCGGCGAGCCGGTCACGCTTTTCGGCCAGGAAATCGAGCTCGCCCGGGGCAACGCGAAGATCGCCAACAGCGTGCATGTCCACGAGCGCGAAATCGAAATTGCGGTCGACCCGGCCGCGGGCCCAGGTACCTCGCTGATTCCGACGAAACCCGCCGAGGTGGAGCCGATTCTCACGCCGTGGGGCCCGGTGCGTTCGCGCACGTACCGCTTCGACGGGAGCAAGTTCGTGCAAAAGAACGAGGTCGCGCAGAAGGCGCAGACGCCGCCGCCCGCTATCGCACCGCCGGCGCCATCCACGCAAGCCGTGCAGGCCCCGCAAAACGCGCGCGCCGCCACCCCGGAAAAGCGCGATCTCCTCGACGTGTACCGCCGCGAGCACAACGTGCCCGCCGATCTCGCGCCCACGGGCCAAGCGACGGTGAATCTCCGCGAGGGCACGGTCAACGTCGTGCTCCTGGGCAACGACCTCGTGTTCTATGGCCCCGGCTTCAAGTCCGGCGCGCAGTACGCGTACCTCTCGCTGCCGCAATTCGCCAGCCCCGGCTCGGTGAAAGAGCTGGCCGCGCGCGATCTCAATGGAGACGACATTCGCGACGTCATCGTGCGCGGCATCCACAGCATTGCCCCACGCCAGGGCACCACACCCGAGATCACGAGCGAGGCCATTTTCGTCTACGAGCTGCGCGACGGAAAATTCGCGCGCCTCTTCGCCGTGGAGACCGCACGTGAACAAGGCCAAAACCGCGTGCAGGCCCAGTTTCAATTCATCCCGGCCAAGGCAGGCAAGGGCATCGACATCGAGCTGCGCCCCGGCAAGGCCACCGGCTGGACCGAGAAAAGCTACCCCTGGCCCAACGAACAACCCGGCCCCGTCGAGCCCCTCGTCCTCCCCTGGAGCCGCACGTCCGCGCGCTACGGCTATAACCCCACCTCGCAGCGCTTCGAACTCATCAAATAGAGGCCAACACCAATTCTTCTAGTAAGATCTAGACCAATTGCAGGCCCTCCACTTAGGCGCTAGCCTATAGAGCATGTCCGGCTTTACACTGCGTCAGCTCCGCGAACGCGCTCGCAAGAGTCAGGCGGAGGTGGCCCGAGGCGCCCGCATGCACCAGTCCGACGTCTCGGCACTCGAGAATCGGGATTTGCGCACGACGCGACTCGAGACACTGGAAAGGTATGCGCGCGCGGTCGGCGGAGAGCTTGAAGTCGTCCTCGTCGAGAATGGTCAGCGCACCCCGATTCGGTTGGATGGATCCCCTCGACAAGGAATGGCTTTCGGAGGGCTCGAGGGCCAGTGTTTCGTAGCGGAAGACTTCGATGCCGCCCTCGACGACTTCGAGGGTTACACGTGAGACTGCTGCTCGATACTCACGTTCTCATCTTCGGCATCCACGAGCCGATGCGCCTACCGTCTGGTGTTCGTGCTCAACTGGCCGAGCCAGAGAATGATCGCTTCTTCAGCATTGCGAGCATCTGGGAGATGGCCATCAAGATAAGCCTCGGCAAACTTGAGTTTCCCATCGATCTCGACGAAGTCGTGGATCGATTCATCCTGAAGAACAGCGTGCAACTTCTTCCCATCGAACCAGAGCACGCGATGGCCGTCGCTTCGCTACCCTGGCACCATCGCGATCCGTTCGATCGGCTACTCGTCGCACAGGCTTCAGCGGAAAGCCTCACGCTCGTGAGCGCAGACGCCTCTTTCGAGGCGTATGATTGCACCCGACTCTGGGACTGATTCGCCGTCGCTACTTCTTTCGCCAGGGATCGCCGAGCACGTCGGAGGGGCGTGACGATGCGGGCGAGCCCGAGGGGGCGGCCTGCGTGGGGCGGCGGATTGGCTGCGCAATCGGCGCGGGCTTCGCCGGCGGCGCGGGCGGTTCCTCGGGAGGCAAGGGAGCCAGGCGCACGATGCGCTTTTCCTCGGAGCCGTCCAAGGTCACCTGCTCCGTCTTGTAGCCGACATGGCTCACTTCCACGGTGACGCTGTCACCTTCGCGCAGCTTCACGATGGGCTGCGGCCCGAGATCGACGCCATCTTGGGACACGTGCGCATCGAGCGGCTCGGTGATGAGCACCACGAATTTCTCCGTGGGACCGGTAACCACCGATGGCACGGCTCGCGCCGCATTGGCGCGCGAGTCGAAACGGCGCACGATGAAGACGATGATCACCGTGAGCAGCACCGTCGTGATCATCGCCACCGCGATGTACAGCGGCACGCGCGAGGGTGCGGGCGGTGCCAGCGGCGGCGGCACCGACGAACCGAAGTATTCGGCAGGCGTCTCGAAGCCCTCCACGCCGGAGACGGCCAACTCGGCGGCGGCCTTCGGGTAGCCCTTTTTCTCCAGCACATCGAGGTCGAGGATGACCTCGTCCATCGTTTGGTAACGCGCCTCGCTGCGCTTCGCGAGCAGCTTCAAAATGATGGCGTCGAGGCTCGGCCAAAACTCCGGCACGATGGTGCGCAGCGGGGCGGGCGCCCGGTACATGTGCTGCGTGAGAATGCCCATCATGTTGTCGGCGTCGAAGGGCACCTTGCCCGACGCCAGCTCGTAAAGAATGATGCCCAGCGCATAAACGTCCGTGCGCGCATCCACCGTTTCGCCCGAGGCCTGCTCCGGCGACATGTAATGGGGCGTCCCGAACACCGTACCGGCTCGCGTCAATCGCGACGCCTCGGTACCGACTTTGGCGATTCCAAAGTCCAAAATTTTCACGAAATCGGCATTGGGACCGCGGGTCACCAAAAAGACGTTATCGGGCTTCAAATCGCGATGAACGATGCCCGCTTTGTGCGCCGCCGAGAGACCTTGGGCAATCTGCCGTGCGATGTGAACCAGACGCGGCGGCGACATCGGGCCCTGTTGTTTCAGGGCTTCTGAAAGGCTAATGCCGTCCAGATACTCCATCACGATGTAGGCCGGACCCTCGGGCAGCGTCCCGAAATCCGCAATATCGATGATATGCGGATTACCAATCGTGGAGGCGGCGCGCGCCTCGAGCAAAAAGCGCTCGGTGATTTCACCATCTCGCGCCACGTCGCCGCGCAAGATTTTCAATGCGACTTTCTTGTCGATGACCTTGTGGCGCCCACGGTAGACGACGCCCATTCCCCCTTCGCCGATCACGCGCTCCAGGAAGTACTTACCGTCCACCGTCTTCCCAACGAACGGGTCCGGTTTTTTCGAAGGCGCGCCCGACGCCGCCGTCACGTCTCCCCCTTCTGCCACGGCCAAGGTCGGCTCACCACTTAGTCTACCCGGATGATCCATAGCGCGGCCCTTCAGGCCCACCAAATGATAGTGAACTCCCCCTATAAGAGCGCCCGAATTTTTTCTGTCGTACCATCTCTCACTCGGGTCTTCCACGATTTCCTTTTCGTAGGTGCTTTCAGGCCGAAGAGATCAGGCAAGGATACGGGCACGTACGTTCGACTTTTTTGCTAGGAGGGACCGCCAGGAGCACGATGGGGTACCCTCTCTCACTGGCCATCCGTTACATGGGCGCGAAGAAGCGCGCATTCATTTCGGTGGGCACGGCTTTCGCGATGCTCGGTGTCATGCTCGGGGTCGCCGCACTCTCCATCGTGATGAGCGTGACGGGCGGCTTCAAGGACCAGTTTCGCGAGAAGGTCCTTGGCGTGAATGCCCACGTGCTCGTCTTGAAATATTCCGTCGATTTTCGCGAGTACCGCGAGGTCATGCAGAAGGTCGAGCACGTCAAAGGCGTGATTGGCGTCGATCCGTTCATCATCAACCCGATGATGGTCACCCACGGCGAGCGCACGGCAACCGGCGTTCTCCTCAAAGGGGTCGACCCCGAGTTGATGCCCAAAGTCCTCGACTTGCCGAAGCACATCACCGCCGGAAGCCTCGAGGGTATGCGGCGCCCGGGTGCCGCGCCCCCAGAGCGGCGCGTGGATCCCTTTTTCCGCGACGGCGCATCGCAAGCGCCTTCGCCCGGCCCGGCCGATACCAGCACGGTGCTGGATCTCGACGCGGGCGGCGCCCCCGTGAACAAGCCGTTCTTGGACATGATCCGCGATGAAATCGCCAAGGACGACGCCAAGCTCGCACAGCCCCCACCGCAGGGGGCGGAAGTGACGCCATCACGCCCATTGGAGGGGGGGGAGCCATCGGCAGCCCCCGCAGGTTCGGCAGGCCCCACCGGCGCCGTGGAACCCGAGGGCGGCTACAAGAGCCAACTCCCCGACTCCGACGTACTCCCCGACGAGTTCGACCCCGATCCCTGCAAGAGCCCCGAGCAAATCGCCCGCATGCCCGGCGTGGTCATCGGAAAAACACTGGCCAAACAGCTCGGCGTCGGCCTCGGCGACTGCGTCGAGGTGACCTCGCCGACCATCGGCATGGCCATCGGCGCCTCCAGCGCCCGCCCACCGGTGGCCAAACAGTTCCGCGTCATCGCGCTCTTCGAGGCGGGGTTCGATCAGTACGACTCGAAGCTCGTCTACACCGATCTGTACGAGGCGCAGTCGTTCTACGACCAAGGCGACAGCGTCACCGGCATCGAGATGAAGGTCGACGACATCGATCATGCGAGCGCCATCTGCAAGGAGATCGACAAGCTCCTCGCCAACAGCGTCTACCGCACCATGGACTGGATGGATCTGAACCACGGCCTCTTCACCGCCCTGCTCATTCAGCAGATCGGCATGAGCGTGGTCCTCGGCCTCATCATCGTGGTCGCAGCCTTCACGGTCATCGCCACCCTCATCATGGTGGTGCTCGACAAAAAGAAGGAAATCGCGCTCCTCAAGGCCATCGGCGCGCGCGACGATGCGATCCTGCGCGTCTTTCTCTACCAGGGCGGCATCATCGGCCTGGTGGGGACGACCCTCGGGTTGATCCTCGGTTACGGCGGCTGCAAGGCGCTCGCGGCGTACGGGTTTCCCCTCGATCCGAAGGTGTACTTCATCTCGCGCCTGCCGGTTCTCATTCGGCCGAACGAATTCATTCTCACCGGCGTCGTGGCACTCATCATCTGCCTCTTTGCCACCCTCTTTCCTGCCCTCTATGCGGCGCGGTTGCGGCCCGCCGACGGGCTCCGAGCCGAGTAGCGCGTGGGTTATCCCCTTTCACTGGCCGTTCGCTACATGGGCGCGAAAAAGCGCGCCTTCGTCTCCGTGGGCACCGCCTTCGCCATGCTGGGGGTCACGCTCGGCGTGGCCGCCCTGGCCATCGTGATGAGCGTCACCGGTGGCTTCAAAGCGCAGTTTCGCGAGAAGGTTCTCGGCGTCAATGCCCACGTCCTCGTCATGAAGGGCGGCGACTTTCGCGAGTACCGCGATGTCATGGCCAAGGTGGAGCGCATTCCCGGCGTCGTCGGCGTCGACCCCTTCGTCATCAACCAGATGATGATGACCCGCGGCGATCGCAACGCCACGGGCGTGCTGCTCAAGGGCGTCGATCCCGCGCTGATGCCCAAGGTGCTCGACCTGCCCAAGCACATCGTCCAGGGCAGTCTTCAAGGAATGCGCCGGCAGGGTGCCACCCCACCCGAACGGAGGTACATCCTGCCGGGAGGGAAACCGGCTCGAACGACGCCCGAGCAAGACAGAGAGCCGTCGGAATCCGCACCCGCCGAACTTCTTCCACCGCGGGATCTCACCCCCGAGGGCGGCTACAAGAGCCAACTCCCCGACTCCGACGTGCTGCCCGAGGAGTTCGACCCCGATCCCTGCAAGAGCCCCGAGCAAATCGCCCGCATGCCCGGCGTGGTCATCGGAAAGACGCTGTCCAAGCAGCTCGCCGCGGGCATCGGCGAGTGCGTCACCGTCACCTCGCCGGCGGTGGGCATCGCCCTGGGCATGTCCGCGCCGCGGCCTGCCATGGCCAAACAATTCCGCGTCATCGCCATTTTCGACGCGGGCTTCGAACAGTACGACGCCAAATTCGTCTACACGGATCTTTACGAGGCCCAGGCCTTCTACGACAACGGCGACAGCGTGAACGGCCTCGAGATGAAGGTCGACGACATCGAGCGCGCCAACGCGATCTGCAAGGAGATCGACGCGCTGCTCGCCAACAGCGTCTACCGCACCATGGACTGGATGGATCTCAACCACGGTCTCTTCACCGCGCTGCTCATTCAGCAGATCGGCATGAGCATCGTGCTGGGCCTCATCATCGTGGTCGCGGCCTTCACGGTCATCGCGACCATCATCATGGTGGTGCTGGACAAGAAAAAAGAGATCGCACTGCTCAAAGCCATTGGCGCGCGCGACGATGCCATCCTGCGCGTCTTTCTTTACCAGGGAGCGATCATCGGCCTCGTGGGGACCACCCTGGGGTTGATTCTGGGCTATGCGGGGTGCCGCGCCCTCGATGCGTACCAGTTTCCGCTCGACCCGAAGGTTTACTTCATCTCGCGCATCCCCGTCCTCATTCGACCGAACGAATTCATCATCACGGGTGTCTTCGCCATGGTCATCTGCGTCGTATCCACCCTGTTTCCTGCCCTGTATGCCGCACATTTGCGCCCGGCCGACGGCCTGCGCGCAGAATGAAACACGCAGCTCGAGCACCAGAGCCGAGAGCTTGCGTTTGACCGCCCGAGCCGCCCAAAGCTACTCTCTCACGTCCGGCGTCATCCCCCTTGCCGGTCTACCTTGAGCCGATCATGCGCTTTTTCGTTCACGTGACGCCGATCGGGAAAGTCGACACGCAGTCGTACTGCGTCGAGGCGGATTCCTGGCAAAAGGCCCTTCAAAGCGCCCGAGGCCTGCGAAAAGAAGATGCCCCCATCACCGGCTTCTCCATCGAGCTGACCGACGATGGCGGATGCCGCGCCGTCGACCCGGCGGCACGCCTTCGCTATGTCGTGAAAAAGGCGCCCGACACCGCGGTGCTCTCGAGCGAAGGAAACATCGTCGCGCAAGCGGAGCGCGTGTCTGCTCCTGAGGCACCTCGCAACAACGGCCGCACGCAAACCATCGGATACGGGACGACAGGTGTTGTTCCCGTGCCTTCCACAGCCTCACAACCTCAAATGCGCCAAACGGACCCGCAAGCGGGCACGAAGCCCGCGGTCTCGGGAGAGACGGCGAATGGCTCGGAACCGCACGTTCTCTACCGTCGCGAGCAAGAGCCCACCGACGAATCGCCGCTGCTCTACCGCGAAGACGTCTACGTCATGCCCGAGGGCACGACCGAAGCGCAGGCCGAGAAGTATCTTCGTGCGCAGTTTCTGACCATCAAGGCCGTTCTCGCCAGCTCGCGCCCAGGCAAGTACGTGAACCTCGCCGTCTTCGATCACGCGTTCGAAGGCCGGCCCACCCGTTTGCCGCTCGCGACCCTGAGCTGGAAAGATTGGAAGGGACAAGAACCGACCGTCGTCTATCCGCGCAGCGCCAGCGCGGTGTCGTTCGCTCCGTTTTCGCAAGGCAGTGCGGCGCCGCAAGCGGTCGCTCGCGCCTCCGTGCCCTCTGCGCCGCCCGCTCGTGAAGCCTCGGTCCCGCCTGCAGCGACATCGGCGCCGGCGAAGTCGATCCCGCCGCAGCTTGCTCCGCTGCTCAGTCCCGGCAGCGAGGGCGCCGTGCTCGTCGCGCCGGTGCTCAACGTTGCGTCGACCCAAGAGGCCTCGCACGTCGGACCGCCGCCGTCTTCACAAGGTGGACCGGCCGTGTCGCCTGCGATCCTCGCCATTGGCGAAGCGCTTCGCCGCGCCTCGCAGCCACCTCCTCCAGGAACGGCCCCGCAAGCGGGTCCTGGGGCTCCAGGACCGGCCGCGCAAGCGGACGCTGGGACAGCAAGCACACCTGCGCCCGCGCCCACGTTTCCCGCCAAGGCCGACGGGCCGCCATCGTCCGATCCGGGTCGCGCTTCGGCGGGCCTGCGCATTCCGACGCCGGGCCGTCCATCGCGTCCCTCGGTTTCGCTGCAGCGCGGACGGGTGCGTGGGGACGAGCTCATCGCCGTGCTCTTCGAGGCGATGCACGATCTGCACTTCTCGCGCGACACCTTGGAGGCTTCCGAATTTTGCCTCCAGCTCGCACTGGAGAACATTCCATCTCGCGCCGCGTTCGCGCACTTCTACGACATCGACAAGCGTGAATACGTGATCGTCGCGGCCGTGGGCAGCGGCACGCAGCAGATGATCCTGCGCCACCATCCGCCCACGGATCCGTTGCTCTCCGCAGCCATGCGCAAGCGCGCCGCCATCGTCATCCCCGACGCCACCGGCAGCCAGGAAGCCTTCGTCGAGCGCTTCGAGCAGCTCGGCGGCGCCAAGAGCATCATCGTTGCGCCGGTCATGCTGGGCGGCCGCGCCCTCGCTGCGATCGAGTTGCTCAACCCCACCGATGGCGCGCCGTACTCCGAGGCCGAGGGCAATGCCATGACGTACATGGGCGAGCAATTTGCCGAGTACGTCTCCTCCCACGGCCTGGTGCTGGACACGGAGCGGATCCGCCAACGACGCCGCAGCTAGTCCGCGCTACGATGGCTGAGTCGTGGCTGGGTCCGATGCGAAACGAAGACGACGCGATCGCTTGGTGAGCTTCGTGCTCCTACCGGCGGTGATCATCGCCGTCGGCATCCTCGCGTACTTCACCTTTCGCAGCACCTTCCAGATCGAGAACCTGCGCCAGCAATCCGTGCTCGAGGCCACCTTCGGCCTCGCCAACGAAAAGGCTGATCGCCTCGACAAGCGCATCATCGAGCAGGACAACGTCGTCCTTGCCATCGCCGATCCGTCGCAGCTGCTCGAGCTGACCGAGCGCTGGCTTCCGACGGCCCAGCGCGAAACCCCCACCGTGCGCGCCATCCTCGTGCTCGACGAAGATCGCAACGTGCTTGCCTTCGCCTCGCGAGCCACCAGCGCATGGTCCGCCGAGGAAACCTTCCGCCGCCTGCTCGTGCAGAAGATGATGAACGACATGGATCTCGGGGCGCTCGGCGCGCAGCCTCCGGATCAACTTCGTCACCTGCACCGCGTCTACGCAGGCCAGAGTTACCTCCTCAGCTATTGGCAACGCGTCTACCACGGCCGCCGGTACACGGTCGTCGCATGGCACGACATCGGGCGCATCGTGAAATACATGCTGCCCAACCTTTACACGGAGGCGCCGCAAACGGCGGCGAGCCGCGTGAACGTCGTCGACGAAGAGGGACGCATCATCTTTGGCCCGCCGCTGCGCAGCAGCCCCTTCACCGTCGGCGTCAACTTCCCGACGACGCTCTACAACTGGCGCCTACAGGTCTCCCCCTCGGCGAGCGAGAAGTACGCCGCGAGCATCGCCAATCGCCGCTTGCTCGAGCTGGTCATGGTTCTCCTCTCGTGCGTGGTCATCGTCGCAGGCGTCGCGACCATCCTCGTCGCCGCGGAAAAAGAGCGCCGCATGTCGGCGATGAAGAGCGACTTCGTGGCCAACGTGAGCCACGAATTGAAGACGCCGCTCGCGCTGATCCGCATGTTCGGCGAGATGCTCCACTCGGGCCGCGTCGCCAGCGATGCAAAGCGCGCCGAGTACCTGCAGATCATCGTCGACGAGAGCGAGCGCCTCTCGAACCTCATCGAGAACGTGCTCGACTTCGCACGCGCCGAACGTGGCGGTGGCGCGGCGTACGACTTCTCGGAAGGCGACGTGGCCGAGGCCGTAACACGCGCCGTCGGCGTCTACCGTCATCGCGCAGAACGTGAAGGCGTCGAGCTCGTCGTCGATGTCGAGAGACCGCTTCCCGCATCACGCATCGACGAGCGCGCCATTCAGCTGGCGGTCATCAACCTGATCGACAACGCGCTCAAGTACGCCTACCAAGGCAAAACCGTGCACGTCCGCGCCGAGCGCGAAGGCCGGCAAAATGTGATTCGCGTGATCGACCACGGCCCCGGCGTGCCCGCCGAAGATCGCGAGCGCATCTTCGAGCGCTTCGTGCGCGGCGGCAGCGCGAACGGCACCAACGGAGCGTCCTCGAGCGATCCATCGCGATCACCGCCCCGCGGCAGCGGCATCGGATTGGCGTTGGTCAAACACATCGCGGAAAGCCACGGTGGAAAAGCGTGGGTGGAGCCCAGCGCTGCCTCCGCCCGCGCTCCGGAAGCGCCCGAAACACCGGGATCCACGTTTCTCTTGAGCATTCCGGCTTAATAACGGTATGGATCCGACCGCCTGGACCTGCCGCGCCCGTGGAAAAATCGAGCCTCTCGCTCTTTTTTGGCCTCCCATGACCGGGAAGCCCAAGCAACTGAGGGCGTTGCCCGACCGAGCACACCCTTTTTTAACCCATGAACGTGTTGACCTAATGTGTGCGCGAGATATCGTCTTTTATGTAGCCACTTTTTTGGGAGTGGGAGGTCCGTCTTTTTTGAGTCATGCCGAATGAAGAAGCGAAGCTGTTCGTGGCGGGGTTGCCCGACAGCATTTCAGAAGATGTATTGAAGCAAATCTTCGAAGCGACAGGCGGCACCGTCGTCAACGTCAGTCTGCCAAAAGATCGGCAGACGGGTAGGCCACGCGGTTTCGGCTTCGTCACGCTTTCCACGTCTGGAGAGGCACAGAGTGCGCGCGATGCACTCGACGGCTCCATCCAGGCCGGGAAATCGATTTCCGTGCGGCCCTTCCAAGCCGAACCACCTCGCCGAGGCGAGGGTGGTCCTCCCGGCATGGGACCCAGCAGCAGTGGGCCTCGAAGCGGACCTCGCGGCGGCGGCGGACCGGGCGGCGGTGGCGCAGCTCCGGACCGTACCCTGTACGTCGGCAATCTCCCCTACGACTGCACGCAGCAAGAGATTGAAACGCTGATCAACGGCGTTCTCAACGGTCAGGGAGAAGTGTTGCGCGTGCATCTTCCCACCGACCAAGACGGTCGCAAGCGCGGCTTCGGCTTCGTCACCATGGCGAGTGCGGAGACGGCCAAGACAGCGGCCGACTCCCTCAAAACGGCGGATCTTCGCGGTCGTCGTTTGGTCGTCAACCTCGCCCATCCCAAGGGTGAGCGCCCGGCCCGCCCCGAAGGCGGCTTCGGCGGTGGTGGCGGCGGCTTTGGCGGCGGCGGCGGTGGTGGTGGTTACGGCGGTGGCGGCGGCGGTGGTGGCGGCGGGTACTTCAACCCGGGCGCCAGCTTCGGCGGTCCCCCTCCTCCCCAACAGCGCAAGACCTTCGACGAGCGCCGCAAGAAGCACACGGGTCACAACGAAGACGGTCCGCGCAAGCGCCGCTTCGAGCGTGACGATCGTGGTCGCGGCGGCGACGACGATTGGAGCGGCGACGACGATTGAGTTCTTCTCCAAATCGTCATTGAACACGGAACGCCGGCGACTCTGCCGGCGTTTCCATTGGCGCCCGATGCGCCCAACGACTTTAGCTTCTCATGTATCCAAGCGTAGGCCGCGCCTATCGCTTGACATGAGGCCCAACGGGCGTATTGTGCGCCGCCTCTCACTGGAAAAGCCATGCGCGACATCATCAAGATGACCTGCGGCAACTGCAGCCGCGCCAATTACACGACGACCAAGAACAAGCGGACCATGTCCGAGAAGTTCGAAATCAAGAAGTTCTGCCCGGTCTGCCGGAAGCACTTCCCGCACAAAGAGGGAAAGATCTCTAAGGGCTGATAGCCCGTTGGAGTGACCACGCGAGATGATCTTCGACTGGCTCCACGGCCTGTTCTCGAACGACCTCGCGATCGATCTCGGGACCGCGAACACCCTCATCTATGTGAAGGGTAAAGGCATCGTCTCGTGTGAACCGTCCGTCGTGGCGGTCCAGCGTGATGCCCGCGGAGGCAACAAAGTGCTCGCCGTTGGCCGCGAGGCCAAGGAAATGCTCGGGCGCACGCCAGGAAATATCCGGGCGGTGCGCCCGTTGCGTGATGGCGTCATCGCCGACTTCGAGATCACCGAAGCGATGCTTCGGTACTTCATCGCGCGCGCCCACAACCGCCGCACCCTGGTCAAACCGCGCATCATCATCTGCGTCCCCTTCGGCATCACCGAAGTCGAGAAGCGCGCAGTGAAAGAAAGCGCGGAAAGCGCCGGTGCGCGCGAAGTCTATTTGATCGAAGAGCCCATGGCCGCTGCTATCGGCGCGGGCTTGCCCATCACCGAGCCAAGCGGAAACATGGTCGTGGACATCGGTGGTGGCACCACCGAGGTCGCGGTCATCTCGCTGGCCGGCATCGTCTACTCGCAGAGCGTGCGCGTCGGCGGCGACAAGATGGACGAAGCGATCAGCGCGTATTTGAAGCGCAAATACAACTTGGCCATCGGCGAGCAAACGGCCGAGCGCATCAAGATGCAGGTCGGCAACGCCTACCCGCTCGACACGCAGCTCACCACCGAGGTCAAAGGTCGCGACTTGGTTGCGGGCGTGCCCAAGACGGTCATCGTCAACTCCGACGAGATCCGCGAGGCGCTCACCGAGCCGACCAACTCCATCGTCGAGGCCGTGCTCCTCGCCTTGGAAAAAACGCCGCCGGAGCTCGCGGCGGACATCGTCGACAAGGGCATCGTGCTCACCGGCGGTGGTGCGCTTTTGTCGAACCTCGACGTGCTCTTGCGCGAAGAGACGGGCCTTCCCGTCATGGTTTGCGACGATCCGATCAGCGCCGTCGTGCTCGGCAGCGGCAAGACATTGGATCACATGGAACTTCTGAAGGAAGTCACCATCGGGTAGGAATGGGGCCGTAGTCGATGTCCCCTGCCCTCAAACGCTATCGAGATATCGCGATCGTCGTCGTCCTGCTGACGGTGCCGTTCTTCTTTCTCCGCTCGAACATGAAGAAGCCGGAGAACATGAACGCGATGGATCGCGTCATCCTGCGCATCAGCGCGCCCATCGAATACGGCGCCGCCACGCTTTCGCGCGGCATCTCGCACGTGGTGAGCGATTACGTCTACCTCGTCGACGTCAAAGCCGACCAGGACAAGCTCTCCTACGACAACGCGCGCTTGCGCGAGCAAGTGCAGAAGCTCTCCGCGCAGCAGGTGGAGAACCAAGAGCTGCGACGCCTCTTGCAGCTTCGCGAGACCACGCCGGCCGACACCGTGAGCGCCCTGGTCGTCGCCAAAGATTTTACCGAGTTTTTCCGCGTGACGCGCGTGGTCCTCGACCGCGGCTCGCGCGACATCCGGCCGCACCAGCCGGTCATCTCGCCCGACGGCGTCGTCGGCGCCGTGCTGCACGTCATCGGCGACGCCATCGACGTGCAGCTGTCCGTGGATGCCGCCTTCGGCATCGACGTGGAGGACGAGCGCACCCACGCGCGCGGCTTCGTGCGCGGCACCGGCGATCCCGCGCGCTACGCGTGCAAAGTCGAGATGGTCGACGCGCGCGACGAGGTGCAGGTGGGCGACCTCATGGTCACCAGCGGCAAGGGCAAATGGTTCCCGCGCGGCATCCCGGTGGCAAGGGTCACCAAGGTCGTCAAGCGTGAGCTCGGCCGCGATCAAGAGGTGGAGGCCTCGCCCACCGTGAATTTCTCGCGCCTGGACACGGTGCTCATCCTCGTCACGCCGCCCGCGGAGGAATCGACGCTCGATCTTTCGCCGCGCAGCGCCTCACAGAACACAAGGCAGAAATAGCCATGCGCAACACGGCGTTCTTCCTTGCTGGCATGCTCCTTCTGCTTCTGCAGAGCAATATGTTCCGCGTGTTCTCGTGGGTGCACGTGCCGGGGCTCGTCCCGTCGCTGGTCCTGCCGCTCATCCTTTTCATGGGCGTGCACGAGTATTCGCTCGCGCGCGGTGCGGCGGTGGCCTTCGTGCTCGGCTATGGCACCGACCTCGTCGGCATCGCCCCGGTGGGGCTCTACACCTTCACGTACGTGGCCATTTTCGTCCTGGTGCGCGCCGCCGGCGTGCGCCTCGCCGCGCAGACGGTGCTCATGCAAGTGGCACTCGCGCTCGTGGCCGCGTTGGTGCATAGCGTGATGGTGCTCGGTCTCATCGCCATCTTCGGCCGCGATGCCTACGTCCCGCGCGCCATCTACGCCATGGCGTTTCCGCATGCGCTCTCCACCGCTGCGATTGCGCCCATCGTCTTCCGCGTCTCGCGCAAGCTGCACGCCGCCACCTCGACGGCACCCCACGTCGAAGCTGCGAGGGGCACATGAGCGATCTTCTCGTCACCCGCTCCGACGTCGGCGAGTTCCGCAAGCGCTACAAATACTTCGTCCTGGTCGTGTTCATCGCCTTCATGGCGGTCATCGTGCGGCTCTTCCAGCTGCAGGTGCTCGACAACACGAAGTACTCGGGCATTGCGCACGAGAACATCATCCGCCGCGTCACCCTTGCGACCACCCGCGGCGTCATCCGCGATTCGCAAGGAAAGATCCTCGCGTCGAGCCGCCCCGCCTACAACGTGTACATCGTGCCGGGCCGCGTAATGCCCAGCGCGCGCCCGATCCGGCGCGGCAGCTCCGAGGCCGACGAGCCGGATAGCTGGCCAAAGGTCGCCGAGACCCTCCGCTTGAACCCGGACGAACGCACCCGCTTCGACGAGCGCATTCGCAACGCCTGCCGCACCGACGAGAACAAGTCGCCATGCTGGCGCTCCATCTTGGTGCGCGAAGACCTTTCGCGCGACATCGTCGCCGAGGTGAAGCAGCACCAAGTCGAGCTTCCCGGCGTCGAGGTCGTGAGCGCCCCCGTGCGCTACTACCCGTACAAAAACCTAGGCTCGCACGCGCTCGGCTACGTCACCGAAATCGACGCGGAAACGCTCACGCGCTTCCGGCCCGAAGGGTACGACCAGATGTCGGGCGCGGAGCAGCAGAAGGTCAACCCGCTCGGTTACACGGCGGGCGACGCGTTCGGCGCCACCGGCATCGAGCGCGCCTTCGAGAGCACCTTGCGCGGGCAGCGCGGCTGGGAAAAGCGCGTCGTCGATGCGCACGGCCGCTACCGCACCGGGCCCGAGGCCGCGCGCCTCATCGACGCCCCGGCCAGGCAGGAGCCCATCCCGGGGCGAGATCTGCGCATCACCATCGACATCGAGCTCGAGCAAGCCATCGAGAAGGCCATGCGTGCGCAGCTCGCCGGTGCGGCCGTGGTCATCGACGTGCGCACGGGCAGGCTGCTCGGGCTGTACTCGAAACCCGACTTCGACCCGAACGATCTCTCCGGCGGCGGCGGCAAGGAACGCTTCCGCGAGACCATCCACAAACTGGGCAGCGATCCGCTGCGCCCCATGCTCGACAAGGCGATGAGCGGCGCGTTCCAGCCTGGATCGACGTTCAAGCCGTTCTCCGCCCTCGCGGGCCTCGAGGACAAGACCGTCAACCCGGACGAGCGGGAGCGCTGCGACGGGTATCTGTACTTCGGACGCCGCGTCTTCCACTGCAAGCACGTGCACGGCCGCGTGAACATGCGCGAGGCCATCGGCGAGTCGTGCAACATTTACTTCTTCAAGCTCGCCCAGGCCGTCGGTATGGACCGCATGGCCAACATCGCGCACGAGTTCGGCCTCGGTGTGCGCACGGGCATCGGCGTCAATCCGGAGGCCGCGGGGCGCATTCCGACGCGCTCGTGGTACGCGCTGCGCTACCGCGGGCAGTACCGCATCGGCTTCGCGTTGAACACCGCCATCGGGCAGGGCGACACCGCCGTCACGCCGCTGCAGCTCGGGCTCGCGTACGCGGCGCTGGCCAACGGCGGCACGCTGTACTTGCCCCAGATCGTGCGTACCGTCGAGGCGAGCGACGGCTCCGTGGAGCAGGACTTCCCGCCGCGCGTGCGCCAAAAGGTAAAAATCGCACCAGAGAACCTCCAGCGCGTGACCGACTCGCTCTGGTCCGTGGTGAACGACCCCAAGGGCACGGCCTACGCCGTGCGCGACGACTTCCTCGAGGTCTCGGGAAAGACGGGCACCGCACAGAACGAAGTGCGCAAGCCACCCGAAGACGACCCGAAGCGCGCTTGGTACTACCAGAAGGACCACGCGTGGTTCGTCTCGTATTACCCTTCCCGCGCACCGGAAATCGCCGTGGTCGTGCTCGTCGAGCACGGCGGCGCAGGTCCGACCATCGCGGCGCCCATCGCGATCAACATCATTCGCGATTACGCGCGCATCAACGCCGCACGCGCAGGGCGTCCACCGCCGCGCACCTCGAAGAGCACCAACACGCCGGCGGCGGGCGCGCACGGTAACGCCGCCGCGGCGCCCAAGCCCGCCGAGCCTCCGCCGCCGGCCCCCGCGCCGCCGCCCGCACCGGTCACCACGGATCCGGCGATGCCGGAAGATCCCGCCACGCCCACGGAGCCGCCGGCACCATGATCGGCCGGATGCTCACGCGGCCGCGTGACCACTTCGACTGGACGCTGTTTCTCATCATCAGCGGCCTGGGCGTCATCGGCGTGGTCAACTTGTACTCCGCGACGAGCGTCACCAAAGCGGCGCTGTCGGATCTGTATATCCAGCAGGTCTACTGGTTCGTCGGCGGCGGCATCCTCGCCACCGCCGTCGCCGTCATCGACTACCGGCACTACGAGCGCTTCGGTTACGCGCTGTACGCCTTTGGCATCGTGCTGCTCTTGCTGGTCTTCGTGCTGGGGCGCGACATCCGAGGCTCGTCGCGCTGGATCTATTTCGGCTCGTTCGGCTTTCAGCCGAGCGAGTTCATGAAGCTTTTCCTCATCATCGCGCTGGCGAAGTTCCTCCACGACGATCCGAAGAGCGACGGCCGCCGCCTGCCCGACCTGATCATTCCCGCGCTCATCGCCGGGGTGCCGACATTGCTCGTCCTGAAGCAGCCCGATCTCGGCACCGCGCTGATCCTGAGCCTCATCTTCGTCTCGATTTGTTCGCTGACGCGGATCCAGTGGAAGAGCATCGTGACCTTGGCCATCGGCGGGGCGGTGCTGCTTCCGGTGCTCTGGACCTATGTGCTCAAGCCGTATCAAAAGGAGCGCATCACGGCCTTTTTAGACCCGGAGAAGAACGTTCTCGGCTCGGTGTGGCAGGCCTTCCAGGCGCGCGTGGCCATCGGCAACGGTGGCTGGGGCGGCCAAGGCTTCATGCGCGGCACGCAGAACCAGTTCCAGTTCTTGCCCGACCAGCACTCGGACTTTCCATTCGCCGTGTACGCCGAAGACTGGGGCTTCTTCGGGGGCATCGTCCTCGTCTTCCTCTATGCCTTCCTGGTGCTCTGGGCCATTCGGATCGCCGCCACCGCAAAGGATCGCTTCGGCGCCGTTCTGGCCATCGGCGTGGGCGCGCTCATCTTCTGGCACGCGTTCTTCAACCTCGGCATGGTCGTCGGCATTCTTCCGGTCGTCGGCGTCACCCTGCCGCTGTTCTCTTACGGCGGGTCCAGCGTGCTCACCATTCTGCTGGGCATCGGCCTTCTCATGAACGTCGCGATGCGCCGCTACGCCGTCACGCCATCCCGCGGCCGCTTCGACGACTGATCACTCCACCTTCGCGAGCCTCGACTCCAGCGCGACCTCGTCCTCCGCCTCGGCAATGGCGGTGAAGGTCGAGCGCACCTCCGGTGCGACACTGGCCATCGATGCGATGCGAAGGCGTTCCCGGCCTTCGGCATCGAGCACGGGCCGCAGCGCCAACGCCGCCCCGATGCGCACGGTCGGTGCGACGGTGCCGTTTTCCACCTTGTCCCATAGCTCGTCGTGCGTCACCGCCGCGATGCGGTAGTGATCCGCCTCCGCGCCGGTCAGCGCAGCGGTCGCGTGCATCCACGACTTGACGTCGCGCCCACCCCGTGCGAGCAGCCCGTGCGTCTCCCCTCGCCCGGCGCCGCGCACACGCGCCTGCTGCAGCGCATCGGCCACGCGTGCACGGATCTCCGACGCCTGCCCGCCGTTCTCGGAGGAGGGAAAGCGAATCGAAATGGGCTCACCGGCGCGCAGCACGATCGACAGCTTGCCCTTCCCTTCGACGACCTCGTCCACATTGCCGTACGGCACGAACCGCGGGCCATGTCGATCGATCAACAAGAGCCCGTCGGAGCCAATCTCCAGCCGCACACGCATGAGGTATGGCACGAGGATCGAGCCGGCGATCACGAATGCGAGACCGCCAAGCTGAGGAACGTCGGCCAGCGCCGGAAATGGCGATAGGGCCGCAATGATCCATCCCGCGGCGGCCATGGCAATGGTCGCCGGTGCTTCCGGGTACGCGAGGTTCGTCCCGACGAACGCAGCCGTCTTCCAGCGCGCGGGATCGCCGGTACCCAGAGCCAACAAAATGCGGGTCGCCGACGACGCATCCGGCGCCTCGATGTCGATCGGCGCGCGTGTGGTGCCGCATGCGATGCGCACGCGGTTTGGATCGATGGGCACCGGCCGAAAGGCCAGCACGACCGCATGCCGCGAGGCCACCATCGCACCGTCGAGAAACACGCCACGCGCATCGATGGAGAGAACGCCCTTCTTTCGAACGGGCTCCGCACTCCGAAGCACGCCGAACGTCCACGCCACGATGATGAGCGGGGCGGGCAGCAGATCCATCCACCAGACGAGCCCTGCCATCAGGGTCGACATCGAGAGCCATCGTGCCAGCGCCGGGTGCCCACCGGTCCACACCTGCATCCCGTCGATGGAAGAAGAAGGACTCTCGGCCACCCCTTCGAGCGTGAGTCGCGTCCCTTGGCCGCGCAAGCCGGTCCGGGGCATCGCGGCCTTTTGGGGCGATTTTGACACGATGATACATTAATTATATCTTTGTATCATGAGCCAACACCGGGATGTGGACGGATCAGGGGGTGCGGCGTTGGGGCCGGATTCGCTCGCGTGGAAGTTCGCAGGCGATCGGCGCGTTCACTTCGTCGCGGGACGGGCGCTTTGCCTTCAGGTTGCGCACCCGACGGTGAGCGCCGGGGTCGCGCAGTTTTCGGACTACCGGAAGAACCCTTACGCCCGCTTGGAGCGCACACTCGCCACGACGTACGCCGTCGTCTACGGCGAAGAGCACGCCCTCGAGGCCGCGCGCGCGCTCCGCAAGATGCACGAACGCATCCGTGGGGTAGATGCGCACGGTCGTGCATGGCATGCGCTCGAACCGGGCGCGTTCGCGTGGGTGCACGCGACCACGTTCGAGTCGCTCGTGTGCATGTGCCAACACTTCGCGCGCCCGCTCGACGGGCCCGAGATGGCCAAGCTCTACGACGAGTTCCGTTCAATCGGCCGCATGTATGGCGTGACGGACGACGATCTTCCTCGCCACCTCGAGGGCTTCTTTTCCTACTATCGGGACATGCTCGACCGGAAACTCGAACATACCGAGACGGCGAAGGGCCTTCTCGCGTACATCAAGAGCTCCACGCCGCCGCCCCCCGGCTGGCACGAGCTCTGGAAGCCCGCATTCCGAACAGCGGGCGCGTTCAACCATCTCGTCACGGTCGGGCTCTTGCCGGAGGCCCTTCGCGAGCGCTGGGGCCTGCGCTGGAGCGCGGCCGATCGCAGCGCACTGCGCACCTTCGAAACGGCGGTGCGCGCGGGGTGGGCCTTCGTTCCCTCACGGCATCGCTACCATCCCGCGGCGCAGGCGGCGTTCGCGCGCGCAGCCCACGCATGAAGGCCTCGGCCAAGTCGAAAGCTGCCCCGAGCATCGACACCGAAAAAGACGAGGACGACGTCGGCACGCGCATCCTCGATGCGGCCCGCGATCACTTCGCCCTCGTCGGACTGCGGCGCACGAGCATGGAGGACGTGGCCAAGCGCGCGGGCATCTCGCGCATCACGGTGTACCGGCGCTTTCCGAACAAGGGCGAGCTCACACAGGCGGTCATGCTGCGCGAGGCGCGCCTCGCCTTTGGAAAAATCGAGGACGGGCTGCATGAGGCTTCGCTGGAGGACGCGCTGGTGGAAGGCTTCGTCCGCACCTTGCAAATCGGCCGCACGCACCCGCTGGTCACCGGCCTGCTCGCCACGGAGCCCGAGGTCATCCTTCCGTACTTCACGATTGATGCATCGCCCATCTTGGCGACGGCCACCGCCTTCCTCGCCGATCGGTTGCGGCGAAAGACCCGCGAGCTCGACCACGCGACGGCCGTGCCCATCGCAGAGGTGCTCGTGCGTATGACCGTGTCGTTCCTGCTCACGCCGAAGGGCGCCGTGGACCTCTCCAGCGAGAAGCAGATCCGCGCATTCGCGCGGCGCTACATCGTCAAGTGGGTACGCGCCTGGGTTCCCGTTTCGTGACGCTCCGGCTTCAATTGGATTTCACGCCGTTTCGCACGATCTCGTAAAATTGCTCCAGGCCTCGCTGGGGGTCGAGCAGAAACTCGCTCACGTTGCGGGTGATGCTCGCGTAATCGTCTTGGCGAAGGTTGGAGGTGTCGTCAGGATCCGAGCGATTCACCTCGCTAATCGTGTCGAGGATCACGTCCAAAGGCGTCTCGAGAGGGCGACCGGCGATGGGCGTCACCAGGTTTTGCAAGGCCATGGTGAGCACTTGGTTCGGGTCCAACTCGCGTCCGCAGTTCTCCACACCGTTGCGGTCGAAGGCACGACCGCTCAGACGCGCGAGAAGCGCGGTGACCGCATCGACCGCGTTCGTGGTCGTCGACATGGTGCGAATGAGCGGCGCAAGTCCGTCGTCCGCGAGGATCTGCGGAAAGTCGACCAGGCTGGTGAGCATGGTGCTGCGCGCAGCGTTGGGCGATGCAGGATCGGTCAAGTAAAGGAGCAACTTCTCGAGCTCCGCACGGCCGGCCGGATCGTTGCGGATGGCCGAAAGCACGTCGATGAGGGACGCGAAGAGCGGCCCGCTGGTGGTCGCTCCCAGATTGCGCACGATCTCCTGGCGAGCCCACGCGCACGTGCCCTCGGGACAGTGCGCCAGGCGCTGCTCGCGGAAAAGCTGCAGCACCTGCCGCAAGAGCACCGGCGTCACCTCGTTGCGAAACGCGGACGGGGTCGCCGTGAGAAACTGGTCCACGAGCTGCGATCGCGCACGGCGCCATGCGACGAGCCGATCATCGCCCGGATGCGTCGCGCCCCAGGCCGTGAACGCGTCATCGAAGCCGTTGAGCGCCTGCAAGAGCAGATAAAGCTCGGTGACTTGCGGCGTGCGCGTTCCATCGTTGCGCAAGCCGGTGGTGCTCCCATCGCGGTTCTTGATGCCGAGCGCGTTGGCGTGCGCCGGATCGAGAAGCGCCCGCAGACCATCGGCCAACAGCGCCACGCCGGATACCGTCGTACTCGCCGTGCACGCGTGCGACGTGCAGCGTGCGACGTTGACCTTTTTCAACGTGCGGATCATGTCGCGCGCAGCGGGGAGCAGATCGCTCGGAAGCATCTCGATGAGCAGCGGCTCGTAGGAGGAGGTTCCATCACCCGCGCTCGACCAATGGCGATGGAACGTTTTGATGAGGCGGACGAAAAGGTCCTCACGGTGCGCCTCGACGAAGGGCGCGACGAAGCCACGGACGCGGGGGTAGAAGCCGAAATGCTCGGCCAGAAAGAGCGTGTTGTCGTCTTGATCGAGCAACGTCTCACCCGGCACGCACTGGCGCAGGCCATGAACCTTGCCGTCCGGCGCCACTTCGAGCTCGCTCGCCGGCGCACTGCCGCAGCCGTTGCTGCCCTTGTTCTTGTCGTTGCACGGATCCTCGATGAGCCGCTCGGGACACCGCGACGTACCGGCCACGTCGAACAGATCGTTCACGAAGCGCGTCGTCTTCGCGTTCTTCGTGTCATGGCGATCCCAGAACACGAGACGCGTCGCAAACTCGGGCCGAGGACGCAACGTCTTGCTCGAGGGCCCATCCCAAAAGCCCGTCAGCCCGCTCGAAGTCTCGATGAGCTGCACATTCGCCAACGCGCGTGCCGCATCGTTTCGCACATGAAGGTACGCCTTGCCCACGATGGCCTGCGCAAACGCGATGGCCAAATTGTCGATCTTCGCAAAGGAGCACTCGGCCCCCGTCGGGATGGGCACGTCGAGCCCGAGCACGGTCGCGTGCAGAACACCGTTGGCTTTGTTGCAAACGGCCACGCCATCGGCATCCGCCACCAGCTGCCCGATGCGCTGAAAAAGGCTCCGGTTGTCGCCCGCGTCGGGCTGCGAACGATCGACCGGCGTTCGCGGCGCCTCCGCAGCATGGGTCGTCAGGTTGTACGGCATCCCGCCGTTGTAGGTGGAGGCATTGATGTGGTCTCTGTCGTAAGAGACCATGTCCGTGTACTTCATGTAGTTTGCAAACGTGTCCCCGAGCGCCGCGGTGTCGTCTTGGGAAAGCGCCTCGAGAAGCCCTTCCAGGAGCCCGGGCACCTTCTGAATCTCGACCAAGACGTCCACCACGTCGTCCCACAGGGTCGATGTTCGCGGAAGCCGTGCCTCGGGGTGCCGATCGGCCATGGCATCCGCCGCGAGCGCCGTGTTGGTGGTGCGCGCCAGCTCCGCGAGATGCTCATCGACGAGCTTCTGCACCAGCGCAAGCAGGTCGTCCCCCAATGGGTCTCCGAGGATCGCGCCGAGCGCCCACACCAGATCGAGCAGCGGCGATTTCTCGCTGCGGTAAGAATCGTAGCTCACGAGCACGGGCCCGTAGCCCCGCTTGGAGGTGTACGCGCCATCGCGCGCGCCGAAGAGCACCTCGAGCCCGCCGAGCGTGTCCATCAACGCGCCGTGCTGCGCGTTCAAGAGCGGCGGCAGGTTCTTCATCAGCGCATTGGAAAATGTGCGCGACGTATCGATGGTCGCATAGAGCGGCGTGCCTCCCTTTGCCGTGAGCGCCCGCCCGAACGCATCGCGCGCTGCCGCCTCGCCCCCGTCCACCGAAGGGAACGGGGATGGCGCCGCCGTGCGTTCGGCGGAGAGAACCTGCGCGTTGCCGCCCGTATCGCGCAGCACCAGATAGAGCGGCGCATCACCTTGCGCGTACACGGGGTCTTGCATTTGCACGAGCCGCTGCACCACCTCCAGGGTCGTGCGCGGGCGCGAGAGAAGTGGCCTCCCCGCGGCATCGATGCGCGATGAAAGCACCGGCGGGGTCGGATCCGGCGCGAAAGTGCGAAGCTCCTCGTGCGCGACCTCGAGCAGCTTCGCGAACGACGCATGCGCGGGTCCCGGCACGGCGACGCGCTTTCCGTCGCCATCGCGCGGAGGATCCGCCGCGTAAGGATCCGAGTCGTGCGACAAGAGCCGCAGCGAGGCATTCGCCAGATCGCGCAACCTTGGATACCCGATGAAGGCGCGCGCAGCGCCCATCGCGACCGGCTCGGGCTTGTACCCGCGCCGCTCCTGAAAGCGCGCGAGCGCGGCGCGCGTTTCGTCGGCGGCGCCCACGTCGTTCATGATGCCGGCCATCGCCTGCGTCGTCCGCGGAATGGTCCCATCGGTGTACAGCTCGATGAGTTTGCCCAGCATGTCGGAGAGCTGCTGCGTGAGCTTGCCGCGATCGCCGATGGCCGCGTCGTCGAGACGCTCACACGTGCGCTTTGGATCCGCGTTCTTCTCGTCGACCACGGGCACGCGGACATCGTGAAACGTCGCATCGAACGCCCCAATGAGCGACGCGCGCCGTCGAACCATCGCATGCACACGCGCAAGCTGCCGCGCGCGCACGGCCGCATCGTCGATCGGCGGCAGTTTGCTCGTATCCACCGCGTCGGCGTAGGTGCCGTCCGCGCGTTTGTGGCAGACCCCCGCGAACGAGGCGCCGGTCATGTCCTCGCGTATCGCTTGCGCGGCCACGCGATCGCAAAGGAGCCCATAGAGCTCCTCCCCCACCGTGCCCCTCGGCGGCGTCGCCCGCGTCGTGTTGAAGTCCACGCAGCCCACAGCCGTGAGCGTGCCCAACGTGGCCAGTGCGAAGCACGTGCGCATGAAACACCTCCGCGTGTGCAGAGCAAATGTTTACACGCAGTGTATTCAGATGGCTCGAGCCAAGCTCTACTTGAGCTTCACTATTTCGATAACGCGACGAGTTAGCGCGAGAACGCGTTAGCGCGAGAGGAACTTCTCGAGGCGTCCGTTCGCGGTGCGTCGAACCTTGCCGCGCACGAACGGTGTCCAGCCGAGAAGCTTCCCCGTTGGCCCGAGCGCTTGTCCCGCCCACTTCCAGAAATCGAACGTATCGACGTGGCGCAGGATCTTTCCGTCGCGGAACTCGAAGCGCGCGTCGATGACATTGAGAACGCGACGTCCCGTCAGCGAAAACGTGTACGTCGCCTCCCAATGCGCAGCGCCTTCGTGCTCGGTCGCACGAACGCCGCTGTGCACCACGCTGATGTCCTTCGCGCTTTCGCAGAGCATGCGCCACATGCCCGCCGCGCGAGCACCGCGCAAGTCGAACACGGGATCGGTGAAGTGCACGTCGGGATGGTAGGCCGCCACCATCGTTTCCCAATCGCGCTTGGCCAGTGCACGGTAAAAGCCATCCACCAATTGTTCGTTCGCGGACGATGTCATGGTGGACGAAGGCTACTCAGATCTTCCGCGCAATGGCGAGAATATCCGCGAGTACGCCGGCTGCCGTGAGCGCTCCACCCGCGCCGGCACCTTGCACCACCAGCGGCTCGGGGTAACGCTCCGTGGTGAACGCCACGAACGACCCCGCACCGCGAAGGCGCGCCGCCGGATGGTGCACGTCCACCGCCACCGGCCCCACGTCGATGCGGCGCTGCACGGGATCGATGCGCGCAAGGTAACGCAGCACTTTGCCCTCGAGTTGCGCGCGCTTCACCGTCTTCGCAATCTCGGCGTCGTAGGCCGGAGCGGCCTCGAAGAAGCTTGCCGCGGAGTCGACCGCGAGGAGCTCGCGCGGAACGAACGGCGTGAGCGCGACATCTTCGAGCCCCAGGTTGAGGCCGATTTCGCGCGCCAAGATGACCGCCTTGCGGGCGACATCGATGCCGGAAAGATCGTCCTGCGGGCGCGGCTCGAGGTACCCGCGCTCGCGTGCGACGTTCAGCGCACGCGAAAACGGGACACCGGCGAGGAGCTCATTGGAGAGGTAACCGAGTGTCCCGGAAAACGAGCCCTCGATGAGGTCGACGCGGTCACCGGTGCGCACGAGATCTTTCAGCGTCTCGACGACCGGCAGGCTTGCCCCGACGGTGGTCTCGTAACGAAGGGCGCGACGGCACCGACGCGCCGTGGTGGCCAGACGGCGAAAGGCGGGAAGCGAACCGGAAAACGGCTTCTTGTTCGCGGTCACGACGTGGATGCCGCGGAGCAGCGCCTGCTCGTAGACCTTCTCCATGCCGTCGGCCGCCGTGCAGTCGACGAGAACGGAAGCCCGTGCACCGAGGCGCGTGAGGCCATCGAGGAAGGGGCGACGCTCGCGCGGATCGGCAGCCGGCGCCGCACCGAGCTCGTTGCGCCACGTTTGGAGATCGAGACCGCCGGGGGACGCGACGAAGAGGCCCGCTTGCCGGTCACAGAGACCTGCGACCTCGAGGGAAAGGCCTTCACGCTCGACGAAGCGGCCTTTGTTGTCGCCAAGCTGCGTGAGGAGCGAGCTGGCCACGGTGCCCTTGCCGAGCACGAAAAGGGAGACGCGATCGATGCGCGGCGGAGCGGAGATGGGGCGGGACCAGGACAATTGAACCACCGACTCAACGGACATGGGACACGGCCTCGTCTTTCGCAGCAGCGGACACGTTCTTGGCTTTGGGGAGGCGAATGGTGTCGCGCTCGTCCTCCGACTCGGGCGACTCGGGCGACTCGGATGACTGCGAATGCGCGATGCTTTCGAGCGCGCGTGAAAAGTCGACGATGAGGTCGTCCGCGTCCTCGAGGCCCACGGAGAGGCGCACCAGGTTTTCGCGGATGCCGATCTTCAGACGCTCCTCGGTGGTGAGCTCGTAGTGCGACATGAGCGCGGGCTGCTCGATGAGCGTCTCCACGCCGCCGAGCGACGGGGCGATGGTGGCGAGCTTGCACGCATCGATGAAGCGCGAGGTCGTATCCAGATCGCCGCGCACGAGGAAGCTGATGACGCCGCCGTGTCCGCGCAGCTGGTTTGCGATCGCCGCATCGGGATGACTGGGAAGCCCCGGGTAGAAGACGCGCTCGATGCCAGGATGCGCCTCGAGCCACTGCGCCACGCGCAGGGCCGTTTGATTCTGCCGCTCCACGCGCAGGGCGAGCGTCTTGACGCCGCGCAGAAGCAGGTACGCCGCATGCGGGTCGAGCACGCCACCGAGCACCCCGCGCGTGTCCCGCAGCGCGCTGACGAGCGCCTCGGACCCGGCGACGGAGCCGGCGAGCAGATCGTTGTGCCCGCCGAGGTACTTGGTGCACGAGTGCACGACGAGGTCGGCACCGAGCTCGATGGGCCGCTGGTTGATCGGGGTGGCGAAGGTCGAGTCGACGAGGAGCTTGAGACCCCGCGCACCCGTGGTCTTCTTCAACTCGGCAAGGCGCGGGATGTCCGCAAGGCGCAGGTACGGGTTGGTCGGCGACTCCGTGATGAGGAGCTTCGTTTTGCCCGGGATGATGGCAGCCTTACAGGCTTCGAGATCGCCCGGCGGGACCAGCGTGGACTCGATGCCGAACTTCGCGAGAAAGGTGCCCACGAACTGCCGCGTGCGACGGTAGACGTCCGCGGTGAGCACCACGTGTTCCCCGCTCTTGAGCATCGCAAGCAGGGTCGTCGTCAGCGCGGCCATCCCGCTGGCGAAGAGTGCACAGTCCTCGGCCCCATCGAGGGCGGCGAGCTTGCGCTCGGCAGCGCGCACGGTTGGGTTCCCGTAGCGGCCGTATTCCTCGCGCTCGATGCGCCCCTCGAAGTGGTCACGCAGAGCGTCCGTCGAGGAAAAGGTGTACGTCGCCGTGCATACGATGGGCGTCGTCACCGCATCGTGCGCTTTCCCACGCTCTTCACCTCCGTGGATGGCGACGGTGGCGATGTCGTGGTGCTTTTCGAGCTGCGAGGTCATGTCGGTCGGCCTTTCGCCCACCGACCTGCCTGACTTGTCCTCCAGAAACGCGAAGGCCTCCAGGTAAGGTTTACCAGGAGGCCATCGGGTGCGTGTGAACCGAGCTTTTCAGCTCGAGGACCCACAGAGGACCCAACGGCTTAGGGTGATATTTATCAAGCGCGTCACCCAAGGTGGGCAAAAGTTTCGCGCCGCCGAGATTCCTCAGGGAGGAAGCCCGACAGATAATTCCTAACGCGCGTTTATGTGCATCATCCCGCGCACTCAGGCAAGATCTTTTTTCCGGAACACGCCCCCTCACCAGCGAGCGTGCGAAAAGTCACACCTCAGGCATATGCGCATTCCATGCAGAGAAGTGCGCGGACCTGCGATTATTCCTTGAGAAAACAGAAGCTTTGATCGACTCTTGCGCCGATTATCCGCTCGTGCAACGACGCGGCATCAATCGGGCAACTTCACGCCGACAGAGAGGATCAGAAAGATGCGCTTACGACGGTTCACGTTTGCTTTCCCACTAGCGGCGCTAGCTGGCTTCGTCATCGCTGGTTGCCCGGATGACAAGACGCTGCTGCACCCCGAAGACGTCCCGGACGCGACCACCGCCGACACCGGCACGGACACGGGCACGGACGCTGGTGAGCAAAAGGCGCTGGTCCGCTTCGCGCACCTCGCCCCGGTCGGTACGACCAAGATTGACGTTTGCCTCCGCCCCGTGGCTGCGGCAGACGCGGGCCCCGGCGACGCCGGCGAAGACGCGGGCGATGCAGGAACGACGGATGCGGGCCCCGCTCCGTTCGTTGGGCCGGTCCTCCAGATTTTGCCGAACGGCATCCCCGAGGGCATCGGCTACAAGGACGTGACGAAGTACTTCGACGTCACCGGGCTCGCGGGTGCGATCCCGTCCGGCAATGTCGAAATCCGCATCGTTCCGGGCGCCGGAACCGACTGCAACACCGCGCTACCCGGGACGGCACCGATCTTCACGACGCTCCCTGCGATCCAACCGGGCACGACCCGCACCATCGCCGCGTTGTTCACCGGCTCCGCGCTCCAGGTCGCCGTGCTGAATGATCACCTGGCGGCCTTGGACGCCACCAAGGCGGATGTTCGCTTCTTCAATGGGGCGGTCTCAGGCGCACCGAACACGTTCGACTTCACCGTCGGTGCCAACCCGGGAGCAACGGGTGTTGCCTTCGGCAGCACGGTTTCGACGAACGATGGTTACGTCGCATTCGACCCGCTCAATGCGCAAGCGATCAGCGGTCGCCCGTCGGGTGCATCCGCGGCCGCGTTCACCGTCGAAGGCGTAACGGCGGCGGCGAATTCCGTCACCTCCGTGTTTGCCATCGGCGCACCTGGTGCCGCGCCCTACGCGGGCTTGGTGTGCAAGGACTCGGCGCCCGCCATTGGTAACTTCACCGATTGCGGACAAGTCGTTCCCGGCGACGGTGGAACCGACGCGGGCGACTCCGGCACGGACGCCGGCGATGCGGGTGATGCTGGCGACAGCGGTCCCTGATCGGGTTCGAAGTTCGACCAAGTAGACCATCACGAAGACGGAGCCCCAAGAAGGCTCCGTCTTCGTGCTTTTAAGGACTAGGGATCCAGCGGGGGGGTCGCGGGTTGCCTGACGCGAACCCCCAAATGACGAAAGGAGACCCGAAGGCCTCCTTTCTCGTTCCAGCCGTGGTGCCCTCGAAGGGCGCGGCGGCTAGTTGTCCAGCTTGTCGGTCGCGATGCCGATGGTCTCGGCGCCCGCGATTTTCGCGCTGTCGATGGCCCACACCAGGCGGCCGTAGTTGGCGCCGTCTTCGGCAACGAAGAAGACGACCTTGTCGGCGGTGGCGCGGGGTTCGAGACGCGTCTTCAACTGTGTGATGTAGTCGGCGTCTTCGACGTCGCGCACGTTGATGTCGACTTTGCCGTCGGCCTTCACGTGCACGATGATCTGGTCGGGCGGAACCTCGGTGGGTTGCTCCACCTTCTCCGCGTTGGGGACGCGCACCGCGATGTCTTTCTCGAGCAGCGGGGTGACGACCATGAAGATGATCAGAAGCACGAGCACGACGTCGACCAACGGGGTGACGTTGATCTCACTGTTCGCGGCTACGGGCTCGCGAATGTGAATCGGCTTGGTGCCGTGAATTCCTCCGTGGCGAGCCATTACTTCTTCTCCTGCTCGACGCCGAGAGCCACGCCACCGCTACCAGCGAGCTTCAGATTGTTCATGACGGGGCGTACGTCCGCCACGGTAAGGCCCGTGTCTGCCTTGAAGAGCACCTTGCGGGTGGGTTCCTTCTCGAGGGCAGTCTTGACCTTCTCGATGAGATCCGCGTCGTTCGAGCGGTCGCTCTCCACGTACAACTCCTTCTGGAGCGTCATCGATACGACGATGGGGTCCGTGGACTTCTCTTCATCGATCTTGTGCGCGGACGGCAGTTTGACCGGCTTACCGCGCTGCAACATCGGGGTGATGACCATGAAGATGATGAGAAGCACGAGGCAGACGTCGACCAACGGAGTAACGTTGATCTCGTTCTTGACCCCCTTATTACCGCCTCCACCGAATGCCATGGTGGATTACTCCGCGGCTTGGGCAGCCGTGCGCAGGTGGCGGCGGTGGTAACGGGCAACCAGGTCCATCAGCTCGTTCGAGGACTCGGCGAGGTCGACCGCGCGGGCATCGACCCAGCCCGACAGGTAGTTGAAGAGCATAACGGCCGGGATGGCGACGAGAAGACCGAAGGCCGTGGTGACGAGAGCTTCAGCGATACCGGCCGACACGGTGCCGAGACCACCGGAGCCCGACGCAGCCATCTGCTGGAAGGAGTTGACGATACCCATGACGGTTCCGAGCAGACCGACGAACGGTGCCGTCGACGACACGGTTGCGAGGACGGTAATGCCTCGTTTCAGGTTCTGCACCTCACGGGCCGTCTGGCGCTCGAGCGCGCGGGCCACCGACTCCTCGGTGAGGTTGATGTTCTCTTCGTCCGTCGAGCTGCCACCCGAGTTGAAGGCCTTGAGGCCCGAGGCGATCGTGCGGCCGAGGTAGCCGATATCACCCTTGAACGACTTCGCCGCCGCCTCTCTCAGACTGTCCGAGGTCAGCACGCCACCCAGCTGCTCGGCGAACCGGAGCGACTCTTTGCGCGAGCGCGAGAAGATGATGAGACGCTCTCCCGCCACCAGGAGCGAAGCCAAACTCATGATTGCCAGCGTGATGACGATGCCTTTCGCAAACGCCCCCATGCTGTGCCACAACCCGTACAGTGAAAAATCCATATTCCTTACTCCGAGAGGCGCGCCCCTGGGTGTGGCGCTGCTATGTGAAACTTATTGGGGAGAGACAAAACCCCGGTGATCCGGGTGAAACCTGGTGGAGAGTCCACCCGGGCTATTGAGCTTGAATGCGGAATGTGAACGTGTAGGTGACGGCCTGGGGCTGCCCCTGGAACATGACCGGCGTGTACTTGCGCGCCTTGAGGTTCGCCAGGATGGCTTCCTCGGTGTACGGCAGCGATTTGATGAACTTGCAGTCCTCGACGGTCCCCTCTTTGGTGAGGGTGCACTTCACGAGGATGAGGCCTTCCACCTTCGCGACCAACGCCTCGCGGGGAAGCGTCGGCTGCTCCGTACCTGCGAGCATGGTGGGCTTCGCCATGCCGGGACCGAACGGAATGACCGTGGTCTGCGGGGGGCACGGGGGCATACCGGGATCGCCGCAAACCGCCGCTTTGACCGGCGCGCAAGCCGGCTCACCGGGGCCACCGCAGCACGCGGGCTCACCCGCGCCACCGCAATGACGGCACGGAGGCTCACCAGGACCACCGCAGCAAGCCGGCTTGCCCGGGACACCGCACGTGGCCTCGACCGACTCACTGCCGCCCTTGGCGGTGTTGTCTTCCTTCGGCGCCTCCTTGGAGTCGACGATGGTGTTCTCTTTCTTGACGAACTCTTTTTTCGCCTTCGGCCTTTCGGCCGTACGCGGCACCGCCGTCGCCACGGGGGGCGGCGGGGGCGGCGGAGGCGGGGCAACGAACTTTACTTCCGTCGCCTGCTTCTTAATCTGTTGGTGCGCGCGCACCGAGATAAAAATTGCCAGCCCGAGTACCGCGACGTGCACAAGGATCGAAACGAGTGCACCCCGAACGAGAACTCGGGGGGGTTGGGCTCCGCGGCCAAGGACTGAATCAAACATCGCGCTCGTACACCTCACTCACCCCCAAATCAGACTACTTGTCTTAAAACTTCACCAAGAGACAAGCTCTGCCATTGGGTGGCACATCGAAGAGAAGCGCCACCCTAGCAGCCTCGCGGAACATGTCTAGCACGAGTCCGCAACATCTATTGGTTTCTACGAAGTTATACGTCGACTCGATCGCGCTTTTTTAATGCTGCATTGCGATAACCGACCGAGTCGACGGGGAAGCATACCAGTTGGGCGAAACCTCAGTGCTTCCTTCGTTGGAAACTTACGAAACAGAGTTCAGAAGCCGCCGAAATTCACATTCGCGAGGCAGAGCAGCGTCTCCGGATCGCATGCGAAGTTCGCCTCGGGATCGACACCAGAACCGGTGCCGAGGCCCAAGTCCGGGTGCGCCACCGAGTCGCAACGCGCCGCTTCGGCCACGTAGTTGCCGGGCTTCGCGTGATCGGCGTTGGTGTTCTTGCTGCAGCTCGGACGCTGTCCGAAGAGCAAGCCGACGCCCTGGTACTTGCACGTCGAGGCCGCGCCGCCTTCATTCGTGACGGTGTAGTCGAGGTCGATCACGAACGCGTTGCCCGCGTGCGCCGCCGTGAAATACACCTGCCAATTGGACCACTTGTAGCTAACCGTCCGCGCAACTTCCGCCGAGCGGCCGGCGTTGTTGTCGTCGTCGGCGAACGGCGAATCGCCATCGTCGGCAATGGCGTCCAGTGCCGGGAACGCCTTCGTCGTTTCCGTCAGCGTCGGGATATTGCAGACGTTGCCCGACGGCTCCGAGTTCGTGAAGTGTCCCCACGCCGCGAGTTGGTCAGGGAACTCCGCGCGGTCCAGGTACTCGGCAAATCGCTTCGGCATGAGGGCCGCGGAGACCTTCTCCAGATCCGGCTTACCCTCTTCGCCCACGTCGTTGTACGAGTTCACGTAAACGATGTCAGCCTTGAGGTTCGCGCAATCGCCCGAGCCCGCGACGAGGTTGTATTTGATGGTGTACGTGCCCGTACCCGTGCGGCAGAGGGGAGTCGACTGATCACAACCCGCCGCACCGAGAACGACGGCGAGGCTGGCGGCGATGCCCGCACCAGCGAGACGAGAAACACGCAAGGACCGAGCGTATTGCAAGATGGACGCGTACATCAGAAGCTCCCTCGAATGCCGAAGCGGAACTGCCGCGGCTCTTGATAAATGTTGGCGTTCCCGAAATTCGGATTTTTTTGGCTGGGATCGAATGCAGTACCATCCTGCCGTCGGATCTTGCCGGGGGTATCCAAGTCAGAGCGACTTCCACCCGGGATCGGAAGGACGTCTTGGTTGGTGTAGCGATTCTCCCTACTCAGTTCGGTCTGGAAGTTCAAGAGGTTGAAGATGTCCATGGTGAGACCCAGGGTCATCCCATTTTCGAACTTTACATTATAACCGAGGTGCGTGCCTACATTCCCGTTCCACGGGAGGCGATCACCGGTGCCTCGCGGCAGGATGTGGATCGTATCGACACCATAAAGGAGGTTACCGCCGAGGAAGTTCGTGGGACCGCCTGATCGGACGTTCACCGAGCCGCCGATTTGGACGACGGAGCTCTTGGTGATGCTGATGTCCTTCGCACCGAAGATCTTGAAGCTATGGCGACGGTCACCGGGCAGGTCGCCGGTCTGGTTCACCAAGAGGGACTTCAAGTCGAAGGTGGCGTTGATGTTCGGGTCGAGCTGGCCCGTGGTCGGATCGTAGAGACCCGCGCTGTTACCGCGCAACCAGGACAAGGTGTAGCTCACTTGGGCGAGCCACTGGTCTGCAAAGTTCTTCGTAAAGAACGCGGTACCGGCATCGTAGTTACGCGTCGCCTCGGGGAAGCCGCTGGCGATGCCTTTGCCGGGGTTGCCGATGAAGTACGTCGCGCCTTCATCGTTGCTCATGTCCTCGATGATGTTGTTCGTCCAGCGGCGCGTGTACGACAGACCGAAGCGGCCGTTCTTCACGACCTCGTACTCGGCGCCGGCGACGATCTCGCTCTGGGACTGCGGGCTGATGTCCGGATCGATGACGACTTTGCCGCCACCCACGCCGGAGTACTTGCGATCGGGCGAGGAGATCGGACCGCCGGCTCCCGTGGCAGGCCAATTGATGCGGGCGGTATCCGTCAAGCAGACGCCGTTCGCCTGGGCGGGATTGCGCGGATCGCATTTCGACGAGCTGACCGACTGCGCAATCGCGCCCTCACCGGTCTGGCGATCGAGCATGTCGAGCGGCACGCTCTCGTAGAAGCGGGCGTAGTTGAAAAAGAGCTTGGAACGACCCTTTTGCGTCGGATCGAAGATGACGCCGACGCGCGGCGAGATCTGATTCGGCAAGGACATGAGCAGCTTGTTGTCGCTGCCGATCATGAACTGGTTGTCGTACCGAATGCCCGCGTTCAGCGTGATCTTGTCGAAGATCTGCCAGCTGTCTTGGATGAAGCCACCCGCGTTGATCGCGTAGGTGCGCGTGGTCAGGCGGTCGAGCATGATGGGCTGGTCGGGGCCCGACTCGTAACCGTAACCGCGCTGCGCGTCGAAGCGGCTGCCGCTCGTGGACTCACGCCAGCGAACGCCGCCGGAGTAACCGCGCGACCACCACGACGTGAGGAGCTCGAAGTCGACACCCGCCTTGATGACGTGGTGACCTGCCGCCTCGGCGAGAACCGTGAGGACGCTCTTGGCCGAGTAGATGTCGAACACCTGCTCGTCGAGAAGGTCCGAACCACCCGTGGTGTACGTTTGCACGGGGCAGGTCGGTAGGCCGTTGACGCGGGAGCATCCGGGCGCGCGCTCGAAGTCCTCGATGCCGTGCAGGTTGGGGCTGCGCCGGTAGACGACCTGCGGAACCGCGGAATAACCGAGGCCGCTGCCGACCTGGAAGCCGTCCGCGCTGCGGCGTCCGCCGAGCTCGTGGTGCCATCCGATGGTCGTGTCGAGGATCTTCGACTTGTTGTCGAACTCCGACGTCCACTTGAGCGAGGTGTCGAATGCGCCGGAACGGTACGAGCGCGCTTGCGCGCCGTAGGTGCCGTTCAAGTTGAATTCGCGCACCGTGGCGCCTTCGACGAGACCCGTGGTCGGGTTGACCGAGTAATCGCCGCCGCCGCCGGCGGTGGTCGGCGTGGCCGCGAAGGTCAGGGCCAGCTTGTTGTTCTGATTGACGCGGAAATCGAGCTTTCCGAAGATTTGGTACGAGGTCTGCGTGGCCTGATACTTGGAGCCGGTCCCGGGAATTTCCGTGCCCTCGACCTTGTAGTTCGGCTTGCCGTCGTCCCCGATGGGGCTCATGTAAATCGAGCGCTCCAAGTTGTAGATCGCGCGCGAAACACCGAAACCCACGTAGTACCAGAGCTTGTCCTTGATGATCGGACCGCTCTGGTCGAAGCCGACGTCCCAGATGTTGGCGAGGCTGCGGCGGGTCTGCACGGCTTCGCCGAGGAAGTACGGGTACTTGCGCTTGCCCTCGAGGGCTCCGGGGGTCCAGTTCGCCCAGACGTCGCCGTGGTACTCGTTGCTACCGGACTTGGTGACGACGTTGAGGATACCGC
The DNA here is from genome assembly GCA_037157775.1 of Sorangiineae bacterium MSr12523. NCBI lineage: Bacteria > Pseudomonadati > Myxococcota > Myxococcia > Myxococcales > Pendulisporaceae > Pendulispora > Pendulispora brunnea. The sequence continues at coordinate 9,403,799 of CP089982.1, forward strand.
CCGTAGAGCGACCGTACTCCGGCATGTAGCCGCCGGAGAGCACGTTGACTTCCTTGATGAATTCGATGGAGAGCGGCGAGCCGTTGATGCCGAACTTCGCGCTGTTCGTGCGAACGCCGTCGATGAAGTACGAGTTTTCCGGCGACGTGCTGCCGTTGACCGACGTACCGTACGTGTCCGCCTGCGCGCCCGGGGTGGCCTCCGCGATGGACTCGAAGGAGCGCTGCGCACCGCCGCGCGACCCCGGGTTGGTAACCGGGATACGGGAAGTGAAGTCGCTGTTGATATTTGCACCCGTGGTGCTCGACCCGACGTCGACGGTCGGCGCGTGGGCGACGATGACGACTTCTTCGGCCTTCAGGCCTTCCGGTAGGAGGTCGGCGTCGAGACGGATGGTGGCATCCGCGCGCAGCTGGATCTGGTCGCGTTGGTACGCTCGGAACCCCTCTTTATCGAGGTGCAGCGTGTACACGCCCGGGGCCAAGGACGGGATGCGGTAGCTACCCGTCTTGTCCGTCGTCACGATCTGCTCACCCTGCAGGGCGGGCGAGGTTACGGTCACGACGACATCCGCGACCCCTTTTTTGGTCGAAGCGTCGACGACCTTTCCGGTGAGAACCGCCGTGCCCTGAGCCTGCGCGGGTGCCACCATCGCTATCGTCGAGGACAAGGCCCCGACGGAAAGAGCCCATTTCGGTAAAGATCGAAGTCTCATTGCTCCCCGTTGCCCGTAACCGTGTGCGCGCGTCGGTTCGGGTCTATTGAGTAATCAGGCCACTGCGGTTGAGCCGACTTGCCCTCGTGCGAGCGTTCGGCAGATGGGCCCCGGATGGAGGCCCTACTAGGAGAGAGGGTGACGGGAATACCTGGACTATGACGCCGGTTCTCGAGTTGGAACTTCGTGAGTTCAAGCTGCGGATAAAACACGACAAGATTAACGGCGCACTATTCGCCAATTTCGTCTCTCTCCGCAAGAGGCAAGATGCGGCTCTCTCACTCTTTCCGCTTATCTCGTCTGGTATGGCCCTAAGTCCCTCTGACGCACCCCGTGAAGGGCATTTCATTTCAACGCGGTTTCATGCGCACTGCGGCAACCGACACGCGCACGCAGGCGACATCGAAATAGGTTGACTTTGCGTCAATTTTAGCGGGTGAAGTCGATATTGGAATTCGGCTTCAACGCGGAAATAACGTGGTGCGTTATGACATCACTCAAGTGATGGGCAGGTGACGGGCCTGCGACGGCGTGAGCGCAGTCCGCTTCACAGTGAGAAGGTTGCGTGCACATCGTCAGGTATTGGGGGGCTCCGCCGCCCCAAACCCCCGAGAAGGATCAATAGCGATCATCTCGTTCAACGAGAGTGAGTCAAATTACGAATAGCGGTATCTGCGAATCATTCTGGTTCCGTGAATGATTTGCATTGGCACCTACACGCTTCCGCCTTCAATGTTCAGGTCTTGGGGCGCTCCGCCGCCCAAATCTCGATAAAGCATAATCGTTAACCCTCACCATTCGAGAGGTCGTTCCATGCGTCGTTGGTCCGCCGCAGCATTGTTCTTTTCCATGCAAAGCGTCTTCTTGGTTGCCGGGTGTGCAACCACTGAATCGGCAGAATCCTCGAGCGAAACGGAGGACGAGCTCCTCCCCCTCCAGGTTGCGCCGATGGCCGCAGCGGATGTTTGCACGCGATGGCGCAGTGATCGACAAGATCGCTCCGAAGGAACGTGGAGCGGTAACGTGGCGGCCTGCAATGCAGGAGATATGACGACAGCGGGCCGGAACAATGCACTCAAATTGGTAAATCTTTATCGCGCCATGGCGGGATTGCCGGCTGTAGCCCTCGACGCCACGAAGAATGCGCGAAGCCAGAAATGCGCAATCATGATGGACGCGAATGATTCGCTCAATCACTCGCCGCCCACGAATTGGAAATGTTATTCGCAAGATGGAAAAACCGGTGCGGGGCAAAGCAACATCGCCACCACTCCGGCCGTGACCGCCGTAGATCTTTACATGTCCGATCCGGGCAACGAGACCACCATTGGCCACCGCCGATGGATCCTATCGAACTCCCTCGGTCCCATCGGCATTGGCTCGACGAGCGACTATTCGTGCATGAACGTCATCGGGGGCACGGGCAAGGCCGGAAAGTCGTACGTGGCCTGGCCGCCCGCGGGCCCCTTCCCTTCCGGCGCGCTCAAGGCCTCGTTCAACTACGAGCTCGATAAGACGGGGTGGTCCATCCAGAGCGACAGCATCGACCTCTCGAAGGGCAAGGTGACCATCACCGATGGAACGACGAACAAGCCCGTCACCGTCAATGTGCTCGGCGCGAACTACGGAAGCAAATATGCCATTCGCATCGTGCCCAATGGATGGAAATCCGAAAAGGGCCACACGTATTCGGTAAAGGTGAGCAATGTCTCACCGGCCATTGCGTACGACGTCCAAATCCTCGACTGCGATTAGGGCTCGCGGTAGAAGCGGGGCACGCGCCGGGAGATCGATGTGAGGATCTCCCAGGCGATGGTGCCCGCGTGTCCGGCGATTTCCTGCGCCGAGATGGCGTCTTTGCCGAGCGGGCCCTCTTGCGCGCCAAGAACGACGACCTCGTCGCGGATGGATACGCCTTCGTGCGCGGTAACGTCGATCATGACCATGTCCATGGAGACGGCACCGACGATGGGGGCGCGCTTGCCGCGGACGAGTACGTGGCCCTTGTTGGAGAGCTGGCGCGAGAGTCCGTCGGCGTAGCCCATGGCGATGGTGGCGATGCGCGCTTTGGCGGGTGCCCGCCAGAGTGCCCCGTAGCCAATGCCGGCACCGGCGGGGATTTCGCGCACGTCCACGATTTCCGAGCGGACGCGCATGACCGGTCGCAATTCGTCCGAAACGGGGTTCCCGCCGCCATCTTTCGAAAGGAGCAAAGGCGGAACGCCGAACAGCGCAATGCCGGGGCGCACGGCGTCGAAGCGCGCATCGACGATGTCGACGTCGCCGCGCAGGACGGCCGCACTGTTGGCAGCGTGGCGCACATCGGGAACGATGCCCCGTGCGCGAAGCGCCGCGGTGGCCTCGTCGAAGAGGCGCACTTGCTCCCGCGTCTCCTCGGCCGACAGCGCGTCGGCCTGCGCCAGGTGAGTCATGAGCCCCCGCACGCGCAGCTCCTTCGCATAGTGGCGAAGGCTATCGGCGAAGGTTCCCAGTTCGTCCATCGTCACGCCGAGGCGGGCCATGCCGGTGTCGATCTTCACGTGCACGTCGACGGGTCCTTCGACCTCACCCGACCGAACGAGGCGCGCAAACGCCTCGAGCTGCGCGCCATCGTAGACGACCGGCGTGAGTCCACGCGCCAGCACTTCACCGTGCGCCGACCCGTAATAGCCGCCCATCACCAGAATGGGCGCATTGATGCCGGCCTCGCGAAGCTCGATGCCCTCCTCGAGAAGGGCTACGCAGAAGCCATCCGCACCGGCCCGCTCCAACGTGCGCGCCACGGCAGGCGCACCATGGCCATAGCCATCGGCCTTGAGCACCGCCCAGATCTTCGCACCGCGTGCGTGCCGCGCGACCACATGCAAATTGTGGCGAAGCGCCGCCAAGTTGATCTCGGCGCGCGTGGGGCGGACGGCATCGGCCGGGGCCGCACGACGGGGACGCAGGATACGCACATTCATTTTTATACCGAACGCCGCGAAAAAGGAGGAGATTCCCCCGCAGCAATCTCCTTGAGCCCTCCGGGAAGGGAGTCGCCGGCCTCGACGCGTTCGTGCGCGTATTGCATACGATAGAGGCGCGCGTAAACCCCTTGGCGGGCGAGCAGTTCGTCGTGGGTTCCGGCCTCGGCAATGCGGCCCTTGTGGAAGACGATGATGCGATCCACGGCTTTGATCGTGGAAAGCCGGTGCGCAATGACCAGCGCCGTCCGGTCGGCCATGACGGCGTCGAGCGCGACTTGGAGGCGCGCCTCGGTGTCGGAATCGACGCTGGCGGTCGCTTCGTCGAGGACGAGGATGGGTGCGTCCCGGTACACGGCCCGCGCAAAGGCAATGAGCTGGCGCTCGCCCGCGCTGAAGTTCGCCCCTCGCTCATCGACCTCCGCATCCAGCCCATTGCGCCGCTCGAACAACTCGAGTGCACCGATGCGGCGAAGCGCCTCCTCGGCCTTTGCGCGATCCGGCGTGGGATCGCTCATCGCGATGTTCGAGAGCACGGTGCCCGTAAAGAGGTACACGTCCTGCGGCACGACGGAGAATTGCTCGCGCAGCGCGTGCCGATCGTACGTGCGCACGTCCTTGCCGAACACGCGCGCGAATCCGCTATTCACCTCGTACAACCGCAGAAAGAGGCTCGCCACCGTGCTCTTGCCCGCGCCGGTTGCGCCCACCAGCGCAATCTTCTCACCGCGCTTCGCTGACAGCGAGACATCCTTCAACACGGGAACGCCGGGCTTGTACTCGAAGTTCACGTCCAACAAGGCGAGCGCCTCGTCGGGCGGGCCCTCCGGGGCTTTCTCGGCCTCCGTCGAGAGCACGCCGTCGATGTCCTTCTCGTCGAGCAGCTGAAAAATGCGCTCCGCACCGGCCATCGCCGACTGCAGAACGGTGTAGCGCTGCGAAAGCTGCGAAATCGGCTCGAAGAATTGCTTGATGTACTGGGTGAACGTCACCACCAGCGGAAAGGAGATGTCGCCCATGCGTTTGAGCCCCGCCCACCAGAGAACGCTGGCAATGCACAACGTGCTGACCATCTCGATGGCCGCGTCGAGCATGGCCTCGTAATAGATGGAGCGCTTGTTCGCATCGAGGTACGCGTGGTTGATCGCGTCGAACTCGCCCGCGGTCGCGTCCTCGCGGCTGTAGGCCTGCACGACGGAGATGCCATTGACCTGCTCGTTCAGAAAGGCATTGAGCCGTGCCGTCTTTGCACGAATGTCGCGGAAGGCCTCGCGCGAGCGCTTTCGCACGTATTGAACGATGGCCCCGACGATGGGGATCGCCGCAAATGCGATGAGCGAGAGGCGCCAGTCGAGCAAGAGCATCATGGCCACGATGCCCACCAGCGAAATCAAATCGCCCGCGGCATTGAGGACGCCCGAGGCGAACAACTCGCCCACGGCATCGACGTCGTTGCTCGCACGCGTGACCAGTCGCCCCACCGGGGTGCGGTCGAAAAACCGAAGCTGCAGGCTCTGGAAGAAGAGAAAGATGTGCGCCCGCAGGTCTGCCATGGCGCGCGCGCCGGTGACCTGCATCGTGTAAAGCTGCGCCAGCGTGAGGAGCTGCCCGCCAACGACGAGCAGTGAAAGGTAAACGCCGTCGCGGACCAGGCCCTGTGCGTCGCTCGCATTGGCGCGGCGGACGACATCGCCCATGACGATGGGCTTCAGCAGATTCAAGCCCGTCAAACAGGCCAGCGACGCGAACGAAAGCACCAGAAAGCGCACGTGCGGCCGTACGAAGGGCACGAGCCGGCGCACCAGGCGCGTGTCGTACGCCTTGCCCATGGCGTCTTCTTCGTGGAAGGCACGGAGCTTTTCTTCCGCGCGATTCGGCTTCTTCACCGCGGTGGTCGCCTGGGCGCTCATGCAACCTCCACGCGATCGGCATCCGAGGAAGGCTCGACATCGAGCTCGTCCAGCTCGTGCGCCATGCGCTGCTCTTCGGCAAAGGCCGCGTAAATCCCTTGCATGCGCAACAATTGTTCGTGCGTGCCCCGCTCGACCACCCGGCCCTGGTCCAGGACCACGATGGAATCACACCGCGACGCAGCCGCGATGCGGTGGGTGATGAGCACGACGGTTCGCTTTTTGGCCTGGCGTTCGATGGCCTGCAGAATGGCGGCTTCCGTTTTGGCATCGACGGCGCTCAACGGATCGTCGAGCACCAGAATGCGCGGTCCCCACGACAGCGCGCGCGCCAGGGCGACGCGCTGCTTTTGACCGCCCGAGAGCTGCACTCCGCGCTCGCCCACCACCGTGTCGAACTGCTCCGGCAAGGACAGCGCCTCCTCGAGCACCTGCGCCTCGCTCGCGGCCTCGCGAATGGCCTCCATGGCCTCGGGCGTATCGGGATCGTCCAAGGCAAATGCGATATTGCGCGCCACCGTGGTGGAGAACAAAAACGCGTCCTGCTGCGCATATCCCACGGTGCGGCGCACGAAGGTCAGCGGCAAATCGCAAACATCGTGACCGTCGATGGTGACCGCGCCCCGCGGCGTCGGCAGAAGGCGGGCCAGGAGCATGGCCAAGGTCGATTTGCCCGAGCCGGTTCGCCCCACGATGGCGATGCTCTTGCCGGCGGGCACCTCGAAGCTGACCTCGTCGAGCACCTTGCGCGCGCCATATTCGAAGGAGAGGCCCTTGATGGCCACGTCGCCGCGCGAATCCTTCGGGGCGGGGAGCGGGCCATCTTCCACCTCGGGAAGGGCGTCGAAAATCTCCTTCAGGCGCACGAACGAAGCGCGCCCGCGCTGCACGATCGAGAGCACGAAGCCGAGGGCGAACATCGGCCAGTACATGCGGGTGAGCGCCAGGTGGAAGGCGAAGAAGTCGCCCTTGGAGATGCCGCCCGCGGCGGGACCGCGCAGCAAAAGCGAGCCGCCGTACCAGAAGAAGACGAGAAAGCCACCGGCGCTCACGGCACCGAGCAACGGCATGAACAAGCCGCGCACGCGCGCCAAGGCGAGGCTCGCATCGAGGTACCGGCGGTTCACTTCTTGGAAGCGGTGCAGCTCCCGGGTCTCCAGCGCGAAACTTCGCACCACGCGCACGCCCGCGAGGTTCGCCTGCAGGGACTCGGAGAGCTTGCCCAATGCGGCCTGGTTGGCGCGCGTGCGCTCGAAGATGCGCCTCGAGAACGAGCGCGTCAAAGCGACGGTCAGCGGAAAGGTCACGAAGGTGGCCAAGGTGAGCTTGGGCGAGATGCTCATCAGCACTTGCAGCGCGCTGCCGAAGCCGAACACGACGTTGACCATGTTCAGCACACCGAAGCCAAAGAGCAGCCGCACTTGGGCCAAGTCGTTCGTCGAGCGGCTCATGATTTCGCCCGACGACATGCGGCGATAGAAGGCCGTCCCCAAGCGGTGCAGGCGCGCGAGCAGCAGCCCGCGCAACTCGTACTCGACGTCGCGGCCCGCGTTGAAGACGAACAAGCGGCTCGCCACGCGCGTGCCGAAGGCGAACACCGCGAGGCCGAGCATGAAGACGGCGGGCTTCCATGCCTCCTCGGGGTGGTCGCTGAAGATGCGATCGACGGCCGTCTTGGAGAGCCAATCGATGCGGTTCATCGCAAACTGGAACGCCGCCAGCACGACGGCACCGGCCAGGTATGCGGGGAGGTGCCGGCGGAACTGCCCCGCCGCGGTCACGCTCATGTTGCGAAATTTGCTCGTATCGATTGGGTCACGATCCATGAACGGTCCGGGTCAACGCTCGCGTGCCCCGAGCGGCCGCCGGTGCGATGACGAAAGAATGGGACGATTGGGTCCCTCCTTGAAGAGGGCAAGCTCGGACGTGTCGAGGCGCGTGGCCAAAAGGCCAAGCATGACCTTCGCACCGCGCGCGTCGAGCTCCTGGATGACGCCCGTCTTGCCGACGAACGGTCCCGAGAGCACACGGACGCGCGAGCCTTTTTCGAGGGTGTTCGCCCGTGCCGTCTTCGTGACGGCGAGCGAGCCGATATTTCGTGACGGCGCCGGGATATCGGTGACCAGCGCGAACACGGCGGAGAGTGCAATCACGGCATCTCCGAGCTGCTCACCCACCAGGGCGGCGTGTTTGAGGACGACTTCACGCGGGACGGACCAGCCAAGCCAGAGGCCTGCGTCCCCCTCCAACAGTGTTCGGACGTCGTCTGCGTTCGCCTCGCGCGTGGGGATCCGGTTGAGATCCTCGATCTTTCCGAGCGAGAACTGATCCGGCAGTGCGTCGAAAAGGCCGACGATTTCGCCTTGTACGGCGCGCGCATGCACGGATGGATAGAGCTCGACGCTGACTTCGACAACTTTGGGCCGGAGTCTTAGGGCCAAAATCGCATTCTTGCGCACCGGCGCGTGGAACACGATCGACGCGGTTCCCATTTTTCCGCCAGCCGTTTGCTCGCGGACATCGATGTGCTCCTCGTCGGTCCACGTGGCCTCCACGTCGATTCCGAGCTCGGAAAGCCTGGCCGCAATGCGCCGGGCCCACGCCACCATGCGCGAGCGCAGGGGCGTGAACGCCGCGCGCTTGTCGCTGGCGAGAAGCTCGAAATCGGCGTTTTTCAGATCGAGCGTTGCCTCGGCAAATGACTTTTTCGCGTCGGCTCCATGATCTTTGACGCGAACGCGGCCGGCCTTACCTGAAAGACGCTTTTCGTTCTTGCGACGGTCCTTCGGTATCATATTGATATTCCTAGAGAATCAATTTGCATCTGAGAACTTGAAGTCGAATTTTCGGCCAAATCTGACGCACTTGACGCATCGCGTTGCGTCCTTACTGTAGCGGCCATGTATGCGTTGATTAGAGGTATGTATCCTCGCTCCGACCGACCCAGCGAGCTTTTCATCGCGCCGTCGCTCCTGCCCGCCTGGAAGCTGGCAGTGTCGGCCGCCGTGCTCGCGGGTGCCGTCGCCCAATGGTGGCTACGGCTCTTGCACTGACTCGGGCTGAAGCCAGCAAGAATCGCCCCCGGGCCCCGATCTTCGCGGAATCGTGCCCCGTGGGGGATTGTTGTCGCGGTAGCTGTGACCATAAACTACGATCCTCCCATCGTGCCGCGAATGAGAAAAACCAACACTGCTACGGCCGACGAGCCGGAAACGACCGCGACCGCCCAGGCTCAAGGAAAGGGCGGACGCGCGAAGCGCACCTCGAAAGCGAACACGGCGGCGCGTACCTCGAAAACGCCTGCCGCTGGAGCCTCGGCCTCGGGCGAGAGCCGTGAGGAAGACCGCGATCCCGAAAGCGAGACCGGCTCGGCGGAGCTGAGCGAAGAAGGAAGCCCGGAGAGCGAGATGGGGGCCGAATCGAGCCCCGCCTCCGAACTTTCCGCAGATGAAGAAATGGATCTCGAGGACGGCATCATCGAGAGCGGTGCCGATTCCACGGCCGCCCCCTACCCCTCCGAGCGCGAGCCGGTATCCGAGGCGGCGACCTCGATCGCGCGCTTCGATCCGATGGCCGCGTACCTGCGCGAAGTGCAGCGCCACCCGCTGCTCACGCCGGAAGAGACGCACGAGCTCGCGGTGCGCTTCGTCGAGTCGCAGGATCCGGCGTCTGCAGCGCAGCTGGTCACGGCGAACCTCCGCCTGGTGGTGAAAATCGCCTACGAGTACCGGCGCGCGTACAAGAACATCATGGACCTCGTGCAGGAGGGCAACATCGGCCTCATGCAGGCGGTCAAGCGCTACGACCCGTACCGTGGGGTGAAGCTCTCCTCGTACGCCGCGTGGTGGATCCGGGCGTACATCCTGCGGTTCATCCTCAACAATTGGCGTCTGGTGAAGCTCGGGACGACGCAGGCACAGCGCAAGCTGTTCTTCAACCTGCGAAAGAAGCGCGCCGAGCTGCAAGCCATGGGCATCGACCCGACGCACGAGGAGATTGCCAAGCGGCTCAACGTGCCCGAGAGCGAGGTCGCCGACATGGACGTGCGCCTCACCTCGAGCGAAAAGTCGCTCGACGCCCCGGTGGGCGACGCCGAAGGGCGCGCCATCGCGAAGGTGGACATGATGCCGAGCGGGCTGGAAGGGCCCGAGACGCTCATGGCCGACGAAGAGTTGCACGCGCTGCTCAAGGAGAAGCTGGGCGCCTTCCGCGAGACCCTCGCCGGCAAGGAGAAGGACCTGGCCATCTTCGACGAGCGGCTCGTGGCGGACGAGCCCCTCACCTTGCAAGAGCTGGGGGATCGCTTCGGCATCTCGCGCGAACGCGTGCGGCAACTCGAGCAGCGGCTGACCATGCGACTGCGCGAGTTCTTGCGCGACGAAATGGGCGACGCGGCCGAGGCGAACTAGCATGGCGGAGGCGGGACGCCTTTACGTCGTAGCCACGCCGATCGGAAATCTCGAGGACATCACGCCGCGCGCCCTGAAGGCGCTCGGCGCGGTTGCCCGCATCGCCGCGGAGGATACGCGGCGGACGCGGCAGCTTTTGACGCACTTCGGAATTTCGCCGCGCGCGCTCGAATCGCTGCATGCGCACTCGAGCCCGCGCGAGATTGCGCGGCTGGTGGATGCACTGCAATCGGGCGAGGACATCGCGTTCGTGACCGATGCGGGCACACCGCTGGTGAGCGATCCCGGCGACGCGCTCGTGCGTGCGGCCATCGAGGCGGGCATCACCGTGGTGCCGGTGCCGGGTGCAAGCGCGGTCCTGGCGGCGCTCATGGCGAGCGGCCTCGTGGGCGGTGCCTTTCGCTTTTTGGGCTTCTTGCCGCGCGACGGTTCCACGCGGCGCGAGGCCATCGCGCGCGTCTGCGACACGCCGGAGACGGTGGTGCTTTTCGAGGCGGCGAACCGCACGAATGCGACCTTGACCGATCTGGCCGATGCCACGCCGGATCGCACGGCGTGCGTCGCGCGCGAGCTGACCAAGGTGCACGAGGAGTTCCTGCGCGGCACCTTGCGCGAGCTGGTCGCGCTGAACCATGCGTGGATCGGCGAGGTCGTCCTCGTCCTGGGCCCGCACGAGGTCTCCGCGCGCGAAGGCGCCATCGACGATGCGGCGCTCGACGAGAAGATCGACATTGCGCTCGCCCAAGGCGAACACTCGCGGGCCATTGCGGAGCGGCTTGCCGCGTGGAGCGGGCGGCCGAAGCGACAGGTTTATGGCCGGGTGATCGCGCGCAAGCAGCGGCTCGAAGGCTGAGCACGGCTCGGATTGGCCGGGGGCGTTCCGGGACATTGGCACAATTGATACTTGCGGAAAATGCTGGCCGGCCGTGGAACGACGGTTCGGTTAGGCATACAACTAGGCCAATTGGAGGTCCAATTGAGCCAAGATGTCGGGCTGAGCGTGGACCCTCGACGAGAGGATCCCATCTACCGCCAGATCTTCGACCAGGTCGTGGAGCGCATTCAGACGCATGCCTTCCCGCCCGGTTACAAGCTGCCGCCGACCCGCGTGCTGGCGCGCACCTTGTCCACGCACCGCAACACGGTGGCGCGGGCTTATGCCGATCTGGAGGCCGCGGGTTTCGTCTCCTCCACCGTGGGGCGCGGCACCTTCGTCGAGCGGCAGGCGGAAGCCCCCGCCGAATCGCAAGTGGCGCGCGCGCGAACGTCGCTCGAGGCCTCGATGCTGCCGTGGGCATCCCTCCTCTCGCGCGCTTCGCGCATCGAGAGCTTGAACCGCGCGGAGCGGCTGGCCCGCTACGTCGAGGGGCGCGACGTGATCAATCTGTCGCGCATGCAGCCATCGCTCGATTTGATGCCGGACGACCTCATGCAGCGGTGCATCGAGCGCGTGATGAACGATATGGGCGCACGGGCGATGAGCTATGCGCCGCCCGACGGCGTGCGGCGCCTTCGCGAGCAAATTGCCCATGATTTGAACCTGCGCGGCGTGCCGGCGACGTTGGACGATATTCTGGTGACCACCGGGAGCCAGCAGGCGCTCGACTTGATTGCGCGCGCGCTGGTCAACCCGGGCGAGGCGGTGCTGGTCGATAGCAACACGTACTCGGGCGCCGTGGACCTTTTCTCCGTCGCGGGCGCGCGCCTCATCGGCGTGCCCAACGATGGTCAGGGGCCCGATCTTCTCGCACTGGAGCGCTTCGCACGCTCCGACGTGAAGGCGCTTTACCTCATGCCGAATGGGCACAACCCGACGGGGATGACCATTTCCGCGGAGCGTCGCCACAAGTTGGTGCGCTGGTCGCACGCGACGGGCATCGCGCTCATCGAGGACGACTTCGGCGCGGGTTTGAGCCTCGATGGGCAACCGCTCCCGCCGTCACTGCGCGCGCTCGATGGCGACGTGATTCACCTGTCCACGTTCAGCAAGCGGCTCATTCCGGCGCTGCGCATTGGCTTCGTGGTCTGTCCTCGGCCGATTCGCAACGTGCTTCGCTCGCTCAAGCGGGTGACGGATCTGGGCACGTCGGCGCTGCTCCAGCACGCGCTCGCGGAGTTCATGGAGCGCGGCTACCTGCGCGCGCACATGAACCGCGTTCTGCCCGAGTACCAAACGCGGCGCAACGTGCTCGAGGCCGCGCTCCGAAAAGCGCTGCCCCCCGAGGTGCGGTGGAACACGCCGTACCACGGCGTCGTTCTCTGGCTGCGGCTTCCGCGCTCCGTCGATCCGGATCGGGTCACCGAGGAAGCCTTCCGGCACGGCGTGCAGGTGACGCCGAGCAGCCTCTACTCGGTGGAGGCCGAGGCCGAACCCGCCTTGCGCGTAACGTTCTGCGCCGAGCCGCCGGACAGATTGGCCGAGGGCGCGCGGCGCCTTGGAAAAGCATTCAAAGCCGTCATGGCCCAGATGCCGCGTTCGGCGGATGGGCGCCCCGCGGATGCGGTGGTGGAAGTCGTCTAAGCAATCATCGGGCAAAACCGGAGAAGAGTTGGAGATCGAGATATGAAAAAGGCAACCAGCACGACGAAATTGGGACTCGCCGAAATGCTCAAGGGCGGCGTCATCATGGACGTGGTCAACGCCGAACAGGCGAAGATCGCCGAAGACGCCGGGGCCTGCGCGGTGATGGCCCTCGAGCGCGTGCCGGCGCAGATCCGCGCGGAAGGCGGCGTGGCCCGCGCGTCCGACCCGGCGATGATCGTGTCGATTCAAAAGGCCGTGAGCATTCCCGTGATGGCCAAATGCCGCATCGGGCACTTCGCCGAGGCGCGCATCCTGGAGGCGCTGGGCGTGGACTTCATCGACGAGAGCGAAGTCCTCACGGTGGCGGACGACGAGTTCCACATCGAGAAGGCGTCGTTCAAGGTGCCCTTCGTCTGTGGCTGCCGCGATCTGGGCGAGGCCCTGCGCCGCATCGCCGAGGGCGCGTCGCTCTTGCGCACCAAGGGCGAGGCCGGCACGGGCGACGTCGTGGAGGCCGTGAAGCACCTGCGCAAGCTCCGCACGCAGATCCGCCGCGTCAGCGTGATGGAGGTCGACGAGCTCGTGGCCGAGGGCAAGAACCTGGGCGCGCCGTTCGAACTGCTGCTCAAGGTGAAGGAAACCGGCAAGCTGCCCGTGCCGAACTTCGCAGCCGGCGGCATCGCCACGCCGGCCGACGCGGCCCTGTGCATGGCGCTGGGCGCCGAGGCGCTCTTCGTCGGAAGCGGCATCTTCTTGAGCGACGATGCGCCGAAGCGTGCACGCGCCATCGTCACCGCCGCAACCTATTGGCAAGACGCCGATAAACTCGCCGAGGTGAGCACCGCCCTCGGCCAACCCATGAAATCCGTGCAGGCAGCGTCGCTGCTCACGCACGAGCGATTCGCCGAACGAGGAAGGTAACGAGAAGATGCGCATCGGCATATTGGCTTTGCAGGGGGCGTTCGAGAAACACGCGGAGATGGCCCGGAGCCTCGGGCACGAGACCATCTTGGTTCGCCGCAAGGACGACTTCGAAAGCATCGATGGCTTGGTGCTTCCCGGCGGCGAGAGCACCGTGCAGTTGAAGCTCATCGTCCGATTCGAGCTGGAGTGGTCGCTGATGCGGTTCGCGGTGGCGGGGCATCCCATTCTCGCCACCTGTGCGGGGCTCATTCTGGCGGCGCGCACGGTCACGCAGCCCGAGCAACGCAGCCTCGGATTCGTCGATGTGCGGGTGGCGCGCAATGCGTGGGGGCGGCAGATCGACAGCTTCGAGGCGATGTCGGACGAAGGCCACCCGCTGGTGTTCATCCGCGCGCCGCGCATCCTCGAGGTGGGCGAGAAGGTCGATGTCCTGGGTCGCTTCCGCGGTGAGCCGGTGCTCATTCGCCAGGGCAACGTCACCTGCGCCACGTTCCACCCCGAGCTGACGAACGACCCGTACGTCTACCGTCTTGCCTTCCGAAAGAGCCAAGCCAATGCCGTCGCCCAGCCCAAGAACGACACTCACGCCCCTCACGCTTGAGGGGCGCTTCGTCCGGCTCGAACCACTCGCCGCCTCGCACGGCGGCGAGTTCGAGCGGCTTCAGGATCGAATCGACGAGCCGGTGTCGAAGTTCAATATGAGTTTCACCCACGGCGACGTCCGCCGCTGGTTCCGCGACATCGTGGACGTTCCAATTGAACAGGCCCTCACGTTCGCCGTTCGCCGCCTGAGCGATGGCCAAATCGTGGGGAGTACCCGCTACCACGCCATCGATCTGCCGAATAAGACGCTCGAGGTGGGCGGAACCTGGTACGTGGCCTCGGCGCGCGGCACCTTCGTGAATCCCGAGTGCAAACTATTGCTCTTGGATCACGCCTTCGAAGATTTGAATTTGAATCGGGTGCAGCTCAAATGCGATGCGCGCAATCAACATTCGCGAAAGGCGATGTTGAAAATGGGCGCAAAGGAAGAGGGCACGTTGCGCCGCCACTCCATTTACCCGGGCGGATTCGTGCGCGATGTGATTTTCTTCAGCGTCATCCCCGAGGAGTGGCCCGACGTCAAACGCGGATTGACCGAGCGCCTCGCGCGTTTCGGTTGAACGCGATTACATCGCGGCGCCGAGGGCCTCGTCGACGGCGCGGGGGTTGAAGCCGACCATCATTTTGCCGCGCACGTCGAGGACCGGAATGGAGCCGTCGTGCAGGCCAGCCTTGGCGAGTTTGGCCTGCATTTCGCGCGCGGCGTCGCGGTCTGCCTCGATGTTCTTTTCGACGAAGGGGATGCCCTTCTTGCGGAGGTACGCCGCGGCTTGATGGCAGGGCCCGCACCATTCTGCGCCGTAGATGATGACGGCGGGGCGGGCGTTGGGATCGGCGGGCTCGCCGCCACCGTTCGGGCCATTCGCGGCGGCGGGGCCCTGCCCTCCCGATGCCACCGGCCCCGGCGCCTTCGGCTCGAGAAGGGCACTCTTTCCTTTGCGGCGGCTGACGGCCATCTCCTCGAAGTCTGCCTTGGTCATCGGCTTGACCAAGTACGTGCCGTCGGGTTGGGCGGTGCGCAAATCGGCGACGAAGACGCGCTCGGGGTGCGTGCCCTCGTCGCGCGAAGGATCGACCACGCGCACGGCGTCGCGGCCTACGAGGGGCACGTCGGCCGCGCGCTGCTCGACGTGGAAGTCGCCCCGCTCGTCGATCCAGGTGAAAAGCAGGCCCTCGCTGGAGTCGGACACGGTGAAGGGGATCGCATCGGAGACGGCGGCCTTGTCGGCCGACGCATCGCCACCGCGTTTTTTGCACGCGGTCATGGTGGAGGTGCCGGTGAGCCCCGTGACCAAAGCCAAAATGAGAACCACACCGCGGGACGACGGCTTCACGACGCTTCCTCCGACAGACTGGCCCACTCGGTCATCATCTGATCCACCCTCTTGCTCAGAGCTTGCTCCGCCTTCGCCCGCTCGGCCAGCTTTGCCCAGTCGCCACCGGGATCTTCACGGAGCTGCGCGCGCATCTCGGTCAGGCTCTTTTCCGCCGTGGCGATGCTCTTTTCCAGCTCCTCGAGGCGGCGCTTTCGGCGCTCGCGGTCGCGCGCCTCCTTGCGCTGGGCTTCGAACGACTGCCGCCCGCCTGCATCGGCTTTCGCGTCCTTCGTAGGCTGCGGTTCGGGCTTCTTCTCGGGCTTTTTGGCCGCTTCCTCGGCGGCCGCCCGCTCCGCGGCCATCTGCGCGACGTGGCTCGAATAGTCGTAGAACCCGCCCTGGTAGATCTCGACCTGCCCATCGCGCACGGACACGATGCGGGTCGCCACCGTCTCGAGAAAGCGCCGGTCGTGCGACACCAGGATGACCGTGCCCTCGAACGAAACGAGCGCCTCCTCCAGGATTTCCGCCGCCGGAATGTCCAAGTGGTTCGTGGGCTCGTCCAAAAAGAGCAGGTTGCGCGGCTCGAGCAGCAGCTTCGCCAGCGCCAGACGCGAACGCTCGCCGCCGGAAAAGCCGGAAACGGTGCGCAGCGGATGGTCGCCCCAGAAGCGAAAGCGCGCGAGGTACTGGCGCGCCGCTTCCACCGTGAAGTCGCCCCGCACGCGGCGCACTTCCTCCACCGCGGTGCGCGAAGGATCGACCTCGCCCAGGTGCTGGTCGAAGTAACCCTCTTGCAAATTGGTGCCCCGCTTCACCGTGCCGCGATCGTCCGATGCACCACGCGCCGCGAGAAGCTTCAGCAATGTGCTCTTTCCCGAGCCGTTCGGGCCCACGATGCCGATGCGCTCCCCGCGGCGTATGAGCATGTCGACGCCCGAGAACAGCGGACGGCCCCCGCGTTCGGCCGCGAGTCCCTTCGCGTCGAGCACGATGTCACCGCTGCGGTTGGCCGGCGCGAAGCGGAAGGCGACGCGTTCGGCGACTTGCCACACGTCCTCGGGACGCTCGAGCCGTTCGAGCTTATCCAGCATTTTGCGGCGGCTCTGCGCCTGCTTCGTCTTCTGCCCCGCGATGTTCTTGCGGATGAAGTCTTCCGTCTTGTCGATCATCGCCTGCTGCCGCTCGAGCAGCGCGCGCTCGCGGGCGAGATCCTCTTCGCGGGCCGCCGCGTAGTCCGTGTACTTGAGCGGGTAGTCGCGAAGACCGCGCGACCCCAGCTCCAAGGTGCGCGGACAGGTGCGGTCGAGAAAGGCACGGTCGTGGGAGACCACGAGAACGGCGCCGCGGTATCCAATGAGGTAATTCTCGAGCCAGGTGATCGTGTCCAGGTCGAGGTGGTTCGTGGGCTCGTCGATGAGCAGCAGATCCGGCTTTTGCGCGAGCACGATGCCCAGCTGGAGCCGGCCTCGCTCGCCGCCGGAAAGCGACGCCACCGGCCGCGCCAAATCCGCGTCGGAGAAGCCGAGCTTGTGCGCCAGGATGGCGACCTCGCGCTCGAGCTCGTCGCCACGGGCCACGTGGTAGCGGTCGCTCACCTCGGCCAGGTGCTCGAGGGCACGCGCATCGCCAGAGGCCGCGCCATGCTGGGCCTCCGTGAGCTCGTGCCGGAGTTGGACGATGTCCTGGAAAGCCGAGAGAAAGGCCTCCATGACGTCGCCGGCGGGCGGGAGCTCGTGCGATTGGCGGTAATAGCCAAAGCTGGTTTCCTTGCGGATGACCACGGAGCCACGGTCGGGCTCGATTTCGCGCGCAATGAGGCGCAGAAGCGTGGATTTTCCCGCGCCATTTGGCGCTACCAGCGATGCCCGCTCGCCGAGGGCCAGGCTGAAGGTGACATTTTCGAAGAGAACATCGCCGGCGTATCCAAAGCGGACGTCAGCGACTTGAAGCACGGTCATAGCGGTGTTCGATGTAGCACGACCGCTGGGCCAGAACTCGCTAGGAAAGCCCGTACGGCACCGCTAATCTCGGCCCATGCGGCGTTCCTTTTGGTCTCCTCTGGCATGGACTACGGTCGCGATCGCTGCGGGTCTCACGGGTACGGCGTGCAAAAAGTCGGTGGGTGAGCTGCAGACCTACGACGTGGTGGCAGATGCCCCCGGCGATCCCGGGCACCCGGCCGATGTCCGCCTCGAGATGCAGGAGGGCGATCTGCACGTGACCCCGGGCGGCGTGCACGTGGTGGGTGGCGCGGCCAAGACCAACGTGAGCGACCTGGCGCCCGCCGTGTCGAACGCCGGCTACAAGCTGACGGTGTCGCAGGGCAAACCCGGGGTGGATGCCTCGAAGTGGGGCACGGGCCTCATTGCCGATTATCGCCTCACCCTGGGCACGACGCCGATGGCCCTCACGGTTTCGGGCGGTGCATCGTCGGTCGATCTGGAGTTGGGCGGGCTGGCCGTTCATTCGCTGATCGTGCGCAATGGCGCGGGCTCCGTTCGCGTGGGCGAGGCCGCCCCGAACCCGATGGCCGCCGATGCGATCGACATCGAGACGGGTGCGGGCAATGTCACGTTGACCGACGTGGGGCGCTTCGGCGCGGCCAAAGTGCGCGTGCGCGCGGGGGCGGGCACCGTCAACGTGTCGCTCGGCAGCAAAGTGGAACGCGAGCTGTCGCTCGACTTGGAAACGGGTGCGGGCCCGGTGAGGTTGGGGATCCCCGGCGGCGTCAGCGCACGCGCCGAGGTGAAGAGCGAGGCGGGCCCGCTCAAGGTCAACGGTTGGACGAAGGACGGCGAGGACTACATCCTCGGTCCCTCGACACCGAACCCGCGCATCCGCATCCGCGTGAAAACGGGCGCGGGGCCCATCACCTTCGAGCCGGCCCCTTAGGCTCGGCACGAGTGGTGAAGGCCCCGTCGAATATGGAGCGCCGGCATCCTGCCGGCGGTCCGCCACCTTCTAGGTGGCTCGTCGATCGCGGCGCCGGCTGGAAGCCGGCTAACCGCCGGCAGGATGCCGGCGCTCCATAGCGCTCCCTAGGCATCGTACAGGATCTCGAATTCGCAGGCCTTGGCACCGCGCAGGCGGCATGCGGACTCGCGGGCGTCGTTCAATCGGGCACCGGTGATGATCACGGTTTGCTCCATCCAGCCGAGGACGGCGTTGCAGTGGCAGCGATGCGGCGTACCGAAGTTCTCCACGGAGACGACGCAGCCGCCCGGAATGATGCGCATGGAGGCGCTGCCCGAGTCGTAGTGCGACGTCCACACTGCCGCGACCTTGGTCAGGATGTAGGTCGGCGTGCCGATCTTGTAAAAGATGCGGTAAATCGTGGGGAGGTTGACCTCGGCGGTGTACCGGCCGAGCACGCGGCAGAGTGCGAGATCGCCCGTGCCGAAGCGGCGATCGAGTTCGATGTTGAGCGCGATGTAGGCGTCGAAGGGAACCCAGAGGTTCGGCGTGACCGCTGCACGGATGGCAAGCTCGTGGCGATCGAGGGCGGCGAAAATGGGCTCCACGTGTTCCGGCCCGCGTTGGGTTCGGACCCAATCGAGCCGCGCCCGAATGGCACTCGCGCGTACGTGAACCACGCCGCTACTATAGCGCCACGTCGGCGGGGCGCCTTTATGCCGTTTTTATGAGCCGAAAACCACGCGCGACAGGCGTGCGACGGTGTCGTCGAAGGGGACGCGCTCTTTGGCGTCTTGCCGGAGGAATTGCTCGATGCGGGGCATGTGCAGGAGCGCCTCGTCGAGCTCGCGATCGCTTCCCTTGGCGTAAGCGCCCAATGTCACGAGATCGCGCTTCGCCTCGTAGGTGGCGACCATGGCACGCAGCCGCCGCGCGGCGTTGCGGTGCTCGGCGCTGACGATGCCGTCCATGACGCGCGACAACGATGCGGTGACGTCGACGGCGGGGTAGTGACCGCGCGCAGCGATGGCGCGGTCCAGTACGACGTGGCCGTCGAGGATGCCCCGCACTTCGTCGGCGATGGGCTCGTCCATGTCGCTGCCCTCGACGAGGATCGTGTAGATCGCCGTGATGGATCCGTGGGCCGCTTGGCCGGCGCGCTCGAGCAGGCGCGGGAGCGCCGCGAAGACGCTGGGCGGGTAACCGCGGCGGGCCGGCGGCTCGCCCGCGGCAAGGCCGATTTCGCGCTGGGCGCGCGCAAAGCGCGTGACGGAGTCGATGAGCAGCATGACCCGTGCGCCTTGGTCGCGGAAGTACTCCGCGTAGGCGGTGGCCACTTGCGCCGAGCGCAGTCGCTCGAGCGCGGAAACGTCGCTGGTGGCCACGACGACGACGCTGCGCGCGCGGCCTTCTTCACCGAGCGCGTGATCGAGGAACTCGCCCACCTCGCGACCGCGCTCGCCGACGAGGCCCATCACCACGACATCCGCCCAGGCGCCGCGTGCGACGGCGCCGAGCAGCGAGCTTTTGCCAACGCCCGAACCGGCGAAGAGGCCCACGCGCTGTCCTTCGCCCAACGTGAGGAGCCCGTCGAGCACGCGCACGCCCGTCGCGATGGGCTTGTCCACGCGGCGCCGTTCGAGCGCGGGCGGAGGATCGCGATCGACGGGGACCCATTCGTCGCCGGGGATGTCGCTGCCGCCATCGAGCGGGCGCCCGAGGCCATCGACGACGCGGCCGAGCAGCGATGGATGGGCGCGCACACCCGAGACGACGCCGGTGGCTTCCACCTCGTCGTCGGGGCCGACACCCGTGAGGGCGCCGAGCGGCATGGCGATGACCTCGCCCTCGTCGAAGCCGACGATTTCGCAGGGAAGCGGCGTACCGCGTCGCCGCACCTCGACGACGTCGCCCACGCGTGCACCCGGCAATGTGAAACGCAGCGCCAGGCCCGTTACGCCGAGCACGCGACCCTTCGGTCGCAATGTGGGCGTCGCCGCCAGCTTCGCTTTGATAGCGCCGAGGTCGAGATCGGCGGCCACGTCTTACTTGGACGACGCCGCAACGCGGCGGCGCGAGACGCCTTCGGCATCTTCGGCACCGAGACGAAGCTCTTCATCGAGCATCGTCAACAGCTCGCGCGCGCGGGATGTGAGAGCCGTGGGCACCTGCACTTGAACCACGACGATGAGGCACCCGCGACCGCGGCCATCGAGCCGGGGGATGCCCTGCCCTTTCAAGGTGAAGACCGCACCCGATTGCGTGCCCGCCGGGATGCTCACCGTGAGGGTGGGCTCTTCCCCATTTTCCGTCTCGGGGCCGATGGATGGAACGCGCACCTCCGCACCGAGCGCCGCGTCCACGAAGCCGACGTTGACGCGCGTGACCAAGTCGGTCCCATCGCGCTCGAAACGCGAGTCTTCCTCCACGTCGACCTCGACGTAGAGATCTCCGGGCGGGACGTTGCCCGGGCCGGGCATACCCTGCCCTTGCACGCGAAGGCGCTGCCCCGAGTCGATACCGGCGGGGAAGTTGACCGTCACCTTGCGCGGCTTGGCGATGACGCCCTCGCCCTTGCACGACTTGCAGACGTTGCGAATGACCTGACCGCGGCCTTGGCAACGGGCGCACGGCGCCGTGAACATGACGAAACCGCGCGCGGTGGACACTTGGCCCGTGCCGCGGCATGCGCTGCAGGCTTCCGGTTTGGAGCCCGCGGCAGCCCCGCTGCCGCTGCAATCGTCGCAGCGCGAGGGGGCGTGGACCACGACCTCGCGCTTGCAGCCAAAGGCCGCATCGCGAAGAGAAAGACGCTGCTGAACGCGCAGGTCTCCACCGCGACGTGGAGCGCGGTTGCCTCCGAAGCCGAATGGGCCGCCGGAGAACATTTCGGCGAAGAGGTCCTGCATGTGCGAGAAGACGTCGCCCATGTCGCCGGGACCACCGCTCGCCGCCCCTTCGAGGCCTGCGAAACCGAACTGGTCGTAGATGCGGCGCTTCTGCTCGTCGGAAAGCACCTGGTACGCCTCGTTCACCTCCTTGAAGGTTTGCTCGGCGCGAGGGTTACCCTGGTTGCGATCCGGATGATGCTTCAACGCCTCCTTCTTGTAGGCGCGACGCAGTTCTTCGGCAGATGCATCCTTCGAACAACCCAGAACTTCGTAATAGCACCGCTTCGACATGTCACCCGATGGGGTTTTAAAGCAATGGATTGCCCACGAATGGCTCGCCGCGCCAAGTTAAGTCGCACGAGTTTCTTGTCAACGAAACTCCTTAACTCGATCCGGCGTGGACCATCGCCTGGCTTCTATAGTCACTCGTTAGGCTTCTTGCGAGTCCTGAACTGCACGTGCGCGGTCGCGCGCATCAAGCTCGCGTGAAAGCTGCTCGAGAAGCACCGCTTGCCGTTGGAGCTCGGCTCGTGCTCGGGTGAGCTCCTCTCCCGATTCGGCCCGCAACCGGGCGTCATGTTCCTGGGAGATGGCCCTTCGAAGGATATCGAGCTCGTCTTCCAGCCGGGTGAGACGCTCGAGATCGATGGCGCGGTATGAATTTCGGGTCAGCTCGCCTTCGAGCTCGGCAATGCGCCATGTGCGCGCGTGGAGCTCGCCTTCCCTTCGGGCGGCATCGACGGCCATCTCGTCGAGCTTCGCGCTCCAGTCCGCATTTTCACGCGCCACCTTCTCGAGCTTCTCGAGCAGGGCCGGGTCGACCTCATTCGGCGCCTGCTTTGGCGCATCCTGCGCCGCCTGAGCACCTTCCTGAGGGGCCGTGTCGAGGGGTGTGCGCTCTTCGAGCTCGGCAACCAGGCCCAGTGTGATGCGGTCCCGGCGGGCAATTTCGCGCTCGAGCTCGGCGATGCGGTGTCCGCGTTCGACGAGACGCGCCTCGACCGCCCCCAGTTCCGCGCCGTGGGCTTCCGCCATCTGGGAAAATTCGCGCTCGAGCAGACCGTATTTTTCTTCGTGCTCGCCGATCTGCAGGAGCAGTCGGTCGACCTCCTCGGAATCGGAGAGCGCTTTTTCTTCGTTGGCCACGCGCTCGGCATCGAGCGAGGTCTTGAGCGACTCGATTTCGCCGAGCAACGTCGCGCATTGCTCGGCGCGCAAAAGCGCCGTTTGCTCGGCGTCGCGGGTGCGCTCTTCGAGGACGCGCGCGGCGTCTTCGGCGGTGCGCATGGCCTCTTCGAAGGCGGCGGCATGCTCGCGCCGGCGGTCGATGTCCACCTCGAGTTGCTGGATGCGCAGGCCCGCGTCGTAGACGGTCTGCTCCAATTCTCCCACGCGGTGCGCGTGCGCGGCTTCCGCTTCGAGCCGCTCGATCTCGGCCCGCTGCTCGGCAATCTCGGCACGTTGCTCCGCGAGCTGGGCGCGCTGCTCTTCGAGCTGCGCCTCGAGCTGGGCCACGCGCGACATCGCCTCTTCCACGAGCACCGCGCGGTCGGCGGCGAAGGCGCCTTCTTGCGTGGAGCTCAGCGAAAGGGACGCCGTCGCATCGCGCGGCAGCTGGACGATGGCATACGGCTCGAGCCGGATGTGATCCGAGTGGCTCGCCAGCGCGATGAAGTATTCGGGCGGCTCCGCCTCGGTCACCAGCTCGGTGTGGACGCTGACCTCGGGGTCCTCGTCGGTCTCCCCCAGTTCGGCGATGGCTGCGCCGAAGAAGGGCACCTGGCCGATCATGCGCACGCACGCGAACTGCAGAGAGACGATGTCGTACAGCTCGTAGTAGTCGACGACGCGGGTCTCCGGCGCCTGCGACGCGTCCCACGCTTGGGGGTTTCGCGCGGCCACGAGCACCGCGCCCTCGGCGTCCACCACCCGGCGAAGGCGCGCGACCAGGGACGTGGGGTCCTCCAGCAAGGCCACGTCGGGGACGAGCACCAGGTCGAAGGCCCCATCGCGCACGTCCAAGTCGTCGTCGCGAAGGTGACGCAGGACGATGCCGCGCGGGAAATTCGCCTGGGCGCGGCGCACGCGCTCGGGGTCGGGGTCGTAAACGTGAACCAGCCGCGCCCCCATTTCGAGGAGGCGCGCGCCCAGGTCCTGCGTTGCGTCACCCACCACGAGTACGCGACGACCCGCCGCGAGAGGCTCGGCGTAGAGGCAGAGAAGATGCGAAGGCAGAACGGGATCCATTGGCGTGTTTTGCAGCGCTCCCGTCGTGGAGGGCTCGCTCGCAATTTCCGAGGCTAATACGGCAAGCGGGAACTTTGTACCCACTTCACTCGGGGGTACCCTGGCCGCATGACGAAAAAGATCGCTCTATTTTGGCCGGGGGACGCGCGCCAGAAGCCCAACGAGCTGGCCCTGCCGAACATCACGGAGGCGACCGTCCAGCTCGAAACGGCCCTCAAGAAGCTCGGCCGGCAGACATATCGGGTCGAAGGCTTCCTTTCCAAGCCGCACGAGTCCATCGAGAAGCTCGGCCCCATCGACGATCCGATGATTGGCGTCTGCGTCCATTGGTTCTACGGCCCGCACACCTGCGACGGGGTCGCGGGCAAGGACAATCCGCTGCTCCTGGCCAGCAATTTCTCGGGCCGGTGGCCCGGCCTCGTGGGGTTGCTCAACACGGGCGCCTGTCTGGAGATGCTCAATCGGCCCTTCTCGCGCGTGTGGACCTCGTCGCCCGATTTCTCCAAGGATTCCGCCTTCATGGACCGGCTCGCCGAGTGGTGCGAGACGGGAAAGATCAAGTACGGCGAGAGCCAGATCGCCTACGGCGGCCCCGTGAGCGCCGACGCCTTCGCGCGCGCCAAACGGGTGGCCGCGGGCATCCGGCAGCGCAAGCCGCTCTTCCTCATGCTGGGCGACACGTCGATGGGCATGATCAACGGCTACTTCGGGCCGCGGCTGCTGCACTCGGTAGGCTTTGCCGAGCACAAAATCGACCAGGCGTGGATCATCGACCGCGGCAAGCGCATCGACGAAGCGCGCATCGACCGGGCCCTCGCCTTCGTTAAAGAGAAGGGCATCACCTTCCACTGGGGCGAGAAGGACGCGGAGGACTTCGACGAGCGCGCCACGCGCGAGCAGCTGCGCGATTACCTGGTGGTGCTGGACTTGCTCCAGGAGTTCAAGGCCGATGGTCTGGGCTGGCAGTACCAACTCGGGTTGATTCCCCTGCGGCCGCCATCGGATCTGGCCGAGGGCCTTTTCAACTCGACCTGCCGTCCGGAGTCGAACGGCGACACCATCGCCACGGCGACGGAGGCCGATCAGGGCAACCTGGTGCCGATGGAGATGATGAAGCGGCTCCTGAAGGACAAGGGACTGCACCAGGCCGTGATGTTCCACGACGTGCGCTGGGGCGCCGAGCACGATGGGCGCTTCTTGTGGGTGCTGCTCAACTCGGGCTCGTGCGGCGCGTACGCGTTCAACCACGATCCGAACACGCTGAAGGGCACGCATTCGTACCGGCAGCCGTCGTTGTATTTCCCGACGCCGGGCGGGAGCTTCGCCGGCGAGAGCTTGCCCGGGAAGATGACGTGGGCACGCGCCTACATCAAGAACGACGTCCTCTGGATGGATATCGGGCGCGGCGAAGTGGTGAAGCTTCCGCCGAAGGTGCGCGACGAGTGGTGGGAAGGCACCACGCGGCAGTGGCCCTTCATGGCCGCGGACATGGGCATCTCGCAAGAGACGCTGATGGCGCACTACTTGTCGAACCACGTGGCGGTGGCCTACGGCGATATCTTCGACGAGATGGTGGCGCTCTCGCAGGAGCTGGGCTTCCGCGTGCGGGTGCTCTCGGGGCAATGAGATGAGCGAGTTTTACCTAGGTGTGGACGTGGGCACGGGGAGCGCGCGCGCTGCGCTCTTCGATGGTATCGGTACCATGGCGGGAATGGGCACCCATCCCATCGAGATGTTTCGTCCGGCCGACGACTTCGTGGAGCAGTCCTCGGACGACATTTGGCGGGCATGCTGCATCGCGGTGAAGGCCGCACTCGCGCAGGCGAAAATCGACCCCGCGCGCGTGGCGGGCATCGGCTTCGATGCAACGTGCTCGCTGGTGGCCTTGGGGGACAATGACGCGCCGGTGAGCGTGAGCCCCAGCGGCAAGGACGCGCAAAACGTCATCGTGTGGATGGACCACCGCGCGGTGGAGCAGGCGAACCGCATCAACGCGGGCAAGCACGAGGTGCTGCGCTACGTGGGCGGGATCATCTCGCCCGAGATGGAGACGCCCAAGTTGCTCTGGTTGAAGGAGCATCTGCCGGCGGCGTGGGGGCGAGCTCGCAAATTCTTCGACCTACCGGACTACCTGACGTACCGCGCCACGGGCAACGATACGCGCTCGCTCTGCAGCACCACCTGCAAGTGGACCTACGTGGCGAAGAACGGCGGGTGGGACGCGTCGTACTTCCGCAGCATCGGGCTCGGTGATTTGGCCGACGAGGGCTACGCGCGCATCGGAACGCGGGTGCGGCCCATGGGCGAGGGCATCGGCGGGCTGACCGAAACCGCAGCGCGCGAGTTGGGACTCGTGCCCGGGATACCCGTGGGGGTATCCATCATCGACGCGCACGCGGGCGGCATCGGCACGTTGGGCATGGCCATCGACGGTGCCGTTCCGAGCGAGGACGAGTTGCAGACGCGGCTCGCGCTGATCGGCGGCACATCGAGCTGCCACATGGCGGTCTCGCGCGAGGCGCGCTTCGTTCAAGGCGTGTGGGGACCGTACGAATCGGCCATGGTGCCCGAGCTTTGGCTCGCCGAGGGGGGGCAGTCGGCCACGGGGGCGCTGCTCGACTTCACCATCGCCTCGCATGCGCGCGCCGCGGAGCTCGCGCAGGAGGCGGCGCAGCGTGGAACGCGGGTGGAGGCGCTCCTCAACGAGCGGCTCGACGCGCTCACGAAGGAGACCGGGGCCGCGTTCACCGGAGAGCTCACCCGGGAGCTGCACGTGCTGCCGGATCATCACGGCAATCGCTCGCCGCGGGCGGACCCGACGGCACGTGGGATGGTCTCGGGGCTCAAACTGGACGACGGTGTCGATGCGCTGGCGCGCCTCTACCTCGCCACCATCCAGGGCATCGCTTACGGGACGCGTCATATCATCGACGCACTGAGTCAATCTGGATATGCGATTAGGACATTGGTCGCATGCGGCGGTGGGACGAAAAACCCGATGTTCCTTCAGCAGCACGCTGACGCAACGCGTTGCAAGGTGGTCGTGCCGAAAGAACCAGAGGCCGTGTTGCTCGGTGCAGCAATCCTTGGGGCGGTCGCGTCCGGCAATCATCGGAGCATTGTCTCAGCCATGGGCGCGATGAGCGGAGCCGGCCGTGTGGTCGTGCCGACGCAAAAAGATGCGTCACGCGACTTTCACGATCGCAAATACAAGGTTTTTCTGGCTATGTACGAGCACCAGATGCGCTACCGTGCACTGATGGCCGGTCTACCGGCGTGATGTGCAAACGACCGTGATGCCATCGGTCGGCTTCTGAGTCATCGGATATGTACGGCCCCCAACGCGGGGCCTCGGGTAACTTTCAGCAACTCGGTATCAAGGAGGTCGTGAACGTGCGCCACAGTTTAGGAACCCCCATCCTTCGTTTCACGGCAGCGATGGCGCTGCTTTCCTTCGGCGCGCTCTCGGGTGCGTCACTCGTCGGCTGTGACAAAGACAAAGGTGGCGCCAGCGGAGGCGGAGCGGCACCTGCAGCGAGTGGCGAGGGCACCACCTCGGCCGCGTCGGCGAAGAAGACGACCATCGCGGTGATCCCGAAAGGGACCACACACGAGTTCTGGAAGTCGGTGCATGCCGGTGCGGTGAAGGCCTCCAAAGAAGAGAAGGTCGACATCATCTGGAAAGGCCCGCTGAAGGAAGATGACCTCAAAGGCCAGATCGACGTCGTCGAGAGCTTCACCTCGCAAAAGGTGAGCGGCATCACCTTGGCGCCGTTGAGCGACAAGGCGCTGGTCAATTCGGTGACGCAAGCCACGGCGGCCAAGGTGCCGGTGCTGGTGTTCGACTCGGATCTGGCGAGCGATCAGCAGGTGAGCTTCGTGGCGACGGACAACCTCGCCGCAGGGAAGATCGCCGGACAGAACATGGTGAAGCTCCTCAATGGCAAGGGGAAGGTCATCGTGCTGCGCTACCAAGAGGGTTCGGCGAGCACGGCGAAGCGCGAGCAAGGCTTCATCGAGGCCATCAAGGAAGCGAAGGACATCGAGATCGTCAGCGACAACCGCTACGCGGGTGCGACGACGGAAAGCGCGTTCGCTGCCAGCGAGAACTTGCTCGGCGCGCAAAAGGCGGCGGCGGGGGCCATTCAGGGCATCTTCACGCCGAACGAGTCCAGCACGTTCGGCATGCTGCTGGCGCTGCGCAAGGCGAACTTGGCCGGCAAGATCAAGTTCGTCGGCTTCGACGGCTCGGAGAAGCTCTTGGCCGGGCTCAAAGATGGACACATCGACGGGCTGCTTCTGCAGAACCCGTTCCGAATGGGCTACCTGTCGATCAAGACGATGGCGAAGCACCTGCGGGGTGAGCCGATCGAAAAGCGCGTCGACACGGGCGCCGTGTTCATCACGAAGGCGAACATGGATTCGCCGGACACGCAGGAAGTCGTTCATCCGGATCTCAAGACCTGGCTCGGCGAGTAAATCGACGTGAGTGTGTCGTCCCTTGTTGCACGGGGGCTGCAGAAGACCTTCGGGGCCACGCGCGCACTGCGCGGCGTGGACCTGGAGGTTCGTAGCGGTGAAATTCATGCCCTGATGGGTGAGAACGGGGCCGGGAAATCGACCCTGATGAGCATCCTCTCGGGCGCGGCGACGCCGGACACGGGCTCCATGGAGCTCGGCGGCGTGCCGTATCGGCCTAGCGGTCCGCGCGAGGCGCGGCAAGCGGGCGTGTTGCTCGTGCACCAGGAGCTTTCGCTCTGCGGGCACATGACGGTGGGCGAAAATGTGATGCTCGGCATCGAGCCCGCGCGCTACGGCTTTTTGCGGCGCAGCGAGATGCGCGAGAAGGCGGAAGCCGCGCTGAAGGCGGTCACCGGCAAAGAGGGGACCATTTCGCTCGACGTGCGCGCGGCGGATCTTTCACCGGCCGATCGGCAATTGGTGGAGATTGCGCGCGCGCTGGCGGTGCCAGGGTGCCGCATTCTGCTGCTCGACGAACCCACGAGCTCCCTGGCGGCGGGCGACGTGGATCGGCTTTTCGTGCTTTTGCGCGAGCTGAAACAGCGTTCGCTCGCCGTGGTGTACATCTCGCACTTCTTGGAGGAGATCCTCCGCGTGTGCGACGTGTACACGGTTCTGCGCGACGGGCAGGTCGCCGAAAAGGGCACCATCGCGGAGACCACGGCGAAGAAGCTGGTGCTCGCCATGAGCGGTGGCGCGACGAATGCGGGAACGTCGCCCATCGAGGAAGCCGTGCGCACCGAAGAAGGCGTGACGGAGAAGGCGCCCGTGCTCGTGGTGGAAAACGCTTCGGGCGTGAAGAAGCCTTCGTCGGCGTCGCTCACGGTGCATCGCGGTGAAGTGGTGGGCATCGCGGGGCTCTTGGGCGCGGGCCGCACGGAGCTTTTGCGCATGATCTTCGGGCTCGATCCGGTGGCGCGCGGAAGCATCCGGGTGGCGAGCCAGGGCGGGTCGGCCTCGCCGGCCAAGCGCATCGCGCAGGGCGTGGGCTTCTTGAGCGAGGACCGCAAAGGCGAAGGGCTCTTGCTGAGCATGAGCATCGCGGACAACCTGACGATGTCGCGGCTGTCGGGCATGGGCCCGCCGGGCTTCGTCAAAGACGGACAGCAGCGCAATAGCGCGAAGAAGTGGACGGACATGCTCGCGGTGAAGATGCGCGACGTGGGCCAGCAAGTGCGCGATCTTTCGGGGGGCAATCAGCAGAAGGTGGCGCTGGGGCGCTTGCTTCACCAGGAGGCCGATCTGTTCTTGCTCGACGAGCCGACCCGCGGGGTCGACATCAACAGCAAGACGCAGATCGAACGTCACATTCGGGCGCTCGCAGCCTCGGGAAAAGCGGTGCTCGTGGTGTCGAGCCACCTTCCCGATTTGCTTTCCATTTGCGATCGCATCGGCGTGATGTACCGCGGTCGCCTCGGTGAGATCCGTCCGGCATCGGCGTGGACGGAGCATGCGCTTTTGGCTGCGGCCACGGGTGCCGAAGGAAATACATGACGACGATGTCCAAAGGTTTGTCCCTTCCGAAACTTCGCGCAGCGTGGATTGGGCCGCTGCTCGCGGTGGCTCTGCTCTTCGGATTGTTCGCCATCCTCGCGCACGAGACGTTCCCGACGACGAACACGATCGTCACGATGCTGCGGCAGACGACGGTGGTGGGCATCGCCGCCGTCGGCATGACGATGATCATCGTGCTCGGCGGCATCGATCTCTCCGTGGGCTCGGCGGTCGCGCTCACCACGGTGGCCATTGCGCTGATGTTGCGCGGCGGACATGGAGCCTTCGTATCCGCGTTGGCCGGCATCGCGGCGGCGACGTTGTGTGGTGCGATCAACGGGGCCCTGGTGGGCTACATGAAATTCGTCCCGTTCATCGCGACGTTGGGCACGATGAGCCTCTTGCGCGGTCTGTGCAAAGGCATGGCGAGCGAGCAGAAGATCGACGCGGAGCCGCACGGCCTGGAGACATTGCTCGCGCCGTTGCCCGATGGCCGCGAGTGGATGCTCTTGCCGACCGGCGTGTGGATCACGGTCATTCTGGCCATCGCGGTGGCGCTGCTTTTGCGGACGACGCAGGCAGGCCGCTACGTGTTCGCCGTCGGCTCGAGCGAGCCGGCCGCGCGTCTTTGCGGCATCAATGTGCCGCGGGTGAAGTTCGGCGTGTTCGCCCTGGCCGGGATCCTGGTCGGATGGGCCGGCGTCCTCGAGTTCTCCCGCCTCACCGTGGGCGATCCCACCGACTCGGTGGGCCTCGAGCTCGACGTGATTGCCGCCGTGGTCATCGGCGGCGGTTCACTCAGCGGCGGCGAGGGCTCGGTGCTCGGTTCCGTTCTCGGTGCCTTGTTGATGACGATCATCAAGACAGGCTGCACCCACGTGGGGCTCCCCAACTGGGTTCAGGAGATCCTGACGGGCATCATCATCGTGGTGGCTGTCGGGCTGGATCGGATCCGGCATCGCCAGGGGGACTGACGGGAGTAGGCCAAAGCCCTGCGAGGGCGAGAGGAACGGCGTCGAAGGGTTCGGCGTGTACTTCTTCGTCGCCCTCGTAGGTCTCGATGAGGACCCATCGCTCTCGTTCCAGGCGGTACACCTCGAGGGTCTGCAACGTTGGACTCAAGAGCCACAGGTGACCGACGCCTTCGCGCCGATAGATGCGCATCTTCTTGCCGCGATCGATGCGCGCCGTGGACGATGAGATGACTTCGCAAACCCAATCGGGTCGGATAATCATGCCGGCTGGGGCTCCCTCTGCGAGCGCGGAACTTGGCAATCGGTCGCGACGCCAGCCGGCGCCGGCCGCGGACGGCTCATCGTAAACAGCTTGCCGTCGAGTATCTCGGCAACCATGGTCTCAGGGACCGCAGCAAAAGCCGCTTCGACCTCGGGGTCGTTGGGTGCGCTAGGATCGTACGGCCGAGACGGTCGCGCGCGGCTCATCTTGCAAGCTTACCACCGGAGGTGGGGCGCGGCGATCGGTGCCCTCCCATTTGGCCTTCGAGGTGCGGCGGTCGACGAAGTTGCGGACGAGCGAAAGGACCAGATCGCGCGTGGCGGCCAAGGTCGGGATCTCGGGGGTGAGGCGGACCACGCGCTCGTGGAGTTTGCGGCCTGGCAGGGGACGCACTTCGGGGGCGAGGGTCACGAGGCGAGCGGCGGCGGCGCTCGCGTCGTGGACGCGCACGAGGACCTCGGGGGCGAGGTAGGGCCCGTCGCCGGCGCAAGGCCAGGTGGCGCCGATCTCGATGCCGATGACGCCGGGCATCGAGGTGCGCGGGAGAACGAGAAGGCGCAGCTCGTCGTGGATTTCGCTGCCCAGCGGGTGACGCGCCCAAGGGACGATGCGGAAACCGTCGCTCGCGGCTTTCAAGGCGTGCTTCTTCATCGCGCCGAAGAGCGACTTGAGCCACGCCGCAGAAGCCTGCGGCACCGGCGGAGGAAGCTGCGCGCGCGTGCCGGTGAAGAACAACGGCACGAGAACCAACGCATCGAGCATCACCGTGTAGCTCGCCGCGCGCCCGGCGAATCGGTCGACGAGCACCACGCCGCCACCCACGAGCGCGAGGGCCATCGCGAAGGTGATGCGCCCCTTGCGGGTCGAGCCATCGAAGACGTCTCCGGCGCGGGATGCCGCTGCGAAGGCCTCACGCTCGCGCACCATCGACCAGCTGCCCGGCCCACGCGGTCGCAAGGTCACACGCGGCGCGCGGTAGGCGATGGCAAAGATGGAGCACGCGAGGAAGATACCGCCCCACGTGGCGTAGCCGCCGAGCTGCGTCGCCACGCATGCCGCCATGAAGACACCGGCTGCCACGGTGCGGAGGGCACGCGAGAGCGGCAAGAGCGGGCGCTCGATGGTCTGCTCGCGCGCGAAAAGCTCCGACGTGCGCTCCGCCTTTTTCGCGAAGACGAAGGCAAAGGCGAGCGCCACCAAGGCTACGAACGCCACGCGCGCGCTCTCGTGCAAATGATCCGACACGGGTGCGGCGGGCGTGGACGGCGGGCGGAGCTCCGTCGACCGCGCCGCCGGGAACGCCTTTGGATCCACACGCGCCCCCCACGTCACCCGCTCCCCGCGCGCCACGTGCAGACGCACGATTTCCAGCTCGTCGCGGTCTGCAGAACGGCGCAACGTCGAGACGATGCCATCCCCCGCCGGCGCCCCCGCCGCAGCCCCCGGTGCATCGGGACGCCAGGCACGCGGCTCGGTGGGCGCGGCCGGCAAATCGAAGACCACGCGCTCCCCATCGATGCCCTCGGGCAGCGACGGCGACGTCCACGAGATGCGCCACAGCGCGAGGTCTTTCGTGATGGCATTCGTGGCCACCAAGTCGACGTGGTAGCGCAGCTTGATCACGTAGACACCGCGGCGCAGGCCCCGCTTTTCCATCACATCGACGCGAATCGACGCATCCTTCGCGTCGCCCGACGGCGGCTGCAAGGTCACCAGTCCGGGCATCGTATGCCCATCCTCTGCGGTGATCGTGGCTTGCTGCGACTCGAGAACGGCCGTCGGATCGATGCCATCGAGCTCGATGCTCGAAAGCGATCCCGCGATGACGCGGTAGGTGATGGCATGCTCGAACTGCGCAACGCCCGCGTCGTCGATGCGCGCGTGCATGTCGTAGCCCGTGGCGTGTGCCTCGCGGTAAGCCGCCGAAGCGCCCGACGCCGGTAGCCAAAGAGCCAGCATCGCGATCGCAGTCGTTATATAACGAGACACACCCGACATATCCTACACGTACTCACACATGCCGGATGGGGCAAGTTTAGGGGGTAGGGTCTAGGGTTTAGGGTCAGAGAAGAGCGGCTTTCTCCCCCTAAACCCTAAACCCTACCCCCTAAACCCTCTTCCGCGGCGGGCATGGGCCAGGTGGACCCAGCCCGGGCCGCGCAGGCGCGCGCGCTGCAGGAAGGTCGATATCTTGGTGCCGAAGCGGATGCCCAGCTCGGGAACGATCCAACCCGGGTGCTTCGGTGCCTCGCGCGCGAGGAGATCGAGCAGCGCTTGCCGGTGCTCCGCGCGACCGATGCCATGGCTCTCGCGGTCTTCCATGAAGGCGATGAACACGGCGACGTCGGGATCGAGCTCTTCGACGAAGGCCAGCGTGCCCTCGGCCTCGGCCACCGTTTCACCTTCGGCGCCGAGCACGAAGGTGTGGCAGTCCGCGATGCCGTGGGCGCGGAAGGCCGCACGCACGCGGCGCACCTGATCGAGCGTGAATGGCTTGCGAAGGCGCTCGAGCACGCGGGGGGTGCCCGAATCGGTCCCGATTTCCGCGCCGATGCAGCCGGCGCGCGCCATGGCCTCGACGAGCTCCTCGTCGAGCGATGCCGGCGATACGTAGCAGACCCACGGAAGGGTCACCCGCCGCTCGACCATGGTGCGGCACACCGCGAGCGCGTGCGAGCGCGGCACGTTGAAGACACTGTCGACGACGAAGGCGTGCGACACCCCACGCGAGCCGCTGGCGAGGTACTCCATTTCGTCGACCACCGCCTCGGGGCGGCGCATGCGAACCTTGCGCCCCTCGAGATCCGGGTAGTCGCAATAGGTGCATTGAAAGGCGCACCCGCGCTTGGTCTGCACCGAGTCGGTCCCGTCCAGGCTGAAATAGCGCGCATCGACGAGATCGCGCGCCGGCGTGGGCAGCCCATCGAGGCTGTTCGGCACCATCGGCTTGCGTGCAAGTTGCACGTATTTCGCCTGGGAGGCGCGGATCACCTCCGACGTGATGATCGGCTCGGGTCGTTCGCCGCGCGCCAGTGCGTCCACCAGGGCGCGAAAACTGTTTTCTCCTTCACCGACGACGGCGTGGGAGGCGCCGAGGCGCTCGAGAAGCTGCGTGGGTCGCAGGGTGATCGCCGCGCCGCCGAGCACGAGCGGCGCATCCGTGGTCTGACGGATGCGTGTGGCCACGTCCTCGTAATACGCGAGCAGGTGCTCGCTCCCCGCGTACGTGTTGTCGTGCAGATTGCGCAGTCCAAGGCCGACCACGTCGGGTCGAAAGCTGGTGATGGCTTTCTCCACGGCCTCCAGGGGATCGGCCTCGAAACAGAGGTCGACCACGGAGACATCGTGCGCATCGCGCACCGCAGCGGCGACCGACAAGATGCCGATGGGCACGACGGCGGAGGGGAGCTTCTCTCGGTTGGCGGAAACGAGGAGCACCCGCATGCGGCTATCTTATATGCGCATGCGGGCGCAGGGGCGCGCCATCTATCGTCCAGCTTGCGTAACGGTGGCGACGATGTCCTGAACCGCGGCCTTGGGCAGCTTCACGGTCGCGACGAACGAGCCGCCGTTCGCATCCTTACCCGGCTGCGCGAGCCACGTGAACGGGATGACCGCGCCGCCGTGGGCAGGCGCATTTTGCAGGGGGCGAAGCGGATCGCGATCGGGCAGCTTCTTGTCCGAAACGTACGCAAGCGGGCTGTCCGTCACGAAGCCGCGGGTCGTGATGAAGCCACCCGCGTTGGTCTTGGCGCGTTTGAGCTCGTCCAGTCCCTCACGCGTCTCGAGCGTAGGCCCCGATGCGAAGACGCCCGCGAGCATCTTGGCCGCAAGCACATCGTCGACACCGAAGCCCATCACCGTGCGGTTGGCATCGGGCGCCAGGAAGATGTGCATCTTCACCACCCTGCCCTGCACCTTCGCCTTTGCCTCTTTGGCACCCGGCTTTTTTGCATCCGCGGGCTTCTTCCCGAGATCCAGCGACTCGGGCGGCTCGTGAACGACGGTGAGCTCGTAATGCACGGTGCCCTTCGGCAAGGTGGCGTTGCGAGGAGACGCCGTTGCCTTCAAGGTCGGCGCGGCCAGACCGTGGTTCTCTTCCTTGAGCCATTTCACGATGCCGGGGCGCGCCAGGGCCGCGCCCAACTCTTTCACGACGCCCGACACCTTGGCGATGGGCTCCTCCACGGAGAACAGCGACCAGCCCGCGAGCTGCTCGCCCACCGCACGCCGCATCTCGTTCTGATCCTTGGCGCCCTTCTTCCCGGCCTTGGCGTCCTCGCGGTTGGCCTTTGCCGCCGCGACGGCCTTCTGCTCGCCCTCCACGTCGATGCCCTTGGCGTAGACGCCGGGCGCGAGAAAGAGCGCCGTCGTGTGCGACACCGCATCCTTGAGCAGCTTCTTGTCGGCCTCCGCAACCGAGGACTTCGCCAGCTGCTTCGCGATGGCATCGAGCGTGAGATCGCGTGCGTGCGCCACGTCCTTCTCGTCGATGGCGCCATGGAACAGCGCCACGTCGGATGATGCCGGCATGCGCCAGAACGCCGGCGGCGCCGCGCCCGCGCGCTCCGGATGGCTCACCGCGAGGCGCGTGGTGAGCGACTCGTGCCCTTTGAAGCTCGCGGTCAACGTCGCATCGGCGCCGGGCTCGGCCAGCTTTCCATCGAGCTCGAGGCGATCCAAATCGATGGCGAAGTCGACGAAGTCACCCAGCGCGGCGTGTTCCAATTCCGATGCGGGGTTGTCCGTCTTCCGAATGCCGAGCACCTGCCCCATGATGCTCGGAATCAAGCTTCGGCCTTGCGTCAGCATCGGTCGGAACGGCTCGGGGGTCACCTCCACGTGCACGTCGGAGGCGTACTTCGCGCGAGGCGACGTGCGCGAGAGGTACGGCCCCAGAAGATCGAGCGCGGTCCCCGACGTTCCGCACACCAGCCGAAACGGCGCATCGGCCGAAGGGAAAATCGCGCATTCGCGGCGGTCCTCTTCCTCGTTCGCCTCTTTGGGCTCGAGGCGAATGATGCCAGCTTGCGCGGGCTTCAGCGTGAAGCTCTTTTCGAGGACCGGCTTGGACTCCTCGAGCGGGCGCAGGGCCACCGAGAGCGCAAAGCCTGGGCCCGATGACGCCTTTTTCGGATCCGTGGCCACGGCGAAATCGACCGGCCGCCCGAGATCCGCCGCTTTGGAAACGGCGGCATTGGCCACGAGCTCGGTGACCACGTCGGGAGGGAGGGGCGTCCCCGTCCAACCGCCCACGATTTGCAAGACGTCGGCCGGCTTTTGCACGCGCCCGAAGGCGAGCAGCGTGGTTGGGGCCGGAACCGCGCTCACGTCGGGGGGCGGAGCCACCTCGACGGGTTTCTCCACAGGCTTCGGCGGCGCTGGCTCCGGGGTCGCGCCACCACATGCAAGCGATGCAACCGGGAGAAACGGCAGGATAGACCTGGCAAGGCGTGCGGGGCGCGTCGAAGGTTTCATCGTCCGTCCATACCGGCATATTGCGGGCGCTCTTTCAATCTAGTTCCGCGCCCGGCTCCATGCTTAAGGAAGCCCATGAGCGGTCTCAATCCGGCCCAGAAAACGGCCGTGGAGCATCAAAATGGCCCGCTTCTCGTCCTCGCGGGCGCCGGGTCGGGGAAAACGCGTGTGATCACGCAGCGTATCGTCCGCCTTTTGGAGCGCGGCATCCCCGCGGGCACGATTGTCGCGCTGACCTTTACGAACAAAGCCGCCGGCGAAATGGGCGAGCGCATTCACAAGCTCCTCGAAGGACGGACGAGCGCCGCGAAAGGGCTGACCATCTCGACGTTCCACTCCTTCGGCCTGAATGTGCTCACGCGCGAGAAGCGCGCGCAGAATGCGGCCTTCACGATCTTCGATCAGGGCGACGCCGTCGGCACGGTCAAAGAGATTTTGCGGCAAGTCGACGCGGGCAAGCGCTTCGACGTATCGGCCATCATGTCGCGCATCTCCAATGCGAAGAACGCGTTCTTGCTGCCCGAGGAGCTGCCCGACGACGGGATGGATCCGTACGCGGAGATCACGAAAATCGTGTACCCGCGCTATCAAGCGGCGCTTCGCAATTTCTCCGCGTACGACTTCGACGACCTCGTTTGCGAGGTCGTGCGCCTGTGGCAAGCCCGGCCCGACGTGCTCGCGCGCTGGCAAGAGAAGGCGCGCTACCTGCTCGTCGACGAGTACCAGGACACGAACCGCGCCCAGTTCATGATGCTGCGCCTTCTCGCGGAGCCGTACCGCAACATCTGCGTCGTCGGCGACGACGATCAGGCCATCTACGGCTGGCGCGGCGCGGACGTGCGCAACATCCTCGAGTTCGAGGATCAGTTCACCGGTGCGCAAGTCGTCAAGCTCGAGGAAAATTACCGCTCGAAGCAGACGATCCTCGACGTGGCCAACGCGGTCATCGCCAAGCGCGTCGACGTGCGCCACAAGAAGCACCTGTTCAGCAGCCGGCTGAGCGATGACAAGATCACGATCGCCGTGGCTCCGTCGCCCGATGCGGAGGCCGCGTACACGGTACGCGAGCTGCAGCGCTGGATCCGCGACGAGAAGAAGCAGCCGAAAGACTGCGCAGTGCTCTATCGATCCAATGGCCAAGCCAAGGTGATCGAGGAGTGCCTGCGCACGGAGGGCATTCCGTACCGCATCGTGGGCGGGCAGCAGTTCTTCGAGCGCAAGGAAGTCAAAGACCTCCTGTCGTACTTGAAGCTGACCTTGAATCGCTCGGACGAGATCAGCCTGCGGCGCATCATGAATTATCCGGCGCGCGGCATTGGCGACACCAGCGTGGAGCGGCTGGCGTTGCACGCGAAGGCCAAGGGCTGGACGCTGTGGGAGGCCATCGAGCGGGTGGATGCGCTCGACGACGTCTCCGAGCAGGCGCGCCAGGGGTGCAAGTCGCTCGAGAAGATCATCGCCGAGACGCGCAAGATGATCCTGGTGCAGCAGACACCGGCCAGCGCCGTCGCGCGTTCGCTGTGCGAGCGCATCGGTCTGAAGCGCGACATCGAGGCGAGCTCGCCCACGCCCAATGCCGCGGCCAAGCGATGGGGCAACGTCGAAGGGCTGTTCAATACGCTGGCGCGCCGCGAGGCGAAGGGCGGCATGGAGCAGGCGCGCGACATCCAGAACTTCCTGCACGCGCTCACGTTGGACTTCGGTTCCGACGAGGAGACGCAGGGCAACGCCGTCACCTTGTCGACGTTGCATGGCTCGAAGGGGCTCGAGTTCGACATCGTGCATTTGATCGGCTGCGAGGAAGGCTTTTTGCCGCACCAGCGCACCTTGGACGAGCGTGCGACGGATGCTCCGACGTTCTCGGAGGACGGCAACACCTCGAAGGCGGCCGACATCGAGGAAGAGCGTCGGCTCTTCTACGTGGGCGTGACGCGTGCGCGCGACGTGCTCGTGCTCTCGCGCTGCAAGGCACGCGCGATGCGCGGTAAGCCGGTCCCGCGCACGCCAAGCCGCTTCCTCATGGACATCCCGCCCGAGCGCTTCGTCGAAATCGAGGTACGCGACGAGCCGGCCATGTCGACCAACGCGGGCCTGG
Organism: Sorangiineae bacterium MSr12523; assembly: GCA_037157775.1. Taxonomy (NCBI): domain Bacteria; kingdom Pseudomonadati; phylum Myxococcota; class Myxococcia; order Myxococcales; family Pendulisporaceae; genus Pendulispora; species Pendulispora brunnea. The sequence goes on from CP089982.1 coordinate 9,442,041, forward strand.
AAAAGGCCAACGCGCTGCTGGCCATGCTGGAAGGCCTCGGGGGCTAGTCGCCGAAGATTTCGCGCTCGAGCAGGCCGGGGGCGACGGTGCCGCGGGTGAGGACCTCCGAATGGAAGGCCTTCAACGAGAAGCGGGCGCCGTCGCGTGCCCGCATGCGCTCGCGCATGGCGAAGATGCGCTCGCGGCCAATCAAATACGAGAGCGGCTGCGTCGGCGACTCGGTGTAGCGCTTGACCTCGTTCTGAGCGAGCGGACGCTCGAGGTGCACCTCGTCGGTGAGGATCTTCACCGCCTCCTCGTAGGTCATGCCGCGCGTGTGCAGGCCCACGTCGATGATGACGCGCGCCGCGCGAACGAGGGTCCACACGAGTTGCATGAGGCGCTCCTCGTCGGTGTAGTACCCGAGCTCCGCCATGAGCTCCTCGGAGTAGAGGCCCCAGCCCTCGGAGAAGATGCTCGGACCGGTCACCTTGCGGATGATCGACGGATGCAGCCTCGCGAACGACAGCTGCAAATGGTGTCCGGGATACGCCTCGTGCACTGCGGTGTCGACTTGATCGCCGTGATCGTTTTCGCGGAGCCACTCCTCCTGGCGCTTCTTCGGCCAGCTCGCCTCGGCCGGCGTCACGTAGAAGAAGCCTTTGGCGCCCGGCGGATCGAACGGCGGCGGAATGTCGTACGCCGCTTGCGTGGTGTTGCGCTTGAAGGTCGGCGTCTCGACCACCTCGAGCTCGTCGCCGGCCGGAAACGGAACGACGTCCTTGTCGACGAGGAACTTTCGCGCGCGGGCGACCTCACGCCGGTACGACGGGAGCAAGTCGGCCATCGTCGGGTGGTGGCCCTTCACGCGGGCGACCACGTCGCTCCACTTCTTGGCCTGCGGATCGATGCGCCGCGCGGTCTCGGTCAGCTTTTGCTGCGTCTCGTCGAAGAGACGCTTTCCCATCGCATGAATCTCGTCCGAGTTCTCATTGAGGAAATAATCCTCGTGCGTGAGAAACTCGAACAGCGCTTTGCCCGACGCGAACTGCCCATTCGAGCGCGGCAAAAGGTCTTTCTTGAGCCAGGTGACGTACCCGGCATACGCATCCTTCGCGGCGCGCACCGCGGTATTGATACGCGCCTTTTCGCCGGGCAGCTCCTTGAGGATCAGCGCCGCCTGCTCGTCGAGAAAGGTCTTTGCGCCCTCCGCCGACTCGATGCCAATCTGCGTGGCGATGCGCGACGGGTTCTTCAAGTTGGCCTTGGCCGACTGCACTTGTTGCGGCAGCTTCTCGATGCGCTCCAGCGCCGAGCGCGCGCGCTCGGGACCGGGGGCGAAGTCGCGCGCCATGACGTAGAAGATCGCGTTGAGCGGCTCGGTGTAGAAATCGGGGCGCGTCTCGTGCGGGCGAAGCGCCTCGGTGCGCTTGATGTCGACGGTGAGCGCGTGCTCCAGAATGACCAAATCCGTGAAGGCCGAACGCGATGCATGCGGCTTGGACGAGAAGCGCTGCATCAGTTCATCGAGCATCGCGCGCTGCTTCGCGACGGCGCGATCGATCCCCTCACGCGAGCGATCGTTGAGCTCCGCATCGCGCGCATGCAACCCGAGCGACGTGGCGGCCTCGGGCCACAATTCGACCACGAGGTCCACGTACTTCTTTCCATAGGCGGCTATATCCGCATCGTCCGCCGTGTCCGAGGCCCCCGCGTCCGCCGTCGCGGCGGGCTGCGCGGCCACCGGCGGCGGAGCAGGGGGCGGAGCCTCCGCCGACCCGGATCCACAAGCCGCCACCAAGGCCAGAACGGAGACACACGCGAGCGAGGAAAGCCGATTCATAGCGCAGCCATACCGCGCCAGCGCGGGGATCACAAGGTGGCGCGCAGCGCCTTTAGGCGGGTCTCGTCGGCGTTGGTGAAGTCGGGGTCCACGTAGATGTACGTGCGGCGAATGAGATTGCCTTCGAACTGGAAGACGTTGCAGAAGCGGCCCTGGTTGATGGTGCCATCCGGCCAGCTCACGCCATCGGGGGTGACGCCCCACTCCTGCCCTTCCACGGCGATGGAGTCGTCGTCCGATACGATGTAGCGCAGTCCCTCGATATCGTGTTCGAGCTTCGCACTCAGCGCCTGGAAGGCTGCGCCAAAACGGCGGACGGCATCCTTTCCTCGGGCGCGTCCGAACTTGGGAAAGAAGAACTCGACGTCGTCGGTGAAGAGATCGAAAAGCCGGGGATCGCCGTCGTCGACCCAGCGGAAATAGTTTTGGATCGCCTTCTTTCGAGCCTCGATGTCGGGAAGCACCGCCTCGCGCACGGCGAAGCTGTCCTCGAGCATGAGGTACTTCGTGATCAAGCCATCGCGAACGGTGAACTCGAAGGAAAACGGGCTCTCGATGACCTTGCCCGTGCTCGTCACGCGTGACGCGAGCTCCCCGAGGGCAACGGCGTGCTCGCCATCCACGAGAATGGAGCGCACCTCGAAGTGCAAGGACTCGATGCGCTCGCGAAGACCTCGGACGAAGTCCGCCACCCCCGCGCGCCCTTTCTTGCGGCCGATCCAGGGCACGCGCGCGGTATCGCCGGGGATGTTCCAATCGACGTCCTCGCTGAAAAGCGCCGCGATGGCTTCGGGCGGCTGGCGTTCGCGGTAAGCCTGGAAATACCGATTCACGATGCTTCGGGTCACGTCCGACATATCCCGTCCTCCATTTTTGTAATATCGACTACATAATGTCTGGGGACCTTGAACGACGGCGTCAAGGGACTTATGTATTTCTTGCTACAGAATGGCAGCAGCCCGAGGAAGACCCCGCAGTTTCGACCGCGACCGCGCGCTGGCGCAGGCCATGGAGGTCTTTTGGGCCAAGGGCTACGAGGGCGCGCAGGTGAGCGATCTCACGGCCGCCATGGGCATCAACCCGCCGAGCTTCTACGCGGCGTTCGAGTCGAAGGAGGCGCTCTTTCGAGAGGCCATCGAGTTGTACAAGAAGACGGCGGGCGCGGGCACGATGAAGGCGCTCGCGGAGGGGCGCACCGCGCGCGAGGCCATTCGGGTGATGCTGATGACCAGCGTCGACATCGCGCTCTCGGCACCGGGCAAGGCGGGTTGCCTTCTGGTGGTGAGCATCCTCCAGAGCGCAACGGAAAATAGCGGTCTGCAAGAGCACATGGAGGAGATCCGCCGCAGCACGGTGCAGGCCATTCGGAAGCGACTCGAGCGCGGCATGCGCGAGAGGGACCTTCCCGCAACGACGGACGTACGCGGCCTCAGCGCCTTTTTCGGCACGATGATCCATGGCCTCTCGCTGCAAGCGCGCGATGGCACACCGCGAAAGGACCTGCACCGCGCCATCGAGGCGGCGCTGAGCGTCTTATAGCTTGGGACGCGGGCGAACCGACTCGTACTGATCCGGCCAGCCGAGCTCCATGTAGCCCTGTTCCTCGGCGGCGGCGAATGTCCAGTTGGGGTTGCGCAGGTGCGGGCGGGCAAGCACGCACAGATCGGCGCGGCCGGCGATGAGGATCGTGTTCACCTGGTCGGCCGTGGTGATGGCGCCCACGGTCATCGTGGGGACCTTCGCCTCGTTGCGGACCCGATCGGAATAGGGCGTCTGGTACATGCGGCCGTACACCGGCTGCGCGTAGATGGACGTCTGCCCGGTGGATACGTCGACGATGTCCGTTCCCCGCTCCTTGAGCGCACCACCCAGAACGACGGCGTCATCGCCGGTGAAGCCCTGGTCGTGCCAATCGGTGGCGGAGATGCGCACGCTGAGCGGCTTGTCCTTGGGCCACACCGCGCGAACGGCCTCCACGACCTCGAGCGGGTAGCGCATGCGGTTCTCCAGCGAGCCGCCGTAGCCGTCCTTGCGCACGTTGGACAGCGGAGAGAGGAAGCTCGAGAGCAGGTAGCCGTGCGCGAGGTGCACCTCGAGCAAATCGAATCCCGCGTCTTGCGCCATGAGCGTGGCGCGCACGAAGTCGGCCTTCACGCGATCCATGTCCGCGCGGTCCATCTCCTTCGGCACTTGGCTGCGCGGCGTGTACGGGATGGGGGACGGACCGATGATCGGCCAGTTGCCCTCGTCGAGCGGCTCGTCCATGCCCTCCCAGAGAAGCTTGGTGGAGCCTTTGCGGCCGGCGTGCGCGATCTGCATACCGATGGCCGCGCGCGAGCGCTGGTGCACGAAGTCGACGATGCGCCGCCACGCGGTGACGTGCTCGGGAAGGTACATGCCCGCGCAGCCCGGGGTGATGCGCCCGTCGCGCGAGACGTCGGTCATCTCGGTCATCACCAGGCCTGCACCGCCCATGGCGCGGCTGCCCAGGTGCACCAGGTGGAAGTCGTCCACCAAGCCGTCCTTTGCAGAATACATGCACATGGACGAGACCACGACGCGGTTCTGCAAGGTGAGACCGCGCAAGGTGAACGGTGTGAACATGGGCGGCGGCGGAGGGTCGGCCGGATCGCGATCGACGATGCGACAGCGCGCGACGAAGTCCTCCGTGGCGCGCGTCACCAAGGCCGGATCGCGAACCTTCAAATTGTCGTAGCCGATTCGCTTGCTCCGCGAGAGCAGGCTCATGGCAAAGGAGAGCGGCTCGTGCCCGAGGTAACGTTTGCTCCCCTCGAACCAATGGTAGCTGTCCTGCGCGGCCTTCTGGATGCGCAGCACCATGGTGTAGCGGTCGTTCTCGTATGCCTCGAGAGCCTCCTCGATGCGCTTGCGCGTGGGTCGATCTTCGTGCACCACGCCGGTTTTCTCCAGGGCGGCGGCGAGCGCGATCGCGTCCTCCATGGCCATTTTCGTTCCGGAGCCGATGGAGAAGTGCGCCGTGTGCGCGGCATCGCCCATGAGCACGACCTTGCCGTGCCGCCAGGTCGAGTTCTTCACCGTGACGAAGTTGACCCACATCGAGCGGTTCGTCAGAAGCCGGTGCCCGTCGAGGTGCCGCGCAAAGAGGCGCTCCAGGTAGGCGATGCTCTCGTCGGTGGTGGCGCGGTCGAGCCCTGCTTTGCGCCACGAGGCCTGGTCGCACTCGACGATGAAGGTGCTCGTGGCATCGTCGAAGCGGTAGCCGTGCACCTGGAAGAGCCCATCTTCGTTTTCCTCGAAGATGAATTGGAACGCGTCGAACGTCTTCGTGGTGCCGAGCCAGATGTATTTCGACTGCCGCACGTCGAGATGCGGGCGAAACACGTCGGCATAACGCGCGCGCACCTTGCTGTTCACTCCATCGGCCGCCACCACCAGGTCGGCGTCGCGGAACACGTCGAGCGATTCGAAGTCGTCCACCTCGGTGCGGAATCGAATCTCGACGCCAAGCTCGGTGGCCCGCCGGGCCAAGATGTCGAGCAGCTTGCGGCGCGCCAAACCGGAAAAGCCGTGGCCGCCGCTTCGGATGCAGCTACCCCGGTAGTGGATGTCAATCGCATCCCAGTGCGCAAAGACCCGCGTGATCTCTTCGTGCGTCTCGCGGTCGCCCTGCTCGAGGTACTCGAGGGTCTCGTCCGAAAAGACGACCCCCCATCCAAAGGTCTCCCCGGGCGCGTTTCGCTCGAGGACCACCACTTCGGACGAGGGGTTGGCCTTCTTCATCAAGATGCCGAAGTAGAGCCCGGCAGGCCCACCCCCGATGCATGCGATCTTCATGTCCCGACTTATAACTTAACCCCGTACACGTTCCCGTTCCCGTCCACGTTCCCGATCTTTCCCGTCCGAGATTCGGGAACGGGAACGTGTACGTGTACGTGGAAACGTCAGGTCGCGGTCGTAGACGTGCTCGTGGTCGTCGGGGTGATCGCGGGCTCCGGCGACGGTGACGCCGTATCCCCTTCCTTCTCCAGCGCCGCCGCGAGCACCTCGCTCATGTCGCTCGCGAAGTGGATCTCGAGGTGCTTTCGCACTTCCTCCGGCACCTCGTCCAGATCGCGCGCGTTCTTCTCGGGAAGGACCACCCGGGTCAACCCCGCCCGGTGCGCCGCGAGGACCTTGGCCTTGATGCCGCCCACGGGCAACACGCGCCCGCGCAGGGTCACCTCGCCGGTCATCGCCGTGTCCGAGCGCACTTTTCGACCGCTCAGAAGCGACGTCAGCGCGGTGAAAATCGTCACGCCCGCCGAGGGACCATCCTTCGGCACACCGCCGGCCGGCACGTGCACGTGGATGTCCTGCCCCTCGAGGAAGCCGGGGTCCACGCCCAGCGCTGACGCATTGCTTCTCACGTACGTCAACGCAGCGCGTGCGGACTCTTTCATGACGTCGCCGAGTTGCCCGGTGATTTCCAAGCGCCCCCGGCCCGGCATGCGCGACGTCTCGATGAAGAGAATATCGCCACCCACCGGCGTCCACGCGAGGCCGGTGGCCACGCCCGGAACCTGCGTGCGCTCCGCCACCTCGCTGAAGAAGCGGCGCTTGCCCAGGTGCGTCTGCAGATCGTCCGCGTCGATGGTCAGCTTGTGCGGCTTTCCGTCGGTGGCCCGCGCCACCTCGAGGGCCAGCGCGCGCACCAACTTGGTGAGCTGCCGCGTCAACTGACGTACGCCGGCCTCACGCGTGTAGTCCGTGATGATGGCCGACAACGCCGGATCGGTCAGGTTGAGCGCATCCAGATCGAGCCCGTGCTCGCGCAGCGCCTTGGGAATCAAGTGGCTTCGCGCGATGTGCACCTTCTCGTCCGGCGTGTAGCCCGCGAGCTCGAGGATCTCGAGGCGATCGCGCAAAGGCGCCGACAAGGTCTCCAGGGTGTTCGCGGTCGCGATGAAGATCACCTCCGACAGATCGAAGGGAACCTCCAGGTAATGATCGGTGAACGTCTTGTTCTGCTCCGGATCCAGCACCTCGAGCAGCGCCGCCTCGGGCGAGCCTTGCCAGCCCTGACCGAGTTTGTCGATCTCGTCGAGCAAGAACACCGGGTTCTTCACCTTGGCCTTGCGCAATGCGTGCACGATGCGGCCGGGAAGCGCGCCCACGTAGGTGCGGCGGTGGCCGCGGATCTCCGCCTCGTCGCGCACGCCGCCGAGCGAAATGCGCACGAAGGGCCGCCCCGTCGCGTCGGCGATCGATTGCCCCAGCGACGTCTTGCCCACGCCGGGCGGGCCGGCAAGGCACAAGATGGTGCCGCGCGGATTGCGCGAGACCTTGAGCACGGCCATGTGCTCGAGGATGCGCTTCTTCACGTCCTGCAGACCGTGGTGGTCGGCGTCGAGCTTCTCTTTGATCGCGTCGATGTCGTCCTTGGCCTCGGCGCGGGCGCTCCACGGAAGATCCGCCAGGGCCTCCAGGTAGGTGCGCGCAACGTTGGATTCGGGGCTCTGCGGTGACATGCCCTCGAGCCGCTTCAATTCGCGGTCGGCCACGGCGCGCGCCTCCTCCGAGAGGCCCGCCTTGTCGAGGCGCTCGCGCAGGCGCCCGAGATCGTCTTCTTTGTCGTCGCCCAGCTCTTTCTGAATGGCGCGCATCTGCTCGCGCAGAAGCACGTCGCGCTGGGTTTTGCCGATTTCCTTGCGGACATCGCCCTCGATCTTGCGGCGCATGTCCGAAAGGGCGGACACCTCGGTGATGAGCGCGGCCACTTGGCGGAGGCGCTCGAGCACGTCGGTGGTCTGCAGGACCTGCATCTCTTTGTCGGTGGCGAGGCCGAGGCCTGCGGCAATCTGATCGGCCACGAGGCCGGGCTGCTCTTCGGTGGCCCGCACCGAGCTGCTGACGGCACCGCCCTGGCGGCCTGCCAGCTCCTCGACCCGCTCGCGGAGGACACGGGCGAGCATGCGCGCCTCGTCCGGGTTGCTCACCGGCTCGTCGACGACGCTGCCCTCGGCGATCCAATACGGATCGCTCGAGACGAGGTGCGCCAATTCGAAACGCCCCATGCCTTCCACGGTCATGCGGTATTCGCGATCGCCGGCGCGGGCGATTTGCTGCACCTTGGCGAAGGTGCCGTAGTGATAGAGGCCGTCTTCCGTCGGCTCGGTGACCGAGCCGTCTTTCTGCGTCACCACGACGAGGATGTCGCCGGGGCGAACCGCACGGGCGAGCGCGACCGACCGCTCGCGACCGAGGGGAAGCGTCACCGTGGTGCCCGGGAAGATGACCCCGTTGCGCAACGGCAGAAGCGGAAATGTGGTTCTCGAGCTCATCGAGTCTCTCCAGATCGCCCGCGTGTTCTCGGCATCGCCGTCGCGCCCCTTTTGGCGCGCTGGCTGAGAACTGGAAGGCTGAGCGATGAACGGAAAGTAAATCCGTTCAACGTTCCGTCAACCAGGTACACTCCCCTGAGACCGATGGGTACTTCGGAAGCCGAGAGACGCAAGGTCATCCTCGATGCCGCGCGGCGGCTGCTTTGTCATTACGGGCCGCACAAGACGACCATTGCGGAGATTGCGCGCGAGGCCGAGATTGGCGTCGGCACCGTGTACCTCGAATTCGCTTCGAAGGAGGCGATCATCGGGGCGCTGTCGGACCTCGAGCATGCGCTCGTTCTGGATGCGATGCACGAAGCCATCGCGCGCAAGAGAGCCGAGGGCGCAAGCTTTGCCGACCAGATCGCCGCTCTTCTCGACGCGCGCGTGGAGATGTTTCTCGCGCGCGGAAGCCAGGGCGCGCATACGAAAGATCTGCTGCACTGCGGGAACCCCGGCGTCAAAGATGCGCACCTGCGCTTCGAGGTGAGCGAGCGCACGTTGCTTGCGCACTTGCTCTTCGAGGGCGCGCAAGAGGGCGAGCTTCAAGCCTTCGCCAGCACCGAGGAAACGGCCCGCGCGCTGCTTCTGGTTTACGCCGCCTTCGCCCCGCCCAAGTTGTTCTGCAGCCCGGCCGACGAAGTGCGGCAGATGCTGCGCGCGGTGCACGAGCTGGTGAAGCACGGGTTGGTGCGGCGCTAGCGCGCCTTGGCGATCCGCATGCGACCGGCCTCGTCGGAGTCGGTCTCCGGGTCCGTCTTCGGGAGGATGCCCGAGTCGTAACGCATGCGGTCCGGGTGCATGTCGCAGAATCCGCGCTCGCGCGCCGCATCGTCGAACGACACGGATGCGCAGCGGCCGCAGATCGACAAGCGGCGCTCGTAGTCGCGCGGCCGGAGCAGCGCATCGACGGCGAACAGCGACATCACGCGATCTTCGAGGCGCATGCGCGGCCAGTCGACGGGGATGTAGCCCATCTCGCCGCTGCCATGACGGCTGCGCAAAATCGATCCCGCCGTCTTTGCCCAGATGGACAACGAGACCAGACCGTCCGGTGTGGTGTCGAGGCTCTTGAGGACGTGATCGCGGACGGTGAAGAGCAGGCGCTCGACGCGCTTGGGATCGACCTCGGTCATGTTGGGGCCGAACCCCACGCGCTCCGAGCCCGGCAGCGGATAGGCCGCCGCGCGGTAGGCGCCAACGAGCCACCGCACGAGATCGCGCTTGGTCCAGCCGCGGCCGACGCCGTTGACGAAGGCAAGACCCGCAGCCCGGCAATTGGTGGCCACCCGCCATGGGTTGCCCTCTTCCAAGTAGCAATACGGCTCGGGCTCCGAGACCAGATCGTCTTCGTCAACACCCTCGGTCAGGACGGTGCCGCTTTCGGGCTCCACCTCATCGAGGGGCTGGAACAAGGAATCGTCACTGCTCATGATGGACGTGGGGAGCAAATCCACGGCCAATGCAGACGCAAGCGCGCGCGGTGAACGATAGTTAAGGGGTCGCGAAAAGACTCACCTTTCAGGCCTCCGTTTCGAACGGCTGCCACGGGCAAATTGTCACAGTGAGGAGAAAGCGTGTGTGATCCATTCTGCGCTGTTTCCTTACTGCGTGGATCGCGCCCTTATCGGAGGAGATGCACTTCGCCCGCGACGAAACGCTCGAGAAATCCATCGTCGCGTCGAACCATGAGACGACCTTCGTCATCGATGCCCTCGGCGATACCGGTGACGTTTTGATCGCTGCGAACGCGGTGCCCGCGCAGCGCATCGACGGCATCGAGACGCGCATGCACGGGTGTGAGGCCTCGCGCCGCGACCAGGGGCAGATCGCGTTCGAGCGCCTCGAAAAGATCCACCACGAGGGTCGCACGGCTTGGAGGCTCCGGCGCATGAAGCGCCACCGAGGTGGCCAGTGCCTGAATCTCCTCGGGGAATGCGCGCGTGTGCACGTTCATGCCAACGCCGATGATGAGCGCTTCCACTTGGCTCGCCGCAAACTGAGCTTCGACCAGGATGCCGCACACCTTGCGGCCATCGATCACCACGTCGTTGGGCCACTTCACGCGGACGTCCGCCTGGGGCGTCGCCCGGGCCACAGCGTCGCGCGCCGCCAGCCCGACGACGAGTGACAGGAGCGGGAGTCGCCGCGGCGGACACGCGATGCGGGCCAGCATGGAGAGAAGAATGTTCTCCCCGGGCGGCGAGACCCATTGCCGCCCTTGCCGGCCCCGCCCCGCGGTTTGCACTTCGCTCATCCAAGTCGCACCGTGGGGCGCACCGTTCTTGGCTGCGCGCTTCGCCTCGTCGTTGGTGGACGTCGTCTCCTCGAAGACCGTGAGCGGCGTTCCCAAGGAGATGCTGCGCTGGCGCAGGAGGGCCGGAAGGTTCGTCAAATCGGGCGGCATGAAGGCGGCCATGGGCCCATCGTACCAGCCTCGCTCATGCCGGTGCCGGTGGAACGGGCAGCCGGCACCATCGCCGAATGCGATCCCCCAAGGGCAGATCGCGCAGCATGGGCCGCATCGCCAGCACGTACGCCGTGCCGGATATGGCCGCGCCGGCGGCGCCGACGGCGAGGGCTCCGAAACGGCCCGGCGGCATCAGTCGCGTGAGGTGCGGTTGGACGGAGATCCAGCCGAAAAGCGCGGCCATCAGCGTGCAGGGCACCAACCGGAGCAACCACACGCCGAGGTCGGCCACGAGGCTTCGCAGCGGGATCGCCTGCCGAAGAAGATGGAGGCCCACGGGGATCGAGGTCGCGAGCGCGGAAATCGCCGTCGCTGCGGCCACACCGGACGTCCCGAACCAACGGCCGAGCAGCAACGCGAGCCCGATGTGAAGCGCCCCATTCACGAGGGTGATCATGCCCACCCGCATCCGGTATCCGAGCACCGCGGCCGTCGTCAGCAATGCATGAACGACGCTGAGGATGACGATGTCGAGGCCGAAGACTCCGTTCAGACGGGCGCCGCCAAATAGCTCGGGCCCGACCCAAAGGGAGACGAACGCGGCGTTGATCGAAAGGGTCACGCAAACGACGCCGCCGGCGAGAAACAACGTCACACGCACGATCGACCGCACCACGTGGGCGGTGCGCGTGGCGTTGCCTTCCGCGTGCATCTGCGCGAGCCCCACGGATGCACTGTCGGGGATGACCCAGCCGAGCTGCATGAGCGCAAAGCAGATGCGCGACGTCACGGAGAAGCTCGAGATGTCGCCGCGCAAGCCCACGCTGGCCAGGACCACGCTGTCGGTGGCAAAAGCGAGCTGCCACCCCAACGCGCCCAACCACGTGCCCGTCCCCGATGTGAGAATCGGCTTCACCTCCCGCCAGGAAGGGCGTGGCCAACCGCGAAACAGGTGACGATTGCGGGTGAGTGCGCGATGAGCCGCGGCGATTCCCGAAATGAAGGGCGGCACGGCGGCCGCCACGCCGACCGCGTACAATCCGGCCCCGAGTCGAACGAGGGCGTACGTGAGGAGGCCCGAGGCGAGGATCTGCAGGAGCTGAAACGGCCCCATGTACTTGAAGTCCTGCTGCCCCTGGCAAAGCGTCGAGAAGAGGCGCAGCGGATAGGAAATCGCCACCCCGAGCACCATCACGAGCAGTGGACCCGCGAGCGTCGCACGATCGGCCGCGCTCAGATGCAGAAGCGCCGGAAACGCGAGCCATAGAACGAGCGCGAGCACCACGTACATGGCGCCACTCACGACCCCGGCGAGGAGACCGTGCAGGACGAGGCTGCGCATTCGCGCGCTGTCCTTTTGCGAATCGGCCTCGGCGAAGAGCCAAGGCATCACCGCGAAGGTACCAAGATCCGCCAAGGTGGCGTAGCCGAGGAGAGCACCGGTGGCGAGCCACAATCCGTACAGATCGGCCCCCAGCGTCCCCACGACGACCCGGGTGACCGCGAACCCCACGAGGACGGCGAGGGCGGTTTGGCCATAACTGAATACGGCCGCAATGAGAGCATTGGCTCGCCGGCTCATTTCGCGCGAAACTCTAGCAGAGACGGAATGTAGTCCTGAACGACGTCGAGCCGGACGAACTTGCGCTTCGGCGCCGCCCGGACCTCGGAGGGCTGTGAAATTCGCTCCAGAACGCGCTCGAGCCGCCCCACGTGCGTGTCGGAGGTGATGGTTCGGGCCATCTCCCATGCCCCATTGCGGAGGCGTAGGTGGTGCACGGGATCGCGAAGCGCGCGCACCATGGCCTCGGCGAGGCTCGAGGACGTCGGGGGATCGGCGTGGGCAAACTCGCCCGACACACCGGGCTCGAGCCACTCCGCCACACCCCCCATGGAATAGGCCACCGTGGGAAGGCCGGCGCATCCGGCCTCGACACCGACCATGCCGAATGTCTCGGGCATGAGGGTCGGCAGGACCAGGAGATCGGCAGCTTCCATGAGGGCTTGCCGGGTGCGGGCGTCGACCCAGGAGAGAAACTCGATATCGGCATTCGTACGCCGCGCCTGCGCCTTGAGTTCCTCTTCCATGGGCCCGGTTCCGGCCACGACGAGCCGCAAGGGGCGACCGAGCGCGGCGCGGACGCGCGGCATGGCCTCAATCAGGTGATGACACCCCTTCGAGCGCACCAGCCGGCCCACGTACAAGATGGTGTCCGTCGGAGGCCGCTCTTCCGGCGGCCGGGATATGGGCACCGCCCCATAAGGAGGAATTGGATTTCGATGGATATGCTTGCCAGGGACACCGTTGTGCACGAGCTCGTGTTCCATGTGCCGACTGGCGACGAACAATGCACGGTAGCGGGACATACGGCGCCGGTGCCCGCGTTCTCGCGTATAGAGGCTCAGGGTCGTAACGGGATTGAGTCCGCCACATCGGCGGGTGAAGTAATAGGCGAGGCAACCCGGCCCCAGGGTGCGCTCGCATTCACGCATTTCGGGAAATGCGTGCGTTTTCGAGCCACTGATGCACGTACCGCGGTGGGCGTGCACGAAAAGTGCGGCGGGATAGGCATCGAGCAGCGCATCCTCCACATCTGGAAACGTCAATCCCTGCGCGTAAACCACGTCGGGCCGCCATCGAATCAACCCTGCGGGTAGCGCGGATTCTCCGCGGGTTTGCCATCTGGGGATATCGAGCCCGGTATCGACGTGCATCGTCGGATCGCCCGCGTCCTGTTCGTACAACAATGCAACTTGGTGGCCGCGGGCCAAAAGTGCAGGCATGAGGGCGCGCAAATACGTTTCGGCGCCCCCGACGATCGTGCGCAATGGCGCTGCAATGGCAATCCGCATGGGAGCCACGGCGGCAGGCGCAATGGATATGCTCTGTATCGGCGCAATAGGACTCGCAAGTTCCGCGACCATACGCAACTCCTTCCATCGAGCAGCCATCGAGTGCAGATCTCGGCCACCTCACGACGTGATGACGTCATGGGTGATGGACAGTCCGATCCCGTCACGCTGTCAAATATTCAGCGCCATCGAGTCTTGAACCATCGACGCCATCGCTCATTTAATATTTGGAAGATGGGATGCGAATCGCCACCGGGACATTCAACTTGGCAATTGATTCAAATCCCAAAGAGCGAGCACCCGCGTTTGACCCGTCGTGTCGAGCGAGGCTGTCGCTGGGCCATCACGAAGAATGCGGAGCGGCTCCGGGAATCCAAACGGGTCCAAGCATAAGTTGATGGGGCGGTACGACCCCGTCACGATGTCATGATTAATCCGTTCGAGCGGAAATTGAGTGGTCAGCAAATAGCGAGCGCCCGTTGCTTTGAAATTACGCAAGACCGCATGGATGTGGCGATAAGACAGGTGAATGAGACAATCGCGACAAAAGACGAGATCGGCCCGGGGGAGTTCGTCCCTGGTGAGATCGCGGTGAAGAAACTGACGGTTGGGCGAACCGAAGTGAACTTGATTGTCCTCGATTAATTTGGCGACGACATCGACTCCTATATAATGGACGCCCGCCAAGTCGGAGTGGCGCATCCAAAAGAAGTCTCCGCATGGCGCATCGAGCAAGGTGCGAATTCCTAGTTCATGAAGCAACGAAGGAAGCGCCTCGCGAATGGCTTCGCTTTCGACCAGGTTGGAGCCCCCACCGGAGAGGCTGGCCGAATCCCCCCAGGCATTGGTTCGGTGCACTTCGGAGAATACCTGCTCCGGTGACCGGGTATGGTCGGCGACGATCCGCCGTATCGAACGAAACAATCTCAATGACAATGGAAGATGCCTACCAAGGGCATCGCGAACGACTTGTTTGCCAAGCATACGTTCCTCCCAGGCCTTGAAGCGCCCCGCGCATCATGGGATTCCTTTTGGTATTGGAACATTCACCGCGGTTCCGTCACACCGCGCGATTCTTTTTCGATGGTCAAAAGCCGTTATCGGCGTGCCACGCTGACGCGATGGGACGTACCCGAAGAGGGTGACCGCACGCGGGGGGCCCGATCGAGGCCTTGGACGAAGACGGGATGGCCGCGAATGGCGGATTATTCGAAATCGAGGCCGATGTCGGCGGCCGCCGCGGAGTGCGTGAGGGCGCCGACGGAGATGGCATCGACACCCGCGCGCGCCAGCTCGGTGATGCGCGACACGGTAATGCCGCCGGAGGCTTCAACGATGGCCTTGCCACGGGCTCGGCGCACGCCCTCGGCCACGTCCTCGGTGGACATGTTGTCGAGCAGCACGATGTCCGCACCGGCCTCGAGGGCCTCGTCGAGCTGGGAGAGGGAATCGACTTCACACTCGATGCGGCAGGTGTGCGGCGCACGGTCGCGTGCCCGTCGAATGGCCGCCGCGACCCCGCCGCACGCGGCGACGTGGTTGTCCTTGATCAATACCGCCGAGCCAAGATTGTCCCGATGGTTGCGGCCACCGCCGGCCCGCACAGCGTAGCGCTCGAGGACGCGCAAACCCGGCGTGGTCTTTCGCGTATCCGTGACGCGCGTCGCACTGCCCGGCGGCAGGGCGTCCACGTAGCTCCGCGTGATCGTGGCGATACCGCTCATGCGCTGCACCAGATTGAGCGCCGTGCGTTCGCCCATGAGGATCGCGCGCGCGCGTCCCTGGACGGTCCACAGCTTGGTGCCCGGTTTGACGAGCTCCCCTTCCCGCACGCCGTCGAACACCTCGAGCAACGGGTGCACGCGCTGAAAGACGCGCCGAAACACCGGCCCGCCACAGACCACGAGCTCCTTGCGCGCCACAGCGTGCGCAACCGCATCGGCCTCGGCATCGATGCACGCCTCCGTCGTGAGATCTCCCGCCGCGAGATCTTCGTACAGAGCGATGTCTACGATTTTATCGAGCGCCACGCCGGGGAGTTCGAAGGACATAGGGTTTAGGGTCTAGGGTTTAGGGTTTAGGGGTTGAGAGAGAGCGGACGAGCCCGGCGAGCATTCGCTCCACTTCGTGGCAGCGCCCGATCAGTTCCTCGGACTGCTCATTCGTAAGGTAAGTCAGACGCGTGGCAAGTAGAAGCTGGGTCTCGAGCTCCGCTCCCGAGCCGGCGGCGATGCCCAAAAACCGAAGATAGTCAGCAGTCGTAGGTCGCTTGTGTCCTTCGGCGATGTTGTACACGACTTAACCAACTCTCCCCCCTAATCCCTAACCCCCAACCCCTAACCCCTACCACGTCTCGATGCGCCAGCCGCGGCGGCGGGCGATGCGGGAGAGGCGGGGGTCGGGGTTGACGATGACTTGCTCGGCGACGGCTTCGAGCAAGGGGAGATCCGTGTAGGAGTCGGTGTAGAAGATCGATTCTTCGAGGCGGAAGCCGAGGACCTCGGCGAGGCGGGTCGTACGGATTACCTTGCCGTGGCCGTAGGCCAAAGGCTCGATGGGGCGGCCGGTGAAGCAGCCGTCGGCGCCGACCTCGAGCTCGCTCGCGACGACATGCTCGATGCCCAGGCGCCGCGCGAGAGGGCGAGCCCCGTAGGGCGAACCGCCGGTGACGATGGCCACGATGTCGCCGCGGGCATGGTGCTCGGCCACGGCCGCGCGGCCGCGATCGCACACGTGCTCTTCCACATAGCGGCGAAACCAGTCGTCGCAGCGGGCGGCCATCACGATTTCGGGCATTCCGGCCAGCGTGCGCATGGCTTTGGCGGCCACTTGGGCCGCATCGATGACCCCCAAGGTGTACTGCGCAACCCAGAGAGACATGCGCGCGGCATCACGCCAGGTGGCCTCGCCGATGCTGCGTTGGTAGCGCACGTACAGGCTGGCGGTCTCTTTGCGCACCAGGGTGCGGTCCAAGTCGAACAGGGCGGCGCGGGGCATGTCAGTAGACTCCATAGCCTCGACCGAGCGCCATCGAAAACATATTGCACGTGGCGTGGAAGAGAATGCTCGCGCCGACGCCGCCGGTGCGGGCCCGGAGCCATCCGAACACCAGCGCGGGAAAGAAAACCGCCAGGCGCGGCGCCACGCGAATGGTAGCAAAGTGCCCGATGGCAAAAATGACGCTCGCCACCAAAAGCCCCGGCGTGACCTCCGCGCCGAAGATGCGCATGCGGTACGGCAGCGCATCGTCCAGCCGCGTCTGCAGGTAGCCGCGGTAGAAGGCCTCCTCGGGCAGCGCAATGATGAGAAGCTGCCCGAGCGCCTCGTTCAGGAAGCTGGCATCCACGTGCAGCTGGAAATGCTCACCTGCCCGCCACCACCAGCGCCATCCGAACCAAAATGGGACGAAGGTGAGCGCGGCAAAGGCGAGCGCCCAGCCGAGCGCGCGGGCGAACTCCCCGAGCAGACGCCGCACATCGAGCTTGCCCGGCAGCACCAAGCCCCCGAACGCGAGCCCGTAGTGCGCGACCTTCGCATCGTCGTGCGCGAGCACCAGCCACCACGCCCCGCCGAGGAAGGTGAAGCCCACGGCGGACGCCACGTACTTGTCCGGCAGAAACGACGACGCCAAGGTCACCGCCACCGTCACGACCAGCGAGACGGCCAGAGCTTCGAGAAGGGCTCGCCCGTCGAAACGGGGACGTTCGGGTACTAGGGCTTGCACGAGACGCGGGCGGCGTACGCTTCGGTGTGGCCGGCTTCGAAGTCCTGCCACACCAGGGACCATTCCCCTTTGGAGTGGCCGGGCGCGATGGCCGGGCGCGGTTGGTCGCCCAGCACCTTGCCGATCACGCTGGCGACCCCCACGCCGTCGCGCGTGAGCTGGGCCATCTTCACGCGGCCTGAATCGAAATAGGCAATCTGCACCACGCCATCGGTGCCGACGGCCAGCGAGGGCCGGTAGCTCTTCTCGCCGAGCTTCTTGCGCCAGAGCACGCGCCCGCCCGACGGCTCGACCATCGCCGCGTAGGCGCCGCCCTTTTCGCCGTGCCAGGCGACGAAGCAGCCTTCGGCGCCGCACACGATCACCGGCGAGTCGCCGGGCAGGCGCGGGTCCTCGTTCACGAGGGCGACGTCACCCAACTCGCGATCGAGCCCGCCTTTGGGGCTCACGGGGCCGGTGCGCTCCTCGAGTCCCTTCTGCAGCTCGGGGCTTCCGAGCTTCAAGCGCATGCGCGCAATCATGTGCTGCGGCTCGCGCTCCAGTTTGTACACGACGAAGACCGCGTTGCTGGCGATGGCAATGGCCGGAAGCTTGGCGCTGGCCGTGCTCTTTCCGATGGACGGATAATCCGTGAGACGGATCTCGTTGCCCTGGGGCTCCAAATCGTTGGACAGCTTGCGCAGGAAAAGGTCGTCCCCTTCGTGATCGCGCGCGTCTTGCCAGGCCACGTAAAAGCCGTCCGGTGCGCGGTCCATGGCCGGGTAGAAGTTGCCTGCACCGTCCGCGCCCACAAGGACGCTCGCGCCGCCGATGCGGCCATTGGGATCGATCCAGCGAACCCGAACACCGGGCTCGTTGCCGCTCTTGTCCCAGTAATAGAGGACGGCGCGATCGTTCACCGTCAGCAAACCGGGACGCACGACATCGGTCGCCTCCGGCGTGAGGTCGCGCGGCACGGAGCGGGGACGGCCCACTTCATCGAGCACCACGGAGTAGACGTGGTAATGCCCCGCCTCCTCGTGGTCGTCGGTCCATGCGACGAGGGTCCCCTTGTCGACCGGCGTGATGGCCGGACGCCCGATGTTGCTCACCCCGAAGCGCGGATGCGCCAAGGCGACGGGGGTGCAGATGTTACGCGAAGGGCCATGCACCGATACGGGGATGGCCTTGATCTGGTCGATCAGGCCTCTCGGGGCCCAGACGCCCGGGGTGCTGGGCGGCAGCAGCGCGGCGAAATCCTGCGCTTCTTTGAGCCTTCGAAGAGCCCCCGGCGTATCGCCCGCGGCAAAGAGCCGCTGGCCGTCGGCCATCGCGGTGAGCCACTTCGGTTCGTCGGGCGGCGGGGTGTTCGAGGGGGCGCCCGAGGGCGGCGCCGGTGCGACGGTGGCCGTCGATTGCACGATTGGCGTGTACACCTGCGGCCGCAGCACGTGCGTCCACACGATGAAGGCGGCGACGGAGCCTCCGACGAGCAACGCCGAGGACAAGAGCCATCGAACCGCCGACGGCGGTGGCGGCGGAAGAACCTGCGACGACGATTGCATCGACGGCGTGCGCCCGGCGATATCCGGCACACTCGCCCCGCCTTGTCCGGAGACTGCGATTCCCGGCCCGCTCGCAAAGGCCCCCGCTTGATCCGCGCGAAGCGCCGCACGCCGTGCGGTGCTGCCCGATTCCTTGAGATAGTCGGCCGATGCGGCATCCACGAGCGGCAGATCCATCCCGCCGCCTGCGTAAGCCGCCCGCACCACGCCACCGCTGGCCTGCGCCGCACGCGAAGGAAGCGCGACGGTCTCCTCGATGTCGCTCACGTCGTTCATGAACGACGCCTGCGTACGCCGCACGACGGTCTGCACGTTGAAGGCTTGCGAGAGCGCGTCCGAGAGCTCCTTCGCATCTTGGAAGCGATGATCGGGATCGCGCTCGAGCGCCTTGAAGAACCACGCGTCGAACGACTGCGGCAGGTCCGGCCGCAGCTTCGACGGCACGGGAATGGGCGCGGTGGCAATGGCGGCGAAGGTCATCGCCACGCCCTGCTCGGTGTTCCAGACCGGGCGCCCGATCAGGCATTCGAAGGCCATGCAGCCGAGGGCCCAGAGATCCGCCCGATGATCGACGGAGCCTTGGCCCTTCACCTGCTCCGGCGACATGTACGCGGGCGTTCCGAACACCGCGCCCTCGCGCGTGAGGCGCGCCGTCTTCACGTCGGGCGCGACCGGCGCGTAGAACTTGGCGAGCCCGAAGTCGAGCAGCTTACTGAGCTCCCCGCCCTCCTCCGACTTGGTGATGAAGATGTTCTCCGGCTTCAAGTCGCGATGGACGATGCCGGCAGCGTGCGCCTTGGCGAGACCCTTCGCACACTGCGTAATGATGCGCACGGTGGTCTCGGGATCGATGAGGCGAAGGCGCGCCATGCGATCGTAGAGCGACTCGCCCTCGAGCAACTCCATGCAGATGAAGGGGCGGCCATCCTCCAACCGGCCCGAGTCGTACACGTCCACGATGTACGGGCTGCGCACGCTGGCGGCGGCGCGTGCCTCACGGAAGAAGCGCTCGATGACGATGCTGGAGGCGGAAAGTTCCGCGGCGAGCACTTTGACCGCCACCTTTTTGTTCAGGGTGGTCTGCTCAGCCTCGTACACCGCAGCCATGCCGCCGCGCCCGATTTCACGGGTGACGCGATACTTCCCGACCAGCAGGGTCCCAGCGGGGATCTTCGACTCGTTGGGAACAGGGCGCATTATGAAAACGGGTGAAGAATACGCGAACGGCACCCGAAGGGCGAGGTCAAGCCGAGCTTGTCGCTTCGGGCCATGAGCCTGTCGTTCGGCGCCATGCTAATCGGACAGGCCACCCTCGTGCGCCCTTTCCTTCGCCCCCTCGTTTTTCTGGTGATGCTCGCCCTTCTCGTCCCCGGCCGTGCGGAGGCCGCTTCCGACCCCGATCCGTGGTTTGGCCGCGACAAAACTCTGCATTTCTCGGTCGCCGCGCTCATCGCCAGCGGAACCTACACCTTGTCGGCCACGCAATTCGACGCCCGTTATCCGCCATTGCTCATCGGGGCCGGCACCACTTTGGTGCTGGCCGCCGGGAAAGAGGTGTACGACGGCATGGGGCACGGCGATCCCTCCTGGAAAGACTTCACCTGGGGCGCGATCGGCATGGTGGTCGGCCTCGGTGTGGCGTGGGGGCTCGATCTGCTGATCCGTGGTGTCTCGCACGAACATCCTCTGTTGGGGCCACCTCATCATCAGCCCGCCCAGCTTCGACTTGCACCGCCGGCGCTGCTCCGATGGTGAGCACACGGCTTGCCTCGTCGGACCCGCGAGCGAGGTGCACCATGGTCAAGAAGCTCATCGACCTCTTCTCCGAGGCGGGTGTCCGCTGGAGCGACGATAAGTGCCACCGGATGGGCGCGTCCCTCGCGTATTACGCGCTCTTCTCGCTTTTTCCGCTTTTGATGCTCGCGGTGACCGGCCTGGGGTTCTTCCTCGGTGACGATGACGCCACGCGCGCCAAAATCGTGCAGTCGTTCGCCAATACGGGGGCGCCGGGTGCGCAGAGCCTCATCGACCAAACCTTGGCCAACATGCAGAATCACCAGACCGCGCGCGGCATCGGCACGGTCGTCGGTATCGTGGCCTTCGTGCTCTCGGCCAGCGCGGTGTTCGGCGAGCTCGATACGTCGCTCAACAAGATATGGCGATGCCCCGATCGCCCGAGCGGCACCATCGTGCAGTCGCTTCTCGCCACGCTACGCGACAAAGCCATGGCCATGCTCCTCGTGCTCGGCGCGGCGCTTTTTCTCCTGGTTTCGCTGGTGGCCAGCACGGTGCTGTCGGCCCTCACGGACAGCGCACGGGACGCGCTTCCTTTCGCCTGGGGATGGACGCTGCTCGAACATGGCATCTCGCTGGCGTTCCTCACCTTCTTCTTCGCGGCGCTCTTTCGGGTCATTCCCGATTGCCACGCCAAGTGGCGGGACGTGCTTGGCGGAGGGCTCCTCACGGCCATCGCCTTCACCTTGGTGAAGCGATTGCTCACGCTGTACCTGACCACCGTTGCGAGCTACAGCGCGTATGGGGCGGTGGGCGCCGTACTGGCGCTTCTCACGTGGATCTACCTGGTGAGCCTTCTCGTTTTCTACGGGGCCGAGTTCGCCCGTGTCTATGCCGAGCGGTATGGCAGCCTTGCCTCATTGACTGAGGAACGACACGACGAGCGCGACGCCGTAACCGAGCAGCGCCAGGAGCCAAAGCACCGCCCTCAGGCGCATCTGCTCCCGTAAAGCGAAGTACGGCGCGAGCGGGAACGCCACGAACGCCAAAAGAGCACGCACACGCGGAGGCCGTCGCAACAGGCCCGCTGCAATCGCCACGTGCACCGTCACGAGCAGCGCGAAGAAGAGCACCGTGGCCAGAACCGTGAGCGTATCTTTCATGGTTTGCCGCTCTTTCCTCCGTCCTGCGCCCCGGCATCCTCGATCGCCACGATGGTGGCGCCGGTCGGGAACGGTTCTCCTTCCGGTCCAACGATGGGGCTGCTCCCCGTGCGTGCGCCGAGGAGCGGCTTGGGATCAGCAATGATCTTGCCGCGCGCGTCCTTCCAGACGCCGGGCGCGAAATAAAGGGTGCCATCGTGTCCGCGCACCGCGGTCCATGGGGAAAATTTGGCATCGGACGGGGCCATGACCCAGCGGCCCTGCCGCCAGGACCAGCGCCGCCCGTCCCAGACCCACTCCCCGTCCAGCCAAACGGCTCCCTTTGCCGGCGAGTCCGGAACGCGCTCGGTGTGTGCCGGCGGAGGCGGATACGGGACTTCCATGAGCGCCGACGTGTCCTGCCCCACGTATTTGGGCGCCGGAAGGCGCGACGGCCCGCAGGCAAAAAGCCACCCCAACGCCGCGGCCCCCGACGCGGGTACCAGGAGCGAGACGAAAGCCGTTTTCTTACCCACGCGCATCACATTATGGTTTCCCAGCTTGCCCCTTCGACGTTCCGGCACCCCTTTTACTACCAGCATCCTTGCCGTGTTGGCGGTGCTCCTTTTGACGCTCACGGGCTGCACGACCATCCCCAAAGGGCGCTCGGCGATCGATGCGGTCACCATTCGCGGCAGCTCGAAGGTCGACGACTCGGATATCGAGGAGCGGCTGGCCACCGCCGAGACACCGAAGTTCATCGGATTGTTCCGCGGCGTGGTTTTCGAGTACGAGCTGTACGACCGGTTCGTTTTCCAGCGCGACCTGGCCCGCGTGGAACGATTTTACCGCGCCCGCGGTTTCTACGATGCGCACGCCCGCGCCGGGCGAATCACGCGCATTTCCGAGAATCACGTGCGGGTCGAAGTCGTGGTGGAAGAAGGGAAACCCACCCTCGTACACGGCGTGACCGTGCACGGCATCGAGACACTCTCCCCGCGCGAAGCCCGGGCGGTGCGCCGCGCCATTCGGAAGACGCTTCCCGACGATCAACCCTTCGACGAGGACAAATACAAGGACGCCGAGACCCAGGTCGTGCGCGCGCTGACCGACCGCGGATTCGCCTACGCCAAGGCCGACCGCGACGCGAGCGTCGATCTGGTCGCCCACACGGCGGACGTCTCGTTCACCATCACCCCGGGCAGGAAGGTGCAATTCGGCGAGGTCACCTACGAGGGCAACGGAGACATTCCGCTCGAGCCGGTGAAACGCGCACTGGATATCAATCCCGGCGAGCCGTATTCCACCGCCGACTTGGACGCAGCCCAGCAAGCACTGCTCGATTTGCAGGTGTTCACGTCGGTGGAGATCACGCCCGATCTGGAGCATCCCGAGACGGGCAGGGTGCCGCTCCACGTCAAAATGGAGCCCTCCAAACTGCGCACCATCAAGTTGGGCGGCGGTATCGAGTTCGACTCGATTCGCTCCGACTTCCACTTACTCTTTGGGTGGGAGCACCACAATTACCTCGGTGGATTGCGCACGCTTTCGGTGCAATTTCGACCGGGCGTGGTGTTTTACCCGCTGCGGTTCGACAACATCGTCACACCGACGAACCTTCTTCCTTGGGAGAAGCTGCGACTCGAATTGAGGCAGCCGGGCCTCTTCGAGGCGCGAACGAACGGCTTCATCCGGCCCGAGTTCAACGTAATTCCCTTCATCCCGCCCATCGACAAGGAGTACATCGAGACGGCGCCGGTCATTGGCTATACGGAGGGCAAGGTCGCGGTGGGAGTCGACCGCACCTTCTGGAAGATCTATGC
Organism: Sorangiineae bacterium MSr12523; assembly: GCA_037157775.1. NCBI lineage: Bacteria > Pseudomonadati > Myxococcota > Myxococcia > Myxococcales > Pendulisporaceae > Pendulispora > Pendulispora brunnea. Next base: position 9,465,437 of record CP089982.1, read on the forward strand.
CGCCCTCGCCCACAACGTAAACGTCGCCTACCCGTTTGCGTATTTGGGTGAGAAAGATCCTGCGCTGCGGACATTGGTCATATCGTATCCCGAATTGGTGACGAACCTGGATCTGCGTGACGACCGGGTTCATCCCCACAAGGGGTTTTATCTGGGGAACAACTTACAAGTCGCGGGAGGGATCTTTGGCGGCCAAGCATCGGACATCAAGATCATCCCCGATGCGCGCGGGTACATTCCGCTGCCGCACAAGATTACGTTGGCCATGCGCGTGAGCGTCGGCTTCCTCTTTCCGTTCAATTACGGCGAGGTCGTGCGCGACAAATTGGGCCAGGAGCTCAACAAGGATACGCGGGCGGAGCGAACGCGTGATTTCCAAATCATGTACTTCCGCGGCCTGTTCTCCGGGGGCTCGAGCTCGAACCGTGGCTATCCACTGCGCAGCATCGGTCCCCACGCCATCGTTCCGTTCCTCAATCCGGACTTGGCCTCGCTCCAACTCAACGAGCCCGAGTGCGCTTCCGTCGACAGGGCCAACCAGCCGCAGACCCCCGCCGAGCGTTGCGGCATCGCGGTCGGCGGGTTCACTCTTTGGGAGACCTCGGTCGAGGTGCGCGTTCCGCTCTCCGGTCCGCTGAGCAGCGCGGTCTTTTGCGACGCGAGCGACGTTTCGCCCCAGCGCATGAATTTTCGGTTGGATCGGCCGCACCTCTCGTGCGGCTTGGGCATCCGGTACGACACGCCGGTCGGACCGATACGGCTCGACCTCGGCTACCGTCTGCCCGGGCTGCAGGTGATCGCGGACCTCAGCAAGCAAGAGAAATTCGAGGAGGGCGACCCGGGTGACATTTTCGGCATCCCCATAGCGATCGCCTTCGGCATCGGGGAGAGCTTCTAATGGCGTTGGGGCGCGTGCTCGGGGTCTTCGCGGTGACGGTCGGAACGGCCGCCACGTTCGCGATGGCCACCGTGGGCGGCGCGCTCGTGCACGTGAACCTGCCGGCCACTCGAAGGGTCATTGCGGTGCAGGTGAACAACGTCCTCGCGGCGACGTTTCAGGGCAAGCTGACGATCCAGCGCATCGGGCATATCGGTCTCGGCGGCACGAGCCGATTGGGTGGCGTCCACGTCTCGCTGGACGATCCCGATGGCAAGCGGGTGGCACTGCTCGACGGTGTGAATGCGGCCATCGACACGCGCGATCTCGTGCGGTCGCTGCTTCTCGAAAAAGGGCAGATTCGCATTGCGTTGCCGGAGCTCTCCGTCGACGCCGCGGACGTGTCGCTCGACTCCGACTCTTCCGGCTCGCTCGGCCTCGCGCACGCGTTCGAGTCGGTTTCACCGACGCCACCCGACGCGCCGCCAGGCCGCGGGGTGCACGTGGGCATTCCTGACATCGCGCTTCACCATGTCTGGGTGCATGGCACGATGGGCGGCGCCCCACCGATCGACGCCGAGGTGGACGATGCGCACATTGCCGTGGTCGTCGAGCCAGGCATCACCATCGACATGAAACGAGCGAAGCTCGTCACGCGTGCCTTGCCGCGGGGGGCTAACCCGAAGGGGGATCTCACGGCGCGCATCGCCATGCCGTCGACCACCGGGCAAGAGATGGGGCTGACCGCGACGTTCGCAGGGGATGTCGCGGGGATCCCGGCCACGGTGAATGCCACGATGGATGGCTCGCAGGTCGATGCCGTGGTGGACCTGCCGCGCGCCCCGCGCGATCGGCTGCGCGCGCTCGCGCCCGAGGTCGAGTGGGGCGCCGACGGCAAGGTTCACGTCGAGGCCCATGGCACGTTGCCCCGCCTTGCGGTCACTGCGGACGTGGCGTTCGAGCGCGAGCCAGGCGCGAAGCCCGCCAAGGTGCACGCGGCAGGCGACGTGCGCATTGCACCTGCGACGTCGGTGGACCTGACAACGGAGGTGCGCGACGTCGACGTGCGCGCATTCTCGTCGACAGCGCCCGCCTCGAACCTTTCGGCCGACGTGAAGGCGTCGATCCGGCTCGACGATCGGGGCGAGCCGCAGGGCACGTACGAGCTGCGCGTGCTGCCCGGGGAGGCTGCGGGCCAGCGCGTCCCCGCGGTGAAGCTTCAAGGCAAGGTCCAGGGCCAGCGCATCAGCGTGCGCGGCCGCGTCGACGAGCCGGGCGCACCGACGGACGTCATCGCCTCGTTCGACGGCAAGCGCCCCGAGCCCACCGTCAAGTTCGAGACGCACACGCACGTCGCGAGCCTCGAGGGCATCCGTCGCGTCGGCCCCATCGCGCAGGGCGCGGTGGCGGTCCACACGCGCGGCGTGATCAAACTGGGCAGCCCCACGATCGACGCGCGCGTCGACGTCGAGGGGCGCGACATCGCGCAGTCCGGGGTCGCTCTAGGCACTGTGCACATTGGCGGGCGCGTGAGCGGCGAGCTCGCGAACCCCTTCGTGGACGCGAGCATCGAGGGCAACGGGCTCGATCTGCAGGACCGCCATTTTACCGAGGTATCCGTGCAGGTACGCGGGCCCGCCATGGCGCCGGTCATCGGTGCGGTGGCGCACGGGAAGGAAGAGACGCGCATCGAGGTGGGAGCTGCGGTGCAGGTCCGCGATGGCGACGGCATCACCTTGCGCGACGTGCGCTTCGACTTCGTGGAGCCCGAGGTATCGATGGTCTCGCGCGCGGAGCGCATTCACATCGGCAAGGCGGGCATCCTCGTCGAGGATACGGTCATCCAGGGCCTGGGCGCGCCCATGATGGTGCGCGCGGAGAGGAACAAGGAAGGTATCCGCATCCGCCTGCGCAACGAGGGGCTCGACCTGACCAAGGTCGCGCGCCTGGGCCGGCTCGATCCCGCGCTCATCCAGGCAGGCACGCTCGATTGCGACGTGGACCTCTTGGTCCATCGCAAAGGCGTCGATGGGACCGTCGCCCTCGATTTGAAGCACGCGAAAATCAGCACCGTCGAGGACGCGAGCGCGAACGTGCGCGCGACATTCGATGACAAGAGCGTCGTGCTCAAGGCCCACGCCGCCTCTGCGCGCCGCGGCTCCGTCGACATCGAGACGACGACGCTGCAGCTCCCCGGTTCGCCCCTCGATCCCAATGCCTGGGAAAAGGTCATCGGCAAGGTGCACCTCGCGAGCACCTTGGACATCGACGAGATGCGCGATTTCATTCCGAAGACCGCGCCCTTCCGCCCGACCGATGGCACCTTGGTGGTGAACCTGGACATCGAGCGCGATCAGGGGCACGAGGAACCCGACCTGTCGCTGTCCGTGCACACGGAAAAGCTGGCCCTCCATGCACGGCGCCAGCGTCACCTGGACGCCGAGGGAAACAAGGTGGTGGAGCCGCCGGCCTGGAACCTCGCCGGTGTCGACTTCGCGCTCGACGCGAGCATCGACGGCACGAACGGGGCGAGCCACATCTCGGCGAAAGTCATCGACGCGCAGGCGCCGATCGTCGAGTTCGAAGCGGAGGGAACGATCCCGTACCGCCGGCTCGTGCGCGACGAGATGGCAGGGCAAGCCGCGCACGCGATGCAGCTGCTCGAGACTTCGCCCTGGTCGGCGAAGCTCAGCATGCCGCGGCGCCGGCTCGACACCTTGCCCGAGCTGCTCGGTACGAAGGAGCTCCTGGGCGAGGCCGACTTCGCGCTGCGCATCGAGGGCACGGCGCTCGAGCCGCGCATCGGCTTTGCGGCACACGCCATCGATGTCAAACGGCGGCGCGGTGCGGATTACCCGGCGACCAGCGTCGATTTGCTTGCACAATACAACGCGGGCAAGGCGGGGGTGGGTCTCTCGGTGCGTCTGCCCGCGCCGCAAAGAGGCGCCGCGCGCCCTCAGCCTGGGCAACGAGCTGCACCGGCGAACACGCCGGACGTGTCGCGGGTCGAGGTCTTCGCCCTGCACGCCGATGCGAACGCCAAAGTCGCGGACTTCCTGAACCCGCCGAAGAAGAGCTCCCCCGCGTGGGACATGACGGCGCACGCGAAGCTCAAGAGCTTCCCGCTGGAGAGCCTGGCCTATTTCACGGATCGGAACATGCGCGGAAACGTCAGCGGCGAGTTCGACGTGACGGATTTGCACCGCAACGGCCGCGCGCACGCCGAGGTCCGCTTCGAGGGCCTGCGCGTCGGTCGCGCCGAGTACACCGGCGCGAAGGTCTCAGCCGATTTGGACGACGCCGGAATGCGCGCGCGCCTGCGTTTCGACCAGAGAGATGGCTTCGCGCAGGTGGACGTGCGGGGCAAGTCCACCTGGGGCGCGCAGGTCGCACCGGCACTCGATCGGACCAAGCCCCTCGAGGCGGAGCTCAAGGCCGACGGCTTCCGCATCGCAGCCCTTCTCCCCTTCGTGGAACCGGCGGTGAGCGAGATCGATGGGCGCGTGCACGCCGACGCGCGTGTCTTTTTGCCGCCACCGACGCATCCGACCACAAAGGGCGAGGATGACGAGGAGCGCCCCACCATGGAGGGCAGCATCACGCTTCGCGACGGGTCGGTCGAGCTACCGGCCCTCGGGCAGAGGCTCCAGGGACTGCGCGCGAACGTCGTCATCGATCGCGACGGGAAGGTGCGCATCGACGGCATCGAGGCGCGCACCGACGAAGGGCACCTGACCGGCGAGGCCGCGGTGCGCCTGGCAGGGCTGAAGCTCGTGGAGGCGACGGGCTCGTTCCAGATCCCGAAGGACGAGGCCTTCCCGATCAGCCTCAACGGGGTGGAGCTGGGGGAGGCCTACGGCAAGGTTTCCCTCCGCGCGGCCACCGACACCACGAAAAAGCGGGCCATGAACGTCGATGTGGACGTGCCGGAGATGCACATCAAGATTCCCGACACGTCCAGCCGCAACGTGGTCGAACTCGATCGCGCGGAGAAGATCCGCATCGGTGTGCACCGCAAGCCCAAGGAACTCGTGCTCATGCCTCTGACGCCACAGGAGTACGAGCCGGAGCCGGCCAAGCCGCCGGAGGCCGAGACGAAGCTCACCATTCGCACGAAGCTGGGACACGACATCGAGGTGCGCCGCGGCACGGGCGTGCGCATCCAGATGACCGGCGACACAGCCGTCACCATGAACGGCGAAACGAAGATGAGCGGCGAAATCCGCCTTATTGGCGGGATGCTCGACGTGCAGGGCAAGCGTTTCGAAATCGAGAAGGGCACGGTGACCTTCAACGGCGATCCGAGCAACCCGGTGGTGGCCGTGACGGCCGGCTGGACCGCGCCGACGGGCACCCGCGTCTATGCCGATTATCTGGGGCCGCTCAAAACGGGCAAAGTCCATCTGCGCTCCGAGCCCGCCCGCCCGCAAAACATTATTCTGGCGTTGATCCTCAGCGGCAGCGAGGAAGGCGGAGGTGCTGCGACCGGCCAAGCGGTGGGCATGGGCGGCGCCATTGCGACGCAGGGGCTCAACAAGGCCCTCGAAGGACTGACCGGGGGAGACACCGTGAGCGTAAGGCTCGACACCTCCAACTCCGCCAATCCCCGTCCGGAGGTCGAATTCCAGATTACGCGGCGCATTTCGTTGCAGCTCGCCACCGTTTTTGGCCGTTTGCCGTTCGACCAGCCGGATCGCAACCTTGCCACCGTCGATTGGCGATTCCGCCAGAATTGGTCCGTCCAAACCACCGTCGGCGACAAGGGAACTTCGTTGCTCGATTTGATTTGGCAAAGGCGATATTGAGTCCCGCGGCTCAAGCGGAGTGTCACCGCTTCGAACTTGTCCGATGTCAATTTCGTAGATGATGGACGCGCTTGGGCCGTGCGAAGCTCGACGCTATGAGCGCCCACATTCCTGGTATTCCGCGTCGTACCTTTCTCGGATCGATTGCATTGTCGATCCTCGCGAGCGCCTGCAATCAGGAATTGCAGACGGATGACGGCGAAGCTTCGTCGCAAGCTCTCGAAGACGAAAGCGTCGCCATCCCTCGACGAAAGCTCGGCAAGACCGGTGTTTCCGTTTCCATGGTGGGCCTGGGCGGATGGCACGCCTCCGTACCGCAACTGCAGGTGAGCGAATCGATTCGCATCATCCAGTCGGCCATCGATCGTGGCATTAACTTTCTCGACAATTGCTGGGATTACCACGACGGCGAGGCCGAGCGGCGCATGGGCCTCGCGCTTCGCCATGGATACCGGCACCGCGTCTTTTTGATGACAAAGCTCGACGGCCGCACGCGCGCTTCGGCCAAAGGGCAGCTCGAGCAGTCGCTGAGGCGATTGCGGACGGACATGATCGATCTGGTGCAGGTGCACGAGGTCATTCGCGACAGCGATCCCGAACGCGCTTTCAAGGAGGGCGGCATCGAGGCGCTCATCGAGGCGCGCCAGGCGGGAAAGATCCGATTCATTGGATTCACGGGCCACAAGGACCCGAGCATTCATTTGAAGATGCTGGAGACGGCGGACAAATACGGTTTCTGTTTCGATACCGTGCAAATGCCGCTCAACGTGATGGACGCGCACTTCCGCAGCTTCGAGCACCACGTGCTTCCGGTGCTTTTGCGAAAAGGCATCGGCGTGCTCGGCATGAAGTCCACCGGCAACGGGGTCATTCTCCAGAGCGGCGTGGTCAATGCCATCGAGTGCATTCACTACGCGCTGAACCTGCCCACGTCGGTGGTGGTCACCGGCTGCGACAGCATGGCCATTCTCGATCAAGCCATCCGCGCAGCCCGCACCTTCAAGCCGATGTCCAAAGCCCAAGTCCGCGAACTCCTCGCCCGCACCCGCGACGCCGCCCTCACCGGCCGCTACGAGGTCTTCAAAACCACCGAAGACCTCGACGCCACCACCACCCACCCCTGGTGGCTCGACACCGCCTGCATCAAAGAAGACTGCAGCGAATCGCTCTAGGTCGCATTGAAACGGCTAAGGATTTTACAGGGAGGGGGGGAGGCGGGGAGGGATACGGCACAAATCCCACCGCGCACCGAGGCTTTTTTGTTTTTTCACTTGGCTTAGGGAGCCAACTGAAACCCCAAAAAAAAGCTTCGGTGCGCGGTGGGATTTGTGTGCCGTATCCCTCCCCGCCTCCCCCCCTCCCTGTTCAATTCTCCGGCTGCTGATCGGGTCTAGCGGGTGTTCACCGCGGTGCCGAAGGCGGTTTCGGTGTACTTGATGCCCGAGAATTCGCGTTTGGCGCTGTTCAGTTGCCATTCGCCGGCGAAGAGGACGACGGCGCGGCCGCGGACATCGCGGGCGGGGATGCCCACGCGTTCGCGATCGAAGGCGAGAAGATCGAGCTCGGTGCCGTCTTCGCGGGAGACCCAGCGCACGAATTCGCACTGCATCGGCTCGAGCCGCGCGTCGACGTCGTATTCCGACTTGAGGCGGTACTTCACCACCTCGAGCTGCAGCCGGCCCACGGCGCCGAGAATCGGATCGCCGCCGCGCTCGGGGGTGTACTGCTGAATGGTCCCCTCTTGGGACAGCTGGTCGAGGCCGCGTTTGAGTTGCTTGCGGCGCATCGGATCCATCATGCCCACGCGCACGAAGTACTCGGGCGAGAAGCTCGGGATCTCCTCGAAGGTGAAATCCTTGCCCGAGGTGAGGGTGTCCCCAATCTCGAAGACCCCCGGATCGTAGATACCGAGCACGTCGCCGGCGAATCCCTCGTCGACGATGGTGCGCTCTTGCGCGAGGAACGTCGTCGGATTGGCCAGGCGCATGTCTTTCTTGCTGCGCACGTGCAGCACGCGCATGCCGCGCTCGAATCGCCCGGAGCAAACACGCATGAACGCCACGCGATCGCGGTGCGAGCGATCCATGTTCGCCTGAATCTTGAAGATGAACGCGCTGAACGGCTCCAGCGGATCGACGCGGCCCTTGGAGCCCTCGCGCGCCACCGGCGGCGGCATGCGCTCGCAGAAGGCCCCGAGGAACGCCTCGATGCCGAAGTTGTTCATCGCGCTGCCGAAGAACATGGGCGACACCTCGCCCGCGAGGAAGCGATGGACGTCGAAGTCGTCGCCCGCTTCGTCGAGAAGCGCCGACTCCTCGAGCAGCCGCTCGTAGCCCTCGGCATCGAGCTCGTTCTTCAGCGCGGGATCGTCCAGCCCCGTGACGGTGACCGGCGCCACCTCGGAGCCTTGCAGCGCGCTCGAAACACCGGCGCGCGCCGCATCGAAGAGGTACACGCGCTTTTGCTCGTCCTTGTGGAAGCCGCGGTAGACGATGCCGCGGAAGGTGGCGCCGCGGTAGATGGGCCACGTCACCGGGTAGACGCCAATCTCGAGCACGTGCTCGACTTCGCCCACCAGATCGAACGGCTCGCGACCGGGGCGGTCCATCTTGTTCACGAAGGTGAAGATGGGCATTTTGCGCTGGCGGCAGACGCGAAAGAGCTTCTTCGTCTGCGCCTCGACGCCCTTGGCGCAGTCGAGGAGCATCACCGCGCCATCGGCGGCGTGCAAGGTGCGGTACGTGTCCTCGCTGAAGTCGGCGTGGCCCGGCGTGTCCAGCAGGTTCATGGACAGGCCGCGGTACGGGAATTGAAGGACGCTCGAGGTGATGGAAATGCCGCGTTCGCGTTCCATCTCCATCCAGTCGCTCACCGCGGAGGCGCGCCCGCGCTTGGCCTTCACCGCGCCGGCCAGCTTGATGGCTCCCCCGTAAAGCAAAAGCTTCTCCGTGAGCGTGGTCTTCCCCGCGTCGGGGTGAGAAATGATGGCGAACGTGCGACGTTCGGCAATGCGATGGGCTAGAAGCTTGTCATCCATAGGTCGAGAGGCACTCTGAGTTGAAAGTCGGCCGGCGCGAGCGCCGGACCTCCGGCACGGGCAATGCACCTCTTCCTATCATGGATCCACGTTCGGTCGACGAGGCCCCCACGGGCGAACTGATCAAACGGGCCCTCGAGGACGCACGGGAACTCGTGCGCATCGAGGTGGGGTTGGCCAAGGAAGAAGCCCGCGAGCAGCTCGCGTCGGCCAAGCGGGCGGTCATCGCCGGCGCGGTCGCGCTCGTCGCCGCGTTGCTCTTTCTGGCCACGGCGACGATGGCGTTGGTGCTCGCGCTCGGCGGCGGAGCCCTCATCGCCCTCGCAGTTTCGGGCATTTACCTGGTGGTGGCCGGCGTGGCGGGCGCGGTCGCATACCGCCTCGTGCCGAGAAAGCCCGTCGAGGAAACGCGGCGGCGCATCGAGGGGGAGATCAAAGAACTCAAGGAGCACGTGGCATGACGCTTCAAATCGATCGGCACACCGAGCTTCAGCAACAAGCAGAAATCGCACGAACCAGGCTGTTTGAAACGCTCGACGTACTCGACCGGCGAAGGCACAGCGTGGTGCGCATGGGTCACCAAGCGAAGACCGTGGTGGCACCTGTCGGCCTCGCCGTGGCGGGACTGCTCGTCGTGGGGATCACCGCCACGGCGGTGCGCCAGCATCGTGCACTCGAGCGCGCTCGCCACGACTGGCGGCGTGCGCTCGTGCAGCGCTTGGTTCCCGAAGCTCCGCCCCAAGGCTTCTTTTCCGAGGCCGGGCGGCGGGTGGGGTTGGCCCTGCTGCTCTTGGCCGCGAATGAATTCGGCAAACGTCTGTTGCGCGCGCTCTAGGCGGAGCTCGTCTTCATACTGAAAAATTTCGACCGTGCGGCAGTTTACTCTTCTTCCAAATGAGCAAACGAAGGGAGCCGAACCGCTGTTAGGCTAGAGCTGTGGGTCGCACGGCGGACGACGAGCTGGCGCGCGAGCGCTTCATCGCCATCGGAGAGATCGCAGCGGAGGTCGCGCACGAACTACGGAACGCGCTGCAGGTCATTACCGCCAGCGCATACGTCGCGCGGCAGGATCCTTCCGCGAGCGCACCGCACATCCACAAAATCGAGCGCCATGCGCGGCTGGCGCATTCCATTGTGGACGATCTCATGTCGCTCGCGCGGGGCGAGCCGGCGCACGCAGAACCGATTCTGCTTTACGACGTGCTCGTGGCCGCGCGGGCCGAGATCGGAACGGGCGCGGCGCGCTGGAATGATGCCATCACGCCGGCCGACGTGCGGGTGCGCGCGCACGCAGGGCTGGCGACACGGCTGTTTCACGCGCTCTACGAGAACGCGATCCACGCGAGCCTGCCGCAAGCGCCAACCATCACGACGCGTGCGTGGATGGAGGCGCAAGCCATCGTGATCGAGGTGGGGGACGATGGCCCGGGGGTGCCGTCGGAGATTGCGCCGACCATTTTCGATCCGCTGGTGACCGGGCGCGAGGGCGGTACCGGTCTCGGCCTCGCGCTGGCCCGCCGTATTGCCGCGGCGCATGCAGGCGGGCTTTCGCTGGTGATGACCGAGGCGGGCAATACCAGCGAGACCCGCGAAGGCACACGAACGGGCGCGACCTTCCGCATAACGTTGCCGCGCCATAGATAACGCACCGAGGCAGCCCTACACTGCCTGGCCTTCATGCTGCCGGTCGTTCTCCGTGGTGCGCGTACGCACAACCTTCGCAACGTCGATCTCACTCTTTCTCCGGGCCAACTCGTCGCCGTCACGGGTCGAAGCGGCGCAGGCAAGTCGTCGCTCGCGCTGGACACGCTGTATGCGGAAGGGCAGCGGCGCTTCGTGGAGAGCTTCAGCCCGTATGCGCGGCAATTCCTGGAGCGGCTCGAGCGACCGCCCATCGAGCAGCTCGATCCGATTGCCGCAACGGTGGCCGTGGACCGGCGAGCGCCGATCAAGTCGAGCCGTTCGACATTGGCCACGATGGCCGATCTCGAGCCGTACTTCGCGGGCCTGTTCGCGCGCGAGGCGGTTCCCACCTGCCCCGATTGCGGCGTGGAAGCCGTGGCCACGACGCCGGAGCAAGCCGCGCGCGCCCTGGTGAACAAGGTGGGCAAGGCCCGCGCAACGGTGAGCTATCCGATTCGCGCGGAGGATCCCGAGCATTTCTTCGAGCTGCGCGAGAACCTGGTCCGCGACGGATACCGCCGGCTCATGGTCGGCGGTACGGTGCGCGACATCGACGAGGTGCGCCCCAGCGAGGCCACGGCGCCCGACATTCGCGTCGAGGTGCTGCTCGATCGGCTGATGGTGCGCCCCGAGGACCAGCGGCGTTTGCAGCAAGCCATCGAGCTGGCCTGGGAACGCGGCGAAGGACGCGCGGAGTTGCGCGTCGAGCCGACGGGCGAGCTGTTCCCCGATGCAGCAAACGGCGGCTCTTCGCACGTGCCAGTGGTGCGCGGGCTCTCGTGTCCGAAGTGCGCGCGCGCGTTCGAGCCGGCACGGCCGGCGTTGTTTTCCTACAACTCGCCGCTGGGTGCGTGCGAGGCGTGCCGCGGATTCGGGCGCACCATCGAGATCGATTGGGACAAGGTCATCCCCGATCCGCGCAAGAGCATCGAGGACGGAGCCATCAAGGCTTGGGCCGGGTCGAGCGCGGAGTGGGAACGCGGCGTGCTGATGAAGTACTGCAAGCAGCAGCGCATCCCCGTCGATGTGGCCTGGGAGAAGCTCGCGGTGAAGCAGCGCTCGCAGGTCATCGAGGGCGAGGGCACATGGAACGGGGGGAAATACCCGGGCGTGCGCGCTTGGTTCAAATGGCTCGAGTCGCGCACGTACAAGATGCACGTGCGCGTCTTTCTATCGCGTTACCGCGACTACGTGGCCTGCACCTCGTGCAGCGCTTCGCGTCTCAACAAGACGGCGCTCGCGTACCAGGTGGGCGGTCTCAATTTGGCCGGGTGGCACGCGCTTTCGGTGGGCGACGCGCTCACGCGCGTGCGGGACATCGCGGTGCGCGATCCTCAGGGCAAACGGCTGCGTGAGGAGCTGGCGGCGCGCCTCGGTTACCTCGATGCCGTCGGCCTGGGGTACCTGACCTTGGATCGCCAGGCCCGTACCTTGAGCGGCGGCGAGGCGCAGCGCGCAGGGCTCACGACGGCGCTCGGCGCATCGCTGACGGGGGCCCTCTTCGTCTTGGACGAGCCTACGGTGGGCCTGCACGCGTGCGATGTGCCTGCGCTTGCACGCGTGATGCGTCGCCTGTCCGATGCGGGCAACACCGTGCTCGTGATCGAGCACGACACCGAGGTGGTGCGCGCCTGCGATCGCGTGCTGGAACTGGGTCCTGGCGCCGGCAAAGAGGGCGGGCAGATCCTCTTCGACGGAACGCCCTCGGCCTTGAGCAAGCGCAAGGACTTGCCCACGGGCCGGGCGTTGTCGGGGCTTTCGAGCGCCGAGCCGCGAAGGAAGCTCGTGGCCACGGAGCGGCTTTCCATCCGAAACGCCCGCGCGAACAACCTCCGCGACGTCAGCGTCGACGTCCCCCTTGGGGTCCTCTGCGTCGTCACCGGCCCGAGCGGCTCCGGCAAGAGCACCCTCGTCGAGGAGATCCTCTACCGCACCATCGCGCGCAACCTCGGCGACTCGCAGGTCCCCCGCCCCGGTGAGCACGATGGCATCACCGGCGCCGAGCCCATCGCGCGCGCCTGCCTCGTCGACCAGGCGCCGCTCGGCCGCACCGCGCGCGGGAACGCGGCCACGTACACGAAGGCGTGGGATCGCTTCCGCGCCTTGTTCGCCGCCACCCCGGAGGCGAAGGAGCGCGACTTCACCGCGTCGCATTTCTCCTTCAACGTGGGCGGCGACAGCACGCGGTCGGGACGCTGCGAGGCTTGCTCCGGCGAAGGCTACGAAACGGTGGAGATGCAGTTCCTCGCCGACGTCACGCTTCTCTGCGCCGTCTGCCAGGGTAAGCGATTCCGCCCCGAGGTGCTCGCCGTCAAGTACCGTGGCTACGACATCAGCCAGGTGCTCGAGATGACCGTCTCCGAAGCGCTGCGCATCTTCGACCCGCCGTCGCAGCGCGACTACGTCTTGCAGCGCGCCCTCGAGCCGGTGGTGCGCGTGGGCCTCGGGTATCTCCCACTCGGGCAGCCGCTCTCGATGCTCTCCGGCGGCGAGGCACAACGCCTCAAGCTCGCACGCGCGCTCACCGAGCCCGCGCAGGGTACCCTCTTCGTCATCGACGAGCCCAGCGCGGGCCTCCACGCCGAGGACACCGTGTCGGTCATCGGCGCGCTTTCGTCGCTGGTCGAGGAAGGCGCGAGTGTCGTGGTCGTGGAGCACGATCTCGACGTCATCCGCGCGGCCGATTGGGTCATCGATTTGGGCCCCGGCGCCGGTCCATATGGCGGCAACATCGTCGCCGAGGGCACGCCCGAGGACATGGCCACGGGCGACACCAAGACGGGCATCGCCCTGCGCGAACGCGCCTCGCGCCGTCCCGTGCCCGTGCCCGTGCCCGTGCCCGTGCCCGTGCCCGTCGTGAATGCGGTGACCGTGGAGCGCGCGCACGAGCACAACCTCAAGTCCGTCTCGTGCAAGATTCCGCACGGCTCGCTCTGCGTCATCACGGGCCCGAGCGGCTCGGGCAAGTCCTCCTTGGCGTTCGACGTCGTGTTCGCCGAGGGTCAGCGACGCTTCATGGAGACGCTCACGCCGTACGCGCGTCAGTTTCTCCCCATGCTGCCGCGTCCCGACGTGGAGCGCGTGACGGGTGTCCCGCCGTCCATCGCACTCGAACAGCGGCTCTCGCGCGCCGGATCCAACTCCACGGTGGCCACCGTCACCGAGGTCGCGCACTACCTCCGCTTGCTCTACGCCAAGGTCGGTGAACTTCACTGCCCCAAGTGCGACGCCGTCGTTGCCGCCGTTTCCGCCGACGAGCTCTTCTCGCGCCTCGCCTCGGAGCACGGCCGTGGAAAGCACCGCGTTTGGGCCCCCGCCGTGCGCGCACGAAAGGGCACGTACAAGGATCTCTTCACCCTGGCCTCGCGCTCGGGCATCACCGAGGCGGAGGTCGACGGCGATCTCGTGACCATCGATCCGCCGCCGAAGCTCGCCAAGGCCAAGGAGCACACCATCGATCTTCTCGTGCACACGGGAAGCCTCGAGGCCCTCGAGCGAAAAGCCTTCGACCTGGCGCTCTCCTTTGGCAACGGCACGATCCGCGTGGGCGACCGCATTTGGTCCACCACGCAAAGCTGCAGCCGCTGCGGCACGGGCGTGCCCGAGCTCGACCCGCGGTGGTTCTCGTTCAATACGAAGCAGGGCCAATGCGAAGCCTGCGAAGGCACGGGCTTCACCCCCGTCGAATACGAGGACGATGTCCCCGATCCCTGCCCCACCTGCGAGGGTACTCGGCTCTCCGCCGTACCCCGACGCGTGCGGCTGCAGGGTGAAACGTACCCCGAGTTCGTCGGGCGCGATGTCGCCACGGCGCTCGCCGAGGCGCGCAAGTGGAAATTCCAGGGGCGCGATGCGGAGGTGGCGCGCGCGCCGCACGCGGAGCTTCTGCGACGGCTCGCGTTCGTGGTCGACGTGGGGCTCGGTTATCTGGCCATGGATCGCGCCGCAGCGACCCTCTCCGGCGGCGAGATGCAGCGCCTTCGCTTGAGCGCCCAACTCGGGAGCGGCCTGACCGGCGCGCTCTACGTGCTCGACGAGCCGACCATCGGCCTGCACCCGCGCGATACGAAGAACCTGCTCTCCAACTTGCGCGGCCTCGTCGACACGGGTTCCACCGTGGTCGTGGTGGAGCACGATGCCGAGACCATCCAAGCCGCCGATCACCTCATCGATCTCGGCCCCAGCGGGGGACGGCTCGGCGGGCATGTCGTCGCCGAAGGCCCTGCGCCGCGTGTGCTCGCCGATCCGCGTTCGCCCACCGGCCGCGCGCTCGTCGAAACCGCACGCGTGGCCCGCCCCAATCGACCTGCCGCGGACCGCTTCATCGAGCTCACCGGCGCCCGTGCGCACAATCTCCAAGGCGTGGACCTGCGCATCCCCGTGGGGCGCATGACGGTGGTCGCGGGGGTGAGCGGCTCCGGAAAGAGCACGCTGGTGCGCAAGGTCTTCTACCCTGCCCTGCGCCGCGAACTCGGGCTCGTCGGCGACGAACCGGGCACGTTCTCCGCGCTCAAGGGCGCGAAGCACGTGCGGCGCGCACTCGCGGTCGATCAGTCGCCCATCGGGCGCACGCCGCGTTCGGTGCCTGCGACCTTCCTCGGCATTTGGGACGACATCCGCCGCCTCTACGCCGGCCTTCCGGAGGCGAAGGTGCGCGGCTACACGCCCGGGCGCTTCTCCTTCAACGCGGGCAAGGGCGGACGTTGCCCCGCGTGCGAGGGCCAGGGCTCCATCGTCGCCGAGATGGCATTTCTCCCCGATGTGGTTTCACCCTGCGAGGCTTGCGGCGGGGCGCGCTTCGAGCCCGCCACGTTGGACATCCGCTACCTGGGGCTCACCATCGGCGACGTGCTGCACCTCTCGTGCGAGGATGCCGCGGGCGTCTTCCACGCGCACCCGAAGATTGCGCGCCCGCTCTCGACGCTCGTCGAGCTCGGGGTCGGCTACGTGCAGCTCGGCCAAGGTTCGAACACGCTCTCCGGCGGCGAAGCGCAACGCCTGAAGCTCGCCTCGGAGCTCACCGCCGGCATGGCCCACGAGCCCACGGTGTACGTGCTCGACGAGCCCACCACGGGCCTGCACCTCACGGACGTGCGCCGCCTCATCGCGACGCTCGAGCGCCTCGTCGAACGCGGCGACACCCTCGTCATCATCGAGCATCACCCCGACATGATCGCCTGCGCCGATTGGGTCGTCGAACTGGGTCCCGAGGGCGGCTCCGGCGGTGGCCAAATCGTCTTCGAGGGCACCCCGAAGCAACTCGCCAAGGCCAAAACCGCCACGGGCCGCTACTTCGCCCAGGAGAAGAAGGCAACGAAGTCGCGAGGCGAGGAGGGCTCACTCGCAAGCCCGTAGACGTCGACGGCGACAACGTCCGCATTTGGCGGGGGGGGTACGGCTAGCGCCCCTGCCCCGTGACCTGGCGGCAGCGATCCATGCAGTCGATGTTGTCCGCGCACGCCGTGACGCAGTCTTTCGACTTGTCCTGTTTGCTCGTGCAGCCCGGATCGCGCTCGCAGCGCTGCGGATCTTTCGCGGCGCTGCGCTGCATCGTCTTGCAGGCACCGCCCATCACCAACCCCGTCACCAGCATCAGCGCGATGGCCACGCGGCGGATCATTCGCCCTCGCCTCGAAGGAACGTCGGCGGCGGCGGGTTCGTCTGGGCCGGGCGCTCGCGCAGGCACTTGGCCATGGCTCCATCGAGCTGCGGCGAGTGCTGCGGCAGCCGGGGCCGTCCCATCACGGGGGCGCCGAGGCGCGACCAGGCCATGCCCGAGTCCGAGACGCTGAACCACACGAACAACGCACGCCCGCGGATGTTCTCGTAAGGGACGCCGCCACCCTGCCCGCCGAACCACAGACGCGAGTCATGGCTGTTGTTGCGGTTGTCGCCCATCACGTAAACCTCGCCCGGCTTCACGTAATACGGGCCTTGGTAATCCGAGCCTCCGCCCGAGTGATCGTAGAGCGTGAGGAACGCCTCGTCGCCGAGGTACTCGATGTACAGATCGCCCTCGCGGCGGCCCGTGGGCGTATCGAACTCGCTGTACGAATACGTGCCCACCAGGCAGTGGGGCACTTCCCAGCCGTTGATCCAAGGATGACCGCTCTTCGCCTCGAGCTTGTCGCCCGGCAAGGCAATCACGCGCTTGATGAAGTCCTGCTCCGGGTGCTCGGGAAACGCGAAGACCATCACGTCGCCGCGCTCGGGCGGAAGGCTCTTCCACACCCGCGCGTGCGTCCACGGGATCGACGGCCCGTAGGTGAACTTGTTCACGAAGATGTGATCGCCCACCATCAAGGTCGGGATCATCGAGCCGCTGGGGATCTTGAACGCTTCCACCACGAACGCGCGCAGGGCCATCGCCACGGCCACCGCCACGAGAATCGACTCGATGTACTCGCGCACCTCGCTCTTGCGCCATCGGCCGAGGCGCACGTCGACTTCGCCGTCAGCCTGCACGAGCGCCTCGAGGAAAGCCTCTTCGTTGAAGGGCGCCGCCTTCATCGTGTCGCGCAGGCGCTCCAGCTCCATGCGGAGCTTCTCGCGCTCCTTCAGCGAGAGATCGCGTGCGATGGCCTTCTCGTTGCGCGCCAGGATGATCTCGGCCTCATCCAGAAGACCGCGTGCGCGCTCGAAGGTGGTGCGCAGGCTCTCGGGAATGTCCGGCCGCAGCGGCGGGTGCGCATGGCGCGAGAGCGGCAGGCGGAAGCGCACCGCGTAGAACGCCATCTCGAAGGCGGCAAACAGAGCGATGCCCAACGGCACCGGCTGCTCGCGCACCAGGGACTCGAGCCACCCCAGCGTACCTTCGTGCTCCAGCCCGCTCGGCGGGGTCAATGCCCAGATCGTCAGGCAGGCCAGCAGCAGCGGCGCCAACAGGAACCACAGCACGAAGTACAACGTGCGCAGCAGCCGCGAGAACGTGCCCTCGGACTCCGGCGAGCCCGAGGATGGCGTGGGATGGCTGGGCGGACCACCGCCCGGGTTACTCGCGGATGCCGTAGCGACGTGCCGTTCCTCGTCGCCACGCTCTCGCTCGCCAGAAGCGTCGTTTTGTTCGTGGACGGAGGAACTCATGAAGCGTGTGTGGGATCCACCTGGCTCTATAGACCCACCTTCACTTTAGAGCAATCTTCGAGTCTTACGGGGTTGGGCCCAGAAGCCGCTTGCGGGGCGGTTCCTAATCGGAGCGTGCGCTACCGCCGCTTGGCATCCGCCACGGGCTCGCGTTTCCGCGCGCCCCCGTGCTCCGCCGTTTTCTCGTCGGAATCCGGATCGTCGTCGAAGGCGAAGTCTTCGTCCGCCGCCCCCCGACCGCCCGGTGGCAAGGGAGGTGCGCCGGGCGCCGCATCGACCGGCTTGGGCGTCTCGGCCTTTTGCGAGCCGCTTGGCCGGTTGTTGTTGCCGCCCACGTTGTTGGAGCTGGCCGGCTTGCCCGTGCTCGCGCCCGGGATGAAGCCCATGGACTTCTCCGCCACGTCGACCACGCGTGTGAGCTCGCGCAGCGCGATGTTCGACGCGATGATCGACGGCGTCGCCACGCTCAGATCGTGGATGGCGTGAAAGGCTTCGCTCGGCTTCACCTTCTCGCGCTGGAAGCGCAGGTCATCGATGGCGACGCGCACTTCGAGCGGGATGCGCGTGTGCCAGATCTTGCCCGGGATGGCCGTGCGCAGCGCGAGCGACGTGAGGATCGGCTTGCGCGAATAGCCCCCGACGGAGCTTTGGGAGGCGAGGAAGGCTTCGAAGAGCCAGGACACCAGCTCCTGATGCGACGGCGTGTCCTGATCCCACGGCAGGCGCTCGCGGAACTTCTGCCAGATCTCGCCGGTGGGGCCGTACACCGCGATCTCTTCGACGGTGAAGGCTTCATCGAATTGTTTGACGGTGACGTCACCATCTTCGATGACGGAGTCGATGAGCGCACCCTGGAACTCCGGTGTCTTGTTGCGCGCGGCGCGGGGAGCCAAGCCGGTGAGGCCCGTGGTGATGCGCTGACGGATATCCGGGCGCTGCACCAACCATCCCATGCGTACCGACGCAGGCCAGAGCGAGCGCGTTTGCTCGGGCGTCCACCACGAGAAGCCACCGACTCGTAGTTTCTGCAGCAACTCCGCCACGAGTTGAAGAGCCGGACCCTTGCCGATATGCGACTGCGCTTCCTGAGCTAGGGTCGCATCATCGCGCTTTTCCGGATCGGCATGGCGAAGCGAAGTCGGTGAATCGGCCATGAGGCGCTCCTCTCTTTCTTTTGAATTATTTTGAACTTCATCCATTGGTACCACCCACCAAGGCGAGTGGACAGCTTCGATTCATGTCGCGTCGCTCCTGATTCGGAGTTCTTCCGAATCAGGGCAACTCGGTCGAGTAGTGCCAAAGGCCAATGAAGATGGCACCGAGCACGAAGACGACGAGGAAGCTGACCAACGCCACGCCCCACAACCCACGACGCCTGCGCACCGTGCGCGGCGGATAGACGACAGAGTCCGAATCTTCTTTGGTCGGTGCCACCAAAGCGTTGTTCGCACTGGCGGCCTCCCAAGGCACCGGCGACGTTGCGTTGGGCTGCGTCGCGTTGGGCATGGCGATGCGCACCGTTTCGCGCTGCCGCGTGTCTTTGTCCTTCCGCGGCTCGGGCTCGTCCACCATCACCGAGGGCAGATCACCCACGGAGACATTGGCCTTCGGCGGCGGCACCATCTCACGCACGACGCGCGCATCGGTCCCGTTCTCCACCTTTTCGGGCGGCGGAGGCGGCGGCGTCGCCTTGATCTCCATGGCCCCAGGCCCGGCTTGGGGGGCCGCATCTCTCTCCACCGGTGAAATGCGCGGCACATCCGACACCGGTTCGATGGGCATCGTCGGCGTGTCGCGCCGCACCTCCACCGGCTCCGGCTTGCGCCCCGACGTCGCGGGCGTGCCTGTCGTAGCCGGCGTGCCCGAAACGAGAGGTGTGAGGACCGGGGGCACGGTGACCGTCGCCAGCTTGGACGGCTGCGGCGGAAGATCCGAACGCGGTTTCGCCGGCGTCGACGGGAAGCTGCGTGCGACCACCGGTCGCGGAATGGCATGCGGCTGCGACGCGCGCCCGGTGGCGGCGACATCACCCGGCTGCGGAGGAGCCGGTGTAATCCTCCCCGCCTCGCTCAGCTTCTTCGGCGAAGGCGAAAGGGTGGGCGTCGGCGGCGGAATCTTGAACAGCCCGCCCGATCCGGATGCCGCAGGCGCCGTCGATTTGCTTACCCCCACGAGCCCTGCCGCCGCCGAAGGCGACGATCGCGTCGGCGCAGGGATCGACTTCGCCGGCGCTGCAACAGGAGCGACGGGAGGAGGCACCGGCAACGCCGACACGCGCTCCGGCGGCGCCGCAACCGCCGGCGCCGCAGTCTGCGGCGGGGGCGCGGCTGCCGGAACCGAAGGCGCGAGGCCCGTCGCATCGATCAACACACCGTTCGGCGACGTGTCATCCGTCGCGGGCTTCACCGCGGGGCGCGGCTCCGTCGATGGAACCTCGATCTCCTCCGACTCCTCCTCGGCGAGCACCTCGGCCGGGAGCACGCGCCGCGTCGGTTCCTCCGAGCGCACCGCGCTTTCCAGCTCCGACCAGAACTCCGACACGCTCGACCATCGCTCCGACGGAGCCAGTGCGACGGCCTTGGCGAACGCGTTCTCCACCGCGTCGAACACCGAGATCCCGAACGACCGCGGCGTGGGCCGCTTCTTCGGATCCAGCGCGATCGCCGCGAAGTCCTTCTCCTCGCCCGTGGAAGGAATTTCCTTCCCGCGCATCACCTCGATGAGCACCAAGGCGAGCGCATACACGTCCGTCGGCGGGCCCCAGTCGCCCAACTTGGGATCGAACTGCTCCGGCGCCGCATGCGACGGCGACGCGATCAACTGCGGCGCCTCGCCCGGAGCGATCTCGCGCGCGAGATCGCGGATCACCTTGGCCACGCCCAGATCGAGAATCTTCGTCGGCGACTCCCCACCCGACTTGACCAGGAAGAAGCTCCCCAGGGTCAAATCACCGTGGACGAGCTTCTGCTCGTGCGCCTGCGCCAACGCCTTGGCTGCCGGCTCGAACCGAACGAGCAGCTCCGTGAGCGGGCGTCCCGATTGGCTGCGCTCCGCCACCTCGCGCGCGAGCGAGTGACCCTCGAGCCACTCGAGGACGGTGTACGGGATGTACACGCCTTCGTCGCTGGTGGTCATCCCGCTGCCGATGCCGCGCACGAAGGCCGCGTTCTCCTTGCCGATCTGCGAGGCAGCCTTGCTCTCCTCACGGAACCGCTTGAGAAACGTCTCCGCGCGGGCGGCGTCCAGCCACGAGCCAAGCTTGTAGCACTTGAGCGCGACGGGCTTTTTCGGCCCGATGTGCAGGCCTTTGTAGACGATGCTGGAGCGTCCTTCCCCGACCAAGCTCTGGACGAGAAAGTGACCCGCCAGAGTCTTTCCAATCATGCGGAAGGGGTCGAGTGAGCTCACGCGTGCCCAGTATACTCAGGAATTTCTGGCTTCTGAAGTGCCGATGTCATGCTCAAGGCGCTTCTCCGATTTGAGCAACGTAGCTTACGGCCGCCGCGCGATCATCGAGCGGATTTTGTGGGGGTGCGACCTGCCCTGCCGTTGCGGTGTTGTCGAGGACGATGAAGTAGAGCCCTTTGGGGACTGGCACGATTTTCTTGAAAGCCACCCCCGGTTGCATCACATCGGCAGCGATGGGGGTTCCCGAGAGAGGGCCTGTCATCGGGTAATCCAGATACAGCTTCAACGAAGCTTCGCCCTCGCTCTTGGTCATGAAGAGCACGTCGATGGCCACACCTCCATCGACGGTACCGGTGAAGAAGAGGGCGCGACCGGAGTCTTCCACTTCGATAGGTCCGATGAAGTCGCGTTGATTCTGATGCACCTCGGTGCGGAGGTTCTCGTACGTGATGCGATCTTCTCCGCGTACCTCGTACGGGTGCACCGGGCGCTTTCCCTTGTCGACCTTGCCGATGGTGAAGTCCGCCGTGCCGTTCGCCTCGCGGATGACGGTGAAGCCCTGTGAGAGCTGCGAGTTCACTAACTGCCGGCCGATACCATCCGCCATGGGTGCGATCTGGTTCATCATGTTGGCGATGGGCTGCTCGATGATCTGCGTACGAAAATCGCTCGATGCGAGCTTCTTCGTATGGAAGTACGCGTACATCGTGCTGCCCTCCATGAGGAAGTCCTGGTCGTATTCGATCGCGCCGTTGGTGGAGAAGGTGAGCTTCTTCGTCACGTTGGTCCACGCGTAGCCGGGTCCCCCGAAGGTGACCGATAGGTTCCCATCGGACATCTCGCGCGCCGAGCACGTCTGCGGGTAGAAGCGCCCCGTCACCGGGGAGTCCTCGTTCAACTTGAGCGGCGCGTTACGCGTTGTCATCTCATGGCAAAATTCCTTCAAGCCGAAGGCCATGATGGAGCGGCGCAGCGAGCGGTTTCCCGGGTCGTTGATGGGCCCTTCGATGACCCCGAGCATCCGCTGCCCGGTCCCCGAACAGGACGCACAGCCCGAAGCCGATACGGCAAGAACGAGAACCCCCAGGAGCATTCGCATCGGATTCATGCGTATCATAAGGGGTTAGGGGTTAGTTGAAGTCCTCTTCGTAGCTAACCCCTACCCCCTAACCCCTAAAACCTCCGGAGTGATACTCTCCCGGCCATGGGAAAAGTGGCGGTGCTAGGGGCGGGCGCGTGGGGCACTGCGCTCGCAAAGGTGTTGGCTGAAAAGGGAGATCGCGTGCTCGTCTGGAGCCGCCGTGCGGATCTGGCAGAGCAGATCAACCGGACGCGCGAGAACGGGCGCTACCTTCCAGGTGCGCACCTGCCGGACTCCCTCCAGGCAACGAGCAACCTCGCCGAAGCCATCGACGGATGCGACATGATCGTGTTCGTCGCCCCCAGCCATGCCACGCGCGATGTCGCGCGTCTCGCCGCGCCGCACGTGAAGGAAGGCATGCTCATCGTGAGCGCCACCAAAGGCATCGAGAACGACACCCTGGAGTTCATGGACGAGGTGCTCGTTCACGAATTGCCGGCGCACGCCGGACCGAACCTGGCGTTCTTGAGCGGGCCGAGCTTCGCCAAAGAGCTCGCGGCGCACCTCCCGACCGCTGTGGTCATCGCCGCACGCGATGAGGCCGTGCGCCATCGGGTCATGCAGCGCTTTCACCTCCCCTACTTGCGTCTCTACGCCAGCGAGGACGTGGTCGGCGTGGAGTGCGGCGGCGCGCTCAAGAACGTGATCGCGCTGGCCGCCGGTGCGGTGGACGGGCTCGGACTCGGGCACAACACACGCGCAGCGCTCATCACGCGCGGCCTGGCGGAAATCGCGCGCCTCTCGATGGCGCGCGGAGGTTCAGCGCTCACCTTGGCGGGCCTCGCCGGCATGGGTGACCTGGTGCTCACCTGTACCGGAGAACTGTCGCGAAACCGCACCGTGGGGATGGAGCTCGGGAAAGGTCGCAAGCTCACGGACATCCTCCGCGCATTGGGTCACGTGGCCGAGGGCGTGCGCACAACGAAGAGCGCCCGCGACTTGAGCGTGAAGATGGGTGTAGATATGCCAATCACGCGCGAAGTTTACAATGTACTTTATGAAGGGAAATCCGTGGAAAAGGGCGTTGTCGATCTGATGTCCCTTCCACTTGGACCCGAATTTTCCCCTTCGTCGAGCTGAACTGCGATAGAGGCATCGCCATGCCTGGAGTTCGCTTCGCTTACCCGCTTACGCTCGGGATTGGCGCCTTCGTGTTGGCTTTTGGACATGGAGATGCCCACGCGCAATACGCGCAACCCGGATATGGCCAACCCCCGCCGCCAGGGTACGGACAGCCGCCGCCCGGATACGGACAGCCGCCACCGGGATATGGATATGGCCAACCGCCATATGGCCAACAGCCTTATCCCTCTTATCCACCGCCCGCACCGTCGAAGAGCAATAAGCGCGGCAGTGAGGAAATGGGCTTTCTCTACGGAATGAGCCTCGCCTACGGCGTAGGCACGGGCATCTGGATCGATGCACTGGGAAAGATCACCGACCCCGGTCTCGCGATCCTCGCCCCCATCGGCTTCGGCGCTGCCTTTCCGATCGGTGTCTACTTCTGGGACGATTACGACCGATTCCACCGAGGCGTCCCCTCGTCCATGGCCACGGGCCTCGCCCTCGGCGCGGTGGAAGGCCTGGCCATTTCAGGCCTTCACTGGCAGCACACGGGCGGCAACGCGCTCACGTCGAAGAGCTTCCAGGGCTACACCACATTGACGTTCCTGTCGGCCACCGGCGGTGGCATCGGCGGCTACTTCTTCGGGGAGTGGTTGAGACCTGATCCACGTAGCCTGGCTTTTATTGCCAGTGGGTCGGCATGGGGAGCCATCGCCGGAACCATGCTCGGTGCAGGTGCAAGCAGTGGCGATTGGAAAGATGCGGCCAGCATCGTGGGCTTCCTCGGTTACAACGTGGGAATCGCGGCCACGGGCGCGCTATCGACGTTCTACGTCCCTTCGTACAACACACTTAAATATATGTGGCTCGGCTACGTCGCCGGAACCGCACTATCGTCCGTCGTTTACTTTTTCTACATCGGCTCCGATTCGAACCCGAGGCATGGCCTCATCGCCAACGCAGCGGGCGGCCTTGCAGGACTGGGCCTCGCCGCGGTTCTCGCTTCCGATTTGAAGGATGATGGCGATCGCCGCAGCGGGTACTTCAAGGCTCCGTTTCAACTTGGAATGACGCCAGTACCTGCTTTACCGGGCATGTCGATGTCGTCATCACCCGGCGGCACGATGATCTCCGCATTCGGTGAATTTTAGAAGCGTCACGCGAATACCGACGGCCCCGCGAGCGGGGCCCGGGCAAAAACCTCAGTTATCGAACTGTCACTTTGGATCCGGCGCAGGCAACGTGCCCGCGTCACCGGCCGAGGTCTCGGTTTCTGGCACATCCGGTGTCAACGGAGGCTTTTCTTTCCCGCCACAAGCGAACAGCGCCAACGTGGCGGCAATTATCAGCAGACCGAACCGGCGGAATAGTGAGAACTCGATGGCGGATGAGGCCTGTGAAGGCCGCCAGGCCTGAACGAACCGGCGCAATACTGAGAACTCGATGGCGGATGAGGCCTGTGAAGGCCGCCGGGCCTGAACGAACCGGTATTTCATGCAACGCGTCCCTTCTTTCTGCTCACCTGGGCATAGCGGGTGATAGCTGTGCCTACCGGGGCATGAAGGACGTGCCCATACACGATCTGATCCATACAAAACACGAAAGGGCCCCCCTTTTCAGGAGGCCCTTCGTGCAATCATTTGCGTTAGGCAAACGACCTGAAACCGTCCCTCACTTCGCGGGCGGGGTCGTCGGCGCAGCAGAGGTAGCCGGAGCCGCGGAACCCGACGACGCCGGAGCGGCCGAGCCAGCGGCAGCCGGATCGCTCGGGCTGGTCGTCGTGGTCGTGGTCGACGACGGATCCGACGCCGGCTTTTCCCCACCGCAAGCCACCATGCCCAACGCAATCGCGGCAAAAATCGCTGCCTTCTTCATGGAAATCTCCTCCTCGATGTACTTCTCAAATGAGCGAGGCCTCTATTTCGCTCACCATGTCTCGCCAGTCAATTGAGAAATCGTAAAGTGGCCCGTGTCCCGACCGCTTGCTAAACGCTTCGAGGGCCCATCTGGCGTGAGACCACGATATATAGATCGTAGCCCGCGCACTGCCGGAAGACGTACCGCGCTGGTGTCCGGGTCCGAATGCCATGCCGACATTGAAATGGTTTCCTCCTCAAGGTTCTCCCCGCGTATTTTCGCTGTTCAAGCCCGTCTCCACGATCGGGCGCGCGCTCGGCAACGATGTTGCCGTGTCGACACCGGGCATCGCCGAAACGCACGCGCAGATTCTCTTCGACGGTCGTGACTTCAATCTGGAGGAAGTCGACCGCGCGGGAGAAATTCTCATCAATGGGAAGAAGAAACGGCGCGCGCGGTTGGTTCACGGCGACCGTCTCACGCTCGGCGATGCAGAGCTGCAGTTCAGCGTCTTCGACGAGCCACGTGCGGAGCCGCAAGACCCCGTTTCGGCCCGAAAACCAGGGGCTCCGGAGACCGCGGACACCCCGCTCGCGGGCGTGCGCAAGCTATTCGAGTTCAGCGAAAAGCTGATGACACAAAAGAGCCTCGACGAATTGCTCGAGACGATGCTCGATGCGGTTCTCGAAGTCACCGGCGGTGAGAAGGGTCTCATCCTGCTGCTCGACGACGCCTTCGGCGCGGCGCCAGCAAGTGCTGCTGGTACGGAAGGTGAGAAAGAAAAAACCGACGGTAAGCGTCCGCTGGTGCGTGCCTCGCGCCACATTCGTCGCGAGGCGATGAACAACGCGCCGAACCTCGTTTCGGACAGCATCGTGCGCAAGGTGCTCGAGACCGGCCGCCCGGTCATCGTCAGCGATGCGCTGAGCGACGCACAATTCGGGTCCAGCGAAAGCGTACTTGCACTTCGCCTTTCGAGCGTCATGTGCGCGCCACTCGTTGCTCAAGGGCACGTCATCGGTGCGATGTACGTTGGAAACGATCGCGTCAAAGGGCTCTTCGAGCGCTCGCAGCTCGACGTGCTTTCGATCTTCGCCGGCCAAGCGTCGCTCATCTTGCAGAACGCGATGCTCTTGTCGGCGCTGCGCGCGGACAAAGATCGACTCTCCGCGGAGCTGAAAGACAAGCGATTCGGCGAGATCATCGGCGTGTGCCCGTCGATGATGGAGGTGTTCCGCAAGCTGCAAAAAGTGGCCACGACGGACATCTCGGTGCTCATCACGGGAGAAACCGGCACCGGCAAAGAGCTGATCGCGCGCGAGGTGCACCGTCGTTCGAATCGTGCATCCCATCCGTTCGTGGTCATCAATTGCGGAGCCATTCCAGAAAATCTCATCGAGAGTGAACTGTTCGGGCACGTGAAAGGCGCATTCACCGGTGCGGTGGCCTCGCGTCCGGGCAAGTTCCAAGTCGCCGACAAGGGCACGCTGTTCCTCGATGAAATCGGCGAGCTCCCGCTCAACCTGCAGGTGAAACTGCTGCGCGCTTTGCAAGAGCGCGTGGTGTTCCGCGTGGGCGATTCGCGTCCGGAAAAAGTGGATATCCGCATCGTGGCGGCCACGAACCGCATTCTCGAAGAAGAGATTCGCGCGGGGCGCTTCCGCGAAGATTTGTATTACCGACTCAATGTCGTGAATATCTATCTTCCGCCGCTGCGCGAACGCGGGGACGACGTTCTCATCATCGCAAAAGCGCTGTTGTCCAAGTATGCCGACGAGCTTTCGTCGAAGATCGTCGGGTTTACGCCGCAGGCTTTGGCGGCCATCAAAAAGCATGCGTGGCCGGGCAACATTCGGCAGCTCGAAAACCGAATCAAAAAGGCGTTGGTGCTCTGCGAGAAAACGCTTTTGGGACCCGAAGATCTCGATTTGATCGAGAATGCGGAAAATCCCATTTTGCCACTCGAGAAAGCCAAAGAGGAATTCCAGCGCAAGTACGTCCTCGAGGTACTCGAGCGCAACAACGGCAACCGGACCCAGACGGCCCGCGACCTCGGCGTCGATCCGCGCACCATCTTCCGCTATCTGGAACGCGAGGCGAACCCTATCCCCAGTGGTGCTGGCGGAGGCGGTGGCAATGACAAATGAAAAACGGATGCGCGCGGTTCGAGTTCACCAGCTCACGGGCCCCTCGGGCCTCGAGGTGGACGAGGTGCCCGAGCCCAAGGTCGGGCCCGGCGAGGTGCTTCTCGACGTAAAGGCCGCAGGGGTGAACTTTCCCGATCTGCTGCTGTCGTACGGGAAATATCAATTCAAACCGGAACCGCCGTTCGTGCCGGGCGGGGAGGCGTCGGGGGTGGTCCGTGAAGTCGGCGCCGGCGTGACCAAGGTGGCGCCAGGCGACCGAGTGGCCACCACGATGATCCACGGCGCCTTCGCCGAGGTGATCGTGGTGCCCGACGCGATGGTGGCAAAGATCGGGGATGCCGTGTCCTTCGAGGCCGCGGCGGCCACGTTGCTGACGTACTGCACCACGCTTCATGCGCTGGTCGATCGTGCGGCGCTCAACGCTGGCGACACGCTGCTCGTGCTGGGCGCGGCCGGCGGGGTGGGCATTGCGGCGGTGCAGCTCGGGAAGCTACTCGGCGCACGCGTCATCGCGGCAGCCTCGACCGACGAAAAGGTTGCATTCTGCAAGGAACAAGGCGCCGACGAAGGCATCGTGTACGGGCGCGAGGACCTGAAGGAGCGCCTGAAGGTGCTCACCTCGGGCCAAGGGGCGAACGTCATTTACGATCCGGTGGGCGGCGCACTGGCCGAGCCCGCACTGCGATCCATTGCGTGGGAAGGCCGCTACCTGGTGGTGGGCTTCGCGGCCGGCGACATTCCGAAGATTCCGCTCAACCTGGTGCTGCTCAAGGGCTGCCAGGTGGTGGGTGTCTTCTGGGGCAGCTTCGCCATGCGCGAACCGGAGCGAAACCGTGCGCACGCGACGCAGCTCTTCACGTGGGTGCAGGAAGGGAAGTTGCGCCCTCACGTGGATGCGGTGCTCCCCTTCGCGCAGGCAGGTGAAGCGCTCGAGCGCCTCGCCCGACGCGATGTTAAGGGGAAAATCGTGCTCGTTCCTTGATCGCGCGGACAAAAGGAAGAATCTTTACGAACACGCGCAACGCGGTGTCGTTTCGCGCATCTTCTTAGCAAACGCACGCCTGGCGTGCGAACGCTAGTATCCACCATCACTTCCACGGGTGAGCCGGAGCTCGCGTGCTGGACGGCTTTGTGTCTGCGGGGGCGGGCGGCGAAGTCTCGTGAGGAGGAATCATCGCAATGCGGTTGCAGCAAGTCCCCGACGGTTCGAAGCGATACATCCTTCAAAAGCTTCACATCCTGGTGGTCGAGGATGACCGGGATTCGCGCTCGATGATCTCGCGCTTCCTGCAACAGGCGGGTGCGCGGGTCACCGCGGTGTGCGATGCGTTCGAGGCGCTACAGGTCATTCGTGCCGTGCGTCCGGATGTCATCTTGTCCGACATCGCCATGCCCGGCATGGACGGACATGCCCTCATTCGCCACGTGCGAAGTTCGCCCGCCGCGATGGGTGCCCTGGTGCCCGCCATTGCGGTAAGCGCCTTCGCCGCGCACGACGATCGCATGACCGCGATCCACGCCGGTTTCGACGAGCACCTCGCCAAGCCCGTGGACTTCGGCGCGATGCTGCAAGCCATCTTGCGGGTCGTCCGCGAGAAGCGCGACACATCGGACAAGGCGACGATCCCGCCGGTCGCGAGTTCGTAAATTGGGCTAGGGCTTGCGTTTGGGTGCGCTTGCGCCGGCCAAAAAGGCGCCCTACTAATGCCCGACCTTGAGCGCTGAGTATCCGACATCATCGGCCTTGGAGGCAGCGGCCCCGGCGAAAACGCGCGCGGATCTCGAATGGGACCGGGTGCTTTCGGCGGTCGCCGAACGCTGCCAGGGCGACATGGGGAAGTCCGAGGCCCTTTCGCTGTCGTTCGCCGGCACCAGGGAAGAGGTGCGCGCGCGGCTGGCCGAGGCCAAAGAAGCGCACTCGTGCCTGCTCGCGGGCGAGCCTCTTCCGGTCAGCGCCACTTTCGACGTGACGGAAGCGGTGCAGCGCCTCAAGGTGGGCGGTGCCCTCGGCCCCATCGAGTTGCGCGGCATCGGCGGCATGCTCACGGCGGCGCGTGCGCTGCGTCGCTTTCTCCATGCGCGCCGCGGTACGTTGCCCGCGCTCTATGCGGCGTGTGCCACCGATCCGACGTTGGATGGGCTCGCCGAGGAGGTGGCGGGCTCCTTCGATCCGGATGGCACCCTGTCCGATCGCGCGAGCCCCGCGTTGGGCCGCCTTCGCGCCGAGCGCCAGGCCGCGCGTCAACGCATGCTGGCGCGCTTGGAAGATCTCATGGTGCGCTACGAGCGCGTCCTGCAGGACAAGTTCGTCACCGAGCGTGAAGGGCGATACGTCCTGCCCGTGCGCTCCGACGCGCACGAGCGCTTCCCCGGCTTGGTGCACGCCACGAGCGCCAGCGGATCGACCATCTTCGTCGAGCCGCGTGCGGTCATCCCGATGGGCAACCGCCTCAAGATGCTCGACGCGGAGGTGGAGCGCGAGGAGATTGCAGTCTACACGCGTCTATCGACGCTGTTGGGCGACGCGCTCGCGAGCCTCGAAGCCTGCCGTGCCGCCATCGCGCGGGCCGATGTGCTTGCAGCGATTGCGCAGCTGGCCGAGGAGCTCGGGCTAGTATTTCCCAACGTGGTCGACGAGCCGCGGCTCGACTTGAAGAAGGCGCGCCACCCGCTCTTGGCGCTCGATGGGACGAAGGTCATCGCGAGCGATCTGGCCATCGGCGCAGGGCATGCGGTGGTGGTGAGCGGCCCCAACGCGGGCGGGAAAACGGTGGCCCTCAAGACGATGGGGCTCGCGGCGCTGATGGTGCGCGCGGGGCTTCCCGTCGCGTGCGACGAGGGCAGCGTCGTCGGCATTTTCGACGTGGTGGTGAGCGACGTCGGCGACGATCAGAACCTGTCGAAAAACCTGTCCACGTTCAGCGCGCACGTCTCCAACCTGCGCGACATCTTGGATGCGGCCCATCGCGGCGCACTGGTGCTGCTCGACGAGCTCGCGGGCGGAACCGATCCGCGCGAGGGCGAGGCGCTCGCCGCAGGTGTGCTCGATTCACTGTGCGCACGCGGCGGCGCCGTCGTGGTCACCACGCACTACGAGGGCCTCAAGGCGCTCGCGCTGGCGGACGAGCGCTTTCAGAACGCGTCGGTGGGCTTCGACCTCACGACGATGGAGCCGACGTTCCGCGTCACCATCGGCATTCCGGGCAGCTCGAGTGCGCTCGCCGTGGCGCGGCGCTTCGGCATGCCGGGCACGGTCATCGAGCGCGCCGAACGCTTCCTGTCGCGCGAGGATCAGAGCTTCGAGACGCTCGTGAAACGGCTGCACGAGGAGCGCGCGGCCTTGGAGCTGGCGCGCAGTGCGGCGACGACCCGCGAGCGCGAGGCGGAGCAAGCACGCGCGCGGTTGGAGGCGGAGATCGCGCGCACGCGCGACCAAGAGGCGCGCATCGTCTCGCGCGAGGCCGAGGCACTGCTCGCGAGCCTGCGGCGCGCCAAGGACGATTTGCGCGAGGCGCAGGCCCGGCTGCGCGCGAAGAAGCTCGACGAGGCGCAGCTTCGCGATGCCGAGCGCGCGATCCAACGCGTCTCCGGTGCCGTGGCGCTGGGCGGCGAGCTGGAACCGGTCGTGCGCGCACGCGAAGCGCGCGAGCGCGGCGAGGCTGCGGAACGGCGGCCACTCGCGCCGGGTGAAGTCCGCCGCGGCACCCGCGTGTACGTGCCGCGTCTTCGCGCCGAGGCCGAGGTGGTGGAGGTCTCGGGCGAATCGGTGCGCGTCTCGGCGGGCGCGCTCAAGTTGAACGTGCCTTTGGGCGAGCTTCGCTCGGCCGCGCCCGCGGAACCTGCCGCCCCCGCCAAGCCGGCCCCCGCGGCCGCACCCGGAGGAGAAGCGCGCCGCGATCCCGCGATTGCGACCAGCGACAACACCTGCGACTTGCGCGGGCTGCGCGTCGATGATGCCCTGGCCCTGGCCACGTCCTTTCTCGATCGATGCCTCAACGAGCGCCGCTCGGTGGCCTTCCTTCTCCACGGACACGGCACCGGCGCCCTGCGCGATGCACTCCGCAAAGAGCTGAAGTCCAGCTCCTACGTGGCGCACATGCGCTCGGGCACCCAGGAAGAAGGCGGCGACGGCGTGACCGTGGTGTGGCTCAGTTAGCCTGATTTAGTTCTGTTTGCGCTGTTCCACCAAGAGCGCCACCCCGTCGAGGATGCGCTCGAGGCCGAAGGTCAGCATGTGCATCGGATCCAAGAGGCCCTCGTAGGCCTTCGACGAGGCCGAGCCCACGCGGCCGGCCACCGGAAAGCGCGATTCGTCCATCACTTGGGTCAGGATCGGCCCGGTGGTCACCCACCACTCGCTGTCGCTCATTCCGCTCTCACGCTGCACACGCTCCGAGCTCAACTTCGCGGCCGCTGCGCAGGACACGTGCGTCAGCACCAATGTCAGCACCGAGTCCATCTCGATGTCGGTGAGCCCGAGCCCGTCGAGCGGCCGCAACTCGGCCTCGTATTTGAGACAGAGGTTCGGCCCCAACGCGGGACGCGGTCCCAGGATTTCGATCATCCACGGATGCCGTAAGTACGCCTCCCAGTTGCGACGCGCGATGAAGCGCATGCCTTCGCGCCAGCCACCGGGCTGCCGGGCCGGCTCGCCCTCGTCCGCGTAGATCTCGCCGAGCACCGTATCCAGCATCAGATCGGTCAGCTCGCCCTTTCCCGGCACGTGCGTGTACAGCGACATGGTCCCGACCTTCAGGGCCTCGGCCACTTGCCGCATCGACACGGCTTCGAGGCCTTTCGCATCGGCCAGTTCGATCGCCGCCTGCACGATGGCCCGCACGGTCAGCCCGGAACGACCGGGCTTCGCGTGCGAACCCCATAGCAACAACAGGCTGCGCGCCGGATCGGCGCGCTCCTTTTTCTCCGCCACTTGACGCCGCCTTCTTCGAACCGTACAGTGTACGGTACACTATACGATGTCAGACGCTGATGGCACCCTTGCGGAAGTCGCTCTTGGCGATCTTCACGTTCACGCACGCCGGCTTGCCCGCGGCAAACGCAGCGTCGAGCGCGGGGCCGAGGTCCTCCACCTTCTCGACGTAGGCGCCGAAGCCGCCGCACGCTTCGACCACCTTCTCGTAGCGCGTGTACTCCAGGCCCGTGGCCACCGCGCGCTCCGTTCCGTAAATCTCCACCTGACCGCGGCGGATTTGCGTCCAGCCCGCGTCGTTGCCGATCACCGCGATGACCGGGATGTTCTGCCGCACCATCGCTTCGAACTCGAGCCCGTGCAGGCCGAAGCTTCCGTCGCCGTAGACGAGCACCACGTTCGCATCCGGCCGCGCAAGCTTCGCCGCCATCGCATAACCGGGACCCACACCCAAGGTGCCCAGCGGGCCCGGGTCCATCCACAGCTGCGGCCACTCCAACTTGAGCACGTAGGCCGCCGTCGCCACGAAATCGCCGCCATCGCCCACCACGATGTCGTTCGGCTTGAGCCGCTTGCCCAATTCCGCGCACACGCGCAGCGGGTTGGGCGGCGAATCGTTGGAGCCGATCTCGGCCTCCATCTTCGCGCGCCGCTTCGTCTCTTCTGCGCGCACGGCCGAGAGCCACTCGGGCGCCTTCTTCGAGGGCAGCGCGCGAAGCAGCTGGTCCAAAACGAGCCCGCTGTCGCCGTGAATGCCGAGGTCCACGCGGCGGTTGCGTCCCAGCTCGGCGCCCTCCAGATCGATCTGCACGATTTTCACGTCGTTGGCCCACGTCGGCGAGCGGCCATAATCGACGCGGAAGTCGAACGGCGTGCCGAACACGAAGGCAACGTCGGCCTGCGCCAGCGCGAACTTGCGCGAGCGCGAAAAGAGCTGCGGGTGGTTCGCCTTCAGCGCGGTGCGGGCCATCCCATTGAGAAAGAACGGCACCTCGTACGCGTCGGCCGCGCGGGCCACCGCATCGAACATCGGCGACCATCGGAGCTGCGAGCCCACGAGGAAGCACGGCCGCTGCGCCTCGCGGAGCAACGCCGCCGCGCGCTCGATGGATCGGTAATCGCCGCCGGGACGCGGCGGCTCGGCGAACGGTGCGGTCGCCGGCTGATCGGCGTCGTCGTGCACGTTCATCAACAGGTCGAGCGGCATCTCCAGGAACACCGGGCCGGGCACGCCCTGCTGCGCCACACGGAACGCCGCATCGATGTACTCGGCGATGCGCCGCGTCTCGGGAACCTGCACGCTCCACTTCGTGATGGGGCGCATCAGGCTCACGTGATCCATATCTTGGAGCGAGCCCATATCCGTCAGGAGCTTGGGGCCCGCGCCTCCAATCACGATCATGGGCACGCCCGCCCGCTGCGCATTGGCCACGGCGGTCACCACGTCGGTTACACCGGGACCTGCCGTCACGGCGCAGACACCGGGCTTACCCGTCACACGCGCGTAGCCATCGGCTGCGTGCCCGGCGGTCTGCTCGTGCCGCACGTCGACGACGCGGATCTGCTCATCGAGACAGCCGTCGTAGATGGCCTGGATGTGCCCCCCGCACAGCGTGAAGAGATGAGTCGTTCCATGACGCTTGAGGGCCTGCGCGACGATTCGACCACCGTGGACGTAACCCATTGAACCTTGCTCCCTTGTTTAGAAACTCCGCGACGGCAGAGTACACCAACCGATCCTAGCCTCGGGCGATTCGCAATCTGGGACAAGCGAAGCCGGAGGCTCGATGCCATAGGTGCCTTTCCACGGCGCCCTGCGCTCCAGGAGCTTTCCATGTCGCAACAGCTATCGAACGACCTTTTGTCGCTCAAGATCGAGCGCAATCCACGAGAGAACAAGAGCGGCGCACGTTGGCTGACCCTCGTCGGCGGCGGTGCGGCCGCGTTGGCCTTGGGCGTGGTCGCATACACGGCGGGCATTCCCTACCTGGAGGCAAAGTTCTTCCGAACCAAGGTCGACGTGACCGAGGTGGCCATGGTGTCGCCGTCGCAAGCCCAGGTGGAGTTGAGCGCGACCGGCTACGTCGTACCGCAAATCACGGCACGCATTGGCGCGAAAGTCATTGGACGGGTCGCGCACACGCGCATCAAGGAGGGCTCGCGTGTGAAGGCGGGCGACGTGATGTTCGAGCTCGATGCCGCGGATCAAAAGAGCGCCATCGCATCGGCCCAAGCGCGGTACGAAGCGTCGTCGGCGCGCGCATCGGCATCGCACGCGCAGATGCGGGAGGTGCAGCAGCAGCTCGCCCGCGAGAAAAAGCTGGTCGCCACCGGCGCCGTGGCCCCGGCCCAATCGGAAGATCTCGATGCGCGCGTAGCCACGATGCGTGAGACCGCGCGCGCCGCGGAAGCGGAGGCCCACGCGCAAAGGGCGGAGGTGAAGGCGCTTTCCGTGGGCCTCGGGAATTTGACCATCGTGGCGCCCATCGACGGCACCGTCGTGAACAAGCCGGTGGAGGTGGGGGCGGTGGTCCATCCGGAGATCCCGCTGACCGAGCTGGTGGACTTCGATTCGCTGCTCATCGAGGCCGACGTGCCCGAGGCGAAGATGGGCAGCATCAAAAAGGACGCCCCGTGCGAGGCCGTCTTCGATGCGATTCCCAACCAGCGCATTCGCGCGGTGGTGGTCGAGGTGAGCCCTCGGTTGAACCGCGCAAAGGCCACCGGCACGATCAAAGTGAAACTCGTCGACACCGTCGAGGGCGTGCTTCCCGAGATGAGCGCCCGGGTGAGCTTTTTGTCCAAGCCTCTCGAGGCGGACCAAATGAAGGAGCCGCCGCGCAAAGTCGTGCCTTCGTCGGCATTGGCCGAGCGCGCGGGCAGCAAAGTGGTATTCGCGGTCGACGGGGAGCGCGTGCGCATGCAGCGCGTGGATCTCGGCGCGCCCTTCGGCTCCGGCTTCGAACTGAAACATGGTCCCGAGCCAGGAACGGTCCTGGTGCGGGATCCTTCGCCGGCGCTCGCGGATGGACAGGCGATCAAGAGAAATTGATTTTTTGACGGCCGCGCGATTGGAGAGGAACCAATGATCAAACTGAGCGCCATCGACAAAACGTATTACCGCGGCGACGAAGCCGTCAAAGTCCTCCATGGATTGAGTCTCGACATTCCCACGGGCTCGTTCGAAGCGCTGATGGGCCCCTCGGGCTCGGGCAAATCGACGCTATTGAATCTCATGGCCGGTCTGGATCGCCCGAGTGGCGGATCCATCGAAATTGCGGGGCAGCGCATCGATCAATTGAGCGAAAGCCAACTCGCTCGATGGCGGGCCGACAACGTCGGTTTCATTTTTCAGTCGTACAACCTATTGCCGGTGCTCTCGGCAGTGGAAAACGTGGAATTGCCATTGCTCCTCACCGCGGTGCCTGCGCGCGAACGGCGGCGGCGCGCGGAGACGGCATTGCGCATCGTGGGATTGTCCGAGCGCATGCACCATTATCCGCGGCAGTTGTCCGGCGGCCAGGAGCAGCGCGTGGCGATTGCACGGGCCATCGTGAACGATCCCAAGCTTCTCGTTTGCGACGAGCCCACGGGCGATTTGGATCGAAATAGCGCCGACGAAGTTTTGAGGCTGCTGGAGACGTTGAACAAAGAGTTGCACAAGACCATCGTGATGGTCACCCACGATCCGGTCGCGGCCGAACGAGCCGGCATCGTGCGCCGCCTCGAAAAGGGCGCACTCGCATAGAGAAAGGCCTTCAACGTGAACTTCTTTTCCATCGCGTTCAAGAACTTGGCGCGAAATCGCTTTCGCGTGGTCCTCACCATTTTGGGGGTCGCCGTGCCGGTGGTGACCTTCGTTCTTCTGCGCACGGTCATTTGGGCGTGGGAATTGGGCGCCGAAGTTGCGGCCAAAGATCGCGTGGTGACCCGCCA
Organism: Sorangiineae bacterium MSr12523; assembly: GCA_037157775.1. Classification (NCBI taxonomy): domain Bacteria; kingdom Pseudomonadati; phylum Myxococcota; class Myxococcia; order Myxococcales; family Pendulisporaceae; genus Pendulispora; species Pendulispora brunnea. Next base: position 9,501,406 of record CP089982.1, read on the forward strand.
CAAAGTCACCTTCATCATGACCTTGCCTTTGCGTTACGTCAGCGAACTGCAGCAGCATGCCAAGGAGCTCGGCGTGAAACAGAGCACGTACGCCGTGTGGTTCGGCGCCAAAGACCCCGCGCACGACAAGGAGTTCTTTGCGACCTTGGGCGTGGACCCCAAAACGTACCTGGACGTGTACACGGAAATGTCGATTGCGCCGCAGGAGAAGCAGGCGTGGTTACAGAACCGCAAAGGCGCGCTGGTGGGTGACGTTTTGGCGCGCAAACTCGGGTGGAAGGTGGGCGACAAAGTCACGTTGCAAACCCCGTTTTATCCGGATACGCCCAATTGGGAATTCACCATCGAGGGCATTTACCAGGCGACGGCCAAATCCGTGGATCGATCGAGCTTCTTCTTTCACTTCGACTACATCAACGAATCCATCCCTGTCCGGCAGCGCGACCAGGTCGGCTGGATCATCAGCCGCGTGGTCGATCCATCGCGCGCGGCGGAGGTGGGGGTCCGCATCGACAAGATGTTCGACGAGCAGGAAACGCAGACCTTGAGCCAGGACGAAGGCGCCTTTCAAGCGAGCTTTCTCGCATCGTTCTCGGCGCTGCTGAAGACGCTCAACGTCATATCCATCGTCATTCTGGTCATCATGTCGCTCATTCTCGGCAATACCATTGCCATGGGCGTGCGCGAGCGCACGAACGAATACGGAGTTCTGCGCGCCGTGGGCTTTTTGCCGAAGCACCTCGTGGGCTTCGTGCTCGGGGAATCGCTGCTCTTGGCCGGCTTCGGGGGCGCGCTGGGATTGCTCCTCGCCTACCCTTTCGTGGAGCAGGGCCTCGGCCGCTTCATCGAGGAGAACATGGGCAATTACTTTCCCTATTTCCGGGTGACGCCGGAGACGGCCCTCGTGGCATTCCTCGCGTCCCTGCTGGTCGGCGTTCTGGCAGCCGCCATTCCCGCTTACCGAGTATCCAAATTGCGCGTCGTCGAGGCGCTGCGGCGAGTCGCGTGAGGCAACATGATTCCCATTCGATACAATGTACGAAGCCTCGCCGTGCGCAAAACCACGACATTGGCTACCGCATTTGGCGTGGCGCTCGTGGTCTTCGTATTCGCCTCCGCGTTGATGCTCTCCGAGGGCATCAAACGAACCCTGACGACCTCGGGAAATCCCAATGGCGCAATCGTAATGCGCAAAGGAAGCGACAACGAGCTTTCCAGTGTCATCGAGACGCCCACCATGAGCCTTTTGCTCGCCGCGCCCGGGGTGGAGCACGACCAGGCAGGCGGCAACCAGCCGCTGGGCGCCGGGGAAATCGTCGCGGTGAACACGATTGAAAAGCTGGGCGCCGATGGCATCAGCAACGTACAACTTCGCGGCGTGACCGATTTATCGGCCAAACTGCGCACCAACTTGAAAATCGTGGCCGGGCGCGCGCCCGCCCCGGGCAGCGACGAGGTCATGGTCGGCGAGCGCATCCGCGGTCGCTTCCGCGGACTCGATTTGGGGCAAAGCTTCGAGTTGAAAAAGAATCGCCAAGCGAAGGTCGTGGGCATCTTCACCGCGGGCGGCTCCTCGCACGAGTCCGAGGTATGGGTCGATCTGGAGGTGCTGCGCACGGTCTTCCGCCGCGAGGGCGTCGTCTCCTCGGTGCACGTCTTGCTGGAGTCCCCGGCCGCCTTCGATCGATTCCAAGCCGCCGTGGAGCAGGACAAGCGCCTCGGCCTTTTGGCCATGCGCGAAGTCGACTATTACGAGAAGCAATCCGAGGGCACGAGCATGTTCATGCAAGTGCTCGGCACGCTGATCGCGTTATTCTTCGCCATCGGCTCGATGATCGGCGCCATGATTACGATGTACGCCGCCGTCGCAAACCGCCAACGCGAAATAGGCACATTGCGAGCGTTGGGCTTTTCGCGCCGGAGCATCCTCTTCTCATTTCTGGTCGAATCGATGTTCCTGGCCACCCTAGGCGGGGCCATGGGCGCAGCCGCCTCGCTGCTCATGGGGTTCGTAAAGTTCTCCATGATGAACTTCGCCAGCTGGTCCGAAATCGTCTTCGAATTCCACCCCACCCCGGGCATCCTGATATCCGCCGTCGTGCTATCAGGCGCCGTCGGGCTGATTGGCGGCTTCTTCCCCGCCCTCCGCGCCGCCCGCATATCCCCAGTTACCGCCATGCGCGCCTAAAGAAGAGAAATTCACATGAAGGCGGGAAGGCGGGAAGTTTTTTTTGGGATTTCAATCAGCCAACGAGGTGAATTGAACCCCCAAAAAGCGTTCCGCGCCCTCTGTGCCGGCAGTCCTTCCCGCCTTCCCACCTTCATGTGAATTCTCTCATCGCTAAATGGGTTGAGAGGGTGCGACAACATGCCGCAGCGACAGGATGCCGCATCGGTTCTCCCGGCAATTCACGCTACGGATCGGGTTCCACCTTCGTGAGGAGATGCCACATGGAGAAGAAGGAAACGAAGAAGCCGAAGAAGTCGGTCGAGATCGTGCGCGTGCGTGAAATTCACGTGGGCGATGTCGGCGCGGCATCGTGTGCAACCATCTGCAGCGCGATTAGGCTGTAGTGGAGCAGATGGAAGAGCACGAATCCTCTTCCACCCCGGCCTTCCCCGGTTCATCGCCGGGGAAGCCCTCCGGGGTCCGCACTGTCCGAGTCGGCGTCAATTGGACACGGGCGGTGCACCTGCCGATCATTCGTCAAATGCTACGCGACGGCCAGGCCGACTTCGTGGAAATCCTCATCGACAATTTCCTTCACGTCGAACCAGAGGATATGGCCACGGCGCTCGATGGCGCGCCCGTCGCCTTTCACATCATGCATTCGCGCTTCTTGGAGCGCACCGAAGCCCAACTCGCCTTCATGGCCTCGCGCATTCGCACCATGGCCCGCGAGCTTCGGCCCTTCTACATTTCGGACCACTTGCTTCGCTTCACCGTCGATGGGCGCGAAGTCCCTTTTTTGCCCGAGCTCGATTATGGCCGCACATACGACCTGGTGTGCCAGCGCGTGACCTCGTGGCAAGAGCAACTGGGCACGCCCGTGCTCTTCGAGAATTACCCTTCCATCTTCGATTCCGGGCTCGAGCAGCCCGCGTTCCTCGAGCGACTCTTTCGCGAAACCGGCGCAGGGCTTCTCTTCGACGTCTCCAACGCCGTCTGCGCCCATCGCAATTGCCAATTGCCGCTCGCCGCGTGGGATACGCTTTTGGAGAGGAGCACCCACTTTCACGTGGGCGGTTACGAGCCCTCGAGCGAAGCGCCCTTCGTCAGTCTCGATCTTCATGGCAGCCCTCTCGCCGACGACACCCTCGACTACCTCGGACGCGTCTTTTCGCGAACGAGCACGGCGGCCACCATCAGCGTGGAACGCGACAACCACGTCGAGCTCGAGCCCTGGCGCGCGGACATCCTCGCCGTGCGCGCCCGCTGGGAGCAGCATGCGTGACGACGAATCGTGGCTCTTCTCCCAAGAGCGCGCCCGTCTCCTCCCCGAGGGCACACGCGAACGCGCCGTCGCGGAGTTTGCCATGCGACTGCGCTGGCACGGCCTCTTCGACCCCTGCCCGCGCGTCCTTGCACTCTGCCCGCCCGATGGCGCTGACGTCTTTCGACGCTTTCTCGCCTGGGCCGACCGCGCGAAGCCCAAGATGGACTGGAGCCTTCACCTCGAGCTCCTCGCCTGGCTCTCACGCGATCCCACCCACCACGATGCACTCGACGAGGACATGATCATCGAGCTGCTCGCCGCCGCGGCCTCCAAGTGGGCGATTTATGACCGCGGTCCGAACAAAGGCATCGTCCTCGGCTGCCAGCGCACGCCCTGCACGCTCGTCGTCGGCTGGAAATGCCTCTCCACCGAGCGCGGTCGCACCGTCACCTTGGCTGGCACCTCCGAACCCGCGACCGAAGATCTGGAAACCCTGGTCGGCTACTTCGAGGTGGCCGGTGCAAGCTTGGATTCGCTCGCGCCCTGGCTGCCATTCGCATCATCGAGCGACTGAACCCCGCGGCCGTCGCCGTGGGAGTCGACCTCCACGAAAATCTTCTTCATGTCGGGCAGCTCCGCGCGAAGCCGCCGCTCGAGCTCGTTCGTCGCGTCTTCGATTTCTTGCACACGCATCTCTGGCTGAAAGGCAATCTTCAGCGCCAGGATGATCACGTCGGGCCCGAGGTGCATCGTCAGCATTTGCGTGACGCGTTCGACCCCCGGGCTCTCGCGCACGATGGCGAGCACGCGCGCGCGATCCTCGGTCGTCGCCGCGGTGCCGATGAGCAACCCGTGCGTGACCCACGCGAGGATGACGGCCACCGACGTCAGCAGCGCGCCGATGATCAAGCTGCCCACGGGATCCCACCAGGGCTGGCCGGTGACATGGCTCAAGGTCACGGCAATCAACGCGATGCCCAAGCCGATGAGCGCGGCCGTGTCCTCGCACAGCACGAGCGGGATCGTCGGATCCTTGGCCTCCAAGAGCACCTTCTTGAAAGGCCGGCCGCGCGCCATCACTTTGAATTCCCCGAAGGCCACGCGGAAGCTCAACGCCTCGAACACGATGCTCGTGCCCAACACCGCGTAGTTCAGGTAGCTCGCTTCGAAGGAAATCGGCCAATCGCCGAGATGGAAGGCGATCTCCTTCGCGCTCTCGTGCTCTGCGTGCCCGAGGTTGGTCAAATGCTTGATGCCCTCGTAGATGGCGAAAGCACCGCCCACCGAGAAGAGCATCAGCGCCACGACGAAGGCCCAGAAATACTTCTCGGCCGAGCGCCCGAACGGATACCGCTCGTCGGCAGGCCTGGCTGCGAGGGCCAACCCCACGAGCAACAGCCCTTGGTTGCCCGAGTCGGCGAGCGAGTGAACCGCCTCGGCCAAGGTCGCGGTGGAGGCTGACAGGAGCGCCGCGCCGAACTTGCAGGCTGCAATCGCGAGATTCCCCGCGAGCGCGGCAATGACCACCTTCTTGCTGTCGCCGGAGCTCATTGGATGACGGCGATCTTCACCCGCGAACGCGCCCCCTGCAAGAACGCCGTTTCTGCAGCGCGCAATCGCTCGTCCACGTACCAATGGGAAAACGGAATCCGCGCTTCCTCGAACTTTTGCGATTTGTAGGGGTGCGCTGCCGTCCGGTACACGTCCCGAAGCTGCTCCTCCGAGGGATAGAGGATCGGCAAAACCGCGCGCTCCACGTAGATCGCTGCGCGCGCATGCCGCCGAAAGAACGCGGCCATCTCCGCGTCCGAGATGCGCTCCGCATCCGCCACGGCCTTCAAGGCGTTCTCACCACCGATGCGCTGAACCAGGCCCGTGCGCAGCTCCAACCCGACTCGGGCGAGCTCGGCTTCGTCCACCCCGCGCTCCAGCGGCAACGAGACGAGAAGCTCCTCCGAGATGTGGTGCTCGATGGCCGCTCGCACATGGCGATCTTGGTACGACCGAGCGTCGGTATCCTCGACCTTGGCCTGGATGCGCGCCTCGAACGCGAGCATGCGCTGCATGATGAAGCGCGGGCGCGAGGGCCCGCCCATGTCGGCCGCGTAAAACCGCACGGCCACGCCGTCCACGACGCCCACCTCGGTCTGCGCATGCGCAGGCGCCGGAAGGAAAAAGAGAAGCGCCAAGACGCCGAGAACGCCAAGGATTGGAGTTCGTGAACGAGGGCGTTCCTTCAGCACAATCAAATCTTGGCGTCCTTGGCGTCTTGGCGGTTTCTCTTTTTAGCGCGCTTCCTTTTCCTCGGGGGGCAGCGGGCGGGAGGCCGGGCTGGGCTCGATCTTCGGCGCCCGATCGCGCTCCTGCAGGTGCTCGTGGTGGTGCGCGAAACCACGTGCCGCGCGGCGCGCTTTCAAAAACTCGGCGAACGCGACGATGGTCTCCAAGTCGCGCGGGCCCAACCCCTCGGCCACCTCGCGCAAATGTTGCCGCGCAGCCTCGGCGTTGCGGGCGCGCCGACCGCTGGTCGACTTCGGCGCCTCTTCGCTGGAGGGCCCCACTTCGGAGAGCGGCCCCTCGCTTTCCGGGCCGGTCGCATTTTCTGCCCACTGCGGTCGTGCGGTGGGTCGGATGGCATGCGCAGTGAGCCAAGCCTCCATGAAGGTCCGCAGGCGCTCGCTCCGGAAGGTGAACCACTTCTCGCGGTCGGCTCCATAGGACATCAGCACGTCCTTGAAGCGCCGGAACGCACCCTTGCCGTCGATGGCGTGTCCCAGCTTGGCGCGGAGATCATTGTCTTCGACCATCGGAATGAATCGCTCCATCCAACGGTATTGCTCCCGCGAGCTCACCGGATCGATGCGGAGGTAATTCGGATCCGACGAGATGCGCACATGCATCTGTGGGTCGGCCACACCATCCACCACGCGCAACACCTCACCGGTCGATAGGTGCAAGTAGCTATGGACTTCAGGTGCGTTGTTTTCGAATGCGTCCTCGAGTGCTTCCCAATCGACGGGCACATCGCGCGTCGGCGCGGCGGGACGGTCCGCAGGCTCATTCATGACACTTGCTCCTTCGAAGGCATAAGAGGCGTCGAACGGCGGCGACGCGATGGCGGACAAAGGCAACCTTTTGCGATCTTGGGCTGAAGATCGCCGAAGGAGCTCAAAGCTAGGCGCGGATGGTGGTAATTCCTAAGCACCGGCTCCCGATGCACAGCGCCGGCGGTCACAACAGAGTGCCATTTTTCATCATGCGGTGAAAGAGAGTTACGCCGCCGCATCAGGCTTTGGACCGGGCTCGCCCCACGGCGTCCTTCCATCTGCTGAGCATTGCTGCGCGTTCGGGTTGTCCCACCTTCGGCGCAAACTGGGTTTCCACCTTCGCCAGAGCCGTGAGCGCACTCATTTCCGTGAGCCCTGCCCCAACCGCAGCCAGCATGGCCGCGCCACGTCCGGTCGATTCGATGTCCAGGGGGCGTTCTACAGTTACCTGGGCAATATCCGCTTGGAGCTGCATGAGCAGATCGTTTTGCACCGCACCGCCATCCACCCGAAGCCGAACCACCTCGCGCTTCGCGTCCTTCGTCATGGCCTCCAGCAAATCCCACACCTCGAAGGCGATGCCCTCCAGTGTGGCCCTCGCCAGATGGGCGGCCGTGGTCCCGCGCGTCAATCCCACGATGGTGCCGCGCGCTCCTTGATCCCAATACGGCGCCCCGAGCCCCGCGAGCGCCGGTACGAACGCGACGCCGTCGCTGGATTCGACCTTGCGCGCCAGCTCCTCGACGTCTTTCGCGTGCCGGATGATCCCCAGGCCATCGCGCAACCATTGCACCGCCGCACCGGCAATGAATGCGCTGCCCTCGAAGGCGTAGGTGACCTCCCCGCCGATCCGCCAGGCCACCGTGGTGACCAGGCCATGCGTGCTGAATAGCGGACGCGGGCCGATGTTCATCAGGGCGAAGGCGCCGGTGCCGTAGGTGCACTTGGCGTCCCCCTCGCCAAAGCACGCTTGCCCGAACAACGCCGCCTGCTGATCGCCCGCGATGCCCGCGATGGGGATGCCATCGGGCAAAAATCCGACGCCCCGCGTCGTTCCCACGACCTCCGCACTGCCCACGATCTTCGGCAGCACCGAGGCGGGAACCCGCAAGAGCTTGCACAACTCGGGATCCCACTCGATGCGCGCCAGGTTCATCAGCATGGTGCGCGACGCATTCGTCACGTCCGTGGCATGCACCGCACCGCCCGTTAGCCGATGGACGAGGTACGCATCGATGGTGCCGAAGGCGAGCTCCCCTTTTTCGGCCCGCGCCCGGGCTCCCTCGACATGGTCGAGCAACCACGCGATTTTCGTCCCCGAGAAGTACGCATCGATGACCAGGCCGGTGCGCTCCCGAACCCGCGGCTCGTGCCCGTCGGCCTTGAGGCGATCGCACACGTCCGCGGTGCGGCGGCACTGCCAAACGATGGCGCGGGCAATCGGCTCACCCGTGGCGCGATCCCAGAGAACGGTCGTCTCGCGTTGATTCGTAATCCCGATCGCGGCGATGTCCTTCGGGTCCACCTTCGCCGCCGCGAGAGCCTGGTTCACCGAGGTGACGACCGAGGCCCAGATCTCGCGCGGCTCGTGTTCGACCCAACCCGGCTTGGGAAAGTGCTGCGGAAACTCGGTATTGTGCCGCCCCACGGTTTTCCCATCGAGCGACACCACCAGCGCCGTGGACCCGGTCGTACCTTGATCGATCGCGAGAACGTACTTGGCCATGGCCCGCTAGCCTAACGCCACCGCCCCGACCGCGGGCGCGAGAAAATCGAGGAAAGGACGAGCAACACCGCCGCGCCGCCTGCGATCCAGACGAGCACACGCGCAATATGGTCTTCGCCGCGGAAGTGAAGTTGCAGCGCGGCTACACCGCAGGCGATGGCGATGGCGGTGTAGATGACCTGACGCCCCACGGCGTAGAGGATGCGGGCCCCTTCCTGCACGCCCCGCACGCGGACCTCGAGTTCGCCTCGCGTGGCGCGCGTGAGGTACTTGCGCAAATCGTCCGGCAGGGTGACGGCCTTGATGGCCATGTCCTTCACGGTGTCGACGGCAATCTGCTGCCAGTCGCGCTTTCCAAGGACGAATTCGTGAAGGTACGGCTGAATGATGGCCATGGGATTCAGCTCGGGATCGAGCACGGAGCAGCAGCCGTAGACGAGCAGGATGGTCCGCTCGAGCAGCACCCAGTCCTTCGGAATGTGAAAGGCACTGGAGAGCTCCTTCAGGCCGATGTTCATCTTGCGAAGGTCGAGCAAGTTCTCGAAGCCGCGCTGCGGATCGATCTTGATGTCCTTGAGGTTAAAGCTCTCGAGGCGGATCTCTTCCTGAAATCGCTGATGGAAATACTCGATGACGCGCTCGCTGACCTCTTCGTCGCTCGTGCGCGAGAGAAAACCCATCTTGCGCAATGCGCGGATCAGCCGATCCGTATCGCGGCGGAGCACGCCTTCGAGGAACTCGGGAATGCCCTCGCGCATGTGCGGCGATAGCTCCGCCACCGCGCCGAAGTCGAGCAAGATGAGTGCGCCGTCCTGGCGGACCAAGATGTTCCCGGGGTGCGGATCGGCATGGTAGACGCCGTCGACGAAGATCATCTGGCAGTAGGTGCGCACCAGGCGATTCGCCAGCTCTTTCTTGTCGATGCCCAATTCGTCGAGCCCGGCGAGGTCGCCGACCTTCTTTCCTGCCACGAAGGTCGTGGTGAGGATTTGCTTCGTCGAGAGCGACCTCACGGGCGTCGGAAAGACGAGCATGGGGTCGGCGGTGAAGTTGCGCGAGATGCGCTCGATGTTGTCGGCCTCGAGGGAGAAGTCGAGCTCTTGGCGAAGCAGCTCGCGGATCTGGTGGTAATAGGCGTCGAGCCCCTGTACCGGGAAAAAGAAGCTGATGATGCGCAAAATGCGGCGGATCGTCTTCAGGTCGAGCCGGACGATCTCGTCGATGTCCTGGTGTTGGACTTTGACGGCGACGCGCGTGCCATCGCGAAGGCGGGCCTCGTGCACTTGGCCGAGGGATGCGCTGGCGATGGGCACGCGCTGGAAGTCGGCAAAGAGCTCGTCCACCTTGCCAGCGAGCTGCTCCTCGATGCGGTGCACGATCTCGCCAAGCGGGCGCGGTGGTACTTGGTCCTGCAAGGTCTCGAGCTCGGCACGGAACTCCTCGGGGAGGAAGTTCGCCATGATGGAGAGCAGCTGGCCCACTTTGATGAAGAGCCCCTGCAGCGCCAAAATGGTGGATTTCACGCGCCGCGCGTTGCGCAGGTGAACCTCCCGTATGTCGTGCGCGGGGTACTCTCCGGGCGACATGCGCCGCCGAAACGCGAGCCAGAGGTAGCTGAAGATGACTTGGAACGTCGTCGCGTACGCGCGAATGAAGCGGTAGCTGTTCGCGCCGCGCGGCCGATACGCGGGCTGCTCGTCACGTGGCTGCGTGGTCATGGACGACGGCGACGATTCCGTTTCGGCGTGACGAAGACTGAGACCTCGGTCGACCATCTTTCTTCAGCGTATTCTAGAAACGCGCGAGCGGGCGCCGGCGTCCTACTTTGTGGGGGCTGGTTTGGAACGGGGGCGGAAAGATCGCGCTTGGCGTGCGGCCATCGTCTGCTTACTGGCGGTGGCGGCGTCGACGGCATGCGAACGTGCTGCGGACTCGGATAGTCCGTCGACGGGGGATCTGTCGACCGAGACGCGAGGAAACGACCCGCCGAACTTCGATGATCTGGATGAGGCGCGCCGGTACAACCTGGACCGGGTCAATGCCTACCGTGCCGAAGAGGGCGTGCCGCCGCTCGTGCTCGACGAGTCGCTCAACGTGTTTGCCCAGGCCGCGAGCCAGCAGCTCGCCGCCGACCACGTGCCGCACAAGTATTTCAAGACCAACGTATACAAGTGCAAATGCAACCTCGGCGCCGAGAACCAAGGCGCGCCGAATGGCTGGCGCTGGCGCCGGGTCGATGTGCAAATCGATCAGATCCTCGCGCAGATGATGCTGAGTCCCGGCCACCGGAAGAACATGATGAACCCGGAGTACAAGCGCCTGGGCATCGGGCTGGTGAATCCCGGAGAGGATCTCTATTTCACGAACGACTTTGGCCGCTAGAGGTCGTAGCCGATTCGACGTATCGAGTTCAAAACTTCGTGACGCTGGAACCGCGGCAGCGAGAACGAACCGGCGGGACCGGCGCGACTCGTGGCTCGGGGAGCCAAGAACCGCCATGACCGTGTGGCGATCCTCGAGCTGGGCACGGACAAAGGCGCCGGCCTCGCCGGGCTGGTTCCGCTGCCGCACCTTGACTGCCAAGAACGCGCGAGTCCACCACCTTCACCCCGCCCTTACGTTGAGGGCTAGCTCGAAGAGAGCGTCGTGGATCCACGGTCGCGCGGTGCGGATGGCGACGTGATCGCGCGTGGGGTGCACGCGGTTCGTGAGGACGACGAGGATCACGCGGGCGTCGGGATCGATCCAGAGGCTCGTGCCGGTGAAGCCGAGGTGGCCGAATGCGCGCGGGCCGATGCGCGTGCCGGCACTGGAGCCTTCGGGGCTTTTGCCGTCGAAGCCCGCGCGCAAGGTACCACCGGGGCGCTCGCGAAGGACCCAGCCGCCCGAATCGATGCGACCGAGCACGTAGGCGCCGAACCGAAGCACGGCCTCGGCGGTGCCAAACATGCCCGCGTGCCCGGAGCCGCCCTCGCGCGCGAGCGCCCACGCCGTCTCGTCGTGCACGCGGCCGCGGATCGTGCCACCACGCCAGCCCACGATTTCCGTCGGCGCCGCCCGCGCGACCAGATCGATGCCCGCGGCCTCTAGCCCGCGCGCGGTTCCCAATGTCGCTTCGAGGCCGAGCGGGCGAACGAGGAGCCGCTCGATGGCCTCCCCGGCATCCCGCGCGCCCACGAACCGCGCGAGCGCTTCGCCGGCAAGGGCATACCCCGCATCGCTGTACAGCGGCGGAAAGCCTTGGGGCGGGCAAGGGCCGATCGCTTCCGGACGCCGCGCGTTCGCCAACGTCATCCATGCGCGCGCCGGATCGATCTCGCCCCCGGCGATCAGCGGCGCACAGATCGGGTACGTGGCGCGCAGCCCCGCGCGGTGCGCGAGCAGAAGCTCGATGGGCACCGGCGCGGAGGCCGTGCCCGCGAGCTCGGGAAGGAAATCGACCAGCGGGCGAGCCGGATCGAGCCCGCTTTCGACCACGGCCAGCGCCGTCATGGGCTTCGTCACGCTGGCCAGATCGAAGAAGGTGTCCTCGGGTGGAACGTCGCCGGCGAGCGGCGGATCTCCGGCCCCGGCGGTCACCCGCGTCCCGTCTGGCGCGACGAATCCCACGGCACAGCTGGGGGCGATGCCGGACTCGACGACGCGTTGCACCAGGTCAGAGGCGCCGCTTTTCATCGCGTGGAATGTTGCCAAGTTCCGTACGTCGAACATAAAGACCGTTTCCAAACGCCCCAACGTTACAGGCCAAGCTCAACCGCCTGGCCCGTATGCCGGGAGCAGAGTGAGAACCTAATGAAACTACGGAACTTTTTCTCGATTGTCGCGCTGGCGTCCGCCGTGGCTTTGACGGGCTTTTCCAGCCCCGCCTCCGCGGATGAGGCAGCAGATGCCCAGGCATTCGTCCAGGCCCAGCACGGCAAAATCTCGGCGCTCCTCCGCCAGCCTGCGTCCGGTTCGCGCGACTCGCAGATCAACGCCGCGCTCGAGACCTTCGTGGACTACGACGAGCTCACGCGCCGCGCATTCGGCAAACCGTGCCCGCCGGCCGTGTCCAATTGCACGGACCACTGGGCGCAGCTGACGGACGCCCAAAAGACCGAGGTGCGTGGCCTGCTCAAGCAGCTCGTGGAGAAAAACTACCGCAAGAACATCATTAAGACCCTCGATTACGAGGTCTCGTTCAAGGGCACGCGGGCGGCAGGCCTGGGGGATTCGCGCATTCGGACCGAGGCGCAGAACAAACTAAAGCCGCGCGATCCGGCCGTGCAGGTCGATTACTTCGTGCACAATCAGCCGGGCGGTTTGAAGGTCGTGGACATCGTGACCGAAGGCTCGAGCCTGACGAAAAATTACTACGACCAGTTCCACAAGATGCTGACGACCGAAGGTCAAAAGTACCCCTACGTCGTCAAGAAGCTGCAAGAGAAGATCGCCAAGAAAGACTGAGAACGAGCCAAGGAGGACCGAGCCGCCGCCTCGAAGAGCGGCTCGAAGCGAAGGCGGGTTCCACGACGCGCGTGAGCATCCTATACTCGGAGGATGCCGTCGGCAGTCTCGTACGGCGTCGGTGCCAGTGTGGAGGAACCCGCGCCCGCTCTTCGTTATGAATCGCTGTATCGGATCGGCCGAGGCGGCATGGGCGTGGTCGAAGTGGCGATTCAACACGGCCCGAACAACGCCGCGAAGATCGTCGCGTTCAAACGGCTCTTGCCCGAAGCCTCCCGGGAGGCCCGCCATCGCAACATGTTCCTGCGCGAGGCGCGCCTCGCGGCCATGCTGACGCACCCCAACGTGGTGCGGGCGCTCGACTGCGGCCAGGTCAACGGCGAAGTCTTCATCGCCATGGAGTTCGTCGAGGGCGAGACGCTCTCGAGCATATTCGAGGTGCTGCGCGAGAAAGGCCACCGCGTCGCCCCGGCCGTGGCGGCGCACATCCTTGCGCTCGTTTGCGACGGTCTGCATGCCGCGCACGAGCTTTGCGACGCTAGCGGGGTGAAACTGAACCTCGTCCACCGCGACGTTTCGCCGCACAACGTGATGATCGCGCGCGATGGCGAGGTGAAGCTGCTCGACTTCGGGGTGGCCAAAATCGACGCGAGCGACGTGCTCACGCGCACCGGCGAGGTCAAAGGCAAGGCCGCGTACATGTCGCCCGAGCAGGTGATGAGCGATCCGCTCGACCGCCGCAGCGACCTATACAGCGTGGGCGCGCTGCTCTTCGAGTGCATCGCCGGGCGACGCATGTGGGAAGGCAACGAGATGGACGTCATCCGCGAGCTCACGCAGGGCGAGGCGCCCAGCCTGCAAGCGTGGGCGCCCGATGCTCCGCCCGACCTTTGCCAACTGCATGCGCGGCTTTGCGCGCGCTCGCCCGATCTGCGGCCCGCCACCGCGCGCGATGTGGCCGAGGAGCTGCGCGCCTACGTGATTCGCTGCGGGATGCTGCCCGATCAATGGATGCTCGAGCAGTCGCTCTTCGGGCTGTTCGCGGCGGAGGCCCATCGGCGGCGTGAGACGTTGCGCACGGCGCTGGCCAAGTCGTCCATTCCCGAGGAGCAGAAGCAGCGGCTCATCGAGTCGGTCACCTTCCGGCAATCGGCACCGCGCTCGGTGCGACCTCCCCCGCCTCCCGGTGCGGCACCGGCGCCGGCGATGGCCAATGCCACACCGCCGGATGCGCTCCATGTCCCGCCGAGCTGGGGCCCGTCGCCGGGTGCGCGCGCGCTCGCGCGACGGCGGTATGCGCTTTTGGGTGTCGCGCTCTTCGCCGTCGCGCTGCTGCTCGTCGCCGCCTACTGCTTGTCGATGCTGTACTTGCGCAGGTAAGCGCGCACGTGGTGGCGCTCCATGCCGCTCTGGCGCGCCATCTCGCTGACGTTGCCGCCGGCGCGCTTGGTGAGATCCGTGAAGTACTCGCGCTCGAAGCCCGCGATGGCGTTGCGCTTCGCTTCGCTGAACGCCGTGGCCGGTCCGCTGGGGCGCGCCGCATCGAGCGGCTGCTCGCGCGTGAGCGTGAGCACGTCGTCGATCGCGCCCGGCTCACCGGCAAGCGTCGCCGCAACCGAGGCCACGTTCACCAGCTCGCGCACGTTGCCCGGCCAATCGTGCGAGCCCATGTGCCCTTCGAGCCACGCGATGACCGTCTGCGCATGCTCCGGCTTTCCAACGCGCCGGCACACCTCTTCGACCAGCAAGGGCAAGTCGGAGAGACGCTCGCGCAAAGCGGGCAGCTCGACGCGCACCTGCGCGATGCGGAAGAACAAGTCCGAACGGAAACGCCCCGCGTTCATCTCGCGACCGAGATCGCGCCGCGTGGCCGCGAGAACGCGCACGTCGATGGGCTCGACCTGGCTGCCGCCGACGCGCTTGATCTGCCGCTCGGCGAGGGCGCGCAACAACTTGGGCTGCAGATCCAGCGGGAGCTCGCCCAACTCGTCGAGGAAGAGCGTACCGCCGTCGGCCTCGCCGAGTGCGCCCTTGCGGCGCTCGTGCGCGCCGGTGAAGGCTCCGCGCTCGTGACCGAAGAGAAGGCTCTCGGCGAGCATCGGCGGAATGGAACCGCAGTCGACGACCACGAACGGCCCATTGCGCTGCGGGCTGGCGTCGTGCACCGACTTGGCCACCACCTCTTTGCCCGTGCCGGTCTCACCCAAGATGAGAACGCTGAGCGAGGTGGGCGCCACCTTCTCGAGGATGCTGAACACCCGCCGCATGCGCGGCGAGTTGCCGACGAGCGAGCCGAAATGGTTGGAAAACCCGACGTCGACCCGGCGCTTGGCCGCAGGCTCGATCACCAGGCGCGAGCTACCAACGGTGAGCTCCGAGACGGTCGTGACGATGGCCTCTTTGACGCGAACCAGGCCGATGAACGTGCCGTTGGTGCTGCCGAGATCGCGAACCAGGATGCCTTCGTTGACCGCACGGAGCTCGCAGTGGATGCTGCTCACCTCCGGATCGGGAATGGAAATCTGAGCTCCCTCGTCGCGCCCGATGACGATCGGGTCGACGTCCACCGTCAGGTTTTTCCCGTCGGGCGTGCGCACCGAACCGCCGCGAACGAACCAGTGGAGCACACGAGCTTTGGTGGCGTGGTTTTCGTCCATTTGCGAGGCCCCCAGTCAGTGTGATTGCGTACCGCTTGCGTGACCACCTTCTTCGATCGGCTCCTCGTAAACCTTGAGGGGCTCGAGATTGGCGAGGACTTCGGGACGGATCCCCACGCCGCGATCGGAGAAGAACAGGTCGTTTTCGTCGAGATTTGCGCGTTGCTGCGCGATGAACAAGATGGGATCGCCGTTGCGCGTGTACCCGAGCTGCACCAACGTGCCTTTCGGCCACGACCCGCCGTCGAACGTCAGGTCCTTGCGCAACATGTAAAAGCCTTCATTCGGCATACGCGTCAAGCTCTCGGCCCACGACAGCCCGCGAAACGGAATGCCCGCACCGTGGAAGTGCCAGCGATTCATGATGTTGTGGTCGGGCGCAATCACGACCGGAAGTCCGGAGTCCGAGTGATTATGAAAGTAAACGAGGACCCCGGCGGGGATCTCGCTCTCGTGCTCCGGCAGCGGCTTGGTAGTGCGGTAGAGGCCGCAGTTCGGAAGAATATTCTTGACGCTTGCCATGACCGTCGACTGTAGCACTGCGGCAATCGGTCGTTCTACTGCAACTCTTCCCGTTCCCCCCGTACACGTACCCGTCCCGGTCCGTCCTCGAAGGCCGGCATCCGGGGGTCGTCGGAACGGGTATGGCGGGTATGAGGGCCAGCGCCTGCCCGGGAGGGCTTAGATCTCCGGAGTCTCGGCAGCTTCCGCGGCGGCGGCTTCCCCGACGGCCGTCCCGGAGGGGGTCAGGAACTCCACCCCGACGATGAGCCCGTCGGCCTCCTCCTGAACCCAGACGATTCGACCGCGGCGCGTCATGGGGGCGTTGCCCACTTCACCGATGGTGATCTCGAACTCGTCCCCGAGTTCCACGCTTTCCTCGAGGATGCAGCGAATTCCACCGCGGCTCACGTTGAGCGCCCAGCCGTCGAGAAGCGGCGCATTCGCGGGATCCGCATCCGGCGGCGCATTCGGATCGAGTTTTCGCAGCTGAATGCGCTCGCTGACCTCACGTCGCACGTCACTGCGTCGCAGGGGCGTGCCGTCGGCGGGGACGCCCTGCATGGGGGTGAGGCTCCTACGGTTTTTCACAGCTTGCACCATCATAGCAGGGGCTCTCGCGTCTCCGTGCGCTATAGAGCTACGCTTCCGATCGGGGTTTGCTTCCCCGGCGCGCAGCCCTATATAGTCCTACATAGCCCCACACCAGCGGAAATACCTCCCCTTGACTACCTCGGGCTCTTCCGAGACTATTTCAAGATCGGGGGATGCGAAGGACGGAGCCGAAGTCGTTGACCCCCCAAGAACTGAAAAAAGCTCTCATTGTCGCGGGCTTCGAGGTCTACCGCACCTATGGCGACGAGGTCGTTCTGGCCGATCGGGTTCGTGACAACCTCATCCTTGACTCGGGCGTGCGCGTCCGGAGCGGCTCCCAGCTCGAGATTCGCCTCATCATGGGGCTGCGGCGGAGCCAGTACCCCGTCGACGACGAGCCGACCTTGTTCAACCGGGTTCGCCAGCTCGCCGCGCCGCTGCTTTCCGAGGGATTTCTCGAGGTCAACACCACCGTCTCCCCGGTGAGCGACCCGGCTGACGCATCGCATACGCTCGATACGTTCTACGAGGTGGTTTTCGCGAAAAAAATCGCCAGCCTCGAAGAGTCCGGCCTCCGCCTGGCACTCAAAGTCGCCAAAATGGCCGAATCGAGGCATTAGGCAGGTTTTGGGGGGCTCCGCCGCCGATTGGTCAGGTTTTGGGGGGGCTCCGCCGCCCCACGCCCCCGAGAGACGGTTAGGGAAAAAGGCGGAGAGGCGGGTTAGGGACGAGCTTCACTAAGCCCTATCCCCTCATCCCTAACCCCTCGAAAACGTGGTATTGCCCGCGGGCTCCTATGCTCGATCTGTTCCGAAAGAAGGGCGTCACGTCCTTCATCTATGGCGCCATCATCATTGGCATGGTCCTGGTGTTCGTGCTCGAGTTCGGGCCGTCCGCAGGACAGAAGAAGGCCTCGTTCTCCACGGCGTGCGTGGCGAACGTCAAAGGGCGCTGCATCGACCCGAAGGATTTCTCGGGCGCGTACCGCCTTCTCATCCCGCGCGATGAAGATGGCGTGCGCCGGGCCAAACAAATGGGCCTGCGCCGGGTCGCCCTGGATGGCCTGATCGAGCGCGAGCTCCTGGTGAGCGAGGCCCAGCGCCTCGGCCTTACCGTCACGAAGGAGGAGCTCGACGACACGATTTACGATGGCTTCATCCACGTGAGCGTGCCCGCGGAAAATCCGCAGGTGGCCTACCAGCTTCGCATCGGCGACGGCCGCATGTACGCGGGCTTCAAGGATCCGAAGACGAAGCGCTTCGACCTGAACGTCTACAAGCGAACCATCCGCAATTTGATGGGGCGCTCGGAGATCGAGTTCCGCGAGGAACAGGAGCACGAGCTTCTCGCCGCCAAGATGCGCGACGTGATCCGCGCGCCGGTGCGCGTGAGCGAGGTCGAGGCTCTGGAGGCGTACATCAGCGAGAAGAGCTCGGCCACGGTGGAGCATGTCGCGGTGAAGACGTCGTACGCCGGGAAATACGGCGTGCCGGTGACCGACGCCGATGTCTCCAAGTGGGCCGCGGACAAGGAGAACGAGAAGCAGATCACCGCGTTGGTGGATGCGCGCAAGGAAGACGCGAAGCCCAAGCCGAATGTCATTCGTCACATCCTCGTGCGCGTCGAAAAGGGCGCGACGCCGGAGCAAAAAGGCATCGCACTCGGCAAGCTCGCCGAGGCCGCGGCGCGCATCAAGAAGGGCGAAGCGTTCGCGGACATCGCGCGTGAGTACTCGGCCGATCCGGGAAGCGCCGCGCGCGGCGGTGACGTGGGCACCGAGACGAAGGGCTTCGTGACGCCGTTCAAGAACGCGGCGGACGCGCTCAAGCCGGGCGAGATGACCACGAAGGCCATCGAGACGCAGTTCGGTTACCACCTCATCGCCAAGGACGATCCGGCGAAGGCGGCGGAGATCGAGGCGGCGCTGAAGAAGGACGCGGCGCGCGAGCTCTACGTCAAAGGCAAGGCGCTCGAGGCGGCGAAGGACATCGCGAACAAGATTCAGGCGGGCCTCAAGGCCGGCAAGAACGCCGACGACGCGATCCGCGAGGCGACGCTCATGTTGAAGCGCCCCACGTCGGCCATTCCCCTGCTGCCCGTGCAGTCCGAGGAGCCCGCTGCGGCGGACGCGGGTGCGCCGAAGACGGACGCGGGCGCGAAGGATGCCAAGGACGGGAAAGACGCGAAGGCTGCGGTCGCCCAGAAAGAGCTGACGCCGGAAAACGATCCGGATCGGCCGAAGCTGGAGACGTCCAGCTCGTTCAACCGCGGCGGCGATCCCATTCCGGGCCTGTCGCCGGAGACGTCGCAGAAGGTGCTGGCGTTTGCCTTCGAGGGCAAAGCAGGGGAGCTTTATGCAGAGCCGCTGCGCACCGACGACGGGTTCACCGTGATTCGTCTGAAGGAGCAGAAGACCGCGACGAAGGACGAGTTCGAGAAGGATCGCGATACGTACATGCAGACGCTTCTCGCCGGAAAGCAGACCGAGGCCCTCGCGGTGTACGTGAAGCGCCTGCGCGAGGCTGCGAAGAACGAGATCAAGATCGACGAGAATTACTTGAAGGATCCCAACGCCCGCGACGGCGGCGTCCCGCAGGATCTGGACGAAGAGGGTCCCTGAAAGAAGTGAGCTCCACGGCGTTTCGTACCGTCGTTCTCGACAATGGGCTGCGTGTCGTTGCGGTACCGCAGCCCCAACTCCACCGCGCGCATGCAGCGCTCTACGTCCGCGTCGGCTCCCGCTACGAGACCGCGGAGAACAACGGGCTGAGTCATTTCCTCGAGCATATGCTCTACCGAGGCACCGACCGGCTGAAGAACGCGCACGAGGTGAACCTCGAGTTCGAGCGGCTGGGCGGGTATCTCTACGCGGCCACGCAGACGGACTTCGGTGTCTTCTCGGTGACCTTGCCGCCCGAATCGCTGGCGGCGGCGTGCGGGCTTTTCAGCGAGGTCATGCACCGCCCCGCGTTCTGCGACATCGAGATCGAGAAGGGCATCGTCTGCGAGGAGATCCTGGAGGACCTCGACGACGAAGGCCGCCAGGTCGACGCGGACAATCTTTCCCGCGCGCTCATCTATGGCTCGCACCCGCTCGGCTTCACCATCACGGGCGGCGAAGAGAACGTGCGCAGCTTCAACGAGACGATGCTGCGCGAGCACTATGCGCGGCACTACACCGCGGCGAACTCGGTGCTCGTGTTCTCGGGCGCGGTCGACGCCGATACGGCCATCGAGCTCGGTGCCAAGAATTTCAGCGATCTGCCGCGCGGGGAGCGCATCGTGGCGACGCCGCCGCCGGTCACGCAGAAAAAGCCGCGCCTGCGCATCGTGGAGAACATGTCCAGCCAGACCGAGCTGCGCGTGTGTTTCCGCACCATCTCCGAGAAGGCCAAGGAGCGGCCCGCGATGGACATGTTCATGCGCGTCATCGACGACGGCATGTCGACGCGGCTGTACCACCGCATCTGCGACTCGCAGGGGCTTTGCTACGACGTGGGTGCCTCGTTCGACGGCTACGAGGACGACGGCGTGGTGGATTTCGTTGCCGGCGCACAACACGCGCGGACGACGCGCGTCACGCAGGAGATGCTCGCCTTGGTGCGCGAGCTCGCCGAAGAGGGCCCCACGGAGGAGGAGCTCGTCAAAGCGCGTCAAAGGCACGTGTGGGAGCTTTCGGGCCTGCGCGATTCGACGGAAGACCTCGCCGCATTTTACGGCACCGGGTACTTGTTCGACCGCGTCGAAACCCCGGAAGAGCGCCACGAAAAGCTGGCCGCTGTCACCGCCGACGACGTGCGCGCCATTGCGCGGTTCATCGCACAACCGGAGCGGCTCAACGTCGTCGCTGTCGGCCTTCTCGAGAACGACGAGGACAAGCGACTGACCGATCTAGTCAAAGGGTACAAGTTCAAGTAGAGACCTTCTCGCTGTTCTTATGACCCACACCATTACGCTCATCCCGGGAGACGGAATCGGACCTGAAGTCAGCCGCGCGACGCAGGTCGTGCTCGAGGCTTCGGGCGTCAAGATCGACTGGGAGGTGCAGCACGCAGGTGCTGCCGTCGCCGAGACGCAGGGCACGACATTGCCCAACAGCGTGCTCGAGTCGATCCGGCGCAACAAGGTGGCGCTCAAGGGCCCCATCGGGACGCCCATCGGCAAAGGGTTTCGCTCGGTCAACGTCACCTTGCGGCAGGCGCTGGACCTTTATGCGAACGTGCGGCCCGTCAAAAGCCTGCACGGCGTGGAGCCCCGGTTCGAGGGCACGGACATCGTCATCGTCCGCGAGAACACCGAAGACCTGTACGCGGGCCTCGAGCTCATCATCATGCCGGGCGTCGCGCAGTCCATCAAGCTCATCACCGAGCGGAGCTGCACGCGCATCTGCGAGTACGCGTTCGACTACGCCGAGCGCCTCGGGCGCAAGCGCGTCACCGTGGTGCACAAGGCGAACATCATGAAGCTCTCCGACGGCCTGCTGCTCGAGAGCTTCCGCAAGGTCGCACTCAAGCACCCGAAGATCGAGCCGGCGGAGATGATCGTCGATGCGTGCGCCATGCAGATGGTGCGCAACGCCAACAAGCTCGACGTGATCGTCACCGAGAATCTCTACGGCGACATCCTCAGCGATTTGGGCGCGGGCCTGGTCGGCGGCCTGGGCATCGTGCCGGGCGCCAACATCGGCCACGAGGCGGCCGTCTTCGAGGCCGTGCACGGCAGCGCCCCGGACATCGCTGGCAAAGGCCTGGCGAACCCCACGGCCCTGATCCAGAGCGCCGTGATGATGCTCCACCACATTGGCGAGAGCACGGCGGCCCAAAAGATCGACCGCGGGTTGATCTCGCTCTACGAGCGCAGCGAAATCCGCACGGCGGATTTGGGCGGATCGTCCTCGACGGAAGAATTTACGGAAGCGCTCTGCAAGGCCGTCGCTACGGCGTAGGGGTTTAGGGTCGGAGAGACGAGACCTGCTGCTCTCTGAGCTAATCCCTAACCCCTAACCCCTAACCCCTACCCATGTGATATCCGTACTTTGTGACGGAGCATGACGCGCTCATTTTCCTCGTAGCCCTGGCCACGTTGCTGGGCATGGCGCGGCTGCTGGGGGAAGTAGCACGCGCCTTCGGTATGCCGCTGGTCGTTGGCGAGCTCATCGCTGGCGTGTTGCTCGGGCCGACGGTGCTCGGTCGCGCGCTTCCCGACGTCTTTCAGTGGCTCTTTCGGCAATCGACTCCACAGAAGATGCTCGGTGCCTACACCACCGTGGGCGTGGTCTTGCTCCTCGTGGTGGCGGGCCTGGAGGTCGACCTCGGGATCGTGCGCAGACGCGGGAGAAGCGCGGCATTCACGAGCCTCCTCGGGATGATACTGCCACTCGCGGGCGGCATTTTGCTCGGCTTCATGCTGCCGGATTCGGACATGAAGAACCCGAACCAGCGGCTTCTTTTCGCGCTGTTCATCGGCGTGGCGCTGTCCATCTCGGCCTTGCCGGTCATCGCCAAGACGCTGCTCGACTTGGGGCTCTTCAAGACCGACCTCGGGCTCCTGGTCATGTCCGCCGCGATGATCGACGACTCCGTCGGGTGGGTCGCCTTCTCGATGCTCGTCGGCCCCATGCAGGGCAACTCCGTGGAGTTCCACAAGCTGCTCACCATGGGCGGGCTGTCCTTGGTCTTCGTGGCGGGCACCCTCACGGCGGGGCGGCGCGGGATCGATCGCTTGCTCACGCGATTCGCGGACGAGTTGCACGGCGGGCGCGTGCTTTCGCTGGTGATTTTGCTCGCTCTCATCGGAGCGGCCATCACGCAAGCCTTGGGCATCCACGCCGTGCTCGGCGGGTTCGTCGTGGGTGTGGCCATCGGCGACAGCCCGAGCTTGCGCGAGCAGACGCGCGCGACGATCCACGAATTCGTCACCAACGTCTTCGCCCCGGTGTTCTTCGCATCGCTCGGATTGAAGGTCGACTTCATTCATGCCTTCGACTTTCGCCTTTGCGCGCTCGTCTTCGCCGTGGCCAGCGTGGCCAAGGTGCTCGGGTGCTCGGTGGGCGCGCGCGCGGGTGGCCTGGGCTGGAGAGAATCCATCGCCGTGGGCTTCGGCCTGAATGCGCGCGGGGCCATGGAGATCATCCTCGCGCTGCTCGCGCTCGAGGCGGGCTTGCTCAAGGAGCAGCTCTTCGTCGCGCTGGTGGTGATGGCGTTGTGCACGTCGCTGCTGGGCGGGCCAGCCATGAAGCGCCTTCTCTATCGGGCGCAGGAGGAAGACGTGGTGGCGCTGCTCCGGCGCGGCGGGTTCGTGGCGAGGCTCAATGCCACCACATCGCGCGGGGCCATCGAGGAGCTGGTTCAGATCCTCGAACCGCGCCTCGGGCACCTCGCCGCGCACGCGCGCAACCAGGTGCTCGAGCGCGAGCAGATGGCCCCCACCGGCCTGGGAGACGAGGTCGCGGTGCCGCACGCGGCCATCGAAGGTCTCGAGGAGCCGATGCTCGCCCTGGGTCTGTCGTCCGACGGCATCGACTTCGATGCGCCCGATGGGAAGCCGGCGACCATCGTTTTCTTGTTGTTGCTCGCACCACGTCGACTCGACGAAGAGGTGCGCGTGCTGGCCTCCATTGCGCGTTCCGTCATCGATCCTCGAGCGCGCGAGCAGCTCATGGAAGCCCGCGAGACCGAGCAAGTGCTCAAGGTATTGGCCGAAAGCGCGCAGCGCATTGCCGAAGAACGACGCGCGCGCGGTCCTGCACTCGCGGACATTTGAATTCCGTCCTGGTCTGATGAATGGGATCTACCCATGCACTCTGCATTGTTTTCGTGCGAAACCATGCATGCACAAGCTCCTGAATCGAGGGCACGACAGGTGCAGTGAGAGGCCTCCGAACAAGGAGGTCTCTTATGAAGCGAAATCGTTTCTTGGGTCTGTTTGCATCGTGCCTCGTTGCAGCACCTCTCCTGTTTGGCTCACTCGTGGGGTGCGCTTCCGCCGACGACCCGCGCGAAGGCGACGAAATGGAATCGTTCGAGGAAGCAGCGCTCGACGGCGCCGATGAAGCGCATTTGGCCGATGAATTTCCGCCGGCCAGCGAACTATCCGGTGATCCTGCCGATCTGGTGGATCACTTTCTCGATACGCCGGAAGACGATAATTCGATTATCAGCGAAGACACGGATACCGCGAGCGCCGACGATGTCAGCGTGACGGCGGCCGCCGCGGCGAAACCGCTTTTGCGCGCCGGATTGCATCAGAAGGCATCGGACGCTTTGCGCAAGGTCGGTGTTGCGGCTTCGCGCATCACGCAGACGATTGGTAATGCATCGGCGTCGGCGGGTACGCACAAGGCCGACGGTACCGCGAATGGAAAGAAGTATTGCGCCGCAACGGATATTTCGGTGCGCAATCTGAGCGACGCGCAGGTGAAGACGCTCGTATCCAAGTTGGATTCGGCCGGCTTCGCGGCCTTTTTTCGCAATCCAGGGAAGGATGGCTGGCCGGCGAATCAAGCTCGCCACATCCATGCCGTCTTCGCCGGCGTGAAGATGAAGGCTTCCCTTCGGGCGCAAGTGCAGGACTTCCTCGTGGACAAGAATGGCCTCGCGAGCCACGGACCGTACAAGTTCTACAAAGCCACCAAAGCCCAAAAAGACAACGTCCGCAAAATCTTCAACGCCGCCAACTAACCCCCAACCCCCAACCCCTCACTAACGACGGGCCCCCGCGCGTGATTCGGCGGGGGCGGCGTTGTTACGGGTCACCAGCCAGACGACGGCGGTGGCCACGGCGGCGACGCCGACTCCGATGAGGATGTCGCCCACGACCAATTTCGTCTTGGCGCTCGACACGTCGTCCTCGCTGCACGAATGCGTGGGGGCGCAGCTCGAACCGAGATCGCTGTGCGCGTTGGTGCCGGCGATCCAAAAGCCGGTACCGACCCCCAACGCCGCGACGCCCGCACCGCCGAGGACCCATGGCCAAGGCGAATGCGAGGCTTGCGCGGGAGGCGGCTCGGACGATGGCAGTTTGTCGAACGACGGCACGACCGGGACGTTCCGATTCGCCAGACGAAACTGCAGGTGGCGATTGCGCTCCCCTTCCCGCACCACCACGTTTTGCTCCACGCGCTCGGTGCCTTGCACGTACGCCACGATGTGCGAGCCAGGGTCCACGTTGACGGCCCGGCCCTCCATCGCGCCTGCGAGTTCTTCGCCGTCGGAGAAGATGGCGCCGTCGTGCACGTCGTTGCCTTGAGCATCCACGACTTGAAAGACCATGCTGGGCATGGCCTCGCCAATCTCGCCGAGC
This sequence comes from Sorangiineae bacterium MSr12523, assembly GCA_037157775.1. Lineage (NCBI taxonomy): Bacteria > Pseudomonadati > Myxococcota > Myxococcia > Myxococcales > Pendulisporaceae > Pendulispora > Pendulispora brunnea. Next base: position 9,526,115 of record CP089982.1, read on the forward strand.
CATTTGCCGCAGTCGCGACGAATGACCCCCGGGCAGTCCGGCGCGATGCAGTGTGCGAATCGCTCCGAGGCCGCGCGCAGTGCGCCGGTCGCACGCAGCTTTTGGCCGGAGACGGCGGCGTCGGTGCAACGGGCCACGGCGCGGCTATTTCCTGCGGCAAACACCGGTGCCGCGTGAAACGAAGAGACGGCGATCAAGAGTGCGGCAATCGGTCGTGGTGACCGCGTCATTGGAAGCACTCTTGCTTGTACTGGCGAATGCCTTTCGAGTCGATCACGAACGGAGGATCGCACGCATCGTCGCGACGTGTCCCCGTCGAGGACGGACTCACCGCGGTAGGCACCGCCGCTCGCTTTTTTGCGGCGCGGGCAGAGGATACCGTCGGCGGCATGGGCGGCGCGAGTTCCGGAGCGGGCGGGGCCGGTTGTTGCGCAACGGGCGTGGGCGTGGGCGTTGCCGGAGAAGGAGGGGGCGCCACGTCGCTGCCCACCCGTTGCACTTCGGCCGAAATCGGTGCGGACCATGCCAACAGCGAGCGCCCCAAGAATGCGAGCGATCCCACGAGGAGCACCAGGGCCCCCGCGCCCATCACGAAGGGGAGCGTGCGCTTGGCCGTTCGTTTGCGCTCGTCGCGGATGATTTCGGCCATGCGGGAGGCGCGCTCGCGCAACTTGTCGCCGAGCAACTCCACGGTCCACGCGCCCACTTCGTCGGCGCTCGCAATGTTGGAGGGACCGAGCACGCGCTCGATGGCCGCGCCGAATTCCTCTGCGCTTTCGTAGCGCTGCTCGGCAACGACGGCGAGCGCGCGCGCGATCACCTCGTCGAGCTCCGGTGCGATGCCGCCCACCAAGCTGCTCGCCGGCGGAATCTTCGGGTTGAGCGCCTGCCCAATGAGCTCGGCCTCGTCTTTTCCTTTGAAGGCGCGCTCGCCAACCAGCGCCTCCCAGAACACCAGGCCCGCGGCAAAGAGATCCGCGCGCAAGGTGACGTCGCCGCCAATTTGCTCCGGCGCAAGGTAGGCGAATTTGCCTTTGACGTTGCCCGCACGGGTGGCGTGCAGCCGACCATTGGCCTTGGCCACGCCGAAGTCCACCAAGCGCGTGACGCCGTTCGAGCCCACGAGAATGTTCTCCGGCGTCACGTCACGATGGACCAAGTGGAGCGCGTTGCCCGCTTCGTCGCGCGCGTTGTGCGCGGCATGAAGTGCTCGCAGCACATCGAGAAGTACGGCCGCGGCGATGCGCACGGGAATGGCGCGCTGTTGCTTTTTCGCCGCGGAGAGGAGGTGCCGGAGTGATTCCCCGTGCACGTACTCCATCACGAGGATCATGTGCTCGCCGTCGTAGGCGAAGTCGACGACCGGGATGACGTTGGGGTGATGGGCCAGTCGGGTCAGCCGAACTTCGTCCAGCAACATGGCGACGCTGGCAGGATCGCGTGCATGCTCTGCGTGAAGTTGTTTGACGGCAACGGACTTCGGTTCCGATCCATCGCGTAGAACTCCGAAGTGAACGGAGCCCATTCCCCCCATCCCTAGGGGTTCGTAGAGCGCGTAGCGCCCGACAACCCGAGGTCGCGGAGCACGCATATACCGAGATTACCTCACGCTTTGTTCTTTGCCAGGAGCATATGGAAGTAGCGCCTCGTGAGCCCCGAGGCCGCTGCGGCGCGCGTGACGTTGCCGCCGTGCTCACGCACCGCGCGTTCCACGAAACGCCGCTCGAATTCCCGAATGACACGTTGCCGCGCGCTGGGCATTGCAAGCCCCATGGTGAGAACGTGATCCAGATAGTCCGCGGGCTTGTCGCGATCCGGAGCCCGCGTGGAAGCAATCTCGGTTTCGTCGCCGAGCACGGTCGCACGCGACACGGCATGCTCCAGCTCTTGCACGTTGCCCGGCCACGGGTGACGCCCGAGTTGCAGGACGAGGCGCTTCGGGATCTCCCCCGCGCCACCGAACAGCTTCCAGAAATGACGAGCGATGAGCTCGACATCGCCGTGCCGTTGACGGAGCGGCGGGACCTGAATGCGCGCGCCGGCGAATCGGAAGAGGAGCTCTTCGCGGAACTTCTTCTCCTCCACGAGGCGGTCGAGGTCGTCGCGGGTGGTGGCGATGAAACGGACGTTCGCGCGAATCGCATCGATCTCGCCCTCACGCCGGAGCTCGCCGCGATCGAGGATGGTGGCCAAGCGAGACTGCGCCTGCAGCCCGAGCTCGCCAATCTCGTCGATGACCAAGGTGCCACCACGCGCTTGCTCGAGTGCACCTGGCCCGCGCGGACCACCGAACAGCGCCTCGAGGGCCGCACCCTCTTCGTGGGCGGCGCAGTCGAAGACGACGAAGGGCGCGGCCGCACGCGGTCCGGTTTCGTGCATCGCTTCTGCGAGGAGCTCTTTACCGGTTCCCGTTTCGCCTTCCAGGATGACGGGCAAGGTCGAATTGGCCAATGCCTCGCACGCGGCAAAGAGGCGCTGCATGGCTTGGCTCTTCCCGAGAACGCGTCCGAAGCGATCGCGCTCGAGCGCGTCCATGCGAATCTCGCCCGCCCGCGCAACGCGCAGCACCGAATCGCCGAGCTCGATGGCCTCGCCACCTTCGAGCAATGCTTCCACCACTCGCGCACCGCCGATGCGTGTGCCGTTGGTCGACTGCAGATCGACCAACCGAACGACATTGCCTTCCGCGGTGAGCGAAAGGTGCCGCCGGGACACACGCGGGTCCGGAATGGCAAGTTCACAGACTTGGCTTTGGCCGACCAGCGCCTGTGGCGCCTTGTTCCAATCCAAAACGAGGGTTTTTCCCGTTCCGGGACCACCTACGACGCGCAACACATAGAGAGGCGCCGTGGACGACGCGCTCGGAGTCTTGTCCGCAACGGTCGATAGTTCTTCATTCCGATCATCACCCGCCATGATCCGCACTGTAGCCTGTGATGTCACGATCCGCGTAGGCTGTCCGAACAAAGCGCATGAATCATAAAGCGACGGCCGGTTTGCTCATCGGAATGGCGGTGGTGGCGGGCTGCTCCGTTATGACCAGCTTCGATGGCTACACTGCCTCCGATGTAAGCTGCGACCCACTTCGATGGCCCAGTCGACCAAACGACGGGTCGGGCGGCACGCGAACGCTCTTTGGTGCCACTCGGCAAATCCTTCTTGCCGATCCCGACGCGGGGACCGACCCCGGATTGGATCTCGATGGTCTTTGCACGTGCCCGCAGGCCGGGTCGTGCGTGCCCCCGACGGGCGCCAAAGCGGGCTGCGACAATGGAAGCCGCGGAGTGGACAACAACGGGGGAGCCTTGTTCGGCGCGCTGTTCTCCAATGTGCAGGGCTTGCAACAGGAGATCGTCCACGGTCAGCACGGCATTGTCGTGCGCGTCGATCGGTACAACGGCCAGGCGAACGATCCCGATGTGATTGCGTCGATTTACAACGTCGTCGGCGTCGATGGAAAGACGGATGGCGGGGCGTCGGCCAAGTTCGATGGGACGGATTCGTTCATCGTCGATTCGGATTCGGTCATCAGCGACGGCGAGCTGCAATCGAAATACTTCGATGAGCAGGCGTACGTGGCCAACAATGTATTGGTCGCGACCATCCCGTCATTTCGGCTGCGGCTCATGATCCCTCCCTCGGACAGGTCCAACGCGGAGGAGGTGATCGAGGAGATCAAGGGCGTGCAACTCGTGGGACGCATCGAACCCGAGGGGGCCGGCCTTCGCATCCAACGTGCCGTGCTCGCAGGCCGCATTCCGCTCGCGACGATGTTTCTCCACGCGGGCAGCGGCAGTGTGTGCTCGGATGCAGGCGTCTTCGACTTCATCAAGCCAAGGGTGTGCGGCGCGCTCGATCTGCCGGCCGACCCGCAAGCAAACCGCGGAACGACATGCAATGCGCTCTCGTTCGCGCTCCTGCTTGACGTCGCCCCCGCGCAGGCTCCCAGCGGGGCGAAGACGATAACGTCGACCGGTCCCTCGTGCCCGCCGACCGACGTTCGCTGCGACGATTCGCCCTAGTTAGCGCTGCGGCCAAGAGCCCGTTGCGGGAAGCTCGCGTGCTTGCTCGGGGGCCGACCAACGAAGGGGAACGGCGTCGGGCTGAAAGAGACCCGACGTGACGCGGAAGCGTACGAAACGCTGGGCACCGGCAAAGGCGGCCAGTGCGGGATCCTCCCAGAGGATCTCGGATTCGCCGAGGAGCGAGAGGCAGTTGCCGGTGTCGAAGTCGATGAACAGCAGGCTGCTGCGCGGATTCTGGGCGATGTTGCCGAGGGTGTTGAAGTAGAAATTGCCCCGGAATTCCGGCCACGTGAGCACGGTGTCGCCATCGTGCTCTTCACGGCGCACGAAGCCGGGTTTGCCGCCGCGGTGCGAGACATCGAGTCCCTCGCTCGGGTCGGCGGCGGCGGTGGCGATGAAGAAGGTGTCGGAGCGCTCGACCATGGCGCTGGCCTCGGCCGAGATGCGCGCGCCCTCGGGCGTTGGGGAGCCAGAGCTTTGCGCGGGGTCGCGCACGAAGGAGTGCGCGCGCGATTGGATGTACTGCGGGCAATTGCCGAAGCTTTGGTCGACGTGGACGGTGAAGCCTCGGTCGTCGATGGCGGTGATGGTTCCGTTCATCCGGTTGCGACGGCGCGTCTCCAGCTGAATGCCGAGAAGGCCGATGGGCGCGCCCACGCTCAAAGCGACAGACGCGCTCGGAAACGCATCGATGCGCAAGGTGCGCGGGTCGGGTGAGTGCGCGAAGCCGGGACGGCCCACGAGAAGGGACGCACGCGGATGCATCGACGCGTCGTGGGCCGAGAGGAGCATGAAAGGCAGCTGGACGAAGAAGTCGCGGTGCTGATCGGGCATGTAATCGCGGATGATTTTGCCGCCGATGGCCTCGATCTTTTCGCGAACGCCGGCGCGCTCCTGAATGGCGCGTTCGCCGGCGTGAAAGGGCGAGGAGCTCATGCAGCCGGCACCGGAGAGCGCTGCATCGGCACGAAGCCGGGCAGCCCCTCCACGCGCGCAAGCCATGCGCGCAGGTTGGGGTACGCATCGAGCGGCACGGCCCCCTCGGGCGCATGCGCGGTGTACGTGTATATGGCCACGTCGGCCAAGGTTACCGCATCGCCCACGAGCCAGTTGCGTCCTGCGAGCGAGGCCTCCATCACGGCGAAAAGCTGTTCCGACGCGGCCTTGGCGCGCGCATGGTCGTACTTCGCGCCGAAGACATGCACCAGGCGCGCAACCGCCGGCCCGTACGCGAGGGGACCGGACGCGGCCGACAGCCAACGCTGCACCTGGGCCGCGCGCTCCGGATCGGCCGGAAGCCATCGGTGATCGGCATCGTAACGAGCCGCGAGGTACACGAGGATGGCATTGCTGTCGGCCACGGTCACGTCGCCGTCTTCGATGACCGGCACCTGACCGAAGGCATTCTTGGCGAGAAACCCGGGCGTCTTTTGCTCACCCTTGGCCAGATTCACCGGAACGCGCTCGAACGGCAGGCCCAAGAGCGAGAGAAACAGCTCCGCGCGGTGCGCGTGCCCGGAAAGGGGGAAGTGGTAGAGGCGAATGGGGGCGGCAGGTCGAGTCATGCCCCAGACAATGGGCACGCCAGGGCCGGTGCAGAATCGCCACCGCCGACAAAGAACCATTTCACCCGGCGCAATAGTAGAACGGTGGGTCGTGGATCGATTGGAGGCGATGCGGGTTTTCGTGACGGTGGCGGAGATGCGCGGTTTTGCCCCGGCGGCGCGGCGTCTTTCCATGTCGCCCGCCGCCGTGACGCGGGCGGTGTCGGCGCTGGAGGAGCGACTCGGCACGCGTTTGCTCCGGCGCACCACGCGGGTGGTGCGGCTCACCGATGCGGGGGCGCGCTACTTGGCCGACTGCAAGCGCATCCTGGGTGAGATCGAAGAAGCCGAGGCAGGGGCGGCTGGCACCGAGGGCGAGCCGCGCGGAATGTTGAACGTAACCGCGTCCGTCAACTTCGGGCGCATGTTCGTCGCGCCCATCGTGCTCGGGTTTCTCGAGCGGCATCCGCGCATCTCCGTGCGGATGCTCTTGGTCGACCATGTGGTGCACCTGATCGAGGAGGGAATGGACGTGGGGATCCGCATCGCGCATCTGCGCGACTCGGCGCTGCGCGCAGTGCGCGTGGGGACGGTGCGGCGGGTGGTGTGCGCGTCGCCGGAGTACTTGGCCAAGCGCGGGACGCCGCGGACACCAGCGGATTTGATTCAACACGATACGATTGGCTTCTCGAACATCAATCCGACGCGGAACTGGTCCTTCTCGACGGGGTCGAAGACGGAAACCGCGGAGCCGGAGACCCGCCTCTTCGTCAATGCAGCAGACGTGGCGATTGCAGCGGCCAAGGCCGGGCACGGGCTCACGCGCGTGCTCTCGTACCAGGTCGATCCGGAGGTGCGCACAGGGCAGCTTCGGGTGGTGCTGGATGCTTTCGAGCCACCCGAGGTGCCGATCCACATCGTCTACCCGGACGCGCGGCGGGCGACCTCGAGCGTGCGCGCCTTCGTGGATTACGCGACGGAGCGGCTTCGGGCGGTGGCGCAGAGCGGTGCGTTCGGGACGAAGTACACGAAAACGAGATAGTACGGGGTAACGAGATATGAAGACGAACGCCGCACGCATTTTGGATCGACTCGGAATTCGCTACGAGCTCAAGGAATACGAGGTGGACGAGTCGGATCTGACGGCGGCCACGGTGGCGCGGAAGGTGGGACTTCCGCCGGAGCAGGTGTTCAAGACGCTTTGCGCACGCGGTGATCGCCACGGGGTTTGCTTTGCCGTGGTGCCGGGCGATGCCGAATTGGATCTGAAGGCGCTGGCTGCGCTCGCCCAAGATCGCAAAACGGAGATGGTCGCGCTGAAAGAGGTGCAGCCGCTCACCGGCTACATCCGCGGCGGCGTGACCGCGCTCGCCGCAAAAAAGGACTACCCCGTGTACGTGGACGAGACGGTGATGCTGTTCGACGTCATCTCCATTTCGGCGGGCGTGCGCGGCACCCAGATTTTCCTCGCGCCCGACGACTACGTGCGGGCAACGAAGGCGAAGCTGGGCGCGATCTCCAAAGCTCCGTAAGCCAGGGTAAGGAGCATCAAGCGCGTCCTGCGAGGCGCAGGAGAAACGCGTCGATTTCGTCGCGGGCGGGCATGGAGCTGCTCGCGCCTGCGCGCTGCACGGAAAGGGCCGCCGCGGCGTTGGCGCGGTGAAGAGCTTCGACGATGTCGCGGCCCTCGGCCAGCGCCACGGCGAGCACGCCGACGAAGGTGTCGCCCGCGGCGGTCGTATCGACGGCATCGACCTTGGGCGCGGGCACGTGGAACGGCGGAAGGCCGCGTGCGCCGTAGAGGCACCCTTCCGAGCCCAGGGTCACGACGGCGGCAGGCACCTTTTCGAGAAGCGAGACCAGGGCGGTCTTCGGATCGCGAATGCCCGTGATGTCTGCGAGCTCGTGCTGATTGGGCGCGAGCAAATCGACGTTCGCGAACAGCGCATCGGGGATGGGCCGCGACGGCGCGGGGGTGAGAATGACGCGCACGCCCGCGCGATGCGCAGCGGCGGCGCCGGCGATGGCGGCTTCGATGGGGAGCTCGAGTTGCAGGAGCAGGACGGAGCTGCTGGTGACGATGCCCTCGTCGTGCACGCTGAGTGAGGTGACGGTGCCGTTTGCACCGGCAATGACGATGATGGCGTTGCTGCCGCCACCGTCCACGACGATGTGGGCGATGCCGGTGGGCTCCGTCGTTTCGCGCAACGCGGTGTCGTCGACGCCGGAAGCGCGCAAGACACCGCGAAGCGCACGCCCAAAGTTATCGCCGCCGACGGCGCCAATCATGCGCACCGCGCCCCCCGCACGCGCCGCCGCGATGGCTTGGTTCGCACCTTTGCCACCTGGCACCGTGAGAAAGCGGGTGCCCATCACGGTCTCCCCGAGCGAAGGCGCACGCTCGGCGAAGGCCACGAGGTCCATATTGCTGCTGCCGAGAACGCAGATACCGGGCGTGGCAATCATTTGCAGCACCGGAAGCCGACGTCGACACCCTCGTAATCGCGCCGGCACGTGAAGGGTTGGGCGCAGTGCATCTTGGGTTCATTTTGCACGTAGCTGCCGCCGCGGCATACGCAGGGATCCGCCTCCGGTCCGGCATCGTCATCGTTCGATCCGCAGGAATCTTCCCACTCGTTGGCGTTGCCGCTCATGTCGTAGATTCCAGGAAAGCCACCGACGCAGTCGGGCTGGCTCGCCACGGGAGCCGTGGTTCCAAGGGCTTGATCCTTGCCGTTGCACGCGCGCGAGTTGTAGGTGCCGCCGTACGGGAAGTCCTGCTGCGGGGCCAGATGCTCGCTGTCTTCGGCGTGGGTACAGGCCAGACGCCACTGCGATGTATCTGCATCCGGCGACTCGTTGACTTTGCCGAGGGGGTGCGGACCTCCTTTGATGTCGCCGCACAACCTCTTGCCCGCCCATTTGCAGTACGCGTAGGCGTCGCACCAATCTGCGCCCGTGACCGGGTGGTTGCCCGTTCGCGTGCCTCCATCCGGCCAGAAACCGTCGCCGGGCACGAAGCTCTTGTTGAACGCGCAAGCTTTGGGCTGCCCGGTGGTGGCAACATTGGCGGCGAGGAACGCGGCGTATTGCTCGCGCGTCACCTCGGTCGAGTCGATGCAGAATTTCGACGCGTCGGGGCCGAGGCCGTGTGCCTGTACCATCGACGGCCCGCGCGTGCTGGGGCACCCCGAGTCGAAGCCGGCATCCTGGGGCTGCTGCACATCCTCCCCCGAGCCGCTATCCGGCAATGAGCCGTCCTCGCCGCCCGGCGAATACGCGAAGTCGTAACAGCTCGTCACATAGGTGAGCGACACGCCCGCCACACCGGCGACGGCTACGGCAAACCAACGCCAGCGAGACGTCATCGGCTCTGCACGCTCTGCTGGAAGACTTGGACGAACGCATCACGCGCGGCCAAAAGATCGCTCTCGAGCACCCACTCGTCGGGCGCGTGGGCCTGCGCGATATCGCCGGGGCCGAACACCACCGCATCGATGCCCGCGGCCGAAAGCTGCGCCGCCTCGGTCCAGAAGGCCACGTCGATCGGCGCGGATGCGCGCGCGCCCAGGTAAGGCCCGAAGGCACCGAGCTCGCGCGTTTCGAAGGATGGCCGGCCGATGAGCGAATCGAACGACGCGTCCGGGCAATGCTCCTTCGCCAAGGTCACCAACTCGTCGCCCACCGCATTCACGTTGGCGCCGGGCGGCGGGCGGAACGAGGCCGTGAGCACCGCGCGCTCGGGCACCACGTTGAAGGCCACCCCGCCCTCGAGCCCCGCGATGTTCGTGCACATGCCCGTGAACCCGGCCGGACCACGACCGCGCTGGGCCTTGCCCCAGTCGTCCCAGGCCACGGCCACCCGCGCCAGCTCGGCCAGCGGCGCACGCATCGTGTCGGCCCGCGAGGAGTGCCCGCCCTCCCCACGCAAGGTCGCCTTGATGCCGAGGATGCCGCGGTGCCTCACCCCAACGCGCACGCTGGTGGGCTCGCAAACGATGGCCCGGGCGATGCCCTTCGTGTAGGCGCTCGCGAGAAACGCGGTCATGCAGGTGCTGCTCACCTCTTCATCGCCGGAAAAAAGCACCCCAACGTTGCGCGGCCGCACGACATCGAGCGCCGTCAAAATCGAGGCGATGGCCCCCTTCGTGTCGCACGCGCCCAGCCCGTAGACGCGCCCATCCTTGCGCCATGGCTCGAACGGATTGCCCGTCCAGCCCGCATTCACGGGCACCGTATCGATGTGCGCGTTCACCAAGAGATCTGGCTCGCCCCAGCGTGCGTACACGTACGCGCCACGCGCACCCCCGCTGGTCCGCGGCACCTCGACCACCGTGACATCGTCCGGGGCGCGTGCGCCGAGCTCCTCGGCCAGCAAGGCCGCCAGCTTGGGCTCGTCCCCGCCCGGGTTGTGCGTGTCGACGCGTATCAGGTGCTCCAACAGGGAAATCGGATCCGTGGTGCGTGCCATCACGCCCCAGTATTGACCGCCCCATCTTTCTCCGCAACGCCGGAGAATGACCGCGGCCTCGCAGGCAGCCGCAAGGTGAAACGTGCACCCTTGTCCTGCCCTTCGCTGTCCGCGGTCAGCGCGCCATTCAGCTCGCCGGCAGCGAAGGCGCAGCTGTGCAGGCCGAATCCGTGGCCATGCTGGCGGGTGGAAAAGCCATATCGAAATATGTCCTTCATGTTCTCGGACGGAATACCATCTCCGTTGTCACTCACCTCGATGGCGATTCCCGCATTGCCGTTCTCGTGCAACTCGCGAATACGAATCCCCACCACGCCTTGCTCGCGCCCGGCCGCCTGAATCGCGTCCCGCGCATTGCTGAACAGATTGACGAGGATCTGCACCACCTTGTGGCGCTCGACCAACACCGGGGGAACCGTACCGTAATCCTTCTGCACCACGATGGGCATCGTGCGGTCGTGCTCCACCCGCGCGACCATGAGCGCATCCTCCACCAGCACCGAGGGCTCCACTTCCTCGACCGCGCCGCTCACACCCGCGTAATTCTGCTGCCACGTCACGATAGTCTTCGCGTGGTCGACCATGGCCTGCAGATTCCCCAGCTCGGCCAGCACGCGCGCTTGCTCGTCGGCGAGCGCTCCAGCGAGGCTGCGCACGAACGCGGGCACCAGTTTTCCGCGCTCGTCACCGGTCAGGAACGTCCCGAGATCTCCCCGGTGCGCGTCCAGCAGCTCGGCCAGCCGTTCCACGTCCTTGATCTTCGACTCCGCCACCAGCGAACTCGTGACTTGGCTGGAGATGTTCACGCTGTTGAGCGCATTGCCGATGTTGTGCAATACGCCCGTGGCAATCTCCGCCATGCCCGCTTTTCGTGCGGTGACCAGCAGATCCGCGTGCATCGCATCGCGTTCTCGCTGGAAGCGCTTTCGCTCCTCGATTTGCGAATACAGGAGCTCGTTCTTCGCCGAAAGCTCGCTGTTCAACGACGACAGCGCGTCGTTCGCGCACCGCGCCTCGTCGCTGCGCGCGGCCACGGCGTCGATCACGTTGTTGATGCCCAACACCAAGTGCCGAAAGCTTCCCGAGTACGCGTGCTCCTTGCCGCGCATCTCCATCTCGCCGCCACGAAAGGCCGCGAACAAGCTCTCCGTTTCCCGCAAAAGCCGGGTAATGGCTTCCTGCATCTCTCGAAATGCCGATGCCAAATCGCCAATTTCGTCGCGCTCCGTGACGGCGATTTCCTGCTGCAGATTCCCCGCGGCGAGCTTTTTCGACACGGATATGATCTCGCCGAGCGGCCGCACGATCGTGCGATTGACGAACCATATCCCCAATAGCAACGACGCCACGGCAATGATCAAAATCGCCGCTTGGAGACCGCGCGAGAGCGCCCGATTGTTCCGCACGATGGCCGCGCGAATGGGCACCAGGTTTTGCAGCTCCTCGGCCACGTACGCATCCACGTCGCGCCGCGAGTAGTCGACGATCTTGTCTATCAGCTCGATACTCTCCACCAAGGCCGGTGTGCGCTCCTGCCGGTCGACGTAGCCGATGGCCAGCGAGGTATGCTCCTCCAGGCTGCGCACCAGGCCCTCGATGCCGTGAATCGTCGATATGCTATCGAGGTGCGCGGCAGGCGTATTGTTTCGGGCTTCGTCGCAAATACGATGCAATTCCTGCAAATGCATCTCGACCCGCATTTTCGTTTCGGACCGCGGGGCGCGCTCGTACGAATCGACTTCGCGATCCACGTCGGATACCAATCCGGGCACCCGGCTGACCATGAGCAGATTGTCGAAAATGCGATCGTATGGCGCGATGCTGGCGGTGAGAAAGTAATATACGAACAAAGAACCCGCGCTCATGACCGCCACCAGGGCGAGCAGCATGGCGTTGAGTTTCGATTTGATCGATATTTTCATTCGCTACTTTTTGTTCTTCTCTTTCAATGCCATAATCCACGGCTCCGTGAAATCCGTCGTATCACCGAATGCGGGCACGAAACGGTGAAGCGACTCCAGGGTCACCTTTTCGCCGCGTCCAGGTGGGAGCATTTCGCGGGCCACCATTACGGGCTCGAGTGAATAGTAATGGGGCACGGGTCGCCCAGCGATTCGGTAGCCGAGAATGCGCACCTGCACGCGGCCGACCGCCGCCGCCGGACATCCCACCGTGGCGACCCAGGGGCTTTCCGGATCTTGAATCATCTCCAAATCTTCATTGGCCACGTCGATGCCATAGACCTTGATCTCGGAACGCCCAGCCTTGCGGATGGCCGCCGTGGCCCCGCGAGCGAACTCGTCCCATGTGGCCCACACGGCATCGATGGTGCCCTTGGGGTGCTTCTTCAGCACCTCGGTCATCTGCACTTCGGTCTGCAGCGCACTGTTGTTCGTGGCCTTGCCGAATCGCTCGACCTCGTGGATGCCGGGGGCCTCGGTCATCATGCGCGTGTACGTCTGCATGCGCTTTTCCATCGGGGCAAATCCCGGCACCCAGATGTGAACGATGTTCGCCTTTCCGCCCGTGTCCTTCAGCAATCGGGTCAGGCCGATTTCGGCGATTTTGTGATCGTTCTGATCCATCATCGTCACTTCGGGGAGCGGAAGCTCGTTGTCGAAGCTGACGATGGGAATTCCCCGCGCCACCGCGCGTTCGGCGCCCTTGCGGAGTAGCTCGGGATCGCCATGCGAAATGAGAATGCCGTCGACCTTCTGCAGCACGGCATTGTCGAGCATGTCCGACATCGCCTTGCGGTCGTTGCGCGCGTCCATCACCTCCAATGCGAGCCCGAGCGATGCGGCCTCGCTCTTCACGCCCTCCAAGTATTGGGAGGCATGCGCCGACGATGAAAACTCCACGATGGCCACGACACGCGGGCGCTTGCGAAAGGCCTCGGGAACATCGGAGCCGGCTCGGGCGCCCGATGCCTGCACGGAGGTCGAGGCCTTCAGGCCGACGAAGCCTGCCGCCAGTACCAGCGCGCAGGCAACCGCCCCCAAAGCCACATTTTTCCTCATGGCAACCCCTCCTTAGCGCGACTTCACATCAGGTAACCTTCGCGCGGGCTTTGCGGAGCCACCTGGACGTCAAGGACCACGCCAGATCGAGTACGTCTTTGCTGTCGAATGGCTTTTTGAGCAAACGCAATCCCGTCCGATTGAGGCGACGAATGACGTCGTGCCACGAATAGTCGGAGTAGGCGCTGCAGATCACCACTTCCAGATCGGGATCGCGATCGATCATGTGTTTGATCGTCTCCACCCCATCCCAGCCGGGCGGCATCTTCATGTCGACGAAGGCCAAGGCGTACGGACGGCCGCGCTCGCAGGCGCGCACGACCAGTTCGTAGCCGGCTTGGCCTTGGGTGGCCGTGTCGAGCACGTAGTCCAAGCTCGGATCGCGCGAGGACGAAGGGCCGCTGCCGAACAGGGCGCTCTCCAGGCTACCGAGGCTCGGATCGGCCGGCACCGGACAGAGAACCTTTCGAAAATCCTCGTGAATCGCCACGTTGTCGTCGACCACGAGGATGCGCCGGGGCCCTTCGACCGCGCTCTTCGGGAAGTAATCCGAGCCACGCCGGGAAGCGGGACCGGATGCCGGTCCCGACGCGGGCCCGGATGACGAGCCCGATCTCGGTGAGCGCGAATCGGACGGGGGCGGATAGCTCCCAAAATCGGCGCGCGTTTTCCCCACTTCTCCCATCTCCTCGACCCCCCAGTTGTGGGCTGACATCCATGCTACAGCCGACCTGGCTCGGACGTGCGCGGAAAGTGCAACGCACTGGTGCGCCGAGCCGGCTTCAGCTATGGCGTAAATCGCACATCGGGCGACGCGCGACGATTCGCCGCATTCCAGCCGCGGCTCCGCTGGCCTAAAAAAGTTCGCAGTTCTTAGCGGAGTGCTCCTTCAATGCGCCGAATTCCCTTTGCCCTCATTTTAGTTGCGACGTCTTTTTCTGGCGCGGTCACCGTTGCTGCGTGCAGCGACGATGATACGAGCCCTCCTCCGCAGAACCAGCCCGATACGGCGACGTCGGCGGTATCCATTGCCTTCGAAGGGCGCGTGGGAAGCGAACCCTTTCGATGCACGCAGCCGTACACGCAGCTTGGCACCGCCAAAGTGACCGCGGACCTTCTCGATTTTCGCTTCTACGTGCACGACGTCCGGCTGGTGACGCGCGACGGGCGTGAGGCACCGGTGACGCTGACGCAGGACAAGAAGTGGCAATACGAGAACGTCGCCCTGCTCGACTTCGAGGACAAGACCGGCACCTGTGCGAACGGCACCGTCGACACGAACACGCGCGTCGTGGGAACGGTGCCCCCGGGTGATTATACCGGGCTGCGATTCCGGCTCGGCGTGCCCTTCGCGTTGAACCACGGCAATGCGGCCACGGCGCCTTCGCCGCTCAATTTGTCGGGCCTGTTTTGGATCTGGAACGCCGGGTACAAGTTTTTGCGCGTCGATGCGCGCGTTCAGCAAAGGGCGCTGCTCGCGGATGCCGGCGACGCAGGCGGCGATGCGGGTGCACCGCCCGTGTTTCCCGTGCACATTGGCAGCACCGGTTGCCAAGGCGATGCGCAGGACGGCGGCGTGACGGATTGCTCGCGGCGCAACGTGGCGGACATCGAGCTCGCCTCGTTCGACGTCACGAAGAACAAGGTCGTGGTCGACTACGCGGCGCTCGTCGCGGGCACCGAGCTCACCGCGGGTGGTGGCATGGGCTGCATGTCCTCGCCGGAAGATGCGACGTGCAAGGAGATTTTCGCGCACCTCGGACTCGATCTCGCCAGCGGCAAGCCCGCCGCCGGCCAAGCCTTCTTCCGCGCGGAGTAACCGATGAAACGCGCCCTTCCCGCTCTTCCTGCTCTTGCCACCGCGTTCGCCGCCTCGGCGGTGGCGTGGCTCGGGTGCGGCGGGTCGTCGTCGTCGCCATCGGACTCGAAGCCGAAGGAGTACGAGTGGAAGCTCCCCCAAGGCTTTCCCGTGCCGAAGGTGCCGGAGGACAACCCCATGTCGCAGGACAAAGTCGACCTGGGGCGGCACCTCTTTTACGACACGCGATTGTCCGGCAATGGGACGTATTCATGCTCGTCATGCCACGTCCAGGAGAAGGCCTTCACCGACGGACGCCGGCGCGCGCTCGGGTCGACGAACGAGACGCATCCACGCGGCTCGATGAGCCTCACCAACGTGGCGTATGCGACGACCTTGGCGTGGGCGAATGACCTTTTGACGTCGCTCGAGAAGCAAACGATGGTGCCGATGTTCGGCGAGACGCCCGTGGAGCTGGGGCTCGCCGGGCAGGAAGCGCAGATGCTCGAGCGACTGCGCGCCGAGCCCTATTACCCCGCCGCGTTCGCGCGGGCCTTTCCGGGCGACCCGGAGCCTTTTACCACCCAGCGCGTGGTTCAAGCGATCAGCGCGTTCGAGCGGACGATGATCTCGGGGCAGTCGCCGTACGACCGCTTTGCCTTCCAGGGCGACAAGAACGCCATTTCCGAATCGGCGAAACGCGGACGCGATCTTTTTTTCTCCGAGACGCTCGAGTGCTTTCATTGCCACGGCAATTTCAATTTTTCCGATTCGATATCGCACTCCGGAAGCGCATTCACCGAAACGATGTTTCACAACACCGGCCTGTACAACATCGACGGCAAAGGCGCGTTTCCGCCGGACAATGTCGGGCTCATGGAAATCTCGCACAAAGATTCCGACATGGGCCGGTTCAAGGCGCCGACCTTGCGCAACATCGCGGTCACGGCACCGTACATGCACGATGGGAGCGTCTCCACCTTGGAAGAAGCGCTCGATCACTATGCTGCAGCAGGTCGTACGATCACCACGGGCCCGTATGCGGGCAATGGTTCCAAGAGTCCGCTCAAGAGCGACCTCGTGGTCGGATTCGTGATTACGGCCGAGCAGAAGGCCGACGTCATTCATTTCCTCGAAAGCCTGACGGACACCGAATTCTTGCATGATCCACGTTTTTCCAATCCGTGGACCGCGGGAGAACGTCCATGAAATACATCAGTCACCTTGGTCGCATTGTCACCCTCACAGCATTGACCATCAGCCTTCCCCTCGTTTCGGCCGTCGCCTGTTCCGGATCGGACTCCGACGGTGTCAGCGTGGCCGTGGACCTGGAGGCGCCTTCGAGCACGAAGCAAAGCATGGTGAGCAAGACCTGGACGACCGATCTCGGCTTCACCGTGACGTTGCAAGATGCGTATCTCGCGACCGGCAGCGTGGAGATCGTGCCTTGTGCCTCCGCCGCGCAACGGCTTCGGCTGAAAGACTTCTTCGCGGTGCGCGAGGCGCATGCCCATGTCGAGGGGAGCCCGACGAAGCTGGGCATCCCCGTGGTCGAATCGCTGCTCGCGGCCGGCGGCACGCGCGTGCATGTGGGAACCATGGCGCCGCCGCCCAATTCGTATTGCCAAGTTCGATATGGCATCCATGCCGCCGACGGCGACGCGGTCGGGCTGCCCAGCGATGTCTCGATGGTTGGAAAATCGCTCTATCTGCGCGGCACCTATTCGCGCGCCGGTGGTCAACCGGTGGCCTTCGAGGCCTCGTCGTCCAACGCGCTCGAGGTCACCGCGTCGGTCGGTGAGACCACGCTCTCCTCGGGCGGAACGCAGTCGGCCGTTTTGGTCGTGCGCAAAGTGGCCGACACCTGGTTCGATGGCATCGCTTTCGACACGGCCTCCCCCGACGACATTGCCCGAACGGTGCTCGAGCACGTGCGCCAATCGCTCACCATTAGCGCGCAAACCAGACAGTGAAGCGGCTCCTCGTCTCCGTCCTGGGGGGGGCGCTTTTGCTGCTGAGCACGCGCAATGCCGACGCATGCGCCGTGTGCGGCTGCGGCGACCC
Organism: Sorangiineae bacterium MSr12523; assembly: GCA_037157775.1. Classification (NCBI taxonomy): domain Bacteria; kingdom Pseudomonadati; phylum Myxococcota; class Myxococcia; order Myxococcales; family Pendulisporaceae; genus Pendulispora; species Pendulispora brunnea. The sequence goes on from CP089982.1 coordinate 9,543,037, forward strand.
CACGCTCACGGCGATGGGGGCCGAAAAGCCTGCGCCCTTCCGGCTTCGCGCCGCCGTCGAGTGGCGGCATCGCACGGACAACATCGGCCAAGAGCGGGTCGATCAGATCCGCCTCACCGAGGACCGCTTCGACGCGCAGCTTGCCTTTGCGCCGATCGATCGCCTCTACCTGTTGCTCACCGTGCCGACGTTGCGGCGCACCGTCAGCTACGTCAACGAGGCCGAGCGCACGCGCTGGGGGCTCGGGGACATCGAGTTGCGCGCGAAGTTCTTTCTCTTTCAAGACCGCGACTTCCAGCCGCGCCATCTCGTCTCCGTCATCGGCGGCGTGAAGTTGCCCACGGCGCCGCTCCAGCGCAATGACGCGGGAAAGCTCCTGCCCATCGAGCTGCAGCCGGGCACCGGCTCGGTCGATCCCATCGTGGGCCTCTCGTACGCGTACTTCGCGAATCCCATTTCGTTCTACGCGAGCGTACAAGGCACCTACCCCACGAGCGGCACGGAAGGCTTCCGCGCCAGCCCATCGCTGCGCACCACCACCGCCCTGCAGTACCAAATCGTGACCCCGCTGGCCGTGCGCGCAGGCATCGAAACGCGCACCGACGGCAAGTCGCTCGAGGATGGTTCGCACTCCCGTGATTCGGGCGGGTTCATCGGTTATGGCGCCGTGGAGGCGCTGGTGAGCCCCATCACGGATCTCATGCTATTTGCCTCGTTCCGCATGCCCATCCTCAACGCCCTCGAGGGGTACCACGACGAAGGCCCGATGTTCGGTGCCGGCGTCGCGCTCGACTTCTAGCGTTTTTTTAAGAATGGTTCCGCCCAGCAGCACCCCCTCCGTCGATATGAGCCGCCTCAGCCCGAGCGTCGGGCTCGCGTGGCTGGTGCGGCTTCGGTGGGGCGCGGTGGGCCTGCAGACGGTGCTCGTGCTGGTCGCGCGGCTGGCCCTCGGGCTCACGTTCTCGCTGACGGTCATCGTGCCGCTCCTCGTGGTGACGGCGGCCACCAACGCGGCGTTGGTGCTCTGGTTGCGAAAGGGCGGAAGGTCTTCGCAGCGCATTTTGGCGGCGGTGCTCGTGTTCGACACGCTGGTCCTCACGGCGATGCTTCACGCCAGCGGCGGGGCGGCCAATCCGTTTTCCGTCTTTTACCTGGTGCAAGTCGCGCTGGCCGCGCTCCTCCTCGAGGCCAACGGCACATGGCTCGTGGCCATGGTCACATCCATCGGCTTCGGGACGCTGTTCGCAGGGCTCGTCTTTCCTGGCGTCGCGCCCGCGCCGCCGGAGCACGTTCATCACGCCCACATGGACATGTCGGGCTCGTCGTTCTCGGTGCACCTGCAGGGCATGTGGGCGGCGTACACCTTGGCGGCGCTCTTCGTCGGGTACTTCGTCACGCGGCTCGCGCGGGCACTCGAGCGGCAGCGGCGCGACCTGCTCGCGCTGCAGGAGGTGGCCGCCAAGGCCGAGAAGCTCGCGTCGTTGAGCACCTTGGCCGCCGGGGCGGCACACGAGCTCGGCACGCCGCTGGCCACCATCGCGGTGGTGGCCAAGGAGCTCGAGCGCGCCAGCGAACGCGCCGGCGGCGACGTGAAGCTCGATCCGAAGAGCATCGCCGACGATGCGCGGCTTCTTCGCGCCGAGGCCGAGCGGTGCCGCACCATTCTCGCGCAGATGGGCGCCCACGCCGGGGAAAACCAGGGTGAGGCACCGCGCGCGGTGCCGGCGAATCGCATCGCCGAGGACGTGCTGGCCGCGCTCGATGAAGGCCGGAGCAAGCGCGTGGCCGTTCACGCGAGCGATGCGGCCCTGACGGTGATGGCGCCGCCGCGCGCGCTGGTGCAAGTGCTGCTCAACGTCGTGCGCAACGGGCTCGATGCCAGCGACGACGTGCCACCGCCGCGGCGGCAGGTGCGCCTCGAGCTGACGCCGTCCCGCGCGGGCGCCTTCGTCGATTTCGAGGTGACCGACGAGGGCTCGGGCATCCCGCCGGAGCTCGTGGTGCGCCTCGGCGAGCCGTTTCTCACGACCAAGGCGCCCGGCCGCGGGCTGGGCCTGGGGCTCTTTCTGGTGCGCGCCTTCGTCGAGCGCACCGGTGGCCGGCTCGACATCGCCTCTCGCGTGGGCGAGGGCACGAAGGTCACGTTGTCCGTACCCGCAGGAGAAGGCTCCGCATGAGCGAAGAGACCCCGCGATCCATCCTCGTCGTGGATGACGACGACACCTTCCGCACCCGGCTGGTACGCGCCTTCGCCGACCGCGGATTCGACGCACGCGGCGCCGCCAACGGCGAAGAGGCCCTGCGCCGCGCCCGCACGGAGAGCCCCGAGTACGCGGTCGTGGATCTGCGCATGCCCGGGGATTTCGGCCTCGATGTGGTACGCGCCCTTCGCGAAATCGATGACGCCACGCGCATCGTCGTCCTCACCGGCTACGGAAGCATCGCCACCGCCATCGAGGCCATCCGCATGGGTGCCGTCGATTACCTGACCAAGCCGGCCGATGCGGACCAAATCCTGGCCGCCTTCGAAACGGGGCAGAAAGGCAAGCGCCCCGACGACGCGGTCGCCACCGATGGAACACCGAGCCTCGCACGCGTCGAGTGGGAGCACATCCAGCGCGTCCTCATGGACTGCGGCGGCAACGTCTCGCAGGCCGCACGGCTCTTGGGCCTTCATCGCCGATCGCTGCAACGTAAGCTTTCAAAACGGCCGATGCGCCGGTAGAAGAAACGCCCATGGCGGGTGAGAAAAGCCGTGCGCTGATCGACGAGCTGGGCCGGTACGTCATTGCGGATACGAAGCCGTTCGGTGTCGATCTGGCGAAATCCGAGGGGATGTACCTTGCGACGGTGGATGGCGAACGACTCTTCGATTGGGCCGGCTATTACGGTGCCAAGCTCATCGCGCACAACCACCCGCGGCTCTACGAAGAAGACTACGTGAAGCGCCTGGTGGTCGCCGCGAACAACAAAACGGCGAATCCCGATTTTCTCACGCCGGAGTGCGTCGCCTACTACCGCGAGCTTCACACGCTCGCGCCGCGCTCGATGCGCAGCGAGTCTCTCGAGGTCTATGCGGTGAACTCGGGGGCCGAGGCCGTCGAGAACATGATGAAGTACCTCATCAATCGGCACCACGAGCGGCTGCTCGCGCAGGGCAAAATCCCGACGGCACGTAGGTTCGTGTACTTCGAGCAGGCCTTCCACGGCCGCACCGTCTTCGCGCTGAACGTGACGCGCGTGGCGCACGATCCGGTGATGACCAAGGATTTTCATGGCTTCATGCCGGGCAATATCCAGGTCCCCTTCCCGGCCATGGATTCGACAGCCCCCGCGAGCGAAAACGCCGCGCGCATGGAGCGGACGCTCGCCGCGCTCGACAATGCGTTTCGGCAATACCGCGACGAGGTGGTCGCCGTCATCGTCGAGCCGCTGCAGGGCGCGGGTGGCCATCGGGTGGCGCCGCCGGAGTTCTTCCCGCGGCTGTCCGCCCTCTGCCACGAGCACGGTGTGCAACTCGGCTTCGACGAGGTGCAAACGGCGGGCGGCACGACGGGGACGTTCTTCGCCATCGATCAATTCGACCTGCCGCACCCGCCGCAGGCCGTGGCCACCGGGAAAAAGTTGGCCAACGGCGCCGTGTACATGCAGCGGCCGATGAAGGACCTCGGGGTGCTCGACTCGACCTGGGGCGGCACGCTCGCCGACATGGTGCGCTTCGTTCAAGAGATGGACATCGTTCGAAGCGAACGGCTCATCGAGCAGGTGCCCGAGAAGAGCGCGCTGTTGGTGGAGACGTTGGAGTCACTGGCCAAGCGCTTTCCCGAGGTGCTCTACAACGTGCGTGGCTACGGCCTCTACCAGGGTTTTTCGCTGCGCGATCCTGCCATGAAGGGCAAGCTCGTGCGCCTCGCGCTCGAAGAGGAAAAGCTTCTTCTCCTCGGCGCCGGCGACGACACGATTCGATTGCGCCCGCACCTCAACGTCACCAACGCCGACATCGTGAAGCTCGGCGAGCACCTCGAGCGGCTCGTCAAAAGACTCGCTTGAGATACCCGCGGCTGTAGGCCACGTAGCCACCCGCCGCCAGCGCGATCAACGCGAGCACGAGCAGGAAAAAGCCGGCGCCGCCCGACTTCTTCGGCAACGGCGCCTCCGACTCGGGCTCCGGCTCGCGTTCGGGCGCAGGCTCGGGTGCCGGCGCGGCCTTCTTGACCGCGATGGCCTCCTTCTCTTGACGGCGCTCGTGGAGTTGGTACCCGTACGCGCGCATTTTGCGGAGAAGACGCGTGCGCTCGGCCTCCGACGTAGCGCGACCGAGGAGCGCGAGCCCGTGACGCACGGAGCCCAGCTCGGCCAAGCGCTGTTCGTACGCCTCGCTGGTGGCCGCATCGCGCACGTTCGCGGCGCGTGCGGCGCTGCGGTAAAACACGTCGGCCTTCTCCGCATCGCGCTCGTAGTAGATGCCGAGCTCGTACAGGTTCGCCACGTACACCTTGGCCGCAACGGAGCCCGCATCGGCCGCCTTGCGCAGGTGCCCGGTTGCCTTCTCCAGATCTTGCGCCACCACGCCCCCCGTGAGGTGGAAAAGCGCCAGGGCATATTCGGCCTCCGCGCTGCCCAAGGCTGCGGCCGCACGGTACGCGGCCATGCATCGCGCCAGATCTTTCGGCGTGTCATTCGTCCCCACACGATGCGCACGCGCCAGCGCGAGCAGCGCATCCACGTCCCCGGCCGACGCGGCCTCGTCGATCGGATCCAGCGGGGCTTCGGCCTCCTCGGCCTCCTGTTTATCTCGAGGGGTTCCCGTCATGACCTACCAGACCAGCGAGCACGGACGAGAGCAGTTTGACCCGCGGCTCGTCGCCTGCAAGTTCGGTGCGCCCGCCGGCATTGCCGAGGTAGAAGCCCTCGAGCTGACCGGACCAATGGGCGAAGTGGCCGCTGCCGGCGAAGACGACCTCGGCGTCGCCGCCGGGTCCGCCCTCCCCGTCGTCGTCGAGATCGACGCTGCCCCAGTCGATCTGCGCTGGGTTCTCCGAGTCGCCCAAGGTCTCCGACCAGGAGAGGCGCACCGGCAACGCCGGCGTGTGCCGCGGCCGATCGACGAACAAGTCCACCATGGAGTCGGCGATTTTCACGGCAAGAATGCGCGCCACCAAGCCGACATCCACCGTGGTGCGCACGAAATACGGGTAGATGGCCGTGCCGAGCAGCGGAAGGATCTTCTTCGAGGTGCAGACCTCGCGCACATAGCGATCGGCCAGTGCCGCCGGCACGCCCATGTCCGACTCGCGCACGCGGGTCATCGCCGCGTTGGCCCACCAGCGGAGCACATGCGCGAGCACCTTCTTGACCTTGTCGCTCGCCTTGATCGACATCGGCGCGACCTGCGCGAGGATCTTTTTCACCTCCTCCTCGATGTCCTCCTCCGACGCGATGACGAGCCGCACGAAGTCGCCAAAGGCGCGCCCGCTCGAGCGCCGGGTCATCTCGTGTTTCACCGCCGCCACCAAAGCCTGGGCGCTCGCGGCGAGGCGCTCGCGCTGCTCGGTTTCGTCCTTGGAAGGGGTCATCGAGCGCAGCAGCGCGACAAGCTCTGCACGGATGCTCTCGGCCTCGGCCTGGAGCTCTTTCTCCTTCACGCGCTCCGACATTTTCGCGCGCAACCGGCTCGCCAGAAGGGAGACGCCGCTCTTGGGCAGACCGTTTTCTTCGCCCTCCACGGCACTCCATTTGGCTTCGGCATCGGCAATGTGGCGCGCCACCGCGCGCGATTCGAAGTAGCCGCGCTTCACGCTTTCGTAGTCGGGGTCGCCGAGGCCGAGCGTGCGCATTTGGTCCGCGTACGGGTTGCGGATCCAAAACATGTTCGAAAAAGGTTCTTTACCCCACTGGTATACCCACGACGATTGGCTCTTTGCCCAAAAGTCGACGCAGGCCTCCTGGACGCGCGATTCCCAACGGTCCTTCGCGTTGTCGCTGCGCAGAGCGCCGAGGCTCATATCGAATTTGGTCAGCGCGACGAAGAGGCTGGGGCTCTTGATCTCGTTCGGCGAGAGCGGCGCGCCGGATTGACGGATGCGCAGCCAATTTTCGACCTGCGACTGCAGTTGCACCGCCTCCGGCTTGGTCGGACCGGGCGAACATAGAACGAGGGCGGTAATCTCGCGATCGAGCGCATATTGCTCGAAGAGAAAGGTCAGCTTGCCGCGTTTGTAGACTTCGATGGCGTGCTCGAGGCGACCGACGTTGAGCTCCGCGGGGCCGAAGCCGTTGATGCCTTTGAGGGCGCGGCCGCCGGGAAAGTCCAGCAGATCGGTGCCGTCGAGCAAGCCGCCCGTCGCCCGCGCATCCGGGCGCAGCACGAGGCGCAGTTCGGCGATGACCGCCGAGAGGACCCCCGGCTCCACGGCCACCTCCCTTCCCAGCTCGGGCACGAAGGCCCGCACCGGCTCGCGCGCCGTTCCCAGCGAGTTGAGGCAGCCTGCATCGATGATGCTCGTCGCACCTTGGGTGGCGCGCACGTGTTCGAGCCCCACCTCGACGTGCGAAGCGTGGCCCAGCACCTCGAGTCCTTGCACGAGCACGCGCAGCAGCTGCTCGAGATCGCGCGCGTAACCGGGGCCGCCGACGAGCAGCGAATAGACGAGGATCCATCCCGGCGCCGTGGTGATCGTGCGTGTCCACCCCGCGTCCTGCGCCTGCAGCTGGCGACGCAGCTCGTTCAAATAGGGATGACGGTCGTGGTACTTCTTCTGCAGATTGTGCCAGACGCTTTCCCATGCGCCGGCATAGATCGCAGGCGCAGGCGGGCCTGCTTGCACGCGCGCATCCCGCAGGCAGCGTGCGACCCGCTCCGCATCGACGGGCGGGGCGGTGCACTCGACGAGGAAACCCGTGGCGAGCGACTCGAGGAGCACGTCGAGGGGCAACACTTGGCATTCGAAATCGCCACGGCTCAGCGTGCGACCGGGCTGGGTCGAGAAGCGGGTCACCACGCCCGTGGACTCGACGCCCTTGGCCGGGTTGATCTCGCGCAAAAAGTCGAGCTCGCGCTCCCCGGAGACGACGCGAAGGTGCCCGAGCTCGTGCGAGAGCAGGGCCCCAACGAGAAAGCTCTTTCCTGCCTGGGATGGACCGAAGAACCCGAGGCACTGCGGACGGGCGTAGGCCTTCTTCAGCTTCTGCGCGCGAAGCCGCAAGTCGCGCAAAAGGGGCGCCTCGACCATGTCCTCGGAGGCGCCCAACGCCGTCGACGCGCCCTCTTCCAGCTGCGTGATGCTGTCCGCAATCCGTTGATCTAGTTGTGCCATCGGCCGTTCTTGTCCTGCCATTGTACCTTCACGGAGCCAAACGAGCCGCCCGGACGAAGTGTGACGTCGAACGTCGTCCCTTCGCCGGTCCGCGGCGATTGCGGATCGAGCTGATCGAGCCCGCCGGACACGCGCCAGTGGACCGCATCGGGCTGAAAGTGCGAGCGATGCGGCAGCCCCTTGTCATCGGTCCCCTCGCCGCCTGCGCCCGCGCCACCTTTGCCGCCACCGCCTCCGCCGCCGCCTCCTCCCGGAACGACGATGATCTTCTCCTTCCCACCTTTCCCAATCAACCGAACGCGCACCCCGCCATCGGCAAGGCCCACCGCGCCGCCGTCACGCCATTCCCCGGCATCCTCGCCCGCATCGGCGACTGCGCCGGCATCCGCAGCCGCATCTTCCTCAATCGCGGCATCCGCCCCGGCGTCCACCGCCGCATCCGCGGCCGCACCATCGGCCGCCACCATCGCGGCATCCGCGCCTGCATCCGCCGCGACCGCGCCCTCCTTCCCACACCGCTGCAGCAGCCAAGCGAGGAGCAGAAGAATCGCCAGAACCGCCACCCCCAACAGCACCCACCACCACCACGCCCGCCCCTTCTTCTTCTCCTCGACCTTCTTCTCGGCCTCGGGCTCTACCTGCTGACTCGCGCCCGCACTCTCCTCGACCGCCGCCGCGGCGGCTGCGGCGGGTGTGAAGCTCCGGGCAGCCGCCGCCGTGAGCGCCACCGGCTCGGCGATTGCGGCCCTCTCGAAGAATCGCCCGAAGTCGTCGTAGCCGTAGATGAACTCTTCTTTGCGCGACAGATCCCGCGGCGAAGCTCCCCAGTTGACGACGAAAAGCTTTCTATCGCCCGGCGAATAGAAATAATTCGCATCTGCCGCCGCATCGCCCGCCGTTGCCGACAGTGCCGGCACGGTAAACGCGGATTTGAACTTGTAATACCCCGACTGCGGATTCGCGAACTCCTTGGCCACATGCTCGACGCACGCCAGAAAGTCGCGCATCGCGGCCCCAACCTCGGCAGCGTGCGTCGTGCGGGCTTGGGCCAATGGCACGAGGCCTGCGACGTTCCAGGCGACCCGCGTGGGGAGGCTGTCGCTCCCCTCGGTGTCCGGAACGAGCAATCGACCATCGAAGAATTTGGCCTCGTTCAGGTCCGGCGCCAACTTCCAAATGGAAACGCCACCAACGAGATTGGGAAGCCAGGTCGTATTCGGAAGGGTCATGTTCGCACTTCGGCCCGCACGCGCACGAGACCATTCGCCCCCACGCGGCACAAGAAGCTCTGCGGCGCTACGATGCGTGCCCCCGTGGCCGCCGCGCCCTGCGCCCGCTCGTGAAATTGAGAATCGAATATCGTCTGATGATCGACACTCTCGAATCGAACGTGCTCCAGCTCCCCATTCATGAGTGAAGCCAATAGCGGCGAAATCTGGAGCCGTCCTTCCAATCCTGCGGCCTCGATGAATCGGTAATACAGCCGGCTCGCCTCGAGACCTATCCGCATTTTCGACTCTTCATCCATCGGCACACGGAAATACAGGCCAAAGGCGCATGCCAGCGGAAATGCGGTTTCTTCGTGCTCGCCGGAGGACAAGCTCGTGCCCAAGGTCGCGAAGAACACCCGCAGCGGATACGATTTGTCCCCGACCTGGGCGCCCAAGATCGATTCGTCCAACAAATCGACCATGGCCAGCTGCCCGACCAATCTTCCCGCCGCCGGCGCCCCGCCCTCGTCGGTGCGCGGCTCCTCACGCGAAAGCACGGCGAGCAGCTCGCGCTCGAGCTTTTCCGGATCGATCGCCTTGAGCAAGGCGCCCATCAAGTCGCGCAGTTTGTCGTCAGACATAGTCGAGCAGTTTGCGGAAGATGCCGGTGTCGAGCCAATAGCGGTCGCTCACGATCGTTTTCAATCGGAGGACGAAATCGTCCGGTGAGAATTGGTAAACGTTACGATGCGACGTCACCTGCGTGATGTTGATCGTTCCGCCCTTGTCGCCCTTGTCGCCCTTGTCGAAAGCAAATGTCAGGCTGACCCGATCTTCCAGGAGCGCCCGCTCGACGTCGGCATTTTTCGGCAGCACCACGAACAGAGGCGCGGCATCCATCTCCTCGGCGTCGACATTGCGGAAGCCAATGGTCATTCCACTCGTATAAAGAAATGTCGAATTGCGCGAAAACTCGTTTTGGCGCGGGATGTGCGGTTCTGCCTCTTGATAGAGGCCGTAAATGGGCGATTGCTCGATGTCTCGCACCTCGTCGAGCAGGAAGTTAGGCAGTCGATTTCGACTCGCAAGATGCAAAATCATCGATCCCGCCGCCACCGTGGATTTCGGATCGATGATGAGCCCCGCGTGCCGCCACTTCGACGGATACCAATCGCCCACACGGTAATTGGCCATGGATTTGAGCCGTGGCCCCACCACGGGCATTTCGCCCACGAAAATCTCGCGCACGCACGGAAGCGCCGAGGCCCGGCCTGCGAGCACCACCAAATCGACATCGAACTGTGCCACGATGTCCGCATAGCGACGAAGCGGCTCGCGCAGGACCGAAACGATGACCTCTTCGATTTCCGCGCGATCGAATCGGAAGAACAAATTTTGAAAACCGGGAAAGCCCGGCACCACGCCCGACAAAAAGCGATTCGCCTCCTCGAGCACGGCGGTCGAAAAGTTCGCCGACGGAAAGAGCCGCGCGATGTCCGGAACGGCATATTGCTTGTCCGGCACGTGATCCGCGGGCTCGAACCCCTCCGCGATGGCCCAGAAGCAACGTGCCAGTGGCAGCCAAAAATAGGGGACCAGTTTGGCCTTCAACGTGCGCCACGAGGCGCCGTGCCCGGCGTCGCTTTCGCCGAACAGGTGAATGATGCGCGTGCGCGATGCCCGCTCCTGGGTGGTGGTGGGCAGCTGCGCCAAGATTTGCGTGAAGACGATCTTCTCGATCAAGGCGCAGCACACGTCGTCGCCGGCGATGTTGACGCCATCTTGAAACAACTTCGTAATGGCCAGGGACGTCCCGCTGCCCGGCATTTTGTCGCGGTATTCGGCGATCATGACGTCGCTCGTGCCGCCGCCGATGTCCACGGAGGCGATGCGCAGCGCGCCCTCTTTTCGCCCGTATACCGCCACGAGCTCCTCCATGCTCCCGCGGAAGTTCTCGGCGACCTCTTGATAGAGGTAAACCATCTGCGCGGCGAGGGCCTCGTCCACGAACAGGAACGGATCGAAGCGCACCTGCCCCGCCTTGCCCGCCGCGTCGCCCGGCTCGGCAGGCTGCACATTCGGAAGCCGCGATGAATCGATGTGGAGCAAATAGCCCACGAGCATCACCGCATTGCGCACGAGGCCTTCGTACACCGCGCGCTCCTCCGCGCGCATGGCCGAAGGATAGGTCATCACCAGGTGCCGGAGCACGCGCGGGACGCCTTCTTTGCCCTGAAATGCCGCGTACGCGGGCGCGTTGATCTGCGCCATGGCCTGCGACAGAATTTCGACCAAGGCAAACAGCATCATCGCGCGCGGCGCATAGCGCGGCTCCGCCGGCGTCGCGGGGCCGTCCGGACGCAGGGTCAGGCCGCCGCCGTCCTCGGCGATATATTTCAGAATGCGCCCGAATATCGGTTTGTACTCACCGGGCGCCGCCCCCTGGCCGGCGCCGTCAGGCGACCGGCCTCTCGAGAGCGCGGTGGCGAAGAACCACGGCTCGTGGGTCGCGCGGTCGTCCCAGAGGTAGCGCTTGGGCCCCGAGAGGCTGCATGCGTAACGATGCGGCGTTTCCAGCGCGCGATCCAGCGCCTCCCGGCCCATGCGCGCAATCGAGGGCAGCGCGAAACCGGTGCCCGTGCCGAACGGCGCCACCGCTTTGTCGAACGATGCCGGAAGAAACGTGATGCGCGAGTCGAACGTCGCATCGCTCGTGCGGAACGGGTCGAGCGAATTTCGCAATTCGAGCGGCACGGTCAGAAGCTGCCGCCCATCCTGCTCTTGCCTCGCCTCGACCAGCGCCGCGGTGGAGCGTGAATTCCCAAGGTCCACCACGAGGGAGACGGGAATGGCCACCTCGGGACGAACCTGGGAAACCTGGATGCGCGGCAACACCGGCGCGAGCGCCTCCAGCACCGCGGCGAACTTGAACGTGCACCGCTCGATGCCGCCCGCCTCCAGCTTGCGCAGCCACTCGCGGGTCTCGGCGTGGTCCAGAAATGCCGCCAGCTCCGTCCGATCCAAGGGGCGAAAGGGCCGCCCTTCGTCGAGCTGCGGATCGAGCGCGCGCCCCGCCGCGCCGGAATAGGCCAGTGTATCGATGGCCAGCAGGATTCGCGGCCGCCGCACGTCCTCCGCCGAGAGGAAGACTTGGACCGCATGCGGCGCGGAAAGCTGGTAGGGCACGGGAAACCAGCGATTCGACAGCTCCGCGATGTGCTCGAGCGCCGCCATCTCCACGGTGGGCTTTTCGCCTTCCCCCGCACGGCGCACGCTCGCGCCGGCTGCTCCTTGCACCAGCACGAAGCCGCTCACGGTGTCGGGCAAATCCGATGCGAGCTGGATCTCGTGGTAGACGACGCCCGTGTTGAAAAATAGCTCGAGAATGGCCGCATTCGGCTCGATGCGCGCGGACGATCGCGCCACCGAGCCTTCGGCAGCAGCCCCTTTGCCCTCTTCCCCGAGCGATACCTTGCGCTTGACCATGTCGTACGAGTCTCGACCTTTATCACGTACGGCAGCTGGCTAATATTTCTCCTTCGGCTCCTTGTCGGTCAGCACTTCGACCTTGGGCAGCACATCGTGCGCGAAGCGATCGCGCACTTCTCGGGCGCGCGCTTCGTCCTCGCGCGAGGGCACGGCAATGCCCACGATGAGGCACGCGCCCTTCCACGCCGGGTAGGCGGCGTAGGCCACCGCGTACGATTCGCGCTCCGCGAGCGTCGCCGTCTTGGCAAACACCGAATCGATTTCCACGATGCGCCTCGATTTGTCCTCGGGGCGATTCCACACGAAGGCCGAAGGCGCCTCGTGCGTGAGCTCCACCTCGAAGCTCTGCACCCAAGGCATGGCCCACTCTTCGAAACTCCGGCCGCACGTGCCCTGGGCATCGTTGTCGGCTACGTGGGTCACCACGCCGCCGACGATGGCGTGGTGCTCTTTCCCATAACGAAAGCCTACGAGGCTGGGCACGCCCATGAACTTAACGCGCGTCCAGTGTTCCGCGTCAGGAAGCAGGATGCGCATGCTCTGCTGCTTGTCGACGCGCCCTCGAAGGGGCGCAACCTTCAATTGCTCCAGGGCAGCCGCATGCCCGTCGCCACCTCCCCCGCCCTGCGCCGCATGCCCATCATCTTTGGGGGGGGACGCCGGCGCGACCACGGTGGAAGTTCTTCCACCCGAAGCATTCGATGTTCCCGTTCCCGAGCACCCGCATGCCGCTGCCAATAAGCTTATCGCCGTCGCGCGAAGTATCATCCGTACCCATTTCCTTGGACGAATGAAGTGTAGCTCAAAGTCACGTCCCCCTCCCGCGGGCCGCCGCAGGCTCTCCGGCATGCTCCGTGCTCATCTAGTGAATCACCCGATGGCTGGCATCCGCTTTCCGCTGCTCTTCCCTCTCCTGCTCGCCGTGTCCGCAGGCCTTGGAGCCCTGACGCCCAGCTTTTCCATCGAGCCAATTCCCCCCGCGTCCCAGGAACCGCCCAACCTCGAGAAGAGCGACCCGCCGCCGGCCGACGACGGCGTCACGGCTCCCGTGTGATCTGTGTGACGACTGTATGATCCCTGCGTCGGAGTGACGCACGGCGGATACATCCAGACGACCGCATGGCTGGAAGGCCACCAGGAGATGCGGTACACCGGGAAGATGAGCACGACCTCCGTCTCTCCGACAGGCGCCCCGTTCGCGAGCTCGAGCTCGGTGCTGGCTGGGCCGCCGAAAGTTCCGACCACCAACCCGCGGCTCCTCGCGTGGGTCAACGAAATGGTTGCACTCTGCAAGCCCGACCAAGTCGTATGGGTCGACGGCAGCGAGGAAGAGAAAGATCGCCTCACCCAAGAGGCGACCCAGGCGGGCGTGCTCATGCCGCTCAACCAGGACAAGCTTCCTGGCTGTTACCTGCACCGCTCGAATCCCAACGACGTGGCCAGGGTCGAGCAGCTCACCTTCATCTGTACCCCGACCAAAGACGAGGCGGGGCCGACGAACAATTGGATGGCGCCGAAAGAGGCTTATGACAAACTCGGTAAGCTCTTCGACGGCTCGATGCGCGGCAAAACCATGTACGTGGTGCCGTACATCATGGGCCCGGCCAGCTCGCCCATGTCGAAGGTGGGTGTCGAGCTGACCGACAGCATCTACGTGGTGCTCAACATGCGGATCATGGCCCGCATGGGCACCATCGCCCTGAAAGAGCTGGGCGACTCGAACGACTTCAATCGCGGTCTGCACTCGGTGCTGGATTGCAATCCGGAGCGCCGGTTCATTTGCCACTTCCCGCAGGACAACACGATTTGGTCCGTGGGCAGCGGCTACGGCGGCAACGTGCTGCTCGGCAAAAAGTGTCTCGCGCTGCGCATCGGCAGCTACTTGGGGCGCAAAGAAGGATGGCTCGCGGAGCACATGCTCATCCTCGGCGTGGAGAGCCCCGAGGGCGAGATGACCTACGTCGCCGCGGCCTTCCCCAGCGCGTGTGGCAAGACGAACTTCGCCATGATGGTGCCCACGAATCGCTTCAAGGGCTGGAAGATCTACACCGTGGGCGACGACATCGCCTGGATGAAGGTGGGCGAGGACGGGCGGCTGCGGGCCATCAATCCGGAGTTCGGCTATTTCGGTGTCGCGCCGGGGACCAATTTCAAGAGCAACCCCAATGCGATGAAGACCATCTCGCACGACACGATTTACACCAACGTGGCGATGACGCCCGACGGTGACGTGTGGTGGGAGGGCAAGGACGGCGACATTCCGAACGAGCTCACGGATTGGCAAGGGCGCCCTTGGACGCGCAAGGGCTCGACGGAAAAGGCCGCGCACCCCAACTCGCGCTTCACCGCGCCGATGCGCAACAATCCGGCCCTTTCGCGCTTCGCGGAGGACCCGGAGGGGGTGCCCATCAGCGCCATCATCTTCGGCGGCCGCCGCGCGACCACGATTCCGCTGGTCATCCAGGCCTTCAATTGGACCCACGGCGTCTTCTTCGGCTCGGCCCTCGGTTCGGAGACCACGGCCGCTGCCGCCGGCAAGGTGGGCGTGGTGCGGCGCGACCCGTTCGCAATGTTGCCCTTCTGCGGGTACAACATGGCCGATTACTTCGCGCATTGGTTGGAGATGCAAGCATTCATCACCAACCCGCCGAAGGTGTTCATGGTCAATTGGTTCCGCCAAGACAAAAACGGCAATTACCTCTGGCCGGGCTTCGGCGAGAACATGCGCGTTCTCAAGTGGATCGTCGACCGAGCGCGCCTGCGCGTCGGCGGACAGGAAACGCCATTCGGCTGGGTCCCGCGCGCGGGCGATCTGGATCTTTCCGGCCTGCACATCCCGCACGAACAGGTCGACGCAGCCACCGAGATCGACCTCGACGAATGGAAGGCCGAGCTCGAATCGCACGCCGAGTTCTACGAGAAATTCGGCGACCGCCTGCCCAAGGTGCTCGAGCTGCAGCGCGAAATGTTCCTCGCCCGCATCGACGCCTTGAAAAAGCGCAAGTGGGGCGCCGCCCAGCTTCTCGACTAAAAAGTCGCAGTCGAAGGCGGGAAGTTTCAATCAAAACCCAAAAAAACCTTCCCGCCTTCCCGCCTTCATGTGAATTCTCCGATTCTCTAGAGAGCCACGAGACCATGACCGAGCTATTGACCCCCGAGGCATTCGTCCGCGAACTCGACGCGCAAAACCGTCTTGCGCTGGAGCGCATTGCTGCTGCCACCAAAGCGCCGCCCGCATGCGCCGAGCGCGCGGAGGCCAAGGCCTGCGAGGGCAAGAAGCTCGAGGTGGCGACGTTGCTCAAGCTCGCGCTGAAGAACGAGCTCGAGGCCACGGAGTGCGCCGCGGCGTGGATCCCGACGACCACGGATGTCGATGTGAAGCTCGCCCTCGCCCGGCAGGCGGGGGACGAGGCCAAGCACTACCGGCTGATTCAAAAACGGCTGCGCGAGATGGGGGTCGACACGGCGGATCTCGACCCGCTCGCGCAGGGGCGGAGCCCGCTCTTGCAATTCCTCCTCGGGCTCGAGGGAACGGTGGCGCGGGTGGCCGCCGGGCAGTTCACCCGCGAGGCACTGGCGGTGGTGAAGAACGCGGAGTTCGTCGTCTTCTGCGAAGAGCAGGAAGACTTTCCCACCGCCGCGCTCTACAAGGGCACCATTCAGCCCGACGAAGAGCATCATCACGAGCTCGGTCGTTCGCTCCTTCTTAAATTGGCCACCACCGTCGAAGCGCAGGAGGCCGCGCGTGCAGCGAGCCGCCGCACCCTGGAGCTCGCCGAGGAGCTGCAAGAGATTGCACGGATGCGTGCGGGCATCACGCGGGCACCCGGCTGCTGAAGTGTGCTAATAAGGCTGGTCGTGCATGTTGCCAGACATCGCGTGCTCGAACGTCGACACGCGACCGCCCTCAACGCGACCTACGAGAAAACTTTACGACGGCTCCTCGAACGAGCCGAGACGAAGCCTTACGCGCTCGCAACGCTGATTGCGGATGCGGTGGTTCGCGCTGGCGTGCTGGCCACGGTGAACGAGAATTCCCCCGAGATCCCCAAGCTGATTCGGGTGGCCGCCCAATCGGGCACCGCGCTCTTTGCGCTCGCGCGCAGCGCCGGTCATCCCCTCGAGCTACCGCTCGGCGACGCGCCAAAGACGGTCAGCGGCAAGCCCGATGATACGCAGATCCACGTCGCACGCTGGCTCGACACGTTTTGGACCGCGACGCTAGGCCGCGACACGCCATCCATCGTGCGGCTCCTCGAGACCTCGACGGACGATCTTCGCCGCTCCCCCACCAAGGGTGACGAGTTTCAGTACCACCTGGTCGATGTCCTGCGCGCCGCCGCCATCGACGATCAGACGGCCGCACTCGAGCACCTGGGCCTCGCCACGCGCAAAACCAATGCGGAGTCGGTCCGCGTGGTCGCACTCGACCGGGTCGAGGAAATCGAGATCCCCGTCCTGGCCGCGCTCACCCGCCTCCTCGAACGCGACGAAGCCGGCTTCGGCGCCGCCATCCGCATGGTGCTCGAACTCCATGGCCGTTTCTGGAACGAGGGCGAACGCCGCGACGACCTCGCGGGCCTCGTGTGCGTGCGCGCCGGAGCGTTGCTCGTGATGGCCAAAGAGCGCGGAATCGTGCCCGACGTCACCTCGGACTTCGTGCCCGCGCTCTTGTTGGACTTCTAGCGGTCGTTTCCGTCCTCCCCTTTCTTTTCCACCCGCCAGCGCAGCCGTGTTTGAAAGCCGCCCCATCAGACGGGCGGTCGGGCTTCAAGAGGAACGAGGGCTCATCGAGGATGATGCAACGCTTGCATTCATTTTTTTTCGAGACGACTCTCTTTGGCCATGACAGACGGGATCGAGTCACGCCTTAGAGAGGAACGCAAATTCGTTCCGAGCGCCGAATTCTCCGCGCATGCGCGCGTGCAGTCGCATGCGGAATACGTCTCGCTTTACACGCAGTCGATCGAATCGCCGGAGGAATTCTGGCGCGACCAAACGTGTGATCTCGTATTCCGCACACGGCCCACGTCGTTCTTGGAGTGGAACCTGCCGAAGGCGAAGTTCTTCGGTGGGGCGACACTCAACATCACCGAGAGCTGCCTCGATCGGCATTTGAAGACGAGCGCGCGCACGCGGGCGGCGATCGTTTGGGAAGGTGAGCCGGGCGACACGCGCACGCTCACGTATTTCGAACTTCACCGTGAGGTCGTGCGCCTCTCCACGCAGCTCGCGAGCCTGGGCGTGCGCGCCGGCGATCGTGTCGCGATTTACATGGGCATGGTCCCCGAAACCGCCATCGCCATGTTGGCGTGCGCGCGACTCGGCGCCACGCACTCGGTCATCTTTGGCGGCTTTAGCTCGGACGCCTTGCGCGACCGCATCAACGATTGCGGCGCCAAGCTTCTCCTGACCCAAGATGGCGCATGGCGACGCGGCTCCATCGTTCCGCTGAAGCAAATGGCGGATGTCGCTGTCGCGCAAACGCCCACCATCGAGAAGGTCGTCGTGCTTCGCCGGATTGGCGCGGAAAAGGCGCCCGTCACCATGAAAGAAGGCCGCGACGTGTGGTGGGACGATCTCCTGGCGCGCGAGGCTGCGCCGGAGCATCGCGCCATCGCGGAGAAGCCTGCAGCCTTCGACGCCGAGCACCCGCTGTTCGTGCTCTACACGTCGGGCTCCACGGGCAAGCCCAAAGGCGTTCTGCACACCACCGCCGGCTACCTCGCGGGCGTGCACGTCTCCTCGAAGTATGTCTTCGATCTGCGCGAGGGCGATCTCTATTGGTGTACCGCGGACGTCGGCTGGGTCACGGGCCACAGCTACATCGTCTACGGCCCGCTCTCGTGCGGCGCCTCGTGCCTCATGTACGAGGGAGCGCCCAACTTCCCCGATCCGGGGCGCTTCTGGAAGATCATCGAGCGCCACGGCGTCACCATTTTGTACACGGCGCCGACGGCCATCCGCGCGTTCATTCGCTGGGGTGACGACTGGCCGAACAAGGCGGACCTGTCGTCCTTGCGTCTTTTGGGCAGCGTCGGAGAGCCGATCAACCCCGAGGCGTGGACGTGGTACCACCGCGTCATCGGCGGCGGCCGTTGCCCGATCGTCGACACGTGGTGGCAGACGGAAACGGGCGCCATCATGCTCACCACCTTGCCGGGTGCTTGCTACTCCAAGCCGGGAAGCACGGGCCTTCCCTTCTTCGGCGTCGACATCGCCGTCGTGAAGG
This sequence comes from Sorangiineae bacterium MSr12523, assembly GCA_037157775.1. Lineage (NCBI taxonomy): Bacteria > Pseudomonadati > Myxococcota > Myxococcia > Myxococcales > Pendulisporaceae > Pendulispora > Pendulispora brunnea. Next base: position 9,561,285 of record CP089982.1, read on the forward strand.
ATCGCGGCGAACCGTGCGGCACGAACGAGGGCGGAAAGCTCGTCGTGAAGAGCCCGTGGCCCTCGATGGCGCGCACGCTCTACAACGACGACGAGCGCTACGTCTCGGCGTACTGGAAGCAAATCGAGGGCGTCTACTTCACCGGCGACGGCGCCCGAAAAGACGAAGATGGATATTTCTGGGTCGTCGGTCGCATCGACGACGTGCTCAATGTCGCGGGCCATCGCATCGGAACCGCCGAGATTGAGAGCGCACTCGTGAGCCATCCCTTCGTGGCCGAAGCGGCCGCGGTCGGAAAGCCGGATGAGCTCAAGGGCCAAGCCCTCGTCGTGTTCGTGACCTTGAAGCAAGGTCAAACGGCCAACGACGAAACGAAGGCGAATCTGAGCAAACACATCGAAAAAGAGATCGGGAAGTTCGCACGCCCCGATTCGATTCGATTTGCCGACGCACTACCCAAGACGCGCAGCGGCAAGATCATGCGGCGCCTTCTCAAAGAGGTTGCCTCGGGCGCCACCGAGGCCAAGGGCGATACGTCGACCTTGGAAGATCTCGGCGTTTTGGCGAAGCTGCGCGCCGACGAAGACTGACGCGCCCATACCGGCCATACCACCTGCGCCCTCATCGAATACCACTTTAACACCAGTGTTTTTGTGGCTTCCGGCGAGGAAGACTTCTCATCGTCGAACGTACGTACGGGGGATGTTGACGTTCGACGATGACGAAGTGACCGGGCCGGCCTCCGTGTACGATCCCACCGGCGCAGATTCGCGCCGGGGATCGCACGGAATGGTGACGAGGTCGTGGCACGGACGCGTCATCGTGTCGTTGCGTGCAGCGCTGAAGACGCTGGTGCACGCCGCGTTACTTGCCCTCACCACCCTGACGCGGGGCGCTCGCAGCTGAGGGAAGGCCGTTCGTCGCGACGGAGACCTGGATGCGACGGGGCTTCGCGGCTTCGAGCTTCGGGATGCGAATGCTCAGCACACCGTCGGAAAGCTCCGCGGTCAGATTCGTGGCATCGAGATCGTCGGGCAAGGTGAAGGCGCGGCTGAACGAGCCGTAGCTTCGACCGAGAACGGCCTGCGTGTTCTTGGACTGCGCGGGCCCGTTGAACTTGCGCGAGCCCTTGATGGTGAGCACGCGGCCATCGACGGTGATATCGAGATCTTCGCTCTTCACGCCTGGCACGTCGACGACGAAGAGTGCGCGTTCGTCGTCGGAAAAGACGTCGATGCTCGGCGAGAAGGAACGGCGATGCGTTGCGGTGCCGAAGGTTGCGCCCATCACGTCGTCGAGGGCGCGATCGAAACGAAACAGATTCTCGTAGGTCAACATGGTGCAATTACCCTTTCGTGGACGGTCCCGGCGTCGAGCAGACGAATGCTCGTGAAGCGTCGTGCCGAGCGAGAGGCAGGCTGCACGAACGGCAGGGGGGAGACCCGCCGCGTGCACGCCTCTCGATCGGCGCGACTGAATCGAGCGTGATGCACACGGGATGCGGCACCATGCCGCCTCCGCGTGCCGGCCGCTCTCGCCGGTGACGTTCCTTACGACCGACATCGATAAAGCATCGATCGCGCCTGTCAATATCGGCCCCTTCGAGCGCCGGGCCTTGCCCAGCATTTTCACTTCCCGCGACAGCCTGCACGCGATGGTCTCCGTGCATCCGTCCGCGATCCAACCGTTTCAGAAGTGACTCGAATACGGCGCCCGAGCGCTCGAAGGGGTCTCTGCGAAAGGGGTGTTTGATCAACTGCGTTCGGGTGGTTACCTTCCTTTCTGACGGCGGTTGCTCTTCCGAATTGCCGCTTCTCGTTCTGCTTTCGTTCCGTCCTCTGCGTCGTCCGTCATGGGAACGACACACGCGGGCGCGGGTCCATTCCATCTTTTTCAACCAACTCGACAGAGCCCTTTTGCAGCACTAGTTTGGACACCGTCATGAAACGACCCGCACTTCCCCGGCGCATTTTTCTCTCCCTCGCGCTCGCGCTTTTCGCCACGCTCGCGATTTTCGGAACGGGCTGCCAGAAGTACGACGAGCTGATCGAGAAGGACCAAGTCGCCGAACAGAAATGGGCCGATATCGAAGCTCAACTTCAGCGCCGGGCCGACCTCGTACCGAACCTCGTGTCGACGGTGAAAGCCTCCGCCGCGCACGAGACGGAAACCTTGCAGAAAGTGTCCGAGGCGCGTGCATCGGCCACGAGCATCAAGCTCACCGCGGACGACCTGTCCGATCCAGCCAAGGTCGCCGCGTTCGAGAAGGCGCAGTCCGAATTGAAGGGCTCCCTCTCACGCTTGATGATGGTCTCGGAGAAGTACCCCGATTTGAAGGCGAACGCCGCCTTCCACGATTTGCAGGTTCAGCTCGAGGGCACCGAGAACCGCATCCTGCGCGCACGCGAGGAGTACAATAAGGCCGTGCGCGAGTACAACGCCGAGCTCGGAAAAATTGGCGGCCAAGCCGTGAACAAGGTCACGGGCAAGCCCTTTACGAAGCGAGTGTACTTCCAAGCGACACCGGAATCGCAGGCGGTCCCGAAGGTCTCGTTCTAGTCGTTTCCATAAAAGGAATACCGTGCGCGCCCGTTTATGGCTGATGGTCTTCGCTTGGATCGCACTCATTGCGATCCCGCGGACCACGCTCGCGTATGAACCTCCGCCGCTGAAGGGGCACGTGGTCGATACGGCGGGCAAGCTCACGCCGGAGGACATTTCCCATTTCGACACGAAGCTCGATGCGTTTCGTCAGCGCGCGGGCTTCGCCGTGGTCGTGTTTCTCACCGGCTCGCTCGAGGGCGAAAACATCGACGACTACACGTACGAGACGTTCCGTGCGTGGAAGGTCGGCGAGAAGGGCCTCGACAACGGCGTACTTCTGGTGATCGCGCCGAACGAGCGAAAGGTTCGCATCGAAACCGGCAAAGGCGTGGGCGGGGAGCTTCCCGATCTCAAGGCGAACGACATCATTCGCAAGCAGATCACGCCGCGCCTCAAGGAGGAGCACTTCCGCCAGGCCGTGGAGGCCGGCACGGACGGCATCATGGAGGCCCTCGCCGGCCCCAACGCGGGGGGCGACGGTGCAACGAAAGAGCGCACCAAGGTGATCCGCCGCACGTCGGACGGAAGCGCCCTGTGGATGTTCGTGCCGCTGCTCCTGCCGCTCGGCATTCTGGTCATCATTCTCGTGGCCATCGCCCGCGCCAAGCGGCGCGGCTTCGGACCGGGGCACGACCGCGACGACGACGATCGCTGGGGTGGCGGCGGCGGTGGCGGGTTCTACGGTGGAGGCGGATTCTTCGGTGGCGGTGGCGGCTGGGGAGGTGGCGGCGGCGGCGGCGGCGACTGGGGCGGCGGCGGAGGAAGCGGATATTCTGGGGGTGGCGGCGAATCCGGTGGCGGTGGCTCGAGCGACAGCTACTGAAGTGGTATAATCATGGTTATACCGATGCCCCGCAAACCGCGCCCTTCGAAACACATCGTCGCGTTCAAGGTCGAGCCGGAGCTCGCGGCCGTGCTCGACGCCATGCCGAACAAGAGCGAATTCATTCGCGCGGCCGTTCAGAATCGTCTCGCCAGCGCCTGTCCTCTCTGCCGCGGAACGGGCGTGGCCCCCTTCGGCGGCGTAGGCGACGAGCTCACCAAGCTCGTTCAGCAGCACCCACTCTGCGTGTGCACCGGCTGCGGCGTCAAAGAGCCGCGCCCCTGTCACTCACCGGGCCACTGCGAAGACGAGCCGCGCATCGAGGCATTCGAGCGATGGGGCATCTTCATCTGCGAAGCCTGCGCCAAATCGACCTTGTTCTGCACCACGTGCAAAAAGCCTCTGCGCAGCGCCGCAAAGAAAAAGTCCGACCGCTGCGACGAATGCCGCGCGGCGTGACGTCGGTCGCGTAAGGGTCCCCGAAGAGAGATTCACATGAAGGCGGGAAGGCGGGAAGGACTGAGGGAGATTTTTAGGTTTCCAATCGGTGCAGTGCCCCGATTGGAATTCACAAAAAACCTCCCCGCCTCCCTGTAAAATCTCAGCCTTCTAATGCGACGCGATCAGGGTGCGCCATAGAGGGCGGCGGCGCCTTGGCGATCGCGGGTCGTGAGAACGAGGTCGCCGCGGTTGCTCCCGTTGCACTGCGGGTAGTGCATGACGGAGGCCGAATCGTAGGTCGTGAGCGCACGCCAGCTGTTGTCCTCGAAGCAGGTGCCCGACTCGGGGCGCGTGTGCTCGTGGCGGAAGCCCAGGGTGTGGCCCAATTCGTGGCGCAGAATGCCCGCCAACGTATACGGAGCGGTATTTCCGAATGCGCTCGTGCTGATCAGCACATTGCGGCTCGAACGCCCATTGTTCGGGAAGAAGGCGCGGGCGAGGTACGAGGTGGTCGACGTCTGGTTCACGTCGAACACGACGTTGGTGTTGCTCGCCGTGCAGTTCCCGTCTTGGCCGCTGCTGTGAACGAAATTCACCTTGGCAACGCCTTCCCACGCGGCCGTGGCGCTGTTCATGGCGTTGACCACCGTGTTGTAACGGCTGCCGAACGAGGCGCGGCTCACGCAGTACGTGATGTTGAGTTTTTGCGTGTTGTTCCACTTCGCGTCCGCGCCGTTTGCGCGGTGCACGATGAGGTCACCCTGCTGGACGTATTCCTCGTAGAAGGAACGCAGCTCGTCGCGGCTCGTGAGAACTTGGTCGCCGTTCACGATGTAGTTCCCGGTCTCGTCTTCACGAGCGACGGTCTTTTCCCACGCATCGAACGAGATCGAAGCGGTGGTTCCCGTGACTTCCGGCTCCGAAGCATTGTTCTCGGAATCCGCGGCGCAGCCGACGGAGACACATGCCATGAGGGACGCGCCGACGAACAGAATGGACGAGAGGATATTGGTACGCATGGTTTGACTCACGAATTGGGGGGGTTTTGGGTGGAGCCTTCCATCTGCGGGGCGAACGACGACATCAAGAGTCGGTCCCCGTGGAGACGATTCAGGTCGTGGTCCAGCGAAAAGCCAAGAAGGGCAAACCCCGCCCCACGCGAGCCAAAGGCGGCGCCTCTTGCGCCGGGCACGTGAGTCACGAAGTACTGGAGGCGCGATTGTCTAACACTTCAACAATTGTCTTACAATCATTTAAGCACTGGATTTTCCCACTTCTAGAAGTGCGCACCTCTCGTACTTCGATATACGTCGGCCCCGATGCTTGCATGCGCATTCACTCCGCACCGCGTCTAACGCGTGACGCGCGCGAACGATGGTTGCCGTGGCATCGAAATTGTTGTCAGGAAAATTATGCCAGCAACAAAACGACAACATCCCCCTGCCCTCATAGAGGAAGGGGGACGGAACCGACCAAAGGATTTGAACAGGGAGACGGGGAGGCGGAGAGGTTTTTGATTCGGGACCAGAGTCCTCAATGCGCACATCGTTGCTGCGACAACAAAAACTCCCCGTCTCCCCGCCTCCCTGTGAATTCTTCTGATTCTTCTACGGCGCGCCGTAGAGGGCTGCGGCGCCCTGCTTGTCCTTGGTCGTCAGCTTCAAGTCACCCGTTTGTGTTCCGTTGCACTGTGGATAGTGCATGACGGACTTGGGATCGTAGCTCGTGAGGGCGCGCCATTTGTTGTCTTCGAAGCAAGTGCCCGACTCGGGGCGCGTATGCTCGTGGCGGAAGCCGAGGGTATGACCGAGCTCGTGGCGAAGGATACCTGCGAGCGTGTACGGGTCGATGCTTCCGAATGCGCTGGTGCTGATGAGAACATTGCGCGAAGAGCGGCCCTGGTTCGGGAAAAATGCGCGGGCCAAAAAGGATTGATCCGTGGTCTGGCGAACGTCGAAAACGACATTGCCGTTGCTCTTGGTGCAGTTGCCGTCCTCGCCGCTCTTGTGGACGAAGTTGACGTTGGCCGCCGCCTCCCATGCCCCCGTGGCACTGGACATCGCGCTCACCACGGCGTTGTAGCGGCTTCCGAAGGAGCTCTTGCTCACGCAGTAGGTGATGTTCAGCTTCTGCGTATTGTTCCACTTCGCATCCGTGGTGCCCGGGTGATGCACAATCAGCGCGCTGTTGTCATTTAGAACGTAATCATCGTAGAACATGCGTAGCTCTTCGACGGTCTCGACGGGTGTGTCGCCGTTGACGATCCACACGCCCTCTTCGTCGACGTGAACGGTCTTCGACCAATCCTCGAACGACAACGGTGCGCCGGTGCCATTGGTGCCCTTGTCGTCGGACTCGGACCGATCCGAATCGGCGGCGCAGCCGACCGCTCCACAGAGCATCAACGAGGTCCCGAAAAGGCAAACGAGAGCGGTGGCGGGCAGCTTCTTGGTACGCATGATGAACTCCATTCAGGTTGCAAAGGGAAGGCGCCAAGGCCTTCGGCGAGGGCTCATAGAAGCCAAGGAGTCGCAAACACCGCTTCACGCGAACCAGCCGGCGCTTCTCACACGTCATCGCGCCGTGCACGTGAGTCACGAAGTTTTCGAAGATCGATTACCTAACACTTCGTCATATGACGGACAACGCAGTACGAAATGAAATTTGAAAATTTCCGACTGGATCGTGCCCTATCGCGAACTCGCGAATGCGTTCGCGCACTCAGTCGCGTGTCGCCGCGTCTCGACGTGAACCTGCACGCCGTGCGATGGCCAGCGTAACCCACGCAACCCCAACGACGAACGAGCCGAATGAGAAGGAATCGGGCGCTCCAGCCATTCCGCACTTCGTACACCCGAACCAACGCGCCACCCGCTCCGTTCGCGGCTTTCGCGGCGGATGCTTGCGCTCGATCACCTCGAGCAACTCCTTGCGTGCCGCAAGCCATGCGCTCCCGCGCTCCGGCCATGCCGGTTTGGCCTTTGCCTCGGCCAAGCCGCGCGCGACCACGTCCCCGACGATGGCGTCGGTGGTCACAGCATCGACCGCCCGCGCAAGCTGGATGTAACCCGCGTCTTCTGCCCCGCGGCGCAGGTTCTTCAGTCGAACCGACGGGTACACGATGGGCTTTCCATCGTCGCGCATCCCGGGAGCAGCCTGCGTGCCGGGATAGACGAGGATCCCATCGCCGTTCGCGTGATCGCCGTCCGCATTGTGGAACGTTTCGCTGACGACGAACGGGTCGAACCCGCGCTCACCGCCACGGCCCCCGCGGTTGGAATCCAGCCAGAACGTGGATTCCCAGTAGAACCAGTGCACAACGCCATAGCGCGCCGCGATCCAGGCATTCGCGCGCAGATCGGTCGCGGGGACGTCGAGCATCATCGGCCCCGCGAAGGGACGCTGGCCATTGTAGACCCAGACGCGCTTGCCGCGGGCGCGCGCTTTCTCGGCGACCTTCGGGTCGTAGCGTTCGGCCAGCATCATGACGAGATCCGCGGCTTGATCGCGCGGATCCTCGCTGCAGGTCACCCCGACGCGCACCCCGCGGGCTTCGGGAACGGCACGGAGCAGATCCATCCAGCGCACGCCGCGGGAGCTCTTGCAATTTTCGTCGACGGCGTAGACGAACACCTCCGTCGCCTCCGCCATACTGCGAACGCGCGCAGCGATGCGACCGACCTCCGCCGCCTTCGCCGCATCGGGCTCGCCGAGCATCCCGTAGGCACCAATGGCCAAGATCCCCTCACCCACCCCGACGCCGGGCCCCGCGTAGCCGGCGGCCTCCGTGTACATTTTGCCGCTGAGCGCCTCCTCATCCAAACCGGCGAGGGCATCGGCCGTCGTCACATCGTGGATCGCACTCAGGCGGTGCGCGTGCAAGGTCTGCCGAAGCGACCGCTCCGCCCGGCGATCGCCCATTCTCTTCTTCAAGGTCGTCGAATCGTAAAATGTCGTGATCGCGGCAGGCCCGGGATAAGGCAGCACCGCATCGGCCACCCGCAGTGAAACGCTTCGTTCGGCCAAGGTGCGATCCCCCGCCCGAACGCGAAGAACGCTGGTGTACACGCCCGGCGGTGCGCCCGGCGGCACGTGAATGTCCACCCACACGGCACCGCGCGCGGTGGGACCGGCATGGGTCTCGTCGCCCGGCACCAGCGCATCGGCGAAAAAGCCCACGTATGCGCCCGCCGCGGGCGCGGCCTCCGGCGTGAAGGCCAGCGAACCTGGAGAGCGCTCGTTGTAACTCGCGCGCTGGATCTCCACGAAACGCTCTTCGAACAGGTCGACCCGCACGCCAGCGAGCGCCGGCGAAAAGGGCTCGAGCGTGGTGCGCACGTGCTCCAGCACCTCGCCGTCGGGCTCCACGACGACTTGAAACGCCACCGTCTCGTCCCGCAGCGCGAAAAGCTCGATCGCCGAGGGCCACACGCTCTCGGGCAGCGGGTGCATCGCGTCCCGCGCGACCTTCTCGCCATCGTCGAGCACCGTCACCCGCGCCGCATGCGCCGTCGACGACCAGGCCATCGCCGCACACACCGCGATGCAAGCCGCGCGCTTCATTGAAAGAGCCGAGCCAACTCGGGCGGCAGATCCTGCTCCGAAGGCGCCCCCTCGAGCAGCGCCGAAAGCGGTGCGCTCGACAGCGTGTGCACGTAGAGGACATGCCGATAGCGACCCTCCGCCACCCGATCCAACGCGGCGGCGAACGCCTTCGCGGTGTACGTCGGATCCAGCGTCAACCCCGAGGCGGCGGCCAGCATCGTGGCATGCTCTCCCTCCGCGGTCCGATGCCCGTAACCCCGCCCCAGGTAGCGGCGCTCGATTTCCAACGGCACCAGCCGGCGCCCACACCGAAACGTTAGCCAGCGGGCCGCAAGTTCTACTCCCCACACCGGCGCCGCCACGGCCACCCCCACCACGCGCGTCTTCATCCCCTCTTGTGCAAATCCCACGGCCAGTCCCGCCGCCGTGCCCCCCGATCCCAAGGTCACCACCGCCAGGTCGGGCTCGGGCAACACCCCATCTCGAACCTGTTTCGCCACTTCCCGCGCCGCGTCCACGTAGCCCAGGGTCCCGAGGCGGTTCGACCCACCCACCGGCAGATAGAGCGCCGGCTCCCCGGCCCAAAGCCGCCGCACGATGGCGAAGGGCGCCGCCGCATACGAACCGACGGGAAAAGCCCGAACGCCGAGAGCCAGCGACGCGCGCAGATTCTCCACCGCGTGGTCGGAGCGCGGCTGAGGCAGAAGCACAGCTTCCACCTCGAAGCCGGCCTCGCGTCCAAAAAGGGCGGTGGCCAGCACTTGGTGGCTGCCGGCGGCGCCCACCGTCACGATGCGCCGCCCCAGGCCACGCGCGCGTGCATCCGCGAGGATCCGCTCCAGCTTTCGAACTTTGTTGCCACCGTAGGCCGGGTGCGTAAGGTCTTCGCGTTTCACCCAGAGGTCACACGGTTCGTGACCCGTGTGACCGGGCTGAACCCGACTCAGGCGCGGGAGGTGCTCGACGGGGGTGGGGTAATTCGGGTTAAGTTCCATCGGGGAAAACGCCCGCGAAACGTTGGCGAAACCTTAACCTGGCATCTTCCCTCGTGTCATCCAGCGTCATCGGGGGGGCCAACGCCTCGCACGTCGCGCGCAGAGAAAGGCACCACGTGAAGAAGATTGAAGCCATCATCAAACCGTTCAAGCTCGACGAGGTCAAAGACGCGTTGAGTGAAGTCGGCGTGCAAGGGATGACGGTGACCGAAGTCAAGGGCTTCGGGCGCACCGGCGGCAAAAAAGAAGTGTATCGCGGTTCGGCCTACGTGGTCGACTTCGTCCCCAAGGTCAAAATCGAGGTCGTCGTTCCGGACGAGCTCGTACACGACGTGATCGACGCCGTCGAGAAATCCGCGAAAACGGGCCGGATCGGTGATGGAAAAATCTTCATCACGCCGGTCGAAGAAGCGGTGCGCATCCGCACCGGTGAACGCGGCAAAGAAGCGATCTAGTTCGCGGCTGCCACCGCCACCAACTAACCCCGATTTTCGCCCCGCAGGCGCGGGGCCCGTAACGAGAGCGTGCTGTCTAGGAGGATCATCGAATGAATCCCAAGGAAGTCATTGAGCTTGCCAAAAACCACGACGTCAAATTCGTCGACTTGAAGTTCGTCGACTTTCCGGGGGTGTGGCAGCACACGACTCTCCCAGCGCGTCGTCTGGACGAATCGCTCTTCGAGGACGGCATCGGCTTCGACGGCTCGTCGATCCGCGGATGGCAGCCGATCAACGCATCGGACATGCTCATCATCCCGGACCCCGAAACGGCGCGCATCGATCCGTTCTACCAGGCGTCGACGCTGCACCTGGTGTGCTCGGTTTACGACCCCATCACGAAGCAGCCCTACTCGCGCGACCCGCGTCACATCGCGAAGAAGGCCGAGGCGTACCTGCGTCAGACGGGCATCGCCGACACCTGCTTCATGGGTCCCGAGGCCGAGTTCTTCGTCTTCGACGACGTTCGCTTCGACCACTCGCAGCCGAACGCCGGCTTCTACTACCTCGACAGCATCGAGGGCGCGTGGAACTCGGGTCGCGAGGAGTTCCCGAACCTTGGCTACAAGGTGCGCCACAAGGAAGGCTACTTCCCGGTCCCACCGACCGACACGCTGGCGAACCTCCGCAACGAGATGATGACCACGTTGATGGAGACCGGCGTCGAGATCGAGGTCGGCCACCACGAGGTGGCGAGCGGTGGTCAGTGTGAGCTTGGCGTGAAGTTCGCCCGCCTGCTCTCCAGCGCCGACCAGCTCCTCTGGTTCAAGTACGTCATCAAGAACGTGGCGCGCAAGAACGGCAAGACGGCGACATTCATGCCGAAGCCGCTCTTCGGCGACAACGGCTCGGGCATGCACGTGCACCAGTCGCTGTGGAAGGAAGGCAAGCCGCTCTTCGGTGGCGACGGCTACGCCGGCCTCAGCGAGAACGCCCTCTACTACATCGGCGGCATCATCAAGCACGCGCGCTCGATCGCCGCGCTCACCAACCCGACGACGAACTCGTACCGCCGCTTGGTGCCGGGCTTCGAGGCGCCGGTCAACCTGGCCTACTCGAGCCGCAACCGCTCCGCGTCGGTGCGTATCCCCATCACGGGCCCGTCGCCGAAGACCCGCCGCATCGAGGTGCGCTTCCCCGACCCGAGCTGCAACCCGTACCTCGCCTTCAGCGCGATGATGATGGCCGGTCTCGACGGCATCCAGAACAAGATCAACCCCGGCGATCCGCTCGACAAGGACATCTACGCCCTGTCGCCCGAGGAGCTGAAGGACATCCCGCACATGCCGGGAAGCCTGGAAGACGCCCTCGACGCGCTCGAGAAGGACCACGAGTTCCTCCTCCGCGGCGACGTCTTCACGCGCGACGCCATCACCGAGTGGCTCGACTACAAGCGCACGCGGGAGCTCAACCCGATCCGCATGCGCCCGACGCCGCACGAGTTCTTCCTCTACTTCGACATTTGATTAACGCTTCGAGGCCAGGAACGAGCGCACCTCCGTGAGGAAGCGCTCTTCCACCTCGATGTGCGGGATGTGACCGATCCCCGGGAGCTCCACGAGCTTGCTCCCGGGGATTTTTGCTGCCGTCTCCTTCCCAAGCCGATCGTAGCGCCCATGTTCGGCGACGACCTCGGGCTTGAGGAGGTTCTTCCCCACGATGGTGCGATCGGCCGTGCCCACGATGAGCAGGGTGGGCACGCGGATGCGGTCGAACTCGTAGTAGACGGGCTGCAAGTAGATCATCTCGCTGGTGAGCGCGGAAACCTTCGCCGCCTGCGGGAAGTTGGACAGCCTGGTGTAACGCGCCGCCGTGTCGACGAGCACTTCGTACTCGGGTTTCCACTCCCGGAAGTACGAGTTCTGGAAGTACTTGCGGACGCTATCGGGATTGGCGGAGAGCTCGACCTTGAGCTTCTGATCCATCGTCGTGTACGGCACGAAGGTGCGGTAGTCCTCGAGCCCGATGGGATCCTCGAGAACGAGTTCGCTGACCTTCTCCGGGTAGAGCAGCGCGAAGCGCATGGCCAGCATGCCGCCCATCGAGTGGCCCAAGATGACGGCGCGCTGGATGCCCAGGGCATCGAGCAGCTGCTTCGTGTTGTGTGCCAACCCGTGGAAGCTGTAAGCGATGTCGGGCCGCGAGGACTTTCCGAAGCCCACTTGGTCCGGAACCACGACCCGGTAGCCCTCGCCGCGGAAGGCCTCGATGACCCGGCGGAAGTAGAAGCCGCTGAAGTTCTTCCCGTGCAAGAGCACGATGGTGCGCCCGTTGGGTGCCCCCGAAGGCGCGACATCCATGTAGGCCATGGATACATGCTGGCCTTCGATGTCGATGGGCTGCCGCTTCACCGGAAAACCGTAGTCGATGCCATCGTCCACCGGATCGGAGCTCGCGACGGACGACGTCGTTGCGGGCGTGGGTGCAGCCGGAGCGGGAGCGGGAGCGGGAGACGAGGCGCACGCACCCAAGGTGCATGCGAGCAAGGCGACGAATACGGTGCGCATCACGTTCCCTCCGCGAGAGCGATCATCGCATCGCCATCGATTCGTACGGTTTGCCATTCCTTGAGGATGCGCGCACCGAGGCGCTCGTAAAAAGCAATCGCATCGACGTTCCAATCGAGCACGAGCCACTTCACGCCAGCACACTTTCGGGCGACAGCCTCACGCGCCAATTCGCGAAGCAGCACGCGTCCCACCCCCAAGCCGCGAAACTCGGGACGCACGAAAAGATCTTCCAAGTAGAGCACGGGGCGTCCCCGCCACGTCGTGTACTGGTAGAAGTACAACGCGAACCCCGCAGGCTTCACCGTCTCGCCTTCGTTCTGTCGCACGTCGGCGATGAACACGTGGAACAGCGGCTCGTCACCGAATCCGTCGCGAAGGAAATCTTCCACCGTTGCGATGACCGCGTTGGGTTCGCGCTCGTACAGCGCGAGGTCCTTCACGAACTCCAGAATCAAAGGCGCGTCGGCGGCGACCGCACGTCGGATCGAAAGGTCGGACATAGCTTCAGGCTTAGGGCGCCAGAGCCGCGAATGACAGTGAGATCGTGTTACAACCTCAACCATGAAGGTCCGCTTCTCACTCCTTCTGGCCCTTCTCGTGGCCGCTTGCTCGTCGGAGGACGACGGCGGTTACGATGCGCTCTTCAACACACCCTCGAGCACCAACAACACACCGAATTCCGTTCGCGGGTTGTGGGTAGCCCATGTGGCGCGCAACGAAAACGATGGTGTGGACTCCGATATCGACGTACGGATGTTCGTTTCCGAATCCAACTTGAAACTCGCCTGCCGCTGCCGATATCCCGACAACACCGTCCTGACGGCGGGAATCACCGTGGGCGCTCAGATCAGCAACACCGATCTCGTCACCACGCAGGACGCGGAGAACGCTCCCGCGAGTGGTAACCACACGTGCCGCATCGTGGCGAAAGCCGGTACGCTCGGGTATCACATCCGAGGTTTCGAGCTCGAATTCCAAGGTGACGGACTGCCTTATCCTCAGTTCGCAACATCGAAGTACGTGCCTCCGTTCGCCAAAGCTAGCGACTGAACAACAACAACGACAAACGGGAATCTAGGCTCCTCTCCCGTGAGCATCTACGCTGCGCTAAGGTCCCTCCATGGAAGACGGTCACAATTACGACGAAGAATCAGTCCTCCTCCACGACAAGCTGCATGGCAAACTGAGTGTCGCCAGCAAAGTCCCCCTGACGTCGCGTCGGGACTTGAGCCTCGCGTACACGCCGGGTGTCGCGCAAGTATGCCTCGAGATCGCGAAGGATCCCGGGCGTGTCCACTCTCTGACCCTCAAGCACAATTCGGTCGCCGTGGTGAGCGATGGCTCGGCGATCTTGGGTATCGGCAACCTAGGCGCGCACGCTGCCATCCCCGTGATGGAAGGCAAGGCGGTACTCTTCAAGGAGTTCGCCAACGTCGACGCTTTCCCCATCTGCCTCAACACACAGAAGACGGAGGAGATCATCAACGCGGTGCGTGTCATCGCGCCCGTGTTCGGCGGCATCAATCTGGAAGACATCTCCTCGCCACGCTGCTTCGAGGTGGAGGATGGCCTCAAGGACATCGGCATCCCCGTCTTTCACGACGACCAACATGGCACGGCCATCGTCGTGCTCGCGGCGCTCATGAACGCCTTGCGCTTCACCGACAAGGACCTCTCGAAGTGCCGCGTGGTCTTCAACGGCAGCGGTGCATCGGCCCTGGCATGTGCGCGCTTGCTCATCGTTGCCGGCGAGCGCAAACTGTTGCCCAAGTTGGGTGACCTCATCATGGTCGACTCCAAGGGCATCCTGGACCGGAACCGCGCGGATTTGCATTCGCACAAGCGCGAGCTCGCCGAAGCGGGCAACGTCGAGAACCGCACCGGCACCCTCAGCGATGCCATGGTCGGCGCCGACGTGTTCATCGGCCTATCCACCGGCAACTGCGTCACCGCGCAAATGGTCCGCAGCATGAACAAGGGCCCCATCGTCTTTCCGATGGCCAACCCCACGCCGGAAATCTTGCCGGACTTGGCGCACGAAGCCGGCGCGTCGATCGTCGGAACGGGACGCAGCGACTACCCGAACCAGATCAACAACGTGCTCGCGTTCCCCGGCATCTTCCGCGGGGCACTCGACTCGAGCGCCATCACCATCAACGACGAGATGAAGATCGAGGCTGCACGCGCACTCTCCTCGTACGTGAAGGAGGTCGGCCCGGAGAGGATCCTGCCCGACGCGCTCGATCGCAAGGTCGCATACCACGTGGCCGATGCAGTGGCCGCCGCCGCGAAGCGTACGGGTGTCTGCCGACCATGACGAGTCTGAAGGGGGAACGGCGGCTGGAGACGGAGCTCGTTCATGCGGGCGAGCTTCGTCCCCGGATCGCCGGGGCGGTCAATGCGCCGATTTTTCAATCGTCCACGTTCGAGTTCGCGAACGAGGGCAGCTACCACGATGTGCGTTACATCCGGCTGAACAACACGCCGAACCACGTCATCCTGCACGAGAAGCTGGCGCGCCTCGAACGCGCCGAGGCCGCGTTGGTCACGTCGAGCGGCATGGCAGCCATCTCGGCGACGTTTCTCGGGCTGCTCTCGCAGGGTGACCACATCATCGCGCACCGCTCGCTCTACGGCGGCACGCACAGCTTCGTGGCGAAAGATCTCCCCAAGCTCGGAATCGAGACCACCTTCGTCGATGCCGACGATCCGGCCTCGTGGCAAAGGGCCCTGCGGCCAACCACGCGGATCTTCTACATCGAGAGCATCACGAACCCGATCCTCGAGGTCGTCGACTTCATGGCGGTCATCGAGTTTTGCCGCGCCAAAGGCCTGGTGTCGGTCATCGACAACACGTGCGCCACGCCGGTGAACTTCCGGCCCATCGAGGTGGGCGTCGATCTCGTGCTGCACAGCGCGACGAAATACCTCAATGGGCACTCGGACATCGTGGCCGGTGCGGTGATGGGCAGCAGCGGGCACATCGAGGCGATCAAGCGCAAGCTGGATCACTTGGGTGGCTCGCTCGATCCGCATGCGTGCTTCCTCTTGCATCGCGGGCTGAAGACCCTCGCACTGCGTGTGCGCCATCAAAACGAGAGCGCGCTGCAGGTGGCGCGTTTCCTCGAGCAGCATCCCGCGGTGGCGAAGGTCAATTACCCGGGCCTCGAGACGCACCCGCGGCATGCGCGCGCACGCGAGTACTTCCGCGGCTCGGGAGGGCTCCTCAGCTTCGAGCTGAAAGGCGGGGTCGCCGCCGCGGACCATCTTTTCGGGCGCATCGAGCTGCCCGCCATCGCGCCCAGCCTGGGCGGACCGGAAACGTTGATTACGCGCCCTGCCACCACGTCGCACGCCGGCATGGAATCCGACGAGCGCGCGCAACAGGGCATCTCGGACGCACTCATCCGCGTATCGATTGGCCTCGAGGCCACCGAGGACCTGATCGACGACTTCGGCCAGGCCCTCGACGGCAGCTACTAATCCTCGTCCTCGTCCTCGCTTTCGGCGGGGACGACGCGGCCGCCGGGCTTCAGGGCTTCGTCGACGTCCAGGCCGATGAAGAAGCGGGGCGGTGGAACGTCGCCCCGCTGGCGCGCGGCGGAATCGGCGCGCTGGGCGACGTCGAGGAGGATGCCGCGCTCACGGCTCGAGCGACCGGGGCCGCTGCGGTCCATCCAGAAATAGCTGCGCGGGCGCACGTCCACGTGCACGAACGAGGCAATCGGGTACACGCCCACGCCGACGAACCCCGTTTCGCGCGCGAAGCGGGCGACGTCGAGATCGGCGGCGCCGGGGACCACGAAGTCGATGGCGATGCCGCGCCCGTGAAGGCCTTGCCCCGTACCGTCGGGCTTGGGCGTGCGGTACCCGGAGATGATGCGGATCTCGTGGGCGTTGAAGTGGCGCTGGATGCGGTAGATGACATCGAGCGTGCGCGGCTCGACGGGGTGCTCGTTGTTCTCGGCCGAGCGCAGCACGTGCGCCGCCTTGTCGAGCTCCTCGGCGGCGAACCCACCTTCGTCGCTGGCCGCGATCAGCTCCGCCACCTCTTTGATGTAGACCGCATTCAATACGAGCTTGGGCCGCCCCGACGCATCGAGCGGCGCCTTGGCGCCTTTCGTCGGAGTATGCAGCGCGCGGACGCTATGAAAGAAACCCGACGGCGCCGTCGGACGGGCCGCGCGGCTCGGAAAACTGCGCACCGGCCGCGCCGGACGCCGCTGCGCCCACGCCGCATCCGAGCTGGCCACGAGCGCAAGCCCCACCATCCCCAGCACGGCCGGCTTCCAATGCGAGATTCGCATGACGATTCCCCCTTACGTCGGCTGGAAGGTGTCGACCACGCGAAGCAACTCGCGCACGACCGGAGCCACCGACTCCCCTTGATGAACGATCTCCACGAGCGAGTAACGGTTCGCCCCGCGCATCAAGATCTCGCGACTGAAGTTCGTGTACGGCGCCTTCGAGGCCTTCACGTTGCGTTTGACCACGTATTCGCGGCCCTGCGAGGTGAGGCTGGCCACGGGAACGCGCCCCGCAACGACCTCGGCCCCCGCGGTCTTCGCGTCTTCCTCGTAGCGCGCGAGCACGTCGCCCCACGAATCGCCTGCTGGGTCGAGCCGCTCGTAAACGGCAAAGACGTATTGGTTCGGGGAGACGTATTCGATGAAGCGCTTTTGCGGCGTCAGGCTCGCGCGGCGAATGATCCAGTTTCTCGGACGCGAGAAACGCACGGTGCCGCCCAAGATGGCAACGCCGATGTACTCCCCGGTGGCGTCGCGGTAATCGAGCGACGGATACGCCGTTTCGAAGGTATTTTTCGGGCCTCCGGGCAGATCGTCGTACTGGTAAAAGGTGTGGTTGTCATAGGCCGAAGCCGGGGGCCCGCTGGCGCAACCCACGAGCGGAACGGCGGCAAGCAACAACCCGACGAAGGAGAAGAGCGTTCGCTTCACGGGAACGAGAATATCGGATCTCGCCAGCCGAGCGCCAACGCGATATGACCTTGCACCATGAGTGCATGGGGCGTTGGCTCGTTGGGGTGCGTGGCGGGAATCGTACTTGTGAGCGCGGCGTTGGGATGCGGGGGCGGGCACTATCAGCCTGCGCCGCTTCAGCCTTCTGTCTGCTCGGGCGTCGATCTGCAGCCGGCATCGACCGCCTTGGACGAGCGCGCGCTGCTGGATTTCCTCAAAGCCCAGGGCGTGCAAACCCGGACGGAGCAGAAGCGTGGCGACCTGGTGTACGTCGAGGTACTCAACCCCCAGAACAACAAGTTGCTCCGGCTCCGGGTGGCCATCCTCCCCTCGGCCATGGCGGCCGGAAAAGAGCTTCACGAGGCCATGCTCCAGCACAAAAAGGGCTCCTGGGGCGTCCACCGGGGCAACCTCGCGGTGCTTGGGCCGGTCAGCGACATGAATGAGATCCTCAGCTTCGCCAGCCGGACGAAGCTCGCATGCTGGGGCGTCCTCACGGTCGCCGCCTCGGCGGACGAGGCCGTGGTCATCCCGGGCGGCTACCGGGAGATTTAGGGGTTAGGGGTTAGGGGTTAGGGAGAGAAAAAAACGGGCTCGAGGTCAGGATGACGGCACCTCTCCCCTAAACCCTCCACCCTAGACCCTCCACCCTTTTTCGTGACGCCGCGAAAAACCGGAAACGAGGTCGGAGCGCGGGCCGAACTAGAGGGAAAGGGGACTCACTGTCATGACTCCTTCTCACCTCGCGGTCCGTTACGCCGTAGATAAAATGAACATTGCTCTTCGTGAGCGTTACGAAGAGCTTCAGACCCTTCTCGCCGAGGCCACGGGCAAGGACGTCCGCGCTCGCTACCGCATCGGCCGACTCATTGCCGACGTCAAAGGCTCCGAACAACGCTACGGGGCACGCGCCGTCAAAAATCTCGCCGCCGCGCTCGGGCGCGACGAGGCGACGCTCTACCGCTTCGCCCTGGTCGCCGAAGCGTGGACGGAGAGCGAGCTCGAGACGCTGCTCGCGCGCAAGACGCCGCATGGCGAGCCCCTCTCGTTCTCCCACTTGGTGGAGCTCGCGCAGATGGCGAGCAAGTCGGAACGCACGGAGATGCTGGAATACGCCCTCGCCTACGGCGTATCCGTCCGGGAACTGATCGACGCCATCGCCGACACCGGCGAAGGCCGCAACGACTCCCCGAACGACGCACCGCCGTCGATTGATTCCCTCTTGCGGCGGGTCGCCAGCACCTGCAACGCCGTGCAGCGCAAGATTGAAATCAGCGAGCGCCTGCTCTCGCAACTCGAAAGGACCGAGCCCAAGTCGGGCTGCTCGTTGGACGATCTGCTCGCACGAGCGGTGTCGTCCCAACGTGCCATCCTGGAAGCCTCGGCCCGATCCATCGAGAAGCTGGAACGTGCGCGCCGGCGTCTCACGCCTGCCTCACCGGAAACCGGCGTGCTGCTCTCCGCCTCCGAGACCAAGGCGGCTCGCTCGATGAGCGCAGAGGACTGGCGACAAACGGAGGCCACGAAGGTCGCCGCCCCTGCCCGTCGTCTGCGAAGCGGAAAGAAAGCTCCGGCTTTGCCGAAGGTCGCGTCGAAATCTCCCGAGCCGCCGCCCTCGCAAACGAGCCTTCGGCCGTCGTCCCGGAACGGCGGCTCCCGAACGCCGCGCCTCCTCGCGGGGTTCGTTCGGTAGCAAACGGACCGGCTGGGCCTCTTTTTTTTCCCAAGCGAGAGGGCTCCCTCCATTCGGAGGCGAACCTCTCGCTTGGGCCATTTAAAGGGCCCCGAATTTCGGGACACGATTACTTAGCGCAGTGACGCGATTCCAAAGTTTCGTCTTGAAACAATGTAATCTAACGCACTGCGCAGCGATATTTTCCACACGTTTCCGTGTTCATTGCGGGCTCCGCACAATGCGAAAATCAATCGTGATTGCGCACCATTGATATAGAACCACTATCAATTTGGCTGGTTCCGGTAGATACCACTTCGAGGCCATTTTCGCGGCCCGCGCCACCCGGTCGGACCGGGCGCAACCGAAAAACGGAAACGCGTCGCGTCATTTTTGGAGAATATGCAGTAATATTCGCTAATTGAAATTTAGATTCGATGTGGGTGCAAGTGTCGGCGCGTTACGCTTAGATCGGTATTTACATGGTATTAAAGTGGTAGTAAGCGTTGGTAATAATGATGACCTCGGGCGGGAGATCGAAGTCGTCGGCCATTCAGATGCCTCTGTCCTCAGCGTCTCATTTCGGACGCATGCTCGGGGGGAGCGTCGCCATGCGCAGGCTCTACCCGCTGTGCGAGCGGCTCGCAGGCTCCAACGTGCCACTCATCGTCGAGGGGGAGACGGGGACGGGTAAAGAGGTGCTTGCTGAGTCGCTGCACGACCAGGGTCCGCGCGCGCGCGAACCCTTCACCGTGTTCGACTGTACCGCGGTGCCGCCAAACCTCGTGGAGGCGGCGCTGTTCGGACACGAGCGCGGCGCCTTCACCGGCGCCACCGAACTTCGCCAGGGCGTCTTCGAGCAAGCCCACGGCGGAACCCTCCTCATCGACGAGATCGGCGACTTGGAGCTCGAGCTGCAGGCCAAGCTGCTGCGCGCCATCGAGCGCTCGGAGATCCGACGCATCGGCGGCAAACAGTGGATCCGGGTGGATGTGCGCATCATCGCTGCCACCCGGCGCAACCTGGACGAGGAGGTGGCCGCCGGCCGCTTCCGCGACGACTTGTTCTATCGGCTCGCCGTGGCCCGGCTCGAGCTTCCCCCTTTGCGCGCGCGGACGGGTGACATCCGGCTCCTCGCGAGCCACTTCTGGAACCGCCTCGCCGGGTCGAAGGTCCCCATCGCGGACGACTTCGTCGCGCAGTTGGAGAGCTACTCCTGGCCGGGCAACGTGCGCGAGCTGCAGAACACCGTGGCCCGCCGTGTGGTGCTCGGGGATCTCATGGGAGGGGAAGCCATTGCGCCCCCGTCCTCGCGATCCCTTCGTTCGACGACGCCCCTCGAGGTCGTGCCGAACCCGAAACCGCCGCCCCGTACCCAGTCGGATCCGGGCGACGTCATCGCCGATGTCATCGCCTGTGGCCTTCCCCTGCCCCGCGCACGCGAACGCGTGCTCGAGGCATTCGAGCGCCGCTACGTGAAGCACCTGGTCGACAAACACCGAGGCAACGTCGCGCGTGCGGCCGCGGCCTCGGGCGTGGCCCTGCGCTACTTCCAGGTTCTACGCGCCCGCACGAAGCGGCGCGAAGAAGAAACCTGAAACGTTTCGTTGTTGGCGTAGGTTTCCCGGGCCCGTGCACACCCCTTATGACAGGGTGCACGGGCCCGCTCCGTTTTGTTACTGCAGTCCGTTGAACACGGCCGAAACGAGCTCGCCGTTCGACGTGTCCCCGCTCAGCTCCCAGAACATGCCGCCGCCGAGGCTCTTGCTCTTGATGTAGCTCGTCTTGGTGCCGATCGACGTGGGCGTGTCGTAGCTCCAGAACTCGGAGCCGTTGAAGATCCAATAGGCCTTGGTGTCGGGGTGGTAGTACCCCTGGAAGCCCTTGTTTTTGAGCACTTTGTAGTCGTCGATGCCCTGCTCGTAGGTGCCCTGCGCCGCGCCGGTCGCCTTCTGGTAGACGCCGTTGCTGGCGTTGGTCACGCCCGTCCACCCGCGACCGTAGAACGGGATGCCGACGACCAGCTTGTTCGACGGCGTTCCGCCATTGAGCCAGAGCGAGACGGCTTCGTCAGTGCTGAACTTGAGCGCCTTCGACGGGTTCGACGCCGAGTTGTAGAGCGCCGAGTGGAAGTTCGTCGTGGTCTCCCACGCGCCGTGGAAGTCGTAGGTCATCAGGTTGATGAAGTCGAGGTACTGATGGATCGACCCGACTTGGATCTTGCTGATCTTGTCCGGCCCTGCGGGCGCGGCGATGGTGAGAAGGCTCCCCGCCTTTGCCGCATTGAGCTGGCTGCGGAACTCGGCGAGCAGCGCGGTGAAGTTCTGCGTGTCCTCCGGGCGGAAGTTGCAGGTGTTTCCGCACGCACCCGGGTACTCCCAGTCGACGTCGATGCCGTCGAAGAGGCCCGCCCAGCGGCTGTCCTTGATGTAGAGGTCGACGCACGACTTCACGAAGGCCGAGCGGTTCGCCGGGAGCGCCGCATCGGAGAAGCCCGAGGACCACGACCAGCCGCCGAGCGAGATGAGGACCTTGATGTTCGGGTACTTCTTCTTGAGCTTCTTCAGCTGGTTGAAGTTCCCGCGCAGCGCACCGGTGTCCCAGGTGTCGGACACGCCGTCGACGCTACCCGCCGCGTCGTAGTACTTGTCGTAGTCCGAGTACGTGTCGCCGAGCTGGCAGCGGTTGCCCACCACGTTCGCGAAGGCGTAGTTGATGTGCGTCAACTTGCTCGCCGAGCCGCTCGTGACGATGTTCTTCACGTGGTAGTTGCGCCCATAGACGCCCCACTCGGTGAAGTAACCGATCACGCGCTTGCCGGCCGCCGCCACCGCGTTGGTCTCGAGCTCTCCCGCCCCCTCGGGCGAGACGTTGGTCGAACGGTCTTCGCTTTCGGAGGCGCCGGTGCATCCGAAGGCACTCAAGGCCAATGCTGTGACGAGCGAGAGCCGGCATACGGCCCCATGCGAGCGGTGCGACATGTTCGAGAGCTCCTTCTGCGCGAGAATTTCCGGCGCATCCGGCGTTAGTGCAGCCCTCGTGCCGCGTGGAAATGCGCGGGATCCTTCGGGTGTTTTCGCATCGATTTCACGTTGCCTGCATGATCCACGCGATCACACATCATGATCGACGCGATCATGCGGTGCATTGGATCATGGCAGGCGAAGGTGCGGCGGCGAAAGGCGAACGCACGATGCGACCCCGCCGTCCGGGAGAAGCTCCAAAGCGCGGCGGCGCTTCGTGGGGCACAGCCCCACCGGATGATCGCATCGTGCGTCGTACTTAGCTTCGTCCGCCCGATTGGGAACGTTGCGCGCTAATCGATGCCTCGTTCCAGCTCATTTGCGTGCCGCACGGACGGAGACGCGGCGGGCTTCGAGGGACGCGGCGAGGACGTGGAGCGCGGGGACGGGCTGCGCGACGGCGGGGCGGGTTCGTCCTCGCTCGGAGCCGATGCCGTCGGCGGCACACCCGTCGGCGATGCGGCAGGTTTGGGCGCGGCGGCGGTGGCCGAAAGGGAGGGCGACGCGACGGCGGGCGCCGTCGGTTTGATCGACGCTCGCGCCGACGGGGTTGCCGTCGCGCCGGCCGATGCTTGCGGAGGAGCGTGGGGCAAATACTTTGCGGCCAGCGTCCCCAGAATGCCGACGGCGAGCATGAGGCACACGCCGAAGATGCAGAGCATCAGAATGACGCGGCCCTTCGTGCGGGGGACGCCGCGCGGCACCTCGGAGATACTTGCGTGCATGGGCGGCGAGACCGCCGCGGTCACGCTGCGACTCGTGGGATCGGTGCCTACGTCCACCACGACCAACGGTTCGATCGGACGTGGCGCTTGCCCCTGGGCCGGCATCACGATGGCCGCATGCGAGGCCCCATCCCGCCCGCGCGACTCGGCCACGTGCGCGATCGGCGTTTGGGCGCTGCGGTCCTTCTCCAGGCCACGCACCAAGTCGTCCGGGTCGGGCGGCGGGGCGGGGATCCTCCCCAACGCGCCCGTTGAAGGCGCCCCCGATTTCGGGGTGAGCGGCGCAGGCGCCGTAATGGCATTCTCGACGAAGGGATCCGAAACGGGCCCGCTCGCGGGACCGACCAATGGCAGCTCCAGAGGAATGGGCTCGGTGTTGTGGTGAATGACTCCGCCGAGCCCCGGCACCGTCATGTTCACGCTCGGCCGCTTGGACTCGGGCATGTCCGATGAAAGCGGCGCGTCTGGCACCGTCGCATTGAAGTCCACGATGTCGGGCAGAACACGCGGCAGCCGAAAATCGTCATGGACGCCCGCGGGTGGCGCCACGCCGGGAACGGTCGCGTTCGACACGGAAGGGCGCTGGCGCGCGAACGGAACCGGGCTCATACGCGGGCCCCGGAGGCTTGCCGGCGGCGGCGGAGTCGGCCGCCCGCCCTCTTGAAAGGGAGGCGCCGGTCCGGATACCACGGTGGCGTTGGCCCCGGCGAGGCGAGCGTGGGGGGGGCGCGGATCAGGGCCGCGGGAATCGGGAGAAGACGGCGCCGCCGTTCCTGCCCCAGGCCCGGCTTGGGGGGCCGATCCTGAAGCGTTGGACGCCGGCGGATCTTGCTCGAATGGCAAGCGAGAATTCGCAGGATCGGTGTTGCTATCGTTCATCGGACCTGACCGCTGGTCCCGCTGCTGGATAGAACGAGACGATTCGCAGCGTAGCGCATTTCGATGGTAGAGCGAAAAGGCAGAGCGCAGGGCCCGAGGCGTTTCTGGCTTGGTGTCGTGCGGGATCACAGGTGGGGGCGCAAGCTAATCGTCCGCGCGGCGTGGCGCGTTGTCGCCAATGATGCAAATCGGCCTGGCAACCGCAACTTGCCGACTCTCAAGGACATTTCTTCAACGGCACAAAATGACGAATGCCGCGCGCAGAGCGATCCGCGCGCGGCATTCCTACGAATTGACGGCCGTTGGGCTTATTCCTTGTCCAACTTGCCGACGAGGGACAGCGTGAAGAAGGCGCCCATGTAGCGGAAGTGCGGGCGAATCTTCATGCTGACACGGTACCAACCCGCGTTGCCTTCGACATCGGTCACCTTGATTTCGGCCTGACGGAGCGGACGCTTGCCGCGCACGGCCGGGGTGATCGAATCCATGTCGGCGACGTACTGCTTGATCCACGAATTGAGCTCGTTCTCGAGATCACCGCGCTCCTTCGCCGTGCCGATTTGCTCGCGCTGAATGACCTTCAGGTAGTGAGCAATGCGATTGGCGACGAAGAGATACGGAAGCTGGGTACCAAGGCGGTAATTGAGCTCGGCGTCCTTGCCCTCGGGCGATTGGCCGAAGGTCTTCGGCTTCTGCACGCTGTTCGCCGAGAAGAATGCCGCGTTGTCGCTGTCCTTGCGGGCGACGAGGGAGATGAAGCCCTCCTCGCTGAGCTCGAACTCGCGGCGCTCGCTGATGAGCACCTCGGTCGGGATCTTCGTCTGCACCTCGCCCATGGCCTCGTACTGGTGCAGCGGCAGGTTGTCGACCGTGCCGCCGGCCTGCGGGCCGACGATGTTCGGGCACCAGCGGTACTTGGCGAAGCTGTCGCCCACGCGCGTGGCGAGCGCGTAGGTGGCATTGCCCCAGAGGTACGCGGTGTGATTGCCAACGACGTCCTCCGAGTAATCGAACGCCTTCGTCGGGGCCGTGTTGGCGCCGTACGGGAGACGCAGGAGGAAGTTCGGCAACAGCAGCGCGACGTAGCGCGCGTCTTCCGACTCGCGGAACGCTTGCCACTTCGTGTACTGCGGGCCCTCGAAGAGCGACTTCAGGTCCTTCAGGTTCGGCAGATTGAGGTAGTTCTTCTCACCGAAGAACTGCGGACCCGCCGCGCCGAAGAAAGGTGCGTGCGCCATCGCCGACACGGCGCCGACCTTCTGCAGAAGGGCAACGTCTTGCGGGCCGGGGCCGAACACGTAATTCGAAAAGATGGCGCCGTACGGCCGGCCACCGAAGGTGCCGTATTCCGCCGTGTACGCGATCTTGTAAAGGCCGCTCTTGGTGACCTCGGGAGCATCTTCGAAGTCCGTGATCAAGTCTTCCTTCGAGACGTTGAGCACTTCGACCTTGATGTTCTCGCGGAAGTCGGTGCGATCGACGACGAACTTCAACCCGCGCCAGGCCGACTCCAGCTTCTGGAAGTCCGGGTGGTGCAGGATGTGATCGATCTGCTTCGACAGCTTGGAGTCGAGCTCGGCGATCATCGCGTCGACGAAGGCCTTGTCGACTTTTTCGGTGGCGTGGCCCGGGGTGAGGAGCTCGCCGATGAGGGCGCGGATGCCGCGCTTGGCGACGTCGTAGCCGTCGTCCGTCGGGGTGAGCTTCGTCTCGAGCAGGATCTCATCCAGCAGGGAGCCGCCCTGCTCGGTGGTGGTGGTCGCTGCTGCGCCTTGATTCTCCAATTCGTTCGCCATGATCAACCCTCACCCTTCCCAACACCGACTTCACTGAGGAGCTTTTCACGCGCCGTGACATCGCCGATGAGTGCCTGAATCTTCTTGCGGAATGCGGGCACGTTGCCGAGCGGGCCTTTGAGCGCGGTGAGCGCGCGGCGCAACTCGAGGAGCTGACGCAGCTCCGGAACGCGCTCGGCGACGGCCTCCGGGCCGAAGTCGGTCAGGCGCTTGAATTGCAGATTGACCGCCAGTTCGGCCTTCTCCTGCCCCTCGACGAGCGTGTTGGGGACGTTGAGCGAGAGCTGCAGGTTGTGCTCTGCAAGGACGCTCTGGAAATTGTCCTTGTCGATGCTGATCGGCTTTCGATCCTCGAGGGGCCGCTCGTCAGCGCGACCGGTGTAGTCGCCAACGAACAACATCTTCAGCGGGAGCTCCACCTCCGCTTGTGCGTCCCCCGTCGAGGGCTTGTACGTAATGTTGACGCGCTCCTGCGGAGCGACGCTTCCCTCTTTGGCCATCGGTAAACTCCCTTTCTTCCTCTACGCGTTCAGTGCCGAACTACGGCTGCGATGTCGCCCAAGGCCCCGCTTTGGGGGCCGTACTTGACTATGAAGCGCGCAAGCGCAGCGCGGCTTCCGGATCCAGTTTCAGTAAACGACGAAAAAGCTGGCTCTCTCTTTCATCGACCGCCCCCTCGTCGCGGTTGCGTGCCTGCAGAGCACGCAAACAATTTGCGAGAGCGTCGGCAGCAAGTGCCGGCTCCCATGCTTCCAACGTGTCGGTGACCTCCGGCAGGAGAAGCTCTGCGAGGTCTTGCGCCAGATCGTAGCGCTCTTTGTCGAGGGCCACCTTGGCAACTTCGAGCCTGCCCACGAAACGGCTTCGCATGTCGCTTCGTTCCCCTGCGCGAAGCACTTTGGCGATGGCCACGTCGCTTCCTTCGCCGATGCCGCCGAGGGCCTCGACGACGGCGGATGCGATCTCCGCACCTTTGCCACCACCGAGCGCGCCGCCTGCACCGGGGGCGCCCCAACGTGCACGCTCACCCGCGAGCCACTCGCGCGTTTCCGGCGAGGCGAAGGGCATCTCGTCGGAAAACTCGAGCTCCTCCAACTTGGGCATCCGCGTGAGGAACGCGACGACCTCGCGCCCCACCGTGTCGCGTGCGTCGGTCCGTTCGAGCTTCTCCAGCGCAATCGCCGAGTAGCGGTGCACGTCGAGCCAGAACGGGTTGGATGCGAGCGCGGTCTCCGCCGCCTCCACGAGCGCCTGCCAGTTCGACGCCTCGAAGTAGCTCGATAAATTGCTCCAATCGTCGCCGGGGGCGGAACGCGCGTAGGTCTTCTTGCCCTTGTCGATCTCGGGCGGCCCGTCGATGGTGAGCCACGTGGCCACCCGCAGAAGCCGGAATGGCCAAGGATCTGCCGGCGCCGTTGCGCGTGCGGCTTTCGCCAACTCGAGAAGGCCTTCTTGCCATTTCGAAGCGGCGTCTTGCAGCTCCTCGAGCGAGCCGCCCGTGGGCACCGCCGCCGGCGCAGATGGGACGGAAACGGAGACCGCCTGCACCGCCTGCGCGACCGCAGCAACCTGCGCGACCGCAGCGACTTGCGCGACAGGGACCGCGGACGTTCCATTCGTACCGTTCGTGCTGGGCTCGGGGGCGGCCACCGGCGCCTGTACCTGCACCGGGGCCTCCACCTTCGGCGGCGGGGGTGGCGGAGGAGCCGGCAACGCGCGAACCTTCTCACGAACGACGATGCGGAACCGCCCGACGCCGGGGTTCAAGTCCCCGAGCTTCGCGCCCAGCTTTTCATCGAGCTCCGAGACCAGCGTTTCCAGCGCCTTCAGCGCATCGGCGTCGGCCGCCGACACCGCGCGTGCGGTGAAGATGCCCTCCAGCGTCTCCCACAGCCACGAGAGCACACCGGCGCGGGCGCGGGCGCGCTTCAGCGGCGGGAACATGTTGTCCCAGAAGCCGTCGACCAAGGCCTGCATCGCGAAGAGGCCCTCGACCACGCCGCGCCACCCTTCGCGCTGCGCCTTGGCCACCGTGAGCCAGCCGGCGAGGCGGAAGTCCTTCGTGCGCTCGGAGAGCATGCGCGAGGCGTCGTCCGCGACGAGCATCCAATCGACGCTTCCGCCGGCCAGGTTGGAGAGCTTCTCGATCTCGGCGGCCACCCGCTCGAACTCGGGGTCGTACGATAGATCGCTCCCGGTGGGCGCCCCCGAAAGCGGGTTCGCATACGGCGCGGTGCGGGTGCGGATCTCTTCGTCGAAGGTGGTCATTGGAGCGTTTGCGCTTCGGTGCCGTACAGGGAGAGCTGTACGGTCGAGGGATCGATGGGAAGGTAGATGGCGACACCGCCGGTCGTGAGGATCTCACGCCAGTAGTCGCTCGCCTTTTCTATACGGAAAAAGAGGACCCCCGGCTTAACTGGAAGCGCCGCCGGAACACGATATTCGTGCGCGATGCGTGCCCCGGAGACGGCAGAGTGCATGAGCGACTCGATGCGCGCCGTCGAAGCGATCTTCGCGAGGCGCGGAACGTGCTCGCGGATCTGCGGCTCGGAGATGTTTCCCGTGCCGCTCACGGCGAGGAAGTAGTCGTACGGCAGCGACGCGGGGTCGCGGAACTCGCCCGTGTACAGCCCGCGCTCGTGCACCTTGAGCGGTACGGTGACGTAGCGCTCGGCAATCACGGTATCGAGCAGCTTCAGGACGCGGTTGAACATCACGTCGAAGACGTCGCCGAGCCCGAGGTGGTTGTACTTGGGGATGCTCGTCGGATCGGCCTCCGCATCGAAGGTGCCGAGCATGCCGAGGAGCTGCGCGAGCGCGCTGTGGGCCTCGCGCGGGGGTGTCTCCGGCTTGTCGACGATCTCCGCGATCATCGGGATGGTCTGGTTGAGCGTGTGCAGGAGCCAGAACTTGGCCGCATCTTGCGCTTGGAAGTCGACCACGGACGCCGAGCGAAGGCGGCGGCTCTGCGCAAGGCTCTGTTGCTTGGCGATCATCGTGGCGAGCACGCGCCGGAAGCCGTCGGCCAGGTAGCGCGAGGCGCCCACACGAAGCACCGGCGGGATGAAGGTGTCGCGCAGCGCGACCGCCCCCGAGGCGGAACGCACGAGCTCTGCGACGGGAAGTGCGTCGAAGCGATCGAGCGGCTCTGCGCCGAACGCGAGACGCGCGTTGTGGCGAACCCACCCGACGGGCCTTTCTTCCTTGGCGGTCGCGCTATCGAGCTCGCGCGCCTCGGCCGCGATGAATCGACTCATGGCCGCCGGATCTCCGCTGAAGTCGACCGCGGCGGTGGAGCCGTCTTCGCGCGAGAGGGCGACGTAGACGGTGAGGTTCTTCCCGGTGAACGCGTCGATGGGACGCGATGGGAGAACGTCATCCACCTGCCCGTCGCCCACCATGAGGGGCGTGCCATCGGGCAAGATGGCATCGAGCCGCGAGACGCGGAGTTGTCCAGCGCGAAGCGCAGCTTCGTCGATCTCGAGCTCGACGACGCCCCACGCATACGGCAACACCGACTCGAGCCGCGTGGCCAGGAGCCGCTCGTGGTAGCGGTCCTGCGCCTGCAGATGGTGTTGCGCTAAAAAGAGTCCCTTGGTCCAGAGCGGCTTACGCGGTTTCATCCCGCCTTCCGAGATTTCAGAGGATCACCGGCAACGAAAGAGAACAAACGATTGGTCGACTACGCTACAGAAATTGTTGGCTGTACTGCAACGCCTACGAGGTCAATGCATGAAGCACATCCGCGAAGCTGGAATGCGCGTCGCGAAAGGCCCCCCCAACCCATTGGGTGAGGTGGGGAGCATGATGGGCTGCTTGGGTTCCATCGACCGGAACGAGCGTTTCGTTGTCCGAATCTGGCATCCATAATTCGGCCAAGGTCGTCTGCGGAACATCCCCGAAGTGAACGAGAAGGGCGCGCGTTTGCATGGACCAGAAACATGCCGGCACGGTCCCACGCCATCGCGCCATTCGCCGGATGACATCGAGCCATACGACCGCCGCGCCTGCACCACCCGCGCCCAGTGAAAGGCGCGCCCCGAGCCGGGTCGGCGGGCGCTCGACCCCGCGGAATGGTTCGATCGTGAGGGCCAGCATCGAAAGCGCGCGCTCGGCGCCCTTCGAACCTTCCGCGAAAAGTGGAAGCCATGCTTGCTCGGGCGCGCTTCCCGCGCACCAGTTGGCGTATTCCGTCCCGGCGGCGGCAACCGCCTCGTAGCCGGGAACCTGCAACCAGGAGAGCGCCTGATCGAAGGGGAGCGCCCCCGGGGCCGCCAGGCGACCGGAATCTGGAACACCCGGCGAGGCCGGGTGCAGGACGTTGTAGGCTTGATCGAAGAAGTCGCCAAAGGCGAGCGGGATCGCATGGGGCGCATCACCGAACAACGCGGTGGGTACGACCGCGAACACGGTGATGGGGTAGCTTCTTCCCACCGCATCGCGGCTCGGCGCGATGATTCCGCAGAGAGCCATGTCCGGCTGCGAGCGATGCGTCCACACGAACGCGTAAACTGCGCCTTGCTCGAAGTTCGTGCGCCATGCATCGCCATGGCGCATGTGCCCCCATTCGAGACCGCTCGCGAGCCACGTTTCGAAGCTCGACACGAGATCTCCATGGGGGCGAATGCGGACGAACTCCGCGTACTGGGGAACCTTACCGATGGCACCGATGAAGCTTCCGCCGTGCACCCGTCCTCCTTATCGGCCGACGATTCTACGCGGACATTGGTAGCCGCGGAAGAAGCCACCCTGCAGAGGATTTTGTTCGCGTGCCGGCTTGATATCGAGCTTCACTTGTGCAGGAGGCTTGGTGCCCCTGATGTCGAACGTCGCGATCAGTACGGCTTTGTCGCCAGCCGTACCTCGTGTGATCTCGGCGGCGTCGAGCAAGTGGAACAAGCCGAAATCGCCTTGGCGCCCGATCTCCTCGTTGAGCCCTTCGCCCCTGACCCGAAGCTTCGCACCGTGGGCGCCTTTTCCGGGCCAGGTGACGGTGAGCCAGCGCTCGGGCTCGTTGCGGTAGGTGCGGTTGACACCTTCCACCTCGAAGTAGACCTCCGCCACCTTCTCGCTCACCGAGTGCAAGTTCACGTCGAACACGACG
Organism: Sorangiineae bacterium MSr12523; assembly: GCA_037157775.1. NCBI lineage: Bacteria > Pseudomonadati > Myxococcota > Myxococcia > Myxococcales > Pendulisporaceae > Pendulispora > Pendulispora brunnea. The sequence goes on from CP089982.1 coordinate 9,591,878, forward strand.
CCCGGTTCGACCTTCGCGTCGGTGCTCTTCGGAAACACAGTTTCGGTGATGTCCCAGCCGCGGCTGAGGCAATTGTTCATGAACTCGCCCTCGAACGGAACCGCGGAGCGGAGCCGCCGGGAGGCGGAGAACTTGTTGCCGCTGTGATCGATCATCGACTTCAACGTCGCGTCGTAGAAGCCCCAAAGAGCGCCGTCACCGGGGCGGAAGAACTCGACGAAATCCGCGAGCGGAGCGTCCGGGCCGGAACTCGAGAAGGGGTAACGGCCCATCAACTTGGGCTGCCACTTCGCCTGCCAGACCTCCGTTTCCCATTGTCCGCCGGCGATCTGCCCCGAGCCACCGACGACGACGTTGGCCGCCAGTTGGATCGGGTTGAGCAAGAGCGGCGAGAGCAGCGGGCGCGTGAAGCCGTCCTGCTCCGTGAGCAACTGCGTGGTCTGCCGCGTGGCGTCCTGGAACTTCGCGGTCGCGGCGCGCGGATCCGCCTCGCGCTCGTTGTCGCGCAAATCGGTCAGCGCGGCCACCAAACCCGCGAGCAAGGTTTGGTACTGCGTGAGGCCCGTGGGCGCCGGAAGCGAGCCCTCGGGGACCTCGGTCGCGGGAAGGCCAAAGCGCAGCATCGGCCGGAACGCAATCTCCACCGGAGAAGCCGCGACGCCCGGCTTCTTCGCCCCGCCGCCCAGCCCGAGGCCGCCGTCGACGACCTGCTTGGCCTTCTCGTCGGCCTTCTTCTCGGCCACGTCCTTGATCTTCTCGAGGATGCCGCCGTCCGCGCTCGGATCGGGCTCGGACATGTCGAGCATGATGTGCTCGCGCATGACGCGCATCAGGCGCAGGTACGGCCATTCGGGCTCGCTGAGGGCGCTGATCTCGTCGAGGGCGAGGTCGGAATTGCCCGGGTCTTGAACCTGCAAGTCCGCGAGAAAGTCACGCCACGAGTTCTTGTACCGCTCGAAGTACAGCTCGCGCAGTTTGGCGATGGCCTGGTCCTCGGCGCCGGCGTCACCTTCTTGGAGCACCCACTTTTCCGCGGCGAGCTTCGCGCGCTGCATGCCGAGAAGGTCGCGCACGCGCAGCCACCCGTTCTTCGTGTAGGCGCCGTCGACCTTTGCGCCGCGCTTCGACTGAATGAACGGTGCCACGCTGCCGTAGAAGATGGTCTCGCGCCGGATGGGGGCGATTTCCACGTTCGCGTCGCGCACCAGCGATTCGTAGAGGCGCTCCACCTGCGGCACCTGCGCAAGAATGGATCGCGACTTCGACACCACCGTCGCATCGATGCTCCACGGCTTGATGGCCTTCCGCTTGAGGAGCTCGAAGTAGTACGCCACGTGCGGAAGCAGCAGGTCTTCTTCGTTGGGCACGCGGGTGTGCGCGGTGAGGGCCCACTCGTGCACGAGACGCGGCGCCGCCCACTCGGAGTTCATGTGCTCCGGCTCGCCCATCATCAGGTACAACTTGAGCGTGTCGTAGTCCTTGCTGAAATTCTCGTTCGTGCGCACCGGCCCGCTGTCCATCGAGCGAAGCCGCGTCTCCAACTCGGTGTGCGCACGCGCAACGGCCACCCGGGCCAGCACCGCGCCGTACAGATCGCGCAGGCCCTCGTCGAGATCGTCGCCGGTGTACATGCCCCAGCGCAGATTCAGCGGCGGCGAGCCTTGCTCCCACGCGTCGAGTTCTTTGAGGCGCACTTGCGCGGCATCGAGTTGCGGCGAACCGTCCTTGAGGCTCGTTCCCTCGCCCCATTTCACGGATTGCACGCGCGTTGCGATGTCTTGCGTCGAGCTGACCAGCTCGCGGTTGCGCAGGAAGGTGAAGAACGCAGGCAGCACCAAGCACGCGCCGAGGAGCACTGCCGCCAGGGCGAATGCGCCGCGGGTCAGGAATCGACGTTGGCGATCGGCCTCCGTCCGGCCCGCGACGCTCTGGTCGCGGAACATGACCTTCTGGAACACGTCGGTCAAAAAGAAGCTCTTGGCCTCCGTCTGTTGCGGACGCAAGGCGGCGGCGTTGTGGCCGCGCATGCCGAAGGCTTGGGCCATCGACGCGACCACGCGCGCGGTGGGCGTGCCCATTTGCGTGCCGCTCGTGAAGTAGACGCCGCGCAGGATGGGCGTCTCCTGGAAGCGATTCTTCTGGAAGAGCGACTGCAAGAACAGACCGACATGGTGGCGCAGCGGGGCGAACTCCAACGGGAATTCCGCGATCTTCTGCCGCATCTCCACGCGCCGCTCGCGGCGGAAGCTGCGCAACGCCCGCGCGTGCAGCGTCTTCACCAGGTCGGCGAACTCGCGCTCGAAGGCGCCGCGCGGATCGTCCGTCGTGTTGAGCGCAAAGCTCATTCCCCAGATTTGTCCGCGCTCGCTCTTGCGCAGATCGTCCCAGAACTCGACGAAGCCCTGCACGAGGTCGCACTTGGTGAGCACGACGTAGATGGGGACCATCATCTGGATGCGAGTCGCAATCTCGTCGACGCGCGCGCGGATGCGGCGTGCGACGTCGTCGATGCCTTGGTCGTGCGACACGGCGAGATCCGCCAGGCTGATGGCGACGATCAATCCGTTGATGGGCCGGCTCGGTCGGTGCCGTTTCAGCAAATCGAGGAAGGTGAGCCACTCGTCCTGGTCGTTGGTCTCGGTGGCATACCGACCCGCGGTATCGAGCAGGATGGCGTCGTTGGTGAACCACCAGTCGCAATTGCGCGTTCCACCCACGCCCCGGTACGCCGACTGCGCCGTGTCCATCGGAAAGACGAGGCCCGAGTGCTTGATGGCCGTGGTCTTACCCGCGCCCGGCGGTCCGACGATGATGTACCAAGGAAGCGCATACAGCGCCGAGGCTCCACTCCGTGATCCGAGCTTGCTCTTCTTGAGGGCCATGATGGCCTGCTGCATTTTGTTCTGCAGCTCCATCACCGCTTCGCGCCGATCGGGCCGGGTGCTGGCGATTTGCGCCTGCCCCTGCTGGAGCATGGACTGCTCGAGATCGCGAGCCGCCGTGTAGCGCAAATAGAGAATGAGCCCCGCCACGAGTGCGCCGATGAGGAGTACGGCGGCCGTGAGAACGAGCTTGATGACCAGCGAAATCGCGAAGAACCATCCAATGAGCCAAATGGCAAGAATGGCAGCGACGCTCAGTGCAATGGAAATCCAGAGAATCATTTCGTGCTCGTGGCGTAGGACTTCATCTGCTTCGTGGCACTGGACGCACTGAGCCCGATGATGACTTTGAGACCAATGAAGGCGACGATCGCGAGGGCCACGATGCCGATGCCGATGCGAATGAGCGGCATGTCGCGGGTGAAGAGGTTGCGACCCAAATCGGGCGGCTCTCCGTGCGGGCTGATGATGTCACTCGAAGGCACGAAGCGATCGAGGGCGGCCGCGGTTTGCTCGATGACCTGGGCCAGACCTTCGCCGCCGGCCATCTGGTAGCGACCCTGAAAGCCCATGGCGAGGCAGAGGAAGTAGATCTGCAGAACGTGCGCGCGGTGTGGCTCGTTGCGGAGAGCTTCGAGCCGGCGGAAAAAGCCCTCGCCGGCGGTGTTCTCTTGAAAATAGGTAAACTGCAGCGAGTTGGCATTCCACTCCGCGCGCCCCGGCCACTGGCCGCGGAGGATCTGCTCGTCCAAGAGCGCGACGATGGCATATTGCGCATCGCGCACGTCCTCCGGCGGGATGTTCGATTCGTGGGCGCGCCGGCCCATTTCGTTGAACATGCCGCGGCAGGTGTTGCGCAGCGCCTCGGGCGCGGGCAGGTGCTCGCCCTGTGCGAGCTGCGGTGCGAAGGCCAGCAAGTCGGCGCATGCCCAATACATGGGTGCGAGCAACGGATGCTCGGTGCGCGCGATGTTTGCCACCGGTGCGGGCGGCGCAACCGCCGTCGCCGCAACGGCCATGGTGCCCTGCCCCGCGCCTTTGGGTGCAGGAAGTGGTGCGGGTGCGGGAGCAGGCGGCCGCACCTGCACTTGGTGCGGGGGAGGCTGAGGGTGGGGGGAAAGCGACGGCTGCGAGGGCCATGCGGGCTGGCCGGGGATCTGCGGGGGCGGCGGGGTCCCGTATTGTTGCTGCGGCGGGCCGCCGTAAGGCTGCTGCGGATGCGCCCCAGGCGGCGGACCATAGGGCACGCCGGGCGGGGCGTGCGGGGCCCCGGGCGGAAATCCTGGATTCTGCTGCGGGGCGTACTGCCCGTACTGCTGCTGCGGATACGGCTGTTGCTGCTGTGGGGAGGCCCCGGGACCGGCTTGCGGCTGCTGCGGGCGCGGCTGTCCCTGTCCCTGCGGCTGACCCTGCCCCTGCGGCTGCCCCGGCTGTTGACCACCCGGCGGAGCGCCCTGATTCGGTGAGAATTGAACTGTGCGGCTCACTTCTTCCTCTTCTTCATCGGTCCGGTCGATGGGAAGTCATCGACGTGATCCGTACCGTCGTCGACTTTGCTCCCGTCGATCCAGAACGCGAGTTCTGCGTTTTGTACTGGGCGATCCGTGCAGTCTTCGTCTTCGCACGTGCCGCACTTGCCCGGATCGGGCTGCGGCGGCAGGTCGAATGCGGAATACCAAGCCTTGCCCCGAGGATTGTGGAACAGAGCGACGGCGGCGACATACTCGACCCCCTCGGCGCGATCGAACTTCAGATCCGCGCGGGTCGCGGGGTAGGCCTGGACCTCGTTCATCTTGACCAGATCTTCGGCCAACGTCTCTTTGTCTTGATGCCAAATCTGCTCGAAGCTCGCGTTGTACAAACGCGTGTCGCCTTTGAGCTGGTACACGCGGATGACCACCGGGCGCGCCTGGCCTTCGTCGGTCGTGTTGATGCTCGGAGACGCGAGCACCGAAACCGTGACGTGTTGAGGCTCACACTTCGCAGGGGCCGCAGCCGGCGGCGCCGCAGCTTGGCCTCCACCGCATCCCAGAAATGCCATGCACCCTGCAACCGCAACCACCGTTCCGACCCGCACGACCCCTCGCAGCATCATTGTTCCTCCGAAATGCAGACAAAACCGTTAGCATCGTCCGTCGCAAGGCGAAGCTTTCGCGTCGCCTTGCCGCTGGCGATACCTTCGAGCAAAGCGTTGGAGACGAGCGGGAGGATTTTCCCGCGAAGGATGTGGTCCACGTTGCGCGCGCCGCTTTCCACCTCGCGGCAACGGGCAGCGACGGCGTCGATCACCGCGTCGTCGATCACCAGCTCGATGCCGTGCGATTCCCGCGTGCGCGTGGCCACCGCGCCAAGCTTCATGCGGGTGATGCCCAAAAGGGCCTCGGACCGGATGGGGATGTACGGGACCACCGTCATGCGCGCGAGCAGCGCGGGCTTGAAGTGCGCGCTCAAGGTAGGCTTGACCAGGGAAATCAAGTCCTCGTGGCCGGGCACCTCGCCCGCCGAAGGGTCAGCTGCCTGCGTGATGAGATCCGTGGCGAGGTTCGACGTCATGATCACGACCGTGTTGGCGAAGTCGATCACGCGCCCCTCACCATCGGCCAGCATGCCCTTGTCGAAGACTTGATAGAAGAGGTTCATCACCTCGCGGTCCGCTTTCTCGACTTCGTCCAGCAGAACGACCGAGTAGGGGCGCTGGCGTACGGCCTCGGTCAACATGCCCCCTTCGCCGAAGCCCACGTACCCCGGGGGTGAGCCGATCAGGCGAGAGACGGTGTGTTTCTCCTGGAACTCGCTCATGTTGATGGTGACCACGAAACGTTCGCCACCGAACAAAAGGTCGGCAAGGGCCAGCGCCGTTTCGGTTTTTCCGACGCCGCTGGGGCCCACCAAGAGGAATACGCCGAGCGGCGCACCCGGAGCCTTGAGACCGGAGCGCGCGGCGCGAAGTTCACGCGCGATGACCGAGAGGGCCGGATCTTGCCCGCGAACCCTCTGCCTCAGGCGATCTTCGAGGGAAAGAATCGCGGCGACATCGTCCTGCACCATGCGGCCGACCGGGATGCCCGTCCAGTCGGCCACGATGGTGGCGACCAGTGTCTCATCGACATCGGCAAAAACGACCAACTCTTCGCGCGGGATGGCGCGAAGACGGCCCAGGGCAATGCGCAGGTCTTCCAATTTGGCGGCGTGCTCGGCAGTCGCTTGAGTCGCGGTTTGGGTCGCAGAAGGCTCTTTGGCCTCCTTTCCTTCGTCTCCTCCTACTTCGGCCTTTCCGGCCCCGAGGTTGCCAATTTTCGCGACGTCGCGACGAAGCTCGTCCACGCGCTGCACGAGGGCCCGCTGCTCCGCGAGGCGCGTTTCCAGGGTGGCAACGCGTTCGCGCAGCTCGTTTCGCTTGGTCTCCGCGGCCTTGCGCCCTTCCTCGTCGACCACGACGCCGGCCGCGTGATCCCGCCCGAAGGCGCCGATCTCGCGTTCCACCGCCGCCAGCTCGGCCCGAGCATCCTCCAGCGCCGCCGGAGGTGCACCCCGGAGCACGCGCACGCGCGCCGCGCTCGTGTCGAGAAGGTCCACGGCCTTGTCGGGGAGCTGGCGCCCGGCGATGTAGCGGCTCGACAAGGTGACCGCGGCCCGCACCGCCTCGTCGCGGATGACGACGCCGTGGGCCTCTTCGAAGCGCTGCGCGAGCCCGCGGAGCATGAGAACGGCCGCATCGATGCCCGGTTCGTCGACCTTCACCGGTTGAAAGCGTCGCTCGAGGGCGGCGTCTTTCTCGAAGTACCGCTTGTACTCGGCCCACGTGGTCGCGGCGATGGTTCGCAATTCGCCACGTGCGAGCGCGGGCTTGAGCAGATTGGCCGCATCACCCGCGCCTTGCGCACCGCCCGCACCGATCAACGTGTGCGCTTCGTCGATGAAGAGCACGATGGGCTTCGGCGAGGCTTTCACCTCGGAGATGACCGACTTGAGTCGGTTTTCGAACTCGCCTTTCACGCCGGCGCCGGCCTGCAGCGACCCCAAGTCGAGGACCACGACCTGCGTGTCCTTGAGGAACTCGGGCACGTCGCCCTCGGCGATGCGCACCGCGAGGCCCTCCACGAGCGCCGTTTTTCCGACGCCGGGTTCGCCCACGATGATCGGGTTGTTCTTTCGGCGCCGGCAAAGGATGTCGACGACCTGCCGCACCTCGCCCTCGCGCCCGAACACGGGATCGATCCCGCCTTTCTTGGCACGCTCCGTCAGGTTCGTCGTGAAGCGTGCAAGCGCGGTATCGCCACCTGCACCGGGCGCAGCTCCCCCTGCCGACGCGCGTGCTCCGCCGCCGCCGGACCATTCGGCGTTGGCATCCTCGATGGCCTCGGCGCTTTCTCCGGCCAGGATCAAAAGGTTTTTGCGCAAATCATCCGTCGGCAGGCCCTCGAACAAAGTGACGTCGAGCGGCAGGTAACGGCCGGGCGCGTGCAGGAGGCGCACGAGGATCGCGCCGGAGCGCAGGCGGGTCGCGTGAAGTTCGGTGGTCGCGTAGATCCACGCATCTTGCAGCAGCTCGAGGAGCAGCGGGCTGAAACCCGGGCGGCCCGCATTGCCGGTGCGCAGCTCCGTGAGGCTCTTGTGCAGGCGCGCCCGCGTGCGCGACGGGTCGATCTGGAAGCGATCGAGCAGCACGACCAAGTCGCTCTCGCGCACGTCGAGCAGCGCATGCAAAAGGTGCTCGACGGTGACTTCGTAATGCCGCCCCGTGACGCTCGCCCCTGCGGCGGCCTCCAGCGCGCGACGAGAAACGGTATTGAGCTTTTCGAGCAGAGCCCGCGGTTCGGCAATCAGCATGTCATCACCGGTTCTTGGAGCGCCGGCGTCCGGCCGGCTAAAAAGGCGCCGGCGTCCGGCCGGCTAGGATTTGCGACTACTTCTTTTTCTTCGGTTTCGATGAAGCGGGGGGCGTCGGGGCCGGCGTGGGCGCCCCTGCATCCTCCGGAGCGCGAATGGTCAAAAGTGCTCCTGCCTTCAAAGGGGCCGCTGGGTCGAGTGCGTTGTCGGTGACGATCGTCACCGGTGAGACGCCATAGGCGCGTGAGAGACCCTCGAGCGTATCCCCTTCTCGCGCGCGGTAAAGGATGCGTCGCTCGGAACCGGAGCCCACCGCGACACCATCGTTGATGGGGCGGGCGGCGGTGGTTTCAGCTGAGCCGCCATCGACGTTGGGCAAGTTGCGCTTGCCCCAGTCGAAGCCCGAGCCCGCACGTCCTTCCATGCCAGGATTCGTCGAATAAAGAAGCGGCATCAACACTTCTTTGGCGCGGGCCAGTCCTTCCGTCGGCAGATGAACGACCATGGCGAACTTGGTCGAAGGCACGGTGTCCGACAGATATTCCGGATTCAGGTCGCGAATTCGATCGAGGCTCGTATTCGCAGCCCGCGCCACCACCGACAAAGGTGCGCCACCGGGAACTTCGAGATCACTCGTGCGGATCGGGTCGTCGAGCTTCATGCGATCGAGCCCGAAACGAGGGAGATTTCCCAGCACTTGCGCGGTGGCCAGCACCTGAATCACGTAATCCTTTCCGTCGGGCGTGAGGACGTCGTACGACGTCCAGAAGTCCGTCACGGAGTGCGCCGCGATGTCCGATACCGCCGTGCGATATCCGATTCCATATGCATAGAGCGCGAGCTCCCAGCTGCCAAATCGTTCTCGCAGGTCGGCGAGATAATGGGCAGTTGCTTCCGTGGAAATCGCGACACTGCGGCGCTCATCGTACTTCTCGAGAAGGGCGAGGCCGTATGCGGTCGCGACATCGGGGGTCAGTTTCCAGATGCCCACGGCGTCACCCGTGGCCTCGGTTGGCGAAATACCGCCATCGGTGACCGCGAGCACCAAGAGTGACTCGGGGACCTTCCATGCGCGAAGGATCCGCGAGATGTCATCGCGATAGCGCCCGGTTCGTTGAATGCGCTCGCTGAGCCTTTGGCGCGTTCCGTCGGTTTGAACGAGGGAGGCGGTCGCGTTGTCGACGTTCACATCGTCGCGCGATGCGAGATCGCTGCGCTTGAGGGCCGTGGGGAGCTTCTTCGTGTTCCCGGGGGTCGCGCCCTCGAAAAGCGAGGCCTTTCGCGGCGGTTGCGCCTTGGGCGGAATGGGGGCGCCACCGTCGAGGGAAATACCTTGCACGACGGCCCGCAGCTCAATCGATTCGCCGCCGGCGGCGACGCCAATCGACGGCAGAGTCGAAAGGCCGCCGCCATCGGGTCGGGCGAGGGTCCCCGCATCCATCGCGACAGGGCTGAAGAAACCATGCAATGCGGCGCGGACACTCGGGCGTGTCAACGCGATGCCGGCCCCCAGCAGCGGCAGCGCTCCAATGACCCCAACGAGCGCATAAAACGCAGGCTTACGCATTCGGTGGACCAGAAGGTCGCACGCCATCGGCAACCGTGGCAAGGGCAGCAAAGCTATTCATCCTTCCACCATCTTGAACGAGCTTGCCTTCGACGTTGGAGTGGTTCAGCGTCGTGGGGTGACCCACGCCGTACAGCTCCGCGTTTACAACGTGGTGGACCACCGCAGCTTCGAGCACACGACCGATCGCCTTCCCGTGCCGATCGGGCGTGATCCCAAAGTCTCCGCATGCATTCTCGAGGACGACTTGAAGGTGTCGCGCATGCACGCCCAGGTCGATCTTCGCGGAGACGAGCTTCTCGTTCGCGACGCGGGTAGTGCCAATGGCACTTATGTAAATGGGCAGCGCCTTCCCGATCGGTGGGTTTCACTCGGACCTGCCAATCAGGAACGCGAGATCCGCATCGGCAATTGGAGCATTCGCGCCCAGCGCAGTGCGCCGCAGGCGGTGCTTCCGGGACAGACATCGTTCGGCGCGGACGATGGGTCGGTCGTCGGCAATTTCAGCGAGACGATGGGCGTCGACTCGATGAGCGCGGCCGACTTCATGGCCCAGGCCGCTGCCGTCGCGAAAGGGACGAACACGGGCGCGCAGCGCGCGGCGCAGATGACCGAGGCGCTGCACGTCTATTTCGAGAGCTACGAGGCCGCAGCCCGCGAGCTGTACACGCGCATCGCCACGCAGTTGGAGTCGCTGCCGCCGGCGGCGCGCGCGCCGGCGTGCCATCAGATTCAACAGGCGTTTCCCACGCTCGCGGGCAACGACGCGTTCGTGCAACTGTTTCGTCACTATGGCGTTGCCGTGGATGGTTCCGGGCAGACGCCGGAGGGCGTGGCCCTCAAAGCGGTGCGCTACCTTTCGCAGTGGTACCTCGGGCGGCCGGCCACCACGCCGCCGGAGATCATCGCGTTCTGCGACAAGGTCCGGCAGGCGGTCGACGAGCTGCTCCTCGGACACGTGCCGCTCTTGGCGGGGTTGGAGAAGTTCGAACAGCAGATGGCGCTGTCCGAAGGGGAGGAGCAATTCCAGTTACCGGAAACGCCCGCGGAGTTCTCACGCGCGTTGTTCGATTGGAACGATCCGACCGATCGCGCCTCGCGCGCACTGCGACGGAGCTTCGCCGATTTGATGGTCCATCAAGTGGGCATGCTCAACGGCGTCATGCGTGGCGTGAAGGCGCTGCTCGTGGAGCTCGCGCCCGAGGCGATTCATCAAAGCTGGCGCGACCGGCAATCGAAGCGCTCCGCGGTGACGCGGCTCATAGGAAGCTGGCGCCGCGCGCCCGAAATCCTGGAGATCTATGCCAAGCGCTACGGCGATCTCGCCGACGAAGAGAACGAGCGATTCCGTCTTATCTTCGGGCGCGAGTTCGTCGAGGAGTACAAGCAATTCGCCCGCGAACAGGGCTCGGAAACCTCCCGCGCCGCCGCCCTGCACGCCGCGCCAACCCACCAACTCCCCGCGGTCACGGGACAACACCCGCAACAACACGGCGGGTATCCGCGCTGACGAAGAAGAAGATTCACAGGGAGGCGGGGAGGCGGCTGATGATTGGTTCCATCGTCGCTAGCGCAGGGAATTTCTCGCGTCGCCGGCCGCTTTGCGAGGCATGCAGAGCGACGGCGATCGGGTTTGGGCGTGGGAAGAGTTTAGGCGGCTCGAAGTCGATGACGAGAGGCTAAGGCCACGGACAATGCGGATGGTCCGCCGCGCCATGGAGCGCGGCGGCGGCCGTATTTCCGAGGTTTTCTGCGATGCGGCGGAGCGCCAGGGAGCCTACGACCTACTGGAAGGTGCTCGGGTGTCCGGCGAAGCCCTCATGGCTTCGATGAGCGCTGCATGCGTCGAGCGCGGTGATGACGGCGAATTTGTGCTCATCCCCATCGATGGCAGCAACATTCGAGTCGTCGATCGCGACAAGCGCACCGACCTAGGTCTTGTAGGTACCTACACCAATAATGCACGTGGGCTCCAGGTTGTCAGTGCGCTCGCCGTTACAGAGCACGGTACACCGCTCGGGCTATGCGCGCAGACCTGGTGGACACGCTCAACGAAGAAGAAACCGCGTTCTCACTCGACATATCGTCCGGTTCACGAGCGTGAAAGTCGTTACACCGTATGGACGATCCAAGATGCCTTGCGCAGTTACTCGCAGAGCAAATGTAAGCCATGGATCGTCGTCGACCGTGGCGGTGACGCGACGGTCATCCTCGATGAGCTCGTCCGAAGCAGGGCAAGATTCACCGTGCGCTGCTCATGGAATCGGTGCGTCGGAAACCGGAATACCCAGGCAAAACTTCGAGGCGTTCTCGCCAATCAGCGGGTGCAGGCGCACTACACGGTGCATGTTCCACCTGGTCACAAACGGAAGGAGCGTCTCGCGCGCGTGGCAGTGCGACGAGCATCGGTCGAGCTCAATCTGAAGCACGACTGGCAGGCGAAACGTTCCAACCCGACGCTCAACGTTCTTTGGATCCACGAGAGCCGGCCTCCACACGGAGAAAAGCCACTCGATTGGATGCTTTACACGAACAGTCCCATCGAGACGGTGAACGATATGCTGCGCGTCGTGCACAGCTACACGATGCGCTGGCGCATCGAGGACTTTCACAAGACCTGGAAGTCCGGCCATTGCCGAGTGGAAGAAATACGGCTTCGCTCTGCGGCCGCGGTCAGGACTTGGGCTACGCTCCTCGCTGCCGTGGCTACTCGAATCGAACGCCTTAAACATCTCGCCCGTACAGAACCGGACCTTGCCGCCACCGTCGAGCTCTCCGACATCGAACTCGACGCGCTCAAGCTCCTCAAGCGCCAGCAGAAAAAAAAGACCGAGGTGGTAGGAGACGGAGTTCCGACCATCGCCGTCGCCGTGCGGTGGATCGCCGACCTTGGTGGCTACACAGGCAAATCCTCCGGAGGCCCGCCAGGTGCTACTACCATCGGCCGAGGACTCGAAGACCTTGCAGTTGCGGCCCGAGTCCTCTCAATGGTCCGCGAAAACCCGAAAGAATTCGGACTCGCGCGGATGAAGCGATGAATGGTCAGGGGGAGGCGGGGAGTTTTTTTGGGATTTCAATTGGCCAACTGGGCGAACTGAAAACCCCAAAAATCCTCCCCGTCTCCCCGCCTCCCTGTGAATTCTCTTTATGTCACCTCGATGCGGCGGGATGCATCCGTCCGGGTTTCGAAACGGACGGGCGAGGTGTGATCCGGGAGCACCATCGAGGCGGTGATTTCGAATCGAACGACCAGGTCCGGCGTTTCGCTCGGAATGTGCCGCACGCGAACGCGGGTGAGGCGCGGTTCGTACTTCTCGATCGTGTCTTTGAGCGAGCGGGCCAGGATATCGAGCGCGGCCGGGAACGAGTGCACCATCTCCGAAACGTCGGGCACGCCGTAATCCGGGCGCGTGATCATGGTGCCGATGCGCGTTCCGCACATCACCCGAAGGTGCGCCAAAATGGCGTTGCGGAGCGCGCGATCGGCTTCGCTCGCCCCCCCCTCCTGCGCGAGGGCAGGCTCGCGCAGGCGACTACGCAGAGGGTGTATCGGCACGAATTAGGCCCCGGGCTGGTACCAGTCGTCGCTCGTGGCGGTGCCCGCCTCTTTGTTCTCGACCTCGATCTTCCGGAAGCGGAAGCCGACGTCTTCGAGGTGCATGACGTCTGCCTCTTTCGCGGCTTTGGTGGCGTTTTCCGAGTAGCGGTCAACGGAGACGATGGTCGCGTCGGTCAGCTTGATCTGCTCGACCACGATTTCGTTCTTGCCGTCGGCGGCGCGGGAGACCACCTCGATGATGACCTCCTCGATGACTTCGTTCGTCCAGTGCGCCTGGAGGATCTGCGGGGAGGACGCGCCCCACTCCTTGGTGATGATCAGCGGCTTGTGTTGACGATGGCCCTTGGCCTCACCGCTATTCACGTCGGTCGGGACCAACGATGCCATTTGGAACTTGACGCACGGAATGAACTTTTCGCTGCGCCCCTTCTTCTTGGTCTCGGGTTTGAACTGCTTCTGATTCTTGCCCTTGATGGCAACATAAAACTCGAACGCCATAACGAACTGCCTCCCATGGCCTTCTGCGAAGGCCTTGCTTGGAACCTACGAACGACCGAGACGATTGCGCGAAGCGTATCTGTGCCGGCACGCGACCTTCAAGCCGCTCTACATACCTTTCGTCCTTTGGACGGAACAGTTGTGGATTTCATACGTGCTTCAGGTGGGTTTTCTGCGCCTAAAAATAACCCACTGGAAAGCGTCCAGATGAGTAGTGCCAAGTTGCTTGCTTCGTGTACCTTTCGCCCAATGCGTCGGTCATCGTTGACTCTCACGGCCGCCACGGCGGCGTTTTCAACATTGGCGCTCACAGCCCTTTCCGCAACGGGGTGCTCGAAAACTCCCCCGCCGCGGACACGCATCGAGGATCAGTCGAGGAAAGTCGCGCCCTTACCGGCCTGCATTCTTTACTTGCCGTCGCGTAAGAACGAAGCGGCGGGCACGGCGCGGCGCTTGAAAGACGAGCAGGTCTTCAAGTTGGTCTTCCCCGGATTCGACGAGAACCAGAAGGCGCTTACGAAGTCGCCCACCTGCACCGGGCAAAACATCTTCGACGACAAGGTGCTCGCCGGCGGTACGCCCAAGGGCGGTTGGCCGATACGCATGCAAGAAGGGCAGATTACACAGGGTAGCGGCGGCGATCGCATCAAGGTCGTGTGGCTGCGCCTGCAGGAGTGGCCGGACGGTACCGCAGGCGGGCCGCTCGCCATCATCCGCGGCTCGGAGCACTTCGCGGAGTTGTACGCGGTGGTGCCCTTCCGCGGGCGACCCGACAAAGTGCGCCTCGGCACGGAACGAATGGGCGGAGAGTTGCTCGTCACCGCCGAGGAAGATGGGTGCACGGGACATCAAGCGGGGACGCCCTGCGAGGCTTCGCTTCACATCTTTTTGCCGCGGCAAGGCACCTTGCAGCGGGTGGTCGACGTGCCCGTGGAGCGCATTGCCTATGGGTCCGATCGCGAGAAGGGCACGCAGGGGAAGCTCGAGTTTCACATGACGTCGGCCTCGCGCGTTCAACCGGACGGCATTCACCTGGCCGAGCAGGTCGAGGTGAAGGACGACGGCGGCCAGGTGCTGCGCAAAGCGGAGCTCGATCGCGTGTTCAAGCTCACCGAAACAGGGCTCGTCGCCAACGAGGGTTCGCTCTGGGAGCGAATCGCTAAGCCCGAGCCGGAGAAGGCGGAGAAGCCCGAAAAGACCAAGTCACCGCCTCGGCGCCAGCGCTGAGTTCGATCCGGACGATCATCGGGGGGTCGTCCGGAGAACGCTGCCCCAACGCCGCCGTTCCGCCGAGTGCCGCCTCGTCATTTCCGAGTTCGAGGCGAGGTTCTTCGCCGGGGCGAACCTCGATTTCGACGGCCACGTCGACGAAGCCACCGGTCACCTCCTCGATGACGTAGCGAAAGCGCGCGTGGTCTGCACCGCTCGGGACGAGGCGCGCCAAGGTGGCGCGGCCCACCGGCGCAATCCAGAGGACGAGCAAGCCGGCCTGCTTCGTGAGCACGCCGCCGAGCACGACCTCGCCGAGAAGATTGCGCCGCTCACCGAGGCGGGTCATCTCCGAGGGCGCGAGCTCGATATCGCGCCACGGTGCCTCGAGGACGGTGATGGCGAGATCGGGAAACGCGAGGCTCAATGCCTGGACGAGGGCGTCGCGCCCGCGGGGACGCTGGGCGAAAAGGCGCGCGCGACCGAGGCGCATGAGCGGCGCGAGCGCGGGGACGTCCGCGGTGAAGGATGCGCCGCCCACCAAGGAAAGCGCGCGACGGGTGGAGGCATCGCGCCCGCCTGCGGAGAGGCTCGGCGAGAGGCCCACGCGGCGCGATGCGCGCAAAAAGAGCGAGATCAACCGATGGTGGAAGGCGTCGTAGAGGGCGAGCACGGCATCGTCGTCCTGCTGCGCCGCACGCAGAGCGTCCTCGGTGAAGAAGCTCGCCAGCGGCGAGACGGAACCGACGACGCCGAGAAAGCTGGTGGAGACCTCGAAGATGGGAGGGCTCTTGCGGCCGGTGAACTCGTCGTGCTCCTCGACGATGCGAAGCTGGGTGACATCGCCCGCGTGAAAGACCGGTTGAATGTCGTGGCGAAAGCGAATGCGCTCCGCGCGCGGCGGCCCGAGCTCGCCGACGGGCACCGCCTCCGGGCCAATGAGTCGCTCGAGGTGATCGATCAAGGTCGAGAAAGGCACGCGGTGCGCGGTGCGTACGAGCTCGTCGAAGTGCGTCCCCTCGCCCGCGGCTCCGCGCTCGGTGGCGGGCGAAGTCTCGATGGGTTCGTCGTATTTCATGGTGCGCGCGTTCCCCGGCGGAAGTCGTAGGCGAAGAGCAGCTGGCCAGCTCGATCGTGAAGGTTCAAGCGAATCGAGTCTTCTTCGTTCGCGGCGCCTGCGAGCAAGAGCTCGAGCACCTCGCCGAAGAGAAAGAGATCGCCCGCGCCGGTGAAGCGCGATTCGTCGACGTGAACATCGAGTTCGACGCCGATGCGCGCGACGGCCTCGCTGGTGAGATGGGTGCGGCGCCAGCGCACGTCGAGGAGGGCCTCGAACTCGTTGGCGTTCTCCTTCGCACCGGGCCACCTTCCCCACGCGGGCAGGTTGGCGCGGGCGAGAAGCGCGGCAAGCTCGCTCCGTTCGGCCAGCGACGGCAGGCCCAATTTGAAATAGCGGAAGAAGTGCCAAAGGCGATCGCCATCGAGCACCGCCGGCGCGGCCCGCGTGACGGGGGTGACGTTGCGGAAGGCCACCACGGCATTGGCCGCGTTCGCGCCCTCGCTCACGTCACCGATTTCGAGCCGCGCGGCACGACGGAGCTGCGTGGTGACCAGGGCCACCTCGAGATCGCCGCCCGGCGGAATCGCCTTGATCGCGGTGCCGAAGCTCAAAACGACGTCCAGCTCGGGCCCGACGGCCGAGCGACGGCGGTGCAATTCGTAAAAGAGGGTGCCATCCTCCGTGCCGTCGAGCGGCGGCGGAATGAGCGATGCCCACGCTGGCACCGGCTTGGAGCGCAGGGTCCCGCGTTCGACCACCGCGATGCGCTCGACGGAGAAGATCTCCGTGTCGTCGCCGGGCACCATCGCTCGCAGCGACCAGCGCTCCTCCTCGGGCTCCGTGGAGACGGTCATCACGCGCGGCGCGCTGAGTTGCACCGTCGGAACGACGTGAAGCTTGACCGAGGTCGCATCGAAGGCCACATGGCTCGGCAGGGGTTCGGCCAAGCGGATCTCGACCTCGAAGGCGCGCCCCTCCCCCAGCTCCGCGAGCTGCAGTCCAAGGAGCTGCAGCCGCGCGAACTTGTTCGGAAAGGCGAAATACTCGCGGGCGAGAAGCAGCGGCGTGCCCAAGCGGTGGCGACCCGGCAGGTGCGGATCGGCAAAGCCCGGCCTTCGGAAGGTGCGACCGTCCCCGAGCGAAATCTCGCGGCCATTGGCGCGCACGGTGATGGCCTCGGTCTTTCGAACCAAGTGGGCGCGCAGGTCGAGGGCTTGGGAGAGGTCCGCGGCGAAGTACAAACTGAGAGAATCGATCTCGGAGAGCTTCACGCCCTCGAAGAGCTCGATCGAGAGACGAAGCTGCCGCCGTTCCGCGCCGAGCGCCTCCACGCCGCGAAGGACGATGGGCTGCATGACGCATTCTTCGGTGGTGGCGAAGGAGCACACGATGCCCTCGACGGGGCGGCTGTCGAACCGGCGACCTTTTTCGATGGTCTGCCGGGTGCGGGCCTTGAGGGTCGGCTCGAGCTCCAGCATCGTGCCGCTCGGAAAGGCTCGAAGGAGCGCCGGGCAGAGCGTCTCGATGACGGGGTGGATCACCTCGGGAAGCTCGTCGTCGATGCGCTCGCGCAGGCGCGCAAAGCTGAAGGCGAGGCTCTGAACCAAGCGCGAGACACCGGGATCGGCATCGCGTCCGAGGACGGGGGCGACGCGTGGGTGCGTGCGGCCGATCTCCTCGCAGAGTTGGTAGAGGTAATCGAGCTCGGTCTGAAAGGTCCTTTCGAACATGATTTAGATCGTCTCGTCGCCGGTGCGTGCGGGGAAGGATACGGTGCGCCCGGTTCCTTCGAAGCGTGCACGCGTCCGCGCGAAGGAATTGATCTTCGCGTCGTGGGCAAAGAGGCGCGCCAGCACGGAGGCGAACACGTACGCATCGCCCTCCCCGTCGAGACCCGCTTCGTCGAGGCGAATGTCGATGTCGCTGCCCTGCCGCATGCCACGCTCGCCCGCGAGGTTGGTCATGGTGCTCGCCACGTCGACCACCGCGCGAATGCGGCGGAGTGCGGTAAGGCCTGCCGGGCCATTCACGGTGGTGTGCAGGTTGAGCAGGTGCAGGAGGGTGCGCAACACCTCCACCTGACGGCGCGAGGAAGCGCTAACGGCAACCATCGCCAAAGAGCGACGCTGCAGCGGGCGTCCTCCCGGCGGGGCCCGATAGGGCGTGACCGCGGTGATGTTGCGAAAGACGAGCTTTTTCGGCGTGCGGCCGCCGGCAACCTTGATGTCGCCCACGCCGAGCGCCATCGGCAGATCCCGGTTGGTGGCGAGAAGATCGAACGACACGGACTTGACCGGGGGCACTTGGTTCGCCTCGCGCGGGAGTACGAAACGGACGCTGGTATCTTCCTTCTGCCCATTTCCGTGTAGCGCGCGCGGTGAGCGGCCGACGGCGTAGAAAATCTTGTCCTTCGGGGCCGAGTTCACCTGCGCGAGGGCCTCGAAGTCCGTGAGGGGCGGGATCGGTATGGTGGCATTGCGCTCGGCGCACCAGCCTTCCGCGCCCAAGACGCCGTACACTTCGCCGTGATCGGGCGCGAGGCCCGCCGGGCGAAGCATGTGGGAAGGCCGCTCGATGCCGGGACGCACCGGCTCGGCGGTGGTTTCGAAGACGTTCACCACCGGAACGCAATTGGTGCGAAGCGATTCGCGGGTCACGCTGAGGTTCGCAGGCAGGGCGCGCCCCAGCTGGAAGGTGACGGCCACGGTTTGCGCCGGCCCGAGCGAGGTGGTGAGCACGGTCTCGTTGGCGCCGTTCGCGGAGAGCTCGACGAAGGCGAACTTCGACGGCAAGAGGAAGTACTCGCGGACCAGGCGAAAGCCGACGTGCTCCCAAGGTTCCGGCGGCAAGAGAGCCTCGGCGGCATCGAGCCCCCACATCCGCAGCGCGGTGCCGGGAAGGCGCAAGCTCGGGGACTGCGGCGATTCACCCGCCGTGATCTCGATCGACTCGACGGTGGAAAGCGCGAGAAGAAGCCCGAACGAGGACCGCGGCTCGCCGGCCAGATGAAGACGCAGCGGAAACAACGAGGCGAGCGTCTCGTGTTGGCTCTGCGTGCGGCGACGAAACACGACGCGCAACGACTGCCCTCGGTCCTGCGCCCACACGAGCTTCGCGTCGGCGACCTCCCACGGAATGACGCGGGAGGGGGCGAACGCGCGGAACGGGCAACGGACGCCCTCGACCGGGACGCTCAGAAATTCCGTGCCTGCGGGGACATCCGTCGGACGGTCGGCCGCCATTTCGAGGATGGCCGCACACGGGAACGGACGCAGCAGCTCGGGGGAGAGGATCTCGGCGAAGGGGTCGGCGGCGCGCTTGGCGGCGGAGTCGATCAGTTCCTCCACCTGCTGCACGAGGTACTGAAAGCCGTCGATGAGCCGTTCGACGTCGGGATCGTCCGATGGGGCGGCGAGGCCGGGGGCCAACGCGGGGTGGGCCGCGGCAAACGCTTTGGACAGGGACGCTATGGCCTCGAGTTCACGGGAAAAATCGTGAGACACGGCAAACGACGTTACCCGTTTTCGTGCGGGAGCCCACGTTCCACAGCGTCGCGGTCGCAATTGTCGCGACGGCGCGAAAATGACGAACGGCCGAGGTCGAACCGACATCGAACGAAGTGTGGTCAACAGCCCTGAAAACGCGCACGTTTCCGCGGTCATTCACATGATGACTCAATTGATGTCCTTGGTACACCCACCCGCCCATGTGTATGCTTCCCTCGCCCTAATGCAGAGTCCGCACGAATTGCGCGGACATCATCGCGCATAGGGAAAACAGCTGGGAGGCGAGGATGCGCAAGAAGGTCGGAATCGCTCGGGCAGGATGGGCGGTGATGTTGGGGATGGGCACGCTGCTGACGGCGGCCGGATGTAGTTCGGCGGACGACGTGGCCCAGGACGAGACGGCGCAAGACGACAGCGAGCTGACGGCTCGGGGGGGTCACAAGCGAAGCTGCGGCACCCGCAACGTGGACGACGCCGAGCAGGATCGCGTGAACCAGGCCATGGCGGCGCGGGCGAGCAACTTGGTCGCACCGGCGGCGCTCACGACCATCAATGTGTACGTGCACGTGATCAACAAGGGCTCGGGGATCGCCAACGGCGATGTGCCGCAGTCGCAGATCGACGATCAGATCGCAGTGCTCAACGAGTCGTACGGCGGGCAGACGGGCGGCGTGTCGACGAACTTCCGCTTCGTCCTGGCCGGCGTCGATCGCACGACCAATGCAACCTGGTACACGGTGGGTTACGGCTCCTCGGCCGAGACGCAGATGAAAACGGCGCTCCGCAGGGGCGGCGCGCGCGATCTGAATCTCTACACCGCAAACCTCGGGGGCGGTCTCCTCGGGTGGGCCACGTTCCCGCAGGATTATTCGCGCTATCCGAAGGACGATGGCGTGGTCGTGCTCTTCTCGTCGCTACCCGGCGGCAGCGCATCGCCATACAACGAGGGCGACACGGGCACGCACGAAGTCGGCCACTGGCTGGGCCTGTACCATACGTTCCAGGGCGGCTGCACCAAGACGAACGACTCCGTTTCCGACACGCCCGCAGAGAAGTCCGCGGCCTATGGCTGCCCGACGAGCCGCAACACGTGCACCGGCTCGCGCTACCCGGGCAACGATCCGATCACGAACTTCATGGACTACACGGACGACAACTGCATGAACGGGTTCACCGGCGGACAATCGACCCGCATGGACAACATGGTGGCGACGTACCGCTAATCGCGATCAACGGCCGAAGAAGTTCACATGGAGGCGGGGAGGCGGGGAGTTTTTTTGGGTTCCAATCAGCCCAGTTGATTGGTTGGAACCCGTATTCCTCTCTCCTCTCTTCATCATTGTTGAAATCGGCTTTGGAGTGAGGAATTGCATATCATCATTGCGCCATATGCTCCTATCGCCGGATCTGCACGATTTCGTGCGGACACGCTGCGCATAGGGAAACCATTTGGGAGGCGAGGATGCACAATAAGGGCGGAATCGCTCGGGGCGGCTGCTCCACGTCGAACTGCATGAACGCGTTCACCGCCGGACAGTTCACCCGCATGGACAACATGTGGCCACGTACCGCTAAAGAAGAGAATTCACATGAAGGCGGGAAGGCGGGAAGGTCTAGAGGTTTTCCAATCAGCCCAGGAGACTACTTGGAAACCTGAAAAGAAAGCGTTCCGCGCCATGCGCGCCGGCCGTCCTTCCCGCCTTCCCGCCTTCATGTGAATCTCTCTCTCCTCTTCATCCTTGGTGGAAGCGCTCGCCGACGGCGACGGCGGCGGTGAGGGCGGCTAGGGCGGTGAGGAAGAAGTACGAGCCGACGAACATGGGGCGGCCGAGAACGCAGAAGACGAAGAAGGTCATCATCGCCGAGAGCGCAAAGGCGTAGCGCGTGCGCGGAGCACGCCACGCGGCGACGGCGGAAACGATGGCTGCGGAGAGCAGGCCGGGGGCGGCGCGGGGAACGATGCCGTAGCGGTGAAAGAACCAGTTGGTGGGGGTCAGCCCGTCGATGGTCGATTGCGGATGGCCGCCATAGAGATCCAACACGACGCGAAGTGCGGAGCGGTAATCCCAAATTGCGAACGGGGTCACGGTGAGGGCGGCCGCGAGGACGAAGGTGAGCCACTGCAGGCCACCAAAGCCAAGCAAGATGGCCAGAGGAACGAGCCAGACCAGGCTCTGTTTGGCGCTCAGCGCGACGCCGAGGAGTGCGGCGGTAAGGGTCGGCCGCCGGCGCAGATGCGCGACCAAAGCCAGCGCGACGAGCGCCACGGGCAGCATGTCCGTGTAGGACTGCTCCACGAAGAAATAGGCCTTGGGCGTGAGCCAGAGCATCAAGGTCGGGGCATCTTCCGCGAGGCCCGGGAACGGAAGCGACGATGCGGGCCGAAAATCCGGCGTGGCGCGCGCCCGACGCGGGCGGATCGTCGAGGCGGCAAGGGCCGCGGCCTTCGCGGTGATGGGATCGAGGTGCGCGCTCGGCCTCATGCCGCGGTGGGCGATGTAGCGCAACGCGAAGCCGGTCACGACCAAGGTGACGAGGGGCGCCCAGCGAACGTCGCGGGCAATGGCGAAGGCCAGCGCGCTCGCGTAGAGCACCGTGGGAGGATCGCCGGGAGACGCCGCGGATCGATAGGGGTTCTCCCCGTGCAGAAGCGCGCGGGCCGCCTCGGTTTGGACGTCGAAGACGCCGCCGTGCGGGCGCGGCGACAAGAGCATGACGCTGATGCCACCCAGGATGAGAAACAGCGCGAAAAGACCGAAGCGCACCTCGCTCCAGAGGCGACGTTCGGGAACACCCCGCAGAATGGACGGGAGGTACGATGCGAGCAGCACGACCTGTCCTGCGTGCGTCACGCGGATGAAGCGCGGCACCTTTTCGGTGTCGAGCAGAAGGCGCGCGTCCGCAAACGTCGCGATGACGAAGACGGTCAGCGCGATGGTCGCCAAGGTGAGCATGGGCCGCGCAGAATCGTGCTGGAAGGTGCGCTTGGCCACGAGGCGAGCAAACTGCACGACGAGAAGCGCACCACACGCCACGACGAGGATGAATGGCGTCTCACCGAACGAACCTTCGTTCAGCCCCACCGTCATGAGCAGGACGAGGCCGAACACATAGACGACGATGAGCAGCCAGCCGATCTCCCGCGGCAAAGTGGGCATGCGGATCACGTGGAATGGATGAGACTATGCGAACGCCGAATGCGATCGCTTACGTGAAGTGTCGCACGGCCAGAACGACGAGCCACACGACGAGGCCGAGCAAGAGGAGTCCCACGACGATACCGCCGATGGCCCAGCCGATGGCGGAAGTGGGTGGATCCATCAAGATGGGCGGCGGGGGCTCGGCCCATGCCATAGCCGGCTTGGCCGGCGCGTACCCCGGTGGACGCTGCGGCGCGAACGTAAACGACGATGGCGCCGGGGGCTCGACGTTGGGGGCCCCCTGATTCGCCGCAGGTGCGGGCGATGGAGTGGGCGCGGGCATGGGCACCGGCGTTCCCGCGGCGGGCGACACGGAGGGTGGCGCCACGTCCACGGAAATCGGGGCTTCGTAATAGGGCTCGACCTGCAGGTCTTCGATGTCCTCCGGCTCGAGCGAGACGGGGGCAGGCTCCTCCTCGAGATGGCCCGCGGGATAACTCGGAGAGCCCATCGCCGGTGTCGGCGCGTCGTGTTGTGTCAGCGTGGTGAACGGAGGGCGCACCACCGTGGGATTCTTCGAGGAGGGGGGTAGCCCGGAGAGTTCCACGGTATCGAGTGACGGCGCCTGCATCTCCAGGGTGGCCATGGGAGAGATCGCCGGTGTCGGCTGCGGGGCACGCGGGGCCTGCTGCGGGGCCGTTCCTGGAACGCGGGGCGGCAAACCGGCGCTTTGCTCGAGTGCGTCAATCAGGTGCTGCGGAAACTCGGTGACGACGGTGGACGCATCATCGGCAGGCGGAACGGAGTCGGATGCAGGCATGGATGCGAGATTCTTCTCGTCCTCATCCGGCATCATTGTCCTCCCGACAAAGATACCCCATGGGCGCCTGAACAGCGAAGAACTTCCCGAAGTGCATAGCTCGGTTTCGCGTGCGCATCCTCTCCAAGGGAAGCGCCTTCCAAAAGATGACTAGCCGTTCCCGATGCGGACGTTGAGCCGTCTCATCATTTTCTGCAAGCCAAAACGGGAAAGCCCGAGCATCTCTGCCGCTTTGGTCTGGTTTCCGTGGGTACGGTCGAGGGCGTCACGCACGAGCTCCGCCTCGAGCGCGTCGACCCGCGAGCGCAGCCCAACGCCTGCGCCGCGAGCGGCGCCGGGGCCTCCGCGCGCGATTTCCTGCGAAAGCTCGGCCACGTCGATGCGCTCGTCCGCAAGGACAACGGCGCGCCGTATCTCGTTCTCGAGCTGCCGAACGTTGCCTGGCCAGGGATAGACCACGAGGCGGTCCATGGCGGCCTTGGTGATGCGGACTTTCCGCGTGGCGTGTTTTGCGAGGAAGTGATCGACCAACAGCGGAATGTCGTCCGGGCGCTCGCGGAGAGGGGGAACGCGGATGGTAATGACATTGAGTCGATAGAAGAGATCCTCGCGAAAGAGTTTTGCCTCGACCATGGCAGCGAGATCGCGGTGGGTGGCGCAAATGACCCGCACATCGACCTTCCGAACCCGGTCGCTTCCGACGGGGCGCACCTCCCCTTCTTGAAGGACGCGGAGCAGCTTTTTCTGCATCGACAGGGGCATTTCGCCCACTTCGTCGAGGAAAAATGTGCCGCCATCGGCCACGTCGAAGAGGCCTGCGCGGGTGGTGACCGCTCCGGTGAAGGCGCCGCGGACATGGCCGAAAAGCGTGGACTCGAGGAGGGGCTCGGGAACGGCAGCGCAATTTTCCGAGATGAAAGGACGGTCCTTGCGCGGGCCGTTCGTATGCATCGCGCGGGCGACCAGCTCTTTGCCGGTGCCCGACTCGCCCACGAGCAGGACGGGGATGTCGCTCAGGGTCACGCGATCGACGATGTGGAGCATGCTGCGAATCGGTTCGCTGCGACCGGCGATGGCCTCGTAGGGATAGCGCGTTTCGCCGCGAACGGTGCGAAGCTCGGCACGGGTGGCAAAGAGCTCCGCCTCTTTTTCGCCGAGGAGGCGTGCGAGCTCGCGTTGGGCGCGCTCGGCGCGGCGCACGGCGCGCTTGAGGAGCACTTGGTCGCGGGCGTCGGCGATGGCCATGGCGGCCTGGCTGGCGACGAGGCGCACCCAGGCGATCTCACGCGCACCGAAGGCGCCGCGGCGGACGCGGTCGTCGAGGTAGACCACGCCGAGGGTCTCGCCCCGCGCGATGAGCGGGACGGCGAGCACGCTGCGGAGGCGGAGCGCATGCACGGAGGCGTGGGCCTCGGCCAACGTGGAGAAGGCGTCGGTGGCGATGACGGCGTCGCCGGTTTCCATGGCTTTGCGCGCGAGGCCGTGGGAAAGCGAGAGCTGTTCGCCGGTGAGATCGCGGCGGGCCAGGTTGCGTGCGGCGCGTGGCACGAGACGGCCGTCCGGCGCGCGCAGGAGCAAGAGGCCGCGCTCGACGCCGGACCAGAGGACCATGGTGTCGAGCACCTGCTCGAGGAGCGGGCGAAGGCGATC
Organism: Sorangiineae bacterium MSr12523; assembly: GCA_037157775.1. Taxonomy (NCBI): domain Bacteria; kingdom Pseudomonadati; phylum Myxococcota; class Myxococcia; order Myxococcales; family Pendulisporaceae; genus Pendulispora; species Pendulispora brunnea. Next base: position 9,616,599 of record CP089982.1, read on the forward strand.
GCGCGAGCCGAGGACGCGCACGATGGTGGCGAGTTGCTCGAGTTGCGCGGGCGCCAAGGTGAACTCGGGAACGTCCACGCCAACGGTATTCGGCTTGGCCCAGGCGAGGGTTTCCACGGTGGCGCGGAACTCGGTCGGAGTGTGCTCGCGCAAGGTGCGAGCGGCGGCGCTGCGCGCGAGTTCGAAGCGGCGCGCGGCATCGCCGTCGCCCCGCTCGGTGGCAAGGCGCGCGGCCGCGAACAGCGCGGGACCGCGGACGCAGAGCGGCGCGGGGACGTCGAGAAGAGCGACGAGTTCCGACAAGGTGGAAGGCGGCGCGGGGAACGAGGAGGCGGCGCGGGCGCCCCACCATTCCCAGCGGACGGGTCCCGCGAGGGTGGCGGTGTCGATGGCCTCGACGGCCGCGCGGTCGACGGCGTCCGGGGCCCAGACGAGCAGGCGCGCCGTGGCGCGGGCCATGTCCGAAGGATCGCGTGCGGCTTGGAGCTCGCGGAAGGCGCGGATGGCTTCCTCGCGTGCGCGCGGGTCGCCGGGTGGGCGCGTCTCGACGATGGCCCAGCGCGCGTAGGCAGCGGCGTCGCGATCGCCCGAGCTTTCGGCCCGGTGAATGGCCTCGGCGGCGGCTTCGTCGGCGCCGTGCACGGCGCCAACGGTCGCGAGGGTGGCTGCCCGAGCGAGCCATGCGCGCGCGGCATCGCTGCGGCGGCCGAGTCGTTCCCAGAGGAGCGCTGCACGCGTGGCGCTGGCGAGGGCGCGGGCGATGTCGCCTTCGTCGGAGGCCGCCGCGGCGAGGCCCGTGAGGTAGGTGGCCTCCTCGACGACGGCCCCGGCCTGCGCCGCAAGCTCGGCGGCGCGCGCGAAGGCCGCGGCGCTCTTGGCCGAGCGGCCATCCGCGTGCTCGATGTAGCCGAGGGTTGCGGTGAGGCGCGCCGACGCCGTTGCGTCGTGCGCGGTGGCCATCGCTTCCTCGAGGATCTGGCGGCCCGCGCCGAACGCCCCGCGCCGGTAGGCAATGAGCGCCTGCACTTCGGCAGCGGCTGCACCGCGTGCGCCTTGGAGGCGCTGTTCGGCCTGCGCGAGATCGCCCGCGTCCCATGCGAGGCGTGCGGCGATGGCGCAGGCGCGGTGCGATGCCTCGCCTGCCGCTCGCTGCGCAAGCGTGAGCGCGATGCGCTCGGCCTCGGAGCGATCGCCGCGACGGCGCGCGATCTCGGCACGACGCCACTCGGCGGCATCGCCGTGTGCGTGGGCGAGTGCTGCCCATGCGCGGCCGATTTCGCCCGCGCGAAGCAGCGCATCCACGGCGGAAAGGACCAGGGTCGGCGGTGCGCCGCCCGTCGCCATGGCATCTTCCGCGGAGGCGAGCGCGCGCACGTCCGGGCGCGGGCGCTCCATTTCGGCAACGAGGGCGGCGATGCGCTCGGAGGCTTCGCCTTCGTCCCACGGCGGGCGTGACGCGGGGCCAGACTGGCCCGCGGGCGCGAGATCGTCGAGCGTCCACGATGCCGGCGGTGCATGGGCGGCGAGATCGAACATGCGCTGCGCGAGATCGGCGTCGCTGCCGAGCACTTCGTCGCGAAGCGGCCATGCGGCCGCGCTGGGGCCGACCACGGCGACGAGCCATCGTGCACGCCCCATTGCCGAAAGCGACGAAAGAGGTGAAAGAGGCGAAAGAGGCGAAAAAGGCGACAGGGCCGTCGAGCCCACCTGCTGCGGGACCGCGCGGATCGCCTCGCGCAGCCACTCGCCAGGGAGGCCCATGCCCTCGTCCACGCGCGCACCGGACACGATGTCCCGTGCGCGCACCGCGAGGTACGCGCGCCGGATGCGCGCACACGCGACCTCCACCGGATCCGGCTCCGTATCGCCAAGAGCGCGGCGCGCGCGTTCGGCAATCCAGGCCGCGGAGGGTCGCGCGCCCGGTGCCGTGGACACGAGCGCCTCCGCCCAACGCGCCGCTTCGCACGGCAGACCATCGAGAAGCTCGGACAGGACCAGGCCCAGCGCGAACAAATCCGCCTCGGGACCGGCCACCTCGGGGCGCTCGCGAAGCTCCGGCGATGCGTAGTGCGGCGTACCACCCCTCGGCCGCGCACTCGAAACGGTGGCGAGCCCCAGATCGACCAGGGTCGCGCGCGTGCCGTCGGTCACGATGTTGGACGGCTTCACATCGCCATGCCGCACCCCCGCCTCGTGCAGCTCGGCAAGGCCCCGCGCGACCCCCAACGCCACCCGGGCCGCCGCGATCGCGCGCTCGTTCGGCGGCAGCGCGCACACTTTGGCCGGATCGAGCGGCGCGCCCTCGACCCACGTCGTCGCGAGGTACCAACCTCCGCCATCGGGAAGCGCCCCTGCGTCGAGCCAGCGCGGGCCCCATGCTCGTGCGAGGTGCGCGACGATCTCGGCCTCAGCCCGCGCAGTGTCCGCATCGTGAACGATCTTCAGCGCGGCCATGGCGCCATCGCCGTTGCGCCGGGCTCGCCACACCTCGGCGGTGGCGCCCTCGCCGGCCCGTTCCAGCAGAGTCCACCCCGCAGGCGCGTACGCCAACTCAGGTGGCTGCGGTTGTGCAGGCGACATGCCTCTATTTATGGCCGCCTGTTTTCGATTCCGTCAACTCAGGTGCCAGGCCCGGCTTAGAACTTGATGCCGTTCTCGGCCCGGTGCTTCCACCACCGGTAGGCGAGGACGGCGGCAGGAACGGCCGCGACCGTCGCGAGGAACGGGGCACCTGCCACGGCAGCCGTGACGGAAACGGCCGTTACCGCACCGGCCGCGATGCCTTTTTTCTTCGACTCGTTCAGCACGTCCGTACGCGTTTGGGTCATGGTGCAACCAAAGGTGCCCACGCGGGGCAAGGGATGCAAGTTCGCAACATTCGCACTACATCGCGTTGATCCATGCCTTGACGGCATTCATCGCCGCCGTGTCGACTTTGTGGGTGCCGAGCGGCGGCATTTGAATGCGCTCCCCGCTCGTGTCGCGGTAGCCGTCTCGGTACGGAATGGTGCTGTGCGCCACGTCGTTTTCCTTGATGCGGAGGAAGCCCGTTTGGCCGGGGGGCTGGAACTTCGATGCCACACCGACGGCCGTTTTGTAGGTGTCGGTCGCGGCGACGCTGCCCAGACTGTCCGTACGCAGACGCATGAACAGCCCGGAGTCCTTCGCCAAGGCGTAGTTCGAATTGCTATGGCACGCGTTCCCGCAGTTGGCGTGGAGAGATCCCAACGCCGCGCGCGCGGTGGCATCGCCCGGCACCTCGTACGAGGACGCGGGCGCATCGGTGACGCGCTGCTCGCTGACCAACGCGGACATCGTGAAGCCGCTCGCCCCCGCGGCCGAAAGACCAATGGCTTCGAAGCCGAGGACTCCATCGAGGTGGCCGTTGTGGCAAAGGGAGCAATCGCTTTGGGGCACGACGTCGTAACCGGTGCCCCAGATGTTGACGACGCCGGCCGTATTCTCGGTGGCACTCGATTGATCGCGCGACCATACGTACGCGGTGCGGTACCAGTCGCTGTTGGTCTTCTTCCAGAGCAGGCGCGTCTCGACGCGAAGATTCCCGAGGCGAAACTCTTTCCAGATCTTCGTGCCCACGGGAAAGCGCCACTCGTCCATGTTGGAGGTGTCGATCTTCGTGCCGGGCGGCAAGTAAATCCAACGGGACTTGTACGCGCCATCGCTCCACGACGTGAAGGCCGGGGTGAATGGCCGCGCGCTGGGCGCGATGCTGCGATCGGGCCACGAGGCGTAAAGGCCCGTGCAACCGAGCTCTTTGGGCTCGCCCGCGGAGCCGACGGCGGTGCAGTCCAACGGCGGGCCCGTGTCGATTGGCGTTACGACATCGGGCGCAGCATCGCTCGGCTGCTGCGCGTCGCTTCCGGAGTCGACGGGGAACGCGTCGCTCGACACATCGGGCTCGGCATCACGAGACGACGAGCCGTCCCCTCCGCCGCGGGGTCCCAGGTCAGGCGCGTTGCCATCCCCATCGTCCGTCCCATCCGGCGTGCTGCCGCTCGAGCTGCTGCACGCACCGAGCGATCCGGCGCCAATGAGCATCGCGGCGGGGAGAACAGCCACCACGCCGACGCGCCATCCTACCTGAGCCTTGCCCGGTCCTCTTCGCATCGGCTTGCCGACGTAGCGAATCGAATGCCAATCTCGAAGCCTGCATGGCGAGCCCTAACACGGTCTCTGCGACACCCGATCACGGTATCCTCTATCGACGCGTCGATCACACGAAGGATCGCGAGGGGGTGCTCGGCATTTTGCGCGAGTACTTCGCGTCCATCGGCGAACCCGGAACGGCGGACGCACGTTACACGCGGCTGTACTTGGATAACCCCGCGCAGCAGGCGTGCACGTTCGTGGCAACCGACGGTGCCACGGGCGAGGTCGTCGGAATCACGTCACTCTTTCCGCGCCCGGTCTGGGTGCGCGGGCAGACGTTTCTCGGCGCCATCGGCGGTGATGGCTATGTGACGCCACGCTATCGACGGCGCGGGATCATCACGAAGCTGCATCGCGAGGCGCTGCGCGCGATGAACGATCGCCACGAGGCGGTGAGCTTCATGTTCGGGCCCCCCGAGCCAAACAACTTGAAGGCACTTCTGCAGGCCGGCGCCTCGCAGGTGGGGCACGTGCAACGCTTCGTGCGCCCCTTCACTGCACGAGGCTTCGGCGGCGCGCGCGCCACGGCCTTGGCCACGTTGGGGCAGCCGCTCGCGTGGGCACTCGGACCGCGCAAAACCAGCTTGCGGCTGATCGAGCTCGGCGAGCGTCCCGATGCGCGCGTCGATCGCGTTTGGCAAGCGACGATCGATGCACTCGCGGGGCGTGACCAGGTGGTGCCGGTGCGCGATGCGGTGTTCTACGCGTGGAGATTCGGACGCGGCGAGCAGCGTGGCTACATCGTGCTCGATGGGGAGACGCCCGTTGCGGCCGTGGCGCTGGAGCGCAATGGGCAGCAGGCGGCGATCGTGGACGTGACGGCGCCGCCGCGGTGGATGACGCGGGCGTACCGCGCCATCCTCGACGCATGCCGCGGCGTCGACTCGGTTCATGTGGAACTACACGTGCCTAGTACGCGCCTTCAGATGATGCTCTACCGGCTTGCGTTTCTGCCACGCACGCGCAAACCGTTTCAGGTGCAGACGGATCGGAATCATCCGGCGTATGACACCCTGGTTCGGGCCGAGGCGTGGCGATACATGTGGGGTGACGGCGACGTCTTTCATGTACTCTGACGTCCTGGACGGCCGGGAGCGTGCGCTGGCGTGCCCCACGCGTGGAAAGTCGCCACAATGGGGCGGCAGTCCATTACAGTGAAGCCCATGTGGCGCGCCGAAGACGAGGCGCTGCTGTCTCGCCTCGAGGATGAACGCATTCTGGAGCGACTCTGGTTGGCAACGACCGGGCATCGCACGCCGCAGCCCGTCCGTGCCGCGGGGCTGATCGCCTGCATCGCGCGGATCGAATCGGGCCGCCGTGCACGGGAAGAGGCTGACCGCGGGGAGCTCGAGCCGCTGCTGCACATCGTGCGAACGGCGCCGCTCGAGGGGATGCCGCCCGAGCTTCTGCACCATCTGGCGCTTCATTTGGACCGGGTCGCGGAAGCGCTCTGCGAGGAAGCACCGGATGCGGCGAGCGATGCGCGTCTTCGCTCCTTGGCGGCGTGGCTCGCGCTGGTGCAGGAGCAGCAGTATTTGTCCGAGTTGGCGCGGGCCGTGGCGGGAGCCCAACTTTCCCCAGCCGAGCTCCAGTGCGCGGTGGAAGATGCCGCGCTGGACGTGATCCATGCCCTCGGGCGCGAGGCCGAGGAGGGCGCGCGCAATCGGACCCAGCGGGCGCGGGCCGCGTGGAGGACGCTCGCGCGCGTGGCGGAGGCATGCCGCACCGCAGGATTGGCGACCTCGGAGCTAGCGCGACGCGCGATGGCGCTTGCCGACTCGAAGAGGCAGCATGCGCTGGACACGGCCCTTTCGTCGATTGCGGAAGCGATGGCGGATGCATCGGCGCGCGGCAGTCTCTCGGGGGATGCGCAGCGGATTCTGCACCCGGCGACGACGCTCTGGTCGTGGGCGGAGTACGATGAGGCCGTGGAGCGCTTCGTCGTCGATCAAGTGAGCGACGCGGCGTGGGAGCTCTATCGGGGCAACCGCTGGGACGATTTGCGCGCGCTCATGGCGACCATCGATCCGCTGGTGGACAGCTTGTGCCGCCGCATCGAGGAACACCACGAGCCCATGGGCTATCTGGCCGCGTGCGCGCACATGCTGATCTTCCGGGCCGAAACGGCCACGACGCTGTCCGAGCAAATTGGGTTCGCGGAGAAGGCGCTGGCCATCTGCCCTTCGCACCGCAACGCGCGCATCGTGCTTTGCAGCTATTTGTGCCGCTCGGCGATTCACACGATGGATCGCGCCGGGTTCTTCGTGGGCGAGAAGGACATTGCGGCGATGGAGGCGATGCTGGCGCGCGCCGAGGGGCTCAATCCCACGTCGCGATCGCTGGAAGAAGCGCGCCGGCGTTTGGCGGCGTTCAAGCAGCGCGCGTACCGGAGGACACCGTGAGCTCGGGCAAAAACCCGTTCGAGGCGTACGACATCGATCCGCGCGAAGGGACGCGTGCCATCACGGAGCGCTTTCGCGAGCTGCTGGAGGACGCGACCAGCGACGAAGAGCGTGAACGGCTGCGCGCCGCGTGGGAGGCGTTGACGCTTCATCCTGCGCAGCGGGTGCGTGCGGCGTTCGGTGCGCATCCTGTCACTGGCGCCCTCCCTCTGCCGGCGGCAACGTCGCCGCGTGTTCAGTGCCCTCCCATGCCGCAAGCATCGGTTACGCCATTTCGAGAAGATCCCATTCTATTTCCCAGGAAGAAGTGAGACGCATGTTCGTCGACCGCCCCGTTGGAATCGATCTTGGCACCACCAATTCGGAGATTGCGCTTTGCCATCCCTCGGAGCGGCGCATCTTTCTCTATGCGGATCGCTTTGGGCGAAAGACCATGCCCTCGGCGGTGGCGTGGGACGCGAAGAGCGCAGCGCTGCTCGTGGGGCATGCGGCGCGGGCGCGCCGGACGAAGGGGGGCGCCATCGTCGAGTCCATCAAGCGCAAGATGGGACAGACCACGCGCACCGAGATAGGGCCGCACGCGCTCCTGCCGGAGGAAATCTCGGCGGCCATCCTCAAGGAATTGCGCACCCGCTTCGCCGAATACCTCGCCGCAGAGGCCGCGGGAGGCGTCGAGATGCGCGTCGCGCGTGCCACCGTCACCGTGCCGGCCTACTTCGATGCGCCGCAAGTGGAGGCCACCCGCCGCGCGGCAGAACAGAGCGGGCTCGAAGTGTTGAGCATCCTCCAAGAGCCCACGGCCGCGGCCATCCACGCGACGTGGAAACATCGCCTCGGCGACGGCACCTTTCTCGTCTACGACTTGGGCGGAGGCACCTTCGACGTTTCCATCGTGCGCTGCCTGGGCGGCGAGTACCAGGTGCTGGCCATCGACGGTGACAACTACCTCGGCGGCGACGATCTCGACAAGCGCTTCGCCGAGCGGCTTCGCCTCGAACTCGTGAAGCGCGGATACGCCCTCGAGCTCGACGTTCGCCAGAACGCCGATGATGCGCTCCGTTGGTCCAAACTCGTGCATCTCGCCCAAGAGATCAAAGAATCGCTCTCCACCCGCGACGTCGTGCACGTATCCAAGCAGGACATCTTCGACGACCAGGGCGGCGAAAGCGTTGGATACGAAGCCGAGATTGGCCGCGCGGAGTACGAAAGCGCCGTGGGAAGCTTGATCGACACGACCCTCGCCTGCTGCGAGCGTGCGCTGGAAAAGAGCCGGCAGCTCGCCGGGGTTGGGCTCGACGGGATCGATCACATTCTTCTCGTCGGCGGCTCGACCCGGGTGCCGCTGGTGGTGCGCAAGGTGACCGAGCTGCTCGCGGAAAAGTGCAAGAACACGAAGCCGCTGCAAGACGAAGTCGATACGTGCGTGGCCCTGGGGGCAGCCATCCATGCCGCACAGCTCGGCGGGTTGCGCATCGGCGACGCGGAGAAGAAGACGCGCGTCTCGTTTTTGACGCCGCTCGCCGGCGAGGGAAAGCAGCTGCGCCTGGGCATCCGCGTCGAAGAGGCGCCAGAGGGCGCGCGAACGTTGGCCGTGCGCGAGGACGGACAGCCGCTGGGCGCAACGGCCTTCGCGCTCGGAGAGAACGTGCGGCTCGACGTGCCGCTCGGTGCGAAGGAGGAGAACCCCGCCACCCTCGCCCTCCTCGACGCGAACGGTACGACGGTCTCGGAGCTCGACTTTGCGCTCTACCGCGTGGGCGCGGGCGAGGCGCGGCCGCGGGCCAGCGCGCTCAGTCGCCCGAGCGTCGTGGCCAAGGACATTGCCCTCGAGGTCGTGCGCGCGGGGCGGCGCGAGCGCCGTGTCCTCCTTTCGCACGGCACCGGGCTCCCCGCCAAAGTGAAGCGCGAATTCTTCACCGTCGACCAGAGCGGCCGGGTCGTCTTGCGTCTGCTCCAGGAGCGGCTTCCCATCAAGACGCTGGTCATCGAGGTGCCGCCCGAGACCAAAGTGGGATCGCGCGTCGAGCTGGAGCTCTCGTGCGACGAATCGATGCGCATGGAGGCGCGGGCCGAGGTCGCGGGGCAGGAGCTGTGGGCCCTGGTCGAGGCGCCGTCGGCGGTTCGCTATGAGAAGGTGGAAGCCATCCTCGCCCTGCTCGACGAGGCGGAGGAGGCCGGGCGCACGCTCTGGGGGGCCTTCGGGCAGGCGTACCACCGCGAATACGAGCGGCTTTCCTCGTCCATCCGGGAGCTCTTGGCCATCGATCCCGACAAGTGCGATGCGCACTGCCAGAAGCTGCGCCTCCTCATCGACGAGTTCCGCGGCGGCGAGCACGAGGCGATGACCCCGCCGATGCACCGCTTCGAGCAGGTGCTCGATACGTTGCGACGCATCGTCTACCGCGCCACGGGTCCGCTCGTGGGCATGGATCGCGCGGCATGGGAGGAACGCCTCACACGCATCACCGAGGAGGCGACGCGCGCGTACGAAGCCTCCGACGGCCCGGCTTGGCGCCGTCTTTTCAACGAGCTGCAAGCGCTGGTCGAGACGGCGTACCAGGAGGAGCTCTCCACCACGCGCCACGATGATCCGACCTACGTCGCACGACGCTTTGCCAGTGTCTTCGCGTGGGCCTCGCGCCTCGAGCTCGACCTGGAGGACTTCCAGCCTTCCGCCGCCGAAGAAGTGCGCGGAGTGCAGCTCGCGGAGAAAGAGCGGCTCGTCGCGTGGCTTCGCGAAAAGTGCGCGCGCCCTCTTGCCGCGGCCTCGGGCGGGGAGCGCGACATCGCCGAAACGCGCCGCACGCTCGAGCAGGTGGCCTCGGAGCTGGAGCGCATTCAGGCCGCCCTCGAGCGCATTCCGTCCATCGGCCTGGTGACCGATCGCGGGAGTCGTTGAGTGGCGGTGCTCCACGCGCTGGCGCTCGCCGGGCTGCGGGCGGTTCTCGAATTCGGGACCGCCAGGGAGCTCGGACGCACCTTGCGCCTGTGGGCCAAGATGAAGGCCAGGACCCACGACGAGGACCTCGCCACCCTCGCCGCGGACCTCATCGACCAAGGCTTGATGCATCTTGCCGTGCGCCTGGCGCGTGCGGAGGTGGCGCGTTACGAGCGCGCGAAGTCGCTGTATCTGCTGGCGCGCTGCCTCGATGCTTCGTCGCAGCGGCCCGACAAACTCGAAGCCCTCGACGTCTTCCGTCGCACGTGCGATCGCGCGGCGCACGAAGGCGAGGCGCTCATCGAATGCGCCGCGCGCGTGCACGTGGTCCGGTTGCTCTGCAGCGAGGCGCACACCTCGATGCAAGCCGTGGCCGAGGCCGCGCGGTTCGATCGACGCTACGTCCGCGGCGCCGATGCGCTTTTCGTCGACTCCGTGCTTCTGCGCTCACCGAGCCGCTTCGTGCGGGCCGCGGCACTGGCCTCGCTCACGGAGCTCGCCGAGCGCGATCCATCGCACCGCGAACAAGCCGTGCGCACGGGCCTCCAGCACGCCGAGGCACGCGGCGATGCGCTCAGCGCCGTCGAGGCCGAGCGGCTCGTCGCCTTGCTTCGCTGTTGGCCGAGCGAGCGCCCCCTCGACGAAGCCGTGCTCGCGCGGGTCGAGGCGCAACGACGCCGCGCGGGCGAGCTCGAGTCACGCGGCGAGGCAGCTACCGCATTGATCGAGGAAGCTCGCCGGCTCGCGAGCTCGGACCGCGAGGCCGCCATCTCCTACCTGCGCGAAGCGCGCGCGCGGTCTAAGGATCGCGCGTCGGGCCAATCGGATCGCGCTCGGTGAGGATGCGCGACCGCGCCGACTCCTCGGAACCTGGCGCGCCTGACACACCTGGCACGCCTGGGAAAGTCGGTGGTACGTACGACGGCGAGGAAGGCGATTCTTCGTCGAAGAACACGGGGATCTCGGCCGAGCCGTCGCCCGCGGGCGGAGAACGCACCCCCGACGCAGCTTGCCCGGATCCCGAAGAGCCCTTCCGGTACAGAACCGCGAGCTCGTGAAAGCGCTGGCGTAGGTAAGCCAGCCGTTCGCTCGTCGGCTCCTCCGGTTGTGGTTTCGAGTCCGCCGTGGCGTGCTTCAGCGACTCCAGCGCACGCGAGAATGCGCCTGCGGTGGGGTACCGCGACTCGCGCTGCGGTGCCATCGCCCGGGCGAGCACTTTGGTCAGCGCTTCGGGCAGGCTCGGATCGATGCTGCGGATTGGCTTGGGATTCGCCGCGGCAATGGCCTTGAAGATCTCGCTGAAGTGATTCCCCTCGAAGGGACGCACCCCGGTGAGCGCTTCGTAGATGATCGTGCCGCACGCGAAAATGTCGAGCCGGCCATCGGGATCCATCTCACCGCGCGCTTGCTCGGGCGCCATATAATAAGGAGTGCCCACCGCATAACCGGTCGCGGTGAGCGCATCGAGGCCTTCGTCTTCGCTCAGCAAAAAGCCGTCGAGCTTCGATGCACCGAAATCGAGCACCTTCACCAAGGCCTCGCCACCCACAGGGCGGCACACGAAGATGTTCTCCGGCTTCATATCCCGGTGCACGATGCCCTGCGCGTGCGCGGCGTGAAGGCCACTGAGCACCTGCGTCATAATCGTGATGACGCTGGGCAAATCCAGCTTAGGCTGCTTCTCCAACCGGTCAGCGAGGGTGTCACCGAATAGTCGTTCCATGACCAGGAACGGGGTGCCATCTTCGAGCGGGCCCACATCGAAAAGTGCGCAAACATTGGGGTGCGCAATGGCCGCACCTGCACGCCCCTCGCGCAGGAAGCGCTGGAGAATCACGTCGGTCGCGGTCTTGTGTGGCACTTTGATCGCGACCGTGCGGCGAAGCGCACGATCGATGGCCTCGTAGACGGTGCCGACGCCGCCCGAGCCAATGATGCTCCGCACGAGGTATTTCCCGGCGAGGACCTTGTTGATGAGGCCCCTCTCGTCGCGAGAAACTTCGTCCGACTCCAGCGAGGGCAGCCGAGGCGGTCTACTTACCACGCGCGTAGCCTACCAGGGACGGGCAGCCCCACCGGAAAATCTGCGTTCCTGGAGTTTAGATTTTCCAGGAACGGTCGATGCATAACCCGGGACGCAATTCCAGGGGGGTACATGGGTCATCGCACGGTTCCCGTCGTGTCATTCTTGTCCTTTGCGTTTGTCGCGCTTGGCCTGACCACTGCCGCATGTGGCAGCGGAAGGGACGATTCGACGTTCAACAACAGCAACGCCACCGACGATCCGGCGAAGCAGGACCCGGGAGGAAGCTTCGGAAGCGATCCGCTTGCGCCCGGAGGTGTTTTCTCCGCATGTGCGACGTCGGCCACCGATGCCGCGCTCACACCGGCCAATTTGGTCATCATGTACGACAAATCGGGCAGCATGGGCGATACCAACAATTCGCCGCCCTTCGATCCCAAGTTGAAGTGGATCCCGGTAAGCACCGGCATGAAGGCCTTTTTGGCCGATCCCGGATCGAAATCCATGAACGCGTCGATCCAATTCTTTCCAATTGGCGACACCGTCGAACAAGTTTGCTCCTACAACTATGCCGATCCGGAGGTGAAGCTCACACCGCTTTCGGAGTCGTCGCCGTTGGTCAACGCCATCAACACGACGCGGCCGCAGGGCGGTACGCCCACATTGCCGGCCCTGCAGGGTGCCATTTCCTATGCGAAGGGCGTCGCGGCGAAGAAGCCACGGGACGCAACGGTGGTCGTGTTGGTGACGGATGGCGAGCCGGGAATCACCATCGACGACAAGTTCAGCGAAGGTTGCCCAAATAACAATATACCGACGGTCGCCAAGACCGCGCGCGATGCCTATTTGAATGCGCCTTCGATCCGCACGTACGTCATCGGCGTGGGCCCGGCCTTGGACAGTTTGAACGCCATCGCCTCCGCGGGAGGTACGCAGGAGGCCATCATGGTCGACGTGCGCGATCCTGCGAACACGACGGGGCTCTTCCAGAAGGCGCTCGAGCGCATTCGTTCGCAGACGCTCTCGTGCGATTTCACCATTCCGCCTCCGCCCGCGGGCAAGACGCTCGATCCGACCCAGGTGAACGTCGTCTATTCGGCCGGCGGCAAGCACCAGGTCATTTCGTACAGCAAGGATTGCGCGAACGGCGCGGGCTGGCGCTACGACGATCCGAGCGCGCCGAAGAGGATCACGCTTTGCCCGACGATGTGCACGGGTGTGCAGTCGGACCGCGATGGAAAGCTGACCCTCGCCTTCGGGTGCGCGACGCAGGTGGACGTGAAGTAAGCGTCAGTTCGAGCGTTTGTCGGCGTAGCGCTCGACATTGTCGATCAAGATGTCGAGGCTCAGAGGCTTGCGCACCACGCCGGCGACGCGCATCGAATCGGCGCGGGCCACGACATCGCCCGAGGCGGAAACGAGGACAACCGGGATGGCCGAAAGTGACGGATCGGCCTCCTGGGCCGCTCGGAATTCCGAGCCCGACATGATGGGCATCATCAAATCGAGCAAGATGAGGTGGGGGCGCTTGGAGCCGGGCGACTGCAAGTACGCGAGAGCCTCCTCACCGTTGCCCGCGCTTGCAACTTCGTAGCCTTCTTCCTGCAATGCGCCTGTCACCGCCTCACGTATGTCGACGTCGTCGTCGACCACGAGCACGAACTTGGTAGTCACACCCGGGATGTTATTCCGCGGAAACGAGCTCGCCAAGCAGAGCCATGTTGCAACGGCGAGTTGCTTTCCTTCAATTCAGAAACGCTGCGTCAACATTTGCGCATGGCTTTTGACTCAAGCGCACGCGACATCCCGTAGCGCGTCGTAGCTCGACTGGCATGAAAAGCGCTTGACGAGCGGTGGACGTGAACCCAACGTCGGATCTTACGAACCGATGAAGGCGATTTGGAACGGGGCAGTTATCGCTGAGAGCGATGACATCGTGATGATCGAGGGAAACGCCTATTTTCCGAAGACATCGCTCGCGACGCAGTACTTTCGCCCCAGCGCTCGCCACACCGTGTGCGGATGGAAGGGTGTGTGCAGCTATTACGATCTCGTCGTCGATGGCGAAGAGAACGTTGGCGCCGCTTGGTACTACCCGACGCCCAAGCCCGCCGCCCAACGCCTCGCCAACCGCGTCGCCTTTTGGCACGGGGTGAGCGTAGAACCGTAGCGGACGGAGTGCACGCAGGCCTGCAAGGCCGATAGTGCACGTAGTCCACGAAGGTCCACGAGCGAAGCGAGTGAACCTTCGGTTCCGGTTATTTCGCGGTGTCCTTGAAGAAGTTCGCGAGGAACTTCCGGGTGAACTGATCGAACGCGTCGTGGGCGATCTGTTCGTAGATAATCTCCTCGGCGGGCTGCTGGGCACCTTTGATGGAGTCCATGCGCGGTGCCCGCCACGACGTCATTTTGAATTTGTACGGCTTGGCATCACCGGGGATGCGGAAGGTCACGTCGAAGGTGACGCCGACCACCACGAAGACGCCGCGCGGAACGTCGGAACTGGCCGTCCCGCCGGACCAATCGGCGGTGTGCTCGATGAAGAGCGTGGGCACGGTCGGCTCGGGTAGCGGCGCATCGGGATCGAGAAGGGGCTCGCCGATCTGGATGTCGAGGACATCCTTTGGAAACGCTTCCGAGAAGCGCTCGACGAGAATCTTCCCGGCGAAGGCCTCGCGCGTGTGGGCGTGCGCGACATCGAAATACCGCGTGGGGAAGGATTGGACGCCCATGAACTTGCTGCTCTTGCCGACCGCGGCATCGGCCTTCTCGAGGGCCTTTCCAATCTCGCGCTGGAAGCGGATTTCGACGCGCGGCCCTTTGCGTTCGGCAAAGGCGAGCAAGCGCTCCACGAAGGCCTGCGCGGCGGAATCCTTGGGGTTGGCCAGCGGCCGGTACGACTCGAACGCGCCGGAGTACACCGCATGCTTCGCCGCTTGAATCTCCGGAACGAGCCGGTGGTCCGGATGGCGCTGCTCGAATTCGTTCAGCGCGCTGACGGTGCCGGACTGCTTCGTCTTTTCGAGCTCGGCCAGCATCGCCGCGCGCCGCACCTTGTCCACGTCCCCTTGAATCTTCGAGTTGGGGTGCGACTGGATGTACCCCTCGATGGCCTCGACGGTGCCCGCGCGCTCGGCCTCGCGAAGCTCTGCGAGCGGCAGAAGTCGGTCTTGCACCTGGGGGCGGTACTTCGAGTCGGCCTTGCCGCGCGCCAGGTACGCGCGGTACGAGGCCACGTCGTTCTTGGTCTGCGCCTTCTGGAACATGCGCTCGTCGCTCCAGATGTTGCGCCCCGTCCAGAGCGCATGGCCGGCGAGGAATCCGATGGTGGGGGCCACGAGCCAGCTCCGCGCCCAGAGCGGAATATTGCGCGCAATGGGCGTTTTCGGCACGAGCGGGCTGGCAAAGCCGCCGTCCTGCAGAGGGTCGATGGCCGCGATGGCCTTGGGGCGGATGCTCTCGCGGGCGGCCACGGCCTCGATGTGCTGCGTGCGGGCCGCGGTCAGGCTGCGCAGCGCTTGCTCGGCCTTCGCCGGATCGGGCGCGGGAAAGACGAAGCGCGGCCCGTCGGTGAAGGTGAGCACGAACTGGTTCCCGGGCGAGGGCCCCTCCACCGATTGAAGCTCGGCGAGGTGGTATACGCGCATCTTGTGCCGCCGCGCATCGATGACGCCGATGGGAAAGACGTAGACACCCGGCTTGTACGGAAGGACGCGCACGTCCCGCCAGACCGCGAGCGCCCGCACGACGCCGAAGGCAATGACGGCCACGAGCACGTAGGCGGCGATGGTCCAGGTCTTCTGGATGGCGAAGGAGCTGTCGAGCGACCCGTACCCGAGGCGGTACAGAACGAGAAGCACGAGCGCCGCGACGGCGCTGAGGCCGAGCCACGCGTAAGGCTCCTTCGGACCGATGCGCACCTCCAAGATCGGCACGGGCATTCCGCTCCCCCGGACCGACCCAAGAAAACGCTCCTGGACAGGACGCGTCAGCTTATAGAAGTCGACGATCTGCATCCTCGCGCGAGCCATACTCTCGCGGAGTCGCACAGAAAGCCAATCCCGTGACATATCCGACCATTCTCTTTTCAATTGGCCTTGCGTTCGCCGGCATCGCGGCCGCACTCGGAGGGGCTTTCTGGATTCTTCTATGGCCCGCGGCGAGCTTCTGGGCGGTGGTCATCCTTGGCTACGCCGGCAAACGCCCGGGGTTGGTCGGTAAGAGGATGGACGGAACGATTGCGCCCCTCTCGTATCTTTTTTTCCTGCCGTTCCTTCTTTTCTCGCAGACCTCGTGGGGCCTCTTTCGTCTGTTCGTGCGCGAGGATGCCTGCAACGAGATCGTGCCGGGGCTGTGGATCGGGCGCTGGCCGGGAGAGCATGATCTGCCGAAGGGCGTGGATCTGGTGGTGGACGTGACCGCGGAGCTACCCGTTCGGCGTCGGGTGGTGCACGCGGGACGCGCTTACCTTTGTCTGCCGGCGCTCGATGCTTCGGTGCCCGATCCGGAGGTGTTCCGCGAGACGGTGGAGCGACTCGCCGCGGACTCGCGCGGGTTGTTCGTGCATTGTGCCTTCGGGCATGGCCGCTCGGCGATGGTGGTGGCAGCGCTGCTGATTCGCCGCGGGCTGGTGCGCGATTTGGAGGAGGCCGAAGCGTTGCTCAAGGCCAAGCGGCCACTGGTATCGATGAGCGCGCGGCAGCGGTCCTACGTGCGCCTGGTGGAATCGCCGCGAACGGCGAGCGCAGCCGAGTAGTCTCCAAAGGGCCGCGCGATGATGGTATCCTCGCGCAGATGTCTGATTCCGCCTCCGTCGAGCGTCGTTTCACCGGCATGCTGGCTCGCATTTTCTCCGACGGCATCGTCACCGACGAAGAGCGCAAGGAGTTATGGACCGCGGTCGCCACGGGCGGCCTCCCCGCCGCCCGCGTGGACGCGCTCCTCATCGATTTCATCCGAAAGAGCTTCTCCCACTTCTCCGCCGACGGCCGCCTCAGCGACTCCGAACGCGGCAAATTACGCCTCATGGTCGACGAGCTGGCGCTATCGCAAGAGAGCCTACCGGACGAAATTCGGCGGGCGCTGGAGAGCTAGGGTTAGAGCGATAGGGCTGCGCGTAGGCGTGGGGCTGGGCGTGAGCGTGGGGCTGGGCGTGAGCGTGGGGCTGGGCGTGAGCGTAGGCGTGGGGCTGGGCGTAAGCGTAGGCGTGGGGCTGGGCGTGAGCGTAGGCGTGAGCGTGAGCGTGGGGGAAATCTCGCCGCTCGTTCCGCCTTCTTCTCACGCCCACGCCTAGCCCTGACCCCACGCTCGCGCCCACGCCTAGCCCTGACCTCACGCCCACGCCTACGCCCACGCTCACGCCCGGCCCTGACCTCACGCCCACGCCCACGCCCACGCCTAGCCCTGACCTCACGCCCACGCCAAAATGCTTCACTCCGCGCGGGGACATGTTTTGATCGGTCATGCCTGTGCGCGCACGCCCCGCGCCAGCTCCGTCCCTGACGCCCGTGAGGCGTGTCGCTGTCACGGGGCCTGCGCGGGTTGGGGCATGACCGATCAAAACATGCCCCCGCGCTCCGCACTTCCGCACCATTCCCTCGTGGCCTATCAGGTCGCGGTCGAGTTCCTGCTCGCTGTGAAAGCGGCCAACATTCGCGACCCGAAGTTTCGCGATGAAGCCATGCGCTCGGCAAAGAGCGCCTGCCTCAATACGGCGGAAGGCGCCGGCCGCATCACGCGTCCGGACAAGGCGCGCGCTTTCGCCATCGCGCGCGGCGAGGCTGTGGAAGCAGTGGCTGCGGTCGAAATCTGCGCGCTCGTCGGCGACGTCGAAGAGAGCGCCGCGGCTCGGTGCGTCGCCATCGCGAAACACCTCGTCGCACTGCTTACTGCCCTGGCGCGCTGACGCAACCGCTGCACGCGCGGGAGCTCGTCTCCCGCGCTCCGCGTCACATCAACGGCCCTCAGTCCACCTTGGCCGGTGACAATTTCGGTGAGATCAGGTGCACGACGGTGAGTGCGACTAGGTAGGCGGAGGCGGCTACTACGAAGATGGGCGTGTAGCTCCCGATCTTCTCCAGGACGAAGCCCGCGTACTTGGCCATCGCCATGCCGCCAAAAGCCCCGAGCATTCCCCCGATGCCCACGACCGAACCCACGGCAGCGCGCGGGAAGACGTCGCCAGGTAGGGTGTACAAATTCGCGGAGAAACCCTGGTGGGCGGCTGTGGCTAGGCCGATGATGCCCACCGCGACCCAGAGGTTCTCGGCGAAGGCTGCGAAGCCTACGGGGATGGCGCAGAAGGCGCAGATGAGCATGGCCGTCTTGCGCGCGCGGTTCATCGAGAGGCCGCGCTTCATCATTTGGGATGAGAGCCACCCTCCCCCGATGCTGCCCACGTCGGACAGCAAATAGATGACGACGAGCGGCGGGCCGAACGACTTCAGGTTCAGACCGTGGCGCTTGTTCAAGAAGTCGGGCAGCCAAAAGAGGAACATCCACCAGATCGGATCGATGAGGAACTTGCCCAGCGCGAAAGCCCACGTCTCCTTCACGCGGAGCAGGCGCAGCCAGCCGATCTTCTCCACGGGATCGGGCGGGTCCTGCTGGATGTACGCGAGCTCCTCGCGCGTGACGCGCGGATGCTCCGCGGGACGGCGGTAGAAGAAGAGCCAGATGGGCAACCAGAGCAGCGCCACCACGCCGGTGACGATGAAACAGGCGGGCCAGCCCCATCGCAGTGTGATGTACGGCACGATGAGCGGCGTGAGGATGGCGCCGATGTTCGTGCCGGCGTTGAACAAGCCGGTCGCGAAGGCGCGCCCCTTCTTGGGGAACCATTCGGTGACGGCTTTGATGCCGGCGGGGAAGCCACCGCCTTCGCCAACGCCGAGCGCCATGCGCGCTGCGGTGAAGCTGACGAGGGAGGTCGCCCCGGCGTGCGCGATGTGCGCGAGCTGCCAGATGCAGTACGCGACCGCGAAGCCTGCGCGCGCACCGATGCGATCCATCACGCGGCCGAAAAAGAGGTAGCTGACCGCGTACGAAGCCTGGAACCAGAAGACGATGTCCGCGTAGTCCGTCTCGCGCCAGGCGAACTCCTTCGACAACGTCGGCTTGAGCACACCGATCATCTGGCGATCGATGTAGTTCACCACCATGGCCGCGAAGAGCAGCGAGACGATCACATACCGATAACCAAACGAGGACTTGGGCGTCGCGGAAGCGGCCGATTCAACGGTCGTTTCGAGGGTCATCGCACTCCGTTTCCTTGTCCCCCTCCCCAGCCCTCCCCGAAGGAAGGAAGTTCGCGGGCCTTCACGGCCACGCAAGGGATCTCGCCATACGAGCCAAAGCGCACCAAGGCGGTCTGGCCTGCGAGAACGTCATGAATGCCCGTGGCGGCGCCCGTCGAGATCAGATCGCCCGCTCGGAGGGGGCGATTGCGCGTGGCCAGATGCTCGAGCAAATAGCGCAACGCCTCGATGGGACCGCCGCTGATCGAGGCCGCGGAGCCGACGCCGACGCGCATGCCATCGATCCAGGTTTCGCACGGCATGTCCGTCCAGGCTCGATGGTGCCAGTCGGGGATCTCGGGGCCGAGGATGAGACCATTGTTGTTGCCGAAGTCGGACACCACGACCGTCGGACCGAGCACGTTGATCGTCTTCAGCGGGCTGCCGGCCGGCTCCATGCCGATGTGCATCGATGCGACCATGGTCTCGGCTTCTTCCAGGGTCCATTCGCGCTTGCCCGCGGGGGCGTCACGACCCACGCGCACGACGAACTCGGCTTCGACGGCGGCGAAACCGCCCTCGATGACCGGAAACTGGATGGGCGCGTGCCCGCCGGCTTCCTCGGCGACGAGCAGTTTGCGGCGAAAGATCGGGCCGCAGATGCGCGGGGCGCCGAGCCGTTCTTCGAACGGCGGCGGCACCTTGCCGATCTTCCAGCCGATGATGTCGTCCGGCCAGAGCTCGATGGCGGCTTCTTGCGTAGCGTAGCCGGTGGCCAGATCGGCCGGAACGATGCCCGGAAACTCGGGCAGGGAGCGTGCACGACGGCGCGCCTCGGTGAATGCGCGGGCCGTTAGGTCACTTCGGTCGATGTGCTTCACGCTGGAAACCGGTGTCATGCCATTCGTTACTACATGACACCGGTTACCTGTTGTCAATCGACACGCGCGCCAAAATGCCATCACATTGTGGCGGAACCGCGGCCACTGGTGGTAGCGTCCCTTCTCGGTGAACCGCCGGCCGACGATCAACGACATCGCCCGCCTGGCCCGCGTCTCCAAGAAAACGGTGTCGCGTGTCAT
Source organism: Sorangiineae bacterium MSr12523 (assembly GCA_037157775.1). NCBI lineage: Bacteria > Pseudomonadati > Myxococcota > Myxococcia > Myxococcales > Pendulisporaceae > Pendulispora > Pendulispora brunnea. The sequence continues at coordinate 9,636,449 of CP089982.1, forward strand.
CAACCAGTCTCCGCTGGTGCGGGACGATACGCGGGAGCGCATCAACGCGATCATCGCGGAAACGGGCTTCGTCCCCGATCCGCAGGCGCGAGGGCTCGCCTTCCGGCGCTCGTTCCTGGTCGGGATGATCTACGACAACCCGAACCCGCAGTACGTGGTGAACATGCAGGCCGGTCTGCTCGACGGCATGAGGGGCTCGGGCTTCGAGCTCGTCGTGCACCCGTGCAACCGGCAAAGCCCCACGTTTCTGTCGGATGTGCGCGACTTCGTGGAGCGATTGAAGCTCTTTGGCGTGGTTTTGCCGCCCTCGGCCTCCGAGGACGAGCGCCTGCCCCCCATCTTCGACGAGCTGGATTGCGCCTATGTGCGCATCGCGTCCGTGGCGATGGATGATCCCGAGGCGATGGTCGTCACGAACGACCACGTGGGAGGCATCGTGGCGGCGCGTCACCTCGTGGAGCTCGGGCATCGTCGCGTCGGGCACATCTCCGGCCCGCCGACCTTCCGCTCTGCGCACGAACGAAAGCGCGGCTTTGCGCAGGAGCTCGCCGCCCACGACGTGAAGCTCTTGTCGAAGAACGTCGCCGAGGGTGCGTACTCGTTCGAATCGGGCATTGCTTGCGCGGAGAAGCTGCTCGCGCGCACGCCGCGCATCACGGGCATCTTCTGCGGCAACGATGAAATGGCCGCCGGCGTGCTCTACGCCGCGCGCAAGGCGGGGATCTCGGTGCCGCGCGAGCTGTCGGTCGTGGGCTACGATGACTTCCAGGTCGCCGCGCGCGTGTGGCCTCCGCTGACGACGGTCTGCACGCCGACGCGCGAGGTCGGTCGCATCGCCGCCGACCAGCTTCTGCGCAGCGTCGGGGACGCCCACGGCGTGCGCTACGATCCGCAGGCGATCTTGCCGACGCTGGTCGTGCGCGAGTCGACGGGACCGGCCCCCAAAGACGCGTGAGGACGCTGGTCTGGTACCGCGGCAAGGATCTGCGCATCGCGGATCATGCGCCGCTGCGCGACGCGCTGGGTCACGGCGAGGTCATCGCGTTGTTCGTGCTCGATCCCTATTTCTTCGCACCGGAGCGGGCGCGCGAGCTCCCGCATCGCATGCAGGTGCTGCTCGATTCGCTGCGCGCGCTGGAGGCGAACCTCGCGCAGCGTGGCTCGCGTCTCTGGGTCGTCGCGGGAAAGAGCACCGAGGTGGTGCCCCGCCTCGCGGCACGGTGGAAAGTCGATCGGGTGGTCGCGCATCGCTGGGTCGAGCCATTCGGACGCGAGCGCGATCGCCGCGTGCGCGAGGCGCTGCGCGTGCCGTTCGACGTGTACGAGGGCGAGACGCTGGTGCCGCCGGGGACGTTGCGCACGGGTGCCGGAAAGCCGTACTCGGTGTTCACGGCATTCGCGCGAGCCTTCGCGGCGGCGGCCGACATCGGCAAGCCACTCGCCGCGCCGAAAACGCTCCCGCCCCCGCCGGATGGGATCTCGGCCAAGTCGGTGCCCATTCCCACGTGTGAATCGCTGGGCATCACGCCGAACGCGAACCTTTTGCCAGGCGGCGAACGCGCGGCGCGGGCGCGGTTGAAGCATTTCCTCGACGGCCCTGCGGCCGAGTACGACGTGGGGCGCGATAGGCTCGATCGCGCGGGGACGAGCCGGCTTTCGGCGGACATCAAGTTTGGAACGCTGTCGATCCGCACCGTGTGGACCGAGGTGGAGCGGGCGCTCAGCCGGTCGAAGGCGGCGAAGTCGTTTCTCAACGAGCTCGTTTGGCGGGAGTTCACGCACAGCACCCTTTGGGATCGACCGGAGCTGCTCACCGAGCCGTTTCGTCCCGAGTTCGCCGGCTTTCCTTGGAGCAACGACGAGGCGCTGTGGTCCGCGTGGGTCGAAGGAAAGACGGGCTACCCGGTGGTCGACGCGTCCGCGCGGCAGCTGCTCGGGGAGGGCTTCGTGCACAACCGGGCGCGCATGATCTCGGCGAGCTTTCTCACGAAGGATTTGCTCGTCGATTACCGCCGCGGTGAGGCGCACTACATGAAGTACCTCGCCGACGGCGACTGGGCGCAGAACAACGCGGGCTGGCAGTGGTGCGCTGGGTGTGGCTGCGATGCGCAACCTTACTTCCGCGTGTTCAATCCGGTGACGCAGGGCGAGAAGTTCGATCCTGAGGGCGACTACGTCCGGCGCTGGGTGCCCGAGCTCGAACGAATGCCGGCAAAGTTCATCCACCGCCCCTGGGAAGCCCCCGATGCCGTGTTGCGCGCCGCGGGCGTTCGGCTCGATCGCGATTACCCCCGCCCGGTGGTGCACCACTCCGGGGCGCGCAATCGGTTCCTCGCGCTGGCAGAGGAGCACCTCTCGACGACGAAACGCGCCAAGCGATGAGCGGCGCTTAGAGTCCCGAGGGCGGCAGCTTCGGTTTGGTCTCCGCACCGGCATCGGCACCGACGCCCGTCACGCCCGTTCCGGTGGTACTCGCGGGGGTGGCCTGGGGCGGTGGGGGCGTAGCCGTGGCATTGGCACCACCAGGACCGGGAACGACCACGACGACGACGGCGGGAGGCTTCGGCTCTTGGGTGGAGGGCGACGGAGCGTCCGCAGGTGAGCTCGGGTAGCATCCGCAGGCGGTAAACAGGACAAGGAGGACACGAAGGTGCACGAAGAGACGTTCGACCGTGCGTACAGTAAGATTGTCGAAAAACGACGGCCGCGGTTGCCATTCTAAATGACACCGGTTACCTAAGCCTAAGAAGAAGGAGAGCCGTTATGTTCGAAAAGACCTACCACGCCACCCACCCGGACATGATGGACGGGGTCACGTCGGATCAGCTCCGAGCACGCTATTTGGTCGACGGGCTTTTCGCGCCCGACTCGATCAAGCTGAATTACTCGCACAACGAGCGCTTCGTGATCGGCGGCGTCGCGCCCGTGTCGCGCGCGGTGAAGTTGCCTGCGCAGACGGAGCCGGCATCGGCCGCGGGCCATTCCTTTCTGGAGCGTCGCGAGGTCGGCGTGATCAACGTCGGCGAGGGGACGGGCAAGGTGACCGTCGACGGGACGTCGTACACCTTGCAGCCGAAAGACGGTCTGTACGTGCCCATGGGCTCGACGGACCTGGTCTTCGAATCGGTGGAGCCGTCGCGCTCTGCGCGTTTCTACCTCGCCTCGACGCCGGCGCACGCGCGCTTCGAGACGAAGAAGATCTCCGTCGCGGAAGCGACCCCACTGGAGCGCGGCGCACTGGATACATCCAACGAGCGCACGATTTACCAATACGTCGTTCCCGCGATCTGTCGCTCGGCGCAACTCCTCCTCGGTCTGACGATCCTGAAGACGGGCAGCGTCTGGAACACGATGCCCCCGCACCTCCACGATCGCCGATCGGAAATCTATTTCTACTTCGGACTAAAACCCGATCAACGCGTCTACCACTTCATGGGCCAGCCCGATGCCCAGCGCCACATCGTGGTGGCCAACGAGCAAGCCGTCATCTCCCCGCCCTGGTCGATCCACATGGGCTCGGGCACATCGAACTACGCCTTCATCTGGGCCATGGGCGGCGAAAACCTCGACTACACGGATATGAACGTCCTCGATATTTGCCAATTGAAATAAGCGCAGAAGAAGGTGACCGCCAGGAACGCCAAGGGTCGCCAGGATCGCCAGGGGTGAACAATCTTTTTTGGGGTTTCCAGTTTGCCAACTTGCAAACTGAAAACCCCAATTAGGGCAAGCGTCGTTTCCGTTGGCGATCCTGGCGACCCTTGGCGTCCTGGCGGTTACCTTCTTCCTTTACTCCAACAGAGCCAATAGTTCGTCGCGGGTGATGCCGCCGGCGTGGTCGGCGTTGCCCAATGCCACGTCGGCGAGGGCGCGTTTTTTCTCTTTGAGGGCCAGGATGCGCTCTTCGACGGTGTCTTTGGTCACCATGCGGTAGACCATGACGGGGCGGTCTTGGCCGATGCGGTGGGCGCGGTCGGCGGCTTGGTCTTCGACGGCGGGGTTCCACCAGGGGTCGAGCAAGAAGACGTGGTCGGCGGCGGTGAGGTTCAAGCCCGTGCCGCCGGCCTTGAGGGAGACGAGCATCACCGGCGGACCGTCCTCGCCCTGGAACTCGGAGACGACGGAAGCGCGATCGCGCGTGCTGCCGTCGAGGCGCGTGAATCGGATGCCTTGCGCGCGCAGATGCGGCTCGACCAAATCGAGGAAGCCGGTCCACTGGGAGAAGACGAGGGCCTTGTGACCTTCCGAGGTGGTCTCCTCGAGGGCCTCGAGCAGGCGCTCCACCTTGGATGAACTCTCGGCCGTCTGGCCTGGGACAAGCTGCGCGTGGCAGGCGGCTTGGCGCAGGCGCAAGAGCGCTTCCAGCGCGGCGAGCACGTTGCCGCCTTGGGAGAGCGCGGCGACCACGTCCTTCTTCGTCGCCACCCGGACGGCGTCGTAGACGCTGCGTTCGGCGTCGTCGAGCTCCACGTGCAGAATCGCATCCGTGCGCGGCGGCAGCTCGGGAAGGACTTCGCGCTTCATGCGGCGCAGAACGAAGGGGCGAATCTTGGTGCGAAGGCGCGTAGCCGCCGAGGCATCGCCCACGGAAATGGGGCTGGCGTAGCGGTCCTGGAAGTCGCTCTTGCCGCCGAGCAGCCCCGGGTTGGCGAAGTGCATCACGCTCCACAGCTCCTCGAGCCGGTTTTCCACCGGCGTACCGCTGAGGGCTACGCGGAAGGCACCCTTCAAATCGAAGGCCGCGCGCGCCGTCTGGCTCGTGGGGTTCTTGATGGCCTGTGCCTCGTCCAAAATGACGGTGTCCCACTCTTCGCTTTGCAGCACCGTCGCGTCGAGGCGGAGCACGGCGTAGGTCACCAACGTCACGTCGGCATCGCGATCGAGCTTGCGATTCACGCCTTGGTAGATGTGCGTGCGCAGGCTGGGACGGAAGCGCACGATCTCGTCGGCCCAGTTGTAGACGACGCTCTTCGGGCACACCACCAACGTGCGCCCGCGGATGGCGCAGATCGTTTGCAGCGTCTTTCCGAGACCCATGTCGTCGGCCAGAACGGCCCCCAATTCGGCGTCGCGCAAGAACGAGAGCCAGTCGACGCCCACCTTTTGGTAAGCGCGCAGCTCCGCGAAAATGCCCTCGGGCAGATCCGAGTGCGGGATGCCCGCGAAGCCTTCGACCAACGGCCGCAGCTTGCCAAAGCCGAGCGGCTTGGGCGTATCGAGCGCGTCGCACAAGGCGCCGAGCTCGGGGAGTGCGGCCGTGGGAAGCCGCTTCTCCGAATCGCGCGCGGCCAGAAGATCGGCCACCAGGTGCCCGTGTTCACTGAGCCACTTCGCCGGAAGCGGTGCCCAGCCTCCCCCTTGCAACGGGACCAGATCTAGGCCGTCGCGCCAAGCGCGGATGACGGCTTCGGCATCGGCGCGGCGACCGGCGGGGTTGCGCGAGTCGGGGCCGTCGAGTTCGACGTTCGGCGGAGTGCCATCGCACTCGAAGACCACGTCGAAAAGGCCATTTTCCAAGTCGAGGCGCGGTGAGAGGGAGCGGTTCTCGAAGACGCGCGCATGCGACTCGTCGCCGGTGCGGATCTGCCAGTCGCGCAGCTTGGTGGCGAAGCGGATCGCCTCGGTGCCATTCAGATCGACGCGGCGGCCGGGCACGAGGTTCAAATCATCGCGCAGGCGCAAAATCAGGGTGCGCTCGTCGTCGCGGCGGCGCACGGGCACGTCCCTCCCGTAGGCGATGACCGCGTCGCCATCGACCCGCGCAATCGGCGGATCGCCGTAGACGAGAATGGGCAAGATCGAAAGCGTGTGGCCCTGGTGCGACAGGTCCATGTGGATGCGCGGTGCGAGATGCGCGACCTTGCGCGAGAGCTTGTTCGTCTTGATGACGACGGAAAACGTCTTCTCCAGCTCGGGGATGACGCGGGTCACCAGCTCCGTCTCGAGGGCGCGGGCGAAGGTGCGGGAGAGCGGCAGCTTCTCCAGGAAATCGCCCGTGGTGGTCGTCTCGGTGAGCGGCCGCAGCACGTCCGGCGCGTCGCCGGCGCCGCGAAAGCGCGCGATGCCCATGGCGACGACGTCGGTCATCTCGGGGTTCTTCTCGATGCGCACCACGAAGCCGCCGCCCGAAGCATCCTCGACGACCGCGCACGGCGGCACGCCCTCGCCGGAGACGTGCACCGGTTTGCCATCGAAGGTGACCACCGCGCCGTGCGAAAGGGCCTCGAACACGTCGCGGATGCGCGCCAGCGGCAGGATGTCGCGCGCAGGCGAGCCGAGGATGCGATCAATGAGCAGATCCTCGTGCGTCGGCGTGAAATCGGAGGGGCCACGCCCGCGCGCCAGATCGGACGAGAGGGTGCCGCCGAAGACCTCTTCGCGGCCGTCCTCGTGGACGACGACGCGCGCAAGCGAGAGCAAGCGGCGCTTGTTGGTGAGGCGATAGACCAGGCGCGCTGTTTTGGGCTCCTCGACGGGCTCGCTCTCGCTCTTTTTCGAGCTGGCCGCGATGACCGCCGCGGTCACGTGGGCGCACGGGTCGACCTTGCTGCCGCAGTCGCACGACCACTCTTCGTCATCGACGTAAAGCGTCACCGTGGGGGCGATGGCGAAGCCAGGCGCGCGCACACGCAGGGTCACCTCGCCGTTGCCGCTGCCATTGGACGTGCGCGTGACCGAGTTCTCGCGAACCAGCTTGACCCCTTGCGTCCACATCGCGGGGAGGGCTGCCTTTTTGACTGTCTCGAGAAGTCGACGCATGGGGCTACTCTTTACCCTCTTCGGGCAAACTTTGTCGTACGTGAGGGCTCAGCCCTGAAAAGACGCCGCGAGAAGCGAGCGAAAGCATGGGTGTCACCCAGAGTGCAACTTGCCGGCGCCATCGCAGCGTGAAACAAGTCTAGGCGCCATGGCTCTGCCAAACAACCGGTCGCACATGATTTGGCCCGTTGCCATCACATGCGTTCTTGCGAGCGCGTGCGCAGGCACCCCACCTTCGAAATCTGCGCTATCATCGCCGCCTTCCTCGACAGCCCATACGACGTCCAACACGCCTGCGCGCAGGTCCCCTAGCTCTCACTCCGTGCCTTCGAATTTTCCCTACGAATTTGCGGTCACCCGAGGGTACAGCCTTGGGTCCCCGAAAAATCTGTTCCCGACCGAAGATGGACGGACGGTTCTCTTTCTGCGGGCTCGGCCGCGCGAAGCGAGTCAGTCGCTCTGGGAGGCCGACTTGGCCACGGGGCAGATCCGCGAGCTGCTCCGCCCCGATGCGCTGAAATCCGGCCCCGAGGTGCTCTCGGTCGAGGAACGCGCGCGGCGGGAGCGCCAGCGCATCAGCACGAGCGGCTTCACGGCGTTTCGGGCCACGCGGGACGGAAGCAAGATCGTCGTTTCCCTTTCGGGCCGGCTCTACGTGTTCAACCGCGCCTCGGGTGAGGTGCGCGAGCTTGCGACCGGCACCACGGGGCAGAGCGCCGTCATCGATCCGCAGCTCTCGCCCGACGGAACTCGGGTCGCCTACGTGCGCGATCACGACGTGTACGTCATTGCGCTCGACGGCGGAAAAGAGGTGCGCGTAACCACGGGCGGTACGGCGGCGCGCACGAACGGCCTCGCGGAGTTCATCGCGCAAGAGGAGCTCGGGCGCTCGCGCGGCTATTGGTGGTCGCCCGACGGGCAGGAAATCCTCTACGAGGAGGCAGATCTCTCGCCGGTGCAGCGGCTCACGATCACCGATCCAGCGCACCCGGAGAAGCCGCCCACGCTGTTCCCCTACCCGCGCGCGGGTACGCCCAACGCCATCGTGCGGCTGGCCATTGCGCCGGTGCCTTCCAGCGGGCGCGCGGGATCGCGGCAAACGGGAACGGTTCGCAAGGTGACGTGGGATACGTCGAAGTACCCGTATTTGGCCACGGCGAACTGGTCCAAAAATGCGCCGCCCACGATCTACGTGCTCGATCGCGTGCAGCAAAATGGCCTTGTTTTGGCCATCGACCCGAAGACGGGCACCACGCGTACGCTGCTCTCCGAGCAAGACGCGGCATGGCTCAACGTCGATTCGTCGGTGCCGCGGTGGCTGCCCGACGGAAGCGGCTTCCTCTGGTCGACGGAGCGCCGGGGCACTTGGGAGCTCGAGCTGCACGACGCCCGCGGTGAGTACCGCAACACGGTCATGGGTGCCGCCGGTGGCTACCGTCACCTGCTCGCGATCGATGCCGAAAAGCGGGTCGCTTACGTGAACGCGTCCACCGATCCGACGCGCGCCGAGGTATGGGCTGCACCGCTCGATGGATCCGCACCGTCGCCGGTTGCGCGCGTGACGGATGGCACGGTGACGACATTTTTCGGCGAGGGAACGAAGGTGTTCGCCTTCGCCGAAGACTCGAAGAAGGGCGAACGCCGTTTCGGTGCACGCAAGATCGACGGCTCGTCCGAGGTGGCCATTCCCTCGCTGGCGGAGCCGCCGCCGTTCAAGCCGCAGGTGGAGTACACCACGGTGGGCGAGGAAGGCTTCCACGTGGCGCTGATCCGCCCGAGGAATTTCGACCCGTCGAAGCGCTACCCGCTCATCGACGCGGTGTACGGAGGGCCGCACTCCAACGTGGTCATCTCCGATTCGCTCGCCTACCTGCGATCCCAATGGATCGCCGACGTGACCGATGCCATCGTGGTGGCCGTCGACGTGCAAGGCACCATGTGGCGCGGCCGCGCCTGGGAGCGCAAGCTGCGCGAGCGCCTCGGCGAGGTGCCCCTCGAGGGCCACGTCGCAGCCATTTCGGCCATCGCGAAGAAGTATCCCGAGATCGACGCGAACCGCGTTGGCATTTACGGCTGGTCCTTCGGTGGGTACCTCACGTCGCTCGCGATCCTGCGGCGCCCCGACGTCTTCAAGGTCGGCGTGGCCGGTGCGCCCACGGTCGATCAGGCGGATTACGACACTTGCTACACCGAGCGGTATTTGGGCATTCCGCCCTCACCGGCCTACGAGAATGCCTCGCTTTTGACGTGGGCTGCGCGTCCGCCGACGGAGGCCTCGCCGGCCCGGCCTTTCCTCTTGGTCCACGGCACCGCCGACGACAACGTGTACTTCTCCAACTCGTTGAAGCTGGCCGACACGATGGGCAAATCGGGTCGGCCGGTCGAATTCGTACCGCTCGTCGGGGTGACGCACATGCTGTATGCGCCCGATGTGGCCGGGCCGGCGTGGACGAGAATGGCGAACTTCCTAAGGGACCATTTGTAGACGCTAGAAGATCGAGCGCGCGCTCGAAGCGGCTCGAAGCGTCTCCCGGCCACGAATGGCCTATTTGCACCCTCCCGGCGGAAGGCTCGCGACCCACTCGCGGAGCAGCGCGAGTGCTTCCTTGTGCACCAAACTGCGGCCTAGCTCGGGCATGGCGATGCTCGGTTCGGTGGAGTCCATGCGGTACGTCAAGATGGACCTGTCGGGATTGCCCGGGACCACGTCGTAATCGAAGTTGGACCCCGCCCGCCCGGCGGCAACCGGGATTTTGCACACGCCGAGGCGCATGGGATCCATCTCGCGGAATCCCAAATAGAGCCCGCTGGTGCGCGCTTCCCCGGTCGTACTATGGCAATAGGCGCAATTGCCATCGAGGTACGAACGGGCGCGGTCGTTCAGCCCCACGCTGGGATCGTCCCACACGGGCAAGCGCGGTGCACTATCCAGCGTCGCGGGGGCGCCGGAGAGAAGACCGAGATCTCGCCATTTGGCAATTTGATTGCCCTGCGTACCGTCGGCAAATGTATGCGTGCGGTTGATCTGCGCGGCATAAATGCCAATCGGCGTCGAAAACCCGTTGTTCGCGTGGCACTTGGGGCATTGGTTGGCACTGGGGATCAAATAGGTGGCATGCTGCGTGATCCCCTGCCCGTCGATGAACTCGACGGCGCGCGTGCGTCCGCCGGGCACCTTGGTCGCCACCTGTTGCGCTTCGTCCCATTGGTACGAAATGGCCTTCCACCCATCGCTCGCGCGGATGAGAAGACGTGTTTCCTCCCAGCGTACTTTCGAGTTGGGATCGCGAAAATCCTTGGGAAAGCCAAAGGACTTCGTGATGACCGCCCCCACGGGAAAGTCGAAGGTACCGTCATCCTTGTAGGTCATCGACGTTCCGCGCGGAAGGAAGATGGTTCGCTCCTTCCGCGCGTAATCGGAGAACAAGGGGGTGTTGAGATCGTAATGAACCGTTTCCTTCGCCGGCACGATGGCGCCATCGCGGATGGTGACGAGCCCGTACCGATCGAGCGTCGCATACGGCTCATTCACGTAGGTGCCATCACCACCGGCAGGAATACCTGGGTCGTCGGACGACGAGCTACTGCAGGAAAGCGCGCTGGCCGCGAGGGCCAGCACGACCATCCTGGGAAAAACCTGCCATCGAAAAAGCATCATTCGGGCAGCTTCACTTCGGGAAGGGGGGGAAGCTCGCAGCCGTACACCGTCGGGTTCATTTCGAGAATTTGCGCGAGGTTGGGCGCATCCCGAGTGAACTTGTCGAAGTGCAGATTGACCGACTCCACAGTACCCTTGTTGTTCTTCCAGCAGACCTGGTTCGGATTCACTTGGTCCGAGCTCGTTGGCGGCGTGATGCCATCGTAAATGATCTCCGGCACACGCTTCTTCGGTTCGTTGGTGTTGGGGAATGAGGTGATGCTAAGAAGCAATCCCAACTCCTTGGTACCGTCGACGTCGGTGCCGCCATTGGCGTACGTATTGTCGTGAACGTACACGTTGGTGGGATACGGCTTGGTGTACCCCGTATCCTTTATCTCCTCACCCAGAATGAAATAACTGAGGATCGACGTCTGCGTCGTGCCGTTCTTTTCGAACGTGTTGCCGAACACTTCCACGTTGGTGTTCGCCAGGACGAAGAAGCCGGTGCCGGCGGGCACGTTTTGCAACAAGCCACCGGGCGAGAAGTTCCGATGGTTGTTCTCGTGGACCTTGTTGTTGAACACGCGAATGTCGTGGCCGCCCTTTTGCTCCAGATTCGGCAAATCGAAGATGAGGATACCGCTCGCGTTGTCGTACACGTCGTTGTCGTGCACATCGGCGGTGAAGCAATTTTCGATTTCGATGCCCGCGACGTTGCCGTGCGCGTCGTTGTTTCGAACGATGATGTTCTTCGACTGGCCCACGTAAATACCGGTATCCGATGCACCGATGGTTACGCTGTTTTCGATGAGCACGTTCGTCGATTGCACGGGATAGAGACCATAGGCACCGTGCGAAGCCTCGTCGGCCGACGTCCAGTACGTCTTGACGTTGCGGAAAACGACGTTGGTCCCCTGAAGGACCTTGATGCCGTTGCCGCGGCCATCCTTCACGGTGAATCCTTCGAAGCGAATCTTCTCGACGTACTGCGCGAAGACGCTGTCATTGCTCGTCGCCGTCTGCCCCTGAAAATCGAGCACGGTCTTCTCGCGCCCGGCGCCGAGTACGGTGAAGTTCTTTACGTTGGGCGGCAACGCGAGTTGCCGGGTGAAGCTGAACGTCCCCTCACCAAATTTGATGGTGTCGCCCGACTTGGCATCACCGAGGCGATCTTGGATTTCCACTTCGGTGGTACCGGCTGCGATGAACATGCACTGGTTCGCCGCCGTGCACGTGGGATCCTTCTGCTGGGGAGGAGAAGACGGCGAATCGTCACTGCTGCAGGCAAGCAGCGACACGCCGAGGGATAAGACGCCGAACGTCGCACGGCCAAGGTGATGCGATTTCATACACAGAAGCTATCACTTTGGTCCGAACAGTAATGACCAATACGCATCCATGAAAAAGGGCCCGCACCCGGTCGGCACGAGCCCTCATAAGGGGAAAAAGGCTGCGCAATGCGTCAAGCGACGGCGCCTCGTTTGATGGGCTCAACCACTTCGGTGGAAACCGGAATAGCGCGGGCGCGAAGCACTGGTGCAAAACTGTCGCGATAGGCCCAAGCCAAATAGAGCTCCAATGCGAGAACTAAGAACGCGAGGGGCAATCCCGCTGGCGCAATGGAGAGGTGAAAGCCAACGACGTTGACGATGACCGGTGCCAACAGAAGGAGCGCGAGGGGAACGAAGCGCCCGGCGAGAAGGAGAACACCCGCCACGAGCTCGGTCAGGGCAAGAAGAGGATAGAAGTACCCCGCCGCGGCGAGCCCACCGAGAAACTGGGCGGCTTGGCCTTGGGGCGGAGGCATCGGCAGAAATTGCAGAAAGCCATTCAGGCCGAAGAGCGCAAAGATGAATCCCGCAAGAAGGCGTGCAACCCAGGGTAACTTTCCGAACAACGTGGACATGACCGAACTTCCTTTCCTGTGGACGACCGCTGTTTTGGAAGTCACTTCCTTTTCTGCGGTATGACAAGAAGGTAGATCGGCCCTTTCGAAGGTCAAGTAGCTTCCCTTTCAGAAGTACGTGACTACGCTGTTAGCAGTAGGATTTCACCGATGAGCCGTCACAGCACCCAACTTTGCCCGCGTTTTCAGATTGCCATCAACCTGGTGGGCAAGCGCTGGAACGGGCTCGTGCTTCAGGTCCTCCTGCAGGGCCCGGCTCGTTTCGGTGAGTTGCTCGAGCGCATCGAGGTCGTGGGCGACCGCATCCTTTCCGAGCGCCTGAAAGAGCTCGAGGCCGAGGGCGTGGTCGAACGCCGCGTGGTACCGACCCATCCGGTCCGCGTCGAATACGAGCTGACGGAAAAGGGACGCGCGCTCGCGCCCGTGGTCGAGGCTCTCGGAAAATGGGCCGAGCAGTGGGTCGAAGTACCGGCTGGCGAAGAAGCCGCCGAGCCGGCACCGAAAACCAAGCGAAAAGCTGGCTAAAATCAGCGCGCAACGATCCTCGAACCGAAGAGGAAAACCGCCAAGACGCCAAGAGCGCCAAGACCTGAAGGGCTTGTGAAGAGCGTTACTGGACGCTCAGCACATGGAATTTCTCTTGGCGTTCTTGGCGCCTTGGCGGTTCCCTCTCCCTTCCGCAGGTTCGAGAATCGCGCTCGCCTATGCTAGCTGCGCTCGATTAGCTCGATCTTGTAGCCGTCGGGGTCTTCGACGAAGGCAATGACGGTGGTGCCGTGCTTCATCGGTCCAGGCTCACGCGTGACCTTGCCACCGGCGGCGCGGATGCGCTCGACGGCGTCGTAGATGTTCGGCGTGGCGAGCGCGATGTGGCCGAAGGCATTGCCCAACTCGTACTTCGACGTGCCCCAGTTGTAGGTGAGCTCGAGGACGGTGTTGGCATCTTCGTCGCCGAAACCAACGAAGCACAGGGTGAATTGACCGCTCGGGTACTCCTTCTCGCGGATCACCTTCATGCCCAACACTTCGCAGTAAAATCGTTTGGAGGCTTCCAGATCGCCGACGCGAAGCATGGTGTGCAAGATGCGCATGGGCGCCATCTTACCCCGAGTTTCGCAGCGTCTCTCCCATTTCGCGTAGGTCGGGCACGACCACGGGCGGCGGATTGGCAGGCGCAGGCGGTCGCTTTGTTTCCTCGGCGGGATGGTTCACGGCCTGGAAGCGATCCTTGAGACGCAGGATGGGCTTTTCGAAGGCGTACCAGCTGGCGCTCGCAAACGCGACGGCCACACCGAACTTGAGCAAGAGGATGCTGACCGACTCGAGGGCCTCGGGTGCTTCGAGTGGATCGGTGATGCCGAGGCGGTTGGTGAGCTTGTCGACGAAGACGTCGGCCGGCCTGTGCAGAAGGTACGTGCCGTAGCAGATCTTGCCGAGGTAACGGAGGGACGAGACGCGCAGCAGGGAGGTCACGCGCTCGTTGCGGCGCTGCAGGACGAACAAGACGAGGAGGCCGAACGTGACCGCCACGACGGAGTAGCCGAGCACGCGTCCCCAGGGAGTGGTGCGGGTGAGCAGGCCGAGCGGAAAGCCCACCGCCCAAACGAGAAGTGCGGCCCCCAGCGCGCGGGCCACCGTTTTTCGATCGAACGAGGTGGAGCGCACCATCAGGGCCAAGAGGCAGCCCAAGGAGATGCAGTCCATGCGGCACGGCGTGGCGAGGTATTGAATGCGCTCATTTCCGGGGGCGAGGAGCAGGGCCACCAAGCGGAAGATCGGCGCGGCCACGATGAGACCGAGCAGGAGCTTGCGGAGCTTCGCCGTGTCGAGGATGGCCACGACGAAGGGAAAGACGATGTAAAACTGCTCCTCGATGGCCAGCGACCAGATGGGGCCGAGCACGAACGGCGGCTCGTAGCCGATGGTCTCGGGGACGTTGCCCAAGTAGAGGATGTACCAAAGCGGCGAGCCGGCCGTCTTGATGAAGGACGTCTCGAAGTACGGACCGCGCTGCATGAGCGGGAAGACGACCAGGCAGCCGAGGACGAAGACGTAATAGAGCGGAAAGATCCGCAGCATGCGCCGCGCGTAGAAGTTCCGGAAGTAATGCGGATCGCTTCGCGTATCGAGCAGGATGCCGGCGATGAGGAAGCCGCTGATCACGAAGAAGAGATCGACGCCCACCCACCCGAGCTCCGCCACCTTCGCGAAGCGATGCAGCGGCCCTTGGTCGGGCCAGAAGCGATGAAGAAGAACCAGAGAGATGGCGATGCCGCGAAGGCCGTCGAGCTCTCGAATGAAGCCCCGAGTGAGTCCGTTTTTCACCAACACGAGATCGGTGCCAGAAATGTGCCGTGTTCAGGGTTTAGGGTTTAGGGGTCAGGGTTTGGGGAACGCACGTGCGCTGCGTGTGCGTTGGGGCAAAGTGCTACGCGAGTCGGGCGTGCCAGGCTCCTAAACCCTAAACCCTAAACCCTAAACCCTTCGGTACGACGATTGCTCCGCCCGGTAGGCCATGAGACGAACCAGAGCGGGAAGTACCTGGTCGCCGCGCAGCGCCGCAGTATTCATCGCGTTGTTCGTCGGCGGAGCCTTTGCGGCGTGCAGCTCATCGTCATCCGACGGCGACACGACGCCGGATGCGGCGCCCCCTCGCGATAGCTCGACGATGCAGGACACCGGTACCGACGCGCACGATGCATCCGATGCGAAGGTGCAGGACGCCCCCTCGGACGCGCCCCGTGTCGATGCGGCCGATGGCTCCATCACCGATGCGGGACAGGATACCTCGACGACGGATTCCGGGCTGCCGCCCGCGGCCTCTTTGTGGGCCGGCCCGGCGCTGCCCGCGTTCGACATGGCGACGGTGACGCACGTAAGGCAAGTGCGCGCGACGGGGCAGACGAAGGCCAATCGCTTGGCGGTGGTGGCCAAATTCGGTGACTCCATCACGGCGTCGACGAGCTTCTTCTACGACGTGGGCGATGGAAAAGCCGTCTTGGGAGATTACGGAGCGCTCCAAGGAACCATCGACGCCATTCGCGCAGTCGATGTCGGCGATGGGAAAAACTCGTTCAACCGCGTGAGCACCGGCGCCGTGGGCGGATGGTACGCGAGCGACGCCCTGCGGCCGACGGACCATGTGAAAGGTGAGGTGACGGCTCTGCGACCGGGCTACGCCATCGTCGAGTTCGGAACGAACAACGACGGCAACCCGTCGGTGCTCGCCACGGACCTGAACACCATCATCGACGAGATCGAGGCCGAGGGAACCGTGGCCGTCATCAGCACCATCCCGGATCGGATGGATTACGAGGGCGCCGGCGGAAACATCCGCTCGATGAATGTGCAGATCCGCAACATCGCGTCGACACGGCACCTGCCGATGATCGACCTGTTTGCGGGGCTCGCGGGCCTGCCCCAGGCCGGGCTCGGGCCCGACAAGATCCACCCCTCCGTCGGCGCCAATGGAACGTCGGGCAACTTCACCTCGGCGTACATCACCGTTTATGGCTACAACGTGCGCAACCTCACGGCGATTCAAATGCTCGACCGGCTGCGCGCTCTGCCGCAGTGAAAATGCGGTAACTTGTCAGCGCTTTCGATGATGTATGCGCCTGACACCATTTCGCGGTTCCTTTGGAGCATCGGCAAGCGTGCCGAGGCGGACTTTTACCTCGCGCTGTTTCGCGCCGAGACGAAGGAGCGATTTGCGACCATCGCGGTGGACGGGCCCGTGCTCACGCATGCCCTGGATGCCTTGGTGGTCGATCTCCGTTTTCTGTCCGAGCTCGGTTTGGTGCCCATCATCGTGCTGGGGCTGCTCGATGCGGACGACGTCATCAAGCATGCCTCGTCGTTGGCCCTGGAGCTTGCCCGTGTGGACGTCTCGTCCACCGTCATCGAACACCCGACCCCGGCCGAAGCTGCCGAGGCCGCCCGTGTGGCGGCGCGCGATGGGGTCATTCCCATTCTTCCGCTCGCCTCGCCGCCTTCGCCGGCATCGGGTGGTCGCCCGCTGGCCGATCGCTTCGAGATGGTGCGCGTCTTCTTGGACACCATTCAGACGCGCAAGCTCATTTTCCTCCAGCGGCGCGGAGGCATCTTGCTCGATGGGCGCGCGGTGAGCCTCGTCGAGCTCAATGCCGATTTGCTCACGTTGGTGACGTCGAAGGACGTGTCGCGCAAGCAGAAGACGATCTTGAACGGCATCGCGTACCTCATCGATCGGCTCACGCATCGATGCACCTTCGCGATGACGTCGCCCATCGAGCTTTTGCGCGAGCTCTTCACCACGGGCGGTTCGGGAACGATGGTGCGCCGTGCCGCCCGCGTGGAACGGTACGAGGGCTTCGGCTCGCTCGATACCGCGCGGCTCGTGACCATGCTCGAATCGGCATTCGAGCGGCCACTCAGCGAGGGATTTCTCGAGCGCCCGGTTTCGCGCATCTACCTCGAGGAGCACTACCGCGGGGCCGCGTTGGTCCTGGAGACGCCCCTGGGTGCGTACATGAGCAAATTCGCCGTCGGGCGCGAGGCGCAGGGCGAAGGCCTCGGCAAGGACGTGTGGGGCGCGCTCACGCAGGATTATGCGAACGTGTTTTGGCGATCGCGCACGAAGAACGCCATCAACGCTTGGTACACGAAACAGTGCGACGGGATGATCCGCACCGGCGTGTGGCAGGTGTTCTGGCGAGGGCTTTCCCCCGAGCGCATCCCCGAGGCCATCGCCTTCGCCCTCGACCAGCCGAAAGATTTTCCGCGGGTCGAGGGCGAGAGCACTTCGTCACTGGGCGGTTAGCGGAGGTCCCTTTCCAGGGCGACGGCATCATGCTGCGGGGCGCGGGAATGCTCGGGCGCCGCCGTCACGGTCGTCTGGCACTTGGAAGGATCTTGCAGCGCCGTGCTTGCATCCGGGGCCAACTTCTCCCAGGGCTTTGCGGCGTTGCGGAAGGCTTCCCACGCATCGCCGTGCGAGCCGGCGACCTTGTTGGCTTCGCACACGATCTTGCGCTGGTTCGCAGCGGACAGCGGCACGCTCTGGAGCTTGCCGCCCACCGCAGCGAGCGCCGTGTGGTCGGACAATGCCGCGATGCCCTTCCACACATTGAGGAGCCGGCCTTGCGTGGTCGTTTCCGCGATGTGGTCGCGGAAGAATTTCTGCCACGCGGGCACGTCCGCGTCGGGCACCTTCGAGTAGCGCTCGGCGGCGGCTTGCGACGCGAGACGTGAGACGGCCTGATCGCGCAGGAGCAACGAGGGCGCATTCGCGGCCAGGTTGCTCGCGAACGTGAAACTCTTGGTCGGCCCGTAGTCGAAGGAGAGCAGGTAATTCTTGCGGCCTGCATTCTTCGCGTCGATGGTGCCTTCCAGCTCGCCATCGAACCAGACTTGCGGCGTCTCGGAACCGCACAACGCGAGGCGCGTGTTGTACGAGTTGAGCGCGGGCTTCGTGACGATGCCGGTGAGCGCCGCCGTCCAGGGACCTTTGTCCGTGGCGCGGGAGAGCCACTGGCAACCCGCAACCTCGGCGGTGAACTTGGCCGAGCGCGAGTCCAGACCATCGTAGAACGACGGCATGGCACTGGGCTCGAACGGCGCAGGCGATGCCTGCTGCTCCAGCAGAATGCGCTCCTGCACGGCGGACGATCCGGCGGTGAATTGCTTGCGTGCCCCCTCCGTCATGGGCACCATGCGCGGGGAGAGCGCACCGTAATATTCCGTCGGATTCACGGTGAACGAGTCGTCCCAGCTCGGGTGCACCTCGCGCGGGTCGTAGACGAGATACGAGCCCTCGGGGAGGTTCACGGTGAGCGGGGTGCCGGGCGTGAGCTTCTTCGTCTCGCCGACGTTTCCGTCCTTGTCGACGACGACGATGTCGATCGGATCGAGCAGCGCGGCGGAAGGATCGCTCAAGGTCAGCTTCACGTCGCCCGCAGTCCCCGCATCGCCAACGGCCGGCGCCTCGATGGCGACCCCCGGCGGCTCCTTCTTCTCGAGCGTGGCCAGGATCTTCGTGATGGCCGCGTCGTCCAGCTTGGGCGCGAAGCCCCGCACGAACTGTTCACCGGTGAGGGTACCGGCGGGGTGCGCCTGCAAAATGCCTTTGAGCGATCCCCAGAAGGCGTCCTCTCCAACGCGCGCGCGGATCTGCGTGATGGTCCACGCCGCGCGGCCGTACGGGCCATCGGTGTATTTGGCGCTGCCCGTCAGCGACTTGTCGACGATCGCGTCCGCGGGGTCGAAGCCGAAGGTCCGCCCGAAGAGGCGCACGTTCTTCGATTCGCCCGTCTCGCGGTGTTGGCGCTCGGCCTCCGAGGCCAGCAAGGTGGCCATGCCTTCTTTGAACCACACGTCGTCGTACGTGTGCATCGTGACCCAATCGCCGAACCAGTGGTGCGCCAGCTCGTGCGCGTTGAGGCCGAAGCCGACGGTCCCCTGCCCCGAGCTCTCTTGGTTGAAGGTGATGGTGGCGTTCTCCATTCCACCGCCGAACTCCGGCAGCAGCACCACGGAGTAGCGATCGAACGGGTATTCGCCCACCAGCTTGCCGAAGGTCTCCATCAACTCGGCCAAAAGACTGAGATGCGCCTCGGTGTCCAGGACCAGGCCTTTGCGGTACCAGACGCTGAGCGGCTTGTGCGTCGCCGTCGCGGCGCGATCTTTGTGCTCGAGTTGCCCGCCGGCGAAGGCCATGAGGTACGTCGGCAGCGGCGTCGCGATGCGGTAGCCCACGGTGCGTGAGCCATCCTTCTTCTCGTCCTTCACGCGTTCGCCGTTGGAGATCACGTCTTCGTCGTCGGCGACGGTGAGCTCGGCCGACCAGAGCGCGCGGTCCGAGGGATGGTCGTTGGACACGAGCCAATTGCGGGCGCGGTCCGGCTCGGAGCTGGTGAAGACCACGCGCGAGGTCACCGGATCGCCATCCCGTCCCTTGGAGGCAAACAGCGAGCGCGATAGCGGGGCTTCGTACTTCACCACGAACGTGATGGCGCCTTGTTCGGCGGGAACTTGGGCGAGGTTCACGTGCAGAACCTTCTGCGTGGAATCGTAGGCCCACGGGACGTCCGTGCCCTTCGCCGTCACGCCTTTGACCTCGACGTTCGCATCGAGGGCCACTACCGTGTTCGTCTTGGTCAGCGTGAGGGAGACATCTTCCTCCGCGATCAAACGCTGTTTTGTCCAATCGTACCGCGCACGCAGCGCATACGATTTCGCATCGTAGTCGCGTGTGCCCGTGCATCCCGAGCACGTCCCCGCGTCACCCGCATCGGGGGTCACATTGGCATCGGGCCCCGCGTCGCCAGGCGGCGGTTTCGATCCTGGGGAATCGTCCCCGCAATTCCAAAGAAAGAGCCCGACGGCCGACACGACAGCCGTGCGGAATAATACCGTTTTCATTCTAGGACCTCACTGGTTCGTAGGTGGGCCCCACAGGGAGTAGCACTGAAACGGCTACAAGATCGAGCACGAGCGCGAGCAATCACGAACACCATCCCCGTGCCCGTGCCCGTGCCCGTGCCCGTGCTCCTGATCGTGTTCGTGTTCGTGATCGTGGTCGTGCACGTGCACGCGCACGCGCTCGTGCTCGAAGAGCTAATTGGACATCATCGCGCCGAAACTCAAATCCGCATCAACCTCCACGCCGAGCTCGAGCCCGCTTCCTCCCGCGTAATTCGAGCCAATCCACGCTTCATCCACCCGCAATCGCTTGTAACGCGTGGAGTCACTGGAGGCAGCCCACGTGCTCACCACCTCCAGCCGCACGTGGCGCGTATTAACCGCAGTCAAATCGATGAACTGCACCCCGCGATGGCTCGGCAGCGTACCCGTTTTGACGGGATTGCCCCAATTGGAACCATCGTTCGACACGTAAACCCGATAATCGCGAATGCGCGCCGATTGTTCCGTGTCGGATCGGGAATAGCTCACCGAGTCCTCCCGTTGATTGATCCCAAGGTATTGCACCCGCTTCGTTCCCCCCAAATCGAACCGAAGTGACACCGGTGTCACCTTGTTGCTATCCCAATAGGACAGGTAGTCACCATCCGCCGCCTCGGATGGTCCGTGCCCACTCGCCGAGGAGCTCGCGCTCATGGTGTACGTCGAAGGCGGAATGATGCCTTCGCGCGCCACCGTCTGCACGCGGAAGACCGTATCGTAATCGTCCCACGCGGAGATGCCGCTCAAGTTCAGCTTCCCGCCTCCCTGCGTGAAGTTCACCCGCGCTCCGCTGCGCAAGTTCGTCACACTCGCCACGCGGTAGCCGTTGTCGCGCACCGTGAGCGTGCTGCCCGATGGGCGCGTGATCACGTGGATGTAGTGCACGTTCGGATCGTTCTTTTTGACGGTGGTCACGCCATGGGCACCGTCGTTCCAGAACCCCGGTTTGAGACCGCCGTAGAGATACCCTCCCCCCTCGGTGCCCTCCAGCGATTCCCAAATCCCTTGCAAATAGCCATTGGCGAAGTTGTTGAAATTCACCTGGTTCGAGGGGAATTTGCCATTCACCATCGCCGTCTCGGCCATGAGCGACTTGATGGACGATCCCGCGTTGGTGATGTACCGCCCAATCGTCAGCTTGTAGTCCACCTCGGAATTGCTCCCGCTGTACCACCACGCCCCGCCCGTGGGCAGCTTGTAGTCGGCCTCGATCAAACGAGGGCCCGACGTGTACACCGCCTGCGGGTAATCGTAGCTCGGCGTCATGCCGGTCTTCTGCTCGTTGCTGATCATATCCATGATCGGCGTATCTTCGTTGTTGTTGCTCAACGTGAAGCTGGGCCTGTCCTTGCGGATCTTTTCGTACAGCCCGTGCGATTCCCAATACGCGTTGTCGTTGTCGATCCAGAAGCCCGACAGATTCGGGTACTTCTGCATCACCTCCACGAACTGGTCGTAGCTAAACTCGCCGAAGCCATCGCGCGTGGACAGGTCCACGTCGTGGCCTTTGTAGTCCGAATAGGCCTGCGAGTTGAGCCAGCTCTGGCCGGAGGGCAGCCCCTCGGTGTGCCACTTCGGGTCGTCGGTCATGTAGAGAATGACCTTGAGCCCCTTGGCACTGGCGGCCGTGATCAGCTCGCCAAGGAAGTCTCGGCTAGACCGACAGCTCCCAGGTATGACCGACGGCCAGGGACGCGCGTACCCAAGGCGACTGTGGAAGGTGGCCAGGACGAGGTACTGCGTGTGGAGCTTCTGAGCCTCGGTCACCCAATAACTGGGACTCCAGCCTCCGCTTGTGACGGCGGATTCCCAAGCGCTGCAGCTCGTGTAACCAGGGGATGTTCGCATTCCCCAATGCAAGAAGAGCCCGCCTTGTGATTCTCTCAGGTACTGTTGGCGCGGGTGGGTGAGTTCGGCATGGGCCGGAACGGTGGAGCCGAAGATGATGGCCATCAGCGGCAATAGGAGAGGTACGACTCGAGTTTCCTTTCGGTATGCGCCTCGGCGCATCGTGTGCAGCGCGAGTAACATGACGTAGTCTCCTCGGTGGTGGTGGAGCACCTTGTCGGCAACTCCACCTGTCGAAAGGTTGAGGTATCCTAGACGCAACGCTGGTCTTCAGCAGCCACGGTCCTGAGCGCTATACATCGGATGTATCCGCCGCGCAAAGAAGAAGAACGAAAGGTACATTGAGGGAGAATCTCATGCATACTGACGCGAAGACATCCGATCTATTGACACCGAAAAGGAGCGGCGTGGCGGTCACCGACGAGGCCATCGAGAAAATCAAAGAGATGATCGTCTCCGGGCAGTGGAGACCCGGCGATCGATTGCCGAAAGAAGCGGATTTGGCCGCGCAATTGGGCCTTTCGCGCAACTCGCTGCGGGAGGCCGTGCGCGCGCTCTCGCAGCTGCGCATCCTCGATGTTCGGCAGGGGGACGGGACGTACGTCACGAGCTTGAAGCCGCAGCTTTTGCTCGATGCCGTGAGCTTCGCGGTCGAAGTGCACCGCGATGGATCGGTGCTCGAGTTCTTCGAGGTGCGCCGTGTGCTCGAGCCTGCAGCGGCCGCGATGGCCGCAACGCGCATGCCCGAGGAAGAAATCGAGCTCCTTCGCGCACACCTCCTGCAAGTTCGCCCCGACTCGAGTGTCGACGAATTGGTCGCAAACGACCTCGAATTTCACAAGCGCATCGCCGAGGCATCCGGCAACTCGGTGCTGTGTTCACTCATCAACGGCTTGGCCTCGCCGACGCTTCGAGGCCGCATCTGGCGCGGCGTCAACGACGAGGGCTCGTGGGAACGCACCCAATCCGAACACCGGGCCATTCTGGATGCGATCGCTGCGCGCCAACCGGACGTCGCCCGCGCTTGGGTGGCGGTGCACATCGCCGGCGTCGAGCAGTGGCTCCGTAAGGTCCTGTAATTACGGGCGTTTTTACAAAGTTACATTGACAGAAAATTTGCCGTCGCTATATGCATCGGCACAACCATGCCTGATGCCAAGTTTACCGAGGGGCCGGTCGCGCGCACGTTGCTCGCGTTTTCCTGGCCCATGCTGGCGAGCAGTATCCTTCAATCGCTGAACGCTTCGGTCAACACGGCCTGGGTCGGGCGCTTGCTGGGTGCACGGGCGCTCACCGCCAGCGCGAACGCGAACAGCCTGGTGTTCTTCCTCATCGGCACGACCTTCGGCTTGAGCATGGCGGCGAACGTGCTCGTGGGTCAGAGCCTCGGTGCGAAAGATCTGGTCACGGCCAAGCGAACCGTCGGTACGAGCCTCGCGTTCTTCGGTGCCCTCTCCGTGGTGTTCGCAGGCCTCGGCATCGTGTTCGCGCCTTCCGTGCTCAGCGCGATGCATACGCCGCCCGACGCGCTTCCTTATGCGTCCGCGTACCTGAGGGTGATCTTTCTCGCGCTACCTGGAATGGTGCTTTACACGTTCGTGATGACCGCCTTGCGCGGTGCGGGCGATGCGAAGACGCCGTTTGCGTTCTTGATCGCGTCCGTGGCGATGGACATCACGCTCAACCCGATTTTCATTCGCGGACTGGGGCCGGTGCCGGCCTTGGGCATCGCCGGCTCGGCGTTGGCCACGATGGTGGCGCAGTGGGTGAGCCTGCTCGCCATGGTCGCGTGGCTTTACCGGCGCAAACACTTTCTGCGCATCGCGCGCGGTGAAGGGCATTACCTGCGGATCGATCGCGGCATCGTGCGCGCGCTCATTCTCAAGGGCGTGCCCATGGGGCTCTCCGTGGTGGTCATGAGCTCCTCGATGATTGCCATGATCAGCCTGGTGAACCGGTTTGGTTCGCACATGACGGCGGCCTATGGGGCGTGCTTTCAGGTGTGGAACTACATCCAGATGCCTGCGATGTCGCTCGGTGGCGCGGTGTCGGCGATGGCTGCGCAGAACGTGGGCGCCAAACAATGGGACCGCGTGGCACGCATCGCGCGCGTGGGGGTGCTGATCAGCGCCGTGATGACCGGAACGATGGTGCTGCTGGTATCGGCCGCGCATCACGCGGCGTTTGCCTTCTTCTTGGGCGACGATGCGGAGGCCATCGGCATTGCGAACCACATTCACGTGATCGTGTCGTGGACCTTCATCATGTTCGGCATCTCGCTGGTGCTAGGCAGCGTGATGCGCGCAACCGGCGCGGTGATGGCTCCGCTGGCCATTCTCTTCGTGTCGCTCTGGGTGGTGCGCATTCCCTTTGCGTATGCGCTCACCCCCTCGATGCATGCAGAGGCCCTCTGGTGGAGCTATCCACTCGGCTCCGTGGTCTCCTTGGTTCTCACCGTGGGCTACTACCGCCTCGGCAACTGGCGCGCAGCCCGCATGCTCGGCATGCGTGCAGCCCGCCCGCGCTTAGACTACAGAAGAATTCACAGGGAGGCGGGGAGACGGGGAGTTTTTTGGGTGTTCAATCGGCTCCGTGAGCGAACTGGAAAACCCGAAAAAGCTAAAGGCACGGGGCGTTTTTGGATGTTCATGGGCGCAGTGGACCAAGCGGAACCCCAAAATCTCCCCGCCTCCCCGTGATTCTTCTTCCTCTATTGGCCGTCGTCAGTCGCAGTTGTCGCAGACGCCTTTGAGTTGGACGGCGACCTTGTTCTTGCTGACGGATTTGGGCACGCCCTTGCTGCCCTTGACCTCGAAGGCGAGGCCGGGAAGGCAGGAAACGTCGCCGCATTGGATGCAGATGAAGTGAGGATGCTCGTCGCTGTGCGAGGTGCCGGCGACGCCCTTCTTCAGTTCGAAACGCCAGACGTGATCGCCTAGGTCGGTGCGGCTGACGATGCCGACCTCCGCCAAGTCCATCAGGTTGCGGTAGATGGTGGCGCGGTCGAAACCTTTGCCGGCGAGCGCCTCGAACAGCTCGGCGTGGCTGCTCGGCTCGGAGGTGTCATGCAAATGCTCGAGCACGGCCAACCGCGGTGCCGTGCTGCGGAGGCCCGAGGAGCGGAGGAGGTCTTGGAACGCCTCGACGGATCGATCGTCCGCCTTCTTCGGCTTTTTGGGTTTGGCCAATGGAGACTCCGATGTCGTTTCGTCGGTTAAACGACTCATCAACTGTAGCCCTTCTGCATCTCGATTGCACAAGAAACCGTATCGGGTTGCCCCTATGCTCTGTGTTCCTTACATTAACGCAATTGAATTGCAAATGCATGAGTGACGCAATTACAACGAGCCAACTTCTTTCTGCCGGTCAGGGAACGCTTTTTCTCGGGCTCGTTCTCGGGATGAGGCACGCGACCGATCCGGACCACGTGCTGGCGATCGGGACGATCCTCAGCCGCGATCCGCGGCTTCCGCGGGCGCTGCACATGGGGCTGTTCTGGGGCCTGGGCCACACCCTGACCGTGTTTGCGGTCGGGGCACTGATGCTTATCGGTCGGGTGACGGTACCGCCCAATGCGGTGCTGGCCATGGATCTCGCGGTGGCCGCGATGCTGATCGTGCTCGGCGTTCTGAGCCTGAAAAGCCGCATGCCCGCGAAGTCGCCGTCGCGGGCGCACGATCTGCTGTTGTCGCCGGCACGCCCGTTCGTGGTGGGCATCGTGCATGGGTTGGCCGGGTCGGCCGCCATCACCTTGCTCGCCTTGAGCACGATTGGAGATCGCGGCCTTGCCTTTGCCTACCTCGCGCTCTTCGGCCTGGGCACGGTGGCGGGGATGATGCTGATCACGATGCTCATCGCCTTTCCCCTGACCTTCGCGGGTAAGTTTTCTGCGCGGGTGCCGCTTCTGATTGCACGCGGCTCGGGCGTTCTCAGCGTGGTGGCGGGGCTTGCATTTGCGGCGCAGAGCCTGTTCGCGGTGATGCCGCCGTGGGCAAGGTGATGAAGAGTGTGGCCAGAAGAGAGGCCACGAAGAGCGCGCCGGAGGCCCAGGCTGCCGCCGTGGCGTAGCCCTGCACGGGAACGAGGGACGATGCAGCGACGGCGTTGAGCAGGGCGGTGCCGATGGATCCGCCCACTTGCTGGGAGGCGTTGACCGTGGCCGAGGCCACTCCCGCTTCGCGCGGGGAGATGCCCTGCGTGGCCACGCTGAAGGCGGTGATCATGGCGCAGCCCATACCGAGGCCGACGCAGATCTCGGCGGGGAGAATGCCCGTCAGGTAGTGCGTGTCGGCATCGATTCGGGTGAGCAGGGCCATGCCGAACGATGCCGTGAGCAGCCCCGGCGCCATCAGCGCGCGCGGTGGGAGGCGCGGTAGCAGGCGACTGGCCAGGGTGGTCGCCACGAAGAGCGACGAGGCGGTCATCGGCAGAAAGGCCAGGCCGGCCATGACCGGCGGGTAGTGAAGGACGGTCTGGAAATAGTACGTGAGCAAGAGAAAGAGCCCGAACATGCCCACGATGGCCAAGGCGGCGCAGAGGCATGCCCCACCGCGGTTGCGATCGGCCACGATGTGCAGCGGCAAGAGCGGATTCTCGGCGCGCGCTTCACGGACGACGAAGAGCGCAAGGAGCACGACGGCGGCGAAGGCCAACCAAGGCGCATACGAGGAGGTGCATGCGGAGACGGCACACACCAGGCCGGAGCCCACGAGAAGCACGCCGGGGATGTCGGCGCGCAAATCTCCGGTGCCGGGGGTGCGCGGAACGACGCGGCGTGCACCGACGAAGGCCACGGCGGCGATGGCCACGTTGACGTAGAGGCACCAGCGCCAGCTGGCCATCTGGGTAAGTGCGCCGCCGAGCACGAGGCCGATGGCCCCGCCGCTGCCCGCGATGCCGCCGTAGACCGCGAAGGCTTTCGCACGCTCGCGCGGTTCGGTGAAGGTCACCGCCAGGAGCGAAAGCGCTGTCGGCGAGAGCAAGGCGGCAAAAGCGCCTTGCAGCGCACGGGCGAGGGCGAGCATGCGCAGATCGAGCGCGGCACCCCCGAGGGCCGAGGCCGCGGCAAAACCGGTGAGGCCGATCAAGAACGCGCGCTTGCGGCCAATGGAATCGGCGATGCGTCCGCCGAGCAGGAGCAAGCCCGCGAGCGGAAGGGTGTAGGCCGTGACGACCCATTGGCGCTCCGCATTGGTGAAGTGCAGCGCACGCTGCACCGAGGGGAGCGCGATGCTCACGATGGTGGCGTCGAGCGCGACCATGAGCTGCGCCAGCGCGATGAAGGCGAGCGCGATCCAGCGGCTCGAGGAATCAACGGAACGCGCCTGCATGTGCCCTCGCCCATTGTTCGAAGGTGCGCGGCGCGCGCCCCGTCACCTGCGAGGCGGTGGGAAGCACCTCGGTACCGTGCGCCGTCTCGGAGCGGGCAAAGGCTGCATCGATGACGTCGTCGGACATGCCCCATCGGCGCATTCCGGCGCGCGCGGCGTCGTTGTCGAGCGGCACGAGGGAGAGCGGGCGGCCCAAGACGGTGGCGAGGATGGAGATCTCCTGCTCCGGCGTCAGCGCCTCGGGGCCGGAAAGCTCGTAGGCCTTGCCCTCGTGGCCGGGCTCGGTGAGTGCGCACGCGGCCACGGCGGCGATGTCCGCCGGATCGATCGATGCGGCGGGACGGCGTGCGAAGGAAACGTGAACCTTGCCCGTCTCGCGGATCATCGCGGACCACTGGAGTGCGTTGGACATGAAGCGCCCCGGGCGCAGCATCGTCCAGGCGATGCCGCTCTCCTTGATGGCTCCCTCGGCCGCGTGATGCCAGCGCGAAATGGGATCGTGGGTCGTGCCCTGGGCGGCGCCCCCGAGCACGGACAACTTGACGATGTGACGTACGCCCGCGCGCCGTGCGGCCTCCACCACGCGCGCTTCGTGGGTCGGCGCGGGAATGCTGCCGATCGGCTGCGTGGTCACGAGAAAAATGCAACGCGTGCCCTGCACCGCGGTGTCCAGGCTCGATGCATCGTCGAAGTCGCCGCGCACCACGTCGACCCCCTCTGGAAGTCGAGCCGCCTCCGGCCGCCGGCTCATCGCCCGCACGGCATGGCCGCGCGCCAACAGCATCGGCAAAAGCTCCCTGCCCACGTGTCCCGTCGCCCCGGTGACCAGAATCATGGCTGCATCCTTTCCGGCAAAGAATCATTCAACAACTGAATTATTCTTAGATCGCGTCGTTTCGACTGACCATGGTTGTGCTGCAACAAAGAGCACCCAGGTGAGCGGTAACCGGTGGCATGGTTCGTGGCCGTTCGTGGGAAAGCGACACACATCCGGGCGGTCGACAAGGGAATGTCACACCGAGGCCTTAAGTCGGTCACAGCACGGCCGTAACTACAGAGGTGAGGCCAACCCCACGGGTCTCATTGGGGGTTGGGAGCGCTCATCGAATGCCACTCACTGGTCCTCGTCTGTCCAAAGCAGAGCTCGTGCTCTCCGTTAGCATCTGGTCCGGAGAATCCGGCGAGCTCGATTTCACGGGCCCCATTCTCGAGGAGCGCGATGGCCCGGACAGCTGGCGCCCGCATCGGATCGACCTGGTCGACACGCGCGAGCGGCGCCTCATCAATCCATGGAAGCTCGGCACGAGGTACTTCGTCACCAGTCGCTCGACGGACGAAGAGCAATTCCACGTGCTGGGGAGCCGCCTGGCGGAGGCGGATCACGTTGCGCTGGGAACGATGTTGCTCGGAGACGATGCCGTCTCGGTGATGCTGAAGCCCGCGGGGGTCACCTTCGAGCTTTACCCCGTCCTCACGCTTCCCAAGAGCGCGCACAGTTTGCCGCTCGGGGCTCTGCGCATCGCGACCATCCACGTCGCGCCCATTGCGATGACCAAGATTTGCGCGGGCGATGCATCGGCCCACGCCGAGGCCGCGGCCATGCGTTGGGCAGACATCGCCGCGCGCAAGTAGCGCGCTCTCAGGGAAACCGCGGCATGAGGCGCGGCGTGGGGTTGCACACGCTTTCGTGGAGATCGCCGCAGTTGTAGAGATCTCCTTCGTCGGTTTGCTTGTGGCCAAGGCGCGCCGTGCTGTTGTCTCCCCATGCCGAGATCGAGGAGCGCTTGGCGAACAAGGCGTAGCTGGCACCCGCACCGGTAGCCGTGCCCACGACATTCGCGAGGCCGGTGTTGTACGGCGTCTTTCGACAGACCGTCGTCTGGCAAGGCTCACCCAGGATCTCGCCCGTGCCGATCGAACCAAGTGGGTTCGCGCCCCAGCAGAAGATCCTCCCGTCCTCCGCGACGGCACACGCATGGATCAAGCGGGCACCCACCTCGCGAATGAGCGACATCCCTGGGATTTGGGTCGGGCTCGAGGTCGAGTGCTCGACGAGGTTCGGACCTAGGGTGCCAAAGTCGTTGCCGCCCCAGCAATAGACCCGCGAATCGCGAACCGCGCACGTGAAAAGGTAGCCCGCAGCCAGCGAGGTGACATTCTCGAGCGGCTCGGAAACTCCCGCATCGGTGTAGTTCTTGGCCACGGCACGCGCGGTGGACGAGCAGTTCCCCGAGCACTCCGTATCCAACGACTTGGGATGACCAAGCTGGCCGCTGTGGTTTGCGCCCCAGCACCAAACCGCCTTGCGCTCCTGTGTGATGGCACACGTGTGGTAGCTCGAGACGCCCGTGGCCAAATGGAGCGCCTTCGGCAGCCCATTGACGGATTGCGGAATCGGCGTCGCAGCGGAGGGGGCTACGAGGGTGGTGCCGAGGGCCAGCGCTTCATTTCGCCCCCAGCACGAGACTCGGCCATCCGTTCCGATCGCACACGCATGCTCACGGTTGACCGCGACTTCGACCGCCGAGAGGCCAGCCACTTGCACTGGTACGGAGTTGCACTCTTGGGGGGTGCCCGCCGGTCCTTGATTCAGGGGCGGGCACATGCGATCGCCAGCCTCATTGGGAGCATGCCCGAGCTGGCCGAAGTGATTGTTTCCCCAGCACCAAACCGAATTGTTTCGCTTCACGGCGCAGACGGTCTGGAAGCCTACCGAGACCTGGAGGACATCGGTCATCCCAGGGACTTGGCTGGGCTTGTGCCGGCAGCTCACGAAGGTGTCGTTGCCCGCGTTGCACTGCTCGTCGCCTTCAGGAGGCTGACCGAGGGCTCCGAATTGGTTTCCGCCCCAGCACCACAAGGTGGCATCCGCAAGAAGGGCACACGTGGTCTCGCCCCCCGCGGAGATGCTGACGATGTCGTTCGAGCATGTCCCCTCCCCTTTTGGATCCAAACACGTCGACGGCGCAAAGCAGGACTTCGCCCCACAGGGCACGCCCGGCTCGGCGTCAGCGTCGGCGTCCGGACCGGCGTCGAAGACCGTGCCGTCGCGGACCTCGTAGTTGCCGAGGTAGGCCACGTAGTCGCAGGCGCCGAGGGTACCAAGGAGCGCGTAGGCGAGCACCGGTACGAGGGCGAGTCCGAAGGCGCAGCGTACGCGCCCGGGGCGCGACCGAGACATCATTGGCAGGGCGCCAAGCCTAGCAGAAATGAGAAAGCTCACGCGTCGCGGTGTGACTGCCGTGACGCGTGAGCCTCTCGAGGTGGAGTGGACAAGCCAAGTAAGAGGAAAAGAGCAACTGTCATCCATGGATTGGGAGCGCGGCTCCCATTCCGTCACCGCGCCGGACGATTTTTTCCTTCCCGGTGCGAAGCTCCGTCGAGGCCGGCGTTCACACGCCAGAGCGCGAAAATGAACAGGGCAATCGCGGTCCAGGTAACCGCGAGTATGGCCAGAGCTTTGATCCAGATCGGGCTGGCGGAGAACGCAATTTGGATGTCGACCGCCATGGCGCCACCGCCAACGATGCCTCCCAAGGCTCCGCCGACGAAGGCGAGCCCGAGCGGGAGTGCGATGGGCGCGGCGGAACCGTCCTTCACCTCACGCGCGCGGGTGCGCGTTCCCGTGTCGTTCGGGGACGCCGGCGGCGGACTGCCTGCGGCGCGCACGCGCACGTGCGATGAGGCCCCCGTCCCGGAAGTCACCGAGAGGAGTGTGTCGGTTGGTTCGAAGCGATTGGCCATGGGTCCTACCGGCGCATCAGCGCCTCATGCAAACAATTGGGAAGGAGGCCATGCTTCCATCACCAACATTGGCATTTATTGTAAACCCGTGTCGCGAACGAGCCCGTGTCGCGGGCAGTCAGAGGCCGCGCGTGGCGTCGTTCACGACCGGCATGAACAGGCTTCGCGGGTAATGCTGGCGGAAGCGATCGCCGCGCGTCTTCGCCGCCGCGACATCGCCCGTCTTCACGAGCGCCTGAATGGCGAGCGCCTCCCGTTCCTCTGCGAAGGAGCCGTTGGGAAAGTCGTGTGCGTGCCGCTCGAGCACCACCAGAGCATGCGGCGCATCGGCCCGCGCCAATGCCGCGCGCGCGGTCTCCACGAGGGCCCGCTCGGTACCGCTCGTGTCTCGCGTCTCCGGTGCCGCCGATCCGCGCGTCTCCGGCTCGACCCGCACCGAAGAAGAAGGAGCGGGCGCGCCAATCAAATTGGACGACGCCGGGGCGGGCAGCACAACGGGGGCGGGTGGGTTGGAAGTGCCGGGTCGGAGCTGCGATGATTCCTCCGGTCCGGGCGCCGGCGCCAACGGCGTCTGCGCTACTTGCGGCCCCGTCTCCGGACGCACCACCGTATAGACGACGAAGCCACCGGTGAGCAGACCCACGGCAAATGCCGCCGCCAAGAGCGGAAAGCGCGCCGCACGCAGGCGGGCGCGGGTGGCGTAGGCGGCGGGCGTGGCGGGTGCGGAACCAACCGCCGAAGCCACGTACGATTTCGATTCCGGCGGGGCGCCCCACACGTCGTTGGCAGCCCGGGAGGGCGGCGCTTCGTCTTCCGCCTCGTCCATCGCCGCAGCGTGAATCGTCGCTTCGACGCGCTGGAGCAGGCGGTCCTTCATCCGCGACGAGGCGGGCGGACCGTCGGAGCCGGCTTCGAGCAGTGCGCGCATCGCGGGCGGCAGCGACTCCAGATCGTCGCTCATGCTTTCACCCGTTGCGTTTGCTGCTGCATGCGCGTGACGGCGGCGCAGAAGGCTTTGCGCGCGAGCCGCAGGCGCGAGTACACGGTGTTGAGCGGTTCCCCCAGCGCGCTCGCGACCTCGGGAATGGTCTGTCCATCCAGCTCGTGCAGGATGAAAACCGCCCGTTGGTCCAAGTTGATCGTTTCGAGCGCCGCCATCACCAACCTTTGTGCTTCCCTCGCCTCGAACTGCGCGTCGGCGATGGGTGCCGTGTCTTGCCTCTCGGGTTCGCTGTCGAAGACCTCGCGCTTGAAGCGGGAAGTCCGTCGGTAATCAGATGCTACGCGAAAAGCTATGCCGAAGAGCCACGGGCGAATGGGGCGAAACGAGTCGTAGTCGTCGAGTTTGCGGTGAACGGTCACGAAAACATCGTGGGCCACGTCCTCGAGATCCGAGGGACGCACCCCCAGACGCCGAAGCGTTTGCCAAACGTAGTCGAATTCTGCCTCGTAGATGGATCGGAAGGATGGTCGCCAGCCCACGGCACTGGGTTGAGGGGCCGGGGTTGCTACCACACGAGGGAATCGGGATGAGCGGGGCGAATCCGTCACGGAAAAGTTACCCCCAACCCCATTCCTATAACCCCTGAAATTCTCGGGGTTTGCCACACTTCCGACTGGTTGACCTGCACGGTGGTCTGCGAGAGTGCGGCGAGGAGATCGGAATGGAGGTGTAAAAATAGCACGCCATCAAGCGGCACCTCCACGGCCAAGCGGGCCCCCGCCATGAAAACGGCGGTCGTGGCGTCGCGAGAATCTTCGAAGGACCGGCCGTGCGAACGCAACGCTCCCGCTCCAAGGATCGCGCAGCCCGCCAGCACGCCGTAGTGGTAGCAAGGCACGAGCGAGGCCAGCATCAGCGAGGTTTCGATGCTGCCCGGGCCCACGCTTCGGGTGGTCGGCGCATCGAACCGGCCTTCCAGCCCAGCCGAAAAGGGCATGCGCCGCACACCGACGAGCAGGCGCCCCCCCACCGCAGCCTGCGGCCCGGCTCCCAACGATCCCACCGGACCGCCGTCCGCATGGAATTGAAGATGGGGAGGTGGAGGCGAGGCCGGCTGAGGTGGCGGCGGTTTCGGCGCGGGTGCGTCGACCACGGGGGGCGGGGGCGGAGGGTGCGGCTCTTCGGTGGGCGACGCGGGTGCCGGCGGCGGGGCCTCGGTCACGATGGGTTTGGGCGACATGGCCCCGAGGGGATCGATGGCAATCGCGATGGCCAATTCGGTGGCCTCGGCCAACTCCGCGCAATCCTTGTCCTTGAAGGAGAGGTCGCGTTCACCGTAGAGCTCGCCCGCGGGACCGTGGACCTCGATGCGGGTGCGAAGGACTCTGCGGGCGCGGGTAACGCGCGCGGTGACCATTCTTTCTGCGTGATCGTCGAACGGATCGCGCCCGAGCCGGGCGGCCACGCCGTTGCGCAGATCGCGCTCGTCGGGGCATTTTTCGGTGCCGGGTCCGCGAACGTAGACCAGCCGGACCCGGGGCGGCTCGTCGGCCGCGGCATGACCCTCGCCGGCGAGCCATGCGAGCGCGAAGGCTCCGAGCAGGGCCGTGCTGCCACGAATGGAGGTAAGCGCCATGGGATCAGAAGAGGAAGGGACGGAGGAACATACCTGGCCGGTGGAAAGGAAGCACCATCTCCGACGCAGTGTACCGTGATAGCGGCCCTTATGTATGCCGGGCACACCTACGGTGCCGGGCACACCCGAAACGTTCGTTCCGCAAGACGCCCGAGGCCTTCGTCGCAGATGGTACGCAGGGTGCACGCGTCGAAGGGCGCACGGACTTTGGCGTCGTTGTCGAAGTACACGTAGACATCGCCTTTGCCGCGCAGCTTGCGCTGCCATCCCGCGATGCGTTCCGCCCATGTCCGGAGCGCGCGTTTGCTATATCCGCTTTCGTAAAGTTTGGTATCGCCGTGCAGGCGCACGTAAACGAAGTTGGACGTCACGCCATCGAAATAAGGGAAGCGACCGGCGGTGTCGGCAATACAAAGTGCGATATCGCATTTTCGAAGCAAGGCAAGAAACGCCGGATCGCCAAAGGTCGGATGTCGCACCTCCAAAGCATGAAGAATCGGACGATCGTCGTGCGGTCGCAGGTAGGCGCGGCCTTCGAGGCGATGATCGTGCTTTCGGGCTAGGTTTGCTGCGGCGTGGGTCGTGCGCGGCAGCAAGTCGAAAAATTGCTCGAGACGCTCCGAATCGAACTGTGTGCTCGGAGGCAGTTGCCAAAGGATGGGGCCCAGCTTGTCGCGCAAGGCAAGCACACCCGAGGCAAAGAAATTGGCCAGTGGAATTTCGATGTCGCGCAGCCGTTTGAGATGGGTGATGAAGCGGCTCCCTTTGATGGAAAAGACGAAGCCGTCGGGCGTGGCCTCGTACCATTGGGCCACGCTGGGGGGCCGGAGAAGCGAATAGAACGAGCCGTTGACCTCGATGCTGTCGAACGTGCGGCTGGCATAAGCGAGTTCCTGTTTCTGCGGGAGGCCTTTTGGATAAAAGACGCCGCGCCAAGATGGGTAGTTCCATCCGGATATTCCAATATGAACACGGCTAACTCTAGGCACTCTTGCGCCGCTCCGCCGGCGCAGATGGAAGTCGTTGCTCGAGCTCGAAAAAGCCAGCCCAGGGATCTTTGCGCCGCCGCGCGAGGAGCTTGGGGACGGTCTCCACGGTGAAGTCCTGCGGATCGAGGTGTGCGAGATCACGCCAGGCGACGGGCATGGCCACGGTGGCACCCGGCCGCGCGCGGGATGAATAAGGAACGATGGCGGTGGCGCCATGGCCGTTGCGAAGGTAGTCGATGAAGATTTTTCCGTGGCGTGAACGCTTCGACATCACCGCCGTGTAGCGGTGTGGGTCCTCTTTCTCGAAGCGGAGTGCAATCGCGTGGGTGAAGTCTTTCACGTCGTCCCAGCCGAGTTCCGGCACGATGGGGACGACGACGTGCAAGCCTTTGCCGCCGGTGGTCTTGACGAAGCTGGTGAGTCCAATGCTCTTCCATGCATCGCGCAGCGCGAAGGCCGCTTCGACGACCCGCGTGAAGGGCAAGGAAACATCCGGATCGATATCCATGACGATCCAATCGGGGTGCAGCGGATTGGGCAGGCGCGAGCCCCACCCATGGAGTTCGACGGCACCGAATTGCGCGAGGGACACGAGGCCTTCGGCGTCCTGCACGTAGAGCACGGCGTTCTTGCCGATTTTCGAGCCATGGATGGACTTGGGCATGCCGGGCGTGCGCTGCTTCTGGAAAAAGCACTCGGCGCGGTCACCTTCGGGGCAGCGGACCAGCGCGAGCGGGCGATGCTCCACGTACGGGAGCATGCACGAGGATACGGATTCGATGTAACGGGCCAGCGCGATCTTCGTGGTTCCGGAGGCGCGATCGAGCACGCGATCGGGATGGGTGATGCGGATGCCGGCCACGGTCGCATCGTCCTCAGCGCGGCGTTCGCGTGGGTCGCGTTGTTCGCGTACGACGTCGCGCGAAGGTTTGTCCTCGCGCAGGCCGACGAAGGCCGGGTGGCGGAGTGCGCCGTCCTTGGTCCACTCCGTGAAGCGCACCTCGGCGACGAGCTCCGGCTTCACCCACGTGGCATTGCGCATGCGGGGCGCTCGAGCCACGGCGGGCTTGTCGATGGCGAGCTTCGAAAGGCGGCGGTGCAGATCGCGCAGTACGCGGGCGGTGAAGCCGGTGCCCACCTTACCAACGTAACGGAGCTCGCCACCTTCGCCGTGCACACCGAGGAGGAGTGCGCCCAGGCCCGGCCGGCTTCCTCCGGGCGCGGTGAAGCCGACGATGACCAGTTCCTGGCGCTGCTGGCATTTCACTTTGATCCAATCGCGCGTGCGTGCAGGGCGATGCGGCTGGTCTTTGCGCTTGGCCACGACGCCCTCGACGCCTTGTTGGCATGCGAGCTCGAAAAGCTCGGCGCCTTGTTCGGCGGGCGAGTGTGAAACGTATCCAATGGGCGCTTTGCGATTCCCCAGAATGGACGCCAGCATGGCTTTTCGCGTTTCCAGCGGACGATCGCGCACGTCGAATCCGTCGACGAAGAGCAAATCGAAAATATAGTAAACCACCTCCGCATCTTTGGCATTTTGCATCTTTTGGAAGCTGGGAAGACCGCGCTCGTCGAGCGCGCAGATCTCACCGTCCAGGACCGCCGATTGGATGGGCAATTCGGCGAGTGCCTTGCGGATGGGGGCGAAACGCGCAGTCCAGTCTTGGCCCGTGCGGCTCACGATATGAACTTTGCCGTTCTCGACGGAGGCGAGCGCGCGGTATCCGTCGAGCTTCGGTTCGAAGATCCATCCCTCGCCCTTCGGGATTTCCTCGTCCAAGGTCGCGAGCTGCACGTGGAACGACTCGAGCTTCGGCACGCGCGCCGCCGCGGTTACCTCCTTCGAGCCGGGGGCCTTGGCGTGCGCATCGCGCGTTTTGAGCAAGAGCCATTGATTCTGCTTTTCGCCGCGATTGCGCATGCGCACGAGCGAGAATCCGCCATGCAGCCGCTTGCCCTCGAGCCGAAAGGACAAGCGGCCCTTGGTGAGGCCGGTGTGCGGATCGCCCTCGGGCTCCCACGTGCCCTCGTCCCAAAGCAGCACGTGGCCGGCGCCGTAATGGCCCTCGGGAATGGCGCCCTCGAAGTGGCCATAGTCGAGCGGGTGATCCTCGACCTCGACGGCAAGGCGCTTGTCGCCCGGCACCAAACTAGGGCCTTTGGGGACGGCCCAGCTCTTGAGCACTCCGTCCAATTCGAGACGGAAGTCGTAATGCAATCGGGTTGCGTCATGACGTTGAACCACGTAGGAGAGCGCCTTGGCTCCGCGGCGCGCACTTGGTTCGGGCCCGCGCGGCTCGGGGGTCGCGTCGAAGTCGCGCATGGTTCGATATCGGCGGAGGGCGTCTTTCTTCATGCGGCCATCTCCAGGAGCCTGCGCACCGCCACCAGATCGCGCACGAACCGCGCACGCTCAGTGCGACGCGTCTCGGGATCCGGTGCGCGCAACAAAGAGGACGGATGCACTGTGGCCAGCACCACGGGCGCAAGCGGAGAAGGCACAGGCTCGCCGCGGTGCTGCGTGACGCGGAACGATTTGCCGAGGAGAGCCTGCGCCGCCGTCGCGCCGAGGCACACGATGATGCGCGGCTTGACCGCGGCCAGCTCGGCGTCGAGCCAGAAGCGGCAGGCCGTGATCTCGCCCTGATTGGGCTTGCTGTGGAGACGGCGCTTCCCGCGCGGTGTCCATTTGAAGTGCTTCACGACGTTGGTCATGTATACGCGCCGTCGGTCGATGCCGGCCTCCGCGAGCGCCTGGTCGAGAAGCCGTCCGGCCGGCCCGACGAAGGGCCTGCCTTGAATGTCCTCGACGTCGCCGGGCTGCTCGCCGATGAACAAGATCTCCGCGCGCGAAGGGCCCTCGCCGAACACGGTCTGCGTGCCCGTGCGCCACAGATCGCAGCGCTGACACGATTTGGCCTCCTCGCGCAGGCGCGGCAACGACTTCACGGCGCTCATGCGGCCGCCTTTCGCGTGCGCTTACGCTTGGTCGCGGCGAGGCTGCGCTGCAGCACATCGGCCAAGTCGACGACATTGGTCGCACGAGGCCGAGCCTTCTTCAACTTGGGCATGGGCTTGCCGCGCGCCTTGCGATCGATCAAGGCCATCAGCTTTTCATGGTAGGTATCGTGGAACTCACCGATATCGAACTTCGCCGTCATGCTCTCGATGAGCATGTTGGCGGCCTTCATTTCGCCAGCGCGCGCGCTGGCGGCCTTGGAGGCGGGCTTGGGCAATTCGAGCGTGCCCACGTCGACGACGTCGGTCTTCCAGTGCAGCATGTCCAGCACCAGCACGTCCCCGCTCGGTTTCAACGCGGCAATGTGCTCGCGCGATCGCAGCACCACCCGGGCGATGCCGACCTTGCCCGATTCCGCAAGCGCCGTGCGGAGCAACGCATAGGCGTGGTGTGCCTTCTTTTCCGGCTCCAGGTAATATGGCTTTTCGTAGAGCATCGGATCGATCTCGTCTTCGTTCGCGAATTGGACGATGTCGATGGACTGCGTGGCCTCGACGGCGGCGGCTTGGAAGTCTTCATCGTCGACGACGACGTATTCGCCTTTCTTGAACGGATATCCGCGGACGACGTGCTCCCAGGACACCTTCTTTCCACATTCGTTGCAGATGCGCTCGTTGTGGAGGGTGCCCTCGTCCTCGTCGTGGAGAAAGTTAAAATGGACGCCCGATGCATCACGCACTGCGGTGACGAGTCGCACCGGGATATTGACCAGCCCGAAGTTAATGGTCCCGCTCCAGATTGCGTGCGCCATGATGCCGGGAGCCGTTGCATTGATCAGTCCATTCGCAAAAGGCAGCCTCGGGCAAAATTCCGGTCTTTCCCTTGCTAACCACTCGAAGCTGGCACGAAAGGAGGAAGCGCCAATGGATTCCACCCGAAAAATTCGTTATGCCGTCGCCGGGGCCGGCAATATTGCACAAGCTGCGGTGTTGCCCGCATTCGAGCATGCCCGAGAGAATTCGGAGCTCGCTGCCATCATCTCGTCCGATCCGGAAAAGCGCGAAACGCTCGCGACCCACTATGGGTTGCGCCACGTCGGATCGTACGATCAGCTCGAATCCATTCTGGCGCAGGGCAAGATCGATGCACTTTACATCGCACTTCCCAATTCGATGCACCGCGAATTCACGGAACGGGCGGCGCGGGCCAAGGTGCACGTGCTCTGCGAAAAGCCCATGGCCATGACCGAGGAAGACTGCGAGGCCATGATCCGCGCCTGCCGCGATGCGAACGTGAAGCTCATGATCGCCTACCGCCTGCACTTCGAGGAGGCGAACTTGCGCGCCATCGAGCTCGTGAAAAACGGGACGCTGGGGCCCGTGCGGCTCTTCGATTCGTCGTTCGCGCAGCAAGTGAGGCCGGGCGACATCCGCACCCGCGCGGAGGTGGGCGGCGGGGCGCTGTTCGACACGGGCATCTATTGTGTCAATGCGGCACGGGCCATCTTCCGGGACGAGCCCGAGGAAGTGTTCGCGTACCAGGTTTCGCACGGCGATGGGCGCTTCCGCGGGGTGGATGCCACCACGGTCGCGGTGCTGCGCTTTCCCGGCGAGCGCATCGCCACGTTCGGCTCGAGCCAGGGAGCAGCCACCATCGACACGTACCGAATCATCGGCACCGAGGGCGATCTCCGGGTCGAGCCCGCGTATACGTATCAAGGCGATCTGACGCATACGCTCACCGTCGGCGGCGAAACGCGTACGACCATTTTTACCAAGCGTGACCAGTTTGCACCCGAGCTCGTCGCGTTCTCGCGCTGCATTTTGGAAGGAACGGAGCCCGAGCCGTCGGGCGAAGAAGGGCTGGCCGACGTGCGCATCCTGCGCGCCATTGCCCGTGCGGCGCGCGAAGGACGACCGGTGAAGCTCGGCCCCTTCCACGTCGCGCGTCGGCCCGATCTGCGCAATGAGATTGCGAAGCCGCCGGTGCGAGAGCCCAAGACGGTCAACGCTCCTTCGCCCAGCCTGCCAAGCAATGGATCAGTCAACGTGCGCGGGCGCTGATGGCACCGATGGCATGAGCCGCCCCACGACCTCCACGAGGCGCTCGCGGCTGAAAGGCTTCGCGAGCGCCTCGTCGGCGCCGAGATCCAGCGCGCGATCGAGCAGGGACGAATCGGCGCTCATGGCAACGATGGGAACATCGGCCGTCTTCGCATCGTCGCGAAGCTGCTTGATGACCTCGAGCCCCGTGATGCACGGGAGGCACAAGTCGAGCAACATCAAACGCGGTTCGTGCAGCAATATCGAGGAGAAGGCATCGATACCATCTTTGCCTTGCACGATATCGAATCCTTTGCCGCGAAGAAAATACGACACGAGTTCGACGAGGCTTTTTTCGTCGTCGACGACGAGCAGGGATTGCGGAGTAGCGGTGGAAGAAATCATGGATGGGCATACCTGCGGGCTCGCCCATGCGCACCGCGCGTGTGGCGAGACGAATTGTCGGAAGACGCTGCAACGGCGAGAAATACAATTTCGTACTTCTGCGCGTGCTGCGGCGTGACCTTCGGGGCGCGACGGAGAAGCTGCTGCATGGTGCCGAGGGCCAGGGCGCGGGTCGCAGAGCGGCATTGGATCTCGGGCATGAGCGGGCATCGTGCGGAGACGGTGCCGTCTTCCTCGTAATGCAAATAGACTGGGAGATTGCGTTCGGAGTTCATGTCGCAACCCCCGAGTCTGACGAAGGATTTGCGTGGCTGCTCATAGCGAGTCTCCCTTGTTTGGAATGCACCCCCCGTTTGGAACGATGGGCCATGTGCATCGCCCGAGCCAAGGTTTGTTCTAGATGCTTCGCTTGAGGCGCAATAGCTCAGAATCGCTGCCTTTTCTCAGCTCCAAACCGCGCGGATCGATCAGAACGCTATGACAGGACAAAAGTGCCACCTGTGTAGCCTTTGCCGGCGCACGATCATTTGATGTTGTAATCGATCGCGAAATTCTTGCCGTTTCGGCTCCCGGTCAGGGTCAGGTGGTCGGCGGTACGGAGGCGGCCGAGCGCTTCCAGCATCTTCTCGGGATTGCCCGCGTCGTAGCCGTTGATCTGTTGAATGCGGTCGGCATTCTCGATGCCGAGCCTCCCGAGCAAGGAGTCCTTGGGCACACCGAAGACGTTGATGCCGATGGTCTTGCCGCTGCTGTCTTGGGCGGGAACGATTCTGTGGCGAAACAATTCCCCTTGGTGTTCGAAAACCTGATCGACCACGGCGCGGTCGATGTCGTACTCGTTGTTGCCCACCTTTTTGATGCCATTGGCAATCGCCGGTGGAAGCGCGGTATTCCCTCCCGGAACCGGCTTGGCGGCGTCGGACGGGCCACGTGGTTTGGTCGGTTCGGCAGCGGCAGGCTCGGAGAAGAGGCGGGCCTGGCAAATGGAGCCATTGTTGTCGAGCCAAACGCGATCGCTGCCGACGTAGGCGACCTTCTTGCCATTGAAGTCTCCGCCGCGGCGGCGCAAAACGACGTTCGACGGTGCGTTCTCCGCGCCGGCGGCTCCGTCACTCAGCGCGGCGTAAGACCAATCGGGATCGCTCGATGCTGCAATGATGTGCACCTTCACGCCCTCGCAGACGGCCGCGGAGGGCTCGGCACCATTCGCGTCCGTGTTGGCCGCAGCTTTGGCAACGCCCAACGGTCCGGTCTCCGAGTCGAAGGGATTGCGGGCGAGGATGGCGTCGGCGCTCGTCGCATGCCTGCCTGCCGTGGCCACCGTCGGTGGTCGCGGCGCAAGGGGCTCTCGCGTGAGGCTGGCCGCGTCCGTCATGAGACCAAGGCGGATCACCTGCATGACGCCCTGGGCGCCGAAGAAGGCGGCCATCATGACGAGGGCCGGGGTGATCATCCAAAAGGGTCTTCTTGGAACCATTCGAGGACGAATGAATTGCAAGCGGCTGGCCAGCGCTCGTCAATCGGTATTTCGTCGCGATGGTCGGCGAAACGTGCGACACGATGGCGAGGGACGAAGGGAAGCTGGGCGCCGCGCGACAAGGTGGCAATCGGCTATTTGGTATTTCGAATGGCGCGCTGCAAGGCGGCCTGCGCCAAGAGACGCGTGGAGTCGAGGGTCGGAAGCGGGGAGTTTTCGTCGTTCATGATGAGCGGAATCTCGGTGCAGCCGAGGATGACGGCATCGCAGCCCGCGTCCTTCAGCCTGCCAATCACCCGTCGGAAATAGGCGACTTGCTCGGGCTTGGTGATGCCGCATACCAGTTCATCCATGATGATGCGGTGGATCTCGTCGCGCTCTGCGGCGCTCGGGCGCACGTAACCCAGGCCCTGGGC
Source organism: Sorangiineae bacterium MSr12523 (assembly GCA_037157775.1). Taxonomy (NCBI): domain Bacteria; kingdom Pseudomonadati; phylum Myxococcota; class Myxococcia; order Myxococcales; family Pendulisporaceae; genus Pendulispora; species Pendulispora brunnea. Next base: position 9,677,986 of record CP089982.1, read on the forward strand.
GCAGAGCTTCTCTGGATAGATCTCGCTGTCGATGGTCCATGCCGTTCCCGTCACGCCAATGCGGTGAAATCCGCGGGCGACGGCCTGCGCGGCCACGACCTCGGCGATATGCAACCAGGGAAGCGGTGAGCGGTGGAGATAGGGAAAGGCCTTGTGAATCGTGTTGTCGGGGCAAATCAGGAATTGCGCACCGATGGATGCCAATTTGTTGGCCGAGGCGAGCATCAGATCGGCCACGCCCCGCCAATCGTTGCGATCGATGCAGGCCACGTAGTGCGCGAGGGAATGCGTGTGCATCGACACCTCCGGGTGCGCATGCGGCCCGAGGTGCCGCGCGCCCTCCGTGCAGATGGTGCGGTAGCAGAGGGCGGCGCCTTCGGCGGAGCAAGCAACGATTCCGATGTGGTCGGGCGACGGGTTCATGCTTCCTAGGGTAACGGAACGATGGGCAGAATCACGCGCGATGGATGGGCCTGCTCGTGCAGGACGTGGTGCTCGGCCGCATGTGGGTTCAGCGCCCAACGTGGTGACGAGCTGCTCGTCACGTCGAGCTGAACGCGATGGCCGGGCTGGAAGGCATGGCTCGTGGGGGTCAGCTCGATGCGGAAAAGACGAGGCTGGCCCGGCTCGAGCGCCAGGCGCAAAATCCCTTCCGCGACGTTGTACGTGGTGCCATCCGGCTCGACGTCGACCAGCTTGATGACGAAGTCGGCCTCGGGTGCGCTGGAGGTGGCCCACAGCTCGACGACGACGGTGCCGGTCACTTCGAGGCTCTCGTCGAGAACCGCGGACGTGTAGACGAGCACGTCGTCGCGAACCTCGATGCGACGCTGATCGCGGGGGCCGGCCAGCTCGGTGAACCCGATGTTGCTGCCACCCCAGGTCGGCACGGGGGACGCGGGATCGTAGGCGATGCGCGCCGGCGCAGACCAGCGTGGCTCGGGACCGAGAGAGCCCGCACCGAGGTACCACGAGGTGTACTGCGTCCGGGCAATGGGCCATTCCGATTCATCGCGCCAAACATTGCTTCCCATGACGAAGATGCGCACGGGGGCGCCCGTGGCCGGCGCGCCGGCGAGTTGCTCGCGGAAGAAGCGGGCGATCTCACCGCGAAAGCCGCCCGGGAGTCCGATGCCGGGCAAGGCGCCGAATCCCAAATAGCGCTCACCCGCAATGGCCGAATGCCCGGTATGTGTCCAGGGGCCCATGACGAGGCGCGTGCGTTGGCGCGCTCGCTCGCTCCCGGCGCGGGTGCGCATGCCGACGAATTGGTCGATGGCGCCTTGCACGAAGTAGTCGTACCAGCCGCCGATGATCAGCGCCGGCACGACGATGCGCTCGTAGGACTGCGCCTCGGTGAAGGCTTGCAGCATGGGCGGGCTTGGTTCGAAGGGCTGCGGGAGGCCGAGCGACATGCTCCAGGTGGTGATGGCGCCGCGCTCGAATACGCCGCCGCGGTGGAACATGGTTCGCGACGGTATGCTGGGCGATTGGCCCGGTGCGATGGCCCGCAGCGCAGGCGGTGCGCGGGTTGCCGCGGCCCATTGTGCGAATCCCTGGTACGAGTTGCCGTTCGCGAAGACGTCGCCCGTGCTGAAGGGTTGTGCGGCAGCCCACGCGACGAGGTCCTCGCCGTCGTCCGCCTCGTGGACGAACGGGGTGAAGCCATCGCGCTTGCGCACGTCTTGAACGACGACGGCGAATCCTTCGCGCGCGAAACCCACGGGATCGAGCACGGGGTTCGTGAAGGCGCCATCTTTTCCGTAGGGCGTGCGGGCGATGATGACGGGCCAGCGCCCCTCACCTGCAGGTCGCGCAACGTGGCACGCGAGGCGGGCACCATCACGCGCCGGAACCTCGACGTCGAAATCCAGTACGGCGTTCATCGGCCCTTCGTAGGTGACCCGTTCGGAAAGTCAATGCGAGCGCAACGTCGCATGGAGCAGGAGGGCGGATTTGACCCGCCCCTGGGGCGGAAGCGCACGGCACCTACCGCACGGCGCCTGCGATCATCGAGCGGCTTCTCGTCCGGAGATGAAACCGATGGCGAAGCCCATCGTGTAGCGCGCGTTGATCTCGCTGCGCGGTTGCAGCGCGAGGGCGCCCGATGGATCGCGGTACGTGTACGCATCGATGCCAAAGGGACCGAAGTAGCCTTCGCGCACGAGTGCCTCGGCAACGCGAGCAGCCTCCTCGACCAAGCGCGCACCGATGGTTTGTTCGGTCGATGTCGGCTCGGCGATGCGCTCGGTCGCGATCCAGCTTCCTCGCGCATCACAGCGTTGCTTGACCAATACGCCCAACGCGTGTGTCCCTTCTTCTTGATCGAGCATGCCGTGGATCGCGTACTCGTCCACGATGGAGACGTTGGGTTCGATTTGCACGCCGCCCTCGGCGAGACCCGCGCGAACGAAGGCGATGTCGGCGTCGGATGCGGCACCGACGTCGACGGGCCTTTGACCGCGGCCCGTCATGCCGAAGGCGCGCTTGATGCGCCATCCGCGACCGACGGCGGGCGACGTGCCGAGCATCACGCGCGCTTCGTCGAGCGACGTAACGAACCTTCCTGATGGAAGGGTTGCTCCCATCGCCGAGGCAAAGGCGCGGGAGTTGACGCGACGGAGAACCTCCACGGGCGGGTGCCGCTCGGGGACCGCACCCGCGGCCTCGAGGATCTTCAGCGCACGGGGCGTCGGGCAGAAGGCGCGGCCTGGAAGACCGCGCGCATTCTGTCCATCGACGAGGACGTCGTTCGGGCCGAGGAGCACGCCGGCAAGACGCGCCACCATGGGCTCCATCGCCGCGAGCACGCTTTTCTTGGGCGAATACCCCCGCAGCGTGGCGAGCTCCAGATCCGCGTCGAGGTTCAGGACCCAGGCGATGCGGGTTGCCATGCGTCGAGTTCGTCCAGAAAAGGCTCGGGCTGCCCCGCGCGGCGGCGTGCCTCGCGGTGCAATGGTTTGCCGCGCATGAGAAGCGGCGTTAGCGGCGGCGGGAGGGAGCGGCACCACGTCTCGAAAGAGAGGCCCGTGCGAAAGAACTCGAACCAGCGCACGCCAAAGCGCACGTGGGCGATTTCTTCGCGGCCGATGATCTCCTGAACGCGCGCGCCCTCTTCATCGCCGGCCTCGCGAAACATGGCCGCGTACCGAGCGGTGTGCTCCAGATTGGCGCTTTCGACACCGAGCCCCATCACCGCGACGAAGGCCGCGGGATCCGCCGAGCCAGGAATGCGCTCCCAGAACCAATCGCGCACCCCGAAGTCTCCGTAGGCGTAACCAAGGCGTCCGAGCTCCTCCTGGTAAAGCCGCATATGCCGCATTTCATCGTGCGCGATGCGCAGAAGCCCGGTGCGAAACGCGATGGGCGTATCGGGAAACGCGAGGACGGCCCACGCCATCAACTCGGCGGCCTGCAGCTCGTGATGCAGGAACGTGTGCAACGCTCGCGCCCGCCCGCTCGGTGCGGACATGCCACGCGTCTTCTCCGCCTTGCGCACGATGCGAAGCTCCGAAGGCCTGCCCGGTGCGCGCAATCTCCTCGCAGGCATTTCCGTTCCGCTTTCCGCGTCGGCCTCCGAGCGCGCGGGCACCGGGCCTGGCGCGAACTTGTGCGCCATCGTGTCGCACAGGATGTAGTCCCATGCCCAGCGCTCGATCGTCCCGGCCTCAGGCTCCTTCATGCGCGGGACATGTTGCCAGAATTCACCGGAGCGCGCCCAGCTTGAGTACTCACGTCGGCGCATTGCCGCTTCGTGGCCGCTTCGTCGCGCCTTCGCGGACCTCGCATCGCGCATCGTTTGCGCGAGTGCTTCCGCATCCGCACAGATGAGCGCCCCATTGGGGCGAGCGCGCGCCGGCGATGGAACGCTGCAGCGAAAGCGCGTCTCGATGATGTGCTTCGGGTCCCGAACTTGCTCAGGGCAAAGGTCTCGGGATCGCTCCCTGCGGGGACCTTCGTGGACTTCGTCCAGCATGGTTCCAACGCCGCGGTGACGGCGTCAGTCGTGCGAAACCAGAATACCGATTTAACCGGGGGGTTGAGTCCAATGAATCAAGTCCAAAATCGATCGTTCGAATCCATCGTGAGACGCTTTCAGTCGCACGTCGCGAAAAATCCCGAAAACGTTGCCCTTCGATACTTGGTGACCGGCGACCATGATGGCCCCGCACGCACGTGGGATTACGCCACGCTTGATGAACGTGCGCGCTCCATCGCAGCTCGACTCGGCGACCACCGTGGCGATTCGCAACCCGTGTTGCTGCTCTATCCAACGGGGCTCGAATTCGCGGCCGCCCTGCTCGCGTGCTTCTATGCCGGCGTTCCCGCAGTCGCGACGGGAGCGCCCGATCCTGCGCGGCTTAAGCGACTCCTTCCTCGCTTGGTCAGTATCGTCCAAGACAGTGGCGCGCGCGTGGTGCTGACCGATGATGCCACCGCGTTGGCGGCCAGGGCGCTTCTCTCCGACGCTCCCGAGTTCGTCGACCTTGACTGGGTGGCCACGGACGATCTCAGCCCCGCCTCGTTTCATCGCACGACGACACTCTCCTCGGAGTCGCTTGCGCTGCTTCAGTACACGTCGGGATCGACGGGCACCCCGAAGGGCGTGATGGTCACGCACGGGAACATCGTGGCGCAAGCCATGGCGCTGGAGAAAGCGTACCTGCACACGATGCCGGCTCGCTGGGTCGGCTGGCTGCCGCTGTTCCACGACATGGGCCTGATGGCCAACCTTTTACAGAGCTGGTGGACCGGCGGGGAGCTCACGCTCATGTCGCCCGAGGCGTTTCTGCAGCGCCCCATGCGCTGGCTTCGCGCCATCTCCGCCTTTCGCGCCACCCGCAGCGGCGGCCCCAATTTCGCATTTGCGTTGTGTGCGCAAAAAGCGAAGAGCGAAGACCTCACCGGCCTGGACCTCTCCTCCCTCGCCTGCATGATCACCGGCGCCGAGCCCGTGCGTGCGCCCTCGCTGGCGGCCTTCGCCGAGGCATTCGAGCCCTACGGCTTTCGGAAGGAAACGTTCGCACCATGCTATGGCAGCGCCGAAGGAACGCTTTTCATCACGGGCCCCGATGCCAATGTGCGGCCCATGGAGGGACGCTTCCGCGCACACGATCTCGAGATCGATCATAGGGCGAGTCGCGCGCGACCCGGGGACAGCAGTGCCATATCACTCATGGCATGTGGCGTTCCACACCGCGGGCTGACCACGGTGCGTGTGGTGGATCCAAATACCCACCATGAGATGCCCGAAGGCAAAGTGGGAGAAATTTGGTTGAAGGGATTGACGATCTCACCCGGCTATTGGCACCAAGCCGAGCTCACGGAAACGAGCTTTGGCGCGCGGCTCGACGGTGACGATTCGGAGCCATATTTCCGTACGGGCGATCTCGGGTTCTGGCTCGATGGTCAACTTTATCCGTGCACGCGTATCTCGGATCTCGTTGTTTTGCACGGGCGCAACCTCTTCCCGCACGATTTGGAGGAGTCGTTGGAGCGAGCACACCCTGCGATCCGCCCGGGTTGCACCGCGGCCTTCACGATTCATTCGGAAGAGCACGGCGAGGGGCTGGCCGTCGTCGCCGAGCTGGACCCTGCACGCATGGGAAGCGATGGCATGGATTGTACGAACGATATGGTGGCAAGCGAGATTCGGCGCGCACTGGCGCTGGAGCACCAGGTAAGACCCGACGTGCTGGTGTTCATCGAACCGCGCACACTGCCAAAGACGAGCAGCGGCAAAGTGCAGCGTGCACAATGTCGTGCCGATCTGCTGGCCAAGCGTCTGCGCGAAATTCATCGCGAGGATGCGCTCTCCGCACCTGATTCCACGGTATCGGGCAAACCGGCAGCTCATCGCGCAGTGGCATGATATCGAAATAGCGCCACAAAATTGCGGTGGAGCTTTGTGTGGTCACGCCAGTTACCTGAAGGCACCAGAAGGCCAACGGAGGGGCAGCATCCAGCGGTTGCCGAAAGGTGCAGCTCTCGCATACAGGCACCGTGGAACGGCTATTGAAATACATTAATTCGATGTCCTCTCCGGCAGCATCCATGAGGTAAATTCGGATTGCTGGGGAGGTCTTCGATGATGAGTGCAGGGAGGGAAACGGACTCCGACGACTCGGAGCAGGGGTCCGCTACATTCGGAAAGTATCAGCTCTTTGCGAAGCTCGGCAGCGGCGGGATGGCGGAAGTTTTTCTCGCGGTGGCCCGCGGCCCGATGGGATTCAACAAGCTCACGGTCATCAAGCGACTGCGCGCATCGGTCTCCGAACAAGGCCACGTGGTGGACATGTTTCTGAACGAGGCGCGCCTGGCGGCGCGGCTCGCGCATCCGAACATCGTTCACACGTACGAGGTCGGAGAGCACGAGGGAACGTACTTCATCGCGATGGAGTACCTCGAGGGACAGTCGCTCAATCGGGTGGCCCACGCCAATGAGATCCATCACCAAATTTCGTCCGTGATGTGGGCGCGCATCATCGCCGATGCGCTGAGCGGCCTTCACAATGCGCACGAGCTGCGCGATTACGACGGCACGCCATTCGATCTGGTTCACCGGGACATCTCGCCGCAGAATATTTTTCTCACGTACACGGGCGAGACGAAGATCGTCGACTTCGGCATTGCGAAGGCGGTCAATACCGAACAGACGGAGGCCGGTGTCCTCAAGGGCAAGGTCCGATACATGGCGCCCGAGCAAGCCCTGGGCAGGGTGGATCGGCGCTCGGACCTCTTCTCCATGGGCATCGTGCTCTGGGAGATGCTCGCCCAACGGCGGCTCTTCGAGGAGCAGCCGGCGAAGATTTTGACGGACCTGGTGCGGCGCGACCCGGTGATGCGTCTTTCGTCCGTGTGCCCCGACATCGATCCCATGTTGGACGGGATCGTAGCCAAGGCCTTGGAGAAAGATGCGTCCAAGCGATATCAAACCGCGGCGGAGATGCGGGAAGCGCTGGAGGCGTACATCCGGCGTACGGGGGAAGTCATCCGCGAGGTGACCATCGAGCGCGCCATGATGGCGATGTTCCAAGAGCGCAAGGAGGCGATCGCCAAGCAGGTGTACACCTTCATGGCGGCGGTGTTGCCACCCGACGGAGATATCTCGTCGGTGGCCACGGCGCACTCGGAGACGGACATGGGTTCGCCCGGGACGCACTCGCAATTCAAGCGGCAGTCGGGGGTAACCCGCCTGCACGACGGCACCCCGCGCACGCCCGTGCAAGAGGTGACCACGATGACGGATGCCGGGTCGAAAAGCTCGGTGGAGATCTCCGTGTCGCGAGGCTTTCGCGCGGCGCTGGTCACCATCGGCCTTTTGCTCGCGGCATGTGTGGGGCTTCTGATCGTGTTGGTCGGCGGGCGCGAGATGCTGCGAACCAACAACGTGGTGCACGAGGCTCCGTCACCGCCACCGCAAGTGCAACCTGCAGCGCAGGCGAAAGTGATTGTCCCGGTTTCGCTGACCACGGACCCAGCCGGTGCCATCGTCGATTGGAATGGTTCACCCGTGGGTCGCACACCTGCGCGCATCGACCTGCCACCGGGCCGGCAGACCTTGATCGTGACGAAGGACGGATACGTTCCGGCGACCCTGGTGGTCGATCTGGAGGCGGGAGCATCGGATGTCACGCGGCAACTTACCTTGGTCCCCACGGCGAAGCCTGCACCGGTGGTGAACAATCCAGCGCCCGTGCGCGCCCGAAGTGCTGCGCGTCAGCCGGCAAACTCGGGGCAGGTGACGGCTTCGGCGACGGCACCGCCCCCGCCCAGCGCGACGCAAATTCCAAGCAGCAAGGTGAAGGTTCTCGAGGACGACGATCCGAAAACCAAAGTGCTCGAATAGGGCATGGGTCGATACGTAACAAGGTAAGGGCGTAATCGTATCTCGCGGAAAGGAAAAATCGACATGGCGAAGTTGCATTCGGCCTTCTTTGCTCTCTGTGTGGCACTTACCGCACCGACCGTCGCATTCGCCGCCGACGGCCCGGGCTCCCCCACCCCCGACAAGCAAAAAACCGCCGACGAGTGGGCAGACGAAGCATTCGCGCTGGTCGCGAAAGGCGAATATCCGAAAGCCATTGCGGCTTATCAGAGAGCTTATCAAATCTCGGCGGACGGCCGTAACCTCTACAACATCGCGAATATCTACGACCGCAAGCTTCACGAGCGAGAGGTCGCGGCCGACTATTACCGGCGCTACTTGCACCTTTCGCAAACGGAGCCGGACCTCACCAAAAGGGCCACCGAACGGCTCGCCGCGCTGAAGGAAGAGGAAGAGGCCATCCGCAAAAACGCCGCCGCCGCCCCGGCGAACGGATCGTCTTCGCAAGGCAGCTCCATCGTCATGACACCGGCGTCGCGAGCATCGGCATCGTCCGCCGAACGCCCCGATACCACGCGCTCCACCATGCAGATCGGCGGAATCATCGCCGGCGGAACCGGTCTTGCGCTGATTGGCGCGGGCGCCGTTTTCGGGATGATCGCGAAATCGAAGAACGACGACGCGTCGAAACTCTGCAATGGCAGCGCGTGCAACGACAAGGAGGCATTGAACCTGACCGACGACGCCCGCCGCGCCGCGACCATCTCCACCATTGGATTCGTGGCCGGAGGCGTCGCCGTGGCGGGCGGATTGCTCCTCTATTTCCTCGCACCGGACAACAAGCGGTCCGCCGCATTGCAGATCACACCCAAGGTCGGACCGCAAATGGCGGGCATTACGCTCGGGGGAGCTTGGCGATGAGACACATCACGTGGAGCATTGCAGCGCTTTCCTGCGCGTGCGGCTTGCTGGCCTGCGCGGACATCTTGGACATTCCATCCGACCGATACGTCTCGGCCTCCTCGGCGGACGGTGGTGATGCGGGGGACGCCCGGTGCACGGGCAATATCGAGGTGCGCATCATCATCGACGTGAGCGGTCCGACGAAGACGCTGGGCGCGCCGTACTTGGCCGGCGAGCAAGATTACTTCCGCGAGCTCAACGAAGGTGGCGGCATCAAGGGCTGCCATATCAACTTCGTATCCACGGATTACGGTTACAAAGCCGACAATGCGCGGCAGGTGTACGAAAGCTGGAAGGCCGACCCCACGTGGCCGCAGGTCGTCGCCGTTCTGGGCTACGGCACGCCGGACACGTTGGGTCTCGCCGACCAAGTCGCCGCCGACAAGAAGCCCCTGCTCGGCGGGCAGCACGCTTCACTCGCCTCGCCCGATGCGGTCAGCATCGACGTGACCGTGCCCGAGATCGGTCAGAATTTCGCGCGCAACACGCTGCGGACGCACTTTGCTACCAATGGATATCCGTACAACTTCTTCGCCTTCACGGATTATTCGACCGGCGCCCGCATTGCGATGTTCCACATCAAGACATTGGGCGGCAAACGGGTCGGCTTCTTCGTGTGCGACGATCCGTACTGCACGGGGCCTGCGCAGGCGGCCCGGGTTCACGCCGAAAGCCTCGGCCTCGACATCGGTCGCGTCCTCCCGCTGCAGCAGAGCGGGCAAGATCAAGCCGCGTACGATGCCGCGGTGCTGCAGTATTTCAAAGACGAGCAGGCGCACAAGAAGAACGACGACCCCAACTACAACATCGTCGATTGGGTGTGGGGCGGCAATACGACGACGACCAGCGTGCAAATGGCCATTGCCCTGTCTCGGATGAAGTCACAGCTCGCGGGAACGACGCCGGCCATTCCCAACGTGCAGCTCATTCTGAACAACAATGGCTTCAGCGAAGACATGTACACGATTTGTGGGACACCGTGCGTCGACGCCGTGCACGGCATCGTTCCTTATACGCCCTACGGCGACACGAGCCGAGGCTCGAGCGAAATGGGGAGGCTCACGGCGCTTCACGACAAGTGGCGGCAGATCGATTCGGCCCAATCGGGCGCGGCACCGGCCTCGTACAAAACCGTGCGCTACGTGCAGGGTTACATCAACGCGACCCTCTTCCGATTGGGGGTCGAGGCGGTGGTCAATCAGCGCAAACCGGTGACGGGCGAGAACTTGAGAGCTGCCCTGGAGACATTCCGCAACGTGGACATGGGCGGACTTACGGACCGATTGTCCTACAGCGAAAAGGACCATCGCCCGCAATCCACGGAGGCGATTTACAAAATCGGGACGGACGGCTCGCTGGTTCGCGAGCCGCCCGACCGAACTATTTCGCTCGAGAATTCTTGGCTAGGTTGGTGAGGTGATCGCCGGAGAGGATTGAACGGGAACACGGGAAGGCGGGAAGGATTTCTGATGATGAAATCCCAACGAACCTTCCCGTCTTCTTCTCATTTTTCTAATTGAAATAGTTCTTCACGGCGGTGTCGATGCGGGAGAGGAGCTCGTCGGTCAAAACGGCATCGTCTCCGCTCGAACCTGCACGCGCGGCCTGAATGGTCGCGCGCGCGTCGACGAGCGCGCTAAGGGCCGCCGTGACTTGCAGCTTCTTCAGAACGGCCACCGCCGTGCGACGCGTGGCGTACGAGCGAATCGAGTCCCCATTGACGAGGTTTGCCTTCAACTCGGCAATGATGAGCGGTGTGACCTGCGCGTCGTACGGCGGATCATTGAGAAATGCGCCGCTGTTGCGCGTGTCGCCGCGAAGCGTGGCCGGATCGAGGTAAAGCCGCGAGAAGAGAAGACTCGTGGCCTGATCGACGCGCGCGGCATACCCTGGAATGGTGGCCACTTTGGTGGCATCGGCGGGAACCTTGAGCGGCCCGAGGGCAACATTCCACGCTTGCAAGTGCTGCGCGGCCGTCCCACCTCGAATCCACTTGAGGAGCCGGTTCAGGATATTGCCCGGCGGTGCGGTCACGGCGCCGCTGAGGAAGCCATTCAACGCCGCATTGTAGCCGGGCGTCGCGTCGTCCGTGAGCGGGTTCGCGCCAAAGTCGAACCGCGAGCATTCGGGATCGACGAGCACGTCGGGATCCGTGCAAAACGCCTGCGTGGGAGCTTCGTTCGAAAGGCCATACAGGTATTTGATGACCGCGTAATCGTAGGGCTTCGGCGTGCCGAGGCGCGCCCGATCCTGCGTCAGGTTGTAGTCCATCACGGTGGACGAGAGGGGCTCGAGCGAGCCTTTGAAATTGTGACGCAGGCCCAAGGTGTGGCCAATCTCGTGCGAAATCACGTGCGAGATGTACGCCTCGAATTTCTGCTTCTTGGTGAGCGGCGGCAACGCACCCGCCGCTGCCTCGGCCTCCTGCAGCTCGGCGACCGTCGGGGCCCAGAGCACGCACGACGGATCGCTGCGGAAATCGCCCCAGGTGAGCCCGGGGATCGGCGCATGCGCGGGCGGCGTGAGGTTCAGCACCGAATCCAGCTTCGGGGCGAGCGGCCCCGGTGCGGGCGGATCGTCGAAGAATGCACTGAGAGAGGTCAGCCAAACGCCGTTGAAATACACGCTGGCACCGCGAATTTCGCCCGTGTTCGGATTGGAGCGCCAATCGGCAAAGGCAAAACCGTAGGTCGGGTCTGCGTCGAAGACGAGGTAATTCTTGTCGTCGTCGGCAAACGAATCGTCCGGGCTGGCCACCTTGGCCTCGAGCGCCTTGAAGCCGAACACCTCGTTCCATCCCTCGACACCGCGTTTGACCGCGCCCAGAACGTCGTACGGCGCGTAAGCCGGATCATCCTTCAACTTGAGGAAGTGGTTCGACAGCAGCCACGTGATCGGTTTTCCGCCGGGGTGAATGTTCCATTTCACCGGGGTTTGCGAGGTCGTCCCCGTATTTTTGACGGAGTGCCGATCGCTGCGGAAATAGAATTCCTTCGCGGGGAGTGCCGAGGCCACGTAGTCCGAGCTCTCGTGGTAGCGGCGGATGGAGAGGCCCAAGGTGCCCGACGCCTTGAAACGATTTGATTCGAGCCCGCCGGAGGCGTTGAGCGCCGCGTCGTTGCTGAAGCCCGTGAACACCTCTTCGAAGGTGACGCCATCCGAAAGCTTGCGGAACTTCTGCAAAAACGCCAAATCGATCTGGAAATGCGAGGGTTGCGAGCCATACGCAAACGCGTCCGATAGCGCGCCAAATCGGTTCAATCCCGCAGCGGGATCGAAAAGGATGTAGTTGTTCGACCCCGCGAGCTCGTCGAAATGATTCGACTTCACGATGGGATACGCTTCGATGATGAGCGATGGGTCGAACGTATCGCTGGTGGCGTAGTTGTTCGATGCGTCAAAGACGAAAAGCTTCCCGTTTTGCTCGCGAAACGTGACCACACGTACACCGAGTGACGCGGCGGCGAACGCACCGACGGTGCCGGGGAAGTAATCTTTGACGTACGCGGTCAGGAAATACCGCTGTCCGAGCTCTTTGCGGTTGATGGCCACGTAAAAAGAACGTGGTGTGTCGGTGCTCGGAACCGACTGCGTCATAAGTCCTTGTGCGGCCGCAGGCAGCGGCCGATCAATGGCAACGAACGCGTCGCCATTGGAAAGCTCGTTGGCTTCTACCGACGAGGAATCGGTCGTTTGCGCGCAACCTGCGGCGACGACGACGGCTGGCGCTACGAGCGCCAGAGACAGATGGACCCCACGGAACGTTCGAGCGAGCGACATCGCGAACACCCTCCACTCCCCCCAGGGTGGTGCGAATTACCTCTACGCGAACGTTCCTGCAAGTTAAAGTTCAACAAAATGAACAAGTGTCTGTTTTAGTGAAGTCTCTTTGGAGCCATGCTAGTTCGTTAGTGCGGCAACGAACGGCGTCTTAGCAAACTCATTTCATTTTAAGTGGAGGGGGGCAAAGGCGGTGGGCGCAGTGGCACGGGAGATGACTGCACGATCGATGTTGTGGTTTGGCCATGGGCCAGAAACCGGTCGAGGATACGGTCCAGGTTCTCCAACGCATCGATGTGGATCTTCATAATGAAGCAGTCCTCGCCGGTGATGCGGTGGCATTCGACGACCTGCGGCATCGACCGTGCAAGCTCCGCCACCTTGGGGAGCTTGCCCGGGGCAGGCCTCACACGCACGTAGATGGTAATGGGCAGTCCCAAGGCGGCCGGGTCGAGCTCCAGGCGGTAGCCTTTGATGATCCCTGCCTCCTCCAAGCGCTGAACGCGCTCCTTGACCGCCGGGGCGGACATCCCCACGCGCCGGGCCAGCTCGGAAACGGACATGCGCGGGTCGTCCTGCAGGAGCCGGAGAAGCTCCGCGTTGCAGGGATCGCGGACCAGATTCATGGTCTTTAGGCTCAATCGCATTTCTCCTTTCAAAACAAAGGCAAAATCGCCCGTTTACCTTTGAAGCATGATAGCGCGATCGGCATGCATGCACCAATCTGCATGCCGTGACCCGCAGACGCATTCCACCGCATGCCTTTTTCCTGTGCAGCGCGCTGTTTCATTATTTGGGGCCCGCGTTTGCCGTTCTCCTGTTTGCCCAGATTCGTCCGCTGGGCGTGGCATGGCTGCGCATTGCCACCGCGGGTGCGATCTTCGCGGTGTGGCGGCGGCCCTGGCGTTACGTGAATACGACCATCGTGGCGCTGGGCGTCGTTCTAGCGGCGATGAACGTGTGCTTCTATCTGGCCATCGCAAGGCTTCCCTTGGGGACGGTGGGCGCCATCGAGTTTCTCGGTCCCATTGCGCTGGCGGCCGCCGGGGCGCGGACGCGGCGCAACCTTCTGGCCCTCGCGCTGGCCACGGCGGGCGTGTATGCACTGACGCGCGTTCGGCTCGCGGGAGATCCCCTCGCCTACGTGTTTGCCTTCGCGAACTGCGCGCTCTTCGTGCTGTACGTGGTGCTCGGGCATCGCATCGCGGCGCGCAGCGGGATCGATCGGCTCGGGGCGGCGATGCTCGTGGCCATGTTGGTCGCATTGCCCGTGGGGATTCGCGATGCGATGCCTGCCTTTCGCAGTCCCATGTTGCTGGGCGCGGCCGTGGGTGTGGGCATTTCGTCCTCGGTCATTCCCTACGTGTGCGACCAATTGGCCATGGCCCGGCTTCCGCGGTCCACGTTTGCGCTGCTGCTCTCGTTGCTTCCTGCGACGGCCACGGTGGTTGGGCTGCTCGCATTGCGGCAGGTACCGACGTCGACGGACTTGGGTGGGGTGGCATTGATCATCGCCGGCGTGGCCCTACATCAGTCCCGTCCCCGCGAACAGGAGAATGCATGCAATACGCACGAATTGGAACATCCGGCCTGAAGGTATCGCGTATCGCGCTCGGCATGATGAGTTACGGCACGAAGCGCTCACGGGCATGGCATCTCGAGCTCGACGAGGCCGAGCCCCTCGTGCGTCGGGCCGTGGAGGCGGGGGTGACGTTCTTCGACACCGCGGACATGTATTCCGACGGAGCCAGCGAGGAGATCACGGGGCGGCTTCTGGGCAAGCTCTTTCCACGTCGTGACGATTACGTCCTGGCGAGCAAAGTCTATTACCCGATGGGCTCGGGGCCGAACGACCGCGGGCTATCGCGAAAACACATTTTGTCGAGCATCGATGCGTCGCTACGACGGCTGGGCACCGACTACGTCGATCTGTATCAAATCCATCGCTGGGATTACGAAACGCCCATCGAGGAGACCATGGAGGCGTTGCACGATGTGGTCCGTGCGGGCAAAGCCCGGTACATCGGTGCATCGAGCATGTACGCGTGGCAATTCGCCAAAGCGCAATACACCGCCGACGCGCGAGGATGGACGCGGTTCGTGTCGATGCAGAACCATTACAATTTGGTCTATCGGGAGGAGGAGCGGGAGATGCTGCCATTCTGCATCGATCAGGGGGTGGGCGCCCTTCCCTGGAGTCCGCTCGCGCGCGGGCTGCTGGCAGGCGCGCGCTCCCGGAGCGGTGAGCTGAAAACGGTTCGCGCGGGCAACGATCCTTATGCCAATGAGCTGTACACCGAGGCGGACTTCGATGTGGTGGAGGCGTTGTCCCGCGTCGCCGCGCAGCGAAACGTTCCGCCGGCGCGCATCGCGCTGGCGTGGCTACTCGGAAAGCGTGGAGTGTGTGCGCCCATCGTGGGGGCGACCAAAATGCACCATGTCGACGACGCCATTGCGGCCGTGGAGCTCGCATTGACGCAGGACGAAATCGCCCAGTTGGAGGCACCCTATCGGCCGCATACGGTCCGCGGTCATTCCTGAGCCATTCCTTCGAGCACGCATCGTGCAATGCACTTTGCGAATGACGGAAATCCGAAAGGGACAGGCTCCGCCCAAGCTCGAGCGCGCCGAATTCCGGCGCCGCTTTCGTGCAAAATTCGCTGATCCCGAGTTCGAAGCGGCCCGTTCGAGTATCGACACACTGGAAGAAATCGCCTGGCGGGCCTATCGAGGCAGTCGAAAATCTCCCCGTACGCGGGTGGCGGGCCCGGGGTATGCCGATCCAACGTACGAGCTTTCCGTCGACTGGCTCGAGGCCAAAGCTCGCATCGAAGCGGCCGCGGAGAAGCATCGCGATCCGAAGAGCGCTTCCCGCGTCTTGGTGATCTGCGGGGCCTCGCGAAACGATGGCACCTGCCCAAGTGAAGTTTCGAAGACATGGCGCCTCGTGAAGGCAGTCGAGGCGAAGATCGCCGCGGAAAGCGACTTCGAGGTGGACGTTCTCGACCTATCCCTACTTGCCTCGGAGTATGGACGTACGATTCATCCTTGCAAAGCATGCGTGTCGACGGCGATGCCGCTCTGCCACTGGCCTTGCTCTTGTTATCCCAACTACGGGCTGGGCCAGGTTGGCGATTGGATGAACGAAATTTACGAGCGATGGACGCGCGCCCACGGTGTCCTTCTCGTCACCCCCGTGTACTGGTATCAGGTTCCATCCGGACTCAAGTCGATGCTCGATCGGCTCGTCTGCGCCGACGGAGGGAATCCCGATCCCACGTTGACCGGCGGCAAAGATCCAAAGAAGGCAAAAGCGGTGGAGCTCGATGGTTGGGACTATCCGCAACACCTCGCCGGACGCGTCTTCGGGGTGGTCGTCCATGGCGATGTCGCAGGAACGGAGAATGTCCGGCGCGCCCTCTCCGATTGGCTCACGTGGATGGGCCTCGTGGAGGCAGGCAAGCACGCCACGCTCGACCGATATATTGGATATTACGAACCGTATGCCACCAGCCACGATGCACTCGACCGAGATACGGCGCTCATGCTGGAAGTGGAAAACGCCGCGATGACCGTTGCCGCCGCGGTTCGTCTGTTGCGGGCAGGAAAAATCGAACGACCTGGAGCGTCGCTGAGACGCCCCAGGCCAAAGTGATCACACGTCGTATTTTTGCGTCAGCTTCGTGAGCTCGCCAAACATGCTGCCCGCGCCGTCGAAGGTGACATCGCGATTCGCGGCAGCGTTCGTGAAAAGCTGCTTGGTGAAGGCGTACGTCGCGAGCATGGGCCCAGCCCCAAGGCTCACGCGTCGTACGCCGAGGGCACGCAGCGACTCCACGGGGGCGAGCCGGTCGCCGACCCCGCCCCACACATTGAGCGGGCCTTGGATGCCTTTGACCAGGGCACCAATGGTGTCCGTGTCGACCGGCCCGGGAACGAATACGCAACGTGCGCCCGCCTCCAAGTAGGCATTTCCGCGCCGGATGGCCTCCGCGACGCGCTCCTCGGCGGAACCGGTGCCGACGAAGAAGGTGTCGATGCGCGCATTGAGTACGAAGTTGGCGAGACCGGCATCCCGTGCCGCACGGACGCCGGCGCGGAGACGCGCCACGGCGGACCCCAATTCGAACAACGCACCTTTGCGTGGATCGGTGTCTTCGATGTTGCACCCCACGATGCCGGCGTCGATGGCTGCCCGAATCGAAGCCGCCACGTCCTCGGGCTCGGGGCCATAGCCGGCCTCGAGATCGGCCGTGACCGCAACCGGCAACCGGCGCGCGATGCTGCCCGCGACCTCGAGCATGCGGGTGCGGCCAATGCGCTCGCCGTCGGGAAAACCGTGCGCCAGCGCCACACCCGCGGAGGTCGTCGCCACCGCGCCAAATCCAGCTTCGCACGCCAGCAGGGCGCTCGGGGTGTCCCAGGCATTGGGCAAGATGAAGCATCCCGCGTCGTGCATCCGTGAGAATTTCGCTGCCTTTTCGTCCATCGAGGGCCGGATCATCGCGTTCTCCTTTGGTCTACCGCCATCGTAGGGATGCTCCCCGGTCCCGACTTGGAAGATATTGCTATCGCGCCCCCGGGCCTCGACGCGGAGCCTGCCAGCCTCTAAGCGTTGGACGATGCCGGTTTCGAGTCGAGAATTCGAGAGAGAAGGGGCCGTGCGCGTCTCCGGCTACCGATGTGGCGCACACCGGGGCGATCCACCCGAGGCGGAGCAATTCGAAAAGCCGGTGATTTCCATCGTGCAGTCCGGAGTATTCGGATTTCGAAGCGAGGGCCGCACGCAATTGCTCACGCGCGGGTTTCTCCTTCTCGGCGATCCAGGCCGGTCGTACGAGATTTCGCACGAGCATGCCGGTGGCGACGAGTGTATCGTATTTCACTTCGACGAAGCAGCGTTCGACGAGCTTGCCGGGGGCCGTTCACGCGCCGGCGGCCGCTATTTCTCGCGCTCCGTGCTGCCGCCCCTGCCGCGCGCGGATGCTATCCGCCAGCTTACGGAGCTGCGCCTCGGCGGGGCATCGCCCGCACTCGGGTTGGAGGAGCTGGCCTTTTCTCTGGCGGCCTGCGTGCTCGACGAAACGGGGTTGCGGCCGCCGCCGAAGCTTCCGCCGGACAGCCGGCGCGCGCGGGACAACGTTTATGCCGCGCTATCGCTGCTCGAGGATTCGTCGTCCGAGGAGCTTCACCTCGATGACATTGCGCAGGCGGCGGATCTCAGCCCGTACCACTTTCTGCGATTGTTCAAACGGGAGCTCGGCGTCACGCCGTATCGCTATTTGATGCAAGCGCGCGTACGCCGGGCCGTCGAACTGCTCGGCGCGACGGACCAGCCCGTAACCGAAATTGCCTTCGACGTGGGGTTCGGCGATTTATCGAACTTCATCAATGCATTTCGTCGCGAGATCGGGTGCTCACCGAGGCAATACCGAAAGGCGTCGCGCGGGGATCGGCGCCCATTTCCGCAATTGCAACGAGGTTACGGCGGCGCAACGTAGAGATACGCGGTGCACTCTTCGTCGCGAATGTCCTCCCCCTGGAGGACGGGGTCCGCCCGCCCTTCCGTGTTGTAGATGCAGGATACACGCAAGCGATCGCCAGCTTCGACGCGCAGCGGTTCGTCGTAGGTGAAGAGGCGCTGGCGGTAGAAATCCCAATGGTCGAAGTTGCCGGCGCAGCTCGGAGATGCGCCACCGTGAAAGCGATCGAGCTGCATCGTGCGCCCCAGGGAGTGCATCCGGGGAGCCACGCCAAATATCGTGGTGGGCGCCGTCATGGTCATTTCGCCCGAGGCTTCCGCGTACGTCTTGCCCGGCGCGAGCTGGATGCCACGCGGCGACAGCGGGAGGAATTGCGCCTCGCGAACGCCCTCGTCGAACTGCAGATCGATGGCCGTACGGCTCGACGCACTGAGCCCGGCGGTCATGACATTGTAATGAACTTGCGCCACCAGCTTGCGGTGGGCCGCCAGCCGTATTCCCGTTCCGGGCGGGAAAATCTGCGCCGGGGTGGACCATGTCCAACTCGCAACGAGGGTCGCAGGATCCACCCGGGGCGAGCCGTAACAGGAATACCCGGGGGCAGGATCGTCCTGGTCCAGCGTGAGGGCATCGGCCTCTGCGGCCATGGTTTGCGGTGCAAAAAGGGTAATCTGCGCGAGCATGCGTGGATCGCTGAATCGGACGCGAATTCCGGTGAGGAACCGATCGCGATCGAGATTCGGATCCACGACGAAACATCGATACGACGTGGGGCCGAGCCCCGGCTTGTAGTCGAAACCAAGGTCCAGTGTGGTGTCGACGTGCGCGAGTTCGGGAATCGGATCGGGCCGCACCCGCGCATGCCCAACGGGTTCACCCGCAGGCGTTCCCGTCTCGGTCCATGAGACCAGGGTGGAAAGCTCGGCATCGCCGAGCCACAGCGCATCGCGCCACGTGCGGCAGATGCCCGTATCGTCGGCGCCCCACGGCGGCATCATCCTGCGTTGAACGGCGTACTTGATCTTGGGCGCCGCACTGACGACGTTCTCGTAGCTATCGAGCCGCGGCAGCGCCGACAGGCCGTCACCGGAATGACAACGAATGCATCGCCGCGCCACGATCGGCGCAACGTCGCGATGGTACGTGGGCCCTCGTTTGCACCCCACGAGTGAGAGGATGGCGACCGCAGCAACGAAGTAGACGGATCGAATCACCAATGGCTTCCTTCGGGCACAATCCTCCCCGTGCTTCCAAGTCGCTAGCCATTGCACCTTCGATGCCATCTATGACGATGGGCTTACGAGCTTAGTGGCGCGCACGGACTCGCAGGTTCGATTCAGGCGACTGGGCTGCAGCCCTGAATCGGCTGCACCCCAGCCGGCGCCTCGCTCCCGCCCCGTTAGGAAGCCTCTTTCCCGGTCCCCTCTTCGAATGCGCGTTCGGCTTGGAGGCTTTGGACGTCGCGGCCGAGGGTGACGATGGCGAGCGTCTTGTTGCCTGCGCGGAAGGCGACGGTGGCGTCGCGTTGGGCGAGGTTGCCCGATATGTCGATGCGGTCCCAGTGATCGGCGTGGCCGACGTAGGAGATGGCTACGTCGTAGTGCTGGCTCCAGAAGAACGGCACGATATCGCAAAGGGTTGCGCGGCCCAGCATGTTCAATGCGGCAATCTGGCCTTGTCGTTCGGCTACGACCCAGTGTTCGATGCGGAGGTTCTGGCCCGTGTGGGGATCTGGCCATCGTGCGATATCGCCGGCGGCCCAGATTCCTGGAGAGCTCGTCTTCAGGTGGGCGTCGACGCGGACGCCGCGGTCGATCATCAGGCCCGCACGCTCGGCGAGGTCCACGTTGGGGCGGACGCCGATGCCGATGACGACGAGATCGGCCTCGAGCGATTCCCCATTGTCGAGAACAACGACTTTCTCGTCGATGCTCTTGGCGGTGTGGCCCAAATGAAATACGACGCCGTGTTCTTCGTGCAGCGCGCGAATGAAATCGCCGAGCTCCGCGCCCATGACGTGTTCCAGTGGCCTCTTTTCCGGTGCAACGACGGCGACCTCGAGGCCGCGGGTGCGCAAGGACGCCGCGACTTCCAATCCAATGAAGCTGGCGCCCACCACGACGGCCTTCTTTGCGCCTTCGCATCGCGCGATGATCGCGCGGCAATCGGCCAGCGTTCGCAGATAGTGCACGTGCGGCAGCGTGGCGCCCGGAATCTGCAGGCGAATGGGCTCGGCGCCCGTGGCGAGCAAAAGTGCCCCATAGCCAAGACGCGATCCGTCGGTAAAAACGACGTTGCGCGTCTCGGGCTCGATGCGCTCGACGTTTACGCCAAGTCGAAGTTCGATGTTTTGTTCTTTGTAGAAATCAGGAGAACGCAGAGGAATCCATTCTTCGGGTGCCGTGCCTGCAAGGTAATCTTTGGATAGATTCGGTCGATCGCACGGCAGCGATGGGTCGGTCCCCACCATCGTCACCTTTCCGGAATACCCTTCGCGCCGCAGCATTTCAGCGGCTGCATTGCCCGCAGCTCCGGCCCCCACGATGACCACCGACGCGGGTGCGCCGTCCGGCGCGCGCTTCGCCGCCGGAGCACGCTTGCCGAGCACGTAGAGTTTCCCATCTCGTTGCTCGACTTCGAAACACGGGACCGGATTGAGCGCGGGCGCGCGCACCGCCTCCCCCGTGCGCAACGAGAAACACGCATGATGCCAAGGGCAGCGGACGGTATCGTCCACACGCAGCCCTTCCGCCAAGGGTCCCCCGTAGTGGGTACACGTAGCACCAATCGCGAAGACTTCGCCGCCTCGACGTGCCACGAGCACGGCCTCGCCGTGCGCATGCCCGAGCAACGTGGCGCCATCGCCCAATTCCCCAACACCGATCCCGGCCGCGAGATCGGGCCCCGCGAGCTTCGTGTCTCCACCGCCCATGGTTTCGCACCTCCGAGTCGATGCTACGCGCTTTCGGAGAGGCAACCAAGGGCGGCCCTCAGCGGCACGGCTTCGTTGTCCGTCTCACCCGCCTAGGACCAGGCCTTGCGGACTTCCGCATAATAGTTTCGGAAGAACGGTACCATTGTCTTGCGATTGCTGGCCGCAATTGCCAGAAGCTCGGGCGGAAGGATGAACTCCTCTTCGCCGAGTTCGTCGTAGAGCGAATCCAGCAGTTCCTTGTAGGTGCGCTCGAACAGGCGGTGCCAACCGATCTTCGGTAGTTCGATACTGTGCTCCCAGCCCATCGCCATGAAGTGCTCGAGGGCCTCGGCGCGGGCGCCATCGCGTGTCCATAGGACGACGGGCTTGCGCTCGGGCAGAAACGTCTCGTCGAACAGGCCGCGCTGACCGCGGATGCGTTTCGCGATGTGCTGACCGAGCAAAGGCGAAAGAAACAAACCGTCGCGGTAGGTGCCGGTGAGCAGCCACAAACCCTCCAGCGAGGTGCCCCCAATCAGCGGGCAGGTGTCGACGGTGACCGGTCGATTCCCGGTTTGCCAGCCCACGAGCTCGGATATGCAAAGATCTTGATCGATTTGCTCCAGCACACAATCGAGGATGAAGAACATGTCCGCGGGGGACGTCCGTGTCATCGGCTTGACCGAAAGTATGTTCGTCGCGCCGAAGTAAAGCCGATTGCCACCGCGCGGCAATCCATGCAGACCGCAGGCAAATGCGCGATTGGGCGTCCGCACGGCGTGGGTAAGCGACGGTGTTTGCGCCTCAAGGAGGAGGGACGTGCCGCCCCCACAAAAGATGCGCGGGATGCGTCGCGCGAGCTCGGGGAGCTCATCGAGCACCGCTTGGGTACCGACTCCCATCGCGAGCACGACCTGCGACGCCGCGATGGTCCGACCATCGGCCAGTGTCACACCGGTCACGCGCCCGTTTCGAACATCGAGTCTCGTCACCGCCCCATCGATGAGGGTCTGGTTCGGCGATTGCTCCACCAGGGTGGTCAACGCCGAAAGCAACCGGCTGGCATCCAGGCAGCCCTCACCCGGCAGAAACAATGCGCGGGTGGGGCGAGCATCCCCTGTCGGATTCATGCCCGGGATCCGATTCTGGTCGGCATTTTCCCAAGGCTCGCCGCTCTCCTGGAGCGCCTTCTGCATCGCGGCGAAGCTCGCGTCCTCGATGGTGCCCGATTTCGAATTGCAAAAAACGAAGGTCCCCGGCGTGATCGCGAGGCGTTGCTCCGCCGACACCTCGGCGTTGATGGATTCGAGCCAGGCGGGCCACAGGCGCGATGCGAGCACGCTCTTCGCGTGTTTGGCGCGGCCCTGTTCCGTGCGCAACAGCGCTGCGGTCACCTCACCGTAGCAGCCGAGCATCGCCCCCGCCGCGGCGGATGCTCCCGCCGGCCGGCCCTTCGGCCCCACGACGGCGATACGCAAGCTCGCATCCTCGAGCGACAGTGCACGCGCAGTCGCGAGACCCAGCGCTCCATTTCCAGCCACGACGATGTCGTACGTATCCACGTTGCTCCTGACTTCTCGAACTTCGGGCTACGGGCTTCGAGAGCCCGTAGCCCAATTTGGATTACTGCTTCTTCTCGGGAACCGCGTACGGAGGCCACCACTTGCGCTCTTCGCTGGAACCGCAGGTCACCGTCGGTGCCGCAACGTCGTCCTGCTCCTTGACCAGCTGCTTGACGGTCTCCAACCAGTTCGACTCTCTATTCTTGTTCATATCGCACTCCATTCATGCGTTATCGTGTTCAATCAATTGACTGCGAACGAGCATGTCGAGCCCCAGATGCAACTGGCGGCGCAGTTCTTCCGTCTCTTTGCCCATGACTTCGAAATAGGCGCGTTCGATTTCGAGCGAGCTTCGGCCATCGCTAAGCTCGAGAATCAACCACGCGCCCAAGTCGAGCCATTGGATTTTCGGGGCGAGAGGCGAAAATGCCATCAAGCATCCGGCCACCTCGACGGGGCGTGTCCTTAGTCCGTCGACCTTTCGATATTTCGGTTCGTCGCTCATGCTTGCTCCGTCGAATCACCGAAGACATCGTTCGAGACCGGTGCGAGTGCCCTCGAGAGCCATGTGACCAGCGATTTTCCCTGCGCCGAGAGAAGATGGGACCACGGCCCCAAAAGCTGCTCGCCGAGGTAGCGGGCGCGGTCGATGGATCGACCGAAACGAGAGACGGAGCCGTTGTTCACCACGGACATGGCGTGCGGCCGTGAAACGTAGTCCGCTGGATTGCCAAATTGCTCGATTGTAGACTTCTCCGCAACGAGCGCAGCGGCCTTGAAGAGCGATAGATGCACGTAAACGTGGTACGCATAAACCGCGCGCACGATGGACCAACGCACCGGGCGCCAGGGGACTTGAATCGTCTCGGCCGGAGCCGTCGCCAATGCAAGCGAACGCCCCGCGTCGAAGAGCTTCATGTGAAGTCCCTCGTGCAACAGGCAGCCGGCGATGTCCCAAGGATTGCCGAGTTCTTCCAGGGATAGAAAGACCGTCGACGGGGTTACATCGCCCCCGGCCGCGGACAATACCGTTCCGCCTTCGATTTTCGCCTGGAGAAGCGCGATGGCATCGATATGCCTCAGGGCAGCTGCCCCGGAGTGCGGCAACAAAGTCGACAACAGCGCGATGGCCTCTTCGATCTTTCGTCGTGACGCCGCATCGGGGTTCAACAGAACGCCACCGCCGCCTTTGGAATCCTTGGCGAAGATGCCATCGAATGCCGCGTGGAGCTCCCTGGCGTGGGCATCGTCCGAGTCCGCCACCGCCCACAACCATTTCGGGTGCTCGGAGCGAATGGGCCAATGCGAGGGCATGTGCGACTCGCAAAGCCCGAGAGGAAGCGCTTCGAGTGCCCGCACCAGGAATGCCTCCAGCGGGTGCGGCGACGCCAAACGGCGCCCTTCCAAGTCGGAGAATGCTTCTTCCAATTTGAGACGGACCAATGGATCGCAAAAGAGGCGGCGCGCGTCGACGTCGTTCAATCTCTCGACGGCGGATGCAATCTGCGCGACCGCCGGAAGGCGCTCGGCGAAAAGGTCCACCCCAAAGCGGTAGCGCGCGAGAACCTTTGCCAGGATTTTCGTCGAATCACCGAACTGCGCATGCTGCACGAGGGTTTCGTCCGCCGTCCCGACCAGATGCGCCGAGCCGTCCGTCATGTCGCACTCCCCTGCAGCGCGTCGCGCATGATCATGCCACTCGATGCGAGCGCGTCGAGTGTCGGAGAGAGCTCGGTCCATGCGCTCTCCGCCGGGATATCCATCGACGACGCATACGCGGCGAGGATCTCGCGCTCGGTTTTCCCGTCGCAGAGCTCGAACGCGAGCCACGCCGGCAGGTTCAAAGTCAGGATCTTGTGTGAGCGCGGCTCCAAAGCGAAAAGCGCACTGCAGCGGGGCGAGCGGCGAAGAAGGACATCGTCGCGGCGCTCGCATCGAGCCGACGAAGCTTCCGTCATGCTGCCTTTGGGCGCCATTTGGCTCGAGCCGGCATGCGCCGGCTCGGACGCGAGCCGCCTGTTCAGCGGACGGAGGGCATCCCATGCCCAGGCGACGAGCGCGTGTCCGTAGGGAGTAACCCTTCGTGCCCAGGCGCCCACCAGTTGCTGGTAATAGTGATCCAATCTCTGTTCAGCTCGTGCGAAAGGTCCTGTCTTGGTGTTCACGACCGACATCGGGTGCGCCAGCGCCTTGTAATCTTGTGGCGCGCCGAATTCGGCATGGTGCGCGGGACCAAAACGCTCCACGGCAGCACGAAAGACTTGCAGGTGGACGTAGGCATGAAAGGCAAAAACGCAATTGGAGAGCGCGGTCGTCCCGCGCCACGGCAACTCGACCCGATCTTCGTCGGCGATGTGGCCGGCACGGCATAGATCGGCAAGCTTGACGTGCATGCCCTCGTGCAAAATATGGCCCGCGGTATCCCACGGATTCTCCAATTCGTCCGGATCGAGAAAGATCATGCAGGGCGTCGGATCGCCCCCCGATCCGGTGAGCCGCCGGCCTCCTGGACCGCGAATGTGCCCAATGGCGATCGAGTGAAGATGCCGAAACACGCTCGACGTCATCTCCGGAACGAGATGGTGCGCGAGCGCAATGGCGCGATCCAGGTTCTCCACCATCTTCGGCGTGGGACGAATGGGTTCGAAGGTGCAGTCGGATCCCGGCATGAACCTCGTGCGAACGATTTCTCCGAGCTTGTCGCCGATCGCGGTCGACTCGTCCGGAAGATCCCACACCCAGGTTTGCTTTCGAGGCCCGACGACGAATCGCCGAGCCATGGCGTGCTGTGAAATCGTCGATTCGGGATGCTGCGACATCGCACCGAGCGCCATGTCGAGCACGGCAAATAGGGATTTTCCCCATGCCTCGTCCTTGCCCGTCTCCAGTCGCTCGATCGCCATTTCCAATTCGGCGCGGACCAGGAAATCACCGAAGAAGCGGTCCGCCGCGGCCTCGTCCAACGATTCGATCTGCGCCGCGAACTCGCGAAACCCCGGATCTCGGGCAGCGAACACATCCAGGGCAAATTTGTAACGCTCCACGACACGGCCGACGATTTTCTCGGACGCGCCAAATTTGCTTATCTTGCTGAAGGTGCCGGTCGATCTGCCGAATCACGTCTTCGAGCTGCTGCATCCCTTTTCTCCGAGTTCGAGGATCCAAGCTGCTTACCATCTGCATCGAGAAAAGATTCCTAGTGCCTCTTCCGTTCATGCGTAATGGCGCCAGGTGTGCAGAGTGAATACGGCCTCGTGGGATCGGGCCATTCCCTGCCGTCTCGTTCCGTAATTCTCCGTTCTTTCTCGACGTGCGCGAAGAGACATCATCTTCTTAGAGGATGACGTACGAATCGCAAGATGGAAATGTTGGTGATCTGTCCGTTCCCACACCGTTATTTGCGCCATTCACGAATGGCCGCCATCAACCGGTCGCCTTGTGCAACGCGGCAGCTCCGGTCCGCGCGTTCACCTCGGCATGTAAAAGATTCAATTACGCGATAGCGGAAGAAGTAGCGCTGATAATCGAATCTCCGCTTACTTCAATAGCTTCGTCGTAAAGGCAAATCCAAAGACGAAGCCGATACACATCTGGGCGAGCAGACCGTACAGCGCACCCTTTTTCGTGTCGGGTCCTTTGGCCAGCACGTACACGAAACCCGCCCCCAAGCATCCACCGAATAATCCGGCTAGAAAACCGAGTCCGACACTTCCCTGGGTGGAAGGCGCTTGCACGTTCGTCATGGCTATTCTCCGTTCTCGATATGTCTACGACCATTAAAGGAATGCGCGATAGGCCCGTAAGGTCACGATATGATCACCACCCTTTCGCCCGCTCCGAGGCGCCCATTGAACCGCATCCGCCGTTGCCTACGAGTCGCCGCACACGTCATGTTCCTTGCCGTCATGACCAGCGGATGCAAATCGACATTGCCCGATGAATGGTTCCAAGAGGACAAAAAGATGCCGTCGGCCCATGCATCTCCACCGGCGCCGCAGTCCGCCAATGCCTGCGAAGAAAAGCGAAACCATTGCTTCGATGGGTGCACCAACGGACCTCCGAGCGACCACGACGCGTGTTTCAAACGGTGCAGTCAACTCCCCCAATGTTGAGTGGGTAAGCGTCTCGTCCGAGCCCCGCATCGAAGCGGGGCTTCGGACCTAGCCGGCTCACTCGGTGCAAACCTCTTTGCCCCATTTGTCGGTGCTGCAGTAGAGGGTCTGCTCCTCTTTCCAGGGGCCAGTCCTGAGGACTCGTACGTCGAATCCCGCCGTTCGCTCGGCCCGGGCCTCGCCACTCGGCGCGACCACCACGACCTCCGTGGGACCTTTGACTTCGACATCCATCTGCCCCGTGGAATCGGCGTGCAGATGCTTGGGATCCCCGGTGCACGCATGCGCCTGAATGCGATAGACGCCGGGCTTGATCTTGTAATCTTTGGACTCTCCAGGCTGCGGCGGGGGCGCGGCCATGCCGCCGAACCAATTGTTGCGGATTTGCCCATCTGGCGTAATGACCACGAAGCCGCAAACGCTATACTGAATGGGTTTGCTGAAATTGCGTCCGACGGGCGTCGGCGGGTTGGTGACGCGGAATGGGATGTCGCCTTTGAGGGCATCGGGCTGGCCCACACCCAACATTTTTCCAATCGAGGCGCATCCGCCCAGCGCGCCGAGCGCAGTAAGCATCAAAGCCCATGTTCCCACCCTAAAATGCGTTTTGTTTCCCATTGCGATCTCTCCGAAAGGACAAGAGCTCGCCCGCCCATCGTGCGCACGAAGCGCACCGCAGGTTGAGCTCCCCTATGCCTTCCTTACGAGCCGCGCCGGGTTTCCTTTAACGAAGCCGCCTCTTTCCAGGACCGACCTCCGGAGCGCGCCGGTTTTGGCGCGCCGTGCTACATCGCGAAGGAGAAGTCGTCTATCGCCGCGGGGAGCGCGGGCCTTCGAGCGCAATGGCGACGAAGCTCGATAGAAGATAGCCCAGACGCTCTTCGTCCGCGTCCCACTGCCGAGGACCGCCGACATGCTCGTGGCAGACGACACCTGCGAGGCGATCATGCACCCAGATGGGCACGTCGAGCATGGCTCCGATGCCAAGCGGCTCGAGGTACGCCTTGGTCAAACACGAGGTGCGCGCGTCCTTTCTCGCATCGTTCGCGATGATGGTACGTTCATAACCGAGCGCCGCGAAGTAAGGTGCATATTGGGTCGCGAAAAGCTCACCACCACCGCTGTGCGTCCCCTTGTCCGTATCGAACAAGTCGAGGCAAGTAATCTTGGTACGCTTGTCGTCGATGAGCCATACGCTGACGCGCGCAACGTCCATTGCGCGGCTTGCGGCTTCGTTCGTGCGGCGGGCGGCTTCGCGGATGTTGCCCAGGATGAGCGAGCGCTGGCTCATGATATCGACGAAACATTCGACATGATGTCGAAGCTTGGCGACCAGCCGGGCGTTGTTGCCGGTAGCGATGGCAGCTTGATCCAAAAAGCCACCGGTGCGGGCGTCGATCTCGGAGCGGACTTGCTCGAGGGCATCCTTCAAGCGTGTGACCAGCCGAAGGTCATCGTTGCTCGCCGCTGCCTCGGCCGAGGTGATGCATGCAAGCGACGCCAGCCGAACCTTCGCCGGAATTCCGCCGATCTTTTCGGCTTCACGAAAAAATTGAGCGCACCGATCTCCCATCTCGAGATTTCATCATGTCCGGATGCGGTGTGGAAGGAAATCGCGTAGCAGACCTTGCCGGCGGCCCGTTTCCGCTCCAGCTGGGGGGCGCTTCGCTTCTTCGGCGGTGCTGAAGCCACCCCCCGCGTCTGGTCGATGCCCGCATGGGCGAGCCGCGCGAAGCACACGGAGGACGCGCTTCCAGGTTCTTCGAAGTCGCCATTCTGCAATCCATCGAATTGAAAACGAACTAGTGAGGCACCCTAGGTCGGATACGATCGGGCGCGCGGTTTACCGGCCGCCGTTTCGAGCTCGCGTCGCTCGTACACCCATCACGCCAACGGGTCGCCCATTCGCGTTCCGAGCGATGCGATTCGCTGCCCGCTGTCGACGCGACGACGAATACGGCGTCACCCATGCCGTGGCCAATGATCGCATTCGACAAGTGGACTAAAACCAGTCCAGGTATACGAATTAGCGCGCGATCTACAGTTCGTGGGACGATGTCCTCCTTCCTAGTCGAACGCCGGTCTGACAAGCGTCTAGCGGTGCTCGCTGCGCGGACCGCGCCATTCCGTGGCACGCCTACTTCAATGATTTACGAAATCGAACTACCCGTGTCGCCGAGATGTACCATGCGCGGGTACGCCGAGCGGTACACCGTACCGTATTGCGTTGGTACACGGCAGATGGATATTATCGATTTATCGAGTAATTTTCACTCGATGTCAGCGCGACCACTGGGCAAACGCTTTGCTCTAGTCTTTGCGTATGACCCAAATCTCAAAATTGAGTGCAGTTGTAGGAATGATCGGACTCATGGCGTCCGTGGCGGGATGCGCCGCGGAACCGGCGAGTGATGGTGACGAATCAGCGACGACTGGGACGTCTACGGAATCGCTTTCCACTCGCCCGTTGACCGGCGTCTGGGACGTCAGTGTCGTCGAACACCTCCATACCGGCGATGTGACTCGCACGGGAACCTTCACGTTCGACGCTGGCGGCGGAGGCAAAATGGTGACGAGCATCGGTCTAACCGGCCCCGTCACCTGGACTCAAAAAGGTCCGGACATCCAGTTCGACTACGAGCACGATCACCATTTACACTCCCGATGGGACGCCCGTCGAAACCTATACCGCCGACTTCACCTCGACTAGAAAGAAGTAGAGCGACCGCAGCGGATTTGGATCAAGTTGCTCGAGCAAGCCCCCCCCCCAAGAAACCTTTGAAACAATACTCCGGGGGGGCTTGCCTCCTCGTTGTCGCGAGAAGAAGGCGGTCAGGTGAATCCGATCGAGCACGGACACGATTTTGCGGCTCCCCCTCCCTCGTGCGGGCTCTCTCCACGTGATCCAAGGGATGGCGTGATCGCAGTGCCGCGGAGGTGTTCAATCGACACTTTCGCGTTTGCTTTTGTCCAGGATGGCGTCCTACCTCTCGCGATTCCGATTGCCGACTTGGTCATGGGCTGTTCGATGGCATCCACACCACGCGTCGGGCACCTTTACTTGGATAATTCACGCCGCCGACGGCGGGATCGTGACCGAATGAATCATGTACGCGCACCGTTGTCGGTGACGATGAAATTCTCGCAAGATGGCATAACCGGATTTTCTCCATCGCGATGCGCGCCGTCGCACGGACGCACATGACGACAGGCGCGGGACGCGCGTGCGGTGGGCGCGCGCCGCAGTCGGCGAAGTCGCTCGCGCACGAGAAAGAATTGCGCGTCGCTCTTCGTCATCGAAGGTACTTCGAGACCAGCCTGCAGCGAAGCATGCCACTCGACTTCCAATTAGCTGTCGACGAGTCAATCAACTCGATGTGCGTCGAGCATCGACAATACGAGGAACCAGCCGTCGTTCATTCCTTGATTGATTGTGGGACTTCTTTCGGTTGCGCAGCGGTTTTACCGGCAACTTCTTGACGCAGCTAGGAGATCATCCCATGATCCGCATTTGCTCGAGTTCTTGAATTCGGAGACCCCCCATTCATGCGGCGAACACTCGATCAGGCGCAACAAGTGCAGCAGCATCGGCTCGATGGCGACTTGCTGGGCACGCCACTGGAAGCCGTCGTGCTGCACTTCCTCGATCGGCTGGCGGACATTGCTGCCCAGGAAATGCGAACTCGGTACGACCTAGGGCGAATCGTCAGCAGAATTCGCCGCGCCCCGACTGGCGCTTTTCCTACTGATGCGCTTCGGCGTCTCGCCCAAGCCTTCGATATCCATCCAAGCGCGCTCCGACGGTCCGCTCGCATCAGTGAAGTCATCGGCGTGGACGAACTCGAGGCGGTATTGGCTTTGCGCACGAACGGCGGCCACCCCGTCACCTGGTCTCACCTGGAGCTCCTGACCGAAGTTCGCGGACGCGATGCACGTTGGACGTTGGTTCAATCCATTCTAGACGAGAGATTGTCTGTCCGTGATTTGGCGGCTCGTATCCGCGGCATTCCTAGAAAGCACCCCGTGGCGCGACAGACTGCCTCTCCATCGACAACGAGCAAAGTCACGACGATTGACACGAGCCCCCCAGTAGTGAACGTTACGCTCCGCGGCGAATTGTAACGATACAATGGGTGTATTTTTGTTCGGCACCCAAATCCAAATTTCGTCTCTTTTCTTCGAATAGCTGGCCACGGAAAATACGTATAAAACTACGAGAAATCTCTCGTAGGAGTTCACGCTAATGACACGGGGCGTGGGTGGCGCAGCATGACCGACGAGCGGGATGCGCGACTTGAAACGTCACCGCCGCAATCGAGCAGTCAGCAGTCCGAGCAAACGAAGACCATCCCTTGTCGTTCGATGACACGACAGCGCAATCGTCGGGTCATTCTTGCGAACTTATCGCATTACGCTCACACGACTTAACTTGACCATTTGTACCCATCGCACCTTTCATCCTCGGAGGCGCAAGGCGATGCTTGACATTCAATCACCGAAACCATCGATGGGGCGACAATGACTCGCATATACGTATTTCCGGGTCAAGGCTCTCAGAAGGCCGGCATGGGTGCCGCACTTTTTGCCAAGTACCCGGACGCGGTGGCCACGGCAGATCGAGTGCTCGGCTATTCCGTGACGGATCTGTGTCTCGAGAATGCGGATCAGCGCCTCGATCGCACCGAGTACACTCAACCCGCGCTCTTCCTAGTCAATGCCCTCAGCTACATGGAAAAGCTAGCAGAGGGCGGCCGCCCCGATATCGTAGCAGGCCATAGCTTGGGTGAGTACAGCGCACTTTTTGCCGCGGGTGCATTCGACCTTGCGACGGGCATCGCCCTCGTCAAAAGGCGTGGGGAGTTGATGGCCCGCTCGAGCGCGGGAGGCATGGCCGCGGTCATGGGGCTCACGGAGAGCGAGGTCGCCGAGGTGCTCCGGGCCGAGGGCGCTAGTACGATCGACATTGCGAATCTCAACGGCCCCAATCAAATCGTGCTCGCGGGACCGCGGGAGGATTTGCTGGCTTGCAAGGAGCCCTTCCTCGCGGCGAAGGCACGGAGCTTCGTTTCACTCCGGGTCAGCGCAGCTTTCCATTCGCGGTACATGGCCGATACCGCCAACGAGTTTCGGGTTTTCTTGCGCGATATTCGCATGTCGCCCTTGCAATTTCCGGTTGTCTCCAATGTCGATGCCCTACCCCATGAAGTCGAAACCATCGCCGACAAACTGGTCGCTCAAATTGTGAGCCCCGTCCGATGGACAGAAACGGTTCGACGCCTTATGTCATTGGACGATCCGCAATTCGAAGAAGTCGGGCCTGGAAAAGTTCTCGCGGGCCTGATTCGACAAATACAGAAAGTTTCCGAACCGCTCGCGGGTTCGTTCCTCGGTCGAGCATCGAACGAGACGGCTCCGTCGCCGGGCCTTGCTCCGCAACACCGTGCAGCTCTCGAAAATGTCCACCATGGGCAAAACGATACGAATTGATGGGATCATGATCGCGGAATCCGGACCGCGGTCTTCGTAGACCAGTTTTCGCAGAAGTGTTCATGGCCGGAGCGATCCGGTCGCGAAAAGGAGATGACATGCATAGCACGTTGATTGTGGCCCGCATGGAGCCACGCTGGAGCACCAACGTCGTCCAGCTTTTCCGAGATTTCGACCAGACCGAGATGCCGCACCGCATGGGAACACGCCGTCGCCAGCTCTTTTCGTACAAGGGCCTCTATTTTCATCTTCAGGAGTTCGACACGGACAATGGCGGCGAGCGCATCGAGCTCGCCAAATCGGATCCGCGATTCATCACCATCAGTGAGGATCTCAAACCGTTCATTCAAGCGTATGACCCCGCCACGTGGCGCTCACCCATCGACGCAATGGCCACTCGCTTTTATCATTGGGAAGCTTCGAAATGATGCGCCGGCGCGTCGTCATTACTGGCATGGGGGTGGTGGCCCCGGGCGGTGTCGGGACCAAGAATTTCTGGAAGTTGCTCTGCGAAGGCCGGACTGCAACGCGGAAGATTTCCACGTTCGATCCGTCGCCGTTTCGCTCGCGCGTCGCGGCGGAGATCGACTTCGACGCCGAGGCGAACGGCCTCGAGCCCCAGGAAATTCGCCGAATGGACCGCGCCGCGCAATTGGCACTCGTGGCGGCGCGTGAAGCGGTGGCTGACAGCGGCATCGACATCGGTCGATTCGACCCTTACCGCGTCGGTATCACCATCGGCAGCGCGGTCGGTGCGACCATGGGCCTCGATGCCGAGTACCGCGTGGTGAGCAACGGCGGCCGCCTCGAGCGGGTCGATCACAGGTACGCGGTTCCGCACCTTTACGATTACTTCGTACCGAGCTCCTTCGCGGCGGAGATCGCGTGGGCTGTCGGTGCCGAAGGCCCCAGCACGGTGGTGTCCACGGGATGCACGTCGGGCATCGATTCGGTGGGCCACGCCGTCGAGCTGATTCGCGAGGGCTCGGCCGACGTGATGATCACCGGCGCGACGGACGCCCCCATTTCGCCGATCACCTTGGCCTGCTTCGATGCCATCAAGGCGACCACACCGCGCAACGACGACCCCGAGCATGCCTCGCGGCCGTTCGACGCGACGAGAGACGGATTCGTCTTGGGCGAGGGTTCGGCCATCTTCGTGCTCGAGGAGTTCGAGGCCGCCAAGCAACGCGGAGCACGCATTCTCGCCGAGATCACCGGATACGCCGCACGTTGCAACGCCTTCCACATGACCGGGCTGCGCCCGGATGGAGTGGAAATGGCAGAGGCCATCCGTGTGGCGCTGGAGGAGTCGCGCATGAATCCGGAAGCCATCGATTACATCAATGCGCACGGCTCCGGCACCAAGCAGAACGATCGCCACGAGACGGCTGCATTCAAGCGAAGTCTGGGTCAACATGCTTACCGCACCCCGGTGAGCTCCATCAAATCGATGGTCGGCCACTCCTTGGGGGCCATTGGTTCGATCGAGATCGCCGCATCGGTCCTGGCCATTCAGCACAATGTGGTTCCCCCCACGGCCAATTTGCACAATCGCGATCCGGAGTGCGATTTGGACTACGTCCCGCGCATCGCCCGCGATCACCGGACGGACGTGGTCCTGACGGTGGGCAGCGGATTCGGTGGATTCCAAAGTGCCATGCTGCTCGCCGACCCGAGCGCGCCGATGGCAAGGAGCGCGGCATGAGCGCCTCGGTCGTGGTGACCGGTCTGGGCATTGCATCGCCCAATGGCCTCGGGACCAAGGATTATTGGTCGGCAACCCTCCGTGGCAAGAGCGGAATCGGCCGCATCACTCGATTCGATCCGACGGGCTATCCGGCGCAGTTGGCCGGTGAGATCCAAGGCTTCGAGGCGAAGAAGCACCTGCCCCAAAGATTGCTCCCGCAAACGGATCGCATGACGCGGCTCGCATTGGTCGCCGCCGATTGGGCGCTGGAAGATGCGGGTGTGAAGCCTGACACGCTTTCCGAATTCGACATGGGCGTCGTCACCGCCAGCTCCTCGGGCGGCTTCGAATTCGGCCAGAACGAGCTCCAAAAGCTGTGGAGCCAGGGCAGCCAACATGTCAGCGCATACCAGTCCTTTGCGTGGTTTTACGCAGTCAACAGCGGCCAGATCTCCATTCGCAATGGAATGAAGGGCCCGAGCGGCGTGGTCGTGAGCGATCAGGCCGGTGGCCTCGATGCCCTCGCGCAGGCGCGCCGCCAGATTCGCAAGGGCACGCCCCTCATCGTCTCCGGCAGCATCGACGCATCCATATGCACGTGGGGCTGGGTGGCGCAGGGCGCGAGCGGACGCCTCAGCACCGGCACCGATCCGGAGCGAGCGTACCTTCCATTCGACGCCGACGCGTCGGGGTTCGTC
Source organism: Sorangiineae bacterium MSr12523 (assembly GCA_037157775.1). Lineage (NCBI taxonomy): Bacteria > Pseudomonadati > Myxococcota > Myxococcia > Myxococcales > Pendulisporaceae > Pendulispora > Pendulispora brunnea. The sequence continues at coordinate 9,712,503 of CP089982.1, forward strand.
CCCGGTGAGGGCGGCGCAATCCTCATCCTGGAGAACGAGAGCGCCGCACGGAAGCGCGGCGCAAAGGTCTACGGCGAAATCGCCGGCTACGGAGCGACCATCGATCCGAAGCCGGGAAGCGATCGCGCCCCCGGTTTGCGCAAAGCCATCGAGCTTGCCCTGGCCGACGCGGGTGTCGGGCCTCGCGATGTCGACGTGGTCTTCGCCGATGCAGCGGCCATTCCGGAGCTCGATCGCATCGAGTCCGAGGCGCTCGTCCAGGTCTTCGGCCCGCGCGGAGTGCCCGTTACGGCCCCCAAAACCATGACCGGACGATTGTACTCGGGCGCCGCCCCGCTCGATGTGGCCACCGCGCTGCTTGCCATTCAAGAGGGGCTCATCCCTCCGACGGTGCATACCGCAGCGATCTCCGACTACCAACTCGATCTGGTCACCGGCGAACCGCGGCGTGCCAACGTGCGGACCGCCCTCGTCCTCGCCCGCGGCTATCACGGTTTCAACTCCGCGCTCGTCGTGCGGGGCTTTCACGAATCTTCGAATAACCAACTACAAAACACAGGGAGCTGACAATGAGCAAAGAATTCACCCTCGAAGATCTCAAAAGGGTCCTTCTCGCCGGCGCCGGAGCGGACGAAAACGTCGATCTGGACGGCGACATCCTCGACACCGACTTTGCAGACCTGGGCTACGAATCCGTGGCGATGCTCGAAACGGGCCGGCGCATCGAAATCGAACGCCGCATCTCCCTCGACGATGGCGCGCTCGCTGAGGCGCGCACGCCCCGCGAGCTGCTTTCCTTGGTGAATCAGTACCGCAGCGCCGGTCATTCTGGCCACGCGGGTCATGCCGCTCACGCCGTTCACGCGAGCGCCGCAGGAATGGGAACATGAGCCAGCGGGTAGCCCTCGTTTCCGGCGCCACCAGCGGCATCGGCCTCGCCGTCGCCCGATTGCTCGCCAAGCAGGACCATCGTGTGTTCATCGGTGCGCGCAACGCCGAGAACGTGAAGAACACCGTGCAAAAGCTGCGTGACGAAGCTCTCGAGGTCGACGGCATCGCCCTCGACGTGCGCTCCGGCGAGTCGGTGCGTGCATTCGTGCAAGGCGCCGTCACGCGCTACGGAACGGTCGACGTCTTGGTCAACAACGCAGGTCGCAGCGGCGGCGGCATCACCGCCGACATTGCCGACGACCTCTGGAACGACGTCATCGAGACGAACCTCACCAGCGTCTTTCGTATGACGCGTGAAGTGCTTGGCCCCGGCGGAATGCGGCAGAAGAAATGGGGTCGTATCATCAACATCGCCTCGACAGCTGGCAAACAGGGTGTCATCCTGGGTGCGCCGTATTCGGCGTCGAAGCACGGCGTGGTGGGCTTCACCAAAGCATTGGGCAACGAGCTTGCACCGACCGGTATCACGGTGAATGCAGTGTGCCCGGGCTACGTGGAGACCCCCATGGCAGCACGCGTTCGCCAAGGTTATGCGGCGGCGTACAAGAGCACCGAAGAAGAAATTCTCACCAAATTCCAGGCGAAGATTCCTCTCGGCCGCTATTCGACGCCGGAAGAAGTCGCAGGCCTCGTGGGCTATCTGGCCTCCGATACCGCGGCCTCGATTACGTCCCAAGCCCTCAACGTCTGCGGCGGTCTTGGCAACTTCTGAGCTGCGCCCGCCCCATTAGTTCATAGAAATTCAGCCAGGAGAGATATTCCATGCCGACGACGGGCCTCAAAGAGGTGGAGCACGACATTACCGTGCTCGCCCCGGCCGAAGCCGTGTACCAACTGATTGCGGACGTGCAAAACTGGCCGCGAATCTTCCCGCCGACGGTCTACGTCGATCGCTTCGAGCAAACCGAGCGCGAGGAGCGGATTCGCATTTGGGCAACCGCCAATGGCCAGGCGAAAACGTGGGCCTCGCGCCGTGTCCTCGATCGCGAAAAGCTGCTCATCGAATTTCGGCAGGAGGTCTCCGCGCCCCCCGTCGCCTCGATGGGTGGAACGTGGATCATCGAGCCGATTTCCAAAACGGAATCGCGGGTAAGGCTGCTCCACGACTACCGCGCCATCGACGACGATCCGGCGAGCTTGAAGTGGATTGACGAGGCCGTCGATCGCAATTCACGCTCCGAGCTCACCGCACTCAAGGCGAATGTCGAGCGGGTAACCGCCTCCGAAGAATTGCTCATGTCCTTCGAGGACAGCATCGACATTCGCGGTTCGGCAAAAGACGTCTACGATTTCATCAACGAAGCGAATCTGTGGTCCGAGCGCTTGCCGCACGTAGCCAAGGTGCGCTTCGAGGAGGACGGGCAAGGCCTGCAAACCTTGGAAATGGATACGCGCGCCAAGGACGGCTCCACCCACACCACGAAGTCCATTCGCGTCTGCTTCCCCCATTATCGGATTGCCTACAAGCAAATCACCTTGCCTGCGTTGATGGATCTGCACACCGGCTATTGGACCTTCCGAGAGACCGAAAACGGCGTCCGCGCGTCATCGCAGCACACGGTCATCATTCGCGCGGAAAATATCGCGAAGATTCTCGGTCCCGAAGCCAATGTCGAGAAGGCGAAAGACTACGTTCGCACCGCACTGAGCACGAACAGCCGCGCGACCCTCGGTTATGCCAAAGAGTACGCGGAGGCGAAGCGCCGCGTCTGACGAATCGAGCACCTCCATCGTGACGAATAGAACGGAACAAATGGAAAGGATATCTCCCACCACGCCGGTGGTCGTGGTGGGCGCGGGGCCGGTCGGGCTGATGCTCGCCGGTGAGCTCAGACTCGGCGGCGCCGAGGTGATCGTGCTGGAGAAATTGGACGCTCCGATGACCGAATCGCGAGCCTCCACACTCCACGCGCGCACGATGGAAATTTTGGATAGCCGGGGGCTTCTGGAGAGCATCGGGAAGCCCCCGAATGACAAGATGGGGCATTTCGGCGGGCTGCCGCTCGATCTTACCCTTCCGAGCCCGTATCCCGGTCAATGGAAGGTCGCTCAAACCCAGCTCGAACCTATCCTCCAGCAATGGGCCTCCTCGTTGGGGGCCGATATCCGTCGCGGTCACGAAGTGATCGGCGTGGCCGCCGGCGAGGGCAAGGTCGAGATCCAAGCGATCGGCCCGAAAGGTCCCGTACGGATCGAGGCCAGCTATGTGGTGGCCTGCGACGGCGAAAACAGCATCGTCCGGCGCCTATTGGGCGTCGACTTCCCCCATTCGGGATTGGAGCGCGTGATGATTCGCGCGGACGTCGCCGGGATCCACATTCCCAACCGCCGTTTTCAGCGTTTGGCGAAGGGACTTGCCATTGCGGCCCGTCGCGAGGACGGGGTCACCCGCGTGATGGTGCACGAATTCGGTCGCATGGAAGAACGCGGGGCCGCACAAGCCACGTTCTCCGAGGTCGCCGATATCTGGATGCGCGTCACCGGTGAGGACATCCGCGGTGGGACCCCGCTGTGGGTCAACTCCTTCAGCGACGGCTCCTGCCAATTGACGCATTACCGCCATGGGCGAATCCTGTTCGCGGGCGACGCCGCACACCGGCAAATGCCGATCGGTGGCCAGGCCCTCAACCTCGGTTTGCAGGATGCCGTCAACCTCGGCTGGAAATTGGCACTTTGCGTCCGCGGGCGTGCCTCCGACGAGTTGCTCGATACGTACCATCACGAGCGGCATGCGGTCGGCGAGAGCGTCCTGTCGAATATCAAGGCACAGGCCATGCTGCTATTGGGCGGCCCCGAGGTGGAGTCGGTCCGGAATCTCATGGGCAAACTGATCACGCACGGCGATGTGCGGACCGAGTTGGCGTCGATGATCAGCGGCCTGGATGTCCGATACGACGTCGGCACCAACGCGAACCCCTTGCTGGGCGCGCGGATGCCGCACGTCGAGCTTACCACAAAGTCAGGCACCACCCGCACCCCGGCCTTGCTCCGCGGTGGTCGCGGGGTATTGCTCATTTTCGCAAATCACGACAAAACGCGCTTCGATCGGCTCGCCACGCAAGCAGCACCGTGGGCGGGCCACATTCAACTCATTCAGGCGAAGGCATTGCCAAATGAATCGTTGGTGAAAATACGCGCCGTTCTCATTCGTCCGGATGGCCACGTCGTATGGACCGAGGAAGCGGGCACGGATTCGAGCGATCTCACCGCCGCCTTGCACCGTTGGTTCGGCCCCCCCGCAGATTCGATCCGCAAATCAGGAGAATACCAAACATGGGTAAGCTCGTAGGCAAGACCGCATTGGTCACCGGGTCGAGCCGGGGAATCGGCCGAGCGACCGCCATCCGGCTCGCTCGGGAAGGCGCACTCGTTGCCGTCCATTACGCGAACAATGCGAGCGCGGCCCACGATGTCGTCACCTCGATCGAGAAGGCGGGCGGCCGCGCCTTTGCAATCCAGGCCGAGCTGGGCGTTCCCGGCGACGTGCAGCAACTCTTCGCGGGTCTGGAACAGGGGCTCGAGGAGCACACGGGGAAGGTCGCGCTCGACATTCTCGTCAACAACGCGGGGATCTTGGTGCGCACCTCGCCCGAGACGACCACGCCCGACATGTTCGACCGCCTCATGGCGGTCAATGCGAAGGCGCCCTTCTTCATCATCCAGCGCGCGCTATCGATCATTCCGGACGGCGGGCGCATCATCAACATCTCCACGGGCCTGACCAGGTTCGCCAACCCGGAGGAAATTGCGTTCGCGATGAGCAAGGGCGCGGTCGAAATGCTCGCGCGGCACTTTGCCAAGTATCTGGGCCCGCGCAACATCACGGTCAATAGTGTGGCGCCGGGCGTAACACGCAATAGCAATCCGGTTTTCAATATCCCCGAAGTCGTGAAGCAGTTGGGGCACTTCTCCACCTTCGGCCGCGTGGCCGAACCGGAAGACATCGGCGACGTCGTGGCATTCTTCGCTTCCGATGACTCGCGTTGGGTCACGGGTTCCTTCGTGGACGCAACCGGCGGATCGCTGCTGGGCAGCAGCTGACGCATGGATACTAAAACGAGCTTTCTCGTTACTCGTTACCACCGACCAACCCGATTCGAGGTCGGAAAGGACAGCCATGAACACGTTTAGAATGTACTTTGCGATGGCGCTCGGAACCGGAGCCATCGTGGCCGCCGCATTGGGATGCAGCAACTCGAGCGCGAAGCCCGCGTCCGATGTCGCTGCGACGAGCGGCGCCGCGGTAGCGACGGATGATTCTGCGCGCGCCAAGGAGGCCAAGGACGCCTTCTGGGAAGCATTCCGCTCGATGGACCTCGACGCGATTGCCGGTGCTCGCGACAAAATGATCGGCCTTTTCAACACCCGCCCGAAGGATCCGGATCTGGCGACCATCGGCGGCTTCGCTTACGTCATTCCCATTCAGACGATGCGGTATGGCGGTCCTCCGATGGATCCGTCGAAGATCCCCGCTTACTTCGAGCTTGCCGTGAAATACACGCAGGCCGGTGTGGACGCTGCACCCGACCAGCAGAGCAAAATCTTCGCCACGGCTTTCGCAGGAGGCGTCCTCTATTCGGGCGCAATGGTCAGGCAAGATTGGGCGGCGGCGCAGAAAGGTCGCGAAATGGAGCAACTCGTCACCACGCATATGCCCGCGTTGGGCTACGCGACGGTGACGGATCTGATGAATGGAGCACCGCGAAACACCCCGGATTTCACGACCTCCCTCGATTCGCTCTTTCGTCTCTACGAGCTGTGCAGCGGCGCAAAATTCGACCGCGCGCATCCCGATATGCGCCCGCTCCTCAAAAGGCCGTTTGCAAATCCGAGCCGCGACTGTGGAAATCATTACAACTGGCCGCACTCGATTCAAGGGTATCTCCTCAATTTCGCGGACATACTCGTCAAGAACAATCAGCCCGACGCCGCGCGCCCGGTCTACGAGTTCATCTCCAAGACCGAGGGGTACGACACCTGGAATCCGAAATTCAAGCATATCGTCGAAGAGCGCTTGGCCTCGGACTTGACCAAGCGCGCTGCGGAGTATGGCCCCGGCGATCCTCAAAAGCAGCCGCTCATCGGTGGCGGTTGTTTCGCTTGTCATGGAAAGTGAACTCCAGCGGACGTAATCAAAGAAGTCTCTCGCGATCGTAAGACCCGGACGCATCGGAAGGAGCGCTCGCATGTCCTCTACAACCCACTCACCAGCATCCCAGAGGCTACTCGACACTCTATTGGGAGCGCGCGGCGCTCACGCATTGTACGAGGCCACGAAATTCGGTTTTGCCGAACTTCTCGTCTCGGGTCCGAAAACGGCGGCCGAACTTGCTCGTCTCACCAATGCCCATGCTCCCTCCGTGCTCCGTTTGCTGCGGGCGCTCGCCGGCGTAGGTATTTTCGTCGAGCTCCAAGACGGTAGGTTTGCGAACACACGCTTGTCCCACTTGCTTTGCGCTGACAGTCCCAATTCGAAGCGCAAGAGTTCTCCGAAGTCGAAAAATTCTTCTCGCAGTTCAAGGTGACCACATGCTGGCGTCTGCGCAACCCCGGACACCATCGCGGCAGTCTCCCTAAAAACTCTAGCCATCGTCATACACGCATTCATCGGAAGGAAACGCTCGCATGTCATCTGCCAACCAGTCCAATCCCACCCAGCGGCTGCTCGATACTCTCTTGGGAGCGCGCGGCGCTCACGCATTGCACGCAGCCACGAAATTCGGTTTTGCGGACCACCTTGCCTCGGAACCGAAAACGTCGACCGAACTTGCTCGCCTCACGAATACCCATGCTCCCTCCGTGCTCCGCTTGCTGCGGGCGCTCGCTAGCTTGGGCATCTTCACCGAGCTCGACGACGGCAGATTTGCGAACACCGCGTCATCCGAACTACTTCGCACCGACAACCCCAATTCGATGCGCGATAGCGTCCTGTTTCTCAATCACGACATCATGGCTCAGGCTTGGACGCAGCTGCCCAGCGCCATCGAAACGGGGAAACCCGCCTTCGATTTGCACTACGGCGAGAACCTTTGGCAGTACACCTCGAAGCATCCCGAGGCGGCTTCGGTCTTCAATGCGGGCATGACATCTTTCTCGACTTTGTCCGCTGCCGCCGTGGCCAATGCGTACGACTTCAGTGACATCGGCACGCTGTGCGACCTCGGCGGCGGTCGAGGCATTTTGCTCGCGACCATTCTGGCGAAACACCCGAATCTGCGAGGCATTCTTTTCGATCAGCCCCATGTCGTTTCCTCCGCCGGAAAGGGCCACGACCGGTGGGATGCCATCAAAGACCGTTGTCAGGCCGTGGGCGGCAACTTCTTCGAATCCGTGCCCGCGGCGGATGCTTATATCATGAAGAGCGTCATTCACGATTGGACCGACGAAGAGTCCGTGCGCATCTTCCAGACCGTGCAACGGGCCACGAAACCCGGTCAAAAGCTTCTCCTGGTCGAGGCCATCATCCAGCCGGGTAATGGGCCCGACATCGGCAAAATCGTGGATCTCGGGATGATGATCATGACGGGCCACGGCCGTGAGCGCTCGGAGAAAGAGTACGCGAAGATTCTGGATGCGGGTGGCTTCGATCTCGTGCGCCTCGTGCCAACGGCGTCGTACAGCTACATCATCGAGTCGCGTCGGCGATGAGCCCCCATCCGTCCCGCTTCCGTGCCTTCGCGGACGGAAGCGGGGATCGCGGTGGTCGTTCCAACGAGAATCCATAATTCGTTTTACATTAAAGAATCGCTGATATCCAATTAAATCGATATGACCTGGAAGATGTTCGCTTGACGAGACCCAGGTACTAATTATGATTGAGTCTGGCAGTAATGAACGCTGCATCACTGTGGTCTGCGATAGGGCGCGCCGCAGCATAAAGTATAGCCGAGAGGTGAGGGATGGAAAGAGTAGCGGTCGTGGGCGCTGGTATGTCCGGTCTGGTGACGGCCAAGGAACTCCTCGATGAGGGCGCGGAGGTCGTCGTTTTCGAAGAAGAGCCCAAGGTCGGAGGAACGTTCACGACGGGCCTGGGCTACGAGCGAATGCACCTTACGGTGTCCAATTACTTCATGGCCTTTTCGTCGTTGCCACCCCCCGAGAATCAGGGCCGCTATTTCTGGAGCCGTGCAGAGTACATCGAATACCTCGAGCGTTTCACGGCCAAGTTCGAGATCAACAAGCATGTACGCACCAATACGAAAGTAACCGGAATCTACAGGAACCCCGACGGCACGTTCCGCGTGGCAAGCATGGGCCCCTACGGACCGACGGAGGAGAATTTCACGGCCGTTGCCATCTGTCGCGGCGCCTTTCGCCGGGTGGCGCCCCGGATGATTCCGTTGGAAGGCAATTATACGGGGCAGGTCGTCCACACTGCGGATTGGACCGGTCCCGAGCAATTTCGTGGCAAGCGCGTCGTCTGTGTCGGGATGGGCGAGACATCTGCCGACATTACGAAGTGGATATCGGATGTGGCGCAAGAGTGCTGGCTCTCGATGCGATCCTATCCGTTGCTCATCGAGCGGTATCCATACGGAGGTGCCGACACCAACGATGCCTACTCGACCAGGGTCCTTCACTGGGGCGATCATCTTCGAACCGTCACGACGCTCAAGGAAAAGCTGCAGGCGTATTTGCCCGAGATGCCTGCGCGTAACCGCCTCGTCTACGAGTGGCTCTCCAAGTCGAAGGGTGGACGGTTCCTCCAGAAGAACGACGTATTCATCGACAACGTCCTGAGCGGCGCGATCAAGCCCACCTTCGGTGGCATCGAGAAGTGCGAGGGCAAGCGAATTTACTTCAAAGACGGCCAGAGCACCGAAGCGGACATCGTGATGCTTTGCACGGGCTACGAGGAGGGATCCATCCCCTCGGGTTGGATCGAGGGTCTCGAGATCCCCGACGTGCGGAACCTCTACAAGCATATGTTTCATCCCGATACGGGTCGCCGCCTTGCATTCATCGGCTGGGCGCGACCCGTCCAAGGTGGCGTACCGGCCGCCGCGGAAATGCAGGCACGTCTTTTCGCACGGGCATGCAGCGGGAAATGGGATCTTCCGGAGAAAAGCGAGCTGCTCGAGAAGATCGGGGCCGATGTTGCCAGGGAGAATGCGCTGACCAACGGCATTCCGTACATGCGCACGCTCGTCCGCTACACGGACTACCTGGATGACGTGGCCAATATCGTTGGGTGCAACCCCAAGCTGGAGGACTTCCTCGACGATCCCGAGTTGTTGTACCGCCTCGCTTGCGGCTCCAACATCGCCCCTTGCTACAGATTGGTGGGTCCCCACGCCGATCCCGAGGGCGCCAGAAAAGTCATCATGCGCCTGCCCGTTGCGATGGAGAAGAGCGTCGCCCATCGAGACCTTTTCGATCATCTGGTGCCCCACAACCTCCAGGGCCGAGTCCCCGCGTCGAAGCTCGATCAAATCGCATCCGTCCTCAAATCGCATTTCACGCGCGCATGGGAAGGAAAGCCGACGACGTACGTGCAGGCGACCCCTCCCACCTTCTCTTGAGCAACACAGGCTAGTATTTCACTGGGAGGTTTACGAATGAAACTATAGACGAGTAAGCCCGTCGGACGGCACTGGAGACAATCGGTCGTCGCGGTTGACGGAATTCGCAATTTACGATTGCCGTTGGACCGTTGACCGCCGACTTCTTGCTAGGAAGGACAAATGAACCCCGCGGAGAAAGCCATCGACCCCACTTCGCCCCAAAAGGCGGAGGAAACACGCCGGCCCCAAGAACCGCCACCTAGGGTCCGCGAAGATTACACGGCGGAAGAATTCGTCACGGACGACGATCTTTACGCCAACTTACCTTGTACGGATTGACTCGGTCGTCCCGAGATCGCCCGGGACGAGGAGAAACACTTTCATGCAGCAAGAACAAGATTCCGTTCGGAGTATTCGTATCCTTGCGAAGAGCGTATTCCGCCGGCTGCAGGGAGAAGGATACGAACGCGTTCAACTCATTCAATTTGCGAGCGAGCTCGTCGGGCTAATTGGCTCCAAGGAGCCGCCTCCGTCATCGGACGACGATTCGCCGCTCTCCGAGGGCCATTCTCCCGAACGCGCGCACGTCTCGGGAGCACCGGATGCGACGTGACACCGGTTGCGTCTCGCGTTCGGCGCTGGTTTGCATAGGGTTCATCGTTTCTCTTTCGTGCTCGAACGCGGACGAAACCACGAGCGCGATGGACCATGAACTCCATGCCGCCGGAGGTGAGGAGGCCGCGCCACGGAGACGCCCGAACATATTGATGATTCTGGCCGATGACTTGGGTTATTCCGACATCGGTGCTTTTGGCGGCGAAATCGCCACGCCCAATCTCGATGCGCTGGCTGCCAAAGGTCGCATTCTCACGGATTACTACGCAGCGCCCACGTGCTCGCCCACCCGGTCCGAACTCCTCTCCGGAACGGATCATCACCTCGCGGGCCTTGGTTCGATGGCCGAGGTGATGCTTCCTTCCCAGCGAGGGAAGCCTGGATACGAAGGGTATTTGAACGAGCGTTCGCTCTCCATTGCGGAACTTCTGCGGGATGGCGGATACCACACGTACATGGCAGGGAAATGGCATCTCGGGCTCGAAGAGAGTCAGAGTCCCAAGGCGCGCGGATTCGAATCGTCGTTCGCGTTGCTCGGTGGTGGCGGGTCGCACTTCGCGCCCGTGCCGGGAAAGCCCATGCCGTACGATGACGTGAAGTATCGGGAGAACGGTGTATTTACCGCCATTCCGGCGGACTTTTTCTCCACCACGTTCTACACGGACAAGCTCGTCGCATACATCGATGAGCACGCAGGCGACGGTAAACCGTTCTTTGCTTACGCTGCCTATACGGCTCCGCATTGGCCTCTTCAGGCACCACCCGAAATCATCGATCGCTATCGCGGGCGGTACGACGATGGCTTCGAGCCTACGCGCTCGAGACGCGTCGCACGATTGAAGCGGCTTGGCGTCATTCCGGCGGCATTCGAGCCGAATCAGCCACTGCCGTCGACGCCTGCCAATCCCGCATGGGACGATCTGACCGAAGAGCAGAAGAAGTTTTCTGCCCGCACCATGGAGGTGTATGCGGCCATGGTCGAGCACCTCGATGCGAACATCGGCCGATTGCTGCAGCATCTGAAGGAAATTGGCGAGTACGACGACACATTCGTGTTCTTTCAGTCGGACAACGGTGCAGAAGGAAGCGAGTTTACCTTTCCGAATGGGCCGAACGTCGACAATTCGTACGAGAATATCGGGCGTCCGCTCTCGAATATCAACTACGGAGCTCGCTGGGCCGAGGTGAGTGCGGCGCCGTACAGGCTTTGGAAAGGTCATTCGACCGAAGGAGGCGTTCGTGTGCCGGCCATTGCGCACCTGCCTCGACAAGGACATTGTCGCGCAGCATTCCGGGGGCTCTCGCGGACCTTGGATCTTGCGCCCACCTTCCTCCAGATTGCCAATATTCCCAATCCGGGTTCCCGATACGGCGGAAGAGAGGTGAATCCGATCACCGGCTTTTCGATGTTGCGCGGCCTAAAGGGCAATACCACGAGAGTACGCCCCGCCGGCAGCGTTCTCGCCGACGAGCTCTTTGGCGATCGATACGTGCGGCGGGACCAGTGGAAGATCACGTGGGTCGAGCCCCCGTTGGGTTCGGGCCGATGGCAGCTTTTCGATTTATCGACGGATGGGGCCGAGGCTCACGACAAGGCGATGGAAGAGCCCGTGCTCTTCGAAGAGCTGCGAGCCCAATGGGCCGAATACAAACGCGCCAATGGCGTCATTCCGGGAGGCTCGGGGGCGCCGTGAGGCGGCTTACCCTCGCCGCCATCCTGATAACGTCCGCAATTGTGGGAGGCGTTTGGGCTCGCGCTCGAACCAACACGCCGTCGGCACGTCTTGGATCGAGCGCCCAATGCGGCGTATACAGCGGTCTGCCGCCCGAGTGGGGCGCATCGCCGACGGCCGGCATGGTCCACGTCGATGGTGACGAGTTCGTGCTCGGGAGCATGCACGGCTATGCCGATGAACGCCCCGCAGGCCCGGTGCGCGTTGCCGGCTTTTTCATCGATCGCACGGAGGTGACGAATGCCCAGTTCGCAGCCTTCGTCGAGGCCACGGGGTACGTGACGGGCGCCGAAAAGAGCGGAGGAGCCGTGTTTCGCCAGCCCACCCGCGATACGATTGGAGACGAGCCGTGGTGGCATTACGAGCGCGGCGCCAACTGGCGCCACCCCGATGGGCCACCGAGTGACATTACCAATCGCGGCAACGAGCCCGTCGTGCAGCTCACGCTGGAGGACGCCTCCGCGTATGCGCGATGGCTCGGGCGGCGATTGCCCACCGAAGCCGAATGGGAGCTTGCAGCTCGGGCGGGCGTCGCCGGCGCCGCGCTCGATGGTGCCCCGGCCACGCGGGAAGGAAAGCCCGCGGCCAATTTTTGGCAAGGTGATTTCCCCATCGAGAACCTTGCCCAAGACGGCTACGCGGGCCGCTCGCCCGTCGGGTGCTTTTCCTCGAATGGATTTGGCCTCTACGATATGATCGGGAATGTCTGGGAGTGGACGAGCGATCCTTATCGAGGATCGCACCAGGCCCAGGGTGCGCCAGCGCCCGCGGAGCACGAGCCAGTCGAGCCCCGCGTGATCAAGGGCGGCTCGTACCTGTGCGCGTCGAATTTCTGCGCCCGCCATCGTGCCACGGCAAGGCACCCGCAAGACGCCAGCCTCTCGACCGCCCACGTGGGCTTCCGCACCGCCAAGTCGGACTGAGCGCCTCCTGGGGCGCGGCTTGACGAAAGTTATCCGACTGGATAACTTCGTCGCCGTTGACGTTTCCCCGCTCGAACCGCCGCAGGCGCAGGAGGTAACCATGCCGAGAGAATCCGAGGTTGCAGGTCGGTCGATGCGCGGGCAATTGATGGACGCGGCCGAGCGCCTGGCGCCCAGGCTGCAGGCAGCGACCGCGGCCATCGAGAGCCGCCGTTCTCTGCCGCAGGACATCGCCGCGGAGCTGGCGGCGGCGGGGCTTTATCGCATGCTCACGCCGGCAGCGCTCGGTGGTCACGAAGTCGACGTGCATACCTTCGTCACGGTCATCGAGCGGCTGGCCAGGGCCGATGCCTCGGCCGCTTGGTGCACGTTCATCTCCTGCACCTCGGCGCTCGTGGGCGCTTATCTTCCGCAGACCGAGGCGCGCGTGCTGTTCGCCCACCCCGAAGTCAAATGGGCCGGCGTATTTGCGCCGCGCGGGCAGGCCCATCGCGTGACCCGCGATGGAGTCGAAGGCTTCATGGTCAGCGGGCGGTGGCCCTGGGGTTCCGGCTGTCTCAATGCCGACTACGTCACCGGCGGCTGCCTGGTGCTGGATGCGAATGGCAAACCCGAGGCCCTCGCCGGCGGCACGCCCAATGTGCGGTCCATGGTATTCAGCGCCGACCAAATCGAGATTCACGATACCTGGCATTCCCTCGGGCTGAGAGGAACCGGCAGCAACGAATTCGGCGTGCACGAGCTGTTCGTGCCGGCGGCCCGCTCGACCGCATTGATGACGGACACACCCCTGCCCGGCCCGCTGTACCGTTTTCCTTTGTTTGGCCTGCTCGGCCTGGGTATCGCGGCCGTCGCCTTGGGCGTGGCGCGCGTGGCCATCGACAGCCTGATCGAGCTGGCGACGAAGAAAACCCCGCAGGGCAGCACGCGGCTACTTGCCGAGCGCCCCTCGACGCAAGAGCACGTGGCGCGCGCGGAAGCACGCTGGCGGGCGGCACGCGCCCTCGTGCTGGAGGCGGTGGATGCGGCATGGTCCGCGGCGGTCGAGACCGAAGGGATATCCACCGAGCACAAACGGGATATCCGTCTCGCAACGACCTTTGCCACCGAAGAAGCGGCCGCCGTGGTGAATCGCATGCACACGACGGCGGGCGGGAGTGCGGTATTCGAGGCCTCGCCCATTCAGCGCTGCCTGCGCGACGTGCATGTTGCGACCCAGCACATGATGGTGGGCGAATCCACGTACGAAGTCACCGGGCGCCTGCTGCTGGGCCTCCCCACCAACACGGCGATGCTCTAGCGCAAAATGCTGTAGACGAGGCGCTCCACCGCGGGTGCGAAGATTCCGGCTTCGAATTTCCGGCGCGGCAAGGCCGACTGCCCCAGGATCAATCCGCCAATCGCGTGCAGCACGAAAGCATAATCCTTTTCCGGCTCTTTCGAGCCCAGGGCGACGAATGCCTTGCGGCACAGGGCCGCGTGAATCTTTCCCCATTTGAGCAGCGCCGGGCGCAGCTCCGGTTCGCGGATCGCCGCGAGGTTGATCTCGTACAACGCCACGCCAATATCGGGATGATTGACCACATGGTCGATGTTGTAACGAACCAGCACGGCAGCAAATCGCGACGGATCGGACGCGGCCGCTTCCAGATCTGGGATGATCGCGCCAAAGGTGGTGGCAATGTACCCGCACACCTTCTCGACGACAGCCACCATGAGGGCGCCGCGGGTCCCGAAATAATAGGCGACCAGGCCGTGGCTCGCCGCCGCTTCCTTGGCGACCGTGCGCAGGCTGACCGCACTCGGTCCTTCGCGCACGACGATGCGCAGCGCTGCCTTGACCAGATCGTCGCGGCGCTGGGCTCCACGGTTCGTCAGCTCGGCATTTTCCGTTCGTTTGCTCTTCTTGGCCGTACTCGTTGACATATCCAAACCACCCGCTTGGACTATATCCGATCACGCCTGTTCGTGCATTGATTTGATACATATTGATACTCAGAAATCAGCCCTCGTCGGTGTATAGGAGGACCATTCGCTGCTGGCGTGAGCGCATCGGTTTTCGCCATGCACGGAGAAAGGGCATTTCGTGTCGAGTATTCATTTTTCGCGTTTCGGTATTCTTGCGATGGGCTTTGCGATTCTCGCCGGGTGCGGTGAAGCACCGGAGGCCGACGAAATCGGGCAAAACGAAGCATCGTTGTCCGGAGAGGGAGGGGAGAGTGCACCGAACGCGCGCGATGGGCAGTTTCCTTCGACGCTTCATCTGACGAGTCTCGAGGTGGCGTGTACCGCGACCAAGATCGGGCCCCGGCACATTCTGACCGCTGGGCACTGCGCTCTCGATGAAAGCAAGAAAATCGATGGCCCGTTCAAACCGGGCGGGAATCTGTTCGTGTCCAATAAAGCCAAGCTCGTACCGGCCGGCTGCACCAAAAGTGAACCGGCGTGCTTCGTGTCGAAAGAGCAGACGGCAATCGGGTTGGGGTACGTGAAAGTGACCGTCGAAAAGACCTTGCTCGAGCCGGTATTTGCGAAGAAACCCCTGACACTCGGCGAGGGGTCCGATTTGGCGGTGATCCTGCTGACCGCCGAATCTGCGGCCAAGATCAAAAACATTCCCACCGCCAAAATCGATTTTAGCGCCGTTCATCCGGGAGACGCCCTGACGTTGCAAGGCTACGGCGAAGATTGTTTGCAGTTCAACCAGCGACCCGAGTTGCGGTATGCGGACGCCAAGGCCATTCCCGCGCTCCGCGCCACCACGCCCGATCCGGAATCGCCGCCACCGCCGCCCCCTATCTCGGAAGCCCTTCGCAAGAAGATCGAGAAGGTCATGTTCTTCACGGATTCCAATCTGCGCCTTGGCCCCACGTTGTGCTCCGGAGATTCCGGCGCCCCCGTCTTTCGCAAGGGCAAACCCAACATCGTGGTGGGCGTGAATTCGACGGGCTGGCACGACAGCCAAATGTATTCCAACTGGCATGTCCGCCTCGACGACAAGACCGATGCCAAGGTCCATGCGTGGCTGAAATCGACGCTTGCGCAGTGAGGCGGGCTAAATCCAATTTTTCTTTCCAAGGCAGACACATCATGAAACGTCTTTCGAAAATTCATGCTCTCACGATCCTCACGGCACTCTCGGGAGCCGTCGCCTCGACCGCCTTCGCCGCGGAATCGCAGGACGAGAATACCGACGATGCCGTCCTTGCCGATCGCCGCGTTCCCGAATGCAGCGATGACGCGTCCGCCGCGAATCCGTGCTGGGAAGCTGGACTCGGCAACCGCTGGGTGAAATTCAAGAATACCGGCAACACCCAGGTCAAAGTGGTAGCCGTGTTCCGCCGAAACCATCGACAGGGCGAGCTCGAACGGACCAGTGGACGCCACGAGGGCAACGTTGCCATTCTCAAGCCTGGGCAAGACGCTGTTTGGCATTTCTTGGCCACCGACGGCCCCGAAGACTACGTCGTACGCGACATTCGCTAGGTATTGCGCAGGAGCCGGCGCACGGCTCCTGCTCGATTTCCCCTACAAGCGAATGCGCGCTCGCAATTCGGGAAGCTTTGGAGCCAACGCAGCCTGAACGGCCTCCGCGAGTCTTCGCGAGGCGCGGGCGTCGGGGTGCCCGTTTGGGAGAATCCAGCTAGGATCGAGATCGACGCGGATATAGGGCAGATTTTGCCCCTCGAAGAGGATTCGCTCGAGGGATGGGGCGCCCGTCTCGTCGGGGAGGCAAGGCCCTTGGTAATTGGTCAGCACGATGAGCGGAACCGCGCCGCGCGCCTTGGCCATGGAGACCATCGCCCGATAGGTGGTGCGCGCAACCTCGATGGCTTCATCGCTCTGATACCGAGCCAATCGTTCCGCGAGCAGGCTTAGACGCCAGCGATCTTCGCGCGGCGTGCGCGGGATGCTGACGAAGGTTCCATCGTCCTGCAGCCGGAGATGGGTGCGTTCTCGTTCGACATTTCGCTCCAGCAGATCTTCGAACACGAGCTGGACCACGGCAATGGGATGCTCGAAATCGGGCAATGCGTCGTGCAGGCGCACGTACGATTGATCATCGCCATAGGCGTGCACTGCCAGATTCGCGATCTGCACCCCCAGTGCCTCGCCGACGAGCGCCGGAAAAGACTCCTCGTACGTGATGCCAAGCCCCAGCACGACGGACTCGCCGACGAACACGATCGTGGGCTGCGACAGCTCGGGCAGGTCATTTTCGGTGCGCGCACGTTCACCGCGGGCGTTGATGGCGACAGGGACGACATGCCCGTTCATCACGATGTTGTAGTTGGAGTGGGGAGCGTCGTACCGCCAGCCGTATCGCGCATCGGCATGGGTCGCTGGTACCTCGACGGGGGCCGAGGTCGGGCTCATGTTCATCTTCCAACGCAAAATGAGCTCGCTCACTCCGACCGACAGCGCGATGGCCACGCCGATTCGGGCAACGGCCCCGATCAGCTCTCCGTGTGAGTGGCGCGCAGCCCACCGTCCAGCCATGGGCCTCAATCCAAGCGCCACCCCGAGGCCGCCCACCGCAAGGATGGCACGTTCGAGAGCATATCGTGTGAGCTCGTACGAATTCTCGGCACAACGGTTGTGCATCGTGTGAACTTCGAACCATCGGCGGTCGGCTCGCCAAGCCCAGACAAGAAGGGCGGCGCCCAGTGCCACAAAAATACATTCGACGGCGATGCGCCGAATCGGTGTTTTGGGCGATGCTCCCGTAGAGGGGACCTTGGATGTAGGCGATCCTGGATCGTCGCGTACCATGTTCCTCGGAATCGATTTGAGCTACACGAACTGTCGAGGGCTGAAGCCCGAGAGCTTTACTGGCGGCTCTCGAGGAAGGAAGCAAATTCGGTGGCGAGCAGTTCAACCGTCAAAGTCCGGGGAGCCGATCGTTGGTTATTTCCACTGCATCGGTGGGTCTGGGCCGATCCACATCGGCGAGCGCACAAGTTGCTTCGGTTTGCAGAGACCGAGGCTGACGGGGGTCGCGATATCGCTCGAGCCGCCGAACTCACCAACGATGCACTTTTGCGCCGATTGTACATCCGACACGCCCTCGACGAACAACGTCACGCGGATCTCTTTCGAAAACGGGGCAAGGCGATGCTACGAGCACTGCGTCAGAACGGCCCCGCGGTCAGTCTGCAAGCCAATTGGCTATCGCCCGGCGAACGTGGCCTCGACGACTTGCAGGTCGAAAAAGAGAACGATCATTCACTGCTCGCGTTCTTGCACCTCTCGGAGCGGGCTGCCGCCACGCGCTTCGCCGTCTATCACGACGTGTTGGCCATCGATCCGGAAACGCGCGCGGTGTTCGGCGAGATCTTGAAGGACGAGGCGTTTCACATGAATTACACGCACAAGCAACTCAAGCGCATCGAGCCGCGGCGATATGCAACGCGTCTCTGGCTCGCGCGCATGAGCCGCATGTGGAAAGCCTACTTGCGGCTGTCCGTGGCGGTTGCAGGCGTGTTCGGCGCGGTGTTCCTCTTGGTGCAGTATTTCGTGCTTCTTCCGGTTTTCGCCTTTTTGGCCAAACGAGCCGCAAGAAGCGAACCGGAAGGTTGGACCGCGGCCGACGCACGGCCGCACTCCATGAGGTCACAGTACCGATGAAGATCCTGGGAATCTCGGCGCATTATCACGACGCGGCGGCTGCGCTCTTGGTGGATGGCTTGCCCGTCGCGGCCGTCCAGCAGGAACGCCTGTCGCGCCGAAAAAACGACGCCGCATTTCCGCTCGAAGCCATCGAGTGGTGCCTCGAGCAAGGCCAGTTGGAGCCCGAGGACCTCGATGCCGTGGTCTTTTACGAAAAGCCGATGCTCAAATTCGAGCGCATCCTGACGTGCGCGCTCCGGGCATTTCCAAAGTCGTGGCGAAGTTTTCCCCAAGCGATGAAAAACTCCCTGGGGGAAAAAGTCTGGATCAAAGGAATCATCAGTTCCCACTTGGGTATCCCCGGTGGAAAAATCCTGTTTGCCGAGCATCATCGCTCGCACGCGGCCGCCGCATTTCTCACGGCCCCCACACAGAACGCCGCAATCTTGACCGTCGACGGCGTGGGAGAGTGGGCCACACTCTCCATCGGGCGCGGCCACCGCACACCGGGCGGCAAGACCGACCTCGTTCTACTCCGTGAGATTCGCTTCCCGCACTCGTTGGGAATGCTCTATTCGACGTTCACGGCATTCTTGGGCTTCGCCGTCAACGAAGGCGAATACAAAGTCATGGGGCTCGCGTCGTACGGCAAGCCGCGTTTCGCCGACGCCGTGCGTAAGATTGCGCGCCGAACGGCAGATGGCGCGTTTGCGTTGGAAATGAGCTACTTCGACTACCACACCACCTCGAAGCGCTCGTACTCGGCAAAGTTCATCGACACGTTCGGTCCACCACGCCTTCCGTACGAACCGCTCGACCCTGGCACCCCCGAGGGTGCCCGCTATGCGGATATCGCGGCCAGCGTGCAACTCGTGCTGGAAGAGATCCTGGTGGATCTAACGCGTGAGCTTCGAAAAAGTACCGGGCTATCCGATCTGTGCCTCGGCGGGGGCGTGGCACTCAATGGCTGCGCGAATGCTCGAATCCTGCGTGAGTCCGGGTTCGACAACGTCTTCGTCCCTCCCGCGCCGGGTGATGCGGGTTGTGCGCTGGGCGCGGCACTCTATGCGGACCGGATCCATTTCGGGCAGCCCGATCGGCCCTTTGCCGATCATCCGTACTGGGGCCCAACCTTGGCCCCCGACGAGCTGGCGCGGGTGGCGAGGGAAGATGGATTTGCGCAGGAGCAGCTCCCGAACGGGGAGGCGCTGGTCGCACGCATCGCGGACGAGCTCCATGCGGGAAAGATCGTCGGCTGGATGCAAGGAGCCAGCGAGTTCGGCCCGCGCGCATTGGGGCATCGCAGCATTTTATGTTCCCCGCAGGGCGCCGAGACGCGCGACCGGCTAAATCGCGAGATCAAGTATCGAGAGGAATTCCGTCCGTTCGCGCCCGCCGTTCCCATCGAGGCCGCGAGCACGTATTTCGATTTGCCGCCTGGAGGTGCACGTCTTGCGCGCTTCATGTCGGGGGTGTTCCCCGTGCGGGCGGAGTGGCAATCGCGCTTGGCGGCGATCACGCATGTCGACGGCACGGCGCGACTGCAAACGGTCGACCGCGCGACGGAGCCGCAATTCTACGCTCTTCTCGAGGCGTACGGTCGGCGGAGCGGCATCCCGGTGCTGCTCAATACATCGTTCAATCTGGCGGGCGAACCCATCGTCAATCGAGCGGTGGAGGGGTACTCCACGTTTCGCCGATGCGGCATCGACTTGCTCGTAGCGGGAGATACTCTGGTGAGAAAAGAGCGCGCGGGCGCCATCCGCGAAGATGGCAATGCCGCGGCGAGCGATGCAGAGGAAGCGGCAGAATGATCAAGCGACGCGGAAAATTTCGACGCGGGTTGAGCGTACTTGCGAGCGCCGCACCCTCCATCGCGGAAACCGCTGCGGCAATTTGGAAGAACGAGAAGAAGAACCGCTGGGTCGTTCCGCTTTTGGTGTTCCTATGTTTGACGGGACTCCTCCTGGTCGTGGCCAGCACGGTGGAGGTCATGGCGCCATTCATCTATACGATCTTCTGAGGGGTGAAGCGTGACCTCGGCAGCGAGCGCCATGGCCGCGCGTGACATCGCGCGCATTTCGAAGGCGAGCTTGGAGCTCATGGCGTGCCCCGCCTGCGCCGGCGCACTGGAGGCGTTCTCGGTGGGCTCGGAGGCCGGTATCGCGTGCACCGATTGCGCAGCGCGGTTCGACGTCCGAAACGGCATACCCAATTTGCGGGTCGACGCCGACCAGCGAACCGAGGTGGTTCGCGAGTTCTATTCCGTCGCACCTTTTCCGGGGTATCCGCCGAGGGACAGCCTTGGGAGCTTGCGCGCTCGCGCCGAACGCAGCGAATTCGCGCGGCTCCTGGATCGCGCCATCCCTGGCGATGCCCGCGTGCTGGAGGTCGGGTGCGGAACCGGCCAGATGAGCCTTTTTCTCGCCACGGCCAACCGCGTGGTGCTCGGGGCCGATCTGACACGTGCCTCGCTCGAACTCGGGGGCGCCGCGGCCCGGCGATTTGGTGTCGATCGCGTCACCTTCGTGGAGACCGATCTACGGAAACCTGGACTTCGCCCGGGAGCGTTCGACGTCGTTTATTGTTCCGGCGTTTTGCACCACACGCCCGATCCCCGCGCGTCCTTCGCTGCGCTGGCCAAGCTCGCGAAGCCGGGCGGAACGATCGTGCTCGGTCTGTACAATGCGTATGCGCGCATCCCCCACCGACTCCGGCGCGCGCTCGGGCGCCTGAGCGGGTTCAAGCTCATTCCATTCGACCCGGTGCTCCGCGACCGAAACGCGGAGCCCGCGCGGCGGGACGCGTGGCTGCGCGATCAGTACCTACACCCCGAGGAGCACCGTCACACGACGGCCGAAGTCCAACATTGGTTTCGCGAGAACGGGGTCGAATACCTTCGCACGTACCCCGATTCCCTAATAGCCGCCGAACCGCTTCAGGGTGACGAGTTCTTCACGGCCGCGGACGACAATTGGCACTTCGAGAACTGGCTGGCCCAAATCCGTTGGGCGGGCAGCCTTTGGCACGAAGGCGGTTTATGGATCACCGTAGGCCGCAAGGTGGATTCTCGAAACGACTGTCCGAAATAGCACCATATCAGGTTTCTAGAAGGAACTTACGAACGAGCGCAACCACCTCGTTTGGTCGTTCGAGCAAGACTCCGTGGCCGCTCTCGAGCGCCACGTATTCGCTCCCCGCAATCGCCTCGTGCAGAACACGCGTTTGGTATTCTGGAATCATGAAATCGTGTTGCCCGCGAATGATCAGCGTGGGCGCCGTTATCTTCTTCACCTCTTCGTGTATGTCGACTCGCAAGGCGAACTCGATACGCCGAATCGTGTGCGCAGGGGGCTTTTGAGCAATGATTTCCTCGATATTTTCATGACCAAGCGACGTGACGAAC
Source organism: Sorangiineae bacterium MSr12523 (assembly GCA_037157775.1). Taxonomy (NCBI): domain Bacteria; kingdom Pseudomonadati; phylum Myxococcota; class Myxococcia; order Myxococcales; family Pendulisporaceae; genus Pendulispora; species Pendulispora brunnea. Next base: position 9,734,245 of record CP089982.1, read on the forward strand.
GACGGGGTGAGCGCGAGGGAGAGACCGTAGCGCATTCCTAGCTCGGAATCTTGGGCCTCGAGCCGCGCCCAGGTGCTGAAGATCAACTGATGGCGCGGATCTCCGCTGTTCGCCCAGCCCGCAATCAGCACCAACCGCCGCACGAGATCCGGATGGCGCGCCGCTGTCGCAGCCGACACCACCGCGCCCAGAGAATCGCCTAACAGGTCGACGGGCCCACTGGAAGCGTGGCGAATCGCACTGGCGACCTGCTCGACGAGAATGTCGAGTGATAAGTCTCCCTCGGGGATCGTCGAATTCGAGCATCCAGCATAGTTGATACTGACGACTTCCCGTCGATCGGAAAAGCGCTCGAGCACATGACCGAAGTTGGTCTGGCTGTCCATGCTCGTTCCATGCACGAGGACCAGCGCAGGTCCATGTCCCATCTTCGTATAGTGAACGGTGGTGCCGGAAACCGAAATTGTCGTCATGAATCAGTCCATTCTAACCAAGAACCGAATCGACCACACACGAATGAAGATCCGCGGTGAGCATTGGTAGGTGCGTTCGCGACTCCCGTTGTTCTCGAACAAGCGAAATTCACGCAACTCTTCTGAAGCCTGGTCGATGGACATTAACGGCGACGCCAGAGATTGGCATTCGACATGTACGCAAGCTCTTGCAGCCATTCCGGAAAGCCTGATCCGATTCGGACCCCCTGGTTCCTCCTGTTTTGCCCCCCGGCCGATGACGCTGCCGAAAACATCGAGCGGAAGGAGCTTGCCGTAGCCACTTCCTCGAAGACGCGATAGCGGTGTTCGGCGGAGAAAATGCAGATGACCAGACCCCTGAATGATAGCACCGCGCTAAGACCGGAGGACGCGCGGCCGAGCGTGACGATGCGGCGTCTCGAGGCCGGCGATCTGGAGGACATCGCCGCGCTCTGCGACGAGGCTGCGATCGCGGGCGCGTCCCCGGAGGGGCCCGCGCCGATGGACCGCGGATACTTGCGGTCGCGTCTCTTCGGCGGCGAGGCGAAGTTCGAGGCGTACGGATTGTACGAAGGCGGCCGCCTCATCGCGTGGGGGGCGCTCGCGCCGCACACCTACCGCCCCGTGTACAATGTCTGCGCGGAGATCAGCCTCGTGGTCGCGACTTCGCGCCGGCGTCGCGGGCTCGGCCGCCGGCTGGCCGCGCATTTGCTCGAGCGCGCGCACGCGCATCGTCTCCACACTGTGCTCGTCGTGCTCCCCAGCGAGCCGACGCACCCGATGGCGTGGGCCGTCCGTCTCGGATTCGTCAGCGTGGGAGGCCTCTCCGGTGCCCTCCAAACGGGCGACGACGAATGGTGCGACATCGTGCTTATGCAGAAGTACCTCGCATACGAGGAGCCGGGCCAATGACGTTCCGAAAAGCAGAGCTCCAGGACGCGGAGGCGATCGCGCGCATTTACAACGAGGCCATGCCGCCCGGCGTGTACGTGACGCCCGAGCTGGCGCAGGTGACCGCCGAGAGCCGGCGCCGCTGGATGTCGGAGGTGGCAGCGCCCTTTGGCGCTTGGGTCCTCGAGGCGGGGCAGGGTGAGGTCGTCGGTTGGTGCTCTCTCCGCCCGTTCGCCGTAAGGCCGACCTATCCGCGCATCGCCGAGATCTCGGCATACGTGACGATCGGAAAGCGCGGCCTCATCGGCGCCCGGTTGCTCGCCTGCGCCGTTCACGTGGCGCGGCGCCGTGGGTTTCGATCCATCGTCTCGATTGTGAGTGACAAGAATCGGGTGAGCGTCTCGGGATGCGTCACCTACGGATTCAAGCCGGCGGCGGTGCTCTACGAGGTCGGCAGGTTGGGCGGGAATCTCGAGAACGCGCTGTGGCTCCAAAAGAGCCTGCTCATCGACGATCCGGCCCCGTATCGCAAAATCCGCGACTCCATTCTTCGCACCGAGTGCGCGGACGAACGGACGTATCTATGATTCGATACGAGCTTTTGAGCGAACCTCTCTGAGCGCATGGACTGGCTTTGAGTGCACGAGTGCCGACGGTATTCTCCGGAGTGCTTTTCATTGGAGGCTGATCAACAGGAACTCGCCGCCGTTCAGTGACAAGCCGCCGATCGTGTAGCCGCTGACCGTAATTCCAGATTGGTCGAGCGAGGTGATGCTGGTTCCACTGCCTTTCAGGATGGTGAGGCTCGATGCGGTGACGTCGGGGCTGAAGCCTTTCAGAACGAGCGCAGTCGTGTAGGAAACCGTTGTAGAGGCATTCCAGATTGCAACGTAAGCACGTCGAGATGCATTCTTTTGAACCAGGGCGAACGCCTGTAGGTCGCTCGTGGTGGAAGTGAGCGGGCGAAGTGGCGCTGGCGCGGCCTGGAGCCACTTCAACACGGGCGGCAAGATGGTAGGCCCAGCATTCGGCGCGCCTTCTATTCCGATGGTCGCCACCGCGTAGCCGTACATCATGTCGGCATATGGCATAAGCTCGGCTTCGCGTTGCAGGAACTGGATCATACCGGCAGCGGTCGTGTACTCGTTCTGGCCAAGGGAAAGGCCGTAGCGATCGATGATGACCTTGACGTCGAGGTAGTCGGGGTGTTGCTGAAACTCTTGATAGGCGTTGTAGATGGACTGAGTGATGGTTGGTGACGGCGAGTAATTCTGAATCGTGAAATAGTCGAGCGGCATTGGCTCGGAAATAATTTGTTTGGCAGCAAAATCGTAGAAGTCGCTATTTCCCGAATTCAGCTGGATGCCACCGCTCAGCATGTGGTTGGCACGAAGGTATTGCGCGATGGGTGTCCAGTAGGAGATGAAGCGCTGGATATTCGTCGACACGGCCTTGCTCACGTCCGCAGCAGATACATCGGCGCAGCCGTTGTTATCGTAAGTAGTCGAAAAGCCCAGGGTATGCGACGGCTCCTGCGTGCCGATCCAGATAGCGCCCGGAAATGACGAGTTAAGATCACCCATCCAACTTTCCACCGCGTTCTGGGCCACCTGCATCATGGTTCCCGGCGAGGGTAAGGGGTAAAAGTTGCCGACGGGTTGGGGGCCCTTTGGTGGACAAGGGCGTTCATAGCCCGAATCGAGGTTGCTGCTCGGGTAGGCGGCGGGCGTGCCGCTGATCTGCACTGCGGCCGGTAGAGCGCTGGACGTGGCATCGCTCCGTAGAAGGTTGAACGTCTGCACGAGGGGTGCGCTGCCTGATGTGCTGGGGGTCAGATTCGGTGCCGTGTACGCGAAAAAGGGCGTGTCCTCCGAAGAGTTGATGTCGAGCGTCGCATTGAGAAAATTGACCCCCGAAGTTTGGATATCGTTCTTTACATTCCCGACGATCGTGGACGGAGGCCTGTGCGCGCGACCGATGTCGAAGCCTTCCACCACCCCGCGACGATACGTCACCTGGTGGGCCACCGCGGCGTCCTCCTCGGTGCAATCCACGACGATGGAGGGCGCGAGCGAGCCGGCAGCAACGGTCAAGAGCGCCGGTGCGCTCGTCGTCGTCTGCTTGGCACCGTTGGTGATGGTAACCGTGTAAGCATCGAGATTATTCTGCGCACGGGTATTGGGACCGGTCGTGTAAGACCGCGTGGTGGCTCCCGCGATCGCGACGCCGTTGCGGTTCCACTGGTAGGTCAGCGGAAGGGATCCATAGGCTGCTACCGCGAAAGTGGCCGTTGAATCGGGAACGACCGTCGCGCTAAGGGGGGATTCCGTAATCGTGGGCGGCTTGGGATTGATCGTCAGGGTGGCGCTCTGACTGGCGAGTTGCGAACCGGCTGCGTCAGTAACGACAACGCTGTAGGTGGCGCCGTTATGGTAGCTGTAAATAGTCGTGGGTATCGAGAGCGTTGCAGTGCTGGCGCCAGGCACCGGCGTGCTGCCCTGTTTCCACTGGTACGTCAGCGGCTGATTTCCGCTGGCCGCCACCGAGAAGCGAGCAGGCTGGCCGTCTGTCACCGTCAAATTGGTAGGTTGTGTCTCGATCTCGACATTCGGCGCCAACGTACCTGGGCCGCCGGCGCTCGATGGCCCGGAATCGGCACTACAGTGAACGAGAACGAGAACGAGAACGAGAACGAGTGTCCGAGCCAGACACATCGCGCCGATTGGCGACGGGGAGCATAGGGGCCGGGCGCGAGACGGTGTCTTGTACATGGGTCTCCGGGGTTGATTATCAGTGGCAATTGCCGCAGGCGGGTTCGAGATGCCAGGACCAGCGGAGTGGTATTCGGCGCGAGAGCGCTCCGGAGCAACCCGCTATGCGGTTGACTCGAAGACGACGAATATATTCGTCACAAATCCTATCCCTACGTTCACACCGAAGGAGCGATTCATCGCATTCAAATTCATCGTGCAACGGCTTCTGTTGCCCGCAACATCGATAAAGCCTTTGCAGGTTAAACGCTTGCGTTGCGCCATTATATGGCGCACGGCGAGCTCGCGCGCAAGCGAGTCGCGAGGTAAATCAATGTAAATCAACGACGTCGTGCGACCATTTTCGGCTCGTGAATGTCACAAAGACGCGCGCCGCCGCATGCTGCCAATCAATGAAAAAGGATGCAGCGGCGTACGGCGCCGGGCGCTTGTGGCGCGCTCAACGACGTCGTGGCGTGGCGCGAATTTCGCGTGCGCAACGGCACCGCAGTTCGCTTGGCATCCGCCGGAGTCACGGGGTTGTTGACGGCCAAGCTGAGGTCCGGTCTGCCATCGACGGCGAGCCGCGAGTGTTCGAAGCGGATCGGCCTGAGAAGCGGATGCTCGATGTGCTTCACCGAGTCATGACCGAAGCCGCGGATGTCATGGTCGCTCGATCCTCGTCAAATTGAACGGCGAGGCCGAACGAACGCTCATCACCGCCCGCCGCTTCGGTGCGCGGATGTGCCATGATACGGTTGCATGACGGCAAAAGGTGCTCTCTCTCCGAGGCGTAAACGAATGAGACGCCCAGCACGCCTGGAGGCAGCTCGTCACTGGCTCCCGACCTTCAACGGAAAGAATCTCGTACGCGGCTACGCCAAGTGGTTCGGGGTTGATCTCGGGTGTGCCCTGAAGGAGCTTTTGCTGCTGGGCGTCGCGCTCGATCCCATTTACGTCGAACGATTGCGCACGAGCTTGCGCAATCGCGCTTCCCGCGCGCCCAGTTCGGCCCCACCTCGTGAGGACATTCCGGAAGAAAGCTACGAAGAGTGGTATGCGGCCGATGACAGCAACGACATGGCCACGGATGCATCAGCGAGGGGAACCGTAATCGAGAGCATCGACGAAGCAATGAGGCTTTTGCGCAAGCTCGTGGCGCGCGCCTCGAACGGTGAAGAATTCATCATTGCTGAAAATGGAGCGCTCCTGGCCAAACTAGGACCGATTGTCGAGGAGCCGCCCTTCTAAATGCATAAACGTCATGACTGCGCCTGGTGGACAATTGCTAACGCCGCACTTCAAACACGCCGTTTCCGATTCGTATACGAATACAATTGAAACAGAACGCCCGTCATCCATCGTGAATCGGCAATGCTCACTTGGTGGTGGCTACCTGGGTCGAAACGAGCTGGGGATAGGCCGACTGGCCGTCGCGGTCAATATCCGAACCATCCGGCGACATGAACTGCTCAAAGACGGCGATGTATCCGCAGACGAACGAATTTCGAGTTCCAGCATTTTTACGTTGGACACGGAGACTACGCTTTTGCGGTCGGCTTCTTCTTTGCCCTCGCGGGTGGCTTCGAACTCGTCTTGGCCACTGTCGGCCTGCGTTGGAACAGAGACATCTGTTCGGCTCGCGCTGCCTTGGCTAGGGGTGCCTTATCATAAGTGACATTGACGTGTTCTGTCGGTGGGTAATCAATCCCCTTGCCGTTGAGCAGACTCTCGGTCGTAACCACTTGAAGCCGAGCATGCTCTTTCAGTTTGATAGCGAGATGGATGATATCAATTCCGATCCACGCACGTTTCAATCGATGAGCGACAGCAACGGCAGTGCCACGGCCACAAACGGATCGAGAATCACATCTCCGGGATTGCTACAGCGAGGATGACCCGCTCAAGGAGTTTCTCGTGATCAGGTCACATCAACTCCTCGGCGCTTCGCGTGGCGAGGAACGTTCATCAGGGCTTCAATAGGCACGCCCGGGAGCATTTCGAACGAGTGGCTCGGACGTGTACGAACGTCCGGTCGCGTGACGCGAAGAGCGCGAAACGCCCGGCGACGCGAGATGCGCATTATCGAGAGGTGCGGGGGACGGGGGGCACTTATCCCGCAGGGTCGCGCCCGCCCAAGCAGAGAACGCGCCCGATGCCCGGCGAGCCTGGTCGGTATGCCAGGCCACCAGTTCGTCGACGCGCTCTCGGTTAGGCACCGGCTCGAGCGGCCTGCCCGACTTCCCCCAGGTAGGAAGTCGGGGATCTCTGGGCGTCCCCAGGGGGATTCGAACCCCCGTTAGCGACGTGAAAAGCCGCGGTCCTGGGCCTCTAGACGATGGGGACTCTTAGGCGCCGGGAACCTACGCGGTACCGGTCGCGGTGTCAAAGTCGAAGTGGAGGTGGGCTACGGATTCGGCTCCTCGGGGAGGATGACCGGGCTCGGCACCGCTGCGTCGGCAGTGGAGACGGGAGGCGCCTCGCCGTGCGTGGCGGGGGTGAGAAGCTTGGGAAGGGCCCACATCGTGATGGTGGCGCCCGTTATCGCGGCGAGGGTGCCGGCAACGACGATGAGAGACCTCCGCGTCGGGGGCGGCGCTGGGGACGATGGCGACTCGGGGTGCGCTGGGGACGGCGCCGCGGCTAACGGTACGGTGTGTACCGGAAGGTCCTGCGCGGGCGTGGGGGGCCCCACCGCCTCCGGGCGCACCGCCGCCTGCACGCGCGCCGCCTGCACGCGCGCCGCCTCCGCGCGCACGGCGGCCTCCACGCGAGCCCGCACCGCCCGCAAAGGCTCGGCCGCACCACCCGCGAGAAGCGTCTTCGCCGCCACCTGCTCCTCCGCGACGTCCGCGACCTCCGCCGCGTCCGCGACACCCGCAACATCCGCCGCGTCCGCGACATCCGCGACGTCCGCGCCCGCGCCGTATTCGCACAGCGTGGTCACCGCCACGAGCATCTGCCGCGCCGACACGAAACGCCGCGAGCGGTCGCGGCGCAAAGCTCGCTCCACCAGGCGCGCCACCTCGGCCGAGACACTCGGCTCCACCGACCGCAAGTCCGGCGCGTCGTTCATGCAGATCGACATGATGATCTGCTCGTAGCCCTCCCCCACGTGCGGCGGACGGCCCGAAATGCACTCGAACATCATCGCCCCGAGGCTGTACAGATCGGCCCGGCCATCCACGTCGGCCACGGCCTGCGCCTGCTCCGGCGACATGTACAAAGGCGTCCCGATGACGGTGCCGGCACGCGTGATGAAGCTCACACGGTGATCGGTGCACTCCATCTTCGACATGCCAAAGTCGACGATCTTCACGAAACTGCGCGCCGCGACCACCGGCCCGCGCGACAGCAAGAAGACATTGTCCGGCTTCAGATCGCGGTGGACGATGCCCGCGTCGTGCGCGTCGGCAAGCCCGCGCAGCGTCTGCGCGGCAATCTGCAAGGTCTCCCCAATCGACAGCTTGCCGAGCCGGCGCAGGCGGCAACCCAGGTCCTCGCCGCGCAGCAGCTCCATCACCAGATAGGGACGGCCGTCGCACGAACCGGTGTCGTGAACGGATACGATGTGATCGCTGCGAATGCGCCCCACCGCGCGCGCTTCGCGCGTGAAACGGCTCGCGACCGACTCGACCTGCGCGTACTCGCGGTCGATGAATTTGAGCGCAACCCTGCGCCCTAAGCCAAGATGCTCGGCTTCGTAGACGGCGCCGATGCCTCCGGCGCCGAGAAGCTCGATGATGCGGTAGCGCTCGTCGACCACCTGGCCGACGAGCCTGCGAAGCTCATCTTCCCGCTGTTGGAGGGAAATGCCTTGCACGACGCGGTTTTACCACCGATTCGGCGGCTTCCCCACCCCCAGCCTTCCCTGCTCGAGACGGCTCAGGCGCCGGTCGTGAGCTTGTGGACGGCGGCGGAGAGACGCGCGACGGTGCGCGATGCTGCCTTGAAGTGAAAGACGCGCTTGCCAGCGGCCTTGTCGATCGCTTGGATCGCAAGGGCGAGGGCCGACTTTGCCCCTTCCTGGTTCTTCGCGGTGACCTCGGTGCGGACACGCTTCACGAGGGTGCGCACGGCGCTCTTCACGGAACGGTTACGGTTCGTGCGCTTGATGCGCTGGCGATTGCGCTTTTCTGCGGAGGGATGATTGGCCACGATGATTCCTTCGAGAAACCGGGAAAATGGAGCAGAACGAAGTTCTGCGGGAGGCGCACTCTATTGAAAGACCGGCCCTTGTCAAGCCTTGGCGCCACGCCCCACCCAAGCGCCCGCGCACGCTAGACCCCAGGCGATCGGCGAAAAGGCCAGCGCGAACACCAGGGCCATCGGTGCAGCAAAGCCGAGCACGAGCAATGTCGCCAAAAGGGCGAGGGCCGTCGCCAAAGCGGGCTCGAGCAGGGTGCGCGCATTCGAGGCCCGGGCCACGAGGTACCCGCTCACGGGAAATGCCCCCAAAAGCCCTGCCCCCAGCAGCGCCACCGGAGCCGTGGTGGACACGGTGTGCTCGTCGACCAGCGAGAAATCCACGTTGGCCCAATTGCCGAACAGGATTGACAGCACGAGCCCCACCAGCATGGCCCCCAAGGTCACCAGCGCCCCGTAAGCGATCCACCGGTATTTCACCGGTTGCTCGCTCCGCCGCAGCGCCTCCCGCACCGCGCGAAGGCTCGGCGGCTGCGACAGCGCTTCCAGCGGCATGAACGAGATGCGCGGCCCCGAGCCAGGCGCCGACGACACCGGTCCCTCGTTGCTGCGCTTGCGCAGGTCACGCGCGCCGATCCACGCGACGCCGGCCATGCCGATCAGCAGCGGCACGGTCGCAATGAGGGCGCCCGGCCCGCGGCCGTACACGAAATGGATGTACAGCCCGTGCGCCGCCACCGACCCCACCCACGTCACCGGAAAGAGCGTGCCCGGTGTCTTCAGCTGCCGCGAGCGACCCAGCGCATAGCCCCACGCGCACGCGAAAAAGAGGTGCGCCGGCAGCGCGAGCGCCGCACGCGCGAGCCAGATGCCGCCCGAGGCGTGCGCGCGCAGAAGCAGCGCATTCTCCACGGCCGCGAACCCCAGCGCCGCCGCGCTCGCGTAAACCAAGCCGTCGTACGGCTCGTCGAAGTGGCGCGTTCGAAACGCCGCCCACGTCGCGGAGACCTTGGCCGCCTCGCGCACGGGCGCCACCACAGCGAACAAGAAGAGGAGCGCACCCGCCTCGCCCGACACGGAGGCGCGGATGTCCAGCCCCGTCCACGCAGCCGCCCTCGCCTCGATGTAAAAGGCCACGCCACCAAAGAGCGCGCCCAAGAAGAACACGAGGCTCACGAGCCAGATGGGCTCCTTCTCCTCGTCGGTGTGGTAGACGCCGAACACCAGGAGCACCGCCGGCAACACCGCGGGAAGGAACCACCTCAGGAACGAGAAGACCATCGCCCCTTCCCTTCAGAACCCGAGTTCGTCGGGGGCGAAGGTCGAAACCTTGGGGTGCGTGCTCCCCGCATCGTCCGCGACCCCCGGCCTCAGGAGCTGCCACGTGGAAAGCCCCGCCGTGCGCGCCGCATCCAGTTCGGCGGTCACATCGGAGAGAAACGCCACCTGTCGCGTGCCCAGCGCGCGCAAAATGGCCTCGTACGCGCGCACCTCGCGTTTGGGCCCCGCCGTGGTCGGATCGAAGTAGCCGCTGAGAAACCCCGTGAGATCGCCCTGCTCCGAATGGCGAAACAGGAGCTCCTGCGCCTCGATCGAACCCGAGCTAAAAATCGCGATGCGGATCCCCCGCGCCTTCCATCGCTGAAAGGCCACCGGCACATCGGGGTACACATGGCTCTTCACCTGGCCGGATTCGAATGCACCGCGCCAGATTTTCCCTTGAATCGCCTTGAGCGTGGGCTCTTTGCGATCGGCATCGATCCACGCCGTCAGATGTTCGATGAGGCCCCCGATATCGCTCGCACCCGTCGCTTCGCGAGCGTCGCGCACCTCGTCGTCGTTCCAATGCTCCGCGATGTACTCGGGCAAGGCACGGCGCGAGAGTGGGAACAGAACGTCGTGGACGAAGGAAATGTCCGTCGTCGTTCCCTCGATATCGAGAAGCACCACCTCCGGCGCCGATCCCATCGCCTAAACCCTTGTGTAACGCGGAAAGCGGCCCGCCACGTCGGAACCGGTGAAGTTGGCCACCCAGCCTTTGGGGTCGGTGAAAAGGCGGATCGCGGTGAAGCGCGGCACGGGCCCCATGTCGAACCAGTGGCGCGTGCCCGCGACGACGTTGATGAGGTCACCCTTGGTGCACTCGAGCGCGTAAACGGCGTGCTCGTAATGGATGCAAAAGAGCCCCGAGCCCTCGACGAAAAATCGCGCCTCGTCCTCGGAGTGGGTGTGCTCGTCGAGGAACTTCTTGCGCATTTCAGCGTGGTTCGGCGTGCCTGGATTCACCGAAACGACGTCGGCCGTGCCAAATCCGCACTCGCGTTCCAATTTGCGAATGGAATCGGCATAGGCCGCGAGGACCTCGTCCTGGGAAGCGTCCGGTGCAAGAACGCGCGATGCGTCCCAGCGTTCGAAGCGAATCTTGGCCTCCGCTGCCGCATCGCGGATGGTTTCGAAGGTGGAATACTCGTCGAAAACGTCGGGGCGGGTATCGTCTCGGTAAACGCGCAAACGGCTCATGGGGCATTCCTCCTCGCAGCGCCCTCAGGCAACTGCGATGGGCTGACAGGCGCGATAACGAAGGGTGCAATCGAAGAGAAACTCGAAGGCTTCGACATGACGCCGGGCCTCGTCCATATGACGCCCCCACGCATATAGGCCGTGTCCCGCCACGAGGTAACCGTGGATCGACTCCGTCCCGAACGCGTCCATCCACGCGTCGACCTCGCGGGCGAGGTCGTCCATGTTTTGCGAATTGTGGAAGATCGGCACGCGCTCCTTGTGTTCGTGCGTGCGCACGTCCGAAAGCGCTTTCAGCATTTCGTAGCCGCTAATCTCGAGCACGCCCTGGGCCGCATCGAGCCGCGAGAGAACGGTGGCGCACGGCGAGTGCACGTGCAACACGGCGCCGATTTCCGGGATGCGCGTGTAAAGCCGGGCGTGCAATTTCGCCTCGGCGCTGGGACGCGCCCGGCTGCCATTGGAGCCTGCCGAGTGGGGCGGGAGTGGATGGCCGTCCAGATCGAGAACGACCATGTCCTGCGGCGTGAGCGCGCCTTTTTCGCGTCCCGAGGCCGTGATCATCATGGATCCCTCGCCCACGCGCGTCGAGAAGTTGCCGCCGGTGGCGAGCGCCCAACCGCGACCGTAGAAGTCGCGCCCGACGGCGACCAGCGCGGCCGCGGCGGCTTCGAGGTTGGCGGCGGGGGCCTTCGATCCTTGGTTGGAGGGCGTGGAGGTGCTCATGGCCTAAAAATGGATACCCCCGTGAAGTAGGAGGCGTCCACCGAAGCCCGCAGACCCACCGCTTTTCCCGTATTCCGCGTCGGTCGATCCGTCGACGGAGGGGCGCCACATGGCGAGAAACTCGGAGGAGAACTCGCCGCCGAACGAGAGGTGTGGCGTGAAGTAATAATCGAGGCCGAGTTGGAGCCCTGCGTCGAAGCCGCGCACGTGCACGTCGTTGGAGTTCGCGCGGGTGCCGATGGCGTCTTGGCTCAAGGCGCCGAGGAAGCTGTATCCGCCGTAGAGGCCGATGTACGGATCCCATCGGCCGATGGGGATGTGAAATGCGATTTCGGCGTTGATCTGCCAAAGGTCGTACGGGCTCAGCGCCGTGTAGCGAAGGCGCGGTCCAATCGTGAGAATGAGCAGGCGCAGGCCGAGGCCCACGTCGAACACGGGGCCGACGGCGCTCGTGCGATCGAGGGCGAGGTCGGACGAGTTGAAGGTGGTGAGGCCGACGAGGCCGGCCCCGGCGCTCACGTTCGCGTAGAAGAACTCCAGGCCGCGGCCGCTGTCTTTCTCCTTTGCGTCATAAGAAGAATAGGAATTTCCGTAGGAAGAAGAGGTTGGATAGGAATTCGAAGGGTAGGAAGACGGAGGGGGAGCCTGCGTCGGCGGCAACGGGGCGGGAGGTGCGAGACCTTGCGCGTGAGAGGAACCGGCGGCGGCGAGGCTGATGAGGCCAGCGAGGAACGCCGCCGTGTTCTTCATGATTTCTCGTCCTTGGGCTGTTGGGGCACTTCGCCGGCGTCGGAGCTTTCCTGCTCGGTGCCGGGGATGACGTACTCCCCGTTCAACCATTTCCCGAGGTCGACTTGCTTGCACCGCGGCGAGCAAAACGGCCGCGATTCACGCATCGCCTCGGTCAGCGTCTTGTTGCAGATGGGGCAACGCATGGTCACTCACCCGGGGGCGGCGGCGCGTTGACCTCTCCATCGACGTTGGACGCGATGGACAAGTCGACCGCGGGAAGCTCGGTCGGCGGCAAGGCAATGGCCGTTTCCTCGCAGCTTCGGTCGAGAAGCTCGGCCACGTCCATGGTCGTATAGCGCTCTTCGAGGTTCTGGCTCTTGAGGCCGTCGGTGAGCATGGTCATGCAGAACGGGCACGCGCTGGCCACGGTGCCTTGTTTCACCGCATCCACCAGCTGCAAGGTGCGCTTCACGTTCACGCGGTTTTGATTCTGCTCCTCCATGAACATTTGCGCGCCACCGGCTCCGCAGCAAAGACCGCGCTGCCGGGTCCAATATTCCGCCTCGACCAGCTCGACCCCAGGAATGGCGCGAAGGATGTCCCGCGGCGAGTCGAAGATGCCGTTGTAGCGACCGAGGTAGCAGCTGTCGTGGTACACGACGCGCCCCGTCACGGGATTCTGCGGGTCGAGCTTCTTCTGCGCCAAGAGCCCGAGCAGGTAGTCGGTGTGGTGAACGACTTCGAACTTGGCGTCGAAGTCCGGGTACTCGTTCTTCAACGTGTTGAAGCAGTGCGGGCACGTCGTCACGATCTGCCGGATGCCGCCCTGCTCCTTGTAGCCGTTGAGCACCGCGGCGTTCGTCTCTGCGAGCATCGCAAAGAGGAACTCGTTGCCCGCACGCCGCGCCGGATCGCCCGTGCAGTTCTCCTCCTCGGCGAGAATCGCGAAGTCGACCCCGGCCTTCTTCAACAGCCGCGCCGTCGCGCGCGCAATCTTCTTCGCGCGGTCGTCGTAGCTCGCCGCGCAGCCGACCCAGAAGAGCACCGGTGTGTTCGGCCGCTCCGCGAACGTGGGAATTTCCAGGCCTTCCGCCCAGCCTGCGCGATCCATGCGCGAGAGGTTCCACGGGTTGCCGTTCACCTCCATGCCCTGGAACGGCTTCTGGAGTTCGTGCGGGAACTCGCCTTTGACGAGCACGAGGTTGCGCCGCATATCGACGATCTTGTCGACGTACGAGATCATCACCGGGCACTGCTCTTCGCAGGCGCGGCAGGTGGTGCAGCCCCAGAGCACGTCGGGGTGGATGATGTTCGACACGAGGTCGATCGCCTGGACTCCGTTCGCCGTCTTCGTCGCCTCGGCAGCGCCTTCGGCGTTCGGCTGCGAAGATGCATCCTCCTTCTTCGGCTCGGGAGAAGAGTTTTCCTTTTTCTGGTGAATGAACTCTTTCTCGCGCGAATACAGATGATTGCGCAGATCGAGGGTCAGGTGCTTCGGGCTCAGGACCTTGCCCGTGCGGTGCGCGGGGCAGTTGTCGGAGCAGCGGCCGCACTCGGTGCAGGTGTAGAAGTCGAGAATCGCCTTCCACGAGAAGTGCTCGATGCGTCCCACGCCGATGGGAAGCGCGGTGGGATCCTCGGACTCGCCGGCGGCGCCCACGAGTTCCATGAGCGTCTCGGAATAGGGCTTTTTCTCGGGCGGTGCAGCCTCGGTCGCACCTTCTGCCGCCCCTTCCGTCGAGGGAGCGTCGGCCGCGGGCGCGGGGGTCGGCAACGTCGCCGAGATCAGAGGAAGGCGGCCCGCCGGCGCGAGATCGCGGAAGAAGACGTTCGGGATCGCCGTGATGACGTGGAAGTGCTTCGAGTGCGGCAGCAGGTTCAAAAAGAGAAGAACGAGCGCCGAGTGGATCCAGAAGCCCGCGTGCGCGAGCACGATGAGCAAGGTGGGCGAAAGCCCCTGGAAAAGCATCGCGAAGAAGGTGCCCGCCGGCGAAGGGAACGGCGACCAGCCGACGTGGCCCTCGTCCCCGTACGGCGCGACGATGGTGGCGATAGCCTTGCACTGGTCGGCCGAGACGAGCTCGTGCCCGGTGATGCCGCAAAGCGAGGTGTCACGCTCGGCGAGCACGAACGCGGCACCGTCGTAAACCATGTCGGCGACCATCATCGTGAAGATGATCCCGAGGATGACCAGGCCTTCCGTGCTCAAGGTGGTCCGCTTCATCGGGCGGATCACGCGGTAGTAGAAGAAGATGCAGACGCCCGTGATGACCATGAGGCCCACGGTGTCCTTCATGAACTCGTAGACCTTGCCGAGCGGCATCCACGGCGCCAGCACCAACAGGTTCCACGAGGGGCTGAAGCCGCGACCCCAGAGGATCAAGGTGCGCAGCAGCAGGACCACGAAGCCGATGAAGATCAGCTTGTGGGCGATGCCAGCGGGCTGGTAATAATCCATCTTCTCTTGAACGAAGGCGTACCGCCACACCGCCTTCACCCGATCGCCCAGGCGATCGAAGCGGTCCGCAGAACGCCCGGTTCGAAGTAGAAGCCACCTGCGCCCGGCCGCGATGGCGAATGCTCCGAACGCCACCACCAGCAACACTGTCATCGCCAACGCACTCAAAACGACCGACCTCCGCAAGGGTTAACTGAATCGCCATTCAGTCTACTCCAAATTGGCGCCGGGGGCGGGAAGATTGCTCGGCGGGGGGCGGGAAGATGGCTCGGCAGGGGCCGGGAAGATGGCTACAGGCTGAAGGTGAAGGACTTCTGGTCGTCGGTGGGGGAAACCTCGAGATCCACGCCGTAAGAGCGGCTGCCGATGCGGGCGCCCAGGCGTGCCTTGACGGGCGCGGGGGCGCCGTGGATGTCGGTGAGCTTGATCTTCACGACGTAGGCGCCGCGTGGGGGCTCCATGCCTTCGAAATAGACGTTCTCGACGTTTTGCGAATAGCAGCTCTGGTTGCCCGTGCCGGGGCAGTCGCGGTCGAGGTGCAAGCCGCTGGCGCTGGTGCGGTTCGATTCGGTGACGCTGCTGCCCGAGGGATCGGTGACGCTCAAGTCGATGTCGGCGGGGCTGTCACCCCACGCCACGATGAATTGCAGCAGGCCCGTGCCGAGGCCGCATCCCTCTTCGAGGATGCCGTTGCAGTTGTCGTCGATGGCGTTGAAGCAGATTTCCGGGCCCGTGGGGGTGCAGGCGCTGACGAGGGAGACGCCGGGCGGAGCGACGATGGAACGGGGTTTCAAGTCCGCGCCGGACTTCGTGGAGCGCGCGCTGGGTCCACAAGCTCCGCACGCGATGAAGGCTGCGACGAGCAACGCGATCGATTGCGCGGTTCGCAGAGGCCGCTTACACCTGTGCGTCGTCTTCCTTCTCATGCGGTCTTCTTTTCGCATATTCGCCTGGCTCGCGTTCGCCGTTTTCACCGTGTCGACCGTCGCGCCTTTGGCGCGGGCCCAAGAGGAAAGCGAGCCGGTGGTTCTCGTGTACCGCGCCCCGCGTACATGCCCCACGGAGGCGGCGTTTCTCGAGGAGGTGCGGCAGCGCACGACGCGGCTTCGTGCTCCGCGCGGCGCCGAGGCGTTTCGGCGCTTCACGGTGGACATACGCGTGACGCGGGCCGAGACGCGCGGGCGGCTTTCCATCCGCGACACCGACGGCGCGGAGGCGGTGCGCACCGTGGCGGGCGAGAATTGCGGCGAGGTGGGGGCGGCGCTGGCGCTGGCCGTGGCCATTGCGGTGGACCCGACCGTGTCGCTTGGGCCCGCACCGGAGGGGGGTCCCGCGCATTCGCCATTCGCGAATCGCGAATCGCGAATCGCGAATGCCCCCAGGCCCCCCTCCCCGCCGCCGGCCGCCCGTCCGGTGCCCCCGGCGCCCAAGGTGGTCCGGCGCTTCCGGGCTGCGCTCGCGATGGAGGGCGTGGTCGCCACGGGTGTGGCGCCGGACGCGCTCTGGGGCGCGGGGCTCGCGGCCACGTGGACCGCGCCGCTGACCTTCGAGCCGAGCCTGCGCACGACCATCGCGTACCTCACCGGTGCGCGCGAGGCGATCGACGCCGCCGAGGCGCACTTTGCGCGATGGACCGCGGGCCTGGAGGGCTGCGCGCTGCGCGTGCGACTCGGTTCCGTGTCGCTGTTTCCTTGCGCAAAGCTGGAAATAGGCGCGCTGCGCGCGGAAGGGCAGAAGATCGCGCGGGCCACGTCGGAGGTGCGGCCTTGGGTCGCCGTCGGGCCTTCGGCGCGGGTTCGATGGCTCGTGCCGGGGCAGCGCCTGTTCGTCGAGGCGGGGGCCGCGGCGATGCTTCCATTGACGCGAGATCGCTTCTTTTTCCAGCCGAACATCACGATTCACCGCGCGGCCGTGCTGGGGGCCGAGGCGAGCCTCGCGCTGGGGCTCGAATGGTGATGCGTCCGTGATCAAAACGGCCCGGTCCGTCCATTAACGGGGCGGCATCGCCTTCCCATGAGCATGGTCTCGGACCTCGACCTTCCTTTGACCCCTCCGTCGCCGCGCGCGCGTGAGCGTCTGCGCGCATGCATGGACGAGCACTACGACGCGGTGTGGCGGGCTTTGCGCCGCTTCGGGGTGCCCGAGTCCCAGGTGGAGGACGCGGCCCAGCAGGTGTTCATCGTGTTTGCGAACCGGCTCGAGGCCGTGACGGAAGGCTCCGAGCGCGCGTACCTCTATGGCACGGCGGTCCGTGTTGCTTCGGATTTGCGCAAGCGCGCATCGCGCTCGCGCGAGGTTCCTTCGGCCACCGCGGCCGACGAGCATGCGTCGCCGGAGTACGATGCCGAGCAGCTTCTCGAGGTGCGCCGTGCCCGCGCGTTGCTCGACGATGTTCTGGCGTCGATGCCGATGGATCTGCGCACGGTGTTCGTTCTGTACGAGTTCGAAGAGCTCACCATGGCCCAAATCGCTGCATCTCTGGAGATCCCTCCGGGCACCGTCGCCTCGCGTTTGCGACGCGCGCGCGAGTTCTTCGAATCGAGCGTCAAAGCATTGCAGGCAGGGACCGAACCATGAGCCACCCGAACGATCCGCGTCGCTTGAAGGACGAAACCCGCGACCGCTTGGCGCTCGCGCTGCTGGCATCGGTCCGCCTGGACACTCCCCAAAAGGGCGCGCGCGCCCGCGCCAAAGCCGCCCTGGGCCTCGCCCCTTCCGGCCTCGGCCTCCTCAAATGGCTCTCCCTCGCCACCCTCGGTACCGCGAGCATCGCCCTTTCCATTGCCCTCTCCCCCGAAAAAATCCCTTCTATCCAAGAAGATCCCATCGAAGAAGTAATTCCTGCTCCTTCAAATCTTCCCTTCAAAGAAGACGCTTCAAATCCTCCTCCCAAAGAAGACCCTCCAAAAAAATCAGATCCCGCAAGGAAAGCGCCCCCCAAAACCGAACGACGTTCCTCCCTGCTCGAAGAGATGGCCCTCCTCGACGCCGCACGCGCATCGATTGCAGCCCACGCCCCGGCGAGGGCGCTTGCGACACTCGACGACCTCGAGCACCGTTTTCCGCAGACCACCTTCCGCGAAGAAGCAACGGTGCTCCGCATCGAGGCACTGCACGCCGCAGGCGATCGTGCGCGCGCGGAAAGCCTCGCGCGTGCCTTCCTCGAAGCGCACCCGAAGAGCGCGTACGCGCGTCGCGTGCGCTCCCTTCAACCCTGACGACTATTGCGGCTTGTCCTTTTCCTCTTTCGTCGCGGCAGCCGGAATCCGCTCGTCCGTGGCCTTCGGGTTCATCACCTCGAAAAACGCTTGCCGCGCCAGCTCGCCAAGGGGTGCAGGCTCACTGCGCAATGCCAGGAGCACGCCCTTCTCTTTCATGAACTTCAGAATCGCAATCGCGTCTTCGCGCTTCTGCGCGTCGGCGCCCTTTGCGTCGCGCACCAAGCGCACGCGCAAATTCACGCGCGTCACCGAATGCGGACCGTTGTCGGTCTCGATACCTTGCAGCGCGCGCGACAAGATCAACTTCGGCCAATCTTGCAGGGCGCCATTCACCTTCACGTGGGCGCAGGCTTGCGCGTTGCGGATCCACCGCGCCACGTCGCCCTTCTCGTAGTTCTTGTCGCTCCAGTAGCCGAAGGACCGATTGTAGATGTCCTTGATCTCCTCGAGCGCCTCGGCCGCCACATCGTTGTACGACGCCACCGCCCGAGTCGCCTGGTCGACGTCGCCGCCAATGAGCAATGCCAACACGGCATCGCTGCGCGTGTTCGGATCGGTCAACTTGGCCTCGAGCTGCTTTGCCACGTCGGGCGTCACCCCGCCGAAGCCAATCGCGCGGGCTGCTTGGTGGCGCACCTCCAGCGGCACGTTCGGATCGAGCACGTTCACCAGCCCGCGCGTCGCCGACTGCGCCGGACGGTGCACCAACGTCTCCAGGTAGCAGGCCCGGATGAGCGCATTCTTCGGATCCGGCTTGTTGAACTCGTGAACCTTCTTCACGACCTCGCCGAGTTGATCGTCGGTCGCCACCCAGGAGAGCGCAAAGCACGCTTCGATCCGCGATTGCTCGTTGTTCTCCGGGTTCTCGATGTACTTCGTCAGCGTCGGGTACGCCTTCGGGTCGCCCCACTCGGCGAAGCCATCCGAGGCACCCACGCCGAGACCGCGCAAGGTCATGCCCAGCACCGCCAGACCGCCCTGCATCAGCGAATCCATCGTGGCATCGACCTTGGCCGGCTTGCGGTTCAACTGCTTCTCGAGCAGCCCCCAGCTCGCCGGATCCTTCGTCATGCCGACGTACCGAAGGGCGCTCTGCGCCGTGGCCCACGTCGGGGGAAAATCTTGCTGCCCTTCCTTGGGCAACGGGTCCTTCGGATCCGCCCACTTGCGCAGCAACGTCAACCCGCGCGCCGAGCCCGCGGCCGCGAGAAAACGCATGCCGTTCGCGTGCGGCTGCGGAAGATCCGTCGTCCAGAAGACGGCGCCATCCTCGGCGACCGACAGAATGTCGTTTCGCTTGTCCGGGTGGAGCACCGCCAGATCGGCCAGCATGCGCGCGGACACCACGCGCTCGTTGTCGTCGCGCACCAGCTCCGGATCGTCGACCTTGTTGTAAAGCTTGAGCGGGTCCTGCTTGAGACGCCAACCCAAGGTCGTCGCCGCACGCACGTCGCCGATCTCCGCCAAACGCAGCGCCGCCTCGGTCTTCCAATGCGGCTTCGGGTTCGACGCGATGTACTGCACGAGCATGTCGCCCCCGCGCGGATCGGCCAGCTCGCGCATCATCTCGAAGAGCTGCCGCGTCTGCGCTTTCTCACGCTCCGGGTTGTCGTGCGACACGCTGCGGATCGCCAAAATGAGACCTTTGGCACCGACGCCGTCGCGCAGCGCCTCGAGGAACTTCAGGCGCGAATTCTTGTCCGCCCGCGACAGCGCATCGAGAAGCGGCCCCACGGCGTCCTCGTTGCCAATGCGACCCAACCCGACGGCGGCCTCACGCGCCACCTCGACGGATTTGTCCTGCACCAGCTTGATGAGCACCCCGGTCCACTTCGCATCGCCCGTGCGCGAGAGCACCGTGGCAATGAGCTGGCGCACGCTCTCGCTCTCGTCGGTCGCGTACGTGGCCAATTTTTCGAGCGGAACCATGCCGGCGAGAAGCTCCGGATCGAATGCCGGAACGCCGTCCAAGCGCTGCACCTTGGACAGATGACCCAAGCGGTACTCGGAAAGCACGGCTTCGAATGCGGAGCCCTCGTGCAAGGTGGCCAGGGCCCAACTGATCTGCGGCTTGTCGCTGCTATCGGCCTCCTGCAGCGCCTTCAGAAGCGCAGGCTTCGCCGCATCGGCCGTGGGCGACCCGTATTCGAGGATGGCTTGCGCCGCCGTACCGCGCACGCGATGGTCGTCGGAGGCGAGGCCCTTGATGATGAGGTCGAGCCCCGCGGGATCCTTCGCCCACGCGAGCTCCGCGAACGCCTCCTGCTGAAGGGCGGGCACGTCGTTGCGAGCGGCCCACGAGCGCCATTTCGGAACCGCCTCGGCCTTCGAAAGCACGTAAATGTGCTTTCGCTCCGCGGCAATCTCTTTGACGCCGAGCTTCTCCGATTCCCCCTTCACTGCGAGCACCGCAAACACGATCCCGCCGAGGACCGCGAGACCGCCGATGCCAATCGCTATCGGCTTGAAGGCCCCTTTTTTGAAGTTTCCCTCGTCGACATCGTAATCATTGCCTTGCATCGCCGGAAGGACGATATCAGAGCGGAACACCAGCCAGGAAAAGAATGCATACCGTCATCGTCGCCGCCGCAGTTTTGATCGAGGGGAACCGCGTGCTGCTCACGCAGCGCAAGGCCGGCGCTCATCTCGCGGGCTCCTGGGAATTTCCGGGCGGAAAGGTCGAGCCAGGGGAAGATCCCAAGGCGGCTCTCGCACGCGAGCTCGCGGAAGAAGTGGGCATCGTTGTGCGGATCGGTGAGATTGTCGATGTAACGTTCCACCGCTACGACGACGCGAACAAGGCCGTGCTGCTCCTGTTCTACGAGGCGGAACGAACGACCGATTCGCCCGCCCCTCACGCCGTCGACGTGGCCGACTTGCGCTGGGCTACCGCCGACGAGCTCCAACCCGCGGATTTTCCCCCGGCCGATGTGGCGATTTTGGCCAAGGTACGACATAGGCTGTCCTGTCTGGTATGATTGCTTGTGCTCGTGATACCATCGAACAGCGGTTGCAGGCATGGCGGAGCATAACCGCAAAGGGGAGAACTTTCCGACGACCCAGCACTCCATCCCATTCGGGTTGAAGAGTGCGGACTCCGCCGAGAAAACGCGCTCCCTCGAGCGACTGACCAAGGCCTACTGGAAGCCGGTTTACAAGTACCTTCGCCGCAAGTGGCGCAAGACTCCAGCCGAGGCCGAGGAGCTCACGCAGTCGTTCTTTCTGCGCGCCATCGACAAGAGCACCTTCGCCTCGTACGACCCGGAGCAAGCGCGCTTTCGGACCTTCGTGCGCGTGTGCGTCGACCGGTTCGTGGTCGATCAGAAGCGCCACGAGTCGGCCATCAAACGCGGTCACGGCGTGCGCTTTCTGCAATTGGACTTTCCCGGCGCCGAAGGGGAAATCTCCAGCGACCACGCCATGCTGTCGGATCCGGAGAAGCTCTTCGAGGTCGACTGGGTGCGCAGCGTGCTCGGAATCGCCGTCGAATCCCTGCGCGCGGCCTGCGCCAACAAGGGCAAAGACGTGCACTTCCGCGTGTTCGAGCTTTTTCACCTCGGCGATGCCTCCGAGAAACCGAGCTACGCGGAAGCGGGCGCGATGCTGGGCATCTCGGTGACCGACGTGACGAACCGACTGAGCTACGTGCGGCGCGAGTTCCGCGTGATGGTGCTCGACACCTTGCGCGAGCTCACGGGAAGCGAAGAGGAACTCCGCAGCGAAGCGCGCGCCGTTCTCGGCGTGGAGCTTTGATCACGCGGGCACGAGCAAGTCGCGCGTGATGGATGCGATGTCCGGGCAGCCGGCCAGGGCCATCGAGGTGGTGAGCTCGTTCTGTAAGATTTGAAGCACGCGCACGACACCGGCCTCGCCGCCCACGGTGAGACCCCAGAGAATGGGGCGGCCGACCATCACGGCGCGGGCGCCCAAGGCGAGGGCCTTGAAGATATCCGTGCCCCATCGGATGCCGCCATCGACGAGGACATCGAACCCGGCCGCCTGGCGGGAGGCCACGGCATCGAGAACGCGCGGAAGTGCATCCAACGAGGCAATCGCATTGTCGAGCTGGCGGCCGCCGTGGTTCGAGACGACCACGCCCGATGCACCGGCGTCGATGGCCCGCAGTGCGTCGTCGCCGCGCACGATGCCCTTCAGCAAAATGGGCATGCGTGTGATCTCGCGGAAGCTCGCAATGTCGCGCCAGGTGAGCGACGGATCGTGGCGCCCGGTGGCGTAGGCATGATGGTACGCGTTCTTGGCGCCCTGTACGGCATCGGCCAGGTTGGCCGCGGTCATGCCGGGCGGCAGGGTGAACGCGTTGCGGAGATCGCTCAGGCGGCGGCCCATGACCGGCACGTCGACGGTGACGACCAAGGCCTCGTACCCGGCCGCGTCGGCGCGCTCGATGATCGAGCGCGTGATGCCGCGGTCCTTGTTCACGTAAAGTTGGAACCAACGCGGCGTGGCGCCCGCGGTGTTGGCGGCGTCGAATGCGGTGGCGATCTCCTCGAGGGGCTTGGTGGCCAAGGTGGTGGCCACGTAGGGCGCGCCGGATTTCGCCGCGGCACGGGCGCTGGCCAGCTCGCCGTCGGGATGCGCCAAGCAGTGGTAAGCCATGGGCGCGATGAGAATGGGCGTTGCGACGTCGCGCCCCAGGAGCCGAATGCGCGTGTCCACCCGGCTGACATCGACCATGACGCGGTAGTCGATGGCCCACTTGCGGAATGCGCGGCGGTTCGCGCGGAGCGTGGTCTGCGACTCCGCCCCGGACTTGAAGTAGCCCAAGGTCGAAGGAGGGAGCTCCGCACGCGCGACCCGTTCGAGGTCACGGACCGTGAGAAACGTCGACATATCGAGCGGCTCGATCATGCCGAAGGTATACCGAGGAGCCCGTCCCGGCGCAGCTCATGAACAACGATGCCGGCAACAAAGTGAGTGCGTCAAGGGTTTCATCCTCGCGGAATCGGGTTATTGAATTCCCCTATGTCCAGCGAAAGCTTGCACGAGCCGGAAGACCGACTGTCCGAGCCAACGAAGAACATGCACCGCGCGATCGTCTCGCTCATCGAGGAGCTCGAGGCGGTGGACTGGTACCAACAACGAGCCGAGGCCGCAACGGACGATGCATTGCGCGCCGTGCTCGAACACAACCGCGACGAGGAAATCGAGCATGCGTCGATGACGCTCGAATGGATTCGCCGCAACAACCCGCGCTTCGACGCGAACCTTCGCACCTATCTGATGAAGAGCGAACCCATCACCGAAATCGAGGAAGCGGAGACCGCTGAAGAAACGCAGCCGCAAACGACGACACCGGCTGCCAAACGGGGGACGGACGGATCGCTGGCCATCGGAAGCCTGAAGGAGACTCCATGAATCTTCTGAAACGTGAGCTCGCCCCCATTCTTCCCGATGCCTGGGAAGCCATCGACCAAGAAGCGACGCGCGTCCTCAAGTTGAACCTCGCCGGTCGCAAACTGGTCGACTTCAAAGGCCCGCACGGCTGGAAGTATGCCGCCGTGAACACGGGCCGCCTCGAGTTCCTCAAGGACTCCCCCGCCCCCGAGGTCGCTGCGGGCGTGCGCTCGGTGCAGCCGCTCATCGAGGTGCGCACCATGTTCAAGTTGGACATTCTCGATCTGGATTCCGTGGCCCGTGGGGCAGACGATCCCGATCTATCCGAGGTCGTGAAAGCCGCCGAGCGCATTGCCCACGCCGAGGACAGCGCCATCTTCAACGGCTACAAGGGCGGCCAGATCGACGGCATCATCGAGACGAGCCCGCACACCCCCATCGAGGTGCGCGCCATCGAATCGTGGCCGCAGAGCATCGTGCACGCGAAGGAGACGTTGCGCGCGGCCGGTGTCTCGGGCCCGTATGCGCTCGCCCTCGGCAAGCAGGCTTACGACGAGCTTTCCGCCGGAAGCGAAGACGGCTATCCGCTGCGCAAGCGCATCGAACGCACCTTGATCGACGGGCCCTTCGTCTGGGCGCCCGCCATCCAAGGTGCCGTGCTTCTCTCCACGCGCGGCGGCGATTACGAGCTCACGGTGGGCCAGGATCTATCGATTGGCTACCATTTCCACGACAAGCGCACCGTGGAGCTCTACATCACCGAATCGTTCACCTTCCGCGTGCTCGAGCCCGCGGCGGCGGTCGTCCTCAAGCGAGGCTAGCCCAAGATCGATTGCGCGATCTCGTCGGCCGTGAGCTTGGCCAAAACGATGCCGCTGCGGTAGTGGCCCGTGCCCCAAAAGAGGCCGGGAATGCTCGAGCGGCCGACGAGAGGACGATCGGCATGGGGTCGGAAGCCGACCCACGTGGCCGACAAGGCGGCGTGCGCGAGGCCGGGAACGGCGGCGATGGTGCCATCGAGAATGTCGCGCAGGGCGCCCGCCGTGACCTCGCGTCGGTAACCGACGAATTCGACGGTGGAGCCGCAGTAGACACGGCCATCGCCGCGCGGCACCGCGTAGGCGTGCCCGTTGACGATCATGGTGCGGAGGCGCGGCGGGCGCTCCTCGAGTTGCACCACTTGACCGCGCGCGGGGCGCACGGGTGACAGATCGGCCGCGCCGGCCATACCAGGAATGAGCGAGGACCAGCTGCCTGCGGCCAGCACCGTGGCATCGGCACGCACGATGGTCTCGCCGTCATCCGGTGCGCTGGCAAGTGCGACGCCGGTGCAGCGGTCGCCCTCGAGGAGGACGCGCTCCACCACGGCGCCGATGCGCATCGTCACGTTGCGCATCTTTCCCAGGTGCGCAACCAAGGCGCGTACCAGCGCGGGGGGATCCACCTGCGAGTCGTCGGGGAAGTAGGCGAAGGTGCCCGCCTTGGGCGCCAGCTCGGGCTCGATTTCGCGAGCCGCCGCGACGTCGAGGATCTCGGCGCGCTGTCCGAGCTCGCGCTGGACCGAGACGATGCGCAGGATCTTCTCGCGCTCCTCTCCGCTGTCGGGCAGCACGTGGAGGATGCCCGACACGCGGTAGCCGACGTCGATGCCGGTCTCCCGGCGCAGCTCCTCGGTCCACTCCGCATAGGCGTCGCGCGCACGCACGAAGTACGAAATGCGCTCGGGGCTCTCTTCCTCCACCTCCGCGCCTGCGCCCAGCATACCGGCCGCCGCGCTCGAAGCCTCCGACCCCGGAACCGCGCGCTCGAGCAGCACCACGTCCGCCCCGCGCTTCGCCAACGCCAGCGCCGTCGCGCAACCAATGACCCCACCGCCAATCACCGCTACCCGCATGCCCAAGGCATTAGCACAGCATCATTCTTCCCCCTCCCCCTCCCGCTCCCGCTCCCGTCGAAACGCTCGGGAGCGGGTACGCCTAGCGCACTCTTCGAGTCAAACGCACCAACGTCGCCACGTTCCACACCGCGAACCCGACGAAGAGCACCATCAACCCGCACGACCACCGCGCCCGATCCGGCGTCTCCCCATCCACCAGAAGCCACGCATGCGCGGGCACGTGGCTGCGCAAGCTACGGTGCCGCGGCCCCACCGCGTCGAAGCGCACCAGCCTCCCGGAAAACGTGCTCGGCGGAACGAAGCGCGCGCTCTCCTGCCCCGACGGCACGCGGATCTCCACCCAGAGGTCCGACCGGCCCGCCACCGGTGCGAGCCGGTACGAGTCCGACTCGAAGGGCCGCTCGTACCGAATCGCGCCGCTCGCGCCCAGCATGCCGCGGGCGTTCACCAGCCGATTTTGACCGACCTCCTCGAGCTTGAGCGCCAGAAGCTCCCCCGCCTCGAACGGACTGCTCGGCGCAAAGGCATACGCCGCATCGCGGGCCAAAGAGACGACCATGGCCAGCGACGCAAGCGCCGTGACGACCAGCAGGAGCAGCGTCCATGTACGTTCACGCCGGGGCGGATCGGGCAGCTGCAGAAGCTCCGGATCGACCGGCTCCGCAAACTCCACCAGGCCTTCGGGGGAATGGCTCATCGGACGCACATCCAGGTTGACATCTCACAGGCACGAACGTTCCGTAATTTTTCTCGGCGGCCAAGCCGCAGGCAGGGTAGGCTTTTTGCCATGGCCAAGGCCTCCGCTTGCCCGAGTTGCGGCTTTACGCAAAATCCCCCGAATGCGGTGCGCTGCGCCTCGTGCGGCGCCAAAATGGAGGCGCTCGGTCGAAGTGGCCGTACGCGCGAGGAAGAGCTCGAGCGCAGGTACCAGCAGGAAGGGCTGAGCATCAAATGGATGTTCATTGCCCTGCTGGTGCAGGTCGTTCTTACGGCCGCGCTCGTCTTCGGGCTGCCCATCGTCGTCGGCGCGCTCGATTTCGAGGGCGGCAACGGCATGATCGTGTGCATCCCCGTTTGGTTCCTCGGCGGCTTGCTCATCGGCATGGTCTCGCCGGGGCGCACGTTCATCGAGCCCGTGGTGGCCAGTTTCGTCGTGGCCATTCCCACCACGTTCGTGCTCGTGCAGAACCAGACCGTGCGCATGATTCCCACCTTCCTCTATGTGATCATGGCCGCCATCGGCGTCCTATTCACATTGGTCGGCGCATACATCGGGGAGCGCATCCAGCTCGGCCCCCCGCCGAAAACTGCAGAATAGTCCATGTCGTATGACGTCATCATCGTGGGCGGCGGGCCAGGCGGGTCCGTCACCGCGTCGCGGCTTGCTCAACTCGGCCGGCGTGTGCTCGTCCTGGAGAAGACGCCCTTTCCCCGCTTTCACCTGGGGGAGTCGCTCCTTCCGCAGTCGATGCCCATCCTTACGCGCCTCGGCGTGATGGACGAACTGGAGCAGCGCTTCCTGGTGAAGCGCGGCGCGAACTTCCACCTCAGCGGCACGGGCAAGACCGCCCGGTACGACTTCGCCGAGGCCTTCGACAAGAGCGTCAAGTCGGCGTTCGAGGTGCCACGCGACGAGTTCGATCACGTGCTCCTTCGCCGCGCCGCAAGCTTGGGCGCCGAAGTGCGCGAGGGTTGGACGGTCACGCGCGTCGTCTTCGACAACGACCGCGCCGTCGGTGTCGAAGCGCGCGAGCCTCACGGGGCCACGCATTCGCTCGCCGCGCCCTTCGTGGTGGATGCCACCGGCCGCGATGCGATGCATGCGCACACGACGCGCAGCACCATCCGGGTGCCGCACCTCGACAAAACGGCCCTGTTCTGCCACTTCCGCGATGCCTGGCGCGACACGGGGGATCGCGAGGGCGACATCCAGATCGTCGTCTTCCCCGCGGGTTGGTTCTGGTTCATCCCCTTCAAGGATGGCCGCACCAGCGTCGGCGCCGTCGTGTCCAGCGCGTGGATGAAGACGCGCACCCCCGGCCAGACCGTGGACGATCTTTACCGCCGCGCGGTCAGCGAGTCGGACGTGGCCACGCGCATGCTCGCCGGCGCCGAGCAGCTGTTCCCCGCCGGCGCCACCGCCGATTTCAGCTTCCGCGTGAAGAGCCTCGTCGGCCCTGGATGGCTTGCCGTGGGCGATTCGGGCGGCTTCATCGATCCGCTGTTTTCGACCGGCGCACACCTGGCCATCTATGGCGGCTACCACGGGGCCGACGCCATCCATGCCGCACTCGAGACGCGGGATGGGAGCATGGATCGCTTCATCGCGTGGGAAAAACAGGTACGCCGGGGCGCCGAGCTCTTTCTCGGCGCCGTTCAAGCGTTCTACCAGGGCACGCTTACGGAGTACCTGTTCGCGGACAAGCCGCATCCCTTCTTGAAGCGCTCCATCACGTCGATGCTCTGCGGCGACGTGTTCAGCGGCGACGAGCGCTGGACGCGCGAGATTCAGTCGCGCTTTCCAGCGTCGTTCGACTGAACCTCGTCATCCGCGGCGCGTGCGGGTGCCCTCCCGTTCGATGCGGAACTCAGTCGCGCTTGCCGGGGTCTCTCGGATCGACGGCACCCGCATCGGCTCGCAAATGCACGGTCCGTGCGATCTCGATGTGGAGCACGCCGTCGGTCGCGCGCACGCGGTCGAGGGCGCCCGCCGGGATGCGGGCGGTCACGACGTCACCCGCGATGGTGTCCACCTCGATGCCGAGCGCGGTGAGTTTCGCGCGTGTGACGCGGGCGGGATCGATCTGGAGATAAGCGCGGATCATTTCACCTCGATCCGATGCATCGCCACCCTTCACCGCTGCGGGAGAGGTAGCGGAATCAGGAGCCGGATCGGATGCCTTGTTCGGGCACCCGGTGAGCGCGAGCCCGATGATGGCAAGCAGCAGCTTCATCGGCGGCATCCGCGGCGCCTCCGGCGGACGAGCACCATGCCGAGGGCAATGCCCAGCGCGGTGACCCCCGAAGCGACGCTGCCGGTGGAGGACACGTTGCAGCCAACCTTTCCGTCATCCTTCGAGTCGTTCGGCGGCGCCAGTTTCGAATCGCTCATGGCGGCGAGTGCATCGAGCTTCCCGTAGCCCCATGTCGCGCTGGGAACGGTTGCACCGTCGGGCTTCACCGCCGTGCGGCTCAAGATGCCGCGTACGTCCTCGACGGTGAGCTGCGGATTGCGCTGCAGCATCAGCGCCACCACGCCCGCCGCCGCCGGCGACGACATGCTCGTTCCCTCGAAGGCCGCGTAGCCGTCGGGGCTCGATTTCACCACGCGCTCCGTACGCACCGCGCTGGGCGACACCCCGCCATTCAGCGCGGAGACGAGAAGCTCGCCCGGCGCGGCAATGTCTGGCTTCATCGGTCCGACGCCATTGCGCGACGGACCGTGACTCGAGAACGTACTGAGCGCGCCGAGGTTCACCACCTTGCCGTCGACGTCCTTCTTCAGATGCTCGACGCCATCGGTCGTCGTCCACGTGTTGCGCGTCGTGAACGAGCCGACGGCCAGCACCTTCGAAGCGATGGCCGGATAACCGATGGTCATTTCATGGTTGACCGTCAGAGCCGGATCGTTGTCCGCGAGCAAGAAGCCTCCGGCCAGGGTCGTGTCGATGAATGCATCGAATTTGCCCTTGCCGGTGATCTCGAGAAGCCAGAGCACCTGCTCTTCTTTGTGGTCCGCATCGGTGTCGATCATCGAGATGAAGATGTTGCGCGCCCCCGAGGGCGACGACACGCTTCCGAAGCCTCCCACCGCCCCCACCGCGGTCGTGCCATCGGAGATCAGCGTGTTCTGGAGCGGCCTATCCACCGACACCGCCTTCGAGTAGGCCGGCGTAGCGCCCGGTGCGGCCACGAAGCCCACGCGCACCGCGAGATCCGAGCCCGCATCGCTCCAGATGCTCACGACCTGCTCCGCGAAGGATTGCCCATCCTTGCCCCTGGCCCGCCCCGGAAGCCATCGAACCACGATGGGGGTCGCCGAGGCGGTACCCGTCGCGTGCACCGCCACCGGCGTGGAACCGAGCGGGTTGATCGTGCCGCGGCCTTCGTTGCCGGCCGAGGCCACGACGAGCCTTCCGGGCTTGATCAAATTATCGAGGCACTTGTCCGCCAACGACGAGCCGTCGTGCGGGCCGGTGTGCTCGCCGAGGCTCAAATTGACGACGGCGGGCTTGTTCGCCGCATCCGCGATCTTGAAGATGTACGAAACGCCGTCGCACACCGCCGTCGAGAAGGCCTCTTCGAAGCTGCCCGCGTCGGGAGGCGTACCGAGATCCACGAAGACGAGCTCCGATTCGGGGGCCATGCCGACATAGGGCACGCCCTGCACGGCTCCACCAGCGGCAATGCCCATGACGTGCGTCCCGTGGTAGGCCGTCAAGGCGGTGTACGAGCACTGTCGCGCATCGATTTCAGCGGCGTCGCACTCGCTGCCGTACTTGTAACCCGCGGGAAATCTTCCCTTCGTGCCCTGATCCCAGATGGCGCGCACGCGCGTGTTGCCGTTCGCCTTTTTGAAGGCGGCGTGTTTCAAGTCCATGCCGTTGTCGACCACGCCCACGATGACGCCTTCGCCCTTGTAAGCCGACGAAAGCGGGGAGGCCCCGGCGTGCACTTGATCGGCGCGCACCGCGACCGCGGCCTTGTCGAGCTTCGTCCTCACGGGCAGGCCGCCCTCCATCCGCGACACGATCGCGTCGTTGGCGATGCCGGCGATGGCCTCGGGTGGCACGCGCGCGGTCATCACGTCGCCCGCGACGGTGCCGACCGTACCGCCCGCGGCCTCGATGATCCGACGCGTGGCCTCGGGATCCTTCGACTGCACGAAGATCGACACCGGCGGGGAAGCCACGGCCGTCGTGGCATTCGGCGCATTCGACGCGAGCAGCGAGCGGGTGCGCAACGTCGCATCGAGCTTGTTCCAGCCCGACGTCGTCAGGCCGGCCTGGGCGATGCGCGGCTCGGGATCCTCGCCGGCGGGGCCCGATGAATCGGAGCACGCTGCGACGGAAACGGCCATTGCCCCCCCGAGGGCACACAGCTGCACGAATTTTCTCATCACGAACTAGACGCTCCCTGGTTTCAAATGGCGCGTAAAAATACGTTCGCGATAGGTTAGACGTCTTTACTCCACCGCGGGCGCGCCATTTTGCGAACGAACGCGCCGTTTGGCGCCGTTCGTCGGCGAGGACGACGCCTTGCGGATCGGCTTCGCCTTCAAGAGCGGAGCAAGGAACTGCCCCGTGAACGACTTGGCGATGCCCGCCACGTGTTCCGGCGTGCCCTCCGCCACCAAGGTTCCGCCGCGTGCACCGCCCTCGGGGCCGAGGTCGATGATCCAGTCGGCGCACTTGACGACATCCAGGTTGTGCTCGATGACCACCACCGTGTTGCCCGCATCGACGAGCCGCTGGAGCACCGCGAGCAGCTTCTTGATGTCGTCGAAGTGCAACCCCGTCGTCGGCTCATCCAGCACATAGAGCGTGCGCCCCGTCTGGACCTTGCCCAGCTCGCGACTGAGCTTCACGCGCTGCGCTTCGCCGCCGCTCAACGTCGTGGCCTGCTGCCCGAGCTTCATGTACCCCAGGCCCACCTCCACCAACTTGTCGAGGATGCGCGTCAGTGCGGGGAAAGCCTGAAAGAGCTCGCGGCACTCGTCGATGCTCGACTCGAGCACGTCGTGGATCGACTTGCCCTTGAAGCGCACCTGCAAGGTCTCCGGGTTGTAGCGCTTCGTCTCGCACGCCGAGCACGGGACGTACACGTCGGCCAAGAAGTGCATCTCGACCTTGACGGTGCCGTCGCCGCCGCACGCTTCGCAGCGTCCGCCCTTGACGTTGAAGCTGAATCGTCCCGCGCCGTAGCCGCGCGTGCGCGCCTCGGGCAGCTCCGCGAAGATCTCGCGGATCATGTCGAACGCCTTGGTGTACGTCCCCGGGTTGGAACGCGGCGTGCGGCCGATGGGCTTCTGGTCGATGGCAATCACCTTGTCGAAAGCCGAAAGGCCCTCGATGGAGTCGTGCTCGCCCACCGGATCCGAGCTGTCGTGGAGCGCGCGCCCCAGCGCCGGCAAGAGGATGCCGTTCACCAGCGAGCTCTTTCCCGCGCCGCTCACGCCGGTCACCGCGGTGAGCACGCCCACGGGGATCTTCACGTCGATGCCGCGCAAATTGTGGGCGCGGGCGCGTTTCACCTCGAGCCACGCGCGCGCGGTGCGGCGCTCCGCGGGAACGTCGATGGACTTTTTGCCCGAGAGGTACTCGCCGGTGAGGCTGTTGCTCGCGAGCAACTCGTCGGGCGTGCCGTTGAAGGTGATGTTCCCGCCCATGTGCCCTGCGCCGGGCCCGAAGTCGACCACGTGATCCGACGCCATGATGGTCTCGGCGTCGTGCTCCACGACGATGACGCTGTTTCCGAGATCACGCAGGCGCTGCAACGTGGCGATGAGGTGCGTGTTGTCGCGGGCGTGCAAGCCGATGCTCGGTTCGTCGAGCACGTACATGACGCCGGACAGCTCGCTGCCCAACTGGCTCGCGAGGCGAATGCGCTGCGCTTCGCCACCGCTCAACGTCGGCCCCTTGCGATCGAGGGTGATGTAATCGAGCCCGACGTCGAGCAAGAAGCGCAGACGGCTCTGGATCTCCAAGAGCGCGCCTTCGCTGATCTGGCGATCCGACGAGGGCAGCTCGATCCGGTCGAAGTGCGCGGCCACCTCGGCGATGGTCATCGACGTGACCTCGGTCACGTTTTTGGCGGCGACGAGCACCGCCAGGCTCTCGGCGCGCAGCCGTTTGCCGCTGCACGATTCACACGGGCGCTCGCGCAGGTAGCGGCGGTACGTGTCGCGCGCGGCCTCGGAGGCGGTCTCGCGGAACTTGCGCTCGATGTTGGGGATGACCCCCTCGTACTTCATCGCCCACGTGTTCTGGCCTTCTTTGCCCCAGCGCACGTTGATGCGATCTTGGCTCCCGAAGAGGATGCGCTCTTGCTTTGCCTTGGGGATCTTCTTCCAAGGTGTGTCGAGATTGACGGCGAAGGCCTTGGCCACGCCGTCGATGATGCGCGACGTCCACCCTTCCCCGCGCTGCATGGCCGGCGCCCACGGCGCAATGGCGCCGCCGCGGATCGACAGCGAGGGATCCGGGATGACCAGCGAGGGATCCACCTCGTCGCGCACGCCGAGGCCGTTGCACGAGGGGCACATGCCGAGCGGCGAGTTGAACGAGAAGCTCTGGGGCGAAAGCTCGGGAAAGGCGATGCCGCAGCATGAACGCGCCTCGCTGTAGAGGATCTCCTCCTTGCCGGTGTCGACGCGAAGTTCACCCTTGCCTTCCCGCAGCCCGAGTTCGACACCCTCGGCCACGCGGGCGCGATCTTCTTCCTTGAGCACGATGCGATCGATCACGACGTCGACGGAGTGCTTCTTCTTTTTGTCGAGCGCGGTGACGTCTTCCAGGCGCGAGATCTTTCCGTCGATGCGCACGCGCACGAAGCCACGCGTGCGCAAATCGTCGAAGATTTCGCGAAATTCGCCCTTGCGGTGCGTGACCAATGGCGCAAACAAAGTCACCGCGGTGCCGTCGGGGAGCTTCACGATTTCGCGCGTGATGGCCTGCGCCCCTTGGGCGGCGACCTTCTTTCCGCACTTGGGGCAGTGCTGCTCGCCGAGCTTCGCGTAGAGCACGCGAAGGTAGTCGTACACCTCGGTGATGGTTCCCACGGTGGAGCGCGGGTTGGACGAGGCGCTCTTTTGCTCGATGGCAATGGTCGGCGAGAGGCCGCGCAGGTGCTCGACCTTGGGCCGTTCGAGCTGCCCTAAAAATTGCCGCGCATAGGCGCTCAACGTCTCGATGTAGCGGCGCTGCCCCTCGGCGTACAGCGTATCGAACGCCAAGCTGGATTTTCCCGAGCCGCTCGGCCCCGTGAAGACCACCAGCTTTCGCTTGGGCACGGCCATTTCGTCGATCTTGAGATTGTGCTCACGCGCACCGACGACCTGGACGAAGTCAGGCTCTTTTGCGCTTTGAATCCGAGATTTCACCTACACCTTCACTTTCGACCCGAGGCCGCGTGGGAAATAGCACAACGCGCTCTAGGGTCACGTGCGGTCGGATTCGAGTATCCGGCGGATTTCTTCTGGCACCAGGCCGTAGCCTTCAGCAACCTGCAGAAGAACGTCGTTCAAGACCGCGTTCAAAAAGCCGCGAAGGTACGGTGTCTTCTCCAAGGCGCGCGTCCGTGTGAGCAGGCGCGGAATGCTGCGCACGATCGCCTGGCGCGCCTCGTCGGCGCGGCCCATGTTGGTGCAAATCCGATGCAGCGTCAGGAAGATGGGCGCCTCGTTGAGCAAACTGGGTGAGCCTTGGTCCACGAGGGTGCACGCCCGCTGCGCCAGCTCGTACGCGCGCTCCACCGCCCCACAACGACGCTCCGCCTCGGCAAGAAGGGCGAGCGCGACCGGCACCACGTCGAGCATCTTCGTGGCCTCGTACCCCTGCGCCGCAATGCGGAAAAGCGTGCGCCCGTGCTGCGCATGCTCGGACCCGGTCGTCGACTGAGCAGACCCCGCACAGTTGTCGAGCCGCATGAATTCCATGCCGCGGTAAAAAAGAACCCCCAGCGTCGCGCGATCGTGCGGAACCCAGCTCCCCGTGAGCGCGCCCTCGGCGGTGGAACGCGGCTCTTCGAGCAGGTGATTCAGCGCCGGATCGGCTCCGAACGTGGCCGCCCAGCAGAGAAGGTTCATCTGGCCATGCCGCACCGTGCCGGGCGACCCGATGGCCTGCGCGATGGCAATGCCCGCCTCGATCTGCGCGCGCGCTTCGTCTTTGGCGCCGATCGTGCACAGGGCAAAGCCCATGTTGATGGTGAGCATCGCCTCACGCGTGCGGAGCCCTGCGGCGCTCGCCGCCTCGGCCGCGGCCCGCCGTGCCTCGAGGGCCGCGCCCACTTCGCCGCGCGCCTGGTACACGACCGCGAACGTCTGCCACGCATCCACCGCCGCTGCAGGGATGGCATGCTCGTGCGCGATGGTCAGCAGCCGATCGGCCACGTCCGCGGCCTTGTCGTGCTCACCCGCATAAGCGAAGCGCGCGGCCAACACCGCCGCCGAGCGCGCCTCTTCGTCGCAGAGCCCCGCGTCCCGCGCCTCGCGTCCCACTTGCTCGAGGCGCGCGCTCGTCTCGTGGTCGCCGCCGCGTGCATCCTCGTAGCGAAGGCGTGCACCGCGCGCGCGGATTTCGCTGGCCGCGTCGTAGACGTTCTCCTCCATCGCGCGCACCGCGCTATCGCGCTCGCCGGCGCGCGCGTCGAGGCGGCTCCACGCTTCGTCGAGAATTTGCGCACGCGCGAACGCGGTGGCCTTGTCCTCGGCGAAAGCCAGCGATTTTTCGGCCATCGACACGGCGTCGGCCAGCGCGTTCGCCGCGAGCGCCCGCGCCGCCGCCTTCTCGAGGTACGCGGCCGCTTCCACGCTGCGCCCGCCCAGCTCGAAGTGCCGCGCCACGATGGCGTCGTCCTCGCCCATCTTGGCGAGCCAGCGCGCCGCACACGCGTGCAGATCTTTCAGCGCGTCGTCGCCGAGCGACGCGTAGGCCACCTCGCGCATCAAGGCATGCTTGAACGCCCACTCGCGGGTCCCCTGAAAGCGACTCACGGCCTGCTCGCGCAGAACGTCGGCCGCCGCGAGTGAGCGCAATGCTGCGCCGGCCTCGGCGACGTGAAGCTCCGACAACCCTGCTTCCCAACCGGTGAATCCGAAGACCGACAGCTTCACCGCCGCGTCGCGCGCGGCATCGTCCAGGGCATCGAGGTGCACCTGCATCGCCGCCTCGATGGTCGGCGCTGCCGCGGCATCGCGGCCCTTGGTGGCCAGCCGCGCAAGCTCCTCGGTGAACAGCGGCGAGCCACTCGCCTGCGCCGCGATGGTATCGCTGATCTTGTCGGCCTCCGACACCACGTCCCCGAGCAGCGAGCGCGCGATGAGGCGCACGCTCTTCTTGGACAAAGGCCGCAGCTCCACGCGCACGTGGTCGCGCGAGGCGAACAGGGCCGGATTCTCGCGCCACAAGCCGGGCCGCGTGGTGCCGAAGACCCAAAGGGGCAACCCGACGGCGCGCCCGAGCAGGTGATCCAACATGAAGAGGCTTTCGCTGTCGCACCACTGCAGATCCTCGATGCCGACCACGAGCGGCTTCTGCTTCGCCACCGACATGCCCAACTCGGTGAAAGCCATCCAGAGTGCGTCACGTGCGGCGCGGGCCTCGGCCAGTGCGGGCAGCGGCTGATTGCAAATGATCAGC
The DNA here is from genome assembly GCA_037157775.1 of Sorangiineae bacterium MSr12523. Lineage (NCBI taxonomy): Bacteria > Pseudomonadati > Myxococcota > Myxococcia > Myxococcales > Pendulisporaceae > Pendulispora > Pendulispora brunnea. The sequence continues at coordinate 9,769,775 of CP089982.1, forward strand.
GCCAAAAACTCGCGACCATCGCCCTCGGTGACCAAATCTTTGATGGCCACCATGGCCTCGTACTCGTCGACGCGTTGATTCGCGACGCCGGCGAGGCCTCGGGCAATGCTGGAGATGATGCCCAGTGCGTGCGCGCTGGAAAATGTCTCGGTGCGCACGAGCACGACACGCGGCGCGCTCACGTGGGACGAAACGCGAAGCAGGGCCTCCTGCCGCAAGCGCGTCTTGCCGATGCCCGGCGCACCCGTCATGGTCGTCACCACCGGCGTGGCATCGTCCACACATCGTTCGAACGATGCGAGCACCTGCCCCAGCTCCGCCTCGCGCCCCACGAACGGCGCACCGCCTGCGCCCTCGTGCTTACCGGGCAATGGCTCGCCCACGAGCGCGGAGCCGTCCTCGCGCACCAAGAACTCGAATCGCCCGCGGGCAAGCTCCGTCGTCGTCGTGTCGGCCAGCACGTACCCGCGCTTCGAGTCGCGTGCGAGCGCCGCCGCGCGGTCGACGACCTCGCCCATCGGGCGCGTCTTGTCGATGCGCGTCCGGCCCGTGGCCACGCCCACCGCCGCGTTCGTGCGCGCGAGGCGCATGGCCAAGTCCAAGGCGCGGGCCGCTTCATCGCCGAGCGCCTTGCGCACGCCGAGGTGGGCCACCACCGCATCGCCACCGAGCTCCGTGGCATCCGCACCACGCGCGCGCAGGTGCGCAAGCAACCGCGCCCGCGGCGCCCCTTTGGGAATGTGCGTCGCGAGAATGGACGTCACCAGCCGCGAGCCGCCGTACGACGACGGCGTCAAAACGCCGCTCGCCGGGGGCATGCTCGGAGTGGTGGCCAGCGCATCCTCGGGCACGCCGATGCGCACCACGTGCGGCGTGTCCATCACGAGCTCCGCGGCCAGCTTGCGCAGCTCTTGCGCCACCACCTCCGCACTTTGCGGGCGGTCCGACGGAATCGTTTGCAGGAGCTGCCACATCAACTCGTCCAGCGCGACCGGCACCTGCCCCACCACTTCGGACAGGCGCGGTGCGGGCGTCGTGACCAGGCGCGCGAGAATCGCCACCGGCGTCGGCCCCACGTGGGGCGGGCGGTTCGCGATCATTTCGAACAAGGTCGCGCCCAATCCGTACAGGTCCGCCGACGCGCTGATCTCGCCATCGCCCCGCGCTTGCTCCGGGGCCATGTACGCGGGCGTTCCCACGATGGCGCCCGTGCGGGTCAGCTTCGCATCCTCCGCGGAGGCGACACCGAAATCGACGAGCTTCACGCAAAGGGGCCCCGAATGCGGCCCGTTGCGCGACGAGGAACCGCTGCGCAGAAGAATGACGTTCGACGGCTTCACGTCGCGGTGGACGATGCCTGCCGCATGCGCCGCCGAGAGCGCATCCGCAATCTGAGCCGCGACCTCCAGGCATTGGCCCACGGTCAGCGGATTGCGCTTTTGCCTCTGCGCGATGTCCTCACCCTCGAGCCATTCCATCGCCACGTAGGGCTGCCCTTCTTCGAGCTGGCCGAATGCGACGAGGCGAACGATACCCGGGTGCACCAGTCCAGCGAGAACGCGCCCTTCTCGGTAGAAGCGGGCCTCTTCGCCGGCATCGACGCCGGGAATGGCAATGACCTTGAGGGCGACCCACGCGCCCGAAACGCGGTCGAAGGCTCGGTACACGATCCCGACCCCGCCGCGCCCAACCTCGCGCTCGACTTCGAACCTCTCCCCCACGACCGATGAAAGAGGTGAAGGGATCACGGCCTCACGGCGCCCCCTCCGCCGCGCGCCGGCCCTCTCCGATGATGAAGACCTCGTAGCTCACGCTTCGAGTCCCCTCGGGCCGAATGATGCGCTCGCTGGAAAAGTGCTTTCGCAACTCCGCGCGCGCAATGGGCAGGTCCTCCCCCATGAAGATCTTTCCGACGAAAGCTCCACCCACCTTCGAAAGACTAGCTGCAACCGCGAGGGCGCGCATGAAAAGCTCGAAACTTCGCGTTTGGTCGCCCAACCGATTGCCTGTGGTGTTGGGCGCCATATCGCTGAGAACCACGTCATAGGGAGCGTGGAGCGCCAGGGCGTCATTTTCGAGTGACAGCGCATCGCCCACGGTAAAGGTGGCGTGGGGGGGTAGCCCAATCTCGATAGGCTTCAGGTCGATGGCGAGCAGCCGGCCGCTGGGCCCGATTTTTTGGGCGGCGTACATGGCCCAGCTTCCCGGGGCCGCGCCCAGGTCGAGCACGTGCATGCCCGGACGGAGCAAGCGCACGCGCCGGTCGATCTCCTCGAGCTTGTAAACGCTGCGGGCCGGAAACCCTTGTGCTTTCGCCGTCTTGGTAAAGTGATCCGGCTTCTTGTAGGGGTTTTTGCCTCGCATGAAGATCGACCCGTCCGCGGCCTCGCACGCCAACCCTGTCGTCTCGTACGTTCCATAACGCGAAACGGACCGAGTTCTTTCGATAAAAGCCGCCCGGACAGTCAGGACAGCGTCGAAAGCACCTCTTTAACCCCGCTGAGGTGTACTCCTGCACGCAGCTCGCCCGAAAAAATCCGGACGATCTTTCCTTGCTTGTCGATGACGAAGGTCAGTCGCTTCGTGCGCTCGAGGAGGCCGAAGATGGAACCGTCGGCCCCGTACATGCGAACGATGCGTTTCTCCGGATCGCTGACCAGGGGGAATGGAAGGTGGTGTCGGGCGGCGAAATCGCGGTGGCTCGCCTCGGTGTCGGAGGAAACACCGATGACCTCGGTGTCTTTTCCGCGGAGATCCTCGTAGAGATCGCGGAAGCCGCACGCCTCGCGGGTGCAGACGGGGGTGAAGTCGCCCGGGTAGAAGTAGAGGACGATATTTTTCTTCCCGCGGTAGTCAGACAGGCGAAATGTTTCGCCTTTCGTGTCCTTCGCTTCGAAATCAGGGGCTTCTTGGCCGGCTGCGAGCGCTCCGTCGGTCATGGTTTCCATGCTCTATCAGCCGCCTGCCCGCGTTGACAGAGTCATTTCCAAATGCTTTAAGGCCGCACCTCTTCTAGCCGGCGAGACGCCGGCGCTGCATCCGGCATCGATTCGTCAGCCGGCCCGCCACCGTTTTTCCTAGAGCTCCGAAAGAAGGCTATCCCATGAATACGCACCCGAAAATCGCCGAAATCGAGTCGAGCCAGCTTCGCTCGGGGCTCCCCGATTTCCGCGTGGGTGACACGGTCCGCGTGCACTACCGGATCGTGGAAGGAGACAAGGACCGCATCCAGGTCTTCCAGGGTGTCGTTCTCAAGCGCCACCGCGCCGGCGCCCGCAGCACCTTCACCGTGCGCAAGGTCAGCTTCAACGTCGGCGTCGAGCGCGTTTTCCTGACGCACTCCCCGCGCATCGACAAGGTGGAAGTCGTCTCCAAGGGCATCGTCCGCCGCGCCCGCCTCTTCTACCTCCGCGACCTTCAAGGCAAGGCCGCCCGCGTCCGCGACCAGAAGGACGCCTGATCTAAAGCTTTTCAGCGCTGCATCTCTCGGCCGCCATGGTCTCCATGGTGGCCGTTGGCGTTTTGTCCGGCCGAAGAGAATTCACATGAAGGCGGGAAGGCGGGAAGGCTTTACGGCACGAGCCGTCGCGGAACGCGTTTTTGTTGTTTTCAGATCGGACCGTGCGCCGAGCGGAAAACCTCAAAAATCTTCCCGCCTTCATGTGAATTCTCTCGAACAAAAAGGCCCGCGATGGGGATCGCGGGCCTTTCAAGAAAGCTAAGGGGAAATTTGGATTACTTGAGCGTTACTTCGGCCAAGGTTTGGGTGACGTTGCTCCAGCGGATGGTGCCGTCGGTGTAGGAGTAGTAGGCGCTGCCGGCGGCGCCCTCGATGGCGGTGACGGTGCCGAAGACGTTGGCGGCGGCGGCGTTGGCGACGGGGAGCGGGACTTCGATGGAGTCGCCGCCCGCGGTTTTCACGGTGACCTTTTTGAGGACGCCCTCGGCGCCGCCCTGGTGGTTGTTCCAGACGATCACGCCGTTCTGGAAGGTCTCGGTCTGGGTGCCCGCGGCCCCGTCGGAGGACACGAAGGTGCCCAGCTTCAGGTTCACCGCGAGGTCGACCACGTAGGTCGGTAGCGGGTTCGGGGCCTCGAGCGAGCCCTTGGCCGACAGGCCGCTGATCTTGCCGGTGAACGTGTTGAAGTCGACGGTGCCGTTCGCGTACACCTCGTGGTCGACGCCGCGCTCGTGACTCGAGCGGACGTGTGCCCCAAGTCCGAGCTTGCTGGCCGCGTTCTTCACGGCGCCGGCGATGCCCGTCAGGGTCACATCCTCGATGGCGCCCGTGGCGGTCGTGTACTTCACCGCGCCGGCGCTGAACTTCGCCGTCGTGGAGCTGCCCGACGCCGTGACGCTGACGAACGTGCCGATGCGGCTATGTGCCGCGGCCAGAGCGGCCTTCGCGGAAACCGTCTTCCAGTTGCCGTCGGTGCCGAAGCCCACGTCGAGCAGCTCGCCCGTCTCGTTGCGCGTGCGAACGTAGCCGTTGGTGAAGCTCCAGTACGCGCTGCCGGCGGCGCCCTCGACGCCGTCGAAGGTGCCCAGCTTGAGGATGACCGCGAGATCCGCAATGTCCTGCGTGAGCGTACCGTTCGGCGTCACCACGGAGGTGAGCGTCCCGGTAAAGGTGTTGAACTTGATGCTGCCCTTCGCGAACTTGAAGGTCGCCACCGGCGAGGCCTTGTCCTGCCCCTGCGCGGCGCCCAAGCCGAGCGAGTTCGCGTACAGATTCACCGTCTGGATGCCGACGGCAAGGGCGCCCTCGGTCGTCCCCGTCTCCTCCGTGGCATTCGATTCATCGCGCGTGTCGGCGGCGCAGCCCACGACGGCGGGGGCAAAGGTCGCAACAGCAGTAAGAGCAGCGAAAAGCGCAAGTTTGACGTTCATGGATGGGAAACCTCTTCTCGGGTGATGTCTCGACGGATGTTCGATCGTCTACCGATCGGATGTCATCAAGTGGTCTGGCCGGTGATACGCGGCGACCTCCGAGATCTCCCCACATGAATGAAGTAAATTTCGAACGGTCGTTAGGCTTCTCCAGCCACCTGTTCCAGCACATTAAAGAGGGCGCGTGCGCTCTCTTCCCAACTGCCGGGCCCGGTATGAACGATGGCCTCCGCGTCCCAAGAGCGGTTCAACGCATCCACCAATCCGTTCGCGAGGGCGCTCGCGTCCCGGGCGGGAACGAGGAGACCCGAACGCGGGTCGGCCAGGCAATCGGGGATGCCGCCCACGTCGGAGCCCACCACCGGACGGCCGCTGGCCAGCGCCTCGAGCACCACGTTGGGGGTTCCCTCGTTGTGGCTTGGCAAGGTGAAGACGTCGCAGGCCCCCACCCACGTCGCCACTTCGCGCAGAGGGCGCGGGCCCGGCGCGATCAGTGTGCCTTCCGGCAGGCTCAATTGCGCGGCGCGCACACGCTGCACGAGCTCGCGCGAAACGCCATCGCCAAGCAACGCGAGCCGGGCATCGGGCCGCGCCGCGCGCACGCGCTCGAAGGCGGTGAGCAGCTCGCCCACCCCCTTCTGCGGCTCGATGCGCCCGCAAAAGACGATGAGCGCGCCTTCGCGCGCGATGCCCAATTCGTCGCGGCAGGCGGCGCGATCGCGCGGCCGGAACAGCGACGTGTCCACGCCGTTGCGAACCAGGTGGATCGCACCCGCGCGCACGCCCATGTCCTCGAGTAGCCGTGACAGCGGACGCGCCACGGAGATCATCGCGTTGGCGCGCGGAAGGACACGGCGCATGTATGCGCGCGCCGAGGCCATCTTGGCCACGATGTTCACGTCGGACCCGTGCACCTTCACCGCGCATGGCTTGCCGAAGGCGCGGGCCATCACGGTGGCCGCGCATCCATCGGGGTAGGCCCACGTACCCAGGATGACGTCGCTCTCGCGCACCAAGCGGCGAAGCGTGGGCTGCGAGGCCAAGGACGCGAGGTAAAGCGGCAGCGCCACCGACGTGCCCACGCGCGGCAGATAAAGCTGCCGCAGGTAGTGCGTGTCGATGCCCGCCACACGCTCGCGCTTCGGCAAGGCGGACAACTTCGCGGCGCGCTCCGGCATGCGCGTGCGATGTGCCAGCGGCACGTACGGGATGGCTTCCACCACCGTCAGCTCGCAAAGCTTCGCCAGTTCGACGAACTGTTGTCGATTGAAGGGAGAACTCAACGGTTCGAGGCTGTTGGGAAAAATCTTCGTGATCGCTAGAACGCGCATTTGGGAAGGGGGTTAGGGATCAGGGGTTAGGGTTTAGGGGGAGAATGCCTGGCGCTGCTCCAACATCTAATCCCTGCTTCCTCCAACCCTAACCCCTAACCCCCAACCCCTAACCCCTCAAAGCAATGCGCATCCTTCACATCGTGCAATCGTTGGAGATGGGTGGGCAGGAACGGCTCATCTTGCACCTTGCCCGTGCGCTTTCCGCGCGGGGACACGAGGTGGGTGTCGCGTCGCTGACGTTGGGCGGCGTGCTGCGGGCGGAGTTCGGCAAGGACATCGAGGTGTTCGATGTGCCGCGGCATGACGGGTTCGACGCCTTCGTCATCGCGCGAATGGCCAAGGCCATCGCCGATTTTTCGCCCGACGCGGTGCACACGCACAACCCGTCGCCCATGTTTTACGCGGTGCCCGCGGCGCGTTTGCTCGGGGTGAAGGCCATCGTGCACACGAAGCACGGGGCCAACATTTACGGTAAGCGCTCCCTGCATGCCGCGCGCGTGGTGGCGCGGCTCACGACGGCGTTCGTCGCCGTCTCGGAAGGCACGGCGGAGGCGGCGCGCATCAAGGAGCGCGTTCCCCCCGCGCTGCTGCACGTCGTGCCCAACGGCATCCCGTTGGACGATTTCGGGCCGAGTATGGAGACGCGTGCGCGCGTACGGCGCGAGCTCGGCATTCCCGACGATGCCTACGTCGTCGGTTCGGTCGGCCGCCTTGCACCGGAGAAAGATTACCCGCTGATGGTGCGCGCCATGCGCGACGTGCTCGGGCCGCGTGCGCGCCTGCTGCTCGTGGGCGATGGGCCCTCGCGCGGGGACATCGAGCAAGCCATCGCGGCGCTTCCCAACGAGAAGCATGCATTTTGCACGCTCACGGGGACCCGGCGCGACGTCGCCGATCTGCTCACGGCGTTCGACGTCTTCAGCCTCACGTCGCGAACGGAAGGGCTGCCCCTCGTCATCCCCGAGGCGATGGCTACCGCACTGCCGGTCGTCGCGACCGCGGTGGGCGGGCTGCCGAGCATCATTTCCGAGCACGTGGGGCTGCTCGCACCGTATGGCGACGTGGATGGGCTGACCCGCGCCATGCTCGCGCTTCGCGACGATGCAGAACGGCGCAGGCGCATGGGCGAGGCGGCACGAAAGCAGGCGCTCGAGCAGTTCTCGCTGGATAAAATGACGGACCGCTACGAAACCCTTTATCGGGCCGCGCGATCGCGCGCCACCAAGGAGCAGACTCTAGCATCGATCGCATAGTCGAAGCTTCACTCCCGCTTTTCTCGTCTGCCTCCTCTGTCTCGTCTGTACTCGCCGTTGCTCCTCCCTCCCCGTTCCTCCTCGGCTCCGCGCGCCCATGTTCGCCCTCCCCATCTACGCCGCGGGTAACGTGACCGACGTCGCGGCGACCGCGGCGATCGTACAAGGCGTCAACGACAACGTCATTCAGACGACCGACAACAGCGGCGACATCGATCGTCATCCGGCGACGTTCACCGGTCTCGATGGCACCTTCACCTTCCGCATCACCGAGCCCGACACCGATGTGCACGGCCTGCGGCTGCGCGTGCGCGGGCAGTATTACCAATCGCTCGACGGCTCTCGGACGACGGATCCCGACGGTACCTTCCAGGCCGTTTACGCCAGCTCCATCACGCTGACCCGGTTCACGACGCTCACGCTTTCGGCGTCCAACACCATCACGGCCCTCACCTCGGCTCGCGTGGGCGATGGCACCTTGTTCTTCACCGTCGACCCCAGCACCACGCAGACGACCTTCACGCTCACGCAGGGCAGTGCCACGCTGGTGCAGGAGCTCGGCCAGCGTTGGCGTCTGCGACAGAGCGGCGGCATTCTCGTCACCAGCACGGTCTCCGCGCCCCCGTTCATCTTGGCGGGCGGGCAGGAGCTCGATCGCAAAGGCATCGACGGGGTGCAGCCCTTCAGCACGACGAGCGTGCTCCACGACATCTCGCCGCGGAACACGGGCGACATCTCGGTGACGTACCGCTACACCTATGCGCCGTACTCGCTCGACTTTCGCTCCTCACCGCCCCGCGCCGCCGGGCCGCAGCGCATTCATCAAGTCATCCCCGACGTCGGGCTCACGCACTTGTTCACGCCCGATTGGCTCAGTTTATCGCGCGTCGGTTTGAGCGTTTCTTCGGCGCCGAATTTCAGCGACAGCAACAAGCCGGTCATCCTGCCCGTCGTCTCCGAGGAGATCCATTTCACCAACGAGCGCTGGGCCTTCATCAGTGCGGCCAGCTTCTCGTACGGCAGCGTGACCCCACGTCTTGGCTCGGGCCCGACCTTCAGCGCGCAGGCCTCCCTCGTGGGGACGCCGTACCCGCATGGCAAATTCCGTAATTTGATGATGACAGTGCAAGCCGTGGCCACGCATGCCAGCCTCCAAGCGTCGGGCTCGGCATCCACCAGCATCAATGCGGCCGGTGCATCCATCGAAGGGCGATATCCGCTCACGAAAGGGCTTGGATTGAGCGCCGGTTATGACATTCGCCTGTCGACGATTCAGACGACGGGGGCCGATCTGGTGCCGTTTTTCCGGCAAATTCTGTTCATAGGCCTCTCGGGGTATTTGACCACCGATGGGACCATTCCCGTTCTTCAGCTTCTCAATTCGCCATTTCGCCCTGCGGGCGGCTAATACCACTTTACGGACCGAGTGTTCCGTACGTTGGAAATGGCAATTGGTCCGAGTGTCCCATTTGCAATGGCATGCAAATGTACAATGGCGCAATGCGTTGTAACTTGCCATTCGGTAGACATTTCCCGTCGGAAAAAGGCATGATGTGTCGCGCAATTTCACGCAAGCGACTTGCTATTTCGTCTATGGGTTGAGTCGTTCTCGCATTCGTCAACGCGACGTACAACCCACGGGAGGTTGCTTATGAGACATCTCGCTCGATTGCCGCGCGGCCTGGTCCTGCTCGCGGCCACCCTCACTTCTCTCGTTTCGTGTAGCTCGGAATCGGGTCTTCGTGATTCCGACGGCGAGGACACGGCCGAGACAATGACACCGGTGTCTATCGACATAGACATCGATCTCTCGCTCGAAGGAAAGCTCGATAGGCGCGTGCGCGATCTGCTCGCCCAAATGACGCTCGAGGAAAAGATTGGGCAAATGACCCAAGCCGAGCGATTGGCATTCAATGATCAAAATCCGGTCACGGACATTCGCGATTACGGTTTAGGGAGCATTCTTTCCGGCGGTGGCAGCACGCCCGCGGGAAATACGCCCGAGGCTTGGCGCAAGATGGTCGACGAGTTTCAAAAGCTCGCATTGTCATCGCGCTTGGGCATTCCCCTCGTTTATGGCGTCGACGCCGTGCACGGCCACAACAATGTGTATGGTGCAACCGTATTTCCGCACAACATTGGGCTGGGGGCCACGCGCAATCCGAACCTCGCGCGCTTGATCGGACGCGCGACGGCGGAAGAGGTCGCGGCCACCGGTGCGCATTGGACGTTCAGCCCGTGCCTATGCTCGGCGCAGGACGAGCGCTGGGGTCGCACGTACGAGAGCTTCGGCGAGGAGCCGGAGATCCCCTCCTCGCTCGCATCGATCATCGATGGCTACCAAGGGAATCCAGGGCGGCCGGGCACCATTCTCGCGACGGCGAAGCACTTCGTGGGCGATGGCGGGACGAAGCTCGGCACGAGCACGAACCCGAACTACCTCCTCGATCAAGGCGACACGCAAGTGAGCGAGGCCGAGCTGCGCGAGCGGCACCTGCCGCCGTTCAAGGCCGCGATCAAGCGGGGCGTCTCCACGGTGATGGTGTCGTACTCGAGCTGGAACGGCACCAAGATGCACGGGCAGAAATACCTGCTCACGGACGTGTTGAAGAAGGAGCTCGGCTTCAAGGGCTTCATCATCTCCGACTGGCACGCCATCGAGCAGATCCCGGGCGACTACGCGTACCAAGTTCGTACGGGCATCAACGCGGGCCTCGATATGATCATGGTGCCCTTCGACTACAAGAAGTTCATCTCGACGCTGAAGGCGGAGGTGCTCGCGGGCAACGTTCCGCAGAGCCGCATCGACGACGCGGTGTCGCGCATTCTGCGTGAGAAGCTCCGCTTCGGGCTGTTCGAGCATCCGTATTCGAGCGATCGCTATGCGGACGACTTCGGGGGCAAGGAGCATCGTGCGATCGCGCGCAAGGCGGTTCAAGAGTCGCTGGTGCTTCTGAAGAACGAGGGCGACGTGCTGCCGCTCGAATCGCACCACACCCGCGTTCTGGTGGCGGGCACCAATGCCGACGATCTGGGCAATCAGACGGGCGGGTGGACGATCACCTGGCAGGGCAAGAGCGGAAAGAACACCGTGGGGACGACGATCCTCGAGGGCATCCGTCAGACGGTCGACAAGAACAGCACCGTCGAATACGTGAAGACGCCGACGGCGGAGCAGTCGAGCGGCTACGACGTGGGCATCGTGGTGGTGGGCGAGTCGCCGTACGCGGAAGGCGTGGGCGACCGCAGGGATCTTCCGCTCAAGGCCGAAGATCAAACCGCCGTCGACAACGTCTGCGGCGCCACCAAGTGCGTCGTGGTCGTGGTCTCGGGCCGCCCGCTCATCGTGACCGATCGCGTGAACAAGATGAACGCGCTGGTCGCCGCCTGGCTCCCCGGCACCGAAGGCCAGGGCGTCGCCGACGTGCTGTTCGGCCGCCGCAACTTCAAGGGCAAGCTGCCCATCACGTGGCCGAAGTCGGTCGCCCAACTGCCGAGCCACAGGGGCGATGCGAACTACGATCCGCTGTTTCCGTATGGGTTCGGGTTGAAGTACTGAGACCCTAGCCGTTGTCGGGCACGCCCTCGGCCGCACCAAGGGGGCGTGCTCGCGGATCGTCTGCGGCAAAGACGAGCGTCACCGCCACGAAGAACGCCCACATGGCCGCGAGATGGATCAACATGGCGCCGCCGCCAATCCTCGTAAAAAGCACACTCGAAAGCGGCGGCCCAATCAGCATCCCCATGGCATACGCCGCGTTGTAGAACGCATTGGCGCGCCCGAGATCCGCGGCGGGCGTCACCACCCCCTGCAGCGCCAACGCCAGCGGTGAAATCGATGCGAGCGTCGCACCCGCCACGAACACGGTGAGGCACATCAATGGGAATGACGTGAGCAAGAGAAAGCTCGCCACCAAGGTTCCCCCCACGGCCGCCAATGCGCGCATCATCAGCAAATGCCCGTAGCGGTCTCCGAGCCGCCCCATCGAGGCCACCGCGAGCAATGCGCCAAAGGCGAAGAACGCCGTGATGAAGATCGTCTGCTTCTCTTCGATGCCCTTGCTCTCGACCAAGTACAGCGGCAGAAAAAGCACCACGGAAGACTGGAAATACCCGTAGGAAAACGTCGCCAGGCACGCGGTCTTGATGCGCCAGAACACGGCGCGCGCGGGCTGGCCCGAGCCCACTGCCTGGTGCTCGTGCGCGCTCGCCCCTTTTCGATCGTCACCGTCGAGCAGCAGCGCGACGACCACGGCCGCCACGCACGCCAGCACCGCGGCCACGATGAATGCCGCGCCCGTGCCCAATCCCGCGACGACCACGCGCGCCACGAGAGGTCCCACGACGTAGCCCACCGCCACGGCAATCGTGTAGAGGCTCATCACGTACGCCTTGTTCGCTGTCCCGGAGCGTGCGAGGAGCGCCGTCTCGGTGGCCACCCACACGGCGACGGAGAACCCGCCGTCGAACAGGCGCACCAACGTGAGACTCGTCACCGTCGTGAGGAAGGGAAACGCCAGCACGCACGCGGCGTATCCAAGCAGCGCCACGGTCAGCGTCTTCTTCGAACCGAAGCGCGCGATGAGCCATCCCGAGGGAATCGACATGCCCGCGATGCCCACGGCAAACGCCGCCGAAAGCCCGCCCATGGCCAGCTTGGGGATGCCGTGCGCATTCAGGTGAATGGCCAGCACCGCCAGCGATGCGCCGTACGCGATCCCCAGAAGCAGAATCGCGCCGTTGATGATCCAGATGTTCCGGTCTTCGATGCGAGCGCGGGGTCCCGACACGGGGCGAGTCTTTACACCACGTGGAAGCGGACGCCGCGACAATCTCGCGAAGTGTTCGCTTTGTAGAAAATTCGGCCACCCTACATCGGGCACGCCACGATAACGCGCATGCGGATGCTGCACCTGGTCCTCGTTCTCGTCCTCGTGGGGGTCTTCACCGGCGGTTGCGCCCGCTCGGTGCATCGCCGGCTGCCGCGTGACGCGCGCAACATCGATACCGCGCCATCGCGCGGCCCCGAGGCGCGCTCGATGCAGGTTGGCCAGGTGCTTTCCTTCGCCGAGTCGCAAATCGGAAAGCCGTATTGCTGGGGAGGCGAAGGCCCTCGATGCTTCGATTGCTCGGGGCTGGCGCAAATGGCCTATAGCCGCGCGGGCCTGCGCATCCCGCGAACGTCGCACGACATGGCCGAACGCCTGCCCGAGATTCCCATGGAGGAAGCGCAGGCGGGCGACATCCTCTGGTGGCCTGGGCACGTGGCCATCTACGAGGGCGAAGGCTGGGTCATCGATGCTTTCAATTCACGCGAGGGCGTGGTGCGCCGCTACGGCTTCACCGACCCACCGCACCGCGCCTTTCGGCCTTATTGATGCAACTTCACCGCGACGATGACGATGCGCGGGACTTGGTCCGATCGGCCGTTGTCGTCGGACGTGAGGAACAAGAGGCGGCGGCCGTCCGGAAGCACGGGGCCGATGGTCATCGCCTCGAAGTTCTCCAGCACGGGGTTGCGCTCGGGGCCGCGATGCGTGGCGCCCGAGCACTGGAGATTTCCGACATCGAGGACCAGCGTCTTTTCCAAGGTGACCACGGAGTCGTCGAGCGAAGGGACGTCGATCACGTTTTTCGCGCCGGCGAGGTTCACGCGGAAGACGCGAACGGTATTGCCATATCCGTGCTGGAAACCACGCTCGAGCACGAGAAGGTCGTCCCCCGAGATCGCGGCCAACTCGGAAACGCCCATGTCGCCGCCCTTTCCACCGCCGAGCGGCTCGGTGCGGTAGGCGAATTCTTCGTCCTTCGACGAGGCAAGCTCGCGCCGTAAAATGCGGACCAAGGTGCCGCGCGTCTTGGTGGCGGGCGGGCCGTCGGAGAGAAGCGAGCCTTCATTCGCGGTGAAGAGGTAGCGCTCGTCCGGCGAAAGAGAGAGGCTCTCGAGCCCCTTGTTCGGTGCCTGACGGGAGTAGTGCTCCGGCATCTCCACCTTTTCGATGAAGACGCCGTGCGCATCGAACTTCGCCACCGCCGGCGCCCGCTCGTTGGCGATCACGAAAAAGCTGCCATCGGACGTGCGCACCAAGCCCTCGCCGTCCCAGGCATCCTCGAAATAGCCGGTGTGCGTTCCGTGCGTGAGCGCCAGTGGATAGGAAAGCGTGAGCCGCGGCCCCAAGGTCCACGTGCGCCACGTGGGACTGGCCACGAGCGAGACGATCCAGGGCCGCTTGTCTTCGAGCGCGTAGAGCGTGTGCGTCGACTCGTCGAGCGCGGTGCCCGAGAGCTCGCGGGTGCGCGCGATGCGCGGAAGGTCCACGATCGCGTAGAGCTCGGTGGGCATGTTCCCGTTTGCGTCCGGCGCCGCGGAGACGCCACACGCCACGGCCTGCACGGTATCTTGCTTCTGGCACGAGTTTCCGCAGGCGGAAACCGCCAAGAGAAGACCTACCGCGCGCACTCTTCTCAAGGGCGTTTGATCTGTGAGTAATTCGCCGGAACCTCGAACCGCGCCGGATCGATCTTCATCTTGTCGATCCGGGTCACGATCATGCGCGAGGTCTCTTTACCGGATGGATCGAACTCGACCGAACGAAGCGGGAACATCTTTTTCTCGTGGACTTCGTTGCCTGCTGGCCCGCTCGTTTTCAAGGGCGCACCGCCCGGGAGGAGCGCACCGAAGTCGAACGCAGCGAGGCCTTCGGCAATGCACGACTCGGTGCGCGAGCCGTTCGCGTGCTTGATCTCCCAAATCTCGCAGTCGTAGTCGGCCACGGTTTGTTTCTTGCCGGTCTTGGTCACGGTGGGGTTGCCACCGGGATCGGCCTCGGCCACGGCCGCGCCGGCCTTGAGGAGATCCATTTCGGTCCAGGCATGCTCGGAATCCATGACCAGGATGGCTTTGCCGTCGGGTCGCACGAGGGTGTACGACTTTTTGCCATCGATCGAGGTGAGGTCGAGGCGGACCCGCTCGCCTGCCGCCGAGACGATCATGTCGGTGGGGGCGCCGGTTTGCCGTTGGACGCGCAGGCCGATTTCGCCCTCGAAGGGGCCGCTGTTCTTCTTGCAGCCTATCGATGCCAGGGCCACGGACACGAGCGCACCAAGTAAGAACGACGGGACGCTCGGGGTACACCTGCGCGGTTCGGCCATGTCCGGCAGATTACAATTTCAGGACGCGCGCGTGCAGCAAGTTGCGCATCTACGGCCGGGCCCCCTTGTTCCGGCGTGCCCGGTGCCGCTGGGCCTATGCTAAATACACGGATCCATGAGCTACAAACGCTTCGCGTTCGAGGGCAACACCCACGAATCGCTCGAGTGCGTGCCCCTCACGGTGCGCCGCAAGCTGGATCTGGTGGGGCTCAAGATTTCGCTGGCCGGGTGGCAAACGCTGTCCCGTGCGGAGCGGCTCTCGCTCTGCCATCTGCCCGTGGACGAGGCGGGGGAGCTCGACGTCTACCGCGAGGTCTTCGAGGCATTCGCGGCGCGTGCGAACGTGCCTCTCTCTCCGCTGCCGAGTGAAGCGTCGGACCGCATGCAGTGGAACGGTGCGGTGCCCCCGGCGGGCGTGCAAGCGCGGCTCGATGCCATGGGCTTCGCGCTGCAGCCGTCGCAATGGGCCGCCCTCGACGAGGAATCGCGCTATGCCCTGATGAAGATGGCCGAGCCGAAACGCGACCCGCGCAAGTTCTCCTGGGTGCTGCAGGAGCTCGGGCTTTTGCCGTGACCGCGACGTCGGGCGCCCTCCTCGGCATTTTCGTGGGAGGCGCCGCCCGGCGCATGAATGGCTATCCCAAGGGCCTTTTGGCCACATCGGCGGGCGGAACGTCCATCGTGAAGCACCTCGTTCGGCTCGGAAACGAGATGGGCATGGCGCCCGTGTTCGTCGGCGATGCGGCGGTGTACGCGGAGGAGGCCCCTGGGGTCGTGGCATTGGCCGATGCTCCAGCGAACATCGGGCCGCTCGGGGGCCTCGCCGCGCTTTTCGCCCATGCGCGCGAGGGACATGTCATCGCGGTCGCGTGCGACATGCCGTTCGTCACACGCGACGTGCTGGAGCGCCTTCGCGCGCATCCGTCCGAGGCGGCCGTGCTGGCGGCACGGCGCACGGCGGAGGGGCCGTTCGAGCCATTTTTGGCGCGCTACGACGTGCATCGTGCGGGCGCCGCACTCGCGGTGTGCTTGCGCGACGGTGCGCGCTCGTTCCAGCGGCTGTTCGCCTCCTGCGACGTGACGGAATGGTCGCTTTCGGAGGAGGAGCGCGCCGCCTGGAACGATTGGGATGCGCCCGACGACGTGCCGGAGTGGGCCCGGCCTTAGTTGAAATAGCCGCCGACCCCCAACCAGAGTTGCGCGGTGAAGAGCGCGCCCTTGATGTCGTCGGTGTTCGTGGTGGTGCCACCCGACGAGGACGATCGGGTCGACGAGGTGGACGCGTGCACGGTGTGATCGAAGCCGAGCCCCGTGAGGATGTTGAACGATGGCGTAAGGCGTATCGTTCCCACGGCCTCGCCCGAGAGGGCCACGGCGAAGACGCCATTGCTCGCATCACTGTTTCCGTCGGAGAGCTTGCCGCCGGCCAAGGTCACCCCGGCGCGCGGGGTCAAATCGAATCGCGATCCAATGGGAATTCGATATCCGACGCGCGGCGTGAACGTGTACACGGTCAGCGAACCTTCATCCCGGTCGCGCGAGCCATTCTTGGTCGACAGAGAAAAATGCCCAAACCCCAGCCCACCGCCGACGGTGACGCCCACGGGGCTGATGTAATCGATACCGAGGCGCGGCGCGGTGTACGGATTGACATTGACGCTGCCCAGTCCAAACGCGGTGAGCGATGCCGAGTCATCGCTGTTGTCGGCGGTGAGCTTCGAATAGCTCACGCCGCCCACCCGTTCGAGCCCCACGCTGACCACGGGGCGCTTGAAGCCACCTTCCTGCGCAGACGCGCTGCCAGGAGCGAATAGAATTACGCACGCAACACCAAAGCCCAAGATGCCGATACGGCCAAAACGAATGCTCATTATTTGGATATCTCCGGAACGCCAACCAAAGTTCGTCACTAAGCGATAACGGGTTTCGTAACGAGTTTCGTCTTATCGCAAGCCCCACGCCAGAGCTCGGAGTGCGGGAAAATGCTGCGTTTTGCTCTTAACTTCGTGCCAGGTGGAATCGTTCGTTCACGGTCTGTGCGCGCATGGGCACATCACCGTGGTAGATCGGCGCCATGAAAGCCGTCCTTCCCGTACTCGCAGTGGCCTGCGTCGTTCATTGCGCGCCGACGACGACCTCCCAAACCACGAACACCGAGCACTCGGAGAAGAAGCTCGAAATGGTCGGCGAATTCGGCGATCAACAGGCGACGGGCGTCGCGGCCGCCAAGAATGGGCGCGTCTTCGTCAACTTTCCGCGGTGGAGCGACAAGGTTCGCTATTCGGTCGCGGAGGTCACTTCCGGCAAGGTGACGCCATTTCCGGACGAAGTGCGCAATACGTGGGATCCCGCCTCGGCGGCGGATCGCTTCGTCTGCGTACAAAGCGTGGTCGTCGACAGCGCGGACCACCTGTGGATTCTCGATCCGGCCTCGCCCATGTTCCAAGGCGTGGTGCCGGGCGGGGCCAAAATGGTGGAGGTCGATCTGGCCACCAATGCGGTGCTGCGCACCATCCGCTTCGGCGCGGACATTGCGCCGACAAAGAGCTATTTGAATGACGTGCGCTTCGATCGCGAGCGCCGCTTTGCCTATTTGACCGACTCCGGGCTCGGCGCCATCGTGGTGGTGGACTTGGCCAATGGCACCCAGCGCAGGTTGCTCGCGGAGCATCCGTCGACCAAGGCGGAAAAAGAGCCGGTCTCCGTGGCCGGGCAGACGCTGGTCGTGGCCAATGGCGATCGGCCGCAGGTGCATGCCGACGGCATTGCCCTGGATCCAACGGGAACGTGGCTCTATTGGCATGCGCTGACCGGGCGCTCTCTGTACCGCGCCAAAACGGCGGATCTGCGGGATGCGTCGCTGACGCCCGACGCACTCGGCGCGCGGGTCGAGCTCGTTGCAAAGACGCACCCGCCGGATGGCATGGAGATGGATGCGAGCGGGCAGCTCTTTTTGACGGACCTCGAAGACAGCGCCGTCGTGCGCCTCGACCCGAATGCCCCGGCAGCGGCGCCGCGCATCGTCGCGCGCGGGCCACAGCTCGATTGGCCGGACTCACTCGCGTTTTCGCCCGATGGGAATTACCTGTACATCACGGCATCGCAAATCGAGCACGCTCCGCGCTTCAACCAAGGAGTCGATCGACGCACGGAGCCTTATCGGCTTTGGCGGGTCTCGTTGAAATAGCTTTTACTCGGTGCAGGTATTGACGACGGCGCCCGAGGCGCGGGCGCCCGTCGTACGGATGGTGGACCCGTTGGACGAATACGACACGGAAGCCGACGCGTCGTCGTTGCTGCCATAGCTGTCGAGACGCCAATCGGTCAGACGACCCTGGCTGTCGTATTGGAAATCCTCGGAGTAGTCGTTCTCCGAACCGTAGGCGTCGTTGCGAAAGGACGATATGAGGCCCTTGCCGTTGTATTGAAAATCGTCGGAATAGTCGTTCTCCGAACCGTAGGCGTCATGACGAAAAGACGATATACGGCCAGCCGAATCGTACTGAAAATCGTCGCTCACGTCCGACTCGGAGCCATATGCATCGTAGCGAAAGGACGATATGAGGCCTTTGCCGTTGTATTGAAAATCCTCGGTCCAATCCGTCGTTCCGGAACCGTCGTGGCGAAAGGACGTGAGCCGGCCGGCCGAGTTGTATTGCAGATCTTCGGTGTAATCTTCGTCCGCGTTCGGGCTGTCGTAGCGGATGGACGTGATGGCGCCGGCGGAGTTGCGCGTAACGTCGACGCGACCGTTGGCCGGCGTACCAGGAACCCTTTGATGCTGGGCCTGCAGCGTGGCCATACGCCCGACATGGCCAAAGAGACGGCTCGTCGAGATGGGGATGCACGGATCGGCTTTGCCTTGGGGAGCGGACGAATCGTTGGCTTGCCCGCCGTCGGGCGACGAGCCATCCGGCGGAGGACCGCCCTCGCCCTGCGGCGGATTCTCGGGGTTGGAGTCGCTGCTCGAACATGCCGCAGCGCCACAAAGAAGACATCCGCCCACAGCGAGCAGCGCAAACAACGAAGACCGACGAAGGAAGGTATGCATTTCGAGAGAGTACGCCAAGCGATGGCGGCGGCTTCCCACGATGGCCAAAATGGTGGAGTCTTTGGAGCATGGATACGCGCAAGGTGGCATGGCATGAAGCGCACTGGCTCAATAGGCCACCTCGGGTGGAGATCGACGGAGAGCACCTCGTGGTGACCACGGCCCTGAATGGCGATTTCTGGAGAAAAACGAGCTACGGCTTCATCCACGACAACGGGCACGCGCTGCTTGCACCGCTCCCAAATGGCGCCGCCGTCGAGATTACCTACGAGGCGCGTTTCGAGGCGCAGTTCGATCAGGCGGGTGTCATGGTGCGCGTCGACGAGCGCACCTGGGTCAAGGCCGGCGTGGAATTCGCCGATGGCCTTCCGCAGCTGGGTGCCGTGGCCACGCGGGATTATTCGGATTGGTCACTGGCGCCCGCGCCCGATTGGATCGGAATACCGATTACGTTGCGCGCGAGCCGCTCGGGGGATGCGCTGACCATTCGCGCGCGCAAGGGAGAAGAGCCGTGGCAATTGGTGCGCGTGATACCGTTCATGCCGGACGCCGTCGCCAGCGCGGGGCCGTTCTGCTGCTCACCGCAGCGCGCCGGCCTGGAGGTGCGATTCACCCGGTTCGTGTTGGGCCCCGCCGATGGGAGCTTGCATTGAGGCCGCATGCCATAGCCACGTGGCGAGCAACGAATAGATGACGGCCACCACTGGAAAGTAGATAGCGTCACTCACGCCCTTCAGTAGGTCGATGCCGGCGAAGCTGAGAACGCGAATGCCCAGGCGAACGGCGTTCAAAGACCACGCGATGAGGCCGAGGCGCGCCGCAAAGGTTCGCTCACCGCGCAGCGAAAGGGCAAAACAGGTGGCCCCGATGGCCGCCGTGAGCACCAACGGCAGATAGAGCGCCTCCACCATCGCATCCCACTGGGCTGCGCGTTCGGCCAGCATGGCCCGGACGGACTCGGAATGCGACGCTTGGTACTCCTGCGCCCAATGCCGGCTGACGAAAAGCATATCGACCGAACGATAACCAAGTTCGAAACAGCAAAATAAGAGCATATTGGCAAATCCCACCAAGGCAGCGCCGGGGGCGCGCGGCAAGCGCTCGAGCGCGGTGGCGGCGAAGACGAACGACATGCACACGATGGCCGTGAAGACCGCCGCCCCGCGTGCCATGTCCATGGGCAGGGCGCGCGCGGCGAGCTTGGCCGCGGGGGAATCCGCGACCGGAATGAAGGACCGGTAGGCGATCTCCTGGAAGCCTTGCAGCACGATGACGAGGACCGCGCACACCGCACCAAAGCGGCAAAGTCGGGTGCGCGCGACGTGGTAGCGCTCGCCCGAAGCCCCCAAAAGAAGAGAGGATGACATCCATGCAAGGTTACCCACCATTGGACGCAGCGGGCACTCGAACCGGCGTAGACCGAGAAGCCGATGGCAGATGAGGCCTATGAGTGGCCGCAAGGCCCGAATGAACCTATGGACACGCGCACATGACCTCGACCTCGCTCCATGTCCTGCATGTCTTCGCCGTCCCTGGCACCACCGGCCCGAGTGGCAACCCGACCACCATCGCGCTCCATGCGGATGCGCTATCCAGCGAGGATATGCGGGGCATCGCCGCGCGGTTCGGGCATGAGAGCGGCTTCGTTTCCGCGCCCCCGGCTGGGTCGGCGTTCGACTTCACCTTCCGCTTTTTCGTACCCAATCACGAAATGGAGATGTGTGGCCACGCCACCTTGGGTGCCCTTTGGATCGTGCGCGAGCTCGGCCTTTGGCCGGCATCGCGCGCCAGCGTCGCGATATCGACGAAAAGCGGCCCCGTGACGGGGCAACTCATCGAGGGTGAGCTGGGAGGGCGCATCGCGATTTCGCAGCCCAAGGGCCGAGTGGTCACATTGCCGGATCCGGACGCACACACGGCACGGGTAGCCTCGGTGCTGGGCATCACGCCGGGCGACCTCGCCGGGCCGATTCGGAACGCGGCCACGAGCCGGGTCAAGACGCTGGTGCCATTGAAGAGCGAGGATGCCGTCCACGCGCTCCGTCCGGATTTCGCGCGCATGGAGGCGCTCTGCGAGGACATCGGCTCGACGGGCCTCTATCCCTATGCGGCGGTGGATTTGCAAAAGCGCATCTTCGAGGCGCGCCAATTCCCCAAGGCCGTCGGCTACCCCGAGGATGCCGCAACGGGCATCGCGGCCAGTGCGCTTGCATTCGGGCTGCTGGAGAATGGCCTGGTGACCGCCAACGAGCAGCCCATTTGCGTGCGACAGGGTCGAGCCATGGGCCAGCCTTCGCAAATCGAGGTGACCTTCGACGGCACGAACGGCTGCTGGCTCACGGGACACGTGCGGCGCGAGGTCAAGGAATAGCGAATAACGTGGAGGTTGCGGTGCCCGCCTTGACCATTCCCGTCACCATCGATGCGCTCGATATCCTCGGGCGGACCATCGATGGGAAGTACCGCGTCGAGGAGCTCGTCGGCCAGGGAGGGTTTGCCCTGGTGTACCGGGCGATGCACACGATTTGGAACAAGCCGGTGGCCATCAAGCTGTTCACCGCGCTGGCCAATGTGCTGCCGGACCAGCGGGATAGGTTCATGGCGTCCTTCGTTCAGGAGGGGGCGCTGCTTACCGAGTTGAGCGCTCGTTCGTCCAACATCGTGCAGGCCCGCGACGTCGGCACGTACACGTCACCGGACGGTCACTGGCTTCCCTATATGGTGCTCGAGTGGCTCGATGGGGTGACGCTTGCCCGCGTGCTCACGGAGGAGCGCGCTTCGAAACAGCCGCCCTGGTCGGTGGGCGAGATGATGACCTTCCTGGGCCCGGTGGCCGCGGCGCTGGAGGTGGCGCACGCGCGAGGGATTGCGCACCGCGACATCAAGCCGGGGAACCTGTTCGTGCTCGGGAAAAATGCGCGCGCCGGCGGCACCGTGGTGAAGCTTCTCGATTTCGGCTTGGCCAAGATGATGGCCGACGAATCGCAACTTCACGCGGCATTGGCAAAAACCGGTACGAACATCAAGTCGTTCACGCCCGCGTATGGGGCGCCGGAGCAATTCACGCGCACCTACGGCGCGACGGGACCGTGGACGGACGTGTTCGCGCTGGCGTTGGTGGCCGTGCGCATGTTGAGCGGGCGTCGCGCGCTCGATGGCGACGATGTCGCGCAACTCGCCTATTCCGCATGTTCCGTGGAGCGACGGCCGACGCCGCGCGCGCTGGGCGCCGAGGTTTCCGACGAGGTCGAACGCGTCTTCGCGCGAGCCCTCGCCGTGCAAACGACGGATCGCTATGCGAGCGCGGGCGCCTTCTGGCTCGCGTTGGAAGCCGCCCTCCGCCCGGTGCCTCCGGTGGAGGAGTCCGTTTCCATTCCGGTTGCGGAACCCGAAAAACCCTCGCAAGGGCCCCGGGGTGGGGGAGCCCTTCGCATCGCCGCCGGCATACTCGCACTCACGCTCATCGCCGTGTTCGCCTTCTTCAGGTTCCACCAGAGAACCAAGAGCCAGGAGGCTCCGCCAGCCCCCTCGGGCATGCCGCCCGCCCCGGTTCTTGCCGCCGCCGTCGTCACGACATGCCCCGACGACACCGTGGAAATCCCGGCAGGCCAATACTTCATGGGCTCCGACCGCAAAGACACCCACCCCAACCAGAAGCCCACACACCACGTCAAAGTGGCCGCCTTCTGCATGGATATCCACGAGGTCACGGCCCGAGACTACAAAGCCTGTTCCCAAATCGGCCAATGCCGCCGCGCGCCCGTCGATGTCGATTGGCCCGGCATCACCCGCCAAGAGCGTAAGGCCTATTCCACCGCGTGCACGGGCGCAGCCCCCGACAAAGCCGATCATCCGATCAACTGTGTTACCTGGCCCATGGCCCATGCCTATTGCGCGGCACGCGGCAAGCGATTGCCCACCGAGGCGGAATGGGAATACGCGGCGCGCGGCCCCGACGGACGCACATTCCCGTGGGGAGATGAAGCGCCCACGCCCCTCCTCGTGAACGCGTGCGGCTCGGAGTGCAGCGCCTGGGGCGATTCCAAAGGGGTCGAGCTCGATATGCTCTATTCGACCAGCGACGGATACCCCACCACGTCCCCCGTCGGAAAATTCCCTTCAGGCAAATCCCGTTATGGCCTTTACGACGTTGCCGGCAATGTGTGGGAATGGGTCGCCGACTGGTACGGCGATTACAGCGCCGTCGAAGCCGAGAATCCCACCGGCCCCGAGAACGGTGACCGCCGCGTCATCCGCGGCGGCGGCTGGAACGGGGCCTTCGACGATTGGCTTCTCCCGTCGTTCCGCTACGCGCAAGATCCCGAGGCACGGAGCCACGGGATCGGCTTTCGCTGCGCGAAGTCTTTGTAGAGCGTTACGGTTTGTTGTTCCGCAAAAGCTTTTCGAACGGATTGTTCGTAAATGCCTTTTCCTGCGGCCGCGGCGCGCCTCCCTGCTTGGGCCCCTGCCCTCGCCCGCGGTCGTTTCTGCCCTGCCCCTGATTGCGGGTCTGCGGCGGTGGCTGTTTCCCGTGCGCACCGCCCACGTTGGCCGACGCTTCCTTCCGCGCCGTCAGCGAAATGCGTTTCCGCCCCAAATCGACCTCGAGAACGCGCACCTTGATCTTGTCGCCCACTTTGACGACCTCGTTCGGGTCTTTCACGTAGCGATCCGTCAACTTCGACACGTGCACGAGCCCGTCCTGGTGCACACCGATGTCCACGAAGGCGCCAAATGCGGTCACGTTGGTGACGACGCCCTCGAGCTCCATGTCGGGCTTCAAGTCCTCCATCGTGCGAACGTCGTCGCGGAACTTGGGCGGCTCGAACGTCGCACGCGGATCGCGCCCCGGCTTCCGCAGCTCGCTCAGAATGTCCTGCAGGGTGAAGCTGCCTACGTCGCCTTCTTGGTAACGCTTCGGATCGATCTTATCGATGAGATCTCCCTTGCCCACCAAGGTGCCCACCGGGACGCCCAAGTCGGTCGCCATCCGCTCCACCAGCGGATAGCGCTCGGGGTGCACCGCACTCGCATCGAGCGGGTTCTCGCCACCGTGGATACGCAAAAAGCCCGCCGCTTGCTCGAACGTGCGCGGCCCCACGCCGGGAACCTCCAGAAGCGCGCGCCGATCCTTGAAGGCACCGCGCGCATGGCGAAACTCGACGATCTTCTTCGCCAGCGACGCACCGATGCCCGCAACGCGCGCCAAGAGCGGCGCGCTCGCCGTATTCAGCTCCACGCCAACGCGGTTCACGCAGCTTTCCACTACTTCGTCGAGCTTGCGCGCGAGCAGCGTCTGCAACACGTCGTGCTGGTACTGGCCCACGCCGATGCTCTTCGGGTCGATTTTCACCAGCTCCGCCAGCGGATCTTGCAGCCGGCGCGCGATGCTGATGGCCCCGCGCACCGTCAGGTCCAAGTCGGGGAACTCCTCGCGCGCGATATCGCTTGCAGAGTACACGCTGGCACCGGCCTCGCTCACCGAGACACAGGGCACCTCTTTGAGGCCCTCGGCCACGAGCAGCTCACGCACGAACAGCTCCGTCTCGCGTCCATGCGTACCGTTGCCCACGGCCACGGCGCTTGGCCGATGCTTGCCCAGAAGCTCGCGCAACACCTTCTTGCCACGTTCCGTCGCCTCGGCGCCCTGCACCAGGTAAATCGTTTCGTGCGCCAGAACCTTGCCCGTGGCATCCACCATCGCGCATTTGCAGCCCGTGCGCTGCCCGGGGTCGATGGCCAACACCGTGCGCGGGCCGAACGGCGCCGCCAGGAGCAGCTCGCGGAGGTTCTGCGCGAACACGTCGACCGCAGCTCGGTCGGAGCGCAACTTGAGCTCCACCCGCACGTCGACCTGGGTGCTTGGCACGATGAGTCGTTTGTACGCGTCTTGCGTCGCCTGCGTTAGCTCGCCCGCAAAAGGCGTCCCCTGGACGATGCCCACCATGCGCTCGATCTTCGGAAGCACCACCTCCGCCGCAAGCTCGATGGATGCGCGCAGAACACCTTCATTTTCGCCGCGGCGAATGGCCAAGAAGCGGTGCGAGGGGATGCTCGACACCGGCTCTTCGAACTTGGCATACGCATCGAACTTGGTCGTCTTGTCGGCGTAGTCCTTGGTCTTGCTCACGGACAAGCTGGCATGTTGCGCGAAGGTTTCGCGCACCATCTTGCGCACTTCGGCATGCTCGGCCACGCGCTCGGCGCAGATGTCCCGGGCACCCGCGAGCGCTGCCTGAACATCGGGCACTTCCTTCGCAGGGTCGACGTAGGTGGCGGCGTTCACCAGTGGATGACCCTCCCGCGCCTGCGACCAAATGAGGTTGGCCAGCGGCTCGAGCCCGCGTTCTTTGGCGATGGTCGCACGCGTACGTCGCTTGGGCTTGTACGGCAAATACAGGTCTTCGAGCTCGGCCTTGGTGCCGGCCGCCTCGATTTTCTTTTTGAGCTCCGGCGTCAATTTTCCCTGCGAGGAGATCTCCGACAGGATGGCGGTGCGCCGCTCGTGCAATTCGAGGAGGTAGGTACGGCGCTCCTCGATGGTGCGGATCTGGACCTCGTCGAGGCCGCCGGTGGCTTCCTTTCGGTAGCGCGCGATGAACGGGACGGTGGCGCCCTCCTCGAGCAACTTGACCACGGCACGGACGGCCGCCGGAGCGAGCTTTAGCTCTTCGGCAATGGCCGGGACGGGATCGAAAGCATTCTCGACGGGGACTTCAGGAGCGGTCATGGTCGCTCTTAGTACCAAAGCGGGTGGCCCTTGGAATTGCAAAAAATACGAGCGACGCTGGTGGAGCGCGCAGCATCGATCTCCGCTGGAGCTGTGGAAGGGGAACGGGCTCGATGGCACTCTATGAGGCGAGGAACATGAACGTAGCCGCAACCAAGCCCGCCTGGTCACTCGGCCGCGCCGAACCGAGCGACCGCGCCGCGCTGATCACGTTGCTCGGCGCGCAATTCCTCGAGCACGACATCCGGTTGACACCCGACCAACTCGCCGTGTCGGTCGATGGGGTTCTCAGCGACCCCACGCGAGGGTTGTTCCTCGTGGCCCGCCTCGCCGGCCCGCGCTCCGAGCCCGTATCGGAGCGCCCTCCGTACCCGGGCGCACCGATCCCGCCTCCCCCGGCGTCCTCACCGGGTGACGTGGTGGTGGGGCTCGCGTACCTGTCGTTCATGTGGACCTTGGAGCACGGCGGTGTGTCCGCCTGGCTCGACGTGCTTTATGTGGTGCCAGAGCAGCGAAGTCGTGGAATCGGGCGCGCTTTGCTCACGGCGTCGCTGGAGGCGTCGCAACAGCGCGGGTGCGTCGCCGTCGATTTGGAAATCGAGGCCTCCCATGCACGGGCCGCAAATTTGTATTTGCGCCTCGGGTTCCGCCCGCACGCCCGCACGCGCTGGGTGAAGCCGCTGCGCGGGCTGACATCGTATTAGCGCTAATCGCGCGCAAGCATCAATTTGACGCCGAGGCCCATCATGACGGTGCCAGTGACGCGGCGGATCGTGCGCTCGGCGCGGGCATGAAGCCGTTGGGCGATTTGGCTCGAAAAGAGCGCGGCCAGGGTGCCGTACCACACGAGGCCATCGCCCATGACGATGCCGATGGCCGAAAGGTGCACCCACGCGGGCGTGCCCGGCTTCATGAAGAGCGCAAAGACGCTACCGAAGTAGACGATGGACTTCGGATTCATCAAATTGGTCAATAGGCCACGGAAATAGCTCGCCGCGATGGAATGGCGAACCGGCGGCGCGGCTTCGGGTGCGGTCCCTATGGTCGCCGGGCCGCGCCCGCGATCCTGCCAGGCGCGCGCGCCAAGATAAACGAGGTAGGCGCCGCCGCCCATTTTCATCGCGCCGTAGAGCCATGGCCAAATGGTAAAAAGCGCCGTGAGGCCCAAAATGACGGCCACGGACCAGATCACACTGCCGGTCACGATGCCCAACACGAGCGCGGCAGCCTGTCGCCGCGTCTGCCGCATCGCCGTTTCCGTGATGACCACGAAGTTCGGCCCAGGACTCACCACCGAGAGAAAGTCCACGGCCAACAACGTGAGCAGTAAGGGAATGTAAGGCATCGCGCGAACAACGATAGGGTCTGACGAGCTGCGCGCCCAGGTTTGCGACTTTTGCGGCGAATCGAAAGCGTTTACCGTGTGTTGGGTAGAGCAGATGACGGGCCTGATGGACGAACAACGCATGCTTTGCCGAAAATACGGCTCCCCATGGGTGGCGTCGCCGGACCATATGAAAGTGGGTATCGCGAAGAACGTGCTCGACGGGCTCCTGCCCATCAACGGGTTGCGCCATCCGATCGAGGGCGCCACGTCGGGTTGGTTCATTTGGGCAGGACAAGAGCTTTCATCGGCACCGGACTTCTTCGCTCCTTTGCACATCGGGCACCTTGCCAAATGGTGCCCCCCGGCCCCGCGCTTTCTGGGACTCGCACCTGGGTGGCGATTCTTGATGGCGAATGGCTATGAGGATGTCTGGGAAGACGCAGCGTTGCTTGATGTCTGCATTCCCAACGTGAGGTAAGGGATGGGGCACGAGCTGGTACCGCGCAAGGGCTGCCTTCCCTCGGCAAGAGAGGTCGCAGGTCTCTTGTCCAAAGAGTTCCGCTACATCAAAGTGGAGGAAGGCGAAGGGATGCAGAGAGCTCACGCAATCGCCGCGTGGATCGAACGAGCAGAGGCACGCGTCTTTCTCGGGCATCATATGGAAGCATTGGAGCATGCCGCACGCTTGAGACGACTGGCGCCGGGAGAAGCGCTTACGATTGAATTTGGCGATGACGCCGACACGGTGGCCAAGATGACCGTCATTCCACGCGAAACGATTAAGTTCGGTTATCAGGGCGAGCAGAACGAACTCTCGAAACGTCCACTCGTGGATCGGTGTGCGAACGTCCTCGAATGCGACGTCGTGGAATTTTAGGCGTCCTACGCGAACAAATAGTTGCATCGCTCACTATGCGGCGATCGCGTGCTGTAAAACTGAATCACGCATCGCAAACATCAATTATCTTGACACATTCTGTAAGGCGCCATGCGTCGCCCCTCCGGGGGATACCCAATTATGCGTGCTAGGCCTTTTCTGCGGCGCGTGGACAGGCGATCGCGCGTGGGATGAGTGGCGTTGCTCTCCAAGTTTGGATCGCGCGATATGGCGCCAATGAGGAGGTACGAAATGTCGACGGTACAATGGCTTCATGAAGCTCACCGATCTCTCCAATGAACAGGTGCTTGCTGGTCTGCATACGCTCGTTGGCCAAGGGCGAGTACTCCTTGCACGGCTGCTGGCCTACCTCGGCGAGGTCGAGGAACGCCGTTTGGACCTGCAATCGGCGTGCTCGTCGCTCTTTGACTTTTGCGTATCCAGACTTGGGCTGTCCGAGGATGAAGCGTGTCGCCGCGTCACCGCTTCGCGTCTTGTACGAAGATTTCCAATGGCTCTTGGCATGCTCGAACGCGGAGAGGTTCACCTCACCACCCTGCTCTTGCTCCGCGAACGCCTGACGGAAGACAATCACGAGGATCTTTTGCGCGCCGCCATCGGGAAAACCAAAGCCCAGGTGCAAGAGTTCCTCGCCTTGCGATTTCCGCGGTCCGACACACCTTCGGTGATTCGCTCATTGCCCAATGCCACCGTCCCGCCAACCGCCGGGACCACGCCGGGATTCGTGCCTATGCCGGCCCCGAAAGCCACTCGTATCGAACCGCTCTCGCCGGATCGGTACGAGGTCCGGTTTACGGCCACCAGGGAGTTGAAGGAAAAGCTCGAATATGCGACGGATCTAATGCGCCACGCGAATCCGAAGGGCGATCTGTCGATCATCGTGGAACGTGCGCTCGACCTTCTCGTCGGCGAGCTCGAAAAACGCAGGCTCGGCAAGGCCAAACGCCCTCCTTTGCGGGAGCATGACACGACTACGCGCTCAGGCTATGTGCGGAGGGCCGTGCGGCGCGAGGTGTTCGAACGAGATGGGGCACGGTGCGCGTTCATGGACGAACTCGGCCGACGTTGTGAATCGCGGGTATTCCTCGAACTCGACCACGTCAACGCACACGCGCTCGGAGGCAGCGATGACGCCACGAATCTCATTGTCAAATGCGCGGCGCACAATCGACTTGCGGCGGAGCGCGACTTTGGGCGTGAGCACATCGACAAGAGAAAGGCGGAGCGCACGAATCTTCCGCGCCAGCGCCGATCCCAATCGAAAGAGGCCACTCGAGCGTTGACCTCGTTGGGATTCAAACAACCACACGTCCGCCGAGCGCTCGCCGTGCTCGAAGAGCGATGGGCCGGCAGCGATCCGTCACTGGAAACCATTCTTCGAGAGACGCTCTCCATTTTGACGTAACGTTGACTTACATGCGTTGGGGCGGCGGGGATGATGGGCGCGCGAAGAGACGAAAGAACTTCCGTGCCAGTCGTGCGTCCCCTCGGATTTCCACGGGCGCTCCGGCGAGTTTTCGATCGCCAAAGACCAAGGCCCGCAGGGTGCTGGGATCGGTATCGATGATGGCATCGGGGTTGCGCGAGTTGGCGCGCCCGATGGCGATGGCCCCATCATCGATATCGACGGAAAAGCGATCTTCGCCCAGCCTGATCTCGTAATTCGCGCGCAGTGCGGCGGCGTTTTCCGGTACGAAGGTCGCCTCGAGTGCGACCATCAGGGCGTCGACGCTCAGCACCCCCACGGGGCCCACGGGCGAGCGCGCGCCCCAGCGACCGAGGCTCAATAGAATTGGATGCAGCTCGCGGCCCCAATCCGTGAGCTCGTAGAGTGCGCCACCGGCCCTGCGCCGCTGCACGATGCCGCCCGCCTCGAGCTCACGGAGCCGCTGGGACAGCACATTCGGGCTTGCGCCCGCAAGGCCAGCCTTGAGATCGGTGAACCGCTTCGGCCCGAACAGGAGCTCGCGGACGATGAGCAGAGCCCACCGCTCCCCGACGACGTCGAGCGCTCTGGCAATACCACAAGGGTCTCCGTAACTACGTGTCACTTGCAAAGTAGGACTATTCGATCCTAAACTAGGACTACGAATTCAACAAGGGGGCAAACACGCCATGAAGAGATTCCTAGCTATCTACATCGGCACAGCAGGCGCGCTCGAGAAGGCGAAGTGGAACGAGCTGGACGAGGAAAAACGAAAAGCCATCGAAGCTTCGGGCATGAAGGCATGGATGGAATGGGGGACGGCCAATTCTGCCGCGATTGTCGATCGTGGAACGCCCCTCGGAAAGACGAAGCGCGCGGCGTCTCAGGGAATTACCGATATCACGAACAGCATGGTCGGCTACGTCATCGTTCAAGCCGAGTCGCACGAAGCCGCTGCAAGGCTGTTCGAAAACCATCCGCATTTTGCGATTTTTCCGGGCGATTCCGTGGAGATCATGGAGTGTCTGCCGCTTCCTGGGCAGTAAGCAACGTCGCAACCGTCTGAATCGTCTCCCAGGTCCGTGTCGTGACATCCTTGCCGAATGTTCCCATCGGAAATGAAAGCTGACGATTTGCGGGAGACGCCTCACACGCGACAGATTCCCTTGAAGCGGCAACGGCTCGTTCGATGCGGGGGAACATCGGGGCGTGTTGAAAGTCTTGGACGGAGATGCGCACGTTGACTACGTTATCGGCCCTTCGCCCCGGGGCAGTGGGAAGAAAGTTCGGAACATTCTGCTTGCTGGGTCGACTCATAGTGGATGCGAATGCCTATTCTCGATGAGACGAACCGGGTAAGACGCGTACTTTATGGCTCCTTGGCTGGCCTCGCGCTGGCCGCGTGCGCCCACACGCCCGCCGCGACAGCAGTGTCGACTCCTCCAGCGGGAACGTCCGGCTCGGTGGAGAAGGTGGAAACGAAGCAGGCGCAATCCCGCGACCCCGGCTTGGCCATCCTGCTTCGCCCGAGTGCTCAACCTTCGCCGAGGGTGCACGTCGAGATCGATCTCGATGCTTCGGATGCCGAGCTCGCGACATGGCGGGTCCAGCGCGGGTCGCCGGAGCGGGTCACGAATGTGGCAGCGCGCGATGGCAAGGGTGAGCTGACGGCGCGCGTTGTGGCGGCAGCCGATGGTGCGGCGAACATCGTGCTCGGGCGTCGCCCCGAGGGAGCGGTGCACCTGGGGTACGACGTTCTCGCGGGGGACGCGGGGGCGGACGATCCGGTCGGCATTCTCGTATTGGAGGATCGCTTTCGCGGCGCCGGTGAGGGGCTCGTCGCACTTCCGGCGGCGGTGGAGGACGCGGTGCTGAACATCACGCTCACCATCGATCCCGAGCCACTGCGGGTGCGCGGCGCCGCTTCGAGCTTGGGCGCTGGCCGCGTTCGCAGCACGAAGGCACGACCGCGAGCATTGCGCTATGCGACCTTCATGGCCGGCTCGCTCGGGAGCGGCGCGTTCGACGGCATCGAGGGTCACGACGAGGGCGCCTGGCTGGGATATACCGCTTTCGATCCGCGTCCGGCGATCGCCGAGCTCGCGCAAATGCGAACGGCATTCGGTGAGCTCTTCAAGGCGGACGTGCCGCTCGCGCCGTGGACGTACCTGTTCATGTCGCAGGCGCGTCCCATCGGTTCGTTCAGCACCACGCCGCGCGCGGGAAGCACATTGGTGCTACTCGGGCCCGACGAAGCGTGGGGCGCCCCATTGCGAGTGGCCATCGCACAACAGCTCGTGCGCCCTTGGATCGGGGGAGAGCTCCGCATTGCGCCCGAAAGCGGCGACGACGCGCAAGCCTGGTGGTTCTCCGAAGGCGTCGCACGCCACGTGGCCATTCGCGTGTTGGGCCGACTCGGGCTTCTCACCCCGAACCAATGGCGTGACACCCTTGCGGGCGAGCTCTCGGTCTTGGCCACGTCACCGCATCGCGCACTTGGGAATACCGAATTATCGGCACTGGCCCAAAAGGGGAATGCCGTCGCGCGGGCCACACTCGCAGCACGTGGGGCGCTCTATGCCGCACGAGAGGGCACGGCCCTGCGCGCGCGGGCGCGTCGCGCGAAGCAGGAGGGCCAGCGCGACAGCCTCGAGGGAGAGATTCTCGCATTGCTGCTCGCCGCGCGAAGCAAGGTGCAACCGGGGCAGCAAACGCGGAGCACCATCACCGCCCAAGCGTGGATCGACGCGCTCTCCAAAGACGACCCGGACGCGGCGAAGACCTTCGACTCCATCGTGGTACGCGGCGAGCCCGTCATCCTTCCCGCCGACGCACTGGGCCCATGCTTCCGCGCAAGCAATGGCAATTACATGGCGTACGATCCAGGTTTCGACGTCGAAAAAACGCGCGCCGACCGGGAGAGCAAAGTCGTCGGCGTCCGCCCCGACGGCCCCGCCGCCAAGGCCGGCCTCCGCGACGGCGACGTCCTCGAATCGATGAAATCGCGCGAAGGCAACGCCGACATCCCCGTCAAATTGGTAGTCACACGAGCCGGCACCAAGGTGAACGTGTCCTACGCCCCGCGCGGTATCCAAGGCCGCGGGCAAACGTGGACACGCACACCGGGAATCAGCGACGAGCGCTGCGGCGATCCGCCGTGAACGAACGATGTCTATGAAAACCTCGCATCTGCCGTTGGAAGCAGTTGGCCGCTGGAAGCGTTGTGGGGTAGCGCGATCCGCATGACGAGCTTGCCGCAATACAGCCGCTACACGTGGATCCCGGTGACGATTGGGAAATCCGGTGCCCAAGTGTATCGGCTCGATGATGACACACGCAGGCCGCGGCTCTATGCGAAGAGTGCGTCACGGAGCACGCAGCCCGATGTGGCGGAGGGGTTGACGCAGGAGGCGGCACGGCTCACGTGGCTCGCGGACCAAGGGATCCCCGCGGCGGAAGTCGTCGAGCTACGCAGCGACGGCGATGGCACGTGGTTGATCACGCGCGCGCTGCCTGGTCGCTCCGCGGCGGAAATATGGCCTTCGGCGCAGCCCGGCGCGATTGCCGAAGCCATGGCGGACATTGCTCGGCGACTGCATGCGTTGCCCACGGCAGGTTGCCCTTTCGACCAAAGGTTATCGC
Organism: Sorangiineae bacterium MSr12523; assembly: GCA_037157775.1. Taxonomy (NCBI): domain Bacteria; kingdom Pseudomonadati; phylum Myxococcota; class Myxococcia; order Myxococcales; family Pendulisporaceae; genus Pendulispora; species Pendulispora brunnea. Next base: position 9,802,478 of record CP089982.1, read on the forward strand.
GCATCATTCTCGAGGCCGAGCAACGCGCCGCCGCCGGCCTCGTGGACCTCGAGGACCTCGACGACGTCCGCGCGGGGTGGACCGTCGAGCAATTGCTCCGTGAGTTGCACGCAGCGCGTCCCCAATACGAAGACGTCGTCGTATGCCACGGCGATTTCTGCCTTCCCAATGTACTTGTCGCGGACGACGGCGCCACCGTCACGGGCTTACTCGACGTCGGCCGCCTCGGCCTCGCCGATCGGTATGCGGACCTGGCCTTGATGTCCCGCAGCCTCGCCAGTCCGATGAATGAACAATACGGCGATGACGACGTCCGACGGTTTTTCGCCCGCTACGGCGCCGATGCGACCGACGAACGCATCGCATTTTATCGACTTCTCGATGAGTTCTACTGACGCAATCTACCGCGCCGGCATCACGTCCCTTGCTGGAACGATGTACCCGGGGCGCGGGGAGAACCAAAAGAGCGAATAGCCCAAGCGCGCGCCCCCTCATCGAATCGAAGTGTCGCGCGTTTCAGTCGATGCGAGGCACCTGAAGGTAAATCAGCCCAACGTAGCTCGGCGACGGAACCGATAGGGGCGTGCCCACGGGGCGCGGGACGCCCGTGCTCGGATCGATGGCCATCACGACGACGCTGTCCGATCCCTCGTTGCCGACGAAGAGAAAGCGGCCCGTCGGTTCGACTTGGAAATGACGGGGCCTGCGGCCTTGGGTCGATACGCGGCCGCGGCGGGTGAGTTTGCCGCTCGATGCGTCGATGTCGAAGACCATGAGGCTGTTGTCGCCGCGGTTCGACACGATGAGGTGCTTGCCGTCGGGCAGGACCTGGATCTCGGCGCCGGTGTTGGTCCCGCCGTCGTAGCCGGGCTCCAAGGACGAGACCCTTTCCAATTGTGCAAGTGCGCCATTTGCAGAATCCAAGGTGAATGCGCTGACCGTGCTTCCGTTTTCGTCGATGACGTAGGCGTAATGGCCACTTGGAGCAAAGTCGATATGCCGCGGTCCGTCGCCCGACGGGGCGGATCCCGCATCGGCGAGATCGTTGCCATTGCGACGAAGGATGGCCACGCGATCGAGGCCTTTGTTCGGCACGTAAACGAAGTTGTTCGTCGGGTCGACGGCAATTTGATGCGTCTGCGCCGTATCGCCAAAGGAGCGCGTGGCCGAGCTCTCACCGAGTTTGCCCTGCTCCAGCCGAGGGAACACCGCAATGGTGCCGCCACCATAATTGGCGACCATGGCAAGCTTGCCGGCGCGATCCAAACCGATATACGTCGGGCCGGCACCTCGCGAATCGATCGTCTGAAAGGGTGTCAGCTTTCCCGTCGACCGATCGATGGAGAACGCGCGAATCTGCCCTTGTTGATCCGCCACCGAGTACGCGTACCGGCGCTCCGAATCGAATGCCAGAAACGAGGGATTTCGCCCTGCATCCACCGTGTCGATCAACGTGAGCGCGTACGTGCCCTCGTTGAAGGAATACGTCCGTATCTTCCCGTCGTTGCTCCCCACGTACACGCGGGGCGGTCCCAAGGGTGCGCGCGCATCCTGATCGGTGGTCGCCGCGTCATTGGAAAGGCCATCGACGGATGCGTCGGGGAATGCTCCCTCGAAGCCGTTGTCCGAGTTCGAGCTGCACGCCATGAAGGCCGCGGGAACCACTCCCCCCACGAGGCCCATCGCGCCGAGGAGCACCGCCATCGACGAAGATCCCATGCCTTTTCCGTATCACGGAAGCCACTCGAAGGATCAGGGGACGCAGGCGTAGGTCGCCGAGACGCTCCCCTTGTAGTCGCTGGCGAGTGCGTTGCACGACGCCGTGCAGAGGGCCACCGTGGCCGGTCCCGCGGAATCTAGGAACTGCCAGCCCGTATTGCCGGCGCACGTTGCATTGTAGGCCAGTGTCGCCGGCTGCCCGGATCCCGGAGTGAATGTCACCGTGACGGCATTGCGATCGACGGCGCGGCCATCGGCCACCGAAAGCGCCAACGAACAGGGTGCATCACCCGACGCAAGGCTGGCCAGGCGCGCGCGAAGCTCTTGTGCGGCCTTGGCCGGATCGCCGGGCGGCACCACGATGGCCTTCTGCGTCCCGCCCGCCGCGGCCAGCCGATTGAGGTTCGCGGTCTCGGGCCCCACGGCAACGACCACCGTCGCAATCGAGGGGGATGCCGCCTTGGCTTGGGCGATCACGTTGAGAACATTCGTGTACGTGCTGCTGCAGTCGTTTGGCCCACCGTCGGTGGCCAGCACCACCACCGCCCTCTCGGCGGGTCGCGCTTTCGCGACTTGCTGGGCGGCGGCGACCGCACCGCGCATCGCAGACTCCATGGGACTTCCGCCAGCAGGCACCTTTTGGTCGATCGATGCCGCAAACGACACACTGGGAAGGGCAGTTCGCGCGACGACGGGCTCCGCGTACATCTCCGGCACGCAGAGCGATTGGTCGCGATTGATGATGGGAAAATAGTGCAGCGAAGCACTCATACCCGCCGTCTGCGCATCCGCGAAAAAGGCCTTCATCGCTTGCGTCATCGGCACCCATCGGGTCTGCGTATTGTCGCCGTCGGGATCCTGAACGAGGCTCTTCGACGTATCGAACATCACCGCAAGGTTGATCGGCACGACCTTGTGCGACGACGTCACGGTGCCGCCGCACGTTCCCGCCCCCCCATCGGGGTTCCCGCTGCCAGGTCCGCCGTCGCCCTCCCCCGAAGCGTCCAGCGCACCCGGATTGAGGGGATTCTTTCCCGAGCCATCCGACTCACTTCCACAGGCCGCCAAAAGAACGGCCACGAGCCCCGTAACGATGGCACCGTACGCGATACGCCTCATCTTCATGCTGATGATCCCTTACGGAAACGGCGCCGCGTCTCTTTAGGTAAAATTCGCGTCAGTAGCTCTTTCCGTCGAATTTTTGCAGTTCGAGCGCATCCACGTCCAGACCATCGAGGCAGCGCAGGTTCACGACCACCTTCTCCTGCCCATCGGTGGCATAGGAGCCGAAGGCGCGGATGCCGCACGTGCTGCAGAACAAGTGGTGCATCGTTTTGCTGCCAAATTGGTAATCCACCTGGGATTCCTTCCCCGACAGCTGCCGGAACGCCTCCAGCGGCACCGACGCCATCAGCCAGCCCGTGCGGGTGCAGATGGAACAGTTGCACGCGCTTGCCTTGGCGATGTCGGCAGTGACCTCGAATCGAATTTTGCCGCAGTGGCACGAGCCGGAATACGTCTTCGTCTCTCCCATGTGTTGCCTCCGGTGCGGAAGAGTGTGCCCATGGCGACGTTTCGTATTGTAAAAGCGCGCCAGCCACGCCGAAAATGCGGTTGCCATGGGGCTCGACGGCACGCGCGGAATCTTGAACCCTGCCGAGGGCTTCACCCGTTTCGCCCTTTCGCGGGAGTCGCCACCCGAGGATCTCGCCCCCTTCGTGGATCGCTATTGGAGCGTACGGTGGGATCTCGAGGGCCAGCCGCCGTACGAGCAGGAGACCCTGCCCTACCCCTGCGTGCACATCTCCTTCACCACCGTGGACTTCGAGGTTCACGGTCCCGGGACGCGGCGCTTCGTGGCGCATCTCTCCGGGCGCGGGCAGGTGCACGGAACCAAGTTCAAACCGGCGGGGTTCTTCGCATTGGCCAAGGTGCCCATGCGCGCGCTCGTCGATCGCGTCGTTTCGCTGGAGCACGCGACCGGCCGCGCCGCGCCCATTCCCGAGAACGCGGAGCCCGCAACGGTGAAACCCATCGTGGAATCGTTTTTGCGCAGTTTCGAACCGATCCACGACGCGACCGCGGAGCTGGTGAATGGCCTCGTCGCACGAGCCCAGGAGGACCGGCAAATTGCGCGCGCCGAGGATCTGGCGCAGATCGCGGGCGTCTCCGTGCGCTCATTGCATCGTCTTTTCGAGCGGTACGTGGGCGTAGGTCCCAAATGGATCGTGCGACGATCGCGCGTCCAAGAAGCCGCCGATCGCGTAGCCCGCGGCGGGCACGTCGATTGGGCCGCGGTGGCGCAGGAGCTCGGCTACCACGATCAAGCGCACTTGATTCGTGACTTCCGTGCGCAAATTGGTTTTACGCCATCCATTTATGCGCGCCGCTGCAAAGAGGCTGCGGCGCGGGCCTCATCGTCAGGGTAAATCGACGAAGCGAAACTCGCCTTTGGAAGCCACCACGAGGCGCTTGCCGTCGGGCGTGAACTCGAAACCGTCCCAATCGAAATCGAGCACACCCAACTTGCGCCCCTCTTGCGTGTCCCAAACGCTGAGCGACGTTGCATCGTTTTGCTTGGTACGGAGCAACAGGCGCGAACCGTCGGGACTCAGCCAAAGCGCAACGAAGTGCCCTTCGATGGGCCATCGCTTCGTGGCGTGCTTTTTCGTGTCGACGGGCGCCATTTCGATGATGGGTGCGCGGCCGATCTTCTCGGGCACCGCAGGAATGCGCGCAACGGCAATGGCATGTGCGCCATCGTCGATATCCGCACCGAGCAAAACGCCGACGTCGCGCACATTGTCGACGACGAATCCGAAGTTGTCGAGAATGTAGAGTCCCTTCCGTTCGGAGATATTGGCGCGCGCGGTCGTATAATCGGCAAAGGCCATTCCAATACGGCTTTGAAAGATTTGTACCCCGCGGCGGCGCACCCATTTGCAGGTCTCCGAGGATCCCCCGGCGGCGACGCTGGGAATGACGATGCCGTGCGCCTGGCTGGTCGCGAGATCGATCCATCGTTTGGGGCACGATTCGTCGGCAGCCGCGGCGCCACCCTTCGCGAAGACCACCGCGCGCTCGCCGTCCTCCGAGAGAATGACCTTCGAGGCGCCCGCCAGTTTGCGCGAAAGGGCAGCATTCTCCTTGCCGTCGGCACCGCGCAGCGAAAATGCATTTCCTTTGCGCACCAGCGCCATGCGGTGCGTTGCGGAAACGGTGACGAAGCTTTCGCCATCCTTGGCGGTGAGCTCGGACTGCGTATGCGTGTCCGGCTCCACGAAGACGGCGAGCTTGCCGTCGGTGGTCGCGACGATGCGCCCATCGCGCGAAACGCGAACGGTGCACGACTTCGACGAACAGGCAGCATCGAGGTGTGCCGTCGTCCCCGCGTCGGCGAGGGGCAGCGCACCCGCATCGTTGGCGATATCGCGCTCGGGCGAGTCCGCATCGGGCGTGGACGCGTCCGCTGCAGGTGCAGAGCCTGCGGCCGAAAGAGAAGGCGTCGCCTCACGCCCGCAGGCGCCGAGCGCGACAGCCGCCGCCAACGCGGCAATGCAGGGAAACTTCGAGAAAAAGCTGGATTGCACGTCGAGAAAACGCCGGCTGGCACTCATTTCATCCGCAGTTTCACCCGTGTCCGATGTTCACACCACTGATTCGAACGATGCGCTCGCAAGGCATTCAAGAACCGCACGGAACAGGCCGCGGTTGCCGTCGAGTGCGCCGCGCACCTGTGGTACTCAGGTCGGCGTCATGCATGCTCGCACGTCGGGTCTTCTCCTGGTTGTCCTGCTATCGGCTTGTTCGCGCACCCAAGAGCCCGAACAGAGTACGCCCGCCCCGCCGGCCCGGCAGGCACCGGCCGCACTCTCCGCCACGGCCACTGCCGCGCCGACGACGGGCAACGAGATCGTCTGGGATGCACCGGCATCTTGGGAAAAGGTGCCCAGCGCCAGCGCCATGCGCAAAGCCACGTATCGCATTCCCAAAGCGGCGGGCGACGCGGAGGCCCCAGAGCTCAGCGTCACAGTGGCCGGCGGCTCCAGCGCGGCCAACATCGAACGATGGGTGGGGCAATTTTCGCCGGGAGCCTCCGTCGACAAGAAAGAGCGCACGGTGGGCGGCATCAACGTGAGCGTCGTGGAGATCAAAGGCACCTACGGAGGCGGCATGACGATGCCCGGAATGCCCGCGCCGGCCGGTCCAAAGGAGCACTTTGCCTTGCTCGGCGCCATTGCCGCCGACGGCCAAGACAGCACCTTCTTCAAAATGATCGGCCCCGAAAAGAGCGTCCAAGCCGCCCGCGCCGACTTCGACAAACTCGTCGACAGCCTGAAGAAGCGCTGATTCTCCGACGAACACTGGACAAGCCGGGTCGCCCGCGGAAACAATGGCCGGTTAACGATGAGACGTTTAGCGGCGCGCGAATGCCAATCTATGGCTCCGCGCCTTCGCGTTGGAGATACGAAACGAGCGTAGCGGGTGGGACGCGCTCACCGAAGCGCGCCGCCAAAAAGTTCAGCGGGTGTCGCCCACCTCGGGATCGGCGGTCAGCCGGAGGGAGAATCCCGCGCGGCCCAACAGCGAGAGCAAAAGACCGCGGTAACGCGTCGGCGTCACGCCGCCTCGCTCGTAGGCCCAATGATCCACGATGCCGCGCGCGAAAACCACGAGCGATGGCAAGGGCAGCGCCCGCTGCAGGGCGTCCACCAACATGGTTCCGACGTGCTGGCGACGTGCATCCTCGGCCACCTCGATCGCACCGAGCTCCCAGAGATCGGGCACGTCACGCCACCGGTCTTCCACCGCGGCCGCCGACGGCACCAGCGTGGCATAGCCCACCAATGTTCGATCTTCCAGCGCGGCGACCACCACCGAGCCAATGGCAAGGCAATGTTCGATCGTCGCCATGAGACGTTCCGTTTTGGCGATCGACGTGAACCCCGGCGCCACGTCGATGGCGTGCGCGTCCGTGGGGCGATACCAAACTTCGATGGTCGGGCAGGACATACCCGAGACCATGGGAAGCTCACGCGTTGCGGGCGATGCACGCGCGCGCCGGAGCTCGTGCACATTTGCACGATGGCCTTCACGTCGATGGCGCCGCGGAAAAGACTTCGCGGATGGCGTCGCTTACCGCACGGATCGCTGCAACGCGGCGCTTCGCTTGTGGGACCACGAGCCAAATGCGGTATGGCTTGTCGAAACTCGGAAGCACGTGCACGAGCTGGGGCATCGCATCTCCGACGTAATCGGGCAGCTGGGTGATACCGATTCCCGCGATCGCAGCGGCCATCATCACGCGCGCACTGTTCGCCTGGAAGGCGACGTGGAGGCCCTCGGTCTGAAGCAACTGGAAAGGCTGCCCGCCGAGCCGTATCGCTTCATCGTAGGTCACAATCGGTTGCCCAAGCAGCGAATCGGGCGTTCCACGCTGCCGGACGTACTCGCGCGACGCGTAGAGGCGAAAGGAACGCTCCGCAAGCTTCCGACACGCGAGGCGCGGGTCCGTGGGGCGCACCAGGCGGATCGCGAGATCGGCCTCGCCGCGCAGCAAGTCGACCCGGGCAAAGCCGGTGTTCACGACGACGCGGATCGCAGGGTAACGAGCTTGCACGGCCCGAATCGCGGGAACGACCGAGTACTCCGCGATGGTGTCACTCGTCGCGATGCGCACCAGTCCCTCGATGCGGCCGTCCTCGGCGATGGCTTGCGCCGAAAGTTCCTCCGCAGCCTCGGCCATGCGCTGCGCCGATTGGAGAACGCGCTCCCCGGCCGATGTCAGCTCCCACCCCGCGGGCGTGCGCAGGAAGAGCGCGACTCGAAAGCGCTCCTCCAGCGCAGCGATCCGCCGTCCCACCGTGGTCTGATCGACGCCGAGCACCTTGGCCGCTTTGGCAAGCCGTCGCGTCCGCGCGACCGCGAGGAAGTACCGTACATCGTTCCAATCGAGCGTGCGGGGCGAGCCTTCCATGGCGCACCACAGTACCGGCGCGCGAACCGATGCGTTGGTCTCCTTTTTAGCCACGGAGAATGCGCGCGAGATTCTCCAAGCTCGGCTTGCTCTCACCTCTCGAGATGGCCCGCACCGTATCCGCAATCGCCGCGTTGAGCGGAGCCAGGACACCGAGTTCGAGTCCAAGCTTCGCCACGTACCCATTGATGAACTCGATCTCCGTGGGTCGTCCTCGCTCGAAATCCTGATGCATCGAGGGTCGGAGATCTCCGTAGGCGGCGAGGATTCGATCGATCCACGCGTCGCGGTCCAGCGGCGGGATGGGGTCGACGAGCATTCGCTCCGGGCGCACACCGCTCGCGAACGCGACGGAGAGCGTCTCGTCGTAGGTTCGATCGAACAAGGCGCGGCCCTCCGGATGCGTGATGTACCCGCGCATCGTCGTTCCTGCGACGGCGCCCAGGGTCGTGACGGTGCAATTGAGGAGAAGCTTGGACCAGATCGCGCCATTCATGTTCGCCGTGGTGCGAGTCTCGATGCCCAGATTGAGAAAGCTCGCAATCTGGGTAGCGCGCTCGGTCATGCCGCCCGCAAGTTCACCCATGAGGATATGGCCCGCGTTTCGCTGCTCGTAGCGCCCTGGCGCCATCATCGTCGCCCCCAGGTTCGAGAGCCCACCCAGCACGACACGGGAATGCTGCCGAGCAAGCACCTGCGCCACCGCACCATTCTGAATCGGCAACAGAGTGCCACCGGGCGCGAGCAGCTCGACACACCGCGGTGCGATCGAAAGCGCGTCATCCGCCTTCGTCGCCAGCACGACGAGGTCGAAGGCGCTCTGTGGCCAATCACCGAGGGCACGAACATCGACTCCACGCGCCGCAACCTCCCCTCCGACACCGGTCACGTGCAACCCCGCAGCTTTCAACCCCGCCGCAGAGGACGCGTCACGCGTTGCAAGAGCAACCGAAACTCCGCGCGCAAGCAGCCGTGCACCGATGACGCCCCCAAGGGCGCCCACACCGACGATGAGCAAACGCATGCACGATAGGGATCATCTCTTTGGCCCGAGCTGTCTACGAGACAGCGTCGCCAATGATGCTGCAAGAATGCAGCTCGAAGGAGCAGCGCACACGATTTTACGCAACATGCACCGTGCTGCGGCCGATAGAGGGACATCGATCCTATGAGACACCTCACCGGGCCAGTCGTTTCGACGTTCGCAATGCTATCCACCGTCCTCGGTTGCTCGAGTACACCGGCCCCGCGGACTTGGACACCTGCCGACTACGGGAGTGACTACCGCCCGACGGGGATGGTGCCGCCCATGCTCATTGCGAGCAATGAACTCGCAGCGCTGCAGGCCCTTCGCTGTCTCCCAGTACCCAATACCACGGCACTCGTGCAGATTAGGTGCAAACTCGGCGTCGATGGTGCCCTGTCCAAGTGCCAAGCTCGATATGTCGTCGGTCAGTGCAGAGGGTCGTTCCTCGATCTGATCGAGACCTTCGAAGACATGTATCGCTACCGGCCCGCGCTCATCAACGGCCAACCCGTGGAAATGCCCTATGCGTACAGCCTCAACATTCGGGGCCCGAACGTTCGCGGCGCGCTCTTGCAGCGGTCAAAGCGACCGCTGCGAAGTCGGTCGCAGATGAACGATGTACGAAACTTGGAACCAGATGAAGAATTGGTGCAAATTGCCGGAACGCCACCGACATTTCATCGAGAGGGAGAAATGTGCGTGCCCCCGAGAACAACGGCCATGGTTCAAATCGCGTGCGTCGTAGGCGTCGATGGCGGTGTCTCGCACTGCGACTTGTTTCCGCCGGTGGAACCCATCGGATGCGACGAAGCCGTGTCGAACGCCATCTCGACGATTGAGGAGTCCTATCGGTTCCAACCCGTGATTCGGAACGGCCGGCCCGTCGCCGTGTATACGGTCTTCAGTTTCGGTCTATTGGGAGAAGGCGTTGTTCCGTTTGGAACGGCTACCGGGCCCCAATCCGCAATAGGACGACCTTGATCGTGTCCAGCATGATCGATAGATCGAACAGCAGCGAGTAGCTCTTGATGTAATACAAATCGTACTGCAGCTTCTCGATCATATCGTCGGCGGTCGCCCCGTACTTGCAGCGCACTTGCGCGTGGCCGGTGACGCCCGGTTTCACGTAGAGGCGCTGCTTGAAGAACGGGACCTGTTGGTCCAGTTGCTCGATGAACACCGGCCGCTCGGGGCGTGGGCCGACCATGCTCATGTCGCCGCGGAGCACATTCCACAATTGCGGCAGTTCGTCCAAACGCGTTTTGCGAATGAATTTCCCCACCAGGGTCACACGGTCGTCGTTCTCTTTGGCGAATTGGGCGCCGTTTTTCTCGGCGTCGGTGCGCATCGAACGGAATTTCAGAATCGTGAACAGCCGACCGAACTCCCCTGCCCGCGTCTGCGTATACAGAATCGGGCCCGGTGAATCGAGCTTGATGGCCAGCGCCGTCAGCAGCATCAACGGTGCCGCCATGGCGAGACCGATGCCCGCGACGATCACGTCGAAGATGCGCTTCAAGCGGCGCGTCGTCGGTCGCGAGGTAAAGCCCTCCGCGAAGATCAGCTGGCTCGGCTTGAGTTCGCGGACGAAGATCTTGCCCGCCATGCGCTCGTAGAAGCTGACGCCCTCCTCGACCTCGACGCCGCGGAACTTCACCTCGAGCAATTGCTCGACGGGCAGCGTGCCGCGACGGTCGGGATACGCCACGATGACGAACTTGATTTCCTGCCGCTCGACGATGTCGCGCAGCTCGGCGTAGGTGCCGATGACGCCCTCTTGCCCGTGCGTCATGGAGATGCGGTCGCGCGAGAGCAAGCCCACCAGCTCGAGGCCACAATCCGGTGCCTCGCGAATGAGTGTGGCAATTTCGCGCGCCAAGTCGCCATTACCCAGTAACAGCGTGCGCCGCAAAAAGCCCGCATTGGACGAGATGCGGTTGTACAGCAGACGCCAGGTCGGCACGACCAAGGCCGTAATGGCAATGGCGGGGAGGAAGATGCCGCGCCCGATTTCCAGCGGCCGCACCGCATAGAAGAGGCCCCAAAGGATGACGCTCGCCAGCGCCAAGGCTTTGAGCATGCCGCTGAACAGCGCGCGGGCTGTCTGGACCGAATGCAACTCGTAAAGGCCTGCGTAATAAGCGGCGCCCTGGACGACCAAGCCGACCAGAAGGGCTTTCTTCGCGATATGAGGATAGGTGAGCCCGTCGTGTAAGCCTAGACGGACGCACGCCGCGACGATCAGGACAATCGCCACGAGAACTCCTTCGAACGCGAAGAGAAGGAGGCGCCTTGGTGAACGTAATAGCTCGACCATCGCTCCGTTCGATTCGCTGCCCCGGCTGCAGCGATACTCCTTTGCAACTAAACGCCAGGGATTTTATCGATTTAGGGCACTATGACGGTGTCGCCCGATTGCAGTGCCAGGTTCTGCTGAAGCTCGCCTTTCTCGACGACGGCATCGAAATCGAAGGGGATCCGCCTTTCACCGCGCGCGTCACGCCGGACGATGACGATGCGCGCTGGGTTGGCAAAACGGGTGAAGCCACCGGCCAGCGCCAGACCGTGCAAGACCGTGACCTCGCCGCTGGGGGTGAATTCTCCACCGCGCTGAACTTCGCCAACGACGTAAATTCGATAGGAGTGCACCTCGGACACTTGCACGTTGGCCGGGGGTTGCTCCTGGAAGAACTGTTTTAGTTTCGCCTGGATATCGGCGGTGATCTCGGTGACCGTGCGGCCGTTCCCGGGAACGTCGCCGAGCAGGGGTAGCGAAAATGCCCCATCGGGACGCACCGTGACTTGTTGACTCAGTTCATCGTGTTTCCACACGTTGATCTTGAGTATGTCGCCCGGCCCAACCTTGTAGCCGAGCGCGCTTTCCGCCGGCCAGTTGTACGTTGGGGACGGACCGCACGCCGATACTGCAGCGGCAGAACCGAGGGCGAGACCGAACAACGCGCAGGCGAATGGCCGCGAGGGCGAAGGGGGGAGGGGGCGCATAGGGCGGACCTGTCACCCCTTCGATGCAGAAGGTGGTGCCGCCGCTTCCGTGATCCCGCTCGCGGGCGCGACAATTCTCTAGCTCAACGCAAATATTCGCCCGACTGCTCGACCGTGGCGGGAAGCGACGGGGCGAATTCCCTCAGCGAGGCAACCAGGCGTGCACCTTCTCCGTGATCGATGGCATAGAACGAGACGCTTGGCTCTTCGCACACGACATTGTCGGCGATGCGCCAGCTTCCGACCTTCCGCCACGAGGGGCGAGCCAACTTGTCGTAAACGATGGCGATCTTGCGGCCCTGCACGACGCCATCCACGGCATCGCCGTGAAAGGCGGCGGCCAACTTGAGACGCGCGACGGCGGGGCTACCCAGGCCGATGAGGTCGACGATCTCCGGATCGCTGAAATAGGAAATGGCACCGACGTCCTGAATGGCGATCGGCTGATCCGGATAGTACCGCGCCACGAAACGGGCCATCTGCATCTGCTGTTCGTAAATGTTGTAGCTGGCCTTCGGCGTCTTGATGAGCGAATGCGCTCCGCGCGTCGTCAGCGGCAGCAGCAAAAGCGCAAATGCCAGTGCGTACGTACGAAGCCGTTCCCACGCCGCCAACATCGGCCCCGCGAGCGCCACGAGGCTGAGCAAAACGACGTACGACTCGTAGCGAAAGAGCCAGCCAACCTTGGCGAAGCTCGTATGCAGAACCATCGTCACCGCGGCGACGACGAGCATCAGCCTGCGACGCTCCCACGAGGATGGCGCGCGCGCCACCGCCAGGGCCAGCAGCACGAGGAGCGCCAACAAATGCGGTTCGCGGACGTAGGGCATGACCAGCTCGGCGAACGACGAGGCCGCGCCGAAGTGCTGCCGCTTGATCAGCACGGGATACGGAAAGGGCGCCGCGTCATGGGCCATGGAGAACAGGGCGAAGCCCACCACGGGCAACCCAGCGCCGATGCCCAGGGCGACGGCCATCGCGAGCCGTCGACGGATCAACGCAAGCAGCCCCAGGATGGCCACCGCGAACAGCGTCTCGTAGCGCGCCGACGTGGCGATCATCGCGAAGAGGGAAATCGCCGCAAGGCTTCGCGCCCCCGCCGCTTTCGGCGCCGCGAGCGCGTCCACCGCCGCGTGCACCAGCAGCAAGGTCGCGAGCATGTGGAGCGTGTGCTCCATGCCGATGAGAACGTTCGACACGATGGGCGTCGCCAGAAGGATCGCGCTGCCTAGGAGAACCCGGCCGGTCGCACCGTAGCCATCGCGGCGAAGGCCGCGGTCCACCACCGTCGCGAGAAGCGCGGCGAACACCGCATTCAGTGCGAGCGGCCCGAGCTCGCCCTTGTAGAACGGGCGCAGCGCGGCGAGAAGCAGCGGCCACACGATGGAGGACGACGCGGGCGTGAACTCGTGCGAGGTGATGCCGTAAATGCCCTGATCGGCGAGGTTCTTGGCCAGCGCGAGATGGATGTAGCTATCGTCGAGCGGATAGACGAACGAGCCGCCGGTCTTCGCGCGCATGACGAAAAAGGACACGGCCACGCAGCCCAGGATGATCCCGGCGACGAAGGTCCCACTCGCGATGCGGTGCTCGTGCGTGCGCGGCACCGTTCGCTCGTACCGCACGCCTCTTCAGTCTGCAAGCCGGGAGGCTTCGCGCATCACCGCAGCGAACTCACCGGCGAGCGCACGCCGCGCATAGCGCTCGATGCCGCGCGGGGCGAACGATGCCTCGGCCGCGCGCGCGTGGCCATTGCCTTCGCGAAACGCGCGCAGCCGCGCCTCGAGGTAGGCCGCAATGCGCGCTTCGTCGCGCGGTGGGAGCACGTCCCCCAAGCGATGGCGCGACACCAGCCGCGTGAGCGCGCCCGGTGGCGACAACGTGAGGCATGGGCGGCCGAGGTACATCAGCTCGAAAATTTTCGCCGGGTAGATGCGCTCGACGCCGGGCACCTCGTCGAGGGTGCACAAAACGAGATGGCTCCGCGACAGCTCGATGAGCGACTGCGCATGCTCGAGGTAACCGACCCGCTCCACGCCGAGTGCCTCCATCCCCTCGAAGGCATCGAGCTCCGTGTCGACGATGCGTCCGATGAAGCGCACGTGAAGATGCCGCGCAAGCTCGGGTGCGCGCTCGTGAAGCAGGCGCACCGCCCCGAGGAAGCCGCGCACGCTGGTCAGCTTGAACACGGTGCCCGCGTAGCCGATGACGAAACGGTCGCGCGGCGGCGACGGAAGATCCGTGGGGAAATCGTCCGCGTCGTAGCCGTTCGGGATGGCGTGCACGCGCGCAGGGTCGAGAAAGCGAAAGTGCGAGAGCAGGTTGTCGCGGAACTCCTCCGTCGCCGTGATGACCGCGTGGGCGGTGCGCAGCAGCGCCGACTCGAGCGGATCGCCAATCTTGGAGCCGATGCGACCGCCCATCATCTCGTACGCGGTGCGGTACGTGCTCCACTCGTCGCGGTAGTCGAGAATCACGGCGACCTTCCGCCGCAGCAGCCGCACGATCGGCGCCAGCAGAAACTGCGAGAACGGAGGCGCGCTGATGAGCACCACCTGCGGCGGCGGCCCCGAGAAATAAAGCTTCTTCAGCATGGCCGCCTGCGCCCCGGGCTGCCAGAGGATCTGCGCATCGGGCACGAGCAGCTCCTTGGCGAGGGCGCCCAGGCGGATCTTGCGATGGTGCGCCGTCTCGTTCCACGCCGCGCGCTTGAGGGCATACCCCGGTTCCAGGGTGCGGGCGCGCAGCACTTGAATGCCCGGCGGCAGATCGTGCAAGAGCGATGCATCGGTGAGTGGCACCGAGGGATTCGCCACCGTCAGCACGGTGGGAACCACGTGGTGCTCGGGCAGGTACTTGGCCAGCTTGAGCATGCGCTGCACGCCGGCCCCCCCCACCGGAGGAAAGCTGTAAGCTACAATCAATGCGCGCAGCCAATCCGCCGGCGCGGTTACCGACGCGGGACTCGCCGCGGTCGTCGTTCGTTCGTCCGAATGCGGCACATCCATTTTCCTACCATGCGATGCATCCGCCGTCGCCCTCGTAGCATCATTGTCGTTCATGGCCGAACCGCGGCGATGTCTCACGGTTGCATGGCTTACCTGGCTGCTTGGAGCCGCATCGCTCGCGGCCTGCGCCGCGCAGGATTGGGGCTCGCCGCCGGCGGGACCGCCCGCTTCACCTGCGCCGCCGATGCCCGCGGCCAACGCCTCCGCTCCAAACTGGGCTCCCCCGCCGGGCGACGCGGCGAAGGACCGCCCGCGCCTTTTTCTCAGTGCCGACGTGCTCACCGCACTGCGCGAGCGGGCCCGCGGCAATGCACCGAGCTGGGTGGCGCTTCGAGCGCGATGTGACGACTACGCGGACGCGCAGGTCGCCTACCCCGACGGCGCGGACTACCCCTCCAAAGGAAACATCGGCGAGGGCTACCAGGGCCAAGGCTACTTCGGCCCGCTGCTCGAGTTGTCGCTATGCCATCAGATCACGCGCACACTCGATGCGAACCGCGCGACGGTGTACGCGCGCAAGGCGCTCGAGATCCTCGACAAGATGAGCGAGAAGGACGGCCCCCACGCCGTGCCGATGGAGCGCGACTCGGTCTATGGCATCCGCTTTTACGGCGCCGGCATGGCCATTGCGCACGACTGGCTCCACGCGGTGATGAGCCCCGAACAACGGCGCCGCGTCGACGACGCCGTCCAACGCTGGATCGACGTGTACGAGAAGCGCGGCTTCGGGCGCGATCATCCGCAGGGAAACTACTTCGCCGGGTATTACGTCACCAAAGCGCTCTCCGCGCTTGGTAGCGAGAGCGGCGAGGACAACGCGCGCTGGCGCGACTTCTTCGAGCGCGTGCACCAGAAAACCGTGGCCCCCTTCTATGCCGCGCACCTCGCCGGCGGTGGATGGCCCGAAGGCTGGGGCTATGGAACGCTGGCCAGCTTGAACATGAGCCTGCCCGCCTGGGCGGCACGAACCGCGAAGGACGTCGATCTCGTGGGCGCCGGCTTTTCGTACCCGGTGGATCAGGCCAAGTACCTGCTTCATTTCTCGTGGCCCAACCGTCGAACCCTCGACGACCGCGGAACGATCCACGCGAGCGACACACCGTCGGCCTTCGACCCAGCGCTCGCGTACGGTGCGTGGGGCTTTGCCTCGATGTGGAAGGATCCCATCGCCCCCGCCTTCCACCGCTTTGCGCGCGAGGTGAAGGAGGCCGCGGGCGGATCGCCCACGTTCCTGGAGCCGCTGGTGGGCATGTTGCTTTGGGACGAGCAAGGCGCCGACGCGTCGTTCGACGACCAGCCGCGCGCGTACCTCGCCAAGGGCATGCAAACTGTGGCCATGCGCTCGTCCTGGCGCAAGGACGCCGTGTGGGCTTCGTTCAGCGCGGGGCCGTACGTGAACAACCCCGACTCGGGCGAGATGCTCTTCGATCAAGGTTCGCTGTCCGTGGTGCGGGGCGATCGGCCGCTGCTCGCCTATGCGCCGACGCGCCTCGTGAAGGGCGCCAAAGACGGCGCGCGCGTGGAGAATCAGGTGTATGCGGCGCTGTTCGGCGACAAGGCCGAGCGCGCGCTCTTCAACGTGTTCTACGCGAAGACGCCGGATGGCCCCAAGCCCGGGCAAATTGCCAATGTGTCGGCCAAGACGTCCGTCGGCGTCTTCGAGGACCGCGAGCCCTTCGTCGTGGTCCGTGGCGACCGCCTCGAGGAGACGTACCGCCCGGGCACCGTGGCCGCGTGGACGCGCCAGATTGCCTTCTTTCGGCCTTCGCTCTTCGTCATCGACGATCGCACCGAGGCGGCGAACGCGCGCGCGGACCAGTGGCTCGCGTTTCATCTTTCGCAGCGCCCGCACGTGACGCACCATGCGCGTGTCGACGCAGGCGATGCGGACGATTACGGCGGCGCGCTCATTCCGCTGCTTCCGCGCGGCGCCAAAACGACGACGACGGACGTGTTCGGCGTGCACAAAGTGTGGCGCGCCGAAATCCGCGGTCCGAAGGCGCGCACCCAACGATGGTGCACCGTGTTCGATGCATCGGCCTCACCGCAAGACGTCGCGGCGGCGTCGCTCCTCCATTTCACCGAGGGCAAAGCACGCGGCACGCTGCTTCGCCGAAAGGACACGGCGTACGTCTACGTGGCCGCCCCCGACGACGCGAACCGCATCGAGGGCGCGTTCACCTATGCCGTGCCCACGGCCGCGCTGCATGTCATCGCGGATGTGCCACCCAACGCGAGCTACGCGCTCGTCGCGCAAGGCAGAACCGTGCGTGCGGTGCCCGGTGGAGAAAACGGCACCAAACTGCAGGCAAGCGCGCAGGGCATCCTCGCGTTCCGCGTGTCCGAGGACGGAAAGATCGAACCGGTACCGTAGACCGCGACATCTAACGTGGTCGGTTTTCCCCATGGACCAGGACGCCTCCCTCCCCAGCTTCGTGAGCCTCGTCGTGCCGTGCCTCAACGAGGAGTCGTACATCGAAGCGTGCATCCGTTCGCTCCTCGCGCAGGACTACCCCAAGGACCGGCTCGAGATCCTCGTGGTCGATGGCATGAGCTCCGATGCAACGCGTGAGATCCTCGCGCGCATCATGGAGGACGATGCGCGGGTGCGCGTCATCGACAACCCGGAGCGCATTCAAGCCGCCGGCCTCAACGAAGGCATCCGCGCCTCCAAGGGCGACATCATCGTCCGCGCGGATGTGCATGCAGAGTACAACCAGGACTTCGTCCGCCAGTGCGTGCTGGTGCTCGCGGAGACGGGCGCCAGCAACGTCGGCGGCGCCGCACGTCCGCGCGCGCGCACGTTTTTCCAGCGCGCCCTTGCCGCAGCCTTGGAGAGTCCGCTCGCCATCGGCAATTCCAAATACCGCCAGGTCGATGCCGAGGGCTTCGTGGATACGGTTTTTCCCGGCGCCTTTCCGCGCCGCGTGTTCGCGCAGGCAGGGCTCTTCGATCGAAGGGCCATCACCAACGAGGATGCGGAGATCAATCAGCGCATCCATGCGGCGGGCGGAGAAGTCTATTTGAGCCGTCGCATCGTCGTGCACTATTACCCACGCGAATCGCTGGGAGCGCTGGCGCGGCAGTATTTCAAATATGGAAAAGGGCGCGCGCGCACGCTTTGGAAGCACGGCCGATTCCTCACCTTGCGGCCGGCGCTTCCGTTCCTGGCGCTGACCGGTGGCGTGGGGCTGCTTTTGACATCGCACCTGCAGCCGTTCACACCGTTTGCTTTCGGCGGCTACGCCCTGGGCACCTTGGCCGAAGCGGTGCGGGTCGGAAGGAAGCTCGGCGCGGCCGCCATTCCCGTCGTCTGGAGCATCTTCCCCGTTCTTCACGCCTCGCACGGAGCTGGCTTCGCCGTGGGGCTCGTGCAATATGCCTTCAGACCCGATTGGGGTCCCATCGAATACCTCGATGAGCCCCTCTCTCCATCCGACAGCAGCGACGAACCTTCCACCTCGATCAACCTGAACGGAGCGGGGATGGCGGCGCGCTAGCCCCGAACGCGATTGGGACTCCTCGGAGCCATCCTCCTCGTCACGACCGTTTTTTTGCGGCCGCAGGAAGTCATTCCGCTGCTGCAAGGGATCGGCTTTCTCAACCTCGTGACGGGCCTCGCTGTATTGGGCATCATCATCGAATTCGCCACCGGACGAACCCGTTCCGCGTGGACCCCGCAGCTTCCGTACCTCGGCGCCTTCGCCGCCTGGTGCTTCGCATGCACCTTGATCAAAGCGGGACGCAGCGAGATCGATCACACGGTCAACACGGTCGTGTTCTCCACCGTGTTCATGTTGGTCATCGCCTATGCCGCACGCAGTTACGCGCGTTTCGCGGTCATCGCCTCGACCTTGGTCGCGATATCCATCGCACTCGCCGCCTTCGGCTTTGCCCAATCGCGGGGCGAGTTCGAGTGCATCATCATTTCGGGCGAGGACCTCGCCGCCGGCGACAAGAGCACCGGCACGGCCACCGGGCGCACGTGCGTGCTCAGCCCGCGCGAGTGCGACGAGGATGCGCGACGGGACGCCATGGAAATGGCGCCGGGATCCGAGTTTCTCTGCGAGAAGCCGGGCCCCTTTCAGACCTTCACCATCGGCCACGGGCGCGTTCGCTGGCGCGGCGTTCTGGCGGATCCCAACGAGCTGGCGCTGGCCATCGGCGCCGCGTTCGCGTTCTGCTTCGCCCTGTACAGCGCGGCGCAATCCAAATTGAGGCACATCTTCTTCGGCGGCGCGCTCGCGATGGCTTCGTATTGTGTCATTCAGACGCAATCGCGCGGTGGCGTTCTCGTGTTGGCCGCCGTGCTCGGTGTCTATTTCGTGCGGCGATACGGTTTCAAAGGTGCCTTCGCCGGCGCGACCATGGCACTGCCATTGGTGATGCTCGGCGGGCGCGGCGGCGAAGAGGCCGAGTCATCGTCGTTGGAACGCCTCGGCGCGCTTTACGAGGGTGTGGACATGTTCCGCGCCTCCCCGGTATTCGGCGTGGGGCAAGGGCAATTCGCGGAGCATTATTTCATCACCGCGCACAATTCCTATTTGCTGGCGGCGGCAGAGTTGGGTCTTCCCGGACTCTTCCTTTTTAGCCTCCTCATTTATGTATCGATGAAGATCCCTTACGTGGTCGCCTTTCACCCGGCGGAGGACGTGGACCAGCGGCTGCGTCCGTTCGCGTTTTCGCTGTTCGTGGCGTTCTCGGGGATTCTCATTGGAATCACCTTTTTGTCGTTCTGTTACCACGCGATGCTGTTCATTTATCTCGGCCTCGCGGGCGCGCTGTACGGGGCGGTGAAACAGACGAGTCAGTCATTCCAGATCAAGCTGCGCTGGAAGGAATACCTCGCGATCTTCGTGGTCAATCTGTTGATGCTCGCGTTTCTCTTCGTCTACACCCGTATCAAAGGAGCCCCATGACGGGTGCGCGATTCGTGGTCGGCGCGGTGTGCCTCGGTCTTTCCATCGGGCCGGTCGGTGCCTGCAAGCGCGTGGTGCGAGGGTGCGTGCGCGGTGAGAGCATCAAGCCCGCGCCAAGCGGCACTGTGTCGCAAGGCTCCGAGGACGACGCAACGGCCGGCGGCGAATCGTCGGCTCCGCCGGTGCCGCTCCCCGCGCTGGCGAAGCTGCCCGAGCATCCGCGCATTGCGCTCACCCCCGCGCGACGCGCACGAATGAAGCGCCACGCGGCACAGCGCGCACCGTCGTGGGCGCGCATGGCCCATTTGTGCGAGGAGGCGACGGCGAAGAAGATCCCCAGCGGGTACGAAGGTTGGGATTGGACCAACGCCACCCTTGCGTGTGCGCTCGTCCATTACGTCGAAGGGGACGAGGCGGCGGCACGCACGGCGGTCATGTATTTGCGCGCGCTGGTGGATGACAAAGCCAAAGTGGGTGACGGGGAAGGCGGCGATACCGTCATTCGTCACGACAATGGATATGCGATCCGCACGCGCGGTTTTCTGGGCGCCGTGGCCTACGATTGGCTGCACGATGCGCCGGGCATGACGACGGAGTTGCGCCAGCACGTGATGGATCGATTGGCCTCGTGGATCGATTGGTACGGCCGCGAGGGGTACATGCGCGACAAGCCGATTGCCAATTACTATGCAGGCTATTTCGGTGCGGTCGCCATGACGGGCGTCGCCGCCGAGGGCGACGATCCGCGGGCCACCAAGTTTCGGGCGCAGGCGCAGCGGATGTTCCTGCGGGATATCGGTCCTGCGTATGCCAAGTTGGATGGCGGGCAATGGCCCGAGAGTTGGCAATACGGTGCAGGCCCTGCCGTGACCATGGCGCTCTACGCGGCGACGGAGCACGTGGAATTGCCATGGATCCGGCAGATCCTCGGGTATCGAACGCACGCACTGTTGCCGGACGGTATCCATCTTTACGACAATGGGGATTGGAGCGAGAAGCCGGCCGTGGCCAATGGCGCGGAGCTCGACGCCGTGGCCCTGGCCTTCGATGCGGACCCACTCGCGCAGCAAGCGCGCGCGCTCGCGGCGAAGACGACGCGCAAGCGCGACGATCCGTTCGGCTGGGTCAACGCGCTCGCAGACGATGCGTCGGCGCCGCCGCGCGCGGAAGACGATCCGCGCCGCGGGTCGAAGAGCTACCTCGCTGCGGGCACGGGCACGCTGTTCGCCCGCACGGCGTGGTCGCCCGACGCCGTGTGGCTCGCCTTTCAGAGCGGGCCGCATCTGTCGGACCATCAGCACCTCGATCAGGGGCACTTCGAGCTGGTGCGCGGCGAGGATGCACTCATCTCCGATCCGGGCGCGTATGGCTCGGGGTCCACCACGAGCCACAATTCCATTTTGGTCGACGATGGCAAGGAGGTGCTGGTCTACGCACCGAACCAGGTGCCAGTATCCCGCGCGACGATCACGCGCTTCTCCGACGATGGAACCTACGTGCACGCGCTCGGAGACTTCACCTCGGCCTACGAGCCACCCCGCCAAAGGGACGACGGCCGGCGTTCCGTGGTCCATGCCGAGCGGGAAATCCTATTTTCGCGCACGCCGGTGGCGGGGAACGCGGCCTCGTCGCGCCTCGTCATTTACGATCGCATCGCGGTCGCGAAGCCAGCCTTCGCGGTCACCTGGATCGCGCACACGTGCGGCGACGCCGTTGCCACGCGCTTTACGGTGGGCAGCTCCGCGGCGCAAATCTACACGGTGGCACCGGCCGATGCCAAAGCGCGACTCGTGCGCGAGCCGACCCCGGAAAAGAGCGACAGCTTCTGGACCAACGACGCCCCCGCAAAGGGCCTCCGCGCCACGCGCCTGGAAATCCCCTCGCCCACCGGCGCAACGGACCGCCGTTTCCTTCACGTCATCACCGCCTCCTCCGCCGACGCCCCCCGCGCCCCATTGGGCACCGTGCGCGGCGACGCCGTGGAAGGCGCCTCCCTCGACGGCGAAGCCTACGTCTTCCTACGCACCGCCGCACAAAAGGCCCCCACTGGCTTCGACTACACCGCCCCCGAAGACGCCCCCCGCCACATCGTAAGCGGCCTCGCTCCAAGCGCAACATATGCCGTCTCCGCTGCGCGCGCCGATGGCGGCTGCAAAGTCCGCGTCACGCCCGGCAGCGGCCCGAAAGCGTCCGACGCGGGACTCCTCGTCCTATCCATCGCGGGCTGCGCGCTCAAATGAAGAAGGAACCGCCAAGACGCCAAGGCCGCCAGGATCGCCAGCGGAAACGGCATTGGATTGAATTTTTCAATGAAGGGCAGATTATTCTAAATAGAAATATTTGTTCTTAAACCAAAAAATCTGCCGTATTTCGGTTTTCCGTTGGCCCCGCTGGCGATCCTGGCGCCCTGGCGACCCTGGCGCTCACCTTCTTCTGCGCCGCTTCCCTCAAAGTCCGCGTCACGCCCGGCAGCGGCCCGAAAGCGTCCGACGCGGGACTCCTCGTCCTATCCATCGCAGGCTGCGCGCTCAAATGAAGAAGGAACTGCCAAGACGCCAAGGCCGCCAGGATCGCCAGCGGAAACGGCATTGGATTGAATTTTTGAATGAACGGCAGATTATTCTAAATAGAAATATTTGTTCTTAAACCAAAAAATCTGCCGTATTTCGGTTTTCCGTTGGCCCCGCTGGCGATCCTGGCGCCCTGGCGACCCTGGCGCTCACCTTCTTCTGCGCCGCTTCCCTCGAAGTCCGCGTCACGCCCGGCAGCGGCCCGAAAGCGTCCGACGCGGGACTCCTCGTCCTATCCATCGCAGGCTGCGCGCTCAAATGAAGAAGGAACCGCCAAGACGCCAAGGCCGCCAGGATCGCCAGCGGAAACGGCATTGGATTGATTTTTTGAATGAACGGCAGATTATTCTAAATAGAAATATTTGTTCTTAAACCAAAAAATCTGCCGTATTTCGGTTTTCCGTTGGCCCCGCTGGCGATCCTGGCGCCCTGGCGGCCCTGGCGCTCACCTTCTTCTGCGCCGCTTCCCTCAAAGTCCGCGTCACGCCCGGCAGCGGCCCGAAAGCGTCGGACGCGGGACTCCTCGTCCTATCCATCGCAGGCTGCGCGCTCAAATGAAGAAGGAACCGCCAAGACGCCAAGGCCGCCAGGATCGCCAGCGGAAACGGCATTGGATTGAATTTTTGAATGAACGGCAGATTATTCTAAATAGAAATATTTGTTCTTAAACCAAAAAATCTGCCGTATTTCGGTTTTCCGTTGGCCCCGCTGGCGATCCTGGCGCCCTGGCGACCCTGGCGCTCACCTTCTTCTGCGCCGCTTCCCTCAAAGTCCGCGTCACGCCCGGCAGCGGCCCGAAAGCGTCCGACGCGGGACTCCTCGTCCTATCCATCGCAGGCTGCGCGCTCAAATGAAGAAGGAACCGCCAAGACGCCAAGGCCGCCAGGATCGCCAGCGGAAACGGCATTGGATTGAATTTTTCAATGAAGGGCAGATTATTCTAAATAGAAATATTTGTTCTTAAACCAAAAAATCTGCCGTATTTCGGTTTTCCGTTGGCCCCGCTGGCGATCCTGGCGCCCTGGCGACCCTGGCGCTCACCTTCTTCTGCGCCGCTTCCCTGGGTCACCGCCGCAGCGCCGCGAGCATGCGGTTTTTTACGTCGTCCGTGATCCAGGCGTCGACGGCTTCGTCGAGGCGCTTTTTGTGTTCGGCCTCGGGGCACAAATCGGTTTCGCCGCGGCCGCGCAAATCGCGTTTCGTCGCCGAATACGCATCTTGAGGAAGGGCGCCCCACGTCGTCAGTCGATCGCGTGCATTCTGCACAGGGTCTTCCGACACCGCGTCGACCAAGCCCAGCTCGAACGCGGTGACGGGATCGAACAACTCGGCGCCGAGGATGACGCGCTCGTGGTGCTGTGGTGGAACGCGGCGGCTCACGATGGTGTGGATGCGCGGCGGAAAGCGAACCCCCAGCGCCACCTCGTTCAGACCGATTTTGACCTTCGGGTCTGCCAGAGCCACCCGGTAATCGCAACACAACGCCAGCACGCAGCCGCCCGCGATGGCGTGACCATTGATGGCAGCGGCGGTGGGGCCCGGATAGAGGTACACGGCCGCCATGAAATGCTCGAGCCGGTCGAGGAACATGCGCATGGCAGGTCCATCGAACCGGCTCACCGTCTTCAGATTGAGCCCGGCACTGAAGGCGTTGTCGCTGCCCGAGATGAGGACCGGGCGACCGGCAGCCTCCCGCAGTTGCTCGAGCATGTACGCCATCAGCGTCGAGTCGAGCGCGTTTTTCGCGGGGTGTGCGAGCTTAATCTCGAAGATCATGCCACTAATCTCGTCGATACATCGTAATGACGCAAGCGCCGCCCAATCCTAGATTGTGCTGAAGCGCGACCTTGGCGTCGGGCACCTGGCGCTGATCGGCTTGCCCGCGAAGCTGCCACACCAATTCCGTGCACTGTGCAAGTCCGGTGGCGCCGAGCGGATGACCCTTGGAGAGGAGCCCGCCCGACGGATTCGTCACGTATTTTCCGCCGTACGTGTTCTGCCCTTCCCAGATGAACTTCTCCGCCTCCCCCTCCTTGCAGAGGCCGAGTGCTTCGTACGTGAGCACCTCGTTGGCCGTGAAGCAGTCGTGCAGCTCCACCACGTCCACGTCCTTGGGGCCCAGGCCGGCTTGCTCGTACACCTTCTCGGCGCACTTCACCGCCATGTCGTAGCCGACCATCTTGATCATGCTGTCGCCGAAGCTCGAGGCATAATCCGTGGTCATCGCCTGCGCCGCGATGTACACCGGCTTGGCGATCCCGTTCTTCTTCGCGAACTCATCGGAGCACAGAACGGCCGCCGCCGCACCACACGTGGGCGGGCAACATTGGAAGCGGGTCAGCGGATCGAAGACCTCTTGCGAGGCCATGATCTCTTCCAGCGAAAGCACCTCGTTGAAGAGGGCATACGGATTCTTGCTCGCGTGCTTGCGCGCCTTTTCGCTGACCTTGCCGAACGTCTCCTTCTTCGTCCCGTACTTCCACCGGTATTCGCGCCCCGCGCCGCCGAACATCTGCGCGGCAAACGGCGCTTGGTTCACGCCTTGGACGCGCGACATCACGCCCGCGTGTTGCTCCAGCGGATTGACCCGATCGGTGAACTTCGACCCGAGGGCGCCCTTCTCCATTTGCTCGAACCCGACCACGAGCACGCAATGCGCGCCCGCGTCGATGGCCTGACGGCCCAACATGAGCGCCGTCGAGCCGGTGGAGCAATTGTTGTTCACGTTGAAAACCGGAATTCCGGTCAGGCCAACTTCGTAAATGGCCCGCTGTCCGCAGGTGCTGTCGCCGTACACGTAGCCGGCAAAGGCCTGCTCGATGTCCTCGTATTTGACCTTGGCGTCCTCGAGGGCAGCGCGCGCCGCCTTGGAGGCCATGACGTTGTAATCCTCGCTGGCGCCCGGCTTGGCGAACTTGACCATCCCCACGCCGATGACATTCACGCGCTTGCTCATTGTTCTTTTCCTTCCGTCACGCCTGTCACGTCTGTCACGTCTGTCACGTCAACTGCCTCAAGAACCCAATCCGCTGCGCCGCCCGCACGTCGCCATCCACGCGCAACGCACCCTTTTGATAAAGCGATTGCGGCTGCTCCGTGCCCTTCACCAAGGCCACCAAATCCGCATCCTTCAAGGTCAGTACCGTGGTGGCCGCGGCATCCGTTCCTTCCTTGACCGCGCCGCCTTTCAAGTCGACCACCCATGCCGCATCCGGATCCTGAATGCGGAACTGCAGCACCGCCCCGACCTCGTCGACGAGCCGCTTGTCCTTCGCCACCAGCTCCTTCAATTTCCCAAAGATGGCGGCGGCCTCCGACGCCTTTGGGGGTGCGGGTTGCGCGGCGGAGGGTTGCGATGCGGCGGCCGCCGAAGCTCCACCCGCCCGAGCCTTCACCACCTCCAGCACCAAGTTGGGATCCAGCTTCTTCAAGAATTCCAGCTTCTGCGAAGCCATCACATTGCCGGAAATCTTCAGCTTCCCACCGAAGTACAACTTCTGCGCATCGGCCTTGCCGGTGCACATATCCATGAAGTCCGAGTCCTTCAACTCGAGCGTCGTATCCGCCGCCGACGACGCATCCGCCGACACGGTCCCCGACCCATTCTTCAAATCGATGGTCCACGCACTCGCGGGATCCGTGAGCACGAAGCGGAACACGGTCTGAATTTTCGACGCCAATTGGGCATTGGCCTCCAGGTATTTCCCAATCGCCTGGAACACGTCCGCACTCGTCGGTTGTACGCCGGCAGGTGCCGCCTCGCCCTTCGGAGCCTCTTTCTTCGCAGCAGCCGCCGCCGGCTTCGGCTGCGGGATCTTCTCGTACAACTCGATGGCCGCGCGGCTGATGACCACCTTCTCGCGCTCCTTCACCTTGGCCTGGAAGATGATGCGCGCGCCAATTCCTTTGGCCTTGTCGTCCTCCGAGAGCTCCTGCTTCCACATCTCGGTGACCAGCGTCTCGCCCGGAAAGACCGAATCCGCGAAGCGCACCTTGATGCTACGGAAATACCGTGGATCGCCGTTCGGTGCGAACGACCGCACCACGTGCCGCCCCACGTACCCGAAGGTGCAGAGGCCATGCAAAATCGGCTTTTGGAAGCCGAACGCCTGCGCGAAATTCGGGTCCGCATGCAGCGGATTCCAATCGCCCGAAAGCCGGTACAACAAGGCCTGGTTCTCGGGGATCGGCTCCGTCACCACGGCATCGGGCGCGCGCTCCGGCGGTACGTAGGGATCGCCGCCCGGCCCGCGGCTGCCGCCGAAGCCACCGGCCCCCCGCACGAACGTGGTCATCTCGTTGACGATGAGCTCCTCGCCGCTTTCGTCGTAGCTTTTGATCTCGGTCACGACGAGGGCAAACTTCCCTTTGTCGAAGATGTCCTTGATGCGCGCCTTGTGCACCAACTTGGCATTCGAGGGCAACGGCCGCTTGATTTCGGTGTACTGCTCGCCATGCAGCACGCGGTCGAAACCGTAATTCAGGCCCGGCGCCTGCTTTCCTTCCTTCATCAACTGCAACACGGCCCCCAGCGCGGGTGCCACGCCGAAGGTCGGAAAGGTGTGGAATCCTTCGCCGTGAAGCTCGTAGACGAGCTGCAGATCCTTCGCGTCCAACGGATCCTTCGCCGCACCGATGCCCAGCGCATACAGCGCCACGTCCCGCTCCGTGTACGACGACTCGATCGTCGGCAGCTCGGAACCCAAGGCCAAGTCCACATCGACGAATTCATTGCCGCCCAGGCTCGGCCCCGCCTGCACGTTGGCCAGAATCGGCGCCATGGACTGCACGACCGTGGCCGGATGCTCCGTCTCCTCGAAGGAGGTAATCGGGCCCCACGACGACTTCACCGTTTCCGGCGTGATGACGCGGCCGACGCGGAAGGTCTTGCCCTTGGTGCGCTCCCAGCGCAGCTTTCCGAAGAAGCCACCGCCCACCTCGAAAAGGCCGCCGGTCTCCTCACAGTCCTCGTGGCACAGCCACGCCACGAGCGGGGTCACGTACTCGGGCTTGAGCGACGCGATCAACTCGGGCGGAAGCACCGTCTCCGTCATGCGCGACCCGGCGATGGGCGCGATGGTGTTGACGTGCACGTTCTTCTTCTTGCCCTCGATGGCCAACGTGCTCGCGAAACCGGCCACCCCCAGCTTGGCCATCGAATAATTGGCCTGGCCGAAGTTGCCATAAATGCCCGCGGCCGATGCCGTCATGATCACGCGGCCGTAGCCCTGATCGCGCAGATACGGCCAGGCGGCATGCGTCACCCGGAAGGCACCGAGAACGTGCACGCGATAGATGAGGTCCCAATCCTCCTGGGTCATCTTGGGGAAGCTGACGTCGCGCAGGATGCCGGCGTTGTTCACCACGATGTCCACGCGCTTGAAGTGATCCAGCGCGGTCTGCACGATCTTCGCGCCGTCCTCCACCGAGTCGTAGTTGGCAACGGCTTCGCCGCCGAGCGCTTTGATCTCCTCCACGACTTTGTCGGCCGCGGCGGAGCTCTTGCCTTCGCCCGTGTGGCCTCCACCCAAGTCGTTGACGACGACCTTTGCGCCGCGACTGCCGAACAGGAGGGCATGCGAACGCCCGAGCCCGTTGCCCGCCCCGGTGATGATCACGACCTTTCCATCGAACCTCAGCTCGTTCGCCATGGCGCTCCTCAAAAATGTTCGAAAGCGGATGTTTCGTACACAAAGTATTCGGATCTCGCGGGACGTCAAGCCGCACGGGAGCGGTCCCCTTCAGCTCACCCGATCCACCGCTTTTCGGCGCGTGGTAGGTTACATCACATGGACATCCTGAAGGATTTGCTGGCCTTTCTGCGAAATTCGCCAACGCCGTACCATGCCGTGGAGAGCGCTGCGACGCGGCTGACCAGCGCAGGATTTCGGGCCTTGCTCGAGACCGATTCCTGGGCGGATCTCGCACCCGGCAAGTACTTCGTGAGCCATGGGGAGAGCGCGCTGGTGGCCTTCATCATTCCCGCCGCGCGGAATGTGAGCGGCTTTCGCTTGGTGGGCGCGCACACGGACAGCCCGAACCTGCGGCTGAAGCCGAAACCCGAGTACAAGAAAGAGGGTTACGCGCAGCTTGGCGTGGAAGTCTACGGCGGTGCGCTGCTGAATTCGTGGCTCGATCGGGATCTCTCGCTGGCCGGGCGCGTGCTGGTGCGCACGGAGGGAAAGCTCGAGTCGAAGCTGGTGCGCTTCGACCGGCCTTTGTGCCGTGTTCCGCAATTGGCCATTCACCTGGATCGCGACGTCAGCGACAAGGGGCTGGTGCTGAACAAGCAGGAGCATCTCGCGCCGATCATCGGATTGGCCGATGGCACGAGCGCGGATATCGCGGAGCTGTGCGCGCGCGAGCTGCACATCGAGAAGGCGAACATCGTGGCGACGGATCTGATGCTGTACGACATTGTGCCGCCCACCGTGGGCGGTGCCGACGGCGAGTTCCTCTTTTCCGCGCGATTGGACAACCAGGCGATGTGCCACGCGGCCATCGTCGCGCTCATCGATGCCGCCGAGAACGCGGACAAGCAGGCGGTGGTGCCGCTGGCGGTGCTCTTCGACCATGAAGAGGTGGGCAGCGAAAGCGCGACGGGCGCGGGTTCGGCCTTTTTGGCGCGCGATCTCGAGCGCATCGCGCTCGGTCTGGGCAAGTCGATCGACGAGATGCACCGCACCTTCGCGGGCTCACTCTGCGTGTCGGCGGACATGGCCCACGCGGTTCATCCGAACTACGTCGAACGCCACGAGGCACGCCACCGCCCCGCCCTCAACGGCGGCCCGGTCATCAAGGTGAATTCGCAACAGCGTTACGCCACATCGGCGAAAACCGCTGCGCTGTTCCACGAGCTTTGCCGCGCCGCCGACGTCCCCGTCCAAAGCTACGCGCACCGCACGGACCTCCCCTGCGGCTCCACCATCGGCCCCATCACCGCGGCCAAACTGGGCATCCCCACCGTCGACGTGGGCAACCCCATGCTGAGCATGCACTCCATCCGCGAACTGGGCGGCACCAAAGACCCCGAGCGCATGACCAAAGTGCTAACCCGCTTTTACGCAGTCACGGATTATTGATTTCACATGAAGGCGGGAAGGCGGGAAGGTTTTTAGGAATAGATTTTTTAATTAGGTAGCCTGAGCCACCAAATCAAAAACCCTTCCCGCCTTCATGTTCATCTCTCCTGGAGTGAACTATCCCCGCCGGTATTCCCTTGGAGTACGGCCCGTAATCTTGCGAAATTGCGTCGTAAAGTGGCTTTGGTTCGCAAACCCCACTTCGAGTGCGACCTCGGCGATGGATTTGTGGGTTCGGCGCAGCAGATTCATCGCCGTCTCGATGCGCTGCCTTAGCACGTAGCCGTGGGGCGTTTCGCCCGTGGATTGCTTGAAGGCGCGTGCGAAGTGGAATGGGCTCAATTCCGCTTGGGCGGCCAGCGATTCCAAATCGAGACTCTGCGAGAGATTGGTCACGATGAATTCCGTCACGCGGCGCACGCGTGATGGGGAGAGTCCACCGCGCGTGTCTTTGATGGGTGGCCGGCCAGGCTCGACGTGGTGGCGAAGTACCTGGGCGGCCACCATGCGCGACGCGGAGTCGACGTAGAGCCGGTCCATCGAATCCGGCGATTGGAGGGATTGGCACAGCTCCAAGGCGACGCTTTGAATCACCGAATCGCGAACTCCATTGCGCGTGCTGATGTGCAGCCGCTCGGGCGGGAGATCCAGCACGTCGGCCGCCATGTCCTCGAGCAGCCCCGGCTCCAAGTGAAGATGGATGCTCTCGACGGGCCGCTCGCTGAGGGTGCGCCATTGCACGTCGTACGTGGGGGACATGGCCGGCGTGATGAAGATGTCGCCCACGCCCACGTCGAAGCGCTCCCAATCGCCGCCATCGACGTCGCGCTGCTCGAGGTGCAACTGGCCCGCGGAGACCATCACGATGTGGTGCGCGGCCATCGGTGGCACGCGCACCGGATCATCCTGCACCTCCGGTTCGCGATAGGAGCGCACGAGAAGGCTCCCCCAGCCAAGCGGCTCACTGCTGAGGAGGGTGCAACCCGGGCGCCCCCTCTTGAAGGCGATGGAGGACAGTCCCTGCCGAGCCATTGGACTCAGAATAGCGCAGCAAGATCGCGAAAGTTTTAGCAAGCGGCCGAAAGAAGGTCCTGGCGCCCGCTCCTAGATTCGTCCGCGCGCTCGCTAGGGAGAGCAAACGGAAAGGATTCTCATGATGCGGTACGTACTTCTCGGAAAAAGCGGTCTCAAGGTGTCGGAGCTATGCCTTGGAGCGATGACCTTCGGCACGGAGTGGGGGTGGGGCGCCGACGACGAGGTGAGCCGCACCGTGTACCGAGCGTTCCGCGACGCGGGTGGCAATTTCATCGATACGGCGGACATCTACACCAATGGCGCGAGCGAACGCATCGTCGGTGCGTGCATCCGCGAGGAACGCGATCGTGTGGTGCTCGCGACGAAGTTCACGTGTTCGATGGACAATGAGAATCTCAACTCGAGCGGCAACTCGCGAAAGACCATCGTTCGCGCCGTGGAGGCGAGCCTGCGCCGTCTGGGTACCGATTACATCGATCTCTATTGGCTTCACGCGTGGTCGTTCACCACGCCCATCGACGAGGTGATGCGCGCGCTCGACGATTTGGTCCGGCAGGGCAAGATTCTCTACGTCGGCGTGTCCGATACGCCCGCCTGGATCATCAGCCGCGCCAACACGCTGGCCGAACTGCGCGGGTGGACGAGCTTCATCGCCACGCAGATCGAATACAACTTGGTCGAGCGGAGCGTGGAGCGCGAGCTCCTGCCCATGGCCCGCGCGCTGGACATCGGCGTCCTCGCCTGGAGCCCGCTCGCGAGCGGCATTTTGACGGGGAAGTACAATGCGAAAAAGGACCCCAAGCCCGCGGGCTCGCGGCATGCGGCCGCGCCGCTCGCGCAGATGAGCGAGCGCGCACTGCGCATCGCCGACGTCGTTCAGGAAGTGGCACGCGAGACGGGGCACGAGCCTGCGGCCATCGCGCTGGCCTGGCTGCGCGCACAAGGTGCCATGCCCATCATCGGCGCGCGCAACCCGTCGCAGCTCGCGTCCAATTTGAAGTGCCTCGAGGTGAAGCTCGACGACGCGCACCTGGCGCGCCTCGAGGAGGTATCGCGCATCGAGATGGGCTTCCCCCACGACATCCTCGGCACCTCGGGCCGCCTCGTTCACGGCGGCTTCTACCCGCGTTTCGATCATCCAAACCGCGCGCGCCACGGCATGACGGAGCGCATCCACGCGGCGCTCCTCAAGTAAGCCTCACGGCAGAAACAGCTCGCGCTCCTCGGGGCTCGGCACCCGGCACACCTCCAGCTTGCCGAAGATGCGGTACCGAAAGCGGGCCACCAGCCGATACACCGCGTCCGAAAACGCGCGCGGGATCCACCGGAGAAACCGCGCCCAGCGCCACGGGCGCGGCAGGTATCCCATGCTCGCGAGGATCCCGCGCGAGCGCAGATGCACGGTGCCTTCGTCGACGAAGATCACGGTGTCGACCCCAGCTGGGATCTCCGGGTGCATCGCCCGCAAGCGGGCCGCCGTTTCGCCCTGAATGGGCGCGTACCTCAGGGCCCGTGCGCGATCGACGCGCACGAGCCACTGGACGAGGGCGTCGCAGAAGCCGCAGACGCCGTCGAACAAGATGATGCGGGGCGGAAGAGCGCGTTCGGTCACACGGGAAGATTAAGCATTGCGACCGGGATCGCCCGGCGGAGCGTAACGTGCGTCGGTGGCCTTGCCCATCGTGTGGTAGCCCTTGTCGACATACAGCGTCGTGCCGGTGATGCCCGCGGCGAGCGGGCTCACGAGGAAGGCCGCCGCGTTGCCGACATCCTCGGCCGTCATGGGATCGGTCAATGGCGAATTGTTCGAGGCATATTCGACCATCGCATCGATGATGCCGATGGCGCTCGCCGCGCGCGAAGCCCACGGCCCCGCGGAAATCGTGTTCACGCGCACGCCGTATTTGCGGCCCGCCTCGTAGGCGAGCACGCGTGTATCGCTTTCGAGCGCGGCCTTGGCCGAGGACATTCCGCCGCCGTAGCCGGGGATCACGCGCTCGCTGGCCATGTACGTGAGCGACACGAAGGAGCCGTCCTTCTTCATCAGCGGCGCGAACTTCGCGACCATCGACACCATCGAGTAGGCGCTCACACCGACGGCTTCGAGGTAGCCCGCGCGGCTCGTCTCGAGCAGCGGCTTCTTCACCTCGGGCCCATTGGCCAGCGAGTGCACCACGATGTCGAGCGGTTGCTCGCCGAAGTCGGCCGTGAGCTGCGCGGCCAAGCCCGCGATGGAGAAGTCGCCCTGCTCCTTGTAGCGCTTGTTCTCGCGCACCTCGGCGGGCGCGCTCTCGAGCGTGTCGAAGGCCGCATCGAGCGCGTAGATCTTCTCGAACTCGAGCAACGAGCCGTCGGCAAACTTGCGCGACTCGTCCATCTTGCCGCGCCGCAGGAGCGTCTGAAAGATCCCGAGCGCGGGCGGCCACGTGCCCACGCAAACCTTGGCGCCGGCCTGCGCCAGCGCTTTGGCGATGGCAAACCCGAAGCCGCCATCGTCTGCCACCCCTGCCACCAGCGCCCTGCGCCCCGTCAGATCGATCTTGAGCATGGCCGAGGTATCACCCGGCCACGGGCCTCCATGCAAGGGGCGCTTCGAGTTATGCGCCTACAAATGCGGGATCAGGTGCGCGAACCAAGCGACGCCCGTCGCCATGAGCGCAGCGAGCACCACCACGATGCCGACGGTGGCCGTGCTGGTCGGCTTTTTCATGGCGATGGCCGACGGACCGCCCGCCACCGCAGGATGCAAATGCGACGGCCCCGAAGACGCGACGTTGGGAGGCGTTGGTGTGGTCACCAGCGGTGAATCCATGGGCGGAAGCGCGGACATGCGCATCGTGCCCGACGGGCCACCGCCGAAGCCGCCGCCCGTCCCTCCACCGGTTCCTCCTCCGCTGCCACTTCGAGGACGCGGAGGCAGGGGATACCGCGGCTGACGCGGAATCGGCGTCGGCGGGCGCGGCGGCTCCTCCAGATCTTCCAGCGCGGAGAGATTCCCCTCACTGAGCGCGTCGCCCGGAAGCCCGCCGCTCAAAGGCGCTCCGGTACCGGGAAATTCCCCGGTGTTGATCTCGGTCATCCAACGCGACGGATCCTCGAAGTCGCCCAAGTTGAGCGGCGCAGCCTTGGGGCTCGAGTGCTTCGACTCGGGCGCGCTGCGATCGTCGTCTTTGAGCGAGGTGAATTCGAAGAGCGCCTCCTCGATGAGCTTGTCGATGATCGAGGGCTGGGGCGGGCGAATGCGCTGCTTGTCGCGCACGGCGACGTGCACGAGCGTCTCGATGTCGAAGGAGCTCACGGGCTCGGCGAGGCGAAACATGCAGTTTGCAAGGTCTCGCCCGAGCTCGCGCGCGGACTGGTAACGCAGCGACGGATCGCGCGCCAAGATGCGGTTGACGATCCGCTCCAAGTCCGGCCGCACGTGGCGGTTGTACTGGCTGACCGAGGGGATCACGGCCTGCTGGACTTTTTTGACCGTCTGAAAATCCGTCTCGCCCAAGAAGAGACGCTGCCCGGCCAAAAGCTCCCAGAGGATGATGCCGACCGCGAAGATGTCCGTCCGATGGTCGACATCCTGGCCAAGGGCGGCCTCGGGCGACAGGTAGCTGAATTTGCCTTTGATGATGCCGGGCTCGGATTTTTCGAGCTGGGAGTTGGCCTTGGCGAGACCAAAGTCCACGATTTTGACCTCGCCGTACTTCGTGATGAGCACGTTCGGCGGGGACATGTCCCGGTGGACGATGTTGAGCGGGTTGCCGTTGGGATCGCAGAGCTCGTGCGCGTAGCTGAGTCCCTTGCAAATCTCGTGGGCGATCAAGACGGCCGCCGGCACGGGGAACTGCTTCCCCTGTTTCTTCAGCGATTCCGCGATGGTCTTCAAGTTCGCCCCGTCGACGAACTCCATGACGATGAAGTAGGCGTTGTCGCCCACGCCGATGTCGAAGACCTGAACGCAGTTCGAATGCGACAGGTGCGCCGAAAGACGCGCCTCATCGAGGAACATCGAGATGAACTTCTTCTTCTCGGACAGGTGCGGCAGAACGCGCTTGATGGCGACCTGCTTCTTGAAGCCCTGCAGGCCCTCGCTCTCCGCACGGAAGACTTCTGCCATCCCGCCCGACTCGAGTTTCTCGATGACGCGATAGCGCTGCGCGGAATCCGACATGCTCGTTCGATAGCGTGCCATCCGCAGGGTCCGAGGGTCAAGCGGCCCAAGGGCTCTTTTCCCGTACACGTACACGTTCCCGCTCCCGTTCCCGAAATTCCCGAAGACGGATCGGGTACGGGAACGGGAACGGGAACGTGTACGGGCAGAAAGCAGAAGAATCTTGTCCCTACCCAGCGCGACTGGTACGCGGAAAGAACGCGATCGGCGTCGATGCGCCCCCGATTTCTTCTCTTCCTTGCTGCTGCACCCGTCGCACTTTTGGGGGCGGCCAGGCCCGCCCTCGCCATCGAGCCGGAGGTCACGAGCGATACGTCTGCGCAGTTCTACGACGTGCGCAGCCCAACGGGCGAAACCATCGTGGCGCGGCGGCGTCTCACAACGACGCTGGGTGTCAGCGCCTTCGATTTGCTGGGGAATCAGGAACCCGACCGAAGGGGACGCGAAAAGCTGCCCGAACTGACCTTTCGGGCCCGGCTCCGCTACGACCCGGACTACGGCCCCGGCGGGGGCGTGGACGATCCGAACAACTTCTCCAACCTCGTTCCCGGGTTTTCCCGCGGGCCGGTCGACCTGATGTACGCCTACGTCGAGGGGCGAAAGTTCGCCGGCGGCTGGCTCGGCTTCAAGCTGGGCCGGCAGTACATCGTCGATCCGCTGGGCTGGTGGTCCTTCGACGGCGCCTCGGTTCGGGTGACGACACCTTTCTATGTGGCGCTGGAGGCCTACGGCGGACTGGAAGTGCGCGGAGGTATGCCGCTGTCCACGCCGCGCTTCGAGCAGAACGGTATCTGGCGTGGCGATCGAAGCGGGTACGATCCTTCGCTCTACCCATCGTTTCAGCCCAGCCAGATCGCGCCGGCCATGGGCATCGCCGCCGAGACCACCGGCTTCACCTGGCTGCATGGACGGCTGACCTACCGACGCGTGTACAATACAGGCGAATCCACCGTCTCGCAGTTCGCGGGCGGGCTAGCGCCACCGGTTCATTACGACGAAACGCGCATCTCGCAGGAGCGCGTGGGCTACAGCATCGACGGCACCTTGCCCGACGTGGGCGGGGCGCGCGCGGGGTTCGCCTACGACTTGTACATGGCGAAGATGGCGAGCATCTTCGCGTCGGTCGATGCCTTCGTCACGCGGAGGCTCACGTTGAGCGTGGACTACGACTACTACTCGCCCACGTACGACGCCGACTCGATCTGGAATTTCTTCGCCGGCTCCCCGATGAACGACATCGCCGCCCGCGCCAATTGGGACATCACGGAGGATCTGTCCGCGTCGGCGCGCTTCAATCTGCGCATTTTCCAGACGCAGACGTCGAGCTTCAACGAGAACAGCTCGCCGAACATCGTCCAGGCAGGCGCCGACGCGAACTACTACCCTTCGAGCGGCGCCACCTTCGACGAGGGCGGCTACCTTTCCATCACGCAGAAGCTGGGCGAAAACGTGCACGGCCTTCGCACGAACGGGAACTTCGGCAAGGAAGGCAACCGCGTGGGCGGCGACCTTTTCGTGAACCGCGTCTACGACGGCCGCTATCTTTTGGAGGGCCGCGCGTCCGTTTGGCACTGGGAGGACCGCCTGCGCGAGGGGCGGGATGCCACGAGCTATGGCGCCGTGGCCGCCGTGGGCTACCGCATTGCCCCGCGCAGTAAGATCTTGTTCGAGTACCAGGCCGACGTGAATCGGCTGGTGGGCGTGCGAAATCGCGCGATGCTCTGGCTCACCGTGGCGGTGACGAAATGATCGGCCGCTACGTTCTGCTCGTCGTTGCCATCGTTCTCGCGGCCACATTCGCCGTCGCGGCCCCCTCCCCGTCGGGAAGGGGGAGCCTGCCGCCGGGTGCCTACGACGACGACCGCGGCCCCAGCCAGGCCATTTTCCCGCCGCAATCGCTCACGATTCGGTTCAATCACAAGCTGCACCTCGCCGAGGGTGCCACTTGCAAGACGTGCCATCCGGGCGCGTTGACCAGCGCGTCGGTCGCCGACCATTTGATCCCCAAGGGCGCCGTCTGCGATACGTGCCACCAATCGGACCACTCGAATTTGGCCAAGGTGGTGCCGGGGCAAGGCGCATCGGGACAGTGTGCGTTCTGCCACCTCGGGTACAAAGAGTCGGACGGAAACGCCGTGGCGCGATTGGTGGTGCCGCGTGCCAACATGGTGTTCAACCATCAGAAACACGCGGCGCGCAACATCGGGTGCGGGCAGTGCCACGGTGCGCTCGATCAGGTGGAGCTCGCGACGCGCGATCAATTGCCGCGCATGCGCGGTTGCTTCAAGTGCCACCAGATGCCCGATGCCGCTGCACGCGGCGATGCCAAGAGCGATTGCACGACCTGCCACATCGCGTCGAACCCCCGCGATGGCGATGCGCCCGCGCGAAATGCATCGGTGCGGGCCGAGAACCCGGGCGGGCGGATCAAGACGGTGTTCGCCTCGGGCCGACTCGAGCCACCGCGGTGGCTTCACAATGCGGCGCACACGCCGGACTTCATCGAGCGGCACAAGTACGTGGCGGGAAACGATTCGCAGTTTTGCGCCAACTGCCACAAGGAGGACTTTTGCGTCGGGTGCCACGACGGACGCGTGCGCCCCAAGAGCATCCATCCGAGCGACTACTTATCGATGCACCCCATCGAGGCGCGGCAGCAGACGCAGCGATGCACGAGCTGCCACAACGAACAGAGCTTTTGCCTCGGATGCCACCAACGGGTCGGGATCACCATGTCGGGGCCACCGTCCACCCGGGAGTTGGGACGGTTCCACCCGCCCAAGGGCATCTGGAGTGACGCACCCCGGCGACCTGGTCACCACTCGTTCGAGGCCGAGCGAAACCTGAACGCCTGCGTAAGCTGCCACGTCGAGCGCGATTGCGTCGTTTGCCATGGCGGCTCGGGAATTGGCGGTGGATTCAACCCTCACAAGAGCGGCTTTTCCGGGGGTTGCGCAACGCAGATGCGAAGAAATCCGCGCCCTTGCTTCGTTTGCCACATGCCCGACGACGGAGTGCTCGCTCCATGCCGCTGAGAACGCTGCTCTTTTCCTTGCCTCGGCTCCTGTGGACAGCGTATAGCGACATGTCCGGGGGCCGGGCTAGGTCGAAGGAGGAGCCACGTGAAAGAGCTTGTGCGGTACCTACTCGAGAATCTCTACCTCGATTTCCAGGGGGAAATCACCTTGGAGCAGGTACGCCAGTTCCTCCGGGGCGACGAGAGCCGGGAAGCGAAGCAGCTCTTGGCCAAGCTCATCGAGGACAAGGGCGTGGAC
Source organism: Sorangiineae bacterium MSr12523 (assembly GCA_037157775.1). Classification (NCBI taxonomy): domain Bacteria; kingdom Pseudomonadati; phylum Myxococcota; class Myxococcia; order Myxococcales; family Pendulisporaceae; genus Pendulispora; species Pendulispora brunnea. Next base: position 9,840,258 of record CP089982.1, read on the forward strand.
GACCTTTTGATCACCCTGGCCGACTGCTTGAAGGAAAGTATCCGTACCGGAATCAACGAGCAAACCGTCCGCGAGCAACTGTCCCTCTACTCGGAGAGCTGAAATTCCGCTTACCGGCGGGCACGCTGCCGGCGGTTAGCCGGCTTCTCGCCGGCGCCGTTCTGGCCGTTTCCTTAGCAAGCTGTGATCAAGGCGTCCAACACGACGCCTCTTCCCCCGCTCCTTACTTACACCTCGTCGCTGCCAACGTTGGCCCGGGCAAGACGCTGCCGCCGGACGGGGCCGTGCTCCTGGCGTTCGATCGTCTGCTCCTGCCGTCGACCGTGGTCCGGCAGTCGATTTACATCTTCGATGGGTTCAATGTCGCCCTTTCGCCCACGGTGCAGTACGACCCCGTCACCAGGGTCGTAACCCTGGGGAGCCCGCGGCAAAGCGAATGGCTGAAACCGGGCCAGCCATACAAGATCGTCTTCACGATCCCGAGCGGGAACGAGGACAACAACGGGCTGCGTGCCATCGATCGCGCGACGCTCGATCCCGCGTCCGAGCGTGTGATCGGTTTTTTCACGGACTCCGCCCCCACCGGAACGCCCGGCCCTCCGCGCGTGGATTTCTGCACCGACGTGCTGCCGATCTTCCAGCAGCACTGCTCGGCGGGCCAATGCCATGGTGAGCCGGGGCCGACGACACCGAGCTCGCGCTTTCCCGATGGACAGTCGCACCCGGCAGCGGGGCTCGTGCTCGAGACCCCCGGCGGGGTTCTGTCCACGGCCATCGGGATCGGCACCCGCCGCGTCGCGATCGGTTCCAACACCGGACCGCGCACGCTGCCGCAGTCGCCGGGCCGCATGTTCGGCCTCGACATGCCCATCGTGGATCCCGGTTCGGCGGCGAACAGCTGGCTCCTTTACAAGCTGCTGCTCGCGCCGCCGCCACCACCGGGCACTCCGCCGAGCGTGCGCCGCAAGTGCGATGGCTCTCCCGGCACTCCGCCGCAAGGCGGGTATCAGCCGCCCGTGTCCTACGCCGTTCTCTCCGACGCCGAACGCGCGCGCCTCGCGGACTTCATCCCCGGCAACAGGATGCCCTACCCGCCCGATCCTGCCAGCGGCGATCGCCGTGAGAACCTCACCGTCGGTGAAGTGCAGCGCATCAGCACCTGGATTGCACAAGGCGCCGTCACGAACGAGTGTGCCTGCGAGCCGTAGAGCGAGAGCCTAGTACCTGCAGGTTCGTCGGGCTTTCACGTCGACGCAAACGCCGTCGATGCAATCGTCCTGGCACGAGAGCGCGTTGACGCAGGATGCGCCCTCGGAACTTTTTGGCCCGCACGTATACGAGGTCGTGTTGCAGTACGCATTGGCGTCGCACCCGGCGTCGCGGCACGAGCCTCCCACGGGAGCTCCGGTCCGGCATCGGCGCACCGTCCCCGATCCGTCGGGCGCACAGTAGGTGCCGCGCATGCAATCGTCTGACGTCTCGCAGGTTTCGAACGTAGCGCCAAGGCGGTGGCACTTTCCCGTTCGTGCGGGGCAGGAAAAGCCTGCGGTGCTGGAGCAATCGGCAAAAATGTTCGGGAACGCACCGCCCGGCCCTGCAGCACAATCGACGCCCTCGGCAGGTTGCACCCGCCGTCGGCATTTGGAGTCCATGCACACGGCCTCGCCGCCGCGGGCTCCAAAGCACTCCACCGTGCCGGAGCAGTCCGCGCCCGCGTCCTTCTTGCCTTCGTACACGGAGCCACAAACGCGCTCCATCTCGTTGGTTCCGGCACACGCGCGGGCCGCAGCCTCCGCCGCTTGCACGCACGAATAGGCTTTGTCACCTTTGTACGTACCGCTGAGCGCCGCGACGTTGGCGAACTCCCTTCGCCTTGCCGAGAGACAAGCGCTCGCCTCGTAGGGCCCGCCGCTGCGCATGCAGCATTCGCCGACGTTGTCGCAGAACGCGTGTGCGTACGCCGAGACGAAGTCCTTCTCGGCGATGGTGCCGTCGGGGACCGTCTCCTCGTCGTCCCCGCCGCACGCCCCCAGGACGATCGCGACCACCAGCAACGGAACTCCGCAACGAAGCCATTTCATGCTTGGTACTTCGTAGAAGACGCGGAACCAACTAAGCCAAAAAAGCAAAAAGGCGCCGATGCCATGGCATCGACGCCTTCTCGCTTCGCGGAAGATCCGAATTAGACGCGGCGGCGCTTCGGCGGACGGCAGCCGTTGTGCGGAACCGGCGTAACGTCGCGGATGAGCGTGACCTTGAAGCCGGCGGTCTGCAGGGCGCGGAGTGCGCTCTCGCGGCCGGCGCCGGGGCCCTTCACGAAGACGGCGATGGAGCGCATGCCGTGATCCATCGCGCGACGGGCCGCTTCTTCGGCGGCAAGCTGCGCGGAGAACGGCGTCGACTTGCGCGAGCCTTTGAAGCCGCGGGAACCGGCGCTCGACCAGGCGATCGCGTTGCCGTTCACGTCGGTGATGGTGACGACGGTGTTGTTGAACGTCGACTGGATGTGCGCGATCCCGGTCGCGACGTTCTTCTTCACCTTGCGCTTCGTGCCCTTGGCTTTCGGGCCCGTGCCGGTGGTTTGCGTCTTCGCAGTGGCCATGTCTTCTTACTCGATCGATAAAGGGTGAAAAATCAGCTCGGTTTGCGCGCGCGCGACAGAATGCCCTTGCGCGGGCCCTTGCGGGTGCGGGCGTTGGTGTGCGTGCGCTGGCCGTGGACCGGCAGGCCTTTGCGGTGACGCAAACCGCGGTAGCAGCCGATATCCATCAGCCGCTTGATATTCGTCTGCACCTCGCGGCGCAGGTCACCTTCGACCTTGTAGTCCGTCTCGAGAAACTCGCGGATGCGCTTGATCTCGGCTTCCGTCAGCTCCTCGGTCTTCTTGGTCGGGGGGATGTTCGCCCGCTCGCAAATGACGCGCGCGAGAGCATGGCCCACGCCGTAAAGGTACGGAAGGGCGTAGGCAATTTGCTTGTGACGGGGGAGGTCGACTCCGGCAATACGAGCCATGGGTATTCCTTAACCTTGACGCTGCTTGTGGCGCGGGTTTTCGCAGATGATTCGGACCACGCCTTTGCGGCGCACGACCTTGCACTTATCGCAAATTTTCTTGACGCTCGGACGAACCTTCATGACGAAAACCTTTATCTGTCTTTTTTGGAGCCCCGCTCGTCGGCTCTCTCTCTACAAGACGCAGGGGAGGCTGGGAGGGGGCGCTTATACTCGAAAAACTACTTGTGCCGGTAGGTGATTCGCCCACGGCTGGGGTCATAAGGACTAACTTCGACGGTGACTCGGTCGCCGGGGAGGATGCGAATGTAAAACTGACGCATGCGCCCGCTGATGGTCGCGAGTACGACGAGCCCGTTATCACATTTCACACGAAACATCGCGTTCGGCAGCGCCTCTTGCACCACGCCGTCGAACTCGAGCTTGTCGCCCTTGGGCTCCTTGCGCTCGCGTCTTTCACTCATGCTCGTTCGGCTTGTCCTTCTTGGCTGGTGATTTCTAGCGCTGCCAAAACTCGCTGGGTCACTTCGTCGACCGTTCCCACCCCGCTGACCCGCTTCAATTTGCCGCGCTTCTCGTAAAAGGGGAGAAGCTCGGCGGTCATCGCCTCGTAGACGTCGATGCGCTTGGCAACGACGGCTTCTTGATCGTCCGGGCGATGCTCGAGATCTGCCTCCGCCACGGAGGCCGGCGGGGGGTTGTACTTCAAATGGTAAATCTGTCCAGTGCGTTTGTCGGTGCGACGCAAGACAGCGCGCTCGACCAGAAGGTCCTTCGGCACGTCGATGGCGACGACCAAGTCCAACTTGACGCCGTTCTTGGCGAGCACATCGTCGAGGCCGGTGGCCTGCGGCGTCGTGCGCGGAAAGCCGTCGAGCAGAAAGCCCGGCTTGGCATCCGGCTCCGTCACGCGCTGATCGACCAAGCCGAGGACGACTTCGTCGGGCACCAGCCCGCCGGCCGCCATCTGCTTGACCAACTCTTGCGGCAGCTTCCCCGCGGCCTTGGCCGCGCGGAGCATGTCGCCGGTGGAGATCTGCGGGATTCCCAAACGGGCGCAGATCACCTTGGCTTGCGTTCCCTTCCCCGCACCCGGGGGTCCCACCAAAACGAGTCGCGTGTTGGCCATGGCTAGACGTCCCTCCTACCGCGAATGCGCGTGGCCTTCCCGCCGGAGCCGGAGAGACCTTCATAATTGCGCGTGATGAGATGCGCTTCGATTTGGTTGACCGTATCGAGCGCGACGCCAACCACGATCATGATCGAGGTGCCGCCCCATCGGAATGGGACGTGGAATGCCTCGCTGATGATCGTCGGGACGATGCACACCGCCGCCACGTAAAGCGAGCCACCGAAGGTGAGACGCGACATCACGTGGTCGATGTAGTCGGCGGTTTGCTTTCCCTGACGGATGCTAGGGATGAACGCCTGCTGCTTCTTCAGGTTGTCCGCCACGTCGACCGGCTGGAACGTGACCGCCGTGTAGAAGTAGCAGAAGAAGATGATCAGCCCGACGTAGAAGACGTTGAACACCCAGTCGCCGCGGGAGAGCGCGCCCTGGAGTTGCGCCATGCCGGGAACCTTGAAGTTCGCGAGCGTGGCCGGGAACATGAGCAGCGACGAGGCGAAGATCGGCGGAATGGTTCCCGCCGTGTTCACGCGCAGCGGCAGGTGCGCCGTCTGGCCGCCGTAGACACGCCGGCCTACGGTTCGTCGTGCATAGAAGATTGGGATGCGACGCTGGCCGCGCTCGAAGAACACGATGGTGGCCACCGTGGCGAGGATGACCGCGGTAACGGCCGCGAGGTTCAGCGGCTGGATGTTACCCTTGTTGGTCGCGAAGTACTGGAACAGGCCCGTCGGGATACCGTCGACGATGCCGGCGAAGATGATGAGCGAGATCCCGTTGCCGATGCCGCGCTCGGTGATCTGCTCGCCGACCCACATCATGAAGGCGGTGCCCGTCGTGAGCGTGATGATGCTCATGATGCGGAAGCCCCAACCCGCGTGAACCACCACGTCACCCACCCGAGCGCTGTCGGAGAGGTCCTGGTTGTTCAGAGCCTCGAGGCTCATCGCGATGCCGAAGGCCTGGACGACCGACAAGAGGATCGTCCCGTAGCGCGTGTACTGGTTGATCTTGCGCTGCCCTTGCTCACCCTCTTTTCGCAGCTCGTCGAGCGGCTTGAAGACCATGGTGAGAAGCTGCAGCACGATGCTCGCGCTGACGTACGGCATGATGCCGAGCGCGAAGATCGAGAGATTACCCAGCGCGCCACCGCTGAACATGTTGAACAGGCCGAGCAGACCGCCGCCTTGCTTGTTGACGACGGCCTGCATCACGTTCCGGTCGACGCCCGGGATCGTGACGAAGACACCGATCCGGTACACCGCGAGCATGACCAAGGTGAAGAGGAGCCGCTTGCGCAGCTCCGGGACCTTGCCGATGTTGGCGAAACCGGAAAAGAGAGCCATGTTCGGGTCTTTGCCTTTTAGGCAGACGCCGGAGTTTCGGCGCCGAGAACGATCGCCTTGCCCCCCGCCTGTTCGATCTTCGCCGCGGCGCTCTTGGAGAAGCGGTGCGCCGTCACGATGACCGACTTGGTGATCTCGCCATCGCCGAGGATCTTGATGCGGTCGACCGGGCCTTTGATGAGGCCGCGGTCGCGCAGCGCGGTCTCGTCGACCTTGGCGCCTGCCGCGAACACTTCCAGATCGCTGACGTTGATCTCCGCGGTCTTGACCGGGAACGGCGGGTTGAAGCCGCGCTTCGGCAAGCGGCGCGCGAGCGGGGTCTGGCCGCCCTCGAAGCCGTGCTTGATACCGTTGCGGGCGTACTGGCCCTTCTGACCGCGACCCGCGGTCTTGCCGAGGCCGGAGCCAACGCCGCGACCCTTGCGGGTCTTCGGGCGGCTCGCACCGACGGGCTTGATGAGCTTCGAAAGAGTGTCAGCCATCGACTTCCTCCACCGTCACGAGGTGAATCACCTTCTTGATCGCACCGCGGAACGACGGCGTGTTCTTCACCGTCACACTGGACCCCGGACCACGAAGGCCGAGACCCTTGAGCGTCAGACGCATCGTCTCTTCTTGACCGATGACGCTGCGGGTCTGAACGACCTTCAGATCTTTGAGAGCTGCCATGTCACGCCTCGCCGGCCACCGCCGCGGCGACGCTTGCCGTCGACTTGCGGTCGGCCTGGTAGATGTCGTTCACTTCTTTGCCGCGCTTGCGCGCGACCATCTCGGCGCTCTTGAGCGACTTGAGCGCCTTCACCGTGGCGCGCACGACGTTGTGCGGGTTCGCACTGCCGATGCACTTGGTGAGGATGTCGTGGATGCCCGCGCTCTCCACCACGGCGCGAACCGCGCCGCCGGCGATAACGCCCGTTCCGGCCGTGGCCGGGCGGAGGAAGACGCGACCGGCGCCGAAGTGACCGAGCACCTCGTGCGGGATGGTCACGCCCGTGAGGGGCACCTTGAAGATGTTCTTGCGGGCCTGGTCGTTCCCCTTGCGGATCGCTTCGGGAACTTCGTTCGCCTTGCCGAGGCCGACACCCACGTGACCCGATTCGTCTCCGACGACGACGAGCGCCGCGAAGGAGAACCGACGGCCGCCCTTGACGACCTTCGCCACGCGGTTGATGTGGATGATGCGCTCTTTGAGCTTGTCTTCGTCGATTTGATCGAAAGCCATGTTCGTATTCCCTGGAGCTTTAGAACTCGAGGCCACCCTCGCGGGCCCCGTCAGCGAGAGCGCGAACACGCCCGTGGTAAAGGTACCCGTTGCGGTCGAAGACGACCTTGGAGACACCCTTGGCGAGGAGAGCCTTGGCCACCGCCTGACCGACCCGCTTCGCGTCGTCGGTCTTGGTGCCATCGGCGCCCTTGAGGCTCTTGGCGAGGGTCGAGACGTGGGCAAGCGTGTTGCCCGTAGCGTCGTCGACGGCCTGCGCGTAGATGTGTTTCGCGCTGCGGAACACGGTGAGACGCGGACGCTCGGCGGTGCCGCTGATCTTTCGGCGGATACGGAGCTTGCGTCGCTCCCGCCCAACAATCTGCATGGCCATGATCAGTTCCTACTTTCCGCCCTTGGCGCCGGCCTTACCGGCCTTCTCGCGAACCTTCTCGCCCTGGTAACGAACGCCTTTGCCACCGTAAGGCTCCGGCGGGCGAAAGCCACGAATCTTCGCGGCCGTCTCGCCCATTTTTTCTTTGTCAGCGCCCGTCAGGATCACGAGGGTGCCCTTCGAGTCGCCGGGGATTTCCACCTTGATGCCGGCGGGAACCGGGAAGTTGACCGGGTGCGAGAAGCCAAGTGACAGGTTGAGAACCTGGCCCTTGAGCTCGGCGCGGTAACCGGTGCCGACCAGTTGCAGCGTCTTGGTGTAGCCAGTGCTCGAACCCACGACCATCGAGTTGATGAGCGCGCGGGCGAGGCCCTGGAAGCGGGCGCCGTCGCGGCCGGGGATGGTCGGCAGCACGGTGAGCGTCGTGCCTTCCACCTTGACCGAGACGTTGTCCGGCAGGCGACGGGCCAACGTGCCCTTGGGGCCTTTGACCTCGACGTTGCCATCCTTGAGGGTAACGGTGACGCCCTTGGGGAGCTCCACCGGGCGCTTGCCAATGCGGGACTGGCGCAGTCCTTCCACGGTGCCCGCGGGCACGGATGCTTGCTGAGTCATCACCAAACCTCGCAAAGGAGCTCGCCGCCTACGCGCTGCTTGCGCGCATCGCGGTCGGTCATAACGCCGCGGCTCGTGCTGAGAATGGACACGCCCAGGCCCGAGCGAACGCGCGGGATGCGGTCGTGCCGGACGTAGACACGGCGACCCGGAGACGAGACGCGACGGAGGCCGTCGATCGCGCTCTGACGGTCACGCCCGTAACGCAGGATGAGCGTCAGGGTGCGCGGACCCGTGGGGTCGTCGCTCTCGCTGACGCGAACGTCATCGAGGAAGCCCTCGGCCTTGAGCACCTGTCCGAGGTGTTCCTTGAGGCGCGAGTGCGGCAGCTCCACGCGGTCGTGCCGCGCGAGGGCGCCGTTGCGGATACGAGTAAGCATATCGGCGATCGGATCGGTCATCATGGGATCACCAGCTAGCCTTGATCACACCGGGGATTTCTCCGCGCAGAGCGAACAGGCGGAGGCATACACGGCAAAGTTCGAATTTGCGGTAGTAACCGCGAGCACGACCACACACCTTGCAGCGATTGCGGACGCGTACCGAGAACTTGGGGGCGCGATTGAGCTTCGCGAATTGAGACGCACGAGCCATTGGTCAGTCCTCGACTATGCTGCCCGGAAAGGCATGCCCAGGTGTTGGAGAAGGGCGCGCCCCTCTTCGTCGGTCTTGGCCGTCGTCACGAAGGAGATGTTGAGCCCCTTGATGACGTCGATCCGGTCGTAGTTGATTTCGGGGAAGATGATCTGCTCTTTGAGGCCGAGCGTGTAGTTCCCCTTGCCGTCGAACGCCTTGCGCGAGACGCCGCGGAAGTCACGGGTACGCGGGAGGCCGATCGTGATGAGGCGATCGATGAACTCCCACATGTGGCCGCGGCGGAGGGTCACCATCGCACCGATGGGGATGCCTGCGCGCAGCTTGAAGCTCGCAATGGCCTTGCGAGCGCGGGTCACGACCGGCTTCTGGCCGGTGATGGCGCGGAGCTCTTCGACGGCGGCGTCGACGATCTTCGGGTTCGTCACCGCGGCGCCGAGGCCCATGTTGATGACGACCTTCTCCAGGCGGGGGACCTGCATCGGGTTCTTGTAGTTGAACTGCTTCGTCAACGCCGGAACGATTTCCTTCGTGTACTTGGCAGCGAAGCGCGGCGCGACGGCTTCCGTCGTCGAAGCGACGTAGTCGGCGTTCGCCTCTGCGGCGGCAGCGGCGGAAGGCTTGCCCTTCTGCTCTTTCTTGTCTTTCTTGCTGGCCATCACTTCTTCTCCCGCTTCGGAGCAGCGATTTCCTCACCGCTCTTGGCGACGCGGATCTTGTTCCCCTTGTCGTCCGTCTTGAAATGCACCCGCGTCGGCTTGCCGGTGCTGGGGTCGACCAGCATCACGTTCGACGCGTGAATCGGTTGCTCGCGCTCGATGATCCCGCCGTTGGGATTGCGGGGCGTGGGGCGCGTGTGGCGGTGAACGAGGTTCACGCCTTCGACGACCACGCGGTTGTCTTCGCGGAGAATGCGGGCGATCTTGCCCTTCTTCCCCTTGTCTTTACCGGTGATGACAACGACCGTGTCGCCGGTGTGAAGCCGCGCCGCCATTACAAAACCTCCGGAGCGAGCGAGATGATCTTCATGAACTTCTTGCCGCGGAGCTCGCGGGCAACCGGTCCAAAGATACGGGTGCCGATCGGCTCGAACTGGGCGTTGATGAGAACAGCGCTGTTCTCGTCGAACTTGATGTAGCTGCCGTCGGGGCGCGACTGCTCGCGCTTGGTGCGGACGACGACGGCCTTGGCCGTGTCACCCTTCTTCACCTTCGTACCCGGGAGGGCTTCTTTGATGGAGACGACGATGATGTCTCCAACGCTGGCATAGCGACGGCGAGATCCGCCGAGCACCTTGATGCACTGGACTCGTTTGGCGCCGGAGTTATCGGCAACCTCCAGTATGGTTCGCATCTGAATCATGGCGATTTCCTCTTCCCGGCCTACTCTTCGACGAACTTCTTGACGAGGCGCACGACCTTGAAGCGCTTATCGCGCGAGATCGGGCGGTGTTCCTGAATTTCGACGAGGTCTCCGTTGCGGAATTCGTTCTTCTCGTCATGAGCCTTGTAGCGCTCGCGCTGGCGGATGTACTTGCCGTACAGCGGGTCGCGGCGAGAGATGACCACTTCCACGACGACGGTCTTGTCCATCTTGTCGCGGATGACGAAGCCGGTCATCTTGCGGCGGAATCCGTGCGCCGCGCGCTCGACGGCGAGCGTCGAATGCTTCGGCGCCGGAACGGCGTTGCTAGCGGGTTTCTCGGTAGCCATCGGTTAGCCTTCCTTCGTCGCGCGGGACTTGAGGACAGTGAGGACGCGCGCGAGGTCGCGGCGGGCTTTGGAGATGCTGCTCGTGTCGTCGAGCCGGTTGGTGAAGTTCTTCAGGCGATTCTGGAACAGATCCGCGCGGAGGCTCTTCTCGAGCTCCTTCAGATCCTCGAGCGAGCGCTCGTTCAAGTCTTTGGCCTTCAACATGATCAGAGCACTCCGCGGGCAAGGAACTTGTACGCGACGGGGAGCTTGTGACCGGCGAGGCGGAACGCTTCGCGGGCGGTCTTCTCGTCGACGCCGGAAATCTCGTACATCACGCGGCCGGGGAGCACGTCGGCTGCCCAAGCCTCGACGCCGCCTTTACCGCCACCCATTCGAACTTCGAGCGGCTTCTTGGTGACGGGACGGTCCGGGAAGATCCGGATCCAGAGCTTGCCAGCGCGCTTCACGTGGCGGGTGATCGCCATACGAGCGGCTTCGATCTGACGGGCCGTGAGGCGCCCCGGCTCGACGGCCTGCATGGCGAAGTCGCCAAAGCTCACGTCGGAACCGCGGTGGGCGACACCACGATTGTGGCCCTTCTGCATCTTTCGAAACTTGGTTCGCTTGGGGGAAAGCATGGTGCTCGCTCTCTACGCTAGGAAATGGGCCGGCGGACGCGGCGCTGAAGGACCTCGCCCTTGAAGATCCAGCACTTGATACCGATGATGCCGTACTTGGTGCGGGCTTCGGCGATGCCGAACTCGATGTCGGCGCGCAGGGTGTGAAGCGGAACGCGACCTTCACGGTACGTTTCCACGCGGCTCATCTCGCTGCCGCCGAGACGACCGGAGCAGCGGATACGGATGCCTTTGGCGCCGAACTTCATCGCCGTCGAAACGGCCTTCTTCATGGCGCGGCGGAAGGCAACGCGGCGTTCGAGCTGGGTGCCGACGTTCTCGGCCACGAGCTGCGCGCTGGTCTCCGCCTTGCGGATCTCCTGCACGTCGATGAACACTTCGTTGTCGGTGAAGGACTGAACACCGGCGAAGAGCGTCTCACCCTTGGCGGCGGTCTTGAGATTGCCGACCTTCAGGGTCTCGATGCCCTTGCCACCCTTGCCGATGACCATGCCGGGGCGGGCGGTGTAGACGATGACCTTCGCTTTGTTCGCGGCGCGCTCGACCTCGACGGACGCGATGTTCGCGTTCATCAAGTAGTCTTTGACGGCCCGCTTGATGCGGATGTCCTCGTGGAGCCACTTGGCGTACGACTTGTCCTCGAACCACTTCGAGTTCCAGGTCTTGATGACGCCGAGGCGGAAGCCGTACGGATGGACTTTCTGACCCATATTAAGCTCTCTCCCCGAGAATGACGGTGATGTGGCTCATACCTTTTTGAATGCGCGTGGCGCGACCCATCGCGCGGGGGCGCCAGCGACGCATGAACTTGTTGGGGGCTTTGTCGACGAAAGCGGTCTCGACGAAGAGCGCATCGACATCCACACCCGGCGCGCGGGTCCGCGCGTTGGCGACGGCACTCTCGATGACCTTCTTGAGCATCGGTGCCCCAGCCTTCTGGGTGAACTCGAGAAGCTGCAGCGCTTCTCCGGCCTGCCTGCCCCGAACGAGGTTCACGACGACTCGGGCCTTCCGCGGGGAGATCCGCGCGAAGCGGGCAATCGCTTTGCTAACCATGGTGGACCTTTCGAACGCCTTTCGAATCTGACTGACGGTACATAACGAGACAGCTGCCTTACGATTCCCGCGGTTGTTTCCCAGAAAGGGGAGCGGGCACTCCGGCTGGCTGCCACTGCGACGATTGCGAAACTGCTAGAAACTGGGTGCTTCGTCGTACCGCTTCGAGGCTCTTGCTTGTTCGAGCGACGGAAGCGGCCGTTACGACCGCGGAGACTACGAGAACCTTACCCCAGGGGGGCTTGGAGGCGCGTACTTTACGCGTGGCGCTGCTGTTGGCAAGGAAAAAACTGTGGGAGCCTACTTCCCGCTGCGCCGTGGGATGGAAGTCGGGCGCCGGCCAAAGGTCAAGGTGACGGTGAGCATACGATGCCCGAAGGCGTCGGGGCGAACCACGGAGCCGATCCCCACGTGGGTGAAGCGGCCGTCGAGCATGTTGGCCCGGTGACCGGGGCTGTCCATCAGCACACGGTGGGCCATTTCCGGCGAATCGCCTTGGGCGACGTTCTCGCCATAGAGCGGAAGGAGCAGCTTCGCGCGACGAAATCGCTCCTCGGTGGTACCGGTGGTCGGGGAGACATGCCCGAAAAAGCCGTGATCGCCCATGTCCTCCGAGTGCGAGCGGGCCAGCGCCGAGAGCTCCTCGTCCTCTATTAAGGAAGGGAGGTGAGCTTCCGCTCGCGCTTCGGCCAGCAAGGTCAGCATTCGCTGATCGGCCAGGGCGGGGGTGAGTGCCGTAGCGGACTCTTGGGATGTCGCGGGGGTGCGCGCCGGCGGATCGGGCTCGTGCACGTCGACGTACACGGGGAGGTTTGCCACGACGACCGGCCCGCTGCTCCCCTGTCCGAAGAGCTCGACGCGGTAGAGGCCCACGTCCGTGACGACGTAGTCCATGGCGAAGCTGCGACTGCGACTCTCGAAGGTGCGCACGGTGCCGTCAGGTCGGGTGATGGCGACCGTCGAGCGCGTGAAGCGATCGCCCACGACACCGCGCAGGTGAAGTGCCTCGTTGCGCGCGACCTGCTTGGGGACGGGATCGAGTTCGAGCTCGACGGGTCCAAACGCGATCGCGACGATGTCGCCGCCGCCACCTGCAGCAATGCGCGCGGTGCCGACGCCGTAGCGCGTGATGGGGAAGTTGCGCGGGACGGCTTCGAGCTGACGGCGCATTGCGCCCTCGATGAGCGCTTCCGTCACATTCGAGTCGCGAACGAAGACGAGCCACAGCGTGGGTCCGGCGTGACCAACTCGATGTGACATCGCGTCGAGCACCGAGCCATCGGCCGGCACCTCGTCGCGCGTTGCGACCCAGGTTGCAAGCTGCACCAATCGTCCATCCGCACGAAAGGTGTCGCCACGTTCGCTCAGCAGGCGCACCACGGTGCGATCGACGACGGCGGCCACGCCTTCGGGCTGCGGTGCCAGCAGCGGATCGCTGGCGTACGTGGAGTAACTCGGCGGGACGATCTCGTGCAGCTCCTCCGGCGCGCGCTGTGCAAGGCCCGAGGGAGATCGCGACGAGAACGAGGACCCAAACGAACTGCAGGCAGCCGAGAGCAAGCCTAGCGCTGCGAGACACGTGAGAACGGCGGGACGGAGACGATCCATGCCGATGTATCGGCCTTCAGGGCGATGTCGTTGCGTGCAGGCCGAAATTCTTAACCGAAGCAAGACGACCAATACAAGTTCGACGACATCGAACTAGCGCCTTCAACGAAATAACGAGAACAACGAGAACAACGAGAACAACGAGAGCAGGGAGGTTCGATGCTTTACACATTGCGTTGGATCGCGACCGGCATGGTGTGGCTGTTCCTCGGTTGTGCGTCATCCGTGCCCGATACCGCGTCCACGGCTTCTTCTTCACTCGAGGGCGTGGCGCCGGCGTCGCCTCCACCCACGATTCCTGCTTTGCAAGAATGGATTCCGGCATCGTCCGCGGGATATGCCCTTTCGTCGAAAAGCCGAATCGTGCTTCACGTTGACGATGCGGCGGATTTGGCCGAAACCGCCACGGTGTTCGCAAGCGATCTAGCCGATCTCACCACGATAAGCGCGGACGTCCTCCCCGGCACGAGCGCCAGCGTGCTCCCGAGCGATATTTTCCTGGAGCTCGACCCGAGCGATGCGCAGCTCGGAAACGAAGGTTATTCGCTGCAGGTGGGCCCTTCGATTCGGATTCGCGCGCACACTTCGACGGGCGCATTTTACGCCACACGCACGCTCCTCCAGTGGCTGCGCCAGACGCGCAACCTTGGAGCAGGCAGCGCGCGCGACTGGCCACGTTATCCGGAGCGGGGATTCATGGTGGACGTGGGGCGGAAGTATTTCTCCATGGATTGGCTGCGGACACACATCAAGGAGCTGGCGTACCTGAAGATGAACTATTTTCATCTTCATCTCTCCGAGACACAGGGTTTCCGCATCGAGAGTGCGACCCACCCGGAGGCCGTTTCAGCCGAGCACTACACGAAGAGCGAAATCCGGGAGCTCATCGACCTGGGCAAAAAGTACCATGTGCTCATCGTCCCGGAGATCGACATGCCGGGACACATGGGCGCCATTTTGGCATCCCACCCCGAGCTGCAGTTGAAGAACGCGCTCGGGATTCGGGATACGGATTTCATCGACCTATCGCTCGATGGCGCGTATGCGTTGATGAAGGACTTGATCACGGAGTACCTGCCGCTCTTCCCTGCCCCGTTTTGGCATTTGGGTGCGGATGAATATGTAAGTCTCTACGCGCTGTATCCGCAGCTTCAGGCGTACGCGCGCAGCCATTATGGCCCCAACGCCACCGGGCGGGACACGTATTATGGTTTCATCAACTGGGCCAACGACATCGTGCGTGCGGCAGGCAAGACGACGCGCATCTGGAACGATGGGATCCAGTCGCCGGGAAGCGACACGATTCGACCGAATCCAAACATCGTGATCGAATATTGGTTCAACCTGGGCCTTACGCCGCAGCAGCATTTGGACGCCGGGCACACGATCCTCAACGCGAGCTACACGCCAACGTATTACGTGTTGGGGATTCGGCACCCGAATGACGCGGACACGTACGAGTCGTGGCCGCCACCGCGGTTTCAAGGCGGACACACCGTGGCCGCGGACGAGCCGCGCCAGCGCGGGGCCAAGGCCCACGTGTGGTGCGACTTCGCCAACGCGGAAACGGAGCAGCAAATCGAGCAGGGCATCGTCCCACTTCTGCGCTCGATGGCGCAGCACACATGGGGTTCGCCGAAAATCGTGACTTCGTATTGCGACTTCAAAGGCATCATCGAAGCCACGGGCCGGGCGCCGTAGAGGCGCGTCAGAGTCCAGTGACCGGCGCAGGTCCGGGGCTATTTTCGGTCGTGCCGATGCCGAGTTGCCCAGAGCCGTTGTAGCCCCAGCATTTGATGCCGCCAGAGAGGACCGCGCAGGTGTGGAAGCCGCCCGCGGAGACGGTGACGACGCCCGGCCCGAGAGCGTAAACCCGGGAGGGGTACCAGCCCGGCACCGATGACGTCGAAGATCGACCCAGCCGGCCGTAGGCTGCTTCTCCCCAACACAGAGCGGCGCCGTCGTTCGTGGCTGTGCATGTGTGCTCGCCACCGGCCCAGACTCCCCTGGCGCCGCCGAAGTCGATGAAGGTGTCGACCGGCGTCAGCTTCGGGGGCCCCGGCTCTGCGCCGAGTTGCCCGGTGCTATTGTTTCCCCAGCAGAGGACATCTCCCGACAAAAGCGCGGCGCACGTGTGTTTGGCGCCTGCAGTTACCGAGGAGACGTACGATGAGCCCAAGACTTGGGCGGTGACGGGTCCGACGTGGGAGGTGGTGGAACCATCGCCGAGCTGACCGATGGAATTGTCGCCCCAGCATTGGACGGAGCCCTCCGACGTGAGCGCGCACGCATGGTGCCCTCCGACGGACACGGCCACCGCACCGGATTCCAAACCGGGGACGGTGACCGGAACCGAGCTATCAGGCCCTGGACTGCCCAGCGCACCATCGAAATTGGAGCCCCAGCACTTCACCGCGCCCGTTGAGGTGACCGCACAAGCGTGGGTCGTGCCCATCGACAGGTCCACCGTGCCCGATTCGAGGCCGCGAACGTCCACGGGGACGCGACTCCCGGGAAGGTTCGCCCCGTTGCCAAGGAGGCCACCAAGGTTCGAGCCCCAGCATTTCGCAGCCCCCGCGGCGGTGACGGCGCAGGAGGCGAACGCGCCCACGGAAACGCGCGCGATGGTCGCATCGATCCCGGTGACGCGCACAGGCACGAGGCTGTCCTCGTTGGTGCCGTTCCCGAGCGCACCATAGTAGTTGGAGCCCCAGCACGCGAGGTAGCCCGATGGCCCCACACCGCAGGAATGGTACGTTCCGGCGGAGACGAGCATGGGTTCGCAGACGCGATCCTGACGGATTTGCGCGGCGGTGCGGATCTGTTGGCGTCCGTCGGTGCACGTGACGTCGTAGGCACCGTCGTCGCGCCGGGTCATGCTTTGGATGTCTTCGACCAAGGGCGAACGGGCCACCGACGCTTGCTCGCGCGGGGCATCGTTCGGCGAGACGCAGCCGGTGGCTGCGGTGAAACACGAAAGGGCGACCCAATTCCAAGAAGTTCGTTTCATGGCTATTGGGGAAATACGTCGCCCAATGGCGAACCTTTCGTTCGCTACTCGACCGAAAAGTCGAAATACGTCTTTGGGAAAGGTTCGTCGCGTAGGGTGAAGTGCCACCACTCGGTCTTGATGCCCTTGAAGCCGTGCTTGTCCATCACGGCTTTGAGGAGGGCGCGATTGGCGCGTTGGGATGCATTGGGACGCGGATCGGCCGTGTTCGACCGAGGGTCGAAGAGATCGAACTCCGTACCGAAATCGAGACCGTCGATGGTGAGATCCACCGTGCTGCCGCGGGTATGGCCGGATTTCTCGGCGATGTAGCCATCACGGAACAAGTTGGATTTGTCGACCTGGGGATAAAACTCGGACTTCATTTTCAGGTCGTTGACGTCCTTGGCCCATTCGACGAAATGGTCGACCGCGCGCTGCGGACGATAGCAATCGTAGACCTTCAACGTGAGCCCCATGGGGCGCAGCTCCGCTTGCACATTGGCCAAGGCTTGGGCTGCGGGGCGCGTCAAAAGGCACTTCGGTGCGTTGTAGCCGCGCACGCGCGTGCCTAGGAAATTGTGCTCGCCGTGGTAACGCGCCTCGACGGCAATGGTTGGGTCGATTTCCGTGATGGAGACGAAGTTGCCTGACGGCTCGGGCGACTTCGTCTCTTGGGAATGCGTGCACGCAGCGAGCGCGATGAATATCGAGGAGGCGAGAAGGGGCTGTTTCATTCGACGATGAGGCGATCGCCGGGACCGCGACCGAAGGTCTCCGGATTGTACATCTCCTCGGCCTTCGGAGGAGGCACGACGTAGGTGCCCGGGGTGGTGGCGCGCGCCACGTACGTGTACGGATGCACGCCGTCCCACACCAAGGAGGCAAAGGCCTCCACCCGATTGTCGCGCATGTTTTCATGCTGCACCCAGTTGTGGGCCCAGAACCACATGGGGCCGTTGGTCGGGGCCTTGGGATCGCCGGGGACCGACTCCGTCACCGCCAGGGCCGCATTGAGCGGTTCGAGGCCCGCGGGGAGCGGATCCACCAGCGCCACATGGTAACGGCGCGCGGGGGTGACCATGGTCAAACGAATGCGAACGCGCGCGCCCGCCTTCACACGGACGGTGCCATCGGCGTCGCGCCGCACGTCGTCCGGCCGATCCACCGCCTCGTAGCTGCGCGATACGGTGAAACCATGGTCGGCGGGCGGCGGCTTCAGGTCGGCCGGCGCGTACGTCATGCCGATTCGGAAATAGAGACGCCCGGGACCGTCCTTGGCCAGCGTGATCTTCGACCCCGCGTCGAGCAGCCGCATGGGAATGTCCGTGTTCGCGCGATCGGTGGAGCGCCCGCGGAAAGCGTGCTCGCTGGCCAGCTTGTCACCTAGCCAGGCTCGCGCCACGAAGTCGGGCTTGGTGCCTTCGTAGGTGCGGAAGTACCGGTCGAGCGCAATCAGCACGAAGGCGTTTTCCTGCGTGCTCGACCAGTGGCCCGCCGTGCGATGCGCGAGAAGTCCTGTGACGATCTTGGCAATGAGATCGCTCTTCGGCTGGTCGGCGATGAGGCTCTCCAGGATGACGCCGTCGGCGCGCCGATCGGACGCAAGCAGCACGTGCGCACCGTCCTCGTACTGCGTGACGAAGTGGGCGGCGCCCGCGGTCTCGCTGACGCGGTTGCCCAGGTGCGTCCGAATGGCGGCCAGCTCCGCCTGCGAACCGGCATCGCCGGTGAGCACGCGCAGAAGCCACCCATCGGCTTCGATGGGCAATTTCGCCGCGCCGCCCGCCTCCGCCACGAGACGCCGCGCCGAGGCCCGATCCGTGTCGCCGAGGATATGCCGCGTGAACAGCGCATACGCCTTGATCGCGCGCCGTGCATCGACCGAATACCACGATGGGATGCGCCCATCGATGTCGCGCATGTACTTCTTCGCGCGCTCCAGCATGCTCGGGTCGACTTTGAACCCCTTGTCTTTGGCGCGCGCCATCGCGTGGGCGATGTGCACGCTCAGGAACGGCCAGCTCTCCAGGTGATTGCCCCAGAAGGACCAGCCGCCGTCGGGTTGTTGGAAGCGCCGTAGCTGCTCCGCGTCGGCTTGGACGCGCTCGATCAGCTTGTCCGGCGGCGGGAGATCCTTCGCCTGGAACGCCGCGAGGACGTCTTTCAGCGAGGCAATGGCAATGACCCGCGAGGCGATTTGCTCGTTGCACTCGAAGGGATAATTCACCAAATAGAGCACGGCGTCGGTCAATGCCTGCAGCGCGGTCGACGAGGTGGTGACCGACACGCCACCGTATTCCGTCACGATGCCGCTGGGCACCTTCACCGGCTGCGCGATGGCCCCTTCGTCGATCTGCCCGTAGGTCGCGAAGGCCTCCGTGGTCGCGGGCGTCCACACAGGCAGCTCGATCTGGCTCGCATCGGCCCAGCGTCCCGCCACCGCCCCCACCTGAAAGCGCGCCGTGCCCGCCCGGCGTGCATTGGCGGCCAGGCGCACCTCGACGCGATCGTTCGCCGGCACGGTGACGCGCTTGCCGGTGGCCGCCACGTCGGCATTCGCACCGCGCGCAGCCACGTCCACGGTCATCGCTTGGTCCGTCTGGTTCTGCACCACGATGGGCAGCTCGAAACGATCGCCGAAGTTGAGAAAGCGCGGCGCCGAGGGGCGCACCATCAGCGGCAGCCGCGCGGTCACCGCGGATTCGCCCGAGCCAAAGCGTGCAGCGCCTTCCGCCGCAATGGCCATGATGCGGTAGCGCGTCAGGCTATCGGGCAGCTTCACCTCGACGCTCGCGTGGCCCTTGGCATCGGTCATCACGCGCGGAACGAAGGCGGCCAGCGGCGTGAGGTTGGTGCGCAGGTGAATCGGGCCGCCCGAAGCTTCGCCGCCTGCGGCAGATTTCTCCATCGCCATGCCCGCGGGGGCCGACAGCATCGCCGGCGACGGAGCCATGGGAGGAGGAGGCGGCGCGGGGAATGCGCCCCGCCGCGCGGCGCCACCGACGGATTGGTGCATCGAGTCCTCCGCCACATTGGCCTCGGCGGCCGCGGTCGTCTTCGCAATGCGCACGTACTCGAGCAACGTCGCGGACTGCACACCGTTCGGACGCGACGCGTAGAACGTCCGCATGGGATCCGGCGTTTGGTAATTCGATAAGGCGAGCACGGCCTCGTCGACCACGACGACCGCCAATTGCGTATTCGCTGCGGGACGATCACCCGCATCGCGCACATCGAGCTCCACCACGGTGCGACCGCCCGGCTCGATCTTCGCTTCGCGCGGCTTCACGGTGATGGCCAGCTTGCGATCGCGCGGCGCAATCTTGAGCGGCACCGTTCCCGTCGCATAGGCGGGGCGCTTCGGCAGGCGTGTATCCACCTCCCCTGCCTCGTTTTTGCGCGGCGCGAGGCCGGTGACTTGCACGCTGACCTGCGCATTGGGGAGCCAGGTGGGCTCGATGGGAATGCGCACCGTCGTGCTCGACTTGACCATCTTCACGCGCTGCAGATGCACGATGCCTTGGCGCCCCACGGTGACCACGGCCTCGCCCGGAAAGGGCGACATGACCAACAATTCCGCGGTCTCGCCGACTTGGTATTCCTCTTTGTCCGCGATGACGGTGAGCGCATCCTCGGGCATGCGCGCATCGGAGGGCATGTCTTCGCCGGAGACCCAAAGCAGCATTTCGCTCTGGTTCTTGCGCCCCTGATCGTCGGTCACCCATGCGGTAACGCGGTAGCGGCCTCCCGCCATGGTCGGCAGGTTGCAATGCACGGCATCGTCCCCGGAGGTTACCTCGCAGGTGCGCACGTCCTTGTCGACGTCGCGGAACTCCGTCCCTTGTTGCTCCCAATCGAGCCGCGCACTCGACACCGTGACCTTGCGCCCGCGCAGTGCGTGCCCATCGATGTCCGTGGCAATCGTGGCCACATCGATGACTTCGCCCGCGCGCACGAACGCGCGCGCACGGCGAATCCCCACGTAGACCGAGCCGGGGTGCACCAGAATATTCGAGCTCGAGGCGAACGTCTGCCGATTGACGTCTTGCAGCCGCGCCTCGACGTGCAGGTTCATCGGATACGCGGGCTCCCTGGCCTCGAAGTCGATGCGAAGCCGATGCTTGCCCTGGCCATCGGTGACGGACCTCCAGCTCTCCGAGACCGAGTCCCCATGGTGCGGCCCAAAGGAGTGTCCGCGCATTCCAAACGATTCGAAGAGGTCCGGCTGCTTGCCAAAGACGTAGTCACTGCGGTTCGGCGGGGTGTAGACGGCTTGGTCGCGCGTCACCGTCCAGTTCACCTCCGTGTTGGGCAGGCCGCCGCCCGCGTAATAGGCGGCGGTCATCGTGGTGACGGCGTGGTCGCCGACCAGGTGCGGGCCCTCCGTCGTTTCCGTGGTGACCTCGAACTCTGGACGGCGGAACTCCTCGATCGAGAAGCCATGCACCGCGTCGGATTCGCCGAGGGACGTCGCACCGAACAAATGCAGATTCACCCGCGAGTGCCCCAAGTTGGCCGTATCGGGAATCTTGAACGCGAGATCGAACGACCCCGTCTTGTCGACCTCCACGAGACCTTTGATGAACTCGTTCCCGCGTGCGTCGGCCGCACCCCAGCGAATCTTCGCGGCGCCGTCGACCAGGCCGATGTCACCGCCCTTCTTCGTGCCGGAGCGCCGGATCCAGCCTTTGACGCGGACCTCCTCGCCGGGCTTGTACATTTTGCGATCGTCGAAGACGAACCACCGAACTTCGTCTTTGATCTCGGGCCGCGTGCTGACGGCTCCCTGCCACGACGGCATCAAGGACAAGAATGCGACGTCATTTCCCTTGCGCGCAATCACGGCGGCTTCGTTCCCCAGCGGCTGCCGCGCGATACCGTCGGCGCCTGTCTTCGAGGTCGAGGCAGCCCCCTGCACGTCGATGCCCGCGAGCCCGGCACCCGTGGAGAGCTCGCTGACGAAGGTCACCAGCTCCTCGGCGTCGCGGAAGGTGCTCAAGGCCATGCGTGTAACCTGCACCCAACTTCGGAACGGCATGCTGAATCGATCCTTCGGTGCCGGAGGTCCGCCGCTTGCGGCGGCCGACTTTCCCGTCAGAGTCGTGGGCTCCACCAGCACGATGACGTGGCCCAAGCCACCCTTGAGGGCGGGCGCGAGATCGATGTTCGTTTCGGTGAGCTCGTCGGGATTGTTGGCCGGGCTCACCGTGCGCTTGGACACGAGCTCCCCGGGCGGCGGGCCCGGCGAGCGCTCACGGTAGGCTTTGCCGATCCAGGCCGTGTACTTGGACCAGTCCTGCGGCGTGACCGCGTAGAGGCTCACCGAAAGGGAGGGCTGGTTGACGCTGTAGACCGGCAGCTTCGTGCCCTCCGCGGCGTCGAGGACGGTCATTTCGCGATCGGCGCGAAACAATTCCGGCTCGCTGCGTTCGGTGGTGAACGACACGCTTTCCTCGCGGCCAAGCGATTGCCCGAATTCATCGCGAAGAGCGCTGCCGACGGTCACTTTGTATTTCGTTTTGCCCCGCGTGCGACCGGAAATGGAGATGCTCTGGTATTGCGCCACCACCTTCATTTGCGGAATCGGCGGCTCGACGCGGACCAGGTTCTTGTCGAATGCCGCGAGATCGAGCTGGTTCGAAAAATTGATTTCGAATGGCATGCGCGGCCGACACGTTTGCCCCCACCCGCATTGGTGCCCGGTGATGCGAAGCGGGCCATGCGTCTCGAAGGTGAAGGATTGATCGGCGGTGGTCTTCTTCGGGCCCTCGCGCGAGGGTGTGCCGGCGCGCACGTGGACGGTCAAATGCGCGCCGGGCGAGAGCGGCTCGTCGGGGCGAACGGCAAGCCAGCGCCCGGGCATGGAGTCTTTGATGCGCTGCCCGAGCTCGCGCTCCGCTTCCACTTCTTCCGCGGTCGCGAGGTGGAGCTTCACAGGCCGCGCATTTCCCGTGACCTCGAGGTTCTTGAGCACGGCCGCCGGGTCGACGGATTGGTCGAAGGCGAGAAAGAGAATCGGGTCGAACCGAACCGGGGTATGCGGCTCCGGATACGAGGCCACGAGCTTCGGCGGCGGGGTCGCAAAGCGCCAGCGCTCCGACATGGAGGGGACCTCCACCTCGTAATCGGTGGCCATCGGAAAGCGCTCTGCGTTGAAAGTCGCCGTCGGCGAGCCGCCGAGCTCCGAATTGGGCTCGAAGAGCAGCGTTTGCGTGCCCACCCAGCGCCATTGGCCCGGCGGCTGCGGGGTGAGACGAACCGGCACCTGCTGCGCCGCGAGATCGCCATGCGACGTGACGGCCACCATGGGCTTCGAAAACGTGACCGAGAGATGCCGCGCCAGCTCGACGGCACCGTCGGGTTGATGCCGGAGCACGCGGGCCGGGCCCGACGCGGCCTGCGGCGGTGGCTGCGAAGAGGCGGGCGGAGGAAAGGCCTCCTGCACGGTCTTGCCGGTGCGCGGTGCGGGCATGCTGCCGGCGCGAAGGGCAAAGTCCTTTTCATCGCCGGGTAGCGGCGCCAACTTCGGGAGGCGGTCGAGCACCTTGCGCGTGTCGGTCGCCGAGAGAGGCTGGGAAGGCGCGGGTGGCGTGGGCGTGCGGTCCTCCCCGGCCTCGGCGTTGCTCAATCGAAAACCGACACCCGATTTGGAGACTTTCCACATGGGCGATCCTCCCCCGTCTTTCTTGGCAATGGGCGAAACGGGAACCTTGGACTCACCGGGACAACCAAGCGCGCAGAGCGCAAGAAGCAGCAAGAACGCAAGCCGAACGTACATGTACGAATCCTCGTTTCGAGGAAACGTTTTACGCTAGGCGACCTTACAGCTCACCCGATTTATTCGAACTTGAGGCACTCCGGCTTGATGTGCCGGATGCCCTGTGCATCCTCGTAATAGGGCGGATTGCACGAGCGCCCATCGTCGGCACGAATGGTGTTCGGGGCTTTGGCGGCCCGCGTGCTCGGCGGAGGTTTGGCCGAAGCGCGCGCGGACGTGACGGGCGGCGTGCTCGCCTCCGCTGAGACCGGCGGTGGCGACGGCGGAGCCACGACACCGGTGGGCACGGACGATGCGGCCGCGCTGGGCACCACGGTGACCGGATCGGCCGACGGCGGCGTGCTCGCCTCCTTCGGCCGGGCGCCAAAAGAAGCCATGCCCAGCGCCACCGCGACGGCGCCGCTCACGATGGCGAGGCCCCAGGCCCATTTCAGTCGGGACGCGGCCTTCGCTTCACGCGACGAGGG
Source organism: Sorangiineae bacterium MSr12523 (assembly GCA_037157775.1). Taxonomy (NCBI): domain Bacteria; kingdom Pseudomonadati; phylum Myxococcota; class Myxococcia; order Myxococcales; family Pendulisporaceae; genus Pendulispora; species Pendulispora brunnea. The sequence goes on from CP089982.1 coordinate 9,863,782, forward strand.
TGTGCCGAGTTCTTGCGAATACGAGACGGCTTTGCGCCCCAAATCGGTAATCGTATTCTGCTCGGTGATCTCCGACCTCGCCCCGGGTGCGATCGGCAATGGGAGTGACCCGGCGGGCGCAGATACCGCCGGCGCCGGTGCCGAGGGGATCTCCTTCGGTGCGCGGGGCGTGGAGGGGCGCTCGACCATCGCGGATCTCTCGATGGCCGAAACGGCCTGCGCGCGCCATGCGATGGCACTGGCGGCAATGCGCTGCATCCATTGACTCACCTCGCGCGCGAGCGCGGGCACCATCGCCGACTCGAGGGCCACGGCCATGTCGTGCGCCGATTCGAAGCGAAGCGACGGATCGCGCTGGAGTCCGCGGAGGACGATCTCGTCGACCTCCGGTGGGACGTGCCGCGCGATGAGGCTCGGCTTGTGCACGACGCCGGAAAGCACTTGCGCGAGCGTCGCCGCATCGTTGCTGCCGGTAAAGAGCGGGTCGCCGGTCAGCATTTCCCAAAGGACGACGGACAGCGCGTACACGTCGGTGCGTGCCGAAATGGGATCGTTGAACACCTGCTCGGGCGACATGTAGCGCAGCTTGCCCTTGAGTTGCCCTTGCTGCGTCGTATCGACACTGGTGCGCGCCTTGGCAATGCCGAAGTCCAGCACGCGTGCCATTCCATCGACGCCGACGAGGATGTTCTGCGGCGACACGTCCCGATGGACGATGAACAGCGGGTGCAACGCCTCGTCGGTCGCGGTGTGTGCGGCGTGCAGGCCGTAGAGCGCATCGGCCGCAATGCGCAAAGCCACGCCCACCGGAATGCGCTCCCCCGAATTGCGACAGGCGCGCTGGAGCTCGGCAAGCGATTGCCCGGGTACGTACTCCATGACGAGCAAGAGCTCGTCTCGTTCGGCCACCGTATCGAGGGTGGCGACCACATTGGGGTGGCGAATGCGCGCGGCCAGGTGCGCTTCTTCGACGAACCTCGAGGAAAATTGAGGAATTTTGGCGTAATGAGGATGGAGGCGTTTGATGGCCACCGTACGCACGAACCCCGCGTCCCCGACCAAACGGCCAAAATACACGGTCGCCATGCCGCCGGACGCGATCTCGCCATACATCTCGTACCGCCCAATGCGGTGTTCGACGCGCGCTACGTTTCGCGGGTCGGCAACGGCCATGCTTCCGTTCTTTAGCGCACTTGGGGGCCGACGTCCCGCGAGGTACGCCGAGCGTGGAAAATGCGGAGCATGCTGATACGACAACGACCGCCGAGGTAGCGTCATGACGGATCGAAGCAAGGGCAGCACCATCACGGTCCTACGCTCGAACACCATCGAGGTACCGGCCCTGCGCGTGGCCATCGTGGACGAAGGGCCCGAAGTCTCCGTGCCCCTCGGCCTCGAGCCCGTTACCATCGGCTCATCCGACGAATGCCAATTGGTCTTGCGCGATCGGCGCGTTTCGCGGCGGCATTGTAGCATTACCCTGGGCGACGACGGCGTCGTCCTGCGCGATCTCGCCAGCAAGAATGGCACCTTTCTGGGCGAGATCGCGGTGCGGGAAGCCGTTCTCGTGCCGGAGGTCATTTTCACGGTGGGCATGACGCGGCTGGCGGTGCGGGTCGTGGGCGCGCCCGCGGTGCTGGAGCTCCATCCCACGCCGCAATTCGGCGAGGCGCTGGGGGGCTCGCTGGTGATGCGTGCGCTGTTCGCGCGGCTCGCGGAGGCGGCCCAGAGCGATGAGACCATTTTGCTCTTGGGCGAATCGGGGACGGGGAAAGAGCTTTTGGCGCGAGGGATCCACGATATGAGCCCGCGCCGCGATGGGCCCTTCGTGGTCATGGACGGCGGCTCGATTTCGCCCAACCTGATCGAGGCGGAGTTGTTCGGAAATGTGCGCGGGGCTTTCACGGGCGCGGTGGATGCGCGCGTGGGGCTGCTCCAGCACGCGGATGGCGGGACACTGTTTCTCGACGAGATTGGCGAGTTGCCACTCGATGTGCAGCCCAAGTTGCTGCGCGCCCTCGAGGCGCGGCAGTTCCGCGCGGTAGGCAGCAACAAATGGCAACCCTTTCATGCGCGCATCGTGGCCGCGACCCACCGCGATTTGCGGGCAGCGGTGCGCGACGGCACCTTCCGCAGCGATCTCTATTACCGGCTCGCGGTCATCGAGGCACGGGTGCCCCCGCTTCGCGAGCGCAAGGACGACCTCGAGCTGCTGGTGGATCGGTTTCTCGCGTCGCAGACTCCGCCCCTCACGCGCCACGATTTGCCAAAGACGACGATGGCGATGCTGCGTTCTCATTCCTTCCCGGGCAATGTGCGCGAGCTTCGCAATGTGCTGACCCGATTGGCGCTTTTCCCGCGCCTCGGCCTCGACGCCCTGGAGCCTATCCGCAAGCGCACCTTGGATCCCGGTGCGCACGACAACGACGCCGAAGGCTGGTCGCAATTGTTCGACCTTCCCCTGCGCGAGGCCCGCGAACACTTGGTGGAGCGCTTCGAGTCATCGTACTTGGAAGCGAAACTCAAGGACCACGCCGGCAACGTGGGGCGCACCGCACAATCGGCGGGCGTTTCGCGGCAGATGATTTATCGACTCCTCGAGCGCTATGGTTTGCGACCGGGTGAGGTTTGATTCGATATCCAACTAGTGGTCGAATTCAATGACGAGTTGTCCGGTACACCCGGTACACCGATTGGCATTTGCCGAAGAATCATTCGAATACCTTAGCGGCATGGCTCGTGCTCTTTCCATATTTCAATCGACGTCGATGTGACGTCGACAGGGAGAAAAGCACCATGTCGAAGACGATTTGCGCACCGTTCATGCTGCTGGCCATGGGCGTAGCCTTGCTAGGTTGTGCGGACGCCGGGCCTGCACAACCCGACGAGGACGATTCCTTCGTAGAGGACGACTCGAACGTCGAAGCGGCCTTGATGTCGGAAGACGAGGAGGCGGCGACGTCCGCGGAGGAGGACGACAACGTGAGCACCGAAGAGTTGCCCATCGACGTCAGCATGCCGACCGAGGGAGAAGGTGCCGACCTGGCGCAAGCCAAGCGGGTGCCCGGGAAGATCTACAAAGACAAGAAGGGCTGGTGCCACTATCGAAACTGGGGCGGAGACTTTTACTGCAAGAGCTCTTACAATCACAAATTGCCCAATGGTTATCGCAACGTATTCGTCATTGGCACGAACCACAATGTCTTCACCCGCTGGGCATCTCCTTCGGGCGTCAGTGGCTGGGCGTCGCTCAACGGGCTCTGCTACCACCCTGGGAAACAATCCATTACGCTCAAGACTTCGAAGAAGCCGTGGAAATTCACGATTTTTTGCCGCGCAGAGGACGGAAGCCCCTGGAGGCTAACGCGTTCCGAGGAAGGCAATTGGCCTAAGAAGTGGAGCCCCGCGTGGAAGCGGTGAGCGGTGAGCTCGATCACATCTCGCCGCGAATGGCGAGACCGCCCGGGAGAGGCACGAGCGAGACCGTCGTTTTCGGCGACGTGTGGACGCGAGGCCATTGCCAATAGGCGAGGCCGAGCGAGACGACGCCGATGCCGGCGCTTGCGGCGGATAGCCACCATAGGGTGCGTATCGAATCCACGTCGTCGGGGTTGCACCTTGGTTCGCAGTTCTGCGACACCAAGTCGGAGCGGTCCATGTGCCCCTTGACGAGGAGTACGCCGGACGTGGCCAATGCGGCAATGCCCACGATGCCGAACGTGTAGGCCAAGGGCCGGCTGCCGGATTCGGTGCGCGGGCTCTCGCCCGATGAAGACGAGAGCCCGGGCTCTCCTTCGGAGGATGGCGCAATGGACGCGGCGATCTCACGATCCCGCTCGCCCGGTTTGAGGGTGACCTTGACCGTGGCGGGCGGGGAGCCGATGCGCTCGAAGCGAAACTCGTGCTCTCCAGGGTCCACGGCGACGGGGCCCTCGGGGATCTCGTTGCGGAGCAAGATGCCGTCGACGAGGATGCGCGCGTACTCGACCTTGCGACCGCGGTCATCGGCCACGCGAAAGCGAACCGTGGGAATCGCCGCCTCGACCTCCGATTGCCAACGCTGGCAGTCGCGCGAAAAGCGCGCGGGGCACTCCTGCGTGCACGTGCGCAGAAGCTCCTGCGCCGCGGTGAGCTTTCCCTCGCGCCGTTCGCGCTGCGCCTGCTCGTAAGCGGCCACGCAACGCGCCGCACGCGGATCGTCGGCGGCGTTGGCCCGTTGCGACATTCCCGCGAGCGACCCGAGCAACGACGCGACGAAAAATGCGCTGGCCAGATACCGTGTTCGATTCGCGGGTTGGAACGTAGGCATGTTGCGGGGGGTGAAGATGGGGACCGTCAAGCAAAGCACATCGGGACGGCTCGAGCCAATATGCTACTTTCGGCCAGCCGATGCGACAATCCGCCACCCGAAAGGCCGCAACGTTTCTTGGAGGGTGCCTTCTCCTCTTCGCGTGCTCGCTCGACTACCTATCGCGCGACTTTGCGCAGAACGGTGGTGGAGGCGACATCCCCGATGGGGGAGGGGCGGAGGGGAACTATTGCCAATCGCTGGAGGCCGAGCCGACGTTCTGTGACGATTTCGACAAGGGCATCCATTCGAGCTGGCGGACGGCCGCCCAAGGTGGTGGCCTCGTGAAGGTCGACGACGGCGCCCTGCAGATCAGCGTTCCGGCCAACGCCGCGGACGCGTTCGCGTACATCGAGAAGAGCCTTTCGCCGACGTCCGAGAACATGCTGGTCGAGTTCCACCTCACCGCACAATCGTTGGCCGGGCAGACGAAGGCGTATCAAACGGTGCGCTTCGAGATCCCGAACGGCGGAGGAACCAGCCAGGTCTCGCTGACGTTCGGCGATGATCCGAATACGCCCGATCACCTCGAGGTCCGCGTGAAGGAACATCATCGCTTCACGGACGGAGGCAGCAAGGACAACGGATACGGAGTTCCGATTCCTTTTCCCATCGGTCACGCGGTCGATGTCTCGATGCAGGTCACGCCGGGTACCCCCACGCGGGTGCTCGTCAGCATCGATCAGACTGCAGACGAGCGGAGCCTCTCGGTCGCCATTCCCAATGCGCCCAATGCAAAGGTGGCATTGGGCGTGGTGCAACCGGAGTCTCCCTCGACGGGATGGAATCTCGCGATCGACAACGTCACGATTGTCGCACATTAAACGAACCATCGACGCGCCCGCCTCGTCGAAACCCGATGGTGCTGTGTGATTGCACAGTGATTTCGTCCGGGCGCTTCGTAGTTCAGGGTTTCGATCAACGGCGGGTTGTCACCGCGTGTAGCAGGGTCGAGCGAGAGTTGCTGCGGCGAAACGCCTAAGTGCGCGACGGCACGAAGGCTGCTCATACAACCATTCAGGAACAGCGGTTGGTTGTTCGCTTATCCAACTTCACGGGAGACATCGAACCATCATGAATACGTTTATGAACCTGCGCTCATTTTGGAGTCAAAATTTCACATTTTCGGCCAAGTGGCGGGTCGTGGCTGCGCTGGCGCTGGCGGGGACTCTCGCCGGGGGTTGCTCCAGTGCATCGGATGGAGGAGAGAGCGCGGAAGGATTGCGTCAGGGACTTACCGTGCTTCAGGCCGAGTCCGGAAATACGGTCAAGATTGCGTACAAAAAGGACGACCGTCTCGTCTACCTGCAGACTCGCCGCGGCGAGGCGACGCCCGAGGAGTACCGCAACGACGATCCGACGCTCCCCGCGTTCGGGACGGACTTGAAGATTACGGACCGGGTCGGTGACACGATTTATACACGCGTGGCGGGCACACACTCGGACTTCGATACGGAGTCTTCGGACGATGCGGACGAGTCGAGTGTCCCGAAAAGCGATTCCGAGCAGCATGCGCAGGACAGCGAAATCGTAACGGAGGCGCTCCAAGCATCGATGGGCGCCGTCGAGAAGCTGGGCAAGGATTTCGCGGACGTGGGCGACGTGATGAGCGCGGCCGAGTCGGTGTTCCAGACGCCTCAGGACGACGATGCAACGGACGACGATGGCGACATCGAGGCAACCGAGCTTTCTGCGGCCAAGGGAACGCTCGCCACAGCAGACGTCTCGGCAGCGAAGGCGCAAAAGAAGAAGCACCGGATTTGGCTGTGGAAAGGCAAATGGATCGGCAGCGGGACCTGGCATTCGTCCACGCGAATTGCCAATTACTACAAGGGCAAGTACCACAATCAAAAAGACCAATGCAACCACGGCCGATGCCCGGGAGAAAAGCGCATGAGCCTTGATTGCAAATACCTCAGCGGGTGGCGCAAGTCGTCACGCAAGACCGGACATTGCGCTACCGGTTACAATCCGATTGCGCCCTTCAGCCACAATTGCAACGACGACTCGCACCTCCAAACGATCAACATCCGCTACAATAAAAAACACTCGCCCGACAACGGCTCGTGCCACGACTTTGGTACCAACCCTGACCCGGATGGTTGCGATCCGTCGCGCTGGTAAGGAAAGGGCACGACAATGAGATACCGCCTTTGGCTCTTTGGAGGTGCGGCATGCGTGGCGGGGGTCTTCCTCTTCTCACGCACGCCTTCCAATCCGCCCCCGAGCTCCCCTGCCCCGGAGGCTTCCGTGGCCGCCGCAGTCCCCACGACGGAAGCCGCTTTGCCAAGCGCGCCCCCGCCGGTCGATACGACGGCTCCTCACGAAGAGCCAAAGGCGGAACAGGTTCACGCCGCGCATCGCGCCCCGGAGCCGCCCGCCGCCACCTTGAATGTCACCATCGACGGGCGTCCCACCTCGTGGACCACGGAGGACCTTCGATCCATTCGCCATGCCGGCGGCACGCACGACATTCGCGAACTCACGGCAGCCTTGGCCGGGGGAATTCGTGCCACAGTGCAAATCGTCGGTCAGACGGAGACCGGCGAGCGAACGGCCACCGTGAACCTCGAAGCGCTCGCAGCCACCGACCAACTCCGCATTTGGCCGGAAAGCGACGGAACGTGGTCCATTTCGCGCAATGTGACCAGTGAAGACGGTCGGTCCACGGTGGAGCAGTACAGCCTCACCGATGTGAAGGATCTGGCCATTCGCCGCAACTAACGGGACGATCCAGCAATTGGAAACGGGATAGCCCTCGCGGCTATCCCGTTTTCGCATTTGCATACCTGTACCTCGCGCTCCAATGGCTCCATACACAATCACCATGTTGCGGCGATACGCGCGGGTCGTGAGTGCCATGGTCCTGAGCGGTATGGTCGCACTGGCGTGTTCATTGGAGTCGCTGTCGAGTCAGTACCATGCCGCCGAGGGCGGCCGTGGAGACGCTGCCCCCGCCCCCGTCGAAGAGGACGTCGATGCCTCGCCACGGGCCGCGCCAAGCTGCATGCACACCACGCCTGCACCAACCTTCTGTGATGACTTCGATCACGGGATCGATGAGCGGTGGAGCCCTCTGCTCAAGGGCGACGGCGGGGTGAGCAACCTCGATCAGGCACTCGTGGTCTCGATCCCTGGCGCCTCCAAACGCCCCGGAGCAGCAGCAGCCTTGTGGAAGGAGTTCCCCCAAACGGCGACGTCGGCGCACCTCACGTTCTACTTCCGCGCGCCCGTGCCCATGGGAACGACGGAGCAGCCCATCATCACGTTCGAGCTCGAGCGCAGCAGGAAGGCTTACCAATTGTCCCTCATGTTCAGCGACAGCGAGACCCGCGTGAGCGAACGCCAGCTCGGTGCCGATGCGGGCACACCGCAGAACTACCCCGTGAAGACGCAGATCCCTACCGGCGGCGTCTCCGTCTCGATGGAGTTCTCCCTGGGCAAGCGTCCGCGGCTCGTCCTCTCCTTCAACGAGGTCGAGGTCCTCGACAAGGTGCTCACCCTGCCCTTCACACCGGGCCCGAATCTCAGGCTCTACATCGGCGTTATCCAAGCCGAGGTTCCCACCGATCCGTGGTCCGTCCATTTCGACGACGTCCACGTGCTCGTCGAATAGTGCCCCCTTCGCGAGCTCTTAAAAGCAAACGACCACGCGGACACTCGCAGTGGCGAGCGTCGGCGTGGTCGCTGACGGAAACGGCGCGGTGTTACTTCTTCGCGCCGCCGGGTCCGCCGCCCTTGACCTTGCCCTTCTTGTCGCCGGAGTGGCCGTGGAAGGTGCGGGTCGGGGCGAACTCGCCCAGCTTGTGGCCGACCATGTACTCGGTGACGAAGACCGGCACGAACTTGCGTCCATTGTGCACGGCGAACGTCAGGCCGACGGCGTCGGGGGTGATGGTGCTGCGTCGCGACCAGGTCTTGATGACCTTTTTGCTCTGCGTCGCACCGGCGGCGGCGATCTTTTCGGCGAGGTGACCGTCGACGAACGGACCCTTTTTGACTGAACGAGCCATCGTATGCTCCTAAATTAGCCCTTCTGGCCGCGGCGTTTGACGATCATGCCGTCGGTTCGTTTGTTGTTGCGGGTCTTCAGCCCCTTGGAGAGCTGACCCCACGGCGAGCACGGATGACGTCCACCCGAGGTACGACCCTCACCACCGCCCATCGGATGGTCGACCGGGTTCATCGTCACGCCGCGGTTGTGCGGGCGGCGACCCAGCCAGCGCGAACGACCGGCCTTGCCGAGCGAGATGTTCGCGTGGTCGACGTTCGAGACCTGACCCACCGTCGCGTGGCAATCGAGGTGCACCATGCGAACCTCGCCCGACGGCAAACGGACCTGCGCGTAGTCGCCGTCCTTGGCCATCAGCACCGCGCCCGAACCGGCCGAGCGCACGATCTGGGCGCCCTTGCCCTTCTTGAGCTCGACGTTGTGGATCGTCGTGCCGAGCGGGATGTAACGCAGCATCATCGCGTTGCCCGGCTTGATGTCCGCGTTGCGGCTCGAGATGACCTGGTCGCCCACCTTGAGGCCCTCGGGCGCCAAGATGTAGCGCTTCTCGCCGTCCGCGTAGTTGACCAGCGCGATGCGCGCCGTGCGGTTCGGATCGTATTCGATGGAGGCGACCTTGGCGGGGACGCCAATCTTGTTTCGCTTCCAGTCGATGATGCGGTAGCGCTGCTTGTGTCCACCGCCACGGAAGCGCGACGTGATGCGGCCGTGCGCATTGCGCCCGCCGGTCGACGTCTGGTGCTCGGTGAGGTGCTTCGGCGCTTCCGCGCCCTTGGTGAGCTCCTTGAAGTCGGAGCCGGAGTAAAAACGCCGCGCGGGGGAGGTCGGCTTATAGCTCTTGATGCCCATGGCTTATTCGCTCGAGTCGAAGAAATCGATGGTCTCGCCCTCTTTGAGGGTAACCATGGCCTTCTTCCAATTTTGCATCCTGGCGTGGCCGCGCCCCATGCGCCGCTCTTTACCGCGCACGACCAGCGTGTTCACGCTGACGACGTTCACGTTGAAAAGCTTTTCCACCGCGTTGCGGATTTGGATTTTGTTGGCGTTGCGCGACACCTCGAAGATGACCTGATTCTGCGCGCGCAATAGGTTCGACTTTTCCGTCAGCACGATCGGCCGACGAATGACTTGCTCCGGATTCATTCGGCGCCTCCGTCCGATTTGGATCCCGCGACGAGACGCTGCTCGAGAGCTTTGGCCGCATCCTTCGAGAGCACGAGGGTGTCGTGGCGAAGGAGGTCGTACACGTTGACGCCTTCCGGCGGGAGATACTGATGGTCTTTTGCGTTACGAATCGAGAGCACCAGGTTCTCGTTCGTGCGATGGTCGACGACCAGCGTCTTCTTCTCCGCCTTGAGCGTGTCGAGCGCGGAGAGAAGGCCCTTGGTCTTGATCTCGGGGAGGTCGAAGCGGTCGACCACGACGAGGCGGCCTTCCTTCACGAACTTCGACAGCGCGCTGCGGAGCGCACCCACGCGGACTTTCTGCGGGGGGCGGTAGCTCCAGTCGCGCGGACGCGGCGGGTGGGCCTGACCGCCACCGACGTAAATCGGAGCGCGGATCGAGCCGTGACGCGCACGGCCGGTGCCCTTTTGCTTGTAGAGCTTCTTGGTGCTGCCGCTGACTGCGGAGCGTTCCTTCGCTGAGGCGGTGCCTTGGCGGCGAGAAGCGAGCTGCGCTTTGACCACCTCCCAAAAGAGGTGCTCCTTTATTTCTGCGCCGAACACTTCGTCCGCGAGGTCGAGCGAACCGACCTTTTCGCGCTTCATGTTGTAGACGTCGACGGTTGCCATTGGAAAACTCCTGAACTCTACGACTTGATTTCGACGTCCACCCCGGCGGACAAGTCCAGCTTCATCAGGGCGTCGAGCGTCTGCTGCGTCGGCTCGAGAATGTCGAGCAGGCGTTTGTGCGTGCGAATTTCGAATTGTTCACGCGACTTCTTGTCGACGTGCGGTCCGCGGAGGACCGTGTAACGCGAGATATGCGTGGGGAGCGGGATGGGACCTGCGACGCGCGCGCCGGTCCGCTTTGCCGTCTCCACGATGTCACTCGCCGACTTATCGAGAAGCTGATGATCGAACGCCTTCAGGCGGATACGAATCTTGGTGGCACTGGCCATGGTCTACCTTCTTCAGTCTATTTGCTCTTCAGGCTCTAGCGAGTCGGAGGGCTGTTCCCTTGTTGAACGTCTTGAGGTTCGCAAGCGACGTCCGACTCGCTCGCGCCAGTCTTCAGGCATTTGTAAACGTCGGATTTCCCGCAGCCTGTCGCGTGAAATTCTTTTTCCCCGACGCTGGTCAGTTTCACCAATTTATCGGGACATCCAAAGTCGGTCGCTGCTCTCTGGTGTGCTGCCGTTTCGAAGGCGCTGGCACCGCACGCACTGAGCGAGAGAGCCAGAATTCCGAAAATCGAGAGCGAGCGACCCACCTTTCCGAGAGTTCCTTATTCGAGCACCTTGGTGACGATGCCAGCGCCGACCGTGCGGCCGCCTTCGCGGATCGCGAAGCGCATCTGCTCCTCGAGACCGACCGGCGTGATCAGCGTGATCGTCATCGTGATGTTGTCGCCCGGCATGACCATCTTGGTGCCTTCCGGGAGCTCGCAGGTGCCGGTCACGTCCGTCGTACGCATGTAGAACTGCGGACGGTAGTTCGTGAAGAACGGCGTGTGGCGGCCGCCCTCTTCCTTCTTCAGGACGTACACTTCGCCGACGAACTTCTTGTGCGGCGTCACCGAGCCCGGCTTGCAGAGAATCTGGCCGCGCTCCACGTCGTTCTTCTCGATACCGCGGAGGAGAACACCGATGTTGTCGCCGGCCTGGCCCTGATCGAGCAGCTTGCGGAACATCTCGACGCCCGTGACGACCGTCTTGCGCGAGTCGCGGAAGCCGATGATCTCGACCTCTTCGCCCGTCTTCACGATGCCACGCTCCACGCGGCCGGTGACCACGGTCCCGCGGCCCTTGATCGAGAACACGTCCTCGATCGCCATCAGGAACGGCTTGTCGATGTCACGCTGCGGCTCCGGGATCGCCTCGTCGAGCGCCTTCACCAGGTTGCCGATCGACTCTTCCCACTTCGGCTCGCCGTTGAGCGCCGGGAACGAGGCGACCTGCACGACCTTCGCGTTGTCGCCGTCGAACTTGTTCTTCGACAGGAGCTCGCGGACTTCCATCTCGACCAGGTCGAGCATCTCCGCGTCGTCCACCGCGTCACACTTGTTGAGCGCCACGACGATGTGGTTCAAACCGACCTGGCGGGCCAGCAGAACGTGCTCGCGCGTCTGCGGCATGACCGAGTCGAGCGCGCTCACCACGAGGATGGCGCCGTCCATCTGCGCCGCGCCCGTGATCATGTTCTTGATGTAGTCGGCGTGGCCGGGGCAGTCGACGTGGGCGTAGTGGCGCTTCTCGCTCTCGTACTCCACGTGCGAGGCCGCGATGGTGACCGTCTTGGTCGCGTCGCGGACGGTGCCGCCCTTGGCGATGTCGGCGTAGCTAATGACCTTGGCAAGGCCCTTCTTGGACTGAACCTTCACGAGCGCTGCCGTCAAAGTCGTCTTCCCGTGGTCGATGTGACCAATGGTGCCGACGTTCACGTGGGGCTTGCTTCGGTTGAATTTCTCTTTCGCCATGACTTTCTCCGAGGGGGCTCAGTAATGCGTATCCATGGGGCGTCGCGACTCAGTGCGACGTACCCTTAACCTTGGCCACGATCTCTTCCTGGATCGCCGCCGGAACCGGTGCGTAATGCGAGAAGTGGAGCGACGAGGTCGCGCGGCCCTGCGTCATCGAACGCAGATCGGTCACGTAACCAAACATGGTCGCGAGCGGAACTTCCGCGTCGACCACCTGCGCGTTGCCGCGCTGGCTCATGCCGAGGATCTTGCCGCGGCGCGAGTTCACGTCGCCGATGACGTCGCCCATGTACTGCTCGGGAACGACGACTTCGTTCTTCATGATGGGTTCGAGCAGGTGCAACCCTGCCCGCTTCGCGCCGTCCTGGAAGCAGAGCGACGCTGCGATTTCGAACGCCTGGGCGCTCGAGTCGACCTCGTGGTACGTGCCGTCGTACAGCCGGCACTTCATATCGACGAGCGGGTAGCCAGCGAGAACGCCGCGGGCCATGGCCTCGCGCACGCCCTTCTCCACCGCAGGAATGAACTCCTTCGGGATGGCGCCGCCGACGACCGCATTTTCGAAAACGAAGCCCGTTCCGCGCTCGCCCGGCTCGATCTCCATGAGCACGTGGCCGTACTGGCCGCGACCACCGGACTGCTTCGCGTACTTGTACTCGCAGGGGACCTTCTTCGCGATGGCCTCGCGGTACGCAACCTCGGGCTTGCCGACGTTGGACTCGACTTTGAACTCGCGGCGGAGGCGGTCGACGATGATGTCGAGGTGCAGCTCGCCCATGCCGCTGATGATCGTCTGGCCGCTCTCCTCGTCCGTGTGCATACGGAAGGAGGGGTCTTCGGCCGCGAGCTTCTGCAGACCCACGCCGAGCTTCTCGACGTCGCTCTTGGTCTTCGGCTCGATGGCGATCGAGATGACCGGCTCGGGGAAGACCATCTTCTCCAGGAGGATCGGCTGCTTCTCGTCGCAGAGCGTGTCGCCGGTGCGCGTGTCCTTGAGGCCCACGGCGGCGTAGATGTTTCCGGCGTCGGCTTCCGTCAGCTCTTCACGCTTGTTCGCGTGCATGCGGAGGATGCGGCCGATGCGCTCGCGCTTCCCGCGCGTGGAGTTGAGCACCATGGTGCCCGAGTTGATCGTGCCCGAATAAACACGGAAGAACGTCAGGTTCCCGTGCGGGTCGTTGATGATCTTGAAGGCGTAGCCCGCAAACGGAGCCTTGTCGTCGGCCGGGCGGGTGTCTTCCTGCTCGGTCTTGTCCGGATTCACGCCCTTGACCGGCGGAATGTCGAGCGGCGACGGGAGGTAGTTCACCACCGCGTCGAGCAGGAGCTGCACGCCCTTGTTCTTGAACGCCGAGCCGCAGAGGACCGGGAAGAACTTGAACGAGGTGCATCCCTTGCGGAGGGCGGCGACGATCTCGCCTTCCGTGATCGCATCGAGGTTGCCGTCGAGGAACTTGGCCATGATGCCTTCGTCGACGTCGGCGCACGCCTCGATCATGTGCTCGCGCGCGGTCTTGCACTTCTCAACGAGGTTCTCGGGGATGTCCGTCCAGCTGTACTTCTGGCCCTTGGACTCCTCGTCGAAGATGGCAGCCTTCATCTTGATGAGATCGACCACACCCTTGTGTTGGTCTTCCTCGCCCACCGGCCACTGGATGGCCACTGGGGTGACGCCGAGACGCTCCTTGATGGAGTTCACGTTCATCTCGAAGTCGGCGCCGACCTTGTCCATCTTGTTGACGAACACGATGCGGGGGACGCGAAACTTGTCGGCCTGGCGCCAGACGGTTTCGGTCTGCGGCTCGACACCGTTGCCGCCGTCGAGAACCGCCACCGCGCCGTCGAGCACGCGGAGGCTGCGCTCGACTTCGATGGTGAAGTCCACGTGGCCTGGCGTGTCGATGATGTTGATGCGGTGGCGAACGCCCGCGTGCGGCCCCTCGGCCGGCTGCCAGAAGCAGTTGGTGGCCGCCGAGGTGATCGTGATGCCGCGCTCTTGCTCCTGAACCATGTAGTCCATGGTCGCGGCGCCCTCGTGAACCTCGCCAATCTTGTAGTTGACGCCGGTGTAGTAAAGAACGCGCTCCGTCGTCGTCGTCTTGCCCGCATCGATGTGGGCCATGATTCCGATATTGCGGGTTCTTTCGAGTGAGTATTCGCGGGCCACGGGACTTCTCCTAGTTCGAGGGGCGAAAACTTGGGAGTTTACGCCGCGGGGATGACCTTTTCGTGCCTAAGATGCACGAAACCCCCTCTGGCCATCCCTTCCGCATTTTGGAAGGGGCCGGTAAGTCGCCAGGACTTGACCGGTGAGTCCAGAGAGGGTGCCGGGGATCGATCAATTGTCGAGACCCGGTCCTTATGTCGGCTTCGTCATCTCCGCTTCGTATCTCCCTACATTCGTTGGTGGGGGCCTTCTTTAGCTCACCAAAAGCTACAATTCCAGCCGATTACCAGCCGGTCACCAGCGATAGTGCGCAAACGCACGGTTGGCCTCGGCCATTTTGTGCGTATCGTCCTTCTTTTTCACGGCGTTTCCACGGCCGTTCGCCGCATCGACGAACTCGGCCGCGAGGCGCTCGCGCATCGTCTTCTCGCCACGCTCGCGGGCATAGTTGACCAGCCAGCGCATGGCCAGGGCGACGCGACGCTCGGGACGAACCTCGACCGGCACCTGGTAGGTGGCGCCACCGACGCGGCGGCTCTTCACCTCGAGCTTCGGCTTGACGTTGTCGAGCGCCTTGCGGAAGACCTCGATCGGATCCTCCTTGAAACGCTCGTTGACGATGCCGAAAGCGCCGTAGAGGATGCCCTCGGCCGTCGCCTTCTTACCGCCGTACATCAGCGTGTTGGTGAACTTGGAGACGAGCTTGTCCTTGTACTTCGGGTCCGGAATGATCCGGCGTTTCGGAACTTCACGACGACGGGGCATGGTTCTCCTCGATCAGCCTTTCGGACGCTTGACGCCGTACTTCGAGCGCTTGCGATTGCGATTAACTTTGTTGGTCGACGACGGGCCGATGGCGCCCGAGGCGTCGAGCGTGCCGCGGACGACGTGGTAACGCACGCCCGGCAGGTCCTTGACGCGGCCGCCGCGGATGAGCACGACGGAGTGCTCTTGAAGGTTGTGGCCCTCGCCCGGAATGTACGAGGTGACCTCCATCCCGTTGGTGAGCCGGACGCGGCAGACCTTGCGAAGCGCGGAGTTCGGCTTCTTGGGGGTGGTCGTGTAGACGCGCACGCAGACGCCGCGCTTTTGCGGACATGCTTTCAGCGCGGGAGACGCCGTCTTGAACCGGGCGGCTTCGCGGCCCTGGTTGATGAGCTGATTGATGGTCGGCACGTTATATCCTCGGAAATCCTCGTACGGTCAGCTGAGGCAGCGGGCAGACCATGGCCCGCATGGGAGCGCGCACTCTACTCGTGGCCCCGCCTCTGTCAAGCATGGATTGGCGCACCTCTTTCCAGGCGTTTCCAGGCGGCCTTGGGGTGGCGGCTACTATAAGGAGAGGGCACCGTGGCCCTCTTCCCCCCGCTCGATGCCTCCCCCGAGGAGGTCCGCGAGGCGCTCCGTCCCCTTCGCAACGATTTCTCGGTGGCGCTGCACACGGCGGGCAATGCCTTCGCCGTCGGCGCCATCATCCGGGTCGCGCATAGCTTCCTGGTCCGGGAGATCATCCTTATAGGAGGGGCGCCTTACTACGAGAAAGCCTCGATGGGTATGGAGAAGTACGAGACCATCGTCTCCGTGCCCGACGACGAGGCCTTCTTCGCCCACGTGGCGGGCCGTCCCGTGTGGGCCGTCGAGAAGGACCACGCGCGACGGAGCCTCTACGACGTGCACGCGTTCCCGCGCGGGGTGGTGCTGGCCTTCGGCAGCGAGCGCGCGGGCCTGTCGCCCGAGTTCATCGCGCGGGCCGACGAGATCATCGCGATTCCCATGTACGGGGTGAATCACTCGTTTCCGCTGGCCATCGCCGCAGGCATCGTGATGAACGAATGGGCGCGCCAACATTACGCCGCACGCACGTGACACTTCGATGGTTGCACGCGCAACGAATCGTTCGATGAGCGTCGACCTTACAGAGATGTAGCCCCAAACGGAGTTCGCCTTCCGCCACTATGCCGACGCGAGCCAAACGAGCTCGCTCCGGATGGGTGAACTTTGCAGTGCGCGATCCCGCTGAAGAAGCGTGAGAGTCGGCGCTGACGACTGCGAGGTGCCTGCGGAATCTCTCACGTTGAACCAACTCGGAGATTCACATGAAGACTCTCGTTCTCTCGCTCGTCGCGGGTGCGATGGCCGCGTTCACCATGGGTTGCACCGCCGATACGGCATCTTCCTCGGAAGCCGACAATGGCCGCGTTTCGGAGCCGATCATCGGTGGAACGACCGACAGCGGCGACCCTTCCGTCGTCGGCATCGTTCTCACCGACTCCTCGGGTTCACAATACATTTGCACGGGCAGCGTCATTTCATCGACGAAGGTGCTCACCGCGCGGCATTGCATCGAGGACATGGTGAGCTGGGAAGTGCGCGTGGGCACCAATATCAACAGCCCGACGTCCACACTGGCGGTTAGCAAAGGCGCTTATTCACCCGACGGCGACATTGGCGTGTTGACCCTCTCCCGGGCAACGTCGTTGACGCCCCTCCCCTACAACACGGGGACACTCGACTCGGGCGACATCGGCGCGTCGGTCCGTGCCGTGGGCTACGGCAGCAACAAGACGAATAGCGGAAGCGGCACCGGCGCAGGCACGAAGCGCACGGGCAATACGACCATCCGCGGCCTGCAGGTCGATACGTTCAGCACGTACAACGTCCTTTGCCATGGCGACTCGGGCGGGCCCATTTTCGAGAACGGCACGATCATCGGCATCACGTCGTACGGGAATCCCGCCAACTGCACCGGTTACGGGTATTCCGTCCGCACGGACCTTCACGCCGACTTCATCCAGTCGCACTGAGCCAAGAACTTTTCGGGGCGGTGGCCGTTGGATCGGTCATCGCCCATGAAAACTTCGGATTTTGCCCGCCGCGCGGGCGTGTTGGCGTTGCTCGTGGCCACGGCTTTCGTCGGTTGCAAAGGCGCCTGTGGTCGCGAGGCAGAGGCGGAGCCCAGCAAGGCTTCGCGGACAACGGCGCCGGCCAAGTTGGTGGCCTTTGGGTCTAGGGCCGAGTTCGAGAAGTACCTCGCGGACGCAGCCGAGGCGCAAAAACGCAAGGAGCGTTTGGCGCGGCGCGCAATGGAGGGCCCCGGCAATGCGGCGATGGCGCCCGCGCCGGCTGCTTCTGCAGCGTCGGGGTTGGCTGCCGCCGACAAAGAAGAGTCCATCACGAACAATCAGCACGCCGGCGTCGATGAAGGCGGCATCGTCAAAGTGCACGGGAATCATTTGATCGTGCTCCGGCGAGGTCGCCTTTTTTCATTGAAGGTCGGCGACGAATCGCTCACCCCCGTTTCGGTGGCGGATTGCTATGGGCCGGGGGTCAGCCCCGCCGGCGCGTGGTACGACGAGATGCTCGTGTCGGGCGACACCATTGCGGTCATTGGATACAGCTACCAACGCGGCGGGACGGAGGTTGGGCTCTTCGACATCGATGGAAACGGGCGCATTTCCTACCGCGCGACGTACCACCTTCGTTCCAACGACTATTACTCGTCACGAAATTATGCGAGCCGGCTCATTGGGAACAAGCTCGTATTCTATGCTCCGCTCTACGTGCCTTTGGCCGAGCGCGATACATCGAAATGGTTTCCCGCCGTTCGCCGTTGGTCGCCGGCGGCAACGGCGAACGACTTCGTATCCATTCTCGAGCCATCGCGCGTGTATCGCCCGATCGATCCCAGCGACCAACTCGCGCTCCACACAGTCACCACGTGCGATCTTTCGAAAGGCGATTTCGCCTGCACGGCGCGCGCCGTGATGGGACCACCGGGGCGCGTGTTCTACGTGTCGCAGGACTCGGTGTTCGTCTGGATGACGCCGTGGGCTTCCGGTGAGGACGGCGGCGAGAAGCGCGCGCGTTCGCGTTCACTGCTCTATCGTCTGCCGCTTTCGGGCGAGGAGCCGTCGGTGTTGCGCGTGAGCGGCGGGCCCATCGACCAATTTTCCTTTTTGCAGGGAAGCGACGGAAAGCTCAATGTGCTCGTTCGCAGCGAGACCGCGGGCGAGGCCATGTGGCTTCCCGAGGCTACGGGCGGAGAGCTCGCGCTCTTGCGGGTGCCTTTGGCCTCGTTCAATCGGGCCGCGGAGGAAGCGCCTCATACTGCCTATACGCGGTTGCCCAAGTCGGAAGGGTACGTGATGCAAAATCGCTTCGTGGGCGATTACGTACTTTACGGCACCGGCGCAAGTTGGGGATATGGTTCGCCCAAAGCCGAGGGCAAGCTCGTGGCCTATCGTTACGCGTCGGATGCGCCGGCGCGCGAGCTCGCGTTGGGCCATGGCGTGGACCGCATCGAGGCGATGGGGCGCGATGCGGTCATCGTGGGCGGCGACGGCAAGGATTTGCACTTTTCGAGTGTGGCGCTGGGCGCGACACCGGCACTAGGCGGCAAGTACACGCGCACGGGCGCAGCACAGGGCGAGCTTCGCAGCCATGGCTTCTTTTACAAACCGGACGGCGATCAGCGGGGCATCTTCGGTTTGCCCATTCGTGGCGGCGACCAGCCAGGGTATGCGCATTTGCAGAATGGCTCGGCGTCGATTCTCTTCGTGCGCAACGACCGGCTTGCATTCCGTGAGGTGGGGCAGCTCGAATCGGGCGGGGCTGGGAATGGCCGCGACGACGGATGCAAAGCATCGTGTGTCGATTGGTATGGGAATGCGCGCCCGATCTTTCTACGCGGAAGGGTGTTCGCGCTGCTCGGATACGAGATGGTCGAAGGGCGTCAGGACGAGACGGGCCGCATCCGCGAAGTGCGCCGCATGAACTTCGCCCCGACCGGCGTGCGTTGATGCGCTCGTGCCGCGCTCGAAGCCCGTGGAGTTGGCCTTTTCTGGCCGACCTGGAACCACACCATCGCCGCCTGGGAGCCACGTCCCGTTTCCGTGAAAGATCCAACGCGACGAAAAAAGCCGCGCATCTTGTTGCCCACGACACAGATCTTCCTTGGTTGCGATGACGCGCTCGATCGCACGAGTTTCGACTCGTCGCGCCAGGGCGCCGTCGTTCGAGTTACACGCTGACGGACATACGCCCGGCGGCGCGCGTCTCCGCGGATTTGGCAACATTCTTGGTCGAGCAACTCGAGGCGTACAATGGTGCCACATTGGATTTACTGGCTCTGTTGCGACTCCATCGGGGGAAACTCTTGCGGTCCAGCGTCCGAGATTGTGCCGAGGAACGTACCCGGCTCGCAGGTTCCATTCCCATTACACCGGCCAATGAACGTGCACTTGCTCGTTATTTTGCAACGGAGCTGGCGGCCAAAGGCGGTGCCGCACGCGATATGCTCGCGGAGTGGCCCGATAATCGATAGCGCTCGCGCCGCGTCGCGTTGGGGATAACCCACATAGCGACGAAATGGACGACATGGCTGATTTGCGATTGTCGTTCGTCAGCTCATAAAAAAGTAGCGGCGGCCTCACCAAGATGGTAACCGTGCCCGGTCCGGATGAGTGGGTTTGCAGCGGCGTGATGCTCCAACGCCAACCACTGCGAATGCCCTTGCGGAAGCTGCACTGAAAGCCGAAGCCGTCCCTCCGAAAGCGGTATTTGGACGGCCGCGGTGCATTCCGTTTCCTGGATTTCCACACGCTCTCCGGTTTGGCCGGTGAGCTTTGTCCTCGGAGTGGCACATGAGACATCGGTCTTCGATTTCGACCTTCGTCTATTTATCCATCGCGTGTGGCTCGGCGCTCACCGTCGCCGGCTGCCAAGCTTCGGCATCCGATTCCGATTCGGATTCGGAGGAGACTGTCGCGATCAGCGAAGAACAGGCCCTTAGTGCGGGCTATTTGCGCACGCCGTTTGGGTTGGTGCATCCCGATTGCATTTACGAAGTCGACGAAAACGCACCTGCACGAAACGTGCATGAAACGTGTACCCACCCGCGCGTGGCTAGCGCCGACGCATCGTTCGCCGCCGGCGGACAGGTGCCCGCCACGAATGGCTGGGTGGAGGCCTCCTGGGCCACCCTTTCCAACGCGGCCACGTACATGCATGGCCGATTTACGGTACCGGCTGCACCGAAAACTGCCGGCAATCAGCTCCTCTATTTCTTCCCCAGCCTCGAGCCCAACGGCGGCACGGCGATCATTCAGCCCGTGCTGCAATGGGGTGTCGGCGCGGCGGGTGGCGGGAAATACTGGGCAATTGCCTCGTGGTACGTCGACAACGCCGGCCACGCCGAACATAGCGCGCTCCGGCGCGTTTCCTCGGGTGATGTCATCGATGGGCTGATGGAGGGCTCGAACTGCACGTCCTCGGGCGTGTGCAACTGGAAAATCACCAGCACCGACGTCACGACCGGCGTATCCACGGTGCTGAATCACGCTGCCGACGGAAAGGCGTATACGCAAGCTCAGGGCGGCGTGCTCGAGGCCTATAGCGTCAGCCAATGCGCGCACTACCCCACGGACGGGGACATCACCTTCTCGCAGCTGGTCGTGCGCCGAGGAACCACCACGCTGTCACCGGCATACGGTCCGAAGCGCTGGTCCGTTTCGCCGAGCTGCGGATTCTCGGTGAATGCGAATTCCACGACTTCGCACACGCTTTTCTATTCGAACTGATGATGAATCGTTCGTTCGATGATGCGCACATGATCAACCTATTTCCTATTGCGTAAAGGCGGAGGTTCCACCCATGAAGAAGCTCATTGCAATTGCAGCAGTGCCGGCGTTGTTTCTGGTGGCGTGCAGCAGCGCGGACGAAACCGCGACGAACGAGACCGGCGCTCCGCAGGTGGAAGAGGGCAGCGGCACGCTCGAGCATCCGGACTTCCTGCGCAAGATCGCCGACCCGGCCAATTACAAGGTCACTCGTGAGCCGGCCGAGCGCCGTGGCTCGAGCATCCTGAGCACCTGCGGCTCGGCGGACGATTCCGTGTATGTCAACGACTACACTGGCAACTTGGGCGTCTCCACGGCCTATGTCAATTCGCACAAGAACCCCGTCGGCGCCATGGAGAGCAGCGCCAGCGACTCCTCGAGCGCGAAATACTGCTCGGGCACGCTGATCGCGAACGACCTATTCCTCACCGCCAGCCACTGCATCGACAGCAGCACGGTGCCGAACGACTACATCGCGTTCAACTACGAGCGCGCCAAGGGCTCCACCACGGTGCTGCAGCAGACGCACGTGAAGATCACAGCCATCGTCGAGGACGGCCTGGGCGGTCTCGACTACGCCATCGTGCGCCTCCAGGGCACCCCCGGCGCCACCTTCGGGACGACCAGCACCAACTCGACGGAAGTCTCCAACGGCGCCACCTTGGCGATCATCCAGCACCCCGCCCGCCTGCCGAAGAAGATCGAAGCGGGCACCAAGGCCGGCAACAGCGGCAACTACATGACCTACGGCAACATCGACACGCAAGGCGGCAGCTCCGGCTCCGGCGTCCTCAACGCCTCCGGCCAACTCGTCGGCGTCCACACCAACGGCGGCTGCACATCGAGCGGCGGCACCAACAGCGGCGTACGCATCTCGAAGATCGCCGCCGCGTCGAACATCATCAACTGAGTTCCCGCTCGCAAGAGCGGCCAACGGAAGGCCGGCACGCCGCAGCGTGTGCCGGCCTTTCCTCTATCGCTCGGCCGGGTGCGGGTGTATCACGGATTTCGTCATGATCCGCTCGATTCACCCTGGTTCACAGTTCTTTCGTCGTCGTCTGCTGTCGCTCGTTCCGCTGGTGCCCATCGTGGCGGTGGCCGCGGCCTGTGGCGGTGAGACCCCCGCCGCCGAGGCGCCGCCGCATCGCAACCAGCCGCTTACGAATGCGTTGAAGGATGCCGTCAAACCGGCGGCTGCGGAGGGCGACGCTGGGGCTGGATCGCGGCCGTACTCGGGTCACGGCGCGTCGAGTGTGCCGAAAGAGGTCATCGCGAAGTTCGCGCCCCCGCCCCTTCCCGAGGATCTGTCGCGCACCTTCCAGTCGATGCTCGATGTGCGCGCGCCCTCGGCTGGGCGACTGAGCCCGAATGGCAAGACGTTGTTCATGACGTGGAACGTCACCGGGACGAGCCAGATTTGGCGCGTGGACGGGGCGCAGCACTTTCCGGTTCAAATGACCGGCGGCGAAGATCAAACGACGCTGGCCGATGTCGCACCGGATGGCAGCTTTCTCGTTCTCCAACGCGATCGCAAAGGCGAAGAGAACCCGGGGATCTACCTTCAGGATCCCAAGGGCGGAAAGCTCACCGTGGTGGCGCACAAGCCTGGTGTGCAGTCGACATTCCAGTTTCTGAGCGATGACGGCAAGTACATTTATTATCGCTCGAATGACGTCAAGCCGGGCTCCTATATTTTATATCGTTACGACCGGGCGAAGAACACGCGCGAAGTCGTTTTCGATCAGGAAGGCATTTGGGGCATTGCCGACTATCGGCCGGCTGCTCCCAACTCGCCCGAGTTGAAGCTCCTCCTTCAAAAAGAAGTGGGGGGCGATATGAATGAATATTACGAGTGGGACACGTCGAAAAAGACGCTCACACCGCTTTTTGGCCAAGGTGAAAAAGAGGATTATGAAGCGCAGTACGGTGCCAAGGATGGCGAAATCCTGGCGCAGACTTCCCACCTGAGTGAATTCAAACGGCTTTATCGGTGGGATCTCGCGCAGAAGAAGTTCACGCCCATCGTGGCGGAGATTCCGCACGAAATTTTCAAGTTCCAAGTGGACCACTCGAGAACGCGAATTGCCTACGCGATCAACGACCAAGGCTACACGCGCCTCAAGATTATCGACGCGCGCACGTACAAAGACATCACGCCACCGGCCATCGCCAAGCTCACGGGCGATCATGTGACGTTTGGAAGCATGACGCGCGACGGCAGGTATCTTTCAGTAACCGTGGATAGCGGAAAAGCACCGCCGACGAGCTATATCTACGATTGGAAGACGGGCTCGCTCACCGCATGGCACACCCCGAGCTCGCCGGAGGTCGATGGTGCGACGTTCGCACCTGCGAAGCTGGAGAGCTATCCGGCGCGGGACGGAACGGCCATTCCGATGTTCGTGCGAAGGCCGGAGCCGTCACGCTGCGCCGCACATCCGTGCCCGGTGCTCGTCATGTTCCACGGCGGCCCGGAGGGCCAAGCGCCTCCCGGCTTTTCGCCAGTGAAGCAGGCGTTCGTCGATGCGGGGTTCATCCTGGTGGAGCCAAACGTCCGAGGCAGCAGCGGCTACGGGAAAACGTGGCTGCACGCCGACGATGGGCCCAAGCGCCTCAACATCATCACCGACATCGAAGACGTCTCGAAATACATCCGCGCCAATTGGGGTGAGGGGGGCAAGGCGCCGAAAATTGGAGTCTGGGGCGGCAGCTATGGCGGGTATTCGACGCTGATCGCCATGACCATGTTTGCTGGGGCGTACGATGCCGGTTCGTCCAATGTGGGCATTAGCAATTTGATGACCTTTTTGCAGAACACGGCGCCGTATCGACGCATTCTCCGCATTAGCGAGTATGGCGATCCGGAGCGCGACAAGGATGCGCTCATCAAGCTTTCGCCCAGCACGCACATCGACAAGTTGTCGGCGCCGTTGCAGATTATTCAAGGGGCCAGCGATCCTCGTGTGCCGGTTGGCGAGTCGTTGCAGATGTACGATCTGCTCCAAAAGAAGAACGTGCCGTCGCAGCTCATCATCTTCGCGGACGAGGGGCACGGGGCGCAGAAGCGCGACAATCGCGTGTTGCAGTTTGGGCACGTTTTGCGATTTTTCAAAGAGAACCTGTTGGGCACCAACAAATGAGCACCATGCCTCCCTTCATCGTGCACGAAGACGACGTTCGCGAAGTCGAAGGGCACTATCGGGTGCCTTTCGACGGGGAGGCGCTCTCGTGGGATCGCGACCTCGGGCGCGCTGCGGGGACGGTGAACCTCGGAATGAGCAAAACTCGGCTTCCGCCGGGCAGGCGGACGAGTTTTACGCATGCGCATTCCGAGGAGGAGGAGCTCGTCTACGTTCTCGAGGGAGAGTGCGCCGTGCGGATCGTCGAACCGGGGCAGGCTCCGCGGGAATATGCGTTGCGGGCGGGGCATACGGTGGCGTTCCCGGCGGGAACGGGGATTGCGCATACCTTCGTGAATCGAGGTAATGCGGATTGCCTTCTGCTCACCATTGGCGAGCGGAAGGATGCGACCGATCGCGTCTTTTATCCGGAAGAGCAGGATGCCGCCTACGAAGCGCACATGGTGGCGGACCGGCCTGAGCGGCACTGGAAACGGGTATAATTGACCCATGCCCCACCGAGAGCATTACCTATTCGTGTGCATCAATCGGCGTGACGATGCGAATCCGCGCGGCTCGTGTGCGCAAAAAGGTTCCGAGCTCATTGCCAAAAAGCTGAAAGATGCGCTGAAGACGAAGGGCACTGCCCGCACGGTGCGCGCATGCACGTCGAGTTGCCTCGACATGTGCGAATCGGGGGTCACCATCGTGCAGGAGCCCGAACACGTCGTTTATGGACATGTCACGCTGGACGACGTGGACGAAATTGCCGATGCTTCGGCACGCGGACAGGTCGTCGAGCGGCTCGTCGTCGCCCGAGGCTCCTCGAGGCCATGAGCACCGCCGATTCATTGTGTGCGCGACTGGGCGTACGCGTTCCCGTTTTTCAAGCGCCCATCGGACGCATTGCATCGCCGGAGTTGGCGGCGGCCGTCGCGCAGGCAGGCGGCGTGGGGCATCTGGCATGCACATGGGACAAGCCGGACGACCTTCGCCGTCGCATTCGCGAGGTGCGGGCGCACACGAATGCGTTCGGCGTCAATTTCGTGCTCGATTTTCCCATTGAAGAGAACCTCGACATTGCGCTCGAGGAGGGCGTGCGCATCGTTTCCTTTTTCTGGGGCGTCTCGGAAAAGCACATTGCGCGCGTTCACGCGGCGGGCGCCTTTGCCATTCAAGTCGTTGGCTCGGTGCAAGAAGCCGTTGACGCAGTCCAAGCTGGGGCCGATGCCATCGTGGCCCAAGGATACGAGGCGGGAGGCCACGTTCGCGGCACCGCATCGACGATGGTCCTCGTTCCGCGCGTCGTGGACATCGCAGGCGACATCCCGGTGATCGCCGCAGGCGGCATTGCCGATCGGCGCGGTGTGGCGGCCGCCGTGGCCTTGGGCGCGCGCGGCGTGTGGGTCGGAACGCGATTTCTCGCATCGCGGGAAGCGGATATCCATTCCATCTACCAAGAGCGCGTCCTCGCATCCTCCGAGGAGGACACGGTACATTCCGAGCTTTTCGATCTCGGGTGGGCCCATGCCGGACTCCGCACATTGCGAAATAGCACCGTGCGCGCATGGGAAGCGGCGGGATGCCCGGCGGCGCCGCATCGTCCTGGCGAGGGAGAAATCGTGGGCCAGCGGGCCAATGGCACCAACCTGCTCCGTTACGATTTCGGCGCACCGACGCGGGGCGCCCAAGGCAATACGGAAGCGATGGCGCACTATGCCGGACAGGGTGTAGGCCTCGTGCATTCCGTCGAGCCCGCGGCACGCATCGTCGAAGAACTGGCCTCCGGGCTCCGCTAGCCGGTTTTCGGGCAACATTGGGGAGGCCGGGCCGACCATTCATGTGAATGGCCGATCTCGCCCCCGTTCCTCGAAGCGAGCGCGAACCTTTGCTCGATGTCCTGCGCGCTCTCGCATTGTGCGTCGTGGTGACCGACAACGTCATGACGACGTTCAGCGGTTCCTCGTTCCTGCCGAAAACCTCGCCCGATTACATCCACAACGAAGGACTCTCGGGCATGCTGTTTCGGCTTCTCATGGGGCTGCGATCGATGACCGTCATGAGCTTCCTGTTCGGTCTGGGATTCTCCATCCAGCTCACGCGGGCCAAGGACAGCGAGGTTACGGCCATGTACCTGCGCCGTCTCACCGGCATGTTCGCCCTCGGCATGTGCCACATCGCGCTCGTGTGGTGGGGCGACATTCTCTGGATTTATGCCCTTGCCGGCTTGGTCCTGCTGCCCTGCCGCAAAGCCAGCACGCGCACACTCATCGGGATCGGTTTGGCGCTGGCCATCTTGCCGCGCGCGATCCCTTTGATTCCCTTCGTCGGAACCGCGCTCGTTCCGGACGAAACGGCGATACGGCAGATGAAGGAGAGCATGCTCGCGGCCATCTATGGCACCGAACATGGTCCAATGTTCACGGCGCATCTGCGCACTTTGTTCTATGTTCACGTGTGCAATTTGCCTTGGTTTCTTCCGTGGCTTGCCGGGCGATTCATCCTGGGATTCGTGGCCGGGCGGCATCGTATTTTCGAAAACAATGGCGCAAATCATCTGCCGCTTTTTCGCAAGCTCGCCATCGGCGGTGCTTTCGTCGCGCTCCTCGGGGGAGCCGTCCGCATCACGCTCATGGGGCGGGAGATGGCGCCGGAGCTCAAGTTCGTCGTGCGCTTGGTCGACGACACGGCGGTCGTGGCCTCCGTTGCGATGGGCATCTCTTTGGTCGTGCTGCTCATGCAAAACGCGCGGTGGCAGCGTTGGCTGTCGGTGCTCATTCCGGTCGGCCGAACGCCGCTCACCACCTACCTGTCGCAATCGGTCATTGCGACATTCTTGTTCTATGGCTGGGGCCTCGGCCTTGCGCGCCATGTGCAAGGGCCGAAGGCAGGTCTCGTCGGCCTTGCGATCTTCATGGTGCAAATCGCCATCGCCGGCGCGTGGCTCCGTCGCTACGAGCTCGGTCCACTGGAGTGGGTATGGCGCACACTCGCCTACGGAAAGCGGCAACCCATGCGCCGCCAGCCGCGCAGCCTGGAACAGGTGGTGTAGCGTGCCCTCCGTCATGCGTTGGTGCACCGTCGACGAACTTGCGAGCAAGCTCTCTCTACCCAAAGGATATACCCTCGACCTCTTGTCCAAGTCCGATGTGCCGTTCGTGGCACGCGCATTGGAGCGGTGGTATCCCGATGTTGTGATCGGTTCGGAAAGTCATCATTTGACCGAGGACTTCTACTATCGCAATGTGCAACTCGCCGGCACCGAAGAAGAACGCGACACGCTTGGACTCGTCCTCCGCTTCGAGGGGGCCATCGTGGGGCTGATGATGCTTACGAGAGATCGGCCCAGCCAAAGCCTCACGTCCCGCATGGGCGCCCTCGACCCGGACCATCGACGGGGCGCTGTTGGCTTTCTAGGCGTTTTGCTCCTCGACGCGGCTGCCCGTGCCATGGGAGCCGGTGTGGCCTATTCGTTCGTAACCATGAAGACGAGGCATCAACAAGTCATCGCCGAACGATACGGATTCCAAATCGTCGGCATCATGCCCGCCTGGGACATCGACATGGTCGAACCGAGCCGCCCCAAACGCGTTTTCGAAGCCATCTACGCAAAGGTCTACGCCCCAAAGAGCGAATGGCATATTCCGCCCCCCGACGCCATGACCAAGCGAACCCGCGAACTCTGGAATTTCCTCTTCCCGCAACAGAGCTAGGCGGAGGAAGGGTGCCGCCTCATTCGCTATTCGCGAATCGCGAATCGCGAATCGCGAATGAGACGCGGAGCCCCTCGTTGGCCGCGGCAACGCGCCCAAGGGGCCATTTTTCCCGCAACACGAGCACCACTACGGTCGACAAAGAACCGGAGAGGCAAGTTCATGCGTACGACCATCGTCTTCTTCGCACTGGCAACAAGCGCCTGCGCGCAAAGCAGTACCACCACCACGACCAGCGTGGTTCCGCCGCACAAAGCGGTCGCGACACGGGTGAATCGAGTCGAAGCGCCACCGCAGAACGAACCGCGGCGCGAGGTGGTGGAAGAGGACGTCTTCGGCTTCCACCTGGTTGATCCATATCGCTGGATGGAGAAGAAGGAGAACGTCGACGAGGTCTCGCGGTGGCTACTTCGTGAAGGACACGACACCCGGACGCGATTGGATGCGATTCCCGCATTGCCGAAGTTGCGCGAGCGCGTGCGCGAGCTCGGAATGGCGCAGGCCTTCGCAACGGATATCGCCGTCGCGGGCGATCTTCTATTCTATTTCAAAACGGAAAAGGGCGGTGACCTGCGCACGCTCATCGTTCGTTCGAACGATGGACGCGAACGCGTTCTGGTCGATCCGGCCGCCATGATGGGGCCGAATGGCAAGCACGTATCCATCGATCACTTCCAGCCTTCTGCGGATGGCAAATGGGTCGCATTTGGGCTCGCCGAAGGCGGTGGCGAGATCGCGAACGAACGCATCGTGGAGACGAAAACGGGGCGCCTGCTCCCTGATGTGCTCCCGAGAATTTGGGGCGAGTTCCAACCGCAATGGCGCACGGACGGTGCCGGGCTTTACTACACGGCCATGGTCCCTGCGGCCGAACTCGAAGGCGCGGACCCCATGCAGAACATGCGCGTGCGCTACCATCGGCTCGGAGAATCGTCGGAGAGCGACGCCCTCGTTTTCGGGAGGGCGTTGGACGGCGGTCCCCAATTCGAGCCACAGGAATTTCCCAAGCTCAACGCGATCGCGGGCGGAAAATGGGTACTCGGAACCGCCGGCGGGGCACGGCTCGAACATCGCATCTTCGTCGCATCGGCAAAGGACCTTTCGACGCCGGGCCGAAAACCTACCTGGAAGACAATTGCAGATTACAAAGATCACGTCGAAGGTAGCGCGCCGCACGGCGACGACATTTACGTACTCTCCTCGAAAGACACTTCGAACCGGCGCATCCTTCGAACGTCATTGAAGAGCCCCAACCTCGCAAACGCTATTGTGATCGTGCCCGAGAGCGAGGACGTCATCGAGAGAATCGCAGCCGACGCCAAGTTCCTCTACGTGCACCGGTCCCACCAAGGCCGCTCTCGTTTGCAGCGGTTTTCCTTTGTCAAAGGCACACTGGAGGAGCTCAAGCTGCCCTTCGAAGGCTGGATCGACGAGTTGAAAACGGACCCGACGCGCGAAGGTCTCACGCTGACCATGCAGGGTTGGACCGAGGAAAACCGCTATTTCTCGCTCACGACGGGCGGCGTATTCAAAGAGCTGGCTCTCACCGAACCATCCAACATTGCCGTATCCGGTTTCGTGGCCGAGGAGATCGAGATCAAGAGTGCGGACGGCACCATGGTCCCGTTGACCATCATGCGTCGACAGGATCTTTCCAAGGACGGCTCACATCCAACGATTCTCGATGGATATGGTGCATATGGATACTCGCTTACGCCGGTGTTTCGACCGAACCGATTCGCATGGCTCGAACGTGGTGGCATCTATGCGATCGCACACGTACGTGGCGGTGGCGAAAAAGGTGACGCTTGGCGAATCGGTGGAAAGGGCACGAACAAGGCAAATGGCATTCAAGACTTCGTCGCATGTGGCGAATACCTCGTCCGCGAGAAATACACATCGCCCGCGCGTCTCGCGGCGACGGGCCGGAGCTTCGGTGGAATCCTCGTCGGCCGTGCACTCACGGAACGGCCTGACCTTTTCGCGGCGGGAGAGATTTCGGTAGGTGAATTGAACCCCGTGCGATTCCTAGCTGGAGACAACGGAGCCAATCAAATGGCCGAATTGGGATCGCCGGACACGGAAAGCGGCTTCCGAACCCTTCTTGCGATGGATGCGTTTCACAACGTTCGCGCAGGTGTGAAGTATCCACCGATCATGCTGGAAACGGGGCTCAACGATGGACGGGTTCCGCCTTGGATGAGCGCCAAATTCGGTGCGCAGCTTCGGGCGAATGGGGGCAACGTGTGGATGCGCGTCGAGCGCGACGAAGGCCACGGCGTTGGCTCGATGCGCCGTCAGCGTTTCGATCTGTACGCGGACATCTATGCATTTTTCTTGCATCAGATGGGCGATCCCGACTTCCGCCATTAGGCGACGATCGCCTCAGTACTTCACCCCGCAGCCATAGGCCTTGGTGCTCTTCACCGCGATCGGCCGACCCGCAGCCAGTGCGTCGAGGGCAGCTTCGACGTAGTTGACCAGCTTTCCACCCTCGGGCGACTCGCCCTCACCATCGGGCGAGTTGTCGATGGCGCCTTTGTAAACGAGCACTCCTTGCCGGTCGATCACGAACATGTGCGGTGTATTGGTCGCACCGTAGCGCTTTCCCGTTTCACCGGATTCATCGAGCAGCACGGGGTAGGTCATACCGTAACGCTTTCTGGCCTCGGCGGTCTTCGCGGCACCGTGTCCGTTGTTGCCGGGGGCGCTCGAGTTGACCGCAAGCCAGACGACCCCCTTCGCAATCTGGGCCGACGGAAACGACTTCAGGGATGCCTTGGTGTGCGATGCACGAACGAAGGGGCACTCTGGATTGAACCATTCGAGTACGACCGTCTTGCCGCGGTAATCGCGGAGGTTCATCACCTTGCCATCGAGGTCTCGCAACGAGAAATCGGGCGCGGGTCTTCCCACCTCGGCCACCGCTTGGCCGCTGCCCGTGGCAGCCGTGGTGGTGGTAAACGCCGCGCCTTCGGGCGGGGTCCCGCGCTCGCAACCAGCGACCAAAAGCCCCCCAAAGACGACGGCACACATCGAAATAGCATTCATACGACTCTCCGCTTCCAATAGAATTCAATTCGAACGAATAACCATCGACCTCGCTCCTCAGATGTCCCCCGAACCGCGGTCGCGCACCAAGCCAAGCAGCTCACGCTTCGTGCGCGGCCCGTAGGTCTGGAAAGATGGCTGCGGGTCGTTCTTGTATTCTTCGCGCTCGCGGGTCACGGCGTCGTTGCGATGCGCCGTTTGCACTTCGTCGGGGTCCAGCCCGTAGACGCGGGCTCCGTTGAGGCCCAAGATCTTCCGCTTGATTCGGCGCGTGAGGGCCGGATAGCCGTAACGCTCCTGGAATTCCGGAGTGATCTCGAACGCGCGAAATGCCTGAATCTGATCCTGCGGCGAGCCGTACCAAATGGCATCCGTTCCCCAGAGGATGCGATCCTCTCCCAGGTGCTTGAGAAGCTTTCCCAACACGTGGGCTGCCTGCTCGGGATCCTTCATGGTCTCGCGCCAGACGCCGCCGAGCTCCGCGTAGACATTACCTCGTTTGCCAATTCCGTTCTCCTCGAGGCTGCGAATCAATGCGTCGACGCCCTTTTCGGCGCGTGGATTGTACGGCCCCTCGCGGAGCGACGGCTCGTAGCCCGAATGATAAATGAGAAATGTCGCCTCCGGCGCTGCCTTGGCGGCCGGTCCCACGTCTGCGCAGCCGGTGTACGCGTTGGGGATCCCTGCCAGTGGCAATCCTTTGTGTACCGCAAAAATTTTGACACCGGTGCGCAATCCCTCACGAATCGTGAAGAGCCCCGTCGCGGGATCGTCGAGCCGGTAGCCCTTTCCGTCGGACGACCATATCGGAAATAGCTTGAACGCATCGATCTTCCATCGGTCGACCAGAGCGTGCATGCGATCGCGGATCTGCTCGTGCGTTTCGTCCTTGGGCAGCACCGTACCGTGAATGCGTAGCCGCGGCGAGCCCTCCATCCGGGCGACACGCTCCCGCGTGAGAGCGGCTTCGTCGATATGAATTCCCGCGATATCGTCCGTGCCCCAAAGAGCGCTCAGGACCGCAACTTGGGTATCACTGTCGAGAAAAACCTCTTTGAGAAAAATGTCGCGGTCGAAGCACTCGAGCTGATTCGAGCGCCCGCACTTCGCCTGCGGTGTGGTGAGAAGAAAATTGGCAAGGGTCGGACGGCTCGTCTGCCACCAAGGCCGATCGATCGAGACATGGTGCGTTTGAACATCGAAAAGGAACTCACGCCCCTCGAGCGCACTGGCGGCTTCGGGCTCCGTTTGCGCTTCCTCGGGAAGGGCATAGCGGCCCCCGCACGCCGTCACCTCGTTCAGCGTCAGCAGCACGGTCGCCGCCCCGCAGCTTGACCGCAAAAACGCGCGCCGGCTCATACCAAGGCGGCGCGACGTCTCGTCGGCGCGTTGGAGAGCGGTTCGGTTCACCCATTGGAGACGCTCGGTCAGCGGCTGCGGTTCGTATTCGCCATTCGACGTCGAATCGAGTTTGATCGGCAGACGCAGTTCCTCATCCGGCAAGGATTTCTTTCCCACGCACTCACCTCCTCACGCAGAGAGATGAGGCACCCCGCTCGACATTTCCAACGCCCGTCGATGGACGGCCGCAGCTTGCCGGCGAACGGCCCGGAAAAGCGGCGAACGGCTTCTCAGGTGGGTCGCGCGATGCCGCGCCGTTTCGGCAGCCGGAACCAAAAGCGCGAGCCCCCCTCGGGGCGAGGCTCGTAGCCGATGGTCCCGCCCCAGCGCTCGATGGTAATCCGACAGAAATAGAGCCCCAGGCCAGTGCCCGGCGTGCCGTCGCCGGCGCGCGCGAATTTGCGAAACAGGTGTGGCAGCAATGCCGAAGGCACCCCACTTCCCGAGTCTTCGACGCCCACCAGGATGAAGCCCTCCTGATCGTCATCGACGGTGATGCGAACTACTGCATCGGCGGGGCTATATTTCAGTGCATTCTGCACCAAGTTGCCAATGACTCGAAATAGCCGCAGTTCGTCGCCGGCCACCAGCGTGTCGCCATGCGCGATATGAATGCGCGGCAAAAGCTCGACGCGGCGGGCGCGTGCTTTGGGCGACAATACATTGGCAATCTGCAGAACGACGGCACACACGTCGGCGCGCGGAGCCTCGCCCGCGGAGGCTGCGGTATCGTGCTCGGCGGCGAACACCGCGAGGATCTCGCGAATGAGCTCGTCCTGGCGGTTCGCCGCCCGCAATGCCACCTCGACCAATTTCGAATCGGCCGGGGGCAGTGACTGCTTCTCCAGCAAGGCCAGCGCCCCGAGAATGCTGCTCAAAGGATTGCGCAGGTCGTGCACGATGCAGTGGGCCAGCACCTCCTTCTGCTCCACCTCGCGCGAAAGGGCGTCGTGTGCAAAGCGCAATTCACGCGCGCGCTGCAGCATCGTCCGCTCTTCGCGGAAGATGCGCTCGTTCTCGGCCACCACCAGCAGCGACGTCGCCTTGTCGGCTTCCCGCACCCGCAGCGCCGTGGCCACCAAATGCAGCTCGGAGCCGCCATCGACAATCTGTGTAAAGCCACCCGAGTCCAGCCTCGCCGACCCCTGCCCCGCCCACGTAGCTTCGGCATCCGCGATGAAGAGCGCAAAGAACGGAAACACATCGGACGCGAGAAATGGAACGTCGCGCACGATGGTGCCTTTGCCCAACGAATCGCACCACGATGGCAGCTCGCCGCGCGGCGCGAACCACGGACCTTCGTGACGTTCGAGTACCAACATATCGAGCGCCGTCAGAATCCCCGCGCCTTCGATCATCTTCGGTCCTCACTGTCCACGACGAGGCCGTCCACCGTGAGCATCGCGCGGGTCAATGCCGAAAAGGCACCCTCGACGCCGTCGCCGGTCTTTGCGCTGGTCCTCACCAGCTTCCACTTTTTCTCGCGAAGCTGCTTTTCCATGTCCTCGTCGATATCCCACGAGGCCTCGACATCCGCTTTGTTCAACACGAGCACGAGAGGAATGTTGCCCACGACACGAACGGCCGCCTCTTGCAGCGACAACGCGGTCGTCACCGTTTCGCGGCGTGTTCCATCGGCGACCAACAGATATCCCGCTGCGCCGCGCAGATATGCGAGTTGCACACTTTGAAATTCGTCTTCGCCGCTCAGATCCCACATGACGAGGTCTACCTCGTGGCTGTCCACGCGTACGTGCGCCTTGTCGATCGTAACCCCCACGGTGGTGCGGTATGCATCCGAAAAAATGCTGTGCACGAAGCGTGCGACGAGGCTCGTTTTGCCGACGCCGGTGGCGCCCAGCATGCAAATCTTCTTTTTCTTCGTCGCCATCAGCGAAGCTCGACTCGAAAATCGACGCGACGCGCGCACGACGCCCCGCGGTACGTTCCCACGGCACCGGCGGGCGGAGCGCACGCCTCCGCATCGGGAACCATGGTCACTCCTGCCCCAACGGTGCGAATGTTCTCGGCGGGGACCCCCAATGCGACGAACTCACGCACGACACGCTCCGCGCGCTCCGAACTGAGCGACTGATTGAGTCCCTCCGCGCCTCGCGCATCGGTGTGCCCCGTTACCACCAAGTCCACGGTCTTTCCCGTTTCACGCGCCACCGCGAACAACTTCGTGGCCGCCCGCGCCACGTAATCGAGGGCACCACGCTGCTCGGCGCGAATTTCCGCCGAGCCCAGGGGAAAGAGCACCATCGACGACGCCAGCGTCCCGCTCGCAGCCTCCAAATCGCGCTCCGCATCCGTATTGCGCAGCGCACTCGTATCGAAACGCGATACGGCAGGCAGCGCCAGTGCGAGC
The DNA here is from genome assembly GCA_037157775.1 of Sorangiineae bacterium MSr12523. Lineage (NCBI taxonomy): Bacteria > Pseudomonadati > Myxococcota > Myxococcia > Myxococcales > Pendulisporaceae > Pendulispora > Pendulispora brunnea. Next base: position 9,898,223 of record CP089982.1, read on the forward strand.
ACGCGTGCCGTGTCAATCCATGCGCGCGGCGCACTTCCCCGCGCAACGAGCGTCTCGCCATCCACCTCGAGGGTCACGCCCTCGGGAGGCCGCAGCACGCGAAGGGCGCGGCGCTCCGTCAAACGCGGGTCCAGCGAATAGAAAGAGCCGAAGTCGAATGATGCATCGCCCGCCTTCACGCCCAAAGGTGCCACGAGCGACGCAGGCTCCGGCGCCAATGGATCGCGCAGACCCGCAAAGGCGTAATGCTTCCCATCTCGGCGTGCGTCGGTCAGCATGAGCCCGGGCTCCCGCCGCAGGGTGCTCGTCACACTCTGGAAGCGCGCTTCTTCGACGTGGTTCGCATGCGCCTTCCACGCGATGCCCAGCGCCAGAACCACCGCCACGCAGGCCAGCGCCGCGAGCGAATACACCCGCGAGCGCCCCGGGTTCGCGGCGGGGCGCATCTCGCTCTGCAGGCATTGCTGAAGCAGCGACTCGGTCTGCTCGAAGAGCTCCACCTCGCCGCGAAATGACGAAAGATCCGTCCGGAACTGCAGATGGACGCGCTCCTGCACCTCGCGCATCACATCCCCGTAATGGTCGGGCGCCGTCCCGCGCACCACGGCAACGAGCACCGCCAGCGGGCCGTGCTCCACCCAACCCACCAACTCGCCCACGTGGAAGCGCGCCAGGCGCGCCTCCTCGCGGAAAGCGTCGTGCACGAACGCGTCGATGGCACTCAGCATCGCCGCCACTTGATCGGGATCTTGCGGCGGACTGCCCGGTGCGACCAAATGGTGCAACACCAGACCGCTCTCGCGGTGCACCAGGAAGACTTGCTCCACGCGGTAGAGCAAACTTCGCAGCACCACGATTTCCGCGAATGGGCGCCCGGTACGCGCCGCCTCGACGCGCCACCTCAAACCGCGCAGCGATAGACCGTGCGCGAGCGTCTCATTGAGTTGCTGCAGCAACGAACGCAATGCGTGCGTCACTGCTTTGCGAATCGCCGGTCCCATCACGGGCACCAGCGCGTCGATGAATATCTGCGGCTCGGTCTTCACCGCATCACGGATGGCCGCCATTACCGTGGGGCGCAGCGCCCAGGCCAGATCTTCGCCCTGCTTTTGGCTCGCCACCGCCGCCTCGGGGAGAGCTTTCCCCAAGGCGTCGGGCGACATATGGCCCTCGAGCTTCGCAAGGCGCTCGCGTTCGGGGCCCATGAGGATCCGTCGCAGATCCTCCAGGTCCTCGCGGTCGTTCGCAAAGCGACGCAAACGCCGCGCGGGCACGACCTGGCTGGTTCGCTTTTGCTCCTGCACGCTCTTCAATGATCCGGAGTCTGCGCGCGCGCCTCGGCGCGAACGTACCGCTCACCACCCATATCCGCATCGGCCGGTTCGGTGACCGCCGCAAACTCACGCTCCCATTTCGCAGCCATTTCGTCGCGGGCCTGTCGTGTCTCGTCGAGAAACGATTTGGCCTGATCGAGAATCAATTGCCGCATCTCGCGCTGCGCACGCGCAAGCGCCTCCTCCAACCGGGTCACGCGCTGCTCGAGCGCCACCACGGTATCGCGCGCATCGCGGTTCACCGCCGCGAGTGCCTCGGCGTGCGCCGTGCGCTCCGCCTCGAAGCGCGCGGCCAGCGCCTCGGACTCACGCTGCACGTGCGTCTCGAGAACGCCCAATCGGCGCCTCATTTCCTTGCGCAATTCCTCCGCCTCACTGGCGAGGTGCGAGTCCACGCGCAAAAGCTTTCGTTCCAAGTCCCTAAAGGGAGCGCCGAAGAGTATTTCGCGGACTTGTTCGAGGCTTTGATTCACCTGCCCCTGAAGCCGTCCGTTGCCGTCCCGATCGCTCGTTGTTCCATTTGCTACAGCCATGTTGGTCCTGGGCCGATCGCAAGAACGATGCGAACCTCGGCCGCAAGGTCGGGCTGATGGAATGCTGCCCATTCTTCACAATTGGCGCAAAAAATCGCCTCAAGCGGGCGAGACGGTTCCGTGGCACCTCCGCACGTGTGTGGCACAACGCCCCGTGCGGCTCTTGCCAAATGTGGCGCGCGACACATCGTCTTGACCCACATGAAAACGACGTTTCGCACCACCGCGCTCACCGGCACGCTCGCCCTCTCCTTGATGGGGGTCGGCTGCGCGACGGAGAAACCCGCCCAAACGCCTGAAACTTCGGCCAGCAAAGCCGAAGCCGCCCCCGCCGCTGCCTCCACCGAAAAGGGACTCCGCCTCTACGTGTTCGAGTGCGGCGACATCGATGTCGCAGACGATGCCATCTTCCACGCGAACCTGAACACCCCCGGCGTCAAACGCCACCTGATCGGTTCGTGCTACCTCATCGTTCACCCCAAGGGCACCTTGGCTTGGGATACCGGCCTGCCGGACGAGCTGGTGACCAAACCGGAAGGCATCCCGGCGATGAAGGTCTTCACCCTTCGCGTAAAGAAGACGCTCGCCTCGCAGTACCAGGCCATCGGCGTGGCCCCCGATTCGGTGAACTACCTGGGCATCTCGCACATGCACCAGGATCACCGCGGCAACGTCGGCCTGTTCCCGCGCTCTACGCTGCTCGTGCAGAAAGAGGAGTACGAGTCGGTGCTCGGCCCCGACTCGCTCAAATTCGGAAACGATCCGGCGCAGTATCCGACGCTCAAATCGAACCCCGTGAAGAAGCTCGAGGGTGATCTCGACGTCTTCGGCGACGGCTCGGTGGTGATCAAGCGCGCGCTCGGGCACACGCCGGGGCACCAGGCGTTGTTCGTGAAGCTCCCCAAGACGGGAAATATTCTGCTCTCGGGCGACTTGGTGCACTTCACCGACAATTGGAAAGCGCGCGGCGTGCCCGCGTGGAACTTCGATAAGGAGCGCAGCGTCAAGACGATGCAGGAGACCGAGCAGTTCCTGCAGGCGAACCACGCGACTCTTTGGATTCAGCACGATTACGAGCAGAGCGCGACGTTGCGCCACGCGCCCGGCTTTTACGAGTAGCTCGGGGCCGCCGGTAGCGGCGCGGCAGCGGTCCACTTTTTTGGCCCGAGCCGCGCCGATACCGAATGATTCGCTCCCATGACGACTCAAGTACCTCGTGCTTCCTCAGCGGATTTTTTCGATGATGAGGATGCCTTCGATGGAGCCTTCGACTTTGCCACCGCGCTGGAAAATCATTTGGTGGAGAGCGACTCGTCCCCCGACGTCGTGGTGCTCGCCGGCGACGATGCGACGTGGATCGATGCCCCGGTAGCGATGGTGGAAGAAGGGCGCGAGCCCGAGACCGTGGAGCTCGAGACAATCGAGCTCTTGATCGAGGTCGTCGACCCCGTAAAAACGGCGAACACGGCGAACGACGATCCCTTCGCCGAATGGCTCCAGGCGCTGGTTCGTGCGGCCGAAGGTGCGAGCATCTTCATTCATCTCGAGGCGCTTCGCGTGTTCGTCAATGAAGGGCGTGCGCCCTATGCGGCGTTTCCGACCAGCTCCGCGGCGGCCTTGGCCGATGGGAATATCGCGCGGCTCGACGGCGAGGAGCTGGTCGCCACGGCGGCGTTCCTGCGCATTGCCGCCGAATGGCGCCGTGTGCTGGCGGGTGAAGGCGGCGATTTTTCCAAGTGCGGCGCGCGCACCTTCGACGAGTGGTCTGCGGATTTTCTGGCGCGCGTCCTCGGAACACCGGCGAGGTTCGAATGGCTGAAACGCGAGCTTCGACGCCATGGCGTGGCGGCGTTCGGGCTGGTCGAAAGCGCGGCGTGATCCCGCTAGGAAGCGCTGCGTAGGAACATCGCGAGCGAATCGGGATCCCCGGCGACGGCGCGTGCGTCTTCACCGCGGATCTCGCCGTTTCGCACGAGATCGGCCAGATGGCGCTCGAGCGCGATCATGCCTTCGCGCCGTCCCGAGTGGAGCACGCTGGCCATTTGTGCCGTCTTGCCCTCGCGGATCATGTTCGTGACCGCGTGCGTGGCGCGGAGAACTTCGGCCGCGAGTACGCGCCCGCCGGCTCCGCGTGCGCGCGGAACGAGGCGCTGGGCGATGGCGCCGCGAAGCACGTCGGCCAACTGCGTGCGCACTTGGAGCTGCCGTTCCGCGGGGTACGCGTCCACGATGCGCTGGACGGCCGACGCGGCACCGCCGCAGTGAAGCGTGGTGAGCACGAGGTGACCGGTCTCCGCGGCGGTGAGCGCGAGGGAAATGGTCTCGGGATCGCGCATTTCCCCGAGGACGAGCACGTCGGGATCCTCGCGCAGTGCATCGCGTAGACCACTTGCGAAGTCGGCCACGTCGCGCCCGATCTGCCGCTGCCGCACGAGCGCCCGGGAGCCCGCCACCAGCGCGTACTCGATGGGATCCTCGAGCGTGAGCAGCACGATGGAACGACGCGTGAGCGCTGCCTGCGCCAATGCGGCCAGGGTCGTCGATTTGCCGGAGCCCGTGGCACCGCAAACCAAGACGAGACCGTGATTGCCATCCACGAGGTCGTCGATGGGCAGCGGAAAACCGAGCGACGAGAGCGCCGGTGCACTGCGCGCGAGAAAGCGAAGGGCGGCTGCGGTGCCCTCCGAGGTGCGGTAGACATTGACGCGCACGCGGGAGCCCTCCGTCGTTTGGAGCGCAAAATCGAGCGAGCGCCCCGAGTCGATGGCGGCAAGCGCATTCGCATCGAGGCCAAGGCGGGTGCCGACGTCCTCGATGCCTTCGTCTTCCAAGCGATGCAGCTGGCCATCGACACGGACCACGGGGACGTCCGCGTCGACGAGGTGCAGGTCGCTGGCGCGCATTCCGAGCGCGCGCGCGAGCAACGTCTCGCAGGGCAAGGCACCACGCGTCGCCGTGGGAGCGGCGGTACGCACGACGGACAGGCGTGGCGGTGCTTCGACGGGCCCCGCGATTGGGGCCATGTCGGGCGCGGGCGTGTCGCGCTCGCGTACGACGGGGATCTCACGCGGCGGTGCCACGGCCGGAGCGGGCGCCGGCGCGGGTGCTGGGCGGCTGCGATCGCGCAGAAAAACCGCGTCGAACCCGCCGTCTTGCCGCCCGGTGAAGGTGACGCGAAAGCGCCCGAGCTCCCCCGCCTCGTACGAGACGTCGAGCCGGCGCGCACTTCGCAGAGTCTCGCTTCGCTCCTCGGAGAGAATCTCGCCGAGAAGCTCGCGCAGCTCCTGCTCCGAGGTGGGCACCATGTGAAAGCGCTTGGACGCACCGTACGCGAGCATCTTCGGCTCGCGATCCGTGCCTACGCGCAGCTCATTCGCTCCCTGCTGAATCACCACAGCGAGAATGCTATCGATCCGTGCCATCGGTCCGTTCTACGACAACCGACGGCGGCCCGCCCTTCCCGCGGCAACGTGAGCCGCCGTCATTTGTGGGGAACCGATGTCAGGCAGCGTCATTTGTCCGGGAAGGCTGCGGCTTTTACGAAGAAGCCCATGCGAAACATCGTCACCGCTGCGGCCGTTGCGCTCCTTCTCGGACTCTCCTCCACCGCCTCCGCTGCCGACGCTACCGAGCCAAAATCCAAGGAACCGGCGACGGAGGTGCGCTGGTACGGCTATCAAACCTTTCTTTCCGATGCCGCCAGCACCGCACTCATCATCGGGGCCGCCCACAGCGAGAACGTGGTCCTCGCCACGCTCGGTGCTGGGACCTACCTGGTCGGCGGTCCCTTGATTCACGTTCTCAATGGCCACCCCCAAGCCGTAGGCCCCTCCGTGGCAGTGCGCCTTGGTATTCCTGCCGTGGGAGGCCTGATCGGTGCCGGCATCGGCGCCGCCACCTCGGGAGGGGGCGATTGGAGCGGCCTCGCCATCATCGTCTGCGGGCTCGTCGGTGTCGCCGGCGGTGCCAGCATCGCCTCCATCATCGACGCAACCACGTTTGCGAAACAGACCAAACCGCGCTTCTCGAGCTTCTCCATGGGCGTGGCCCCAACCCAGGGAGGCTTCACCATCGGCGCCGCAGGCACATTCTGAATATGCCATTAGCGCGAGTTATCCTTCATGGCGTGAACAACGCACTTCGACATCGCGCATACCGAAATATGGCGGCGCGGGCGAATTGACCGGGGCGGGACGTCGGCCACAATCGGCAGTATGCGTATCCTTCACAAGATGACGATGGGCATGGCCACGGCCTTTTCTCTGACGGCCTGCGTCGACGATGGCTCGGGCACCGGTGGCGGGGCCAGTGCATCGTTGGCCGACGGCCAAGTCGAGAGTGCACTGACGACGATCTCGATGTCGAGCCGCGGCGAATACCTCGTGACGTTTCGCCGGCCGGGATGGACCTTCGGGGGCAGTCTTGGCGTTCGCCCGTTCCGAATTGACACCGGTATCAAAGGCATCGATTCACTGGGCAGCTACACGGAACTCGGCTTTTCGTACGCCGAGCACGGGCTGAAGAGCGCGTCCATTCGCGCCTACGACGATGTGCCGGTGGTTCTCTTCAATGTCGAATATCGGACGGAATCTCCGAACGAAACATCGTTTCCGAGGCTCACGAAATTTCCAAATCTGCCGAATCACCTTTCGTACAATGGGAAGTTCTCGCGTCATTCGTTCACCGAGTTCGGCGCGGACAGTCCGTGGGTCTTCTTCGACGACGATGCCAATGCGTTCGTGCTCTCTGCGGCGAATCACTTCATGAATGCATCGACGCAGCTCTCGGGCGGAAGCCTCACCGCGGGCGTAGACCCTACCGTCACCACCATCCCGTCGGGATTTTCGTTTCAAACGATTCTCGTGGCGCAACCGGGCATCAATGCCGCCTACGAGACGTGGGGGCGAGCACTCACGCGCTGGTCGGGAAAGAGCCTGCCGACGAGCGACTCCGTCCCCTCGCTGGAGCGCTTGGGCTATTGGACCGACAATGGCGCGACCTATTATTACAATTACGATACCGCAAAGGGGTACGAGGGCACGCTCCTCTCCGTAAGGGACCATTTCGAACAGCAGGGCATTCCACTCGCCTACATGCAACTCGATAGCTGGTGGTACCCGAAAGGTCCGAATGTGGATTGGCGGGACAAATCGGGCGGCTTCTACGAGTACGTGGCCGACAAAACGCTGTTCCCCAATGATTTAGGGCCGTTTCGGGCTGCGTTGGGGGTGCCGTTCATCACGCACTCGCGCTGGATCGATCCGGCGAGTCCGTATCGCCAGCAATACAGCATGTCCAACAACGTTTCGACGGACCCCGCATTCTGGAAAGCGATGGCGGAATATTTGTCCGCGCGCGGGGTCGACGTTTACGAGCAGGATTGGCTCAATATCCAGGCACTGCCACGAACGGACAATTTGCACGACCAGGACGCCTTCATGGACAACATGGCGCACGCCATGGCTGCCAAGGGCATCACGATGCAGTACTGTTTGCAGCTCCCGCGGCACGTTTTGCAGGGCACGAAATACGACAATCTGGTCACATCGCGCGTGAGCGGGGACCGATTCAGCCGTGAGAAATGGGCCGATGCGCTGTACGGCTTCCGCCTCGTGAGCGCGCTCGGCATATGGCCATGGACGGACGTGTTCATGAGCAGCGAGGAGAACAATCTGATGATGGCCACCCTCTCGGCGGGCATGCTCGGCGTCGGCGATGCCATCGGCACCGCCGACGTGGCCAACCTCCGCCGAGCCATTCGCAGCGACGGTGTCATCGTGAAGCCGGACGCGCCGCTGGTTCCACTGGATTCGACCTTCGTCAACAGCGCGAAACGCTCCGACGCGCCCTCGGTGGCTGCAACCTACACCGATTTTGGAGGCGCCCCCGCGATGCGGGCGTCGTACGTGTGGGCCTACACGCAGGTGGGCGGGAATCGGCCGCTCACCCTCACGCCCGCCGCCCTGGGCCACACCGGAAGCGTCTTCGTCTACAACTGGTTCCGCGGAAAGGGCCAAGTGCAGGACGCAAGCGCCGCGTTCACCGAGGACCTCAGCTTCAGCGGCGACGGCCCGCGCAGTTATTACATCGTGGTGCCGGTGGGCCCGTCGGGCATCGCGCTGGTGGGCGACGCCGGCAAGTACGTGTCGCTCGGGAAGAAGCGGGTCACACGCGTCTCCGACGATGGGGTGCTCGCCGTGGATCTCGTGTTCGCCCCGGGCGAAGGCCCCGTGACCTTGCGCGGCTACGCCCCCGCGCCACCAACGGCAGTGGCCTCGGTTGGAGCCGTAGGCCCCGTCACATGGGACGCGGCGAGCAAGTCGTTCAGCGTGACCGTCTCACAAGCGGATGGAACCGCGAGCCTGGCACTACGGCAAAGATAGCATGGAGCGCCGGCATCCTGCCGGCGGTTAGCCGGCTTCCAGCCGGCGCCGCGATCGCCGAGCCACCTGGAAGGTGGCGGACCGCCGGCAAGATGCCGGCGCTCCATAGAGCTGCCGGCGCACCAGTTAGAGCCCCCAAATACGAAAAAGGCGCGAACCCAGTGGGTCCGCGCCTTTTCGCGTTTAGCTGAAGCTTACAGCTATTCCTCGTTCACGGCGGACAGCGGCTCCGCCACGGGGCGCGGCGGGGCGGCGGGCGGAGCGCGGTGCTCGGCCTCGCCCTCCACGATGACGTGGAGCTGCTTGTACGCGGGGAGGCCCGTACCGGCCGGGATCAGGCGGCCCATGATGACGTTCTCCTTGAGACCGCGCAGATGGTCGGTCTTGCCGGAGATGGCCGCCTCGGTGAGCACCTTGGTCGTCTCTTGGAAGGAGCTCGCGCTGATGAACGACTCCGTCGAAAGCGACGCCTTGGTGATGCCGAGGAGCAGCGGCTCGGCGATGGCGGGACGACCGCCACGCTCGATGACCCGCTGATTCTCGCGCTCGAAGATGTGCTTCTCGATCTGCTCGTCGATGAGGAAGTTCGTATCGCCCACATCCTTGATACGGACGCGGCGCATCATCTGACGAACGATGACCTCGATGTGCTTGTCGTTGATGGCAACGCCCTGCAGGCGGTAAACCTGCTGGATCTCGTTGACCAGGTACGCCGCCAGCTCCTTCTCGCCTTTGACGCGAAGGATGTCGTGCGGGTTCGCCGGGCCATCCATCAGAGGCTCGCCCGCGCGAACGCGGTCGCCCGGCTGAACCTGGATGTGCTTGCCCTTCGCGATGAGGTACTCGCGCGATTGATCCGTCTGCGGTGCGCCGTTCTGATCGAACGGCGTGATGAGGACCTTGCGCTTGCCCTTGGTGTCCTTGCCGAACGACACCTCGCCGTCGACTTCCGCGATGATCGCGTGGTCCTTCGGCTTACGCGCCTCGAAGAGCTCGGCCACGCGGGGGAGACCACCCGTGATGTCCTGCGTCTTCGTGGTTTCGCGCGGGATCTTCGCGAGAACTTCGCCCGCGTCGATGATGTCGCCGTCCTGGACGACGATGTTCGCGCCGACCGGGAGCAGGTAACGCGCTTCGAGCGTGCTGTTCGGCAGCTTGAGCGTCTCACCCGTCTTCGGGTCCTTGATGGTAACGCGCGGACGGAGATCCGCTGCGCGCGACTCGATGATGACCTTACGCGAGAGGCCGGTGACCTCGTCGAGCTTCTCCACCATCGTGACGCCTTCGACGATGTCGCCGAACTTCACCACGCCGGAGCGCTCGGTGAGGATCGGCATGGCGAACGCGTCCCACTCGGCGAGCAGCTGACCCGCCTTGACCTTGTCGCCCTCGTTGACCTTGAGGACGGCGCCGTACACCAAGCGATGGTGCTCGCGCTCGCGGCCCGTGTCGTCGACGACCACGATTTCGCCGTGGCGGTTCATGACCGTCACCACGCCATCGTGCTTCTTCGCCAGGTTCGCGTTGCGGATGCGCGCGAAGCCTTCGCTGCGCGCCTCGACCGAGCTCTGCTCGATCTTGCCGCGGGCGGCCGCACCACCGATGTGGAACGTGCGCATCGTGAGCTGCGTACCGGGCTCGCCGATCGACTGCGACGCGATGATACCCACCGCCTCGCCGATGTTGACCTTGTAGCCGCGGGCGAGGTCACGCCCGTAGCACTTGGCGCACACGCCGCGCTTGCTCTGGCAGGTGAGCACCGAGCGGATGACCACTTCCTCGATGCCCGCTTCCTCGATGGAGACCACGGTGGGCTCGTCGAGCTCCGTGTTCTGCGGAACGAGGACCTCGCCGGTGAGCGGGTCGACGATGTCTTCCAGGGCCACGCGACCGAGGATGCGGTCGCCCAGCGGCTGAATGACCTCGCCCGCGTCCTCGAGCTTCGTCACGCGGATACCATCCAGCGTGCCGCAGTCGAAGTCCGCGATGATCGCGTCCTGCGCAACGTCGACGAGACGGCGCGTGAGGTAACCCGAGTTGGCCGTCTTGAGCGCCGTGTCCGCGAGACCCTTACGCGCACCGTGCGTCGAGACGAAGTACTGGAGCACGCTGAGTCCTTCGCGGAAGTTCGCCGTGATCGGCGTCTCGATGATCTCGCCCGAGGGCTTGGCCATGAGACCGCGCATGGCGGCGAGCTGGCGAATCTGCTGGGTCGAACCGCGGGCACCCGAGTCGGCCATGATGTAAATCGGGTTGAAGCTCGGCTCGATGCTCTCCTTCCCCGTCTCGGGGTCGGTGACCTTCTCTTTGCCGATCTCCTGCATCATGACTTGGGTGACCTTGTCGGCCACGCCCGCCCAGATGTCGACGATCTTGTTGTAGCGCTCACCGTCGGTGATCAGACCCTCTTGGTACTGATCGATGACGCGCTGCACTTCGTCCTGCGCCTCGCCGAGGAGCACTTGCTTGGCGGCGGGGATGGTCATGTGATCCATGCAGATCGACACGCCGGCGCGGGTCGCGTGCTCGAAGCCGAGCGAACGCAGACGGTCGGCCAGAAGAACCGTCGCCTTGTTGCGGTGCTTGCGGTAGCACGCGTCGATGAGGGCCGAGAGGGCCTTCTTGTCGAGCGTCTTGTTGACCAGGTCGAAGCTCAGACCCTCGGGGAGGATCTCCGAGATGAGGCAGCGGCCGACCGTGGTGTTCACCACGCGGCGCTGGTTGGTCTCGGGGTCGATCACGCGGACGCGGATGCCCGTGTGGATGGTGACCTCGTCGTTGTCGTACGCCATGCGCACTTCTTCCGGCGACGAGTACACGCCTCGCAGCCAGCCTTCGAAGTGCTCTTCCTTCTTGTCGAGCTTGAGGCCACCCTCACGGTAGCTGCCCTTGGCGAACTTCTTCTCGCGGGTCGCGTAGTACAGCCCGAGCACGATGTCCTGCGTCGGGTTGATGATCGGCTTGCCGTTGGCGGGCGACAGAATGTTGTTCGTGCTCATCATGAGCACGCGCGCTTCCATCTGCGCTTCGACCGAGAGCGGCACGTGGACGGCCATCTGGTCGCCGTCGAAGTCGGCGTTGAACGCCGCGCACACCAGCGGGTGAAGCTGGATGGCCTTGCCCTCGATGAGGACCGGCTCGAAGGCCTGGATGCCGAGGCGGTGCAAGGTCGGAGCGCGGTTCAGGAGAACCGGGTGCTCGCTGATGACCTCTTCCAGGATGTCCCAAACCTCGGGACGCTCCTTCTCGACCATCTTCTTGGCGCTCTTGATGGTGTTGACGTACCCGCGCTCTTCCAGCTTGTTGTAGATGAACGGCTTGAAGAGCTCGAGGGCCATCTTGTTCGGCAGACCGCACTGGTGCAGCTTCAGTTGCGGACCGACGACGATGACCGAACGACCCGAGTAGTCGACGCGCTTGCCGAGCAGGTTCTGACGGAAGCGGCCCTGCTTGCCCTTGAGCATGTCGCTGAGGGACTTGAGGGGGCGCTTGTTCGGACCCGTGATGGTCTTGCCGCGACGGCCGTTGTCGAAGAGCGCGTCCACCGCTTCTTGCAGCATGCGCCGCTCGTTGCGGATGATGATCTCCGGGGCGTTGAGCTCCAGGAGGCGCTTCAGACGGTTGTTGCGGTTGATGACGCGGCGGTAAAGGTCGTTCAAGTCGCTGGTCGCGAAACGGCCGCCGTCGAGGGGAACGAGCGGACGCAGATCCGGCGGAAGAACCGGGATCACCGTCAGCATCATCCACTCCGGACGGTTGCCGCTCTCGCGGAACGCCTCGCACACCTTCAGGCGCTTCACGATCTTCTTGCGCTTCGCCTCGCTCGTCGCCGCGCGCATCTCCTGGCGCAGCTCCTCGGAGAGCTTGTGCACGTCGACCTGCTTGAGCATCTCGAGCACGGCCTCGCCGCCCATGCCGGCCGCGAACTTGTCGTCGCCGTACTCCTCGAGCAGCTGGAGGTATCGCTCTTCGCTCAGAAGGTCGCCGCGCGCCAGGCCGGTCTCCTTCGGATCGATGACGATGTACGCCTCGCAGTAGAGGACCTTCTCGAGATCCTTCAGCGTGATGTCGAGCATGTTGCCGATACGGCTCGGCAAGCTCTTCAAGAACCAGATGTGCGCAACCGGCGTGGCCAGGTTGATGTGACCAAGCCGCTCACGGCGCACCTTGCTCTGAATGACCTCGACACCGCACTTCTCGCAGACGATGCCACGGTGCTTCATGCGCTTGTACTTGCCGCAGTTGCACTCGTAGTCCTTCACCGGTCCAAAGATCTTCGCGCAGAAGAGACCATCTCGTTCCGGCTTGAACGTGCGGTAGTTGATCGTCTCCGGCTTCTTGACCTCGCCGTGCGACCACTCACGAATCTTCTCGGGCGACGCGAGCGAAATACGAATCGCGCTGAACGAAAGCGGATCCTTGGGCTTCTCGAAGAAGCTGAAAATGTCGCGCATCGGGTTCCTGTCCTTTTCTAAAACCTGCTGATTCGCCTGAAAACTTTTGGGGCCTGAAGCGGGCAAACCGCCAAGGACGCCAAGGACGCCAAGATTTCTAGTTTTTCTTGGCGATCTTGGCGTCTTGGCGGTTCATCTCACTCCTCCGCCGCGTGGTCGCTCGTGCGGCCGAGTGCACCCGGCTCCACGAGTTCGACGTTGAGGCACAATGCCTGGAGCTCCTTGATGAGAACGTTGAAGCTCTCCGGGAGACCCGGCTCGAGGGTGTGCTCGCCTTTGACGATCGCTTCGTACATGCGCGTACGGCCCATGACGTCGTCGCTCTTGACCGTGAGGAACTCCTGGAGCGCGTACGCCGTGCCGTACGCTTCCATGGCCCACACTTCCATCTCTCCGAGACGCTGACCACCGAACTGCGCCTTGCCGCCCAGCGGCTGCTGGGTAACGAGCGAGTACGGTCCGATCGAACGCGCGTGGATCTTGTCGTCGACCAAGTGGTGCAGCTTGAGCATGTACATCACGCCCACGGTCACCTCCTGATCGAACGCCTCGCCCGTGCGGCCGTCGAAGAGCACCGCTTGGCCGCTCTCCGGCAGACCCGCGAGGGCCAACGCGTCCTTGATGCCGCGCTCCGGAGCGCCGTCGAACACGGGGCTCGCGTAGTGCACACCACCGCGGAGCTTCTGCGCGACCTTCTTCATCTCGTCGTCGGACAACTTGCTCAGCCACTTGTGCAGCTGGGAGTCGCCTTCGAAGATCCGAAGAATGTGCTCGCGAATGGCTTGCGGGCTGAACTTCGTCTCCAGCATGTACTGGAACTGCCAGCCGAGGACCCGCGCGCCCCACCCGAGGTGGGTTTCGAGGATCTGGCCGACGTTCATACGCGAGGGAACGCCGAGCGGGTTGAGCACGATGTCGACGGGGCGGCCGTCCTGCAGGTACGGCATGTCCTCTTCCGCCATGATGCGGGAGATGACGCCCTTGTTGCCGTGGCGACCGGCCATCTTGTCGCCGACCTGCAGCTTGCGCTTGATGGCGATGTAGACCTTCACCATCTTGATGACGCCCGGCGGGAGCTCATCGCCCTTCGACAGACGGTCGATCTTGTCGCGGAAGTGCTCTTCGCGGACCTGGATGATCTCCTCCAGCTGGCGAAGCTTCTCCGCGAGCTCCTCGGCGCCTTCCACCGGCAGCTCGCCCCAGTACTTCTGCGGGATCTCGGACAGCGCAGCCTCGTCGAGCACGGCGCCCTTCTGGAGAAGGACCTTGCCCTTGTCGTCGACCAGCTTGCCGTTCGTCGTCTGACCGACGAGCTGGCGCTTGATCTGACGGAAGAACGAATCGCGCAGGATCTTGATTTCCTCGTCGCGCGAGCGCTCGAGGCGCTGACGCTCGTGGTCTTCGATGTCCTTCGCGCGCTCGTCCTTCTCGGTGCCTTTGCGCGAGAAGATGCGGGCGTTGATGACGATGCCCCCCACGCCCGGGGGGACGCGCAGCGAGCTGTCGCGAACGTCGCCGGCCTTCTCACCGAAGATGGCGCGGAGCAGCTTCTCTTCGGGAGAGAGCTGCGTCTCGCCCTTCGGCGTGATCTTGCCGACGAGGATGTCGCCCGGCTTCACCTCGGCGCCGATGCGCACGATGCCCGACTCGTCGAGGTCCTTGAGGGCTTCCTCGCCGACGTTCGGAATGTCGCGCGTGACCTCTTCCTTGCCGAGCTTCGTGTCGCGGGCGACGCACTCGAACTCCTCGATGTGGATCGAGGTGAACACGTCGTCCTTGGCGATGCGCTCCGACACGAGGATCGAGTCCTCGAAGTTGTAGCCCTGCCACGGCATGAACGCGACGAGCACGTTCTGGCCGAGCGCGAGCTCGCCCATGTCACAGGAGGGGCCGTCCGCGAGAACGTCGCCCACCTTCACGCGCTCACCGGCTCGGACGATCGGCTTCTGGTTGAAGCAGGTCGACTGGTTCGAGCGCTGGAACTTGTTGAGGTGGTAGATGTCCGGGATTTCCGCCTTGTCACCTTCGGCGCGGACGACGATGCGCTGCGCGTCGACGCTCTCGATGATGCCTTCGCGCTTGGCAACGACGCAGACGCCCGAGTCACGGGCCAGCTTGCCCTCCATGCCCGTGCCGACGTACGGCGCGTGCGAGCGGATGAGCGGCACGGCCTGACGCTGCATGTTGGCGCCCATGAGCGCGCGGTTTGCGTCGTCGTGCTCGAGGAACGGCACCAGCGCCGCGGCGACCGACACCATCTGGTTCGGCGCCACGTCGATGAGCTGCACCATGTCCGGGGTGGCCAGGTGGAAGTCACCGTTGAGACGAGCCGAGACGAGCGACTCCTTGAAGCGCCCCTTCTCGTCGACCTCGGCCGAGGCCTGGGCGATGTACTTGCCCTCTTCCTCGAGCGCCGAGTACCAGCCCAACTCGTCCGTCACGCGGCCGTCGGCCACCTTGCGGTACGGGGTCTCGACGAAGCCGAAGTCGTTCACGCGGGCGAACGTCGACAGCGACGCGATGAGGCCGATGTTCGGACCTTCCGGCGTTTCAATCGGGCAGATACGGCCATAGTGCGTGATGTGAACGTCGCGCACCTCGAAGCCCGCGCGCTCGCGGGTCAGACCGCCCGGGCCGAGTGCGGAGAGACGACGCTTGTGCGTGACCTCGCTCAGCGGGTTCGTCTGGTCCATGAACTGCGACAGCTGCGAGGAGCCGAAGTACTCCTTCACGACCGCGCTGACCGGCTTGGCGTTGATCAGGTCGTGCGGCATGAGCGTGTCGATCTCTTGCGACATCGACATGCGCTCCTTGATGGCGCGCTCCATGCGGACCAGACCGATGCGGTACTGGTTCTCCATGAGCTCACCGACCGCGCGCACGCGGCGGTTGCCGAGGTGGTCGATGTCGTCGACGGAGCCGCGGCCATTCTTCAACTCGATGAGGTGGCGAACCGTCTCGAGGATGTCCTGGGCCGTGAGCACCTGCGTATCGAGCGCGGGGCGCTGATCCTCGGGCAGGTCGCGGTAGAACTTGTAGTTCAACTTGAGGCGGCCGACCTTGGAGAGGTCGTAGCGCTCCGGGTTGAAGAACAGGTTGTTGAAGAGCGTCTTCGCCGTCTCGAGCGTGGGCGGATCACCCGGGCGCAGGCGGCGGTAGATCTCCATGATCGCGTCTTCCGTCGTCTTCACCTTCTCGGCGAGCAACGTGTCGCGGAGGTACGAGCCGACGTTCAGACCGTCGATGAAGAGCACGCGGAACTGCTCGACACCCGCCTCGCGGAGCTTCTCGACCTTGCCCTCGGTGACCTCTTCGTTCACCTCGATGAGGACTTCGCCGGTCTCCTTGTCGACGATGTCGTGCGCCGCCACCTTGCCGACGATCTCTTCGACGTCGACCTGCAGGCGGTCCACCTTGGCGTCGCGCAGCTTGCGGATGGCGGCCTTGGTGTACTTGGTGTTCTTCTTGACGATGACGTCGTTGCCGACCTTGATGTCGCGCGTGGCGCGCTGGCCGCTCAACAGCTCGTATTCGACGCTCTTGGAGATCTTGCCGCCCTTCTCCAGGTACACCGTCTCGGTGTTGTAGAAGTAGTTGAGCAGATCCTGCGTCGAGTAGCCGAGGGCGCGCAGAAGCACCGTCGCGTGCATCTTCCGGCGGCGGTCGATGCGCACGAAAATGATGTCCTTCGGGTCGAACTCGAAATCGAGCCACGAACCGCGGTACGGAATGACGCGCGCGGAATAGAGCAGCTTGCCGCTGGAGTGGGTCTTTCCCTTATCGTGGTCGAAAAAGACGCCGGGGCTACGGTGGAGCTGGCTAACGACGACGCGCTCGGACCCGTTGATGATGAAGGTACCGGTGTCCGTCATCAGCGGAATCTCGCCGAAGTAAACCTCCTGCTCCTTGATGTCGCGCACGATGCGGTCGCCGCCGTCGCGCGTGTCGTAGATCATGAGCTGGGTGGTCACCTTGATCGGCGCCGCGTAGGTCATGCCGCGTTGTCGGCACTCCTCGACGTCGTACTTCGGCTTCTCCAGGTTGTAGCTGACGAAGACGAGCTCGCTCGTCCCGTTGAAGTCTTTGATGGGGAAGACAGAGCGGAAAACCGCTTGGAGGCCCACCTCGATCCGGTCCGGCTGCGGCACCGTCGCCTGCAGGAACTTGTCGTAGGACGACTTCTGGATGTCGATGAGGTTGGGCACCTCGATGAAGCGCGGGACGCGCCCGAGGTCTTTACGGATGCGGAAGTTGGATTGGATAGCGTTCGCCATCGCTGCTCCTTGCCGGGTGACTACCTGGAGGCCACTAAGATAAGCGTCGTCAAAAAGCCGAAACGCCGAGAGGGACGAATGCGACGAGATCTCTCCCGTCGCACCGTCCCGAAGTCGGCACTACAGATGAAAAGCGTGTAAAATCAATTACTTGAGCTCGACCTTGGCGCCAGCCTCTTCGAGCTTCTTCTTGAAATCCTCGGCCTCGGCCTTGGACACGCCTTCCTTTAGGGGCTTGGGGGCGGCTTCGACCAGGTCCTTGGCTTCCTTGAGGCCGAGTCCGGTGATCTCGCGCACGACCTTGATCACGTTGATCTTGCTCGCGCCCGCTTCCTTCAGCTCGACGGTGAACTCCGTCTTCTCCTCAGCCGGAGCAGCCGCGGCGGTAGCCGGGCCAGCGACGCCGGCGACGACTGCCGGAGCTGCCTTGACGCC
The DNA here is from genome assembly GCA_037157775.1 of Sorangiineae bacterium MSr12523. Classification (NCBI taxonomy): domain Bacteria; kingdom Pseudomonadati; phylum Myxococcota; class Myxococcia; order Myxococcales; family Pendulisporaceae; genus Pendulispora; species Pendulispora brunnea. The sequence continues at coordinate 9,915,636 of CP089982.1, forward strand.
CCACTTCTCTTCGAGGGTCTTGATCAGCTCAGCGATCTGGATGACGGGCAGGTTCGAGAGGTAGTCAACAACCTGCTCTTTGGTGAGATCGGCCATTTTTCAATTCTCCGTATTCGATATTAAAACTTTGAAATCTTTTGAAAACTTGAGGGCCCCGCGCCCAATCATTCGCCCTTTGCCTGGCGCTCTTTGGCCGAAAGCAGGTAGGCGAAGTTCTGTGCAGGAGCATTGAGCAGTGCAACGAATTGCTGCAGCGGCGCTTGGAGCGTCGCGAGCAGCTTGGCGCGCAGCTCGTCTTTGCCAGGCATCGTCGCGAGTTCGTTCTCGACCGCCGCAGCGTCGATCACGGAACCCTCGATGAGGCCCGCCTTGATCTGGAGTTTCTCCCCGACCGGGCCGTCCTTGCGGAAAGCCTTCACCACCTTGGCGGCGGCGCCGGGTTCTTCGTAGCTCCACGCGATACCGGTCATCCCAACGAGGACGGACTTCAGCTTGTCGCTGTAGGCTTGATCCTTCAGCGCTTGCTTGACCAGCGTGTTCTTGACGACCTTGTACTCGACGCCCGCCTTGCGGAATTCCGCACGGAGCTTCGTTACGTTTTCGACCGTCATCCCCTTGTAGTCGAGGAAAACGGCGGCCGTCATCCTGTCGAAACGAGCGCGGACTTCTGCGATTTCCGCGTTCTTTTCGGCAATCTGGCTCTTCACGGTCGCACCAGCTTCCGTAGCCATGATCACGCCTCCTCCGTCCGGCCGATGTACTGAGCCGGGTCGATCTTGATTCCGGGGCCCATGGTCGAAGAGACCGAGATGCTCCGAAGGTACGTCCCCTTGGCGGTCGACGGCTTCTGCCGCACGAGCGCATTGATGAGGGCTGCCGCGTTCTCGGCCAGGGCGCCTTCCTCGAAGGAAACCTTGCCGATGCGGGCGTGGACGATGCCAGCCTTCTCGACGCGGTATTCGATCTTGCCGCCTTTGGCTTCGCGAACGGCGTTGCCCACATCGAAGGTGACGGTGCCGACCTTGGGGTTCGGCATGAGTCCCCGCGGGCCGAGGATACGACCGAGCTTACCGACGGCGCCCATCATGTCGGGCGTCGCGATCACGCGATCGAAGTCCATGAACCCTTCGGAAACCTTCGCCACCATGTCGTCGCTACCGACGAAATCGGCGCCGGCCTCTTTGGCCTCGCGCTCTTTTTCGCCCTTCGCGAAGACGAGCACCCGGACAGCCTGTCCGGTGCCGTGGGGAAGAACGATCGCTCCGCGCACCATCTGGTCGGCGTGCTTTGGATTCACGCCAAGCCTGACGGCGAGATCGACCGTCTCGTCGAACTTGGCGTACTTGGCCTGCTTGACCAACGCACACGCCTCATTCGTCGTGTATTTGCGCGACCGGTCGACTACCGACTCGGCCTTTGCGCGGTTCTTGGGTACCTTGGGCATTTTCCTCCTTTGCGGTCCTTCTGACCTCCCACCGTTGGCCGCGAGCATCGCGGCGCGGTGGTTGATTCAAGTCTCGTAAACTTTCCCGTTCCCGTTCCCGTCCACGTTCCCGAGCTTTTCCCTCCCGAAGAGATCGGGAACGGGAACGTGTACGTGTACGGGATCAGACCACGTCAATCCCCATGGACCTTGCCGTGCCCATGATGGTGAGCTCGGCCGCTTCGAGGCTCGTGCAGTTCATGTCGCCGATCTTCTGCTGGGCGAGCTCTTTGACCTGCGCGCGGGTCACTTTGCCGACCTTGTTCTTGTTCGGCTCCTTGGAACCGCTGCCCGGCTTCTTGCCCGTGGGCAGACCGGCGGCCTTCTTGAGGAGGACGCTGGCGGGCGGGGTGCGGAGGATGAACGAGAACGAGCGGTCGGAGTAGACCGTGATCACCACGGGGATGATCATGTCGCCGCCGGCCGTCTTGGCGTTGAACTCCTTGCAGAACTGCATGATGTTCACGCCGTGCGAGCCGAGCGCCGGGCCCACCGGGGGGGCCGGGTTGGCCTTGCCCGCGGGGAGCTGCAATTTGATTTGTCCAGTGACCTTCTTCGCCATGGGATGACTCTTCGTTTGCTCCTACGGGTGTTCTCGGGTTTCGGATCCTTTTAGAGAGGACCTGAAGCGAAAGTCCGTAGTGCGCATGGGAGCCGTGGGGAAACGGCCCCAGGTTGATGGGAAAACTAGGGGTTACTTAGACGCGCTTTTCGACTTGGCTGAAATCGAGCTCAACCGGGGTGGCGCGACCAAAAATGGAGACCTTGACCTTCAGCTTCTGCTTGTCGGGTTTGACCTCTTCGACGGTGCCGCTGAAGTTGGCAAATGCTCCGTCGATGACGCGAATCTCGTCGCCCGCCTCGAAGGAGACGCGCGGCTTGGGTTTGACGGCGCCCTCCACGATGATCTTGCGAAGGTCGTCGATTTGCGGAGGCTTGACCTCTTGCGGGCGCTGGTTGCCGATGAAGCCGGTGACTTTGGGGGTGTCCTTGACGAGGTGCCAGGCTTCCTCGCTCATCTCCATTTCCACGAAGATGTAGCCCGGGAAGCTGTTCTTCTGACGAACGCGGGCTTTGCCGCCGGCGCGCTGCTCTTGCACCGTCTCGGTCGGGATCAGGATCTCGCCGAACTGAGCTTCTTTCCCGTGCTCCTTGATGCGCTGAAGCAGGGCCTCGCGGACCTTGTTCTCGTAGCCGGAGTAAGTCTGGATGACGTACCACTTCTTGGACATGGCTGATGCTTTCGCAATGCTTGAGGCCTCTTCAGGCGCCCCTTTGGCGACGGTCTGCTGACGCACCATCGCGTTACGATCCGTAGACGAGGTTGGTGACGAAGCCCCAGAAGCGATCCATCAGCGCGAAAAAGATGGTGGCAAGTGCGGTGGTCACCAGAACGACCGCTGTCGAGTTCGTTACCTCCTGCTTGCTCGGCCAAGTGACTTTCGAGAGCTCATCCGCAACTTCCTCGGCGAGCTCCCGTGCGCGCGTCCTCTTCCAATAGTAGATGGCGGTCGCCAACCCGACGGCGCCAGCCAGCGGCATCACAAGCTCGTCATGCGGCTCGCCGATCTGCGGCTTGTACTGCGAGAGCCGAAGCCAACCGACGGTGAGCACCTTGGAGACAATGAACGCAATGAGGATCGCACCGCCGAAATAGGCAGCGAAGACGAACCGGGTCGTGCCAAATTGCGCAGGCGCGACGGCTTCGTCTCCCTCGTCTTCTTCTTCGTCTTCGTCCGCCTCTCCAGCTGCGGCCAACGCATCGGCTTTGCCGTTAGCGGGCTCGTCGGCAGCTTTGCGGACACCAATGCCGATCGGGCGCGCAAGACCTGACTCTGCGCCTTCAGCCCCGCCCTCGTTTGAGGATGGGAAGGTCGAGGCTCCTTCGGATTCCGAGCTTTCTTGCCCTTCCTCCGGCGAATCGCCTTCCTTTTCCTTGTACTTTTGCGTGATCGACATGGTGGTTTCAAAGAGCCACCTCCCCGTTGGTCGGGGGAGGTTCGGGAGGCAGGACGATGCGCCCTGCGGGGACCGTGCCATAGCACGGGTGGCGGAAGACGCCAGCTTTCTCAGCAACGGGTGTGCTGAAACCTAGCAATACCTGGCAAGCGGTGCGGTTTCGGCAGGGGCTGGGGGACTCGAACCCACGACCTGCGGATTTGGAATCCGCTGCTCTACCAACTGAGCTAAACCCCTAAATGGTCGCGTTTGTTTCGGCTCTTTCGGACTACTTGGTCTCCTTGTGAACCGTATGGCGTTTGCAGGAGGGGCAGAACTTTTTCAGCTCGAGCTGCCCCTTCTGCGTCACCTTACGATTCGTCCGGTAATTCCGGGACGAACACTCGGTGCAAACGAGCGTCATCGTGACGCGTGCACCCATCCGAAGATTCCCTTACTCGAGCACCTTGGTGACGATGCCGGCGCCGACCGTGCGGCCGCCTTCGCGGATCGCGAAGCGCATCTGCTCTTCGAGGCCGACCGGCGTGATCAGCGTGATCGTCATCGTGATGTTGTCGCCCGGCATGACCATCTTCGTGCCTTCCGGTAGCTCGCACGTCCCCGTCACGTCCGTCGTGCGCATGTAGAACTGCGGACGGTAGTTCGTGAAGAACGGCGTGTGGCGACCGCCCTCTTCCTTCTTGAGGACGTACACCTCGCCGATGAACTTCTTGTGCGGCGTGACCGAACCCGGCTTGCAGAGAATCTGGCCGCGCTCGATCTCGTCGCGCTCGATGCCGCGCAGGAGCAGGCCGACGTTGTCGCCCGCTTGACCTTGGTCGAGCAGCTTGCGGAACATTTCGACGCCGGTGACGGTGACCTTGCGCGAATCGGTGAAGCCGACGATTTCGACGTCCTCGCCGACCTTGATCACACCACGCTCGATACGACCCGTCGCGACGGTGCCGCGGCCCTTGATCGAGAACACGTCCTCGACCGCGAGCAAGAACGGCTTGTCGACGTCACGCTGCGGCTCCGGGATCGCCTCGTCGAGGGCGGAGATCAGCTTGCCGATGGACTCTTCCCACTTCGGCTCGCCGTTGAGCGCCGGGAACGACGCCACCTGCACGACCTTCGCGTTGTCGCCGTCGAACTTGTTCTTCGACAGGAGCTCGCGGACTTCCATCTCGACCAGGTCGAGCATCTCCGCGTCGTCCACCGCGTCACACTTGTTGAGCGCCACGACGATGTGGTTCAAACCGACCTGGCGGGCCAGCAGGACGTGCTCACGCGTCTGCGGCATGACCGAGTCGAGCGCGCTCACCACGAGGATGGCGCCGTCCATCTGCGCCGCGCCCGTGATCATGTTCTTGATGTAGTCGGCGTGGCCGGGGCAGTCGACGTGGGCGTAGTGGCGCTTCTCGCTCTCGTACTCCACGTGCGAGGCCGCGATGGTGACCGTCTTGGTCGCGTCGCGAACGGTGCCGCCCTTGGCGATGTCGGCATAGCTGATGACCTTGGCCAGGTTCTTCTTCGACTGAACCTTCACGAGTGCTGCCGTCAAGGTCGTCTTCCCGTGGTCGATGTGGCCGATGGTGCCCACGTTCACGTGGGGCTTGCTTCGGTTGAATTTCTCTTTCGCCATGACTTTCTCCGAGAAAACGATTCGAAACGGGCAGCGCTTGAGGCGGCCAAGTGCGGTGCTGCAGGGAGTAAACGAGAGCCCACCACGGGGCTTGAACCCGTGACCTCTTCCTTACCAAGGAAGTGCTCTACCACTGAGCTAGGTGGGCTTTTTGACGGGTCTCGCAACCCATCAACCCTGGCGGTTACCAGGGTGAGGTCTCTATGTCGGGGATAGGGGAACCGATATCGAGGGCCTCAGAAGAAAAGTACAAGAAGAAACGATCGATGAAGAAACCAGTTGGAGCGGGAGACCGGGTTCGAACCGGCGACGTTCAGCTTGGAAGGCTGACGCTCTACCAACTGAGCTACTCCCGCGAAAACCCTGACCTACTGAATGCTGCGGAATCTGAAACGGACGGGAGTGGAGGGTGATGGATTCGAACCATCGAAGGCATAGCCGGCAGATTTACAGTCTGCTCCCTTTGGCCGCTCGGGCAACCCTCCAGAATTTTTGGACTTATTACGCGATTATTTTTCTCTTGAGTAGGGGGTGCTTCAAAATCCGGCTCCGAGAACTGCTTGGCCGGGCGGAGAGCTGACGAGGGGAGTTGAACCCCTAACCACCTGTTTACAAAACAGGTGCTCTACCATTGAGCTACGTCAGCACGTTTGAACGACGGGCGGCGCAGAGTAGCTCAGGAGACAAAAATCCGCAAGCAAGACGGGCGCCAGGGGACTCTTGCCAGGGTGCGCACCGGTAGCGCGTCGTAAGGTTCGTGTCAAGCGCGGAGACGAGAAGATCACAGGGAGGCGGGGAGACGGGGAGATTTTCAGGGTTCCAGTGCTGGCACTTGGCCCATTCAAACCAAAAAGACTCCCCGCCTCCCCGTCTCCCTGTGAATTCTTCTGCGGTTTCAGGGCTTGGTCGGAAAACGCTTCGCGGGTGACGGCGGCGGCGTGGCAATGCGGGGCGCCTTCGACGGCGCAGGCGTGGGGATCCGCGGCGCCCTGGAGGGCGGCGGCGTGGGGATCCGCGGCGCCTTCGAGGGGGATGGCGTGGGAATCCGCGTGGCCTTGAAGGGGGGCGGCGTGGCCAGGCGCTCGGCCTTCGTGGGAAGGGGCGTCTTGAGCAGCGGAGACTTCGTCGGCAGGGGCGTCGTCAGGCGCTCGGCCGAGGCGCGCGTGCGCGGACGCAGGCCATCGGCGAGCACCTGGATCATCAGGTTGATCTCGGCCGGGTCGTCCCACTGCACATTGGGCATCAAGATGGTCCGCGTGACGAGGTATCCACCCATGATGGAGATGACCATGCGAAGGAGCGCGGGAGCTGGCATCTGACGCAGCTCGCCCTTCGCCTGGAAGTGCTCCGCGAGTCGGATGAAGCGCGGATAGATGTCGCGCTGTCCGCGTTCGAAGAACCGATCGAAGAGCTCGGGGCGCAAAAGGACCTCTTGCACGATGAGTTTGAGCTTGGCGCGATGGATCTTCGCGAACTCGAGGCGGTTGAGGAAGAGCGCACGCAGGAAGTCTTCGAGGCGATCCCAGGGGATGGCCATCGTGTCGACCACGCTCGATAGACTTTGAGGCGCCACCAATTCGAGCACCGCGGGGCTGACGGTCTCCTCGAAGAGCCGCTCCTTGCTCTTGAACTGCGAGAAGAGCGTCTTCTCGGCAACGCCTGCGCGTTGCGCAAGGGCGGCGGTGGTGGTTGCGGCAAAGCCTCGCTCGGCAAACAGCTCGAGCGCGGCGGCCAGTATGCGCTGACGGGTCTCGTTCGTTGCAGTCACGACTCTATCTTGACAGAAGGTGGGTTGGTACGTAACTACTTGTTGTACAGTAAGTACTTACCAAGTTCACTAGGTCAGCAATGCGCGAGCATTGCGAACTTGCGGAGGATGGGGTGATGAAAGAGCGAAGTCGTTTCGCGCTGCCGAAACGTGCGGTTGCGGCAATGCTCGGCGCTATAGCACTTGCAGGCGCGCTTGGGTGGCGCGTGCATGCGCAGCAGGCGGCCCTTCAAAGGCCCTCCGGGGGTTCGGGAACCGTGGAGGGAACGGAGGTCGTCATAAGCTCGCGCGTGCATGGGCGCGTTCGCGAAGTGCTCGTGCAGGCCGGCGACACGGTAAAGCGATCGCAGGTGATTGCGCGGCTCGACTGCATCGACCAAGAGGCTAGCCTTCGCTCCGCACGGGCGCAACTTCGCGTTGCGGAGTCGAATGTCGATGTCGCCGAGGCGCAATCGCTCGACGCACACGACAATGCATTGGTCGTGGCGTCGAAGACTGCATCGGCCCGGGCAGAGGGTGCTTCGGCGATGGCGGCGGCGGAACAGGCCGATCGCGAAGCGGAACGCACTTCACGTTTGCATCGTGAAGGGGTCGTGGCTGCCGTCGAGTGGGAGCGGACGGATACGCAACGCGAACAGCTCGATGCGCAGCGAAGGGCCGCGCTCGCCGCGCTGCAAACGACGCAGCTTTCGGCGAAAAGCGCGCGCAGTTCGGCGAATGCAGCCAAGACGCGGGTGGAGGCTGCACGGGCCGCCGTGGAGACGGCCCAGGCCGAAGTGACGCGCGCCGAGACGAGCGTGGCCGAGTGCACCTTGCTCGCACCGCGCGACGCCATCGTGACGGATCGGTTCCTCGAGCCCGGCGCGGTGGTGGCGCCAGGCAGCCGGGTGGCAGGTACAATCGACCTTTCCACTGCGAAGGTCGTTTTCTTTTTGCCCAATGCGGAGCTCGCACGCGGGCGCATTGGCGCGCGCGCGGAGGTGCGCGTGGATGCGTACCCGCATCGCGTGTTCGAAGGCCGCGTGCAGCGTGTGGCCAGCGAAGCGGAGTTCACGCCGCACAACGTGCAGACGCGCGAGGACCGCGATCGACTCGTGTACGCGGTGGAGGTGCACATCGACAATGCGGAGGGCGCGCTGCGTGCGGGGATGCCGGCGGAGGTGACCTTGCCATGACGCCGTTGCTGGAAGCGCGCGACGTGACGAAGTCGTTTGGAGCAACGCGGGCGCTTTCGGGGGCGTCGCTGGCGTTGCGCGAGGGGGAGCTTTTGGGGCTCGTGGGGGCCGACGGCGCGGGCAAGACATCGCTCATTCGCGCGCTGGTGAAGCTCGTGGCGATCGATGGCGGCACGGTGACCGTGGGCGGTGCGACGTGGGACGAGGCCGGACGCGATGCGCGCGAGTCGCTCGGGTACATGCCGCAGCAATACAGCCTGTATCCCGATTTGTCGGTGGACGAGAATCTGACCTTCTTCGCGCGGTTGTTCGGCCTGGAGCGCCACGTCTTCGAAGAGCGGCGCGAGCAGCTGCTCACGATGACCTTGCTCGATCGGGCGCGGGATCGACCGGCGGGCAAGCTGTCGGGCGGCATGTACAAGAAACTCGCGGTGGCGTGCGCACTGCTGCACCGGCCGCGGGCGCTGGTGCTCGACGAGCCGACCAACGGCGTCGATCCGGTGAGCCGGCGCGAGCTGTGGGCGCTGCTGTACGAGTTCGTCGGCCAGGGCATGGGGGTGCTCCTGGCCACGCCCTACATGGACGAGGCTGCGCGGTGCGGGCGCGTGGTGCTTCTCTCGCACGGGGTGGTGCTCGCCGAAGGGGCGCCGGCGGAGCTCGTGGCCTCCTTGGAGCATCCGGTGATCGAGCTCGACGTGGACGAAGCTTCGAGGCAACGCGTTCTCGCGCTCCTCGAAGGGCATTCGGGGGTGCTGGCGGTAACGCCCGCCGGGGAGCACGTGCGGGCGGTGTTGCGCAAAGCGCACGAGAGCGACGTGCGCAGGGCGCTCGCGGAGATGGGGGCGCGCGTGGCGGATGCGCGGCCCGATTTCGAGGATTTGTATTTGACGCTGGTGGACCATGACGCACGCCATTGAGGTTCGCGGGCTCGAGAAGCGATTTGGCGATTTTCGGGCGGTGCGCGGGGTCTCGTTTTGCGTCGAACCGGGGGAGATCTTTGGCTACCTCGGGGCCAATGGCGCGGGGAAGTCGACCACGATTCGCATCTTGTGCGGGCTGCTCGTGCCATCGGGCGGGAGCGCGATGGTCGCGGGGCACGACGTGGCGACCGATTCGGAGGGCGTGCGGCTCTCGGTCGGGTACATGTCGCAGAAGTTTTCGCTCTATCCCGATTTGACCGCGTTCGAGAACCTGGACTTCTTCGGCGGCGCCTACCGACTGCCGCCCGCGCAACGCCGAAAACGCGCGCGCGAGCTGATGGACGAGGTGGGCCTCGATCCCCGCGATGCGACGCTCACGGGCGCAATGCCCGGGGGCATGCGGCAACGCGTGGCGCTGGCCGCGGCGCTTCTTCACGAGCCGCGCATCGTCTTTTTGGACGAGCCGACGGCGGGGGTCGATCCGGCGGCACGGCGCACGTTCTGGCGCACGATTCGTCGCATCGCGGAATCGGGCGTGACCATCTTCGTGACGACGCACTACATGGACGAGGCCGAGTATTGCCATCGCGTGGGGCTGATGGTCGACGGCGCACTGGTCGCGCTGGACACGCCGGCGCGGCTCAAAGAGACGTATGTCCCCGGCGTCATCTACGAGGTGCGCGGCCCGACGTTGCCGCAGGAGCCTCTGCGCGCCCTGCCCAGCGTCACCCGGGTCGAGCCGTTCGGCGCGGGGCTGCACGTGGGCGGTGACGCACGGCTCGACGCCGAGTCCATCGCGCGGGCGCTCGCGTCGGCGGGCGCGGGCGAGGCCACCATCGAGCCTATTTTGCCGACGCTCGAGGACGTGTTCCTCGCGGTGGTCACGCGAAAGGCGGCGTCGTGAATCCCGGCATGCTGCGCCGCACGTGGGCCATGGCCCAGAAGGAGTGGATGCACATCGGGCGCGACTCCGCGACCTTGTACTTCGCGCTGGTGATGCCGTTGGTGCTGCTCGTGCTCTTCGGATACGCCGTCTCGTTCGATCTGGATCACATTCGCACGGTCATCGTGGACCGCGATCACTCCGCGGAGAGTCGGTTGCTCGCGCAACATCTCTTCTCGGGGAAGACCTTCGACCGGGCCGCGGTTCTCGACCACGAGGCCGACGTCGAGCCCATGTTCCGGCGCCGCGAAGCGCAGCTGGCCTTGGTCATTCCCAAAGGCTTTAGCGCGAGCCTGGGCCGGGGCGAGGCGGCGCGGGTGCAGGTGCTCGTCGATGCCGCAGACAACGTCGTCGCCGGCACGGCCGTCGGTTACGTGTCACGCTTCGCCGAAAATACGAACCGCGCGCGCATGCTCGACGTGATCGGTGACGACCCCGCGCGCATCGAGGCGCGGGTGCGCGCGCTGTACAATCCGGAGCTGCGCTCCACGGTATTTCTCGTACCCGGGCTCATTGCCTTCATTCAATCGATGATGGGCGTGCTTCTCACCGCCCTCACCGTGGCGCGCGAATGGGAGCGCGGCAGCATGGAGCAGCTCTTCGCCACACCGGTCTCGCGCCTGGAGATCGTCGTGGGCAAGCTCCTCCCCTACTTCGGCGTGGGCATGGCGCAGCTGCTCCTGGTGCTCAGTGTTGGAACGTGGCTCTTCGACGTACCCATCCGCGGATCGCTGGTGGTGCTCTTCGCCATCTCGTCTTTGTTTCTTGCCGCGTGCCTCGGTCAGGGGCTTCTCATCAGCGTGGCCACGCGCAATCAAATGGTGGCCACGCAGCTCGCCGCGGTCACGTCCATGCTGCCTGCGGCGCTGCTCAGTGGGTTGATCATCCCCATCGACAACATGCCCCGCATCTTGCAGATCTTCACGCAGGTTCTCCCCGCGCGGCACTTCGTCAGTGCGCTGCGCAGCATTCTGCTGCGCGATGGATCGCTCGTGTCGATGCTTCCCGATGCGGGGGCGCTCGCGCTTTTTGCATTGGCCATGCTGCTCGGATCCACCAAATCGTTTCGAAAGGTCATCGCATGATCAGTCCCTACACATTGGTGGCCTTGATCAAGAAAGAGTTCATCCAGGTCTTTCGCGACAAGCGGATGCTCGCGGTGCTGCTCGTGGTTCCCGTGCTGCAGGTCACCGTCTTTGGCTACGCCGCCAACATGGAGCTCACCCGAGTTACCGGCGTGGTGGTCGACGAGAGCCACTCGCGCGAGAGCACGGACTTCACAGAAGCGCTCGGTGCGGAGGGCACCTTTCACCTGCGGCGCGTGCCGGCGATGGGCGACGCGGAGCGCGCGCTCCGTGATGGCGAGGCGTCGATGGTGTTGGTCATTCCACGGGAGTTCTCGCGCAAATTGGGACGCTCCGGGGAGAGCGCGCGGGTGCAGGCGTTGGTCGACGGATCGGATCCTTCGCAGGCGCAATCCGCCATGAGTGCGCTGGAGCAATTCGTCGCGTTGCGCGCCAGCCAGGAGCGCACGGCCCTCTCAGGCCCTGCCGTGGTGCTGGAGCCGCGCTTCTTCTTCAACCCTGGCCTCAAGAGCCGGCTCTTCATGGTGCCCGGCACGGCGGCCGCCGTTCTCGTGATCGTGACCTCGATCGTGACCGCCATGGGCCTGACCCGCGAGCGCGAAGTGGGCACGATGGAGCAACTTTTGGTCACGCCCATGTCGAGCGTCACGCTCATGGTGGGGAAAACCATTCCGTATGCCATGTTCGGATTGGTGGACGAGATGCTCATTCTGCTCGCGGGCAATGCTCTGTTCGACGTGCCCTTGCGCGGGGTGGGGCTCGTCTTTCTCGCCACCACCGTTTACCTCGTGGCCACGTTGGGCATCGGTCTGTTCATTGCAACGATTGCACGCACGCAACAGCAGGCGCTCATGGGAGGCTTCTTTTTCCTGCTGCCCGCGATTTTGCTGTCGGGATTTCTAACCTCGGTCGATGCCATGCCCGGGTGGATCAAACCCATCACGTGGATCAATCCCGTCAAATATTTCGTGGATATCTGTCGCTCCGTTCTATTGCGCCGCGCGTCGTTGGGTGATGTGCTCGGTGCACTGACATCGCTCGCGTTCCTCGGTGTGGCGTTGCTCGCGGGCGCGTCGTGGCGATTTCGAAAGCAGATCGGGTAATGTGATGTCCACGTGCGTACTTGGGTGATCCTCGTTGCGATGGGCGGCGTCGCCGGGTGTGGGTTGATTGCGAACATCGACCCGGTGCAATACGAATCGGACGCCGGCATTGGCGCGCAGCAAGAGGCGGGGCCCGGGGGCCAAGGCGACGCGGACGTGAAGGACGCGGGTGCACGCGATGCCACCGATTGGCGGAAGAGCACGGATTTCTGCGGCCACTTCGATGCGTCCATCACGTATTTCTGCTCCGATTTCGAGCTGGGGGCGGATGTCGAAGACGAAGGCTGGACACGGAATTCGACGAATCGCGCCGACATTTCCTTCGGCCAGCCCGGTCATTCCCAATCGCAGCACGCGACCTGGTTGCACCGCGAAGCGAATACGACGGAGCCCGTGACGGTGTCGTGGTCGACCTCGATCCAGCAAGCGGGGCGCAGCACCTTCCTGGACATGAGCGTCTTTCTGCCCGGCGCCTTGCCGGATGGAACCGTGTGGGCGCAGTTCGAGCCCGGGGTGTCGTCGGGGTGCCAGCTGCAATTCATGGCCAGGGGCGTGCGCCTGATGCCGGCGGGGACGGAGCTCGCATTCACGCAAACGCCGGCGCGCGATCAGCCGGTCCACCTCTACGTGGATCTGCAAAGTACGGGCGCGGGCAACGACCAATTGTCGGTGGAGTGGAAGGGGGTGGGGACGATCCTCGGCTTGCAGTCGATCGCCTGCAGAAACCAGGGGATTTCGCGAATGAGCTTTGGCGTACACGGCAACGATGCGCACGGGACGGAGCGGTCCGTGGGCCTCGACAACGTGGCCATCGGCATTCCGCAGTGAGGGCCTGCGTGCTAGAGCACGCGACTGGACATGGCGCAAAAGGCCTTTACACAGCTCTTTCATCGACGCGAACGGGAGAGCGGACGGCTGCGTCGCTTTTTGCTTTTGCGCCCCTTTGGTCCTGCCCTCGAGATCGATGACGTGGAGCATCCGCCGGAGCTGCCCGCGTACGATGCCGCGCGCGATCTGGAGCCGCGCACCCCGCAGTTCGTGGAGCACACGCTCACGGCGAGCGAGCGCGGCAAGGGCGGGCGGCCCGGGCTGCCCGTGGTGACGGGTGCGCTGGCGGTGGACTGCGATCTCTCGGGGGCGTGCTGTTCGCAGTACCCGGTGATTCCGACCACGCCGGAGGAGAGCCGCCGCGCCGTGGAGGCGTTGAAGAAGTTCGAGCCGGGCAAGGCCCCGATGAAGCCGGAGGACGGGTTCGCACCGTCGACGCTCGGCCGGCGCGATCGGCTGACGCCCATTCTCGAGGGCGATGGGTGCACGTTTTTGACGAGCGAAGGGTGCCGCATTCACAAGTTGGCCGGCGCAGCGGCGAAGCCGTGGACGTGCCGGCAGTATCCGCTGCAGGTCGTTCACTGCGGGAATCAGTTCGAGGTGAGCATTCTGCCGCAATGCGCGTGCGCGGCGCGTACGGTGCACCGTTCCGAGGATGCCGACGAGTGGCCGGCCAATCCGCTGCAGGGGCTCACCACCGTTCCGGAGGTCCCGCCGCAGGTGCGCGTGGACGATGCACGCAGTCTGCCGCGTGCTGCGTATTTGGAATGGGCACGAGCCTTGTCGGACGTGCTGACGGTGCCGGGTATGGATCCGGTGCGCATTTTGGAGAGCGCGACGACGAGCCTTCGCGTTCCAGGTGGAACGCTGAGCGAGGCGTGGCTTCGCACGTTGCAAACGCGGATGGCGTCGGAGGCCGAGCGCCTGGAGACCTATCTGGATCCCGCGGGGCCGCAACCCAAGGGCGCACGTTGGGTCGCAAAGCTCGCCGAGAGCCTCCTGCGCAAGCCGCACCCGAAGCCGACTCCCTCCGCAAGCGACGGGATGGTCTTCGCGCTGGCCTTCCGCGCGCACCTGCTGCTCGAGCTCCCGTCGCTCGCCGCAACGCTGTGCGATCTGACGCGCATCGCACGCCTGGCCGGCCTAGCGCGGGCGACGATGCCCGCCGAGAAGGTGGACGCGCGGCTAGAGACGACGACGTTGCTCCTCTATTTGTGGGCCACGACCCGCTGGCCGGTGGCGTCGGAGAAGGCTTAACGCTGGATTGCGAAAGGCTGGAGTAGAACCCGACGAAGGCGGCGACGTATGGAGCGCCGGCATCCTGCCGGCGGTCCGCCGCCTTCCAGGCGGCTCGCCGCGCGTCTAGCCGGCCAGAGGCCGGCGGACCGCCGGCTGGAAGCCGGCGCTCCATTCCGAACTACGCCTCGAGGTAGTGCTGCGCCTCTTGGATGAGGCTGCGCAAGGCTTCGGGATCCTGAAGGACGGGATCGTCGGCGTCGATGACACCGAGTTGCATGAGGGCGCGGATCATGTCCGTGGGCACGGTCTCGATGGGCTCGACGATCGCGGGCTTGGTCACGACGAGCTTCTCGAGCAGGAAGGCCGAGAGGCGATCCACGGAGGGGTAGTTCCACGCGAGCGTGCCCGGAAGTGTCAGGGCCGTGCGCTTTTCCAGACGGTTGCGAAGCTCCAGGGAGAGCATCGAATCGAGGCCCATGCTTCCAAGGCGCGCCGTGCGGGAGATCTTGGACGGCGGCATTTTGAGCACAGCGGACAGCTCCTCGAGGAGGAGGGTCTCCACGAGCTTTTTGCGCTCGTCGGGCCCCAGATCGGCGAGGTTCGGGAGTGCCGGCTCGCGCGGCGCCGCTTCGACGGGTGCGGCCGCGTCGGCGCGCAGGGTTCGCAGGAGTGGCGAGGCGGCGGCATCGGGGTAGGCGCGGCTCCATTCGGGCCAGTCGACGTCCATGATGACGGTCTGCACGGAGTTGCGGACGAGGAGCGTGCCAAAGAGTTCCATGCCGGTGGCAGGACTGAAGCTGCGCATGCCTTGCGACTCGCCCTCGAAGTGCAAATCGCGGGTGGCCATGCCGCCGTCGGCCCAGAAGCCCCAGTTGAAGGATTGCGCGGGCTCGCCGCGGCCGCGACGGAAGGCGGCGAGTCCGTCCAAGAAGGCGTTGGCCGCGGCGTAGCTTCCCAACAGCGGGGAGTTCAGCACCGCCGAGGCGGACGAGAAGAGCGCGAAGAAGTCGAGCGCATCGCCGGGAAAGGCTCGATGCAGGTTCCAGGCGCCGTACACCTTGGACTGGAAGGCTTCCTCGAGGGCATCTTCGCGCAGCGCGCTCAGGAGCTCGGGGCGGATGATGCCGGCCAGGTGCGCAATGCCGGCAATGGGCGGGCGCGTCTCCTGCGCGTACTCGTCGAGGAACGCGCTCAAGGCCTGCGCGTCGCCGATGTCCAACGCGGGCGTCGCGACATGCGCACCGAGGCGCTCGAGGTGGAGAATGCCGTCGAGCTTCGCGCGCAGATCGGCGGAGTGGCCTTCGTGCGTCCAGGTTCGACGGGGCGGCAGCGGCGTGCGTCCGAGAAGAATCAAGTGGCGGGCGCCGTGGGAGACCATCCAGGCCGCGAGACGCAAGCCCAGGGCTCCGAGTCCGCCCGTCACGAGGTAGGCGCGATCGGCACGGAAGGCTGGCGTGGCGTTGCCCGGTGCGGTGTCGCGAAGCAAACGCGCAACCTGGCGGCGACCGCCCCGATAGAGGATGCGATCTTCACCGGGGCACTTGGCGAGAAGCTCGGCGAGGATTTGCTCCGCCTGAAGCCGCAGGTCGTCCTTCGGATCGACATCGACGATGCCGCCCCACAGCGCCGGATACTCCTGGGCGATGGCGCGCGTCAGGCCCCATACGGGGGCTTGCGCCGGACACGCTCCCCACGCACCGCGCGTTACCACCCAGAGACGCGGTGGCGAGGAACGCCGGTCGAGGGTCTTCAGCAGCTGCGTGACGCTGCGGCAGCCGGAGCTCGATGGTTCGCTTAGGTCGATGTTTCCTAGGTGGACGATGCCGGAAACGGAATCGGTCCACGCGAGATCGTCCTCCGGGTAGCCGATGCGAACCACGTGACCTGCGGCCAGGAGCCCATCGGCCAGGACATCGGCCAGGCCGCCCGGATCGCTCACGATGAGCCAGCGCCGTCGCGGGGTCGTGGGGCCGGCCGCAGGCGGTGGCGCATCTTCCCAGGCCACGCGGTAGAGCAGCTCGCTCGAAGGGCGCGATGCCGCCGTCGTGTGCTCCAACAGGTGGAAGCAGATGCGCTCCACGCGGGCGAGGAGAAGGCCTGCGTCATCGGTGACGTCGATGTCGGCGTAGAGATCGCCGGCATCGTCGGCGACGGGGCCTCCTTCGAGAAAGCGCACATGGCTGTGAACCGCGCGGCCGGCGTCGCGAAAGACGCGGATGCGTTCGGCGCGCGTGGGCATGAACGCGCTCTCGCGCCCCTCGGCGTTGGCGGTGCGAAGGGCGATGGGGGTGGCCATCACCTGCAAGCACGCGTCGAAGACGACGGGGTGGATGCGCGCGCCCTGGGTGCTCAGCGCGTCCTCGAGGACGACGCGACCGATGACGGAGCTGCCGCGCGTGCGCAGGCTTTGCACGGCGCGAAAACGAGGGCCGTAGCCGTTGCCGGCGCGCTCGAGGTTCCCGTAGAAGGTCGCGAGGTCGACCGATTCGCCAGCAGCAACATCGATGGCGCCGGCATCGGCGGACGATGGGCTGCGATGCAGCTCGCCGGAGACATGCCGCGTCCAAGCGTCGAGGGTCGGGTCGTAGCTCGAGAGGGTGAAGCGATGGCCGGCTCCCTCGGCCTCCATGCAGAGCTGCAAGGTCTTCGTTTCGGCCTCGAGGAACAGTGCCTTCTCGAAGACGATCCGCGCGATGTCGACGGGGGCGTCGGCGTAAAGCTCGCGCGCCGCCTCCAGGATGCACTCGATGTAGCCGGTGCCGGGGAAGACGGCCACGCCGCCCACGCAGTGATCCGCGAGGTAGGGGAAGCGCTCGAGGCCCACGTCCGACTCCCAAATGAGGCGCTCGCGCGGAAACGGCGAACGGACGAAGCGGTCCAGCAGCGCATGGCCCCGGGTCCCCGTGGCGGCCTGTTCCCGCGGCGGGTCGAACCAATAGCGTTCGCGCTGAAACGGATACCCCGGCAGATCCAGGGGCGCACCGGGGTGCGGATACAGCGCAGCCCAGTCCACGCTTCCGCCGGCGGCGAAGAGCATTCCCGCGGAGGTCAGCAATGCGCGCAGCTCGTCCTCGTCGCGTTTGAGGGAGCCCAGAATGAGCGAGCTCTCCGGGCGCACGCTCTTCGCGATCGAATACGTGAGCACGGGGTGCGGGCTGATCTCGAGGAACACGTTGAAGCCGCGCTGCTCGAGGGCGGAAATGCCCTGGTGGAAGAGAACGGGCTCGCGAAGATTCCGCGCCCAGTACGCCGCGGAGAAGCGCGCGTCTTCGACGAGAACGCCGTCCACGGTGGAGTGGAACGGCACCGCAGGAGCACGCGGGCGAGTTTCGCGAAGCGCGTGCTCGAGCTCGTCCTTGATGGCGTCCATCTGGGGGCTGTGCGACGCGTAATCGACATTGACGGGACGGAAGAAGATGTCGCGTGCGCGCAGGGCCTCGCCAATGGCCTCCAAGTCCGCACTGTCGCCCGAGAGCAGGCACGAGGTGGGGCCGTTGCACGCGGCGAGGCTCACCGTGGCGGCGTAGGGCTCGAGGATGGTGCGCACCTCGTCGGGCGAAAGCTCGACCACCGCCATGCCACCGCGCCCGCTGGTCTTCTGAGCGATGCGGCTGCGCAAGCAGATGATGCGCGCCGCATCGCGCGCATCGAGGGCGCCGGCGACGTAGGCCGCGGCCACCTCGCCCATGCTGTGGCCGATGACGACGTCCGGGTGCACACCCCACGAGCGCCAAAGCGCGGCCAGGGCCACTTGAATGGCGAAGATCGCAGGCTGAATCACGTCGACCTGGTCGAGCCGCGAGGCGGATTCCTCGGCCTGCAGCTGCTCGAGGAGGGACCAATCGGTGAATTCACCCAGCAGGGGCTCCCACTGGTGGATCGCCTTGCGAAAGACGGGTTCCGCTTCCAGGAGCTGCCGTCCCATGCCCACCCACTGCGAGCCCTGCCCCGGGAACACGAAGGCGATGCGCGGTCGCCCTTCGAGCGCGGCGGGGGCTCGCAGCGGCAGTGGCTCCGCCATCTCGGCCGCGGACAATGCCACCAACGCCGCGCGATGCGGCAAGTGACTTCGCCCGCGCGCGAGGGTGCGGCCCAGTGCCTCGAGGTCGACATCGGGGTAGGCGGTTGGGTAGTGCCCCAGATCGGAAAGCCGTTGCTCGAGCGCCGCCTCGGTGTGCGCGGACAGCGGCAGGAGACGCGGACGCTCCGAACGCAGCGCCGTCGTCACGCCACGCTCGAACAATTGCGCCGCCGTCTCGAGCAGCCGGGGACGGCTCGGCCGCTCGTGCTCCAGGCTCGTTCCCACGAAGCCGTCGGGCAGCTGCGCCTCGATGGCTTTGGCCAGCGTCGGGTGAGGGCCCACCTCCAGAAAGACGCGATGGCCATCGCGGATCAAGGTCGCGATTGCGTCGCCGAAGCGAACCGGATCGCACATGTTGCGGCACCAGTACTCGGCATCGAGCGGGCCATCGACTTGGCGGCCCGTCACCGTCGAGACCATGGGCGTGCGCGGTGCAATGGGGATTAGCCCCTCGAGGGCGCGGTGCAGATCGTCGCGCAGCGGATGCATCTGCGGACCGTGGTAGGCCACGTTGACGCGCACCGTTTTCACGGCGATGCCGCGGCTCGTTGCGTGGGCAACAAAATCGCGAACGCCGGCCAATTCGCCGCTCACCACCGTCTGCACGGGCGCGTTGCACGCAGCTACGGTAAGGCGCCCGGGCGCACTCGCATCGATGAGTTGCTGCGCCTGCTCGGCATTCGTCTCCACGAGCACCATGCCGCCTTGATCGGCGCACCCCTGCTGCAATCGGCTGCGATGCACCACCACGCGGGCCGCTTCGTCGAGGTCCAGCGCGCCGGCCGCCCATGCCGCGGCAATCTCGCCGACACTATGCCCGACCACCGCCGCGGGTTCGATTCCCCAATTGCGCCACATGGCGACCAGGCCCACTTGCACCGCCCATAGCAGCGGCTGCACCAAGTCCACCTGCTGCACGTCGAAGCGCCCGCTCTCCAGCGCACGCGCCACGCCCTCGCAGCCGTGCTTGCTCAAGGCTTCGTCGCATCGCTGCACCGCCGCGCGAAAAACCGCCTCCCGCTGCATCAAGTCGAGTGCCATGCCCGGCCATTGCGAGCCGTTGCCGGTGAACACCAGCACGGGGCGTGTCCCCTGCCCCTTCGTCGTGCAGACCGGAATCGGGTCCGGGAGAAACGACTCCAGCACCACGTGCGCATTGGTGCCGCCAAAGCCGAACGAGCTGACCCCCGCGAAAAGCGTCCCCTCTTCCTCCGGGGTCCACGAGGTCAACGCCGTCTGCACCTCGAGGTTCAGCGCGTCGAAGGCGATGTTCGGATTGGGCGTCTCGAAGTGCAGCGACGGGGGCAGGCGGCGGTGCTTCAGCGCCTGCACGGTTTTGATGAGACCTGCCATGCCGGCCGCTGCCTCCAGGTGGCCGATGTTCGTCTTGGCCGAGCCGATGCGAAGCGGGCGCTGACGATCGGGATGACGCCCGAGCACCTCGCCCAACGCGCCGGCCTCGATGGGATCGCCCAGCATGGTGCCCGTTCCGTGCGCCTCCACGTAGTGCACATGCCCCGGGCACACGCCGGCCCGCGCGTACGCGAGCCCCAGCATTTCGGCCTGCGCCGCGGGGCTGGGCGAGGTCAGCCCGTTGGAGAAGCCGTCGTTGTTGACCGCGGAGCCACGGATGATCGCGTGAATGACGTCGCCGTCGGCGAGCGCCCGCTGCAAGGGCTTGAGCAGCACCACGCCCGCGCCTTCGCCGCGCACGTAGCCATTCGCCCGCGCGTCGAAGGCCTTGCAGCGCCCGTCGGGCGCCATGCCACCGAACTTGGACATGGCGAGCGTGCTGTCCGGGCCGAAGATCAAGTTGACGCCCCCGGCGAGCGCCAATTCGGACTCGCCCGTGAGCAGGCTCTGACACGCGAGGTGCACCGCCACGAGCGACGACGAGCAAGCCGTGTTGATGCTCAGGCTGGGACCCCGCACCCCAAAGACGTAGGAGATGCGCGCCGCGATGATGCTGTCGTCCTGTCCCGTGGCGGTAAACTGCTCGATGGCGCGCGGGCCGCCCCGCCAGAGGCGCGCGTAGTCGTTCCACATCGACCCGACGAAGACGCCGACGGCGCGGTCGCGCAGAGCCTCCTTGGCGATGCCCGCCGCCTCGAACGCGTCCCACGCCAACTCGAGCAGCATCCGCTGCTGCGGATCCATTTCGACCGCCTCGCGTGGGGAGATGCCAAAGAGGTACGGATCGAAGGTATCGCTGCGCTCGAGAAAGCCGCCCCACTTGGTGATCGCTTTGCCGCGGGCCGTGGGATCGCTGTCGTAGAAGCCTTCCGCATCGAAGCGATCCGCGGGCACGGGCCCCACGGCATCGCGTCCCTGCACCAGGAGATCCCAAAAGGCTTGCGGCGTATCCGCACCGCCGGGAAAACGGCACGCCATCGCGATGATGGCCACTGCCCCGCCCTCCGCAGGAGAAGGAGAATACCGGGCCTCTTTGGGCGAGGTACTTTTTGGCTCGGTGAGGTGCGCCGAGAGTTCCGCGATCGTGGGATGGTCCCACAGGAGCGTGAGCGGCAATGGCCGGCCCACCTGCGCGGAAAGCTCGCCCACGAGCTGCGTGGCGCGGGCCGAATCGAGGCCGAGATCGCGCAGGCGCGCATGCACGGAGACCGCGCCGGTGGAAAGACGGAGCTGTTCGCCAATCCAGGCGGCGATCCAGGCCTGCAGTGCATCGCGGGAGGGTACGGAAGCGGACATGGTGGACGTTCTCATTTCGATCGAAGCGGGAGCAGGCGTCGTTGCAGCTCGGTCATGACGGCGCGCTTGTCGCGCAGGAAGAAGAAGTGGTCGCCCTCGAAGGGCAGAAGGTCGAAGGCGCCCGTGGTGAGCTCGCGCCAGCGCAGTTGTTCCTCGAGCGGCGCCAAATCGTCCCCGCGGCCCGCAAACGCGGTGATGGGGCACTCGAGCGGGCGCTCGTCGCCGAAGCGATACGACTCCACGACGGAGTTGTCGGCGTCCATGGATCGCGCCAAGAGCGCTTGCATCTCGGGATCGCGAAACACGGAGTCGGGTGTCGATTGATAGAAGGCCATCGCCTTCAACGCGGATTGTTGCGTGGAGACCCGGCTCAGGGTGGTCTCGGCAAAGGGAATGTGCGGCGCAAAGCACGAGGAGACGAACATGTGCAACGGCGTGCGCCCGGTGCGGCGGCGCAGTTCCGCAAGGGTGGCGAAGCCGGTGAGCCCGCCCAGGCTGTAGCCAAACACGGCGAACGGCACATCGAGGAGCGGGAGGAGCTCGTCGACGATGGCGGACGCGTACGCGCCCATGTTGCGCTCGGGCTCTTCGTGGAGGCGCTCCTCGCGGCCCGGCGGCTGGAAGGTGATGATCTCCACGTCGTCGGGAAACTGCTGCCACCACCCCTGGAAGGCGGATGCACCGGCCCCGCCGTGGGGAAAGCACAGGAGACGCAGCTTGGCCGAAGCTTTCGGCCGCTCGCGCACGAGCCAGCGCCCCGCAGCCTGGACGGGCGTCGACGTGGACTCCTGGCCCGCGATGCGCTCGATCAAGAACGTCGAGAGCTCGTCCAAGGTGGGGTAGCGCCAGATCAAGGTGGAGGAGAGCGACACGCCGAGGCCGGCCTCGAGGCGGTTGCGCAGCTCGATGGCCATGAGCGAGTCGAAGCCCATTTCCTTGAAGGTGAGCTGCGGCCGCACCTGCTCGGCGGAAACCTTGAGGACGCGCGAGAGGTTCTGTTTGAGGAAGCCATCGAGGTGCTCGCGGCGTGCACTCGGATCGGCCGCGGCAAGCGCTTCGGCGATGGAGGCGTCGCGGGCGTGTTCGTCCTCGCGGTAGCGGCTCTCCGCGCGGATGGTCGCGAAGAGGGTGTTCTTGGCGATCTGCGGGTTGAGTTTGCGCCAGAGAAGGAACGGGAACGGGAAAATGCCCAGCGACGTCTCGCCCCCGCGCAGCGCCAGGTCGAGGGCCTTCATGCCTTTTTCAGGGGGAATGCCCGCGATGCCGCTTCGCTCGGCGCCGGCCGCAAGTCCGATGTCGCGGAAGGCGCCCCAGTTGATGCTAAGGGCGGGAAGGCCTCGGGCGCGGCGATGGGCGGCGAGTCCGTCCATGAAGGCATTGGCCGCGGCGTAGTTGCCTTGGCCGGGCGAACCGAGCATGGACGCCACGGAAGAAAAGAGGACGAAGTGCTCGAGGGGGAGGTGGCGCGTGAGCACGTGGAGGTTCCAGGCGCCGGCTACCTTGCTGTCGAGGACTGCGCGGAACTTGGCGCGGTCCATTTGCAGCAGGGCGCCGTCGCGAAGGATGCCTGCGCAGTGGATGACGCCGCGGAGCGGGAAGCCGCCCTGATCGATGACGTGAAGCGCGGCCTGGACATCGTCGCGGCGGGCCACGTCGGCGGAGAAGACGCGGACGTGGGCGCCGAGTGCCTGGAGGGCGCGGATGGCTTCCTTTGCGTGCGCGTCGGGGGCGGAGCGGCCGAGCAGGGCGAGGTGACGAACGCCGCGATCGACGAGGAAGCGGGCCACACGAAGTCCGAGGGCGCCGAGGCCACCGGTGATGAGGTACGTGCCGGATTCGGTGCCAGGTCCCCACCCTTCCCGCGGTAGATGCCGCTCCCGCGGCGCCTTCAGTGCGACGAAGGTTGCCGAAGGCGGCAGTGTCGGCGGGGCCTTCGCATGCGAGAAGTCGATGAAGGTCCCGCATGCATCGAGCAAGCTTGCCGTGCGGGCCGCGGTGGCGGGTGGGGCGAAGTTCACGATGACATCGACGCCCTCGTCGGAGTGGGCGAGCACGCGGACATCGTTCAGGGCGGCTTCGCGCGTGAGTGCCTCGTGCAGAGAAGGATCGGCATCGAGCACGAGCCACGTGTGGCCCCGCTCGAAGGGGGCCAAGCGACGCAACGACGCGACGGTCTGCGCGAGATCGATCGCCGGCGCGGGCGACGGAAGGGCGGGCGGCATGTAGCGCGTGAGGCGCGCCTCGTAGGCAACCCCGGCGTGCAGACGCAGTTGATCGGGCACGTGCTCGGCGCAGAGCATCGCGATGAAGAGATCCAGGCTGCGGCGATCCAGTTCGCACGAGACGGTCTTCAGCTCGGGGTGCTCGTATTCCAGCACGCGCGCCATGGCCCAGAGGGGCGCTTGCATCGGGGTGGTCCCCGAGGTCATCACCCAGAGCCGCGGGCATGGCTGGGGATCGCACGCCACGAGCGCCTGCACGAGCTCGAGCAGGGACTCCGTTTCGGGCAACTCGGCGGGCAGAACGTCGGGCTCCGCCTCGAGCGACGGTGCATCGAGGCCCCAGAAATAGAGCACCCGTGTGAACGCGCCCTGCGTGAAGAGCTCGCGAACATCGGCCCTGGCATCTTTGCGAATCAACGTCGTCTTGACCCCCGCCGGCGCGAGGCGATCGGCGACGGCCGCGGCAAGCCCGCCTTCGTCCGCGAACAGGAGCCATGACTCATCACGTTTCGCCGCGGGCCGTGGAGAAGCCTCCAGCGGTTGCCAGTGAAGCTGATAGAACCAGTCGCTCGGCACGCCCTCCCACGACCGCCCCTGGCCCTCCACACGGCGGATGATGAAGCGCTCGACGGAAAGCACGGGTACCCCCGCGGCGTCGCGAAGCCAGAGCTGCGCCTCCACCGTCGCGGGATCGCGTGCGGGCGTCTCGAGCAACTTCAGGTGCGCGTGCAGCCCCTCGATGCGCGTCCCCGGCTTGCGATGGAGCCGCACCCCATGAAGGCCCGACGGAAGGTACACCGCCCCCTCGTCCACGCGATCCAACCCGGAAAGCGCCGCATCGATGACCTGGAATGCGCCATCGAGCAGGCTTGGATGGACCTGGCAGCCCGAAAGCTCTCCTTGGACCGCGGATGGCACCTGCAGTTCCGCCAGCACCTCGCCGGGACGGCAGAACAGACTTCCAACGACCTGGTACCCCACGCCGTACTCGAGCCCGCGCTCGCGGGTGCGCAGGTAGTGATCCTCCGCCGAAACACCGTGCGAAAGTCGCGCGCGCAGCTCTTCGATCGACACCGTCGAGCCCTCGGTGCCGCACGGATCGCGCGTCACGAGGCCATCGGCATGGCGCGTCCACGCGGCATGGTCGTCGTCGCGGCTGCCGATGGAAAATTCGAAGGTTCGCTCATCGAGCGGGGTGAGCTCGACTTGAACCGTGCGCGCCGTCTCTTCACGAAGCACCAGCGCGGCGCGGATTTCCAACGCGTCGATGCGCGTCGAGCCGGCGATCCCCAGTTCGGCGGCGGCCTCCAACACCAGCTCGACGTATCCGGCACCTGGGAATAGCGCGATGCCGTTCACCTTGTGATCGGCCAGCGAAGGCATGAGGGCGGGGCTCAAGGAGCTCTCCCAGATGCGGCGACCGTCCGCAGTCGTCGAGACGCGCTCGAGCATGCGTCCCACCGCGCTTGCACCTGCCGTCTGCGCGCTCGGTGTGTACCAGAAACGCTGCTCCTGCCATGGGTAACCCGGCAGCGCGAGAACCTGGGCGCCTTCCGGCGAGATCTCGGCCAGCCGCCCGCCCGCGCAGAAGTACCGGGCGCGCGCTTCGAGCAAGCAGTCGCTCTCGGATTTGTCGCGGTACAAGGACGGCAAGGTGAGCGCTTTGGCCTGGAGGTGCTGCAAGCCCTGGGCCATGGAAGGAACCAGCACCGGGTGCGGGCTGATCTCCAGAAAGACGTTGTGTCCGTCCTCGACCAGCCTTCGCAGGACCGGCCAGAAGAGCACCGGCTCGCGAAGATTGTCGGCCCAGTACGAGGCGTCCATCGCGAGACCATCCTCCACGCGATGGGTCACCGTGGAGTAGAAGGCGACCTTCGCCTCGCGTGGTCGGACTTGCCCCAGCGCTTCGTTCAACACCGGACGAAGGGCGTCCATCTGCGGCGAATGGGACGCGTAGTCGACCTTCACCGCCCGGCAAAAGACGTCGCGCCGTCGCAGCTCCTCGAGCACCTGCTCCATCGGTCCGGGGGCCCCCGAGAGCAGCACCGTGTGCGGCCCGTTCTCCGCGGCAACCGCGATCTCGGGCTGGGCGGCAATGGCCCGCTCGGCCTCTTCGCGCCCGAGCTCCACCAGGGCCATCGCACCGTTGCCGCGCGTGCGCTTCACGATTTGGCTGCGCCGCGTGATGATGCACACCGCGTCCTCGAGCGAGAGCACCCCGGCCACGTAGGCCGCCGCCACCTCGCCCATGCTGTGCCCAATCACGGCACTGGGGACGACGCCCCAGGAACGCCACAGCCGCGCGAGCCCGACCTGGACGGCAAAGATGCACGGCTGAATGACGTCCACCTGATCCAAGTGCGAGGCATCCGCATCCGCGCGCAGCTCCGCCAGCACGGACCAGCCCGCGTATTTCTGGATCCAGGTGTCGACCTCCTGCAACTCCGCGGCGAACTCCGGCTCGCGCTCCAGGAGCTGGCAGCCCATTTTGATCCATTGGGAGCCCTGCCCGGGAAAGACGAAGACCACCTTGGGATCGCCGAGCGCCACCTCGTCGGTGCGCATGCAGCGCGCATCGTCTTGACCAGCGGCGACGATGGCCAGCTGCTCCTTCAGCTCCGCCAAGGAGCCCGCACGCAGAACGGCGCGCTGGCGATGCGGGGTCCGCTTGTGCAACGTGTGCAGCACGTCGTCGAGAGAGAGCTCGGGCCTCGCGTCCAAGTGATCCTTCAAGCGCGCCGCGTGCGCGCGGAGCGCCTCGGGGTGCTGCGCGCTGATGGGAACGAGGCGCACGTCCTTCGCATCTCGTGCGGGCGCCGGGGCGCGCGCCGGAGCCTCCTCCAGGATGGCGTGCGCGTTCGTGCCGCTCATGCCGAAGGAGCTCACCGCCGCGCACCGCGGTTGGTCTCCGGACCACGCCGTAAACTCGGTGGGAATGCGCGTCGCCGGGTGCAGCTCGATGTGCGGATTGAGCTCCGTGAAGTGCAGGTTGCGCGGCACGGCCGCATGCCGGAGCGCGAGCACCGCTTTGATGACACCGCAGATGCCCGCTGCCGACTCGAGGTGCCCGAAATTCGTCTTCACCGAGCCCACGAGGAGCGGCGTCGACGCAGGGCGATCCGCGCAGTAAACGTCTTGGATCGCGGCCATTTCGATCGGATCGCCCAGCTTCGTTCCAGTGCCGTGCGCCTCGAGGTAGCCCACGCGATGGGGCTCGAGCCTTGCTTCGCGCAGCGCGGCGAGCATGAGCTCACGCTGGGCGCTGCCGCTGGGAACGGTCATGCCGTTGCTGCGCCCGTCGTGGTTCACGCCCGTGGCGCGCAACACGGCATCGATGCGGTCGCCGTCGCGGAGCGCGTCGCCCAGGCGCTTCAACACCACCACGCCGCTGCCCTCCCCCGGAATGTAGCCGTCGGCCGACGCATCGAACGTGGCACATCGCCCGCTCGGGGACAGCATCCGCGCCTGGCACCGGATCATGTAGATCTCGGGCATCAGCAGCAGATTGATGCCCCCGGCCAGCGCGAGATCGCTGTGCCCGAGTCGCAGGCTCTGGCAGGCCAGGTGCAATGCCACGAGCGACGACGAGCACGCGGTGTCCACGGACAGCGTCGGTCCGCGCAGGCCCAATTGGTACGACACGCGCCCGCTCACCACGCAGTGCGGATGGCCGGTGGCGAAGTACGTATCCATTTCGCCGTGCGCGGTGTCCTTCATCTGCATCATCGCGTAGTCCTGATTGACGATGCCCGCGTAGACGCCGGTGCGCGTGCCCTCCAGGGCCTCCGCCGAGATGCCCGCGTTCTCGAGGGCCTCCCAGCAGGTCTGCAGGAAGATGCGCTGCTGCGGGTCCATGCTCTGCGCCTCGCGCGGCGAGATGCCGAAGAACTCCGCATCGAAGCCATCCACGCGCGTCAGAAAGCCGCCGTGGGCCGTGTACATGCGCCCCGGGGTGCCCGGCTCCGAATCGTAATAGCGGGCCAGGTCCCAGCGCTCTTTCGGTGCTTCGCAAACGCCGTTCGCGCCGTCCTTCAGGAATTGCCAGAAGGACTCCGTGTCGTCGACGCCACCGGGAAAGCGGCAGCCCATGCCGATGATCGCAATCGGCTCCGACGAGAAGGACGGTGCCGTCTCGGGGACCGCGACCGGCGCCGTCTCGACGCCGCGAAGTCGATCGAACTCGCGCACGAGGTACTCGGTGAGTCCCTCGATGGTCGGCCGTTCGAAGAGCACGGCGGGGGTCAGCTCGTGCCCGCGCGTCAGGCGCAGGGCCTTGGAGAGCTCGACGGCGCCCACGGAGTCCATGCCCAATTCGCTGAGCAAGGTGCGCTTGGACGGCGAGGCGTCCGGCTCCAACTGGAGGACGCGGGCAAGCTGCTCGCGCACGTGCCGCTCGATGCGCGGGGGACGCGCGAGTGCGCCCAGAGCCTGGAGTTCGTTCCAAAGCTTCGAGGAAGGCTCGGGCGCCGGAGCTTTCGCAGGTGCGCACTCCGCGACGGCGGCCTCCGAAGCAGGCCAGAAGCGCCGGTGATGCCAGGGATACGCCGGCAAGGAGACGGCGTCCGCCTCGCCGGGATAGAGCGCACCCCAGTCGACGGGATAGCCGGCGACGTGCAGCGCGGCGAGGTTCGCGAGAAGCGTCGGTGCCTCCGGCGCGCCCCGGCGCAGCGAGTACGCGGCCACGCCCGAGACGCCTTCGCGGCGCAAGGTCTCCTGGATGGACGCGAGCAGCACGGGGTGCGGGGATATCTCGACGATGGCACGGTAGCCATCGCGCAGCATGGCCACGAGCGCCGGGTGAAAGCGAACGGCGTCGGTGAGGTTCCTCCCCCAGTAGGCCGCGGTGAGATCCTCGCCCCGCATTTTGCCGGCGGTGACGCTGCTGTAGAGGCAAACCTCCGCCGCGCGAGGGCTCACCCCGCGCAGCGCGGCCTCGAAGGGCTCGCGAAAGGCGCGCATCTGCGGCGAGTGAAAGGCATAGTCCACGCGGAGGAGGCGATGCTTGATGCCGCCTTCGGCCACGCGCTCCAGGACCCGCCCCAGCGCTTCGGTCGCGCCGGCGAGAACGGTGGTCTCGGGGCCGTTGAGGGCCGCGATGCACACCTCGTCCTCGTGTCCCTCGACGTAGCGCCGCGCGTCCGCCTCGGTGCACGAGAGCTCGGCCATTTTTCCGCGGCCGGTGGCCTCGTCCATGAAGCGGCCACGCAAGCCGGCCAGGCGCAGCGCCTCGCTGCGGGTGAGCACACCGGCGAGGTACGCGGCGCTGAGTTCGCCCAGGCTATGGCCCAGCACCGCATCGGGCGCCACCCCCCAGCGCAGCCAGAGATCCGCGAGCGCGATCTGCAGCGCCACGATGACCGGCTGCGCGATGCTCGTGCGCTCGAGCGGCCCCGTGAGGAGCGCGTCCACGAGGGACCAGCCGAACTCCTCGCGGAAGGACACGTCCATGAAGCGCAGGCCGCTCGCGAAGTCCGGATCGCTGGCGAGCAACTCGCGCCCCATGCCCAGCCATTGGCTCCCCTGCCCCGAAAAGACGAAGGCCGTCTTCGACATGCCGTCCAACACGGCTTCCCCGCGGACCACGCCAGGGTGGTGCGTTCCCTCGAGAAAATCGGCCAAACCGCGACGCAGCTCGTCGGCGGTGGTGCCCAGCACGACGAGGCGGTTGCGATGGTGCACGCGGCGGCGCGCTGCCGTGTGGCACACGTCGGCGACGGTGTCCTCGTCCGACAGCCGGTCGCGGTAGGCCGCGGCGAGTTGGATCAGCGAGCGCTCGTGGTGCCCGGAAAGGCACAGCATCTGGGTGCCCTGGCGCGAGGCGCGACGGGCCTCCCGGGGCGGTGCTTCTTCCAGGATGACGTGCGCGTTCGTGCCGCTGAAGCCGAACGAGCTCACGCCGGCCATGCGAGGTCCGTCGCTCGCCCAAGGCTCGAGGCGCGTGGGGATCGCCACGGGCACGTTCCAGTCGATGCGTGAGCTCGGCGTCTCGAAGTGCAGGTGCGCGGGGATGGCGCGGTGGCGCAAGCACAGGGCCGCTTTGATGAACCCCGCGATGCCGGCTGCCGCCTCGGTGTGCCCGAGGTTGCTCTTGACCGAGCCTACGCGCAACGCATCGGGCCGCGGGGCGCCGCCGAAAACGGCAGCGATGGCTCCCATTTCGATGGGATCGCCCAGCGGTGTGCCGGTGCCGTGGGCCTCCAGGTAGCCGATGCGCTGCGGCGCGATGCCGGCGTTGGCCAATGCGGCGAGAAGCAACTCGCGCTGCGCAGCGCCATTGGGAACGGTGAGCCCGCCGCTGCGGCCGTCGTGGTTCAATGCGGAGCCGCGGATGACGGCCCAAATGGGATCGCCGTCGCGCTGCGCGTCGTCGAGCCGTTTGAGCACCACCACGCCGCATCCTTCGGCGCGCACGTAGCCGTCGGCGGCCTCCGCGAACGCACGGCAGCGCCCCGTCGGCGAGAGCGCGCCGAACCGAGAGAGGAATACGCTGCCGTTCGGGCGCAGCACCAAATTGATGCCGCCCGCCAGTGCGATCTCCGATTCGCCCTGCCGCAGGCTCGCGCACGCTTGGTGAATGGCCACCAGCGAGGAGGAGCAGGCGGTGTCGATGACCAGCGCCGGGCCCTTCGTGCCGAAGAAGAACGAGAGCCGGCCCGCCGCGAGGCACGTGGCATTTCCCGTCCCCGCGTGCGCGCTCACGGCATTCAAATCAGTATTTCGTAATTCGAAATCGCCGTAATCGTTATTGCCGATTCCAACGAAGATACCCGTGCGGCTTCCCTGCAGCCGCTCCGGCGACAGCCCTGCATTTTCGCAGGCCTCCCACGCGATCTCGAGCAGGAGCCGATGCTGCGGGTCCATGCTCGCGGCCTCGCGGGGCGAAACGTGGAAGAACTCCGGGTCGAAATCCGCCTCGTGGTCGATGCGGCCCAGGGCACGGGTCGCGATGGCGCCTGCGTCGAACAGCGCGTCCGGCCAGCGCGCTTCCCCCACGGCATCGCGTCCCTCGCGCAGAAGCTCCCAGAGGTCGTCGGGGGTGCGGCATCCGCCCGGGAAGCGGCAAGCCATGCCTACGACGGCAATGGGCGCACGCGCCACGGACTCGGCGCGCGCAAGCCGCGCCTTGAGGTCCTTGATGGCGACGAGGGCTTTCTTGTTCTGTTCGAGAAGGGCAGTCGTGTCCACGATTAGACGAACTCCGCGGAGGGCAGAAGGCTGGCGAGCTCCTCGTCGAGAAGGCTCTGAATGGTCTCGTGGCTCGCACCCTCGAGCGCGTCGAGCGCGGCGAGTGCCTCGCGTGCAGGCTGCGCCTCGGGCGGAAAGAGCACGCCGAGAAGGTGCTCGGTGAGCCGCTGCAACGTGGGATGGTCGTAAATGAGCGTCTTGGGCAGCCGCAGTGCGAGATCGCTCGAGAAGCGGTTCGCGATGGTGACGGCCAGCAGCGAATCGAGCCCGAGCTCGACGAGCCCTTGGTCCGGACGAACCTCGGTGCCCGCATGCATGCCCATGACCGAGAGCACCACGGCGCGCACGTGCCCGTAGAGCACCTTGGAACGCTGTCCAGCGGGCGTGACACCGAGCACGGTGACGATGGGGTCGACCGCGCTTTGCTTCTTTTCCACGAGCCGCTCGAGAAAATGCTCGAGCGGCGGATGTTGCTCGAGCACCGTTTTCCACTCCGCTTCCACGACCGTGACGTCGGTGGTGCCATCGCGAAGCGCGCCCTCGAGGGCATCCAGCGCGCGCTCCTGGGCCATGGTGTCGAACCCGCGGCTTCGAAGTTGGGCGACCACCGCATCGGAGGCCATGGTGCTCTCGGCCCACGCGCCCCAATGCACGCACACCGCGCGCAGTCCGAGGGAGCGGCGATGTTCGGCCAAGCCCTGCAAAAAGGCGTTCGCGGCTGCGTAGCTCGTCTGCCCCGCGGCCCCGAGCACGGCGGTGGCCGACGAGTAGAGAACGAAGTGCTCCAGGTTCATGTCCTTCGTGAGCCTGTGCAGGTTCCACCCGCCATCGAGCTTGGGCGATAGAACGCGATCGAACGCCTCGGGGCTCGAGCCGGCGAGCAGGCCGTCCTCGAGCACGCCCGCGCCGTGGAATACCCCTCGAAGCGGCGGCGCCGACGCGCGCAGTTCCTCGAGCGCACGGGCGAGATCGTCCACATCGGCGACGTTCGCCTGCAAGGTCACCACGCGTGCACCTTTCGCCTGCAGTGAGGCGATCGCGCTTCGCTGCTCGGCATTGGGCACGCGCCGGGAGACCAGGGCCAATGTCCTTGCGCCCGAGCTCACGAGCCGCTCGGCGGTGGCGAGACCGAGGGAGCCCAGGCCGCCGGTCACGAGGAATGTGCCCTCCGCATCGAGCGGTGCGGGGGTTGGCAAAGCATGGGCCGTGAGCCGTGGCACGTACCACTGTCCCGTGCGCCACGCCGCCTGGCGTTCCGCCGCCGTGCCCGCGAGCCGCGACACGATGGCGCTTGCCTCGCCTTGGTGCGGACGCGCGGGAAGATCGAGCAAGGTCACCGCGAGGCTCGGCTCTTCGTGTGCGAGCGCGCGGCCGAAGCCCCAGATGGCGGCGAGCTCCGGTGCGGCCACCATATCGCCGTCCAGGTGCATGGCCGCACGGGTGAGGAAGGTGACGCGGGGCCGGTGCTCGGTGTCCAGCAGCCGTTGCACCAGGGCGCGTGCGGCGTGCAATGCGGGGAGCGCGAGCAGCACCTCGTCGACATCGAAGGAGTCCGCCTCGCACACGCCACCGGACGCCCGAATGGCCGCGCGAAGCTGCTCGGCGAGCGCGCCATCGCCCGCGACGAGGAGGTAGCGCTTGGGGACGGCGGATGCCGGCGACTTCGCGTCGGCGATCCACTCGGTGCGGTACGTGCGCGCCGGTGCATCGTGAAGCGCGAGCCAGTGGCGACGCCGCTGCCAAGGATAGGCCGGGAGCGATCCGCGGCGATCCGCGCGGGGCGCCAGGCGCGACCAATCGGGCTCGATGCCGTGGACATAGAGCGAGGCCACGGCCGAGAGCAGGCCGCGTCGGTCGTCCTGTCCGCGTCGCATGCAAAACGCGGTCGGGGCGTCGGCGATGTACGGTGTCAACGCCGGGTGCGGTCCCAGCTCGAGGAACGCGTTCGAGGCGCCCTCCGCGTGCGTGCTGGCGATGGCCTCGGCGAAGCGCACCCGCTCGCGCATGTTCTTGGCCCAGTATTCCGCGGTGCCCACGGCATCGCGTTCGCGCTGGCCGGTGACCGTGGAATGAAACGCGACGCGCGGCGCTTTGGGCCGAAGGCCGTGCAACTCGCGAACGAGCTCGCCCTGCAACGCGTCCATCTGCGGACTGTGAAAGGCGTAGGCCACCGCGAGCTTCTTGCACCGCACGCCGCGCGCTTCGAGCGCGCGCAGCGCCTCCTCCAGCGCCTCGGGCCGGCCCGAGAGGACCACGTCGCGCGCACCGTTGTGTGCCGCAATGACCACCTCGGGGTGCGCTTCGACGAAGGCGACGGCCTCGGCGAGCGGCAGTGCGACGGAGGCCATGGCGCCCAGGCCAGCGGTGCGCTCCATCAAGCGCGCACGGTGATGCACCACGCGCGCGGCCTCGTCCAAGGTCAAGATGCCCGCCGCCCAGGCGGCCGCCACCTCGCCGACGCTATGGCCCACGACGGCATCGGGTCGGATCCCCCAGTGCGCCAGCGTCTTCGTCAGCGCAACCTGTAGCCGAAAGATCGCCGGCTGCGCCACATCGGTTCGCGCGAGATCGGGCGCTCGTTCGACGCGTCCCGCCACGCGCTGAAAGGCGGCGTCCACCTCGGCCACGGCATCGCGGAACACGGCCTCGGTTCGCGAAAGCGCGGCGCCCATCTCGAGCCAGGGCTGCCCTTGCCCCGTGTAAACGAAGACGCATCGCGCGTTCGGGCGCTTGCTCCCGTACACGACGTCGGGGTGCGGCCGTCCTTCCGCAAAGCTGCGCAGCGCCTCCGCCGCGCCCGCGCGCCCCTCGGCGAGCACGACGAGCCGCTCCTCAAGATGATCGCGGTGAAGGGCGCGAAGCCCGGCGACGCCCTCCACGGTGAGCGCCGCATCCCCCGCCTCGAAGAGATGCGCATGCCGCGCCGCCATCTGGCGCCGCGCCTCGGTATGGCTCGCCGACAGCGGGATCAGGTGCGGCGCTGCGCGGACTTCGGCCGGCTCCGTCGCGCGCGCAGGGGCCTCCGCAAGCACCACGTGCGCATTGGTCCCGCCAAAGCTGAACGCGCTCACGCCCGCCACGCGCGGTGTTGCCCAGGGACGCGCCTCGTTTGCGAGCTCGATGCCCGGCGGCAAGGTGAGGTGCGGATTCTGCGCCTGGAAATGCAGATTGCGCGGAATGGTCCCGTGGCGGAGGGCCAGCACGACCTTGATGAGCCCCGCGATGCCCGCCGCGGGCTCGAGGTGGCCGATGTTCGTCTTCACGGCACCCAGCACGCAGCGCGTGGCCTGCGCGCCGAACACCTCGTGGATGGCTTCCACCTCGATGGGATCGCCGAGCGATGTCCCCGTGCCATGCGTCTCCAGATAAGAGACCTCGGCGGGGCTTACACCGGCACGGGCCAGCGCCTGGCGAATCACGGCTTGCTGGGCCGCGCCATTCGGCGCCGTCAGACCATTGGTCTTCCCGTCCTGGTTGACCGCGCTCCCGCGAACGACCGCCAGAATGCGCGCACCGGAGCGCTCCGCATCCGTGAGCCGTTGGAGCACCACCGCTCCACTCCCCTCGCCGCGCACGAAGCCGTCCGCGCGGGCGTCGAATGTCTTGCAGCGGCCGTCGCTCGCCATCATGCCCCACCGCGTGAGGCTGGTCGTGAGGTGCGGCGTGAGCACCAGGTTCACGCCGCCGGCCAGCGCGATGTCGCACTCGCGGGCGCGCAAGCTCTGGCAGGCCAGGTGCACGGCGACGAGCGACGAGGAACACGCGGTGTCCACGGCGAGGCTCGGACCGGTGAGGTCCAAGAGGTACGAAATCCGATTGGCGATGATGCAATGCGCGGAGCCCGAGCTCGCGTACGCATCGACCTCGTCGAGGCTGCGGAACTGATGCCAAATGTAATCGAAATTGGAGACGCCCACGAAGACGCCGGTCGCCGTTCGGCGCAGCGATGCGGTGGGCAGTCCGGCATCCTCCAAGGCCTCCCAGGCCGTCTCCAAAAAGAGGCGCTGTTGCGGGTCCATGGCCGCCGCTTCGCGCGGGGTGATGCCGAAAAACTCCGCATCGAAGCGCTCGACGTCCTCGAGAAAGCCTCCCCAGCGCGCACCGTTCGCACGGCCGCGTGCCGTCTCGGAGATGGCGTCGCGGCCTTCGACGAGCAGCTCCCAATACGCGCCGACGTCCGGAGCCCCGGGAAAACGACCGGCCATGCCGATGATGGCCATGGGCTCGTCGGCGGTGCCGGCCGCGAGGAGTTCGGCCAGCAGGGTCCTCTGTTCGGGGGTGAGGCTTTCCACCACCTCCTGGAGCTCATTCAGCATCGACATCGGCCTGGTTCCTGGGCGTGAGAGTCTTCGAACGGGACAGCCGCGACAGAGCACCGAGCAACGCTGCGCCATTGCGGGCGTCGATGCGGGGGACGGGCGGCGCGGCCTCGACGGGTGCCGAAAGCGAAAGCTTCGTCTCCAAGAAGCCACCGAGCGCGTCCAAGTTGGGGTGGTTGAACACCATGGTCGGAGGCAGCCGCACGCCCAGCGCGCGCTCGAGGCGGTTGCGGAACTCCAGGGCCATGAGCGAGTCGACCCCCATCGCGCTGAAGCTCTGTTGGCGATCCATCGAGCCCGGATCGCGGCGCAGCACGGCCGCCATTTGCCCCTGCACCCAATGGCGCAAGGTCTCGCGCTGCTCGCGCGTATCGGTCATCGCGCGCAGCCGCTCGAGGATCGGCACCTCGGCCTCGACGCCGGCTTGGAGGACGCCGCGCACGAGATCCTTGAACAGCGATGCGCGCGCCATTTCCGGGTGGTGCGCAAACCAACGTGCGAGTCGAATCGGGAGGATGGCCACGTTGGCGCGCGTCTGGGCTAGGGCGCGCTCGAAGGCCTGAAGGCCCAAGGCGGGCGCGATGGGCACGAGCCCTTGCTCCTGCAGACGCTGCCCGCGCAATGCGCTCGAGGCGGCGAGCCCCACCTCGTCCCAGATGCCCCAGTTGATGGATAGCGCCGGCAGCCCCGCGTCCTGCCGCTGCACCGCAAAGGCGTCCATGAAGGCGTTGGCGGCGGCGTAGTTCGCTTGCCCGGCCGCGCCGAGCAACGCAGCACCCGCAGAGAACAGGACGAAGAAGTCCAGGCTTCGCTCGCGCGTGTGCTCATGGAGAAGCCGCGTGCCCTCGACCTTGGGCCCTGCCACCGTGGCGAAGCGCCGCGCGTCCTGCTGGTACAGCGTGGCATCGTCGAGAACGCCCGCCATGTGCAGAACGCCGCGAAGCGCTGGGAGTGCGCCGTCCATCTCGCGAAAGAGCCCTGCGACGGCATCGGTCCGAGCGATGTCCACCTCGCGTACCCACACCTTCGCGCCGCGTGCGCGGAGGCTCTCCAGGCGCGTTTGCACCTCGGGCGTCGGTGCATGCCGCCCCACGAGAACGAGGGTGCGCGCCCCACGATCGACGAGCCACTCCGCGAAGGTGAGGCCCAAGCCACCTAGGCCGCCGGTGAGGAGATAGGTCCCCTCGGGGTGAATCGCCGTCGAGGACGCGGGCGCGGTTCGGGCACGTTCGAGCCGTCGCACGAAGCGCTTTCCATCGCGCAGGACAATCTCGTCTTCGTCGTCCGTGGCATAGAGCTCGCGCGCGAGCGCGTTCGTCTCCTCGGGCCCCGAGAGCTCGACGCGCACGCAGCGAGGCCTGGGCAGCTCGGTGGCGATGACCCGACCGAGCCCCTGCAGGGACGCCGCGGCGAGCGATCCCGCGGCGGTGACGAGCACCAGCTTCGTTCCCTGAACGGTGCGCGCCTGCTGAAGTGTCTCGAGGTACAACTCGTCCAGCGGCGCGTCCGGACGCTGGAAGGGGCGCAGGTCGATCACGCCTTCGAGCGACGTCGCGGCCGCATCCGCGGGAACGATACGAGCGCCACGCTCCTGCAGATGGGCCACCAACTGCGCGTGCACCGTGTCCGGTGCCCCGACAACGACCCACGCCCCCGGCTCCGCGGTGCCATCTCCAACGAGAGGGAGCTCGCGCAGTACCGGCTCGAAGAACCATTGGCCCACGTCATCGAGGCCGTCGGCGTCCTTGCGCAGCAAGGTCAGACCGCGCGTCTCCACGAGCACACGCCCCGCCTCGTCGAGCACGAGCACATCGCCGCGGGCGGTGGTTCCATCCTCCAGAACGCGCGCCGTCGCGCGCACCCATGCGGCGGCACCTGCATCGCCGAACACCGTGGCATGTTCGATGCCCAGCGGAATCCACGTATGCGAGGCATGCTCGCCCTGCGTCAGCAGCGCCGCCACCACCTGGTGGGCGGCATCCCACGACGCCGGATGA
This sequence comes from Sorangiineae bacterium MSr12523, assembly GCA_037157775.1. Classification (NCBI taxonomy): domain Bacteria; kingdom Pseudomonadati; phylum Myxococcota; class Myxococcia; order Myxococcales; family Pendulisporaceae; genus Pendulispora; species Pendulispora brunnea. The sequence continues at coordinate 9,952,276 of CP089982.1, forward strand.
AAGACATGGGCGTCCGCATCGGGCTCCTCGCTGGAACGCAGCCGCCCCAACGCTTCGCCCGGCGCGAGATGAACCTCGGAGAGCCCTTGAAATCGCGGCCCGTAGGCCAGGCCGCCTTCGTTCATCCGCCGATAGTGCGTCTTACCGTCGCGCAGCACCGCCCCGCTCGGAGGCGCGATGGAGGCGGTCCGCTCGGTCCGCTCGAACTGAGAGGATCCCTGCGCCTCCAGCGCCTCGAGACGAAACGTCGCGTGCACCGTCCACTCGTCGGGCGCCGAGGCATCGCGGCTCGCGATGGTTCCTCGCAGGCCCTCACCGCGCACCAAGCCGAGCTGCACCCGACGTGGTTGCTCGGGCAACAAGGTGAGCGCTTCGCGAAACGAGACATCGGCCAGCGACACGGCACCGAGCCCCGATACTGTTCTGGCGGCCGAAAGCGCAAAGTCCAAATAGGCCGTCCCAGGCAGGACCGTCATACCGCGGACGCGGTGGTCGGCCAAGAATGCCAGGCCATCCTCATCGACGTCGAATTCCCAATAATGAGCTTCCGGTCCCGCCGCCGGCCGAAACGCGCTGCCGAGCAGCGGGTGCCCTTCCGCGCGGCGGCGCGGGCGCGATTTGGATAGCCAATACTCGCGTCGCTGCCACGGATACGATGGTGTGTCGACGAGCGCGCCCGAGGCCGGGCACACGTGGGAGAAATCCACCGCGTGGCCCATCGCAAACAGGCTCCCCAAGGATGTCGCCAAGCACGCCGCCTCGTCCTCCTCGCGACGCAGGCTGGGCAATGCCACCGGCCGATGGCCTTCGGCGGCGTCGATGGTCTTTTGAATCGCCGGTAGGAGCACCGGGTGCGGGCTGATCTCCAGGAAGGCCTGGACACCATCCGCGAGCAGCGCCTCCAATCGCTCGTGAAAGAGCACGGGACGGCGCAGGTTCTCCGCCCAGTATTCGGCATCGAGTTGCGCTCCATCGAGGATCGCCCCGCGCGCGGTGGAGTAGATTGGCACGTGCCCGCGCCGCGGTCGCACGTGCGCCAGGTCGGCACGGATGCCCGCGAGCAACGGATCCATCTGCGCGCAGTGCGAGGCGTAATCCACCTTGACCTTGCGGCAGAACACCCCGCGCGCATCCAAGGTTGCCAACAGTGCGTCCATGGCCGAAGGCTCGCCGGACACGAGCACCGTCGACGGACCATTGTACGCCGCGATGGATAGCGCCTCGCCGTAAGGCGCGAGCGCCTCGATGGCTTCCGCGGCGCTCGTTTCCACCAGCGCCATGGCCCCGCGTCCGCGGGTTGCCTGCACGCGCTGGCTGCGGCCGCAGATCACGGCGGCTGCGTCATCGAGGGAAAGGGCACCGGCCACGTAGGCGGCGGCCACTTCGCCCATGCTATGGCCGATCACGGCGTGAGGGCGAATGCCCCATGCTTCCCAATGCTTCGCCAGCGCCACCTGCACGGCGAACAACGTGGGCTGCACAACCGACACTTCGGTGAACGGGTCCGTGCCCGGCTTCGCGTCGAGCACCTCCAAAAGCGAGAAGCTGGCCCACGGTCGAAAGGCGCGATCCACCTCGTGAATCGCCTCGCGAAAGGCGGGGCTGCTCTTCATGAGCTGCTGCCCCATGCCCACCCACTGCGAGCCCTGGCCGGGGAACACCATGGCGACCTTCACCCCGTCCCGCGCCTCGCGCCCCAAAAGCACCGTCCCGGGCAGCGCATGACCGCGCACCGCCGCATCCAGTTGCTGGAGCAGCTCCGCTTTGCTGCGAAAGGCAAACCAGGCGCGCTGGCCGTGGTGCGTGCGCCGGCGGCATGCCGTAAAGCTCAAATCGGAAAGGCGCGCCTCGTCCAAGCTCGCCACGGTTTCCCGCGTCGAGGCCAACAAGGTACCGAGCGCGCGCGGATGCTTCGCCGTCAAGGGCAGCACGCCGACCGACGGTGCCGGCGCCGCATCGCCCGACGTGGGCGGGGCCTCTTCCAGCACGGCGTGCGCAATGATGCCGCTGAAGCCGAACGAGCTCACCCCGGCGAGTCGCTTGCGATCCGCGGGCCACGCGACCGGTGCGGTGGGGATGACGATGCGCGAGGCATCGATCGAGATGACGGGATTGAGCTTCTCGAAGTGCAGGTGCCGAGGAATGCGCTTCTCACGAAGCGCCACCACGGTTTTGATGATGCCGCCCACCCCGGCCGCCGCCTCGGCGTGCCCCAGGTTCGTCTTCAGCGAGCCGACATAAAGCGGGGACGCAGCGTAGGCCGCCTGAATGGCGTGCAGCTCGATGGGATCGCCCAGCGGTGTGCCCGTGCCGTGCGCTTCGACGTAGGAGACGTCCTCGCTTCGAACGGCGGCATCCTTGAGGGCCGCGAGGATCACCTTCTGCTGCGCGCGACCGTTGGGAACCGTGAGGCCGCTGGAGGCTCCATCCTGGCTGACCGCCGAGCCGCGCAGCAGCGCGTGGATGCGATCGCGGTCGCGCAGGGCATCGGAGAGCCGTTTCAGCACGAGAAGGCCGCAGCCCTCCGCGCGCACGTAGCCGTTGGCGCGTGCGTCGAACGTCTTGCAGCGGCCGTCCGGTGCCAGGGCGCCGGTCTGCGAAAGATAAATCGTGGTCTCCGGCGCGAGCATCAAGCTGACGCCTCCCGCCAGCGCCAGGTTGCACTCGCGGTTGCGCAGCGCTTGCAGGGCAAGGTGCACCGTCACCAGCGAGGACGCGCATGCGGCGTCCACGGCCATGCAGGGCCCTTGCAGGCCATAGACGTACGAAAGCCGGCCCGCGGCCACGTTCAAGTAGCTGCCCGTCCCCGAATAGACGTCCAGCGCACGCGGATCCTCCGCCGCGCGGGCGGCGTACTCCGACAGGGTGATGCCCACGTAGACGCCGGTCGAGGAGCCGCTCAAGCTCGTCGTGGGAATGCCCGCGTTCTCGAAGGCCTCGTACGAGACCTCCAGGAGGAGCCTCTGCTGCGGGTCCATGCTCTCCGCCTCGCGCGGCGAGATGCCGAAAAAGTCGGCGTCGAAGGTCCTCACGTCGGGCAGAAAGCCACCGCGCTTGCTGACCATCTTGCCCTTGGCCGAAGGATCGGGTGCATAGTGCGCCTCCACGTCCCAACGATCCGCGGGGATGTCACTCACGGCATCGACACCGCTCTCGAGCAGGCGCCCAAAGCTCGCGAGATCGTGCACGCCGCCGGGGTAGCGGCATCCGATGCCCACGATGGCGATGGGTTCGCGCACGGCGGTGGCCTTCCCCTGTTCGAGTTGCCGTTCGAGAAGGGCGCGCTTTTGCGGGGAGAGATTCTTGATGCGGTCGTCGATGGAATTCATGTCGGTTGAGCGAGCAGTCGCTCGGCCTCGTCGTCGTTCACGTTTTCGACGAAGGCGAGGAGCGCCTCCAGGTCGTGCCCTTGCGGCTCCTCGGCCGGGGCTTCATTCGTCCATCCGAAGCAATCGCGCATCACGAGGTCGCGGATCTCTTTGAGGGTCGGATGGTCGAACACCATGGTCGCGGAGTACCCCGTGCCCAGGAGCCGATTGAGGCGGATGGTGAACTCCACCGCTGTGACCGAGTCGAACCCCATCGAGAAGAGGCCCTGCTCGGCACTGATGATGCTTCGCGCATCGAGTCCGAGCACGCGCGCCGCCGTCTCACGAAGAAGCGCCAGCACGCGTTCGCACTGCTGCGAGGCCGGCTCGTTCTGCCACTGTTCCTTGAGGGACGACGCGGCCGCTTCCACTTCGGGAGGAGGCGCTGCCGCCGACGTCTCCGCGGAGGCAAGGGCTGCCAGCAGCGGGCGCCGGCCGTTCATCTCGTAGATCGGGCGGAACGTGGTCCATTTCACGTCGGCCACGGCCGCGACGGTCACGCCCGATGCGACGAGCTCCTCCAACGCGTCCAGAGCGCGCTCCGGCGCCATCGCACGCATGCCGAGGCGGGTCCAGCTTTGGCGTCTTTCCGCGGTGGTCATGCCTTCCGCGTCCCACATGCCCCAGCACACGCTGAGCGCGGGCAAGCCGAGCGCGCGCCGGTGTGCGGCCACGGCATTGAGGAACTCGTTGGCCGCCGCGTACGGACCCAAGCCCGAGGAGCCCCACACGGAGGCGGCCGACGAGTACACGATGAAAAAGTCCAGCGGGTGCTCGAGGGAAAGCTGGTGGAGGCACCACGTGCCCGCTACCTTGGGTGCCAACGTCTCCGCGAGCAGCGCCTCGTCCACTTGGGCAAAGGGCACGTCGCGCGAAACGCCGGCCGCGTGCACGATGCCCTTGAGCGGGTGCGCGCCCTTCGTCCACGCATCGAACAGCACGCGCATGGCCGCGGGATCGCTCACGTCGGCGGCATGAACCGAGACGGTGACGCCCAGCTCTTCCAGCTCACGAATCGCGTTTGCCTCCGGCGCCCGCCGCGCCAGCAGCGCGAGATGGCGCGCACCGCGCTCGGCCAAGCGCTTCGCGGCGAGAAGCCCGAGGCCTCGCGTTCCGCCGGTCACGAGGTAAAGGCCCGAGGGATCCAGCTCCCACGGCGATGCCGTGTGCGCCTGCTCGGCGCGGGGACGCAACCGCAGCCCGTAGCGGCGGTTCGCGCGAAGGGCGATCTGATCCTCCCCGCCCGATTGCAGCATGGCCGATACCAACGCCGGCACCTCGTCGTCCGACGCAGCAAGCGGCAGGTCGATGAGCCCTGCCATGGCCCGATGCGCCTCCAACGCGAGAACGCGTCCGAGCCCCCACACGGGCGCGGCGAAAGGTTGGACGCTCTCCCCCGAGGTCACCACTTGCGCCCCGCGGGTGACGATCCACACCTTGGACGGCGAAGAAGCCTTTTCCAGCGCTTGAACGAGGCGCACGAGCGACAAGCAGCTCGATTCGACGTGGTTCTCCTCGACGCTCTCGGGCACGTACACGACGAAGTCGACGCGATCGAACTCGGAGACCGCCACCACGGCGCGCACGGCATCCGGCGTCGCGCGCGAGACGGCATGCCCCTGCGCATGCAGGTGCGCGCAGAGCGCGTCGACCAGCGCCGTGGCCGTACCGACCACCAGCCACGACGCGCGACGCGGCGGCATGGCGGGCGCCTGCACCTCCTCCCAGTCGAGCGAATGCACCCACTTCATGGCCGTATCGAGCCAATGGCGTCGATGTTCCCACGCGTAATTCGGCAGGGAAACCAGAGCGCCCTGCCGCGGACCAGGAAGCACGTCGGGCGACACGCCGGCCGTGTACAGCGCTGCGGGCACGGCGCGCAGGCAAACTGCTTCATCCTGCTCGCGGCGAAGCGTGGCCACGGCGCGAGCGCGCGCATCGTGTGCCTGGAACGACTCGCCCAGATCGACCTGCAACACCGGGTGCGCGCCCACCTCGAGGAAGGTGTCGTGCCCCTGCTCGAGCAGTTGCGCCACGGCCTGCGCGAACACCACGGGCCGTCGCACGTTCTGCGTCCAATGGGCAGCGTGCTCGGTGCCCTCGGAAAGCTCGGCCCCCGTCACCGTGGACACGATGGGCAGGCGGGGTGCGGGCGTGCGGGCGCCCGGTCCGAAAATGCCATCCACGGCTTGCCGGAGTTCATCGAGAATCGCATCGGCCTGGGGGCTGTGAAACGCGTAGTCCACGGGCAGCATCCGCGTGAACACGCCCTCGGCGCGAAGCGCGTGCACCAAGGCCTCGAGCGGCGCAGCTTCGCCGGCCACCACCACGGATCGCGGGCCGTTCACCGCGGCCACCGCAAGCCCCGGCTTTGCCTCGAGGCGCGCCTCGATATCCTCGCGCGCAAGGCCGATGGCCGCCATCTTCCCCGCGCCCGTGAGCCGCTGCATCAACCTGGCGCGGTGAAATACGAGCGCCGTCGCCGCGGCGCGATCCATGACGCCCGCCACGCAGGCCGCCGCAATCTCGCCCACGCTATGCCCCACCACCGCCGCGGGCCGAATGCCCATCTCCTCGAGGCACGCCACGAGGGCCATCTGCACGGCGAAAAGGCACGGCTGCGCGATCTCCGTCGCATCGAGCTCGCGACCGCTGGTCAGCGATTGCGCGATGGACCAGCCCGCGAACGGAACGAAATCGCGGTCGATCGCGGCAATCTCCGCGGCAAAGCGCCGGTGGCTCGCCATCAACCCGCGCCCCATGCCGCGCCATTGCGAGCCCTGGCCGGAAAACACGAACACCGGACGCTCGGCCTGCGCCGTCCCCGATCCACAGCACCAGCTCGGGGCCGCACGCCCCGCCAGAAAGGCCTCCGCGGCCTCGAGCAGCCCTTCGGACGAATCCACCGTAAAGGCGGCCCGATGCTCGAAATGGTTCCGCCGTTGGAGTGCCGTGTAGGCAATGTCTTCGATGCGCTGCGTGCATCCCTCGCGACGCAGCCAGCCCGCCAGTCGTTGCACTTGTTTGCGCAAAGAGCGTTCGCTCTTCGCGGAGACGCACACGGTCGACGACGAAGCCCGCGCTGTCTCGTCTTTCGAGGGAATTGGCCGCTCCGGAGCACCCTGCACGATGACGTGCGCATTGGTACCGCCCGCGCCGAACGAGCTGACCGCTGCAAAGCGCTCCGCCCTGGGCGTTGTCCATTCCGTAACATCGTTGGCCAGCCGGAGCCGGGACCCTTCGAAGCGAATCAGGGGATTGAGCTGTCGAAAATTGCGATTGGGCGGGATCCGACCATGGTGCACGGCCAATACCGCCTTGATGAACCCCGCAATGCCCGCGGCGCCTTCCAAATGCCCGACATTGGTCTTCACGGCGCCGAGCACGCAGGCATTTCCTGCCGCCTTGCCGTAGGTCTCGTTCAGCGCCTCCACCTCGATGGGATCACCCAGCGAGGTGCCCGTTCCGTGGGCTTCCACGTAGCCGACGGCGCCGGGGTCGACACCGGACGCCTTCAATGCGCGGCCGATCAGCGCCTGTTGCGCAAGACCATTGGGCGCGGTGATGACGCTGGTCGCACCGTCTTGATTGACCGCCGACCCCCTGACCACCGCGAGGATGGGATCCCCATGGGCCAGCGCATCGTCCAATCGCTTCAGCACGACCACGCCCGCGCCCTCGCCACGCACGAACCCATTGGCCGACGCGTCGAACGTCTTGCATTCGCCATCGGGGCTGAGCATTCCCCATTTGGAATAGGAAATACTCAATGTGGGGGACAAAACGAGGTTCACCCCCCCGGCGATGGCAAAATCGCAATCACGGGTGCGAAGACTTTGGCAGGCCTGGTGCACGGCCACCAACGAGGACGAGCAGGCCGAATCGATGGCCATGCTCGGTCCTTTGAGGTCCAAGTGGAACGAGAGCCGATTGGCCGCGAAACTATAATGCGTGCCCGTGCTGGTGTACGCGTCGATGTTCGATGGGCTCTCTTGAACGGTGGCAAAGTAATCGTTGCCCATCAGGCCGATGAAGACGCCCCCCACGTCACCGGAGTGCTTTCGAAGCGAGGCTTGGGTCAGGCCGGCATTTTCGAGTGCTTCCCAGGCCACCTCCAGAAGCTGACGGTGCTGCGGATCCATGCGCCGCGCCTCCCGCGGCGACACGCCGAAAAAGGCGGCGTCGAATGCGTCGACCCCGTCGATGAACGCACCGCGATCGCTGAGGATGGCGCCGGGCGCGGACGGATCCTCGTCGTGGTAGTCGTCGATGGGGAAGCGGTCAGCGGGCACGCGGGATACGCCGCTTCGCCCCTGCATCAATAGCTCCCAAAACCGATCGGGAGTCCGTGCCCCACCGGGGAAACGGCAGGCGATTCCCACCACCGCAATGGGCTCGGCGTGTGCCGGACGCGTCGCGTGCTTTTCCTTGCTCTGACGCAGTCTTTCCGCCAGCAATCGTCGGTTGGCCGGATCGAGCTTGTCCAACTTGTCGAGAATTCCGCTCATTCCCCTTAGAGACTTTCTCTTTGCGCAATCCAAAGAACGAAGCACGAATGAATCGAATTCGAACTTAGATACTTGGGACCGACTTTTTCTATTTTTGACACATTAAGTCAAATCAAAAATCGAACAACCATTTACGTCATTCATTCGGATGACGTCAGCTGTGAGCCGGCACCGTGCACCTCGCGGTTGCCACGGCAACCGGAGCATCGAGTCCGCGTCGCAACAACATCGGCAACGCGCTCGAAACATGGGGAAACACTGGGCACCGAGTCGCCTCGTGCACCGCCGCCCCGCAAGCTACGCGGCACGGAACGTTCGCGGTAGTCGCCCGAATGCGCGACACGAAAATAGGTATTAACGATAAATGCCGACCTTGCAGACAATCTTCGGCGTCGTTATGTCACCACCACCATGCGCACATTCCCGGCGGGCTCGGAACTTTTGAATCCATATCCATTCTTCGAAGACATGCGGCGGAATCATCCCGTGGCGTTCGACGAGCAAGCGGGCCTTTGGGCCGTGTACCGTCATGCCGACGTGACGGCCGTTCTGGGCGATCATCAAAACTTTCCCACGTCGACCATCGAAGAGGGCGTGTTGCCCGCGCCCGAGTGGCGGCGGCTCTTCAGCCTCAATGCGTTCGACCCTCCTCATCACACGCGCCTTCGCAACCTCGCCTTGCGCGCCTTCACGCCGGCGGCCGTGGCCCGCCTGCAGGCTCACATCACGACCATCGTCGATCGGTTGATCGATGCCGTGGCCGACACGGGGCGGTTGGATCTCGTGGGGGACATCGCAGGTCCCCTGCCCACCATCGTCATCGCCGAAATGCTCGGGGTTCCCGCGGAGGATCAGGAGCAGTTTCGCCACTGGTCCGACGAAGTGGGCGAGCGGGCCAATGCCCTCGTGCTCGATCCGGAAAATGGGGTACGGCGCTTGAGCGAAGCGCTCTCCCCCATGGAGGATTACGTGCGGCACGCGGTGGCGGAACGCCGGCGCCAACCCAAAGACGATTTGATGAGCAGCCTGCTCGCGGCGGAAATCGACGGTCAATCGCTGGAGGAGCCCGACTTGGTGGCTTTCTGCATGCTCCTGTTGATCGCAGGCAACATTTCCACCACGCATTTGATTGGCAATGCCATCCGCGTCCTGCTCGATCATCCGGACCAACGCGAACACTTCCTCGCCCACCCCGCCCAGATGCCCGGCGCCATCGAGGAGCTGCTTCGTTACGACTCACCGGTCCTCGCTGCGCCGAGATGGATTCGCCATGATTACGAGCTCGGGGGCATGAAGCTGCAACGAGGGCAGCGGGTTATTTGTTGGCTCGGCGCCGCCAACCGCGATCCGGAAGCGTTCCCCGATCCGGACCGGCTCGATCTCACGCGCAAAGCCGCGCGCCAAGTGTCGTTCGGCCACGGCGCGCACTACTGCATGGGCGCACCGCTCGCGCGGCTGGAGGCACGCATTGCGCTGCCGGCCATCCTGCAACGCTTGCCAGAGCTCACGCTGGTCGAAGGTACGCAACTCGAACCGGTGCCGGGCTACCTCCTACACGGCATGGTGAAGATGCCCATGGAGTTCAAACCGGCCTGACCGCGCAATTTCAAATTGGATTCAAGGCTCGATCCATTGGAATCCATCGTTCGATACCGAGCGATTGGTTTCCAATGGATCGCGCGTCCCGCGCTTGACCGGGAAACGGAGCCTCGTATAACTGCATAAATACAATATCCATCCAATTCGTCCGGGGGGCCGTGATCCCGAACTCCGAAAGGTGGATAGGAAATGGCTCGACACTCCGTTTTGGTTCCCGTCGTCCTGCTCGCCCTCGCGTCGGCGGCCTGTTCACGAAGCGAACGCGCGCCGGCGGACACGGACGCATCGGCGGTCGTGACACCGGTGGCAGTCGATGGTCGCAGGCTCTTTCTCGAACGTTGTTCCGTGTGCCACGGAAAGGACGCCGAGGGTGCACAGGGACCGACCTTGCGCGGGCTCGCCGGGCGTCAGGCGGGAACCCAAGATCCCTTTGGCTACACGGCGGCCATGCGCGCGCTGAAATTTCGATGGGACGTGCCGACGCTCGACCGATTCCTCGAGGCCCCCACCGAAGTCGTGCCCGGCACTGCAATGGTGCTCGCCGTCCCGGTGGCCGCGGAGCGCAAAGCGCTCGTCATGTACCTGCTCTCGCTCGAGCCGATACCCGAGGTCGCGGACAACGATGCGCACGATGCTGGGCCGCCCCCCGCACCGACCCCCGGATTGCACGTCGCGAAGGACGCGCTCGGTGGCTTTCGGAGCGATGCGCCCGGGGTGCGGCGTCGCATCACCGTGGCGGATCTGCCCGCACCATTCGCCACGAAGGCGCGGCGAAACAGCGCGAAGGTCGTCGAGCCTCCCGCGGGTGCTGCGCCGAAGCTTCCCGCGGGCTTCCACGCCACCGTGGTGACGACGCTCGGCAAACCGCGGCTCCTGCGAACCGCGCCCAATGGCGATTTGTTCGTGGCGGAGAGCTTCTCCGGGCAAATCATGGCGCTTCACATGAGCAAGGACGGAACGACCGTCGAGCGCACCGAGGCCTTCGCAAAAGGGCTGGACCAACCCTTCGGCATCGCGTTCTTCCCGCCCGGCCCTTCCCCGCAGTGGATTTACATCGCCGAGCAGAACAAGGTGATTCGATTCCCCTACGCGAATGGCGATTTGACCCCTCGCGGTACGGCGGAAGTCATGGTGGCCACGCTCGCTCCCAGCACCGGTGGCCACGCCATGCGGAATCTGGCGTTCTCCAACGACGGCAAGCGCATGTTCGTGGCCGTCGGCTCGGAGTCGAACGTCGCCGAAGATCTGCCCGCCCGCTCGCCCGACGAGATTCGCACCTTCGAGGCATCGCATGGCTTGGGCGCGACCTGGGGACCGGAGGAATCGCGCGCGGACGTGCTCGTCTTCGATCCCGACGGAAAGAACGGCCGCACCTTCGCCACCGGAATTCGCAATTGCTCGGGCATGACGGTGCAACCCAAAACCGGCATCGTGTGGTGCTCGACCAACGAGCGCGACGGCCTCGGCGACGATCTGGTTCCCGATTACGTGACACGCGTGCGTGAGAATGCCTTTTACGGGTGGCCCTGGTACTACCTCGGCGACCACGAGGATCCACGCCACGCGGGCAAGCGAACGGATCTCGCGGGCAAGGTCACCGTCCCCGACGTGTTGCTCCAGCCGCACTCGGCGCCGCTTCAAATCACGTTTTACGACGGTGCGATGTTCCCAGCCGACTACCGAGGGAATGCCTTGGTCGCGCTCCACGGCTCGTGGAACCGCGGAGGGCGCACCGGCTACAAGGTGGTGCGCGTGCTCACGAAGGATGGTGTTCCCACCGGCGAGTACGAGGACTTCATGACCGGGTTCGTCATCGACGACGCGCAAGTATGGGCACGCCCCGTCGGCATCACCGTGGGCAAAGACGGCGCGCTCTTCGTGAGCGACGATGCCAATGGGCGAATCTGGCGTGTGACGTATTCGAAGTAAGGCCGCGCGCGTGGCGGGCGGGGCCGTCCCTCCCGAGAACGCCTCGCCATTACCTCGGAGGTCATGGCCAGCGTTCCCCGAGGATATTACCTTCTGCAGCGATGGCGGTAACGACCGAAGAGAGCACCGTGGGAACGCTGCTGCGCGCCTGGCGAACGGCGCGGGGCAAGAGTCAGTTGGCGGTGGCGCTGGAGGCAGGCATTTCCTCGCGCCACTTGAGTTTCGTGGAGACCGGGCGCTCCAGCCCGAGCCGTGAAATGGTGCTCACCTTGGCCGAGACGTTGGAGGTCCCTTTGCGCGAGCGCAATGCCTTGCTCACCGCGGCGGGATTCGCCGCCGTCTACCGGGAGACGCCGCTCGATGCGCCCGTGATGACGGATGTGCGCGAGGCGCTGTCGCACATTCTTCGAGCGAGCGAGCCCAATCCCACCTTGGTGGTAAACCGCCGCTACGATCTGCTGATGGCCAACGACGCGGCGCAGCGCTTTACGTCGTTTTTCGTGCCCGATTGGCGCGGGGGGCCGAACATCATCCGCATGCTCCTGGCACCCGACGGCCTGCGCCCCTACGTGCAAAACTGGCACGAAATCGCCAGCGACGTGGTGCACCGAACGCGCAACGAGCTGGCCTCGAGCCAAACGCGCGACGAGACCGACGAGGCGCTGCTTCGCGATCTCGTGACCGCCGAGGCCGAGTTGCGCCGCGACGGCCGGCCCGCGCGTACGCCATCGATCCTCGTCTCGATGAAGATGCGCAAAGGCGACGTGGCGCTCGATTTGTTCACCACGATCACGACCTTGGGCACGCCGCTCGACATCACCCTTCAAGAACTGCGCATCGAAACACTGTTTCCCGCAGACGCGAGAGCCCGCGAGGCGCTGTTGCGCATCGTGGGCTCCGAGATGCAATGAGACTTAGGACATTTTGCCTGATGGACCGCCGGCCTCCCGCTTGCCCGATGGAGCGCCGGCATCCTGCCGGCGGTTAGCCGGCTTCCAGCCGGCGCCGCGATCGCCGGCCGCCGAGACGGCGGCGGACCGCCGGCAAGATGCCGGCGCTCCATTGCGTGGGGTCAGTGGACCGGCGAATTCGAGACGCACTCGATGGTCGTATCGATGCGGAAACGCGATGCGGTGGTGTGACGCTCCGCGTGGAAGAGGTCCATCGGGTAACGCTGGCCTTTGACGAGGCCTAGCCGGGCTGCCTGCTCGTCGAGCTTCACGGTGGCCAGAAGCTCCGGGTGCAGGCCGCCGAGATCGATGGCGAGCTTGTTGTTGATGAAGAGCCAAAGATCGTCGTCCCCGCGGAAGGTGAACTCTTCGCCGCCGTTGTAGACGAAGGAAAAATGCGCCTCGGTCGTGAAGGCGAAGTTGTGCGTAGCGGGGTTCCCGTTTTGCTCCTTCGGACCATTTCCGAAGCCCTTGCCATCGATGGGGAAGAAGGTCCGATCGTCGAAGACGTAATGCTTCGCGCCAGCGTCGGTGATCGTTTCCTTGAGCTCGAGCGGGACGATGATCCGCCTGTTCGCGTTCAGGCCGTCACCGGCAACGTCGTGATACCAAGCGTCGAACGCCGTCTTCGATGTGGTCTCGAACTTGTTCGGCTGGTTCGGATAGTGATGCGGGCCGTCGCCCACGTACGCCGGTTTGCGATCGGGCAAACTCAAAGCCTCGGCCACAATGCCGGTCGTGGCCTCATCTCCCTGAAAATGCTCGAAATCCGGATGGCCCTGGGCGCTGTCTTTGCACCCCTGATCGTCCGCCTCCTCGCTCCCTGTAATTTGAGCGTTGCACGGCTTGAAATCGCGAATCACCGCCTGAATCACGTGTTCGCATTCCCCGCCGTCGCCACCCGAGCCGCCCTCTCCGAAGCCGCCTTCCCCGAAGCCGCCGCCGTTGTCCGATCCATCTCCGTTGAGACCTCCTCCGTCTCCCCTCGAATTGTCGAACTCCGACCCGTCCGACCCGCAGGCCATCAAGTACGCGCCACCACCGATGGCGGAAATGAACAACACCGAAGCAAGGATTCTCGAGCGGTACATAAACGCTCAAGTTATCGCGCTTCGATAACCGAACAACGAGAAAATCGGTGTGATCGTATTGTCACGGGGCAAACGTAGGACGAGCGCGGACGACTCCTACGGATGGCGCCATCGTCGTCGTCTACGGCATATCGATGCCATTACCGCCGGCCCACCACGACGCCGATGCCATCGACCGTTACGATGGTGACGCGGTGGCGGGCAAGTCGGCGTCCTGATGAGACGTCAGTGGACCGGCGGCTCGTTGTCGACGCACTCGATGGTCGTGTCGACCACGAAGTTGGACAGATCCGTGTGACGCTCCGCGTGGAACAAGTCCATCGGATAACGCTGGCCTACGGTGAGGTGCAAATCGTCCACCCTCACGCTGCCATTGCGCGCGGGGTGAAGACCGCCCAAGTCGATGACCAGCTTCTTGTTGATGAAGAGCCAAAGGTCGTCGTCCCCGTCGAACGTGAAGACCTCGCCGCCGCGGTACACGAAGGTCAAATGCACCTCGGTGGTGAAACCGTAATTGTGCGGGCGATTCCCGCTGCTGTTCGCAGGTGCGTTGCCCCAGCCCTTGCCATCGACGGGGTAAAATTGGTTCGGGGCAAAACGATAATGCCCCGGGGTGGACGTCTCCTCGAGCGTAATCGGATACTCGATGGCCACGTTCACGCCGGGCGTGTCGCGATACCACTGGTCGAATCGGGTCTTGTCGGTGGTCTGAGGCCTATTGCGATCGCCGTTGTAATAGTGAGGCCCGTCCACGAATACCGGTTTGAGATCGGCTCCGAGATTTTCGTCTACGATCCCCTCCGTCGGCCCCTCCCCCGTGTAGTGCTCGAAATCAAGGTGCCCGGTGGCGGCCGAACAATTCCCGGCAAAGGTTTCGGCGCATGGCTTGAAGTCACGAATGATCGCCTTGACGACATGGTTGCACGGCTCGGCGTCGCGATGGCCATTGCCACCCTCTCCATTGAGACCACCGTCGCCGAAGCCACCACCGGGGCCGGCATCAGCGCCGCGAAGGTCGCCGCCGTCCTTGTTTGCGTCATTGAACTCCGAAGAGTCCGAGCCGCAGGCCATCAAATAGGCGCCGCCACCAAAGGCGGAAATGAACAAAATCGAAGCAAGCATTCTCGAGCGGTGCATGGCCGCTCACGTTATCCGGCTTCGATATCCGAACAATCACAAAATTGCTGTGATCGCCTGGTCACGGAGGCAACGTAGGACGAGCGCGGACGACTCCTACGAATGGATACGGCGTCGTCGTGTCCGACGAACTGTTGCCAAGGCAATACCCAATGCCACCAACCCCGCGCCGGCGCCCATCGATCGCGATGACGCCGGACTGGCTGAGCATCCTCCATCGTCTCCGCCCGAACCATTGTTGGTCGGCCGGCCCGTTTCGACCAATGGGCTATTGCCCGATTCATTGAAGGCGCTTTGGATGAGGCTCTTGAACGGCGCGGTCTGCGTGTAGTCGTTGTCGGCGTTCGTGCACCCGTCGGCCGGATTGGTCGCATCCTTGCCGTTGCCGCCGCGCGACACGACACCGATGAGCGCCCCGGTATCCTCCGAGAAGCCTGGTCCGCCGCTGTCGCCAGAACACGTCGACTCGCCAACGAGAAAATCGTTGCCCGGAACGTCGACCCGATCGTCCGAATAGGGCCCGACTTGCACGATGGGGATGCCGGTGCGCTGTTGGCGCTGCGCCGGGTACTTGGTATCCAGCGTGACGCCCCACCCTACGGCGGTAATTTTCTCGCCCTTGCTCGCCTGGGAGTCGAGCCGGATCCTGGCGAGCGGTATCGTCGACGACACGTTGTTCTCGAGCAGCACCAACGCGAGATCGTGACCGCACACCGCCGTCGCATTATCGTGGAAGATCTTTTTGCCACGGGCGGCCGCTTGGGCCGGCGTCGTCCCATTGAAGACCGGCCGCGTCGTTCCCGTGAAGACGTACAAATCGGTCGCCTTGTAATCGGCCCCCACCTCGCCGCCCCCGTTTCCGTCGTTCTGAACCTTGCCGTTTTTGTCGCAATAGAAGGGCTGTTTGCCGGTCTCGGAAACGCAGTGACGCGCGGTGATGAGCAGGTTGGACGCGACCAACGTGGCCGTGCACGTCTCCCCACCATTGCCGTTCTCGACGTGGACGAGCATCACCACGGCATTCTGAGAAGAGGGCGATGCCGAACCGGAGATGATGGGCTGGGAGGTGGAGCCGGTGTTTTCCTCAGCGGCATGGGCGGATGAAGCCGCCGTCAGAGCGGCCGCAAGTAGTGGAAGCAAGCAGGAAGAAAGCGGTTTCTGCATGGGGCTGGAAATTCCCTAGCACAAGGTTTGGCGGGGGCCATTCCGTCTTGGGGAACTCGGCTGGCGCGGCGGGTGGTATAGAAGGGGCCCGCATGCTCGACATTGCCTTCATCCGCCAGAACGCCGACCTCGTTCGTGCCGCCATTCGCAACAAGCGCTTCGACCTCGACTTGGACGAGCTTCTGTCCGCCGACAAGCGCCGCCGCGAAGTCATCACCTTGCTCGACGAGAAGCGCGCCCGGAAGAACCAGGTTGCCGCGCTGATCCCCAAAGCCTCGAAGGAGGAGCGACCCAAGCTCATCGAGGAAGGCAAAGAGGTCAAGGCCGCCATCGAGAAGCTCGAACCGGAGCTGGCCGAGATCACGCGCGTCTACGACGACTTCATGCTGCGCGTGCCCAGCGTGCCGCGGCCCGAGGTGCCGGTGGGCGCCGGTGAGGACGACAACGTCGAGATCCGCAAGGTCGGCACACCGCGCGCGTTCGACTTCGAGCCGAAGGACCATCTCGACTTGATGCAGAGCCTGGGGATGGTGAACTTCGATGGTCCGCGAAAATTCGCGGGCGGTCGCTCCTACGCATTGACCGGATTGGGCGCGCTGCTCGAGATGGCGGTGACCCGGCTCACCGCGGACGTTCTGGTCCAGCGCGGGCTCACCATGGTCATTCCGCCGGTGATGGTGAAAGAGCGCGCCATGCAGGGCACGGGCTTTTTCCCGCTGGGCCGCGAGGAAGCGTACGCCATCACGGCCGACGAGCTTTTCCTGGTGGGTACGAGCGAGGTGGCCTTGGTGTCGCTGCACGCGGACGACACTTTGGACGAGGCGCAGCTGCCGATTCGCTACGCGGGTCTTTCGCCGTGCTTCCGGCGCGAGGCCGGCGCCTACGGCAAGGACACGCGCGGTCTGTACCGCGTGCATCAATTCACGAAGGTGGAGCAGGTCGTCTTCTGCCTGCCGGACGAGGCGGTGGCCGAAAAAGAGCATTATCAGCTGCTCGACAACGCCGAGGCGGTGCTCCACGCGCTGGAGATCCCGTACCGGGTGGCGCTGGCCTGCACGGGCGAGATTGGTCTGGGGCAGACGCGCAAGCACGAGGTGGAATCGTGGATGCCGAGCCGCAACGCCTACTCCGAGACGCACTCCTGCTCGACCTTGGGTGACTTCCAATCGCGCCGTTCGAACATCCGCCTGCGCCTGGCGAACGGCACCTTGGTGTACCCGTACACCCTGAACAACACGGCCATTGCGAGCCCGCGCATCCTGATCCCGCTGCTCGAGAACCACCAGAACCCCGACGGCTCGATCACCCTGCCCAAGGCCCTGGTCCCCTACATGAACGGGCGCACCAAACTCGAACGCGGCGGAAAATAAGGCGCCCCAAATAAGGGCGGGCCTCCCAAAATCTGCTATCGACGCGGGCCCCACCGGTACGCTAGTGTCGGGACCCGCAAAGACAGCGATGGCGTGGTAGCCAAGTGGTTAGGCAATGGTTTGCAAAACCATCATACGTGGGTTCGAATCCCATCCACGCCTCTTCGTCAATGGAGCGCCGGCATCCTGCCGGCGGTCCGCCGGCTTCCAGCCGGCAAGTCTCGGTGGAGTTTCGCCGCTCCCGAGGTAAAGCATAGGCATGCGTTCCCACGACACGCATCCGGCTGCTTATGAAGTACAGCTCGACGTCTATCGGCGGATGACACCGGGGCGTAAGGTAGAGATCGCACTCGAGCTGAGCGAAAGCGTACGCCGGACGGCGCGCAGCGGGATTCGGAAGCGGCATCCCGAGTACTCGGAGCAGCAGGTTACCCGCGCCTTGGTCGCCCTGATCCACGGGCGAGAAACCGCGCAGCGGGTCTGGCCCAATGAGCCGCCCGTAGTGCCGTGAGCGATCCCACGGCATTCCTGTCCTCGTTAACGACTGCACTGACTCAAGCCGGCGTGCCACACATGATCGCGGGCTCGCTAGCGAGTTCGGCCCATGGCATTCCACGCTCGACCCACGATATCGACATCGTCATCGATCCGACGTTCGCAAGCCTGGAGCATTTACTAAAGCTCCTCGCCACCAAAGATCGCTACGTCGATCCTGATAAGGCCCGCGCAGAGTTCCTTCGCCGAGGGCAGTTCAACGTCATCGACATGACCACGGGTTGGAAGGCGGACCTCATCTTCCGCAAGGCGCGTCCATTCAGCCGTTCCGAGATCGATCGGAGCTCCGAGCAAGAGATTCTCGGCGTACATGTACTCGCCGCGTCGGCCGAGGACACAATCCTCTCGAAGCTCGAGTGGGCAGCAAAGAGCGGCGAGTCCGAGCGGCAGCTGCGGGACGTGCGCGGCATCCTCGACACGCAGGGCGACGCTTTGGATTTCGCGTACATCGAGCAATGGCTCGACGAGCTTGGCGTGCGAGAGCTGTGGGACCGCGTGCGGAGCTAATTCGACGGGGAGTCGCCGGCGGGGTGGGCGCCGGGGGGGACGATTTCGAAGTGCTGGTAGTCCTGGCGCGTGTGCCAGCGGGCGCCCCAGACGAAGCCTTCGGCGTCGAAGGCGCGGGTGACGGCGTCGCCTTCGATGATCATGCCGGGGCGCACGTTGGTGCGGTCCACGAAGGGGATGCCCGAGGTGGGAAGCACGATTTCGCCTTTGATGTAAGGGTTCTCGACGGTGTTGATGTCGATGGCCCGCCCGTAAGAATGATTGGACCACGCGGTGCCGCCGGTGACGGGGCGGCAGTTGAAGCCCGACGTGTCGTCCGCCTCCATCGCGGCTTCGTCGCTCCCACCGTATTTGTCGATGGGCTCCATGCGGCGGATGGGAAAGCGTGCGCTGTACATGCTTTTGAACACGCGCACCACCGCCGCGCTCACCTCGTGGTGGACGATCATGCGGCCCCAGTGCGGCTTGGCGTCGAAGCCCCAATACGTCATATCGATGGCGCGCAAGTCCTCCATGGCCACGGGACAGCCCGGGCGCCACGACACGCCATTCATGGATTTGGCCGTCTCCGCGTCGATCGGCAGCACGAACGCCAGAAATGGCGGCTGGATGTCGATCGCGTCGGCACGCGTGCGGTGCAGGGCAATCATCGCAAAAGCCGACGCCGCCAGGAGAAGGATTGCACCCAGACCGAACCGCACGACGAGCACGCTAGCACTTTTGGCGTTCGCTTTGCGTGTACCGGAGCATGATCCAATGGCCCCCCGAACATCGGTTGAACGACGGAGCGCGTCACGCGCTCGCGCACTTCCGCGAGACGGCAGCGGCACGGGAGCTCGCCGAGGACGACCATCGCTGGAAGCTCGAAGGCACTTCGTGGTCCGACGAATTTCCCTACAGCCTGCTATGGCAAGACGAACGATTCCATGAACTTCGGGTGACATGGGAGTCGGGCGGCGTCTGGTGGTTCGATCGCGGGCAGGTCGCGCTCTAGAGCGCTCCAATACTTTGGCAGGTGCTCCAATGCTTTACATTCGAGCGTTCCACCTGCCGCGCTAACGGCGATATGATAATGAGAACCGCGACATGCCCATCAGCGTCTTCGATCTGTTCAAGATCGGAATAGGCCCCTCGAGCTCTCACACCGTCGGGCCCATGCGCGCAGCGCTGATGTTCGCCACCGGACTCTCGGACGATGGGCTGCTCGCCAACACGGCCTCGGTCCGTGCGGAGTTGTACGGATCGCTCGGTGCCACGGGAAAGGGGCACGGCAGTGACAAGGCCGTGATGCTCGGGCTCGAGGGCAACCACCCCGCAAAGGTGGATCCGTTCGTCGCCCACGATCGCGAGGCTGAAATTCGCTCCACGTTGAAGCTGCGGCTCCTGGGGACGCACGAGATCCCCTTCGACGACCGCGAGCACATCGTGATGCACCGGCGCGAGTCATTGCCATTTCACCCCAATGGGATGATTTTGCACGCGTACGACGCTGGCGGTGCTGTCCTGCGCAGCCGAACCTATTATTCCGTTGGGGGCGGCTTCGTCGTCGACGAGAACGCCACCGGCGCCGAGCGCGTCAAAGAATCGGACACGGTGATCCCGTATCCATTCCGCACCGGCGCGCAGCTCCTCGGTTACGCCGACGAAACGGGCCTCTCCATCAGCCGCATCATGCTCGAGAACGAGAAGGCGCTGGGCAAAGAGACCGGCTACTCCACGCCGGCCGAAATCCGCCGCGGCCTGCTCGAGATTTGGTCCGTCATGCGCGAATGCGTGCGCAATGGCTTTGCGCGCGAGGGCGTGCTGCCCGGCGGGCTCAAAGTCAAACGCCGCTCGGCGGAGTTGTACCGCAAGCTCACCACGCGACCGGATCCGTCGGATCCCTTCGTCGTCATGGATTGGGTGAACCTCTATGCGCTCGCGGTGAACGAGGAAAACGCCGCAGGAGGGCGCGTGGTGACGGCCCCAACGAATGGCGCCGCCGGCGTCATCCCTGCGGTGATGCACTATTATGCGAACCACGTCCCCGGCGCCGACGAAGAGGGGATCGTTCGCTACCTGCTCACGGCCGGGGCCATTGGAGTCATCTACAAAGAGTGCGCGTCCATCTCGGGTGCGGAGGTGGGCTGCCAAGGCGAGGTGGGCTCGGCCTGCTCGATGGCGGCTGCCGGCTTGACCGAGGTGCTCGGCGGCTCCCCGCGGCAGGTGGAAAACGCGGCGGAAATTGGCATGGAGCACAACCTCGGGCTCACCTGCGATCCCGTGGGCGGCCTCGTGCAAGTGCCCTGCATCGAGCGCAATGCCATTGCCGCGGTCAAAGCCATCAACGCCGCGCGCATGGCCTTGCGCGGGGACGGCAGCCACTTCGTCTCGCTGGACAAAGTCATCAAGACGATGCGGGAGACCGGCGAGGATATGAAAGACAAATACAAAGAGACCTCGCGCGGAGGCCTCGCGCTCAACGTCATCGAGTGCTGACGACGTCGAGCACGACGCGCCCGCGCACGCCGCCTTCGACGGCTTCGTGGGCGCGCGCAATGTCCTCCAGCGGAAAGCGCGCCGCGATCGGATAGACGAGACCCGACGCGGTGATGGCACGCGCCGCCTCCAACTTGGCGGCGAGCGGAAAGTCGTCGCTGCCGAGAAGTCGAATGGTCACGTTCTTGAAGAGCAGTGGCCAAAAGGGAATCTTCGGCTCGGCGTCCGCAGTCGCATACGCGGCGATGACGCCGCCCAATGCGAGCACGTCGTGGTTCGACCCGAGGTTCGCATCGAAGGCCACCTCGATGATGCGATCCACACCGCGGCCGCCGGTGAGCTCGAGCACCCGCTGCGTGAAGTCCGCTGCGCCTTGCACGAGCGCGTCGCGTGCGCCCGTCTCGCGCTTTGCCGTCGCCACTTCGTCCTCGGAGCGCACCGTCGCGATCACGTGCGCGCCTCCGCGCACCGCGAGAACGGCCGCCGCACGCCCCACGGCCCCCAGCGCACCGCGCACGAGCACCGTGGCGCCTTGCACCGGACCATCGGCGAAGACCGCCCGATGCGCCGTGATGCCCGGAATGCCAAAGCATGCACCTTGCACATAATCGATGCCATCGGGAAGCGAGACCGCCTGTTCCGAAGGGATGCACGTGAACTCTGCGGCCGTGCCCCACGGTCGATACGATTGCGCGCCGAAGCACCACACGCGTTCACCCACCCGCGATGCATCGACGCCCTCGCCCACGGCATCGATGACCCCTGCCCCATCGCTATGCGGAATGATCCTCGGATGCGCCATTGGCATCCCAAGCCATGGCGCCCTCTTCTTCACGTCGCCAGGGTTGATCCCCGAAGCGTGGACGCGTACACGTACCTCTCCCAAACCCGGATAAGGAGGGGCGGGCATTTCACCAACGACCAACACCTCCGCCGCGGCTCCACGTCGTTCGTACCAGGCGGCGCGCATGCCTCACTTTAGCCTTGACGGTACTCCGGGCATCCATCATCTTGCCATCATTGTGATAATGGTTTTCATTATCACTGCTGCAATCCTGTCGTGAACCGAAGGACGAGTTTGATGATCGCTTTGACGCTGGCGTCCACGGCCGCGGCGGGTCGGGCACGCGGTGCGGATCCCGAGCCGCGCGATCCGCACGACACGGTCGTCGTCACGGGCACGCGCACGCCCGAGCGGTCGCAGCGCGCAACGGTGAAGACCGACGTGGTCACGCGCGACGAGATGGATCGCCGGGGCGCGACCAACGTGGGCGAGGCGCTCGCAACGCAACCGGGCGTGCGCGTCGATCCGGGATCGTACGGCTACCTCGGCAATATCCACGCGATTCAGATTCAAGGCTTCGATCGCGATCGCGTGCTCGTGCTGGAGGACGGGGAACGCGTGGTGGGCGACATCGGTGGGGCCATCGATCTGGCCGCCCTTCCCACCGCGGACCTCGCGCGCATCGAAATCGTCACCGGCCCCACCAGCTCCCTCTATGGATCGAGCGCACTCGGCGGAGTGGTCAACCTCGTCACCGCACCTCCGCGCTTCGAAGGACCGAGCGCGCGCGCACGGATCGAAGGGCGGAGCTATTCCACGCTCTTTGCGCAGGCCAACGGGGCGTACCGCAAAGGTCACTCCTTCGTGACCCTCGATGCAAACTACTTCCATCAAGACGGCATCGCGCGCGCGCCCGGGCTGCCGGACATGCAACTCCCCGATACGTCGCGCCAGATGATTGGCCTGCGCGCGGGGACGGACATCTCGAAGCGCATCGATCTGCGGGTGCGCGCGCGCTGGCTGCACGACAAGCTCGACGGCCTCAAATCCGAAGAAACACCGGGACTCGGACGCTACCTCATCGATCTGCCCGAGGAGACGCATCGCTACACCCTTCACGTGATCGAAACCATCGATCTGGGCCGCGGCTCGAATGTGCGCCTCACATTGGGACGTCAATGGAGCGACAACGAGACGGCCAACGACCGGCGCAATTCGCCCATCGATCAGATCCGCGACCGCCACCAGCGCATGCAGAGCTTCGAGGGCGTGGTGACCGTCGCCGATGGGCCGCGCACCTGGGTCCTCGGAACACGCGCCGAGGCGGAGACGTTCTCGCAATACCTGACGAAGTCCGACAGCCTGGCCTCGGGCATCACCACCACGCGCCAGCAAGAGGTGGTTCCGCAAAGCTTCGGCAATGCGGCGGGCTACGGGCAGCTCGAGTGGCGTTTCGGGAAAACCTTCACCGTGCTCGCGGGTGTGCGCGGCGAAGGGCACACGAAGTACGGAGGCGCCGTCTCACCGCGCCTTGCCCTCGCGTACCGCCCCACGCCGGAGGTCGGAATACGCCTCTCGGGAGGACGCGGATTTCGCGCGCCGAGTGCCAAGGAGCTGGGGTTCGTGTTCGACCACTCCTTTTACGGATACCGCGTGCTGGGCAACCCGCTCCTCACGCCGGAGACATCGTGGGGCGTGAACGGCGATGTGACGTGGCAGCCCGATCGCAACGTCACCTTGCGGGCATCGGGGTTCGCCAACTGGGTCGACAACATGATCGACATCGACCTCGCGAACGGCGTTCCGAACGGCACCGTCGTCGATTACCGCTACACGAACTTCGGCAAGGCGCGCACCTTGGGCGGAGATGTCTTCGGGAGCGTGCGCCTCTGGAAAGAGCACCTGCGGGCGGAGGTCAATTACTCCTATCTGTGGACCCGCGACGATCTGAACGATCGGCCGCTCGCCGGACGGCCGCCCCACACCGTTACGGCCTCGCTGCGCGCCCAGCTTCCATGGAAGCTCGAGGCGTATGGCCGCTGGCGCATGACCACGGACGCCTTCATCGACGAGAACACACGCGCGCCCGCGTACTCGATGGTCGACCTGCGCGTGGGGCGTGACCTTTGGCCCAAGTCGCACGCTTACGCCGGCGTGCTCAACCTGCTCGACGTGCATCAAGACGTGGGACGCGTCGGCGATACGCGGCCGCCGCTCGGTCGCGTGTTTTACATCGGCCTGCGCGCCGATTTTTCTCTGGAGGACGAATGAAACCGCGATTCCTTTGGCTTGCTCCATGGCTCGCCCTCGCGTGCGCATCGTGCAGCGACAGCGCGGGCACGAAAGACAATACGGGCGACGCCGGACCGGGCGGCACGCCCGACGCGGGGCACGATTGGAGCGTGTTCTCGTCGGGCACCGAGCTTCGCGTCGCCGTCCCCGAAAGCGGCCGTGCGTACGTTCGCTTGGATCCACCGGCGGTCGTCCAAGTGCCGGGCGATCCCAAAGCGTCGAGCGACTGGGATATCGCGCTCGAGCAATACGACGTCTACACGAACAGCGGCGCATCCGGCTCGGCCCACGGCTCGGCATTCGGGCCCATCGATGCACCTTCGTACAGCGCGGCCACCTTGCCGCAGGTACCGCTCTTGTTCACCGATAAGGCGGGCGGCGCCTTCGTGAAGTGGTACGCGTACGACGGCGATGCCCACGTCCTCTATAGCCGTTACCACGTGGCCGGAATCCAAGATGGTGCGCGCCGCTGGAAGGTGCAGGTGCTCGGCTATTACGGAGAGCGAGACGGCGCACCGGTCAGTGCATTGTACAAGATTCGTTATGCGGAGCTTTTCGCCGATCACGTCGGCGACACCGTGGAGGCGAGCACCCTCGATGGCACCGCAGGCGGCCCCGCGGCCGACCCGAGCAAGCCGAGCGAGTGCATCGACCTCGGCACCGGCACGCGCACGATGCTGACCCCCGCGGCTGCGAGCGCGTCGAACGCGTGGCACCTTTGTTTTCGGCGCGATGCCATCGGCGGCAACGGCGGATTGGGTGGGCCACGCGGGGTGACCAGCATCGACTTCGACGATGCAGCCATTGCGGGCGAGGCGCTTGCCCAAGTCCGAGTGCGCAACGCGGATAGCGAGAAAGCGCGCTTCGACGCGATCAACTGGGCGTCGTTCGAGGGCAAGACGTTGCGCGGTGACCGCGTGATCAGCGCATTCGGCGAAACGTGGGCCGATCGCAACGCACGGACACCGGCCTATGCCGCGTGGGTCGCCACCAGCGCGGGCGGGGAGAAGAAGTACTTCATCGGGTTTACCTCTTTCGAGAATGCCACCGCGGCGTCGCCGGGGACGGTCGCCCTACGCATCAAACCTTTCAAAGAATAAAAGAGAAGGATGAGAGCTATGAAACATAGCCTTTTCGCTGGGCTTCTTTTGTCTTCCATGGCGATCACCGCCGGCGCGGCGGGTTGCAGCGGCGACGACACCGTGGCGAACAACCCTGGCGTCGACGCGGGCAAAGACACCGCGGCATCGAACGACGCCCAGAGTGCCGACACGGGTACGGGCGCCACGGACGCGGGCTCCGATGCCGGCGAACGATGCTCGGCGGCCAAGGAGCAATTGCTCAAGCCCATCGACACGGTGTCTACGGGCGACGTCAACGTGTACGCCACCGAAGGGAATGCGCAACGCATCTACGTGAACGCCAGCGCCGGCGGCTTGAACGGGGCGAGCACGAACCCGCGCATCTACTTGAAGCTCGCCTCCACCAAGGTCGCCGTGACGGACAAATCCGCCGGCGCCTCCGCCGATTGGGACTTGGCGCTCAAACGCGATGTCATCTTCACCAACAGCGGTGATGGCGGCAAAGGCCAAGGTAGCGCGCTGTTCTTGGCGGACAAGCCGTTCGACGAGGTGACCGTCGCCGACACGCAGGGCAAGACCTTCGACACGGAGAACTTCTTCGACGACAATTGCACGCCGAAGCGCGACGAGTTTGGCAGCGTAAAAACGACGTTCAGCGGCTGGTACGATTACAACGACGCAACGCACGTGCTCACGCCCAAGGAGGGCACGTTCCTCGTGCGAACGGCCGCGGGGGCCTTCTTCAAGCTGCAGATTCTCTCGTACTACTCGACGGCCGACGGCGGCACCGGGATGGCGGGCGGCCACTTCACCTTCAAGGTCGGGGCGCTCTGAGTCATGCGGGCCCTCGGCGTTGCGCTCGGCGTGCTTCTCGCGGCGGGCGTCGCCGAGGCCCATGCGCAGACCTGCACGCGTCCCACCGACCCTGCCGGTTACGCCGGCTACGCGTATGGCGCCGCGGCCGTCGCGCACTTCGATGAAGCGCGCACGCGCATCTGGTACACGACGGAGGGCGAGCATCGCGTCCATGCGGCGAGCACGCGCCCCGATGGAGTGCCCGACGAGGTAGCCCGCGCCGCAGCGGTGACGCAAGATGCGCTCGATCGCTACGCGGGTATGGGATTTCGCGCGCCGCCGCCCGACGAAGACACCGCGTGCGGTTCCAACGGCGGCGACGGCCGGCTCGATGTGTACCTCGTGCATTTCACGGGGGCTGACGGCACCGCGGTGCCGGAGCGGTGCGTGGGACGGCAGTGTGCGAGCTTCATCCTGGCCGAGAGCCAACTCGGGGAGAGGTACCCCACGGCCGAAATAGGCATCCGCACCGTGCTCCCGCACGAGGTGTTTCACACCGTGCAGAACGCCTACGACGCGCAGATGGATCGCTTCTGGGCCGAGGGGACTGCGCAGTGGGCGGCAAAGACACTGGATCCCACGCTCACCGATCTGGAGTCGTTTCTGCCGGCGTTCTTTCGCGAGCCATCGCGCTCCCTCGATCTTCCGCCGGGCGGGGCGTCCGCCGCGTATCTTTATGGCAGCGCGATCTGGCCGGTGTACCTGACGGAGACACGCGGCAACGACATCGTGCGCACCATTTTGGAGGCCGAAGGTGCCGATGGCAGCCCGGCCTTGAAGGCGACGGATACCGTCCTGCGCCCATCGAGCCTCGCCACTGAGTTTACGCGCTTTGCCGTTTGGAACACGGCGACGGGAACACGTGCCATGAACGCTGGATACCGTGATGCCAAGAAGTACCCCATGTCGAGCGTGCCGGATTTCCCGGCCGAGGGCAGTGTGCGACGTGCCACGGCAGGCCTCGCGTCCTTCTATTATCGATTGAAGGTCGACGCGGCGAAGCTTCTCGCCTTCGAGGCGGATCCCACGCGCACGGCCGCAACACTCGTTCCGCTCGAGGACGGGATCGCGCGCATCGATCGCACGACAGCGCTTTCGACGACGATTCCGACGCGCGTCGAGGCCGAATCCATCCTCGTCGTCAGCGGCGTGACCACGAACAAAACCGATGCAACCTTTGCGCTCACGTTGAGCACACCTCCGCCGATCGAAACCCCTCCGCCGCCAGACCCGGGTTCGAGCTCCAACTCGAGCTCGGGCGGCTGTTCCGTCTCATCGCACGAGAGCTCGAGCAGCGGCTCCTTCGCCCTCATCCTCGCGCTTGCGCTCTTCGCGGCCGCGTGCGGTCGCACCTCGTCCGCCAAACCAACGCAAGCGGCGCGCATCGTTTCCGTCGGTGGACCGGTCACCGAGACCGTCTTTCTCCTCGGCGCGGGCGAGCAGGTCGTCGGCACCGACACCTCCAGCGTGCACCCCGACAAAGCCAATCAGCTTCCGCGCGTCGGCTACCAACGCACCCTCGGCGCCGAGGGCGTCTTGAGCCTTACCCCCACCCTGGTCATCGCCGCCGAAGAAGCCGGCCCGCCTGCCGCACTCGAGCAGATCCGCGGCGCCGGCGTGCGCCTCGAGATCATTCCCTCGGAGCCATCGGTCGCGGCGGCACGGGCGCGCATCGAAAAGGTGGGGCAGCTCCTCGGCCGCGACACGAAGCAGGCCCTCGGCGACTTCGACGCGGACATCGGCCGCGCCGGCGCACTGGTTGCCAAGGCAACATCGCACCCCAAGGTGCTAGCCCTCTATGCGCGCGGCCAGAATCTGCTGCACGTGTTCGGCGCACACTCCGCCGCCGACTCGATGGTGCGCCTCGCCGGCGGCATCAACGCGGTCAGCGGATTCGATGGCTCGAAACCCATGGCCCCCGAGGCGATGGTCGAGGCGGCGCCCGACATCATCCTCGTCCCCGCGCGCGGATTGGAAAGCCTGGGCGGCGCCGAGGGCCTCGCCAAGGTATCCGGCATCGCACAAACCCCCGCGGCGAAAGAGAAGCACTTCGTCGCCATGGATGACCTGCTCCTGCTCGGCTTCGGTCCGCGCACGGGGCAGGCCATCCGGGAGCTCGCGCGAAAGATTCATCCCGAGCTCGCGTCGGAACCCGACTGATGCTCCTGCCGGCCGCGCTTCCGCTTCCGCAACCCCGCACGCGACGGCGGCTGATCCTCCCCGGCCTGATCGCGCTTCTCGCCGCATCGGCCATTCTCGCCGCGGCCCTCGGGGGCGTGCCGCTGCCGCCGCTCGAAATCGCTGCACTCCTCGCCAGCAAGGCCGGCATCGCACTGCCCGTGGAAACGACGCAGGAGCACACCGCGATCTTCTTCGCCATCCGCTTGCCACGCGTCGTGCTGGGCGTGCTCGTTGGCTCGGGGCTCGGCATGGCGGGTGCGGCCATGCAGGGCGTCTTTCGCAATCCGCTGGCCGATCCGGGCCTGCTCGGCATCTCCAGCGGTGGTGCGCTGGGGGCCGTCGCCGCCATCGTGCTCGGCGCGCACTGGGCGCAAGCCATCGCGCCGTGGATCTCTGCACCGCACATGCTGCCGGTGGCCGCCTTCCTCGGTGCGCTCGGCGCGGCATGGCTCGTGGAGCGCCTCGCCCGCGTCGAAGGCCGCATCGTCGTATCCATGTTTCTTCTCGCGGGCATCGCCGTCGCCGCACTATGTGCCGCGCTCACGGGCCTTCTCACCTTCACCGCCACCGATGCGCAGCTTCGCACGATTCTCTTTTGGACCCTGGGAAGCCTCGGCGGCGCCACTTGGAAGACCGTCCTCGCGACGGCGTTGTTTCTCGCCGCCCCCGTCGCACTGCTGCCGCGCTTTGCACGCGCGCTCAACGCGCTCTTGCTCGGCGAATCGGAGGCACGAAACCTCGGCGTCGCCGCCGACCGCGTGAAGAAGGTCACCACCGTGCTCATCGCGCTCGCCGTGGGCACCTCCGTCGCGGTCTCCGGCGTGGTCGGATTCATCGGCCTCATCGTCCCACACGTCGTGCGGCTCACCGCAGGCCCCGATCATCGCGTGCTCCTCCCAGGCTCCGCGCTCCTGGGCGCCAGCTTGGTTCTCTGGGCCGACGCCCTTGCGCGAACCGCCGTGTTGCCCGCCGAGCTTCCGTTGGGCATCGTCACGGCATCCGTCGGCGCGCCCTGTTTCATCGCACTGCTCGTGCGCGAACGCGGGAGGCTCGGATGATCGAGGCACGCAACGTCAGCTTTCGCGCCGGCGCGATCCCTCTCGTGAACGAGGTGTCGCTCGCCGCCAAACCCGGCGAGGTCGTCGCCATCGTCGGCCCCAACGGTGCCGGCAAATCGACCTTGCTCAAGATGCTCTCCGGCGAGCTCACCCCATCGTCGGGCGAGGTCCGCATGGGCGACCGCCCCCTCGCCGAATGGTCCGTGCACGACCGCGCGCGGGTGCGGGCCGTCCTTTCGCAGCACGAAGACCTTCGCTTCGCCTTTACCGGATTCGACGTGGTGCTGCTCGGGCGCTCGCCCCATATCGCGGGCACCGAATCGATGCGCGACACCGCCATCGCGCGATTGGCCATGTCCGCAACGGACACGCTCGCCTTCGAAGAGCGAACCTACGTCACCCTTTCCGGCGGCGAGCGCCAGCGCATCCAGCTCGCGCGCGCCCTGGCCCAAATCTGGGAGGCACCCGAAGGGCAACACCGAGTGCTTCTTTTGGACGAGCCGACGAACAGCCTCGATTTGCATCACCAACACGCCGTGTTGCACTGGGCGCGAAAGATGGCGGCAGACGGAGTGGCCGTCGTCGCCGTGCTCCACGATTTGAATCTCGCCGCACAATCCGCCGATCGCATTGCCGTCCTTCGCGCCGGCCGCCGCGTGGCCGAGGGCCCGCCGGGCGACGTGCTCACGGCGGAATTGGTGCGCGAGGTCTTCTCCGTCGAGGCGATGGTGCTCCCGCACCCCGAGCTCGACTGTCCTCTCATTGTCACGCGTTCCGCATCATCGGAGGTCCGGTCATGAATCAAAACGATTTGTACGAGCGGTGGCTTGATCTTCGGGCCTCCGAGAAACGACTGTTCGCGCTCGATGCCGCGAACAAATTGAATGTCACCGAATGCGAGCTCGTCGCCTCGGCGTGCACGGCCCCGTCGGGCTCGTCGGGCCCTATCGCCGTACGCCTCGAGGTGCCCGATTGGGTTGCCTTCGTATCCGCCCTCCCCAAGTTGGGACTCGTCAAAGCCATTACGCGCAATCAACCCGCGGTCATCGAAGTGGAGGGCAACTACGATCGCATCGAGTTCTTCGGCGCCCATGGCCAGAGCCTCGGCACCATTGACTTGCGCATCTTCCTTCGCGTCTGGCGATACGCGTTTTTCGTGCGCGAAGAGACATCGCGCGGCACCTCGGAAAGCCTGCAGATTTTCGACGAGACCGGCCGAGCCATCCACAAGATCTACCTTCGCGCCGAAAGTGACCGAACGGCCTTCCTCGAGCTGATCGAGACGTACCGCGCGAAGTCCAGCGCGGCCTTGGAGCTCGCGCCGCCCGCGCAAGTTCGACCGGTCCGTCCCGACGCGGAAATCGATGTCGATGGGCTTCGGCAAGCCTGGCTTGCCATGACCGACACGCACGAGTTCTTCGGACTTTTGCAGCGATTCAGCGTTGCCCGAACGCAAGCGCTCCGGCTGGCAGGCTCCGATTTGGCCTATCCGGTGGAGCGCGACAGCCTCGAGCGGATCCTGCAGAGCGCGGCGGCGTCGGGCCTATCGATCATGGTGTTCGTCGGCAACGCGGGAATCATTCAGATTTACTCCGGCGCCATCACCAAGGTCGTTCCGACCGGACCGTGGATCAACGTGCTCGACCCGACGTTCAACCTGCACGTCCAGCGCGATTTAATCGATTCAGCCTGGGTCGTGCGCAAGCCCACCAAAGACGGGAACGTCACATCGCTCGAGCTCTACACGCGCGAAGGTGAGCAGATTGCACTGCTCGTTGGGCTTCGAAAGCCAGGTCAAACGGAGAACCCCGCTTGGCGCAGCGCAGTGGAAGCACTCCCGGCCGCGCTAAACCAAAATGTTACTTCTTTGACCTAATCCTATTTCATTTCCCTTGCGTACGTGGCGCGTGGTGGTTCTAATTAACTGAGCGAGGCGCGGAGAGCGCCCCACGCACCGCTGTCAAGACAGCGCTGGGAGGAAAACAAGCAGACGAGTCTTTGCGGAGAGATAGTCGCCTGGTGCCCGCGTCACGTAACTGCGCGTCACGAGACCTTGAAAGCCGTTTACCTCATGTAGCGGCTCCACAAGGAGGTACCTGTCCAGGTAAGATTGAAAATCATAATCGATATTCAACGACCCCGTTGAACTTCGACGGGGATCCCTAAGCCAGTGGAAGCACCAGGCAACGCCCATCTCTCCGCGCGACGCCGGCACTATTGCCGGCGTCGCTTTTTTTGTCTGCACCATCCGGCACTCCACCGACGCCGGAGCAGGGTCTCCTACCAGACTGAAGCCACTTCGAAACAATCCGCTTGCGGCCACCATCCACTACTCAGCACCGAGTCAGGTCCTACTCAGGTCTTCGACCGGGCCATCCCGATATCCAAACGACACCGCCCCTGCCCGGCGGACATTCGTAACCGGCACCTTGTATAAGCGCAGCACCGTTCCGACATCGGTATCGTCCAAAAGCGAATCGTCACCTCCGGTAACGACGCGGCAACGTGAGTGTCCACATACTCACCTCGCTTGCCACGTCTTGGTGTCCAGGTTCGTTTTGGACGGCGTCGTTGAGAGGAGTCCATTGTGCGTGCGCAGCGCCGCGGACGGCGCACCTGCTAGCACGAAACGTCTCCGAAAAATCCAACCGCGCCCCCGATTTCCGTCGTTGCTCTCTCGTTCGAAGCCCGCGTGTCACCAGGAGTAGTGCGTCAAGTTGTACGCGTTCCGATTAAAAATCGAATTTGAACTATTCGCACTAATTCCTAGTACGCGCGGCAATTAGTCGGTTTACCGGAGGTACGTCAGATGCGGATGGGCATCAGGGTTTCGGTGCTTATAGCGGCTGTCGCCGTGACGGCGGCTGCGTGTGGAAGTTCCAATGAAAGTTTCTTCGATCCCAACGCCCAGGACGGTGGCCCTCCAATAGGGAACGGCAATTCCGATGCGGGCGGCGGGTTCGGTCAGACAGACGGTAAGGCGCCCCCGGTTAACTGCACACCCAAATCGGCGTGCGCTCCCGACCAAAAATGTGGGTTGGAGGGCGACGGGTGTGACGGAACGCTGGGATGCGGGGCCTGTGCGCCCGGCACGACCTGCGGCGGCGGTGGAAAGCATTTCGAATGCGGTTCCACCACGAACAATTGCAAGCCGAAGACGAAGGCCGAAATTTGCCCGCCGGAAAGCGACGTGTGCGGTCCGGTTTCCGACGGATGCGGAGGTTTGATCGACTGCAAACCGACGTGTCCCGCCGGCCAAACCTGTGGTGGTGGCGGAGTCCCCAGCAAATGCGGTGGTAACAGTGGTTGCCGCCCCAGGAGCTGCCAGGACCAAGGCATTACCTGCGGCCAAGCTGGCGACGGCTGCGGCGGCGTCATCGAGAACTGCGGCACCTGCGCGCCCGGAACGGCGTGCGGTGGCGATCCCGCGAAACCCGGTCAGTGCGGAGGCCAGGTCGTCGACGGTGGTGTGAGTAGCTGCACCCCGAAGACGTGCGCACAGCTCGGTGCCACCTGCGGGCAGCAAGGCGACGGCTGCGGAAACCTCATCAACTGCGGCACCTGCACGGCGCCACAAACCTGCGGCGGCGGCGGAGTACCCAGCAAGTGCGGCGGCAGCAGCGCCTGCGTGCCGAAGACGTGTGCACAAATCGGAGCGACCTGCGGTCTCGCGGGCGATGGTTGCGGCGGTACGCTCAACTGCGGCACCTGCACGGCGCCGCAAACCTGCGGCGGCGGCGGAACCCCCAGCGTGTGCGGTGGCAACTCCACGCCGTGCGTAAAGCGCACATGCGCACAGGCCGGTGCGAACTGCGGACCGGTCGCGGACGGGTGCGGCGGCACCATTCAATGCGGTACCTGCGTCGAGCCGGCTATTTGCGGCGGCAGCGGCGTGCCGAGCGTGTGCGGTGGCGGCGAGCCCCCGGACGCGGGACAGGTGAATTGCCCAGGGACGACGCAGACGACGCTTAAGGGTGTCGTTTACGCCCCGAATGGAACCCTTCCTCTATATAACGCCATCGTTTACGTGCCGACGGCCCCCGTCGATCCGTTCCCGACCAATGGCGTTTCGTGCAACCAGTGCTCGTCGGAGGTCTCGGGCAAACCGCTCGTTCGCACCACCACCGGCACGGACGGCTCCTTCACGCTGACCAATGTACCGGTTGGAAACAATATCCCGGTGGTCATCCAGCTCGGTCGCTGGCGGCGACAGATTCGGGTGTCGAACGTCCCGGCTTGCCAGGTGACGACCATCCCCGAAACGCTGACGCGCCTTCCGAGGAACAAGGGCGAAGGCGACATTCCGCTGACCGCTCTCTCCACCGGCAACGTCGACGCGCTCGAGTGCTTGCTCCGCAAGATGGGCATCGACGACACCGAATTCACGGGGCCGAGCGGCACCGGCCGGATTCGCATGTACCAGGGCGACACGGGTCGGGACGGACACCAGCCGGGGCGACCCCCGAGCGGCAACGCCGTTTCGGAAGACGTGCTCGTCGACAACCAGGCGACCATCAACCAGTACGACCAAGTTCTCTTCGCGTGCGAAGGCTTCCACAACGACGAGACCTCGGCGCGCAAGCAGGCGGTGGTCAATTACACGAACAACGGCGGGCGCGTTTTCGCGACCCATTACAACTACGCCTGGCTCTACAACCAGGTGCCCTTCTCCCAGGCAGCCCAATGGCAGGTCGATAGCGACGGTTCGGACGGCATGGATAGCCTGACGGCCAACGTCGATACGAGCTTCCCGAAGGGCGCGGCGTTCCGTGAGTGGCTGGACAATGTCGATGCTTTGTCTGGCAACAACCCGCCGCAAGTGACCATCAACGAGGCGCGTTGGGACCTCCGCGGGGTGAACTCTCCGTCGCAGCGCTGGCTCTACGGCGCCTCCGATGCCCGCAAGGTGCAGCACTTCACCTTCAACATGCCGTGGAACAAGCCGGCCGATCAGCAGTGCGGCCGCGTCATCTTCAGCGACTTCCACGTCACCAACTCCGACACGAACGGCTCCAGGTTCCCGAACCATTGCGGAGACAGCAGCATCTCGGCGCAGGAGAAGATCCTGATGTTCATGCTGTTCGACCTGGCCTCGTGCATCCAGCCGGACATTCCCCCGCCGCCTCCCACCTGCCGCCCGCGCACCTGCGCGCAGGCCGGTGCGACCTGCGGGCCGGTCGGCGACGGTTGCGGCGGCATCATCCAGTGCGGCGACTGCACGCCTCCGCAGACCTGCGGCGGTGGCGGAACGCCGAGCCAGTGCGGTGGGTCGCAGTGCGTGAAGCGCACCTGCTCCCAGGCGGGTGCGACCTGCGGTCCGGTCGCGGACGGGTGCGGCGGCATCCTCAACTGCGGTGAGTGCATTCCTCCGCAGACGTGCGGTGGCGGCGGCGTCCCGAATCAGTGCGGCAACCCGAGCTGCGTTCCGCGTACCTGCTCCCAGGCGGGTGCGACCTGCGGTCCGATCGGTGACGGTTGCGGCGGCGTCCTCCAATGCGGCCCGTGCACCAAGCCGGGTGAGACGTGCGGCGGCGGCGGCTCGCCGAATGTGTGCGGCAACAGCACGTGCGTTCCGAAGACCTGCCCGGCCGGCGCGAACTGCGGGCCGATGGCCGACGGATGCGGTGGTGTTGTCCAGTGCGGGACTTGCTCTCCGGGCAAGGTCTGCGGTGGCGGCAACCCGGGCACGCCCAACGTGTGCGGCGAAGGTTCGTGCACCCCTCGAACCTGCGCACAAGTGGGCGCGACCTGCGGGCCGATCGGCGATGGTTGCGGCGGCCAGCTCGATTGCGGCGCGTGCACCAAGCCGGGCGAGACGTGCGGCGGCGGCGGTTCGCCGAGCGTCTGCGGCGGTTGCAAGCCGCTCACGTGCGCCGAACGCGGGTACCAGTGCGGTCCGGCAGGCGATGGGTGCGGTGGACTCATCGATTGCGGCGAATGCACGACCCCGGGCGATACGTGCGGCGGTGGCGGCGTTCAGTTCAAGTGCGGGCACCCCGTGATTAACTGAGCACCCCGACCGCGGAACCCGCGACGACCGCGCATCTCCGGATGCGCGGTCGTTGTGTTTTGTCGGTCGGAGTCGGCGTCGGACGCCGACGCCGACGCCGACTCCGACGCCGACGCCGACGCCGACGCCGACTCCGACGCCGACTCCGACGCCGACGCCGACGCCGACTCCGACTCCGACTCCGACTCCGACTCCGACTCCGACTCCGACTCCGACTCCGACTCCGACTCCGACTCCGACTCCGACTCCGACTCCGACTCCGACTCCGATTCCGACTCCGACTCCGACTCCGACTCCGACTCCGACTCCGACTCCGACTCCGACTCCGACTCCGACTCCGACTCCGACTCCGACTCCGACTCCGACTCCGACTCCGACTCCGACTCCGACTCCGACTCCGACTCCGACTCCGACTCCGACTCCGACTCCGACTCCGACTCCGAGTAGGACAGGACATTGTTGGCTGCGGTTGGAGGTGAAGGCGGGGCGGTGGGTTGGTTTTGATTGCCTGCCGGGCGCGAAAGAAGCGCGCCAGCGCCCTCGTTTAATGGCGGGTGGGGGCGGGGGCGCTGTCACGCTTCTTTCGCTGGGAGGGGCATGCAATCAAAACCAACCCACCGCCCCTCCTCGTTTCACGTCCTCGAAGTCTCGCTGCTGGCCATCGAAGTCCTTGGGCCTATCGTTGCAGGTATTCGGCGCTGTGACCGGGATCTGGGCGAGCAGCTTCGGAGGGCTCTCAGCTCCGTTGCGTTGAACATCGCCGAGGGGAATCGTAGCCAAGGGGGGCATCGCATCGCACGGTTCTCTACGGCGGCGGGTTCGACTCACGAGTCTCGTACCGCGTTGCGTGTGGCAGTCGCATGGGCGTACGTACACGCGAGGGACATCGAAGACGGAGAGCAGCTCCTCGACCGCGTCGCAGCCATGCTCTACCGCCTCGGCGCCAAACGGTAACGCCCGCAGGGGCACGGGTTCCCGCCCGTGCCCAACATCCTCCGAGTCGGAATCGGACGAGTCGGAATCGGACGAGTCGGAATCGGACGAGTCGGAATCGGACGAGTCGGAATCGGACGAGTCGGAATCGGACGAGTCGGAATCGGACGAGTCGGAATCGGACGAGTCGGAATCGGACGAGTCGGAATCGGACGAGTCGGAATCGGACGAGTCGGAATCGGACGAGTCGGACTCTGCGTCGGAGTCGGAGTCGGCGTCGGAGTCGGCGTCCGAGTCCGAGTCCGAGTCCGAGCCCGATTTCCGAGGCCGATTTTTCGAGGGCTCGATCTTGGGGCGGGGGGCGCGGTACAAAGGAGGGCCGATGGCCGAATCTCCGCCCCGGCTTCGCGTTTGGTATCGGCCCATGCTCGCGCGCGAGGCGCACGAGGCGCATCGGGCGGCGACGACGTTGGAGCTGCTCTTCGACCTGTGCTTCGTCGTGGCGGTGAGTCGGGCGGGGGCGGCGCTGCACCATGCGCTCGCGGAGAACCACGTTGCGCACGGGGTGTTCAATTACCTCTGCGTCTTCTTCGCCATTTGGTGGGCGTGGCTGCAATTTACCTGGTTTGCCAGCGCCTACGACATCGATGACGTCGCCTACCGGCTTGCCGTACTCGTACAGATCGCCGGCGGCCTCGTGATCGCGGCCGGGGTCGCGCGTGCTTTCGAGGGCGACTTCGCCGTCGTGGTCACGGGTTACGTCGTCATGCGCCTCGCCGGCGTCACGCAATGGCTTCGCGCTGCACGCGGCGATCCCAAGCGACGACGCACGGCCTTGCGGTATGTCCTGGGCATTGCGGCTCTCCAAGTCGCGTGGATCGCGCGGCCTTTGCTTCCCACGCCGTGGCTCGTTCCTTCGTTCCTCGGCCTCACGCTCGCCGAGCTCGCCGTTCCCGTTTGGGCGGAGCACGCCGGACACACCACGTGGAATGCGCACCATATCGCCGAGCGCTACGGGTGCTTCACCCTCATCGTGCTCGGCGAGACCGTCGTGGGCGCCACCAGCGCGATCCAGGAAGGCCTCGAAGAAGGGCACAACATCGCCGGCCTGGTCTCCCTCGCCGCGGCCGGCTTGGTCATCGTGTTTTCCATGTGGTGGCTCTATTTCGACCGGCCCGGCCATCGACGACTCACCTCGTTTCGAACGGCGGTCGTCTGGGGCTATGGCCACTACTTCATCTTCGCGTCGGCCGCCGCGGTCGGCGCCGGCATGGAGGTCGCGGTCGATTACGACACCCACAAAGGCCATTTGGCCCACCTCCCCGCGGGATTGGCCATCCCCCTCCCCGTGGCCATCTACCTGATATCCACCTGGCTGCTGCACATTGGCCCTTCCAACGAGTGCCGCCCCATTGCCATTGGCTTCCCGGTGGCCGCGGGCCTCGTACTTGCGGCCGCCTTTTCCCCGGCGCCGGTGCATATCACGGCCGCCATCGTGGCCGGTTTGGTCGCCCTCATGGTCGCCGTCACCCGGGAGCATCCGGTCGAGCCGTAAATGTGCTAAGGCAACCGAACCATGCTGACCGAATCCCGCGACTCGCTCCAAGACCTCAAAAGGCGCCTCACGGCGCTAAGGGGGCATCTTTGACGTCGCTCGACTGAAGCGCGAACTCGATCGCCTTGGCGAGCAGACCCTGGCTCCCGGTTTCTGGGACGACCAAAACAAGGCCCTCGCCCTCACCCGCAAGCGCTCGAGCATCGAGCAAACCGTGGTGAACTTCGAAAAGCTCGAACGCGACGTGGAGGATGCCTCCGTTCTGCTCGAGCTCGGTGCCACGGAAAAAGACGACGATACCGTCGCGGAAGTCGCCAAGACCATCCCCGAGTTGGAACAGCGCGTTCGCCAGACCGAACTGGCCCGCATGCTCTCCGGCCCGGCGGATCGCTCGGGCGCCATCGTCACCATCCATCCCGGCGCCGGCGGCACCGACGCCAAGGATTGGGCGCAAATGCTTTTGCGCATGTACATGCGTTGGTGCGAGCGCCGCGGCTACAAGACGGAGATCGTCGACTTCCAAGAGGGTGACGAAGCCGGCATCGATGCCGCCTCCTTCACCGTCGCGGGCGATTCGGCCTATGGCTACTTGCGCTCCGAAAATGGCGTCCATCGCCTGGTTCGCATGAGCCCCTTCAATGCGGATCACACGCGGCAAACCGCGTTCGCCGCCGTGGAGGTCACCCCCGACCTGGACGACGACATCCAGATCGAGGTGCAGGACAAGGACATCGAAATTACGACCATGCGCGCCGGCGGTAAGGGCGGGCAGAACGTCAACAAGGTCGAAACCGCGGTCCGGTTGCGCCACCTGCCCACGGGCCTGAACATCGTCTGCCGCGCGGAGCGCTCGCAGCATCAAAACCGCGCCATGGCGATGAAAATGCTCAAAGCGAAGCTCTATGAAATGGAGCTGCAAAAGCGCGAGCAGGCCAATGCGGCGTACCAGGCCACCAAAAGCGCCATCAACTTCGGTAGCCAGATCCGCAACTACGTGTTGGCGCCCTACCGCCTCGTCAAAGACGCGCGCACGGCGCACGAGAACAGCAACGTGGACGCCGTCCTCGACGGGGACCTGGATGCCTTCATCGAGGCGTACCTGCTCGCTGCCGCCGGCGGCGACCTGAAAAAGGGTGTTTCCGCCGACGACGCGGCCGACCTGGCATGATAAACCCACGGCCACCAAGATGTCGCCGTCCGACCCGAACGCACCTTCGCCGCGAGCTCCGCAGGGAAGCTCGCTAGGATCCGCCGAACAAGCGCTGCTCGAGGCGCGCCGCGCCAAGGCGCAGCGCGTTCGCGCGCGGGGTGAAAACCCGTTTGCCAACGACGTCGTCCCGCGCCTGCCCGGCTCGGAGACGAAGGACATCGGCCAGCTCCGAGCCTTCGCCGAGCCGGCCCGCGCCGACGGCAAATACGGCGAGGACGCGGTCAAGAAGCTCGCCGAGGGGCGCACGTTCCACGTCCATGGCCGCATCATCGCCCATCGTTCCGCGGGCGGCCTCTCGTTCTTGCGCCTGCGCGATCGCAGCGGCGAGATTCAGCTCCTGGTGAGCCAGGCCGCGCTGGGCGAGGAGTACGCGCGGCTCGACGACTTCGACATTGGCGACATCATCGAGGCCGAGGGCACCCTCACCGCCTCGAAGCGCGGCGAGCTATCCATCGAGCCCGCGCGCCTTCGCCTGCTCACCAAGGCCATGCGCCCGCTGCCGGAGAAGTGGCACGGCCTTTCCGACGTCGAGACGCGCTACCGCCAACGCTACGTCGACCTGATCGCCAACCCCGGCGTGGCCGAGGTCTTCCGCGCGCGCAGCTACATCGTGCGGGCCATCCGCGCGACCTTCGACGAAGCGGACTTCCTCGAGGTGGAGACGCCCACCTTGAACACGCTCATCGGCGGCGCCGTCGCGCGCCCGTTCGTCACGCACCACAATGCGCTCGATATGGAGCTCTTCATGCGCATCGCGCCGGAGCTCTATTTGAAGCGCCTCATCGTGGGCGGCCTCGAGCGCGTGTACGAGATCGGTCGCTGCTACCGCAACGAGGGCATCAGCACGCGCCACAACCCCGAGTTCACCATGCTGGAGTTCTACTGGGCGTACGCCACGTACGAGACGCTCATGGACTTCACGGAGACCTTGCTCCGCCGCGTGGACGCGCAGCTTGCGCGCGCGATGCCCGAGGCGCATCGCACGTGGGTCGAGGCGCGCACCTTCACCTTCGAGGAACCGTTCGTCCGCCTCCCGATGGAGGACGCCGTGAAGCGCGCCGCCGAGCGCACGCAGATCGCGGATTGGGTGCGCGCGGTCGAGAAGAGCGGCGCGGGCCTGGTCGATCTGTTGCGGGCCGACTTCGGGGAGCGCATCAAAGAGTGGTCGAAGAGCTCGCCGCGCGCGAAGGCCATCGACTGGGGCAACTTCCGCAAGGGCATGCTCAAATGCGAAAACGACGGCGAGCGGCTTTTCGCGCTCTACGAGTACCTCTC
The DNA here is from genome assembly GCA_037157775.1 of Sorangiineae bacterium MSr12523. Taxonomy (NCBI): domain Bacteria; kingdom Pseudomonadati; phylum Myxococcota; class Myxococcia; order Myxococcales; family Pendulisporaceae; genus Pendulispora; species Pendulispora brunnea. The sequence continues at coordinate 9,992,167 of CP089982.1, forward strand.
GGAGCCGTTCCTGGTCGAAGATTACCGCTCCGCCGATGGGAGCAAGAGCCTCCCCGTCTTCGTGAAGGATCACCCGTACGAGACGTCCCCGCTCTCGCGCAGGAACGATCTGCGCCCGGAGTTGGTCGATCGCTTCGAACTTTTCGTCAGCGGCCGCGAACTCTGCAATGCCTTCAGTGAGCTCAACGATCCCGAGGACCAAGCCGAGCGCTTCCGCGCGCAGGTCGCCATGAAGGCCAAGGGCGCGGAAGAGACGATGGATTACGACGAGGACTACGTGCGCGCCCTCGAGCATGCGATGCCGCCCACCGCAGGCCTCGGCCTAGGTATCGATCGGCTGACCATGCTCCTCACCAACGCGCCGTCCATCCGCGACGTCATTCTGTTCCCTCTGCTTAGGGCCGAGGTCTAGCCGGCCATGTCGAACGAGCGAAGTCAGCGTTGGTCGACGGAGGGCGTCGTCCAGCCGTGGACACCGGGGGAGGCGCTCGGGATCGGCACCAGCTCCTTCCTTCGGCATTGGAAATCGCTCATCGGGCCGCTCATCGGCGCCGTCCTCACGGCGTTCATCTTTCCGCTGGCCACCCCGATCTTTCTCGCGCAGCTCGCAGAGCGGTCGCTCGCCGCCGTGCGCGATACCCCGGCGGAACCGGGTACCTTCCGGCGCGCCATTGGACGCGGGCTGCGCCTTCTGGGGCAGGCCGCGCTGGGGACCTTGGTCACCCTTTTCGTCCCCATGGTGGCCGGTCTTGTCTGCCTCGCATCGCGGGCGTGGTCGCCGTGGGCGCTCGTCTCGCTCATCCCGGCGCTGGCCATCGGCATCGTCTGGAAGCTGCGCTTCGCCTTCACCGCGTTCTTCATGGTCGATGAAGACGCGAAGCTCTTCGAGGCGATGCGCAAGAGCTGGCGCGCCACCTCGCACTGCCTCGATTCGATTCTCCTGCACGCGGTCGTGCTGGCGCCGCTGGTGCTCGTGAGCTTCATGGTCCCCGTGGTGGGCCTCCTGGTTCTGCTGGGCATTCAGCAGCTCGGCATGAGCTACGGCTACGCGCGCACCACCGGCCGGAATGACCTGCCCTGGTTCGATCCCGAGTACAAGCGCCGCGTCGTCCGCCGGCTCTTGCGCGTGACCTTCGTCGCCCTGGTTGCGCTGTTCATCGGGCTCACGGTCTGGGTGCGCGCCATGCCGACGTTGCGCGGCTCCGCGTGGTCCGCGCAGGATACCGCCATCCGCGCGGCCGCCATCGTCAGCGGCGTCATTGCCATCATCGTGGGGCTCGCGCTGCTGCTCCCGCACGCGCTCGACCGGCTCGAGGGCCGGAGCTTTGCGTCGTTCGTCGGAGCACGCCACATTCGCGCGCAGAAGAGCGGCTTTCTCACGGTCATCTCGATTCTCTCCATCTCCGGCGTCGCGCTCTCCTCGTGCTCGCTCTCGAGCGTGGTCAGCGTGATGGGCGGCTTCGGCCAGGATCTGAAGCGGAAGATCCTCGGCAACAACGCGCACATCGTCATCGACATGACGAGCCAATCGGCGTGGGACAACTACGACGACGTGCTCCTCAAGGTGCGTGCGGTGCCCGGCGTCGTGGGCGCCACCCCCGTGGCCCACGGCGAGGGGATGATCTCCAGCCCCTCGAACCTGTCCGGCGTCATCGTTCGCGGCGTCGATCCGGTCACCATTGGCGGGGTCATCGAGCTGCCGAACAACATCGAGGTCGGCAAATTCGAATACCTGGAGCATCCGGAAAAGCTGGCCAAGCTTCCACCCGATGAGGTCATCGGCCTCGGCTCGCACGGCGAGCAGTTCCTCAAGGGCACCGAGCTGGGCTTGCCCGACGACATCGACCCCACGGTGCGCGAGTCCATCATGGCCAAGCCCGCGCGCCCCGGCATCATCATCGGGCGCGAGCTCGCCAAGACGCTGCACGTCTACGTCGGCGACGAGGTGACCTTGGTCTCCGCGCTGGGCGATTTGGGCCCAATGGGCGTGATGCCGCGCACGCGGAAATTCCGCGTGGCCGCGATCTTCTTCAGCGGCATGTACGAATACGACGCCACGCACGTGTACACGACGTTGGAAATGGCCGACGAGTACTTCTCCCTGGGCGACAAGATCCACGCGATCGACGTCAAGGTGGAGGATGCCGAGCGCGCCGACTTCTTCACCCCGGCCATCACCGATGCGATGCAGCGCCCCGATCTGCGCGTGCGCGATTGGCGCGAGATCAACCGGAACCTATTTTCGGCGCTCAAATTGGAGCGTTTTGCGACGTTCATCATTCTGTCGATCGCCATCATCGTGGCGAGCTTCTGCATCATCTGCACCTTGCTCTTGATGGTCACGGAGAAGGGCAAGGAGATCGCCATCCTCAAGGCCATCGGTGCGAGCGACCGCTCCATTTTGCGCACCTTCATGACCGAGGGCATGATCATCGGGGCCATCGGCACGGTGTTCGGCGTGGCCACGGGCCTGGCGCTCTGCACCGGTTTGAAATGGTTCGGCGTGCGGCTCGATCCGGATGTCTATTACATCGATCGATTGCCCATCAACGTGGACGCGCTCGACTTCCTCTCGGTGGCGCTCGCCGCGATGACCATTTGCACCTTGGCCACCGTCTATCCAGCCTATGCGGCTTCGACCCTGCGCCCGGTCGATGGCCTACGTTACGAGTAAAAGGGAGAATCTGCCGTGCCCAACGCCTTGGTCGTCGCCGATAACGTCCGCAAGTCGTTCCAACACATGGGACGCACCTTGGAGGTCTTGCGCGGGATCGATCTCGCCATCCACGAGGGTGAAATCGTGGGTGTGGTCGGGCAATCCGGCGCGGGAAAGTCCACGTTTTTGCACTGCCTGGGCACGCTCGACATTCCGACGAGCGGGTCGCTGCGCCTCGCCGGCGAGGAGCTCACGCAGGTGACGAGCTCGCGCCTGGCGGACATTCGCAACCGCACCATCGGCTTCGTCTTCCAGTTCCACCATCTGCTGCCCGAGTTCAACGCGCTGGAAAATGTGCTCATGCCGGGCCTCATCCAGGGTCGCTCGCGCCGCGATCTCGAGCCGCGTGCGCGTGCGCTGCTCGAGGAGGTCGGCCTGAAGGACCGCACGCTTCATCGCCCGGGTGAGCTCTCCGGCGGCGAGCAGCAGCGCGTCGCCCTCGCGCGCGCCCTGGTGCTCGAGCCCAAATTGCTCCTCGCCGACGAGCCCACGGGCAACCTCGACTCGTCCACGAGCGCGCAAATTCACGATCTATTTTTCACGATCAACAAGCAGCGCGGCACCACCATCGTGGTGGTCACGCACAACCTGGCCCTCGCCGCCAGCATGCCCCGCGTGGTCACTTTGAAAGACGGCCGCGTCGAAAAAGACGAACGCCGCCCCAGCGTCGCCGAAGTACAAAACTCCGCCACGGCGTAAGCCACTGCCGTCCTTACGAGACGAACGATCTCGTTGAACCGCCAAGACACCAAGAACGCCAAGGGCGAAGATTCATCGGCGAGTGCTACTCGACGATCGGGCCCCCCCATCCCACTCTTGGCGTCCTTGGTGTCTTGGCGGTTCGAGCTCGCAGCTACGTCGGGTCGTTCGACTCTTTTTCCGAAGTCAGCACGCGCAAAATTTCGGGCGGGACGCGAAGGGTGTCGGCTTCGCGATCGAAGCGGAGCATCATGAAAAACTCGACACGATCGCCGAAGACGAAGACCTGAACGTCTCGGATCTTTCCTCGGCAGGCCATCAAAGCTCGCTGGGGATCGGCAACGGGAACACCATTCACGGTAAGCGAAAGGTTCCGATACCCGACACGAAGTTGCGCCGAAGCCTCTTCGCTTCGCTCGTCATCGTCGTCGTCCAGCAAGTGCTCCAACACGCTCATCTCGCTCATGTCCCCCCTGCACTCATCAAGTCGGTTGGATGTCTCGGACACGGAACTTCGTGGTGCTGGAACCGCGGCAGCGGGACGAAACCGGCGAGACCGGCGCGATGTGTGCTGCAGAAAGCGTGGGTCGAAATCACGTCTAGGCGATCCTTCCGTGAAGGCAGCGACAAAGGCTCCGGCCTCGCCGGACTTGTTCCGCTGCCGCTGCTCGACTGCAACGACCTGGCGAACAATCACTGACTATCGGCCCTTACGTTGGGCGCGCGCACGTCTGCTATCTGCTATCGACTCATTAATTTAACCAGGGTGGTGAGTACCCCTCGGGCCCGCGCGCGCGCCAGGCGGGTCGCGCGCGCGGGCCACTCCTCTCCTTCCTACTCCCCTCCCTTGGTGGCACCCCCCCGGGCCCACAGTCTTCGCCCCAGCATGTCTTCGGTAGGCTCGACGCCAGGACTGCCCACCCATTGAGCAACCCACGTGCCGCTTGCCGGCTGCGCTACCTGGAGCGGAATAAAAAAGGCTCTTTTGGATCTTTTGCCGGAGTTGCGTAGGCTTACAAGAGTGGTTCCGTTGACATCTATCTGGCGGAGACGGAACGAACTGCGCGGTCCCAGCCGCACGCACAGCTGTCTCGAAGCCGCAAGCTCGCTAACATAGACTCCTCACGACATGGCGCATGACCCTACGGATGAAGGCCTCGATTCAGCGACGTCGACGCTCATTCACGATCTGCCCGATCTAAAGCCGCTCGGCGCCATGTTGCGCGTGATCGAGCCTGCGGGTCAGAAGCCGCATCGGCTCGCCGCGGGCAAGTGCATCATCGGCTCGGCACCCACGTCCGACTTCGTCGTCACGTCGCCTACGGTCTCGCGCACGCACGCCGAACTCGAGCTCGTGCCCGACGGCGTGCGCGTGACGGATCTTGGTAGCCGCAACGGTACGCACTACCTCGGACAGCGCATCGAGCGCGCCGTGCTCTCGCTTGGTTCGCGTATCAAAGTCGGCGCTGCCGAAATCGCCATCGACGCCGACACCGAATCACTAGAAGAAGGGGCCGCCTACCCCGACGACGAGTACCGCAACATCGTCGGCGCCTCTTATGCGATGAGGCGCATCTTCGCGACCCTCGAGCGGCTGGAGGGTTCGCTCGTTACGGTCCTGGTCGAAGGTGAGTCAGGCGTAGGTAAGGAGCTCATCGCTCGCGCCCTTCACGAAGGATCGGAAGTGTTCGCCGGCCCCCTCGTGGTGGTCAACTGCGGTGCCATTCCACGCGACTTGGTGGCAAGCGAGTTGTTCGGACATCGCCGCGGAGCGTTCACCGGTGCGGTGGAAGCGCGCAAGGGTGCGTTCGAAAGCGCCGACGGTGGAACCCTCTTCCTGGACGAGATTGGTGAGCTTCCGCTCGACGTGCAGCCCATGCTTCTGCGCGCGCTCGAAACCGGAGAACTCCGCGCCGTCGGTGCCGATGGAACACGCAAGGTGCGCGTGCGCGTGGTCGCCGCTACGCACCGCATGCTCGAAGAAGAAGTGGAAGCAGGTCGCTTCCGCGAAGACCTCTTCTATCGCCTTGCTGTCGTGCGCATGCGCATCCCGCCGTTGCGCGAACGTCCCGAGGACATCGAGCCGATTGCACGCCGTTTGGCCGAGCAAGCAGGCACCAAGACGCTTCCGCAAGCGGTCATCGAACAACTGAAGTCACGCACCTTCCGCGGCAACGTGCGCGAGTTGCGCAACTTGGTCCAAGCGTATGCGGCGCTCGGTTATTTGCCGGGCGATAAAAGCGCGGCCAACGAAGGCGCACTCGCGGCTGCGCTGGCTGCGTACGTCGACCTCGACCGTCCCTTCCTCGCGCAAAAAGAAGCGCTGGTGGAAGACTTCACCGTCGTCTACTTGCGCGCACTGCTGGCGCGCACACAAGGCAACCAATCTGCAGCGGCTCGGATATCCGGATTGGATCGGACGTACCTCGGCAGGCTTCTCGCAAGACACGGATTGGGGAAGCGATAGGCCATTTGATCTGAAGGCCGTCCCCATCGCGCGGGTGGAACCGTAGGCGATCACTGCTCCGTTGGAGAGGTGGCACCTCGAGGATCCCCGCGAGAAGGGGATCCGACCTACGGACGGGTCCCATCACCCCAAAGGGCGAATTGAGTCCGATACCTGACGTCCGTAACTATCGAATGAGGCCAGAATGGTGAGGGGATTACCGTCAATTGCCGGCGTTTTGTGCGCTATGGCGCTGCCGCTCGCATCGAGCGGCAACGCGAGCGCCGACGACGGCAAGATCAAGCCGAAGGACTTCACGGCGACCCTGCCGTCGAAGCCCGCCGGCTCGTCCGTATCAGTGCAGAATACAAACACCGCCTCCACCTCCAACAAGAACGCGCAAAACGAACTTGCCGCTGCGCAAGCTTACGATCGCGGCGCCGCAGCCTTCGACGCGAAGGATTACGCGCGCGCAGCCGACGAGTTCTCGCGTGCCGATACGCTCGCACCCAACACGCTCGCACTTCAACTCGCGCTCGACTCGGCCATGCGCGCGGGTCGTGCGGCCATGGTCATGGATCTCACCACGCGCGCCGAAGCACGGCTGTCGCAATCACCTGCGTCCAGCGATCGCACCGTGCTCACCGGACTCATTTCACGTGCGCACGCCGAATACGAAGTACGCACGGGCACACTCACCATTCAGTGCGCAGCGCAACACACGTGCGCTGCGCAAGTCGACGACCGTCCGTGGCCCGTCAATGCACGCACGTGGATCGGCGTCGGACGTCATGTCCTCAGCATGAAGATCGACGGTCGCGAAGATCATCGCGACGTCGTGATCGCATCGCGTGAGCAAGTCGAAGTGCGTCCCGATCCTGCTGCCCCCGCTCCACTCCAAGGAGCCAATGTCGCACATAATCCTATATCAAAGGATCCAATGTCGTACCCTGTCGGGCAAGGGCAAAACCAGGGTAATCCAGGCGGTTCCCGACATATGTCCCCAACGTGGTTTTGGGTCGGAGCTGCTACCACCGCGGTCCTGGGTGGACTCACGATCGCGTCAGGAATCGATACGAACGCGAAGCACGACGAGTTCGAGTTGAACCGCACTGCCGATCGCGCGAGCGAGGGGCGTGGGGCACAAACGCGCACGAACGTGCTTCTTGGTCTCACTGCGATTGGAGCGGTAGCAACGGCCACTCTCGCAGTGTTCTTCGTAGATTGGTCGCATTCACGAACACCGGGTCGTGCTTCCGGACCCCGAACGACGTTGGGGCTCGGTAGTTGCTTAACTCTGACGACGACCTACTAGCCCATGAGGACCGGGACAACGGTCCTTCCAGAGGGAACCTGATGAATCACGCGGAACAGGCCAGTTTCATATCCGATCGAGCGGAGGTGCTGAGCCATTCACGCTATGAAGTGGTCACGAAGATTGCCGCGGGTGGAATGGCAACCGTGTACCTGGGTCGCGCGCGCGGGGCGAAGGGTTTTTCCCGTGTGGTGGCCATCAAGCGTGCGCATCCGCACCTGCTCGAGAGCGCTGCGTTTCGCGGCATGCTGCTCGCGGAAGCGCGCCTCGCCTCGCATATCCACCACCCTAATGTGGCAGGAGTGATCGACGTCGAAGAGTTCGACGACGAGCTGCTTCTGGTGATGGATTACGTGGAAGGGCTCGCCCTCTCCGACCTCGTGCGTGGCACCTCGCGCAAGAACGAGAGCGTCCCTCTTCCCATCGCGTTCCGTATCGTGCTCGACGCGGCGGCAGGGCTTCATGCCGCGCACACCACGGCCGACGAACTCGGTCAGCCGCTGGGCATCGTGCACCGTGACGTTTCGCCTCAGAACATCCTCGTCGGCCTCGACGGCACGGCGCGCGTGGTCGACTTCGGCATTGCCAAGGCCACGGCACTAACGCCACAGATGACGCAGATTGAAGGCACGACCGATGGCGCCCGCAAGGGCAAGCTCGGGTACATGGCACCCGAGTACGTGAGCGACTCGATCGTCACGCCTCAAGCCGACGTGTTTGCGCTCGGCGTCATCCTCTGGGAGCTCGTCTGCGGCCGCCGTCTCTTCCGAGCTGGCGATGCGATCCGCACGCTGCGTGCGGTTCTGCGCGGGCCCATTCCGGTCCCGTCGTCGGTGAACCCTGCTGCGGGCGAAGCGCTCGACGAGGTCGTCCTCAAGGCGCTCGCGCGCAATCCGAAGGAGCGCTACAAGACGGCGCTCGAGTTTGCCGAAGCGCTCGAGGCAGCCGCCCGCAAAGACCACGACGTGGCGAGCGCCGCGCGCACGGGCGCATGGGTCGAGGACCTCGCGCACGAGGCTCTGGAGAAGCGCCGCGCGCTCTTCCGCGAGACCATGAGCTCCCTGCGCATGTCGAGCGCGTTCGACACGTTCTGTCCGCGTTCGGCGCTGGTTTCCACGGGCGGCGCCGATCGCCCGCAGGGCATCGAGCCGACGCCGCCCAACGGCAGCCGCGATCTTCCGTCGCAGCGCCTGCGGGCGCATTCGCAGCCCGACGATGGAGCCGCGCTTTGCCACACGGGCAGCCGCTCCTGCGCCGAGGTGGAGTTCAACTCGTCGCGGCACCTCACGCCCATGCCCGTGCGCGCCGCGCGCTGGTCGCTGGCGCGGCTCGTGCAGCTGGCCGCGGTGGCTTCGGTGTTCGTGGTCGCCGGCGTGGGCATCCACGGCGAGCTCTCGGTGAAGCCGAGCCACGATACGTTCGATCGCATCGTGCGCGCGGAGCGATACCTCTCCTCGTCCACGCCGACGCCGGCGGCTCCGGTGTCGACGACGGCGGCGCCTGCGCATGCCGCGGCCGCGCACGTGGACCGTCCCGAAGTGCGCCCGGCGGCTCCGGCGGCCGCACCCGCGCCCACGCCGGCTACGGAGGCACCGGCGCACGCTGAAGCTCGCCCCGCGACGGAGCCGTCGGCCGCACCCGCGCCTCAGGCTCCGGCGCCGGTGGCAAAAGAGGCTACGTCGAGTGGCTCGTCGCACCGATCATCGCGCAACAAATTGCGCAAGTCGGACAGCATGCTCAATCAGCAGACGACGAACCTTGCCAAGTCCCTGCAAGCCGGTGCCGAAAACGCAACCGAATTGCTCAACCGCGCCCCGCCGAATCCGTACACCAAGCGATCTCCGTAAAACGTCAGCCGAGCAGCGGCAGCGGAGCCAGGCCGGCGCATCGCAAACTTGCTACTTCGACTCGACTCTCACCTTCCAGCGGACGCATCGGAATGAAGCGTGCTTGACACTCGCGTGCTCATCGCTCGCTTGCGGCCTGCCGCAAGATGAAGGCGGTGAGCGCGCTGAGGTTGAGAAAGTTCGTCTTTCGCAGAAGGGACTTTACGTGCGTCTTATACGTGTTCGGCGACATATCCTGATCAATCAGGAATCGGTCTCGGGCAACACCGGCAAGTACGCTGGCCAGGATTTGCGACTCTCGGGGGGAAAGCGAATAGGTCTCCGAAATACGCATCAGGATGGGCCCCACTTGCGGAGAGCCAATTTCGCGAATGAGCGATTGGCGCACGAAGGGCGCCAGCTCCTCCGGACCGAAGGGCTTGGAAACGAAAATGGCCCCCAGCCGGGCCGCGCGATTGACCATGGCCGGTTCGAGCACGGCCGTGAGGACCGCGATGGGAATGGCCGGGTCGCGCACGCGCGCCAGATCGGCGAGGTCCATCCCCGAGTCGTTGCCGAGCTGCTCGTCGACGACCATGCCGTTCCACATCCAGCGATAAATGGCCTCTTTCGCCGTAGGCGCGTTGTGCACTACGTGCGCGGGACCGAATCGCTTGATGAGCGAAGCGACCTCCCTGGCTACGACGGGATCGTCAGCGACGATCAGAAACCCCTCCCGAGAAGTCATCATGACTCGTAGTAGCGATTCACACGCCGCCCGGCCCAAAGCCGATATCGAAACCCTCCCCAGACCGCCGGGCCAACGTGGTTCCACCATAGCCTATCCATTCCGCCGAATGCGGCAAACATCGCGGGCGATATCGACCACTGCCGCCCTTCTCCTCGGTGGACTGAGTGCCGCGTGTGGGCTCGACTGGGCTTTGGATGAGTCGTCCGGCAATACTGACTTGCGTGACGCAAGTGACGATAGCCGAATCCTCCCTGATGGCGGTCTCAACGGACCTCCGCGCGCCTGCTCGCGCACGAAGCCGTGTTACTTCGACGAATACTGCGATTATCCAGACGGCAAATGCGGTGCAGTCGCCGAAGGCGTCTGTCAGTTGCGTCCCAATGCGTGCACCGCGCTGTCTCCGCCACAATGCGGCTGCGATGGTCGTCGCTATACGATGGCGTGCGAAGCGCATCGCGCCGGCCTCGATGACGGCCCCGACGCCTGCGCTGCGAACGCGCCCGAGTACTTCGCGTGTGGTCCGACGAAGCAGTGCCAGGTCGGCTTGGAGTACTGCCTGGTCACCGGACTGCTCACCGCGCGCGCCTACCAGTGCAAGCCCTTCAGCGGCTGCTCCACCACCGACTGCGCCTGCGCCCGTCGCACCGATCCGTGCCTTACCTGCACCGAGGTCACCGGCGGCGGCACGCTGAACGATTGCTCGCTTTAGTCGGGCTTTACCAGCGGACGACGACGGAGCTCGGCGTGGTGTGGGCTTCGCAGCCCTCGACGCCGACTTCGATGGCCACGGATTCGCTGCCGCTGGCGGCGGTGGAGTGCACCGTTGCCTTGGGCACCACTTGCTCCGGCCGCAAGGCGCGCAGAATCTCCGGGGGGCACACGAGGCGCACGTCCACCTCGTTGGGCTGACTCTTTCCTTTGGCCTGGCCGACGACGGCGACCGGGATCTTCACGAAGGGCCGCTCGACCACTTCGCGCGTGATCTCGGCGGTGACCAGCACGCTCTGCGTCGCCAGATCCGGCAACACGCGGCCGGTGGGCCGGTCGATGGCCAGATGACGCGGAAAGCTACCTTCCGTTAGCCCCGACACGTCGAACGGATCGGCGCGCACGTGCTGCAGCACGAGCACCTCGCTCTTCGGCCCGCGCACGCGCACCGTCGCCGGATCGGCCTGCGGAACGCCCTTCACCACGAACCCGGGCGCCGGCGTGCCCACCACGCTGACCTGAATCGGCACGTCGCGCGTCACGCGGTCTTCCCACACCAGGTCGATCGCGGGCGGGTCGATCTGCTCGACGCGCACACTCGGCGGCACGTGCACCATGCCGGGATCCAACGTCACCCGGCGCTCGGAGCCGAGGTGCACGTCGATCTGGAGGTAGCCGATGTCATCGGAGTGAAGATCGTCGAGCGCCGAGCGCGAGCCACGCAACGTGAGCCGCACGGAAGGCGGCATCGAGCTCACCAGAACGCGATCGGCGCTCTCGGGCGGCATCAGCGCGACCAGGTTCACCGTCATGGTCCGCTGCGCATCCTGCGCGCCATGAAACAGCGAGTACAAGAGCAGCGCCAGAACGAAGGCGATGAACTTGAGGTTCAGGTTCTCCGTAAAGGCGGCCTTCAGCTTTTCGCCGAGTTCGAGGGCCATGGTCTACTTGTCGGATTCTCCCGAGGTCGTGGTCGGGACTTGCGTGCCTTGAAGGGAGCTGGGCGCGGGCGCCGGTGTCTCGATCGGCTTGGCCGGTGCGAGACGGCGCGGAGGCGAAGGCTCGGGACGAGGGTCGATGTCATCCAGCGAATCCCGCGGCACAGGCGGCCGCTCGGCCGACGACGGCGGAACGCGGTCGCTCTGCGGCTGAAGGCTCGCGGGGGCCGCATCGTTCTTGCTCGAGCGCGGCGGGAGCGAGAAGCGGTACGAACCGGTCTGCCGCTCCTTGTCCTTCTTCGGCGGGACCTTCTTCTTGCGGGCGCGCTGCCCGAACAGCCCGAGCAGCGCCTGCCGCAAGGAGGCACCATCCAGGTTGGAGATGATGTTGCCATTGAAGCAGAAGCTGATCGTCCCGCGCTCCTCGGAGACGACGACCACCACGGCATCCGTCTCCTCGGTGATGCCGAGGGCGGCGCGGTGGCGCGAGCCCAGCGACTTGTCGAGCACCTTGGTGTCCGGCATCGGGAAGAACACGCCGGCCTTGGCCACGCGCAGGTTGCGGATGACCACCGAGCCGTCGTGCAGCTTGTTCAAGCTCTCCGGGAGGAAGATGCCCACGAGCAGCTCGCGCTGAACCTGCGCGTCGATGAGCGTTCCCTGCCCCACCACGAATTCGTCCAGGTTGGCGTCCTGCTCGAAGCAGATGAGCGCACCGATACGGTGGCGGGCCAGCTCGGTCGCGGCGGCGACCACCTCGTCGATGACCCGCGATTCCTGCTGCCGCGAGATCCCTCCGAGGAAGGCGCGCGCGCCCACGCGCATGAGCGCGCGGCGAATGTCGTTCTGGAAGACGACCACGACGACGAGGATGATCGACGACAGAAGCGACGAGAGAAGGTTGTACAGGGTGACGATGTTCAGCCAGCGCGCCACCAGGTAGACGACGAAGATGACGGCGAGGCCGGTCCCCATCTGCATCGCCCGCGTTCCACGCATGACGATGAGCGCGCGGTAGATCACGTAGGTGACCACCAGCAGATCGAGAATGTCGATCAGGATCTCCCGCGGCGGGCGCACCGAGAAAAGGTGGAGGAGGCCTTCAAGCATGGTTGCCACCTCCCAACGCCTTCACGACGTCCAGCGCTTGCCGCGTCCCGCGCACGTCGTGCACGCGGACCACTTGTGCACCGAGCGATGCCGCATGAACGGCCGCGCCGATGGACGCCCCATCGCGTTCAGCAGGTGCTGGATCACCCTGGGTCGCTCCCACCAGCTGCGTCAGAAACGATTTGCGGCTTGCTCCAATGACGATGGGTACCTCCACCGCGCGTGCGATCTCGGGAAGGCGGCGCAACAGGTCCGCGCTCTGCGAGGCGGTCTTCGCGAAGCCGAGCCCCGGATCCATGAGCAGCGACGCATGCGGAACGCCGCGAGACATGGCTCGTTCGGCGGCCGCGCGCCATTCAGCGACGACGTCCTTCACCACGTCATTGTACGCGCCGCGGTAGTCGCTGAACCCGCGCATTTCGGCCTGCGTGCCCCGTGCATGCATCAGGATGAACGCCGCATCCGCTCGGGCTATTTCGTCGGCGAGCGCATCGTCGCGCAAACAAGAGACGTCGTTCACCGCGCATGCGCCCGCGTCGAGACAGGCACGGGCAACCTCGGGGTTTGCCGTGTCGATCGTTACGCACGCGCCGGCCGCCTCGGCCTTTTCCACGGCGTAGCGAACGACGCCAAGCACGCGGGCGAGCTGAACGCTGGCCGGAACGGGCGCGGCACCGGGGCGGGTGGACTCACCGCCGATGTCGAGAATGTCGGCCCCTTCCTGCAAGAGCACGTCGACGCGTGCGCGCGCGTCCGCCTCGTCGAACGACTGCCCTCCATCACTGAACGAATCGGGTGTGACGTTGCATATACCCATGACCGCCGTGCCCCGGGTCGTCGACGCACGCTGGATAATTGCAAAGAGAGACCTTGCCCGATTCACCGACTCTCCTTCCAGAACGAGCCGCACTGACTCGCTCAAGCTGGCCTCGTCGAAGCTCCCGCAAGCTCCCTACTCGGCCTTCCTCTTAACCACGTAGCAATACCCATACCGTTGAGCAAGGATTCGTAGCCTTGCCACGGCAATTCGCGGCGGAGTACCTTCTCGGCGCACGGCTTGCGGTTTCTATAAGCCGGCACGAGGGCCAAGCCTCCCAAATGCTGCGTACGAGGGTCCGAGCAGGGGCGATCGCCGGGGTGGTCATGAGCCTCGGCTTCGCCATGATCATCACCTTGGCGCAGGTCGGCGACGCGCTGATTCCTCAGCTCGACCCGCATTTTGGCGCGCCCGCGCCCACGACCATCCGCGTTCCTTACGCCTCGTTCATTCAAAAGGCGCAGTCGTCGCTCCTTGCGTACGAACATACGCGGATCCTCATTCCCCGCGGAACGGTGCTCGACGAGTCGAACGACGCCCACCGGATCGCCTATGCCTTCGAGATGACGCGCCGGCCCGCGCAAACGATGCGCACGGCCGCGATGTTCGTCATCCATCTGACCTTGCTGCTCTTGGCGTCGGCGTACCTTCGCCGTTTCGGACCGACACGCACGCGCCTCCTGCGCACGCAGCTCGGGCTTTTCGGAACGATGGCCGGCGTCTTCATCGTCGCCAAGTTGTTCCTCGTCTTTACACCGTTGAGCGAATTTTGGATTCCCGTGGCCACGGTTCCCCTGTGGTGCACCTTCGCCTTCGAGCGGCGCACGGCCTTCCTCATCAACGTGATGATGACCTTCATGGCCTCGTCCCTGCTCGTGTTCGACCTGCCATTTCTGGCGGTGCTCATCACGCGGGGGCTTGCCTCGAGCCTGCTCTTTCTGAACCGCAAGCATCCGCGGCAAATGATGCTCGCCGGCTTTGGCGGCGGTCTGATCGCCGCGACCATGTTCGGGGCGATCATCACGGTTTTCGAGGGCCATTTCTCCATCGGGCGCCAGCTCTACTTCGGGCTGGACTCACCGCTTCTGGGCATCGTGGGCGGCGGCGCGCTGGCGGGACTGCTCGCGCATTTCCTGCGTCAGTTCGCCGTGCGCGCGCTGGGCAGCGTCGGACGCGATCGGTTAATGGACCTGACGGACCTGGAGAATCCCCTGCTGCGCAAAATGGCGGAGGAGGCGCCGGGGTCGTGGGAGCACGCGCGCGCCATGGCCAATTTGGCCGAGGCTGCGGCGGCGGCGATCGGGGCGGATGCGCTCCTCACGCGGGTGGGTGCGTACTACCACGACCTGGGAAAGACGATTCAGCCGAAGTACTTCGTCGAGAACCTGGCCGCGGGTGAGCGCACACCGCACGACGATCTGGAGCCCGAGGTGAGCGCCGACGCGATCATGGCGCACGTGGTTCAGGGGACGAAGCTATTGCGCGACGGCGGCATCCCCGAGCCGGTCGTGGAGTTTGCCTACACGCACCACGGCACGCAGGTCATCGAGTACTTCTGGCACAAGTGCAAGCAGCGCGGGAACCCGAAGAACCTGACGGAAGAGTTCTTTCGCTACCCGGGCATGAAGCCGCAAACGAAGGAGACCGCCATCCTGATGCTGGTCGACTCCATCGAGGCGGCGAGCCGTACGATCCAGCCCCCCGAGAAGGCGAAGTTCGAGGAGATGATCCAGCGCATCATCTTCACCAAGCTGAAGACGGGTCAGCTCGACGAGGCCGGCCTCACCCTGGAAGAGCTCAAGATCCTCATCGTGAAAATGGCCGACACCCTGGTGGCGATGTACCACGGCCGCATCAAATATCCCTGGCAGGAGAAAGACGAGCGCCGGCGCAGCAAAGGCGCCATCGTCGCCGCCGCCCCCGTCGCCCCTAGCGCCAGCGACCCAGGCAAGGGCACCTCGAAACCAAACTAAGTTTTCACCCGAGGAATCGATGATCGAGCAGTCGTTCATGAAGTCGCTGTTTCACGGGGTGATTGCGGACAACCTGATCGTGCCGTACCCGGAGCCTTTGCCGGCGGAGACGAACAACCTGCACATCATGCTCGACAGCGTGCGCAAATACTTCGCGCAGAATGTCGACGCGCAGAAGATCGATCGCGAAGCGCTCGTGCCCGACGATGTGCTGCAGGGCATCAAAGACCTGGGCCTCTTCGGTCTTTTGGTACCAAACGATTACGGAGGTATCGGTCTTTCGGCGACGGCGTATGCGCGTGTGATGCAGGAGGTGAGCGGCCTCGAAGGCTCGCTCGCGGTGACCTTGGGCGCGCACCAATCGATCGGGATGAAGGGCATTTTGCTCTTTGGCAGCGAGGAACTGAAGAAGAAGTACCTTCCGAAGTTGGCCACCGGCGAGTGCGTGGCCGCGTTCGCACTGACGGAGCCGAGCGCCGGCAGCGATGCGGCCGCGATTCAGACGCGCGCAGAACTCAGCGACGACGGCAGATACTTCACCCTGAACGGGTCGAAAATCTGGATCTCCAACGGCGGCTTTGCGGATCTTTTTACCGTGTTCGCGCGCACCTCACCGGCCGAGCACGGGGCCAAACCACGCATCACCGCCTTCGTCGTCGAGCGCGGGATGGGCGTGCGCACGGGCCCCAACGAGCACAAGCTGGGCATCCGCGGGAGCTCCACCACCGAGGTGTACTTCGAGGACGTGAAGGTCCCCATCGAGAACGTGCTCGGTGAAGTGGGGCGCGGTTTCAAGGTCGCGATGGAGGTGCTCAACAACGGGCGGCTCGGCGTGGCCAGCGGCAGCATCGGCCTTGCAAAACGCCTCATCAAGCTTTCCGTCGAGCGCGCGCGCGAGCGCAAGGCGTTCGGGCGACCCATCGGGGAGTTCGGGCTCATCAAGGACAAGATTGCCCAGATGATGGCCGGCACCTTCGCCCTGGAGAGCATGACGTACCTCACCACGGGCCTCATCGACTCCAACGTGGCCGACTACTCCGTGGAGAGCGCCATCTGCAAGGTGTACGGCTCGGAGACGCTCTGGAAGATCGTCAACGAGTCGCTGCAGATCGCCGCCGGCGTGGGCTACATGCAAGAGTACTCCTACGAGCGGCATCTGCGCGACGCGCGCATCAATTTGATCTTCGAGGGCACGAACGAGATTCTGCGCTGCTTCATCGCGCTCAGCGGGATGCAGGGCCCCGGGCGTCAACTCGTGGAGGTGGCGCGGGCCATGCGCGAGCCCATCAAGGGGTTCGGCTTGTTGAGCGATTTTGCCATCCGCAAGGCACGCACCGCGCTCGGGCGCGAGCGCTTCACACGTGCACACCCGGTGTTGAACCGCGAGGCCGTGGTCTTCGAGGAGTACACCGTCGAGCTGGCGAAGAACGTCGACAAGGCGCTGCGCAAGTTCGGCAAGGACATCGCCGAGATGCAGTACACGCAAAAGCGCGTGGCCGACATGGCCATCGACCTGTTTGCCATCGCGTCCGTTCTCTCACGCACCACGCGCGCGCTCGAGCAGCGCGGCGAGGAGGGCGCACGCCGCGAGATCGATCTGACCACGGTGTTCGTCTCAGCAGCAGAAAAGCGCCTCGCGGACAACGTCGCCGCCTTCGAAAAGAACGACGACGAGCTGCGCAAGGCCATCGCCGATCGCGCGTACAACGACGGGGGTTACCCGTTCGACATCATTTGATCCGCAGCCGGTAAAGCCGAACGGGCAGCTCGATTTTCGCGGTGCCGCCTTGAAAGAGTGCCACGCGATCCATTTGGGGCGTGGGAAGCCAGATGAAGCCGTCCGCGTCGATGTCGGGGGCATCGACCCAGTGCAGGCGCGCGTCCTGGATCACGGTGGTGATGGTGCCGTCGGCCGCGCGACGCTTGATGGCGTTGGCGGCCAGATCGCCGAAATAGAGATCGCCGTTCGCCATCATGGCCGTGCCGCCGGTGGGCGGGAGATCGGCCCAAGGTTCGACCTTCGCGGCGAGATCCGCTGGGTTGAGCGAAGCATCGTCGAGCCAGCGCGTCTCGATGCGCGACCATGGGCCGTGCAGGGGTGCATAGTACAGGTATTTTCCGTCGGGGCTCACCTCGAGCGGGTCGGCGTTCACGCAGAGGGGTGAGCCGTCGGGAGCTCTGACGATCTGGCCGTCGACGACGACGGGGCGGTTCGATGGCGCGGTGACCGAGGGATGCCCGTCGAGAACGCGCCGCGCGGCGCCGCTGTCGAGATCGAGCACGATGATGCCGGGGCGGCCGGCGTCGGTAAGGTAGCCGCGGCGGCCGTGAAAGCGAATGTCGTCCACGTAGCTTCCAGGGCCCGCGACGCGCGCGTCGAAGGGGTACACGCGCACGACCTCGTTGGTCCCGAGATCGATCTCCACGGCCTTGGGCCCAGAGGGGACCGGTGGACCGCCGAAACCCGAGACGCCGGCATCGATGACCCAGAGGTGCCCTTGACCATCGCGGTGGATGGCGTTCACGTTGACGAACGATTGGGCGGGATTGCGCCCGGCCTCGTTCCACGCGGCGTCGGGATAGGGCTGGGGCTGCCCCGCCTTGTCGAGCACGGCCACCGACGGCCCTTTCGAGCCGGTCCAAAGCGGGCCGGAGACAAAGACGCGCCCGCCCTCCACGGCAACGCCGTTCCAGATCATCGTGCGGCTCTCGGCCGCCACGGAAAGGGTCGTGGGCTCGGAGGCCGAGGACGCGGCCGGCGTCGAAGAGGACGTCGACGAACAAGACACGAGGAGTGCCGCCATCAGGAAAAGCGCTGTCTTCATCGTTGGTAGCGCGGAGATAGGAGGTGGCGAGGCATTCGAAAATACGGCAAAATATTGCCGGTAGTATCCAGTTTGATACCGACATGGCCGCGAAGAAGAAGACCTACGACTGCGCAGTGGGCTGCCCCGTCGAGGCTGCACTCGATCTGATCGACGGCAAGTGGAAGGGCGTGATCCTTTACCACCTGCAAGAGGGCACGCTCCGTTTCAACGAGTTGCAGCGGCGCCTGGGCGCGGTCAACCATCGCATGCTCACGAAGCAGTTGCGCGAGTTGGAGGAGGCCGGTCTCATCACGCGAACGATTCACGCGCAGGTGCCGCCACGGGTCGACTATGCGTTGTCGCCCGAGGGCAAGAGCATGCAGCCCATCATCGAGGCGCTCGCCGCATGGGGCCAAGCGCGCCTCGCCCGTCTCGGCTAGAGGGTTCCCCTGGTTCTCGGTTCCGCGTGGCACTGGGCCTCATGAGGCGAACACGGCTTCCCCGGGCGACGAGACAAACGGGTGCGTCATCGCGCTTCCGCGCAATCGCACACGTTCGTCGTCTGGCTTTTTCTCTGCCAGATAAAGATGAGGGGTAGAAAAGTTCCGGTGGAGCGATCAGTTGCATGCGCAGCTTCACCCAACGAGGAATTCGGCCACCGGTCCGCGCCCGCTGCGCTTCCCATCACCGCTCTGCGTGTCGTTCCCGCTGGCGAGGCTCCCGTAGGAGTGGTTCCTCGCTATCAACGGGCACGCGGAGGGCTGTTGCCTCCCAATCGTACCAATGGCAACCCATCGTCTTGATCTGCGACCTGGAGAGCGCGGAGTCCGGAGCTCCGCGCCCCAAGGTCTGACTCCGCACCTTGCCAAGGCCGGGCCAATCCCCATCGGCTAAAAATGCGCCGCTCTGCGCGCCGTCCCCCTGTCCCGGACAACGTGGGACCTGTCCCGGACACCCTCGTGCCCGGCCCGAGCCCCCCACGATCCATCTCGTCAGCTGCCCGGTTGCATGCCGAGCCGCTGCCGCAAGACCTGAATCTGCCGCTCCAGCTCCTCCGCCGGCAACGCCAAGGCGGTGCGCGCGCGGTCGAGCATCGCGCGCTCCTGGTTGTCGAGCTTCCCGTCGATGAGCGCCGCCGACACGAGGCCGGCGAGGAACCATTGGGGCGACGCGCTCACCAGCGGGGTTGCTTGGGCGGCGTGGGGGTTGGACATGACCTGCGCGACCGTCTCGTCGGGAATGACCCAGCGGCGGCTGCACACGCGAAGAAGCTTCTTCTCCTGCTTGCCCAGCTTCCCGTCTTGCGACATGAGCGCGGCCATCTGCGCGAAGAGAATCTCGCGCTCGCGCGGATCGGCGATGTTGGGCACGAGCCACTCGGGAAGCGGCTGCTCGTGGTTCGCGCGCGGCCGAATGTCGCCCGGTGCGAGCATCGCATCGAGCACCCACGCCTGCTCGCCCCCCGCCACCTCCGTGCCACAGAAATCGCACCGCGGACTGTCGCTCTCGGTGAGCGGTCCGCCACAATTCGGACAGATGACCGACGTCATCGAGAAATTCGCGTGAACGCCGGCCCGGCGTGTGAGCTTCACGATGGCCTGGCTCGGCGTCGGCTCCTGCTGCGGCTGAAAGCGCGCCGACCAGTAGACCTTCACGTACACGTGATCGAAGTCGTTCTCCGGACCAGGATCGCACAAGACGCAATCGGCCGCGCCGATGGCCACGTCGCTCACATTGGCAAGCGGCGCGACATTGGCGCGCATTTGAATGAACTCCGCCGTCGCGCACTTGCGCACGGGCACCGGCGAGCGCTTGCGCGCCGACTCGATCCACTTCCAAAACAGGTACGAGGCTCGGTCCTCGAGAACCTCGCGTGATACCAGAGGGTCCGTCTCACGCAACTCCACCAGCCCCGGAACCTCGCCGTGCGACTCCGGGTACCACTCGGAGAGCTGCGTGATCTCCGAAAGGACCCAATCGTGCTCCGCGGAGCATGCGAGCGCGCCGCAGTACTTGCACTTGATCATCTCGGCCTGCAGATCGAGCGGTGCGCCGCAGTTCGGGCAGCCCTTGCCCACTTGCTCCGGCGGGAGGCGAGTCACCGCGCCCTGCTTGCGCACCAAGGTCCAGATCTCGGTGTACGGCTCGAGGGGCGCACCGCGAAGTGCGCCCGCGATCTGCTCGGGCGTGGACTGCACCGGCACCATGCGGTCGCGCGCCTGCGCGGTGAAGCGCACGTGCACGACGTCGATTGGCGGGCGTGAATCGACCGCCTCCACCGTCGTGTAGAGAATCGACGCATCGCTCATCACGTTGCGCTTGCCCTCGGCGCGCATCAACTCGAGCTGCACTTGGAACCGGCTGAACACCCCGTCGGACACGAAGGGGCGGGCCGGCTTCATGTCACCCGCGCACCACGCCTCGCGCAGAATGACGCTCATGTGCTGCACGCGCTGAATGATGCTCTCCACCGTCAATTGCGGATCGCGCGCCAGCAGCTTCTCGACGGACGCGTTGCGCGGCTTGGAGGAGGCCTCGTGCTGGGCGTCGAGAATGGCCGCGCGCTTGTTTCGCGTCGAGCGCGCCACGAGCCACCACACCAAGACGATGCCGCCCACCAGGAACAAGAGCACGATGAAGCCCACGAAGAAGCCGCCACCGTCCGACGAGCCGCCGCTCGAGGTGTATCCACCACTCGAATACGTGGTTCCGCCGCTGTAGGTGCTCCCGCTCGAGCGACTCCCACTGCTGCTACCACTCGACCGGCTTCCACCGCTGTACGTGCTGCCGCTGGAGCGACTGCCACCGCTGCTCCCGCTCGAGCGGCTTCCACCGCTGCTCCCGCTCGAGCGACTCCCGCCGGAATAGCTCCCTCCCCCGCCCGGCCGGGCCGACGCCAACACTGGCGAGAAGACATAAATAAGGCAGACGGCCAACGCGAAGAGGCGCAGCGCGCGCAAGACCGAACGGAAAATAGAAAGCACGCGGGAAGAGTAACACCCCTCCCGCAGCCGCAAGCGCTATCGGATCATCGTATCGGACGACGACATCGCGCGTCCGCCCACACCGAAACGGCCCGCGTTTTCCGAGGCGCCCAGCGGACGCGCCGCTTCGTCGTCGCCCAAGCCGTAGGCCATGCCTGCGCCGAACCCCTCGATGATGTCCTGGAAACCCTCGGCGAAGGTACCGCCCCTCGGCATGTCGCCGCGGACTCGGGCGCGTTGCACGTGCGCCTGCACCCGTCCCATGGCGCGAAGGATCCCCTCGGCGGCGTCGTCCGTGGCATCGACGGGGTATGCGCCCCCCGCCGACCAGTGAACGAGGCCCTCGGCGAAAATCGGCGATGCCGCCCCCGGCGGCACCTCGAGCGTCGGCGAGTGCGCGACCGACACGAACGCCTCGCCCTCGCGCCAGCCCAGGCCCACGCGAACGACGCAGCCGAGCGGAAGATCGCGCAGGAAAAAGTCGCCGAGCTGCGAATAGACCACGTGATCGCGCACCTGCGTGCGCGGACCGTCCCAGGTCGGCTCGATGATGAGAACGCGCAGCGCGATCTGCCCGTCGCCGTGGGTGCGGCGAAGGTACGCGTACGTCTCGTCGCGCACTTCCCAGTAGACGAACATGGTGCGCGGATCGACGGGGATGGCCACGCACTCGTCGACGTCGTACTTCGGCGGGAGCGGCTCGTCGTCGAGCATGCCGAAGGGCTCCGCAGGCGGCTTCGGCCCCGTGCCCTCGCTCCTGTCCGAATCGGACGCCGCGGGGGGAACGCCGTTTTGCGCGGACGCCTCCACCTCTTCCTCGGGCGGAAGCGGCGGCGGCGGCAGCTCGATCTTCTGCAGCTGATTCAGCAGCGCGCGGGCGGCCGCGTGCTCGGGCTCCTCTTTCAGCACACGCTGCAGCGTCTCCAGCGCCTTGCCCTTGTGGCCCTGCGCTGCATAAATCTCGGCCAACGTCACCGTGGGCACCGTGGCCGGGGACGTGGAGCGCGGGCGGGGCGGCGGCGAGCTGGCACGAATGCGCTCCGCCGCGTCGGGCAGGTGAAGACCGCGCTCGACGACGCGGGCGAGCAGATCGCGCGCGCGCCCGAACCAGCCGCGCGACCTGGCAATCGCCTGCGGGTCGATGGACGTGCGTGAGGTGCGCAGCAGAATCTCGTCGACCAGCTCGGGGCGGGTGAGCACGTTGGCGCGAACCACACCGAGTTCCTCCGCTCGGGTAATGAGGCCGTCTCGGTCGAGTCGCTCGAGCTCTACGCGTTCCATACCCGCGGTTTTGCCTGTCGCGCGCCCGGGGCGCCAGTCAAAAATGCCGGCCCGCGAGAATGCGGCGCGTCTCGGCGACGTCTTCGGCGATCTTGGCCTTGAGCGCCTCCAGGTCGGGGAATCGCTCCTCGCCGCGCAGCCGTGCCACCACGTGGACGCGGAGGTGTGCACCGTACAAATCGCCGTCGAAATCGAGCAGGAACACTTCCACCGTGCGCTCCAGGCCCTCGCCCACGGTCGGACGCACGCCGATGCTCATGGCGCCGAGCGCCAAGGCGCGTACATCGTCGTCGAAAACCTGCTCGACCAGGGTGGCGTAGATACCGTCGGGCGGGAGCATTTCAGGCACATTGCCCAAATTGACGGTGGGAAAACCGATGGTCCGTCCGAGCTTGCGCCCTTCTTGCACGACACCGGAAAGCGCGTGAGGGCGCCCGAGAATGTGCTCGGCCTCGTCCATCTGGCCCGCGGCGATGGCGGCGCGCGCCCGCGAGCTCGAAAATGGGCCACGTTCGTCGCCGACCAGGGCATGGGCGGTGGTCACGAAGCCCAGCGACTCGCCCAAAGTCACCATCTTGGAAAAGTCGCCCTCGGCGCCGGCGCCGAAGCGGAAATTCTGCCCGATGCTGATTTCGTGCGCGAAAAGCTTCTGCACGAGCAGCTCTTTCGCAAAGCGAAGGGGCTTCCACGTAGCGAACTCTCCATCGAACGTGCGCACGAAAACGCGCTCGATGCCCAGGCCTTTGGCCAGCTCCGCGCGGCGCGCCAGGGTGGCGAGGCGCGGGGGCTCCGGTCGGCCGAGCACCACGCTGGGGTGCGGGTCGAAGGTGAGGACGTACGGGGAAAGCCCGTCGCGCTCAGCGCGCTGGACGGCAGCGCGCAGCACCGCGGCATGACCACGATGGATGCCATCCAAGTTTCCGACGACGACCACAGAAGGCCGAACATCCGAGGGAGCGCCACTCTCGTCGATCTCGCTGATCTGGTCGAGCCGCTCGTACGGTAAGCCTTTCGCCACGACGGCGGCTGTATAGCACGTGCCAGCCGGCCGTGTTCTCTGGTAGCGTGGCAAAGTCATGTTTGCCCGCAAGGTCGCGCCGTCCTCGTTCCTTGTATTTGCCTTTCTCTCTTTCCTGGTCCTCGTCCTCACGTCGGGCGACGCGGCCGCAGCCGGCAGCGCGCGCCTCAAGACCACGGAAGTACAAGAGGTTTCCGGGGCCTGGCACATCTTCGTCACCGTCGAGCTGCCCAAGCCGCCGCTCACCGCCCACGTGCCCATGCGGTTCGTCTTCACGAAAACCGCCGTCTACGAGCGCTCGCTGACGGACAACAGCAAGGACCCCGTGGTGAACCGGCAGACATTGGCCGGCCAGCAGCCGACGGCCGAGTCGCTCGACGTCGACTTCGCGAACCCGCAGGGCAAAATCTTCAAGGGCACGAACTTCGACTTCGGCCTGACGCGCGCACGCGGCTACGAGGCCGGCGAGTACACGGTGCAGATCCGCACGGCGGACGGCGTGGACATCGGCGGGCCGATGCGGCTCACGCTGAAAGGCGACAACCCCGTCGTCGATCGCCGCAGCATCACCTTCGAGGCCAAGAAGAAGGGCATCACCAAGGTCGGCGACGAGGATGCCGGCGCGGCCAAAAAGACCGACGAAGCCGCCCCCACGACGAACTACTCGGGTGAGGTGACCCCCAGCGGCAGCGCCGCCCCCTTCGTGCCCAAGACGGCGTACGACCCGACGGAGGAAGAGAAAATCAAAGAAAACCCCAAGGGATGCGGCTGCTCGGTGCCAGGGCTCGCGTCCGCGCTGAACGGGAGCGGGGGCCTCATGTTTCTGAGCGCGCTCGCCGTGCTGGCGGGTGTCAGCCGCCGCCGTCGCAAGCCGTGACGCCGAGCGAAGCCATGGCGCAAGCGAAGCAGGGGAAGCTGCTTCCGCTGTACGTCATCGTCGGCGAGGAGCGCTTCCTTCGCGACGAGGTCGTGGCCGCATTGCGTTCCGCGGCACTAGGCAACGGCGTCGCCGCCTTCAACGAGGACAAGTACACCGCGGGCGAGGCCGACGCCGACGCGATCCTCTCCGCAGCGCGCACGGTGCCGATGATGGCGCCCAAGCGCTTCGTCCTGGTTCGGGGCATCGAGCGCTGGGACTCCTCAGGTGAAGGGCGAAGCGACGACGGCGACGCGAAGAAGCTTGCACCGCTGGACCGATTCGCCGAATACGCCGCCGCGCCCATCGACTCCACCTGCATGGTCCTCACCGGCGACAAGGTCGACGGGCGAAAGAAGCTCGCCACCTTGGGCAAGAAGCAGGGCTTCGTCGTGGCGTGCGACGTCCTGGGAAGTCGCGAGCTACCCAACTGGATCCGCGAGCGCGCCACGGCCCGGGGCAACCCCATCGATCCCGACGTCGCCGAGCTGCTCGCGGAAATTGCAGGCCCCGAGCTGGCCCACGTCAACGACGCCATCGAGCGGCTGGCGCTCTACGCCGGCGAGGGAAAGCCCATCACCGAGGAAGCCGTCGGCGAGTGCGTGGCCCGCGTGCGGACCGCCGACACCTGGGACCTCGTGGCGAAGGTCGGCGCGCGCGACTTGAAAGGTGCACTCGCCGCCCTGGCCGACACCTACGATCCGCGCGACCGCGGACTGCCGCTCCTCGGCGCCTTGGCGTGGTCGATTCGCCAGTTGGCGAAGTTTCAGGCGGCCGCGGAGTCCGGGGCCTCCACGGACGAGGCCGCCAAACGTGCCGGGGTCTTCCAGCCATTCCGCGCCCGGGAACTGGCGCAACGGGCCCGCGGCCTTCGCCCCAAAGAGACGGATCGCTGGCTCCTGGTCCTGGCGGAGACCGACTTGGCACTCAAAGGCTCCCGGAGGCCGCCCCAGGCCATCTTGGAGGACATGCTGACCCGTCTCTGCGCGTCATCGGGACGGGCGTCGCGGGCATGAATCCGCTCGGAGACTGCCGCGCTGCGATTTGACGGACGCCTGCGCCAGTCCTAAGTTTGGCTCCGGCGACAGACCGCAACCGCGGCCTTGCGACCGACTCACATGACGAAACAGGAGAAAGCTGAGATGCACGTCCCCGCTCGGGTGATCCGGCCTCAACTTCATTGGGTAGCTTCGAGTCCTCTTCCAACCAGACACGGCGAATTCACGACGCACGTATTTTTGGATCAGGCTGGAGACGGCACCGGCACCGGGAAAGAGCACCTGGCTTTGGTTTTCGGAGATGTCGACGGAGCGAAGGGCATCCCCGTTCGCGTGCACTCTGAATGCATGACCAGTGAGGTTTTCGGCTCGCTCAAGTGCGATTGCAAAGAGCAGCTGGATTACGCGATGGCCGAAGTGGCGCGCGTCGGGCGCGGCGCCGTGGTTTACCTCCGCCAAGAAGGACGCGGCATTGGGCTGACCAACAAGATTCGCGCGTACGATCTGCAGGCCCGCGGCCACGACACGGTCGACGCAAACCGGCTACTCGGCCTCCCCGACGACGCGCGCAAGTATGACATCGCGGCGGACATTCTCGAGTTCCTCGGTGTGCGCAGCATCCACCTTTTGACCAACAACCCGGAAAAGGTCGAGGCGCTGCGAGCGCTCGGGGTCGAAGTGGTGGGTCGCCAGCCCGTCATCATCGCGCCCAACCCGTACAGCGCCGGCTATCTGGACACGAAGCGCCGCCGCATGGCTCACAAGCTGCCCCGGCTTTCGAGGGTGCCCCAAGCCGGAGCGGGTGCCACCCCGTCGCTGTCGCTGGTCGACACGCTCGCGGTGGACGAAAGCCGCCCGAGCGCGGGCGACGCCGAGTAGTTCTCCTCAGCCTAGCAGCTTAAGGATGCGTAAAGACGCGGGCGTGCGTCTAGGCACCGTAATGGCTTTTGATAGCGTGATGGGACATGCGGATCGCCCTCACGCACAATCTGAAGCTGAGTGCATCGGAAGAGGAAGCGGAGTTCGACAGCCCAGAAACCATCGCCGCGATCAGCGGCGCACTCACCAAAGCGGGGCACGTCGTCGAGCGCATGGAAGTCTCCGGCCCCGCATCGCGGCTGGTGGCGCGCTTGGAGGCGTACGCGCCGGACATCATCTTCAACACCGCCGAAGGGCGGCGCGGCAAGATGCGGCGCGGCTTCTACCCCGCGCTGTTCGAGGAACTCGGCATCGCCGTCACGGGCAGCGACGCCTACGCGCTGTGCATCACGCTCGATAAGGCGCTGACCAAGCGCATCCTCGCGGGCTACGGCGTCTCGAGTCCGCGCGGCCGCATGATCACGCGGGCGTCGCTCAAAGACGGAGGGCTCGACGAGCTTCCCTATCCCGTCGTCGCCAAGCCGAACTTCGAAGGATCCTCGAAAGGCGTCACGCAAGCCAACGTCGCCGAAGACTCCATCGAGCTCGGTCACGCGCTCGATCGCCTGCTCGCACGCTACCCCGACGGCGTCCTGGTGGAGCGCTACATTTCGGGCACGGATCTGCGGGTCTCCCGCGTCGATGGGCTGCCCCCGCTGCCGCCCGTCGAGGTCGTGGTGGACCCGACGTACGCGCGCCGCTTCGATCTGTTCGATTACGCGCTGAAGCACGAAGAGGCATCGTTCGTCTCGTGGCGTGTGCCGGCGCACCTGCCTCGCGCGCTGCTCGAACGGGTGAGCGATCTCGCCGAGCGCACGTTTTCGGCGCTGGGCATGCGCGATGTGGGCTCGCTCGATTTTCGCGTGGGGCTCGATGGGCAGGTCCATTTCCTCAGCGCGACGTGCCTGCCGAGCTTCGGGCCCACCGCATCGCTCTTCGCGGCGACGAAGGCGGTGGGGCTCGACTACCACGCCACCATCCTCGCCGTGCTTCGCGCGGCCACCGCGCGTGCGGGGCTTTTGTCGCTGTACGATGCGACCAAGCCGCGGAGAAACGGCACCGGCAGCAAGCGGCCCATTTTGCGGGTGGGGCTGGCCTTCAACATGAAGCGCATCGACTCCGCCGCCGACGATCGCGAGGCGGAATTCGACAGCCCGAAGACCATCGAAGCGATCACACGGGCCATCGAGAGCTATGGGCACACGGTGGTGCCACTCGAGGCCACGGTGGACTTCCCGCGCGTGCTCATGGCCTCGCGCGTCGATCTGGTCTTCAACATCGCCGAGGGCATCAGCGGCCGCAACCGCGAGGCACAGGTGCCCAATTTGTGCGAGCTGCTCAACGTGCCATACACCGGCAGCGATGCGGCAACCTTGAGCATCTGCCTGGACAAGGCCTTGGCCAAGCGCATGCTCGCGGCCGGGCGCGAACGCGTGCTCACCCCCGAGTTTCAAGTGCTGTACACGGGGCGCGAGAAGCTGCGGAGCTTCCGCTACCCGGTCATCGTGAAGCCCAACGCCGAGGGCACGAGCAAGGGCATCAACGGCAAGAGCGTCGTGGACACCGAGGCGGGTGTGCGCGAGGTGGCGCGCGAAATCATCGAGCGCTACGGGCAGCCGGCCATCGTGGAGGAGTACATCCGCGGGCGCGAATTCACCGTGGGGCTCCTGGGAGAGAGGCGCCCGCGCGTGCTGCCGCCCATGGAAATCGTCTTTCTGGAGCCCTCGGAGCGAGCCGTCTACGGCTACACGATGAAGCAGGACTGGGAACGTCACGTCCGCTACGAGTGCCCGCCCGTGTCGCTGAGCAAGGAGCACGTGCGCGCGATGGAAAAGGTGTGCCGCACCACCTTCACCGCGCTGGGCTGCCGCGATGTGGCCCGCATCGATCTGCGCATGACCCGAGAGGGACAGATTTACGTCATCGAGGTGAATCCCCTGCCCGGCCTCACCCCGAACTACAGCGATCTATGCCTCATCGCCAACGGCGCGCACCTGGAGTATCGGCTGCTCATCGGGGAAATTCTGAGCTACGGGATCAAGCGGTGGCGCGAACGGCAGTTCGCCGCGGCGGACCCGCAAGAGGCCCCACGCGCGACGCCTCCGGAAGGCGGCACCGACACGACGTCGACATGGGAGGCTCAGGGCGCGTAGTCTTCGCAGACGTATGCGCTCCCGGACGGCTCTTATCTCATTGATCGCGCTCGGCGCGGCACTTGGCACGACGCGACCGGCCTCGGCCGAAGATCTCCCCTCGGTGGACACGCGCACGTGGCGCCCTTCCACGGACCACGCCGCGAACCTGGTGCTCGAGCCGGTGCTCACGCCGGGGTCGTGGAACTGGAACGCCGGCGCATGGTTCCACTATGCGCTGCACCCGGTGGATCTGGAGCCGCCCGGCACCGCCGACAAAGTGCGCGCGGTGGAGCATGCCATCGGCGCCGATTTGACCTTGGGCATCGGGCTAGGGCGCATCGTGGCCCTCGGCGCGAGCGTGCCGGCGGTGCTCTATCAGAGCGGACAAAGCGAGTCCCTGCCCAAAACGGTGATGGGCGACGTGGGCCTGCACAGCAAGGTCACCGTCGTGTCCAACGAGCAAGGAGGCTTCGGGCTCGCCCTGCTCAACAACGTGCTCGTGCCCACGGGCGCCCGTACCGGGTTCCAGGGAGATGGCAGCACACGGGTGGGCGCGCGCATTCTTGCAGAGTACACGCTTCTCGTATTGGGCGTGCAGGCGAGCGCCGGCTACACCTTGCGGACCGAGCGGCGCTCGTTCGGCGACGTGCGTTACGGCGACGAGATCCCGTGGACCTTCGGCATCCTCATGCGCCCGGGCATCCTGGGCGTCGATGGCGACAACCGGCAGCTCTGGGAGCTGGCGGTGCATGGTTCGCTTCCCGCAGGGCCGTCGGGACCATTTGGAACGGGGGATCCCGGTAGTTCGAAGCTGAGCCCCATGATGCTCGCGCTCTCGGACCGGATCGCCCTCGGCAAGCAGCGGGATTTCTCGCTCATCGCAGGCGTCGACGTCGGCTTGACGGCGGCTTACGGTGTCCCCACCTTGCGCGGCATCGTGGCCCTTTCGTGGGCGCCGCGCGAGCACGATCAGGACCACGATGGGGTGGCCGACGACGTCGACCAGTGCCCGGAGATCCCCGAGGATCGCGACGGCTTCGAGGACGGCGACGGCTGCCCGGAGATCGATGACGACGATGACGGCATCGTCGATTCCGAGGACAAATGCCCGCGGGTGGCAGGCGTGGCGCAGCCCGGCGACAAGAACGGCTGCCCTCTGCCGGAGGGTAAGCCAAAGAGCGAGTCCCCGTGAGGCGCCTGCTCGTCCCGCCCCTGATTGCACTCGTGCTGGGGGCGGCTCCCGCGCAGGCCGTCGCACAGCGCGTGCAGACGCGCCCTGCGCCGGGCCGGCCGCGGCCTCCCGCGTCCGCCGAGCCCCGCGCGCTCGAAACGACGACCGATCTGCGCGCGCACTTCGGGCTCGATCTGGTGGAGCGCCTTCTGCGGTCGGACGATCCCGACAACCGCCTGCGCGGGATCCTTCGGGCGGCGACCTTGGGCACGCCCGAGGCCGTGGCCCGCTTGATCGACATCGCCGAGCCTTCGAGCACGGTGCGCCTCGATGCGCGGGCGCTCATCGAGGTGGCCCGCGCGCTGGCGCCCTCGGCGGACAAGCCAGCCACGCGCGCGGCGCTGGTGAACCTGGTGAACACGCCGAATCCCTCGGCAAGCCGCAGTGCGCGCACGGACGATGCATCGAGTGCCTTCGATGCCGACCAAGTCGCGCGGCTCGAAATGGCGCGCGGGACCGCGGCCCTGGCGCTCGCGCAATCGGGCGATGCGCACGCCGAGGAGGCGCTGTTCGGGATTTTGCGGGCCGGTGGCGTGGGGCAAAAAGCAGCGATGACCGCGCTCGCGGCGCGGCCTGCACGCAATGCGGCCCTCGTGGGGCCCTCGCTGGTGACGCCGGCGACCATTCGGCTCGCGGTTCGCACGGGCGATTTGCGCGCCCTCGATGCGCTCCGTCAGGCTGCGCGCTCGATGGATCCCGTGACGCGCGCCGCCGGGCTCTCCGCGCTGGGCGAGATGGGCGATGGGCGCGGGGCGGAGTTGGCACGCGCGGCCTTGGGCGACGTCGATGCGCGCGTGCGGGCGGCGGCGGCGCGCGCGCTGGTGCTGCTCGATGCACCGGAGCGATTTCGCGCCGTGAAGGCGCTGATCGATGACACCTCCACCCTTGCGCAGGGCATCGAGCTCGCGCGCACGGCGCAGGACGACGGCGTGGAACGGGCGCTCATCGCGCGGGCCAACGCACCGATCGACGCCGATCTGCGGCGTGCGGCGGTGGCCGCGCTGGGTTATGCGCATTCGCCGCAGGCCCTCGCGGCGCTCGCGGGCTGGCTGCGCAATCCGCTTCTTTCGGGGGATGCGGCCCACGCGCTCGGGCGCTCGCCGATGCGCGGCGCGCAAGCAACCTTGGACAAGGCGCTCAGCGATCCGGCGACGCGGCGGCTCGGTGTGCGTGGGGCCCTCGTGCGTGCGCTGGTGCGAGGCGAAAAGAGCTCGGTGTTCGCGCGCACCATCGAGCAGCTGGCGCAGTCGCGCGAAGGCGCGGACCGAGCCCTGGGTGTGTTCGCCCGTCTTGCCGTGGGAGAGGGCTCGCTCGAAAAGGAGCTGGGCGATCCCGATGCACGCGTGCGAAGGAGCGCGGCCCTGGCGTCGCTCGCGGGGGCGGAGCGCAATGCCGCGGCGAAGGTCCTCGCGCGCTTTACCGTGGAGCGCGATCCGCTGACCCGCACGGCGCTGCTCGCAGGGCTCGTTTCGGGCGACCAGGCCGGCCAGGTGACGACGTTGGAGCTTCGCGCGCGGGCCGAGGGCCAGGAGGCCGATGCGCCGCTCGCCGCGTTGGCCTTGGCGCAGCGGGGCGATACGAAAGAGGACGCGAACGTCAACGCGTTGCTCAAGTCGACCGATCCGCTGCTGCGGGCGCATGCGGCGCGCGGTCTGGGGGGCTCGCCGGTGCCCGATGCGGTGGGGCGACTCGCGGCCGCGTACCGCTACGAGCCGGATGCGACGGTGCGCTACGCATTGGTGCTGGCCTTGGCCTCGCGCATGGGGCAGGACCGCGATGCACCGGCGCGGCGCGAGACGCTCAAGGCGGCCGCCCGGCTCGATCCAGACGATGGCGTGCGCTGGCTGGCCGCGCGTGCCCTGGAGGGCGTGCCCCCGCCGCTGGAGGCCGCGCCGGCGGACGTCACCTGGCTCCGGGCAACGACGGCCGATGGGGGCAAGCCGCCCCCGGATCTCCTGGGAACCTTGGTGCGCGCAGACGGGATCGCCATCCCCATCGTGTTCGACGTGGACGGCTATGCGCTGGTCCCGGGGGTTCCTCCCGGCACGGCGCGTTTGATCCTTGCGCCACGGGTCCCGGCGTACGACCCTGCGAAGCCATGAGCCAGGCATCACCCGATCCGAACGACGAGCCGTCCTTCGAGCAAGCCGTTCGGCAGCTCACCGAAATCGTGCAACGGCTGGAGCGGGGCGACCTTCCCCTCGAGGAATCGGTCGCGCTGTTCGAGCAGGGCGTGCGCCTCTCGGCCATCTCGCAGCGCCGGCTCGACCGTGCGCAGAAGCGCGTGGAAGAGCTCCTCCACGTCGACGAATCCGGCCGCGCGCGCACGGCCCCGTTCGATACGAGCGGCGACACCTAGCGCGGCCGGCCGGGAACTTTCGCCGGGTTTTTCATGTAGGAAGAGGTGGCGTGCTAGAACGCGTTCTTCTCCCGTGGAAAGCAACAAGCGCCAAGGACCGCCGTATTCCGTCGACATTCCCAAGGGGAAAGCCGACGAACCGTCGTGGCTGCGGGTCGCCGCCATCGCCATCGTCGGGTTCGTCGTGGGCGTCGCCTGGCCCAAGGTAGCCGGCGTTCGCATCGGCCCCAACGCACCCTCGGAGGCCGTGGCCGCCCACGCAAAAGAGCAGGCCAAAGAACAGAAGGAACAGCAGGCGGCCGCCGAGGCCTCCGCGTCGGCCTCCTCGGGCAACGTGCCCAGTGTTTCGGCCAACGTGCCCTCCTCCGCAGGCGCGCCGGCCGTGCAACCCGCCAATGCGCCGGACATTCTCGTGAAGGGCGGGATTCTCCTCGGGTGCCGCACCTCCGGCGGTGAGCTCATCAAGGGCATGGCGTGCGGCCCCATCGCGTTCGATGCGATCGTGCAGCCGCGCATGAAGAAACTCTCGCAGTGCGCCGCCGCGCAGGGCGCCGAGGGGAAGTTCGGTGTCATCTTCAACCTGGACTTCAACTCGAACAAGACCGGCTTCACGCTGGGCAAGAACTCCACCGTCAAAGATCCCGACGGCTTGCTCACGTGCTTGAAGCAAAGCTTCGAGTCCGTTTCGCTGTCGGCCGTCTCGCACGAGCACCCGACGTATTCGCTCCTCTACAACGCGAACTTCGTCTCCAAGGTGTCGACCGGCTCCTCGCCTTCCGCGCGCAGCAACACGCCCGCGGCACCGGCCGAGCCTGCGGGCACCGCCACGCAGATCATGTGGGAGGTGGCCATCGTGCGGGACAAGCCGCGCACCGGGCAGGTCGTGGCACGCCTTCCGCGCGGGACCAACGTGCGGCTCGGTGCAAGCCAAGACGGCGGCTGGTACCAGGTGAAGTACGGCGAAAGCTTCGCCAACGAGGGCTGGCTTTACCGCGCCGCCATCGGCAAATAGCTACTTCGCGGCGCCGGCGCCCTTGATGGCGATGCCGAGGACCAAGATGCCGCCCTTGTGGCTCTGACCCGCAACGAAGAAGGGCTCGTTGGGCGACGCCGTCACCTCGATCTTCTTGAGAAACGCCTCGCCCTTGGAGGCGTCGATGCTGGCCGCGAGGCGGTAGCGCTCGGGCTTCGGCGTTTTCTCGAGCAGCACGAGATTGAGCTTGCGACCGTCCACGAGGGCGTACTCGATGGGTTGGCCCTTTTTGAGGGTGATGCCCTTGCGGTCGAGCAGCTTGTACGTGTTGAAGGAGCTAAACGGCGGCTTTTTCAGCTGCGGAAGGTTGCCAATGCTCGGATCGATGGCGCCGGCGCCTGCTTGCTGCGTGGCGTGAAGCACCAGGATTTCTACGTTGGCCGAGTCCTCCGCCTCCGCATGCGCGACCGACGACGTCGTGACGATGACCGCCGGGATGCCGAGCGCGGCGATCGAAAGAGCCGAAAGAGCCGAAAGAGAGAGCGCGACCAACCCGGATCGAAGGGCCATCACTTGGTTCCTGGCTTGTTGTCGCCGATCCAAACCACGACGCTCGAGGCCGACTCACCCGAGACCGCCGGCACGTAGAAGACCGATATTTCGCGCGAGGGAGACTCCACCTGCTCCAACTCGACGCCGCCCGGCGTCACTTCGTTTTCGGGCGCCGCGGCCACGGCCGAAGGCTCGGTTCCCGGCGTTTCGGGCTCCGAGGGCGCTGCGGGCGCCGTGCTGGCGACCGTCGTCGGTGCGGACGTCTCGGGGAAATCCGGCGTGCGGAAGAACATGAACCAGCTTGCAGCCAGGGCAAGGGCGGCGGAAACGGTGCCGGCCACCACCGCGCGGCGCATGCGAATCGGTTTGGGGTCCGCGTTCGGCTTGCGATCCACCTCGTAGCGGGTCGCCTTTTCCATCACGGAGTCGACGATGCGATCGACGGCCTTGGGAACGGGCCGCGCGCTTTCGCTCACCGCGATGCACTCGGACAGCGTGCGAAACTCCTCGACCCAGCGGGCGGCTTCGGCGTCGCGAGCAACCCAGGCCGCCACCCGTTCGGCGGCAGCGCCCTCGAGCTCGCCGTCGGCGTAGGCCATCAAATCGAGCATGGCCTCTTCCCCGAAGGGAGAACCGGCGGTCATTGGGCCCCCTCCTCGCCCGGCTCTTCCGCGCCCCGACCCGCTTGCGGGGCGACATCGGAGGCGGGATCCACGCTCTCAGGTGGCGTGCCCACCTGCTCGGCATAACAATCCGCCAAGGCTCGCTGGAGCTTCTGACGTGCGTGGAATAGGCGGCTCATGATCGTACCTTTTGAAACTCCCATGGCCTGCGCCATTTCTTCGTAGCTAAGGCCGTCGACTTCTCGCATCACGATGACGCCCCGGTGATAGGGCGGTAGCGCTTCGAGCGCCTGTTGCAATCGCACACCGATTTCGCGCCGGCGGACGACATCGACGGGATCGGCACCTTCCACGCGGCTGACGAAGGGGAAAAGGGACTCCTGGTCTTCCTCTTCGTGACGGCGTTCGTCCGGTTCGACGAGCTTGTGGCCCGGCTTGCGGAGCAGGTCGATGCTGAGGTTCGTGATGATGCGGTACAGCCAGGTGAAAAAGCTCGATGATCCCTGGAAGCTATGGAGGCTCTTGAAGACCCTCAAAAAAGCGTCCTGAACGAGTTCGCGGGCGTCGTTCTCGTCACGGACGAGGGCCAAGGCAATGGCAAAGGCGCGCCGTTGGTGCCGTTCCACGAGCTGTCGGAACGCGGCCATGTCACCTGCTTGTGCCCGTGCGATAAGTTGCCGATCCTCCTCTGCTTCTTTTGCCCTCTGCGCTTTGTTGGACGCCGCATGGGCGCGCGTATTCACCGGCCCGGGCACCACGTGGGGGCTTCTCGGGCCGCCGGGAGCGCCAGCAAGTGCGCCCTCACGCGAGTCGGCCTCGGGCTCCTCCTCGCCCTCCCGGCCATCCAGCGCGGGGGAGGACGGAGGCGATTCCGACGACGGGTGAACACTCACCCCTCTACCCATAGTTTCGGTGCGGCGAAGTCACAAGAGCCTGCTCGTTCTGCCCGCTCAGCCATTGCTGCTCGGTTCAACCCGTGCACGTACACCTCCCCGGTCTTCTCGCTGAGGATTTTCGGGCACGGGCACGGGCACGGGCAGAGATTTACGTTGCTCTACGGCGTGGGCAAGGGGGAGACGCGGCGGGGCTTGGGCATGTCTTTCTCCTGCAGCTCACCCAAAGTGACCTTCAAATCGAAGGCTTTGCCCATGCGCAGCACGCGGAGGGTAACCGTTTTTCCGACGCCGGCGGTGCTCGCCATCCAGGAGAGCAAGGTGCCGCGGTCGATGGCCTGGCCGTCGAACTGCACGATGACGTCGCCAGGCTTGAGATCGGCCTTGTCGGCGGGGCTGCCGGGGGCGACGTACTCGATGACCGCGCCCTTGTCGTCGGTCAACTTGAGCTCCGTGCGATCTTCCGGCGCGAGCTCGCGGATGTCGCGGATGCGCACGCCCAAGGCGCTGCGCGTGACGTGTCCATCGCGCAGCAGCATGGGAAGCAGCTGCTTGACCATGTTGATGGGGATCGCGAACCCGATGCCCTGCGCGCCGCCACCGCGGATCGCGGTGTTGATGCCCACCACCTCGCCGCGCAGGTTCAGCAGCGGGCCGCCGGAATTGCCGGGGTTGATGGACGCGTCCGTCTGCAAAAAGTTGTAATACCCCGTGGGATCGAGCGGCACGTCGTCGCGGGTGCGGCCTTTGGCGCTGATGATGCCCGCGCTCACCGTGTGCGAAAGCCCGAACGGGTTGCCGATGGCGACCGTCCAATCGCCCACCTCGGCGCCGTCGGAGTCGCCCAGCGGGAGGGGCTGAAAAGCGGCTCCCGAGCGATCTTTCGCCTCGAGGCGGACCACGGCGATGTCCGTGCGCGGGTCGCGGCCTACGAGCTTGCCCGGGTATTCCCGGTTGTCGGCAAGGCGCACGGTGATGACCTCCGCGCCCTCGATGACGTGGTTGTTCGTGAGGACGGTGCCGTCCTTGTCGATGATGAAGCCCGTGCCGAGGCCTTTGATCTCCCGGCGGCGGCCGCGCATCGTGAAGCCGGGCAGCGCCTCGATCTCCTCGCCGATGGTGGCGATGGTCACCACGCTGGGATCGGCCTGCTTGGCAATGGGCGCAAAGCTGAGAGGCCCGCTCTTCGCGAGCTCCGGCCCTGCATTCGAGAGGGCCGGGCCCTTTGGAACTTGAACGACCCCGCTGGGTACGGGGACGGCGCCGGAGGGAAGCTCCTCCGCCGATGCACCACCGCTGCTTCGTTTGCCGCAGGCTGCCGTCGAGAGCACGCCCAACACCACGACAGGAGCCACGGCGAGGATCGCCCAATTCCGCATTGCGTTTTAGCCTTTCGTTTTGGTGAGCTCCACGTACCGCATGCGCAAATCAAAGAGAATCTGATGGAGGAGACGCTCTTCGTCTCCCGTGAGATTCCCTTTGGTCTTCTCTTCGAGAAGGGCAATGAGGTCGATGGTCTGCCGCGCGAGCGGAAGGTTCTTTTCGAGCCGGTTCGTGTCGGGATGCGGCGCCTCTCCGAGGTGGAGAAGCGCCGAATGGCTGAGCGACAGCACGAACGTCGAAAAGTCGATGCTCGGCAGTTCCTCCGGCGGCTTCTGGCTCACGGTTCCTCGCTGGCTTGATCGGGCGGCGGCTCCGGGGCTTCCTCGTCCTCGTCGTCGTCTTCCTCGTCACTGGAGGCTTCTTCCGCCGCAACGGGCGCGGGCGCAGGCGGCGCCTCGACCGGCGCGGCAGCAGCAACGGGCGCGGGCGCCGGGGCGGACGGCTCGGCGGCGACGACCGGCGCCACCTCTTCGAAGGCCGGCGCGGGGGCAGCCGGCGGCGGGGGCGGCGGTTCCGGGGCAGCAACGGCCGCGGGCGGCGGGGCCGGAGGCGGCGCAACCGGCGCAACCGGCGCTGGGGGCGCGACGACCGGCGCAGGGGCCACGGGAGCGGCGGCCACCGGCGCGGGGGCCGGAGGCGCAGCCACGACGGGCGGCGGCGCAGGGGGAGGCGGCGGGGCCGGGGGAGCGGCAACGCGCGTGCTCTCGGGGGCAGGCGGCGGCGGGACGGGGCGCTCGGCGGGGGGAGGAGGCGGCGCCACGAACGAAGGCGGCGGGGGCGGCTCGGCGGCGAGTGCCGGCTGCGAAAGGGAAATGGGCTCCGCGAGATCGGACACGTCCGGCAAGCCGGCGCGCTGCTTCTCGATGTCCTTGTCGGTCAGAACGCCGCTGCGAAGGTTGCGCTCTCGAACGCGAATGTCCCAATCCCAAGAGTTGATGACTTTGTTATTGCTCATGAGTTCCCCTAAAAGCGAGGCCTGTCCAAACAACGAATCCGGTTGCCGATTTATGCCGGCCCGGAGCTTTCACCCGGCGTTTTGCGCCCTCTGTAACCTGCCCGTGTAACCTGGCCGTGTAACGGGCCAGTGTAACCAGCTTCGGTCACGAGGGCTTCTCGTCCTCTTCTTCTTCGTCTTCCTCTTCGTCGAGGTCGTCGTCGTCCTCGTCTTCCAAATCTTCGTCGTCTTCGTCGTGATCGTGGTCGCAGTCTGGACCGTGCTCGTGATCGTCGTCGTCTTCTTCCTGCTCGGCGCGCGCCTGCTCGATTTCCTCGGGCGTGGCATCACGCACCTCTTCGACCTTGATCGAATAGTGCAGGTCGACCCCCGCGAGCGGGTGGTTCGCGTCGACGCGGACGACGTCTTTCTGAATCTCGACGACGCGCATCGCAAGCTCTTCGCCCTCGCCGAACTCCGCGACGAATTCGTCCCCAAGCTCGATGGCCGCCGGATCGGGGAACTCGGTGCGATCGATGATCAGCACCAGATCCTCGTCACGCTCGCCGAAGCCTTCGTCGGCGGGGATGACAATCTCCTTGGCGTCCCCCGCCTTGAGGCCCTCGAGCGCAGCCTCCAGTCCCGGAACGAGGGTCCCGTAGCCGTGAACGTATTGAATTGGCTCGCCACCTTCGACGGAGCTGCCGTCGATGACGACTCCCTCGGGGGTTTTGAGGGTGTAGGCCACCGTCGCGTAGCTGTTGGCCTGGATCGTCGCTGCCATTGGGGCGGACTCGTAGCGTAAAGTAGTCCACCCCGCCAGAGGTTTCGGGCCGCGGGGCCCGGGCGAGCGGTGTCTAGAGGAGACTAAACGGCCTTCAGGGAGGCCGCGATCTCAGCCGGGTGAACGATATGACCTGCGATGGCGCTCGCGGCAACGACCAATGGGCTTGCAAGATACACCTTTCCGGGACCGCTTCGTCCGGGAAAATTCCGATTCTGGGAGCTCACGGTGACTTGGTCGGGCGAATCGCTGACGCCGGGCCCGGCTTTGATGCAGGCGCCGCACGAGGGGTCGACCAATTCCGCACCGGCCCGGTGGAAGATGTCCAGGTACCCGCGTGATTCGGCGTAGCGGCGGATGTCCTGCGATCCGAACTGGATGTACAGGTGCACGCCATCGGCGACGCGCTTGCCCTGCTCCACCGCGGATTGGAGCACGGTGGCGTACATGTCCATATCGGCCTTTTTGCCGCCGGTGCACGAGCCGCCGTAGGCAATGTCGATTTTCACGTTGGATGATGGCGACAGGGAATCGATGGGGATGCCATTGCGTGGGTCGCCCGGGGTGGCGACCATCGGCGTGAGGGCCCCGAGGTCGATGTCGAAGGTGGCCACGTAGCTCGCGCCGGGATCGGCACGCACGATGCGCGCGCGAACGCTGTCGGCGTCGAGGCCGCGCTGGGCGACCAAATAATCGACGACCACCTCATCGGCCTCGATGATGCCCGTGAAGCCGCCCGCCTCGACGGCCATGTTGGTGAGGGTGGCGCGTTCGTCCAGCGGCATGGCGGCGATGCCATCGCCGGCAAACTCGAGAACCTTGCCGATGCCCTGGCCGGTCTTGAAGAAGGGCTGGCTCAGGATGTGGAGCATGACGTCTTTGGCGCAGACGCCCGAGGGCAAGGCGCCGCGAAGCACGAAACGCGCGGTCTCGGGCACGGTGACCCGGATGTCCTTGGTGAACCACGCGTTGGCCATATCGGTGGAGCCCACGCCGAAGGCGAAGCATCCGAGGGCGCCGGCCATGCACGTGTGCGAGTCCGTCCCGGCGACGAGCTGCCCGGGAAGCGCAATCTCCTCGATGACCTTGTTGTGGCAGATGGCGTCGGAGCCCACGAGCTTTCCGTCGCGCTGCACCTCGCCGTAGAGCTTCACGTGGTGGCGACGGCTGAATTCCTCTTGCACCGTCGCGAGCTCGCGGGCCTGGGCGTCGAGGCCCATGTCGCGGTGGGCCTTGGACATGACCCGATCGAGGAACGTGAGGTGATCGCGGAAGGCGAAGACGCTCTCGGGGTCTTTGACCTTGGCCTCGTCGCCGAGCTCCGCGCGGAAGATGGCGTCGGCCATGGGCGTCACGTACTCGTGCGAAAAGCGCACGTCGGTGCGCGCGAAGAAGGCGTCGCCGGGTTTCACGGCGGGCACGCCCACGGTGCCGCGGCTCGCGTCCACGATGGCGTGGGCGGCGAGGATCTTTTCCGCGAGGGTCATGGGCCGCGGGGCCGTGGTGATGGCGGGCGGCGTGGTGCGGCCGGCCATGCGCGCGCGGTTGTAGGCGAAGAGGCCTCCGTGTTCGACGACGGCGGCGCTGATGGCATCGAGCCCGCGGGTGAACTCCTCCATGGGAATGGCCTCACCGCGGGCGATGCGCGGGATCAGGCCGAAGTCGGTGCTGGTGAGAAGGCCGATGTTTTGCGCATTCTGGCGGTAAATCTTCTCGATGCTCTTGGCGATGACGAGCTTCACGCCGGACTTGAGCTCACTGTAGGGCGCCGTCTCGCGCGAGGAGCCGCAGCCCTTGGAGATGCCGCTGACGATGACGCCAAAGCCGCCGTTCTTGATGTGATCGCGCTGCACGACGCCGCCGCGAAGGCCGACCAGGCAATAGCGCGCCAGGGTTTCGTCGTAGTAGTAGCAAACCCATCCCGGGGTCAGCTCGTCGGTGGAGATGTTGCCGAGGAGCGCGCGTTCGGGATCCCACGCGAGCTCTTCGCCGGCGAGCTGGGCCGCGAGAAGCGCCGGATCTTCGGTGAGCTGGAGGATTTTGCCTTCGATGCGAACCGTTTGGGCATCCGAGACCATGCCTACAGATCTAGCATCGTCGCCGCCGCACGTGACCCGGGTCGCCATCGTGACAACCAGTTATCCGCGCAACGACGATGACGCGTCAGGGCATTTCGTGCGCGCCGAGGTGGAGCAGCTGCGACGCGCCGGCGCCACGGTGGAGGTCTTCGTTCCGCGGGGGCCCGCCTTTGGTTGGCCCGGCGTGGCGGCCCGCCTTCGCGAGCGGCCGTGGCGTGCCATCGCCGTACCCTTCGCCATGGCGCAAATCGCGGGTGCGCTTCGCGCGGCGGGCCGCTTCGATCGGACGATTGCGCATTTCGTCGTTCCCAGCGGGCTGCTCGCGCTTTCGGCGAAGCACCGCGGGGAGCTGGAGCTCGTGTCGCACGGAGGTGACGTCCGGCTCTTGGTGGCGCTTCCGGGCGCGGTGCGGCGGCATGCGGTGCGGGCGATGCTGCGGCATGCGCGGGTGTGGCGCTTTCCGTCGGAGGCCCTGCGACGCGATCTCTCGTCCGCACTGGACCAGGAGGAGCAGCGGGCACTCGAGCCCATCGCTCGCGTCGTGGCCCCGCCCTTCGAGATGCCCGCGATTCCCCCGTGGGATCCCGCAGGCCCCAACCCCAAAAACCTCCCCGCCTCCCCGTCTCCCTGTTCAATTCTCTGGGTCTGCGCCGCGCGCCTCGTTCCGAGCAAGCGAATCGATCGCGCCATCGAGCACGCGGCGGCGCATGGGGTGAGGCTCGTGGTGGTGGGCGATGGGCCGGAGCAGGCGCGGTTGGAAACGTTGGCGCGCGCGTGCGGTGGCCAGGTGCACTTCGTTGGCCGCAAGCCACGCCGCGAAACGCTGGCATGGATCGCGGCGGCCGACGCGCTCGTTCATGCATCGGAGGCCGAGGGACTCTCCACCGTGGTGCGGGAGGCAGAGGCCCTCGGCACGCCGGTCATTTGCCTGAATAATACGTGATGGCCTGACGACCCAGCTGCTCCCAGGCCTCGCGGAAGTTCTTCCGATTGAGGCGCTTGTTCTTGCCATTGCTCGGATCGAGCGGGTCGTTGATGTAGACATTGTTCGCGTCGAAGCCCGTGATGACCACGGAGTGTTCCTCCCAGGTAATCCGGATATCGCCCGTGCGCGTGTGCCATGTCTCGAATTCGGAGTCGGCGAGCTTCCTCCAGAGCGCGTTGTTGATGACCCACACCGGCCGTCCCCTCGCCACGTGCTTCGTGAGGAGCGTGTCGAAGTTCGCCCCCGTCAGGTCCACAATCTCGTTGGGCAAATACCGCTCGGCAAGGCGCGCCACCGGACCGTGGTAAACGCCATATCCGGGCTTCTCGAAAGTATACATGTCGCCGACGAAACCGTCGTACGGATTCCCATGGAAGCCGTCTTCCAAGTAGGGAACCTTTTCGACCTGCTCCGCCAAGGTCATTTTGTCGGCACCGTCGATGCCGGCATATCGAAGCAGCATGGTCAGCGCGGTCACCTCACAGCCGCGCGGCAACTCGGGATTCTGTGCGACGTACGGCACGTCGAGCACGAACGCAGCTTGCGCCTGCGATTCCTGCACGCCCGTTTCCGGCTCGGCGCTCTCCGTCGCGCAGCCGATTGGGGAACAACCTAAAACGATACCCACGAGTAGCGTGAACTTGGTGCGCATACACGCTCGGTAGCACGCGATAAAAAACGGGCCGAGCTGCAAAGAATCTGCAGCCGGCCCGTGATTTCCATTTGCCGTGTTGGCGTGATTGTGTGGCGCGATTAGCCGCCGTGCTTACGCTGGAAGGCGGGCACGTCCCAATCCGTCTCGAAGGCGGGGAAGCTCGAGCTGCGCTCGGCGCGACCGCGCGACTCGGGCACTTCGGCCCAGCGCGCATCACGACGGGTATCGGGCTGCTCGCGCATCGGCAGACGGCTTTGCTGGCCCGCGGAGGGCTGCGTCTGCGCGTACTGCGGA
Organism: Sorangiineae bacterium MSr12523; assembly: GCA_037157775.1. Taxonomy (NCBI): domain Bacteria; kingdom Pseudomonadati; phylum Myxococcota; class Myxococcia; order Myxococcales; family Pendulisporaceae; genus Pendulispora; species Pendulispora brunnea. The sequence goes on from CP089982.1 coordinate 10,034,267, forward strand.
GCGGGCGCGCGGCGCGAGACCGCGGGCACGTGCTGCTGCGGCTCGGGGTAGGCGGGCGCCTGCGGGCGCATCGTCGGATAGGCCGGCGCGCGCATGTTGTAGCTCGAGTCGCGCAGCTGGTGCGTCGGAATGGGCTGCGGCGTGGAAAGCTGGCCGCGGGCGGCAGCTTCCTGCAGGAGCACGCGATCGGCCACGTCGAAGCCGGTGGCGATGACCGTGACCTTGACGTTCTCGCCGAGCGACTCGTCGATGCTCGAACCGAAGATGATATTCGCGTCCTCGTGCGCCTGCTCTTGCACGAGCGAGGCCGCCTCCTGGATTTCGCGCATCTTCAGGTCGGGACCGCCGACGATGTTGATCAGGATTCCCGTCGCGCCCTCGACGGAAATATCGTCGAGCAGCGGTGAGGTAATGGCCATTTCGGCGGCCATGCGGGCGCGATTTTGCCCCTTGGCGATGCCGGTACCCATGAGGGCGCGACCGCGCTCGCTCATCACGGTCTTCACGTCGGCAAAGTCGACGTTGACGATACCGTTTTGGGTAATCAAATCGCTAATACCTTTGACGGCTTGATAAAGAACTTCATCGGCCTTGCGGAATGCATCGATGAAGGTAAGATCTTCGTCGCCCAGCAAAAGCAATTTCTGATTCGGAATCGTAATCAGCGTATCGACGTGCTCGGCCAGCCCGGAAAGGCCGACTTCCGCACGGCGGGCGCGCTGGCGTCCCTCGAAGAGGAACGGCTTGGTCACCACACCGACGGTCAGCGCACCTTCCTCACGCGCAAGCTGCGCGATGACCGGGGCTGCGCCCGTGCCGGTGCCGCCGCCCATGCCGGCGGTGACGAAAACCATGTCGGCGCCGCTGATCAATTCCTTGATCCGCTGCACGTCCTCCAGCGCGGCTTTGCGCCCGCGCTCGGGGTCTGCACCGGCACCGAGACCCTTGGTCACGTTGTTGCCGATGTTCAGCTTGGTGGGCGCGAAATTGGCGTTCAGCGCCTGCGCGTCGGTGTTCACCACGATGAACTCCACGCCCTCCAGGCCGAAGTTGATCATGGTGTTGACCGCGTTCCCGCCGGAGCCGCCGCAGCCGATGACTTTGATGCGCGCCTGGTACTCCTGCTGCTCGTCCGCGAACTCGATCGAGAAACTCATCGCCGTCCTCCCGTGGACCAACGCGGCCCTAGCGGTCTACCTTCATCTTTGGATCCGTCGAAAGACTTGCGATGGCCGAGCGCCTCTTCTCGTTCACCGCCGAATCCGTGATTTTTTCAATCTAAGGAATCAGTCGAACCGGGTACAAATTCTTGGTGCTTATTTATCGAACCACTTAGAAAGCCTGCTTGATCCACTCCCACAGCTTGGATTTCTCCGCGCGCGGGAGGGTCATGACGGCCGCGTCCTTGGCCGGTTTGCTGGCGCCAGACTGCACGCGCATCATCGATTGCGCCGGCGGCGACGCCTCGCGCACGGCGGCCTCGCTCATGACCTGGGCGCCGTATTTCACCAGGCCCACGCCCGTGGCGTATTGCGGACCGGCGATGAGCTGCGTGAGGCCGCGGACCCCGACGGGGTGGCCGATGCGAACCGGCATGCCCAGCACTTCTTCCGCGAACTCGGTCATTCCCTCGAGGAGGACCGCACCGCCGGTGAGAACCGCACCCGCGGAGAGCTGCTCGATGAGGCCCGTGTCCTCGATGCGCTTGCGCACGACGGCGAAAATTTCCTCGACGCGCGGCTCGACGATGTCCGAGAGGACGCGGCGGGCGACGCGGCGCGGGGGGTGCCCGCCCACGCCGGGGACTTCGATTTCCTCGTCGTCGGCGACCATGCGGCCGAGCGCGCAGCCCGAGAGCCGCTTGAGCCGGTCGGCTTCGGCCATCGGGGTGCGAAGGCCCGCGGCGATGTCGTTGGTGATGTTGTTGCCCCCGACGGGGATGACGCTGGTGTGCGCGATTCCGCCGTCGACGTAGAGAAGGATGTCCGTGGTGCCGCCGCCGATGTCGATGACCGCGGCGCCAATTTCCTTTTCGTCGTCCGAAAGCACCGATTCGGCGCTCGCGAGCGGCTCGAGGACCACGTCGGCCACGGCGAGGTTGCAGCGCTCGGCGCAGCGAATGACGTTTTGCACGCAGGTGGTGGCCGCCGTCACGAGATTGACCTTAACGCCGAGGCGCACGCCGCTCATCCCGATGGGATCGCGGATGCCGTCCTGGGTGTCGACGACGTACTCCCGGGGGAGCACGTGGAGGATCTGGCGATCGGCATCGACCGGGATGGCGCGGGCGCCTTCGAGGACGCGCTCCACGTCGGCGCGGGTGACCTCACCGCCGGCGATGGCGGCCACGCCGTCGGACACCATGGACCGAATGTGGCTTCCCGCGACGCCGGCGTACACCGTGCGGATTTCCACGCCGGCCATGGTCTGGGCGCTCTCGATGGCATCCTTGATGGATCGCACTGTCCAGTCGATGTTGGACACGATGCCCTTGCGCAGTCCGCGGCAGGGAACCGAGCCGACGCCGAGGATGGTGATCCCATCTTCGGCCACCTCGCCCACGACGGCGCATACCTTGGTGGTGCCGACGTCCAGCCCGACGACGATCTCTCCGTTGGAAAGCGGGGTGCTCATGACACCCCTGCTTCATCATGCCCGTCCGGTCTGGGCCAAATTTTTGGTCTGCCGGACATACGGGAAGAGCGTAAAAGGAGTGCGATGTCTCAGATAGCCCTTCTTCCCGAGCCGCCGCGCGGCTTCGAGTCCACGGCGAAGTATGCCATTCGGCCGCGCGAAAAGCGGGCGTTTCACTCGATTCTCGAGGCGAAACACGTGGTTGACACCGATCCGTCCCGCGGGAGCGTGGTGGAGCTGACGCAGGATGCCGACGGGGTGCTCTTCACGGCCAAGCAGCCCATCTTGCGCGGCCAACTCGAGGAGGAGATTCGGTTTTCGCGACGAAGCGGCGCGCTTTTGACCAAGTCGGTGTCGCGGCGGGTGCTCGGGAACGACGGGCGGTGCGTGCGCGAGGAGGAGGTCGCGGAATTCCACCACGACGCGATGCCGCTGCCGGAGGCGACGTACCCGGAGGTCACCCTTCCCTTCTGCCTGGGGTGGCTGCCGCTCGATGGGAAGCGGCGAAGCGTGTACGCGTGGATCAACGACCGGTTCGTGGCGAAGGTCTACGTCGAAACGGCGGGCCGCTCGCGGCTGTCGCTTCCCATCGGAACGCGCGATGCGGTCGAGGTGATCTTCTACCCGGACTTGAACGACTGGATCGCGCTGGGCAGCGTGCTCACGCGGCTGGCGAAGCCGTTCATTCCGAAATACTACATGTGGGTCGAGCCCGAGGCGCCGTACCGGCTCTTGCGCTTCGAGGGGCCGTATGGGCCGCCGGGGGCACCGGAAATTACCCTGGAACTCGCCTCCATTTCGGCGAAGTGATTCCATCGGGGACATGCGCCTTCTTGCAGCGGCCTCGCTGGTCGCGCTCGTAGCTTGTTCCCCAGCATCAGCCCCTCCTCCTGCCCCGGCACCGCGGGTGAGCGAAGTACCGCACGCGGCCGCGCAAGCGCCGAAGGCACCGACGTCGAAGTCCCTGGGGATGGTGGGGGACATCCAGGTGGCGTCGTATCCGCCGTCGGGGTTCGAGCGGCTTAGCGCGGAGCAGCGCGCGCTGGCGTACCACCTCGCGAGTGCGGCACTGGCGGGCGACGTGATTTTCACGATGCAGACATCGCGCTTCGCATGGCCCGCGCGGCAGGCGGTGCAGCGGATTTTGGCCAAGCGGGACAAGCTCGAGCCGGGGACGCGCGACAAGCTGCTCGAGTACCGGCGTTTTCTGTTCGTGCACCATGGGCTGCACGACAAATCGACGGGCGCGAAGTACACGCCGCCCATCGCGCGCGCGGAGTTCGAGAAGGCGGCGCGCGCAGCCGACGTGAGCGTGCCGGCGGAGCTTCTCGCGGCGATGTTCGACCCGAAGGTGCAGCCGGCGCAGGTGAACAAGTCGCCGGGCGTGGGGAAAGATCCCATCGCGGAGAGCGCGTCGAACCATTACGAGGGCATCACGAGCAAGGATCTGCACCTGTACGAGGAGCAGTACGAGCTCAATGGGCGTTTGGTGAAGCAAGGGGGCAAGGTCGTCGAGCAGGTGTACCGCTCCGGGGACGCGAAGACGCCGGCGGGGCTGGCCGCGCCCGAGTTGAAGCGCGTGATCGAGCACCTGCAGGCCGCGAGCGCGCTGGCGCCGGCGGCGCAGAAAGAGGCGCTGCGGCACCTGGTGAACTATCTCGCGACGGGAACGCCGGAGGAGTTTCGCAAGCACGACATCGCATGGGTCGCGCAGACGTTTCCCGTGGATTACATTTTGGGCTTCATCGAGGTGGCGCTGGACGTGCGCCAGCGCAAAGGAAGCTTCGAGGCCTTCGTGGCCATCGCCGATCCGCTGCACGATCCGCCGCTGCAGGCTTTGGCGCGGGAGGCGGCGTACTTCGAGCAAAAGCTGCCCACGCCGAAGGAGTACAAGCGCGACGTGTTCCGCGTGCCGGCGGCCGCCGCGGTAAGCGTGCTCGCGGCGACCGGTGAAGCGGGGTTCTTCACCTTCGGCGGGGTGAATCTGCCGAACTCGCAAGAGATGCGCGAGACGCACGGGTCGAAGAACTTCATCAACGAGAGCTCGCTCACCGTCTTTCGTGAGTTGCGCGATGCGAAGCTGCTCGACGAGTTCGTCGCGGCGGAGTCGCGCGCCGAAGTGCAGAGGTGTTTGCCGTACTTGGTCGATGCGGCGGTGGGCTTCCACGAGGTGACCGGCCACGGCTCGGGGAAGGTGAGCAGCACCTTGCAGGGCGACCCATCGAAGCTTTTGGCGCCCTACTACTCCGCGATGGAGGAAGGCCGGGCGAACTTGGTGGCGAATTACCTGATCGGCGATCCGAAGACGGTGCAGATCGGCCTTTTGCCCGACGCGGCATGCGCGCGCGTCTATCCCTCGCTCGAGGAGGCGATGACCTTGGAGTTTCTCTCCTGGGTGCCCGAAGGCGATCGCATCGAAGAAGATCACATGCAGGGCGCGTTCATTCGGCTGGGCATCTTCCTGGAAAAGGGCGTGACGAAGGTCGAAGAGCGCAACGGAAAGATCTTCTTCACCGTGAAGGACCCCGATGCCTGGCGCCGCGCCGCGGGCGAGCTCCTGACCGAGCACCAACGCATCAAGGCGACGGGCGACAAAGCCGCCATGGCCGCCTTGGTGGAGAAGTACGGAAGCCGCTTGAATACGACATGGCGCGATCAAGTCATCGCCCGCGTGAAGTCGCTCAACCTGCCCCGCGCGCTGGCCACGGTGCCTCCAGTGCTCACGCCGATTCGCGACGCGAAGGGCCAAGTGATCGACGCGAAGGCCGAGCAAGTGACGTCCCTCGATGCCTACCTCGACGTGCTCGAGGGTTCGTAGCGCCGCACGAACGGCGCTGTCTTGCCGCTGCCGTGTAGACGTGCTCGGATGGGGCGGTCATGGCCGCGCGCAAGAGCACCCCGAGCAAGAAGGCACCACGAAAGAAGGTGGCTTCCGTAAAAGAAGACGTCCTTCAGAAGGTTCTCCAAACCTACCACAACGTGGGGGTCATTCTGGAGGACGTGCGGTCCCAGCAAAAAGTGATGTTCGAGTACATGCAGGGAATGCAAGAGCGGATCGAGCGGATCGAGCAGCGCCTCGACCGGATCGAGCAGCGCCTCGACCGGATCGAGCAGCGCCTCGACCGGATCGAGCAGCGCCTCGACCTCGTGGAGCTCGCGGTCCGGCATCACTCGACGGAGATTCGTCAGCTGCAGGAAGACGTCCGCCAGTTGCGCAACGATTTCGAGCAGCGTGAAGATCGCGCCCGCATCGCGGCGCTCGAAGAGCGGGTGCAACGGCTCGAGGCGCGCCTGGCAGGCTGACGGGCTAACCTGCAAACGCGGCCATGGCCGAGGCGATGGCGTTTTTCAAGTTGGTGTGGCAGGCGATGTCGCCGAGGTCGGCGCCGATTTCGACGAGGGACTTGGCGACGTTGGGGCGGATGCCGCTCAGGATGACATTCGCGCCGAGGAGGCGCGTGGCGTGGGCGGCGCGGACGATCATCTCGGCGAGGGAGGCGGTGACCTCGGTGACGCCGGTCACGTCGATGATGGCCACCCGGGCCCGTTGATCGATGATGCCGGTGAGCAGCGATTCCGTGATGCGGTGAACGCGCGCTTCGTCGAGGGCGCCGATGAGGGGCATGACGACGATGGAATCGCTGATGGGAATCAACGGCGACGAGAGCTGCGCGAGCATCAGCGATTGCGCGCGGATCAATTCCTCCTGCCGGACGCGTTGCTCGATGGCATCTTTGCGATCCGTGATGTCGCGGGCCACGAAGACGACCGAGTCCTCCGTCATGGGTGACACGGAGCCCGAGAACCAGATGTTCCGGCCCTGAATCGGAAGCGCATACTCCTCGAGGTAGACGACCTGGCGCGTCTCCAATGCGCGCAAGATCGGCGGTAAAAACTGCGCCTCGGCCTCCGGGCCGATGGCTTCGCGGATGGTGCGGCCCACCAGGTCGATGGATGGCGCGTAGAGCAAATCCGGCCGCGTGGGTGCCACCTTCAGGTAACGACCTTCGCGATCGAGGACCAGGACCACGTCGGTCATCGCACGGAAGATCGCGAGGAGCTCGCGATCGGACGCGGTGAGAGCCGTTCCGGCGAGGCGCGCGATCTCGGCCTCTCGTTCACGAAGGCGACCCTCGAGCTCCGCGATACGGCGATGCAACCGCGCCGTTTCGCTGTCGGAAGAGTGATCCATCGGGTGGCCCCGAGGGTATCACTAGCGCATACGAACCACCACGCGTTCGGGCCGGGCGTCGTTGTCGAGCATGATGGCGTCGGCCTTGGCCCCGCGCCGATCGAGCTCGGCGAGAACGCGCACCGCTTGATCGAGTTTGCGACGGAACGGGGGGTCGCCCAGATTCAGTTGCAGGGCATTTTTGCCGACGATCAGCGTCGTGGACCCATCGCGCGCCAGATGGATCTCCTGCAGACGGGCCCGTTGCGCGAGGGGCCCGTGCTCGTAGTCACCCGCGAGGTCGAGCGCGCGCCGGATCGATTGGGCCACCCCCTCGCGGTCCTCGGCAACGGCCTCGGGGGTGATGCCGGTGATGATCGGGAGATCGCTCGGATCGCCCGGCTCGATGCGCTTGAAGATCTCGCCGCTGCGCGTGCTCAGGTACAGGTCGCCCAAGGCGACGAGCGCCACGGCCTCGCGTTCGGCAATCTGGATGACCACGGTGCCGGGGAGGCGCCGCGCCAAGGTGGCTTCGCGCACCCAGGGATCCTGCGACAACTTGGTGCGCGCCTCGTCGAGGTCCACGGAGAAGACGTTCTGACCTTTGGCCACGCCCGCTTCGGCGGCCACGGTCTCGGGGGTGCGGGACTTGGCGCCGACGATCTCGATGTCGGTCACCGCAAAACGCGGGCTGTGGGTAACGTACTCGCGAGCAGCATAGGCCACGGACACCGACACGCCGCCGACCAGCGCCATGCCGGAGAGGGCCTGCAGCGCACGGAACAAAGGCCCGCGCGGGCGTCGTCCCGCTCCCGCTCCCGCTCCCGAAAGGTCATCGGGAGCGGGATCGGGAAGATAGTCGTCGCCCGCATCCGCGAGCTCCATAACGTCGGGAGGAGGCTGCGGCTTGGCAACGCGGCGGTTCGTGGGATTGACCCCGCTCATCCGCCTCCTTTGGAAAGAGCCGCGTGCAGCTCGCGGGCGCTGGCGTTGATGTCGCCCGCGCCCAGAGCAATGACCAGATCGCCGGGCTCGACCAGATCGAGCAGCTCGGCGGCGATTTGCTTCTTGTCCGGCACGTAGCGCACGGCGTGGTGGCCGTGGGCGCGGATGGCGTGGGCAAGCGACTCTCCGGTCGCGCCCTCGATGGGCTGCTCGCCCGCGGGGTACACCTCGGTGACGACGAGCAGGTCGGCCTTGTTGAAGGCGCGGGTGAACTCCTCGAACAGCGCGTGCGTGCGCGTGTAGCGGTGCGGCTGGAAGGCGACGACGACGCGGCGATCGTCGAATCCGCGCTGCGCGGCATCGAGGGTGGCCTCGATTTCCGCCGGGTGGTGGCCGTAGTCGTCGATGATCAGAACGTCACCGCGGCGGCCGCCCTTCTCGAGCGCCGGCTCGCCGATGACGGTGAAGCGACGCTGGACGCCGTGGAAGGACGCGATCGCATCGCGCGTGACGTCCAGCGGGATCTCCAGCTCGTCCGCCACGGCAATGACGCCCAAGGCGTTGAGCACGTTGTGGGCGCCGGGCATGCGCACGGTGAACTCGCCCAGGCTCTGCCCGCGCCGCTGGCAATCGAAGCGGGTCGCAAGCCCCTCGAAGCGCAGGTTGCTCGCACGGTAGTCGGCCTGGCGCGAGACGCCGTAGGTGACGTGGCGGCGCGAGATGCGCGGGAGCAGCTCCTGCACGTGCGGGTGATCGAGGCAGAGCACCGAGAGGCCATAAAACGGCGTGCGGTTCGCGTACTCGACGAAGGCCGCTTTCAAGTTCTCGAACGTGCCGTAGTGGTCGAGGTGCTCGGGATCGATGTTCGTCACCACGGCGATGGTCGGGGTGAGCCGCAAGAACGAGCCATCGCTTTCGTCGGCCTCGGCGACGAACAAGTCGCCCGCACCGAGACGCGCATTCGAGCCAAGCGCATTCACCTTGCCTCCGACCACCACGGTCGGATCGAGCCCCGCCGCACGCAGCACGGTGGCCACCAGCGACGTCGTGGTGGTCTTTCCGTGCGAGCCCGCAATGGCCACGGTGTACTTCACGCGCATCAACTCGGCGAGAAGCTCACCGCGCGAAATGATGGGGATCTCCAGGGCCCGGGCGCGTGTCAGCTCGGGATTGTCCCACTGGATCGCACTGGAGTGCACGACCACGTCGGCCCCTTCGACGTACTCCGGGGCGTGCCCCTCGCGAAAGGTGACGCCCATGCTCTCGAGGCGATGCGTGATCTCGTTCGGCTTGCGATCCGAGCCCGAGACCTCGAACTCCATGGTTCGGAGAATCTCGGCGAGGCCACTCATGCCGATGCCGCCGATGCCCACGAAGTGAACGCGCCGTACGCGACCGCGGAACATCAATGCGTCTCCGGGATGCGGCGGTAGTTGCCGGAGCCATTGGTGGTGCGGGAAACGCCGTTGGTGACGGCCTTGGGCACCGGCGGTGCGTTGGCCTCGACGTGCCATCGTCCCAGGCGGAGGAGATCCTCGGCGACCAGGCGTGCGGAATCGGGGCGCCCGAAGGCGCGTGCGGCTTCCGCCATGCGGGTGCGCGTCGCATCGTCGCGAAGCAGGCGCCCGACCTCGGAAGCGAGGCGCGTGCCGTCGGCCGCCTCTTGGCGAATGGCGAGACACCCGCCGGCGCCGGCGAGGACGGCGGCATTTTTGGCCTGATGGTCGTCGGCCGCGAAGGGGAACGGGATGAGGATCGCCGCGCGCCCGATGGCCGAGATTTCCGCGACGGTGCCCGCTCCGGCGCGCGCAATCACCAGATCGGCGCCGGCGATGGCCTCGGCCACGTCGTCGATGAAGGGCACGACCGTGACGCGGTCGACCTTTTCGCGCTCATAGGCATTGCGCACCACGAGCTCGCGGTCGCGGCCCGACTGGTGCACGATTTCGAGCTGCGGGAACTCTTTGACCAGCCGGCCCATGGCCTCCGGCACGCGCTCGTTGAGCGGGGCCGCGCCCTGGCTTCCGCCCAGCACGAGAACGCGCGCCGAGGACGACGCCCGGTACGGGGCACCGCGGAAACCTTGGCGCAAGGGCACACCGAGGATGCGCACGCTGGAGGCGCGCACGGTGGGCGGAATCTTCGGCAGACCGCCCTCCGACTCCACCAGCGCGAGATAGGCGCGCTGCGCGAACGGCGCGGCCACCTTGTTGGCCAGGCCCATGGCGGCGTTCGGCTCGAAAATGGCCAGCGGAATGCCCAGCATTGCGGCGGCCATGGCCACGGGGCCCGAGGCATAGCCGCCCACGCTCAGCACCACGCGCGGGCGCACGCGGCGGAGCAGCGAGACCGCACGCACCGTGGCCACGGCGGCGACGCCGCTTCCGCGCATGGCGCGCCAGACGCCGCCGCCCTTGATGGGCAGAACATCGAGCAGCTCGAGCCGGTGGCCCGGCGGCAGCGTGATGCGCGATTCGAGCCCCTTGGCGGTGCCCACGAAGGTGACCTCCACCTCCGCGAGCTCGCTCGCCGCCGCCGCAATGGCCAGCGCGGGGAACACGTGCCCTCCTGTACCGCCTCCTGCAATTACGATTCCTGATTTCGTCGTCTCACCTGCTGCCATCGGCTCCACCTTGTCGCGACACGCTCAGCAGGATGCCTGCAGCGGCGGCGTTCACCAAGAGCGACGAGCCACCAAAGCTCACGAAGGGCAACGTCAGCCCCTTGGTTGGAAGAATGGCGAGCGCCACCGAAAGGTTCAGGAGCGCCTGGATGCCAAACATCGTCGCAATACCGAACGCCAGGTAGCTGCCGTAATCGTCGGGCGCCCGCAAGGAGGCGCGAATACCCCGCAAGACCAGGAGAAGGTACGCGCCGCACAGCCCGGCGATGCCGATGAAGCCGAATTCCTCGCCAATGATGGCCGAGACGAAGTCGGTATGGGCCTCCGGCAGGTACAAGGTCTGAAGCCCTCGACCGAGGCCGAGCCCCCACACTTGGCCGGAGCCGAACGCCATGACCGACTGCCACGGCTGGTAGGCCAGGGTTTGCTTGTACTGCTCCATGTTTTCCCACGCCAGGTAGCGCAGGTAGCGGTATTCGCTGAATCGAACGGCGATGACCGCGAACATGCTGCCCAGAATGGTGCCGCCCATGATGTAGCCGACCTTGGCGCCGGCCACGAAGAGCAAGGTGAAGGTCAAAAACAGGAGCTCGACGGCGCTGCCGAAGTCCGGCTGCTTGATGCACAAAACGATGAAGACCCCGGAAATGATGAGATGGGGCAGAAAGCCGACGGTGAACGTCTTCACGCGATCGGCCTTTTTTGCGAGGGAATAGGCGAGCCAGGCGACGATGGCGAGCTTCGCCATCTCGACGGGCTGCACGTGGATGGGCCCGACCGCGAGCCACCGCGCCGCACCACCGGCGTTGTGACCGAGGCCGACGACGCACATCGTGAGCAGGATGCCGACGCCCGCGAGCACGGGGTAGGTCAGCTTGTAGAGGCGGTGATAATCGATGCGGCTCGTAACGAAGAGCACACCGAGGGCCGCCAGCGAGTAGAGGCCTTGCCGCGTCAGGAAGAACTGCGGGTTCTTGTACCGCACCGTCGCCTCGACGGCCGACGCGCTGTACACCATGACCACGCCGAAGCCGATGAGGGCGACGACGATGGCGGCCAGCACGGGATCCATGGGACCGGCCGCTTTGATGGCGTTCGGCGTCGCATCGAGCGGCGCGGCGAGTTGCACTTGAATGCGCGTGCGCAGGTTGGGAGGGGGCGCAACCGAGCTGCGCATGGCGCCGGCTTCGATCCTCATGGCGTGGGCACTCCTCGAGACGGAGACAGGCGGTTGACGGCGGCCACGAACTCGTCCCCCCGGTGCTTGTAGTCGCGGAACATGTCCAGGCTGGAGCACGCCGGCGAAAGGAGCACGGCGTCGCCCGGCTGTGCGAGCTCGAAGGCGGCACGCACGACGGCGTCCATCGTCGCCTCGAGCGACGGCGCCGTGGCGATGCGGCGCACCGGCAGCGCGTTTCCAACGGCGTTGGAGATGGTCTCCGCGGCTTCGCCCAGAACGACGACCCCGCGGCCCTTGGAGCGAAGCACGGACACGAGCGGATCGTAGCTGCCGCCCTTCTCACGCCCGCCTGCGACGAGAACGACCTTGGACTCGGGCAATCCGCGCAAGGCGGTGACGGAGGCGCCCACGTTGGTACCCTTGGAGTCGTCGTAGAAGCGCACACCGCCGATCTCGGTGACGAACGCGGTGCGGTGCGGAAGGCCGGTGAACTTCGCCAAGGTGTCGCGGATGCTCTGCGCGGGGACGCTGAACGCGCGCACGGCGGCGATGGCGGCCGCGATGTTGTTGGCATTGTGGCTGCCGACCAGCGCGATTTCCGAGCGCGGGTAGACGTGGCCGTAGGTGCGTTCGATGATCGTGTTGGGCGTGACGTCGACGTCCCCGCCCGGACCGAAGGTGCGCACGATACCGTCGCCCCGGCGCGCTTCGTGCCAGCAAATGTCGTCGCGGAATGGGATGACCGCCACGTCGTCCTTGGTCTGCCGCACGAAGGCATTGCCCTTGGCGTGGGCGTAATCCTCGAACGAGGGATACCGATCGAGGTGATCCGGCGTGACGTTGAGCAGAATGGACACCTTGGGCTTGAACGTCTCCAAGCGCTCCATTTGGAAGCTGGACACCTCGAGCACCGCAATGTCGAAGGCGTCGTCCACGTAGTCGCTCAGCGGCTCGCCGAAGTTGCCGCCCACGAAGGCGCGGGTGCCGTGCTGCTCGAAAATGGCGCCAATCAGGGCCGTGGTGGTGCTTTTGCCATTGGTGCCGCCCACCGCCACCACGGGAACGCGCGGCGGAAGGGCCTGCACGGACAGCTCCACCTCACCGATGACCCGCACCCCGGCCGCGATGGCCGCGTCCAACTCGGGAAACGACGGAAAACCGGGCGACGTCACCACCAGATCGGCATGCTGGATGGCCTCCGCCGGGTGCGCACCCGCCAGAATGCGCACGCCGCTGTCCTTCAGCTTTCGCGCGTCCTCGGACAGGGCCTCCCACGGTTTGGCGTCCACGGCGGTGACCCCTGCCCCGCGCGCAAGACAAAGGCGTGCGGCGGCGCAGCCACTCAGGCCGAGGCCCAGCACGGCGACATGCTTTCCGGTCAGGTCGAGCACCGGCTAGTTATCGCAACTTCAGGCTAGAAAGCGAAATAAGCGCGAGCAAAATGCTGATGATCCAGAACCGCACGATGATCTTGGGCTCTGGCCAGCCCTTCTTCTCGTAATGGTGGTGGATCGGGGCCATCAAGAAAATGCGCTTTCCAGTGAGGCGAAAGCTCAAAACTTGCACAATGACGCTGACTGCCTCCAAAAAGAAGATTCCCCCGAGGATGATCGAGAGCAGCTCGTTCTTCGTGAAGACGGCGCACATGCCCAGGCCGCCGCCCAAGGCCAGCGATCCGACGTCGCCCATGAACACTTGTGCGGGGTACGTATTGTACCAAAGGAATCCAATGCCAGCGCCCACGACGGCGCCGCAAAAGACGGAGAGCTCGCCCACGCTGGCGATGCCGGGGATGTCCAGGTAGCGCGCGACGATGAAGCGCTGCGATACGTTGGCGATGCCGAAGGTGGCACCGGCCAGGTAGCACCAGAGCAGGTACGTGGCACCGTTGATGATGACCGGGCCGATGGCCAGTCCATCGAGGCCGTCGGTGAGGTTGACGGCGTTGGACATGGCCACGACGACCAACACCGCAAACGCGATGTAGATGGCCACCGGTAGCTCGACGGGGTGTTTGGCGAAGGCCACGAACGGGATGGCCAAGCGCGTGCGGATCTCCCACCAATCCTGGGGCACGTGGCGCTCGGCGAAGAAGACATAAATGATGACCGCCCCGGCGATGAGGAACTGGCCCAAAAGCTTGTACCGGCCAGGAACGCCGCGGGAATTCTTCGCCTTGATCTTGAGGTAGTCGTCCAGGTAGCCGATGACGCCGTAGCCGGCGGTGACGGCGGTGGTGGCCCAGACGAAGACGTTGCTCAGGTCGCACCAGAGAATGGTGGGCAGGAGCACCGACAGAAGAATGAGGGCGCCGCCCATGGTGGGGGTGCCGGACTTGATGTGATGGCTCGCAGGGCCGTCGACGCGAACGACCTGGCCGATCTGCTTGCGCTGCAGTTCGCGGATGAACCACGGCGAGAGAAAGAACGAGATGAACATGGCCGACGCAGCGGCGGCGATGATGCGAAACGGTACGTAGCGAAGAACGTTGAGCCAGGAGAGCCAGCTCGCGTCGTGCCGGAGAGGAAAGAGAAATTCGAGGATCACCTGGGTGTTCTCTGGGGGCTGCTGGTCCGGCTACTGTCGCGGGCGAGAAGTGCAATGGCCACGCGCTCGGTCTGTACGCCGCGGGAGCCTTTGACGAGGACGACGTCGCCGGGGCGAACCTCCGCGCAGGCCGCATCGGCCGCCTCGCTGGTGGTCTCCGCCGGGATGGTGCGCACGCCGCCGCGGGCCGCCTGCGAGAGCGTGGTCCAGATGGCCGAGCCGCCGCATCCGATGACCGTGTCCACGCGGGCGCGTGCAAGCTCGTCCCCCAGCGCAGCATGGGCTTCGGCCTCGGCCGGGCCGAGCTCGCGCATCTCCCCGAGAACCGCGACGATGCGGCGTTTCGAGGGCGCTGCGAGTTCCACGGCGAGCTCGATGGCGGCGGACATGCTCGAGGGGTTGGCGTTGTAACTGTCGTCGATGACGGTGATGCCCCACGACAGCGTGTGGATCTGCGCGCGGCCCTCGGGAAGGGCGACGCGCGCGAGGCCGCGGGCGAGTTCTTCGAGTGAAAGCGCTCGGTCAATGGCAAACTCGGTGGCGGCAAGGGCCGCGAGGAAGTCGACGGCCGCGGCCTCGCCCGCGAGAGGCAGGTCCAGGGTGATCTCGCTCTTGGCCCGCGAGAAGACGACCTTGTTGCCGGCGCGCGACAGGAGGCGGTAGGCGGCGCCGGACGCGCGGCCGAACGAGACGGTGTGGCGTGCGACCGTGCGGGGAAGCTGGCGCGCGATCTCGTCGTCGTCCGCGTTGACGACCGCGCACCCCGATTCGGGAAGCGCCGCGAAGAGGGAGCCCTTTTCCACGCCGACCCCCGCGCGCGTTCCGCCGAGCCGCTCGGCGTGGGCGAGGCCGATGTTGGTGATGATGGCCGCATCGGGCACGGCGATGCTGGCCAAGGTGGCGATCTCGCCGGGCATATTGGTGCCCATTTCGAGCACGACGAAGCGGTGGTGCGGCTCGAGGGCGAAGATCATCGCGGGGACGCCGACCCGGTTGTTCAAGTTGCCCAGGGTGGCGTGCGTCGCGTCCACCTCGGCGAGGAGGGCGGAGGCGAACGACTTGGTCGTCGTTTTTCCGGCGCTACCGGTGATGGCCACGACGCGGCCCTGCGGCGTCTTGGCGCGCCATCGTGCGAGGTGATCGCGTGCGAGCGCACCCCACGCGACGAGGGTGTCATCGACCTCGACGACATGCGGGGCACAGTCCTCGGGATCGGACTCGGGGTCGGCCGGCAGATCGTGCGAGCGACCGCGCTCGATGAGCATGAGGGAAGCACCGGCGCGGGCCGCGGCGAGAACGAAGGCGTGGCCATCGAAGTTCTCACCGCGCAAGGCGACGAAGACGCAGCCGGGCGTGGCCTCGCGGCTGTTGGTGGTGAGACCAGTGTGTAACCGTTCGGGCTTGCCTCGGACCAGTGTGCCGCCCGTGATGCGGGCAATCTCGCCGCTCGTGCGCTGGACCCGGTTTTTGGGGATGGGCGTCGACATGGGTCAGCCTCGTCCCTGTTTCGGGCGCTGGGCACGACGCTCGGCGAGGGCGTTGCGCGACTCGACGCGGTCGTCGAAGGGGCGCTTTTCCGTGCCGATGATCTGGTAGTCCTCGTGGCCTTTCCCGGCGACGACGATGATGTCGCCCGGGCGCGCGCCGAGGATGGTGTCGCGGATGGCGCGGGCGCGATCCAGCTCGACGACGTACGAGGCGCCCGCCGCGCGCATGGCCTCTTCGACGGGGCGCGCGATTTCCGCAGGGTCCTCGGTGCGAGGGTTGTCGCTGGTGATGATGCCGAGGTCGGCGCCTTCGGCGACGGCTTGGCCCATGGGCCCGCGTTTTTTGGGATCGCGGTCGCCGCCGCAGCCGAAAATGCAGACGAGACGCGACCCGTCGGAGC
This sequence comes from Sorangiineae bacterium MSr12523, assembly GCA_037157775.1. Taxonomy (NCBI): domain Bacteria; kingdom Pseudomonadati; phylum Myxococcota; class Myxococcia; order Myxococcales; family Pendulisporaceae; genus Pendulispora; species Pendulispora brunnea. Next base: position 10,050,255 of record CP089982.1, read on the forward strand.
TGACCTTGCGCACGCTCTCGAGGACGCGGGCCAGGGCATCGGGGGTGTGCGCGTAGTCGACGAGCACGATGACGTCGTCGTCCTCGACGTCGCACCGCTCGAGGCGGCCGGAGACGCCCGATTCCTCGCCGATGGCCGCGCAGGCACGACCGAGCTCGAGGTCGAGCGCGCAAGCCACGCCCACCGCGACGACGATATTTTCCAGGTTGTGACGGCCGATGAGGCGCGAGCGCACCCGATGCGTGCCCTTGGGGGTGCGCAAGGTGGCGTCGATGCCGCGCGCATCGAGGGTGGCCTGAAGCGGGGCGATTTCCGCCTCTTCGGGCGGCGTACCGGTGCGGGCGCTCACGCGGATCAAGGGCGCGCGCACGCGCTCGGCGATGCGGCGGCCGAGGGGATCGTCGATGTGGATGACGGAGCTCCCGGGTCCCATGTCGAAGAAGAGCCGCTCCTTGGCGGCGGCGTAGGCCTCCATCGAACCGTGAAAGTCGAGGTGATCTTGCGTAAAATTGGTGAAGGCGGCCACCCGAAAGCGCACCGCCCGCACCCGCCCCAACTCGAGCGCAATGGAGGAGACCTCCATGGCCACGTGGGTCGCGCCAAGCTGGCGCATGTGGTTCATGACGCGCGCGATTTCGTCGGCTTCCGGCGTGGTGTGCTCGGCGACGATCTTCGTGTTGCCGAAGATGTGACCGACGGTGCCAATCATGCCGCACGCGGGTGCGCCCTCACGCTCGCGGGCCAGTGCGCCGTCAACGGCGGCACGCACCAGGTGGCTCGTGGTGGTTTTGCCGTTGGTGCCGGTGATTCCGATGACGTCCAGGGTGAAGGTGGGGTGGCCGTAGACGGCGGCGGACGCAAACGCGAGGGCATCGGCGGCATCGTCCACGATGATGTGCGGGACATTGGCGATGGCGCCCGCGTCGGCGTCGATGTGGCCGCGCTCGACCATGATGGCCGCGGCGCCCCGTTCTTCCGCCTGCGGGATGAAGCGGGTGCCATCGGTGTTGGCCCCGTGGCGGGCGACGAAGAGATCCCCCGGTTCGACGCGGCGCGAGTCGTGGTGCACACCATGCACGCGCACCTCGGGGTCGCCCACGATATCGACCTGGCCGGGAATTTCGCGCACCATGTCGACGAGCCGGAGTCCTTCCGGCGGCATCATGACGAGGGCTCGAAGACCAGGCGGACGGCGCTTCCTTTGGCCGCGGAGCTTCCGGCGGTGGGACTCTGGCGCACCAGACGACCGTAGCCCTCGATCTGCGGAACGAGGCCCGCCGCGAGAATGCTTTTGACGGCATCGCGCGCGGCAAGGCCATTGGTGTCGGGCACGCGCACGGGCTCCTGCGGGGGGCCGATCATGGGCTGCTGTTCCCGCTCCCCCTCCCGCTCCCGATTCTGCGCGATCCCGTCGGGAGCGGGAGCGGGATCGGGAGGGGAAACCTGGGGCGGCTTCATCGAGGCGATGAAGCTATCGGCCGGATCTCCCTCGCGGGTCACGTTGGAAAGCTTGGCGGTGGCGGCGTTGGGGGTCACTCCCAAGTAGCGTAGCGTTGCTTCGGCCGTTCGGCGGAAGACCGGACCGGCAATCGAACCGGCCGCGTGGCCGATGACCGGTTCGTCGAGCATCACGGCAATGACCAACCGCGGGCGTTCGGCCGGCACGAAGCCCACGAAGGACGACGTGAACAACTCGTTCGACATTTTCCCGGTCTTCGTGTCGGCTTTCTGCGCCGTACCGGTTTTTCCGGCCACGCGGAATCCAGGGATACTCGCCTCGAGGGCGGTTCCGCCGTCTTCCGTCACAGCCGTGAGCATCTCGGTCACCATGCGCGCCGTCCCGGGAGGTATCACTTCGCGCCGCACGTGGGTGACGCCTTCACGCACCAGCTCGCCGCGGGAATCCATCACTTTACGGACGAGCACCGGCTCGAGCAGGCGCCCTCCGTTCGCAATCGCGGCCATGGCCATGGCCAGCTGCACGGTGGTGGTGCTCACGCCCTGCCCGAAGGAGGCATACGCCGTATCGACTTCGAACCACGCCCGACCGCGCGGACGAAGCACACCGGAGGCCTCACCGGGCAGCGGCAATCCCGTGGGCTCGCCGAAGCCAAAGCGACGAAACGTCGAGTAAAGGCCCGCCTCGCCCAGGTTGAGGCCGATCTTCAGGGCGCCGATATTGGAGCTGCGCGCGAGGATCTGCGTGGGGGTGAGCCAGTCGTTCAAGTGGGTGTCGCGGATGACGGCCCCCGCGATGGTGTAGCTCCCGTGCTCGCAGAAGATCGACTCGGTGGGCTTGAGCGTGCCCGCGGCAAGTGCGCCAGCGAAGGTGAACACCTTCATGACGGAGCCGGGCTCGAATCGGTCCGTCACGGCCCGATCGCGCCGCGCATCGACCTCGGACTCGCCGTAGTCGTTCGGGTTGTAGCCGGGGCTGGAGGCCAGCGCGAGGATCTCTCCCGTGTTGGGATCCACGACGACGAGCGCCCCGCCCTTGGCCTCGTACGTGCGCTGCGCGGCATTGAGTTCGCGCTCGGCAACGTGCTGGATGCCCTCGTCGATGGTCAGGTGGATATCGCGCCCCGTGAGCGCGTCCCCTTGGGTGTTGCCGTTCGAGAAAATGAGCCGGCCCGTGCGATCGCGGAGGCCGCTGACCTCTTCGACCCGGCCGCGCAGCTCCTCGTCCATGCTCAACTCGAGGCCGTCCTTGCCCTGCCCGTCGGGCGCGACGAATCCGAGCACGGGCCCGGCGAGCTCGCGACCCGGGTAGTAGCGGTGACCTTCGCCCTCGACGTTGAGGCCCTTGATCGGGTGCGGCTGTTTCTTCGCGTCGCTGAGTTCGCGCACGAAGAGGGCCTCGTCGCCGGTGATGCGGCGCTTGATCCAGACGAAACGCTTTTTGGCCGAGAGCTTCGCATAAAGCTCGTCGCCCTTCATGTTGAGGCCCGGGGACAGGCGCGTGGCGACGTCGCGCAAGATGGCGTCTTGCGCATCGGGGGCCTCGATGCCGCGGAGCATCTCGCCCACATCGGCGCTGAGGCTCGGCACCTCGACGCTGACGGCGAGGGCGGTGCCGTTTCGGTCGTAGATCGTGCCGCGCTTGGGCTCGATGTGAAGGCGCCGCTGCCGCTGCTTTTCGGCCATGTCCTTCCACAATGGGCCGTCTTCGACTTGGACCCGGTACGCGCCGGCCACGAGGCCGCCGAGGGCGAGGCTCATCACGCCGACGAGGATCCCCATCCGCAGCCGAATCCAGCGGGCCCGCGACGGATCGAGGTTCTTCATGGGGTGGCCGCCACCGTTGCGGAGCCAGCGTCGGCATTCTCCGGCGCGCGAGGCGGCGATCGATCCGAGTCTTGCAGCGCCGGGAGCACGATCATGCGGTCGGGCGTGGGCGGCTCCATGCCGAGCAGGGTGCGCGCGACGATGTCGACCCGCTCGGGAGTCTTGTAGCTGGCCGCCTCCACCTCGAGGACGCGCTTGACTTCGCGCAGGCGCGCCTGCTCGGCCCGCGCCCGCCCGAGCTCGTAGCCCAGGGCGACGGTGCGGCCGCGCAGGGCGAGGTGCAGCACGAACGCGAGCACGGTGGCCACGATGGCCAGGGTCCACACCGTGACGAAGACGGCCGCCCGCTGCCGCGGCGTCCCCGAGCGGGCTTTGCCCCAGCTTTGAAGCAGCCCCCGGAAATTCACCGCACGCTCTCCTCTTGAGGAATGCGGCGGGCCGCGCGCAACTTGGCGCTGCGGGCACGCGGGTTGGCGGCGCGCTCCTCCTCGCTGGCCATGAGCGGCTTCTTCCAAATGGGCTGCCAGACTTCGCGGTCGGCGAACGTCTTCTTGACGAGACGGTCCTCGAGCGAGTGGAAGCTGATGACGGCCGCCACGCCCCCGGGAACGATGACGTCCTGCAGCGCGGCCAGCAGAATCGAGAGCTCCTCGAGCTCGCGGTTCACGGCGATGCGGAGCGCTTGGAAGGTGCGCGTCGCCGGATCGACCCCGCCCACGCGCACCGGACCGACCGCACGCACGATGGCGCGGCGAAGATCGAGCGTGGTCGCGAGATCGCCCTCGTCGAGGGCGCGCTTGATGCTGCGCGCGATCCGACGCGAGCGGCGTTCGTCGCCGTAGCGGTAGATGATGTCCGCGAGCTCGTCGTCCTTGAGGCGGGTGATGAGATCCAGCGCCGTTTCGGCGTCCTCCGGATCCATCCGCATGTCCAGCGGGCCCTCGGCGCGGAAACTCATGCCGCGCAGCGGGTCGTCGAGCTGGGGCGAGCTTACCCCCAGGTCGGCGCAGAGGCCGTCCACCTTGGCGAGGCCCATGGCGGTGAGCTCCTCGCGCACGCGCCCGAAGTTGGAACGCACGATCTCGATGCGGTCCTCGAACCGCTCGAGGCGCGTCTCGGTGGCACGGATCGCTTCGGGATCGCGATCGAAGCCGATGACCCGGGCGCCGGGGGCGCTCTCCAGGATGGCCTCGGCGTGGCCGCCGCCCCCGAGGGTCACGTCGACGTAGACGCCGCCGTCACGCGGGGCGAGAACCTGCGCCACTTCGTCCTTCATGACGGTGGCATGGACGAAGTGTTCCACGACGTTGACCTCTCCTTCGTCCTCGGCCCAGACCCACTCGACGTTGCCTTCGACGAGGCCCGGGAGGGAAAGTTGCGGATCGCTCGGCTCGATGCCAGCGCCAGCGCGCGCGGGGCCGCTCATAGTCCGAGCTCCGCGAGCCGTGCGCTGATGTCGCGCCGCTCGTCTTCGGTGGTGTCGAAGTGCTGCTTCCACAGCGCCTTGTCCCAAAGTTCCGCGTACTTACCGGAACCTGCCCAGAGCACTTCTTTCTGCAGCGAGGCGTGCTCGCGCAAGGTGGGCGGCACGAGGATGCGACCCGAATCGTCGACCTCGCACTCGACGGCACCGGAAACGTAAATGCGCTTCAACTTCTGAACGGCGCGGTCGAACTGCGGGAGCTTCGCGAGCTTCTCCTCGAACGCCGTCCACTCCGGCATCGCGTACGCGACGAGGCACGGATCGAGCGCGCTGGTCAGCACGATGCGTCGCTCCCCGAGCGCAGCAAGGTGATCGCGGTACCGAGCCGGAAGGCTGGTGCGGCCCTTCGCGTCGATGCTGTGCTCATAACGACCGCGAAACATCCGGCGTCGCGCCTCAACGAATCACCCACGGAGAGAGAGGAAGGGAAAGATTTGGCACTTCTTGCCACTTCTTCCCACGTGCAAACGCCACCGTATGGAGAGGGGCCAGGGCTGTCAATAAATCACCGCATGTTCAGCTCCAGTTTCACACGAGTGTGACGGGCTTGGCCAAGTTGCGGATGGACAGATGATCAGCCCGAGCTGTGGAAAAGCAGCCCGAATCACTGTGGAAAACTTGTGACTTCACTTGGGCTGTACGCGCGCGCTCGCGGTGCATCGCGCACTCGCGACACGATCGCGGCCCCGCGACGCGAACGAGATCGCGTCCATGGACACACGCGTGTGAGCCCTCACGCGCGCGCTTGTTAGTGTCGCTGATGCGGCCCCCAGAAATTGAACAGGGAGGCGGGGAGACGGGGAGGTTTTTTGGGGTTCCTCTCAGCGCCGTTGGCCGAAGGAAAACCCTCAAAATCTCCCCGCCTCCCCGCCTCCCTGTAAATCTTCTTGGGTGTCTATGGAGGGACGGGCGCGGCGGCGAACGTCACATGAGCAAATGCTTTGCGATCACCATGCGTTGCACTTCGCTGGTGCCCTCGCCGATCTCGCAGATCTTGGCGTCGCGCAGGTGGCGTTCGACGTCGAACTCGCGCGTGTAGCCGTAGCCGCCGTGGATCTGCAGGGACCGATTGCACGCGCGTGTCGCCGCTTCGCTTGCAAACAATTTGGCCATGGAGGCCTCTTTGCTGTAGGGGCGCTTTTGATCGGCGAGCCAGGCCGCGCGGTATGTGAGGAGTGAGGCCGCGTCCAACTCGGTCTTGCTGTCGGCGAGCATCCATTTGATCGCCTGGAAGTCCGCGATGGGATTGCCGAATTGCTTGCGATCCTTTGCGTAGTGGACCGCCATGTCGAGTGCGCCGTAGCCCAAGCCGAGGGCCATGGCTGCAATGGACACGCGACCTCGATCGAGGATCTGCATCGTGTCGGAGAAGCCGCAGTCCACCTCGCCGACGCGCTGCGTATCGGGCACCCTCACTTCTTCGAAGGTGAGCTCGACGGTGTCGCTGGAGCGGCAGCCGAGTTTTTCCAGGTGCTTGGACGCCGAGAAGCCTTTCGTGTCTCGGTCGACGATGAAGGCCGTGATGCCCTTTTGCTTGGGCGCGTCCGCATTGGTGCGGGCCAGAACGACGCAGAAGCCGCCGACGCTTCCCTGGGTGATGAACATTTTCGTGCCGTTGATGACCCAGTCGTTGCCATCGCGGCGGGCCGTCGTGCGGAGGGCGGCCGAATCGCTTCCGCTACCTGGCTCCGTCAGGGCCCAGGCCGCGAGCCACTCGCCGCGGGCGGCCTTTGGCAGGTAGCGGCGTTTCTGCTCTTCGTTTCCGAAGGTGAGAATGTGGCCGGTGCCCAAGCCGTTGTGCGAGGCCAATGTCAATGCGAGCGAGCCGTCGATCTTGGCCGTCTCCTCGACGCAAATCGCATAGCTGACCGTGTCCATCCCCGAGCCGCCGTATTCCTCCGGGATGCGGATCCCCAGGAGTCCCATCTCGGCAAGCTTCGGGATGATCTCGTGCGGGAAGCGCTCCTCCTTGTCCCATTGGCGCGCGTGCGGACGAACCTCGGATTGTGCAAAGTCACGAACGGATTGGCGAAGCAACGCGTGGTGTTCGGTGAACGAAAAATCCATGGGGGCGGCCCTCCATACCACTGCACCCCTCCTCCGGCTAGATGGCTCGCACCGCTGCAGGCCAGTACGTGCGATGCCCAGGCGCGTCACCGAGCGCGAGCGGTTTAGAGCGTCATGATGCAGGCCTTGACGCTGGTTGCTTCTTTGCAACGAAAACCCGCGAGGCAGCGGTCACCGCTGCCGCAGGAGCGTGTGCAATAAGCCTGATCTTCGTCGCGGACGCACATGCCCGTGGTGCATTCGAAGGCGGATTGGCAAGGCTGGCCAACGTCGGTGCCGGGCCTCGACTTCTTCGGGCTCTTGGCCCGTGGACGGCCTGCGTCGGCGGCGTCGAGATCGTCTTGGCGCATCTGTTTGGCAAGCGCCATGGCCTCTTCGACCAGGCTGCGTTGGATGTCGATGCGCGCGTATTCGGCGGGTGCATCGCACGGATTGCCGCCCTGCGTCACGATGCCGACGACTTCGCCCGTGCCCTCGTCGAGGGCGACGCCGCCCGCGTCGCCTTGGCAGGTGGCCTCCGCCACGAGAAAGCGATCCTCCACGACGTCCGTCACGGCGACGTGCTCGCGCGCGAGCTTGACCAAGGGCTCGTTCGTCGAACGCTGGCCAAACGACACGGTGCGAATGCGCTCGGTGCGTTGCGGGGGCTCTTCGCGAACGGGAACCGGCGTCGTATCGGGAAGGTCCCGGTCCAGGATGAGGAGCGCCAGTTTGGCGTCTTCCGCCGCGTTCACAACGAGCTCGCGACCGCGGGCGAGAAGCTGCTGCGCGGCAGGATCCTCTCCGCCATAAAGAAGGAGGGACGATGGATCGCGGTCGGCGACGCAGGCGCGGGCCGTAAGAACGAGGTTGGAGCCGAGGGCGGTACCCGTGCAAAGCCGCTCGCCTGCGATGCCGAGGGCGAGCACCGCGGGATCGCGCCCGCGACTTGGTGCCCCCGACACGGGGGAGGAAGACTCCACGGCGAGCGCGAGCGGTGCGCCTCCCGCGTCGTCCCGCGGGGGTGAGGCGCGCATTTCTTTGCTGGAGCCGCACGCGACGCATGCGAACCACATGACAAGCATCCAAAGCGAAGTTCGGTCGTGCATGCCCGAGCGGATTGCGATCGGCGTGCCGCCGCCAAAACACGGAAAATCCCGCGTCTTCAAGGCGCAATCGCCTGTCCGGGACAGCCGCGAGGGTGTCCCGGACGGAGGGTCTAGGGGTTAGGGGTTAGGGAAGAACCAGGCATGCTACCCTCCACCCCTCTCTCCCTAACCCCTAACCCCTAACCCCTCCCCCCAGTGCGACTGCACCCGACCCGTGCGACCTTTCACGTAGCCCTTGCCGGCGCGGCGGTCGCGTCCATGGGCGTGGCGCTGCGGCTCGGGGCGGTGGTCGCGTTCGGTGGCGCGATGATCCTTGCGGTGGCCGTTGGGCGCGCCTTTGCGCTCGCGGCCGTCACGCGCCTCCGTGCGGCGGGCTTCGAAATGGTGTGGAGCACCACGAAGCGCGTTCTGCGGGTCGCGCGCGGCGAGACGGTGACGTTCGGCGCGGAGCTTCGCAATCGCAGCAGCGACGAGATGCGCGGCATCTCGGTGCGGGCCATCGCATCGAGCATGCTCGACGCCACCGTGGAACCGGAAACGGTGGACCTTTTGCCAAACTCGCGGCTCGAGGTGAAGGTCTCCATCCACGCGAAACGCGTGGGCCGGTGGGGGGTGCACGGCATGGCCCTCGAGGTCCGGGGCACGCCGGCGGGCGGCGAGGCGCTCTACGAGGTGCCGCTCATGTTCGCCAATCCATTCGGCATCGAGGTGTTTCCTCGGTCGCTGCACGCGCTGGTCACTTCACCGCGCGGCGGACGCTCCCGGCGCGCGGCCGAGGCGGGGCGTGCGGCACCGGCCCTCGGCGAGGGCGATGAGATCCGCGAGCTGCGAGACCACGTGCCGGGCGATCCCTTCAAGCGCATCGCATGGAAGGCCAGCGCCCGGCGCGGCCGCCTCATCGTGCGCGACATGGAGCGCGAGGAGCGCGACGTGGTGTGGCTCGTGCTCGATGCCTCGGTGGAGCTCTGGGCTGGCCCCGAAGGCCGCGCCCCCCTCGATGACATGGTCGACGAAGTGGCGGCGCTGGCGGCGCGTCATCTGGCCCGCGGAGATCGGGTGGGCCTCGCGGTGTTGGCGTCGCGCCCGCGGACCTGGCTTTCGCCGGCCAGCGGCGCGCCCCACGCGGTGAAGATCGCGGCGGCGCTGGCCAGCGCGGCGAGCATGATCGACGTGGACCGCTGCGAGCTCGACGAGTGGGAAATCGCGCAGCGCGTGTCCGAGCATGCGCGGCCGCTCGATCCGCGCGGGCTGCAGGACATCCCCAAGTCGAACCTGGATTTGCTCGCGGCAAGGGCGCAGGCGCTGCGTGCACGCGCCCCCTTCGCGCCGCGCATTCCCCACGCGCCGACCACGCGGGAGCAGCAGCTTCGGCATTACATCGCGGCCTTCGGCATCGAAGTGCCGCCGCGGGTCGAGGGTGAACGCGAGAAGACACACGCGACCATGGCCGGCGCCCTCGATATGATCTTCAATGACAAGAAGGCCCGGGCGAGCGTGCTTTACGTCTTCTCGCCGGCACCGGCGCCCACGAGCGAGATCCTCACCGTGCTTCGCCGCCTGCGCGCGCGGCGGGTGGACGTGCGCTGGTCGCTGCCGCCGTTCGAGCGCGCGGTGCCGGCGCCCGTGGATCGCGAGGGCATACCGACACGCCTGCACGAGGTGGTGGAAGAAGCCGTGTGGCTTCGTGCGATCGCCGCACGGGCACGCGCGGAGAAGATCCTGCGGCGCCTTGGCGTGCGTCCGCGGGTCACGGAGCGACGGATCGCCGGATGAAAGACTCACGTACCCTGCTCCGCGAATCGGGGCTCGCACCGAAGAAGAGCTTTGGACAGAATTTCCTGGTCGACGCCCACGCCGTTCGGTCCATCGCCTGCGCGTCGGTTCCCGATGCCGAGGTTGGACGCGCCGTCGTCGTGGAATTGGGCGCCGGGCTGGGGGCCCTCACCTCCGAGCTCGCCGCCCGGGCGCGCCTTCTCGTCGCCGTCGAGCGCGACCGCGATCTCGTACCGGTGCTCGCGCGCACCTTCGGCGAGGCCATCGAACGCGGAAGCCTGGAACTGCGCGAGGCCGACGCCAAAACGGTGGATCTCGAAGGCGTCTTCGCCCGGGCCAGCGACGGCGAACCGCGCGTCCTCTGCGGGAATCTGCCGTATCAAATCACGGGTGCCCTCATCGAGCGCGCCGTGCAGAGCGCGACCTTCATCGACCGGGCCGTCTTCATGGTCCAGCGCGAGGTGGCCGATCGCTTGCTCGCGGCGCCGGGCACCAAAGAGTACGGCGCATTGACGGTGTTCACGCGCGCCGCGTTCGACGTGCGGAAGGTGCTCGCGGTGGGCCGTGGCTCCTTCTTTCCGGCCCCCGAGGTGACCAGCACCGTGGTGGAGCTCGCGCCATGCCGCCCGCCGCGCGCGGCCGAGACGAACACGTTCCGCGCCTTGGTCAAAGGCGCGTTCGGGGCGCGACGCAAGACCCTGCGCAACGCATGGAGCTCCCTCGGCAGCGAGCGCATCGCCGCCGCCGCCGAAACGTCGAACATCGACTTGAATGTGCGCGGCGAGACGCTCGACGTCGTCGATTTCGCCCGCATGGCGCGCACACTCGACGGCGAGCGCTAAAATCAGCGAGCGCGATCCTCGAACAGCGTCACGAAGAGAAGAAGAAACCGCCAGGACGCCAAAAGAGAGGCGCCAGGATCGCCAGGTGAACAAACGATAAACTCTCAATTTTTGGGAATTTATCGTTGGTTCAGTTGGCGATCCCGGCGGCCCCTGGTCCTGGCGGTTTCTTTCTTCTTGTTCGAGAATCGTGCTCGCCCGTTTTTAGAGCGAACCGTCAGTCTAGGGGTGCGCGCCCAACTCGGAGAGGGCGAGGATGGCGTCTTTGCGCTCTGGGGCAGCCTTCGGCGACAAGTCGAGGTAACGCCGGTAATGCTCGATGGCGTCGGCGAACTTGCCGGCTTTTTGCAGGGCCTGCGCGCATGCCAGCTGGGCGGGAACGAACCACGGCGGGGCCGGATCCATTTTGTTCGCCTCGCCGACGGCGAAGACGAGGTGCTTCGAAGCGTCGCCCACGGTGCCGCGCTCGAGGAGGAGACGGCCAAATCGGTATTTCCAATAAGGCTGCGCGTCGTTGATCTTCAGGGCCTTCTGCCACGTGATGAAGGCGTTCTGCGAATCGTTGCGCGCCTCGTAGCTCTCGGCCAGGTCGGCGTAAATCTCGCCGCGCTCAGGATCGAGCTCCACGGCGCGTTTGAGATCGGTGATGGACTCGGCGGTGGTGCCGGCTTTGCGTTGGGCAATGCCACGCTGCCAATAGCCTTCCGCGAGGCCGCGCTCGACGGCTCCGACGTTGGGAAGCTTGGCGCGCGCTTCCTCGAGCTTGGCCTCGGCGTCCTTGCCGCGGCCTTTGAGCGCGAGAAGCCGGGTTAATCCAGCATAGGGCAAGGCCGCGTCGTTGGATTTGGCATCGGCCGCGCCGATGGCGCGAAGGTATTCGCGTTCGGCGGCCTCCTGGTTGCCGAGTGCTTCGTCGCTGCGGGCGAGCCAGTACGCAATGCGCAGGTCCTTCGGGAAATCTTTGCCGGCGGCCGAGAGCTGCGCCTTCGCCTCGCTGATGCGATCGAGGGACAGCTTGGCTTTGGCTGCACCGGTGATGGCGGCCGAGGAGGGCTCGCTCTCGAGGGCCCTTTCGAAACTGGCCAGGGCCTCGGCGTGCTTGCCTTCGCCGTACGCGATTTCGCCTTGCGCCACGAGCAAATCGCCCGCGCTCGGATCGAGCTTCGCACCTTGCTCGAGGGCGGCCTTCGCCTCGGCGGCTTTTCCTTTGGCCGCCTCGGTGATGGCGCGCAGTGCCCATGCGTCGGCGAGCTCGCGCGGGGATGCGGCCTCACGGGCCGGGCCTTCGAGAACGGCGGCGAGATCTTCCGCAACGGCGGCGTCGGTGTGTTGGCGTTCCCACGCGGCCTTGGCGCGAAGGACGCGAGCGCCAACGTGCCGCGGGGAGGCGGACAGTGTGGCGTCGATGGCGTTGGCGAGCTCGCTGGAATCGTTCGCGAGGTAGTGGGCGCGGGCCAGGCCGAAGTGCGCGCGGGCGGTTCGACGTTTCGCGAGGGCGCGGGTAAAAGCCTCGAGCGCGGCGGGGGCATCTTGCGCGCGCAGGGCCATTTCACCGCGCACGGCGAGCGCGTCTTCCGAGGCGTCACCGCCCGAGGCGAGAAGGGACTTGGCTTTGTCGACGTCGGCGGTGGTGGAGAAGCGAAGTTGTACTTCGGCGTCGGCGAGTTGGACGTATTCGGCGAGGCCTTTTGCGCGCGGCGCCTGCTGTTGGGCATGGGTGAGCGCTTGGAGTGCGGCCTTCGCATCCGGGAAGACGTCCGCACCCAGGCTGACGCGCGTTTTTTCGGCGGAGGCGACGAGGAGGTTCGCGTATTCGTCCGCGTGCAGTTTGTCGGAGATGGCGATGCGCCCGAAGGCTCCGTAGGGCGTGGCCTCGAGGGCCAGGCCCGCAACGGCCACGAGGCCGATGGCCCAGACGGGTGCCCGGCGTGGCTTCTTTACTGCAACTGAGACACTCGGTTCCGGTTTCGCGGGCTCTTTCGCCGCAACGGGCTCGGGCTCCTCCGGCTCGGGCTCGGAGACTTCCGGGGCCTCTTTCGCGGGCTCGGGTTCGGGTTCGGATTCCGACTCGGATTCGGATTCCGATTCCGATTCCGATTCCGATTCCGACTCGGATTCCGATTCCGAGTCGGATTCCGATTCCGATTCCGACTCCGACACGGATTCCGATTCCGACACGGACTCCGATTTCGCGGGCTCGGGTTGGGGCTCCTCTTTGGCCGAGACCTCTTCGACCGGTTCCTCCGGTGCGATCTCTTTCGGCGATGACTCGGGGGGCGGAGGTGCAACCTCTTCGACGAGCTTTTCCGCCGGTGCGGTGTCTTTGGACGACGGTTCGGGAGGCGGAGCGGAGTCGACGCTCCAGTCGAGACCTTCGAGGATCGCTTCGTCTTCGGCGACGGCGAGGAGCGCGGCGTCTTCGGCGCCCGAGGCGTCGGCCTCCTTCACCTCGAGGACGGGCTCGTCGCTGAGCGAGGGCATCCTCTTGCGCTGACCCGCGTACGGCATCGTGTTCGCGCGCTTCTTCAACGGCGAATCGGCTTCGGTGGCGGGCGCCGTCATCCCCATCATCGGGAGCGGCGGCGTGGAGCGCATCGGGATCGGCGGCGTGGAGCGGGGCGGCGGCGTCGATGGGGACGGCGGCGGCGTGGACGGAGACGGTGGCGGCGTGGATGGGGACGGCTTCTGCGGATTCAGAATGTCATCGAGCGTCCCGAAGATCAGCGTGCTCGTTCCCGCACGGCGAAGCCGGGCTGCGGCGGCCTTCTTCCCTTCGACCATGAAATTGTGCCCGCACTTCGGGCATCGCATGGGAAGCCCCGTCGAAGGGACCCTGCGTTCATCGACCTGGAACGGCGTTTTGCACTTCTCGCACTCGACACGGAGCATGGATTCAGGGCTTTATATGGCCACGCGGTTCTTTCCTCCACGCTTGGCGCGGTACATCGCCTGATCGGCAGCGCGAAAGAGACCTTCGGCATCCGTTGCATCGCCCGGCAACGAGGCGACGCCGAGGCTGATACCCGGATGGACGGTGATGCCATTGCGTTGGAACACGTGCGCACGGATCGCCTCGCGGATGTTGTCCGCAATGCGCACCGCCTCGTCTTTGGCCACGCCCGGGAGTGCCGCCGCGAATTCGTCGCCGCCGAAGCGCGTGGCGAATCCCTGCGCGGCGATCACGCGGCCAATGACCTGACCCGAGGTGCCAATCACGAAGGCCCCCATATCATGGCCGTGCGTGTCGTTGATGCCCTTCACCCCGTCGAGGTCCATCACGATGCAGCTCACCACGTCGACGGTTCCGATGTCCACCGCGGCCACGGTCGTCGCCAGCTGCGCGTCGAAGCGCCGCTTGACCCAGAGACCGCTCAACTCGTCTTCGCTCAGCATTCGCTCGAGCTCGGCGTTGAAGCCTTGCTGGATGGCGTCCTGCTCTTGGAATTCCAGAATCGTCTTGCCGAGGACGATGCGATCGCCCGGCTTCAGACGCGAGTCCGACACCCGTTCGCCATTGAGCAACGTGCCGTTCGTGCTCGAAAGATCGACCACGGCCCATTCGCCCGCGCCGCGATCTTCGAAACGGACGTGCCGCCACGAGACGCTTTCATCGCGCAGCGGAAGGCTCGCGGAAGGATCGCGCCCAACCTCCACCGAGCGGTCCAGCCGAAGCCGCATGCCGACCTCGGGCCCGGCCACCACCATGAGCACGGGCCGCGAATGCTTGCGCAGCTCGGCTTGGAGCGCCTCGCGAAATTGATTGTTGTCGACCAGGGGCTTGGTCCGCAGATGCGCTTTGCGCGGCCTCGAACCGCCCTTCGAGTCATCTTCGGGCATGCGAGCCCAGGGTATCACAGCCCGACTCCCCTTCTTCAAGTTTGGCCCTAGTGTCGCGCCGGAGCCATTTTTTCGATGCCAACGTCGCCAAGTAGTCTCGGAGCCATCCCACTTTCGCCTTCTCTTGCCCGCGGTTCAGAAACCCGCGTTTCCGCGAGCGGAACCGGGACCGCCGCCTCAGCAAGCGCATCCGTTGTAGACGGGCCAAGATCCGGGAACGTCGCCGCCTACGGCTGGATGGCGCTGAGCGCGACCCTCTTCGCCGCAATGTACTTCTTCGCGCACCTGGCCAGCACGGGTCGCAACGTCCCATGGACCTTGGTCGCCGCCACCCGCGCCGCCATGGGAGCACTCGTGGCCATTGCGGTGGCCAAGATGCGCGGCGTTCCCTTCGTGGCCAAAAGCACACCGAAGATGTGGATGCGCAGTGCCTTCGGCACCGTCTCGATGCTCTGCACCTTCTATGCGACCGGCACCCCCGATCTGGCTCTGGGCGATGCCATCACCTTGGTGAACCTCGCGCCGGTGATGCTCGCGTTTCTTGCGCCCTTGATGCTGGGAGAGCGCTCGGGGCGCCGCATGGCAGTTGCCATTCCGTTGTCGCTCGCTGGCGTCATTTGCATCGTCCGGCCAGCGTTCATTTTTGGCCACGAGGTGGCGAACGCCAAAATGCTCATTCCGGCGTCCGTCGCCATTGCGGGCTCCTTTTTCGGCAGCATCGCCATGATCATGCTGCGTCAGGTGAGCGATCGCGAATCACCGGAGGCGATTGCCACACATTTTTCCCTGACCGCCGCAGTTGCCATGCTGCTCCTCTCCATTCCGGGCATGTGGGAATCAGGTACCCTGCCGGGCGTTGTGGATTTCGGCATCATGGTGGTTGCCGGACTCTGTGCTGGGTTTGCGCAACTGGCGATGACCCGCGCGTATGCCCTGGAATTGGCCGCCCGGGTGAGCCCGTTCAGTTATTTGCAAGTCGTGGTCGGCGCGCTCTTGGGAGCGTTCGCCTTATCTCAATGGCCGGATCGGCTAGCAATCGTCGGCATGCTGTTGGTCATTGCGGGCGGCGTATTCGTGAGCATCGTAAGCCTTCGCGAACAGCGACGAAGGGCCACGTAGTTCACTCACCAATCCCTCGGACGGGAATTCGAAGAGCGCGCTATGCCCCATTTGCCGATTGGTTCGTGCTAGTTGGTGAATGAGGTTTGATGGATCGTCTCGTCGTCGTCGGCGCGCGACAACACAATCTGAAGAACGTCGATTTGTCGCTTCCCCGCGGCAAATTGGTGGTTTTTACCGGCCCGAGTGGCTCGGGTAAGTCCTCGCTGGCGTTCGATACGATCTACGCGGAAGGCCAGCGGCGTTACGTCGAGTCGCTGAGCGCCTATGCGCGCCAGTTCCTCGAGCAGCTCGCCAAACCGGACGTGCAACGCATCGACGGCCTGTCGCCCGCCATCGCGATCGAGCAGCGCCCGCTGGCCAAATCGCCGCGGTCGACCGTCGGTACGGTCACGGAAATCGCGGATTACCTGAGGCTACTTTTTGCCCGAGTGGGCGTGCCTCACTGTCCCAATTGCGGAAAGCGCATCGAGGCGCAGACGGTCCAACAGATCGTCGATCATGTTTTGGCGCTGACCGATGGGACGCGGCTCTCGATCCTCGCGCCCATCGTGCGCGGGCGGCGCGGAGAGCTGAAACTCGAGCTCGAGCGCCTGCGTCGCGAAGGTTTCGTGCGCGTCCGCATCGACGATTCGGTGGTCGACCTCGGGGACGAGATCCAGCTCGATGGGCGCAAAGCGCACGACTTGGACGTGGTCGTCGACCGCATCGTCCTCAAGGAAGGACTCAAAGGTCGTCTAACCGACAGCGTGGAGCTTGCACTCAAGTTGGGTGACGGACGACTGCTCGTCGCGGTGGAGGGCCAGGAGCCGTTCTGGCTTTCGGAGCGATTCGCCTGCGTCGATTGCGGGATTTCGTTGCCGCCCATCGAACCGCGGATTTTCTCCTTCAACGGCCCCCACGGTGCCTGTCCCGCGTGCGATGGATTGGGGGCGCGCGTGGTGGTGGATCCCGAGCGCGTGATTGGCGATCCAAAGCGCACCTTGCGCGAGGGCGTGGTGCTCGCGTGGGGCCGGCGCGGATCCGTGTCGTTGGCCACGGAGGTGGCGCGGGCGGTCGAAGCGCTGAGTGTCGATCCCGACGTGCCGTGGGGGAAGATGCGCGAGGCGCAGCGGAAAGCGATTCTGTTCGGGCTGGGCACCGAGGCGGAGCCCCCGCCCGATGGCGCGAAAAAGAAGCGCGGGAAGAAGAAGAATTACGAGGGAATCGTGCCGCGGCTCACCGCACTGCAGATGGCGGACGGCGAGAACGGCGAGGACTTCAACGACGACGATCCCGATGCCAGCGAGGGCGCGATTGGGGAAGACGAGCTCGGGCGATTCCTGGCCACGCGCACGTGCGACGCGTGCCATGGGCGACGGCTTCGACCCGAGGCGCTCGCCGTGAAGCTCGGTGGAAAGGACATCTCGGAGCTTGGCACGATGCCCTTGCGGCATCTCGGCGCCTTCTTGGATGAATTGAAGGCCGAGAACGGCGCCGGGGAGGACTTGGCCGCACGCGAGCGCGCGATTGCCGAACCGCTCATCAATGCGGTGACGGCGCGTCTCGGGTTTCTCGTCGACGTGGGGCTCGACTACCTCTCGCTCGATCGAAGCGCGCAGACGCTCTCCAGCGGCGAGGGCCAGCGCATTCGCCTGGCCACGCAGATTGGCGCGGCGCTCGTCGGCGTCATGTACGTCCTCGACGAGCCGTCCGTCGGACTTCACGCGCGCGACAATGCGCGCCTCATCGAGGCGCAGGCGCGTCTGCGCGATCTGGGCAACACCGTGCTCGTCGTCGAGCACGATCGCGAGGCCATCCTCGCGGCCGACCACGTCGTGGACATGGGCCCCGGTGCGGGCGTGCATGGCGGAAGGGTCATCAGCCAAGGCACACCGGCCGAGGTCATGGCCGATCCGGCGTCGCTCACCGGGCCGTACCTCTCGGGCGAGCGCACGCTCCCCATCATGCGCGATCGGCGCGTGTCCGGCCGCGGCGAGGTGCGCGTCGTCGGGGCGCGCGCGCACAACCTGCGGAACGTCACGGCGGAGATCCCCATTGGCCTTTTGACGTGCATCACCGGCGTCTCGGGCAGTGGGAAGTCCAGCTTGATCGTGGACACCTTGCTGCCCGCCGCGCGGAGCAAACTGTATATGGCCACCGCGCCCGTGGGCGAGTGCGACGGCGTCGAGGGGCTCGAGCAGATCGACAAAGTCATCTCCATCGACCAAGCCCCGCTCGGCCGCACGCCTCGGTCCAACCCGGCCACGTACACCGGCGTGTTCGCGCAACTGCGCGAGCTCTACGCGAACCTTCCCGATGCGCGGGCGCGCGGGTACAAGCCGGGGCGATTCTCCTTCAACGTCAAAGGCGGCCGCTGCGAAGCGTGCCAGGGCGACGGCCTTTTGCGCGTCGAGATGCACTTCCTGCCGGACATCTTCGTCACCTGCGACACGTGCGGCGGCAAGCGGTACAACCGGGAAACCCTGGAGATTCACTACCGCGGACTCTCCATCGCGGACTCCCTCGAGCTCACCGTCGAGCAGGCGAGCCAGACCTTCGACGCCATCCCGCGCGTCTACGAGCGGCTCGAGGCTCTGCGCAAAGTCGGACTCGGGTACCTCACCTTGGGGCAATCGGCAACGACGCTCTCGGGCGGTGAGGCGCAGCGCGTGAAGCTCGCGCGCGAGCTTGCGCGCAAGGCCACGGGGCGCACGCTCTACGTGCTCGACGAGCCCACCACCGGGCTTCACTTCTCGGACATCGAGGTCCTGCTCAGCGCCCTCTTCGATCTGCGCGACCAGGGCAACACCATCGTCATCATCGAGCACAACCTCGATGTCGTGGCCTGCGCGGATTGGGTCGTGGACCTGGGTCCCGAGGGCGGCGAAGGCGGCGGCAAGATCGTCGCCGTGGGCACGCCAGAGCAAGTCGCCAAGAGCGGCATCGCGCACACGAGCCACTACCTGCGCGAGGTGCTCGATCGGGCCAGCGACACGCAGCCCAAATCGAAGCGCATCAAGTCCGCCGGGTAGCGGCCGAAGAATTTGAACAGGGAGGGGGGGAGGCGGGGAGGGATACGGCACAAATCCCACCGCGCACCGAGGCTGGTTTGGGTTTTAGTTGGCTCACGAAGCCAACTGAAAACCTAAAAAAGCCTCGGCATGCGGTGGGATTCGCGTTGTTTCCCTCCCCGCCTCCCCCCCTCCCTGTTCAATCTTCACTTCTTCCGGCGGTGCGCGGGTAAAATCGGCGGGATGACCGCGTCCGTCGGCCGGCGGCGCAGCGAAGCGGGGAGCCCCTCGGTCAGAATGGACAGCACGGCATCGGCCAGCGGGCGGCGCTCCTGTTGCCGCGCGTGAATCAGGCTGATGCGCCGCACGGGAACCGGCGGCGAAAAGGGACGCAGTTGGGACTTTCGCTCGGGGGCGAGACGATTGGCGACGAGCTCGGGCAGCAACGTGAGGCCGTGCCCGGTGTCGACGATGTCGATGAGCGTGTCCAGGCTTCCCGCCTCGAAGCGCACGCCGCCGTCGGACGGCTGCTGCCGCAGGTCGATGCTACACAAATGGAGAATCTGCGTGCGGAAGCAGTGCTCCTCGGAAAGCAGCCACGGCTTGTACTCCACGAGATCGCTCTGGCGAATCTCGGGGCTCTTGCTCAGCGGATGCTTGGGCGAGAGGTACACGAAGAATCGCTCGAAGCCGAGGTGCCGCTCATGAATGGCAGGGCTACCCAATGGCGTGACCGCAAGACCGCCGTCGACGGCATCTTCCAAGAGACGGCGCACCAAAAGATCGGTCGGTAGCTCTTCAATGACCAAGTGCACGCGCGGATAAGCTTTGGTGAACGACGCAACCAATCGCGGAATCAATGTGCGGGCCAACGTGGGAATGACACCCAGCCGATACGAGCCCGCGACCTCGTCCGACGACTGCGTCACATCCGGAAGGCGGGCGCACTCGCGCAGCACCAACCGCGCCTGCGTCACAACGCGCGTGCCCACGTCCGTGGGCACAACCGGCGATTTTCCTCGGTCAAAAAGGCACACTCCGAGGATCTCCTCCAGCCTACGGATCTGCATGCTGAGCGCCGGTTGAGACACACGGCAGCTCTCGGCCGCGCCGCGAAACGAACGATGTTCGTCGACGGCGAGGAGGTAGCGCAGTTGTGTCAGCGTCAATGCGGATACATCCATGTCGAAACCTTCCGCGTAGTCGTATCACCCGAACCGAAGCGTAGCGATAACTTGAAACTATCAGCTCATCATCGTCTTCGATTGGAAGGTTTTCGCGTTTAAGCAGAGAGTCTTTGGTCGGAGGTGGTCGTCATGCGACGAGAGGACGTCGAGATGCCCCACGTTGGCCGATGGCGCAGGGGGGCTCGTGTGAGCTTTCTTGCCGTACTGATTCTGGCGGGGGCCACGGCAGGCGCCGTGAGCGCCCAGCCGCAACCTGCGAAACCAACCCCGCCGCAACCGCCTGCGCAAGCGGCACCGCCTGCAGCATCGGCGCCGCCGATCTTGCTCGGCAATGGGCCGCACGGGGCGATGCCCGCGACGGAGCAACTCACCAAGCTCCCCGGCCTCTTTCCCAAGGAGCCGGACGGGGCTCCGCCGGCGGGCGTCGCCGACAGCTTCTGGAAGGTGCTCGTCCCCTCGGACAATGCCTTCGATCCGAAGCGTGTTGCGCTGGGCAAAAAGCTGTACTTCGACACACGCCTCTCGCGCGATGGAACCGTCTCGTGTGCGACCTGTCACGACGTGAGCCGCGGCTTCACCGATCGACGCCCCACGTCGGAAGGCGTCGATGGCAAGCTCGGGCGCCGCAATGCCCCGACGTCGATGAACGCGATGTTCTTCAACACGCTGTTCCTCGATGGCCGCGCCGCCTCGCTCGAAGAGCAGGCGCGGTTGCCCATCGTCAACCCGATTGAAATGGGCATGCCCGACGGCGCGGCGGTCACCAAGGCGATCGCAGCCATCCCCGAGTACCAGCGCGACTTCCAGGCTGCGTACGGGCGGGCCGTGAGCTACGAGGACATCGGCCGCGCGATTGCTGCGTTCGAGCGAACCCTGGTGTTCCTCGATGCGCCGTTCGATCGGTTCACCGTGGGCGAGGCGACGGCGCTGTCCGACGATGCCAAGGCCGGCTGGGCGCTCTTCAATGGCAAGGCGCGCTGCTCGACCTGTCACCAATTCAGCTCGAACAGCCCGATTGGGACGAACAACAAGTTCCACAACATCGGCGTCTCCGCACGGCATCAAGACTTCAACAAGCTGGCCAGCAAGGCCCTCGCCTCCTTGGAGAAGAGCAACACCAAGGAAACGATGGATCAGATGGCCCTCGAGACCGACCTTTCCGAGCTCGGGCGCTTCGTGGTGACCCGCAACCGCTCGGACATTGGCGGGTTCAAAACATCGCAGTTGCGCAACATCGGAATCACCTCGCCGTACATGCACGACGGGTCGATGCAGACGCTCTGGGACGTGGTGGATCACTACAACAAAGGCGGCGAGGCGAATCCGTTCCTCGACGGCGGCATCGAACCGCTGGCGTTGAGCGAGCGCGAAGTCGACCAGGTGGTGGCGTTCCTGTTCACGCTGACCGACAGGCGGTTCGCCGAGGCGAATCAAAAAGAATTCGATCGCCAGCGCGCGGTGGCCCAAAAGAACCGCCCCTTCCGCGACGAAGCGCTCGCCAATCGGAAGAAACTGCCCTTCGAGGCCCAGAAATAGAGGTCCGTCATGACGACGAAAAAGAGCGCCTGGAAGAGCATCGAAACGAAGCACATGGAGGAGCGCGATAGCCTGTTTCGCGGGCTCGCGAAGCTGGATCGCCGCAGCTTCATGAAGGTCTCCCTCGCTGCCGGTGCCGCGGTGGCGAGCCAAGGCCTGGTCACGCCGCACTCCTTCCAACCGGTGAAGGTGGCCTACGGGCAGACACCGGGCGGACAAAAAGGGAACTTCCGTTTCGCATACATCTCCGATTCGCACTTGTACGAGCGGAAGTTGAATGACCGGTTCGTCAATGCGCTGATGCGCGCGGTGGACGACGTGAATGCGATGGATCCGCAGCCGGACTTCGTCTTTTACGGCGGCGACCTGGCGCAGCTCGGGCAGCCGAAGGAGCTCGAGCTGGGTGCGCAGATCCTGAAGAGCGTGAAGGCTCCGCTCCGGATGATGGTGGGCGAGCACGACTGGTATTTCGATTTGGGCGACAAGTGGCGCGAGCTCTTCGGGCAGCCGCAATATTCGTTCGACCACAAGGGCGTGCACTGCGTGGTGCTCAACAGCGTCGTCGAGAAAGACTTCTGGTCGGCGCGCAAACTCTCGCCGATGGACCGCATGAAGACCGTGGCGGGGCTGGACAACGGCGTGCAGAGCCCCTTCACCGTGGGCGACGAAGGCCGCAAGTGGCTGGCCCAGGACCTGGCCAAGATCCCCGCGTCGACGCCGCTCATCGTCTTTTCGCACTCACCGCTCTACAAGCTGTACAAGCCGTGGAACTTCTGGACCGACGATGCCGAGCAGGTGCAGGCCATCTTGCGCAAGTTCCAGAATGTGACGGTGCTTCACGGGCACACGCACCAATTGCTGAGCAATCGTATCGGCAATATTTCCTTCCACGGGTTCCTCTCCACCGCGTGGCCTTGGCCGTACGCGCCGGAGGGTTTGCCCGAGCTCACCGTTCAAATGGCGCGGCCGGATCCGTTCGATCCGCAGGATGGCTGCGGCGATGGTTCGGTGCAGGTGTTGGCCAATGGCTTGGTCGACAAAGTTTACAATCTTTGGAACCGCAATCCCGTGACGGTGCGGTCCTCTTTCCTGGCGAGCAAGGGCGGCAAAGACAAGCCGGCGGCGGCCGCGCGAACGAGCTTCTGAGAGGAGATCCGAGTCATGTCACCGAAACGCTGTTCCCTCATCGTCGTTGCGATATCCGCACTCGCGGCCCTCGATATCTCGTGCAGTTCGGCGAGCCAAGAGCCCCCGAAGACTGCGGAAAACCCGCCCGCCCAAGGCGGCGCTCAAAGTACGGCCTCCACGGGTGGGGGCAAGTCGGGGGGCCAAGCAGGGATCGAGGTTCTGCTCTGCGACGGCAAGACGAAAACCACCGTGCCGGAAGGAACTCCGGGTACCTCGATTGCCGGTTCGCTCATGGCCGAATGGCTGCGGCAAAACCCCAATAGCAATTGGGAAGCCGAGGAAAAAGAGCGCCACAAGCTGCAACCCGCGGCCGACAATTCGAAGTTGATCAACGTGCAGACCAGCACGGCGGGTGCGACCGGCGGTGCGCCCAAGCCCGAGCAGGCGCAAACCTACGGCCGGGTGACCGAGCAGGATGTCGCCTTGTGGAAGGCGGAATCCGAGCGCATTGCCACGGCCGGCTCGCGTGTCTTCCACAGTGCCGACGAATTGGGCAGCACCATCGCGGTGTCGTGCGACATGTGCCACCCGCACGCGGCGAATACGCACCCGGAGACGTATCCAAAGTTCCAACCGCAATTGGGGCGGGTGGCGCTCTTGCGCGATATGATCAATTGGTGCCTCGAGCATCCCGTCCGGGCGAAGCCCATGTCCTCGGACGACCCGCGCATGCGCGCCCTCGAGGCGTACATCTATGCGCAGCGCAAGGGAAAATCGCTGGACTACGGTCGTCACTGAGGAAGAGGAAACCGCCAGGACGCCAGAAAAGAATCGCCGGGATCGCCAGGTGAACCGACGATAGACCCTGCTTTGGGTTTGTTGCCGTTTCCCTGGCGGTTTCCTCAATGGGCGAAAAGCGCGGCAGCGTGATCGATGAAGGCGCGCACCTTGGGCTGGTGATGGCGATCGGCGGGCCAGATCAGCCAGACGTCGCGCCCTTCGAGGCGGTGCGCCTCGAACAAGGGAATGAGCTCGCCCTTGGCCATGTCCTCGCGCACCGTGCATTCGGTGACTTGGGCGATGCCCATGCCCGAGCGAAGGGCGAAG
The DNA here is from genome assembly GCA_037157775.1 of Sorangiineae bacterium MSr12523. Lineage (NCBI taxonomy): Bacteria > Pseudomonadati > Myxococcota > Myxococcia > Myxococcales > Pendulisporaceae > Pendulispora > Pendulispora brunnea. Next base: position 10,073,700 of record CP089982.1, read on the forward strand.
ACGATGGCGTCCGCCGTATTGAAAACGAGGGTTGCCGGCACGTTGCCCGAGCCATCGTGGGGGAGGCTCCAGGCTTGGATGCGTCCCGTCTTGGGCGAGCGGTAGCGGATGCAGTCGTGACGGGTGAGCTCTTCGACGGTGCGCGGGGCGCCGCGGCGGGCGACGTACGACTTCGCTGCGCAGACGATCTCGCGCACCCGGCCGACACGCTTGGCGCGAAGGCCGCTGTCGGGCGCCTTGCCCGTGCGAAGCACCACGTCGTAGCCGCCACCGATCACGTCGACGGGGCGGGCTTCGAAGTCCATCTCGACGCGGATCTCCGGGTACGCGGCCGCAAACCGCGGCAGGCTCGGTAAGACGACGGCGCGGCCCAAGCCGTGGGGCACGCTGACTTTGAGGCGGCCGCGCGGGCCGCTGCGTGCGGCGGTGATGGCGGCTTCGGCGGAGGCGATGCTCTCCACGACGTTTTTGGCGTGCTCGAGCACGACCTCGCCGCACTCGGTGAGGCTCAACGTGCGGGTCGTCCGGCTGAAGAGCGCCCCGCCGAGCCGCTGCTCCAAGCGTGCGACGGCCTTGGCCACGCCCGATGGCGTGCGCCCGAGCGACACGGCTGCGCGGGCGAAGCTGCCGGATTCCGCGGTGCGTACGAAGGCGACGAGGCCCGCCATGCCGACGTTCGGGTCGTCCAGGAGAAAGGCCATTGGAGACATTCTGTCCTGAATCTCCGGACACGCGCGCGCCTTTCCTCGCCATGGTGGGCTCCTTAAATCCCGCGGCATGAAAGCCTCGTTCACGAAGTCCGCGGTGGGCATCTTGTTTTTCAGTTGGGTTGCTGGCTGCACGCCGGCCCAGGCGCGGCCCCCGGCGGCGACGACGGCAACGTCGGCCGCGCCGCGATCCGAATCGGTGGGCAAGAGCCCGTGGGGTCCCCACGACGAGATTGGAGCGCTCAACATGATGACCCCCGAATCGCGCACCGCGATCCTGGCACGCCTCGACGTGCGCAAGGTCTACGACCTTGCGACCGACTATTTCCAAGGCATGCCGAGCTTCGACGCCTTTGGCGATCCGCATTATCAAATTTGGATGACCCACACGCCGCGCGGCACCGGTGTGGACGATCCCGCGAAGGTGGGGCACGCCCACAACGACAAGGTCTCGTACACCGGCGATGCCGTTTCGATGTACACCCACACGGGTACGCACATCGATGCGCTCAACCACTTCGGCCTCGACGGCGAGGTGTACAACGGCGTGAAGGCCGACGAGCACCTCGGCGATCACGGTTGGAACCGCAACGGCGTCGACAAGATGCCGCCGATCATCGCGCGCGGTGTGCTCATCGACGTGGCCGCATCGAAGGGCGTGGCCGTGCTGCCCAATTCGTACGCCATCACGTTGGCCGATCTGCAGAGCGCCCTCACGCGCCAAGCCACGGCCTTGCAACCGGGCGACGTGGTTCTGATTCGCACGGGGCGCATGTCGCTCTGGCCGGACCGCGCGCGCTACGGGGGCAATGAACCGGGCCTCTCCTTCGAGGCCGCCCGATGGCTGGCCGAGGAAAAACGCGCCATGGTCATTGGCAGCGATGCCTTTGCACCGGAAGCGCTGCCGTCGCCGCGGAAGGACAACTGGATTCCCTTGCACACGTACTTACTCGCGCAGCGGGGCATTCCAATCATCGAGGTGATCAATCTCGAGGAGCTCGCGCGCGATCGCACCTACGAGTTCGCCTTCATTGGCGCGCCCCTGCGATTGCGTGGCGCATCCGCTGCGCCCTTCCGACCCATCGCAATACCGTTGCAACCCAAATCGTGACGGCGTCCTTGCGGATGGGCCAGAAAAGATCGCGGCGGCGCGCAATCGGCAGGTGCGCTCTTGTGCTCCCTTGCAATTTCTGCGGTAAGGCCTCACTCTTCGTGAACCTCGCAGCCCGCGAGCAACCGCGTACGACCACGCCTCTCGATAGTCGAGATCGCGCTCAATCGTTGCGAATTCGAATCGGGAAAACATGGGCTCTCGCCTCTACGTTGGCAACCTTTCGTTCCAGACCTCGCAGGAATCCATTCGCGAAGCGTTCTCGCGCTTTGGCGAAGTCGCTGAGGTGTACATCGTTTCCGATCGGGAAACGGGTCAACCGCGTGGCTTTGCGTTCGTAACCATGGGCTCGGCTCAGTCGGCCCAGCAGGCCATCGACGAGATGAATGGCGCGCTGCTCGACGGCCGTCCGTTGAAGGTGAACGAGGCGCAAGAGCGCCCCGCTCCCGGTGGCGGCGGCGGTGGCTTCCGTCGCGGCGGTGGCGGGGGCGGTGGTGGTCGAGGCGGCGGCGGCGGTGGTCGTGGCGGTGGCGGCGGCGGCCGCAATCGCTGGTAGTCGCCACCTTCGGTTCCGACTTGTCGGGCGCCCCGCTTCTTCGAGGCTGCGGCGCCCTCCCCAATGGCCTCAACGAGCCGCTCGGACGGCACGGGATAATTGCGCGCATGGCTTCGAACACCACCTTCCAAAAGCGTCAAAAAGAGCGAGCTCGCCTGGATAAACAGCGCGAGAAGGAAGAGCGGAAAAAGCAGCGCCGCGAAGAGCGTCCCGCCCGCTCGAGCACCGAAGGGGGTGTCGACCCGGACATTGCCCACATCGTCCCCGGACCTCAGCCGGTTGCGGAAGAGGATTCGTGACGAAAGAAGACGAGGCAGCCGGGCGGCACGCGATCCGCATCACCGATCAGTTTCGCAAAGAAGACAGCATGGTCTACGACTTCCGTCGTGACGAGGACCGGCTGACCATCTCCGTGGCCCCGCGGACGACCGCGGAGGACGCAGGTGAGTGGCGCGTTCGCGCTTGGATGCGCGGTGCGTCGGAAGCCGAAGCCGTCACCGAATGGGGCGCAACGCGCGCGGAAGCCCTTCAGGCAGTCGGGCGCACGTGGGCGTCGCAACGCCTCGAGCGCAATCTTCCCCCCTTCGACTGGGACGCCATCGCTGCGGCTCTTGGAACCGTGCGAGCCCTATGAAGGACACACGCATCGGGGATTTTCGCAAAATACTGAATGCTCTCATGGAATCGATGACCGCCACGGCGCGCATCGGACGATGGGAAGGTCCTGACGCGGTCCCCGTGCCGCTTCGGGAAAGCGCGTCGAAGCTCGCGCACCACCTCGACGCCGCCAAACGGCTCGCGGGCGGGATTCGCGACGGACGTCAGCCTGCGACCGCAGCGGCGAGCCTGAACGCCATGAGCGGTGCGCTCGGGCGCCTCGATGCCGCCCATCTGGAGTATCGCCGCCGCATCGACGAGGCCCCCGCGCAAAGTCGTGAAGCTGCGCTCGACCTCGACGGCGAGGTCGATACCGTCAAGAGCGAGTCCCACACCTGGGGATGACGGCTACGGCGGGAGGCATCACCTCCGCTTCGTCGCCTCAGGCAGGGGTCATGGCTCGCACGAGGCCATGGGTGTCCTCCAGCAGTCGGTAGCGCACGATCGCACCGTCCACGACGGTGAAGTGCGCAAAGAACAGCGATTCGTAGACCTTGCCGGTGGCGAGCATGCGCGAAGCGAATTCTCCGCTGGCCACGGCCACGTTCCCCTCGACGACGATGTCGTGCATCGCGAACCGAACGGGCTCGATGTTGCGAAGTAGAAGCTCGTACATCGCTTCCACTTCGTGACGCCGGCTCCGCCGCCCAACCCAGGGCGCGACGGCTTCGTTGCCGGGGATGTACCAATCGACGGGGTCCGAGACGAGTGCGGCAACGTCCTGCACCGCGCCGGCAAGAAGTCGCTCGAAGAAGCATTCCACGATGGCTCGCGTGTTCATACGGATCACGTTAGGCAGCGAGCGGCTGCGGGACCATTACCTCGCAGGTCATGATCCCGACAGCGCACGGGCGAACTCGCCGCTCAGCACGTAGCGCGGGAACGTGATCCATTGCTCGGCGAAGATGCGCAAGATGACGTCCTTCGGCCCGGCGAAGGGCTCCGGCGCTTGCTCTTCCGTCTTGTGACCGACCCCTTGCACACCGATGGCGAGAATCATGGCCAGGAGCCCGCCGGCGATGGCGCCAACCGCCCCCAGCGCGCTCGCCTTCCCCATGACGGCGAGTGCGATGCCCGCGCCGACGGAGACGGTGCCGGCCATGAAGACCGGCACCGTGAGCAGGTGAATCAGCAGGTTTTTCCGGCTGTGGTGCACGTTGCGGTAGTTGTTCCACTGGCGGGTGAAGACCGATTCGTCGTGTCGCGTGTTCATGCCCGTGAGTATGCGGACATCCCCCGCCCCGCTCTTGAACGAACTGGCTACGACGCGCTACACGGGGCCTTCGTCTCGAAAGAGGCCCAGAAGCTCGCGCCGGGTGCGCGGGCCGTAGGTACGAAACGACGGGTTCGGGTCGTTCCGGTACTCGGTGCGCTCGCGCATGACGGCATCATTGGCATGCGCGCGCCGGATCTCGTCGACGTCGACCCCGTAGACGCGGGCGCCGTTGAGGCCGAAGATCTTGCGCTTGATGCGCGGCGTGAGCGCAGGGTACCCGTAGCGCTCTTGAAACTCGGGCGAGATCTCGAAGGCGCGGAAAGCCTGGATCTGGTCCTGCGGTGAGCCGTACCAGATGGCATCCGTGCCCCAGAGAATGCGGTCCTCGCCCAGGTGCACCAGCAGCTTGCCCAGGACGTGTGCCGCCTGCTCGGGATCCTTCATGACCTCGCGCCAGATGGATCCCAGCTCCGCGTAGACGTTGCCTCGTTTCCCAATGCCGTTTTCCTCGAGGCTGCGAATGAGCGCGTTCACGCCCTTCTCGGCGCTCCTTCCTGAAGCATCGTACGGCCCCTCGTGGATGGAAGGATCGTAGCCCGAGTGGTAAATCAGCAAGGTCGCATCCGGCGCAGCCTTGGCCGCGGGCCCCACGTCGATGGGGCTGGTGAACGCGCCTTGGTTTCCCGGCAGCGGCAGGCCTTTGTGCACCGCGAAAATCTTGATGCCCAGCCGCAGCCCCTCGCGGATAGTGAACAGGCCCGTGGCGGGATCATCGAGGCGGTAACCGGTCCCATCGCCGGTCCAGACCGGGTACAGCTTCCACGCGCTGATCTTCCATCGCTCTTTCATCGCGTGCATGCGCTCGCGCGTCTGCTGCGGCGACTCGTCCTTGGGCAGCACGATGCCGTGGATGCGCAGCCGCGGTGAGCCCTCCATCTGCGCGACCCGCTTGCGCGTGAGCGCCTCCTCGTCGATGTGAATCGCGTTGATGTCGTCGGTGCCCCAGAGCGCGCTCAACACCGCGAGCTGCGTGTCGCTATCGAGAAAGACCTCCTTGAGGAAGACGTCGCGATCGAAACACTCCAGCTTTTCCGAGCGTCCGCAATTGGCCTGCGGCGTCGTCAAAAGGAAATTCGCCAAGGTGGGCCGCGAGGTTTTCCACCATGGCCGATCGGTGGACACATGATGCGTCTGCACATCGAAAATGAACTCGTCCCCCTCGAGCACATTTGCCGCAGCGGGATCCGTTTGCGCCTCCTCGGGGATCGCGTAGCGCCCTCCGCAGCCGCTCACTTCGTTCAAGGTCAGAAACACGGTGGCGGCGCCGCAGCTCGAGCGAAGAAAGCTGCGGCGACTCATGCCCAAGCGGCGCGCATTCGCGTCGGCGCGTTCGAGCGCGGTGCGCATGACCCAGCGTATGCGGTCGCTCACCGGGCGAGGCTCGTACTCGCCGTTGGTCGTCGACCCAAGTTTGATCGGGAGCCGCGGTGGCTCCTCGGGCAGTGTCTTCGAGCCCATGTTCATCCTCCATTTTCGCCCCCAAATTCGGCCCAAATTTCGTTGAAAGCAGCACTCGTGCTAGGGACGAGGACGTGTTTTCTCGATGTCTTTTCGCCTGCTCGCTCGCAAGTCTCGTAACGGCCTCGGCCTCGTGCTCTCGAAGTGAGGCCAGCCCCGCGCCCGCCGGCTCGTCCAACGCGCCCCAAACCGCCGCCGCCAGCGCACCCGCGGTGGACGCTTCCGCTGCCGCCGCGCCACGACCGCCGTTCAACGTGCTGCTCATCACCATCGACAGCCTGCGCGCGGACATGCCGTGGGTCGGGTACAAGCGACCGATTGCACCGCGTCTGACGGAGCTCGCGGGTCGCTCGACGGTGTACACGCAGGCGTACTCCACGTCGTCGTTCACGTCGAAAAGCTTGGTCGGCTTCTTGAGCGGGCGCTACCCGTCGGAGCTTCAACGCACGGGTGTCTTCTTCACGCGCTACAAGGACAACCCGCCCTTTCTGTGCGAGCTGCTCGCCAAAGAGCAAATCCCCTGCATGACCGGACAAGCGCACGCGTACCTCGACAAAGGATACGCGGGGCTCGATCGCGGCTTTGCCGAGTGGAAGCTCGTGCCGAAGATCACGTTCGACTACAACACCGACCCGCACGTCACGAGCCAGAAGCTCACGCCGCTGGCCATCGAGCTTTTGAGCAACGAGAAGCTGCGCGGCGATGGGACGCACCCTTTCTTCGCGTGGTTCCACTACATGGATCCGCACGACAAGTACCAGGGGCACGAAGAGTCGACGCACTGGGGCACACGCCCGCGCGATCTCTACGACGAGGAGGTCTTTTACACCGACCTGTGGATCGGCAAGCTGCTCGACTTCGTGGCCAAAGAGCCCTGGGGCGCGCGCACGGCCATCATCGTGACCGCCGATCATGGTGAGGCCTTCGGGGAGCACGGGCGCATCAAGCATGCGCACGAGTTGTACGAGGAGCTGGTGCACGTGCCGCTCATGGCCTTCGTCCCGGGACAGACCGCCGGCCGGCGCATCGAGTCCACGCGCAGCGCGCTGGATCTCACGCCGACCATCGCCGATCTGCTCGGCGCCAAGCCGCTCGAAGGCTTGCATGGAAAGAGCTTCGCACCGGAGTTGCTCGGTGAGCCGCCCGCCCCGTCGCATGACATCGTGACCGATTTGCCGGAGGACGAGTTCAATCAGCGGCGGCGTACGTTCCGGCACGACGACGCAAAGCTCATCGCGCGCGGCAAGGATCAAAGCTTCGAGCTGTTCGATTTGAAGAACGACCCGCGTGAGGAAAAGGATCTCTTCGGTAAAGATCGCGAGCTCACCCGTGACATGCTGGCACGCTACAAGGAGGCGTCCCGCGCCATTGCCGATGTCGCACCGGTAGGTGGTATTCCGGTGCGAAAGGACTGATTGGCGCTACCCTCGAAGGATGCACCCGACCCACGACGCCCGCGTCATTCTTCGCCGCGCGAACGGTTACGACGTTCAGAACATCCGCGCCATCACGCGCGCGGGGCTCGAGGAACTCGGGCTGCGGCCGTTCGGGCGCACCTTGGTGAAGCCCAACTTGGTCGCCGCCGGTGAGCTTTTCACGCACGCGCACACCCGGGCCGAGTTTGCCGAGGGCGTTCTGCTCGCGTTGAAGGATCGGGACGACGGGTCGATGAAGGAGCTGGCGGTGGGCGAACGCAGCGGCATCACCGTCCCCACGCGATTCGTGTTCGACGAGGCGGGCTACAACGAGGTGGTCTCGCGCGTGGGGGCCAAACGGTATTTCTTCGAGGAGGAGCCGCAAGTCGAGATTCCGCTGCGCCACCAGGGGCGTCTGCGCGATTACTTGTTTACGCCGGAGCCCATTGCGCGGGCCGATTTCTTCGTCAATTGCCCCAAGTTCAAGGCCCACCCTTGGACCACGGTGACGTTTTCGATGAAGAACTACATCGGTATCCAGGACGACCGGCACCGGCTCATCGATCACGACCACGCGCTCAATCGCAAAGTGGCCGATCTGCAGTACATCATTCAGCCGCAGTTCTGCGCGGTGGATGCGATCATCGCCGGCGAAGGGCGCATGCTCACGCCCATTCCGCGCGAGCTCGGGCTCATCGTGATGGGGAACAACCAGGTGGCGCTCGATTCCGTGTGCTGCCGCATCATCGGCGTCGACCCGATGGAGGTGGAGCACATTCGCCTCGCGCACGAGCGCGGCTTCGGCCCGCTGGAGGCGAAGATCACCGGGGACGTGACGCTCGAGGAGATGCAGGAGCGCGCGAAGGGCTTCCAAGTGGGGTTGGTGCGCATCGAGAAGTACTTCGAGGGGACGAACATCTTCGGCTACGCCGGCCCGCCGCCCGGCCACGGTGACGATGGCTATTGCTGGGGCGGATGCCCGGGTGTCATGGAAGAAGTCATCGAGGTGCTGCGCCTTTACGACGAGCAATGCGATGCGAAGCTGCCGCGTCTCCACATGGTCTTTGGCCATTACAAAGGACCGCTCGATATCAAATATGGCGAGAAGGTCGTCTTCGTAGGCGACTGCTGCCAATGGCAAGGAAGCCTCGGCGGCGAGGTCGTGAAGATCGAGAGCCTGTACAAGGATCGCTCGCAGCTGGATCCTTACGAGATCAAGCACAAGGATGTGTATGCGCGCATGCTGAAGATGGCGGGCAAGCTGCGGGAGCTGAAGAAGCAGCCGTACATCCGGCTCGAGGGCTGTCCGGTGAGCATTGGCGAGTTGATTCTTCTGCTCGCCGAATTGGGCAACATTCAAAATCCGTATTTCGACAAGCGGCAAGTGCTCGGGTTCAATCGGTCGTATTTGGCATGGCGCGGTAGCTCGGCGTGGCAGCGGCTGCTCGGGCACCCGTACCAAGTGCGGGGCGAAACGGAGCGCGGGCGGGCACGGCCCGAGGTGGAATGAGGTTACGCGGCGCGCCCTGCAACGGCATGGTGCACCGCGCGTAACGCCGTGGCGATGCGCGCGGAGCCCGAGGATACGGCGCGCGCATACACGGCCGGGGTGAGGCGCGCTTCGGGGAGCAACCGCTCGATCAGTGCGATGGCGTCGGCGCGACGGTGCAATTCCGTGCCGCCGACCACGTCGAGAACCTCGGCAATGGCGGCGAGGGCGACGTACACGGCTTCCTCTTCATCGTCATCCGCGACGGTGCGCGGGGCCGCGGGCGGCTCGGGGAACCATCGGGCGAAGCGCTGCTCGAGCGCGCGGCGGTCTCGGTAGAGGGCCTCGGTACGGGCGCGCTCTCCCTCGGTGATGTCGCCGGGCTCGAGTCCGGCCTCGCGGCGAGCGTCGGCCTCGAGCTCCAGATCGTCGAGTGCGCCTTGGTCGCGGCGCCGTGCGATGAGCTCCAGTTCGTCGAGGAGCAGGCCGATTTCCTGCTCCGGCGGCGTAAAGTCGTTCGCGACGTCGGCATGCAACGATGGGCCGAGCTGCGCGCCGCTGCAGATGCCCTCGAGCTGGGCGTCGTCCATGAAATGGTAGAACGCGCGCTCGCCGCGTGTGCGCTGACGGGCAACCAGGGCGCGCAGCACGGCGTTTTCCTCGCCGAGCGCGATGACGCTCACGCCGATGGGTAGCTCGCCCAAGCTTTCGCGCACCTGGGTGACCTTGGCCTCGTCCACGGGTGCGCGGCCGTCGGTCACGAGGACGATCTGCGCGAGTGCCAGCGCAGGATCGTTCGCCTTGGCCTGCGCGATCGTGGCGAAGCTCGAAAGCAATGCTTTCTCGATGTCGGTCCCGCCCTCGCGCTCGGTGGCGCAGATGCTCGCGATGGCCTGGTCGACATCCGTCGGGTTGGAGGCCCGGATGAGGTCCCCGAGTTCCTCGGTGAAGTAGCGGAAGTAGAGCATCGGGCGCACGTGGCCGGGATCCTCGAGGCGCTTTCGCAGGGTCGCGAGCTCCGCGAGCACGATGGCGTCGCGCATGCGCGAGCGATTGCCCCGCATCGAGGTGGAGCCGTCGAGCACGTAAACGCGGACCTCGCTGGTCATGAGCACGCGCGAGTGCCGCTCGACCTCCTCGCGGATGAAGCGCCGGCTCAAGAGACGACCCGCCGCAAGATCGAGCAGCAAGGCCCGAGGATCGGAGATGAGCGCGTCCCGGAGGTCCTCGGGACCGCGGGCGGGGACCAGCTGCATGGCCGGCGTGGGAAAACGGACCGCGCGCACCCGCCGGCGCTCTTCCTCGATGCGCACGGGCGTCATCGGCGCGCCGAGCTCGAAGGCACCATCGACGGCCAGCGCGCATGCGCGCGTGGCGTCATCGTAAAACGCCATCGCGCCGAAGCTCTCCTTCGCCGAGCGCTCGAGCGATTCATGGATCTCGAGCGGGTGGCACCCGCGAAGACCACCAAGGGCGCGCGAAGCGGCGGGCCCGAGCTCGGCATCGGAGCCCTCCTCGAGCGCGCGCAGGGCGGCGTAGAGAAGGCGCACGTCGCCCGTGCGGGATGCCTGGCGTGCTTGATGAACCACATCGACGTCGGGCTGGAGTCCCGCCGCCTGAAGGCGATCGAGCCACGCGATCTGCTGCGCGACGTATTCGCTTCGTGCCGTGACCGCGCGGGCATCCAGGGGCAAGGCGGCGGCCACGTCGAGAAGGACCTGCCGCGCGGCGAGAAGCTGCTGCCGCCTTCGCCCGAGAAGACGCGTCTCGGTGCGCGCACCGTCGAGGAGGTGATCGACGAGCGCGAGCTCGAGCTCCAAGGCGCGCGTGGTCTCCGGCACCTCCGTCGCAAAGCCGAGCGGCGGGAGCAATCCCACGGAACCTGCCGCGGGCGCCTTGCCTTCCTGGGAAGCGCGCGCGAGGAGCTCCCACACGCGACGCAGCCACGCCGCATAGGCGACGAGGGGCCGGCCCGCGACGATGGTGGCCCGCTCCACGAGCTCCACGTTCTCTTCCAGCTCGGCCCACGCGGCCTGGAGCGATTCGGGTGACGGTTCCGACGCAGCGAGCTTTTCCAACGCCGCCGTCTCCGTCTTCGGGCGGTAGCCAAAGGCCGCCAGGAGCGGCCGCGCCACCTTGACGAAGCGCTGCTTCTCGATGTGCTCCGGCCCGAGCGCGAGCCGCTCGATGCGCGCGCCGAGATCCGCGGTCACGAACGGCCCATCGCGAGGATATCGCTCCACACCGCGTCGGCATGACCGCTGCGCAAGCGCGCGAGAAGCCCGCTCGAACGCGCCTCGAGCTCGTCGATGCGCGTGCGCAGCGCGGTGGTTCGCTCGCGCGCCGCTGGGAAACCCTCGCCCACGAGGCGCGCCTCGAGCGCGAACCGCGCAAAGGCACCCTCGTCGTATACCACGTGGAAAAACCGGCTCTTGCGCGTATCGTCGAGGGCCACGAACAGCGCCGTCGCATCGCCCGAGGTGCACGCGCTCTCGATGGGCCCGCGCAGGCTTTCCCAAAATTGCTCGAGAAGGGTCACCGCGCGGCCGATGCGCTCGATATCCACCCTCACGACCTCGTCACGCAGCTCCGCGGGAATGCGCTCCAAGACCTCGTGCAGGTCCGCGATGCGGGCGTCATACTCCGCAGGGGAGGAGGCCGCGTCGTGCGACACGCGAAAGGCCGTCACCAGCAGGGTGTACGTCAGCGAGACGCGTTGCTCGGCGCTGCGCAGGTCACGGTAACCCTTGGCACTCGGCGATCGAACCGGGTGCTGCGCCCGCTCGGTGCGCAAAAGCACTTTGGCCATCAGCGCGAGCAGCTCGCTGCGGGTGAGCACGCGCCCCAGACCCACCGCCTCGAGCCGCTCCAGCACCGAGGACGTGCGCTCGATGAGCAGCAGCCGATCGCGCGTGTCGATACCCTCGAAGGCCGCCTCGAGCAGCGGCCGGATGCGCGGCCCGAGCACGCGCGATTTGAAGGCCAGCGGCGTGGCCCCGAGTGCCTCCAGGCGCTGCGCCGTCCGATCCACGTGCTCCAAATGCGGCTCGAGCGCGTCCACCACCGCATCGAGGCGATCGGCTTCCTTGCCCAGCAACGCCGCACGCACGGCGCGTTGAAGCTCGCCATCCCAGAGCACGACCAGCTGGTCCTCCAGCCGCGCCGCCGCCCGCGCGAACGGGGCATCCGCGGCTTTTTCCGGCGTCTCCGCCCCTTCGGCGCGGAGCTTCGCGTGCTCGGCCACGAGCTTCTCCAGCGCCGCGAGCATCGCGTCGGAGCTCTCGAGCGGGCGCACGGTCGCATGGCCCTCGTCGAGCCACGCCCCCATGTTCGCGAACCCGAGCGACACGTGTTCCTCGAGCAGCGACATGGCCCGCCCACGCAACCATCGCGCAATCGGGCGGGTCGTGCCCGAAGCTTTCTCCAGCTGCCCCGCGAGATTCGAAAGGTCGTCCACCACCTTGTCCACGGGCAGCTCGCCCGCACCGCCCGCGAGCCCCTTTTCGAGCGCGCGGCCCCCCAGTGCCTCGAGGGTGTCGGCCAAGAGCGAGGCCGCCCGCGGTGCATCGCGTCCGCCTGCGTCGGCCGCTTTGGCCAGCTTCTCGACGGTGCGCAGAAGCTTCGCCGGCTCTGCCTCTTTTTTCACGTCCTCCACGGTGCGCGCGAGCTCGTCCACCGAGTAGAGGGCGGCCTGCGGTGCCGGCTTCGGCACGGGCTTGGGCAAACGCGCCAGCACCGCATCGAAGATGCTGCTTTCGACCTTCATGATGGAAAGCTGGCGCCGTTCACGCGGATCGGTCTCGCGTGCGAGAAGGCTGTCCACCGCCTCGCGCGGGGGCCCGCACAAGAGCAGGCTGTAACGAAGCATGGACAGATCCTCGAAGGTGGCCTCCTCCGCCCCGCCCCGCGTGATGCGTCGCAACACCGTGGCCGCCCGCAACACGCGCCCGAGCCGCACGGCGGTGCGCGTCGACAAATAGCGCGTCGGGAAAAAACTGGGATCGCTCCGCGCGGTGCTGGAAAGCTCGCGATCGAGCGCCTCGATGAGCGCGCCCATGGCATCGCACACCTCGTCGGGAACGAACACCGCGTCGACCGCGGCCTGCAGGACGTCCAAATCCTGGATGGTGAGCAGCGAATCCAAACGCGGACGCCCTACCCCTCCAACCTGCGTGCGCAACACCTGCGTGAAATTGGCGCTGTCGGCAAAGCTCTTTGGAACGAAGGCGATGAACGCGATGCGATCGATGAACGCGAGCAGCGTTTCACGCGACGTTTCGAGGACCTCCGCCAGGTAGCGGTTGGTCGTCATCAACGCGCACTCGATGGCGCCCTTGGTGGTAAACGTGCCCTGTTTGAGCTCGCGCTCGTGCAGCACGTTGAGCGTGGTGCGCAGGAGCATGTCGCGCCCGTCGAGCACCTCGTCGAGAAAGGCATGCACGGCGCCGAGCATGCCCTCGTCGGTGAAGTATTCCGTGCGCCCCGTTTGCATGAGCGTCTTGAAGTCCACCGGCCCCACGAGATCCGTCTGTACGGTGCTCTCGGTGAATTGGCGGGCGAAGACGCTGGGCGCCCCGGTGCTTTCGTCGAGGATCCTCCGGAGCACCGCGGACGCGATGGCGCTTTTCGCGGTGCCCGGAGGGCCGGTCATCAAGACGTGCTCGCGCGCGAGAAGCGCCAGCGCGATCTGGCGAAGCAGGCCCTCGCGCTCCACGAAAACGCGGCCAAGTTCGTTGAAGAACTTGAAAAAGCGACCCGCCGCAGGCGTCTCGGCGATCGGGATGGACTCGACCATCCCCTCTACTTAAATCGTCTTTGGAGCGGTCGCAGCCAGTGCCTGCTGAATTTTTCCGGCCAAAGCGTCGATGTCTTCCTGGAAGCTTCCCGGAATCATCGGGCTCTCTTGGCAATAGGCGCCCGGCAAATTCACGATCCACGGCCCTTGCCGGTCGACGCCCGACATGGTCGACCAGCCTTGCGCGCAGCGCTTCGTGTCGATACGCACGGTGACGTTCGCGCCGTTGCCAGAAGGGGCGAGGATCACCACGTAGCGCCGCACGATGTTCGCAGGCTGCTGGTTCACGAAGCCGTACCCGAAGCCGGTGTCCTGCCACTCGGTGAGGACGATGCCCGTCTGCCGATCGATGGATGTGGCCGAGTGTCCTTCGGCGGCCAGGGTTCGACTCACGATGTCGATCCCGCTTTCGACGTTCGCCGACGTGACGAAAGTAACCGGCTTTTGCGTGCTCCCGCACGCAGTTCCCAACGCGAGCGCCAAAAGCCCCCACGGAGAAATTCTAGTTCTCATGCGATCTCCCGATGTTTCGTGTCTTCGACTCGGTCTTGTGCGCACGACGGGGGTTCCGTCATGGCGCGAGCACGATTTCGGGAGATCGCAGAAAACGGTGTGCGACTAGGAGTAGTCCTTCTCCATGCGCTCTTGGTCTTCCTTGCAGCGGATGCAAAGGTTCGTTTCCGGGCGGGCTTCGAGGCGCTTCAGGGAAATTTCTTCGCCGCACTCTTCGCAGACACCGAAGCTACCGTCTTCAATCTTCGCGAGCGCCTTGTTGATCTTGTCCAGAAACGCCTTTTCTCGGCCGCGCAGGCGGAACGTGAAGGATTGGAGGTACTCGCTCGACGCGAGGTCCATCTCGTCGGGCAAGTCGTTGGCGTCGAGGGTCATGTCCTCTTCCAACGTTTGCTTGGCCTTCTTGATGATCTCGTCGCGCTTTTCCGTGAGCAGCGTTTTGAACTTCTTCAGATCGTTCTTTTTCACTTCGGTTGCTCCGCTTCGCTACGCAACGTCTTGGGCTCGGTAATTCGACTAGTCTAATCGATGCCCCCGATTTCGAGGGCGGGAGACGGTAAGCACGTGGGCATTTTTCGTCAAGGGCTAGTGGGGTGGACGCTTGGGGTGCCAAATTCAGGAGCACGACCGGCCCGATGCACTGCTAGGGTGCGCCCCAGGAACGGCCCGCCATGAGCTACCTCGTTGCAGTCGATGAAAACGGGCTTGGTCCTCGCTTGGGCCCGCTCATCGTCACCGCCGTGACGGCGAAATGCGAGGGAAATGGCGCCAAAGTGGCGTTCGGGCGACCGGGGCGTGCCTTCTCCGAGAGGCTCGGCGATTCGAAGGGGCTCGTGGCATACGGCGACTCCGCGCTCGGTGAAGCGTGGGCACGCGCGCTGGCCGAGGCCACGGGTCGTGGACGCGATGCGGCGGACCCCGACGCGCTGTTTGCCGCATTTTCGCTCGAGCCTGCAACCGAGTTGCGGGCCCACTGCCCGAGTGACCACGAGCGTCAGTGCTGGGGACGCGAGACGGAGTCGTTCGGCGCCGACGATGGCATTCTCGCCAAGGTGCGAAAAGATTTGGGGCGCCTTGCGAAAAAGGGCGTCGAGATCGTGCGCGTGGAGGTGGCCTTGGTGTGCACCGCCGCGATCAACCGCGCCGTGGAACGTGGGGAGTCGCGCTTCGTGGTGGACCTTCACGCCATGGAGCGGCTGGTGCTCTCGGCGCGCGCGGCCGTGAATGAAGACGTGGTGGCCGCGTGTGGAAAGGTCGGCGGCTACGATCGCTACAGCGATCACTTCGGGCCGCTCGGCGGGCGTCTGCACGCGGTGGTCTGCGAAGGGCGCGCGCGCAGCGAGTACCAGTTCCCCGGCGTAGGCCGTATCGCCTTCGTGCGCGATGCCGACGAGACGCATTTGCTCGTGGGCATGGCGTCGCTCGTGGGCAAATGGGTGCGCGATTTCATGATGGAGCGCGTGGTGCGCTACCACCGTGAGGCCGACGAGTCGCTGCCCATGGCCAGCGGCTACCACGATCCGGTGACCACGCGCTTCATCAAGCAGAGTGCTCTTCTGCGACGAAAGCGCGGGGTCCCGAACCACTGCTTCGAACGGAAAGCGATCGGCGCCGGCTAGCGTTTCCCGGCGTCGGCTGCGGGGGCGGCAGGAGCGCCGGCGGCGGCGAGGATCCAGGTGCGCAGGCGCGCGACCTTTTCGTCCTTGCTCAGACGCACCTCGGCCTCGGCGGGTTTTGCCACGAGATCCTCGTCGCCCACGCCGAAGATGATGGTGCCCTTGCGCGCGACGACGTATTCGCTCTTGGGGCGGTCGGGCGCATCCTGGATGGTCAGGTGCAACGCCTCGTCGGCAAGCCCCGAAACCGGGAGCGTGCCCGGACGCTGGCGCAGAAGCTTCATCGCGTCCTTGGCCACGTCCGCGTCATCGCGCACGAGCGAGACGATGCGGTAGCGCTTGGTGCCGTCCTTGTAGTAACCGACGGCGCCGGCCCCGAGCCGCGCAATGCCCAAGATCTCCTTGGGGAAGTACTGAATGCCGTTCGGGACGAGGTTCGCGGTCGGCAGGGCGTGCGCCGCCGCCGGCTTTTCCGCCGAGCCGGGAAGCTTGCCGCCGATGCCCTCCGCAATGGCCGTCAGCACCGGCGCGCTCGATTTGGTGATCTGCTCGGGCGACTCCTGCTCGTTCAAGTACGTGAGTTCGGCCAGGTAGGGCCCCTTCCACACGTAGCCGCGGCCATTGCCCAGGGCCCCTGCGCCCCCCGCGGTGATGGGCTTCGGTGCGCGCGCGTCGGCCGGATCGGCGTCGGCGATCACGCGCTTGGTGAACATGCCGTAGGCGCCGCCGGGATCGGCGAAC
Organism: Sorangiineae bacterium MSr12523; assembly: GCA_037157775.1. NCBI lineage: Bacteria > Pseudomonadati > Myxococcota > Myxococcia > Myxococcales > Pendulisporaceae > Pendulispora > Pendulispora brunnea. The sequence continues at coordinate 10,090,034 of CP089982.1, forward strand.
GTCGTCAGGACGACCTCGACGCTCCCGCCTCCACCGCCGCCGTCGACGTAGCGAACGATGACCGCGCGCTTCAGGCCGTACGATTTGTACACCTCGCATTCGCCATCGACGGCGGTCGTGCAGACCTGATCCATCGTGAGCTTGCCACGGTCGCCGTACGTCTTGGTGTCGCCCTGGGGCTCGAGGCAGTAACTGCCCGCGGTGCGGACGAAGAACTCGCCTTGCACCGGATCGTCCACGGTACCGCCGCCCGAGGCACACGCTCCCGGTTTGGCGGTTTCCACCACGGGCGGGGGCGCGGAACCGCGCTCTTCGGTTTTTTCGTTCTTGCTGCAACCCGATCCAGCGAACGCGAGGGATGCCGACACGGCAAACGCGAGCGCCCCTAGCGGAACAGCCGAGAAAGTGAGAGGAACCTTCACCATGGTTCGTCCTCTATCACACCCGGCCCCTTCCGCGTCCAAGCAGGACGAGCCGCAGGCCGGGCAAGGCGCGCGTGCGGTCGGACGGGGCGGACTGGCCGTGCTCGGCGCCAAGGCGTACTTCATTTTGCTGGGATTCGTGCAGCAAACGGCCCTGAAGTACGCGATCGGCATGGCCGGCTATGGCGCCCTTTCGCGGGTGCTTGCACCGGCCAACATCATCAACAACGTCATCGTCTCGAGCTCCACCCAAGGGGTCAGCCGCGCCGTGGCCGGCGGCGGCAAACGCCAGGACGAGGCCTTTCGGGCCACGCTGCGCGTGCATGTGCCGCTCGCGATCGGGCTCGCCGTGCTTTTCGCGTTGCTCAGCCCCACCTATGCGGCATTCCAGAAATCGCCACACATCGCGCGCCCGCTGCGCATCGTCGCGTGCGTGGTCGCGATTTACGGCGTGTATGCGCCGCTCGTGGGCTCGCTGAACGGGCGGGCGATGTTCACGCGCCAGGCGGCGCTGGATACGATTTTTGCGACCCTGCGCACGGTGGGCATGATCGGTGTGGGCTGGTTCTTCGGCTCGCACTTCGGCGCGGGGGTGGAGGGCGCGGTGCTCGGCTTCGTCATCGCCGCGCTGCTCATCGTGCCCATGGCGCTCTTTTGGAGCGGCACGGGGCGCACACCCGATGCGGAAGGCGCACCGGAGGTTCCACGCGGCACGACGTACCTCGCGCAGCTTTTGCCACTGGCCCTGGCGCAGCTCTTTGCCAATGGCTTGATGCAGGCGGACATCGCCGTGCTCGGACGCTTTCTCTCGTCGGGCGCGCTCGACAGCGGCCTCACGGGGGCCGCGGCCGCGAGCAGCTCGGACGAGTGGGTCGCCGTGTATCGGTTTTGCCAATTCTTCGCGTTTTTGCCTTACCAGCTCGTGCTGAGCATCGCGCAGATTCTCTTCCCCATGGTGGCACGCGCCCATGCGGAACACGATCGCGAGGCCGTCCGCCGATACGTCGAACGCGGGGCGCGGATCAGTGCCATCGCGTGCGGGTTGTTCGTCGCGGTCATCGCGGCGCTTCCCGCATCCGTGCTCGGCATGGCCTTCGGCACCGTGGTGTCCGAGCGCGGTGCGGATACGTTGCGCATTCTCGTGATTGGACAGGGTGCCTTCACCTTGTTCGGTATCGGCACCACCGTCCTGGCCAGCCTCGGCAAGGAGCGCCTTTCGGCGACCCTGAGCCTCGTGCTGCTACTTTTTCTCACGGGTTCGGTCTGGGTGGCGAGCTCCCACGCCGAGTATGGCGAGCCACAACTCCGCGCGACGGCCCTTTCGACGAGCGTGACCTTGGCCGTTGGCCTTTTGGCCATGGCGGTCGCCGTGCGTCGTTATTCGGGAGCGTTCATCCCCGTCGCCACGTTTCTGCGCGCGCTCGGGGGAATTGGCCTCGCCTATGCCGCAGGTTTGTTCCTTCCGCGACTCGGCTTGCTTCTCACGCCGGTTGCAGCCGGCGTCGTCGCCGTGGCGTATGTCGTCCTTCTCGCCGTGACGGGCGAGTTGAAGAGCGCCGATCGCGAAATGGTTCTTTCCCTGATTTCACGCCGCAAACGGGCGTGATCAGCACGGGCTCATGCCCCGACGGCGCCGTCGATGCCCAATGATGGCGCCTGCGGCAAGCAGCAGGGGAACGAGGGCGTCCTTCGCGTTGGAAGGCATACCACTGGTCGCGCATCCGCCCTGGGCGGCTTCGGCGGTTGGCGCGACGTCGACATTCGGCGCATCGCCCTCGGATTCGGCCGATTCCGTTATTTCGGTCGCGTGCGCAACACGTGTTCCTCGAAGACGTACCGTCAAGAGATCCCACGGCGCCGACGATGTGTACCCACCGAGAAGGATGCGGCCACTCCGGTCGATCGCCGAATCCGCGTGAGTGCCAGCATCGTAAAGCGCATATCCGCTGCAGTTCCAGCTCATATCGAGCGAACCATTGCGACGGTAACGAAGAACGACAGTCTTCCTGACACGCGCACCGGCGTCACCTGGTTCTTGCACCGTCGCGGAACCGGACACCACGATCCGACCGTCCTTCTGAAGTGCAATGGATCGTGCTTCGTCGGTGCCGCCCGCGATGTCCGTGGCCACGATGCCATTCTCGCCAAATGAGGCATCGAGCCTGCCATTCACGGTCACCCGGGCCACCAACGCATCATAGGAATAAAGACTCGTGGCGGAAGAGAGGTGCCCCGCCACGAGGACTTTGCCATCCGGCTGCACCGCAATATCCGCGATGCGCGTATACGATCCACTCGTTCCATACTCGAGTTGCGGGGCATCGAAATGCATTTGCCCATTGGAACCAAAGGACGTATCGAAGCTACCATCGACGTTGAGTCGAGCGACGACCGCTTCCTTGTCACGCGTGCCGGTAACGATCAGTTTGCCATCCTGCTGAACGGCAAGTTTCGAATACTCGTTTTGGCCGAAGAACACGATGCCATTGCCGCCAAGGGTGGGATCGGGCGTGCCATCCAGCTGAAGCCGCACGAGGGCATAGGAGAACGGGTCACTGTAATGCGTTGGTTGATAGCTGAAGAGAACGGCGATCTTCCCATCCGGCGTCGTGGTAACGGCCGAGGGCGAGTATCTCAGCGAGTCATTGCCGGCGCCCAATCGCCGCATTGCCAACTTCAAATTGCCAGTACCGGCAAAACTCGTATCCAGCGTACCATCGGCGTTGACGCGAAACAGATTCATGTACGGATGCCAATAGAGGTCCTCCACACCACATTCACTCGCCAATAGGACCTTTCCGTCTGCTTGTAGCGTCGCGGCAGTCGCACCATTGCGCACGCACGGCGTCCCGTCCGGGAGCACGGTTTACGGCAACACGATGCGACCTCCATTGCCGAAGCTCGTGTCCAATTGGCCCGATTCGTCGTAACGGACCACTCCGCCCACCGTTTCGACGGGAGGCCGAATCACGGAGCCAACGACGACGACGCGGCCATCCGGTTGGGGCAGGACGGCGGTCGCATAGTCGTCTTGGTTGGTTCCCTCGAGGTCCGTCGTGACCTTTCCCGTTCCTCCCCATGTTGGGTCGAGCGCAGAGGGGTCCGTGTGGGCGTGGCCAGTGTGTGCGAGAGCGATGGTCCCCGCGATGAAGAAAAAGGAATGAAGCTTCGCTAAGTTTCTCATGCCATGCGGGGTAACACGCGGATGACGGCCCCGCGAATCTGCGCGCCGCCTGCGAGTGAACATGGACACGATGACGCGAGAATCGGCCGTATTCCAACGTGGCCCATGATCTGCACGGCCTACACATTCGCGACGTCGCGACTCGCGTGCACGCCTCGTTCAGCGCGCGCGTGCCGTTCCTTGTGTTCGATTCGTTGCCTAAGTGACGTTGGCTACTTGCCGGCTTTAGCTTGCCGCGACCATGTCCAAAAGGCTGTTGTAGGGTCCCTTGCCCTTGAGAGGTATTTCGTTCAATAGCTTCCCCAAAATAATGCGCGGCCGTCCGATGGCCATCTCAATGAGGCATGGCGTTTCCCAGCGCGGGGCGGATGCTAGCTGCTACTTCGAGGCGGGTGGACAATCCGCGCGGCCAACTCGCGCTTGTTGACTTTGCCCAGGGGCGTTTTGGGGAAGCTCTCCAGGACGACGGCGCGATCGAGCAGCTTGAACGCGGCGACGCCGATGGATCGCAAGTGCGTATTCAGCTCGGCGAGGGTCGGTGGCACATCGCGCGCGATGATGCACGCGCACGTGCGCTCGCCCATGGCATCGTCGGGAATACCGATTAGGGCGACATCGCGAATGCACGGATGCGACAAAAGATAATTCTCGATTTCCTCGACGGGTACTTTGTCGCCACCGCGGTTGATGACGTCTTTGCTGCGCCCTTCCACGACGAGGTGCCCGCTCGGGAGCCGGCGCACCAAGTCTCCGCTTCGATAAAAGCCGTCGGAGGTGAAAGCTAGTCGATTATGCGCTTCGGCGCGGTAATACCCGCGAATGGTGTAGGGGCCCCGCACGTGCAGCTCCCCGATCTCACCGTCCGCCACCTCGTGATCGTTGGCATCGACGATGCGGACCTCGTCGTGGACGGCCATGGGGCGGCCTTGCGTCTCGAAGACGACAGAGTCGGATTCGTTTATCCCCGTGAAGTTGAGCAGGCCTTCGGCCATGCCATAGACCTGTTGCAAGGTGCAGCCCAGCGTTCCCCGCACACGGGCCGCCGTTTCGGCCTTGAGACGGGCTCCTCCCGCCTGCAAAAGCTGGAGGCTGCTCAGGTTCTCGGTGGACCACTCCACGGCCTCCAACCAGAGTAAGACCAAAGGTGGAATGAGCGCCGTGGCCGTGATGGCCTCGCGCTCTATCAGGCCAAAGGCTGTCTCCGGGCTGGGATCGCGGCAGAGAACGACGGTGCCGCCCGCGTACAGGCAACCGAGCGCGCCCGGGCAACCCAATGCGAAATTGTGCTCGATGGGCAAGCTGACGAGATAACGCGTTTGGGCGTGAAAGCCGGCTGCCTCCGTGGCAAGGCGGATGTTGCAAAGATAGTCGTCGTGGGTGCGCGGAATCAGCTTGGGCGCGCCGGTGGTGCCGCCCGACAAGAGGAGGAGCGCGACATCGCTTGGATCGGGCTCCGTTTCCTGGTCGTCCGGCGCGTGCGCTTCGAGTTCGCCCAGCGACGTGAATTCCTGCGCATCGCCTGCGACCAACACGTGGCGAACGCTGGGACAGCGCTCGCGAATGGTGCGCGCCAAGGTTCGATAATCGAAGCCGAGGTGGAGATCGGCCACGACGTAGGCCACCGACTCGGAGAGATCCGTCAAATGGACGATTTCCGTCACGCGATGCGCCGGCAAGGCGAGCACCGGGATGGCTCCTATCCGAAACAGCGCAAAGCACAGAGAGAGAAACTCCGCCATATTGGGCAATTGCACCAATACGCGCTGCCCCCGGGCGATGCCCAGCCGGCGCAATCCAGCGGCAAGGCGCGCGGAGCGTTGCTCCAGCTCGCGGTATGTCCATGCGCGCTCGCCGTCGATGACGGCGCACCGGTCCGGCGTTTCCTCGGCGCGGGTGCGCAGCATGGTCCCCAATGTTTCGCCACGCCAATAACCGAGTTCGCGGTATTTCGCCGCGAACTCGTCGGGCCAATTTACGAAGCCTTCGAGCATTGTTCGTCTCCCACGCGAAAGATGGTTGCTCCGTGCAGGAGCGCCGAGTCGAGCTCCGTGGAGAGACCTGCGATGACCACATCGCGAATGTGTGTGTTCTCGCCGGGCTCCAACACGAAGGTGGGATCGTCCCCGACGAGTCTTCGCACGGCCGCCAAATCGCGCTCGTGCACGGCCATTCGCACTTGCCGGAGTGCAATGGCTCCGTTGGGATGGTGAACGTCGGGCGGGCACTGCGGTGTATCGTACGGGGTCACCAGAAAAGGCAGATGCTCGTTGCGCGGATAGGCAAATTGGAATCGCACGCGCGCGCCGTCGGGCTTCGTGCGCGTCCAGCGAACGACGCGCCCCACGGGGATGCCCGCTCGGGCGAGGGCTCGCCGTTCGTGCGTGAGATCGGACGCGTTCACGGCGACGGCCACGTCGCAGAATCCTTCGTTTCGCGTCCAGCGCACCATGCGATGGCCGGCGCCGCGGCCGAAGGCCAGCTCGAGGGGCCATTTGAACCATTTGGCGGTGGCGGGCGCCGTGAGCAGTTCGATGGCGGGGCCGCTGCGAAACCAAATGTGCGCATGCTGTGCTTTGGCCTCCGCGGTCGCATAATCCACCCGAAAACCGAGTTGGCGGTAGTCGCGCACCGCTCGATGAAGGTCGCGAACCCAGAGCAAGACGTGGCTACAGGACATGGAGCTTCTCCAAGGGAAAGGGCTGCGGCGGATCGGGCCGAATCAACTCGGGCATTCCGATACGAGCCGTGAGATCGCGCCAGGCGGAGGACACGCCGATGGCCCATTGCCCCGCACGCGCACGCCGCGCCGGGTCGGCGATGTCGTCACACAAATCGTGCAATGCGGCCACGACCGCATCGGGCCACGTTCGCGCGAAGACATCGTGGTAGCTGCGCGCCTCGGACTCGCCGAGGACGGACGTGCTGGGTACGGCTAGACGCTCCGTCCCGGGGCCGCCCATGAGCAGCCGGCCCGTGGCATCGCGAGGGGCGTGCAGGCGTGGATTCCAGAGCACCAGGCCGTGGGTGTCGGCGAGGGTCAGCACCCCGGCCTCGAAACCGAGCTCGAGGCGATGCATGAAATGCGAATGGTTGTCCGGATCCTCCGGGTGCACTTGGTTTTGCATCCGCAGAGTGACCGGCACGCCGCCAAGGGTCGCGTGGAGCATGCGAAACGGAGAACCGCCCTGGTCGGGCGCGCAAGCACCGAACGACCACGGGCGCAAACCTCCGACGGCGCGGCCAATCACATCGAGCAGCGGATATGCGACTTGGCTGTTGCATGCCGCATCGACGAAGGCGACCCGTTGATGCTGGCGGAGGCGCGTCGCCGCGGCCAGAAAACGACGAATCGATTGCACATTCGGATAAAGCGTATTCACGGCATACGCGGCCCCGCCGCGCTTTGCAGATTGAAGGCACGCGGTGATCTCCCGCACGTGGACGGGGTGCTCGTGCAAGACGTGAATACCGCGCGCGAGCAGGGCCTGGGCCAATTCGGCACCATCGCCGCCCGTCGCGGCCGATCGAACGACCACGCAGGCGATGTCCACGTCACCGGGTACCTGATCGACACTCGTGTAAAGCGGCACGCCGTGCTGCCGTGCCACGTCGCGCGAATAGTCGCTTCCGCGGGCCAGCACCCCGGCGAGCTCGAACGACTCGGGCGCCGAGGTCACCGCGGCAAGGTAGATGCGCCCGAAGGCGGTGCCGGCGACGAGGACGCGCCGCCTCACCAGCTCACCAACATGGTGTGCGGGCCTCGGAAGAAGGTCGCCGCCTTCCACCGGACGTCCTCGTGCAGCCGAAGATTCGGCCAGCGAACGACCAGGGCGGCCAGCGCCTCCTGCAGCTCGACCCGCGCCAGGGCGGCGCCGATGCAATGGTGCATCCCGTGGCCAAATGCCATATGGGCGTGCGCGTCGCGGCACAGGTTCAACTCGTCCGGCGCGGCAAATTTTTCCGCATCGCGGTTGGCGGCGCCCACCGACGCAAATACCGGTTCGCCCATGCGCACCACCGCACCGCCGACGCAGACGTCTTCCGTCGCGTAGTGGCAAAACATGGCGGCGGAGGCCAGCGGGATGTATCGAAGCAGCTCTTCGACGGCGTCGCCCACGCGCTCGGGGTTCGCCCGAAGACGCGCGAGTTGCTCGGGGTGCTTCAACAAGGTGACGATGAAATTGGGAATTTGCGACGACGTCGCCTCGTAGCCCGCCACCAAAATGGCAATGCAAAGCAGCACGAGTTCGCGCTCGTTCAGGCGATCGTCCACGTCGTGGGCCTCGAGCAGCGCCGTCATGAGGTCATCGCGCGGCTCGCGGCGCCGCAGTGCGACGAGCTCGAGGATGTAGCGTGAGAGCTCGCCCATGTTCTGCATGACTTGCTCGGCGCTGAGCGTGTTCGTCGAGAGCAAAGAGTCGTTCCACTCTTTGAAGCGGGCTTGATCGGCCAGCGGAACGCCGAGGAGCTCGCAGATCACGGACATGGGAATGGGCAGCGCGTAGTGCTCGACCAGGTCTGCGGGCGGGCCTTTGGCTTCCATTTCGTCGATCAGGCGGTGCGCGAGCGAGCGCACGTGCGGGCGCAGGGCCTCGACCCTGCGTGGCGTGAAAGCCTGCACGGCGAGATGGCGAAGCCGCGTGAGGGCCGGTGGGTCCATGGTGACGATGCCTTCCGCGATGCGGGGCATGATCCGCGGTGCGTCCTCGCGCGTGAGGGCGATCGAGCGGCTGAAACGTCGGTCCGAGAGCACGAGGCGAACGTCCTCGTAGCGGGTGGCCAGCCATGCGGGCTCGCCGAGGGGAAGCTGCACTTTGACCAGGCCCGGCGTCTGCTGCGCCTCGCGATACGCAGACGCGAGGTCGATGCCGTCGAAGTCGTTGAACGGATACGGTCGGGGAGAGTCCGTCATGGTCGATTCCTTCCTGCTCGAGTCATTGCCTGGGGCGCGCCACGAAGACGCGATGGCCAAGTCGATGCAGCGGGTGGCCCTCTTCGGGGAGGCCGAGCACCCGGCACAAGCCGGCTCGGTCCAGCACCGCGTTCCACTGCGGGAGCGATAGAAACGTCGTGTCGGTCGACGCGCGTCCGTCGCTCGATTCACCGAGCATGAAGGCTTGGGATGCGAGCACCCAGAATTCTTCGCGGGTCGGCTCCGTTAGGACCAGCCAGCCTTCGCTTTGCAGCAATTGGGTCAATCCGCGGATCGAGGCGTCCGTGTCGCGGGCAGCGTTGAGCACACCTCCGCCGATCACGACGTCGAATGCGTGGGGGGCGAATCCTTGCGCGCGGGGCGCGACGTCGATGTCGTAGCGATCGAATCGGACGAAGGGATACGCGCGCAGGCGCTCGGCGGCCTCGTTCAAGAAGAACGCGGAGACGTCCGTGTAAAGGTAGTCCACGTCGCGACCTGCGAGCGCGGGCAAAAGGAGCTCCGACGTCGCGCCGGTGCCGGCCCCCACCTCCAGGATGCGCAGCGGCCTTGGCGCGTGCCAATGCGCCGCCACGCGACCGACCAGCGCACGCACGGCGTGGTGTTGGTAGCGGGCGGCTACGCTTTCGCGGTAAAGCGCGCGTGCAAGGTCGGTTCGTCCTTCGGGGAACAGGAGGTGCACGGCTTTTTGCTCGCCGCGAAGGAGCTCGGGCAGCCTCTCTGCGTTGCGGCGTGCATAGGCGATGGTGCCGGCGGAGCCCATGGCGAGGCGCCAATCGGCTTCGAGTTCGGCCCACGCGCGTTCCAGCGTGGGCTCGGCGTAGGTCAAGGGCGCGATCGCGGTGTGGAAGGCATCACCGGTGCGGAGCAGGAGGCCTTGCTCGGTGAGGACGCGCAGCCAGCGGCGAATCAAGGGTCGATGCGCATCGGCGACCTGTGCGGTGCGAAGGATTTCGTCCTCGGTGTGTCGAGCCTCGGGGTTGGAGAATAGGCCGCTGCGTGAGAGGCCATGCAGCATCGACAGGAGCGCGGTGTGGCTCAAGGCGTCGAGGGTGTGGAGGGCCTTGGTGAAATCGAGGTGGGCAAAGTCCTGTTCCAAGAGCGCCTTGGCTTCGGCGACGATGGGTGCCGCAGGCTCGAGATCGGCCACGAAGCCTGCGAACTCCGCCCCAAGGAGGCGTCGCGCGGCCTTGACCTCCGTGGCGTCGAGCATCGCGTCGGCGGGGGCTTCGTAGAAGATGCGTCGCAGGGTGGACAGATCGACCAGCGCGAGGGCATCGCAGGCCAGCAACGCGCGCAGCAAGGCCACGGGAAGGACTGCGCAATCGGCTTTCGTGCGCTCGAGAAAGGCCAAGGCCCTGGCGGGATGGATCGGCGTCGGTGCATGTTCCACCCCGAGACCGCAGGCTTGGGCGGCGCGGGCAGCGATGCCGCCAAAGCCGTCGGGCGACGAGAAAATGACCATGCGTGCGGCGGGCGGGTCGAGGGTGCGGCACCACGCGGCGAGCGACGCGGAAAATTCGGGACTCATGGTGCTACCGCGAAGAACAGGCGCTGACCGGCGGCGGCCAGGGGCGAATTCGTAGGGGGGAGTTCGAATTGGGGCACGAAGCCGGCGGCGAACAATTCCGCGCGCCAACCGTCGATGTCGACGAAGGGTGAGCCTGTGCCTGCGCGGCGATCTTCGGTGCCCACGGGCGGTGCGCCCGGTGGTGGCGACAGGAGAAACAGGATGGCGCTGAGCATGGCGTCGTTCTCGTGCGTCGAGTCGGTGAAGACGAGCCATCCGCCCGGCACCAGGGCGCGCCTCATGCGACGCAAGGTCCGGCCGACGTGCTCGGCGTTGTGAAGGAGGTTGCAGGCAATCACGAGATCGACGGATTGGGGCGCGATGCCTTGCGCGGCGAAATCGGCATTGAGATCCAACGCCCCACGCCGCACCTCGAGCACGCGACCGCGACGTTCCGCCAGGTGGTCACACGCCGCACCGAGGTACGCCGTGAAGACGTTGCTCTGATACGCGGCGAGCGCGCTCGTCGTGCTCGAGTCGAGCAAGCGGGGCAAGGTGGTTTGGTCGGATACGAGCTGCGGCAATGCGCGCAATGCGGCGATGTGCAGTTCGGCCATCGCGGGTGGGAAGCCCAATGCCGCGTAGGCGTCGCGCATTTCGGTGGGGTCGGTGGGCTCGCGGCCGGGGGGCGGCCAGCCGGCGCGGTTCAGGGCGAGTAGCCAACGGCGGATGAGCCATACGTGGCGCGGAGCTGCGCCGAGTGCGGCGAGGAGCGCGGCTTCGTTGCAAAGGACACCATGCTCGGTGCGGGCGCCGTGCTCGCGAAGCAGCTCCGAGAGAGCGCGGCGGCTGATGGCCTCGAGCCGGCCCAACGCATCGGGAAGCGATTCCACTTCAGCGGCTCCGAGCGAGCGGAGCGCGGCTTCGTGTGTCTCCGTCGGATCGGGATGCGCGGGAAGCGCCGCCACGGGTGCACGCACGATGGATTCATGAATCTGCGCCAAGACGAGCTGGTGCTGCATCTCCGCCGCGTCGGCCCGAGGCTCGGGGTCCAACGCCTCGCCGTGCACGGGCGTGTAGGTCAGCTCGCCGGCATCGTGGTCGACGGTTAGCGCGAAGGACTCCTCAGGGCCCACACGCAGGACGATCGGCACGCCGGCAAGGCATCCCGAGATCACGTGCGCGCCTCGCGCGAAGCGCCACGGTCGAACACCACCGAGCGCGCGACTCGAAAGCGCCAGCACCGCGTAGAGATCGCCGCTGGCGCACGCTGCGCTCACGCCTCGAATCGGCGCCTGCAGGCCTCTTGCCGCGGCCACGAACCGCCGCGCCGACGGCGTTCGCTCCACATGCGTGGCCACGCGCAACGACGCTCCCGTGCGACGCGCGATGCGCGTGCACGCGAGAAGCTCGTCGTACCCAAGCGGTGTCTCGACGAGCACGGAGATCCCTCGTTCGAGCTGCTCGCCAATGTTCACAGGGTGCCCTCCTCGCGTTCGGCCCGCGCGTCCACGGCACCGTCGAGCAACTCGAAAGCCCCCAGCGCACCGCTCTCGCGCAGCCGCGCCACCGTCGCGGCCGGGGGAAGCACGTCCGCCGCGAAGTGGCACCCTGCCGGGACCTCGCCCTCGGCCACAGCGAGCACGCCAAGCGCGGCCATGGCCCCTGTCACGGCCGCGTTGCCGTGCGCGCGCACCATCATCGTGCGCACCATGGCCGAACCTCGATGCATCCCTTCGAGCTGCACCAGCAGCAACACGTATGGCTCTCGGCCCGCCAGATCGAGCAAGCTGGCCCGGCGCAGCAGCGCAATGGCCTGGCCTCGGTCGAGCGTTCGCACGCGATCGAATGCGCTGCGAACCTGCTCGCCCACGAGCACCGTGTGCCAGTCACCGCGTTCGAGCCGGAGTGCACGCGCCAGACGCTCACCCTCCGCATCGAGAAACGGGAGCACGGTCGCACATCCCGGGAAGAACGGCACGTGCACACCTTGCTGGCGCATGGACACGCGCGAACGGCGGCGCCCCTGTCGCCATGCCGCAAGAGGCTCGCTCAGGCCATCCTCGGCACCTTGGAGATAATCGTCCGCCGCCACCTCGGTGAATTGATCGAACACCCCGAAGTAGCTCACCAGATGATGAACCTCGTCGAAGGCCTGCTGCGCCAACCAGCGCGGCAAAAGGCCCGTCAACCCCGGCTGCAATCCGCAGGAAAGCACCGCCGTGCGCTTGGCGCGGGCGAACGCCTCCGCGTCGAGCTTGCGATGCAGCGCATCGTCGCCCGCGACATCGACGTAGTCGGCGCCGGCCCGCAAGGCCTCCAGGGCCACCGCATCCCCGATCGCATGCGAAGGCCCCGCGCAGTTGAGCACGACGCGAGCTCCGTCCACGAACGCGCGCAGCGAGGCCCGATCGCGAAAGTCCACCGCACGGCACGCGAGATCCGCCGCGGGCAACTGCGCGGCGAATCGGTGGGCGGCGGCCACGTCGCGACCCCCGAGACGCAGCGGCGCGCGCCCGAGCAGTTGCCGCGTGGCCTCACGCCCGACGTCGCCATAGGCGCCGAGCACCGCGATGGTCATCGCCGCGCCCCGCGCAACGACGCGGCAAGATGCTCGGCGACGCGCTCCACGAGCGGCGGCTCGATCACGCTGAAATGGTTGCCCGGTACATCGATGAGCCGGAACTGGCCCAAGCACGTCTGCTCCCAGAAGGGCGCCGCCAGGTGCCCGACCCCGGCGGTGATGCCGAAGGACTGCTGCTCCATGCAGCGCAGGTACGTCATGTCGCCCACGTACGGCGGTGGGTCGAAGCGTGCGGCGCGCATGCTGTGCCTGCACACGCGAAAGAGCGAGGGCACCAATTCCGGCCCGATGGGAACCCCCGCGTGCGCCGCCGCCGCGTGTGCGTACGCGGCCAGCCGCTCCTCCTGCGGCCGCGCGGATTGCCGGCGCACGGCCGCAGCCACGGATTCGAGCCCTGCGTCGCCGGCGAGCTTCGCCATCGCGCCCGCGGGAACGTTGCGGTCGTAGTCGACCATGAGCTTCTCGATGGCGCGGTAAACATCCGCGGCCTCCACCTCGGGCCCAAAGACGGCCGCCACCGGATCGAGTTGCAGGTTGGGAACGAAGATCGCCTCGAAGGCCAGCTCTTCGTCCGTCTCGATGAACATGGGAATGCTGTCGACGAGGGTCAGATCCAACACGGACAGACCGCGCTCGAGCAGACGCCGCGCCACCTCGATGGCCAGCAGACCGCCGAGGCAATACCCAATGAGCTGAAATTCCTTGAACCCCTCGTCCGCGAGACGCTGCGCATAGTCATCGGCCACGCGATCGATCAGCTCGCGCGGAGGCGTCGCGACGTATTGCTCGGCATCGGCCACGGCCACACCGATCACGGGCCCCAGGTTCTGCGCGGCCAAAGCCCGGCCCAGGTGCTGGAAGTAATCCATGGTGCCCAGCGCGGCGTGGAACATCACGCGCACGGGTCCCTCCCCTGCCCCGCCAAAGGAGACGAGCAGGGAGTTGCTCCCTTCGCGACGCGCCGGGATCCCTCGCTCGGCGTCGCTCGAGGGCGCCGTCGTCTTGGTTTCCTTTTCGCGGCGAAGCATGCGCCCCAACGCCTGCACCGTGGGCTCGTTGAGCATCTGACGCAGCAGCGTGTCGTACGCCAGCGATGCTGCCTCGGGGATCTCTTCGCGAAGGCGCCCCGCGACACGGGCGAGGATCAGCGAGTCCGCCCCGCGCTGGTAGAAATTGTCATCGCGACCGATCTTCGCGATCCCCAGCGCATTGGCCCAAAGGGCACACAGGCGAAGCTCGAGCTCGTCCAAGTCCGTCTCCTGGCCATCGGCCGAGGAGGCGTGCAGCGATGCCGGGCGAAGCAACGCGAGCTTCTTTCGGTCGACCTTGCCATTCGCCGTCAGCGGCAACGCGTCGACGATCTGGACGTGCGAGGGAATCATGTGCCCGGGCAGCCGCTCCGCCAAAAATGGAGCGAGACCGTCGGGGCGAATCGACTGCCGGTCGCTCTTGAATTGCGCCGCGAACGCATGCATCCCGTACGCAGAGAACGGGTGCTCGTCCGCGGGCAGGCAAACGGCCAGCTCGCCACCGTGCCGCTCGATCAACGCCCGCCATGCGCGCGTCGAGCGGAACTTGCTCGTGCCGTGCTCTCGGTCTCCGTCCTCCGGCTCCATCATGAAGCCTTGCGTGAGCAAAATGTGCGCGTGATCGGCCGTCGGCTCCGTGAAGACCAACCAGCCGCCCGGGGCGAGAAGCTCGAGGGCTGCCGCCACCGCGGCTTCGACGTTGCGGGTGCTGTTGAGCATCCCCGCGCACAGCACCACATCGGCCGAATTGGGCGCGTAGCCCTGCGCGCGGTAATCTTGATCGAGGTCGAGCAGCCCCGTTCGCAGGCAGGGGTACTCGGCGAAGCGCCGCCCTGCATCGGCAAGAAAGAACGCCGTCTGATCGGTGAAGACGTAGTCGACGTCGTAGCCCTCGAGCAGCGGCAGCACCACGCCGCTCGTGGCACCGGTGCCTGCGCCCAGCTCGAGCACGCGCAGCTTCGTGCCACTCGGGCTCGACGCGGCGATCCGGTTGATCACCGCCGCAACGGCGTGGTTGTTGTATCGCGCGATGGCATCATCGCGGTACAACGCGAGGGCAATTTCCTGGCGCCCTTCGGGGAACAGCAGCTCGAAGGGGTTCTGCCGATCCTCCAAGAGCGCGTGCAGCCGCTCCACGTGCGCCAGGTGGTACTGCACGAATGCCGGCGTGCACAGCCCCGTGTCGGAGGCCAGCTGCTGGACGCGCTGCCATGCCTCCCGCACACGGTTCGCATCGATCGGCCGCAGGTGATGATACCGAGCACTCGACGATTCGAAGGAGAGCCATCCCGATTCGGTCAGCATGTGCAGCCACTGCCGGACGAGCCAACGATGCCGCTCGGCAACACGCAATGCCGCGAACATCTCCTCCGCGGTATGGTCGTGGGGCAAGACCGCGAGCATCGACGCGAGGGAGGCGTCGCGGAGGGCGGATAGATAGGCCGGCACCTGCACGGCCTCGAGATCGGGTCGGTCGGCGAAGCGCACGGCCGCCGAGCGCAGACGCGCGTGTCGCGCTGCGAGCTCCTCTCGATCGACGGAGCCGCGTCGCGCCTCCACGAATGCGCTCAGGCTGCGGCCTTCGTGTTCGCTCTCCACGACGCATGCGGCCGCGGCACCGACGGCGGGGTGCGCGAGCAAGGCGGCCTCGATCTCGCCAAGCTCGATGCGGTGTCCGCGAAGCTTGATCTGGTTATCCTCGCGACCGAGAAACTCGACGATGCCCCCGGGAAGGTAACGCGCGAGATCGCCCGTCCGATAAAGGCGCTGACCGTCCACGGGGTGCTCGAAGAAGCGCTCGGACGTGAGCTGCGGATCCCCGAGGTACCCCGATGCGAGCCCGAGGCCGGCGATGTACAGATTGCCGGTCCCCCACACCGGCACATCGCGAAGGGCATCGTCCAATATGCGGAATGCCTGGTTGGTCAGCGGCACGCCGTAGGGAATGCTTCGCCACGACGGATCGACCTGCTCGATGGCATGATAATTCGACCAGATGGAGGCTTCGGTCGCGCCGCCCAATCCGATCAAACGCAACGCCGGAACGAATTGGCGAATTTGCTCCGGCAGCGAAAGGGGAATCCAATCGCCGGACAGGAGGGCAAGCCGCAACGACCCAATCTGCACGGGCTCCGTGGGCAGGTAGCTCGCGAGCATCTGCATTTGCGCAGGAACGGAGTTCCACACGGTGACGCCATGCTGCGCGACGAGTGCGGCCCAATGCGAAGGATCGGCCGAGCGCTCCGGGTCGGGCAACACCAAGGCCGCCCCCGCGGCCAAGGTCGCGAAAATGTCATACACCGACAAGTCGAACCCGAGCTGCGCCAGGCCGAGCACGCGATCGGCGGAGGTGATCGGGAAACGGCGCTGCATGTCCTCGAGCGTGTTGAGCGCCGCACGATGCGAGATCATCACGCCCTTGGGATCCCCCGTGGAGCCCGAGGTGTAGATCACGTAGGCCATCGCGTCAGGGTCAACCCACGCGACCTCGGGAAGGCGATCGGCCGGCGGCAGCGTGTCCACGTCGATCGCGCGGACGGAGGGTGGGAGGGCGGCGTTCGCGGCCACCCACGACTGACTCAGCACGTGAGCGACCTTGGCGTTCGCGAGCAACTTGTCACGGCGAAGCCGCGGCTGCGTGCTGTCCAATGGCAGGTACACACCGCCGGCGAGCAGGACGCCCAGCACGGCAATCACCTGCTCCAGGCCCTTTTGCATGACGATGGCGACGCATTCGCCGGGCGCACAGCCTCCCTCACGCAGCGCCATGGCCACGGCGGCAGCGCGCAGCATCAGCTCGCGGTACGTCAGCGAGCCACGATGGCCGATGACCGCGACCGCGTCGGGGGACGTGCTCGCCCGCTCGACGGCCGCCCGGTGAAGTTGCGAGTCCGGCACGGGTCCCGCGGTTTGGTTCACGCGTTCGCGTTCGCCGATTTGCCATGCGGGCAATGCGACGGGGTCGACCGCATCCCAGGCGCCTTCGTCCTCCGCAAGGCGAAGGAGAAGGGCATGCATGGCCTCGAGCATGTCCTCCACGAGACCGTCGGGGTAGACGCCCTGGCGCACGTCCCAATGGATTTGCAAACCGTGGGCATCGTCTTGGACCTGGCAGTCCAAGGTGACCTGCGGGGTTTGCGTGATGCCGTAACCAAAACGCGCCGCACGCTTGCGCGCGAGACCAATGGCGCTGGTGAAGACCACGGGCGAGAGGGCCGCTTCGCGCCCGCGCTGCCGTGCGACCTCGCGCAGGACTTCGACGCCGGAGAAGAGGCGATGGTCCATGTCTTCGAACAGCTGCCCGCCGAGGCGCGCCGCCTGCTCGTGAAAGCGCCGGCCCGCGGATGGTTCGACGGCCAAGAGGCTCACCGAGGTGAAATCGCCCACCAGGCGCTCGACATCGGGGTGGAGCGGCAACCGATTGAGGACCGTGAGGTTGACGGAGAAGCTCGGGCGCCGCGCCCATCGCTGCAGCACCGCCACGTACGCCGCGAGCACCGCGACCGACGGCGTGATGCCATGCTCGCCGGCGCGGCGACGCAACTGCTCCCAGTGCGGCATGTCGACCCGGCGGCGATGCCGCTGGAAGCGCACCTCGCTCGAGCCGGTACAGGTAACAACGGGCAGCTCCGGTGCGGGAGGCAGCTGCGGCACGCGCGCCAGCCAATGGTCGCGATCGCGCTGGTAGCGGGCTGTATCGCGCAGGCGCCGTTCCGCGAGCAGGTAGTCGCGAAATTGAATCTGCAGCGGCGGCAGATCGTCGCCGGCGCCGTCGAGGATCTGGTCCAGCTCCGCGAAGAGCACCTCGGCGCTCGCCCAATCGGCGATGAGCGCGTCCATGGAGAAATGGACGATGTCCCCTTCCCGCGTGCGCGTCTGCCGCAACTCGAACAGCGGCCACGTCGCCGGCGCGTGCATGCGATGATCCATGGCCGCACGGATGGCGGTGAGTGCGGTTTCCGCCCGATTCGAAGAGGATTCGCGCAGATCCTCGACCTGGATGCGGTAGCGCGGAACCTCGGGCAACACGCGCTGGTACCCGTCGGCCTCCACCACGGCGCGCAGCATGTCATGCCGCTCGATCAGCCGATTCCACGCGTCGGCGAGGCGCCCCGGTTCCACCTGCGGGTAGTGAAGCTCGAGGTAGCCATGGCAAGCCACACCGCCGAATCCAAACGAGTCCTGGCGCCCGAGCCAATAAGCGGTTTGCACGTCGGTCAGCGGAAACGGCTCGTGGCGTGCGCTCGGATCGGCCGAAACACGCTGCAGCGACTCGGCGGCGAGCAAGTCGAGAATCTCGGCCTTGTGCGCGCGGAGCAGGGCGACCCTGTCCTCGGACAGCACGCCCTTGGGTGCGCGGAAGCGGAGTTGCCCGGCGTCGGTCCAGAGCTCGACGCCGAGGGTCTTCAATTCACGAACGATGGCGGCAGCGGCCATGGCAGAAAGCTCCTTCACAACGCACCTTCCTCGAAGTGCGCCACGGTGGGATCGGCCGCGATGGCCGCCGCGATTTCGCGGACGGTCGGGCCAGTGAACAAACGCCGTTGAGGCAATTGAATGGAGTGACGCTGCCGGAGCGCCTCGAGAAAGCGCGTGGCCAGCAGACTGTCGCCCCCCAACTCGAAAAAGCTTTGGTGCGGCCCGACGGAGCGGCCGCCGAACAACTCGCTCCAAATCGCGGCCACCGAGCGTTCCCAATCGCCGCTCAGCGGCTCGGAGGGCGCGTCGGGCACCGCCGCCAATCCGGCGAGGTGCTCGAGGACCTGGGCGCGATTCACTTTGCCATTGGCCGTGAGCGAAACACGGTCGATGCGCTGAATGCGCGCGGGCACCATGTGGGAAGGAAGCTTGCTCGAAAGGAATGCGCGCAGCTCCGGCTCGGAGACGTCCTTCGCGAGCACCACGGCGGCGAGCAAGCGCCCCTCGTGTGCGGCCACCACGGCATGACGAACTTCGGGGTGCGACTTCAGCGCGGCCTCGACTTCGCCGAGCTCGATGCGATGCCCGCGGATCTTCACTTGGTCATCGGTGCGGCCGAGGAACTCCAATGTGCCATCCGGCCAGTAGCGGCCTCGGTCCCCGGTGCGGTACCAGCGCGCACCTTCGTCGTGCACGAACTTGCGGGCGGTCAACTCCGGCGAGCCTCGGTAGCCGCGCGCAACGCCCGCCCCGCCGATCCAGAGCTCGCCCGGAACCCAATCGGGGCAGTCGCGCCCGTGCGCATCCACCACGCGGAAGCTCTGGTTGCCGAGAGGGCGGCCGTACGGGATGGATCGCCACGCCGGATGGACGCGCTTTACCTCGATGAAGTTGGACCAGATGGCCGCTTCGGTCGCACCGCCCATGGCCACGAAACGACAGCCGGGTCGCAGCGCGTGCAGCCGCGCCGGCAAGGTGAGACCGACCCAATCGCCGGACACGAGGACCAGGCGCAGGGCGAGCGATGCCGGGTGCGCCACGAGCAGCAGCATATCGAGCAGCGTGGGCACGCTGTTCCACACGGTGACGCGGTGCTTGGAGGCAAGCTCGAGCCAGCGCCGGGCATCGCGGCGGTGCTCTTCGTCGAGCAGAACGAGCGCGCCACCGACCGAGAGCAGACCGAAGATGTCGAACACCGAGAGGTCGAAATCCAAGGCCGACACGGCGAGCACGCGGTCGTTCGCGCCCACGTCGAAGCGCCGCTGGATATCGGCAATCGTGTTGTGCGCCGCGCGGTGGGAGATCTCGACGCCCTTGGGTTCACCGGTCGAACCCGAGGTGAAGATGACATAGGCCGTCCCGTCGGGATCGCCCACGACGGGCGCGCGCGCTGGCTCGAAGGATTGCGCCTCCCGAGTCGGGTCCGTGATCGCATGGCGCACACCGGCCTGACGCAACATCGCCTCACGGCGCGACGCAGGCTGGTCGGGCGCGATGGGCACATAGCCGGCGCCGGCAGCCAACACGCCCAGCACGGCGGCAATCTGCTCGGGGCCCCGCGGCACGCTGACCGCCACCAAATCGCCTGGCTCGACGCCACGATGTTTCAGCATGGCCGCCAGGCGCAGGGCCTGCTCGGCGAGTGCGCCATAGGTCTGCGTCCGTGCATCGTCCCAATGCAGTGCCGTGCGCTCGGGTTGCTCGCGGGCGATGCGGAAGAAGGCCTCGTGCAGCGTCTGCGGGCTATGCTCGCACGCGGTCGCATTGGCTTCGTCACGCACGCGCCGCTGCGCATCGGGAAGTGCATCGGGCAGAGGCTGCGTCCATTCATGGCCTGCGAGCCAGCGCAGGGCACGCAAGTAGGCCTCGAACATGTCCTCGATCATTCCCTCGGGAAAAAGGGAGTCGACCACGTCCCAGTTCAGCGCGATGCCTCCGTCCGATTCGACGACTTGGTGGTCCAGCCACACTTGCGGCGTCTGCGTGAGCCCCCAAACGGGCCGGCTGAAAGGACCGCTCGCCGGCGCCGCCGTCCCGCCAGGGACGCCGAGCGCGCTGGTGAAGACCACCGGCATGGACAGATCCGGTCGCCCTGCGGCCCGCGCCAGATCGCGCACCAGCGAGATGCTCGACAGCTCGCGATGGTCGAGGGCTTGCCCGAGCTCACCTTGCATCCGCCGCGCACGTGCGGCGTGGCTCTCACCGGCAACGGGGCGATATCCGACCAAGCTCAGGGACGTGAAGTCCCCCATCACGCGATGGATATCCGGATGCACCTCGCGGCGATCGAACAAGGTCACGTTGAGGGTCACATCGGGTTGGCTGCTCCAGCGACTCAAGACGTCCGCGAACGTGGTGAGCAGCGCGGTGGATGCCGTCACGCCGCACGCGCTGGCGTGCGCGAGGATGCGCGCCCAGTCGCCGGCTTCGATGCGCCCTTCGAAGCGAAGGAAGTGCGGTCGCCCGATTTCGGCGGGGCTCTTCGCGAGCGGCAGCTGCGGTGCGGGCGGCAGAGTCGGAAGCTTTTCGTCCCAGAATGCGCGCGCGGATGCCTGTGCATCCGGGTCCGGGGGCAACCCGAGTACGTAATCGCGAAACGAGAGCTCGATCGGCGGTAAGTGCGCGTCCGGCGTTCGATAAAGCGTATTCAGCTCCGAATAGAAAGTGAGGATGCTGAGCGCGTCCAGAATCAAATTATCGAGGCTCACACCCAGACGCGTTCGCGCGCCCGAGCGCACGCCGCGGATGGCGAAAAGAGGCCATTGGGCCGGGTCGTAGCATCGGTGCCCGAGCTCGGCGCGAAGCTCGGCGTATGCGCGCTCGGGGTCTTCGCTTGCCTCGACGATCTCGACGGCGAAGGGCGGCACCTCCGGCAAAATGCGCTGGTTGCCATGCTCGTCGAACACGGCGCGCAACATCTCGTGCCGGCGCACCAAGGCATCGACGGCCGCCGCCAACCGCGGGACGTCGAGATCGTCGACGTCGTATTCGCGGTAAAAGTGACAGCCCACGCCGCCGAGCGTGAAGCTCGGATCGCGGCCGACCCAGTACGCCCGCTGCACCTCGGTCGGCGGAAAGGGCTCGTGACGGCGGCTTGGGTCCACCGTCAACGTTGGTGCGGCGGGCGCTCCCTCGCCGAGGCGCAAGGTCGCGGCGAAATCCGACAGAATCGGGCGCGCGAACAGCTCGGAAAGCTTCACGTTGGAGAGGCCATGATCGAGCAGACGGCGCACCAGACGCGTGGCCACGAGCGAATCGCCGCCCGCCGCAAAGAAGTTGTCCTCGCGGCCCGGCGAAGCCACCCCGAGCACCTCCGACCAGGCAAGAGCGACCCTTTGCTCCACCTCGCCCGCGGGAGCACTTGCCTTGGGCCGGTCCGTCGGCGCGAGCGATGCGACCAGGCGCTCCAGTTGCTTGCGGTCGATCTTTCCGTTGGCCGTCAGCGGGAGCTCCTTACAGTGCACCAGTTGCTCGGGCAACATGTAGGCGGGCAATCGGTCCGCCAGGAATGCGCGAACCGGTGCGAACTCCACCGGCGACGGGCCCACGACCACCGCGGCCAGGGCGCGCTTTCCGAGCAGCGCCATCGCGCGCTCGATGCCAGGGTAGCTGCGCAGCGCGGCTTCCACCTCGCCCAGTTCGATGCGGTGTCCGCGCAGCTTCACTTGGAAGTCGGCGCGGCCCAGGAACTCGACTTCGCCGCTGGCCACGTAACGCGCGCGATCGCCCGTGCGGTACCAGCGCGTTCTGCCCTCGGAGACGAATTTTTCGGAGGTGCGCTCGGCATCGCCGCGGTAGCCGAGGGCGACGCCGTCGCCGCCGATCCACAGTTCACCGGCGACGAAGTCCGGGCAGTCCCGCCCCAAGGTATCGACCACGCGAAGCTGCACGTTGCCGAGCGGCTTGCCGTAGGGGATCGAGGTCCAGTGCGGCGGCATGGCTGCGACGTCGGTCACCTCGCAAAGGGTGGAATGAATGGCCGTCTCGGTGGTGCCGCCCAGCGCGAGGAAGCGACACTGCGGCGACGAACGGAGCAGACGCCGCGGAAGATCCGTGCCCACCCAATCGCCGCCCGTCAGCACGGCGCGCAAAAGCGACAGCGGCTCGCCGCCGGACGCGGTGAGCGCCATATCGAGCAAGGCCGGAACGCAATTGAGGACCGTCACACCATGGCGTTTCGCGCGGTCGAGCCACGTGTACGCGTCGCGGCGCTCCCCTTCCTCGATGCAGACGATCGCACCGCCCGCGGTGAGCGGCCCGAACATGTCGTACACGGAGAGGTCGAACTCCAGGGCCGACAAGGCCAGGGTTCGATCGTCCGCGCCAAGAGCGAGCCGCCGATTCAGATCGTCGATCGTGTTCATCGCCGCCGCGTGATGGATCTCGACGCCCTTGGGCTCCCCCGTCGAACCCGACGTGTAGAGCACATAGGCCAACGCCGCATCGTTCCCGGGGAGCGGTGCGGCGAGCGGTGCCCTCTCGCCCGGCAGCGCATCGACCACGTACGCGACGTTCGCCGCGCGGTAGATACGCTCGCGACGCAGCGCAGGTTGATCGATGGCAACCGGCACGTACGCCGCACCGGCGGCCAGCACCCCCAAGACGGCGACGACTTGCTCGGGCCCCTTCGGCAGATGCACCGCCACGGCATCGCCCGGCGCGACGCCTTGCGCTTGGACGTGCGCGGCGACGCCGAGGACGCGGCGACGAAGCTCGCCGTAGGACATCGAACCGTCCTCGCCCCAAAGAAGTGCCGTGGCCTCCGGCGCACGCTCGGCCCGCTCGAAAAAGCCATCGTGAAGGCGTTTGCCGCTGCGCGCCCTCGCCGTATCGTTGGCGGCCCGGCGCCGTTCCATTTGTTGCGCAGGCAGCAGTGCAGGCACGGGCTCGTCCCAGGCGCCCTCATCGTCGAGGAGGCGCGCGATCAGACCACCGTGGGCCTCGAAGAGCGCATCCAGCACGCCCGGCGCAAAGGCGCCTTCGCGTGCGTCGACATTGATCAACCAGCCACCATCGAGCTCGGTGACCTGTGCATCCAGCCAGACCTGCGGACCTTGCGAGATGATCCACGACGCCGTTCCGAAGCGCTCCTTCACCGAGGCGGGAAACAGCTCGCCCAGGCCGAGCGCGCTCGTGTACACCACGGGCGCGAGCACCTGCTCGGCCCGCGCGCGCGATAGATCGCGCAGCACCTCGACCCCGGAATAGCCGACGTGCTCCGCGTCCTCGTGAAACCGCGACTGCAGACGCTTGGCCCGCTCCGCGAAGGATCCCGGCGTTTCACCGTCCCAGGCCAAAAGAATCGAGGACGTGAAGTCGCCCACCAACGACCCCACGTCGGGATGAAGCGGCTCGCGGTCGAACACCGGCAGATTCAGCAGAAAGCGGGGTGCATCGCTCCACGCGGAGAGCGCCTCCGCGAACACGGCGGCCATGGCCATCGCCGGCGTGAGGCCGTGACGCCGGGCCCGCACTTCGAACTCGCGCGCGCGGTCCGGCGCAAGCCAGCGGTGGCGACGCACCACGGTGGTGGCATCCTCCACCTGCACCGCGGCAGGAAGCTGCGGCGCCGCGGGAAGCTGGTCCAGACGCCCGCGCCAGTATGCCTGGTCGCGCGCCCTGGTATCTCCTTCGCCACGTTCGCGCAGGTACCGCGGGTAGCTGTACCCGATGCTCGGCAGCGCTTTCCCATCGTAGAGTTGCGCGAGGTCGCCAAGGAGCACGCGCAGGCTCAACGCGTCGGCGGCCACCATGTCGAGGTTCACGTGCAGCCGCGTGCGCCCGCCAGGCAGCAGCGATATTTGCACGTCGAAGACCTCTCCCCGCTCGAGGTCCATCTGCCGATGCGAAAGCTGCTGCCGGGCGCGGGCGAGCGCCTCCCGTGCCTCCTCGTCCGTGTGCGCGCGAAGGTCGTGCACCTTCAGCCCGGGCCACGCCGCATCGCCGAGAATGCGCTGACGCCCCTCGCGACCAATCTGCACGCGCAGCATGCCGTGGCGCTGCATCAATGCGCGAACGGCGCGTTCCAATCGCGCCGGGTCGACGTTCTCGCCATCGAACTCGTTGTAAAAGTGCGCCGCGACACCGCCCAGCTTTTGGCCCTGCTCCCGTCCGACCCAATACGCGTGCTGCATGAGGGCCAACTCGAACGGCGCATCCTCGTCCGTCACCACGGATCTCCTCGCCGCAGGTTCCACCGAGGTGCACGGTTTCTCCAGCAAGGCTCTCCACGCAGACACCACCGGGTTGGCCGCCAATTCGGCAAACGCCACGGAGATGCCCTGACGGCGCCATTGGCCGGCGAGGCGCATCATGGCAATCGAGTCCATGCCCAACTCGATGAGGTTGCTCTCGTCGTCGATCGTCTCCGCGGGCACATTGAGAACGCGGGCAATCGTGCCCCGCACGTCCAGCGAACTATCGCGATCCGACATGGCTGCCTCGCGCGGTCGAAGGATGGCGCGGCACCAGATCGCGGGCGACGCACAGAAGCTTTTCGCTCGTTTCCTCGAGCTCGCGATCCGGGGTGGATTGCGCCACGATTCCGGCGCCCGCCTGCAGCCAAGCGTCGCCCCCGTACTGAAACACCGTCCGCAAAATGAGCGCGGCGTCCATGGCGCCGGCATCGTCGACGAACATCATCGCGCCCGCGTAAAGACCGCGCCGGTGCGGCTCGTGGTTGCGGATCCACTCGAGTGCCTCGCGTTTCGGCACGCCGGACGCGGTCACGCCAGGAAACAGCGCTTGGAAAGCGTTCCACGCGCTCTTGCTTTTCTCCAGTTGGCCGGAGAGCCGCGAGGCAAGATGCTGCACCGTGCCCCGCGGCGAGACCGACATGAAGTCGGTCACGGCGACGCTACCTGCCGCACAGACGTGCGCGAGCTCCTCGAAGGCCAATCGCACCGAGAGGGCGTGCTCGGCGAGCTCCTTGGTGTCGCGGAGCAGCTCGGAACGCAAATCGTGATTCTCGGTATCGTTTGCCACGAGCGCGCGCGTGCCCGCCAGGGGTTGCGTGGTGACGATTCCATCGGTGCTCACCTCGAGCACCGTTTCGGGGCTGAATCCTGCGAACTGCAGCTCGCCGCGCCTCACCAAAAAGGAGCGCGCGGGGTTGTTTCGCCGGCGGCCGGCCACGTAGGACGCCACCAGGTCGATGGGACAGGCGATGGGAACGCGCCGCGATGCGATCACCTTGTCCAAGCCGTGTGCGGCGATGTCCTGCGTGGCCGTCGCCACGAGCTGCTTGTATTTGGCGCCGTCCGTCCCCAAATCGACGATGTCGCCCGTCGGCCGCGGCGGCGTCTCGCTCTCGTCGCGCCCGGTGGCCGTGTCGAGCCGATTCACCACGGCGACCAAGCGCTCCACCTCGGTGAGCGAAAGTGCGCGAATCAGCGCTGCCCCGTCGCGAATACGAACTTCGCTTTCCGGCACACAAAGATGCAAAAGCGGTTCCTTGGCCACCTCGCCGGAAAGGCCATGGTAGCGATACGCAAGTTCGAACGAGGCCGTTCCATACGCACGGAAGCCACGCAACGGGATGCTCGCCACGGCCCGGTCGAGCGCCGACGCAAGATCGTCGCCCTCGAAGCGTTGGGTGCCCGCCGCACTCGACACGAGCACGTCGTCCGTCTCGACGAAGATGGCGTAAACCGCGCCCAACGCCGCACTCCATTCTCCGTGGCGCTCGTAAAGCGAATAGGTCGTGTGCGCGGCCGATGCTACGAGCGCCGCCGCCAACTCGAGCGGATCCGCGTGAACGGTCACGCGGCGCTCGACGTACGTCGGCCTGTCGGACATACCGTCCTCAGCGTACTGTCGATATTTCATGTTCCACTCTGGGAAATAGAACTTGGTAAATTCGAATCAATGAACGCGTCGTGCGGTCCATGCGGCTGCAGCCGCAAACCAGGCCCCGGCACGACGGTGCAGGTTGAGCGAATGCCCCACCTGCGGAATGCCCACCACCTCGACACGGGCTTCGGGCGTGTAGAACGCTTTTTCGCGTTCGAGCGCGCCCGTTTCCGAGCACGATGGGGGGCTGCAATACGTCGAATCCTCGTCGCCCACCGCCACCAACACGGGTACACGAATGGACGCCGTCGCCGCGGCCCCCGCCGCAGCGTCGGAAAATTGAGTGGCGCTGACGGTCGATTTGAGTCGCTCGTCCGCCTCGATGACCGCGGATTCGGCGTATTCGGAACGATAGAATAACGGGCCCCGCTGACCGGCAATGGTGGTCACGTATCCCTCCGGGGCGGCCGGCTGCAAATTCTGATAGAGGGTAAAATTGTCAGGACCCTGGTTGTGAAGGATCCCGGAGAAGATCACCCCGTCCACATCTTGATAAGTCGCCGCTTCGACGGCCGCAACTGCGGCCCCGAGCGAATGGCCCACCAAAACGATGCGCTCGGGCCGAAATGAGCGCAAAAACGAGCCAGACTGCATCGTCTGAATGATTTGATGAACGGCGTACGCATTGGCCGCGGTGGTGACCTGCGCGGCCGGCGGGTGATCGCTTTCGCCGGCACCGAGGCCGTCCAGGCTCAGGGTGGCAAAACCCGCGGCGGTTTGCGCCGCAACATACGAATAGCGCGGGCGGGCGTAGGGGAAATCCCAATATTCCTTCGTATACGTTGCGCCATGCAAAAGGATTTGCAGGGTGTGCGGCACGACGGGGCCCCGCGCACAAAGCGAGCCCACCATGCGGTACGCGTCGGCGGCGCCGGGTTGCAAATGCACATCGAAGGTCACGCGCTCACAGCTCGGCGGACAGGCTGCACCTCGGGCCTCCTGCCCTTGGGCGGATACCGCACACAAGATTCCCATCGACAGGGTCGTTGCGAAGCATCGTCTCGACATAAGTCCCATGGCAGATCCGTTAGCAACGACGCACCAGAGATGTAAATGCAATTAACATGTATTTTCAACAACGCCCGACACGAGCTTCACTTCCGCAAGTAAACAAGTGTAGCGGACGTTATTGAAAATGCAATTCTATTGCTCATTCAATGTGGTTGCTGTAGATGCGCTACTCGAGTTGTAGCTCGTTCCATGATGAGACACGTCATCTGTGCTGCCCTGGTGGCGGCGAGCGCGGTGCTCGCGGAGGGCATCGCACGCGCTCAAGATCCTCCGATCGCGGAGACTGTTCTTCCGCCGGTGCTCGTCTCGCCCGTCGAGGCCGCGTATCCCGCCGAAGCACTTGCGCAACGCGTGGAGGGGACCGTAGTGCTGCGCCTCACCGTCGATGCCGACGGGCATGTCTCGGCGGCCGAGCCCGTGCAGTCCGCAGGATACGGCTTCGACGAAGCGGCGCGTGAAGCGGCATTGCGTTTCTCGTTCTCGCCCGCGCAGAGAAACGGCAGCCCGGTCGCTGCACGTATTCTCTATTCGTACGAATTTCATCTCCCTGCGCAGGCGCCGCCCGAGAAAGTCGAAACGTCGGTCCCTCCCGCGGCGGTGGTCCCGGCCCCTTCCCCCAAAGGGGGAGGGAGTCCAGCTCCGACCGACGTCACGGTGAAGGGCAAGTCCGAGGCGGATCGATTGCGCAGCTCGGCGGAGGCCGTGACGGTCGTCGAGATGAATCGGGCCAAGCGCGAGTCGGCGGATTTGGGCGAGGTGCTCGCCCGCACGCAAGGCGTCGGCGTGCGGCGCGAAGGTGGGCTCGGTTCCAATACGCGCTTCTCGCTCAATGGCCTCACCGACGACCAGGTTCGCTTCTTCCTCGATGGCGTTCCCCTCGAACTCGCGGGCTACCCGTTCGGCATTGCCAACGTGCCCGTGAACCTGCTCAATCGGGTCGAAGTCTACAGCGGCGTCGTGCCCGTGCGCTTGGGCGCCGATGCACTCGGCGGCGCCGTCAACCTGGTCACCGATCGAGACATTCGCGGCACGCACGCCGGCGCCTCGTACGAAGTCGGCTCGTTCGATACGCACCGATTGACCCTCGGCGCGAGGCACTTGGACGAGGGCACCGGCCTCTTCGCACGGGCCAACGGCTTTCTCGATTACGCGAAAAACGATTACCCCGTCGACGTCGACGTCGCCGATGCACGCGGCGTTCTCACCCCCACGCGCGTGTACCGCTTCCACGATCGCTACCGCGCCGAGGGCGGCAACGTGGAGGCCGGCTTCGTCGATCGGCCTTGGGCGAAGCGCCTGCTCCTGCGCGCCTTCGTCACTGACTTCGACAAGGAGTACCAGCACAACGTCGTCATGACGGTGCCTTACGGCGGCGTGAGCTACGATCAAACGTCCATGGGCGCGAGCTTGCGGTACACGCAGCCGCTCGGGCACGGCGTATCCCTGGACGTCGTGGGCGGATACACCCGCACGCGCGGACATTTCCTGGACACCGCTACGTGCGTCTACGACTGGTTCGGCCGCTGCACGGGCCCGCGCCGCCGACCCGGGGAGTCCGATCCACTGCGCCCGCACGACGACGTCGTGTTCGACGACTCGGGCTTCGCCCGTTTCAACCTCGAGTGGCGTTTTCACCACGCGCACGCCCTCCGGCTCTCCGTCGCGCCCACGTACCTCGCGCGAACGGGCCGCTCCCAATTCCCCAGCGATTCCCAGGACCGCGATCCGCTGTCGGCCGACCGCAAGCTCTTCACCTTGGTGAACGGGCTCGAATACGAGGCCAATCTGTTCGACGGGCGCCTGCAAAACATCGCGTTTGCCAAGGATTACGTACAGAGCCTCGATGGCGAGGAGCCGCTGCCGGGCAACATTTTCCAGCGGCGCGATCGCAGCACGCATCGATTCGGTGCGGGCAACGGAATCCGTTACCGCTTTTCGCCTTGGCTTTACGCCAAAGCGTCGTACGAATATGCCACGCGCCTTCCGCGCGCCGATGAAGTATTCGGCGACAATGCTTTCATCATCCCCAATTTGAACCTCGAGCCCGAGTCGAGCCACAACGGCAACCTCGGACTGACGTTCGACGCACGCGAAACCCCGTCGGGCGGCTGGCGTGCGACGGCCAACGCATTCGTGCGCGAGGCGCGGAACCTCATCGTCGTCTTGGGCGACGCCCGTGCGCAGAGCTACCAAAACGTGTACGACGGACGCTCGCTCGGGGTGGAAGGATCCGCCGGCTGGACCTCACCCGGAGAATACGTCGTCCTCGATGGGAACGTCACCTACGTGGATTTTCGCAACCGCTCGCGCGAGGGCACGTTCGGCGACTTCGAAGGCGATCGGATTCCCAATCGACCTTATTTCTTCGGCAACGCATCCATGCGACTGCAAATGCGCAACGCATTGGCCCCGCAGGACGAAATCTCCCTCACGTGGAACAGCCGCTACGTGCACTCGTTTTTTCGAACCTGGGAGAGCATCGGCCAGACGGATTTCAAGAAAGAGATCCCTTCACAGTTCGTGCATTCGGTGGCCCTCGGCTATGTCGTTCGCAAGAACGCGACGAGCTTTGGCATGGCCGTGGAGGCTCAGAACCTCACCGACGAAGCGGTGTTCGACTTCTTCGGTGTTCAACGCCCGGGCAGGGCCTTTTACGTCAAAACCTCGGCTGACTTTTAGGAGAAGCACCGCAATGACGATTCGCCGTATCGCTTTTTGGGTGGCTGCCTGTCTTCTCGGTGTGGCGGGATGCAGCAGCGATGATTCGAAATCGAGCTCCCCTCCTGCGAGCAATGGTCCGGCCTACGCGGTCACCGGGCGCGTCTACAGTCCCGACTTTGCGCAGGTGACTTCGCTGCTCTGGCTGGTCAGCGACATCCATGGCGGCGAGGCCAAGCTGGATCAAGCCATCGAGCTTCCGGGCGGCGCTTCGATATGGGGCGTACCGCAGACGGGCGTCTTTTACGTCGTCAGCGCCGAGCAGCTCACCGTGTCGAAGTACGGATTGAAGGACGGACGACCCGAGGTCCAAGGCCGGCTCGGTTTGAACGGCGTGGGCATTGCCGCCCTTTTGGGCGAGAACATGCTCTTCGACGGGCCCAACAAGGGTTATCTCTTCGATCCCAAGTCGGGGCAAGCCCTGGAGCTCGATCTCGTCGCCATGCAGATCGTCCGGCGCATCAGCCTGGCCGAGGTGCTGATTGGCGGCTCCGAGAATACCTTTCTCGCGCAAAACGGATTTCGCAAATTTGGAAACCGGTACGTCACCGCCGTTTATGGCACCAGCGCGAACTACGACCACGTGGCGGCTGAATCGAAGATTCTCTTTTTCGACCCCACGAATGGCAACTTGGAGGTCAAAAAGGCACCCTGCGGAGGGCTGCTCTACACGGCGGGCGCGCCCAACGGAGACGTGTACTTTGCATCCGATCCGTACGTGGCCTCCGTGCATCTGATTTCACCGAACAATTCGCCCGCACCTTGTTTGGCGCGCCTGGCCGTCGGACAAGACGTACCCGATGCGACCGTGGTCACGCTCAACGATGTCACCGGCGCGCCCAGTGGCGGTTTGATTCCCGGCTCGAACGGCGATGCCTACGTGCGCGTGCTGGACCGCGCGCTCTATTCGCCCGCGCCTGGTGCCACGTACAACCAGGCCTTTTCGGCGACGGCGTGGCAGACGTGGCGCATCTCCTTGAACAATGCGCGGCCCGCCGAGCGCACCGATGCCGCGCCGCTCGCCGGTGGCATTACCGTCTTCGAGGTGGACGGTCAGGCCTACGAGAATGTCTCGACGGCGAACTTCGCCTCCACCACGTTGCGGCGCAGAACCGGCGATGGCGCGCCCGCCCTCGGTCTGGTGATGCCCGGTGTCACGTGGGGCATCGTTCGCGTCCGCTGATGGAATGACGAGGTTTGCCATGTCGAACGGTTTACTCGTGCGAGGATTGAAGAAGACCTACGCCAATGGTCTTCGGGCGCTGGACGGTGTGGAGCTCGAGGTCGGACCGGGTCTCTACGGCCTTTTGGGCCCCAACGGCGCGGGCAAAAGCACGCTGATGCGCACCTTGGCGACCCTGCAAACGCCCGATGCGGGGACCATCCATTTCAAAGGGCTGGACGTCCTCGCTTCATCCGACGGTCTGCGGCGCCGCCTCGGTTATCTTCCGCAGCAGATTGGCGCCTACCCCGGTGTGACGGCGCGCTCGATGCTGGAGCGGTTTGCCTGGTTGAAAGGGCGCACGGACCGGCGCGAGCGCGATGCCGAGATTGGCCATTTGCTCGAACGGGTCAACTTGACCGATGCGGCGCACCGCGAGGTGGCCACCTATTCGGGCGGGATGCTGCGTCGGTTCGGCATTGCCTTGGCGCTTTTGGGCTCGCCCGAGTTGCTGATTGTCGACGAGCCGACGGCAGGCCTCGATCCGGCCGAGCGCAATCGATTCCACTGCGTGCTGGCCGATGTCGCGGCCGAAGCCGTCGTTCTTCTGTCGACCCACATCGTGGACGACATCGAGAGCCTTTGCGGCAGGCTTTCCATTCTCGACCGGGGGCGCGTGGTCGCGAGTGGAACACCGGCGGAGTTGGTGCGGCCGCTGGAAGGGCGCATCTGGAGCCGCATCTACCCCCGCACGGAGCGCGCTCCCGAGGATGCGCTCAACGTGTCGGCCACGCCCGAGGGCACGCGGGCCGTCGTGGTCGCCGATGCGTCCCCCGGCGACGGCTTCGTGCCGCACACGCCCCGGCTCGACGATGCGTATCACCACGTTCTCGCGCAAGCGCGGCCGGCGAAAGAGGCCGCATGAGCGTCTATCGCATTTACGCCATGGAAGCGTGGCACGAGCTTCGGGCGGGCCTCCGAACGTCGCTGGTTCCACTCATGTTCGTGGGGCTGGTGGGCTACCTCTTCATGATGCTCTTCAACGCGGAATACCTGCGTCAGATGGGCGGCGCCGATGTGGCGCGCAACAGCCCGCACGTGATCTTCCAGATGACGTCGGGGCAGTCGTTCTGGCTCGTCTTCGCGTGGGCGTGGGTGTTCGCGCAGGTCGTGACACGCGACCGCGCCGCGAGCCTCCACGAGCTCGTGCTCACAACCCCGGTCTCGCTACGCGGGCTCTTGCTTTCGCGCTACGCGGGCGCGCTCGGGCTGGCCGTCATTCTCGGTTCGTCGAGCTCCATCGGGTTTCTGCTCGTTCCCGCCCTGGCCAAACTGGGAGCCTTTCCCGCCGAAGCCGTCCGGCCCACGCCATATGCGGCCATCGCATGGGCGTGGATTCTCTTCGTCGTGCCCTCGGCGCTCGGATTGGGGGCGCTGTATCTCACGGCGGCGTTGCGGACGCGAAGCTCGGCGGGGCCATTTGCCGTGGCCGCCGTGGTCATCTTGGTCTGGATGGTCGCGATGGTGGTGCTGCGCGGTGGCAGCGTTCACGCCGACATCGCGACGGTGCTGGACGTCAGCGGTTTTGGAGAAGCGGAAGCCCAGACGAAGCGCTGGACACCGCACGAAAAGGCCACGGCGCAATTGGCGCTGAGTGCACCGCTATGGATCAATCGCCTGCTCTGGACGGTGATACCTGCGGCCATTTTGGGCTGGGCACTCCGAAGGCTACGGCGGGAAACGCTCGTTCTGGAGCGGGCGGCAGTCCAAAAGAACGATTCCGTGCAGAAGATGAATGCTCTTCCGAAGAGTAATCTTTTGAAGAGCGCCACATTGCTCGAAGCGCGCTGGCATTTGAGCCAGACGACCAGGGGATGGGCATTTCGCGTGGCCATCGGGCTCTGGACGCTGATGAACGTGGCCGGCGCCTTTTATCACATGGTGGGGCACGCCGATGGGCCGTTCGTTCCGCGGGCTGCCATCCTCGCGCCGTTCCTGCTTCGCCTTTGTTACGTCTTTTCGTTGTTCACCGTCGCAGGTTTCGTGGGCGCACTCGTGCGACGCGACGACCGGGCCGGCTTCGACGAGATGCTCGACACCACCCCGGCACCGCTCGGCACGCGCGTGCTGGGTCGGGCCCTGGCCGCCCTTGGACTCACCTTCATCCTGGCGCTGTTGCCGACGCTCTCGAACTGGATCGTGGTCGGCCTCACGGCACCGTCCACCTTCGAG
Source organism: Sorangiineae bacterium MSr12523 (assembly GCA_037157775.1). NCBI lineage: Bacteria > Pseudomonadati > Myxococcota > Myxococcia > Myxococcales > Pendulisporaceae > Pendulispora > Pendulispora brunnea. The sequence goes on from CP089982.1 coordinate 10,123,088, forward strand.
CCGTGGACGGCGTTGCTCGTGAATGCCCTCGTGGCCGCACCTCCGCTCTTGGAGCTCGGCGCGCTGACGTTCCTCGTCCACGCCCTCGTGCGCTCGTCGGGAACCGCCTACGCGCTTTCGATGCTGGTCGCCTTCATCGCGCTGCTCAACCACGAGCTGGACATCGTTTCCTATCCCGTCGCGCAGATCGGCGTGCCCATTCACATTGCGCTGTCCGAATTTGCAGGCTGGAGGCCGTGGCTTGGACCGGTGCTGCAGATGGCCTGTCTCAAGATGAGCGTCGTGGCCTTCACCATCGCGCTCGCGTGGCTGGCACACGTCCGCGGCACGGCGATCACCTGGCTCGCGCGATGGCGCGATGCCGGACGAAGGCTCCGGCAGGGCGCCGGGGTCCTCGGCATCGCAAGCCTCGCCGCGTCCGTCGTTTGTGCAGGGCTCCTACACGAGCGCATCGTCGTGCAGGCGGGCTTCGCATCCAAGACCGAGAAAAACGCCTCCGATGCAGCCTGGGAAAAGCGCTTTTGGTCGGAGGCCTCGCCCTTTTCGGTGGAGGGGGGACGGGTCGATGCGACGATCCGACCCTTGGATCGTACCGCCCGCATCGTCTGGGAACTCCGCGGCGTGCGCTCCGCGGGGGCGAAACTCCATGGCGGTCTGCGCGCGGGCATGCGCATCGAGGAGGCCCGTGTGGACGGCACCCCGCGCGAGGTGCTCGAGCAGGAGGAGCACTTCATGCTCGATTTGGGCAGCTGCGCGGAGCGCGGGTGCAATGTCCAATTGAACATCGCGATCACGGCCCCCGACTGGTTCGAGGAGAACGAGGCGCCATGGCTGGACGGCTCGGGCGTGTGGGCACGCGCCGCGGACCTGCTTCCGCGCTTGGGGATCGACGGCGAGCGCCCCCTTCGTTCGCCCTCGATGCGGCGAAATTTAGGCTTGGCGGAGAAGCCGCCGCCCATCGATGCAAAGGCCCTCGCGCCCATGTCGGGGGTCGCGCCCGCGGGGGATTGGCACTGGTCGGTGTCGTTCTCCAACGCGACAGGTTCGAGCTCGACGACCCAAGGTGAGACGCATCGAGGCCTCGACTTCGCCGTGGCCTGGCTGCCCGAGGGAGCTGGCTTGCAGGAGCGAAATGAAGACGGGATCACGGTGTGGCACGGAGCAACGCGCATCGATACGGCGCGCGAGGTCCTCGAGGACTTCCGCCGCATGCGCGAGTGCGTTCACGCGCACCTGGGAACGACACCGGAGATCACGAGCATCGTGCAAGCCCCGCGCGAGCGCGGCAAGCTCGAAGTCCACGGCGCGATCGTCTGGCTGCCCGAGGGCGAAGGTTGGGACGTCGCCTCCGCCGGCGTCGGGCGATCCACCCGGCGCGCCGCACTCGCCCAGGCCCTCGCAGCGCGCGCGCTCGCCGATCGCGCCGACCCACGCGGTGGGCCCGGCGCGCGATGGCTTCTCGACGGCGTCGCCGGGTGGCTCGGACTCGAGTGCGTCCGCTCGGCCGATGGCGTCGACCCATGGCTCGCGCTTCTCGCCCGCCGCAGCGATCGCGTGGCCGATTCACTCGGAGCACTCGATGCGCCGCTCTCGGGCCTTGCAAGCGACGGCGACGCCAAGTGGGTCCCTGCGTACGCGCCGCTGGAGACCCTCGCGTGGGCGCAATCCATCGGCCCCGCGGAGGCCGTGCGCATCGCCACGCGCGTGGCCGACATGGTGCGCCTTGGCGATACCGTGCAAACCGCGTTGGAGAAGGCCGCGGGGACCGATACGCGCGACGCGCTTTTGGGACCACCCGCGGCATCGGAGCTGACGGTCACCGTGAGCGAAGCAGGGGGCCCGCAGGCCCGCGGCCAACGCTTCCATTGGGAAAAAGACGACTGGCAGCCCGAGGCCAAGTCGTTCGATGCGCTGCAACGCTTCGACGACGACACGACGCCTTCGCGCCGCACACCGCTCCCTGCCACCTTCGATCCGCAGGCGCCCTTCGTCCTCTTCGACGCCAGGCCATCGTTCGAACGCTCACCGCGCGACAACGCGTGGCGGGCGGGATCGCGTTGACCTAGCGCGACGAAGCAAGCGGCCAGACGCGGTTCGCGAGCAGGATGTCTTCGTTGGCGTGGATGCGGACGATGGTCTGCCGCAGCGTCGCCACCTGTGCGGCACGCGCGGGATCCTCGATGAGATCGTTCTCTTCGTCGGGGTCCTGCGCGAGATCGTAGAGGTGCTCCTGCTCGGCCGACTCGTGCACGGTGAGCTTGTAGGGCCACTGCACGGCCGCGAGCTGGACCCCGTCGTACGGCTGCACCAGCGGAACGGGCGGCCGCGCATCGTCCGCCGCAACCAGCGAGCGCCCCATGAAGGGCGTCTTCGTGCGGATCTGGAGCAGATCGAGAATCGTCGGCGCGAGGTCGATTTGCGAGGCCGCGCGGTCGGTGACCACCTGCGGTGCCACGTGCCCTCTCCAACGAAGCGAAAAGCCGATGTGAAACGTCTCCTCGAAGGAGCCGATGGCATTGAAGTGAACGCCGTGTTCATCCGCCGGAAAGCTGTGATCGCCGACGAGGATGACGATGGCATCGCGCAATGCGGGCCTTCGATCGAGCTCCGCGAAGAAGGTGCCCAACCACGTATCGGCGGCGGTCAGCGACGCGGTGTAGTTCCGTTGGTATTTGCTGGAGTTGCCGTCGTACTCCGGATCCGGGACGTGTTTTGGATTTTTGTCGAACGGATAATGATGCGACGCATTCGCGAGCACGGCAAACTGGGGCCTGCCCGGCTCACGCGCCATCGTCGCATCGAGACCTGCGAAGAAACGCTGGTAGAAGACATCGTCCTGAACCCCCACGCCCCAGACGGTGCCTTCCGGCACCTGCGCGCGCTTCTGCGCAAAGCGAATATCTTCGAAACCAATTCGGGCAAGAAAGGTGTCGGCGGAATCGAAATCGGGCTCGTCGCTCGCCGAGTGGAACGAGGTGGCGTAGCCATGCTCGCCCATCACCTCCGGGAGGCAGCGCACACGCGTATTCGGGATGTCCACGAACTCCTTCGCGTGGATCATGGGAATGAGCGAGCAAAGTGTCGCAAAGTGCCCGCGACTGCTCTGCACGGAGTTGCCGTAGAAGTGATCGAAGGTCAGTCCCTCACGCCGGTGGGCATCGAAAACGGGCGTGAACGGATGTCCGTCGGGGCGCTTCTTATCGGAATAGTGCCCGCTCCACGACTCGAGGAAGAGAAGAATGACGTGGGGCCGCGGGACATCGGCGAGCCTGCGCGGAGATGCGCTGGGGATGGACTCGTGCACCAAAGGGAATTCCGTCCCGTGGACGCTGGCCGCGGCGGCCCGGCGCACGGCGTGGAAGCGGAAGGCCGAGATGGCAAAGTCGGTCAGCGACTCGTGGGTACGAATGCGCGCCACGGGCACGCCGACCAGGACGAGAAGGCATACCCCCACGGCCAGCCGGCGTGACCTCTCCGTTCCGCGCCATCGCTGCGGAGGCCAGCGCACGAACGCGCCGATGAACGCGAGCGGGAGGACGAAGAGAACGGCAACTTCCCATAGGTGCACGTTCGCGAGAACGATGCGACGTCCGAGGGGCGTGGCGATCTCACGAAAATTCGCGTGCACGAAGCCGTAGTCGAACGAGCCAGTCGTTTCGAACCGCGCAAAGTTGGCCGCGACGAACAAGAAGAACACCACCGCCGTGATCCGCAACGCACCGCGCGGTGTCCGTGTGACGAGGGGAATCACCCCGAAAAGGGCGAATACGGTTGCATACGTGAGCAAGACGCGAATCGTTTCGCCATTGCGCGCGACGTCATAGCCATCGCTCGCGACGAACGCGATGAGGAACACCGTCTGAACGAATGCGGGGATCCATAGGCTGGCAGGGATGGAACGCACCCGCGCGCCGATGGCGCCAACACGTGGGCGAATCATCGATGCAATCGATATAACGAGGTGGTCAATTTGTGTCAACGAGGCAACATTCGCATGACGGTCCGTGGACGGGTTGGCGTCCACCAGGCGGATGTCTGGCGACATGGGCGCGTAGCCCACCAGGCCGAATCCTCGATGAGAAAACTTCGTTGGGATTCGAAAACTAGAGCAATATCGCCGCGCGAAGGGCGTCCCAGGCCAATGTGGCGCACGCAATCCGCACGGGAAACCGTGCCACCTCGCGAAAAGCGACAAGGTCGCCCAAATCCACATCGGTCCCGTCACGCACCCCGTCACGCGCCCCGTCACGCGCCCCGTCACGCGCCCCGTCACGCAACAATGTCGCGAATTGATCGTGCAGACGGTGCACGTCGGCTCGATGGAGGCTTTTGACCGTCTCCGTCATGAGCGAGGCGGAGGCCATGCTGATGGCACATCCGCTTCCCTGAAAGGCGATATCTCGGACGATGTCCTCTTGGACGGCGACGGCAAGGACGATGCGATCTCCGCACGCGACGTTGCGGAGTTCGGCGAAGAGAACGCCCTCGCCGGTGAGCGCGCGGAAGTTCCGCGGGGCGCGGCTATGTTCGAGAATGGTGCGCTTGTACAGATCGCGAACGGAGGCCATCGCGCTAAAACACCGAAAAGAAATCGCGGGCGCCGCGCAGGGCCTCGGCCAGCGCGTCGACGTCGGCGTGCGTGTTGTAGATACCAAACGACACACGGGTGAGCGCCGAATGGCCGAGTTGCTCGAGAAGGGGCTGCGCGCAATGGTGGCCAGCCCGCACGGCGATGCCTTCCCCGTCGAGGAAGGTGGCCAGATCGTGCGGGTGAATGTCCTCCACGGTGAACGAGAGCAGCGGAATGCGCGTGGCCGGTGAACCCACGATCTGCACGCCGGGGATTTCCTCCAGGGTCGACACCGCATACTCGAGGAGATCGCGTTCGTGCGCTTCGCGGGCGGCCGCGTCGAGCCCGCGCAGGTAGCGCACGGCCGCGCCCAGGCCGATGGCCCCCTCGATGTTCGGCGTGCCCGCCTCGAAGCGGTGAGGCGGCGCGCGGTAGGAGGCGCCCTCGAAGGCCACATCGGCGACCATGTCGCCGCCGACCTGGTACGGCTCCATCTCCGCGAGGAGCTCGGCGCGCGCCCAGAGCACGCCGATGCCGCTCGGGCCATAGACCTTGTGCCCGCTCAGCGCGTAAAAATCGCAATCGAGGTCTTTCACATCGATGCGCACGTGCGCGGCCGCCTGCGCGCCGTCGACGACGAGAAGCGCGCCTCGAGCATGGGCCATGCGCGCAATTTCCCGAATGGGAAGCACCGTGCCGAGCACGTTCGAGGCGTGTGAAACGGCAACGAGGCGTGTGCGGTCCGTCAGGCGCGAGGCCAAGACGTCGAGGGACACTTCGCCCGAGGGCTCGATGGGCGCGACGTCCAGAATGGCCCCCGTGCGGCGGGCGACGATCTGCCACGGCACGAGGTTCGCGTGATGTTCCAGCGCGGTCACCAGGATGCGATCGCCCTGCCCGAGCCGCGGCATGGCCCACGACGCGGCCACGAGGTTGAGCGCCTCCGTGGCGCCGCGAACGAAGACGACTTCCTCCTGCGAGCGTGCACCGAGAAAGCCGGCGAGCGCAGCCCGTGCGGCTTCGTACGCCGCACTCGCCCGCTGCGAAAGCTGGTGAAGCCCGCGATGCACGTTCGCACAATCGCGCGCGTACACTTGGGTGACGGCCTCGATGACCGCGCGCGGCTTCAGGGCCGTGGCCGCCGTATCCAAGTAGACCAGCCGCCGCTCGTTCACTCGTTGTTCGAGCGCGGGAAAGTCGCGCGCCACGGCGAAAGTCTGCGCGCGGCGCAGATCGTCGGCGGTGTCGACATCGACCTCCCCACCGGGAAGATGCACCACGCGCACGAGCGCCGCGTGCCGCTCGAGAAGGTGCTTGCCCCCCTGTTGGTCCGAAAGGCCGGCGAGCTCCTCGCGAAAGGTGCCCGCGAACAGGGCTGGCACCCCCGCCGTGTCCGCGTAGCCACTGGCCACGATGGTCGCCCCATCGCGAAAGGCGGCAATCATTCGATTCAAATGCGCCGTCGTCACGCGAAGCTGATCGCACACAACGAAGAGAATCCCGTCTTCGGCGGGCGCATAGCGCAACGCATGCACACCGCATCGGATCGACGAGCCCATGCCGCGTTGCCAGGCTGCGTTGTGCGCGGTGCGCACCTCGATGCCCGCGAGCTCCGCGGCCATGGTCGCCTCGTTTGCACCGAGCACCACGGTGACCGACGCCGCCTCGGAGGCTCGTGCCATCTGAACAGTGCGGCGAAGCAGGCTCACGCCCTCGTGACCAATTTGGACGAGTTGCTTGGGGTGCCCGAGCCGGCTCGAGCCACCCGCCGCAAGGATCACGGCGTGGACCCTCTCCTGTCTCGCATCATGTGTCGCGGTCATGAATCGGCCCTCCGCGGTGGCGCAACGAACCGCCGGACCGCCCGTGCAGCACGGCATGGATCTCCGCCACAATCGACAGTGCAATGGCCTCCGGCGTCCCTGCCCCCACGTCGAGCCCCGCGGGGCTGTGCAGGTGCTCGGGGACCGGCCCGGCGAGCTCCTCGAAGAGCGCACGCGCGCGTTCGCGCGGACCGAGCAGGCCCACGTACGGGAGACGCTGCCCGGCGAGGCCGCGCAGAACCTCCACATCGGCCCGGTAATGGTGGGTCATCACCAGCGCCGCGCTCGCACGGGCCTCTGCGGCCGCGCGCGCCAGCCCTGCAATGGGCACGAGGTGCCTTTCATCGCAGGCGGAAAAGGCCTCATTGACCAGCGCACTCTCCCGATGATCCCAGAGTGCCACCCACCACCCCAGCGACTTGGCGCGGTGCACCACCGGAATGGCATCGGGCCCGCCCCCGAATATGGCCAGCGCCGTGCGCGGGGCGAGGTACTCCACGAAATAGCGTTTTCCCTCCAGGGCGACCATGCGCGACTTGCCAGATCGCAAAACTTCGGTGCATTCGTGTTCCAGCGCCGCGGCCGAGCGAGCCTCATCCAGCGCCGTGACGACGACGCCTGGCGACGGCGGGCGTTGATTCCAAAAGGCCAGCAGGCGCTCCAGCGGATTCGCACGATCATGTGGATCGATGCGCTCGATCACGATGGACAATTTGCCTTTGCAGCCAAGCCCGAGACCAAAATCGATATCGTCGTCGTCGCGCAAATCATAGACAACGAGACGACGTGAAACCTCGGGGGATAGTGCGCGCGCATGCTCGGCCAGGTCCTTTTCCAGGCAGCCGCCGCTCACCAGACCGATCACGCCCCCCTGCGGCGTGATGAACGCACGCGCCCCCGGGCGCATGTACGTGGAGCCTTCCACCTCGACCAATGTGGCCAGCAAACCGGCCTCGCCAGCCCGGCGCGCCGCAGCATAACCATCGAGAATGGACGAGAGATCGATCACGTATTGAACCTAACAAATGCGACTTCGGTCGTCGATTATGGGCACGGTGCCCCGCCCGCTACCCAGGAGCGAATCGCCTCGGTCGTCCGCTCGTGGGAGACAGGCGGCAACGTCCGTCCGGGGCCGGGGGACCAACCCCATGCGACCAGCGGATCGGTCGCGATGTGCTCGACCAAGGCGGCGAGGTCCTTGCCGTTCGTCTGCACGGGATCCTTGAGCTGCTCGCAGAGCTGCCGCGGCGTGCGACCTTGGAAGACCATCGGTGTCGCCGCCGGCGGTAAATCCCAATGCGGCGCGCCGGGCGGCGTGTGCGGCAGTCGTCCATTGCTCGAGCGGTGGCACGTCGAGCACGATAGACCATTGTGCTCCGAGCGGCGCGTGATGTTTTGCGCGTGGGGAATGCCTTCATCCGTCTGCAGCGGGGCGTCTCCGGCGGGGTGACAATTCCGACAGCGCGGCGAGAGGAGCACGCGGTAAAGAACGTCGTACTCGGCGAGCGGCTCCGCGGCGACGGCGCGCTCGGGCCGGCCGAGCCATCCTACCGTTGCCCCGAGCGCGATGACGGATCCTGCAACCAAGACGCGCGCGTTCACGGTGCCTCCTTCATGGCGAGCGCGATGGGCAAACGGCGGATGCGCCGGCCGCTCGCGGCGAAGATCGCATTGCACAACGCAGGTGCAATCGGTGCTACCCCCACCTCGCCGCTGCCCGACGGCCGCTCCGTGTTGTCGACCACGTGCACCTCGATGGCCGGGCACTCGTGGTAGCGCAGCACCCGAAAATCGTCGAAGTTGCTCTGCTGAACCTGGCCCTCCCGAAAGGTGATCTGCCCGTGGAGCGCCGCGCCCAACCCAAAGACAATGGATCCCTCGATCTGCGCGCGTATCAGATCCGGATGGATCGGCAGACCACAATCGATGGCCGCCACCACCCGCCGCACGCGCACGTCCGTGCCATTCACCTCCGCCTCGACGACCTGGGCGCAATGGGAGTCCGCCCTCGACTGCAGCGCGATGCCGCGCCCCGTACCTGCAGGCAGGGGGCTGCCCCATCCAGCCTTGGAAGCAGCGAGCTCGAGGACGCCGAGAGCCCTCGGGGCATCGCGAAGCAGCGGGCGGCGGAACTCCACGGGGTCGCGCCCGCCCAAGTGCGCGAGCTCGTCGAGGAAGCATTCGAAGGCGAATGTATTGGACGATAGCGCCACCGAGCGCCAGGCACCGCATCGCACGATGGATTCGGCAACGCAGCCCTCGACCCGCGTTGCCGCAATAGCGTACAGCGTGTTGGTAAACGCCTCCGTATCGAGGCCGGGGACGATCGGTCCAACCTGGCATGCAAGGCGGCATAGCCAGGCGCGGAGCATCCCCGTCGCATCGAGACCACCGCGCATGGACGAGACGGCCATGGGCCGATAGTAGTCATTGGCCATTTCGTCTTCGCGCGACCACACGACCTTGACGGGTCTGCCGATGCGCTGTGCAATCAGGACGGCCTCCGTCACTTCTTCCGGGCGCGTACGGCGCCCGAAGGCCCCCCCGATCATCGTCCCGTGAACCTGAATCGACGGCGCCGGACGCCCCAGGACTTGTGCGGCCGTCGCCTGCATCCAGCCCGGCGCTTGAGTGGGCACCCAAATCTCGCAACGCTCGCCCGTCACGATCGCCGTCGCATTCGTCGGCTCCAACCCCGCATGCGCGAGAAACGGGGTTTCGTACGTGGCTTCCAACGTGGCGGCCGCGCGGCCCAACTCCGCGTCCACGTCACCTACGGCGCTTTGCACCGTCCCCGGTCGCGACGACAGGTCACGGTAGTGCGCCAGGATCGATTCCGAGGAGGTCCCGGTGCGTCCCCCCTCCCACGTGACGCGCACGTCCTCGGAGGCCCTGCGCGCTTGCCAATAGGTCGCGGCCACGACGGCAATTCCCTGAGGCCGCAAATCGAGCTGGCCCGGTACGCCCGCGATCGGTCCAGTGGGCGCGAGCTCGAGCGGGAACACGTCGAGCACGCCCGGACGAGTGCGCGCGACGGCCGCGTCGAAGGACGCGACACGCCCATCGTGCACGGGCGGATGTATCACCACCGCGACGACGAGCCCCGGTAGCTTGACGTCAAGGCCATATACCGCCGAACCATTCGTCTTGACCGGTCCGTCGAGACGGCGAATCGACTTCCCTAGCAAGCGAAATTCATGTGGTTCCTTGAGCCTCGGCTCCTCGACGGGAAACGCTGCAGCCCTCGTCGCCAGCGCGCCATAGGTGGCCGTTCGCCCGCTCGGCGCATGTCGAATGGTTCCGTCGCGGGCATCGCACTCCTCGAGCGGAACGCTCCACTCTGCCGCGGCGGCACGCCGCAACATCTCACGGGCCGTCGCCCCCGCAACCCGCAAGGGATCCCACGAGCTTAGGACGCTCGCGGAGCCTGCCGTCGTTTGAGCTCCCCTGAAATGGGGCAGCCGAACGCCGTACACGGGATCGACACCGGCAAACACGATTTCGATGCGTTGTGGATCCACCTCCAGCTCCTCGGCCATGATCATGGGGTGCGACGTCATCGTCCCCTGCCCCATTTCGACCCGATCGAGGACGAACACGATGCGATCGTCGGGATAGATGCGTAGCCATGCATTCGGCTCGAACGCCGTTCCCGGCCTCGCCGGCGGCGTTCCAGGCGCTGGCGGCGCCTCGGACGAGCGTCCGCAGCCCGGAAGGTGCAGCGCGAGCACCAGACCGCCCGCGAACCGGAGCAGGTCGCGTCGGCTGGGATTCATCGTCCACCTCCGTTGCGTCCCATTTGAGCCGCCGCACGATGAATGGCGAGACGGATTCTCGGATATGTGCCGCATCGGCAAATATGAGACGCCATGACGCTTGCAATATCTTCGTCGCTCGGTGCGGGATTGACGGCCAACATCGCGGCCGCGCCCATGATTTGGCCGGATTGGCAATATCCGCATTGCGGCACGTTCTCGGCAATCCACGCCGCCTGCAGCGGGTGCTGCACGCCGCCGTTCAGGCCTTCGATGGTCGTCACCTGACGCCCCTCCGCCTCGCTCACCGGATATACGCATGACCGGATGGCTTTTCCGTCGAGGTGCACGGTGCACGCACCGCACAAGGCTCGGCCACACCCGTATTTCGTACCCGTAAGCCCGAGTTGTTCACGGATCACCCAAAGCAGGGGTGTCTCCGGGTCCACGTCGATCTGAACTTCGTGACCATTCAGCACGAATTTCGATATAGCCATTGCAGATAAACTAAGTTGGCGCGCGCAAAAGACGAGGCCAATAATAAGCATACAGAACATACACACCGTTTATGTTCGCGCGCGTTACTTCTTGCCGTGACGTTCCACGCGCGCGACGAGGGCGAGGGCCACCTTCAAAAGGACACCGCGTAAGAAGCGCGCGGCCTCATCGTCGTCGGTAGCTCTGGACCAGAGAAGTTCGACGATCGACGATTCCCACGAAAACGGCAAGGGCGTGCTCCGCAAATGCGGCCGCGTCCGAATGATATGGTTGGCCACGAGCGTCGGAATCGTGGCCAGCAACGGCGATCCATCGACGACATCCGCCACGTAGCTGAACGCGGGAACGGAAATGCGTACCTTCCGCGCCAGACCGAGCGAGTCCTCGACGATGCCCCGCGTGTCGCCCGCATAAGAAACCACGACGTGTTCGCGTGCGAAGTACTCGCGTTCGGAGAGCTTTTTCGGCAACTTCGAATGACGAGGATCGTAAAGGCACACGAAGTGCGGCCAGGAAGATGGCTTGGGAGGTAGCGGCTGGCGAAGGATCGAGCGCGGAAGCTCGTCGGCGACGCCCACTGCGAAATCCACCTTGTGGGAGAGCAACAGCTCTTCGACGGTCCGGAATTGCACGGGGACGATGATGAGCTGCATCTCGGGCGCCTCGGTCCGCAACGCCTTCATGAAATCAGGGAGGATCAACGCCCCCAACGAATCGTCGAGCCCGATGCGCACCGTCGCTGTCGACGATTTGGGGTCGAAGACCGGCACCTCCATGGCCGCCGCGACGAGCGGCTGCAAGTGGGCGCGGGCAGCCGCCAAAAGCTCGGCACCGCGATGCGTGACCACCATACGGCGTCCCTGGCGGGTGATCAGCTCCGCACCGATGAACGCGGTCAGCCTGCGAATGGCCGCACTGACCGCGGGCTGGGTCACGTAGAGGCGCGCAGCCGCTCGGGTGATGCTCCCTTCCTCGGCCACGACGGCGAAGACGCGAAGCAGATTGAGATCCAAATCACGCGCATAAGCGTCCATTCCAGACATAACTACGCATTATGTCCGATACTCCCATTATTCACGAGCGTTAGGAAAGGAGGGACCTACGTTCTGGACGCCATGGCCGTCGAGCTCGCACGCACGGGGGCGCACGTCATTCTAGGATGCCGCGACGTGAATCGAGGAATCGCGGCACGAGCGGGCTCGCTGCAAGCGACCGAATCGATTTCGACAACCTGCAAAGCGAAAAGAGGTATCTGCCACAACGCGCCTACGCGGCGTCCAAGCTCGCGAATCTCGCGTTTCCAGTACGGAGCTCCTCGACCGCGGCATACAAAGGTGGTTCTTGAGCTTTGCACCAGCGCCAAACTTCGGTGCGCGGTATCGGAGCGTCTCACCGGAGTGGAATTCGAATCCCGACGCAATGCGGCATAGTCGGGCGATCGTAAATTCATAACAATGCATTCCATCATTACTGGCATCGAAGTTAGGATGAACCCCTCGTAACAAAGCGACCCTGGGGTCCTGGCCACCTGGTCAGGCATTCGAACGGTGGTGAGCGATGCACAAGGATGAAGGCTCCATCGGGCGTCGTCGATTTCTCACGTACTTGGTCGCCGCCCCCATCCTTACGGTGGCGTGCAAAGCCGAGGTCGAAACGGCACCCTCTTCCGCGGCCGGAGAAACGGCCTTGGGCGTGCCCGACGTCGTGGATCTCGGCGACGCGCTCATCCTCGCAGGCGCGCTCACCGCGTGGAATCTTTCCATCGAGATCGACCCGTCGAATCGCGTACGCATCAAACTGCCGCGGGCCGAGGTCGGGCAGGGCATCACCACCACCGCGGCGATGATCGTGGCCGAGGAGCTCGATGCGCGCCTGGCCGATGTCGATGTGCACCTTTCCGATGCGCAACCGGAGATCCTTTTCAATCAGCTCACGGGCGCGTCCAATTCGGTGCGTTCGCTCTATGGCCCGATTCGGGCCGTGGCCGCGGCCGCGCGTGCGCGTTTGGTGACGGCGGCGGCCGCGCAGTTCGACGTGCCCGCGCACACGTTGACGACCAAGGACACACAGGTGATCGCGCCCGATGGCCGCACGGCGACGTATGGCTCCCTTTCGGAGACCGCCGCGCGGGTGCTTTTGCCGGCGGTGTCGGCGGCGCCGAAAGACCCGTCGAAGTTCTCCGTCATTGGCCAGCCGACGACGCGCATCGATGCGCGCGAAATCGTGACCGGCCAGGCGAAATACGCCATGGACCTCGATGTGCCGGGGGCCCTGCCCACGGTCGTGGCGCGCGCACCGACCATCAAGGGCACCGTGGCCTCGTACGATGCCTCGGCGGCGCGGGGCATGCCCGGCGTGATTGCCATTGCGCAAGTGCCCAGTGGCATTGCGGTGACCGCGGAGACGTTCGATCAGGCCATCAAGGCGCGCGATGCGTTGCGCATCACCTGGAACGAAGGCCCGGTGGCAGGGCTCTCGGATGGCGACATTCGAGGCATGCTCGCATCGGCTGCCCTGCCGCTTACGCCGCCGCTGCTCACACCTTACGTCGATGCGGAGTTCGATTTTGCCTTCGTCAGCCATGCGCCGATGGAGGTGCTCGCCGCCGTCGCCGACGTGCGCGAGGGCAAGGCGGACGTGTGGTGCTCGTCCAAGTCGCCCATCGTGGCGCAGCAGACGATCGCAGCGAGCATCGGCCTGCCGCAAAGTGCGGTGACGCTTCATGTCGTGCGCGGCGGCGGCTCGTTCGGGCGACGGCTTTTCTTCGATGGGGCGCTGGAGGCGGCGCAGATCTCCAAGGCCATCGGCCGCCCCGTCAAATTGATGTGGACGCGCTCCGACGACACGAAGCACGGGCGCATGCGCCCTATGAGCCATCACAAACTGCGCGCAACGTACGGCCTGGGGGCGGTGCTCACCTACGAGCACCGCATTGCCGCCGTCAAAACCGATCTCACGCACGGCCTGGGCGAGGCGCTCACCGCGATCGGCTTCAAACTGCTCGGCGGGGTGCCGAACCAGCTCTTCTTCCTGCTGACGGAGAAGGTGCCCTACAACTTCGGCATCACCTCGCAGCTTTTGTCCGAGGTGCCCCTGGAGATGAACACCGGGAGCTGGCGCTCGGTCTATTCGGGATTCGTGGCCGTGGCGAATGAAATCATGGTCGACGAAATCGCGCGCACCTTGGGGAAAGATCCTGCGGCGTTCCGGCGCGCGACCTTGTCGTCCTCGCGTGCAAAAGCCGTGTTGGACAAGGTCACCAGCGCTGGAAACTGGGGCCGGGCCATGCCGCCGGGCATGGCCCAGGGCATTGGGTTGCACGAGGAATACAAATCGTGCGTGGCCTGCTTGGTCGAAATCGATACGCGAGACAGTGCGGGGCCGCGGGTCACCAAGGCGGTGGTCGCGGCCGACGTGGGGCGTGCGGTGAATCCGCGCGGCCTCGAAGCGCAGATGATGGGCGCCACCGTCGACGGAATCTCCGTCACGTTGCAAGCGGGCCTGCACATCGACAATGGCGCCGTGCGCGAAAGCAGCTTTTCCGATTTCCGCTATGCGCGCATGCGCGATACGCCGCGGGAATTCGAAGTTCATATTCTACCGCCCACGACCGGAGAACCCGGCGGCGCCGGGGAGCTCGCCTACCCTGCCGCCGCCGCCGCCGTGGCCAACGCCTACGCCCGCGCGACCGGAACGACCCCACGCCGTTTTCCCGTCATGGGATGAACAGGAGCCACGACCATGCCGAATTACACCTTCACGCTCAACGGCAAACCGGTCACGGTGGACGCCCCTGCCGATATGCCCCTCTTGTGGGTCCTGCGCGACAAACTCGGAGTCACCGGCCCCAAATACGGGTGCGGCGTCGGCGTCTGCCGCGCGTGCACCTGTCACCTCGACGGCACGGCCTTCACCCCATGTCTGGTCGCCATGCGCGACCTCCCGGCCAACGCGAAGGTCACGACCATCGAGGGCCTGGCCAAAGGCGAAACCTTGCACCCGGTGCAGCAGGCCTGGATCGACTGCGACGTCGCCCAATGCGGATTCTGCCAGGCGGGCCAAATCATGGCTGCCGCCGCCCTGCTCACGCAAAAGCCCGCCCCGACGGACGACGATATCGACACCATTGAAAATGTGTGCCGCTGCGGCTCGTACCCGCGCATTCGCCTGGCCATCAAAAAGGCTGCGGGCGGCTAGCCCCCCCAACCTGCTGCGGCCAATGATTCCGCAGTAAGGCCGCGCCCGGCACGAAAAAAAAGACTGCGCGACGAAGATTGTCCGATCCCACCAACCGGAGTCCGGACATTGGAGCGAATAAGCCAGCACGCGCCGGCGAAGCCTTGCTCTTTCCATTGAATCATGAGCCGTTGCGCGAAGTTTTGGACACTATGCGCGGGGCACGTTTTCCATGGTCTTTTCTTCGCCGCTTTTCTTGTTCTTATTCTTACCGGTCGTCCTTACGCTTTACTTCGTCGTGCCGTTCGCAGCACGAAACGCGGTTCTTCTCCTTGCCAGCCTTCTCTTTTACGCGTGGGGCGAGCCAAGGTTCATCATTGTCTTGCTCGCCTCCGTTTCACTCAATTATGCCCTGGGGCTGCTCGTCGAGCGTTATCACCAGGGAATATCCGGAAAGCTCGTTCTCTTTGGCGCGGTCGCTATCAATATAGGGCTTCTAATTTTCTACAAATACGCCGCATTCGCCGTCGAAGCGGTGGATTCGTTCCGTATCTTGGCTTTTCCGCGCGCGGCTCCTCTCACCATGGGCCACATCGAGCTACCGCTGGGCATCTCGTTCTTCACGTTTCACCAGCTTTCGTACGTCATCGATGTGCGACGCCGCCAGGCCACGGCCCAGCGCAATCCATTTCTGCTCGCGCTCTACATTGCATTCTTCCCACAGCTCATTGCCGGCCCCATTGTTCGCTACCACGAAATTGCCCACCAACTCATTCGGCGTCATGTGGACACCGTGCGGTTTGCCGCCGGCGCGGAGCGTTTCATTCTCGGCTTGGGAAAGAAGATGCTCATCGCCAATACGGTCGCCGTATCGGCGGATGCCATTTTCGGCCTCCCCGCGGAGCAACTCGCCACGCCGCTCGCATGGCTCGGCATCGTCTGCTATTCGCTGCAGATCTATTTCGATTTTTCGGGATACTCCGACATGGCCATAGGACTCGCGGCGCTGTTCGGGTTTCGCTTCCCGGAGAACTTCGACTATCCCTACGTGAGCGCATCGCTCACGGAATTTTGGCGGCGCTGGCACATGTCGCTGTCGCGTTGGTTTCGCGACTATTTGTACATCCCGCTGGGCGGAAACAAAGGTTCCCCGCTTCGCACGTACGCTAACTTGGCCATCGTATTCTTTCTCTGCGGTTTGTGGCATGGCGCGAGCTGGACGTTCGTCGTCTGGGGGATCTACCACGGGGCATTCCTCGTCATGGAGCGCGCGGGCCTGGCCAAGGTGCTCTCGCAATGGCCGCGCGCGCTACAGCATGCGTATGCGCTGCTCGCCATCATGATGGGGTGGGTGCTCTTTCGTGTGGATTCCCTCGGGCACGCGGGTGTCTACTTTCGTGCGCTCGCCGGGCTGGGCCCGCGCGCGCACTACAATGGCAGCATTTACCTCGATAGCGAACGTGCGCTGGCCATCCTCGTCGGCATCGTGGCCAGTGCCGCATGCTTGCCCGCCGTGCGGCGCGCCCTCGTCCAACGTGCCGATGCGATGAGTGCAAACATGGCATCGACGGTGCGGGTGGCCGGATTCGGCCTCGTGTTCCTCGGATGCGCCATCAAATTGTCCGCCAATACGTACAACCCTTTCATTTACTTCCGATTTTGACATTGAAAAGGCATCGCACCGAGTGTGCACTCATTGCATTGTTCGTCGCAGGGATGCTCTTGCCGCTGGCGCGCCATTGGGCGCCTGCGCGCAACGCGGTACGGCTCGGCGAAAACCGGCGACAGGCCGAGGCGCCGCGGCTCCCCACGACTTTGGCCGCCGCGCGGCAGTTCCCGCACGACTTCGATGCGTATTGGAACGACTCGTTCGGCTTCCGTGACGATCTCATTCAACTGCACGCGCAGAGCAAGCTCGCTTTTGGCGTCGCCTCGATGAACGACGTCGTGCGCGGCCGCGATGGCTGGCTTTTTTACACCGGCGATCACTCGATGGAGATCCACCGCGGCGAGCGGCCGATGTCCCCGGAGGAGCTCGTCGCGTGGCAGCGCGAGCTCGAGGCGCGCGCGGATTGGATGGCGGCGCGCGGAGGCCACTACATCGTCGTCATCGCCCCCAACAAGGAATCGATTTATGGGGAGATGCTCGCGGAAGGGTACGAAAAGAGAGGCGCCACGCGGCTCGACCAACTCGTTTTGCACATGAGTGCGCATTCGCGGGTCAAGATTCTCGATTTGCGTGGCGCGCTGCTGGAAGAGAAAACGCGGCAGCAGGTGTATACGCTGACCGATACGCATTGGAACGATCATGGGGCGTACATCGCCTATCGGGAAATCTCGCGGCACCTCGCGGGACTCTATCCGCAGATGCAGGCACGCCCGCGCGACAGCTTCACCGTGCGCGCGCTGCCGCCGTGGTACGGCGATCTCGTGCAGATGCTGGGCATGGCCGGGCTCATGGACGAGCCACGCGACGAGCTGGTCCCCCATCCGGATTATGCGTCGAGCGACACGCCATCGACCGTGCCCGCCTCGGGCCGTCGCTGGGCCTCCATGCGCGGCTCGGCGGAGGGACCGCGCGCCGTGGTCTTCCACGACTCGTTCTTTCTTCCGCCCGAGGAGCGCGGCGATGCCGCGCGCGCGGCAACGGCGGCAAAATCCGCCGGCCAAAGCGCATTTCGCATGGTGCCTTTGCTGGCCGAGTATTTCTCCAGCAGCGTATTCACCTGGTCGCACGAGTTCGATCCCGAGCTCGTTCAACGCCAGGATGCCACCTTGGTGGTGCAGGAAATGGTGGAGCGCGTCCTCTCCGGTCCACCGCAAGGCCGCGCGCCGCAAATGTGAATCACGTCACGCGTGAGCGTGTCGCCGGGTAGGCCTCGTAGGCTTTGTTCTCCGCGATGTCGCGCAATCGCGAAAGGCCATCGTACAAATCGACGTAGCGCGTGTACAAAGGCGCAACGCCGATGCGCAGGCGATCGGGCGTGCGAAAATCCGGAATGGTGCCCGCATCCTTCCACGCACGGCACAATCGCCAGGCCTCCGGGTGCTCGAGCGTGATATGCGCGCCCCGCACGTGCGCATCGCGCGGAGAGGCAAGCCGAAAGCCGTGCGGCGCGAGCCACGCATCGTACAGCGACACGGCGTAGGACGTGAGCGCGCGCGCCTTGTCGTGAATGGCCGCCATTCCTGCCTCGGCGGTCAGCCGCGCGCCCTCGAGAACGCCGTAGAGCGAAAGCACGGGCGGCGTCCCCACGAGGAATCGCTCGATGCCGTCAGCCGGCTGGTACTCGGGGCCCATGTCGAATTGGTCGCGCTGCCCGAACCAGCCCCAGATCGGCTGGCGCAGTTGCGGCTGCAGGTCCGCGCGCACGTAGAGAAATGCAGGCGCACCGGGACCGGCGTTGAGGTGCTTGTACGTGCAACCGACGGCCAGGTCCACACCGGCACCGGCGAGATCGACGGGCACGGCGCCCGCCGAATGGCAAAGATCCCAGAGAACGAGCGCGCCGGCTTGGTGGGCGGCCGCCGTGATGCCTTTCAGATCGGCGATGGCGCCGGAGCGGTAAGCAACGTGCGAAAGCGACAGCAGCGCGACGTCCGTGCCCAGGGCCTCTTTCACCCGCGCCAGGGTCACGCCCTCGTCGATGTCGGTGCGGATCGACCGCAGCTCGAGACCGCGGGCGCGCGCAAGCCCCTCCAAGATGTATCGATCGGTGGGAAAATTGTCGTCGTCCGTGACGATGACCCGGCGATCGCCGCGCGCATCCAAGGCGGCCGCGGCAATCTTGTACAGGTTGACGCTGGTCGAATCGGAAACGACGACCTCCCCGGGTGCGGCGCCCACGATGCCGGCCAGCACGTCCCCCGCTTCGCGTGCGAGCTCGATCCAATGGTCCCATGCAGCCACCAGCTCACCGGCCCACTCGTCCTCCATGGCGCGCCGAATGCGCGCAATGGCCGCTCGGGGCGGGCGGCCGAGGGAATTGCCATCGAGGTAAATGCAGGTGCTGCGCCCGAAATCGAACCGATCACGGAAGCGCGCCAGCGGATCCGCCGCATCCCGCGCGAGGGCGTCATCACGCGTAAAGCTCATTGTCCCCTCGCGGTGCGAACGAATTCGACGAGGGCACGCGAGGCGAAGGCATCGCGCCTGCGAACGAAGACGGTTTCCGTAAAGGCGTAGCGCTTTGGAAGCGTGTGCGCCTTCACGCGATGGCTTCCCGCATTCTCGACGACGGAGCGTGGCATCAACGTGATGCCGAGATCCGCCGCGACGCAACCGAGGATCCCATCGAGCGTGCCGAACTCCAGCCGGCGCGGCATCGCAATACCGCGGTCGGCAAGGAAATGATCGAGGCGCTGCCGGTAGGAGCAGCCCGGCCGAAAGACGACCACGCCCTCGCAACGCAGCGCCGCCCGCAAATCCGCGCGGGAGGGAGCACTCACCAGAACGAGTTCCTCCTCGAAGATGGTCTCCTCCGTGAGATCGGGATGATGCCGCGGACCGACCACGAAGGCGCCCTCCAGTTTGTACGCGACGACGTCTTCGACGAGCGACGCCGACGAGCCAGTACGCAAGGTGAGGTCGACCTCGGGGTAGCGCTTGCGGTAGCGGATGAGAACCGGCGACATGCGCACCGCGGCGGTCGTTTCCAACGTGCCGATGACCAAGGTGCCGGTGGGCTTACCATCGTCCAGGGCGCGGCGCGCCTCGGTCAACAGCTGCGCGGTGCGCACGGCGTAAGGCAGCAGGGTTTCGCCCGCACGGGTGAGCGAAACACCGCGCGCATGCCGGAAGAACAGCGGCTTTCCGAGGTTTTCCTCCAAGGCGAGGATGCGCGCGGTGACGTTCGATTGAACGGTGCCCAGCTCACGCGCGGCCTTTCCGATGCCGCCGTGGCGGGCGACGGCTTCGAAGACGTGCAGATCCGCGGAGTTCATGGGGCATCATTCTGAACGATGGCTCACATCGAAACAAATCGTTTTTCACGATGACGTACCCACCCCACATTGAGCTCCGTGAATGACCGCGCTCCCTTCGTACGTCTGTGGCTGGCCACCTTTTTTGGATACGTGGCCCTCGGGGTCACGTTGCAGAGTCTGCCCGATTACTTGGTGAATCGCTTTGGTGCGGGACCGCTGGGTGTGGGCATCGTCATCGGCGTCGCATCCGTGGCCGCCGCGGTGACACGGCCTCTGGTGGGGCGCGCCGCCGATCGCGGGCTTGCACGAAGGGTGGTGCTCGCGGGCGGTCTGCTCGGCGTCGCCGGCGGCCTGGGCCATTTACTCGCGCCGAACCTGGCGGCGCTTTTCCTCGCGCGATTGTGCCTCGGCGCGGGCGAAGGCAGCGTCTTCACCGGCGCCGTCGCATGGATTCTGCAATTTGCCGCCACGGATCGGCGCGGGCGCATGGCCGGATGGTATGGGCTATCGATGTGGGCTGGCCTCGCGGTGGGTCCTTTTGCCGCGTTGGTGTTGCTCCGCGCCGGCGGCTCCATCACCGTGTGGGGCGCCGTCACGGCGTTGCCCGTGCTCACGTGGGGGCTCGTGGCCACCACGGCTGCACCGCCTGCGCGTGCCGGAGAGGATGGCGGCGGATGGCTTTTTCCAGCGGGCGCGCGGGCGCCGGCCTTCGCCTTCGGGCTCGCGAGCTGCGGCTATGGGGCGATTGCGGCGCTGATTCTTTTGCGACTCGCCCATGCGGGACTCGGCGGACAAGAGATTGCGCTCGCACTATTCGCGTTTTGCTTTCTCCTGTCACGCGCGCTGGGCAGTCCGCTGGTGGACCGCTTCGGCGGTCATCGCGTGGCCGTGGCCTTCGCCGGGCTGGAGGCGCTGGGGCTCGTGCTCGTGGGCATGGGGCACTCGATGGCGATGGTGCTCGTGGGTGTCGCTTTGGTGGCGGTCGGCGTATCGCTTCTTTATCCATCGACGGTCGAGGTCGTGGTCAATCGCACCCCGACGGACCAACACGGAGCCGCCCTCGGTGCACTCACCGCGTGCTGGGATCTCGGGGTCCTCACGGGCAGCGTTTCGGGCGGCCTGATTGTGACCCTCGTCGGCTACGAAGGGGCCTTCACGGTGACCGCGGCCCTCGCGGGGGCAGGCGCCTTGTTTTTCGCCGTCTTGGGCGGTGTCGGTGGTCGATTGCGAACTACGTACAGCGGATGAGCGTAACGTTCTCCGGATCGATCACCGACGAGGGATTCAACCCGAAGACTTCCACGAAGGCATGATCGAGGTGGGCCAAATCGTGAAAGCCGACCTCGTGGGCAATCTCCGTGAGACGCCGCCCTTGCGACCAAAGCGAGCACGCGCGCCACACCGCCGCCCAACGCGCATAATGGCTGATCGTGTGACCGGTCACCTCTTTGAAGAGATGCCGAAGCCGCGAGGACGATAGTCCCAACCGACGCGCCAGCCCCGTCACCGTCACCTCGTCGAAGGGCAGCTCGTCGATCAGGCGCAGCGCCTGCTCGATGCGAGGATCATGATGGGGCTCGTGCGGCACGTCTTCGATCAAACGCACCGCAGCATCGAACAAGCGCCCCACCTCGGCGCCCGGCAGCCTGCCCGAAAACGCCTCCGCCAACGCCGGCAGCAACGGCGCAAAGCGCTCGATATCCAGCACGCGCACCGGTTCGGGCGTGGGAATCGAGTGCATCGGCAAATCGAAAATTGCCATATCACTGTCCACGGCAATGACGCGCCGCCGCAAAACCTTGGGTGCGATCAACGCAGCGCGTGCAAAACGCGGCGCGTCATCGTTCACCTCGAGCTGGAACGGCTCTTTGCAGGCGAGCAATAGCGTCGGGGTGAGCCGGCGATACGGCGTTGCCGGAGCCAGAACCCACGTGGGTGCGAGTAGCAGGAAGCGCCGTAATCCGTAATAAACGGTAAATCGCAACGGGGCGCGCATTCGCGATTCAAAATAGTCGGTTTGCGCAATTAGAAAAGCCTCCTCATACAAGCCCGGTGGGTGCCGCTTTCATAGAGTCTCTCTCCTAGGAGGTGCTCGGTATGGCAAACGCTCGTCTGTCCCGTGTTGCCCGCGTGGGTGGGTCCATCGTTCTCGCACTCTGGCTCGGCGGCTGTACGGCCGGAACGCAAGCGGAGGCCGACCAAGGGGCAGGCAGCCCCGCGGCCGATGCGCTCACGGGCCCGGTTCCCATCGTGTCGGTTCAGAATCTCGAATCGAGCGCCGCGCCCAGCGCCCAGGCGAACGACTTCAACTGCAAACCAAGCAGCGAGCATCCCGAGCCCGTCATCCTCGTACACGGCCTCGGTTCCACGGCGGATGGTAATTGGTTTTACCATGGCCCGCGCATCGCCAATGCGGGCTATTGCGTATTTGCATTGACGTACGGAACGGGCGTGCTCGGGCCGTGGGTGGGTGGCCTTGCCTCCATGGCCGACAGCGCCGCCGAGCTCGGGACCTTCGTCGACAAAGTCCTCACGGCCACCGGCGCGTCCAAGGTCGACATCGTCGGTCATTCCGAGGGCACCACGGTGCCCGCGTACTATATGAAGTTCCTCGGCGGCGATGCGAAGGTGAAACACTTCGTGGGCTTCGGCGCGAACTACAAGGGCACCACCTTGCAGGGCCTCTCCACGTTGATCGGATTGCTCACCAGCGTCGCCCCCGGGCTGGCCGATTTGTTCAGCCGCCACGCGTGCGCATCGTGCCTCGAGTTCATGCCGAACTCGCCCTTCGCGCAAAAGCTCAACGCCGGCGGCGTCACCGTGGCCGGGCCGACGTACACGAACATCGTCTCGCGCGTGGACAACGTCGTCACGCCTTACACGAGCGGTGTCGTCGAAAACGGCGGCGACAATGTGACGAACATCGTGCTGCAGAATGCCTGCAGCTTCGACACCGCCGGCCACCTGGGCATGGCCATCGATCCGAACATCACGCAATTGATCCTACGCGGGCTGGATCCGGAGAACGCCGCCCCGTTGAAGTGCCAGCCCTTTACCACCTTGGGGATTTAG
Source organism: Sorangiineae bacterium MSr12523 (assembly GCA_037157775.1). Lineage (NCBI taxonomy): Bacteria > Pseudomonadati > Myxococcota > Myxococcia > Myxococcales > Pendulisporaceae > Pendulispora > Pendulispora brunnea. The sequence goes on from CP089982.1 coordinate 10,145,908, forward strand.
CGCAGGCTACCGGGCCCGGCAACGAGCGGGCCTGGAACACATAAACTTTGTTCATATTTCACATGCGTCCTATTCACTAAACTTTGGTTCGAGAACGACCAAGACTAGTGCGTGAGATGCACAAGATTCTCGTCTACGCCGCGTACGGTGTCCTCGCGTTCACCGGCGCCATGCATTTTTTTCATCGACGTCGTCTCGCAATACGTGCGGGGCAAGCGGCCTCCTGGGCCCGAAACGACGCTCTATTTCGGGCTCAACACCGCCTACGCACTGGGACAGGTTCTCTTCGGGCTTCTCGCCCTCGTCGTGGCGGTGCGCGCGATGGATTTGCTGGGGCGATGGCCCGCCATCGTCCTATCCATCGCCGCGGGCGGCTCGTGGTTGATCTTTGGCTTCCTGTTTCTCGAATACTGGGAGCCGAGGATCGCCGCCGCCGCGTATTGTGCTCTGATCGTGGCGGCCGCAGTCACCGCCTAGTCGACGCCGCCGGCGACCTCGAAGTGCTCGATCAGCAGATCGATCATCGCGCGAACGGCAGGTGAAACGTTGCGCGCGCTTGGATAGACGGCAAAAAGCGGTACCGCAGAAGGGGCGAATCGAGGGAGCACCTCGACGAGCCGCCCATCATCGAGCGCGTGGGCCGCATTCGCCATGGGCAAGCGGGCAATGCCCACCCCCGCGATGGCCAATTCGCTGAGCACCACGTAACTATTGACCGCGAGATACGGCGTGACGGAGACGGTGCGCGCTTTGCGGTCTCCACGAAACGTCCACGTCGTGGGGGTTTGCGCCCCACGCATGACGAGAGTCCGGTGCGCGGCGAGATCCCGCGGATCCTTGGGCACGCCGGCGCGTCGCAGGTACTCCGGACTGGCGAAGACTCCCATGCGTTGGCGGGAACGGTCGAGACGCCGAGCAATGAGGCCCGAATCGTCCAAGTGGCCAAAACGAAGGGCGAGATCGTAGCCCTCTTCGACCAGATTGACCCGGCGATCGACGAGCTCGATCTCGAGCGTCACATCCGGATAACGCGAGGTGTACCTCGCCAGGAGGGTGCCCATGAACACCTGCCCGAACTCGAAGGCGGCCGTGATTCGCAGGTTTCCACTCGGGTGGGCCTGCCGATCGCTCACCATGGCCTCGGCGGCGCGCAGGGCGGCCATGGCACGGGCGGCATCGCGGTAGAAGCTCGCGCCGATGTCGGTGAGGGTAACGCTTCGGGTGGTGCGGGCGAGCAACCGTGCGCCAAGGTGCTCTTCGAGCTCCGCCACCCGCGTGCTCAGGGTGGACTTCGAAATACCGAGTGTGCGGGCGGCGCGTCGAAAGCCTTTCTGCTCGACCACCTCGAGAAAGGCGAGGACCGCGTTCGGATCGGCGTGGCGAATTGTCCGCATGGCCGGACATTGCGTCCGAAAGGCGGTCACTGTCCAGATCCATCCAAAGGGCTCAAGCTCCCGGTGTCGGCCACCGAAAGCGGGCGGCGACTCGAAGGAGTGTTCTCCATGTCCTTGTTTTCACCGTTTCGTCTTGGTCCACTGCAACTGGCCAACCGCGTCGCGATGGCGCCGATGACGCGCAGCCGCGCCGAAGGCAGCCTGCCGAACGAGCTGCACCGCGACTATTACGTCCAACGTGCATCGGCGGGGCTCATCATCACCGAGGGGACCGCCCCTTCGCCGAATGCGCTCGGATATGCGCGCATTCCGGGCCTTTTTTCGGCCGAGCACGTGGCCCGATGGCGCAAGGTTACCGAAGGCGTGCACGCCGCCGGCGGCAAGATCATCGCGCAGTTGATGCACGTGGGTCGTATCGCGCATGCGCTCAATCTGCCTGAGAACGCGCGCGTCGTGGCGCCGAGCGCGGTCCGCGCAGAGGGCCAGATGTACACGGATCAACAGGGATTGCAGCCCCATCCGACCCCCGAGGCCATGAGTGCGAGCGATTTGCACGAGGCGCGCGACGAGTACCGATCGGCCGCTATGCGGGCCATCGAAGCCGGATTCGATGGTGTCGAGCTGCACGGTGCCAATGGGTATCTGCTCGAGCAGTTTTTGCACCCGCATACCAACCGGCGGACCGACGAATACGGCGGCAGCGTGGAGCGGCGCATCCGGTTCGTCGCCGAAACCATCGAGGTCACCGCGGCGGCCATCGGTGCGGAGCGCCTCGCCATCCGCCTTTCGCCGTACAGCACGTACAACGATCTGCCGCAGCACGACATGGTGGAAGCGCAGTACCTCGCGCTCGCGGGCAAGCTACGAGGCCTTCTTTACGTGCACCTCGTGCGAGCGGCCCGAGACGGGTTCGATGCGCTTGCCTCGGACATTCGGCGCGCATACGGCGGTCCGATCATCTTGAACGCGGGCTTCGATGCGGCGAGTGCTCAATCCGCCATCGACGCGGGGCAAGCCGACATGGTGTCGTTCGGCCGCCCCTTCATTGCCAATCCCGATCTGGTGCTGCGCATGCAAAAGGGGGCCGAATTGGCCGTTCCCGACCACGCGAAGTTCTACACCCCCGGCGCGAACGGCTATACGGATTATCCCTCGCTATCGGTGTGATAACCGGAACGCCTACTGTAGGGCGTCCGTTGCGATGCCGACGGTCTCGGCACCGGCGACCTTCGCCGCGTCCACGGCCCATACCAGCCGACCGTAGTTCGCCTGCTCCTCGGCCACGAAGAACACGACACGCTCGCTCTCTTGACGCGGATCCAGGCGCTTCTTCAGCTCCGCGACATAGTCGTTCTCCGTGACCTCCCGCACATTGATGTCGAGCTTTCCGCCGTTTTTCACGTGAACGACAATTTGGTCGGAAGGCACATTGTCCGGCGGTGCCTGCTCGCTGTTCGGAATGCGCACCAAAATGTCCTTCTCGAGCAGCGGCGTAACGACCATGAAGATGATCAGAAGCACGAGCACGATATCGACCAACGGCGTAATATTGATATCACTGTTGGCGCGAACCGGCTCTTGGATCTGGATCGGCCCGTGCTTCATGATGGCACCCCTTCCCGGATGATCTGGTGTTATTCCTTGGATGGCATACCGTCGCGCATTGCCCTCCGCAACGTAAATTTCGTAACGCATTTGCGAGCAGCAAACGCGACTCCATCAACGATTTGCACATCCATCTTCATCGCAGCCAAACCGCTTGGGTTCCAGCGTGGCGCCATCGACGGCGCTGTGGCGCGCGCCGCGCAATTCGCTCAATAGCTGCGCGAGGGCGGCTCCGAGACGGAGATCGTCGTGAACGCCGAATGTCTGCTGTCGGATTCGCCCGTCGCCGTCGATGAGCACCGTCGTGGGCGTGCCTTGCATGGCGTAGGCCTTCATCGTTCGAGGAATGAAACCACCTGCCGGATCGGGCGCGTCGACGCCAACGGGAAATCGAACTCGGTATTCGTGGAGGAACGCCCGCAGCGACTCCACCCGCATGGCTTCGTGGTGTTCGAACACGGTGTGCAGACCGACGACGACGAGAGGCTCGTGCGAAAAATACTCGGCGACACGCTGGGCCTGGGGAATGCCGCGTGTGACGCATCCGGGGCAGAGCATCTGGAACGCGTGCAGCAGCACCACGCGGCCACGAAGGCGCTCGAGCGTGAGCGGCTCCGAGGTGTTGAGCCACTCCGTGGTCGTCCACTCGGGAGCAAGGCGGGGTATCCTCATCAGAAATCCCCGTCTTTCACGTAGGGATGGCTCCATAGTGTGAGCTGCAACAGGCAGGACTTCACCCATGCCGCGTGCATCTTCTCGACCTCCTCGGCCGAGTGCCCCTTCTTCGCGAGGAACGGCCGCAGCGTAAAGGTCACCGGGAAAAGGAGTGCAAAGAGATTACGAAATGGCACGATATCGGTCGAGGGGGCACCGTCGGTCGCATTCTTCTTCGCGCGGTGGTGGCGAAGGCCGATTTCATGCTGGTAGTCCAGCCACCGCTGGTCGTACTGGGCGCGCGCGGTGTCGAGAATCCATTGGCCGAAACGCCTGCGAACCGCGCCGAGGTAGTCGCCGAGTGGCTTGCCGCCCGACTTGCCCGTGAACGACGCGAGGAGATGCGGCTGGCTCCCGACGAAGCCGTACCAAACATCGAGAATCGCCTCGACCTCGTCCTTCACGACGTCGTGCGACATGCGGAGGTACTTCACGTCTTCCTCGCCGAAGAGGGAGCTTGCCTTCATCTGCTCGAACTCGGCGAGCGTCACGGGTGACTTCGCAACCGACGAAGTGCCATAGGTGTAACCGGATAGGCTGCTCATGATGGTCATCTCCTTTTTCGGAGCAAAGCTCCGCTCTTGCCGTCGGCCGGCATGGCCGCGGAAAACTCGATGTCGGGCGTGTTCGCGAAAACGCGCTCAGACGGGGCGCATGAAATGCTCGTGCTCGGGGCAGTCGAGGCGCAGTTGCTCGTCCGCCAAGGGCGCGTCGACGAAGGCGCAATGATGTGGCGACGCTCCAGCGCGGACGTTCGGGCGGAAATGCGTGCATGTCACGCACATCCCGCTCACCGGAACGAGCCCCTGATCTTGCAGGGAGCGAATCATCTTCACGACGCCAGAGAAGAACGCCCGCTGTTCCTCCGGCGCGAGATCGTTCACCGATGCAGCCAGAAACTCGGGCCAGGAGCGCGCGCGGGCGCCCAACGTCGCCCCCCTCTGGGTCGGCGTGAGCAGGCTTGCGCGCGGATGGCGAGGGTCCTTCGACTTCGTGACGAGCCCTTTTTCAACGAGCACACGCACCGAATCGCTGATCGTCGGGAGCGTAATCCCGAGACGCTCGCTCAACTCCGAGCCCGTGAGCGGGCCATGCGCAACGAGCGCCGCAAGAATCTGCCCTTGCGTGGCCGACAAGCCTTCTTGGTTGGCCTGCAGCCAGGCCTGCTGCTTCATCGCGAGCCCAATTTTGTGCAGGCCCGTCGCGATGCGCGCGGCCAGCGGCTCGGTGTGCTCCTCGAAATAAGGCAGGCGCTTCCCACTCATGCCAGAAGAGTCTAGTTAGGACTCCTAAGTTGTCAAGGCGCTGGCTACGTGGGCAAGGTGGACTGCCTGATGAGTCTCGCGAGCGCCGCCACGAAGTCCTCCTCGCGACTGTGGACCGTCACGCTGCGCTTGGTCTCCATGTTGGCCACGTAGGTCCCCATCATCACCAGCGGTGAGGAAATCAGCAGCTCGGCTGGATTGAGTTGCGCGTCCCATCGAGCCAGCCACTCGGTGATCCACCTGCGCGCCTCGGCGCTGTATCCACGGACACCCAGCCAATGGTGACAAGGCGTAATCGTCTCGCCCCGTCGAAGAGCGCGTTCGGCACGGGAGGCATAGTACTGCACGCACGTTTCCGAAAGATGCCCCACCGCGTGGGTCACGAAAACGTTCGGAGTCGGTTGCCAGCACTTGATCACGCACCCCGGTTCGAGGTGCGTGGTCGCCATGCTCGGAATTTCGAACGCCATGATCCCTCCTCGAGGAGGATATCGCGCTCCGGGCACGCGGTCATGGCCTAGAAGCTGCTGCCACGCGCTTCAAAACGCTCGCACGCGAATATCCACCATGGGTGCTGCACGATCGATTTGGTCGTCGGGATGAAATGAGCCCGGCCGCCAAAGAGAGGGATACAGGCCACGGGAGAGTGGCTGCCCAATCAGGATTGCGCGTACACGCTCACGTCAGCTCCTGTCATTTGAAGGAGCACCGCTAGGTGCCGCACGCTCTCGCGCATGTGGAGAAAACTCGTCGTGGTGGGAACTCTTGCAGTCGCGCCGCTCACATCGAAGGCGGCATACGCGGGTGAGGCCGAGGAGGGCATCTTGGTGGTCGCCACCCATGCGAAGAACGTCGTCATCGAAGGCCGCGATACAGACAACGTTTGGCAGCCGCTGTGCACCTCGCCATGTTCGACGGTGGTCACGCCCGATACGCTGCTGCGGGCGCGCTTGGGAACCATTGTGGCCATGTACGCGATCGTCGGCCGAGCGGGAGACCGTGTCGAGTTGCCCATCGCGGACGTGAAGGCGCGTGCGCACGCGCGAGAAATCGGTCGTGGCGTCGCCATGACCGGCGGTGTGGTGGGCGTGGCCGCGCTCCTTACTTCGTTGGGTTTGCTCATGGCCGCCACGTTCCACGAAACGTGCCTCAATCTTTATCGTGCTTGCGCAGACGAAGCCGAGAGAGCCAAGGAAAGCGACCAGTTTCGTGACCAGGCCACCGTCTCGTTCCTCGCGGGGGCGGCGGTGCTGGCCATAAGCGCCTTGTCACTCGTTCTCATGAATGAGATCTCGACGACGGGCCAGGTCGTCAAGGCGGCACAGCGCCCCGTGAAGCCGGCGGCCGTTTGGCGTGTGCCGGCCCCCAGCGTCATCCGAACGCCTCCCGCGACGGACCTTCCTCGAGCGACAATTGCACCTTTGTTTAGAGTAACCTTTTAGCCATTCATCGAGAATCGATTTGGTCGTCGGGAGGGCCGAAGAATCGCTCAATGCAAAGGCGCGGGATTGGGTGCGTCGGCTCGAATTCGAAACGTGAACGAGTAGGGCACCGCCATGATCTGGCCGTTATAGATTGGTGGCCTGATTCGATACGTCGACTCGATAGTGCGCAATGCCTCGGAGGTGGCCACTTCGCACCCGGGGACCGCAACGTCGCTATGGCATTTCGACACGATGCCATCCAGCCCGAGCTGACAGCGAATGATGACGGCTGCCACCTCGACATTCGAGGCCGCGCACGACTTCCCATCTTGGAAGAACGAGGGCTCCGTCCCCGAGAGCCGCTTGGGACGAACCCACCCCGTCGAGCGGTACTCATCTCCGTAGTCCGCGATGGTCCAGGCCCGAGGCGGCGGCACCACTTGCGTGCTTGACCCTGGGTTGCCCGCCGAGGCGGGCGCCTTTCCCGCCTCCCCTGCGCACCCAAGCAGCATCGTGGCTATTACCGCGACATTGAGCCCATGAATCCGCGCTCTTGCTCTCGAGATCAATCTGCTCCGCCTCCTTCAAGCCGAGAACCACGTTTGGCGCCATACACTTAGTAAATTCCGCCCCACGATGTCCACCGCGTGCTCACTCTCGGCGGCCGAATTTCGTTTGCAGTTCGTCGAGTATCTGACGCAGATGCGCATCGCTCTCGTGATCGTCGGCCTGCGCGATTCGCTGTCGAATGGCCAGGATGTGCGCCGTCGAAAGCGCGTTTTCGGCGGATGTCTCGACGTCTGGCTTTACCCCTGTGCCTTCCCAGTTGGTCTTGGTAATCGGATTGATGGGCCGACCGTCGGGAATGAACACGGAAAAGTGCTCGGTAACGCGGTGCTCGTCACAAGGATTGGCGCCCCCACGTGTCGTCTCACCGATGATGACGGCACGTTTCAGAGCCTTGAGATCGTAAGTGAACTCCTCCGCGCTCGAAAATGTGCGTGTGCTCGTGAGGATGTACACGGGTTTCTTCGAACCGAAGCGCTTAGCGGGTATCAACGGGAGAGTCCAAAATTCCCGAATCCGATCGTCACGTCGGAAATAAATGTCGTTCAAATGCACCGGTTCCGCGTCGAAAAGATATGTCGCGACGAAGGCCACCATCGCAGGTTCGCCACCGCCATTTTGGCGCAGGTCAATGATCAGGGCGTCCGTGTCCGCAAGGGAGGTCATCGCCGCTGCAGCAGTTTCCCCCGCCAAACTGGGCTCGAAAAAGCGACGCATCTCGAGGTAGCCGATGTTTCCCTCGAGCCGCTCGACACGCTCGATACCGTAATTGACACCGCGCGCGAACCTCGTCTCTCGCTCACGCTTGGCAAGATCCGTTGGTTTGGCCGGGTCGCGGTCGGGCGGAACCGGGGAGGCGCTGTATCGAACCCGCAGGTGCTTGTCGTGGCTGATCTCGCGTAGATGCTCGGTGAGCAAGTGCGCAAGCATGACCGAGCTCCTAACCCCGTCGTACTCATGCCGCTGCACCCTCGCACGGACGGCCGCGACCATTCTCGTCGCAACGTCTGGGAAGACGTACGTTGCGGGGAGCTTTTCGAGTACTCCATCGATGACCTGGGTGCGAAGTGCGGCATCAATCGGAGCATCCGGCTCCGGTCGCATGGTCCCGCTTGCGTCCGTCGCAGGGAGCGTCATCGTCACCCCAGAAGACGGGTGACCGGGCGAACGAGCCGCGCAACCGACGGTGGCGACGAGTGCGAGGGCAAAAGGAATAAGAGATCTCATGGTTCGAGTCTTCTTTCGTGCTGGCCCACCCTACTCCGCCCAGCCACGAAACCCGAATATTGCGCTTTGCCGCCTCGCGATTCACGCTCGCTATCGTCACCATAACATCAGGCCATGTACCTTGGCTGAGATTGCCCGCATGGAATGGCGCTCGTACCAACGCGTGTTGGCGTGCCGTCGACGGATCCCGTCGAGCACGAATTTCTGCAGCGGACAAAAAAAGTCTGGGGTGGTGATGGAAACCGCGTGGAGACGCCAAATGTCGGAGTGATGGTCTCGACAAGGATTACTTCGATGAAGTCAGCCTCCATCTCCTTGGGATTCGTGCTCATTGCCTTGGGCGCCTGCTCATCCGGCCAGGCCGCGCCGAGTAGCGATAGAAACAACGTTTCACCCAGCGACGCTGCGGATGCAAGCGATGGCGGCGCCGTCCATGATGCCGGCGATGGCGGCGCCGTCCATGACGCCGACGACGGCGGCTCGGCCCCGGACGCAGGTGGCAACGCGGCGCCACTAGGTCAGGTGGGTGCAGCCACCGACGGAACGCAAGCGTTCTTCGTTTGGACGGGTGGCGTCCAAGCAGGAGTCCACGGCGCACGCATTGCCGAGGATGGGACGATCCTCGGGCGGGTCACATTGGCCTCGGACACGACGGCTTATCAAAATGTGGCGGCCGCTGGCTACGATGGGCAGCACTTTCTCGTGGCTTGGCTCAACGGGCGACCAGGCTATTGGACCCTCTCCCTCCATGGGTCGCGTGTGAGCAGGCAAGGGCAGTCCCTGGATTCGCAGCCGATCGTCATCGGCAGCCCGGGGTCGGGCCTCATCGATGATCTCCATGTCGGCACACGAGTCGTTGTGGCCGGTGGAGCGGGCTTCTTCGACGTGGGCTGGGCGAATGGATCCTACGGCAACGTGCGGGTCGACGGCTCCGGGTCGGTGGGGCCGGCCACCGAATACAGGCCCCCGGATGGAATACAGGAACAGTTTCCCGCAGCCATTTCGCTGAATGGCTCGCTAGTCACATTGTGCGCGTTTGCTGGAGCCCCTCCGCGGCCGGGAGGCCCTCCGACGAACCCGGAGGTTAGGGTTGGTGATTGCCACAGTTATCCGGACCAAGCCAACCCCAACGGGGGATACAGCAGCTCCAGTGTTCCCGCCTTGGCCTACGGGGGAAACACTCTCGCCCAAGTGTGGTCGTATCAAGACAAATACCAATCATCGATGATAGCGGTCCAAGGCAGAATTGGCGAACACCCATTTTCGATTGGAGGGAGCGCGCGCGACGTCGAGGTTGGATTCGATGGCACGTATTTTCATGTCGTTTGGCTCACCAATCAGTACAACGCCTCCGCATTGATGGAACAGCGAATTCGCGTCGATGGCTCCCTCGTTGATTCGCCGGTGACGCTCGAACCGTCGACATCGCACGTGGCCGACGGGATCAGCGTCGCTTGCCCGGGAACCACCTGCATGGTGGGATTCCACGACGACGCCGGCATTGGCGTCATCCGGCTCGCGGGTGCGGGCCCCGGTCCAACCGAGCGCATCGCGCTCGCCCCCGCCCCGTGACATTGAGCTCCTTCCCGTGCGAGAACGTCCGACACGGATCGCGCCGGCGGACAGCGTCCATCAGCCTCAAAATTCGTGACGTCGTGACAATACCGCCCGCCTAGTCACCGCCGTCACCGCCGTCACCATCCGAGCCACCGTCACCAAAGTCGCCAAAATCAAATCCCCAGCCCCCGTCACCATCGCCCGAGCCCCCGTCGCTCCTCCGAGGATGGTAATCCGAAGGGTCGAATCGCAGGGGCTCGGGGAAGTTCTCGAACGTCGGTGGGGCCTTCTGGAGTACTCTCGCCACCGCCTGGAACTCGTATCGATCGAACCACGTCCCGTGCTCATCGCACAGATCGATCTCGATAAGCGTTTGGTCGACGGTAATCCTGCGCAGAGTCTTCTTGCATAGGGGACATCTCGGCTCGCGATTGCGAATCGGATGCGGGACGGAATTTCGTGACGCAAGATCGGCGAGTGCGATGGCATCCGCGTCGAGTCGCTCGAACATACGTTTCGCCAGGTCATTGCCGACCCAAACGCCGCCACAGATACCGCACCCGTGAAGAGTGCTCGTGCCACGTGTTCCTTCATAGAGCGGTTGTCCACTGCAGTGCGGGCATTTCAAATTTTCTGTCACGCAGCGATCGTATGCACGGGCCACCCGCCCCGCAACGGCGGTTCACCCGGCGTCGGTCATCGTTGACCGCGCGGCCATTTCGGCCGTGGCTCGACGCGGCCCGCTGGCGCCCCTCGGCGGACGAGCCAATGCGAGGGAACGAAAGACGTCTATTGTAGAAAACTTGTTCTCTGGAACGCAGAGATGACTCCACCGCAGCCACGAGAACGTATAGTGCGCTTTGCCGCCTCGCGATTCACGCTTCGTCCACGGCGTCGCCTGCCACCCGAAAGCCGTCCCGCTTCGAGGGTACATGAATGAAGACGTTGCTCGCTATCATCACCACAGCATCCGTTCTTGCTAGCGTGTTGCCTGCGAAGGCCGAGGGAGCAACTTCCACGCCTCCGGCACGCCCGAAATCGACCGACCCCGAGCCGGGAGTCGTCTGGACGCATCTTGATTCGTCTTCCGGATTGCGAATCGAACGCAACTTCGATTCGATGCATAACGACTGGCACCCCGTGTGCCTCGCGCCTTGTGATCGGGAGCTTCCATCCGACCCCGATTATCGCGTAGCGGGTCCGGGAATCCATCCGTCCGCAAAGTTCGTGCTCCGCGCCCCCGATGGCGGTCGAATGGTGATTCACGTTCACTCGGGCTCCAAGGCACTTTCGGTGGTGGGATGGGTAGTGTTCGGTGCAGGTACGGTGACGACCCTCACGGGCTTCGCGCTCCTGTTGGGGAGAAGGCTCGTGTTTCAACCGGGAGACCGCGATGACGACATGGCAGGCGCAATGGCCGTGGGGGTCGGCGCTACCGCGGCAATCGGCGGGCTCGCACTCGTTTTGATGAATCGGCGGACCACCATTTCTCAGGACATTTTCCCGCGCGCGCCTGATGACCGCCCTTCATCACCGGGCACCCCGTCCCTATGGCCGCAGTGCGCACGATGGACCTTCCCACTCATTGGCGGCTATTTCTAAAAAAGCGCCCGGCGAGCGTTTGAGCTGGGTGTCGCCCCTTTTCGGATATTGGCTTGTCCCCTCGGAGTGGCATGAGAAGTGCGCAGCCTCCACCGACAGACACCGCAGGAACACATGGGCCGAGGTAGACATTGCCAAGAAGCGCCGACCTGGCTGACTGTAAGATTCGGTGAAGGCTTCGTGGTGGCTCTGGAGACATGCACATGGAACTGAACGACGACGCATTCCGCTTCTTCACGGGACTATCGGGGCGGCTGCACCTCGCGTTGAGTGAGGAGCCTACACGCATTACGCCCAACCTCTTGAACCTGGCCGCCCCGCCCACGGCGCGCGTCACGGATGCATCGATCACCTTCAAGGTCTTCGAAGATGGCAATTTTCGTGCGCTGACCGAAGAAGAATGGGGCCGCGTGGTCATGCGGACGCCGAGCATCCGCATGCGCGATCGCCTGGGCGAGTTGGTGGTCGAGCACCTCGCCCCCGACGGCTCCGTTTTCTCCGTCCGTGATCTCTGTGCGGCGGTGGAAGAGACGGCGCGAAGGAGTCGCGCCTCCAGCAAGTGGTTCGGCGGCGTCGACGTGCACCACGTGTACTTCGAAGGAATCCACCTCGATGAGGACGGAGTCTGGGACATCCGCTGGGGCTCGTAACCCCAGTATGCGCGGGAGTCGGTTTCTTTGGCCAAAGCGTGCGGCATGCTGGCCAACTACGTGTGCACGGTCTTGTCGTTTCAGAGTCGCTCACGTACCTTCTCGAGGAGACATTCATGCCGCTTGAACGCAGCCTTCTGAACGACCTTCGGTATCGCGTCGCTGTCGAAAATGCCGAGCGCGCCCGCATGCTCGCGGTGCCCATTCCTGCAGTCGCAGACGCAGACACCATCGCGACGGCGGAGCGTCTCCTTGGGTTCGCGATCCATCCGGATCTCGTCGAACTCTACACGAAGGTGGCCAACGGCGGATTCGGACCCGAGTATTTCCTTCTCGGCGTGGGGGAAGCCGGACACCGCGCGGACACCAACCGTAGCGCCGAAGCCGAATATCAAGCTTTCCGTGCCAAGGATCCGGAGCAGCCGTCATCGTTCTGGCCTGCCCGCGTGCTCCCGATTCATCATTGGGGGTGCGCCATCTACACATGCATCGACTGCGACTCCGATGAGGGTACCCTCTATCGATTCGACCCCAATGGGGTCGATGACGACTGGAGCACTGCGTGGCTTCTCGAGGGACGAACCCTTGCACATTGGCTGCGCGGCTGGCTTGACGACGACGATTTGTTCGAGTGCGACCAACCCTTTTGGCCCAGGGCCAAAGAGCGAGGGCTGCGCTAGTTCTAACCGGTCTTGCAGCGCACGACGTAGTCCTCGACGAGCTCTGCGCCTTACGGATCGAGCGTGAATCCAGGCGCTTCCACACCGCCCGTAGTTCGGCGCGTGCAGTCACCGTGCGAAGCCCGGGAGATGATTGCGTCGATTCGAGCCGCCGTCGTTCGAGGGCGCGTTCGATCGCTCCGGATGCTCGTCGTCAAAGAGATGGCAACTTCCTCCAGCAAACTTGCTGGGCGGCTCCGGATCGCTCCGTCACCGGTCGAAATTCGGTTGCCGGCGGCACGTACGCTCAGAGCGGCAAGTTAGGAAGGCTGACGGCGGCCACGAGAGAATGCTGGCCGCCGTCGGTCCATCGTACGCGCGGCGGTGTCGCAGCGGAGTACTCCACCGCGGCACGCCGGGATCAAGCCGAGTCAGTGCGCGGGGTGGCCCTCGCGTTCGAAGCGGTCGAGCGCCTCGAGCATGGCCGGCGTTGGCTTGAGGATGCGCGTTTGTCCCTGCGCGTCTTGCATCGCCCAGGCCCACGAGCCGTCGTCGAGCGATACGCGCTGGACTTCGCCGCGCTCTTCGGCGTGGAGAAGAGAGTGCGCGAGCTGTTCGGGTGTCATTTGGGGCGCTCCGATGCTGGAGAGCTTGCGGGTTGCGGCGGCTGCGAGTGCGCTCTTCTTCTTCTTCTTGTCCTTCGGCATGGTTTTCCCTACATAGCATCGACCGACACTGGATGCCTCTCGAATGGCTGCCAGGCGGCTTCAACGGCGCGTGTTCCTTTCGCAGGCGCGACGGAATCTGGAACTTCCCGGGAAATGGGCATCCCGCAGGCGCTCCACACAGGATAAGGGAAGTTCCCCAAAGTCCAATTCCATCTCGACGTGTCTCGTCCAAACCGAATTAGACGCAGTACCGAGGCGTCCTAAGTTGGAAATTCAGTAGCCCGGAATGTCGGGCTCCCTTCGCCACCAATTTGCTGGGTCCTCGCACGGCGGCGCACCGGGATAGCCACAACACCGCGGCTCGCCCGGCCCGTTGCAACATGGCGGCTTGTCGCCACGACTGCAATGCCGACATAGCGGTTGACCGGGGCCATTGCAGCATAATTCGTCGTGCAGCTTGCACTCGGGTTTCTTGGGAGGGGCTTCCTCGAAGACGACGCGCGTGGCCTGGGGCGGCTCTTTCGCAGGGCCCGAAGGATTGGCCAACGCGAGGACGCCCCCAACTCCGAGCAAACCCAGAAAGCACGTGCACCACATCACCGTGCGCCCGCGATCCGTGGCGAAGACGCTCCGAAACAGCGGTGGCTCGAGCTCCCCGGCCGTGCTCGAATGCGGTGTGCCGGGCAACATGTCCGCCTCGCGAAAGGGCGCACCCCGCCCGAGATGCTCGCGCAAGGCACGTGCCAATTCGTAGAACTCCGTGCCGTCCACCTCCGCGTCGATGCGGCGTACCGGCGCGCCGGTCTCGAGGTGTGCGTCGAGCCGTGCACCACGGCTGCCGATGCAGAACCGGGCAGCCCCATTCTCGAGCACAATCGCGCTCCCGACACGCGACCCCAACCGCCGGCACCATGGCGCGAACTGCACGCGCGCTCCCGCCAGCGGGAAACGCTGTGCTGTAGCATCAAGGAGCAAGTGGTCGTCTTCGATGCGCATGCGGAGGAGTGACGAACAACAAGCTTCGGCGATTCAACGAAGCACGAAAAGCCGTTAGTGGCAGCGGAAGAGCGCCTTTCTCGCCTTGCACGATGGATCCGTCGTGCCATCGATGGGTAACGCTTACATTGGGAGGACTCCGTCCTGCAGTGCTCTCCCATCGAAGCGTTCATTGACTTTCGCAGTGCTGCATCAAGCCAATCGTCATGCACTGCCCTCACGGCTACCGAGATGTACTCGGAATACGACACTTGGCGGGCCTCGCGTGCCGCCAAGCCCTAGGGAGGTTCAAGGTCAGCCACGCCTGTTTCCCGATGGGCTTCGTTGCTGCAAACGAGATGAAAAGCTTTCGCCTCATCATGCTCGGCGCGGCCGAGGCGTCCCTGTTGGTAGCGCGTCCCGGCCGAATGGAGCACTTCCAGTGTGGCCACGATGGCCTGACCAAGTCGCTCCCGCAGGCGCTTGCGCGATGTTTTGGGTCCTTCCTCCGGGGGCAGCTCCGTTGCGAGAAGGGCAGTTCCGCGTGTGGCCAGCGCAGAAGGTCCCGCATGAACGGTGACATTGTCCAAAGTAATGGGCTCGCCGCAGGCGTTGCATACCACGCGGGGGCCGGTGAAGTGCCCGCAGGGTTCGTGGCGAATGCGTACCGGTGGGCCAGCACGCTCGGAAAGCCAGGTATCGCCCCAGTGCATCATTCCCAAAAGAATGGGGAACAAGTCCTTCCCTTTTCGCGTGGGGCGATATTCATAACGCGGTGGGCGCTCCTGGTACGGGACGCGCTCCAGTATGCCCTTGTCGACCAAGGCTTCGAGCCGGGTGGTGAGCACGTTGGATGCGATACCGAGGTCAACACATATTTGATCGAACCTCCGCAATCCGAAGAAGACATCGCGAAGGATGAGCGGCGTCCACATTGGCTCGAAATGATCCAACGTGCGCGCGATCGAGCAGCGAAATTCGGCAAAGTCCAATTTCATGTCGTTTCTCGGAACGTCCATACCGGTTTCCGCCCCGACGAGGGTCGCGGCGGAAACCGGAGATTAGAACCACGCCGTGCCTAGCCGCCCATCACGCATCGATCGTGCGCCGCCCCGGCCTGACGGGGCCCGACGCCATGATGGCCTCGCGCAGCGTGCTTTGAAGATCTTCGCTCTCGTTGAGCGTTTCACGCGACCGCTCCCGACCATTGCCCAAGGCCGTCCCATCGTACGACAGGTGATTGCCGCTCTTGTCGACGAGTCCGCGCAGAAGCCCCAGATCGATCAGTTCGGACATGGTATCGACGCCGGAACCAAATCGAATTTCGAACTCGGCCTCCGTGAAAGGGGGTGCGACCTTGTTCTTAACCACTTTAACGCGAGTTTTGCCGCCCACGAGCTCGTCGCCAACCTTTACCTGGCCGATGCGACGCACATCGAGCCGCATCGAGGCGTAGAACTTCAGTGCGTTGCCGCCGGTGGTCGTTTCGGGAGAGCCAAAGGTAACACCGATTTTCTGACGCAATTGATTGATGAACATCAAAGTCGTCCCAGATCGGTGTGCGGCACCGGTCAACTTGCGGAGAGCCTGGCTCATGAGCCGGGCCTGCAGGCCCATATGAGCATCGCCCATATCGCCTTCGAGCTCGGCCTTCGGCGTGAGGGCGGCCACGGAGTCGACCACGATCAGATCGACGTGACCCGAGCGAACGAGCATCTCCGTAATCTCGAGGGCCTGCTCCCCAGTATCCGGTTGGGAAACGAGCAATCCCTCCGTCTCGACACCGATTCCGCGGGCATACGCGATGTCTAGCGCGTGCTCCGCGTCGATGAATGCGCAGACGCCCCCGGCTTGCTGCGCTTGCGCAATGGCGTGTAGGGCCAGCGTCGTTTTGCCACTGGCCTCCGGCCCGTAAATCTCGATGACGCGGCCACGCGGGTAGCCGCCAATGCCCGTCGCCAGGTCGAGCGCCAGCGATCCCGTGGAAATCGCCCCCACGGGCTCGGGCTCGTACTCGTCACCGAGCGCCATGATCGAGCCTTTGCCAAATTGCTTTTCCACCGCGTGCAGTACGCTCTTCAACGACTTCATCTTGTCTGCAATGCAATCCATCATGTTCGTCTGCCTTTTGGGTCGCCCCATGGAGTTCACCGTCGCGTCCTGGGGCAGCGGCGCGCGACGAGCGTGCCTGCCCTACAGCGAGCGCCATGCCGGCCGCGATGCCGCTCATTTGCCGAGAAATCCTGCGCCCCAGGGGTGTCCGGGACAGCTCCCCCCCTGTCCCGGACAGCGTCGGGTTCATGGCTCGGCATGCCCACGGGCGAGCGCGCACCCTCGGAATGGTCGCGCGCCAACGACATCCATGATCGATCACCCACGTTATGACTCCATTGGACACGGATACGCCATTCGCCGGCGCGAAGATCCCCGGTATCGAGAGCGCATCCTAGCCGCCCTGGGGGATGCTCGAACCGTCGTGAACGTGGGCGCGGGGGCAGGTTCGTACGAGCCCCGGGATCGCTACGTCCTTGCCGTCGAACCGAGTGACGTCATGGCAGCACAACGCGCCAAGGAGCTGGCCCCGGCCATTCGAGCTTCCGCGGGCCGGCTGCCGTTTCGCGACGGTAGCCTGGACGCCGCCATGTCGATTTTGTCGCTGCACCACTGGGATGACGAGCGAGAAGCCGGCGTCCGGGAATTGCGAAGGGTCGCGACAGGTCCCGTCGTCATCGTGACCTTCGACCCGGAGGTGAGCCGTGCGATGTGGCTCGTGACCGATTACCTGCCGGAGCTGGCCGACATGGATCGCCGCATTTTTCCGAGCCTCGAGCAATTGTCGAAATGGCTCGGTGGAACCACGCATGTCGATGTCCTTCCCATTCCGCGGGATACCTCCGACTGGATGCTAGGTGCCCTCTGGGCACACCCGGAACGCGTTCTCGATGCGGCGGCCCGCAACGCGACTTCGGGTTTCGCCCGCATGCCGCCCGATGTCGTGGCTCGCGTCGTGACCGCGGTCGAACGCGATCTCGAGAACGGCACCTGGGATGCGCGCCACGGGCACTTGCGCAAGCTCGATGCGTACGATGCCGGCCTAAGACTCCTCGTGAACACCCCGGCATAGCCGCGTACGGGCGAACGCGAACGCACTCCCTTGAACGACGCCCCAATCTTGATTGAGCACAGGCCAACAAAAAAGCCGCAACTCGCTGCCAATATGGCCGACACCCTCCCCAGACGGCCCCCTGTGTAAGCGACGGTTCTCTCCCCCAACGCGAACACGCCGGTGCACTCTTTGGCTCAATTGGGAAATGCCCCTTTCTATTGAATGGTATCGACATTGCTAAAGGCCATGTCGCTCGGGGGGCTTTGAAAGAAATACCACCAATGAATATGATTCGACTTGCTTGTACCTCGCTCTCGTTCCTGCTCGCGGCCGCTTGCTCATCCAGTTCGCCGCATGATGTCTTAACCGACTCCGAGCTCGATTCGGCCCTCTGTGGAGCCGTCGACTGCTCGGGCCATGGCAAGTGCCATGCGTCGGTCATGGGAACGACCGAAGAAGGGAACGCCTCCGTTCGAGAGGCGAAATGCTCGTGCGACGAGGGGTACATCGCCGAGAGGGATGGTGAACTTGCCTGCATCGCCAAGACACCTCGCAACGAGGGCTATGGGTATCGGTTCGACCGCGAGCCGAACGCCGATACCGTCTCCCGTGAACTCGAGGCTTTGCGTGGGGACTGGTTTCGAAAGAGTCTCTTTTGGACCCGCGTCGACAAGCCGAATGAGGTGGGGACCAATGGCTTCCACTACGACCTTCCTCGTTCTGCAGGACCTGCCGTGTGGCACGCGCGCGATTTTTCCGCCGTTCAAAGAGGAGACGTTCACATCACACCGCCGGCAACCCAGGTCGTTCAAATAGGAACGGAGTTGACCGGCGCCCTCGCAGGCTTCCGCCCGATGCAATTCTCCAAGACGGAAACGCCCGACGACGGTCTTCCGACGATTCTCTACAAACGAAGCGAGGAGAGCGTCACGAGCGGGGGCGAGACACGGGTGCGCCCCACGCTCCTCGTCATCGAATGTTCCGACACGTTCACGTCGGGGCTCGCGAAGCCGCGCATCGAGAGTTGCGCTTCCTATGCATCACCCATCTCCGCGACGACGTACGTGCGCGACATGTTCGATCCTCTTTAGACGGAGCTGTCTCATCCGCCTTTCGCGCGGCGGATGCTCTCCTCGCGTTGTCTCTGCTTCTCTTCGAAGAGTTTCTTCAAATCCGCTCGGCTTCGAACGATCTGTGCGTCGAGCGTAAAAAGCCATCGTTCATTTGGATCGGGAGGTACGGCCTGCAGGGCGCCGGTGAGAAATTGATGATCGCCCACGGTCACCGTCGTCCTCGTCGCGAGTCGACGGGCGCTCGCAGCATCGCGCCCGTCGCTCTCGTGGATGGATAAGTCCAGATCGAGGTGGATTGCGTCCTGCGGATCGATGGTCGGGATGACGACGATCCTCGTTCCCGGGCGACCATCGATGGAGCCCGAAATGGTCACCGGGTATCCGTCGGTCGCCAACATGTGCGGTGTGCTGACGAGGGTCACGCGCGGGTCCTCGAGCAAACGGTTCAGCGTGTCTCCATCGTCCGGGCGCGGCATCGGCCCGGCGAAATCACGACTTACGCGGAAGATCGCCATCTCGACGAAGACCTGTCGTTTCTCGCCCTTCGCCGGCGTTTCCGGCGTATTCGTGGCGCTGCTGCAGGCGGGGATCAGGACGAGTGCCAAAAAGGCGCGGGCGATGTTCATGCCTCGGTGAAGAAAAACCATAGCCTCTTCCGAGGCACGGCGCGTGCCGTAATGCAAATGCCGCCAACAGCTGCGTTTCTTCGCAAAATCAGCAGTCCTTCGTCGCCGGCGCCATTGACACTTTGTCGCGACGAAGGACCGCGCACCGACCTCACGATTCGCCCGATTCGAAGCTCGCGCGAGCTAGCCGCCGACTTGATTGGCGGCGTCTCGAGCGCGGGACATGTATTGCTGGTACGCGCCGTTGTTGTACGTAGTCCACGGCGTCCAGTTGCTTCCACCCGACGAAATGTTGTACGCCGCGGTGGCGCAGCCCGCAGGATCGAACGCTTGGTCGTCGGATACTTCGGAGTGCCAATACGAATTGATCTGCCATACCCCACGATCGCGACTGCAATCGGTGTTGATGAGCACCGCGCGCGTCCAGCCCTGGCTTTCCGCAAGTGCGACGGCGATCGAAATCACGAGTCCGTCCCCATGGAGTCCGGCATTCCGCGCATATTGGGCAATTTGAACATCGGACAAGTGGGTGCCCGCGAGGGTACTCTGTTGCGTGCACTGCGCCGCACTCGGATCGGGCGCAACAGCGTTGGGGCCGCGCGTGCCCGCGGAAGCCGCGGGTGCGAAAGCCAACGACGTCGCGAGCAGGCAGAAGGCAGATGCGGTGACGCGAGACGCCGTAAGGCGAATGGTTTTATTCATGGTGGGTCACTCCTCTCGTCGCGCCCCACTGCAGTGCGTATGCCGTTCCCAATTACGCAATTAAACGAGAAATACACTCTTACAGACTGGTAATATGATCTTCAGGATCGCGTTTTGATGATCCGCATGATCATGCTCCAAGGTGTGTCGTCACGGCATCCAGAGATTCATGTCGGTCAGCATGACGCCACGCTGAGACGCCAACGGATTGTGCACTGCGGCGGGTGGACTTCGGGACGCTCCGACCCTATCGGTAGTTAGAGGCCGCGCTTCCTTAAAAACGCGGGCAATTTAGGCAATGTGGCGTCGCATTTTTCCCGATTGGCGTGGACTCCCGAGGGCGTTCTGGCTCGTTTGCGCAGGCACGTTCGTCAATAAATTCGGCACCTTCGTCCTGCCGTTTCTGTCGATCTACCTCACCCAGCGCAGGGAATTTTCTCCGCAAGAGGCGGGGATCGTGGCCTCGTTCTTCGGCATAGGCTCCTTGGTGGCCGGGCCGCTGGGCGGGGTGCTCGCCGATCGCATCGGGCGACGGCGGACGATCATTGCCAGCCTGGGCTTCAGCGCCATCGCGGTGATGCTGCTGCCTCTGGCTCGAACCCTTCCCCATTTCGCGACCGGCGCTTTCGTCCTGGGCATGACAGGCGACATGTATCGTCCTGCGGTCAGTGCGCTGGTGGCCGACGTGGTGTCGCCGGATGCGCGCCCCCGCGCCTATGCCTTTCTTTACTGGGCCGTGAACCTCGGCGTTGCGTGCGGGGTGCCGCTTGCGGGCGCGCTCGCCACGTTCAGCCCGCGATGGCTCTTCTTGGCGGACGGGGCTACCAGCCTCTTGTTCGTGGCCATCATTTGGGCCGGCGTGCGGGAAACCCGTCCCGCCGAACGCGCCGGTGAGGTCGAGGCGCGTGTTTCCAGCCCCACCATCCTGCGCGATACACTGTTTTTGGGCTTCGTCCTTCTGATCTTTCCGATGGCCTTCGTCTTCGACCAGCACCTGACGAACCTGCCCATCGACATGACCGACCACGGATTGAATGCGCGGCAATACGGGTTGCTCATTGCCATCAACCCCGCGCTGATCGTGGTGTTGCAGCCGACGATGGGGCAGGTTGCCCGAGGATTCAACCGGCTCGGGGTCTTGGCCTTCGGAGCTCTTTTGATTGCCATTGGCTTTGGCATCAATGCCTTTGCCTCCACCATTCCGATTTATGCCATCTCGGTCGTGATTTGGACCTTCGGCGAGATGTTCGCCCTGCCGGTTGCCACTGCCTTGGTCTCCGATTTGGCCCCGGGCCCCGCCCGCGGGAACTACCTCGGCATCTACCAAAGTGCGTGGGGCGCTGCGAACATGACCGCGCCGGCGTGTGGAGCTTTCCTGCTTCAGCGATATGGCGGAAGCATGCTCTGGTCCGCATGCTTTCTACTTTGTGCTGGCGCGGCGGGCGGCCTTTATGCACTGGCCTCGCCGATGAAGCGCCGATTGGGCCAAGACGAGTCCATTGGCCAATCGCTTCGTGCATCACCACCCGCCGCAGAGGCTTGCGCGGAAGCCCCCGCGTCGCGCGTATAGCGTCGGTTTAACCATTTCCGAGGGCCTCGCCGCTATGCGATCGAGGCTGAATCGGTAACGGGGTGCTCCAGTGTTTGTGAACCCGGCTGGCCAACCAGCCTGCGATCGATCCCACCGCTGCCGCCACGCCGAGCTTGGCAAAGGTCTCGGCCGAGGGCGGAAGGTGCGATGCAAAGTACGAGACGAGGCCGAGAAAGAATCCGAGCAAGTTGTTGAAGACCGGAACGAGCCGCAACGATACGACCACCATCGCGACGGAAAAGACCACCACCGAGATCGTCCACGGCCCCAGGTGCGGGCCGAGCGCGTGAAGGCCCACCGCAGCGCCCATTCCGCATGCCAAGCCCACCAGCACGCAGGCGAAGTTGATCGCACCGTGCCGGAAGTCGACACCGCGCGTGAAGAACGCGATCCAGCCGATGAACATGGCCCACACCGGCAAATCGAGAAGCACGAAGCTCACCGTTGCCGCCGCCGATGCGACCAGCGATTCACCCACGGTGATCTTCCATTGAGCCGAAGCCATTTCACGCGCCATGAGACACCCCCACCGCAAAGATACGTTTCACGAGATTCTCCTTTTGTCCTGCGTCCACGGCGTTATCCGCGTCGCAAGGGAAACAATGGGCCCGCGAACCGCATGCGACCAATGCATAGTGTCAATATCGAACATGCACGGGGCGCAAGTGCATCGACGGTGAGTCGCTCTCCCCGTGCCCGTTTATCCCTAAGGAGCTTCCTCGGCGAAGCGATCTCGTTGGCCGATGGGCCCCTCTGGGCGCCACGAGCACCACGGAATGCGCGCATTGACCTTTTGGCCGCCCGCTATCAAGGTCGCCGCCGGCGGATGATGCATGTGCAGAAGCCAATCGTCGAAGGTGTCGAATGGCACCGCCAAGTGGAGGCGGAAGAAGAAGTCGTTGTCCTCGCCACCCCAGCCTTCGTAGCGTTCGTCGAAGCCCCCGATGCGGCGGAACGCTTCGGTCCTGAGCCACAATGAGCAGCTCGGCGGGCGCCGGATTCGAAATGCGCGCAACCGGTCGACGTCCACGTCGGGTGTACCCTCGTGGATGCGTTGGCGAATGGCCGCCGACGTGGCCACCTCGTCGAGGCACGACATGTCTCGGTAGGTCAGATGGGCGCCCGTCCCCGGCAGCTGCAAACGGGCCACGTTGCGCGCGATGTAGTCGCGGTCGACGAGAACGTCGCCGTCCAGAATGCACAACAACTCGGAGTCGTCGGCGGCGTTCACGACGGCCACATTGATGGCCCAGGAGCGATTGAAAGCGCCGGCCTTCGGAGCAAACAAGTATTCGTCGACGTACGGCTCGACGGCATCGCGCCAGCGGGCGCTTCGATCCGACTCGATGACGACGACGCGATACTCGTCACGGGCAACCGACTGATCCTGCAAAGCGAGTAGGCAGGCGAATAGATTCCGCAAGCGCGTTCCATGCGTATCGCGGTCCCGAAACGGAATGATCACGGTAACCACCGGCGGCCGCCCCGAGCCGGCCCGACGGGGCGCGACGTTCTTCAATTCCGAGGCCGATACGGGGAGCACCTGACGCTCGTACTTCACACCGAGATGATAGCCGACGCGCGAAACGCACTCGGCTTGCCACGCTTTTTCGAACAAATCCTGCGACGAGGAGCCGCTTTCGAGCAAAGCGGCTTTCAAATCGAAATAGTGCCCCGGCGCCGTAGGCTCCGCAGCCAAATGTTCACCCAGCGCCCGAATCGTCGAATTGGCATGGTTCCGAATGGCATCGACCACCGCAAGGGTCCACGGTTGCGAGCGCTCCCAATAGGTCCGATTGGCTGTTTTGACATCGGGATCGGACGCCACCACCACGCTATCGGCAACCGCCGTGGCCAAAATGCCGCGATCCAAAGGTATCGAGCGGGACATGCAATTTCTCCTAGTGGTCAATGTCGGCGGTCCAATCGGGCGAAGATGCCCATTCCAATCAGCAAAACGGCGGCCGCCGTATGGAACATCACGGCATAATTGGTGGCGCGAACCACGAATCCAAACAAAGGCCCGGCCACGATCGTTCCGATGTCGTAGAACGACGTAAAAATCGCCAGCGCAGAACCGCGTGCCCGAGGATCGGCCCGCGTGACCACGAGGCCCAATAGGACGGGAAGTGCATAGCCCTGGCCGACTCCGCACGCGATCCCTGCCGCTGCAAGCCCATATCCGCTCGAGGCTTGCCCGAGCAACAAAAGCCCCGTGGCCATCGAGACCATGCCGACGAAGAGGACCCGTTTCGGGCCTGCGCGCTCGGGCAGCCGGCCCCCGAGCACGCGAATCAAGATGGACATGGTGGTGTACATCGAAAAGAAGACCGCCACGGAACCGATGCCGCTGCTTTGAACGAAGGTCTTCAGAAATGTAAAATAGATGGCGGCAATGATCGCGCAAAGCAAGCTTGCGAACCACAATGGGAGAAGCTCGCGCTGCAGCATGGCCGCCGAGAAATGCCGCGGCGGTCCATCACCGGCGGGTCCCGCATCGGTCAGCGCGGAGGAGATGGCGCACGCGAGAATGGCAAACGCCGCCGACGTCGCAAAAAGAAGTACATAATCGGCGCGCACGCGCAGCAAGGCTTCGCCGAGCAATCCTGCAAGGCCGATGGGGAGAATCCCCGCCACCCCGAAGAGCGCCATACCCTGGATGCGCCGGGGCTCGGGCAGATGGGCGGCGGCATACGCGTAAAACGAGGTAACGAGCACCTGAATCGCAATCGTTTGCAGCATGCGAAGCGGGTAAAACCAGAGAAGGCCACGGCCTTGCAGCAGCAGGTACCCGCACGTACTCGTCACGGCCAACACGCCACCCACGAGGAGAACCGGCCTCGGCCCCGCCCCGTCGATGCGGCGACCACAAAGCGGTTTGGCCGCAATGGCGGACGCGGCACTCACGGCGTAGCTCAACCCGATATCGAATTCGGTGGCGCCACGCCCGTGGAGGTAGCCCGGTACGTGCAAATGGAGCTGAAAGGAGAGCGCATGGAAGAAATACGCGACCCATGCCAAGGCGAATGGGCGGGTCAGCAAAGGAGCGGCTTGGGCGACGGTCGTGTTCATCGAGGCATCACTTCCTGCGCAGCCGAATGCTCTCGATGAACGCGGGCAGCAATTCCGCAGGCCGGCCCGGTGCGGGCACGCGTGTCGCCGTAATGGGCACCATCATCCAGGGTTGATCCTGCAGAAGCGGCGAATGCACGGGGACGAATCCCTGATCGAGCAGCGAAATGGCAAATTCGGTCGATACGTAACCGCGCGCATCCACGCAGCCCGTGCCATGCCATGGAAGCAAGGTGGACCCACCGAGGAGGGAGATCCCGAGGCGCCCCGCTCGGGGCACCACCCCCATCCGGACCCGTACGTCGAACGGTTCACCGTAATATCGAAGCAGCGCATTGGCGCGCACCGATGCCATGTAGCGGATGCTATGTTCCCACGCGGTCGTGAGCAGCCTGCGCCGAGCTTCGCACACGGCCTCGGGCCCTTCCAAATGGAACAAATCCTCGTAAAGCGATTTCGACCACGCGATCTGCGGAGTGTCCGGCGGCGGAGGGGGAATCGGAACCGAGTGCACGAGCGACAAGAAGAGCTCTTGGAACGTCAGATGTTCCGAATCGACGTTGCGCTCGGCCGCCGCACGGAGCGTTCGCAGCGGGTTTTCCTCCACCGAGAGACCTTCGAGGGCGGCGCGGAGGCGATGCTCCTCCTGCCCCACCACCTCCTGCCGGTGCGCTCGGGTTCCCGGCCCGAACGTGGCCTCCGCGAGCTCGTCGATGTCGCGAAATGCGATCCGCTCCCCGCCGATCCAGCCGAGGTACGCGTGCAATCGATCCAGGTACGCATCCACCAGCGACTGGGTGCGCGGCCGGTAATGCTGTCCATCGGTGAGCACGGTAAGTCGAAGGCCGGGCGCGTACAGGCGTCGAACGGAAAGTTCGAGCTCGCGCAAACGCACCAGCGCACCGAGCTCCGCGAAATCGGGCAATGGCCCAAATGCCTTGAGCGCGCTTTCGCAATGCTTGATGGGGAATCCCAAGATCACGACGTGCACCGGCACATGCCGCTCGACGTGGGGCGCCATGTCGCGCATGGCCAATTCGATTGGGTAATGACCGCGCGGGCCTTTGCAAAATTGTTTCCGTGTCAGCACATGGTGGAGCAGGCGCACCGTGCGCTCCACGTCGCTCGCGGGCCCGGGCCCGACCTGAAGTGCCGCACGCGCAGCCGCCGCAGTCCGCTCGGCATCGAGCTCCGCCCGCGCCACCAAACGGTCCACGATGGCGCGTGATTGCTCGAGCGAGAGGTGAACTGCGTGATCGGCGGCCATCACCGGCGCCTGCAGTTCGGCAAGCGCGAGCTTTGAAATGGATTGCGCATCGAGCGGGGCTGGAACCACGCCGCGCGTGGCAGTGCGAACGCGCGGAGCCGTCTCGAAGGTGGCAATCTGCGGCGCGGCGGCATCGGCAGGCTCGCCGGCAAAGCCGGGGATCCGTGCGGCGATGACCATGGCCGACGGAAATGCCGCCGCCATGGCCGCCCTGTTGGCGACAAGGTCGTCGAAGAACGCCACCACCTCGAGATCCGTGAGCGCACGCACCTGTTCGACCTTGAGCTCCGCCACCGGGCGTGTTCGGTCATCCGGCATCGTCAATAGCGTGGCGTGAAGGATCCCCGCGCGCGCGAGCACGTATTCGGTCTGCGCGCGCACACGGTCCCGGCGGCCCGTGCTGAATACGACCTCGCCGCCCGCTTGGACGATGTCGTGAACGAAGGTGGCAATGCCGGGAAGGACCTCGTCCAAGCGAAGGTTCTCCCACGGCCGGTAATAAGCCATTTCGAAGCGTGCGCGAAGGCCGGCCCAATCGAGCGCAGGGTATTTCGACGGCAGCCGATGGCGTTCGAGGAAGTCGAACCACCCGGCCTCGTGATGCACCGGCAGCGGGTCGAGCCGTTCGGGCTCGAGCAACTCCGAAATCCCCTGCGGTGCCCCCGGCTGCGGGAGCGCAACCTGTCGCGCCGCGAGCAGTGTCCGCGCGCGGGGAATCAACGCGCAGAGATCGAGGTCGAACACGACGGCGGGTTTGCGCAGCGTCCGATCCGCCGCGCGCCTTCGTGCAAGGTCTTCCACACGCTGCAAAACGCCGCGCAAGAGCGCATCCTGCTCTGGAGCAATCGTGTGCACGAGGCCGCGCAGGACGGGGTCCGCCGACAGCGCCGCGGCGGCTCGGGGTTCGAGAAAGCGCAGCTCGCGCATCGCCGCCCGCAACACGGCCCGCTCGACATCGAACGAGGGGGCACGCCCGCCCGCGGTTCGACGAAATGCCTCACCGAGATTCGCGAGCGCCGTGCGCAAAGCATCGAGGGACTCCCGCCCGCCGAAGGTCTGCTTGCGACCAACGACGACTCGCCCAGTGGCACGCCCATCGGGGGCCATCTCGAACATCAGGGGCTCCCCGTCGCCGCCAAAAAGCGCCACCCCGTGTCGCTCCAACGCAATCCGCGTGGTCTTGACGAAGGGGCGCACGAAGCACTCGACGAAATCCCGCCATGAAAGGCCCTCCGCTGCACGGGTCTTCGCCCATGCCTCCAAGCTGACGGCGCGCGTGCCGCTCGGATGCCGCGGATGCCACGGCCATAACGAGCCGAATGGCGCCAGCAAGGCGCAATGCATCCGCAGCGTCGGCTCCGTGATCAAGAGCTCCTGCAGAGAGCGCAGGGAGCGATGTTTGGATAGTCCATCTTCATCGACGTCATTCGAACGATGAAGTTCGACCGAGGCGGTCGACGAATCAGGCGCATTCGATTCGATCATTGGTCGAAAACCAAGAGCGCACGCGCACCGCTGCGCGTCGCACTCCATGACCCTATACGAAATGCGAAACGCTCTTCATTTATGAAAGCTCAAAAGAATGCTTCGAACGTGGACCAGTTGAGCCTGAGCCCAATAGCAAACATCATGTTGATCGCATCCCACTCGAGCCTGTTCTAAATCCAATCGTCTCCACCGTCGGATGCCGCCAAGGTGTCGCCAAGAATCCAAACGGAGCGATACTCACCGTGCACGAACGACATCGCGTGCAATTGAACATTGGATTCGACAATGATCAATTCACGATGTCGGACACCGATCGGAGTCTCTCAGCGTGAGCGACGCGCTCGGTGTTCCGACGGATCGTCGGGCTCGAGCTCGTCCAGCGCGTCTTCCTGGACCTGAATGCGTTTGCGCGCGTCCTTGCTGCTCGAATCGGCCATGCGCGCCCGATCGTCGCGCACCTCGCGCGTGAGGTGCGTCAGCAATTGTTCCACGCCTTGGTCGAGCGCGGCGCCGAGCTGCTTTGCGGTCTTTTCCCGCCGCGCTTTGCGGGCCTGCTGCTCGTTGCGTTTGAACTCGCGCGCCAAGGCTTTGGGCGAGATCTCCTTCGAGAGCGCCGACCGCGCATGGAAGAACATGCCGAGCCCCCACCCGAGGAGCGGGAAGAGAAACCATAGGACGTGCGGCGAGGTGAGCAAGTTGATGGCCGCAAGAAACGCGTTCACGGCAACGAACGGCCACAAATGAGCCACGAGGCCCTTACGCCGGCGCGCCAAAATGGCTTCCCTTGCCTGCCGCTCGCCGCGCGCATCGTCGAGCTCCAACGCCGCCGCCTCGATGGCCTCACGGGAAATGCCGACCTCGGCGGCCGCGGCCAGGAGCTCGTCGTGCCCCACGCCCTGCTTGTCGTCCTTCTTGAGCGCCATCTCCAAGATGGCGCGGACCTCTTCGTCGGAGTACCGGCGCTGCGTCATTCCTGGACCAGCATAGCCGAACGGGCGCCCAACACGACGGTAACCGACAAAGCGCGTCAGGTCGGCGACTTCGCCACATGGCCATGGCGTATGTTCAAGGAGGGAGGCTCCGGCGATGCGAATGACACTCCGTCGAGTTGAAGGAACCATCGCCGGCCTTGGCTTACTCGCCGCGCTCCTCCACGGCGCTTGCAAGCCGCCGCCCGAACAGGTTTCGCAGCCTCAGGAGAACGCTCGCGTGGCGACGCTTCCTTCGGAGGGAGGGCCCGCGGACGCGTCGCCTCTGGTCGCTTTCGACACGTTGGACGCCGGTCCCGAGCCGGAGCCTCCGCGTGAAGAAAAGCGCGACGCGCAAACGGAGCCCGCGGATGCCGGAAGAAAGCGCCCGACGGCGACGCGCCAATCCCCCGGGTGGCAAATAGGCCAGGTGGATCCAAAGCGAAAATGCCTCATTACCTTCGGGTGCCCCGGCATGAAGTCGCCCACGCGGCTTTCGAGCGTCGCGCCCCAATACCCAAAGGAAGCCATCGACAAGGGCATCGAGGGGCTCGTTCTATTGAAATGCCTTTTGACGAAGACGGGACACGTTACCAATTGCAACATCATCAGGGATCAGCCCGGCCTCGGCATCGCCGCTCGCGAAGCGGTGACCACATGGATCTACGAACCGGTGCGGTCCAACGGTATCCCACAAGATATATGGTACACGTTCGTATTCCGGTTTTCGTTGTACGGCTGCCCCCCGAAGCCGGGGTCCTCGCCGCAACCCCCCCACCCCAAGGGCCCTCCGGCCGAGGGCTGCGAGGAGGAGCCGCCCTCCCCGCTGCGACCGGGCGAGCTCCCGCGTTGCCCATGTTTCGATGATTAATGGGCCATCATGTTGGCCATTCGGAAAATTGCGGCAAGCCGTCGTTCAATTGGAGCCGGGGAACCTTGCTCGAGGTCCAGATGTGCATCGTGGGCGCAAGGCGCTCCGGCGCATCGCGCCTGCGTCGTTGCCATGCGCGAAGTCTACAATGAATAGCGCAATCCCGCACTCGGTCGACCGTTCGCGGCTCACCTGCGTTACGCTTGCTCGACATGAGAATCCGCTTCCACGACGAGGACTTCGACGGCTTTCTTCGCTGCCGTGCATGGCAGAATCCCGGTCAGCACCTCTCCGTCGACGCCACGGTCGAACTCGAGGCGCGCTCGCTCATGGCGTCGGAGCGCCGCATTCTGGGGCTCCTGCACGGTCATCTCTCACGAAAAACGCCGCAGGATCCCTTCGCCATCCCGCTCGGGCCGGGCGAGTTGCGCACTCTCCTGGAGTATGCCGATTCAGAATGCCCCGAACGCGAACCTGAAACGGAATATCTCCGCGTCCCGGACCTACAATGGCTCATCAAGCCTTGCCCTATCCAAGAAACCGTCGCGCTGCAGTACGCGGGTGCGGCCCGCCAATTCCTGGAATCTCGCCTCGCCCTCGACAGCTATCCGGATATGCAAGACTGGCCTCTCGAGGTGAGCAACCCCGACCGCATCGAAGAATTCTGCAATTTTTACGACGAGAACACCGACCCGGTGGTGCGCTTCGACACCATGCAACTGGCACTCTATTCACTCGAGCACTGCGCAGACAAGAATCGTTGGGCAAGCTGGTTCTACACGAGATTGCGTCGCGATTTTGCCCTTCATGGGCACACCATTGCCTATTGGGCTTGCCTGCAGCGCGATGCGGCGGATCCGGAGTTCCGCCGTCGCGATCCTGAATTCGTGTTTCCCATTTCGGGACTCTTGCGCACGGTTTGGGAAGAGTCCCTGGTTGCGGTGGATTCGATTTACATTTAGCCCGGGAACAGGGTGCGTTTGAAGTTGTCCGTGTCGAAGTGTTCGACGACCTGTGTGACCTTGCCGCCTTTGACGGTGAAGATGGCCGCCATGGGGTTGCGGAAGGCGCGGCCATCTTTCGTCTTGGAGCTCGAGACGCATTCGACCACCGCGTACTCGCCCTCGGCGATGATGCGTTTCACGTCGGTGACGTAAGGCGTAGCCGGATCGAGCAGGTCCACCATGGGTTGGAAGAATCCCGCCATGACGCGCTCGCGCCCGGAGAAAACACCGGAGAGCGGATGATCGCCTGGAATGTGGTATTCGACGTCGTCGGCCACGATCGAAAAGACCGTCGGCAGATCCTTTTCCCCAAGCGCCTTCAAATAGCGAAGTACCGTTTCTCTCGTCTCGTTCGTGGTGGAGGATGCCATGTTCATGCCTCGCCTGCCGTTCGCAGAGTAAACGCAGTGTTGATGGGCGGCAGCGTTCCGGCGCGTTCGAACGTCTCCCAGAGTTTGCCCTTCGGTGTGAGCTTCAAGAACGCCGTGCGCAGCAGCACGAGCAACGGATTCTCGATTTGCTCCACCACGCCCAGCTTGCGCGACGTTTCGACCATCCACCGCGTTCGCTCGCGGCGCTGGTCCTCGTATTGACGCAAACCGCGCACCGGATCGGGCGCCGTCGCCAACGTCGAGGCCAGAACGACCGCATCCTCGATGGAGCTGCTGCCGCCCTGCGCGAGGCTCGTCAGCATGGGGTGTGCGGCGTCGCCGAGCAAGGTCACCGGCCCCTCGCCCCAACGCTCGACGAACGGCCGATCCTGCGACGGCACCGTCACGATATCGGCGTCCGGCGTGATCTCGATGAGCTCCCGCGTCTCGGGCGCCCACCCCTCGAATGCGCGCGCCAATTCCCTTTTACCGCCCTTCCAATTGCGCGCGATATGCTCCGGCATGGTCTGCGTGCCCCACCAGTAGGCGCGGCCCTGCCCGATATCGTGCAGTCCGAATCGCTTGCCCGTGCCCCAATATTGACCGCTCCAGCCCGGCGTCATGCGGGGGTGCTTGAACGGCACGGTGGCCAGCCAGCAGAGAAACCCACCGTAGCGCGTCGGGCTCGCCCCGTGAATCTGACGGCGAATCACGGAATGGATACCATCGGCACCAATCAGAATATCGCCGCGGGCCTCGCGACCGTCTTTGAACTTCACGCGAACGCCTTTGCCATCGCGCTCGAAATTCGAGGCCACGGCACCGAGGTGAATGGGCGTGTCCTTCGCCACCTCCAGGAATCCGGCCTGGAGATCGCCGCGGTGAATGCACACCGTCTTTGCGTCCGGCTGCGATTTGAAAATGTCCGATGCGCGCGAGGTTACGATGGTCTGTCCTTTGGGATTGAGGATTTCCGCAGTCTCCCCCACGGCACCGCGGATCGTGCCCAGGCCGAGATCGATGCCAAGTAGCTGGAGGGCAGCCACCGCATTGCTAATGACGGAAATGCCCGTCCCCATGGCTTTGAGCTCGGGGGCTTGCTCCCAAACTTCGACGTCGATTCCCACGCGTCGGAGGGAGACGGCGGCTGCCAACCCGCCGATGCCGGCGCCCACGATGATGGCTTTGGTGTTTCCCATTTGTTCTGCCCGATCTTTTCGATGATTGCTGCGGTGAGGTGTTGAACGTGCGGCTCGGCCATCATGGTCAGATGGTCGCCCGGGATTTCGATGACTTCGAGTTTTGCGGACGTGCGCCCCGTCCAGCCATTGGCCGGGTCGCGGTACATGGATCCTGCGCTGTCGTGCATGGGACGCAGCACCTCGGGCAGCGGACGCGCCGCGCGAAGCAGCGTGATGTCGCGGTCCAACACGCCGGGACGGTAATCGAGCACCGCTCGGGAATTGGCTTTGTACACCTCGAACAGACGGCGTGCCGTCGTCCCCGAGCTGCCGCCGGGAAGAACACCGAGCTTCACCGCCTGCTGCGCGATGAAGTCGAATTTCTCCTCCAACGTGCCCAGGTTCGACGGAATCGCGTCCATCGGCGCGCTTGCACCGCGTTCGAGCCAGAGAAGCTCCCAGAAGAACCAGCCGAGCACGAACTCGTCGGCCGCGCGCGTCCGTTCCTCCGGGCTCAATGCGACCGTGTCGATGATGATCAGCTGCGAAATGTCCTCGCCGGCCTCGCGCAATTGGCGCGCCATTTCGAAGGCCACGAAGCCGCCGAAGGACCAGCCGCCAATCGCATAGGGTCCGACCGGCTGCACGCGCCGCAAGGCGGCAAGGTAGCTCGCGGCAAGCTCGGAAACGCTCTCGATGGGCACACTTCCCGCCTCGGCGCCTGCCGCTTGCAGCGCGTACAGCGGCTGATCATCGGGCAGGTGACGCGCCAGCGGGAGGTAACACAGCACATTGCCTCCCATCGGGTGCACCAGGAACAACGGCGGGCGCGTCCCCTCGGGCCGAATGCTCACGAGCGGATCGAATGCCGCCATGGCCCCGTCGCGCCGGAGATGCGCTGCAAGGGCCGCCGCCGTTGGAGCCTTCAACAGGTGCGACAGCGGAACGTGCGCGCCGAAGCGCTGCTCGATCATCATCACGAGCCGCATCGCGGTGAGCGAGGTCCCGCCGAGCTCGAACATGTCGTCGTCCACCCCGATGTCGGAACGCTGGAGCAAGTCCGCGAGCGTCTCCACGAGCACGCGCTCGTACACGTCCGCGGGTTCGCGTCCATTCGACTTCGACGACTGCGCCAGGGGCCTCTTGCGAAGCGCCTCGTTGTCGCGCTTTCCGCTGGGGGTGCGCGGCAGGCTTTCGATCCACTCCAGGTGCGAAGGCACCATGTGCTTGGGCAGCACGCTTCGAAGCCGCTCGGTGATGGCTTCGAGCGGCACCTCGGCGGGATCGCCCACGAGAAATGCGGCCAGGAACGCATCGCCGTCGCGCCGCCGGGTCACCACCACGGCGGCCTCCCGAAGGCCGGCGAACTCGGCGCCCAGATCGAGGATGGCGCGCTCGACCTCCGCCGGCTCCACGCGGAATCCGCGCACCTTCACCTGATCATCGGCGCGGCCGAGGCAGACGATGGCCCCGCTGGGCAGCACCATGCCGAGATCACCGGTGCGGTACAATCGATCGCCGTCCACACCGAAGGGGTGCGCGAGAAAGCGCTCTTTGGTCAGATCGGGCCTGCCGAGGTAACCATCGGCGAGGCAGCGCCCGCCCACGTAAATCTCGCCGCGCACGCCGGGCGGCACGGGACGAAGCTGCGCATCGAGCACGTGCACCTCGGCGCCGTCGATGGGCGAACCGATCGGCGGCAGCGCGGGAAACACCTCCGGATCTCCGGTCATCGCGAAGCTGGTCACCACGTGGGTCTCGGTCGGGCCGTACTGGTTCTCCAGAATTGCGCCCGCGCACAGACGGCGAATGGCGCTGGTAACCCGAAGTTGCTCGCCGGACGAAATGATCACGCGCAAGCCTCGCGGGCGCATGTCGAGCGCGCTCGCCGTCTCGGCGAGCTGCTGCAGCGCCACGTACGGCATGAAGATCCGTGCGACCTCGTTTCGATCCATGAGCCGCAGCAGCGCACGCATGTCGTGCCGCTCCTCCTCGGATACGAGCTGCAACGTCCCACCGGAGCACAGCGTCGCGTAAATCTCTTGGAACGAGACGTCGAAGCTGAGAGGCGCATACTGCAAGGTCACGCCGCCCGCCGCGGCCGTCGCGATACGATTTTGCCAGCGGACCAAGTTGGCGAGCGCGCGATGCGGCATCACCACGCCCTTGGGCGTTCCCGTCGAGCCCGAGGTGAACAAGATGTACGCGGCGCTCGCGAGAGGGATTTCCGGCAGCGGAGCACGCGGGCCCTCCGCATCGTGCACCTCGACGAAGTCGTCCCGGTTGAGGATGCGAAACGGGCGAGCCTGTTCGGTCATCGCATCGATCCGCGCCTTCGGGTAGCTCACGTCGAGCGGCACGCACGCGCCCCCCGCCTTGGCGATGCCCAGCACCCCGGCAATCATCTCGGGTGAGCGATCCATCGCGAGGCCGACGGTCATCGCACCCGGCGTGCCCCCTTCGGCGAGAAGCCGCCGCGCAATTCCGTTGGCCGCGCGATCGAGCTCGCGGTACGTCCAGCGCGTGTCGCCGAAGCGCACCGCGATGCCGTCAGGCGTGCGGGCGACCTGCACCTCGAATTGTCGCACCACGTCGATGGCCGAGAGCGACGCGAAGTCCGGCGCCTCGTGCGGATGCTCGAGCATCCGCTGAAGGATGCGCACGTACGCCTCGCCAAAGAGCCCGACCTGGTCGGCGCTGAGGGCGTTGCGGCGCGCATCGATCCGGAGCCGCATGCGGCCGTCGTCGACGTTGGTGACCGCGTTCACCAGCAGCGCGAGGTTCGTTTCCTCCCACGAGTCGAAGCGGCGCAGCGCCACACCTGGGAGCTCCAGCACCGCGGAGAGCACGTGGAAGTGCACGTAGTTGAACGCCGTGTCGAGCACCTCGCTCGCGGTATCGGCTTGGATCGCGCTCAGCGGATAACGCCGGTGCGCGTGCCCCTCCTGCTCCTGGCGGAAGGTCTCGCGCGCCGCCTCGAGCCAACTCGGAGCAGCCTGCCCAAGGCGCA
The DNA here is from genome assembly GCA_037157775.1 of Sorangiineae bacterium MSr12523. Taxonomy (NCBI): domain Bacteria; kingdom Pseudomonadati; phylum Myxococcota; class Myxococcia; order Myxococcales; family Pendulisporaceae; genus Pendulispora; species Pendulispora brunnea. The sequence continues at coordinate 10,180,545 of CP089982.1, forward strand.
CCGGCACCGTATTGAGGAACAAGCCGGCCATGCGATCGGCGCCCTCGCGCTCGGGACGACCGTGCGTGATCAGCCCCGTGGTGATGTCGTCCGTCCCCGAAAAGAGGCGCAAGGTCTGGCAGTACGCCGCGAAGAGCACCGATTTGATCGGGATGGCATGCTCACGCGCGAAATCGCGCACCATCGTCTCGAGGCCGTCCGGAAAGGCGATATACCGAACCACGGCGTCGCCCTCACGCGGCGATTCGTACGAGCCGAACGCAGGAAGCTCCAGCAGCGACGCCCCTTCGAGTTTGCCGCGCCAATACGCGCGCGCCTCCTCCGATGCGAGCGCCCGCTGTTCCTCGCGCACGTGATACGCGGGCGACGGCGGCGGCCGATCGTCGACGGCCTCGATGCCGCGGCCGAGGGCGTGAAGGTAATCCTGAAGGAGCTCGCGCAGGAGATTCGCGATGCTGCCACCGTCCAAAATGGCATGGTGAAAGCTGAATACGAGCTCCACAACCTCGGGCCGCAGGTGAACGCGGAAAAGGTAGAGCGGCGCCTGGTCCAACCGATACGGGTGAAAGCGCCGCGCCTCGACGTGACGGCGAATCTCGGCCTCCGCGGCCGCCTCGCTCCACGTGCGCAAGTCGGCAATGCTCAAACCGCCGGGCGCGGCACGCCGAACGAGCTGCAGCGGCTCCGCGTGGCTCCCCAAATCGAACGAGGTGCGCAGCGCGGGATGACGAGCAACCAACTTGTCGAAGGCCTGGCGAAAGCGCGCCTCCTCCCAGGGGAGCGCCAAGGTGTAACGGAAGACGTCTTGGTAGACGGCCGACCGCGGGTGCTGCCGACTGTGATAGAGCATCCCGAGCTGCAAACGGGTGACGGGGTACGCGTCCTCGCAGTCCTCGAGCTGCGCCCGATCGACGCGCGAAACGAGCTTGAACGGTTCGAGCGCTTCGTCCGCCGCCGCCAGCGACATCGCGCGCACGGCCAGCTGGGCCACCGTGGGATGCTGAACCAGATCGGTCAGCGAGAAGTGCACGCCGCGCCCTGCGGCCTGCGCGCGAACGCGAAGCGCGGTGATCGAGTCGCCACCGAGCGCAAAGTAATCATCGTGCACGCCCACGCGCTCCACACCGAGCACCTCGGCCCAAACGGCGGCGATCGTAGCCTCCAACTCGGTGCGCGACGCCTCGTACGGGCGCGGCGCTTCCGCAGGGGAGAACGCCGCGAGCGCTTTGCGGTCCGCCTTGCCGTTCGGCGTGAGCGGGATACGCGCGATGCGGACGAACCGCGCAGGGACCATGTATTCGGGCAACGTCACGCGAAGTTCCGCGCGAAGTGCGCCGTCGTCGAGGTCCTCGTCGGAGACGTAATACGCGACCAAGTGCGTCCCGCGCGCTTCGGAAACGTGGTCCATGACGACGGCATCGTGAACACCGCGCACTTTGGAGAGGGCGTTGGATACCTCGCCGAGCTCGACGCGGTTGCCGCGAATCTTCACCTGCCCATCGAGCCGGCCGAGGTATTCGAGGTTGCCATCGGCCAGCCATCGGGCGAGATCGCCCGTGCGGTACATGCGCTCACCGGGGAAAAACGGATCGGCGCAAAACTTCTCCTTGGTCAGCTCGAGCCGATCGAGGTACCCGCGTGCCACACCGACCCCGGCGATGCAGAGCTCCCCGGGCACACCCGGCGGCTGCAATTTGCCGTTCGCATCGAGGACATAAAGGCGCATATTGTCGATGGGCCGCCCGATGGGCACGCGCGCCACGGAAGGCTCCGTCGGACAATCGAAATAGGATACGTCGACCGTGGCCTCCGTCGGACCGTACAGGTTGACCAGGCGGGGTCCGCCACCCGCGAAAATGCGATTGAATTGTTCGACGCGCGCCGGAGGCAACGCCTCGCCGCTGCAAAAGACGAAGCGAAGCGAGGAGGTCTCCGCGCGCCGCTCGGGCGCTCCCTCGAGCGCATCGAGAAAGGGACCGAACATCGACGGCACGAAGTGGATCGCCGTGACCTTTCGCGCGCCAACCGCGTGCAAAATCTCGAGCGGGTCTTTTTCCGCACCCGGCGGCAGCAACGCCAGCCCCGCGCCTTGAATGGCCCACCAAAAGAGCTCCCACACGGAGACGTCGAACGAGATCGGCGTCTTTTGCAGGAGCACGTCGTTTGGCCCGAGTGGATAGGCCGTCTGCATCCACGTCAATCGATTGATGATGGAATGATGCTCGACCATCGCGCCCTTGGGATTTCCCGTCGAGCCCGAGGTATAAATGACATACGCGAGGTTCTCCGGCCCTGCCCCCAAAAGAGGGAAGACGGCCCCAGACTGTGCCTCGACCTGCCGCAATCGGTCGATGTCGACCACGGCCTTGGCGCGACTGTCGGCAAGCAAAAAGCGAATACGCTCCTCGGGATACCCTGGATCGATGGGCACATACGCCCCACCGGCCTTCATCACACCAAGCAGTGCAACGAGCATGTCCGGGCTGCGCTCCATCACGACGGCGACCCGATCGTCGGGGCCCACGCCATCCTCTTCGCGCAACGCCCGGGCCAATCGATTGGCGCGCGCATCGAGCTGGGCATACGTCAGAGTGGCGCCATCAGCTCCGGTAATGGCGATATGGTCCGGAATGCGCGCGGCCTGCTCCTCGAAGAGCCCGTGCACCGTGGCATCGCGCCGATACGCCGTGCGCGGCCCCGTACCGATCTCGAGCAGCGCGGCGCGGGTCGCCCCATCGACCAATTCGAGCTCGGAAATGGGTCGATCCAGATTCGCGAGGGATTGCTCCACCAACGCTTGGATGGACTGCGCCACGCGGGCGGACGGCATGTCGTCGTCGAAGACGTCCTGCGCATAGTAGAAGGCCAAATGCAGGGCATCGTCCCCTTCGAACGACAGCGCCGTGATCGACAATGCGTCCGAATCGTGGACGAGCATGGTCGGTACCAAGGTCCCGCGCGCGATTCCCGGGATTTCCGTCGGTGTAGGAAGGCGCATATAGGAGAAGGTCACATCGAACAGCGGCCCCGTTCCCCGCGGCACCGCCTCGCGCATGACATCGCCCAAAGAAAGCCGTTCGTGCGCACGCAGCGTGGACAAGGCCGTCCGGGTCCGCGCCACCAGCTCCCGCATGGTCATGCCCCCCGTGAGGGCCACGCGCAGAGGCAGCATGTTCGCGACCTGACCGCAAACCCGCCGCGCGACGTCGCCTTGGCGATTCGCAAACGGAATACCGAGAACGATCTCGTCGCGCCCGTGGACTCGCGACGCATAAATAGCCATTACCGCTGTAAAATACGCAGATAGCGCCGCTCCACTCTCTTGAATTCGCTTGATGACGTGTCCGTCGACGGTCAAGCGATGACATGCCGTCGCCCGCTCCCCCGATTTCGCTTTTCGTGCAAACAGAGCGGGTGATACGCCCGCCAGCTCCGCGCGAAAGAATTCGACGTCCCGTTCGTACTCGGCCGAGGCGAGGTAGCGAGCTTCCTCGTCGATGAAATCCAAGTACGAGGATCCGGCAAGCTTCGCCGGCTCGCCGGTGCGACGTACGTGAAGGTAGTCCGCCACCACGTCATCGGTGAGCCGGATGGTGGCAATCCCATCGACGGCAATGTGGTGCACCTTCGAATAGACGTGCACGACGGAGTCGCTCTCGCGCAGCAGAGAAACTTCGATCAACCTATTTTTCTCGATCGAAAATGGACGCGCCAGTGAGTGCTCACACCACGCTTTGCATGCGGCCGCCGGGTCCGGCTCGCGCGAAAAGTCGACAATGGGAATCTCGGGCTTCTCCCGTTCGAGCCATTGACGAGGCTCGCCATCCATTTCGGCCAAACGAAGATGCCAGGGATCGTGACGATCGATCACTCGAATAGCGCATTCTCTCAGCAGCTCGAAGTCGAGCTCGCCTTCGAGACGCGCGCACGTCGAAAAATTGAACTGGGGATTGTCAGGAAGACGTGAATTGGCGATCCAAATATCGCGTTGGTACGCCGTCAATGGACGGCGCACGCGCGAATCGAAATGCTGGCCCATGGTCACCGCTGCGAAAGGGAGAAAGGGATCGTCTGCAGCGAATACGGAACGCGACGCCTCGATACTTCACGGCATCTTCGCCTTCCGAGCATACTGCGGCATGCGACACGCGCACGCAACGTAACGCGTTGCGCAACATTTATTGCCATCTATTCTCCGAGAGTCAAGCCAAATACCACTTCGCGATTACCTGCGCAGCCGACGTCGATTGCATGTTTGGCGTTCCGTACAATTCTCCCGCCTTCAGCAGGTCCGAGTGAGGTTCACCCGATTCGGTTCACGTGAATCGACGTTTCCTTCATTCGATAACAACTTTGCTAATGCGAGGCTGTAATAACAACATCGCAACGCCCGCCCGCGACCGAACATTCTCGGCAGAGCATCAAATCACGGTGACTCGATAATCGTATCCAATCGCGACAATACGAAAGTCGAAATCCAAGTTGACGCCTCTCCTGATCATCAATTGCCATCATGCGGATTCGCATCTTCGACGAGCCGCGCGATGAAGTCGGAGCGGCTCCAGAAGGCTTCGCGTCGAGCCCGCCATCCGTCGGTCCTCACGGCAAGTGCCGCGGGTGCATGAGGCCGGCCGGAAACGACACTCGAAAAAGATCGCGCCACGCAGCCGAAGCATCGCGACGCTTTCCGTAAGGTTCTCTGAAGCCATGAACCTTACAAAATTACGCTCCCTGTATGGCGGTGTCCCATCGGTGTCTCTGCTCGTGTTTCTCGCGGGCGGTTGCTCGTCCGAGGCACCGGAAACGATAGAAAATGCACCCAGTGCACTGACCAACCCGGTCGAGGAGGACATTATCGTCCAACTGCGGAATGTGCCCGGCATCGTCGAGGTGCGCGAGATGGCCGTAACGGAGCCAGGCCGGCGCTATTTGGCACTTCGCTTCGAGCAGCCCGTCGATCACCATCATCCGGATGGACCGAAGTTCACCGAACGGTTCACCATGATCTATCGCTCGCGCGAGCTGCCCATGGTGCTCGAATCCACGGGGTACAGCGTTTCCTCCACGCGGATATGGGAGGTCGAGCCCGCGCGCATGCTCCAGGCCAACCAGATCTCGTTGGAATTTCGCTTCTTCGGCGAATCGGTACCGGCCACCGTCGATTACACCAAGATAAACGCCTTCCAGGCCGCCGCCGACGAGCATCGGCTCATCCAAGCCTTGCGTCCGCTCTTCACGAACAAGTGGCTCTCCACCGGCTCGAGCCGGGGTGGGATGACCGCCATGGCCCACCGGTATTACTACCCCGACGACGTCGAGGCCACCGTCGCGTACGTGGCGCCTCACAATTACCATACGAGCGATCCGCGCTACGTGTCGTTTCTGGAGCACGTGGGCGATGACCCCGCCTGCCGCCAAAAATTGAAAGACTTCCAGACGGAGCTTCTGCGACGCCGTGCGGAAATCGAGCCACTCATGGTCCAGGAGGCGTCGGCGTACGGTGACGGGTACGAGAAAACCCTAGGCATTCACCGCGCCATGGACGCCACGGTCACCGAGGCATCCTTCTTCTTCTGGCAATATGGGGAAACGACCTGTGCAGAAATACCGTCGACGGCGGCCACCACGCAGCAGCTGTTCGGCTTTTTGCAAAAGATATACTTCGGCAATATCGCAGGCGGTGGCTTCGGCGATGCAACGAATACCTTCTTTGCGCCGGGGTATTACCATGCCGCCACGGAGCAGGGTTACTCGGGATTTCAATATTCCCATTTGCGACCTTACCTGACACCGGGATTCAAAGACGAACCGGCCATGTATCCGCCCTTCGACGTGGAAAAGCGCTTCAACCCCGAGGTGAACATTCGTATCGGCACGTGGTCCGCGGCCTCGGCCCAGCGGGTGCTGCTCGTTTATGGCGAGAACGACCCGTGGTCCGCCGGCGCCTTCGTCGTCAGCCCAGCCAACGATAGCTACCGGTACTTCGTACCGAAGGGGAACCACAGCGCGAACATCGCCCGGCTCCCCGCACCGGAAAGGGCAAAAGCCACCGCTACCCTGGCACGCTGGATGGGTGTCCAGATCCCCGTCACGGTAGAGGCGCTCCGATCACCAACTTTGGAGGAATCCCCCACGCCTCGTTTGCGTTGGTAACATAAAGCCATGGATCTCGTGTCGCCCGCCACCGTCACGCTCATCCTCGGGGTGGTGCTGTTCGGGTTCGCGCTGGTCCGCCTCACGGCGGGCCGGCGCCGTGCGGCGGAGGCGCGTGCGCTCTTGCGCCACCGCAAGCACAACGATCTCGCGGAGGGGCGCCCCGTCACGCTTCGCGGAACGGTGCGCACCTCGGAAAAGTGCATTCAGACGAGCTTTCCCCCCGCCGGCGTGCTCGGTGGCTCGACGTCGGGATCGCGCGACGCCATGCTCGATGTGGAGGGCGAGCAGCCGGTGCGCATTCTCCTCGACGAGAGCGTGCAGGTCGTTCTCGGCTCCCGAGAGCGCGCCACGCACGACGGGCGCTCCTACCGGCTCTTCGATGGAGACCGCGTCATTGCGGCGGGGACACTCGAACGAACGGCGACAAGGTGCGACGGCCCGACGGCGGGCTACCGGAAATCGGCTGCGACCCTTCGTCTCGTGGCCGATGCCTCCGGCGCGCCGCCCATCCTGCTCTCGCAAACCGGCCCGAGAGCGGTCCGTGCGTTCCCGGTGATGGAGGCCCTTGCGGGCATTTCCCTGATGCTGCTCGGCACCATCGAGCTGGTCGAGCCGGAGCCACCGGCGCCGCACCACCCGTCCGTCACCCTCGCCTTTCGGGCTCCCGTCGCGCCACTTCAGATGGCGCGGCCGATTCCGCAAAAACAATGCGTGTACTCGCATATAGACGACTTGGAGGAACGCCAAACATCGCGTGGAAGGCGCTACTGAAGTGCGCGGAGCTCGAGAATCCCGCGTCCATGGCGGCCGAGGTGAGATCCCCTCCCCGCGTCAACGCGGCACCGGCGCGCAGCATGCGGGCCCAGAGTCGATACCGGCGAAAGGTCGTCGACGTCTCCTGTTGGAACAAATGAAGGAACCGCGACGTCGATAGCCCTGCACGCTCCGCGAAAAAGGCAGCCGATTCCGCGGCGCAAGGATCCCGCACGATGGCCGCCGCCGCCGCCCGCACGCGCGGATCGAGTCGCGCGTCCCGCCCCTCCGTGGCCGCCGCCTTCGCGAGCCAAGCCTCCGGCGCCTCGAAATCGAGCAACGCGTCCTCGTGCCGATGCCCGTGCGCGATCGGCCCCGTGTGCATCTTCATTTGGCGCCGGCACGCACGTTCGAGCGGCGTGCCCGGGTCCAGGTACGCGAAGATCATCTCCGCACCGTGGGCCACGAGCCGATGCGGCGTCCGTGCGGGAATCAACGCGGAGCGCGCCTTGAACGAAACACGGCCTACGTGCACGGTGAACGCGGCATCGACCCCCACCGCAAGGCATGCCACCGATCCGGAGTGCGTATCGAGCTGCAGCGACGCCCCGCGGTAAATCGCCCGCCCTGGCCATAGCCACAGCGTGGCGTAGCACGTTCGTGAAAGCGGAGGCCCGGCCGTCTCGGTCATGCTTGCACCATGGATAGTGCACGGCTCGCCCTCGTGGCGTTCTTCTTCTTGGGCATGGGCGTCTTTGGCCTGCTCGCACCGACGAGACTGGTAGCCCCATTCCGCATCGCGTTGGAGAGCGCCGACGCGCGCACGGAGGTGCGGGCGGTCTACGGTGGATTCGGCATCGCCATCGGGATCCTTCTCCTCGCAGCCATCGCTCGCACGGATCTGCGGCGCGGCGCCGCGGTGGCCGTGGCCATCGCCCTGCTCGGCATGGCCTTCGGCCGACTCGTGGCGCGCGCCTTCGAGCGCCCGTCCGCCTTCTACCCAACATGGTTCTATTTCTGGGTAGAGCTCGCGGGCGCCGGTTTGCTTCTAGCTTGAACGGCTCACCACACGCGCACACGTGCATTCGGCGCGAGATAGAGCGGATCGCCCGCCCCCACGTCGAATGCCGAATACCACGCATCCAAATTCCGCATGGTGAAGGTGCGGTACTTCGGTGGCGCGTGCCCGTCGGTCATGACCCGGTGCCTCAGGCTCTCGTCGCGAATCTTGCTCTGCCACGATTGCGCGTATGACAGGAAGAACTGTTGATCGCCGGAAAGCCCGTCTTGCACCGGCGCAGGCGCACCGCCCAGCGACGCACGCCACGCATCGTAAGCCACGGCGAGCCCCGCGAGATCGGCAATGTTCTCACCCAACGTCTGTTTGCCATTCACGGCCAAATCGGGAAACGGTTTGTACGCATCGTATTGAGCGGCCAGCGCGGCGCCGGACGACTGGAAGTGCGCCAGATCGTCGGGAGTCCACCAATCGGCAAAACGCCCGCGCGCATCGAACTTGGCGCCCTGATCGTCGAAGGAATGGCTAATCTCGTGCCCGATGATGGCTCCGATGGCCCCGTAATTGGCCGCGGCGGTGGACTTTGCATCGAAATACGGCGGCGAAAGCATGCCCGCCGGGAAGTTCAATGTATTGCGCACCGGCAGATTCACGGCATTGACCACCTGCGGCACCATGGCCCACTCACCACGATCGGCCGGGCGCCCAATCTTTTGCAGGTTGCGCCGATACTCGAAAAGCTGCGCGCGCTCGAAATTGCCGAATGCATCGCCGCGCACGACCTCCAGCCCCGAATAATCGCGCCACGCATCCGGATATCCGACTTCGACCTTGAGCGTCCCGAGCTTCTCCTTCGCCTTGGCCTTCGTCGCCGGGGCCATCCACGTGAGCGCATCGATGCGCCGCCCGAACGCGGTCACGAGATTCTCTACTAGGCCCTGGACGGCGCGCTTCGTCTCCGGTGGGAAATAGCGCTCCACGTAAAGCTTGCCCACGGCCTCGCCGAGACCCTCGGTCACGACTTCGTTCGCCCGCCGCCAACGCGGCGGCGGCGCCTGCGTTCCACGCAGTTGTTTCGAGTGGAACTCGAAGCGCGCTTCGTCGAAGGCTTTCGGAAGGAAACGCGCCACGTGATCGATGGTGCGCGCGGTGAGATACTCCTTCCACACCGCGAGAGGCTCGCTCTTCACCAGCGCCGCAAGCCCCGTCACCGCCGCCGGCTGCCAGACGATGAACGATGCTTGCTTGTCCAGCGAAGCCGCCGCGAAATAGGCATTCCAATCCAAACCGGGCGCCTTCGCCGCGAAATCCGCGCGGGACCACGGATTGTTCGCCTTGGAGACATCGCCCGACTCTTCGCGGCTCGCGTGCTTCTGCGCGATCTTCTTCTCGAGCGCGACCACGCGGCCCGCCTTCGCATCCGCATCGGCCACACCGGCGAGCCGCAGCAACGTCGCCACGTAGCGCACGTACGCATCGCGATGCGCCTGCACGCGCGCACCCTCGTCCAAATAGTAGCTGCGGTCCGGCATGCCGAGGCCACCCTGGAGAAGGTACGGCACGGAACGCGACGGGTCGTTCAAGTCCTGCTCGACGAAGAGCCCGAGCACGTGGTCCGTATGGTAATTCGTATCGTTGAGCGGATCGACGTCCGCACGAAGCGTGCTGCCCAGGTACGTCGCCAGACCGCGCGCGTCACGGATCTTGGCAATGCGATCGAGCAGCGGCCGGAGCGGCGCCGTGCCCCGCGTCTCGATGGCCGCCTCGTCCATGTAGCTCGCGTACGTGTCGCCAATCTTCTTGGCCAACGAGCCCGCGGCCGTGCTCTTCGCCGTCTCCTCCAAAATACCGCGCGTGCGCTTCTCGATTTCCTCGGTAACCCGCACGCCGGTGCCGGTGGAACTGCGGTCCGCCGCAATTTCTGCCTTCGCGTACCACGCGCCGTTGGCATGAAGGAAGATGTCCGCCCCGGGCTTCACCGAGCGGTCCATCGCCGCGAGGTCGATGGAATGACCCGCCACCGTGGGCGGCGCCGCGGCCACGGGCGGGGGCGAAGCGCTCGATACGGGCGCGGGCGGCGCCGGCGGAGGCGATTCCGCGCCTCCACACGCAACGGCAGACAGCGCGGACAAGAGCGAAAGCGCAAAAGAAGGACGGAAAATGGAATTCGGCATGGTCGTGGATCGCGCATGCTAGCGCATTTCGCCAGCACATGCGGAACGAGACCCGTGTATAAAGTTGCACGTGACAACCAATTGGTTGCATGCAACAACTATCACCATGAGCACCACCCTTTTTCCGGAAGTCCTTCCCCTGCGGTATGCCTCGCGCAGCGTCGTGCGTGAACTCGGTTTTCTCCAGGACCGTTACGACGAGGCCGGGGTGAGTCATTCGGAGGCGCATGCGCTGATGGAAATCGAAAGCAAAGGCCCGGTTGCGCCCATCTCGCAAGCGGACCTGAGTCAGGCCCTCGGCCTCGACAAATCGACCACCAGCCGTATCGTCGCACGCCTGGTGGAGAAGGGCTGGGTGCGCGCGCCGAAGGACAAGCAGGACGCGCGGCGCAGTGTGCTCTTGCTCACGGCGGCGGGGCGCAAGCGCCTGGGCATCATCCATGGGCCGGCCAATTCACGGGTGCAGGAGGCGCTCGGCACCCTGTCGGAGGAGGAACGCAGCATCGTCCTCTTCGGGATGAATCTTTATGCGCGTGCGCTACGGGCCACGCGGCTGCAGGAGGAATTTCGCATTCGGCCGATTGCCCGAAAGGACAACGGAGTGCTCTCGGAGATCATCGGCGCGTGCCTCGCCGAATTCAGCCCAGGCACCCGCGGGCTGGTCGACGAAGACCCGGAATTTCATTCGCTCTACGAATTCTACCGCAAGCCGCGCTCGGCCTACTTCGTCATCGAGCGCGAGCAGCGGGTGCTCGGCGGCGCGGGTGTGGCCCCTCTGAAGGGCGGCGATGCGCACACCTGCGAGTTCCAAAAAATGTACCTGCTCGCGGAGTGCCGAGGGCACGGCCTAGGGCAACGCATGCTCGACATGTGCATGCGCACCGCCAAAGAATTCGGCTACCGGCGCGCCTACCTGGAAACCCTCACGAACATGAATCGCGCGCGCAAACTTTACGAGAAAAATGGTTTCATGGCGATTCCCAAGCAACTCGGCACCACGGGACACTACGGATCGGAAGCTTGGTACGTGAAGGAACTTTGAAAACCATGATTCTCTATCATTTCCTGAATTCGCCCTTCGCCCGCCGTGTTCGCTTTGCCATGGTCCTCAAGGGTATTTCCGTCGAGCTGCGCGACGCTCGCGCAACGCCGGAGAATCAGGAGGCCGTGCACTGCCTCAATCCCGTGCACACCGTGCCGGTTCTCGTCGATGGCGATCGCGTGATCTCGGATTCGACGGCCATCTGCCATTACTTGGACCGCAAGTTCCCCGAGCCGCCGCTCTGGCCCGCCGGGATGGCCGGCGCCGATGCCTTCGAGTTCGTCGCCTTGACCGACAGCGTGGTCCACATCTTGTCGGACCTGGGCATGCGTTACCATCCGCTGCACGAGCATCCGCAGTTTCCCGAGGTGCGCGACATGTTCATCGGCCGCGTGCAGCGCGTGTTGGACCGGCTGGCCCAAATGGTTTCGTCCCGTCCCGCGGGCGAGCCCTTGTGCGGCCCCGAGTGGAGCGGCGCCGACATTGCGGTTTACACCCTGGTCATCTGGCTCGAAGGGCTGCCCGCACGGGCCGCCACCTTTCCACCGGCGAAGTGGGTCGTGGACTTGGGGTGGTCGCTTCCGCAGGCGCTCCGGACGTGGGCCGATCCCCACCGCTGGCGAGAGGATGTGCTAATCACGGGCTAACATGGCCAGGAGTACGATCGTTCTTCCCATCGCCGGCGTCGCGGTTTTGGCTGCCGCGTCGGTCCTCTGGTTCCGTTCGCGCGGCGAGAGCCAGGCGAGTACGGTCGGCGCAGGCGATGCGCGCGACGGACGCGCAATGTTTCTCGAGCGATGCGCCGTCTGCCACGGACGCGAGGCCGAGGGCGCACAAGGCCCCGCGTTGCGCGGCGTGGTCGGTCGCAAAGCCGGCACCGAAGCGCGCTACGGCTATACGAAGGCGATGCGCGCCGCCGAGCTCACCTGGGACGAGCCCACGTTGGACAAGTTTCTCTCGGCACCCGGCCTGCTCGTGCCCGGGAGCACGATGACCTTGGCCACGACGTCCGCCGCCGACCGCAAAGCGATCATCGCGTACCTGGCGAGCCTCGGCAGCCGCCCCGAAAGCGTGCCCTCCGCACGGACCACGGACAACGCCTCCGGGGGCTTCCGCAGCGATGCACCGGGCGTGCGCCGTCGCATCACGGTGGCCGATCTTCCCGCGCCCAATGCCACGGAGTCGGTGCGCAATCGCGCCACCGTCGTCGATCGGCCACAGGGCGCGGAGCCGAAGCTTCCGCCAGGCTTTCATGCGACGCTCTTCGCAAAAGGGCTCTCGCAGCCGCGCCTTTTGCGCGTGGCGCCCAATGGAGATCTCTTCGTCGTAGAGAGCGACGCGAAACGGATTCAAGTGCTGCGCGCCAAAGAGGGCGCCGATGCCGCGGAGCGCGTGGAGACGTATGCCACGGGGTTCGACGATGCCTTCGGGCTCGTGTTCTATCCGCTCGGCCCCTCCCCCAAGTGGGTATACGTCGCCGAGGCCAATGCCGTGCGGCGCTTCGCGTACACGCAGGGAGATCTCACCGCGCGCGGCGCACCGGAGACCGTGATCGCGCAGCTCTCGCCCACCAGCGCCGGCCACACGATGCGCGATTTGGCTTTTTCCAACGACGGCAAGCGCATGTTCGTGGCCATGGGCTCGTCCTCCAACGTCGCCGAGGACGTCGCCAAGCGCACGCCCGAAGCCATTCGCGAGCTGGAGGCGACGCACGGCCTCGGCGCCATGTGGGACTCGGAGGAATACCGCGCCGCCGTCCTCTCCTTCGATGCCGATGGCAAGAACAAGCGCGTCTTCGCCACGGGCATCCGCAATTGCTCGGGCATGACGGTGCACCCGAAGACCAACGACGTGTGGTGCGCCACCAACGAGCGCGACAAACTCGGCGACGATCTGGTCCCCGACTACGTGACCCGCGTGCGCGAGAACGCCTTTTACGGGTGGCCCTGGTATTACCTCGGCGATCACGAGGATCCGCGCCACGCCGGCGAGCGAAAGGATCTCGCGGGCAAGGTGGCCATGCCCGACGTGCTTCTGCAGTCGCACTCGGCGCCGCTGCAGATGACCTTCTACGACGGGAAAATGTTCCCCGCGGAGTACCAGGGCAGCGCCTTCGTCGCCCTGCACGGCTCCTGGAACCGGGGCAGCCGCACCGGCTACAAGGTGGTGCGCATCCTCGTCAAAGACGGAGTTCCCACGGGCGAATACGAGGACTTCATGACCGGCTTCGTCATCGACGACGCGTCCGTGTGGGCCCGCCCGGTAGGCGTCGCCGTGGGCAACGACGGCGCCCTCTTCGTGGGTGACGACGCCAACGGCACCATCTGGCGTGTCACCTACCGCCCCTAGCTGGCGAGCACGATTCTCGACCACGAAGAAGAAACCGCCAGGGCGCCAAAAGAGAGTCGCCAGGATCGCCAGGTGAACCACCAATGAACCCTCATTTGGGTTTATCGTTGGTTCAGCTGGCGATCCTGGCGACTTTGGCGTCTTGGCGGTTCCTTCTTCTCTTCGAGGCTCACTTCTCCGTGATGGAGATCGCTTTTACGGCCTCGACGCCCAAGGTTACCGGTTGCTGGCCGCCCATTTCGGCCATCGACACCATGGTCTTGCCGTCTTTCTCGATGGCGCCCGCAAACACGATGACGCCGTCCTTCATGTACGCACGCCCCACGGCATCCTCGGGGTGCTGCAATCCCTGCCAGCCGCCGGCCGTCATGTCCGTGTCCATGTGATCGAGCACTTCGCGCGGGCTTGCCGTAGAAAGGTAGCCGCGCACACCGTAGGGCGTCCCCTCGACCGTGCCGGAGAGAATGCGGCGCGCTTGAATGGGGCGCGGAAGCAGCGGATTGTCCGACCCCGGCTCGAAGCTCTCCGTGGGCATCAGTCGATCGATGCGGAAGTGATCCTCGGTCCACATGGTCGTGATGCTCGTCACGCCTTTGTCGACGGCGGCGTACGCATAACGAAGTTTACCCAGCGCGCTCAGATCGTGCGTCTTGCTGAACTCATGCAGCCGGCCGAGCAGCGTATCCGGCGTGTCTTCCGATTTGATGAAGCAGAGCACCACGCCCTCGAGCTTCGTCGACGAACGAATCACGCCCATGTCGGGCACCGCCTGCGGCAGCACCTTGGCCGACGCCATCGCCGCCTTGTCCCACGTTCCCACGACGCCATTTTCGCGGCAGTGGTTTTCGAACTTGTCCAGCACCGTATTCAAATCCTCGGGGCTCGTTCCCAAGCCCATCGAAATCGATTCACCGTCGATATCGACCTTCGAATGCTGCTGAATCATATGTGCGAGCGGCGCCAGACTGCGACCGAGCTGCATACCGGTCTTGGCCACCTCCGCCCGCGCGGAATGCATGGAAAACGCGCTAAAGCCGAGCGCGAGTACCAACACGTACCCGAACACGCGCAATGTGCCGCGGGTGGAGCGGGCACGCTTCGCATTGAAGTTGCTCTTGTTGCGCAAAGCCATCCACATCAGTGACAACATGATCGGCTCCTAGAGTCCCACGGCGCCCTTGAGGGCGTTGAGTCCGGCTTTCAAGGCTTCCATGAGGAAGTCCGCACCCGTAGCAGGGCTGCAAAACACGTACGAGTTGGCCGTCACGTCCTTCGACCAAGCCAGCACGCTCAGCCCCGCGTTCGTCGCCTTCTTGCTGGCGCTTCCCGACGTCGTGAAAATACCTTGGCTGACCATTCCATCGAGGGGGCTTTTGCCGGCCACCTCCCCGACGCCTTGCCCGCCGCCAACGTCCGGCTTGATCGGGAAGGCCTGGCCGCCGCCGCACCCGCCCTGGAGCGCCTGCGAGAAGGCGCCGTTGCGGCTCGCCGCCATGGCCTCCTGCTTCGCACTGTAGCCGGCGTAGAAGAAGGTCAGGAATCCGAAGAAGCTGATGAGCACCGGCATGATCACCGCAGCTTCGACCATGGCGGCACCACGGTTTCGAATGCGGCGTGCGGTCTTTTTCGATGAAGCTTTCACGAGCGAATTCTCCATGATCATCAGTGGTAATTGTTTGCTTCGTCGAGGAACTCTTTGCCCGCGTTCTTGATCGCGCCGCTGACTTTGGGAACCTGCTGCGTCGCGATGGGGCTCGCATCGTAGACGCGGCGGCCCACGTTCTTGGCCTTGTCCACCACACTGTCGGGGATGCCGATCTTCTTCAAGCCTTCGGCCATGCCATCGAAGGCCAAGCCGACGCCGTTGTTCACCGTGCTGTTGACGAGGTTCTCGAACAGAAGCTGGCCAGGGCTCTTGTACTTCATGAGCCGTGCCTTCCAGCCAATCGAGTAGAGCGCGTGCTCTTTACCCACGCTGGTGGCGCCAATCGTTTGTCCGTTGCAATCCTCCTCGAAAAAGCGGCCTTTGCAATCGTAGTAGAATTCGGCCTGCGCGTTGTACGAGTACTCCTTCGCGCCGCCGTCGCCGCCACCCCACTGGGCTCGCGGGCCTCCCAGCTTGACCTTGCGCTCCCATTTGTCCTGGAAGTCGCCGCTGGAGAAACCGTACACCTGGGTCTGCGGCGAGAGGTTACCGCCGGCCATCTTTTTCGGCCCGGGCCAATCCCACGGTGCGCCCTTGCACGCCCTCTTGGCATAGAGCTCACCCGCGCCACCGAGCACGGTGTCGATGGCCCATTTCACCGGGGTCGGTAGATGGAAGAGATCCGCGATGATATCCGGAACGAAGACGAACGCGCGGACGCAAAGCGTGTCGTTCGGTTCGTACGCCACTGGCAAGCCGAGGCGAATCGTTCCGAGGACTCCGTTGTCATTCTCGCGCTTGTCCGCCCGATCGCGCTCCTTCTGATCCTCGGGCGAGAGCGGCTCTTCTCCTTCACGCTCTTTGGCCTTGTCCCTACCCCTCTTCGATTTATCGAACGTGGCCGCTTTGCCCGTGGAGAATCCCGCCCCGGGTATATTTTGCAATCCGAAGGCTGCGAATGGTCCGCTCTTCTCGAATCCCTGGTAGTGCGACGCCACCTGCGGCGCGATCATCAAGGTACCCACCCATGGGGTCGCCACCGCCACGACCGTCTGGGCCGTAGCAATCGTCGGCAGCGCCACCGTCAATACGCCCTTCACGGCACCCTGATTGGCGCGATCGACTGCCTCACCCTCGGGGGTGAAGATGATCGACACAATCATGGCGTCGGCCACGAGCTGGATGAGCAGGTAAATGCTGACCAGCGCCAGCATGATGACGTTGAGGACCGCGATGAGATCCATGCCGCGTGCATCGACAGCCGCCACGGAGAAGGCCATCGCATCTGCGGCTTCCTGTCCGCGGTCACGGAAGATGATCGCCTGGCCAATACCGATCAGGAACCACAGCGAGGCCACGAGGGACAACGCCATGAAGAGCCCCATGATCATGATGGCGCCGCGCTGATCGTGCTTCAGCGAAGGTTTTGCGATGCAGGGTTCACTCGCAAGCATGGTTGTACGAAGCTCCGTGATGCGGAAGGGTCACTCGGATTTCTTTCTGCAACTTGCCCCCATTGCACACGATGTTCTTTCCCAGCGGCACTGTGCAGGTATATGCAAATCGCACCGTCGTCGGCAGTGGGCCCTGCGGACCGGCGCCCGTGTACGAAGCCTCCACGCCCTGCACGGAGATCTTCGATGACCACGGACCCAGCGCGGCTTTGGCGGCCGCCGCCGGATCGGAAGAAGGGCTACCGGGCATGCATTTGCCTTGCGTGACCGAGGCGTAGCGCGCGGTCACCGTGGCCGCGTGGCGCATGACGATGCCGGCCGTGTAGGCAAAGCCTAGCTGTGTGAACGAGAAGAACGCGAGCGCCATGGGCATGAAGGCGATCACGAACTCCACGGCGATGGCGCCTTGGGTGGCTCGGATAAGTCGTCGAGGGCTTCTCAGCATGGTCTCCTCGGAAGTACGTCCAGCACAATGCGTGCCCAATAATCCGCGCTGATTTCTACCGCGCGTGTGACGGGCTCATTCAATTCGTCAATGAACGATTCGTCACCTGATCGCAAGCGTGGAGATCACTTCCAATCACGCCACGCACGACGAGCCGAGAAAACAAGCTCGAATCATGCGTGCATGCACACGTACAACGATGTCACCGTGAAACGCGTCAGCATGGCTGTTGCGGAGTCCAGGTCCCATTACAGGTCAGGGGAAAATGGGCACCGGGCATGGATCAACGCGGTGAGAACGATACACTCGAACCGCGGATTTTTCCGCGCTGCGCAGCGCTGGAAGCGGGTTCGGGTATATGCGAAACGATTCGACCATCGCAACGAAATCCGTATCCACGGATCTCTCGAAGGCACGAATTTGGTCGCATATGCCCACCCGGATGTTCGGTATTTGGACGTCGATTGGCGCGCTGTCCGCGAGAGATTAGGGGGAGTGATCTCGTGGATCCCATATGCTAGTTCGTATTCGATAAATCGAAATTTCCCGCGCATACGACCCAGACCAAAGCCGCGCCCGCTTGAGTTAGAGTGCAATTTTTAATGAAAGAGTACTTGTAACCCTTACAGTTGCACTTAGACTCTATGGCGTGGCCGAAATACGCAGCTATCCCTTCGTTCGACACTTCCGGGCCGATGCCAGCTCGCACATCCTCTACTTCCGCCGTGGACGATTGCGGGCGAGCGGGCGCGGTCTGGCGTTCTGGTTCTTGCCCCTTTCGTCGAGCATCGCCGAGGTTCCCGTCGATCAGCGTGAACAGGCCTTTCTCTTCCACGGGCGTTCGGCGGATTTTCAGGATGTCACGGCGCAGGGCGCGCTGACGTACCGCATCGAGAACCCCGAGGCGGTGGCCGAGGCCGTGGACTTCACCATCGATCTGCGGCGCGGGGCGTACCTGCGCGATCCGCTGGAGAAGCTGTCGTCCACCTTGGCCAACCTCGCCCAGCGCCACGCGTGGGACTACATTGCCGGCACACCCGTGCGAAAGGTGCTCGCCGAGGGTCAGGCGCAGATCCGCGAGCGCATCGAGCACGCGCTGCTCGGCGATGCGCGCCTGAAGGCCATGGGCCTCGCGGTGCTTTCCGTGGCCGTTCTCTCGGTGAAGCCGACCCCCGATACGGAGCGCGCCATCGAGGCGCCGGTGCGCGAGCGCATCCTGCAAGAGGCCGACGAGGCGGCGTTCGCACGGCGCGCGATGGCGGTGGAAAAGGAGCGCGCGATTCAGGAGAACGAGCTGCAGAACCGCATCGAGATCGCCAAGCGCAACGAGCAGCTCATCGCGCAAGAAGGCCAGAACGAGCGACGCAAGGCGACCGAACGGACCGAGGCGGCGCGTATATCGGCCGAGGGCGAAGCGGAACGCAGCCGCATTCTGGGTCTCGCGCAAGCCGACGAACTTCGCGCGGTGGAGGGCGCGAAGGTGGCGCTCGAGAAGGCGCGGATTGCGGTGTACGAATCGCTGGCACCGCAGATCGTGCTGGCGCTGGCCGCGCAACAAGTGGCCGGAAAGCTGGAGCGCATCACCATCGAGCACCTCAACGTGAGCCCGGACTTGCTCGCGTCGATGGTGACGAGCCTCGTGGGCGCGACGACGCGCAAGCTGGAGGAACCTCGGTCGCCATGAGCAAGGTGCCGCGCGTCGTCGTCGTCACCCGGCCGACCGACTACGAGTCGCTCATCGCCCGTCATGGCACACGCGAGCAAGCGCGGTTCTTCTCGAAGACGCGAGGCGTGTCGCTCGACGAGGTGGAGGCGCGCCACCGCCGCTTCGAGCGCGCCGTCCAAACGTTGACGCAGGCGATTCCCACGGCATGGCGCCGCATTCGCCTGGGGCGCGCGGATCTGGCGCAGTTCGTCTTCGAGCCGGACGACATCGTGGCCGCCGTCGGTCAAGATGGCCTGGTGGCCAATGTCGCGAAATACCTCTCGGGGCAACTCGTGATCGGGCTGAACCCCGAGCCGGAGGTTCATCCGGGCGTGCTCGTGCGGCACCGCCCCGAGCAAGCCGCGTCGCTTTTGGCGGCGGCCGCCGCGGGCAACTGCCCCGTGCAAACGCGAACGATGGTCGAGGCGCGCCTTCCTGACGGCCAGCGACTGCTCGCGCTCAACGAGGTTTTCGTGGGCCACACGAGCCACCAATCCGCGCGCTACCGCTTGCGTTGCGGCGAGCAGCAGGAACGCCACTCGTCGTCGGGCCTCATCGTGTCGACCGGAACGGGCGCCACCGGCTGGGCACTCTCGATTCATCGCCAACTTCGCAGCGCCTGCGATCTCCCCTCCCCCGAGGAGCCGAAGCTCGCCTTCTTCGTGCGCGAACCCTGGCCCAGCATCGCCACCGGCACGAACCTGTCGAGCGGTGTGCTCGACGGCGACGCGTCCCTGGAGTTGGTCTCCGAAATGAACGAAGGCGGCACCCTCTTCGGCGACGGCATCGAGCAAGACCGCATCGAGCTCCCCTGGGGAACCCGCGTCATCCTTCGCATCGCCCCCGAACGCCTCCGCGTCGCCTCGAGGAAAGCCGCGTGAACCTGCTCGAACTTCCGTTCCTCACACGACTCCGCCGCGCGCAGCGAATCCTCATCAGCGGCGCCGGCGGCGGCTTCGACGTCTTCGCCGGCCTCCCTCTGTATTTCGCCTTGCGCAACCTCGAGAAAGAGGTCGTGCTGTCGAACCTGAGCTTCACCTACCTCGGTGGAACCAATGCGGAGTTCCTGACGCCGGCGTTGGCCAAGGTCACGGCATTGACCCAAGGCGAAACGCACTATTTCCCCGAGCGGTACCTTTGCCAATGGTTCGCATCGCGCGGCGAGGCGCCTTCGATGTACTGCTTCGAAAAGGTGGGCGTGGCGCCGCTCCGCGAGGCCTACGCGCACATCGTCGCCAAGCATGCGATCGACGCCATCGTGCTCGTGGATGGCGGCACGGACATCCTCATGCGCGGCGACGAGGCGGGGCTCGGAACGCCGGAGGAGGACATGACCAGTCTCGCCGCGGTGGCCGGGCTCCAGGTCCCACACCGCATCGTGACGTGCCTCGGCTTCGGCATCGACGCTTTTCATGGCGTGTGCCACGCGCAATTCCTGGAGAACGTGGCCGCGCTGGACACGGTGGGCGGGTATTTGGGCGCGCACACGCTCCTCTTGGGCATGCCCGAAGCGCAACTTTTCCGCGATGCTCTCGATTTCGTTCATGCGCGCATGCCCGAGCGACCGAGCATCGTCAACACGAGCATCCTCTCCGCGCTGGAAGGGCATTTTGGCGACCATCATCGGACGCGCCGCACGCGGACGAGCAAGCTATTCATCAATCCGCTCATGGCTTTGTATTGGCATTTCGACTTGCAAGCCGTGGCCGAGCGCTCGCTGTACCTGCCGTCGCTGGAGGGGACGCAGACGGTGTTCGAGGTGAGCGCCTTCATCGAAGCGTTTCGCCGTGGCGTGGTTCTCCGGCCGCGGTCGAACATCCCGGTTTGAAGCGGGGGGAAGGAAAGAGGCGGCGCGGCGTAAGACGAGCGGAGATGACCGCGAAATATGGCTTGTGGACCGCGATGGTGGTGGCGTCGTTCGGGGCGGGGGCGGGGTTGTCGCTCCTTCATTGCAGCGGGGCCAATGCGGATATTCCGGGCGATGTGCCGGATGCGAGCCTGCAGGCTGACGGCAGTGAACCGAGGACGTGCACCGCGTGTGGTGAGAACCAGGTCTGCTCCAATGGACAGTGTACGGATCTTCCCGCGCAGTGTCCGTGTCCGCTCGGGAGCTATTGCGATCTTGGCGCCAATCGATGCGTCCGCGGCTGCATCGGCGAATCGCACTGCAGTGACGGCGAATATTGCGACGTCGAAAAGCGCACGTGCAACCTTGGGTGCGACAAGGACCAGGAGTGCAAGACCGGGGAATTCTGCAAACGGGATGTCCATGTTTGCGCCCCCGGCTGCCGCACCGACGATGAATGCGTCAAACCAGCCATCTGCCAGCCCCAAAGTGGCAATCGCGTTTGCGCGGTTCCGTGGCGGGCCATTTCGGGCACGCCGGCGCACGTGGAATCGGTCACAATGGGCGCGAGTTGCCTTTATGCGCTCACCAGCGAAGAAGCAAAAAGGCCACTTGGGTATGCGATAAGTGCCTATTGTCCTTCGAGCAAGGCCTGGAC
Organism: Sorangiineae bacterium MSr12523; assembly: GCA_037157775.1. NCBI lineage: Bacteria > Pseudomonadati > Myxococcota > Myxococcia > Myxococcales > Pendulisporaceae > Pendulispora > Pendulispora brunnea. Next base: position 10,201,790 of record CP089982.1, read on the forward strand.
CATCAATCGATTGAGCGTCCCCAACGCAGGGCGTGCCGTGCCGCAAATCGCAAGCCTCGGAAGCCGCGTGTACATCGCAGGCGGCATCGTGGAGACGGACGCCGGCGTTCCCGAGCCCACCACGCGAACCACCTTTTGGAACGGTACCGATACGAGCGGCACGCAGAGCGCTCCGCTCATGAATGTCGCCCGGCGCACCCACGCGATGGCCTCGGACGGCTCCCTCGTCTACGCGTTCGATCATGGAACGATGGAGGTGCTCTCCGCGAGCGCGAGCGAATGGGCACTGCGGAAGTTCTCCACGCTCGACCTCGCCCACCCCGGCTTCGCCTCCGCCGGAGACTCCCTTTACGTCACCGGCGGGCTCGATGCGCGCGGCGCCCCCACCGGGCAGGTCTGGAAGCTCACCGCGAACGGCAACGCGAACCTCCTTGGCACACTGGCCAAGCCGCGCGGCCGCCATGCAACGGTGGCGAAGCCCGACGGCACCTTGTACGTCTTCGGCGGCGATGCCACCCGTCGTAGCGTCGAAGTGTTTCCCGGCGGACGAGAGCTCACGCCGCTGCCGAACAGCGGAAATGTCATCGGTGCCGTGCTGACCAAGAATGCGTACTTCTACGTGGTGACGGACGCCGGCGAGATGTTCACCAACGAACCATGACCTCGCACGAAGACCAGCATTCCGAAAACCTCATCCAGTGACTCGGAATGTTCGAATCCGTTTCATGATGGAGGCGCCCAGGGATACCTTGGTGGGACATGACCTGGGTCAGTCGCCACTTGCCAACGTGCCTCGGACGCATCCATGTCCGGCTCGGGGGGAATGCGAACCATCCCGCCATCATGTTTTGGCCAAGCCTCTTGATGGACGGCACCATGTGGTCCGCCGTAGCGGAACACTTCGAAGATCGCTACCGCGTGGTGCTGGTCGATTCGCCCGGCCATGGTGAGAGCGAACCTCTGGCGCGAAAATTCGCCTTCGACGAGTGTGCTCTTTGCATTTCGGAGATGCTCGACGGCTTGGAGATGGCGAAGACCATTTTCGTGGGCAACTCGTGGGGTGCCATGGTGGGCGGCACCTTTGCGGCGCGCCATCCCGAACGGGTCGTGGCCTCGGTGTTGATGAACGGCACGGCCTCCGTCGCAGGGTTTCGGCAGAAGCTCGAGTTCTTTGCGATGACACGCATCGTCGGTGCCATGGGTGGTGTGCGCGGACCTATGGTCGGACGCGTCGTCCGCGCATTTTTGGGTCCCACCGCGTTGCGCGAAAATCCGGCGGCCGCACGCGCGGTCCGTGAATCCGTCGCGCAGGCGCACGTGACCTCGTCGATCTTGGCGACGGAGAGCGTCGTTTCTACGCGGCCGGATCAGCATGCGTTGCTCGCGACGATTCGCACGCCGGTGCTCGTCGTGGCGGGGGACGAAGATCCGACGTTCTCCCTGGCCGAAACGCAGCGCATGGCCTCGGCCATCCCGGGCGCCGAGTTCCACGTGATGCCCCGCACCGGGCACCTCGCCGCGCTCGAGCGGCCGGCGGAGGTGGCCGCGCTCATCGAGTCTTTCCTCGGGAGGGTGCTCCAATGATGATGATCATGTGTCGCGGACTCGCGGCGGGCGCACTGGTGGCCGCGCTAGGGTCCTGCAGCGAGACGAAGTCACCGAGCGTCGCCACCACACCTGCCACGACGCCCAGCCCGGCACCGAGCGGCGCGCCGGTGTGCCCCACGCAGAAGCTCGCGTTCACGCAGGAGCACGCCTGCGACAACGACGGCTCCGTCGAGTTCTGCCTGGAGGCGACGGACACGGCCGCGCAAAACGCGGTGCGTGCCCTCGCCCCCGACGTGCAATTCCAACCGGGAAGCCGAGGGCGTGCCCGATGCAGTGCGTCGCAGACGCTCACCCTGATTCCGCTGAACGAGCGCGATTGCCCGGCCCACCATGGCCCGGCCTCGAACGAGGCCTGGTCGCGCCTTTGCGCCTTGGCGGCGCTGGGCCAAGTGAGGGAAATCGTTGCAACTTGGTACGAGTAGCCCTACCAACCTGGGCTTTTTGGGCCCGGGTGGACGCGGCAGGGCGTGGCCCGTAGAATCGGGGCTTTCTCGTTTTGTAGAGGTGCCCGTTGGCGTTGTTTGACTATGTGCTCCGTGGCGGTGGACGGCAAACCACCCGGACCGTGCTCGAGGGAGCCCTCAAGCCGATCATCGTGCTCGGTGCCGTGATCGCATTCCTGGTGTACCTGGCGATGCACAAGCCGCCGAAGCCGGCACCGCGCGGGCCGACGGAGGTCAAGTTCTTTGCCCCATCGGCCATGACAGCGCCTCCGGCACCGCCAGCGCCATCGGGAAAATAGGAGACAGCGCCCCCGGCGCGACGATCCACACTTGGTGCACGGCGCGCGTCAGCGCCACGTGCATCTTGCGGCGGTGCTCACCGCCAGCGGGGTACGTGCGCGCATCGGCATCCGGCACGATGACGTAATCGAACTCCAGGCCCTTGACCTGCGCCACCTCGGTCACCTCGACGCCGGGCGCGAAGGCGAAGTCGCCGTCGAGAACGAGACGCGCCGGCAGCGAGCGCGCGAGCACCTCGTGCACCGCACGCGCCGATTTCGCATCGGCGGCAATCACCGCCACGCCGGCGCGCGGTTCACGCCGCGCCAGCGCCCGCAGCGCCTCGGAGATGAACACAGCCGCGTGCCCCTCGCCGGGCAGCACCGTGCGCAAGACCGGCGGGCCCTCGCGTGCGGCCGTGGGCATGGGCCCCGCAGCCTCGTCGCCCAAGACGGCGTACGCGAGCTCCAAAATGGGCCGCGGGCACCGGTACGATGTCTCGAGGTGCGTCGCGGTGGAGCGCACGCCCAGCTCGGAAACGAGCATATCCCACGTTGCAAACGCCTCCCCCTCGTCGAGGCGCTGCGCCGCATCGCCGGCCACCGTGGCACTGCCGCCCTGCGCGAGAGCCCGTCCAATCACGCGCAACTCGATGGGCGAAAGCCCCTGCGCCTCGTCGATGACCAAATGCCGATAACGGCGGAGACTCCCCGCACGCGTCCCCGAGCGACCCGTTTTGCGAAAGAGCAGCTCGAACGAAATGGCATAGTCTTCCGCGTCGATCGTGCCCGCCACGGCATCGGGTGTATCCTCGTCGAGCGAGCGGCCATCGAGCGTTTGCAAGCGGTCCGCGTCGACATGCGCGAACCGAACCGCGCTCGGATCGTCGAGCTGGCGTCGCGTATGCTCGGCCGCTTGCTCGAGAACCGGCATGGCCAACTGCCCCTTGGCCACGTGCACCGCATGCTCGAGCAACGCGCGATCACCCACGAGGCGATGCAGATCCGCCTGCACCCGTTCGAGGCGCCGGCGCGCCTCGCGAAAGGCTTCCTTCAACAGCGGCTTCTTCGCCGCTGGCGCCGCCTCCAGGACGATCGTTTCGGCGTGCCGCAGGCGGTGCTCGATCACCGGCTCGCGCTGCGCGTCGACGACCTCGCGAATGGCTCCCCGCCCCGCGTGCAGCCGGTCGATGCGGGCACCAATCCCGCGCACGATGTCCTCGACGAGCGCATCGATGGCAGCGAAAAGCCCGGGATGCCGTTTGAGCCGGCGCACCGCCGCCGGAACATCGGGCGACTCCTCGGCGGGAATCCACGGGAACACGCGCCTTGCCTCACCGCGAATCCATTCCTCGAAAGTGTGCACGTTGACCCTCTCGAGACCGAGATCCGTCAACATGCGCTGCGCGAGGTGCCTCAGCCCCACCTCCGGCACGAGCACCAGCACCGCGGCCGGATCGAAATCCGCCGTGCGCTCCGCAATCGCGGCAATGCGATGGATCGCCACCGTGGTTTTGCCGCTGCCGGCGGCGCCGAGAACCAACAGCGTCTCCTTGGGATCGCGCTCCAACACCGCGCGTTGATCTTCGTCGAGCAGGGCCGCGACACCCTTTTCTCGGTTCGCAGGATCGATCTCGGCCGCCAGAGGCAGGCCATCCACCCGCGAGAAATCCGGCACGAGTGCCCCCGGATCGAAGTGCCATTCCCCGCGAATGCGGCGAACGGCGCCCCCCTCCACGGTGATCGCCGCCGGCTCGCCCCGCTCGAACGTCACCAAATGCCGGGCTTCGAGAACGCCTTCCACGGTGCGGCGGTCGATTTCAATTTCGTAGTCGTCGCCCGGCTCGCACGTAAAAAAGGCTTCCGCGATGGGTGCACGCCGAAAATCGACGATGGTCAGGGCACGCGCGGCATCGACGTACGGGCGCGCTCCGAGAAGCACGTCCCGCACCTTTCCCGCGGTGCGAATGCGCATATGTGCGAAGTACGGCGCGTGAAGATCGGGCAAGAGCGCATTGTCCTGCAACTGCGCCTTTCGCGCGTCGACCCGCGCCGCCGTCTCGTGCATCTGCGCCAGCAGCGCAATCCGGTCCTCCTCGCCGGCCTCGGCATATTCGTCGCGCAGGCGCGCGTACGCGAGCCGGTCCTCCGTGCCCGCCGGCTGGGACGGCGCCTTCGCGAGCACCGACGCGCGCACGGATGCGGCAAAAGCTTCGTGATCGCGGACGAGCTTCGACTCTGCGGCCGTGAGCGGCCGCGGTTGAACGTTGGGCATATCCCTCCTCCGGAGCGAGTAGATATGCGCAGCACACGCCCAGTCTTCAAGGCGTTGCAAAAAAGAGTTATTTAGCTATTATATTCATGCGGAGGTGGGCCGCGTGTTTCGCGTGTAGCGGTGCTTCACCCCAACGGGAAACCACGTGGGGTCGCCGGCCGGAGCCAGCATCACCTCGGGGCGCTGCCGCTCTTTTGGAACATAATGGGCAAACTCACTGCTGCGCAGCATCAGCGCACGCACCACCGCAGCGGCAATGGCCTCGATCTTATCGTCGTCCGCGGCCACCCCCGGTGCGAGCTCCACCACGAGGCGTAGACGCCGATCTTGGGCGGTGTCCTCCTCGGCCATGAGTACGAATTTGCCGGTCACCCACGTGTGAATCGGTGCCTCCTCCAGCGCGACGGTGACGTTTTCGGGAAAGACGTTGGCTCCAAAAAAGGAAACCGTGAAATGCGAGCGGCCGAATACCCATACGAAGGGCAGCTCGCGCAATCCCCGTTCGTTCAAGCCCGCCGGCATCACGAAACCGCGCGCCCGTGCAAACTCCATCATGGCGCCAAATTCCGCAATACCGCCCGTATCCGCAATATGATAGCGCACCAGCGGCACACCGCCGTCCGCGGTAAAAAGCAATGTACCGTCGTGCTCTTCGAAATAGCGCGCCAACGGATCGTACTGCGCGAGGGTCGGCAGGCGCGACTCGCCAAAGCGCTCTCGGGCCAAATCGGGATGCGCCCCGAAGAACCGGCGCAGCGCAATCGAAAGCGGCGTCTCCGTCGCCAGCACGCCCGCATCCGCAGTGCCATACAGCGATGCCGAGTCGTAAAGGATATTTCCTTGTCCGAGGCGCTCCGCGAGAAGCGTTCGCCACTCCTCGCTCACCACCTCGCCCGCGAGCACGAGCTTCGCGTGCCATGGCGCCGGATCGATGCCCCGCGCGCGCGCCGTGTCCACCACGTCCTTCAAGAAGGGTGGATAGCCCAGAAGAACGACTTGCTCGAACGACGGCGCCAACGCCACCACGACGCGCAAAATCTCGTCCTTGACGTTGCCCGGCGTCACCACCGTGACCTTGTGCCCTTTGGCCGCGAGCGTGCGGCAGCCGCTGGTCGTGTACATCCCGCCCACCCACGTCCCCAGCGGAAAACAGATCACCGCGAGCGTCGTTCGTTCGTCCGCCCGGAACGAATCGTAGAACACCTGCTCGAAGCGCTCGGCCACCAGCGCCTCGTCCCGTGCGGTGCGCGGCCAAAACGTGGGCTCGCCCGTCGAGCCGGACGACACGGCAATCATCTCCGCGCGCGCCAGCGCCCCCTCCCGGCACCGCGCATCGAGCGGAAAGCGACGGAAGTAGTTCTCCTTCGTCATCAGCGGCAGCGCACGAAAGGCTGCCTCATCCCGCACTTGTCCCGCGTCGATGCCTTGTTCGGCGAGAAACGCGCGGTAGGCGGGCACCCGCGCCACCGTTTCGTGAAACACGCCCAGCGCACGCTCGATGGGGGTCGCCATGGTTCCACGCAGCCTAGTCGATGGCGCCTTTCGCAGCATGTCAGGAAAAACCGCACGTTGGCACGCAACAGTCCACGCCAATTTGCGCAAATTATCAATCGATTCACGCAATAATTCGATCTACCGTCGGAGAATGCGCCGGTACCTGACGTCGTTGCTCCTCGTTCTCCTCGCGTGCGGCTCGGACTCGTCCAACTTCGGCAACGCGCCCGCCGGAGGAAACAACCCCGATGGTGGCGGGGACGGCGGGTCGAACAACCCGGGGGGCGGCATCAACCTGCCCGACGGCGGCAGCGGAGGAACGCCGGATGGCGGCGACACGTGCAGCCACTCGCTCACGGCCATCATTCGTGATTTCCGCCCGTGCGTGGCGGAGCCCAACGCCACGAGCTGCACCCAGGCCAGCGGGCACCTCGACTTCGAGCATTACCGCGGCGACGCCGTGGCCAAAGGCATCGTGGGCCCGACCTTGAACCCCGACGACCGCACCCCCGTGTGGATCGCGCGCGGTCAGACGAACGAGGGCCCGGCCACCACCGACGCCACGCGCTTCAGTGACTGGTACCACACGAAACAGGGCGTCAACATCGCGCTGGAGCGCCGGCTCGACTTGGTCGAACAGAGCGATGGCCACTACGTCTACGAACGCACCGCGTTCTTCCCCATCGACGACGACAAGGCTGCGGGCATCACCACTGGATTCGGCAACGGACCGAAGCCGCCGCCCCCGAACGACAACCTCGATCACAACTACGAGTTCACCACCGAGGTGCACCTCTCCTTCACGTACCGGGGCCACGAGACCTTCGAGTTTTACGGCGACGACGATCTCTGGGTCTTCGTCGACGGCAAGCTCGCGCTCGATCTCGGAGGTCCGCACCCGCCGGCGCGCGACCGCGTCAACATGGATGCGCGCGGCCTCACCGTGGGCCAGACGTACGCGATGGATCTGTTCCACGCGGAACGTCACACTGAGAAGTCCACCTTCCGTGTCGACACGACGATCGAGTGTTTCAAGCCTCCCGTGCACTGATGTCGCGCCGAGACATCGCAGCGCCTTGCGCCATCGCTAGAAAAGACAGTCGAAGCGGGACGGGACTGCCTTGACACGCCGCCAACCGGTGGCATAAGTGCGCGCCCCCAACGGGTACGCGCTTGTAGTTTAATTCGATACGTTTCAAATGCCGCGGACCGGTTGGTTGTTATCCTGAACACACCCAAGCGAATCGGTGGCAACAGATGACGAATGCAGCACAGGTAGCCGAAGCTGAAACGGCGGCACTCGTGGGCGAGCCGTTGACCATGGAGGCGTTCGACCGACTCTCCGGCGAATTGAGCGGCGTCCGTTTCGTCAAAATCGTGGTCGACCGCCCTGCAGGTGTCGCGCATTTCCTCGATAGCGCGCGCTGGCGATTCCACGTCGAATACGTGGCCAAGCTGCTCAACATGCCGCGCGCGGAGCTCGAACGGACGCTCGATGCGGTGAACGCCAGCGTCTACAACGATCCCGATCGGCGCTTTTACCTGGCCATCCTTTCACGCCACGTGCGCCAGCCCGGCACGCCGTCGAAGACGTTGCACACGCACCAGAGCAACGGCACGGCGGAGGTCTTCTTTTCGCTGGAGACCACCGAGGCCGACACGATGGATGCGGAGATGCTCCGCTACCTGTACACGTTCGTACGGCAGAACGTCGACCCGAGCATCCCGGTGGTGATGAAGCCGGCGAATCACCTGCAGGAGGCATTCCTGCGAACGATTCCGACCGACGAGGTGCCGCGCGTGCTCGCGCACGAGCTGTTCTCGCAAGCACGCTTCGTTCCGCTCAATCCGGGCATGGCGCGGGGTCGCCTGCGCGTGTTCCGCACCAGCGCGGACTACCGCAACATGACGCAGCCACTGAAGTGGTCGGACATCGTCGTGATGGAGCGCGTGCCCGAGGACATTCCGCGCGTATCGGGCATCATCAACACGGCGCATATCACGCCACTGTCGCACGTGAACGTGCTTGCCCACGGGTGGAAGATCCCGAATGCCATTGCGCTGGATGCGTTCGAACAAATCGAGCGCGAGAAGCTCGACGGCCAATGGGTCGAATACCGAATCGACCCATCGAATGCGAATCTCAGTTTGCAGCGCATCGAGGCGCCGTCCTTGGCCGAGCTTCCCGCACCGCCGCGCCAGCATGTGTGGATCGACGATCCCGAGACGGTGACCGGCAACATCCTCGGCCTCGAGGAGCTGCGCGCCTCCGACCGTTACCGCTACGGCACCAAGGCGGCCAACCTCGGGGAGCTGCACCACCTGCTGGCCAACGGCTCGCACCGGCTGCTCGGTTTTTACCAAGTGCCACGTCCCCCGCGCAGCGATCTTCTCGAGTACCTGGCGCGCCAGCTGGGCGTTGCCAATGGCGAGGGCCTCGCCAACGCCTCACTGGCCATGCTGCGAAAGTACGTGCGCATCCCGCGCGGCATCGCCTTGCCGTTTGCCGTGCAGCAAGCCTTCTTGCAGTCTTCGTGGCGCATCCAGCAGGTCGTGGGCAAGCTCAAGGCGGTGCTGGAGCTCGGCGCCGACGAGCACATCGATCCGCTCTGTCTCGAGTTGCAGGACTTGATCCGCCGCACGCGCATGCCGGCGGACATGCGGCACAGCATCGATGCGGCCATCGTTCATCACCTCGCGGGCGCCGACAAATTCGTGGTGCGCAGCTCATCGAATGCGGAAGATCTCGCGGGCTTTTCGGCCGCGGGCATCTACGAATCGGTGACCCGCGTGAGCGGGGTGGAAACGATTTTGCGCAGCATCCAGGAAGTGTGGGCTTCGCTCGTGTCACCGCGCAGCGTGCGACTGCGGCAGCAAGCGGGCATTTCCCTCGATGCGGTGTACATGGGCGTCGTCATCCAGCAAGAGGTGGCATCCAAATTGGGCGGCGTGATGGTGACGACCAACCCGACCAGTGCGTCGGACTTCCGGCACGTGTACATCAATGCATCCCGCCGCGGCTCGGTGAACGCGATCGTGTCCGGTGATGCCTCGCCGCTGCAATACCTCTACAACACGATGGAGGGCGGCGGGCGCACCGTCTCGTTGGGTGATTCCGATACCGATCTCGACGACAACGACAAAGCGCTGCTCGGCCGATTGGCCCTCGTGGGCCGCCTTTTGCAATCGCATTTTGCTGCGAATTACACCTTCGCCGACCCAATCGACGTGGAATGGTTGGCAGGGAATGACGAATTGCAAATTCTGCAAGTAAGACCCTATTCACACTGATGTCCGCGCACCCCATTGTCGACTGACAAGGGGTTCTCTTTTCATCGATGAACAGCATTGCCGTGAATCCAAGTTCCACCGCGATCCCCGCCGGCGTACGGCGGGTGGTCGCACTGAGCAACGCCTTTCAGCTGCTCTTCGGCCTTCTGTTCTGGCTTCCCGTTTTTTATGTGTATCAGCGCCAATCGGGCCTGAGCGATCCGCAGATTTTCGGGATTCAGAGCATTTATTACGTGGTGTTTTGCCTCTTGGAGGTACCCACCGGGCTATTTGCCGATCGCTTCGACTACCGCCGCTCGGTGCGGGCGGGCGCACTGGTGCTCGCCGTGGCCAATCTGACGCCGGTGTTTGCGTCGAACTACACCGGCTTTCTGGTTCACTTCGTGCTCATTGCCCTGGCGCGCTCGTTGGTATCGGGTGCCTTCAGCGCCTACCTCTATGATTACTTGTCGGCCGAGGGCGCGCGCGATGCTTACCGCGCCGCCGAGGGACGAGGGCGCGCCTACAGCTTGGTCGGCCGGGTGGCCTGTCTACCGGTCGCGGGTCTGCTCATGGCGTGGCTCCCCACGGCACCGTATTGGCTTTCGGCGGCGAGTGCCGTGGCGGCCACCGTGATTGCATTTCGACTGCCGCCCATCGGTGCGTCGGGAGGCCAAAAGCCGAAAACGGTGCTGCCGTTCGTGACGCTGATCAGCACTGCGTTCAAATATCTTCGGGCGACGCCGCACCTGTTGATGCTGATGATCCAAGGTGTGGCCGTCTTCACCTTGGTGCGCATCGTCCAGGTGAATCTGTTCCAACCGATTCTCACGTCCAAGGAACTGCCGCTGCCCACGTTTGGATTCGTGATGGCCGGCACGACGGTTTGCGAGATTGCAGGTGCATTCCGCAGTGCCTGGATCAAGCGGTGGATGAGCAATCAAAATGCCGTCTTCGTGCTCACCTTGATCATGGCGGGCGCTCTGGCGGCGCTCGTTCCCATGGGGGTGGCGGGAACAGTGGCGGCCTTGAGTGTGTTTTCACTCGCGAGCGGTTTGTCGTTTCCGATTCAGCGGCAACTGCTCAACGAAGCCATCGTCAATTCGGATACGCGCGCCACGCTGCTGTCGATCGAGTCGATCATCGACCGGGCGGTATGCGCAGTGGTGGCGGTCTTGTTGGGAGATTATTTGGCACGCGGCGCGCTGCACGCCTTCTTGGCACAGACAGCCGCGGCCACCGCCGGGCTCATGGCATTGCTCTTCGTGGCCCTGCGGTTTTTCCGTAAAGTAGAGACTCATAAGCCGTTGAGTAGATAGAGGGGCATCGTGAGCAATCGATCCAAAGTAGTCATCGTGGACCCGTATTCTTCGGGATACGGATTGGCACCTGCATTTCGTGCGAAGAACGTCGACGCGGTCGCCGTGCGCACGGCATTCGAGATCCCGGAGAGTGCGCTCGACAGCTGGGATCCTTCGCATTTCGTGAGCATCCTCGACGGCACCATGCCCGAGGCCGATCTCGCGGCGCAGGTGGCCGAGTTCGAGCCATTGTGCATCCTGCCTGGCAACGAGTCGGGCGTGGAGCTCGCCGAGGCGCTTACGGCGCGGGTTCTGCCGCACATCGGCAACGTGCCCGAGCTGGCCGCAGCGCGCCGCGACAAGTGGCAGACCGCCCTGGCGCTGCACCGCAATGGGATTCCGGTATTGCATCAAGTCGGCACGGCGAAGCCGGAGGCGGTGGAAGCGTGGATTGCCGAGTTTGGCCTGCAGGGGCAGCCTTTGGTGCTGAAGCCGCCGAAGAGCGCGGGCACCGACAACGTGCACATCGTGCGGGCAGGGCAAGATTGGCGGCCGGTGTTCGCGCAGATCCTGGGGATGATCAACAAGATGGGGCTGCACAACGAGCAGGTGCTCGTGCAGGAGCTCGCCGAGGGCATCGAGTACGCCGTCGATACGTACACGGCGGGCGGTGTGCACGGCCTGGTGTCGGTCTGTCGATACCGCAAGCGGGCCATCGACGACCGCCTCGGGATCTACGAAGCGGTGGACTTCCTGCCGCCCGGCGCCCCGCGCGTGGATGCCCTTTATGACTACGTGCGCGCTGCGCTCGATGCCGTAGGAATGCGCAACGGCGCCGCGCACGTGGAGGTGATGGACACGCCGCACGGCCCGCGTCTCATCGAAGTCAACGCGCGTCTGTCCGGCGGGCACCAGCAGCGCCTCACGCGTCTGGCCACGGGCGATTCGCAGATCGATCGCTGCGTGCGCCACATGGTCGGCGAGCCCCTCGGCGGCGACGGCTACAACTTGAACAAGCACGTCACCGTGGCCTATCTCTCCGCCGCCCGCAGCGGCACCTGGCGGAACGCGGAAGAGATGAAAGCCTTGAGCCAGCTCCGCACGTTCCACGATATCCACCTGGTCTACGGCACCGGCGACCACGTGCCGCGCACGGTCGACGTGTTCACGTCGATTGGGCAAGTGGTCTTGGCCAGCGAAAGCGCCGCGGCGGTGGCCGAGGACTACGCCGCGGTTCGCGCGTGCGAAGCACGGATGGATATCGTGTAAAGGGGGGTCACCGACTCGGATTTGCGCGGAGCAACTTGGCGACGAAGGCATCGCCCAATGCATGGGACGAAAATGGCTGCTGTCCGCTCACCACCTCGCGGTCCTCGACCACGTTGACGCCCCACAGCCCCACCCGGTCGACATGCGCGCCCGCTTGGGCGAGTGCATCGGACACATAGAGCGGCAGATATCCCCCCATTTGCTGCGCTGGCCCTTCGATCTTCGACTCCTCCGCCTGCGAGTCCGCCGTCATGTGATACCCCTTGTAGGCCCAACCGTCGCTGAGCTTCGAGGCGCCGAGGTAATCTCCGGCAACTATGGCTTTGCGAAAGGCCGCAGGATCGCTCAACGTCGACAACAGTGCTGCTGGTCCGTGGCAGAGAAGCCCCGTCGGCCTCCCCGTCGTATGGAAGCTGAGGAGAATCTGCCCCAGCGTTTTGTCCTGCATCAAATCCTCCATCGGCGAAAAACCGCCCGGAACATAGATGCCCACGTATTGACTGGTACCCTCCCGCGCAACCGCCGCCAGGGTCTTTGGATGGTGTATTGCGTAATAACCATTTACGAAATCCAGCGCCTCTTTTCTCTTGGCGTCGTCGCCATTGAAAAGAATGCTATTGTTCGAATGGGGATCGAAAACCGGATCGTCGCCCTTTGGATTGGCAAACACGGGCGTAAATCCAGCATCGATCATTTTGCGCACGGGAATGGCCAGTTCGTCGAGGTAGTACCCGGCCTTGTACCTCACGCCATCGCGCAGCTGATATTCCTTTGCGCTCGATAGAACCACCAGTACTTTGCCGCCGCGTGATTCCGCGGAGGCCTCGTGCGAAGCGACCGTCGGAGCGGCGAGGCCCAAGGCCGAGGCCAATACGATGCCGTCTTTGTTGAGTACGTTGAATCCTGCTCTGAATCTCGTCGTCATGATTGCACCTTCGCCATGTTGAATCGGTCGCGCTCGTTGCCGGGGCCGGCACCTTCGCGGTCCCCGCGTTCTTCCTGCCAGGAGCTTGCGCCCTTCGGGCACTCCCGAGTAGGCGCACGGCCGGCGAAGCACTTGTGCTAAAAAGTTGTAAATGGTGAGAGCATGACGCGACTCGCATCGGCGGGGACACTTCCCAACCTCGAGGCCTTTTGTCGGACCTTCGAGAACGGCAGTTTCACCAAAGCAGCTCGAATGCTCGAGGTCACACCGCAGGCGACGAGCCGCAGTGTCGCGCGGCTCGAAGGCGCTCTGGGGGTGACGCTGTTCCGAAGAACCACCCGCAGCCTCACGCCCACGGATGCAGGGCGCCGCTACTACGATTTATGCGTTCAAGCGCTCGCCCTTCTCGCGACGGGCCAGCGCGCTCTGGCGAGTCGCGGGGAGACGCCCGAGGGACGCGTCCGCATCAGCGCCCCGACATCGTACGGCCATCTCCGTCTCCTCCCATCCCTCGGCACATTTCGCAACCGCTACCCCAAGGTCGATGTGGAGGTCGAAATCTCCAACCGCCGAATCGACTTCACGCGCGACGGCTTCGATTTGGCGGTTCGCGTCGGCGCGATCGAGGACAAGACGCTGGTGGCGCGCAAGCTCGGTGATTTTGCCCTCGGCGTCTACGGTAGCAGCGCCTACTTGGCGAAACACAAGCCACCTCGCACGCCCGCCGACTTGGCGGAGCACGCCTGCATCGGTTTCGTTCTGCCGAGCACCGGCCGCGTCATGCCATGGCAGTTTGCGGGTCAGCCACGCGGGTTCGTTCCGGACGCTCGCTACCGCTGCTCGGAAGACGTGTTGGGCGTCGTCGGGCTCGCACGTGCAGGTGTGGGGCTCGCGCAGGTCTACGACATGGCCGCGGCCGAAGACGTCGCTCGAGGCACGCTGGTCGAAGTCCTCGCGGGATTTCGCAGCGCACGCCGGCCATTCTGGCTCCTCTACCCCAAGACCGTGAAACCGTCGCGAGCCACGCGTGCGATGCTCGACTTCATCGTCGCGCAGGCGCATGCGACGGGTTGATGGGATCGTGAATCCAAATTGGCCGCGTATTCAACGTGGAGTGCGCCCATCGATCCACGCCGTGAAAAGACGGGTGGACACCGCATCGAGTCGTAAATCGGGTGGCATTCGCCCTTCGCGCACGGCGGCGCGCACGGCGTTCGCTTGGCCCGAGAGGCGCTCGTACGACGAGAGATCGCGTGCGATGCCGCGGCCGACGCCTGCGGTGTGGCAGGAGCCGCATTTGGCGTCGTAGAGCGGGGCGATGTCGGCGTCGTACGTCGGAATGCGGCCGATGGGCGAGCGGTAGTCGAAGCGCAAGGTGCGCGTGCGTTCGCGGCCGTCGGCGAATACGGCGCGAACGTCGACACGATGGGTACCGAACCCCAGCGACGCGAGCTCCGCAGGGCGAACGCCGTCGGCGCCCCATCCCCACGGTGGCGCGGTGCGCGAAGCGAGGTCCTTCCCGTCGAGCGCGAACGACACCCGCTCCAGCGCATCGCGCTCGGCGCCGGAAGCCTCGAGCTCGAGCTTCGTATCGAAGACCGCGCCGCCGTCGGCGAGCCCCGAGAGAAAGAGAGCCCCGTCGGCTTGGATGCGCAACACGCCGCCCGCCCCATCGAGAACGAGGGCGAACGTCCCGGTCCCATCGTCGACCGCAAGCCGCGCGCTTTGCCCCAATGGCACATTCTTCGCGAGCGACTCCCACGTCTCCCCGTCGGTGCGCAAAATCTGCCCATTCCAGCCGACCCACGCCCATCCGCCACCACCGGCAAGCGGGCCAGGAATACCCGCATCGCGGTACGTGCGAATCGTCTCCTCGGAGACGACGGTCAATCCGCGATCGCTCACCATGGCGCCGAGTCCCTCGCCAACGCGTGCGATCGATTGTACGGCGCCGACGGTGACCCCCGGCGCGGGGTCCATCCAGCTCACCTTGGGCGCATCGCCGCCGGGCTCGAGATGAACGCGCACCACGCGCGTGCCGATGCGAACCCACGCATCGCGCGCGTCCTTCGCATCTTTGCCGCCGCGAAACGTGAGCGGCACGACCTGCGCGATGCTGCGCAACCCCTCGGGCGTGAGACCGAGCTCATTGCCGGCTGGCGCCTCCAGAGAGAACCATCGCCCGCCGTATTCGGCCCGCAGACCGCCCGACGTGCTCCACTCCGCACGCGGCGCCGCAACATGGTCGACGGGATACACCGCACCGCGCGCATCCACGCGAAGGAAATGCCCATCGGCCAGCTCGACGAATCCCTCGCCGCCCTCTTGCGCAACGACGGCCACGGCGCGGGTCCCCGGCGGAAGCGCCACACGCTGCATCGCACGCGGGGCGCGATCCACCGCGCCCACGGAGCGCTCTTGAATGGGGGCCGTCGCGCAACCCGCCAGCAGCGGCAACGCGAGAAGCACGGCACGCCTCATTTGGGCACCTCCAGGTTCCACCGATACGCGGCGCCGAGGTTTGCGCCCTTGCCCCCGCGCGTCGAGCCCGATGCGCCGACGACCAGCGCCGCCGGCGAAAGCGCCACGGAGACGCCGAACACGCTCTTTTCCTTGAGGTCGCCCACGGCCATCAGGAAGGGATCCTCCGCCGTCTTGTTGCCGCCGAGGTACACGCGCACCACCCCCGCGAACTCGCCCTGATCGGAGTCGTCGGGCACGCCCATCGCGAGATCGGCCACGCCATCGCGGTTTGCATCCCCCAGGGCGATGGACGCAATGCCACCCCGCGCCGTCGGCTCCGCAAAAAGGACACGGCGCACGGGCGCACCGAGCGGGCGCATGGCCACGACGTTCCAGTCGCCATCCGAGAAGAGCGCACCTCGCCGGCCCCGGGGGCATCGATGGTTCGGGCAGAGCCCCGCGAGGTACGCGCCCGAGATGATTTCCACCGCCGGCCCGCGCACCTCGCCCAGCGTGAGATCTCCGTCGCGAAAGACCACGTCAGGAATGCCATCGCCGGTGAAATCGCCCGAGCCGCGCGCAAGCACGCGTCCCATCGTCGTCGGCTGCCGCAGATCCTGCAGATCGTTGGCGCGGGTCTTCGCATCGCCCACGACGTCGTCGGCGAGCGTGTGATCATCGGCCACGAGCCGCAACACGAACGGCCGATCATGCCCGCGGCACCGTTTGCCCTCTGCATCGTAGCCAAAGGCCACGGCCACCCCGGCGTGCTCGGGAAAGCCTCCGATCGACGAGAGCGAAATGGCCACCTCGTCGCATCCGTCTTTGTCGAGATCTCCGACGCGCGCCACGGCGCCGCCGTACGACGTCGGGACGCCTTCGGCCATCGAGGGCATGACCAGCGCGCCGTTCTTGCCCGTCTCGCCGGTGTTGCAGGCCACCAACACACCGCCACCTGCATCCGGCTTTCGCCCGAGGATCACCTCCGCGCCGCTCCCATCCATCGAATTCGGGCGCCCCACGACGAGGTCGTCCAATTTGTCACCATTCACATCGGCCACCGCAAGAGAAAACCCGAAGCGACCGCGCGCGTAAGGGGGCCAGCCCTTCATGTTGCGCGGCGATTCCTTGGGCGCGACGACGCGAAATCGCTCCACCATTTTGCCGGACACCATCGAATAGATGCGCACCGAACCGCGATGCACCGTCAGAATCGGCTTACCCGCGGCGTCGAGCGCGGAGCACCCCTCGGGGTCCACGTAGCCTTTCGGTGCCGGCCCGCCCCAATTGTCGTCGGGATCGCCGACCGCGAGATCGAGCTGACCATCGCCGTCGAAGTCGAGCACCGCCATGGGGCCGCGCCCGAATTGCGCATCCTGCCGCTCACCGGCCACGCGCTGCAGCGGCCGCGCGGCATCCGCGCCGAACAGATCGACGGCGCCCGCACGAAGACGCGAGGACGCATTCGCGCCGGGTGCGCCCACCACGGTGATGCTCTTGCCGTCGAGCACCCCGAGCTCGACCGCCTGCCCTGCGCGATCGCCGGCCCCGAAGGTGGGAAGCACCATCGCCTCCTTGCCTGGCCAGCGGCTCTTGAACGGAGCTGGCCCTGCTGGAACGACGTCGATGGCTCCTGCGAAATTCCCCTGCGCCGTGTTTCTCCACGGCGACCATACGGCGAGCGCCCCCGCGCCGACGGCCGCGATGCGAAGGCCGGTAAACTCGTTCGGGCGCCCTGCGCCGTCCGCGAGCGGTGCGAGTGCGCCACGGCGCTCGAGCAAACCCGCCGCGGAGAAAACCAAGACGCCCCCGCGGTTTTCCGGTGCCGACACCACGTACTCGAGTCCCGGCGCAGGGTCGACGTCCGCCAGTGCGGCACTTCGCCCGATCCCGCGCGCCGGTTCACGGCCCTCAAGGTAGAACGCACGCGCGGCTGCCGTCGTGACCACGTGCGCACGCCGATCGCGCCCGCGCGGACCGAGGGAGCCCGGTGCGAAGGAGAAAAACCCCAGGCCGGGCGCACGCACCACGAGCATCTCGGGACCGCGGGGCTCGGCTCGAACGACGTCGAGGCCCGACCCGAAGGCCGCATTGTCTTTCCGCTGCGGTGGATCGAGCTCCAGAGCCCACGCGGGATCGGTCTCGAACTTGGCGCCGCCCAATCCGCGAAACACGAGCACCTGGCCTTGTGACTTGCCCGGCTGCGGATAGGACACCTGCGGCAGACCCACCACGAGATCGGCGGTCTTGTCGCCATCCATGTCGATCAACGCGAGCGCGCGCCCGGCCCCCGTGGGACCGTTGCCGCATGCGGGCACCGCATCGGAGTCGCTTTGCACGGGGCGCATGTCGAGGGTCTGCTCGGGCACGCCCTCCAACACACCGCGCGGCGTCTTCTTGTTGCGAAAAATGGAGACGCGTCCCCCCTCGCAGGCAGGCTCGAACGAGCTCTTGCCCGTGGGCGCGGAGACCGCGAGATCCGGTGCGCCGTCACCGTCGAGATCCCCCAACGCGAGCGCGGCGCCGAAATGATGGTTGATCCCCTCGCCGGCCACGATGCGATCGGGCTCCGTCTCGATGCCGTGGCTCGAGCCGAGGTAGATGGCCACCTCACCGCGGTCGGTATCGCCGAGATCCGCATCGGGAACGCCGGCCACGATGTCGTCGATGCCGTCGCCGTTGAGGTCCCGCACGGCCAGCACCGCGCCGAGATGATCCGCGGCGCGCTCGCCCTCGATGACCCCGGGAACGGCGTCGACGGCACCGGGGGCGCCGCTTCCCGAGTACACCAAGATGCCACCCGCCTCCATGGCCGCCTTGCTTCGTTCGGCGTGGCCCACGACGATGTCGGGCTTGCCGTCGCCGTTGACGTCACCGACCGCGAGATCGCCCAGCCCTGTCTGCGTTCCTCGCGCGAGCGGCGGCGCGCCGAGCATCTCGGCCACGAGCACGCGCACCTTGGCCGTTTCCTTCGTGAAGCGATCGCGCACCGTCACGTCGGCCACACCTGGCCGGGCGCCGGCCTCGAACCACGCATCGCCCGACTCCACGGTAACGCGCCCGCCGGCGCCGCCGACCGACACCGGATCGACGCGCGCCGAGCCACCGCGAAAATCGAGGCGCACACGCCCGCGTGCCGGCACGGCATAGAGCTCCGCACGCGGGCGCAACGGAACGGGCTTGCCCACCGTCACGGTGAGCCGCGCTTCGTTGCCGCTTCCCGCATCACGCGCGGCGATGCGGTACGTGCCCTCCACATCGCCCGCGACGAATGTCCCCGCGTCGATCTTCCCGAGAGCGCCCTCGCGCCCGGCGGGTCGTTCCAGCACGGTGTACGCAACGCTGCCGAGCGCGCCGCTCGCCGCGAAGGAAAGACGTGTCCCCCGGGCCACGACGATGGACGCAGGCTCGACCTCGAAGGGCCCGACCACCTCCACACGGGTGCGCGCCTCGGCGCGGCAGCGACCATCGTGCGCAATCGCCTCGAACGACGCCGCGCGTTTTCCGGCGCGCAGGCCGCCGCCGGGCTCGATGCTCGCGCCGCCGGTGTCCCCGACGAGCGTGAACGTCGCCACCCCCGAGCCGCCCGCGGCATGAAGCGCCACCGCCGAACCGGTGGCCATGCGAACGTGTGCACTCTGCATCTGAAATGGCGCACACGAAAATCCGTCCACGGTCACCGGCTCGAGGGCCACGGGCCGCGCGTCACCAGCTCCGCACGCAGCCGCACCGAGCACCAGCCCGAGAGATGCCCACCAGGATCGCGTCATCCGGGAACCAACACCCGCAACGGCTCCTCGCGAATGAGCGCCCCGGCCGGATCGAGCCCTGCGCTCGCCAGCAAGGTTGCCGCCACGTGCTCCGGTTTGATGTTCTCTCCGCCCTGACTCGTCGTCCGGCGCGCCTTGAAGTCGTAGCGCCCTGGCCCCATCCCCACGTCGCCGGAAGCACCGACGACCTGATTGCCGACGATGCCCGCACCCGCGAGCAGGCACGAGCTCGTCAGATGATGATCGCGCCCGCCGTACGTATTGAACATCGGCGTGCGCGCAAACTCGCTGAAGGCGATCAACGTCGTATGATCGAGCCACGAGTCACCGCCCAATCGTTGAAGCTCGGGTGGCGCCGGCGATTTGGCCAGATCGTCGATCAGCGCGGCAAAGGCGCCAATCCCCGGATACAGCGCGTCCGCATGCCCGGTGTTGCCCGCAAAATGCGTATCCGTCCCGCCGCCAATGGCCACCGAAACACATTGGGCCACTTGCTCTTTGATGGCCTGCGCCGCAAACGCCGCACGCGCTGCCGGCGACGCCGCCTCGCCGCGGTTCAATCCGTATTGTTGGCGCACCGCCGCGCTCAGATCATCCTTGCCCGTGGGAAAACGAAACTTGTTCGCGAGCTTCGATCCCAAGGTCGCTCGCGCCGCACCGTCCGCCCCGCGCATGCGCGTGAGCAAGCCGCGGCGATCGTACACGTTCACCGCGCACGGCGCGCCCTGCTTTGCATAATCCGAGAGCGCTTCCTCCACCGCATCGCGCTCGAGCAAGTCTTTCCCGCGCTCCAGCACCATGAGCAAATCGTCGATGCTATCCACGCGCATCGCCGAATATTGGCCCGGCCGGCGCTCGTTGTACGACTCCACACGCAGCGACACGGCCGGCAGCGGCAGGGTCGATTGCATCTGCGCCGCAGCCTCCGTCGCCAGGCTGGTCCCTCGTGCCGTATTCCCTGCGGGGAACTTCGCCGTCAAGAAATAGCGATATCCAACTTCGTGCCCCAACGTTCCCATGTTGATGCCGCGCACGATGGCCAGACGCTGGTAATGCTTGGTCAGCTTCGGCAATGGCGAAGTGGCCTTTTCCACCGCCGGCCCGAAGGTCAGATTCCCGGCCGTGATCACTTTGGACGAAAAGCCATTGTGCCCGTCGAGGGATGCGTACCGCGTCTCGGTGAGCGTGTTCGCGCGGTTCTCGTCGTCGAACTTTTTGCCATTGGCCGTGGGGTCACGCGGATCCAAAAAGAGCAATTGATCCCAGCCACCGGGGAAATAGCAAAAGACGAACCGCCGCGTGGACGACACTTGCGCAGCCGCCTGGGCCAACGCAGGAAAGCCCAAACGCGACGCGAAGCCCGCCGCGGTCAACGTCATCACACTTCGCAGGAGATCGCGCCGCGTAAAGTGCATTGGTTTTCGGGTTTCGTCCTTTCTCATGGGGCCTCAGTAGGTGAGAAACTGCGGATCGGTGGCCATGGCAATGCAGACCGCACGCCAGCCTTCCACGGGTGTACCTGGCGCGGCGGTCGCCTTTCCGAAAAGGGTCAAAAGAGGTGCGAGCTCGGCATCGTTCGGGGCGATGGTGCGTCCCCAAAAGCGCAATGCCAAATACGAGAGATTCTTCTTTATGGCATCCGAATTGGCGGCCAACGTATCCTTCGGGGTCACGTGCCGCAGGATCCGTCGCTCCTTTTCGGGCGCGGTGGTGTCGGCCTTGACCGACATGCGGCACGACGAGCGCGCCGCATCGCCGGCCAACTTGGAAAAGGTCACCGCCGGCTCGATGGCCTCGCTGGTGCTCGTCACGTAGTCGGGCCGGCCCAGCGTGGCCGCGAGCGCTTCCAACATGTCGGCATCGGGGAGGTACGTCGTGCCCGTGAACGAATCGGGATCGTTCACCACCCTGGAGGCCATCCACGTGTAGCCGGTCGCCGCGAGCAGCGATGCACGGAGCTGTTCGACGGAAAGCCTGTGCGGGGCGCGCCCCACGCGCCCGTCGTTCGATGCGGGATCGGCCAGCGGGATCTCGGGATGCCCTTCGGGAAGCGCGCGCGCCGTGTCGACCGGCACCGCACGCCCCGGCACCGAGCGCGGCTCGGGCAACGGCGATGTGCCTCCGCACGCCGCGAGCACGAGCGGCAAGGCGCATGCGAATGCGCGCTTCAATCGACCCTCCGATACGCGGGCGACGTCACGATGGCCTTGATCAAGTCGCGGTAGTTGTGATGGCTCCGCGCGAAGCGGGCCGCGAGCTCCGGCAGCACGGCCTGCGTCTCGTCGTCGCTCATGCCTCGCCCGAGAAGCTTGCCCCATGCGGTTCGAATCGTGCAGCTCTCGAGCTCCCCGGAGGCGATGGCGCTCGCCACGAGCCCCTCCGGCCCTTCGTCGATGCGCGCCTCCTCGTCCTTCGTGCGATACAGATACCCGCGCAACGTGCCCGCATAGCGCGCACCGTCCGCATTCACCGTGTCGACCACGTACTGCGTGCGGCACCGCTCCGTGCACCCTCGCTTGGTCACCGCGCATTGCTCGCACGACGGATCGTGCGCCGGATACTCCGCCGGCGACAGGTATTGTGCGCTGCGCTCGGCCCAGCGCCCGAACCACGCGGTCATCGGCTCGAGCGCGGCGTGGCAGTTCTTGCAACCGCACCGCTGCGCCAAATTGGGCTCGCGGGTGCACGCATCGTCCGGCGAGGGCAGCGCCGCACTGCCGGGCGTGAACGGCCGGCACATGAAGGCCGTCCGAAACTGCGACACGCGCGAGCGCCACGTGGGAAAGCGCCCCAGGTACGCCGGAGTCGTGAGCACGCCCGCATGCTGCGCATCGCGCAAGTACTCGCGAAAGCCTGTTTCGTCGTAGGGGATGTCCGGAAGCACCTCGGCCGACGCGGGCGCACTCAGCGAGAGCCCCTGCAGCGTGCCAAGCTGGTTCTTGTACATCATCGCGAGCGGCCCATTCATGAAGGAGCGGCGCGTACGAAAGATATCGAAATAGTCCTCATCGTGCGCCACCACCGACTCCACGATGCGAAGCGGCTCTTCGTTCAGCGCGCTGCGAACCGCATATTCGGCGCGCGAGCTGACGATCCCCGTCGTGGGCAGGTTCGGCATGCAATAAATGCCCTGCGGCCCGCACCCACACGAAGGGTCACGCAGTGCATTGCCCGCACAGGAGACGCCGGTGGTCGCGCTGTTGGTGCGATCCTGCGCGTCGTAGGCGCACGTGCGCACCTCCGTGGTGCCGGACCAATAGTGACGCATCTTGCGCATGCCCTCGCGGCGCTGACGCACGACCATCTCGGGGTCGTTGGCCTCGACATGGTTGTCGCACGAATTCACCACGCGATGCGGAAAGGCATCCGGGCAGTGCATATCGGGCGGGTCGAGCTCGTGCGGTTTGGCATCCGCGCCCTTCGCATTCATGGGCGCGTAGTATTCGCGCTTTCCTTTGTAGTCGCGCGAGGCGCGCTCCGCGTCGCTCTTGCTCGAGCAATAATTGGGGCAATGCGCCGCATCGTGGTACGGCAGCGGAACACCGTCGGCGTCGTAGTACGGATATTTCCGCTTCTTTTTGTCGGTTCCCAACACGGTATACGTCGGCTGGGCCGGCGCCACCGAGCGGCCGCCTTCCATGCGCGCCGCAGCCGGCTTGGGGTACTCGATACGCGGATCGCACACGATGGAGCCCGGCTCACCGCCGCGCAGGTGCTGGTTCACGTACGCGTCGGGGTGGTACACGAAGCCGCGCGCGGCAGGGCGCTTTCCGCTCTTGCCTTTGGGCGCGGGCCCGTCTTCGACCATGGCCGGATCCGGCGAAAAGACACCGCCCTTTTGGCGCCCCGTCGCATCGTCGTAGTCACTGGCCACCAGCGGCGCGCCGCGAAGGTGGAAGCCATCGAGGTTCGGCCAGAGCAGCGCCATGTGCCACGTGCGCACGCGACCGAGGAACTCGTCCGAGCGCACCATCGCGTCGATCACCTCGGGCGTCACGTCCCCGGCCGTCCGCACTTGCTCCAGCTCCTCCATCGAGGGCGGTCGTCCGCGCAGATCGAGCGAGAGCTGACGCAGGTACCGCGTGGCATCCGTCGCACATGCCGGACACGCCTCCTCGCCCCCTTCGTGGCGAGCCCTTTCTTCGCGACCTGCCTCGGTGCGGGGCTTCGCCGGCGAAGTGGACAGGCCGGCGCCTCCGCAGGCCAAGAGAACCACCGTGAGAAAAAAGCCCATCGACCCGCGGCGGCCATACACCGCCAGGAAACGAGAAAAACCGCGTAGATACATCGCGTATGCGGGACCGAACGAGCTCATGGTGCGAGGGAGAAACCGACGATGACGAAACCATCGGTGATTGTCGCACCGCGATGATTCAGTCTGCAGTTACAAAAAAGAAAGACCTTTTCAGGAGTTGCGTACGGCGGAGCTGACTGGCGATCTCGACGTCTTCGAGTAATCTTCATGGCTTCATGCCGAGCGCTTCCTTCGCGCGTGCCGTTCTTCCCTTCGCCGGATTCTCACTCGCGTTCCTCTTTCAAGCGTGCGGGCTCGATGAGGGCGGCGTGACACCGAACGGCGCACCTCCTCCCATTCAGGACTCGGGCCCCGGCAGCGACGTGCAACCGCGCCCCGACACGGGCCCGCCGCCCGCCGGTACGCACCTTGTCGGTGGAGAGGTGCTCGGCCTTCAAGGCCGCGATCTCGTCTTGCAGAACAATGGCGGCGACGACCTCCACATCGATCGCGACGGGGCCTTCACCTTTCCCACCGCCGTGCGCATCGGCGCGGAGTACGACGTCCGCGTCAAGCCCGGCGGACTTCCCACCTCGCCGCATCAACCGTGCACCGTAACCTCGTCGAGCGGCACCGTCGGCAACGTGGACGTGCAAACCGTCAGGGTCACCTGCGCCTTCTTTCGAAGCTGCAAAGAGCTGAAGGCATCGTTTCCCTCGGCGACCACCGCCACCTACGTGATCCGGCCCGCCGACGAAAAGGCCATCACCCGCTGCGACATGGACTTCGACGGCGGCGGCTGGGCCCTCATCGAAGCCACGAGCAACCAGCGCGGTCCCGCCGATCTCGCCGAGTCCAACGCCGAGCTTCCCATCGACGTGGACAAGAACTGCTACATGAAGGCCGCGACCATGAAGTCGCTCGCGGCGATCTCCACGCAGATTCACATTCGGCAAAACGCCAATTCGAACGACTCCATCACCAGCAAAGCGGAGAGCGCCGTCCTGCTGGAGAATCTCCGCGCCGGCAACGTTCTCAACTACGACCTGCACAAACTCTCACAGGCCCAACAGGTCGCCTTGTGGACCGGTGCGAGGGCGACGCAAGAGAGCGTGGGATTTTCCGGGAACCCGAACGACAAGCGCTACCCGGACATCTATTGGGCGCGCAACAACACCAAAGGACTGCACTTGTTCGGCGTCCTCTCCACGTACGAGTGGGACGGCGACACGAACCGCGAAAACAACCAGCCGATGGAAGTCTATCTCCGCTAGCCCGGCGAATTCGAAAGCAACGAACGAGGTGCGCGCCGCCCCGCGCGGCCCTACAAAGGCGACCACATGGCCGCCTCCACGCACTCCCGCCCTGTTTCGCTCGATCCCGCAAAGCCCGGCATCGACCGGCGCGCGCTCGCGGCCGTGGTGGTCACCTTGCTCTGCTGGGCCTCCTCGTTCGTGGCCATCCGCGCCGCCGCGCGGGACTTTTCCCCGGGCGCGCTCGCGCTCGGCCGACTGCTGATTGGCTCCATCTCCCTCGGCGTCATCTGCCTCGTGCGGCGCGAAGGCTGGCCCGCGCGCGCCGCCTGGCGCGGCATCGTCTTGTCCGGCGTCCTTTGGTTCGGCCTCTACATGGTCGTCCTGAATTGGGGCGAGCAGGAGGTCGATGCCGGCACGGCCGCGATGATCGTCAACATCGGTCCCATCCTGATTGCGCTGCTCAGTGGGTGGCTGCTGAAGGAGGGCTTCCCGCGCCGGCTGCTCGCCGGAATGGCCGTGTCGTTCGGTGGGGCCGTCGTCGTCGGTATTTCCATGTCCGAGGGCGGCCACGCTTCCGTTCTCGGTGTCGCCCTGTGCCTGCTCGGCGCGATGGCTTATTCCGCGGCCGTCATTTGGCAGAAGCCTGCCTTGCAACACGCCTCGGCACTGCAAGTCACCGCCTTTGGCTGTTTCGTGGGCACGATCACCTGCTTACCCTTCGCCGGGCACCTCGTCGCGCAAGTCGCCAAAGCGCCGCCCCTGGCCACCGCCGGCATCGTCTACCTCGGCATCTTCCCCACAGCGGTGGCATTCACCACGTGGGCCTATGCCCTTGCGCGAACCACCGCTGGCAAAATGGGCGCCACCACCTACGTCGTCCCGGCCATGGTCATCGTCATGTCATGGCTCGCGCTGGGCGAGGTCCCCAGGCCCCTCGCCTTCGCCGGCGGGCTGTTGTGCCTTTTGGGGGTGGCCATCTCGCGTGGCTGGCAGAAAGTACGCCCGCAGACGTAGGCCCGGCACCTCGATCGCGTGATACGTCGCCGCGGCGCACCCGATCGTCATGGCCGTGTACAACGCCCCATTGACGAACCACGGCATCGCCGGGTTGAGCACATGATCGCAAACCCTGCCCGCCACCCCGTGCCAAAGGTATGCACCGTAGGAATAGGTGGCCAGCCAAAAAAAGACTTTGGCAAGCGGCGCCGGAAAGGTCACCCCCTGCACGCCAATGAGGCATGCACCGAAGGAGATGCCCAAAAGCGTTGGATAGAACATTGACCGAACATCCTCGATCATGGTGACCGGCATATACGCCAGCGTCATCGCGCACGAGAGGATGCCCAGCAGCAACAAGGGCATTCGAGGGAGAGCGTGCCATCCCATCCATCGACGCGATAGGCAGGCAAGAAAGATCCCGATCGAGATCCCATCCAGATCTGCGTGCGTCGGAAAGTGCACGCCCATCAGGAAGTCCATGTACACCATGTGCTCGGGGTGCATGGCCTTGAACACGAGGCGAAAGGCCAAGCTTCCCAGCGCCGGCGTGAGCCAGACCCACACGGGCCACCGCTCGGCCCCGCGCAGGCCCAATGCAAAGAGCGGAAATAGAAGATAGAAATGCTCTTCGACGCAAAGTGACCAACTTTGACCGAAGTCGTCGATCGAAATGTAATTCTGTAAGAAGAATGCGTATCCGGCGTGCCCTCCGACGAATGGCATATGGAGAAGTCGCGGTTTGATGACCGCGTAAAACGCCAACACGACGAAGTAGAGCGGCAATGTCCGCGTCCATCTTCGAATCCAAAAGGAGCGAATCTCCGAAATTCGATTGGAGCCCACGGGCCTCCCAAAGACTTGGCGGCCAATCAAATACCCCGACAGGACGAAAAAGAGATCGACGCCAATCCAACCGTGGCTCGCCATCGCGCCCACGAACGCAGGTACGCGGATCACGCCCGGCGCGTGAAAAGCGATCACCGCCAGGCATGCGAGGGAACGAAGAACGTCGAAACCGAATTCGCGAACAGTATCCGTACGTGGAGCCGCCAAACTCTGGGCGATGCCCAGAGCCGGCAGCCCTGTGCTTTGATTCATTAAGCGCCTCTCGAAAGCTCTCTCGAACGTGGTCAAAGCGACGCGCGAAGCGCGGATGGAGCACGGCCCAACACGAATGCCAGCGCCCTTCTGCAAAGGCACCGCACGCGCGCGGGCTTCCTTTCCTTTGGCATTGGGACGACGGCGTGCGTTCCGTCACCCGTCCGCGTTTTTCTGTGACCACTCCCCGCAATCGGGCGCGCCGCCTCGTTGCTGCAGGGGCCGCTAACGCTTTGCGTTACATTTCGATGGAGCGGGCTAGACACGGATGGGCCGAGCTCCTAAACGATGCCGCACCTTGCCCCCATCGCTTCCCGAGTTAGTCGGTTATCTCGCGGCGTTTCTGACCACGGCGTCCTTTCTTCCGCAGGCTTTGATGATCTGGCGCACCCGACGCACCGACGGCATCTCGGTGGGCATGTACGCCATCTTCAGCACCGGCGTGTTTCTCTGGTTGGCGTACGGTCTCTTGGCCCGGGCGTGGCCCGTCGTCGCGGCCAACGCGGTGACCTTGGCGTTGGACCTGTGGATTCTCGGGATGAAGCTGCACTTCGACGGACGACGCGCCCGGGTGACGGCGCACGTGGCGACGCCCGCTGCAGCCGCTACGGCGTTGAAGCCATAGGGCGCCCCGCCGATGGCCGCGTGTGAAAGCGGTCGAGGAGGCGCAATTGGATCGCTTCCGAAACGTGGTCGCGCGAGACCGCCGTCTTCCCCTCCAAATCGGCGATGGTGCGGGCCACGCGCAGCACTTTGCCGTAGGCCCGCGCCGAAAGTCCGTAGCGCGCGGCGGCACTCGTCAAAAGCGACAATCCCTCGGCCGAGGATGCCGACACCCGCGCCGCCTCCGCCGGGCGGATCGTGGCATTGGTGGGCGCGGTGGTCTCCCCCCGCTCCATGCGATCGAGCTGAATCTCCCTTGCCGCGGCAACGCGCGTGGCAACGGCGGCCGAAGATTCCCCGGGGCGCGATGGGGCGAGTGCACTCACGTGCACGGGCGGCAAGGCGACCTGCACGTCGATGCGATCCAGAAGCGGACCACTGATGCGCCCGCGATACGACCGAATGCGATCGACCGTGCACGTGCATCGATCGGTTCCGTCGGCGTGGTAGCCGCAGGGGCACGGATTCATCGCGGCCACCAGCAGAGGACGCGCCGGAAACGTCGCCGTGCCGTACGCACGTGAAATGGTCACCACGCCATCCTCCAGCGGCTGACGAAGCGCCTCCAGGGCTGCACGGCGAAATTCCGGCAGCTCGTCGAGAAACAGCACCCCCCGATGCGCGATGCTCACCTCCCCCGGCCGCGGATCGCCCCCGCCGACCAACCCCGCCTCGCTGATGGAATGATGGGGCGCACGGAAAGGTGGCGTGAACGACAGCGGGCACTCCGGCGGAAGCAACCCGCCCACGCTATGGATGGCCATGACCTCCAACGCCTCGTCGACCGATAGAGGCGGCAGGACCGTGGGCAGGCGGCGCGCCAGCATCGTCTTTCCCGCACCTGGACTGCCGACCATGAGCAGGTTGTGCCCTCCCGCGGCCGCAATCTCCAGGGCGCGGCGCGCGTGAAGCTGGCCGCGAACCTCGCTCAAGTCGTCGAGCGGAGGTGCGCGCTCTTCCTTGTTCCACCCCGGTTTGGCCGGTGCGATGGATTGCTCGCCCCGCAAGCCGGCCACGAGATCCTCGAGCAGGGCGACCACGCGCACGTCGATCCCGGACACCAAGCCGGCTTCCGCCTCGTTGTAGGCAGGAACGATGGCTTTTTTTATCCCACGCTGACGTGCGCCAAGGAGCAGTGGGAGCGCCCCTCGTACGAACTGCACGCTTCCCGCGAGCGATAGCTCGCCCACCAACAGCGTCTCCGCGAAGGATGCTTCCGGCACAATCTCCAATGCCGCCAAGGTGGCGAGGGCGATGGCCAAATCGAAGGCGCTCCCCGTCTTCTTCACGTCGGCCGGGGCGAGGTTCACGATGATGCGGTACTCGGAAAGATCGACCCCCATTTGGGCGAGCGCCGCTTTGACGCGCACCCGGCTTTCCCGCACGGAGGCCTCCGCGAGGCCCACCAGTTCGAATGAGGGAACGCCACGCGCGACCTCGACCTCCACACGAACGAGTTGCGCTTGAAGACCAATCAATGTGGCACTCAGGGCGGTGACGAGCATGCCCATCGCCATCGCGAACGCCGTGCCGCGCTCCACCCGCGACTTTGCCGGAGAATCCAACAACGCGCCCTGTCCGGGACAGATTCGGCCCTGTCCCGGACAGGTGGCGCGCGGGTCTTACTCCACGCTGGCTGGGCTGGCTGAGCTGGCGGGGTTGGCTTGGCCGGAGATGGGTTGCCCGTTCTTGGCGCCCACCACCTTGGCCCCGGCCACAATCATGTCGACCACCGACTCGAGGAACGGCTCGTCGACCTTTTGTCCCACGGTCACGATGCGAAGGAATACGGCGGCAAAGCACACCTCGCCCACGAGTTGACTGTCCGTGGTCACGGGGAGCTCGCCGCGGAGGATGGCGCGGTCGAAAATCGCCTGGCGGTTGCCGGCCATGTCGGTCTTGAGTCGCGTCAGCACCGGCTCGAACGCGGGTTGACCGCGCTCGATTTGGATGGCGCGAAAGATTGCGAGGCCCTTGGGTGTGGACGCCATTTCCACGATGCCGCGCAGCAAACCAAGGAGATCCTCACGAAGCGAGCCCGTGTTGGGTGGTTGCTTGTATGGGCTAATGTGGCGAAGGGCCGCCACCACCAAGTCGTCCTTTGTCGGCCAACGTCGATAAATAGTTGTCTTGTTCACGCCGGAGCGCGCGGCGATTTCGTCGACGCGCATGCCGGCGTAGCCATTTCGCCCAAATTCCTCGGCCGCATTCTGCAATACGAGCTCGACGATTTCGGCGCTTCGGCCCTGCACGCGGATACCCTCGGTCCTGCGGGTACTGCGGCCGGCATTTCGAAGCCGGGGTCTCGGTGCCTCGGCGGGTCGGTTTTCTTCGGTCATGAGCTTTCTGCCCCCTTGGCCGGATGGCGATCCGGTCAGGAACCTTTCTACCTCAAAAACATGGCAACCATGAGTTGCCAAATCAAGGTCGTAGCCTCAATATGGCAACATCCGGTTGCCGGATAAGAAGGCACACGCGAATGACTCAATCAGCCAGCATCGATAGCAACATCAACAGCTCCACCCTAACGGACGCTCCCGCCGCTGAAGTCGCCGAAGCTCCTGCGCAGACCGCTCAACCGCAGCGCCGCCGTCGCATCATGATGGGCGTCGCGGCCCTCG
Source organism: Sorangiineae bacterium MSr12523 (assembly GCA_037157775.1). Taxonomy (NCBI): domain Bacteria; kingdom Pseudomonadati; phylum Myxococcota; class Myxococcia; order Myxococcales; family Pendulisporaceae; genus Pendulispora; species Pendulispora brunnea. The sequence goes on from CP089982.1 coordinate 10,231,757, forward strand.
CCATTGCCGCCGGTGGCGCATGGTACGTCGCGCATCGCGGGCTCGAGACGACGGACAACGCGCAGATCGATACGAATATCGTCGCCGTTCCCGCACGTACGGCCGGTACGGTCGCCAAGATTCTCTTCACGGAAAACCAGCAAGTGCACGCGGGGGATGTCCTCGCCGAGTTGGACGACGCCCCCGCCAAAGCGCGCCTCGCGCAGGCCGAGGCCAGCGTCGCCGCCGCCGTCGCGTCCGCGGAAGCGGCCGATGCCGACGCCCAAGTGGCCGAGACCAATGCCGTCGGCAACAAGTCGTTCGCCGACGCCAGCTTGCAGACGGCGGTTGCCGGTGTGGCGACCACGCAGGATCAGATCAAGGAGCGCGAGGCGCTCGTCCAATCGGCCGAGGCCAACCTCGCGCAAGCAAAGCTCGATCGTGAGCGCGCCAAGTCGCTCTTCGACAGCGGCGCCATCGCCAAGGCCAATTTCGATCAGGCGGATACGGCCTACAACCTCGCCCAAGCGAACCTCGATGCAGCCCGCTCGCGCCTTACGACGGAGAAGCTCTCGGTTGCGCAGAACCGCAGCAAGGTGGCCGAGGCCGACGCCAAGGCCAAGCAGGCGAACAACGTTCCCGTGCTCGTCCGCCAAGCGCGTGCGCGCGCGGCGCAGGCGCATGCCCAAGTGGCCACGGCGCAGGCCCAGCGCGATCTTGCCGCCCTCGATCTGTCCTATACGAAGATCGTGGCCCCGCATGACGGGGTGGTTTCGAAAAAAACGATCAACGAGGGACAGAACGTCGCCCTGGGCCAGACGATCGTGCAGCTCGTCACGCCGGAGATCTACCTGACGGGCAACTTCAAGGAGACGCAGGTCACGAACATGCGCGTGGGCCAGCCGGCGCATTTCTCGGTGGATGCGTTCCCCGGACGCGAATTCGAAGGCGAGATCGAAAGCCTCTCCGGCGCGACCGGTTCACGCTTCACGCTGTTGCCGCCCGACAACGCGACAGGCAACTTCACCAAGATCGTTCAGCGACTTCCCGTTCGCGTGAAACTGCACGCGGCGCCCGACGGAATCGTCCTCCGGCCTGGCATGAGCGTCGACCTCACCGTCGACACGCGGAAGTAGTCCAAGGCCAAAGAAGAGAGGTATTCCCATGGCCACTGCAGCTCCAGGCTCGGGAGTCAACAAGTGGGGCGTCGCCGCGGCCGTGTCGCTCGGCGCCCTGCTCGAGATCATCGACACGACCATCGTCAACGTCGCGCTGAGCGACATGCAGGCCGAGCTGGGCGCCACGCTCAGTCAGATCAGTTGGGTCGTCTCGGCGTACGCAATTGCCAACGTCATCATCCTGCCGCTCACGGCCTGGCTCGGGCATCGGTTCGGCAAGAAGAACTACTTCGTCTTTTCGCTCATCGGCTTCACCCTCGCGTCGGTCTTGTGCGGCCTCTCGACGAGCCTGCCCATGCTGATCGTCGCGCGCATCCTCCAAGGGCTCACCGGCGGTGGTTTGCTCGCGAAAGCCCAGGCCATCCTCTTCGAGACATTCCCCAAAGAAGAGCAGGCGATGGCCCAAGGCTTCTTCGGCATCATCGTCATTTCAGGCCCCGCCATCGGCCCCACGCTCGGCGGCTATTTGGTCACCAATGTGGATTGGCGCTGGATCTTCTTCGTCAACGTGCCGGTCGGCATCATTGCCGTGGCCATGACGATGTACTTCCTCCAGAAGGACCGCGTCGAAGACATGGTGCGGAGCAAAATCGATTGGATCGCCATTGGCCTCTTGGCCGCAGGCATCGGTGCGTTCCAGGCGATCCTCGAGGAAGGCAACGACGAAGATTGGTTCGAGTCGCGCGCAATCATTTTCGGGGCCATCGTGGCGGTGGTCGGCCTCACGGCGTTCGTGGTGCGCGAGCTTCGGTCGAAGAACCCGGTCGTCGACCTGCGCGTGCTCCGCTACCGCTCGCTTTGGGCGGGGAGCATCCTCTCCACGGTGCTCGGGATGACGCTTTATGGCGCCATGTTTGCGGTGCCCATCTTTGCGCAAACATGCATGCATTATACATCCCAGCAGACGGGCATGTTGATGCTGCCCGGTGCCCTTGGCTCCGCGGTGACGATGATCTTCGTCTCCAGGCTGGTGAGCCGGTTCGATGCGCGCGCCTTGCTGGCGTTCGGGGCGGTCGTGCTCATCGGCGCCGTGATTGCACTCACCCGATTGAGCCCGGACACGGCGGAGCGCGATCTCTTTTGGCCGCTGATTTTCCGGTCGGTGGGTTCGGTGCTCATGTTCATGCCGCTCAGCATGGCAACCCTGGGTCCGATTCCGAAGGAGGACGTCGGCACGGCCACGGGCTTCTACAACCTGACGCGCCAGCTCGGTGGCAGCATCGGTGTGGCCCTTCTGAGCACGTTGCTCACGCAACGGCAGCAGTTTCACCGGGCCATGCTCGTGGAGAGCATCGTCCCGAACAGCGTGATGACCAACGAGCGGCTGCAGGGCTTCACGCAGATGCTGGTCAGCAAGGGCATCTCGCTCGAGGACGCGAAACAGAAGGCCCTGGGCCTCCTGGACGGCATCGTCGCGCAGCAATCCTCGGTGATGTCGTTCGGGGACACGTTCTGGGCCACAGCCGCACTGATCATCGTGTTTCTGCCGTTTATTCTCCTGCTCGGCAAGCCCCCCAAGGGCGCCCAAGTTTCGGGAGGTCACTGAGGAACGGGGTCCGTTGGAGGTGAAGAAAAGTTGAGTTAGGCTCCGGACCCCTTTTCTGAGTACGAAACCTTCCCACAACTGCAGGCCAACAATATGACGCAGCGGCCGATCAAAGAATCCAAGGGCAAGTTACTGGTCTTAACTCCGGGCATGGGCGCCGTGGCGACCACGTTCTTCGCGGGGGTGGAGGCCGTCCGACGCGGCAAAGCCCTACCCATCGGGTCGGTCACCCAGATGCAGACCATTCGAATTGGTCCGCGCTCGGAGAACCGCAATCCGCTGATTCGCGATTTCGTGCCGCTCGCACCGCTCGATAGCCTCGCGTTCGCGGGGTGGGACGTCTTCTCGGACGACGCGTTCGAAGCCGCTTCCCGCGCAGAGGTTCTGCGCCGGCACGATCTGGAGGCTCACAAGGAGTTCCTCCATTCGATCAAGCCGATGAAGGCCGCCTTCAGCCGCGACTACGTGAAGCGCCTCGACGGCCCGAACGTGAAGACGGCGAAAACCAAGTTGGAACTCGCCGAGGAGCTCCGCCAGGACATCCGCAATGCGATTGCGCAGCAGAAGGCCGACCGCGCGGTGATGGTGTGGTGCGGCTCGACGGAGATTTACTTGGAGCCGGCCGAGTGCCACCGCTCGCTCGAGGCGTTCGAGGCGGGTCTTCGCGCCAACGATCCGGCCATTTCGCCGTCGCAGCTTTACGCGTACGCGGCGATTCAAGAGGGCATCCCCTACGCGAACGGCGCGCCGAACCTGTCGGCCGACTTTCCCGCGCTGGAGGAGCTCGCGCACGCGAAGAACGTCCCCATCGCCGGCAAGGACTTCAAGACGGGGCAGACCTTGGTGAAGACGGTGCTCGCGCCCGGCCTCAAGGCGCGTTCGCTCGGTCTCAAGGGCTGGTTCTCGACGAACCTGCTGGGCAACCGCGACGGCGAGGTGCTCGACGATCCGGAGAGCTTCAAGGCGAAGGAAGTGACCAAGTCGGGCGTGCTCGACTCGATCCTGCAGCCCGAGGTCTACCCCGAGCTTTACGGGGACTTGTTCCACCGCATCCGCATCCACTACTACCCTCCGCGCGGCGACGAGAAAGAGGGCTGGGACAACATCGATATCACGGGCTGGCTCGGCTACCCGATGCAGATGAAGATCGACTTCCTCTGCCGCGACTCGATCCTCGCCGCCCCCGTCGTTCTCGACTTGGCCTTGCTGCTCGACCTCGCCGGCCGCGCCGGCCGCAGCGGCGTCCAAGAGTGGCTCTCGTTCTACTTCAAGAGCCCCCACGTCGAACGCGGCCACGTGCAAGAGCACGACCTGTTCCTGCAACACCTCCGCTTGAAGAACACCCTCCGCCTCATGATGGGTGAGCAGCCGCTGACGCATTTGGCCGAGCACGACGAATAATCCGTCGCCGACGAAGCTAGAGATCGGATCCGGATCCTCGCGAACCGTGTGGCGAGGATTCGGATCGCGTATCTCGCCGTCACCTCGGCGTTATCGAGCTCGATACAGCCGCAAATCTCCGGCTTCCGCCTCGAGCACGAATTTGCCGGTCAGCGCTTCGTGCACCGCCGGTGCCGACGCGATATCGGGCAAGGGGCCCTCGGCAAGGAAGCATTTGGCTTCGGGGCGGAGGACGTCCCCGACCCATGTGGAGGCCGGGAGACGGCCCGCCGAGATGAGCGCGTGGGTCTGGAAGAAGGGCGCGAGAACGCGGCCGTTGGCCATGTACTCGATGCCGGCGCTGTCGGAGAGGATGACGTCGGAGGGATCCGTGCGGCAGGTCGCGCGGGCGCGCTGCACGAGTTGCGTGCGCGCGGGGAGCTTCTCGAAGGCCTCCAGCACGCCCTCGGCGGAGATGCCGGCCAGCCAGATCGCGTGCGCGATGGCCAAGGCGCCGATGGTCGTGGCGGTTCGTTCGGACCAGGCGGGCCACGGAGCGTAGGCCACGAGGATGACGGCGCCCAAGGCGGGCTCCATCCAGTAATTGGACGCCGCGCCCACCTTGGCGAAGCAAAAGAGCATCCACCCAAGGTTCACCGCGACGGCGAAGAACGCGATGCGCACGCGCGGATCGCGGCGACCGCGCCAGCCCATGGTCAGCACCAACGCGAACGGCCCGAGAAAGAGCAGCCGCCGGCTGACTTGGTCCCACCAGAGATCGAGCCTCAGCGCCTGTCCCACGGAAAGGCGCAGGTGATCCACGAAGCTACCGTCGCTCGCGGCGTACAAGATGCACGCGACGGGCACGCTCACCGCAAGCACACCGGTGAGCGGCGGCAAGAGCCGGCGCAGCAGCGCAGGAACGGAGAAGGGCCGCTCGAGCAGCAGCGCCACAGCCACCCCCGCGCCAAGGCCGACCACATTGGGCTTCAGCCATGCGGCCAGAGCAAAGAGCGCACCACAAAGCGGCCCCGCATGCGCGCGCCGCACCGCGAGGAGCAACGCCAGCGCCGCCAGGCACACCGCGGCCGTGTCGGGCCGCGCGCAGACCGCGAAGGTCGCGAGCAAATGGCTTCCCATGAGGTAGAGCGTCGCGACGGCGACCGCGCGCCGCTCCCGACGCGCGGCAGTCCGCAGGACCAGTAGCAGGGTGCCCATCCACATCAGACCGCCGACGACCCGCCCCAAAAGAGGCGCCTCCTTGGCGGGGAGGAACGAAAGGACCCACGACCAGAGTGGCGGGTAAAGCACGTACGCACGCGTCGGATACGGCCCCTGGTCGAAGGCCCCCGCGAGCGGATCCGTGTACAGCGGCAAGTGCAACCGCAGACGCGCCGCCTCGGAGAGGATCTCCCCTTCCCCGTTCAGCACGGGCCGGTCGCGCAAAAGCGCCACCAGGTAGGCCGTCGTGACGATGCTCGACAGGACGAGGAGCGCCACGGCCACGGCCCAGAGCCGACGTGTCGAGACGAATGTTTTCCAGCGGATCCGCACGCAACCGCTGCGGGAACCTACTTCGCTGTGCGGAATGCCGCAATGGTTCGTCGCAAACCTTCGCGCACGTCCACCTGGGGCTCGTAGCCGATGAGCGCCCGCGCCGCCGAGATATCCGCCAAGGAATCGCGCACATCGCCGGCGCGCTCCGGCCGGTACTCCGGCTCCAAGCGCGTGCCGACCTCCTCGGCCACGTACCGCGCCAGCGCATTGAGCGACGTCCGCTCGCCGCAAGCGATGTTGACCACTTGGCCCGTCAACGCCGAGCGACTCTCGGCCGCCAGCAGATTCGCCCGCACCACGTTGTCGATGAAGCAGAAGTCGCGCGTCTGCTCGCCGTCCCCATAGATGACAGGTCGCTCGCCGGCCAAAGCGGCGCTGATGAAGTTCGGAATCACGGCCGCGTACTGACTCTTTCGGTCTTGTCGCGGGCCGAACACGTTGAAGTAGCGCAGGCTCAACGTCTCGATGCCGTAGAGGCTCGAGAATACGCGGAGGATCTGCTCACCCGTGAACTTCGAGATCGCGTACGGTGAGAGTGGAACGGACGGCATCGTCTCCACCTTGGGCAACGTCTTCGTGTTGCCATAGGCGGACGAGCTCGCGGCGTAGATCACGCGTTTGACGCGCTCCTGGCGCGCGACGTCGAGCACCACGGTGGTGCCCTGCACGTTGGCGAGCATGCTGCGCTGCGGATTCTCCACCGAGCGGGAGACGGATGGGATGGCCGCCTCGTGGAACACCACGTCGACCCCCCGCATGCAGCGCCCGACCGCATCGGCGTCGAGGATGCTTCCCTCGATGACCTCCACCTTGCCCGGGAGGCTTTCCACGTTGGCGCGGCGCCCGGACGAGAAGTCATCCAGGATGCGTACCGTTTCGCCACGTGCGAGCAAAGCCTCAGCGATGGATGAGCCGATGAAACCGGCTCCCCCCGTAACGAGATACGTTGGCATTTTTTTCTGTCGCTCCGATGTACTGCGACCGCTCCTGTTTTCTGCCGGCCATATCAGATGACCGTGCTTCACGTTGGGTCGCTAAATTTCGATTATTTTCGACGCAGCTAAGCCTTTGGAAAAATTGCAATTGTGAAGCGGAACCACCAGGCAGAGGACGATATCTAATGATTTTAACGGAGGGACCAGCGCAATCCGTTGCGCTGAATCCAGCATCTATATCTGTATGCCCAACCCCCTCCCTGAGGATGCTTCCGGACTCTTCGGAGTTTTGAAGCAAGCCTTCCGTATCACCGCGTCGCAATACCGCGATTCGGTGTCGGGCCAGTTCGTTGCGCTCGCGCCCCCTCGCGAGCTCACGCCCCGCGAGAGAATGGAGCGCGCCCGCGTGGTGGCGCGCAGAGCCGCGACTTACTGGAAGAGCGCCGCCGCGCTGTTCGTTCTCGGTGCCATCATCTCGGTCGCCGTCGCCATGAATCTGACGCGCATCTATCGCTCGGAATGCGTCGTCCTCGTCCGCCCGGCCATCAACACCGGCGAGCGCGAAGAGTCTCCGTCCGAGCGCGCCATGAAGCTTGCGCCGAAGCTCAAAGACACCCTCCTGACGCGCACGCGCCTGGAGCCCGTCATTCGTGAGTTCAACCTCTATCCGAAGACGGTGGAATCGAAGGGGATGATCGACGCGGTCGAGGAGATGCGGCTGCACGTCGGCTTCCGCGGACGCGACAGCGAGACCTTCGTCATCTCGTTCGAGGACGAAGACGCCGATCGCACCCGCGCCGTCACGCAGCGACTCGCCGAGTCGACCATGGAGGAGTTCCGCAAGGGCAATCTGAGCACCTCCAAGCAGCAAGCCGAATTCCTCAGCGTGGAAGAAAAGCGCGCCGAGGAAGCGTTGGAAACAGCGAACCGACAGCTCGCCACGTTCCTTGCAGCCCACCCGGAGTTCGCCGCCGAAACGCGGCAAGGTGGCCTCGCCGGACAGGCCGGTGCCGGCTTCGGCGCCGCCGTGCAGGCGCCGCCGCTGATGCCGGGCATCGTCGCGGCGCAACATTCGACCGATCCGCAGCTCGCCTCGCTCTACCGTCAGAAGGCGCGGCTGGAAAACGAAATGCGCGCGCGCGCGAACCCAGGCGCGGCGCCGACGGTAAATGACAGCGTCGCAAACCTCGCCAAAGCGCGTGACGAGGCAGCGCGACGGGCCGCACAGGCTCAGGCGGACCTGGCGGACAAGGTGACGCGCTTCACGGATCAACACCCTGACGTCATTGCTGCGCGATCCCAGGTCGACGCGGCGGCGCGTACGCTGCAGGCGGCCGAGGCCAACCTCGAGGCAGCGAAGAAGGGTGACAACAAGGGTCAGGCGGACGTCGCACAGGTCGCGCCCGATCTTCAAAAGCGGGTGGAAGAAGTTCAGCGTCAGATTGCGCAACGTCAGGCGGAGGTTGCGAAACATGGCGCGGGTGCTCCTTCGGCCGCGGCGGATTCCGCCAAGGCCGCCCCTGCTCCGGAACCGACGAACCCGCTCGTTCTGCTGGAGACCGAGTGGCAACGTCTCTTGCGCGCCACCAGCGATGCGAAGTCGTCTCATGACGATCTCGCCCGCCGCATGGATCGCGCGAGCCTTCGCGCAAGCGCTGCCGAGGCCACGGGCGATGCGCAGATGGAAATCATCGACCCGGCGTACCGTCCCACGCGCCCCGCGCGCGGTGGCCGGACCAACGCTGCGCTGATTGGCCTCAGCCTCACGATGTTCCTCGCCGTCGGATTCGCCTTTGCGCGGGTCGCGACGAATGACACGCTGATCGATGCGTACGACGTCGAGCTTCTCCGGATGATCCCGGTGCTCGGTACGATCCCCAAGCTTCCACCCTCTCCGTCGAGCTCCGTGGAACCTCCCGCTCCAAGAAACTCGGTCCGTTCGGAACCTGCGCCGCCTCCTAGGCCTTCTGGGAGTGGCCCGTCGCAACCGCCGAGCGGAGGAGGCAATACATGCTGATTGAAGATCCCCCCCGAACTTTGGTCCTGTCTCGAAATGAAATTGCCCAGGCAGTGCACGGCGCGGAGTCGCCCGTGCGCATCGTTCCAGCTTGGGCCACCCCCCCCGATACACACGTTCTCATCATGCTCGGCGAGACGGCCCCCGAGGCGGCCGCCTCCCTTCGCGTCATCCGTCACCGGCTCGAACAGCGCCGCTCCGACGGCATGTGGGTCTTCGGCGTGACCAGCCCGCGCGATGGCGAAGGCAAGAGCACATTTTCTGCCCAGCTCGCGCTCGTTCTGAGCGAGTCGCAGCGCGCACGCGTTCTGCTGATGGAGGCCAATTTCCAGAGACCGACCATCGCGAAAATCTTGGGCTTCCGCGTTCCGGAGGGCCATGGATTCTCGACGCAGCTCGCGCGCAAGATGCGCGGCAGCATGGAGCCTTGGACCGTGGTTGCCCTCGGTCCCTCGCTGCACGTGCTGGCCGAGGAGACGGGCGCGCACACCTTCCCGGAGACATTGCACTCTACACATTTCCAGAATGTGGTCGGGTTCCTCGGGCGTGGTTACGATTACGTGGTGGTCGACGGTCCGAGCATCCTCGGGTCGGGCGATGCCAACGTGGTCGAGAACGCGGTGGACGGCGTCATCGTCGTCGCGCAAAGCGCGATCTCGCGCGGTGCCGACGTGCGCGAAGGGGTGAAGCAGCTCGGACAGCGCAAGGCGGTGGGTGTGGTTCTCTGGGATACGGCCGGCGGTCGCAGCGGCAACGTACGACGCAGCATCTCGCCTTGACCTAGAGCCCTCATGCTTCGCGCTCTTTGGCGGAAGGGGCTTCATCGGTGGGTGCCCAGCTGGCTTTTGCAGCGGGGGCGCGCGAACTTGCGTCGCGCACCCTTCGCGAGCGGCACCTACGGTTTCGGTGACAACGGCGTGAAGCACCTTGTCTTCGCCGTTTGCGATCATTATGAACCATTGCACGGGAACGTCACGTTCGAGCAGGGTCTCGAGCGGGTCATGACGTGGCGGCGGCGGTATCCGGAGATGGCGCGTCGCTTTCGCGATGCGAACGGACGCCTGCCCCGTCATTCCTACTTTTTTCCCGGCGAGCAGTACGATCCGCGCTTCGTGGAGCCACTCGCCGAAATGTGTGCCATGGGCCTCGGCGAGGTGGAGGTCCACCTTCACCACGACGGCGACACCCGCGAGACCTTGCGTGCCGCGCTGGAGAAGACGCTGCGCGATCTGGATGCGCACGGCGTCGTGCCGCGCCATCCCAAAGGCACCCCGGCGTGGGCTTTCATCCATGGCAATTGGTGCCTGGCCAACGCCCGGCCGGATGGCCGCTGGTGCGGTGTCGACGACGAGATGGAGCTCCTGTACGAGCTCGGATGTTACGCCGACTTCACCTTTCCCAGCGCGCCCGACCCGTGCCAACCGCACGTGGTCAACGCCATCTATTACCCGCGCGGTGATGTTCGCCGGCGGCGCGCTTACGAAGATGCCGAGCTCGCGCACGTGGGGATGCCACGCCGCGATCGTCTCTTGATGATCCAGGGACCGCTGGCCCTCGCGCGCCGGCCGGGAAAGCGTGCGCTCCGGCCCCTCCGCATCGAGGGTGGCGCGCTCGATGCGCACGATCCGCCGACGCCGGCACGCCTCGACACGTGGGTGCGCCAGGGCGTGTGCGTCGAAGGACGCCCCGATTGGATCTTCGTCAAGGTGCACACGCACGGTGCGCCCGAGGACAACGCCGAGGCGGTGCTCGGCCCGAAGATGGCGGCGCTGCACGCCGCGCTGCACGAGCGCTACAACGACGGCACGCGCTGGAAGCTGCACTACGTGACGGCGCGCGAGATGTTCAACGTGGCCTGTGCGGCCATGGACGGAAAGACGGGCTCGCCCGGGCAGTACATCGACCATGTGATTCCGGCACCGCCACGCGCGGCCTCCGCCACAAAGTTGGCCCACGCGTCCTGAATGGCCGAGGGTCGGCCGATGCAAGACTTTGCCAGTGGATCTGCCTGCGCCGTGTGCGGTGAGCGCGATGCTCGTGCCTTGACCAGCCTGCGTCTCGCCGGTGGTGAACCGGTCGTCGTCTGCGGCACGCACGAACTCATGCATCGGCGTGCCTCCCGCACCGCGCGCAGCATCGAAGAACTCCGCGCGCTTCTCGCCGAGCGCCGCAAGCTCACCGATCGCCGCGCCCCCAACCCCGACGAGCTCGCCGGGGCGCTCACCCACGCCTTCTCGCCCGACCGCCGCGCCAGCGACGACCGCCGCGCAGGCCAGGACTAACGCGTATCGAGTGAGGAACGCCATCGGCCGAACCAGGAGCCGGTGAGAACATCGAGGGCCGCCTCGGCGTCGCTGAGGCGCATCCCCGTTTCCAACGATTCTGCCGCGTCCGGCGCGGAGAGGTGCGTGTCCACCCAGGCGCGCTGCCACTGTCCGAGCAAGGTGAGCACGCGCGCCGCGATGCGCGCACGGGCGTCGTGCCGCTCGAAGCGTATGCGCTCGAACGCGGGTTCGTCGTCCGCATAAAGGATGCGATCGAGCCGCCACGTCAGGCGCGCCTCGAGCCATAGGTTCGCGCCCGCGCTGTCGGTGGTGCGTGGATCGCCCGAGGCCGTCGAATCGATGCGGGCGCTCTCGTCGAAGGCGCGGGCGACGCGCATGCGCGCCTCGGGAAACAGCGCACTCCACCGCGCCCGCGACGCCAGATCGTCCACTCGGGCATCGCCCGGACCGAGCCCTGCCGAGCGCCACGCGGCCAGAACTGCGGACCGCGCCACGTCGCGGGTGACGGGCAGGCTCGCCGCGGAAAATGTCCCGCTGGGCACCATCGCGGCCGCTCTCTCGAGGCGCGGCCGCTCCGCCCCGCGGTGGGCCAGTTGATCGAACGGCAGCTCCAACGTGGCGAGCGCGCCGAAGTCGCGCGTGTGCCCATCCACCGTGTGCGCATAGCCACCGAGCGAGAGCCAACTCGCCCCGCGGTGCTTGGCCACGAGACGCTCCACCGCGTCCGGGTCAATCTCGGGCTCCGGTCCGGCAAACGATTGCGCAAACGCGCGCGTCGGCAGAAAGAGCAACGTTACGAAGAGCAGCAGGCAAATGCGAAGCGGTTCGGGGGAGATGGGCAGGTCCATGCCCGCGCGTAGAACAAGCCGCGTGCCGCACCACACCCCCTGAAATCACCGAGTCCCAGCACCCCCCGCACCGTCCCGGACAGATCGACCCCTGTCCCGGACACCCCCTACCTTACGGTGCCGGGTCGAAGATCACCGTATCGATGCCGAGCTGATAGGCATTGAAGCCCCCGCCGCTTCCCGTGTCCGCACTGACGGCGCCGAGATTCAGCTCCACGTGATCGACCTGGGCGATGGTGCTCGACGGCACGAGAATCGCCATGCTCCTCGTGTCGCTGCCGAACGTCACGCGAAGCGTCCCAATGTTGTTCGCCGTCGCCTCCAGGTTCGATTCCAGCGCCACGTGGACCCACTGGTCGCGCAAGGCCTCGACGTTGCCCACGTTGGCCTGGAAGCTTCCGTCGTCCACGACCACTTGCCTCCCAGCATCGCTCGGGGCCGCAAATTTCAGCCGCAACGAGAAGCAGTTGCCCGCCCCGGACCGCGGACAGAACGACAGCAGCATGGCCACGTACGATTGATTCCCGAGCTCCTGCAGCCGCATCTCGAACGACAGGCTGAATCGCTTCGTCGGGGGCAAGTTCGTCGTCACGAAGGCGTGATCGTTGTCCCCGCTGTCGACGAACAAGAAATTCGGCGGCGATTTCGCTGCGAACGGCGACCCGTTTCGAACCTGCACGACGTCCTGGGCGCCGCTCACGCTCCACTTGTCGTCGCGCACGTTGTTCGATTTGTCGAAGTTCGAGCAGAAAGCCCTCTCCGAAACGCCGGGCGCGCAGCTTGGACGTCCGCCGTCGCCGCCCGAATCGTTGCCGGCGTCCACACCCGGACCACCGTCTCCGCCGACGCCAGGCTCGTTGGTGAACGTATCGCCGCTGCAGGCCACCATGCCCACCACGACGGAGCAAATACCTATTGCAAGAAAGCCCGCCGCACGCATGCCCCAACCATATCCGTGAGCGGTCACGGCGTCTCGTTCACTGTGCCGGCCACGGCCGTCTTCGCTTCCGACACGGCCTTACTCGCGGCGAACTCGCGAGGCTTCGGCTTCGCATTCCACACCCGCGTCGCGAGCAGGAATCCAGCGAGTGCCGCCGGCGCCATCACCAAGGGCCACGCCCACCAATTCTCCGTCACCTTCGCCGCCGCGTCCTTGGGCAACACCTGGCCCAGCACGTAGGCCTGCAATCCCGTTCCCAAGTACACGAATCCGTCGATCAGGCCGACGGCCACACCCACGTTCTTCTTGCCGCCGAAATCCATGCTGGCCGTGCCGGAAAGCATCCCGTGCACGCCGATGATGCAGAGGGACATGAACACCACCAGCCAACCGAGAAGTGGTGTCGTCAGCACAGCAAACATCCCGCCCGTGCCCAGAAGCATGGCGCCATAAAGCACCGCCGACACGGGACCGCGGCGCGATTGGAAGATCCGGTCCGAAATCACACCCGCAAATACGCCGCCCAAGATGCCGGCCACGCACGTCATCATGCCCCAGTGGCTCGCCACGAAGGCTTTGGCGATCCCCGTCTCTTTCGCCATGATCGGGTACCACTGCATGATCGCGTTGCGCAGGTAGCCGCTGCAAAACTCGACCAGCGCGATCGTCATGATCACCGGGTGCTTCAGCATTCGCTTGCCGACCTCGAATACCGAAAGCTGCGGCCCATCGTCGCCCGACGACGTATCGGCCGTGTCGAAATCGGCCTGCCCGGCCTGCCCTGGCGTGTCGCGCACCAGCCATGCATCGAACATGGCCAACGTCAGCAGCAGGAGCGCCGGCACGAAGAACACCCAGTGCACGGGCGCGTGATCCACGATGAACTGCCCCCAATCGAAGGCGAAATAGACGCCCAGCGAAATCAAAATGCCGAAGATGCCCCCGAAGGTTCCGCGCTCGCGCAGGTGAAACCATGCGGCGTTCACCTTCACGATCGAGACCGCGCCAAAGCTTTGAAAATACATGTTCAGCGCGTAAAGCGGCGCGAACACCGATACGAGTGCGTCACGCCGCCCGGACAGGAGCACGAGCCCCATGGCGATGTTGGACACGGCCGCGCCCACCGCGGAGAGCATGATCGTCTTTCGCCCGCCCCATCGGTCCGTGAGGGGCCCGTTGATGACGAAGGCAAACCCATAGACGACGGTGCCGAGCGAAAAAATCGTGCCGAAGTCTTCCTTCGACATGAGCTGCCCGAGCGCGTTCTTGCAGACGGTCAGGTTGTACCGCCCCATGTAGAGGAAGGCGTAGGTCATCCCAACCGGAAACCAGTTGAGAAAACGCCGGCGGCGAAACTCAGGCGAGTGACCGAGCTCCACCCTGGGCAACCGCAACGTGACCAGGGCAATCACACCGAGAAGAATCACGATGGGCAAGAGCTCGCTCATCGCACGGCTTGCTTGAGGCATTACATCCCATACTACCTCTTGCGCCGGCCTCGCGGACTGGGCGACGCTAGGGTCCGATGCGCCACGCCGACCTCCTGGCCCAGATCCCGCTTTTCGAGGGGCTCTCCGACGAGGACCGCGAAGAATTGGCCGGGCGCATGACGGAACGCCACTACGAGCAGGGAAAAACCGTCTTCGCGAAGGGAGAACGCGGGTTCAGCATGTACGTGGTCCTGGCGGGCCGCGTCCAGGTCTTCCTCCCGTCCGAGTCCCCCGAAACGCCGCGCGTGGTGCTGAAGGACATGGGCTTCGGCGAGTACTTCGGCGAGCTTTCGCTCTTCGACGACAAGCCGCGCTCGGCCAGTGTGGAAGCCACCGTCGATGCCACGCTCCTCGAGCTGACCCGCGATGACCTCAGCGATCATTTGACGAAGTCGAAAAATGCGGCCATCGCCATCCTGAGCGACATGGCCGCGCGCCTGCGTGAGACCAACGAGCTTCTCGGTCAGCGCGCCGCGAAGGACGTCGTGAAGGAATTCGAGGGCAACCTCACGTGGGGCCAGCGCCTGGCCGACAAAGTCGCCGAGCTCAATGGAAGCTGGGCATTCATCCTCTTCTTGCTCTTCCTCTCGCTTGGCTGGGCGTTCTTCAATTCGCCATCCTTCGCGGGCAAGCCGTTCGATGAGTACCCGTTCCAGTTTTACAACTTGTTCCTGGCCATTCTGGTCGCCCTTCAGGGGCCGCTCATCGTCATGAGCCAGAATCGGCAGACGCTGAAAGACCGCAAGCAGGCCGAAACGGACTTTCGCGTCAACTTGAAGAACGAAGTGGGCATCGAGAACCTGATGCGCGATCTCAGCGTCTTCCGCAGCGAAACGTTGAAGCGCCTCGATTACCTGGAACGCCTCGCCCGCACCGACCGGATGCGGGCCGAGCTGCCCAACAAGAACGCGCCGCAGCAAACCGGCGCGCCATGGGCCGACGCCAACGAAAGCCGTTCCCGCAGCGCGAAATAGTCTTTCCTGCCTATTTGCTGGCCTTTTCGCGGGCCAGGCGCTGTTTTTCGGCTTTCTTCTTCAGGATGTCCAGCGCCCCCTGCACCTCCTGTTCGGTGAAGGGAAACGTTGCAAATATAGCCTTTTCCTCTTCGAGGGCCTGCTCGATGTCGCGCTTCATCTCCTCGGCACGCCGAACCCACGCCGAAGAATCGAGCTGCTGTTCGCCCAGGATCAAGGTGCGCTTCGTCATGTCGAGCCCCTTCTCGAGGAGCACGCGGTAGCGAAGGTGCATGATCGCGTAGAAGATCGATTTCTGCTTGTCCGTCTTGGTCAGCAACGTGGGCGGAATGGACATCAAGTCGCGGTGGAGACGTTTGTACATCTCGCCCACGCGGTATCCGCTCATGGCAATCCAGTGGGCATCGACGGAACGCATCGCGTCGCCGTAGGCGGCTTGCGCATCGAGTAGGCCTTGGCAGCGCGCCTCCATCTTCGGCAGAAAATCCGGCGATACGGCGGCCGCGGTGGGAAGCTCGCCGTTTGCCGACGGCTTTACGAACTGAATTCGCTCCGAGCGCGTACGCCGGATTTCCCCGAGCGCAAATCGCAATTGCGAGGCCGCGACCGGAAGGCGCCCGGTCATGCCATAGCGATGCTCCTCCACCAAATCGAGCCCGTTTTGCACGTCGATCATCGCGCGCACGTCGTCGCCCGCCTCGATGCGCGCAAGCCCGCGCGCTCCGAGCCCCGTCATACGGTCGACAGGGTCGAGATCTTCGCGCGCGAGAAGCGCCTCCGCCGCGTCGCCCAAATCCTTCCACTGTTCCAGGTACACATCCAGCGACAGCACACGCAGCCACGCAGGCCGCGCCACCTTGTCGCGGGGAAAGCGCTGCGCCGCCTCGCGAAATCGATCGCGCGCCCGCTCGCGATCCTCGAGCCCTTCGTAAGCGCTGGCCAGATCGAACAGCACGGACGGTGCCAACGACTCCTGCGGCGGAAGTCGAACCAGCGTTTCGAAGATATCGGCCGCTTCTCGCCAACGTTGCCCGAGAAGTGCGCGCTCACCGCGCTCGAAAAGCTCTTTTTCGGAGCCATCGAGGGTGGGGGTCACAATCTGTGTAGGCACACGAATCGGCGGCGGAGGCTGCGTCGGCGCCACGGGCGCAGGGCGCAACGGCTGAGCGCCACATCCAAGCAAACATCCGACCGCGACCGCTCCCAGCCACGAAGCCGAGCGCCAAAATGACAGTCTTTCCATGGGAATACGAATCATGGTCCCCGCGTCAACCCAACGAACACATGGTGAGTCTGACGCAAAGCGCGAGCGCGGTCATCATCCCAAGTACGTCCGGCTAACCGGAAAGGAGCTTGAAAAAAGGTACGGCCGCTCGCCAGAAAGACGGGTGGCGCGGCCGGGCGTTGGGTTGACGTCGCGCTATATTGTCTTAGCGTTTTGGAATCACCGCCAGGAGGACCCATGAAGCGAATGGATCGGAGCTCCGTGAGCGATTTGGAAGCACAGACGCGTGAACTCGAGCATCAAATTCACAAGCTCGAGCGGAGGGGTTTTCATATGACCCCCACGGAGCAAGAGCAGGCGACACGTCTCAAGAAACTTCGCCTGATAAGTAAGGATCGACTCGCCTCAATTCGTTGACGAGAACACTTCGCATACGGGCCCCGCCGCGCCCAGCCGGTCTGGTTGGGGGGCGGGAGCCTAGGGCGTTCAGTAAGTGCCTCCGATGAGCTCCAGTTTCCTGAACGGAACGCTGACACCTCGTCAGCAGAGTCAGGAAAATAGAGAGAGCTGGAGGATAGATTTACGCCGGGGGTGAATTGACCGCCGCGTGGGTGCAGATTAACGTTTGCGTCGCTTTGAAGCTCGTGTCCGCTGTCTCGCCGGCTCGAGGAGACCACACACGTTGAAAACCACCCCGCAGCCAGCCCCCGAAGACCCGGGTGCGCCGCCGCCACCGCCATCCACCTCTGGATCTGGTGGCCCGGCGCCATCGGTTCAGGACGTCGGGCGCCCGGCGATGGTTGGGCGCGCTGCTCCGTCGGACGCTGCGGCCTCAGATCCTGCAGCCGTGGGCTTGCCACAGCGTTTCGGCAAGTACACGCTTCTGCGCAAGCTCGCGACGGGTGGCATGGCGGAGCTTTTCCTCGCCTTGCAACGCAGCGTCGCGGGCTTCGAGAAGCTCGTGGTCATCAAGCGCATCCTTCCAAGGGTGCAGCAAGATCGCGCCTTCATCGAAATGCTGCTGCACGAGGCTCGGGTCGCGGCCACGCTGTCGCACCCGAACATCGTGCAGATCTTCGATGTAGGTCAGATCGACGGCACGTACTTCATCGCCATGGAGCACGTGCACGGCGAGGACATTCGGTCCATCGCCCGCCAGATGAAGCGAAAGACGCTCCCCGGCTACACCGAGCTTCCGCTGGAGCATGCACTCAGCGTGATGCTCGGTGTCTGCGCCGGTCTAGCGTACGCCCACGAGAAACGTGATTTCGACGGCACCGCACTCAACATCGTGCACCGCGACATCTCGCCGCAAAACGTGGTGGTCACGTTCTCGGGCGACATCAAAATCGTCGACTTCGGCATCGCCAAGAGCGATCGTGGCCTTCGTTCGGACACGAGGAGCGGCAAGCTCAAAGGTAAGGTCCCGTACATGTCCCCCGAGCAGGCTCGGGGCGAGGACATCGACGCCCGGAGCGATATTTTCTCCGCTGGCGTGATGCTCTTCGAGCTGACCACGGGAAAACGCCTCTTCAAGTCCTCGAGCGAGTACGAGACGCTGAAGTTGATCTGCGAGCGCGAGTACCCGTTTCCGTCGGACATCGTGCCGGACTATCCCGCGGAGCTGGAGGCCATCGTCATGCGCGCCCTCGCGCGCGATCGTGAGGACCGGTTCCGCACCGCCCGCGAGATGCAAGCCGCACTGGAAGACTTCGTGCGGCGCGAGCAGATGATCGTGAGCCCGATCGGGCTGCAGCATTTCATGCATTCGCTATTTGCCGACAAGCTGGTCTCGCAGAAAGAGGCGCTGCTTCAGGGCAAACAGCTGGCCGAGGCGATAGACCTGCAGGCCGGAGACCTGCCCTCGAGCGAGAAGGAATACTTCGGCGCGCACCTCAGTGCGCCCGCCGCCTCGCACACCGTGACGAATGCCGTCGCGCCGTCGGGTCGCGTTCTTCCATGGGCCTTTGCCGGCGTCGTCACCTTGGCCCTGGTCGTCGTATCCGGGACGACGTTCTTCGCGAAGGGCGCTAGGCCCGCGGAGACCACCGCGTCCCTGCCGCAGTCCGTCCAGCAGCCTGTCCCGCAGCCTCTCCCGCACAACGCCGCACTGGCCGCGCCCTCGATGCCCGAGCCGACCGAAGCACCCGGAGCGGCCGCCGTGGATACGCCGGACGTGCAGGCCGGCTCGGGGCCGCAGCGCGTTGCGGGTCCAGCGGCTTCGGCACCTCTCCATACTGCTCAGGAGCATGCGCCAGCGCGGGCGAGCGCCCCCGGCAAACTCAACGTCGCTGCCGCGGGCGGTTGGTGCGAGGTTTCCGTCGACGGAAAATCTTTTGGCCCCACTCCCGTGGCCTCCATCGAATTGGCCGCCGGATTTCACCGGGTCACGTGCACGCCGGCGGAGGGCAAGGCCCAGTCAGCCAACGTCCGCGTTCCGCCCGCCGGCACCGCACGCCACCGCTTCCAGTTATGAAGAGAGCGCGAAGGGGCGCGAAGCCGCTTCTCCCCGGAGCTGCCACGCCTTTGTTACACATTAAAAGCTGCGCCGGAGCGCGAATCTGTTCTTGAACGGCTGGCCCGCGTAGCGTAGTAACCGCGAATAGTTGAAGCGACTTGCAATCGGCGGCCCCCGCGCGAGGCAGTGAGTAACCCCCCCCGGATTGTAGCGGGCGCGCGAGCGAAGAGCCCCGGCGCCAAGAGGAGTAGCCATTGAACGACGTGTCGCGAGAGTCCCCGCCGCCCGACACCTGGACCAATGATGACGCCAAGGAGCTGTACCTCATCGATCGATGGGGGGCCGGCTACTTCGACGTCAACGATGACGGCAACATGACCGTGGCGCCGCTGCAGGAGCGCGGTCGAAAAATCGCCCTGCACGACGTGGTCAACGACGCGCGCGAGCAAGGCCTGCGCACGCCACTGTTGATTCGGTTTCAGGATCTGTTGCACCACCGTGTGCGCAACCTGAATCTCGCGTTCCAGGCCGCCATCGCGGAGAACAAGTACCGCGGCGTCTACCGCGGCGTGTTCCCCATCAAGGTGAACCAGCTGCGCGAGGTCGTGGAGGAGATCCTCGATGCCGGCCGGTCGTTCCACCACGGCATCGAGGTTGGGTCCAAGCCGGAGATATTCGCTGGACTGTCGGTCCACACGGACAACGACTCCCTCATCGTCTGCAACGGCTACAAAGACGATGCGTACATCCGCATGGCGATGATCGGCCGCAAGCTCGGCAAGAAGGTCATCCTCATCGCCGAGAAGCTCTCCGAGGTGCGCTCGATCTTGCGCATTGCGGCGGAGATGAACGTGGATCCACTCATCGGACTGCGCGTGCGCCTCTCGACCAAGGGCGCCGGGCGCTGGGCCACCTCGGGCGGAGAGGATGCGAAGTTCGGCTTGTCCACGTCGGAGATCCTCGCGGCCACGGAGCTGATGAGGCAGGCTGGCAAGACGTCCGCCTTCAAGCTGATTCACTTCCACGTCGGCTCGCAGATCCCGGACATCTTGATCATCAAGCGCGCCGTGCGGGAAGCCGCCCGCCATTACGCCAAGCTCCGCAAAATGGGGCACCCCATCGAGTACATCGACGTGGGCGGCGGCCTGGCCATCGACTACGACGGCTCGCGTTCGACCTTCCATTCCTCGATGAATTATTCGGTCGAGGAGTACGCGCGGGACATCGTCTACAACATCATGGACGTGTGCGACGACGAGAAGGTTCCGCACCCGGACATCGTGTCGGAGTCGGGCCGTGCGACGGTGGCGCACCACTCGGTGTTGGTCATCCAGGCCTTCGGGCAAATCGAGAAAGTGACGCCGGGCCCGCTCAACGGAGCGCACGACGATCACAAGCTGGTGAAGAACCTGCTTCACACCCTCGAGCACCTGACGACGGAGAACCTGGGCGAGTCGTGCCACGACATCCTCCAGGTGAAGGAGGAGTCCCAGAAGATGTTCGATCTGGGTCTGCTCAATCTGGACGTGAAGGCGCGGGTGGAGACGCTCTTCTGGCAGGCGGCCGAGCGGATGCAGAAGCTCGCCTCGCAGCTCGATACGAGCGAGGTGCCGGACGACATCACCGAGTTGGGCAAGCAGCTGGTCGACCAGCACATTTGCAACTTCTCCGTGTTCCAGTCGCTGCTCGATCATTGGGCACTGGGCGGCTTGTTTCCCATCGTGCCGATTCACCGCTTGAACGAGCGGCCGACGCAGCAGAGCACGTTGGTGGACATCACGTGCGACTCCGACGGCAAGGTGTCGAAGTTCATCGACTTGAGCGACGTCCGCGACACGCTGCCGCTGCACACGCTCGACGACAAGCCGTACTACCTGGGGGTCTTCTTGACCGGCGCCTACCAGGACATCATGGGCGACATTCACAACTTGTTCGGCCGCGTCAACGAAGTGCACGTCTTCCTCGATGATGACGAGGATTGCGGCTACTACCTGGAGGAAACCATCGCGGGCAACAGCATCCGCGAGGTCCTCAGCATGACGCAGTACGAAGCGCGCGAAATGGTCGCCAAGTTGAAGTCCCAAGTCGACGCCGCGATCAAGCAGGACCGCCTCCGCCCCACCGAGGGCATGCGCCTGCTCGCCGACTTCGAGCGCGGCCTGGCCGATCAGACGTACCTCAGCTTCGGCTGAGCCCAGAAACCCCGCTAGCCGACGCGCTTGAAGCGAAGTCGGTGAATCGGCAAACCGTCCGCGATGGCCCGCTTTTCACGCGGGCTTTGCGCGTTGTAGGGGTTCTCGGCGAGGAGCGGGCTGCCCTCGGTGTCGCCGAAGGGGACGAGGAGCGGGCACGCGCGGATCTGCGCTTCGTACTGCACGGCGCGCTCTTCGACGTCGGTCTGAACGAAGAGCTCCCCGTTCGGTTCGAGAACGCGCGCGATTTCGCCGACGACGTCGCCCTGGACCACCAGGCGCTTCGCGTGGCGCTTCTTCCACCATGGATCGGGGAAGTGCAGGAACACGCGACGGAAGGCGCCGCTGGGCACGAGCCGCGGGAGAGCGTGGCGCGCGTCCTCGGCGAAGATGCGCGCGCGCGGGCCAAGTCCAGCTTTGGCGAGGCGCTGATCCACGATGGTGGCCCACTTGCGGCGCACCTCGAGCCCGACGAGGCCCGCGCCGGGGACGGCGGCGGCGCGCTCGAAGACGAAGACGCCACGGCCGGGGCCGATTTCGAGCTCGAGCCACTCGCCGGCCACCAGGGATTTGGCCTCCACATGGTCGCCTTCGGGAAGGCGGGGAGCATCGGCATACGGGCGCGGAGGGCGCGGGGGACGGGGCTCGGACATCGGGCCCACGCCTTACTCCGAAGCAAAAGCGGTTCGCAAGCAGACTGATCGCTAGATATTCAACCCTGCCGACGAATTTCTCTAAACCCCTGGGGAGCGGCCGGCATCTAGGGCACAGAATCCGCGATGACCGTGCTTGGCCTTCCCCGATGGACTCTCTTTGCCGCCTCTGCGGAGAAGGTCGCCCCGCGCGAGCGCGGGATCTCCGGACAGGACGTCCCGGGCGAGCCATTGGTGCATGCCGCGCTTCGCGGGGATGTGGCCGCCTTCGAGCAGCTTTATCGCAGCCACGTCGGGCGCGTGCACGCACTCTGTCTGCGACTCGTCGCCGACAGGGCGCACGCCGAGCAGCTCACGCAGGACGCCTTCGTGCGCGCCTGGGAGAAGCTGCGCAGCTTCCGCGGTGAAAGTGCTTTTGCCACGTGGCTGCGTCACGTCACCGTGAACGTCGTCCTCGAAGACCGACGGGCCACCGCGCGCCGAACGCGGCGCATCTTTTCTACGGCCAACGATGCCGTCTTGGAATCGCCTTCCACGCCACGTCACGACGACGCGGCCCTCGATTTGGAGCGCGCACTCGCGCGCCTTCCCGAAGGGCCGCGCACCGTCTTCGTGCTGCACGACGTGGAGGGCTATCAGCACCAGGAAATCGGTGAGCTCCTCGGCATTGCCGAGGGCACCTCGAAGGCCCACCTGCACCGGGCCCGCACCCTCTTGAAGGAGGTGCTCCGATGAGCACACCCTGCGACATCACGGAGCTGGAGCTCCAAGCGCTGGCCGATGGCGAGCTCGCACCCGAACCGGCACGCGCGCTCGAAGAACACGCCCGCACGTGCACGCGCTGCAGCGCTTTTCTCGAGGAAGAACGCGCCCTCGCCGCGCGCGTGGGTGCTCTGCCGCGCGCCATCGAGCCGGCGCCCGAAGTATGGCGCGCCATCGAGTCACGCATCGAGGGGCCGCGCGTTCTCAAAGGACATGCTCGATGGCGCATCGCCGCGGGAGGATTCGCGCTGGCGGCAGCCGCTGCACTGGCCATCGTGGCGTCGCGCCCCGCGACGAAGATGCCGCCGCAACAGACGGTGGCAAGCGTGCCGGCTCCTCCTTCTCCTCCTTCCCCGCCGCCTGCGCGCCCGTCGATTCCGGAGAATCTCCCGGAGGAAGCCCCCTACCTCGCAGCACTCGCCACCCTGGAGGCGGATTTTGCGAAGGGCAAACACGCCCTGCCCGAGGCCACCGCACGCAGCGTGGAGGAAAACCTCCGAACCATCGACACCGCCATCGTTACCGTGCGCACCACGCTCGAGAACAGCCCGGACGATCTCGATTTGAAATCGCAACTCTCCGACCTTTATCAGCAGAAGATCCGCGTCGAGACCGACGTTATCGATCTTACGGCGAGGATCTAATGCACAAGCTTCTTTTCATCGCATCGCTCGCTTGCCTCTCGTGCGGGGCTGCGTCCGTGCATGCGCAGCCCGCGCCGCCGCCCCCTCCGGCAGCACCGCCTGCGCCGCCTGCACCGCCGGCTCCGGCGCCGTCGTTCCACGTGAGCGCAGCATCGCCGAAGGGCACCGTCACCATCGATGTCGTCGGTGCCAACTTGAACATCATCGGCTGGGCCAAGCCCGAGGTCAGCGTGAAAGACACGTCGAGCTCGACCCCGCGCATTCAATTCAGCGTCAATGGCGATCGCACCACCGTGCGCTCCAGCAGCGGCGGTGCCCTCGAGGTACGCGTGCCCGCGGCCAGCGCCGTCGAGGTACGCAGCTCGAGCGGCGACGTGCAAGTGCGCGACGTGACCGGTGCGCTGCGCGTGGACACCATCTCGGGCGCCATCGAGCTCGCCGGCGCGCCGCAGTCGATTGCCGCACGCACGGCGAGCGGCGACGTCAAAGTCGAGGCCAACACCACGCAAACCACCGTACGCACGCTCAGCGGCGAAATCCGCGTGCGCGGCGTCCGAGGCACCGCGTCGCTCGACAGCGTGAGCGGTTCCGTGGCCCTGAGCGGGAGCTCCTTCGCGCGGGTCGACATCCACAACACGTCCAGCGACATCTCGTTCGATGGACAGCTCGCCGCGCAAGCCTCCTTCGAGGCGCGCAGCACCAGCGGAGACGTACGGCTCGTCTTGCCGTCGTCCACCAGCAGCAGCTTCGAACTTCGAAGCTACAGCGGATCCATCCGCAGCCAACTCGGCGGCGTACGTACGGGCGACAAGCAGCTCGACTTCAAAGTCGGCACGGGGGCATCGACCGTACGCGTTCAGACCTTCAGCGGCGACATCGCCATCGACGTTCGCAAATAGAAGCCACCCCGGCGGTACCAAACCGGGGCAGTGCAGGAGAGATCTTCCATGAATACGTGGATTATACACATAAAAGCGGTCACCGCCGCGCTCGCGGCGCTGGCCACGTGTCATGGCGGAAGCTTCGAAACACGCAGCAGCGCCCCAAGCCCGCCCCAAGCTTGGCGCGGCCGCGCGCAAGTGGTCGACATTCGCGCGGGCAACGGCGAAGTGCACGTCCATTCCACCCCCGGTGACGAGGTCGAAGTCCGCGTCCATCCCCTCGGCGGAGCCGACGGCGCGATGAAAATCGCGCGCCACGGCCGCACCGTCATCGTCTACGCGCGGGACCTCGGCGGGGGCGATGTCGAGGTGCACGTTCCCCGAGGGGTCGCCCTGCGCGCTTCCGCCGACGACGGCTCGTGATGCGGCACGAGACGCGATAGTCTCCGAGCCCGATGATGGGCAACCGCGTGCGCGAATGGAGGAACCGCCTCGCCGAGGCATGGAAGGGACGGGCACGCCCGTGGCAGAAGACGGCACTCGGCATCGCCCCGGTGCTGCTGGCCACGTTGGGCCTCGCGTATTGGGCCATTTCCGGCGTCCTGGCGAAGCTCGGCCATCCGGGCGCCACCCTCGACGACTCGTTCATCCATTTCCAATACGCGCGCGCCTTCGCCGAAGGGCACCCGCTGCGCTTTCAGCCAGGTGAGCCCATTTCGACCGGGGCCACGAGCTTGCTCTGGCCCCTGGTCCTCGCGCCGTTTTACCTCGTGGGCTTTCGCGATCTCGCCATCCTCTGGCCGGCGTGGCTTCTCTCCTTCGCCGCGCTCGTCCTGCTCGCGCAGGAGGTCTACCGTCTCGCACGCCCCCTGGCCGGACAGGCCGCCGCGCTTTCGGCCGGCGCCATGGTTCCGGCGTTCGGTGGGCTCATGTGGTGTGCGGCCAGCGGCATGGAGGCCGTGCCCTTTGCATGGGCCATTGCGCGCACCATCCGGCTTTCCGCGGAGTGGGCCGAAGTGCAGGAACGCGAGCGGCTGCGCGCACGCGCACTCTGGCACCTCGTCGTGTGCTCGTGGATCGCGTTCCTGCTGCGCCCCGAGGGTGCGCTTTTCACCGTGGCGGCGGCGGCGACGTTGTTCATCTTTCCCGCGCGCACGCGGTGGAAGGCGCTGCTTCCCCTGGCCATGCCCGTGTTCATCGCGCTCTTGCTGCGGGTGCTCTCGGGCAGCGCCATCTCGTCGACGGCGCACGTGAAGCTCCTCGTGGGCAATCCGTATTACATGGGCGACGCGCTCTGGGCCGCCGTGCAATACAACGTGAAGCTGCTCTTCGTCACCTTGCTCAATGGGCGCATTTGGTCGGCGGAGTTTCTCCCGGCAGGCGGCACCGCCGTCGGCATCATCGGGCTCGCCGCCGTCATCCCGCTCGGCGTGCGCGAAGAGAAGCGCTGGCGGGCCTTCCTCGTCGTGCTGCTCGCCGCAGGCATCGGCATCGCGTGCTTCTACGTCTCGTTTCTGTGGAACCGGCTTCGGTACCTCTGGCCCTTCGCGCCGGGCTGGTTCGTGGGGCTTGCCTGCTTTGCGCGCCTCGCGGGCGATGGCCTCGGCCTGATCCGCGCGCGCTGGCGCGTCCTCACGCCCATCCTCGGAGGGTGCTTCGTCGGCCTTTTGGCCTCGCGCCTCGACGGCACCATGGACGACGTGGTCAATTCGGCCAGCGGCATCGATCGGCAACAAGTGAAGCTGGGGCGCTGGGCCAAAGCGAACCTGCCGCCCGACGCGCGCATCGGCCTGAACGATACCGGCGCCATCGCCTACTTCAGCGAGCGACGCACCTTCGACGTGGTGGGCCTCACCACCCCGGGCGAAGGCCGCTATTGGGTCGCCGGCCCGGGCTCGCGCTACGAGCACTACGAGCGCCTCGCCAAGACGAATCCCTCGCGCCTGCCCACGCACTTCATCGTGTACCCGGAGTGGATGGCCTGCGACGCCGTCCTCGGGCCCATGCTCACGGAGGCCGTGGTGGTCGATTCCACCGTGCTCGGCGGAACGACGATGCGTGCGCACGTGGCCGATTGGAGCCTCCTCGGCTCGGGCGAAAAACCGTGGAGCCCGGCTTTTGCCGCACGAGAGCCCATCGACGCGCTGGACGTGGCCGATCTCGAGAGCGAAGCCGAGCACCGCTACGATCTCGCCGGCGCGCGCGAAGGTCACGACGTCGCACGCGTCGATGCGGCCCCGCTCGTGCGCGATCCCGAGTCGGAGGAGGCGGACGCAAGGGATTACGGCAACCCCATGGTCGCCGATGGCGGTCGCGCCAACCGCCGCGTGGAGCGCTTCGTGCTGCACCTTCGCGATGGCGTCGCGGCCCACGTCGTCGCTCGCATCGACAACCGAGCGGCCAACGTGCTCCACGCCCGCGCCAACGGGCGCGAGCTCCCCGCCATCGTGCTCCAACCCGATACGACATGGAGCGAAATCGCGTTCGACGTGCCTGCGGACGCCGCGAAGTCCGAAACGGCCCTGGAAATCACGGCGAGCCAGCCGCTCGCCGTCTTTCACTATTGGGCATTCTGAAGCAGGACGATGAGCTCACTCGAAGCGTGGAATGCCCAATTGTACGCGCGCGGAGGCTCATTCAAATCTTGCACCAACGCCCGCGCGAATTGGGCCTCGAAGCGCTTTCGAAAGCGCGCACGCTGCGCCGAATCGCGCGTGAAGAAGATGCCCATGGCGAGGCTATACGCGATTTCCATGGAGTGAATGGCCGCCGGCTCCGAGGCATTGCCCGGCGGCAAAGGAACGGAGGCCGTACCGAAGCAGTCGACGATGTAAAACGGGTCGCCGTCGTCCTGAAAGCCTTTGCGGTCGAGGAAATCGCACCAGCGCACCACCATCTCGGGAATGCGCGCATCCTCGGTGATGCGCCACACGTGGGCGAGCGCGGCGAGCAAGAGTGCGGTCATCCAGGGCGATGCGGCACCGGTAAGCCGCGTCTCGTTCGGATCGTACAGCGCCCAGTTTTGGCGCCAGGAGCCGTCGGGCGGATGGCCGTCGGGCGGCTCGCGTTGATGCGCATGCAGCGCATCGACGTGCTCGCGCATGGCGCGCAGGTACACGAGATCCCCGGTCATTTCCCAGCCGTGCGCAATCCCCAATAGCGCATACGCCTCGTGCCGCGCGCTCCAAAAGAGCCGGTCCTTCTCCGGGTCCACCCCGAGGGGCGGCTCGGCGTAGCGCTCCGGCCGGTACCAGGGATCCCAGCGGGTCAAGCAGTAGCGCGCCATCGCTTCGCCCGCGGCCCGCGCGCGCAGGTCGCCGCTCAGCAGCGCGTGCAGGTGCATCGCTTGCGGGTACACGTATTTGAGATCGCGCCCTTTCAATCGGAAGATGCCCGCGTCGGGCCCCTGAAGCTCGGTCTGGAGCCGCACGAAATGGGCGGCGCGGTAGGCGGCGTCGAGAAACTTCGCGTCGCCCGAGCGCACGTATTGCTTGTACCAGGTGCTCGTTCGATCGAAGAGCCACGTGCTGAAGACGCGACTGTCCAGGTACCGCAAGGATCCGGGAAAGTGCCGCTCGACCGCGCGATCGTAACCTGCGTAGTTCCCCGAGTGCTCCACCGGCACCTGCGGACCGGCCACGCGCGATTCGCAAAGCCACGAGGCCGGAAGCAACGCCAGCACACGCGGTCCCTGCAAGCCGTCGGTGTCGATCAACGTCTCCTCGATGGGCACGAGCGCCCGCGTCGCATTCGGGTACTCGCCGACGGCGAGGGCCACGGACACCGTCGCCGCCGCGCCGAAATCGACCTCGGTCTGGAGCTGCACCGCGCGCGCAGATCCGTCGTTTGCCCAGGACTCGATCGGTCGCGTGGCCGACGGCAACTCGCGCCCGTTCGCGTCGAGCACGCGAATGCGCCGCGGATCCTCGAGCGCTCCCGGCGGCAGCGGCAGACCAAGGTTCACGATCGCGCGAGCGTGGTTGCCGGAGGAACGGCTCACCAATGTCACCGGCAGACGCGCCGGCGGCAGCGAACTGCGGCAGGCTGGGACGAGGCACGCCGCACCTCCGGCCAAGAGCAGCGCGCGACGCGTGAGGTCCGTCAAAGAACTTCGTCCAGGTACGAGGTGGCCGCGAGCTCGGCTGCCTCGCGCTGGGCGATTCCGCGGCCGCGTCGCAGCTCTCGGTACAGCTCGATGGCTGCGCGCAGCGCCTTGCCGCACGAGGCGCGGTCGTGCCCACACAGCGTCTTTTCCAGCGCGGCCACCGCCTCGGACGAGGCTTCCTCGATGCGGCGAACGCCCGTCGGCCGTTTGCCGAGGCGCACCAACAACAGAGGACCGAGCACCTGGGTGCGCAGGTAGCCGATGAAGTCGATCACCTCGAACAATTCACCGCGCCCAATTTTCAAGGCGCCGTAGTGCACCCAGACCCAAAAGCGATCCTCGATCCACTGCAGATCGGGATACGGATAGCGCGCCTCCGTGCCGTTCATCGCGCGGGACATGTCCTCGCCGCGCTGCCAAAGAATAGCGGGATCCTCGACGCGCTCGCCGAGGGCATTCAACGAGACGAACTTCAGATCCACGTGGAGCACGGGCGGCCCGTACAGGCAGATGAGCAGGCGCGGCTCGCCCACGTGCTCGCCGGTGAACGCCGCGAGCAGCGGGCCACACCGCTCGGCCATGGCCGTGCGCTCGGCGCTCACCGCCTCTTCGTGCTCGGGATAGACGGCCACGACGAAGTCGATGTCCGAATAGCGATCCATTCCCGTGAGCCACGAACCGCCGACGCCGATCCCCGCAATTCGTGAATCGTTGGACAGTTCCGCGACGATGCGGTCCGCGGCCTCACGATGAATCGGCATCATGGGAGCAGTCTATTCGCCCGACGCGGCGCCGCAAATTCGCGAAGCCCGGAGGGCTATCGGAGGTTATCGCAATAGCAGCTCAGGTGGCTAAAGGTTCAGCAGCGGGATCTCGCGACCAAGCGCAGCGAGCCGTCGTTGGAGTTCCGGAGCTTGCTCGACCGTGGCTTGTAGCACCACGTGAAAGGGCATTTCGGAATCGGCACACGACTCCGCGGCATCGGACAGCACGTCGATGAAAATATCGAGTTCGTTCGGCTCGACGTCGGCCAACACCTGCACCGCATCCAGCACGACGAGCACCACCCCGTCCGTGCGAAGCCACGCGAGATCGCGCATGCAATCGAGAAACGCGTCCCAATTTTCACCGAAGTAATCGGGAAACTGCAACAGCGCGCCAAATTGCTCGAAAAGGCCTTCACGCCGCCGCATGCGCCTTCCACGGAGCATACCGATGAAGAGGCCATTCGCAGCGTCCTCGCCACGCAATGTCCATACGGCGGTGCTCATCGCATCTGCATCGGCAATGCATTGCGCGATGGCAGGGGGCCCTGGGTTCAGGAGATCAGCGAGGGACATTAGAATCGTGTGAAGCTCGTGTAGTGATCATTGGTGTACCACTTCGTACCGTCGCTTCCGATGACCACGCGCTCGGTCCCCCGATTCACGCCAGGGGTGAACGAATTCGTATCGTATTCCTTGTACGTGATGGGATTGCCCGAGGCATCCGCCGTAGGAAGCGTTCCCGCCTTGTTCTTGAACGTGCCCCCGCCCACGTAATTGTTGCCTGCAGGGTCCGTGTAATAGACGTCGAACTTCTTCTTGCCGACTTTGACGTTGCTGACCACGCCCCCACCCATGTGCGACGCTTGATTGGTCACGCTGCTGGGAACGGTCACCGGCGATCCGCCCACCGATGCCGGATGTCCGGTGGAAGCGGTGGACGGCGTGGTCGTAACGGGCCCGGTGACAGGTCCCGTCACGGGAGGCGGGGCGGCCGTTCCCGCGGTCCCGCCCGTGCCGCCTGTCCCGCCTGTCCCGCCTGTGCCGCACGGCTGATTGTGGACCCATACCGAACTACGGCCCACGAAATACGTGTGATCCGCCTCGACCTCGAGGTTGTAGACCACCGCCTCTTGCGCGATGGGAACGACCTTCGTCACCTGCACTTCGCGACCGGCCCGATCGAGCAGCGTCTCACCGGCCACGAGATCGCCGGCGCCGAGCCATCCGCGATCGCGTGTGTAATACAAGTGTTCCGGCGTCGAGCGGACGCGCTCGCGGGTATCGTCGAGCGTGACGACGTGCACGTCGACCAGCGAGGGCGCCTGCCGCACGAACGTCTGCGCGATGGGGCGCACCTCCGTTGCGTCGCCCCATTCGCTGCGGGCGAGAACGCGATCGCCGACCTTCAGGCTCTCAATCGGGCGGTCGCCATCCGGGGTCGCCACCAAGGTGCCCGCCACGAAGCACGCGCCCGGCGAGCCGCAGGAGCGGCCATCGCACACGACGTCCCGCGAGTTGTCGCCACCCCCCGGTGTTGCGCCACCGCCACCGCCGACGGGCGCCGCCTCCCCGCCCATGAGAACGGCCGTCGCGTTGTTGGCGGTCTTTGCGTTCTTCCCGCCGAGCGCACGGTAGCCTGCGGCCACCACCAGCAAAACCGCGACGAGAAGCAGCGCGTATTCAATGGCAGAGACACCGCGCCGGTCCGGAAGGAGGCGCGTGATTCCCGCGAGAAATGGCCAGCGGCGATGGGCCGACGGCGCGCGCACCAGGCTCTGCATGCGATTCATCTCGAGGACGTTTTCGCACGATCGTCCGCGCCCGCCACCGTTTTCCGCCAGCGAGCGCGTCTTTCCGACGTGTAAGCTTTTACGGCGAGTCGTGCGCGCCGATGGACGGCGGCGACGGGCGACTTGCGCCCCAGTAATCGGCGGTCAGATTCGCATGGGCCGCACCCGCACCGCGCAGCGGCGAGGACGCACTTATCTTCAACCCTTCCGGCGTCCCCGCATTCGGGTTCACGAAGCCCGGCGCAACCGTGAGGGCATTCGAGCCCTGCGCATTGCCGCGCACCCAATCGTTGTGATGGATGGACCACCCCGGCATGTCGAGAAGGTGAAAATTCCCATCGAGGATGTTGTCGACGAACTCGTTTCCTCGAACCCCACCCTCATCGCCTTTGTCGGCGTAGAATTCCGTATCGTAAAACGTATTCCCGACGAAGTGCAGATTGTAATACGTCTTCCGCCCATCGCGGATGAACACCACCGGCCCCACGCTCCGCGTGATGTTGTTCCGCCAGACGATGTCATGCGGCGGGTCTTTGATGTTCGCATATCCATACGGCTCGGAGGCAAAGGCGAGCGCTCGCCCCTCCCCATCATGAACGAAATTGCGCTCGACCACGCCGTTGGCTGCGTTGTCCGTGTAAATACCGACGGCCGTCACCGGTGAAATGTCGTTGTCCGAAATGACGAAGCCATCGCAGTGAAACGCGCTGATGTTCTCGCCCCAGTTGTTCCAAATCTTGTTTCGCCGCGTCGTAAAATTCTTCGTACGGCCCCCGATATCGAACTTCCATCCGGAGCCGATGCCCGTCCCCGCCACGCCCTCGAGCTTGGAATTGTTCACGTTGGATAGCTCGGAATCGTGAATCTCGTTGTCCTCGGCGAGGAAGTCGTCGGCCGAGACACTCACGGGCTGCATATAAACATCGTGTATCTTCGTGCGGCGAATCACACCGCGCGCCGCCTCGTCGTCGAAGCCGATCGCATTCCAAGGGCTGTTGAAGATCTCGATTCCATCCCACACGATGTCGTGCCCGGTCACGCGAATCAAATTGTCGTCGCGCCACGTGCCCTGCGGGTTGGACTTGCCGCCGTCGATGAAGC
This sequence comes from Sorangiineae bacterium MSr12523, assembly GCA_037157775.1. Taxonomy (NCBI): domain Bacteria; kingdom Pseudomonadati; phylum Myxococcota; class Myxococcia; order Myxococcales; family Pendulisporaceae; genus Pendulispora; species Pendulispora brunnea. The sequence continues at coordinate 10,263,464 of CP089982.1, forward strand.
CGCGATTGTTCGGGTCGGGCCTCAAGGTGACCGGCCTTCCTTGCTCGCCGGATGCCCAAATCACGATGCGCTCGTTGTAATAGCGCCCCGAGAGGTACACCGTCCCGCCGGGTCCCACCGCCTCGATGGCGGCGTTCCACGTTCGCTTCGCCGTCGCCGCGGTGAGGCCGTCGTTGTCGTCGTTGCCCTGCTGCGACAGGTACACGACGGGGCCCTCTTCCGGATTCCGGAGCGAGGCATCGTTGCCCGTGTCGTTGATCGCATTGGAGGTGGAGCCGCATCCCAGCAGCGCAAACGCGAGCAGGTGCGTAGGTCGGATGAATCGAAAAGTCATGGGCCGTATCTTTCACGAAGTCGATGGATGCGTACGTCGATATTCCTTCGGCGTGATGCCTCGCCATTTCACGAAGGCGCGTTCGAAGCCACGTTGATCGGCATACCCGAGAAGCAACGCAGTCTCGTAAATGCTCCATTTCGGATCGCGCAGGTACCATTCCGCGAGCTCCACGCGCACACTCTCGAGCTCCGCTTGAAACGATGTTCCCACGGCCTCGAGGCGCCGTTGCAAGGTGCGCGTGCTGAGTCGCAATCGGCGGGCGACCTCCACCAACGTCGGAACCGTTTGCACCTGCAAGCATTGGCGAATCTGCTCGTGCAATCCCGGAATGCGCTGGTCCAATGCCGAATCCGGCGGGAGCAACGTGCGCGCGTATTCGTCGAGCCAAGGCAGAAGCCCCTGGTCGTGCGAGACCAAGGGCAGCGACAGAATGGAATCGCTCCAGACGATCATGTTTCGGCCGGCGCCGAAAAGAAGCTGGGTCGTGCCGAAAAAGCGTTCGAGCTCGCCCACGTCGTCTGGCGCGGGATGCGCGAACTCGACGCGCTTTGCCTGCGCATCCGATTGGGTCAGCTCTCGCAGAAACGCGTGAAAAAGCCCCAGGGTAAACTCGTTTCCCTGACGCCCCACGCACAACGGCTCGCCCGGAATGCGATGCACCAGCGCGACCTCGCCACCGAATTTGCGCAGCTCGAGGCGAATCGTCTCCGATAGCAACCGCAGGTAGCGCACCGCGCGATTGAAGCCTTCCTCCACGTCGGGCGCGCTGCGGGCCGCGAATTCCACGATGCCGAAGCTCCCGCGCGGAAGGTCACGCGCGACATGAAGGCCAATGAAGGCGTCCCGCGTGCGGGTTGCCGCAAGTTCGCTCGCGGTGCGGTAGGAAGAAAGCGGAACGGTGAGTTCCTTGACCAAGGTGCCGCCTTCCTGGGGCAACTCGAGCTCGTGCCGGATGGCGTCGGCCGTTTCAGCCGCGCCGTTTCGTGCGAGCCAATCGAACAACAGCACGAGAAACTGCGAGCGAATCACCGTGGTGCGTGGAAGTTCCAAGTCCATTGCAAGCCCAAAAGAAAAACGGCGCCGGCCCCACTCGTGGGCCGACGCCGTTCTATACGGATGAAATTGCGAAACTACTTCTTCGGGGCCGTGCCGCCCTTGGCGCCGACGGAGCCCTTGTCGGCCGGCTTGGCGCCCGCAGGAGCCGACGGTGCCGGCGGCTTGAAGAGACCGAGCTGGCCGACCAACTCGATGCTGTTGCCGAAGGACCAGCCCTTCACGACCTTGCCATCCTTGACCTGGAGCACGCTGACCGAGTGCAGGGTCACGTTCTTCTTCGTCGCCGGAAGCGGCCCGAGAGGGCCCTTCTGCGTGCCGTTGAAGGAGGACTCCTCCACGACGAACTCGCCCGCGCCGAACTGCGCGCTGGTCGTGCTCTTGCCGTCGGGGAACGCCTTGGTGAATTCGCCGAAGAACTTCTTCGACGCAGCCTTGCCCTTCGTCGTCTCGGGCATCGCGAAGTCGGTCCACTCGATGTCCTCGGCCAGCGGCGCGAGGAAATCGGCTTCCTTCTTCGACTCGAAGGCGGCGTTGAGCTGCTTGGCCACGCCCACGTTCTTCTCCTCGTCGGGGGTGCCCTTCGAGATGAACGTCTCCGTCGAGGCGGCCGGCGTCGGAACCGGGCGAACCTTGCCCTGCGCCTTGGTGATGCCCAGCTGCGCGAAGACGGTGGCGAAGTCCTCGTAGCGGTTTTCCTGCTTGATGTGGCCGTCGTTGTCGTACGTCACGAGGCTGAGGCCCACGACGCCGGCTTGCTTCTCGCTGCCCTTGACGCCGAGGAACTCACCCGACTGCGTGCCGCTCCAGCCCCACTCGATGGCGGCGACGTCCTGCTTGACCCAGATGCGGCTAATCCAGAACTTCGCATCCTTGAAGGTGTCGAAGAACTGCTGCGTGCTCTTCTCGATGTCGGCCTTGCCCTGCACCTGGCCGTGGTTGATCCACACGCCCGGGATCGTAACGACCGCGTCGTCGGCGTAGAGGGCGGCAAACTTCTTCGCGTCGTGCGCGTTGTAGGCCTCGACGAGCGCCTTGTTGGTCGCCTGCTCGAGATCCCAAAGGCCGGGCTTGATCTCCACCTTCGGAGCTTCGGCCTTCGGTTGCTCGGCGGCCGGCGGCGGCGGAGCAGGCGGCGGCGTTTGCGGGGCGGGAGCCGTTTCCTCGCCCCCACCGCACGCGCTCACGAGAATCCCCAGAATCAGCGCCACATGTCCTTTTTGCATCGTTCTGCCTCCCGAAGGTCTCCCTTCGTTCCCAAGTTTCGTCCGTTTGATTGGTCGTGGCCTCAATCGCTCGTTTTCTGGGCTCCCGTCAAGCCCCAGCGGCCCACGTATTCCGTTCCGCTTTTCCTGCCCGTGCCCGTGCCCGTGCCCCTGCCCGTTTCCGCGCCGCGGGTCGCCATTTCGTCGGGCACGGGCACGGGCACGGGCACGGGACCGAGCGTACGAATGCAATTTTGGCGGAAATGTGAGATGGGCAGAGTGTGCGAAAGCGTGCACTTGGAAAGACGGGCCTCTTCGTCGCGGAGATGGGAATCGGCACGTGGGGCCTTTCAGGGGATGCCTACGGGCCTGTCGAGCCAGCCGACGCAGAACGGGTACTCCACCGCGCCATCGACGTCGGAATGACGCTCATCGACACCGCCGACACCTACGGCGGCGGGAAGATGGAGCACCTGCTCGGAAAGGCGCTGGCGCCCTACAAAAATAAGGACTTGGTGCTCGTCACCAAAGGCGGCACCGACCGCAGCACCACGCCCGCACGCAAACGCTTCGACGGCCCCTACCTCGTCGAGTCCGTCGAACGCTCGCTCAAGCGCCTCGGGCGCGAGCGGCTCGATGTCTACCTGCTGCACAACCCGAGCGTCGATGCCCTGCTCGCCGGGGAAGCGTTCGAGACCTTGCAAAAGCTCAAGCAAGACGGAAAAATCGGCCATTATGGTATTGCGGCCGGCGACTCCGAGGTGGCCATGACCGCGCTCGATCGCGGGGCCGAGGTCATTTCCATGTCGTACAACCTGCTTCACTCGGTGGACCTGCATCGGGTCGCCGGCGAAATCATGGTGAGCGGCGCCGGCGTCCTCGTGCATTCGACCTTGGCGTACGGCCTTCTCTCGGGGCTTTGGGCGCACGGGCACTCGTTTGCCGAGGGCGACCACCGCGAGAAGCGTTGGGAAAAGCACGAGCTCGCAAAGCGCATCGATCAGCTCGACGCACTGCGCTTTCTCGTGAAGGGCAACGTGCACTCGCTACGTGCGGCTGCGATTCGCTTCGCGCTCGCGAACCACCTGGTATCGTGCGCCATCCTCGGACCGCGCACCGTGGATCAACTCGTCGAACTCGTGCGCGAAACGGGAGGAGGGCCCGTCTACCTCCCCGATGCCGACCTTGCCGCCCTCCCGCGGACTCTCGCCAAAGTCGGCATCATGATGTGAGAAGGACTCGGAGAAACGCCTGTCATGAGTGACGACCGAACGCTGGACGAACTGCTCCGCATCGCGGCACGCGCCTCCGCGGCCATCGCCCGCGTGTACGCCACGGACTTCGCCGTCGAATACAAGGCCGCGCACGATCCGGTCACCATCGCGGATCGGGAAGCCAACGGCATCATCTGCGAGGAACTCGCCAAGTCCTTCCCCGGCGTGCCCGTCGTCGCCGAAGAAAGCGACCCCTCGACGTACGCCCGATGGCGTGAGTCCGATGCCGTCTTCTTCGTGGACCCGCTCGATGGCACCCGCGATTTCGTGAAGAAAAACGGGGAGTTCGCCGTGATGATCGGCCTGGCGGAAGGCGGGCGGGCCAAGCTCGGAGCGATCCACGCACCGGCCACCGGACGGCGTTTCGGCGGGGGCGTGAACGTCCCCACCTTCGAGCTCACCGCCAGCGGCACCAAGAAGCCCCTTCGCGTTTCGTCCACCGCCGAGCTCAGTGAAGCGCGCCTCGTGCTCTCGCGTTCGCGCCCGTCGGAAGAACTGGTGCGCATCGCCAACGACCTTGGAGTGAAAAGCGTCGCGCCGCTCGGGAGCGCGGGCATCAAGGCCCTCGCCGTGGCCACCGCGGCCGCCGAGATTTACTCGCACCTCGGGCAGGCGGGATGGCGCTGGGATGCGTGCGGGCCCGAGGCCATCGTCATCGGCGCCGGCGGCCGCACCAGCGATGCCCGCGGCGATGCCATCGACTACCGCGCGGAGTCGTTGGAGAACAAGAGCGGCATCGTCATGTCGAACGGCTTCCTCCACGATGACATGATCAAGGCCATCGACAACGCCATCCGCGCCATCGTCGAGAAGGCGGGTTCGTCGTGAAAGACCGCGCGGAAGTCGTCGTCATCGGCGCAGGCATCATGGGCCTCGCCATCGCGTACCAGCTGGCCAAGCGCGGCGTGAACGACATCGTGGTCCTCGACAAAGGCTACCTCTGCGGCGGCGCGAGCGGTCGCAATGGCGGCGGCGTCCGCGCCCAATGGTCGAGCGAAGCGAACATCCGCCTCATGCTGGAGAGCATCCGCATGTGCCGCGATTTCGCGAGCGAGATGAAGATCAACGTGTGGCTCCGCCAGGGCGGCTACCTCTTTCTCACGCGCACGGAGGAGAAGCGCCGCGCGCTCGAGGCCAGCGTGAAGCTGCAGAGCGAATGCGGCCTGCCCACGCGCATGCTCACGCCCAAAGAGGCGCAGCAGATCGTGCCGGAGCTCGACACCGACGGCGTCGTGGCGGCCAGCTACAACCCGGACGACGGCGTCGTCTTCCCCTGGCCCTTCGTGTGGGGTTTTGCCCAGGGCGCGCGCAAGCTCGGCGTCACCGTAGAGACGTTCCGCGAGGTCACGGGCTTTCGCACCAAGGGCTCGCGCATCGACGGCGTGGTCACCCGCGCCCTGCCGCATTCGGGCAAGGCCTCCTCGGCGCCGGCCAAAGAAGAGACGATCCGGACCCATCGCGTGGTCAACGCCGCGGGCGCCTGGTCGCCGGAAATCGCGCGCCTCTTGGGCATCGAGCTGCCGAACAAACCGCATCGCCACGAGATTTGTTCAACCGAACCGCTGAAGCCCTGGCTCAAGCCCTTGGTGGCGGACCTCACCGATGGCCTTTATTTCAGCCAATCCACGCGCGGCGAAATCGTGGGCGGCGTCGGCCAGGAGCACGTGCCCCAGGGCATCAACCAGGACAGTTCCCACGCTTTTCTCGGGCGTTACGCCCGCTCGCTGGTGCGCGCCTGTCCCGTTCTGGGCCAGGTGAAGGTGCTCCGGCAATGGTCGGGCTGCTACGACATCACCCCGGATGCGAACCCCATCGTGGGGCAGGTCGACGAGGTCGAAAACTTCTACCAGGCCTCCGGCTTCATGGGTCACGGCTTCATGATGGCCCCCATCATGGGGAAGCTCATTGCCGAGGACATGACGGGCGAGCTCCCCGCCCCCAGCGCTGCGATGTTCGAACGCTGGAACCTGCGCCGGTTCCGAGAGGGCAAACTCTTGTCCGAAGCGATGATCATCGGGTAGCGTCAAGCAAAAGGCTGCACTTGGCGGAGGTACAAGTGAGCAACAAATCGCGAACCATTGTCTTGGGGCTGTCGACCCGTATTGCCGCGGGTCTGGTGAGGGGCGTGCTGCCGGTTCTTCCGCTCGTTGCGGTGAGCGCGGCATCCACGATGCTCGTCGCATGCGCGGACGAGAACGACCCGAAGACGTGGGTCAAGAGGCTCGACGACCCCGCCCAGCGCTCGCCCGCCGTGCGGCGCCTGGCGCAGTTTTTCGAAGACACGATGACGAAGACGAACAAGAACCGCGAGGCACCCGAGGTGACCGAGCTTCTGAACGTCATCGTCGAGCCGATGACCAAGGTCTACACGGCCGGGAACCTCGACGACAAAACGCGTCGTGAGCTCATCAAGTCCCTCGCCGACATGCGCGATTCCCGCGCGGCACCGGCCATGGCCAAGGCCTTCAACGACTACGAGCCGGGCAAAAACGAGGAGGACGTGAAGTTCGCCTCGCAGTGGACCAGCGGCGTGGCCTCGCAGGGCAAGCTGACGGACCAAGCGCTCATCGACTCGCTGTGGACCTGCTTCGCGAAGTTCCAGCCGTCGCAGTCCAAGTCGAAGTCGTACAACTTGGTGGCCGATCTTCACGACGCCGTGCTCGACGTGAAGCACCCGAGCTACGGGCCCAAGGCCACCGAGAAATTGGCCGCCGCGGTGGATGCGAACAGCCCCGAGTCCGCGATGGACCAGATTCAATTCTGGCAAAAAACCGCGGTGCAGGTCATCAAGGAGCTGAAGTACGCCCAGGCGGTCAAGCCGCTGGTGAAGGTGCTCCTCACGCCGACCAAGGCCGAACTGCGCCCCACGGTGAACGCCGCGCTGATGGTCATCCCCGTGGAAGCCGAAAAGACGCTGCTCGGCGCCTTGCAGGGGACGGATCCCGAGCTGGCGAAGCTCGCCAACGACGTGCCGGACAAACTGGGGCCGGCCATCCTGGCCGACGCCATCTCGTGGATCTCGCGCCCGGGCTCGAGGGCGCCGCTGTTGGCGGCCCTGGAGAAGGCCGACAACGACACGAACCGCACCGTCATCGCGCAATCGCTGACCCGGTTCCCGCCGGACAACGGCATCCGCGATGCCTTCATGGGCGCGTACCGGAAGCTGTCCTCCACCTCCAAGCTGAAGACGCCGGACGAGCCGTTCGCGCGGCCCGTGCTGGTGCAGGTCAGCTCGGCCTTCTACGATCCGACCCTCACCGACTGGGTGCTGCGCGAGGTGAGCGGCTCCAAAGGCGACGAAGGCGCCTCGATGCAGGCCAAGGGCCTGGAGGCGGCGCTCAAGCTGATGGACAAGGGGCGCGGTCGCGCCGTGGGCGAGATGGTCACGAAGTATTGGACCAAGGAAGAGAAAGAGCTCTTCAACGGCGCCTTGAACATCACCGAAAAGTGCGGAAACGACGCCAAATGCTACGCGGCGGTGTTCGACGAGCCGGTGGCGTCCACGCCCACGGGCCGCATGAAGGCCATCAAGGCGGCGCGCATGGCCGCGACCTACGGGCGCGAGGACACGAAGAAGGCGCTCCTGCAAAAGATCGACAAGATCAAAGACGGACAGTCGCGCCTCGCGCTCGCCGAGGCCATCGACTACCTTTCTCCCAAGGGAGACACGGCCGCGGCCGAGGCCCTCGACAAGGTCGTGGCGGGTGACATTGCAAGCGGAAACAAAGACCTGATTGCAGGCGACGACGCGGTTGTTAAAGTGGCCAACCGACTGCGTGCGCGCGCTTTGCCTTGAGGTCGAGGTGACGGCGCACCGCATTTTGCGGTAAAGCTGCAGATGTCCAGATGATTAGGCTCGAGGTCAAAAGCGGTACATCCAGCGGAAAACACCTCGACTCGTCCGCGGATGTGCTGCGGATCGGTCGAGCCGACGACAACGATCTCGTCCTGTCGGACGGCCTCGTCTCGGGCCAGCACGCCAAAATCGTCTACGCGGCCGACCACTACGTTCTCACGGATCAGCGCTCCACCAACGGCACGGCCATCCTCCGGCAGGCGGAGCGCGTGCCGCTGGACGCGGGGAACAACTTCCAGGTTGCGCTGGCCAACGGCGACGTCATCGAGTTGGGCAGCGGCGAACACGCGGTCTCGCTCGGCGTCACGGTGAAGGACGACCCCGACGACGCGCGGGTCGTCGCCGTGCGCCGCATCGAGGAGATGACCGCCGGCGGCCAATTCGAGCGCCACGGCGACCGCCTGAAGACCCTGTACGAAGCGCAAACGCGCATCGGCGCCGCCGGCGAGCTCACGGAAGTGCTCATCGCGATCTGCGACGCCGTGTTCGAGCTCGTGCCGCGGGCGACGCACACGACGATCATCCTGCGCGACGACGACGAGGAGGGCGCACGCGCCGGCAGCGCGGGGTACGTGCCCGTGATCACGCGGCTGCGCGGCCAAGAGGGCGCCGGCAGCGGGCCGATCCCCATCACGCGCAGCGTGTTCCGCAAGGTGGTGAGCGAGCGTGCGGCGGTGCTGGCGGCCGACGCCACGAGCGAGGTGGGGCAAACGGAGTCGCTCATCGGCGCGCGCATCCGGTCCACGCTGGGGGTGCCCTTGTGGAAGGGCGAAGAGATCCTCGGCGTGCTGCAGATGGACAACCGCGAGAGCGCGGGCGTGTTCACCAACGGCGACCTGGAAATCGTGGGCCTCATGGCGCACAACGCCTCGCTGGCCGTGGCGAATGCGCGCCTGGTGAAGCGCCTGCGCGCCGCCGAGGAGCGGCTGAAGAAGGAAAACGCCTTCCTCAAGGGGCGCGAGGAAACGCGACGCACCGGCGGCCGTGGCGGACAGCAGGAGATCATCGGCCATGCGGCGCCGATGCGGCACCTCTTGCAGCAGCTCGACAAGGTGGTCGACACACGCGTGACGGTGCTCATCGAGGGCGAGACCGGCACCGGCAAGGAGCTGATTGCCGCCGCGGTGCACTACCGTTCGCGGCGCCGCGACAAGCTTTTCGTCGGGCAAAACTGTGCGGCCATGCCGGAGAATTTGCTCGAGAGTGAGCTCTTCGGGCACAAAAAGGGCGCGTTCACGGGCGCCCACGAAGAGAAGAAGGGGCTCTTCGAGATCGCCGACGGCGGCACCTTGTTCCTCGACGAAGTGACGGAGATGCCTCTGTCCTTGCAGTCCAAGCTGCTGCGCGTCCTGCAGGAGGGCGAGATCCGCCCCATCGGCGCGACGCAGGAGCGGCGCATCAACGTGCGCATCGTGGCGGCGACGAACCGGAACCTCGAGAAAGAGGTCTCCGAGGGCCGCTTCCGCGAGGACCTGTACTACCGCTTGAAGGTGTTCCCCATCCGCGTGCCGCCGCTGCGCGAACGGCGCGAGGACATCCCGCTGCTCGCGACGCACTTCTTGCAGCGCTTCACCACCGAGATGGGCAAGCCCGCCGCGGGCTTCTCGCAGCAGGCCATGGAGCTTTTCCAGAGCTACGACTGGCCCGGCAACGTGCGCGAGCTGCAAAACGAAGTGCAGCGCCTGGTCATCCAGATCGACCCAGGCGGTTTCGTCACGCCGGAGCTGCTCTCCCCTCGCCTGCGCCAGATCGAAGGCGTCATCGAGCGCGTGCGCCCGACCAAGGGCACGCTCAAAGAGATGATGGACCAGCTCGAGCGATGGCTGCTCATCGAGTCGCTGCGCGAGCACCAGAACAACAAGACGGCCGCCGCGAAAGCCTTGGGCATCACCCGCGAAGGCCTGCACAAGAAGCTGCGCTCGTTCGGGCTTTAACTAGAACGAGACCCATGGTCTCTGCGGACCTTCTTCACGGCCTCCAGGCCTTCGTCGTCACGGCCGATGCCGGCAACTTCACGGTCGCGGCCGAGCGGCTCTCGCTCACGCGCTCGGCGATCGGCAAGGCCGTGGGGCGGCTCGAGCGGCGGTTGGGCACGCGGCTCTTTCATCGCACCACGCGCAGCCTCGGTTTGACCGACGAAGGGCGCACCTTCTACGCGAGCGCCGTGCGCGCCTTGGCGGAGCTCGAAAAGGGTGAGGCGGCGCTGGCCGCGCGCAAGGGCGTGCCTTCGGGGCGCGTGCGCATCGATCTGCCGGTGTCGTTCGGCCAGCGGTGGGTCATGCCCGTGCTCCTGGAGCTCGCAGAGCGCCATCGCACGTTGCGCTTCGACGTCTCGTTTTCCAATCGAAAGACCGACTTCGCGCGCGATGGCATCGACCTCAAAGTGCGCGTGGGCGCGCTCGGCGACAACGTGAACCCCATCACGCGTTACCTCGGGCGGCAGGACACCGTGGTCTGCGCGACGCCGCATTACCTCGACCGGCACGGCCGCCCGCAAACGGTGGCCGATCTGGCCGAGCACGACGCCATCATCGATCGCCGCGGCGGCACGGCGTGGTCATTCACCGCCCCCGATGGCACGGAGCAGTCGGCGGCCATGCGCGCACGCTGGCGGCTCGATCGCGCCGAGGCCATCACCGACGCCGCCTTGTCGAACCAGGGACTCGCGCGCCTGCCCACGTGGCTCGTCGCCGAGCACCTCGCATCGGGCGCCCTCGAGGCCGTGCTCCCCGGCTACACGGGTCGCAGCCTGCCCATCCACGCCATGTGGCTCGGCCCCGCCACCCTCAAAGTCCGCACCGTGGTGGATGCACTGGTGCAGCGCTTTCTACCGAACGCCCCCTGGGATCTGTGACCATTCGCTGGCGGGCGCAAAGCGTGCAATTTCTCCCGGCACCGTGACCGGGCTCGCGTACGGCGCGTCGGGCGCGACGTCGAGCAGCGGCAGGATCGCGAACGCGCGCTCGTGCACGCGCGGGTGCGGCACCGTGAGACCCGGAAGGTCGAGCGCGACATCCTCCGCCCATAGAATGTCCAAGTCGATCGTGCGCGCTCCCCATCGCTCACGGCGCACGCGGCCCAGCGACGCTTCGATGGCTTGCAGCTTCTCGAGCAACGCGGGCAACTCCGCGGGGGCCCAACGAAGCAAGAGCGCGGCGTTCAAGTAATGCGGCTGCGGCGGCCCCACCGGTGCCGTCTCGTAGACCCACGACGCAGCCACGACCGGCGTGATCTCCGCCGCGATGCGCTGGGCCGTTTCACGCAGCGTAGCCAGCCGATCGCCCAGGTTCGACCCAAGTCCAACGACGACGCGCACACTCATTCGTCAGGGACGCGAGCCTTGCAGGCGCAAGGGATTCGTCAACCGGCCCGTGTAGCCTCCGTTGACCTGGCCGTTCTGCACGAAGAAAAAGTACGCCGGGTCGGCATTGCCATCGACGTAGCCCGACAGCTGAATCACGGCCCCCGGATCGCTGTCGAACAGGATGCCGGCGACGGCCGTGGTGGTGACGGTATGCGCCCCCACGTCGGTGCCGTTGCTGCTCGCGTTGACGCTGTCGCTCGTGAGAAGGCGATCGCCGCGCACGTTGGAGACTTTGCCACTTTCGACGTGCACGTCCACGTCGAAGGTACAGGGCCGGTGGGCCTTGTCGCGGTTCGTATCGCACGTCCACCAGATGTACCAATGGCCCCCGGCGGAGTACTCGGTGTAGATCCCCACGCCCTCGCCCGGGTTCGCGTTCAGCGTTTGGTCCGTGTCGACTTCCGCCAGAATCGGCGTGGTGGTGCCGCTGTTGGGAGGCGGTGTATTGACCCAGCCGCCGTAGGCGTCGCCGTGGCGCCAATCGTCGTCGTCCTCACAGCCCGTGCTGGCCATGGCGAGGCACGCAAGAGCGGGAACGCAGAAAGCGATGACGGACGATTTTCGAAGCATGGGACTCTCCAAAGGTATCCAAAAAGATTAGCGCGGGCGGCTTATCGATCGAGCACCGCCGAGGGAAGGCGCCGCGGGGCTGTGACCACCACCACCTCCGCCAAAGCTTCCACCGCCATGGAACATCGGCGAGGGCGAATGATGAAACACCGGAGGCGGCGGAGGTGAATACGTCGGGGCGCGGTAGGGGGCGCTGATCGAAGGCGTCGAGTGGAACGTAGGGGTCGGCGGAAGGCTCGACGAGGGCCCAAACATGGGCCGCGGCATCGACGGACGGCTGATGGCCGCCGGGCCCGGGCCCGCATAGGGCGCGATGTACGGCCGCGGCACCGCGGAGACATGGTCCGGAAGACGGGTCGGTCCCGTCGGGAAGACCCCCGCCGGACGGCTGACGCTCATGGTCGAAGGCATGGGTGTAGGCGGAGGCGCGAAGCCCTGCGGCGGCCGCGCCCCCACCGCCACCGCGGTCGATGGCGTTGCAAAGGCACGGGCCCGGGAAAGCCCGGAATCGCTGGCCGGCGGCCGCGCGATGGCCGGCTCGGCATATCCAAGCGACGCCGGCGGCGGGCCATGCCCCGCGCCCGGTCGCGCTGCAACGCGATCGCCGCCCACCGTGGGGGTCGCGATCGAACGAGCGCCGCCCACCGTCGGATCCGCCGGGTAATACGGCCTCGTGTTCGCCGCGATGGGCGGAACGCGCGCGGGCGGAACGATGCGCGTGGCAATCACCGGGCTGAACACGTCACGGTGCGGGCAGTAATAATACGTTGGGGTCGGAGCCACGTAGAAGCCTACGGCATAGCCACCGCGCCAGTACCAGGTGGGCGCCATCGGAGCCCAGCCGATGTAATCGTAGGCCCCGTATCCCATGCGCCACGTGACCCACGCTCCACGGTACGTGCGCCCCGGGATCCAGCTCCAACCACGCCCTGGAATGAAAACCCACCGGCCGTAGTGGAAGGGAGCCCAGCCCCAGGAGTAGTCGGAGACCCAAACCCAATCGTCATCGTAGGACCAATGCCCCGCGCTGACGTACGGCGCGAAATCCGCCCCCACAACCTTGGCGGACGGCACCCAAACGACACCGTAGTTGGCGTCTTCCACCCAGTTACCGTAGGGCTCCAACGTCGACCGGAACTCGGTCAGAGCCGTGGGATCCGTATCGGCGTAGGTCTTTTCATCCACCCCGATGGCAATCTCCGGTGGCGGTGCGGGGGGATTTGCCTCGAGGCTCGCCGAGCGCGTGGTGGATTCTTCCGCGGGGGCGGAAGACGGGTACGCCGCGGGTTGATCGTAGGCCTCGGCACATCCGCCCAGTGCGAACACGAACGGCGCAAGTAGCAGGAGAGGACGGCCCAAGTAGCAGACAGCCCGCAGTGAACCGGCATTGCAAAGCGAACCGATTTTCATGTGAGCTTCCCTCCTCGACCTCGAAATCCTTCCCTAGTGTGCCTCTTTGTCGAACTGCTTGCCATTAACGCGCCAGCTTGCTTCATCCAAGCAAGTGGGGCGGAATGTTCGTGAGCCCCAGCGGGGTTACCAACAGGCGAGCATGCGATTTTCATCCCGCCGACAAAGTTCGTCCAACCGACAAGGTGCGACGTTCCGACATGCCAAGCAAGGGCCCTGACGCCTCGGCCTTCGGTAGGGGGTGTTCTTTCCCTGCCGTGTTATCCTGTGAGAATCCAAGCTGGCGAGACGGGCGAGAATCCAAGCTTCTGACTAGCTCACAAAGCTCACAAAGCTGACAGAGGAGATACGGATGGCTGAAACACGCACTTCGATGACTGAGCGAATCGCCGCAATGCAGGACTACGCCCTGTACCGCGAGCTGCATTGGGAGGGATCGTTCGAAGAGTACTTGGAAGTCGTGCGTCAACGGCCGCAGATCACGCGGAACGCGTACCAGCGCGTTTACGACATGATCATCAGCTACGGGACCGAAGAGTACATCGACAACAAGAAGAAACTGGTTCGGTACAACTTCTTCAAGGACGAGCTCAACAACGGCGCCAACGCCATTTATGGGCTCGACATCCCGCTGATGCGGCTCGTTCACGTGCTCAAGGCCGCATCGGAAGGATACGGCCCCGAAAAGCGCGTCATCCTGCTCCACGGGCCGGTGGGTTCGTCCAAGAGCACCATCGCGCGCCTGCTCAAGCAGGGACTCGAAGCCTATTCGCGCACCCCCGACGGTGCGCTCTATTCGTTCGACTGGATCAACCTGCAGGGCACCGGCCTCACGGGCAGCGAAGCGGAAACCTTCTCCAGCCCCATGAACGAAGAGCCTCTGCGCCTCATCCCGCCGGAATGGCGCACCCGCGTCATCAACGAGCTGGGGCTGTCGAACGATCAATTCAAGGTTCGCTGCGAAGGCGATCTCGACCCGGCAAGCCGCTTCATCTTCAAGCATTTGATGACGAAGTACGAAGGCAACTGGGCCAAGATGATTTCGAACCACGTCCGCTGCCGGCGCCTCGTGCTCTCGGAGAAGGACCGCGTGGGCATCGGTACCTTCCAGCCGAAGGACGAGAAGAACCAGGACTCGACGGAGCTTACGGGCGACATCAACTACCGCAAGATCGCCGAGTACGGGTCCGACTCCGATCCGCGCGCGTTCAACTTCGACGGTGAGTTCAACATCGCCAACCGCGGCATCGTCGAGTTCATCGAGGTGCTCAAGCTCGACGTGGCCTTCCTCTACGATTTGCTCGGTGCTTCGCAGGAGCACAAGATCAAGCCGAAGAAGTTCGCCCAGACGGACATCGACGAGGTGATCATCGGCCACACCAACGAGGCCGAGTACAAGAAGCTCCTGAACAACGAGTTCATGGAAGCCTTGCGCGATCGAACCATCAAGATCGACATCCCGTACATCACGAAGCTGAACGAAGAGATCAAGATCTACGAGAAGGACTTCAGCACCAAGAAGATCAAGAACAAGCACATTGCGCCGCACACGTTGGAGGTGGCTGCGATGTGGGCGGTGCTCACGCGCCTCGAGGATCCGAAGAAGCACAATCTGTCGCTCGTGCAGAAGATGAAGCTGTACGACGGCCGCGTGCTCCCCGGCTACACGCAGGACACGGTGAAGGAGCTGCGCAAGGAATCGAAGCGCGAAGGCATGGAAGGCATCAGCCCGCGCTACGTGCAGGACAAGATTTCCAACGCGCTGGTGAACGACGCCGGCGAAGGGACGATCAATCCGTTCATGGTGATGAACGAGCTCGAAAAGGGCCTGCGTCACCACTCGCTCATCACCAACGACGAGCAGCGTAAGCGCTACGGCGAAATCATCAGCATGGTGAAGCGCGAGTACGAAGAGATTGTGAAGAACGAGGTGCAGCGCGCCATCAGCGCCGATGAAGATGCCATCGCGAAGCTGGCGGCGAACTACATCGACAACATCAAGGCGTACACCCTCAAGGAGAAGGTCAAGAACCGCTACACCGGCCAGGACGAAGAGCCGGACGAGCGCTTGATGCGATCCATCGAGGAGAAGGTGGACATCGCCGAGAACCGCAAGGACGACTTCCGGCGCGAGATCATGAACTTCATCGGCGCCTTGGCCGTCGAGGGCAAGAAGTTCCAATGGTCGACGAACGACCGGTTGCGGCGCGCGCTCGAGTTGAAGCTGTTCGAGGATCAGAAAGACTCGATCAAGCTGAAGACCCTGGTCGCCGCCGTGGTCGACAAGGACACGCAAGAGAAGATCGACATCATCAAGTCGCGATTGATCAAGAATTTCGGCTACAACGAGGTGAGCGCGACGGACGTACTCAACTACGTCGCATCGATCTTCGCCCGCGGCGACGCCAAAGACTGATAGAGAACCCCTTCAGCAATGGCTAGCCTCAAGAAAACCCTGATGAAGCAGGGCATGAAGTGGATGAGTGACCCGCGCGTCATGAAGTTGATGCAGGACGAGCGGGTCATGAAGGCGGTGATGACCGCCATGAGCATGCCCGGCAAGGTGCAGACTTTCACCCAGGAGCAGGCCGAGCGCATCGCCAAGGCGATGGCCCTGGCGACCGAGGACGAGGTGAAGGATCTGAAGCGAACGGTGCGCCGCCTCGAAGAAGAGGTGGCGCGCCTTCAGCGCGACAGCCGCGAGACACGCGGAGAGGCGCGCGACAACGGCGAGCGCACCGCAACGAAGCGTCGTTAGAGCGAAGCCGGAATCGAATTAGGCGGCGCGCTTGTCGAGCCAGGAGCTGACGAGCGACCAGGTGCTGAGCGGTGCTTCGCGGCCCATGAGCAGATCGATGTGGCCGAAGGGCACCGCGCGGTACGTCTTGTCGGAGGAGCGGCTGCGCAAGAACGCGGGGCGCACGCTCGCCGGCGGCGCGATGTCGTCGCGCTGGCCGGAGATGACGAAGAGCGGCACGTCGTGCTTCTCGAAGCGCTCCGCATAGTCCGAGGCGGCGCCGCCGAAGCGACGCTCGTTGGCCCACTCGAACATGTTCACGAGGTCGTGCAACATCGCGCGGTCGAAGGCGAGACGCAGGTGCTCGTCGAGAACGTGCGGCTCCAGCGCGCCGACGTGCCATCCGCGCAGCGGAATGGGATAGAGCGGACTCTCGGCAACACGACGGAAGGTGCGCATCAGCGACCCAATGGGACGGATGGCCACCGGGAGATTCCACGGACGCACACCCATCGCCGAAATGGCCTTCCAGAAGAGCGCGAACGTCTGCAGCGACCACGACCCATTGGTGAAGTGGTAAGGGCTACCTATTCCGACCACGCCGGCGACCAGGCCGGAAAGCTCGGGCGCACCCGCATAACAGATGAGCCCTCCCAGCGAGTGGCCCACGAGGAAGACGGGTCGGTTGTGGCTAATGCGCGAGACCTCTTCCACCGCCGCGGGCAAATCCTCGCGCACGTAGTCATCGATTCCACATGAGCCGACGCTGGTGAGCTGCCGGGTGCGGCCGTGCCCACGCAGGTCCACGTTGAACACATCGAAGCCGGCGCGCGCGAGATGATTGGCCAAGCTGCGCGAAGGCAGATGCCACGCATACCGATTTTGCCCGAAGCCGTGCACCAGGAGCACCGGTGAGCGCGTGCCGCCATCGTTCGCTGCCCAACGTTTGCGCACCATGGCGAGCGGCACCCGCCCGGACGTCACCACCAATTCTTTGTGAAACATCCCGCTTTGATTGCGGTCGATGGCTTGCTTGGTAACGCGTCCGTGGAGAATCAAGAGGTGGCTTACTCCCTCCCCCCCTTTTGATGTTCTTCAGCTTAGCATCGGGGGCGGCTCGAGCGAACAGTGCTGAAACAATGCCGATACATAGGTGCAAGAATGAAACCGACCTCACTTAGCCTGGAAGCGGTTCGCCGCGTACCCAAGGTGCTCCTTCACGACCACCTCGATGGCGGGCTTCGTCCGTCGACAATCATCGAATTGGCGGCGAAAGTGAGTTACGACGCACTGCCCCATACGGACCCCGAGGCGCTGCGCCAGTGGTTCATTGGGGAGGCGAATTCACACGCACTATTGCGCTATCTGTCCACGTTTGCGCACACCACCGCAGTCATGCAAACGGTGGAAGGCCTTTCGCGCGTGGCGGCGGAAGCGGTGGCCGACTTCGATGCGGACGGCGTCGTGTACGCGGAAACGAGGTTCGCGCCCGAGCAGCACCTGACGGCCGGGCTTACGTTGGATGAGACGGTGGACGCCGTTCTTGCCGGCCTGCGTGAGGGCGAACGCGCTGCGCAAGGCCGGGTGCGCGTCGGATTGCTCTTGTGCGCAATGCGTCACTCATCGCGGGCCATGGAAATCGCGCAGCTGACCGTGCGCCATCGCCATCGCGGGGTGGTGGGATTCGATATTGCCGGTGCGGAGGTTGGTTATCCGCCCATTGCCCACCTGGAGGCTTTCGAGTTCCTACAGCGCGAGAACATGCCCATCACGGTGCACGCGGGCGAGTGGCTGGGACCGCGCCCCTTCGAGCAAGCGATCCATCGGTGCGGCGCATGGCGCATTGGCCACGGGATCAGCATCGCTGCGGAAATCGACGAAGCATCCGGCTCGTCCAGAATGAGCCACCTCGCAAGCTACGTGCGCGATCGGCGCGTGCCGCTGGAGGTCTGTCCGACGTCGAACCTGCAGACCGGTGGGGCCTACAGCTACGCGACGCACCCGTTCGGGCGCCTCGATCGACTTGGATTCTGCGTCACCATCAACACGGACAATCGGTTGATGAGTGACACCACGGCGTCGCAGGAGTTTTTGCACTTGGCCGAAGCATTCGGATACGAGCTACGCGATCTTCTGCGATTCACCTGCAATGCCATCGATGGCGCTTTTCTTCCGTATCCGGAACGCGAGCAACTGAAAGATGCAGCGATTCACGCCTACGACAGGGTCGGGTCGATTTCGTAACAAGTCGCGCGAGGCTAAGGGCAATCCCTGGTCATGATGCGAACGTACTCTCCTTTTCTTCTTCTTTGTTTTCTGGGCGTGGTGGCGTGCAGCTCGACACTCGACGTCGGCGATGATCAAAATGACGGTGGCGCGCAAGGCCCTGGCCCGGCGGGCGCGAAACGCATGTTCGTAACGAGTACGGCGTACACTGGAAACCTCGCCGCGCATGGACATGGCGAGACGGTGTCGCCGGAAAATGATCCTGGCGCGAACGGGGCCGACAAGTTGTGCCAAGCCGCCGCCACCGCGGGACGCCTCGGCGGAACATGGAAGGCTTGGATTTCGAGCCACTCACCGGATCAAGACCCCGCAACGACGGCGCACCACGCTCTCGACCGCATCGCCGACGTCGCCGGCGGCTGGTACAATGTCGACCGGACGAAACTGCTGTTCACCAACAAGGCAAACTTGGTCACGATGCCATCGCAGGAGGCCTGGTCCACCGCCGACGAGCTCACGATCGCACTGAAAGACGAAAGCGGGCGTCGGCTCGAAAGGGGCACGCTGGTGTGGACGGGAACGACGACGGGCGGGCGGCTGGCCAGCGCCGACTGCCTCTCGTGGACGGACGACCAGGATCGCAATGGAGGCTCCAAAGGAACCGTCGGCGTCGTCGGAAAGGAACCGAGCACGTGGACCGACGACTCAGGCAGGGGCTTGGGTGCCGAATGCGAGCATGCCGCCCATCTGTATTGTCTCGAACAGTGACGATGCGAAGACGCTTGGCTTGGTGGGCAATCGCCATGGGCAGCGCTGCGTGCAGTTCGGCGCTGGACGTGGGGACGAACATTCGCGATCCGGGCGATGCCGGGGACGCGCAAAAGGACGTCGAAGACCACGCGACCATTGGCCCGCCCGATGCGAAGCGCATGTTCGTCACGGGCGCCGCGTACACGGCCGATCTGGCCACCCAAGGGCGCGGTGAGAGCATTCCGCCGGAGAACGATCCGGGTGCGGACGGTGCCGACAAGCTTTGCGCCTCGGCGGCCGCCGCGGCAAACCTGGGCGGCACGTGGCGGGCGTGGATCTCGAGCCACACGCCCGCCGACAAGCCGGACAAGGATGCGGGCTTCATCGCGCACCACGCGATCGATCGCATCGCCGACGTGCCCGGCGGTTGGTACAACGTTCGCCGCACCGCGCGGCTCTTTGCCAACAAGAGCAACTTGATGACCGCACCCGATGCGCGGGAGTGGCACGCCGGCGCGGGAGGCCCCAGCTTCCTTCGAGACGAATACGGCAACCGCATCGCCGACGGCATTTTCGCGTGGACCGGAACCGACTCCGGCGGCCAGCTCGATCGCAACAGTGGCACGTGCAGAGCGTGGACGTCGGCGAACAATTCCAGCGCGCAGGTGGGCGCCCCCACGGGCGAACCCAATGAATGGACGGATTGGTCGACCAATCCGTGCGAGCGCCAGGGGCACCTTTACTGCTTCGAGCAATGACGCGCGGGTTCGTTCTCGTTGTCTCTCTTCTTTCTCTTCTTTTTCTCGCGCGCGCTGCGTCCGCAGAGACGTCGGCGCGCTTTCGGTACGTGCGTGGAGAAGGGGCGGAGACATGTGGCGACGAAGCGAGCATGCGGCGGGCGGTGTCCGCCCAACTCGGGTACGATCCCTTCAAGGACGATGCGGCCACCGCGGTGCAGGCCACGGTGAGAAGGAAGGGCGAACGACTCGTGGGGCGGGTCGAATTGCACCGGCCGGGCGAGGCGCTCGGCGTGCGCGAGCTGTCGTCGCACGAGATGAACTGCGCAAGTCTTGGCTCGGCGATGGCGCTCACGATCAGCATCGCGATCGACCCGCTCGCCGTTTCGCGGCCGGCGCCTTCGCCGCCCCTGGAGCCGTTGCCACCGCCTTCGGAGCCCGCGCGGCCGGCGGACGTGCCAAAGGACGCGGCGCCCGTCTTGCCGGCGGCGACCAAAACGGAGCCCGCGGAGCGGCCCAAGGTGCGGGTTGGGCTATCGAACCACGGAACGATCGGGCTGGCGCCGTCGGCGGCATGGGGCGTGGGGGCGTCGGTGGGGCTCAAATGGACGCGCCTGTCGATCGCGCTGGAAGGGCGCATCTTTTTGCCGGCGCGGGCCGATCTTTCGACCGGCGGCGAAGTGAACACGTGGACGGGGATGGGCCTCTTGGTGCCGTGCGCGCACGTGAATGTCGCGCAGTTCTGTGCGGTGGGCGCCATCGGTTCCTTGCAGGGCGAGTCGGAGGGGGTGAGCCGCCCGGAAGAGGACCATGGCCTTTATGCTGCATTGGGGGCACGGGCCGGCGTGGAGGTGGCGTTGACCCGGTACATGGCGATCCGCCCCGAGGTGGAGGCCTTGGCCGCGGTGGTGCGGCCGTCGCTCACGTTGAACGGGCGCACGATTTGGACGATGCCGCGCGTGTCGGGGACCCTGGGCCTCGCCGTGATCGTGCAGTTCTAGGGCGCGCGCGACGTGGATTCGCACTTTCAATCCGTCTTCGAGGCCGAGTTCTCCTACGTGTGCCGGTCGCTCCGTCGATGCGGCATCCCCGATCGCGACGTGGAGGATCTCGCCCACGACGTCTTTTTGGCGGCGCACCTTCGCTTCGGGGAGTTCGATCGGGCGCGGGCGATCAAGCCGTGGCTCTTCGGCATCGTCTTTCGCGTGGCCTCGCACCACCGGCGCCGGCCGGGCTACCGCCGCGAAGAACTGGGCAACGAGCCGGTCGACCCGAGCGATGCGGCACCGCTGGCAGACGAGCGGGTGGAGATGTCGCAGAAGCGCGCGCTCGTTTTGGAGGCCTTGGAGGCGCTCGATCTGGATCGGCGCGCCGTGTTGATCCTGCACGATCTCGACGAGCTGCCGATGCGCGAGATCGCGGAGTCGCTCGGCATTCCCATGTTCACGGCGTACTCGCGGCTGCGGGCGGCGCGCACGCAGTTCACCGATGCCGCACGCCGGATTCAGCTTCGTCGAGGTGAGCGATGAGTGAAAAACTCGACCCCATCGCGCCGGACGTCGCGGCATTGCTCGACGCCGAGCGGCACTATGACGACGAGCCGGTGGCCCGCCAAGGGCGCGTGCTCGAACGCCTCGCTGCGACGACGGCGGCGCTTGCTCCCCCGGCCGCGTCTCCTCCTTCTTCTCTCCTTCCCAAGGCCATCTTGAAAACGAAGCTCGCCGTGGCCGCCGCCGCAGCCATGGTGGGGGCCGTGGGCGGTGGCGTCGTGGGCTATCGGCTCGGCGAAAAAGCGCGGCCGCCGGCGCCCGTGGTTTTTGCCCCCGCGAGCGTGATCACGGCGGAGGTGGCGCCGCCCATCGTTGCACCGGATGCAGCGCCGCCGCCGCCATCGCAAGCGTCGGCCGTGCGCCCCGCGCCACCGCCCCGGACGAAAAAGGACGACAGCGCGGATACACTCGCGGTGGAGCTTTCGCTCGTGCAGATGGCCCGGGCCGCGCTGGCACGCGGCAACTATGCCGCAGCCCTCGATGCCACCGAGCAACATGCTCGGGCCTTCCCCAAAGGGCACCTCACCGAGGAGCGCGAAAGCCTGGCGATTCAGGCCCTGGTCGGCGCCGGGCGCGATGCGGAAGCACGGGCGCGCGCGGCGCGATTCCGTGCGAAATATCCGCAAAGTCCCCTTCTGCCCACACTCCCGACGGATTCGCCTTGAGCTAGCTGTGACCACGCAAGGCCACGATGATCTCGATGACGATGAGCACCACCACCGCGACCTCGAGAAGCTGACTCTTACGAAGCTCCGCCTCCCCCTTGAGCATCTCGTAGGCTTCCGAGACCAGCCGCTGCTTCCGATCGATGCTCTCGTTCCACATGTCGATCCGCAAACGCACCACCGCCGCACGGTAAATGCGCGCTGCGTACGTCTCGCCCGCCACCTTGATGGCATTGTCGATGCGTTCCAGCACCTCGCTCAAGCCGAGCAAGTTCCGCATCACCGCATGGGCGAACTTCGCATAGGGGCTGAAGATGACCGCCCGCTGTCGCGTGCGCGACAATTCCGTATAAATACGGCGAAGCTCGGCATCGAGCAGATCATCGTAATAGCGTAAATTCAAAAGAAGCGAATTGGCGAATTCCAAAACGTCGACCAACTCCGCCCCGCCTGCGGGATCCAGCACGAACGCGCTGTTCCAGTCGACGACCACCAGGTCTTCATCCAGGTAGCCAAATGCGTATTGCAGAATGTCCTGCCGCTGCTTGTGGGCCAGCGGCTTGGGCGAGGGTTCGCCCAACATCAACTTGGGAAGACCCGGCCATTGCAAAACCGCCTCGGCATCGAGATCGCCTTCGAGCGCGCGGACGAGCACCACCGTGTAGTCCTCGAATTCGTCCCACACGTGCACGCCGGTGATGGCTCCCCCAACCGCGGCCACGAGGGCATCCGCTTCCCGACGCGCTGTCGCCTCGAGTGTGCTCGACACGTAAAGTTCCTGACACAAGGGGAGAAGCGCTTCCAGCGAGGTTCCCGGCGCGATGGGAAAGGCGTAACAGACGGAAACGGTGCCCGTGGAAAATAGATGTATCGTACATGTTGCCTCGAGCGATCGCCCGAGTGACGGGAGGGTGATATTCCGTTTTCCCAAGGCGACGCGCAGCGGAACGGCGGCAGCATCCATCGTGCTCGTGGGCCGCCGGCCGATGATCGCTTCGGAGGCATCGCAAAGACCCGACGTGCGAGCCAGCCCCGCCGCGCGCTCGAGGGATACATCGTCCCCCACGTCGAACATACGGTAACAGAGAACCGATCCTGCCCGCACGACCGGTGCGGTCATTTGCGCCCTCCATGAAGGAGCATCATCAGATGGACTGCGGGGTCATGGTTAGGTGGTATACGATTGAGCCAGAACGCAGCCCCGCCAAACGAGGACTCATGAGAGCTCATCGCCTGCGCCTTCCTTTCGTGACTTCGACCATCGTCTTCATTTTTTCCACGTCGAGCTACGCGCAACAAGCCACCCCAAGCGCAGCTTCCAGTGGAACGGCGCCGACCCCGCTGGCCGCGCCGCGGTCGAGTGCGATGCCGGCAGGCCACGTCGACCCGCCCGCCGAGGAACCGAGCAGCAGCAAGGACGTCTACGAGAAACCGGGAAAGGCCTATTACTTCGTCGGCGCCCGCTACCGCGGAACGGTGATTCCCAAGTTCTTGATGAACATCTTCGTCGACGGTGGAAAGACGATTTATTCGAATACGTTCGGCGCGGAATTGGACATTCGAAAAGATGGTTTTTCCTTCATTCCATCCATTACGTATACCGAATATGGCACCGGCGGCGACGTTCTCTTTCTCGAGAAAGGCAAACCGGATACGGCCAACAATTGGTCGCTGGTCAATTCCAGCTTGAAGGGCTTGTACCTCAACGCGGACCTTCTCTGGTCTACGAAGGTCCATCGAAACGTCGATTTCGAATACGGCGTCGGCGTGGGCCTCGGGGTCATTTTCGGCTCGCTGGTGACCAACTGGGTCTACGAGAAGGCGGATGGGCCGTACCAAGCCGACAACGGCAAACGCTACGCATCGTGCAACACGGAGAACGACGATCCGAGCTCGGTGCACGCTTGCACCAAGGGTGCACACTCCAACTCGAGCGTGGCCAAGGTCAATCAGTACGAGGAGTCGAGCTGGGTCAACGGCGGCTCCAAGCCCAATCTGTTCATTCACCTGGCGGTGCCGCAGATTGGCGTGAGAATCAAGCCGGTAAAAGAAGTCGTGACGCGACTCACCGTCGGATTTTCACTCACCGGCTTCTTCTTTGGCCTGAGCGCCAATTACGGCCTGGAAAAGGTGCTGGACAAGAAAAGCGAGAAGCCCTGAGGCCGCGTTCTGTGACATAAATCAGAACCGGCATCGATGGTCCTGCTTCCGCCTAGATACGAAGCAAAACATCCACTGGGCAAAGGGGGCGGTGGGGAAGTTTGGGCGGTGCGCGATCGCGTGAGCGGGAGAATGCTCGCGCTGAAAGCGCTGGCGCTGGACGCCGGGACCGAGGAGCGGCTTGCGCTGGTGCGCGAGGCGATGGCGCTATCGGGCCTCGAAGGCCTGGGCGTCCCGCGCGTGGTCGCGTTCGGTGCGCTGCCCGACAGCGGACGGCGCTACCTGGTGCGCGAGCTCGTGCCGGGCGAAAGCCTGGAGGATGCCCTGGAGACACGGCCGGCCCGCGATCTGCTGCTGGCCGTCATCGGCGCGAGTCAAAAGCTCACCATGCTGCATCGCGCGGGGCTTCTGCACGGGGACATCAAGCCGGCGAACATCATCGTGGACGATGCGGGAAAGGCCACCTTGGTCGACCTGGGGCTCACGGTGACCTGGCGCGCGCGGCGGGGAACGCAGGCCGAGGGGCTCACGCCGAAGTACGCCGCCCCGGAGCTTTTCCGCGGGGAGCCGCTCACCGTGCGGGCCGAGGTGTATTCGCTGGGAGCCACCTTGGCGGAGGTGCTGAAGCGAAGTGGGCCCGCACCCGAGCTGGCGGCAGTCGTGGCGCGGGCGATGGCCGAGGAGCCGAGTGCGCGCTTTCCCAGCGTCGACGAGTTCGCGAGCGCGCTTCGGCATGCGGCGCACCTCGCGCCGTCGTCGTTCGGGCGCGAGAGCAACGGTGCGGAGGTGCGCTCGCGCTCGACGTTCAATGCCGAGGAGCCCGGGTGGCCGGTGCTCGGGCTGGAAAGCGTCGCGCAGACCTTGAGCGAACAGGTGGCGGGGCTCTCGCCCGGCGATGGGCTAGCCATCGTCGGACCGCACGGCTCCGGGCGGACGACCTTGGCGCTGCGGCTGGCGTGGACATTGGGCATCGAAGGCCGCACGGTGGCGCGCATCGAAGCGCCTGCCGAAGGTTCGCCGCTTGCGGCGACCGACTTTCCACGCAGCTTGCTGTCGATGGCCGAGGTCGTTGCGCTGGAGCTGGGTGCGGTGGCGGACGCCGATCGGTCGTCGGCGGTGATCATCATCGACGACGTGCACCTCCTGGGGAGCGAGGCCCGCGAGGTCGTGCTTCGCGCATCGCGGCAGGGTGCACGCATCGTCGGCGTGGGGAGCGTGGAAAAGGTGGCGCAACTCTGCGATGGGCAGACGGAGCGCTTCGACGTGCCCAAATTGGATGCGCGTGCGGCCGAGGAGCTCGTGCTGCGGGCCATGCCTTCGCTGCCGAAGGCGCTCGTGAACCATTTCATCGAGCGGACGGCTCATGTGCCCGGCGCCCTGCGCGCGGCGTTGCGCAAGGTGGGCGACCGTCCCCTCATTTCCATCGACGACATCGATGCCGTGTTGCAGAGCGAGCATCGCGCGGTGCAGGCGCCCGCGTCGGTGGCGCGCGAGGATTGGTTCTTGCGCGCCGAGCGGCTTCTCGACACCGGCCGCATCGACGAAGCGGAGCAGGAATTCGCGCGGCTGGGCGATCCGGTCGACGTGCACGAGCGCGTTCGCCTGGCCGTGGCCCACGGGCGCATCGCACTCGGGCGGGGCGATCCCGCGGCGGCCGCGGCCAAGCTGGACGGCCTCGAGCCGGCGGCACGCGATACGTCGAAGTATGCGCGGGCGTGGAAGGTGGCGCGTGCGCGTGCGTATCTGCGTAGCGGGGCGTACGCCGAAGCGGCCACGCTCGCGGAGAGCGCCATCGAGGGCGACGATGCGCGATCGGCGGACGCGCTGTCCGTGCGGGGCATCGCGCTCGTCTTCATGGGCAACGGGGAACAGGGGCGCGCGGAGCTCGAGCGCTCGCTCGAACTGGCGCGGCAGGTGAGCGACCGCCGCCTGGAGGCCGTGGCCCTCGGGGCAATGGCCATCGTGCACCAGCGCGCCGGCGAAAACGGCAAGGCGCGCGAAGCCTACGAGCAATCCCTCGCCGCGGCGGAGGACGCGCGCGATGCGGGCACGGTGGCGCTCACCCGGTTGAACCTGGCGGGGCTGGCACGCGCCGAGGGCGATCTGGCGCTGTCGCTGACGCACCTCGAGGCCGCCGTGGACATGGGACGCCGCGCCGGCGGGCTCCTGGCCTTGCAGGGCGCCCTGCTCAACCTGGCAAACCTCGATTTGTACCTGGGCCGCTACGCGCGGGCGCGTGCCTCCATCGACTCGCTGGCAGCCGCACGCGCGCAGCTTTCGCCGATCAACGAGGCCATGCTCGTGGGCTTCGAGGCGGAACTTGCCGCGCGCACGGGCGACGTGCCCCGGGCCTCGGAGCTCTACGAGGAATCGGCGCGGATCTGGGAAACCACCGGCAGGCCGCTCGACGCCGCCGAATCGCGGCTCGAGGGCCTCCTCGCGCAGGCCGACGCACGCGGTGCCGACGCGGCGGCCTTGGGCCGAGGCCTCGCCAAGGTCCGCTCGGCGCTGGGACCTTCGGGCTTCGGCGAGCACGAAGCGCTCGCGCAGATCGTCGCCGGCGCCATTGCGATGCTCGCGGGCGACGAAGGCGCCGCGCGGCAGGCCTTCGATCGCGCACACGACCAGGCCGCGCAAGCGGATCGCCGCGAATGGCAATGGCGCTCCTTGGAAGCGCGGGCACGGCTCTCGTCGGTCCAGGGCAACAAGGCGCTGGCACGGCGCGACGTCGAGGCGGCACTGTCCATTCTGGAGGAAACGGCGGCCAAGCTGCCGCGCGATCTGCGCGAGGTCTTTTGGAACGATCCGCGACGGCATGCGCTGCAGGACGCCCACAGCACCTCGCACGTCACCATGCCCAGCGCACCGCGCACGACCTCGTGGTCGCGCCGGGCGCCCGCGCCAGCGGAGGACCGGCTGGTGCGCATCCTGGAGATCACGCGCGAGCTCGCGAGCATCCATGACATCGGGCACCTGCTCGCAAAGGTCACCGATCATGCGATCGCGCTGCTGGGCGCCGAGCGCGGCTTCGTCGTGCTCACCAACGCGACCGGCGAGCTCCAGACGCACACCTCGCGCGATCGCAAGGGCGACGATCCCCACGCGCAATTCTCGCACTCGGTGGCCGAAAAGGTCGTCCGCACCGGCGAGCCGGTCATCGCCACCAGCGCCCGCGACGATGCGCGCCTCGCCGAGGCCGTGAGCGTGCACCAGTTGATGATCCAGTCCATCGCGTGCGTGCCCATCTCGCGCGAAAACGAGACCATCGGCGCTCTATATCTGGAGACGCGACTTCGCCCGGGCGCACGCTTCACCGAGGAGCTGCCCACCCTCGCGGCGTTCGCCGATCAAGCGGCCATCGCCATCACCAATGCGCGGCTCATCGCGGAGAATCGGGAGCGCGCCGACGAGCTCGCGCGCGCCAACCAGGAGCTCGAGGCGGCCCACGCCAAGCTTTCCGAGCTCCTCGGCCGGCGCACCGAGCAACTCCAGGTCACGCGGCGGAATTTGAAGGAGGTGCGCGCACAACTCCGCAGCCACTTCGGCTACGCGGGGCTCGTGGGCACCAGCGCGGCGATGCGCAAGCTGTACGCGATCATCGAGCGCATCAAGGACACCGACGTCCCGGTGCTCATCACCGGCGAAAGCGGCACCGGCAAGGAGGTCGTCGCCAAGGCCATCCATGCCTCGGGCAACCGCGCCAAGAAGCCGTTCCTCGGCGTCAACTGCGGCGCCATCCCGGCGAACCTCCTCGAGAGCGAGCTATTCGGCCACGTGCGCGGCGCCTTCACTGGCGCCGACCGCGATCGCAAAGGCCTCTTCCGCGAGACGGAGCAAGGTACCCTGCTGCTCGACGAAATCGGCGAGATCCCCATCAAGATGCAGGCGGGCCTGCTCCGGGTGCTGCAAGAGCGCTCGGTCCGCCCCGTGGGCGGCGTCAAAGAGGAATCGTGCGACGTGCGGATCGTCGCCGCCACGAACCGCGATCTCTCGCACATGGTTGCGGAGGGAACGTTCCGCGAGGACCTCTTCTACCGTTTGCACGTCGTCGAGCTGCGCATCCCGCCGCTGCGCGAGCGGAGCGAGGACATCCTGCCGCTGATCGACCATTTCCTTTCCATCTTCGCCGCACGCTATCGGCGCGAGCGCAAGGCGGTCGATCGTGAGGCGCTGCGTCGTCTTTCGAACTACGACTGGCCCGGCAACGTTCGCCAACTCGAACATGTGCTCCTCAATGCATGGCTCATGAGCGACACGAACGAGTTGCAGCTCGAAGACTTCGAGCTGCCGGATGCCACGAGCGTGCGCCCGACAGGGGGCGCGGCGGGCCCGCCCTCGACCACGGGCACGCGTGCGGTGGCCCGCAACAAGGCGGAATACAAGGACTCCGAGCGCCAGCGCATCCTGGATGCGCTCGCCGAGTGCAACTGGAACCGGGTGCAGGCGGCTCGGTTGGTCGGCGTCCCTCGCCGCACCTTCTATCGGCGCCTCAAGGAGTTCGGGATTATTTGATGTAACCTTCGGGCCGCTGCGGCGTATTCACGCGTTTCAAGGAGGCTTTCCATGCCGTGCCTATCCATTCGCGGTCTCGTTTCATTCGTCGCCATCTCCACCGCGCTGCTTGCTTGCCAGAAGGATTCGACCCCGCCGGAATCGAGCTCCAAGGCGACCACGAGCGCAGCCACAACGACCGAACCGGCCGCTGCAGCTCCGGCCGCTGCCCCCGCCCCCACCGTCGCCAACCCGGCCGCCGCGACAGCTGAGCCTACCGCCGCTGGCGAGCTCGAGGTTGGGAAGCCCGCGCCGGAGCTGAAGGCCAAGGCGCATGACGGTACCAGCATCCAACTATCGGCTTTAAAAGGGAAATCCGTCGTCATCTACTTCTACCCGAAGGACGAGACGCCCGGCTGCACCAAGGAAGCCTGCTCGTTCCGCGATGCGTGGAATCAGCTTGGGAAAAAGGCCGTCATGATTGGCGTTTCCGCCGACGATGACGCGTCGCACAAGAAGTTCGCCGAGCACCACAAGCTCCCCTTCTTGCTCGTGAGCGACCCCGATGGCGCCATCGCGAAGTCCTTCAACGTCCCCTTCGTTGGCGGACTCACCAAGCGGCAGACCATCGTTATCGGCCCCGACGGGAACGTGAAAAAAATCTACCGCACTGTGGACGTGACAAAACACGCCGCGGAGATCCAGAGCGACCTAGGCTGACGATCGGCAGACCACGAAGCCGTAGACAGGGGGCCGCCGTAGTGGTAGTGGCTCCCTGCTTTTCAAGCGAAATTCCCGCACGATTGCCCTCGCTTCTTCTGTAAGAAGAGAGGCCTCGAACGGGGTCTGGAAGGACCTAGGGACGGATCTATGTCACTCGTGATGATGGGTGCGGTGGAATCGAATCTGGCACGCGCCGCGGAAGGCGCGGTCAATGTCGATTTCGACCTCACCGTGGTCGGCCAAATCGTCCTGTTTCTCATCTTGATGGTGGTGCTCAAGCCCACCCTGTTCGATCCCATGCTCAAGCTCTTTGCCGAGCGCGAGAAGCGGATCCAGGGGGCCATCGACGAGAGCCACGTCATGGACAAGGAGTCCGAGGAGGCGGAGGCCAAGTATCAGCGCGAGATGCAGAAGACGCGCGATGCCGCCAATGCCGAGCGCGAGAAGCTGCGCGCGGAAGCCGTTCGGACGGAAAACGAGATCATGTCCCGCGTCCGCGCCAGCACGGCGAAGACGCTGGAAGACGGCCGCAAGCAGGCCGAGACAGAAGCGACGCAGGTGCGCGCCGCACTGCGTGAGCAGTCGAAGCTCCTGGCGCAAGACATCGCGACCCGCGTGCTTGGACGAGAGGTGCAGGGATGAGCGACCAGCACGAGCAGCAGCACGCACCGGCCCAAGCCGCCGGCGAACACGGTGGAGCACACGGGGCACCTGCCGAGCACGGTGCCTCAGGTGCGAACGGCGCCCACGAAGGCCACGGAGATCATGGCCCGGGCGACATCAACTGGTTCGAGTTCAAGCCTGGCTCGACACCGTACATCGCGAACGTCATCAACTTCGCGATCCTCATGTGGATCTTCTGGCGCTTCGGCCGCGAGCCCATCGCGAAGGCGCTGTCGAGCCGCAAGTCGAGCATCAAAGAGCAGCTCGACAACGCGCAACGCATCAAGAAGGAAGCGAAAGAGCGCGCCAAGCAGTACCAAAAGAAGCTCGAGCACCTGGAAGAGGAGCAAGGCGCCGCGAAGAAGGGTCTTCTCGAGGCAGGCGCCGTCGAGAAGCAGCGCATCGTGCAGGAGGCCGAAGAGCAAGCGGCCCGCATGGAGCGCGACGCGAAGGCGCTTCTCGCCAGCGAGATCGCCCAGGTGAAGCAAGACCTGACGCGCGAGACGGTCGAGAGCGCGGTGGCAGCGGCCGAAGAGCTTCTGCGCACGCGCATCACGGCGGCCGATCACGAGCGCCTGGCCGAGAATTTCCTGCAGGATCTCGCCGCACGCAACGCGAAGACCAAGCCGGCCTCGCCCACGACGCCGCCGTCGGGTCCGCGCGGCCCGGGTGGCACCGGAGGCGGGTCGACGCGTCCGCCGCTGCCGCGTCCCCCGGCGAGCGTTCCGCCGCGCCCTGCGCCGCCCAGCAACGCGCAGCAGACGAATCATTCTTCCGGAGGCACGGAGTAAATGGTCAACACCAACGTTGCACGCCGCTACGCGGCCGCCATCCTCGAGATTGGGCGGGAGAGCGGCAACCTCGGCGCCTTGGTCGAGGAGATCGTCTTCTTCGCGCAGAATTACCAGGCGAGCGCGGAGCTCCGGAACGCGCTGGAGAATCCGCTGGTCTCGTACGACGCCAAGCGCTCCATCCTCACGGACATCGCCGATCAACTCGGCCTCGGGCAAACGGCACGCAACACGCTGCTGCTCTTGAACGAGCGGCGCCGCATGCGCGTGCTGCCGGACATCGCGCAGCAGCTCAAAGAGAAGACGGACCTCGAGCGAGGTGTCGTGCGTGCGTCGGTGACGACCGCGGTGCGCCTCAGCGAGGGGTACTACGCGAAGCTCCAGGCCGAGCTCGAGAAGATGACCGGCAAGCGCGTCGTCCTCGACCGCCGTGAGGACCCGTCGATCATCGCCGGCGTCATCGCGCGCATCGGCGACACCGTCATCGACGGCTCGATTCGCACCCAGCTCCAAGAGATGAAACACGCGCTGCTGCCGGATGCGTCGGGCAGCGCCTCCAGTCCGGCCTGAACCAAGCCCCCAGGCCTCCCCCTCCCAAGTTTTCCCGCCGACCGCGGCCCGCACCAAAGAGACGAGAACATGCAGCTTCGCGCCGAAGAGATCTCGCAGATCATCAAAAAGCAAATCCAGAACTACGAGCGCGCTGCGCTCACGCAGGAGACCGGAACGGTTCTCAGCGTGGGTGACGGTATCGCCCGTGTCTACGGCCTCGAAGGAGCCATGGCCGGCGAGTTGCTCGAGTTCCCCGGCAACTTGGTGGGCTTGGTGCTCAACCTCGAGTCGGACAACGTCGGTACCGCCCTCTTCGGCGACACCAGCGCCATCAAGGAAGGCGCCATCGTCAAGCGCACCGGCCGCATCATGGACGTGCCCGTGGGCGAGGCGCTCATCGGCCGCGTCGTCAACTCGCTCGGCCAGCCGCTCGACGGCAAGGGCCCCATCGAGTCGCCGCACCGCCGCCGCGTCGAGGTGAAGGCGCCGGGCATCTTGGCGCGCCAGCCGGTCAAGGAGCCGCTCCAGACGGGCATCAAGGCCATCGACGCCATGGTTCCCATCGGCCGCGGTCAGCGCGAGCTCATCATCGGCGACCGCCAGACGGGCAAGACCGCCGTCGCGATCGACACGATCATCAACCAGAAGGGTCTCGGCGTTTACTGCTTCTACGTCGCCATCGGGCAGAAGCAGTCCACGGTCGCGGCCGTCATGGACAAGCTGACGAAGTTCGGCGCCATGGAGTACACGACCATCGTCGTGGCCGGCGCGAGCGAGTCGGCGCCGCTGCAGTTCATCGCGCCGTACACCGGCGTGACCATGGCCGAGTACTTCCGCGACACCGGCCGCCACGCGCTCTGCATCTACGACGACCTGTCGAAGCAAGCCGTCGCGTACCGCCAGCTTTCGCTCCTCCTCCGCCGTCCGCCGGGACGCGAGGCTTACCCGGGCGACGTCTTCTACATCCACTCGCGTCTGCTCGAGCGCGCTGCCAAGATGGCCGAGGAGTTCGCGGTCGTCCCGAACGGCACGACGGATTGGAAGCAGGTTCCCGCCGGCGCCAAGGTCCACCTCGGCGAGGAAGGCAAGCACGAGGCCGAGGCCGAGGCGAAGGAGAAGGGCAACGGCAGCACGGTGCTCCGCAACCCGAACTCCGGTGGTTCGCTCACGGCGCTCCCCATCATCGAGACGCAGGGCGGTGACGTTTCGGCGTACATCCCGACGAACGTCATCTCGATCACCGACGGCCAGATCTTCCTCGAGACGGACCTCTTCTACTCGGGCGTCCGTCCGGCCATCAACGTCGGTATCTCCGTTAGCCGCGTCGGTGGTAACGCGCAGATCAAGGCGATGAAGAGCGTCGCCGGTACCCTGAAGCTCGACCTCGCGCAGTACCGCGAGAAGGCGGCGTTCAGCCAGTTCGCCAGCGACTTGGACAAGGTTACGCGCGACATGCTCGATCGCGGCGTGCGCCTCACCGAGGTGCTCAAGCAGGGTCAGTACGTGCCGCTCCCCGTCGAGCGCCAGGTCGTTCTGATCTACGCAGCGACGAAGGGCTTCGTCGACGGCCTGCCGGTGGACCGGCTCGCGTCGTACGAGAAGGAGCTCTACGCGTACCTCGATGCGAACCACCCCGAGGTGTTCGAGAAGGTCCGCACGAAGAAGGTTCTCGACAAGGAGCTCGAGGGAGAGCTGAGGGGCATCCTCGAGAAGTTCGGCAAGGCTTTCGGTAAAGGCGGCAAGTAGGCATGCCGAACCTAAAGGCCATCCGCAAGCGCATCACGAGCGTCAAGGCGACGCAGAAGATCACGCGCGCCATGAAGATGGTCGCGGGTGCGCGCCTCAATCGTGCGCAGCAGCGCATTCTTGCGCTGCGTCCGTACGCGCTGAAGACGCAAGAGGTGTTGCAGAGCGTTGCGGATTCGATGCGTGAGCACGCCGAGGACGAGGCGGCGAAGGTCGATCCGCACGATCCGGACGAGCTCTTTCACCCGCTTCTCGAGTATCGCCCCGAGAAGAAAGTCCTCTACGTCGTGATGACCGGCGACCGCGGTCTGTGCGGTGGCTTCAACGCCAACGTCAACAAGGCGACCGATCGCGAGCGCAAGGAGCGCGAGAGCGGTGAGCGCGCCGCGGAAGCGGAGTTCGTGACCATCGGGCGCAAGGGACGCGAGTACCTGCAGCGCCGTGGAGCAACCGTCGCGCAGGACTTCCCGGGTCTGTACGACGGGCTCAATCTGGAGAAGGCGCGTCAGGTGACGCACTTCATCGTGTCCAACTTCGAGAACGGCACCTACGACGCGGTGTACCTCGTATACAACGAGTTCAAGAGCGCCATTTCGCAGAAGACGACGGTGGATCAGCTTCTGCCGATCCCGAAGAGCAGTGAGAAGGCCGACAAGAACGACAAGAACGACAAGAACGACAAGAGCGACGCGCTGAAGGCGGAGTTCCTCTACGAGCCGAACCCGCGCGCGCTGCTCGAGCGGCTCGTGCCGATGTACATGGACATCTCGATCTATCGCGCGTTGTTGGAGACCCAAGCGGGCTTCTTCGGCGCGCAGATGACCGCCATGGACGCCGCCACGCGCAACGCCAAAGACGTGATCGCGCGTCTGTCGCTCGCATACAACCGCGCGCGCCAGGCTGCCATCACGACGGAGCTGATGGAGATCATCGGCGGCGCCGAAGCGCTGAAAGAGTAAGCGCCCATAGCGCGATGCAGTGCAACGAGCACGGGAGCCTCTCCCGTGCTCGTTGGCGTTTAAGGCAGCCTTAGCGAACCGACCTGACCGGGATCGGGTAGCGGATGACGAAGCAGACCGGGAAGCCAGGTTCCTCGGAGAGGCCGATGGTGGCGCCGAGCTCCTGCAACGCGAGGCGGCAGAAATAGAGACCGAGGCCGCGGTTGAGACCCATGCCTTCGGCCTCGGTGCCCACGGCGCGGGTGAAGAGGCGGTTGCGGATGGCCAGCGGGATGGGCGGGCCTTCGTTCTTCACGCGGATTTCCATCGTGTCCCGGACGGCGTGCGCCGAGAGAACGAGCTTGCCGCGCGCCCGCGTATTGCGAAGTGCGTTGTCGACGAGGTTGTGCAGGACGCGCGAAAAGAGATCCGCATCCGCATCGACGGAGGGAAGCTCCTCGGCGGCATCGATCTGGAGCTCGACCTCGCGCTGCGCCAGCTCGGGCTCGTAGGCGGCAACGACGCGACCGAACAGCTCGGGCAGACTCACGGAGCTGAGCCGAAGAGCCAGGCGCCCTTCCTCACACCGGGCCACGTCGAGCAGGTTGGCGATGACGCGGAAGATGCGATCGCTCGCATGCCGGCACTCGGCGAGGGCACCGCGCAGGACGTCGAACGAGGCATCCGGAGGGAGTTGCTCGAGCACGAAGTCGAGGTTGAGGGCCACGGCCGAAAGAGGGCCCTTGAAGTCGTGCACCAACACGGGAGCAATGTCTCCGAAGGTGCGTGGCGTCGCCTCGAGCGCTGGTAGAGAGCGCGAGGCCGTGACGGATTTAGCGGCCATCTTCCTCTATTTAGAGAGAACGGCTCGCTGCGAACAAAAGTTTAGCCCCGATATGCAACGGACCGACGATTTCAATCCGCCGCTACGGCTGGGCTCAAAGAAAGGGGTTCAGGTGCGGCTCCGCAGTGCCTCCCCCGCGCACCTTTTGTAGGCCAAAGCTCCCGGTGCGCACACCGAGGCGCACGATGAGCAACAAGGCAAGGACCACATCGACGGCGGCGACGAGGGACTCCATTTCGGGGTGAATGCGCAGGTACGCCCACGCCATGCACGCCCCCAAGGCCGCCGCGGACAAGGGAACGAGCCATCGCCAGGCGAGGCCGATGAGCATGCGCGTTTCGATGGCCGAGGTCATGCGGCGACCCCGGGCGACGAGGTGCGCGATGCCGTGCATCTTCGCGAGAAAGAGAACGCACCCGAGAAGCGCGTAGAAGCCGTTCGTGCGCTGCGCCCCCGGCGCGAGCATCGGAAGCGTCCAGCCGCCGAGGAAGACCGCGGCGCAAAGGCCGGCAAGCGCCAGCACGTGCACCTGCTCGGCGAGGGAAACGATGCCGCGCGCAGCCGGCGAAAACCGCTCTTTGGTGGTCGACGCGAGGAAGGCAAGAAAGAGAAGGAAGGCCGGCGGCGAACGGAAAGCAATCCACTCCCAAGGCCAGCCGCCCTGCACCGACGCAATGTCGCGAAGGCGGAGGGAGCCGGCGATGCTGACGGCGCCGATCAAGGCGAGCACCACGGGAAGTTCGAAGGTGACGATGGTGAACACGCCGCGCAGGCGGTTCGTGAGGGAACCACCTGCGAGAAGTGCCAGAGTGGCCAAGGTCATCCATGAGACGATGGCGAAGGTCGGGACATCGAGCTCCGCGATGAGGCTGCGCGACGCCGTCGAGAGCGACGAAAGAAGCGTGAGCAACGCAAAGCAGAGCGAGACGGTGATGGCGACCATGAGGCGCTCACGCCGCGGCGGTGCATGCGGTGCGACGGAAGAGCGGGGCGCGCTGGCAAACCTCTTTTCGAGCCAGGTGATGGGACCACGCGACGGGGTGAAGAAGAGAAGCACGACGAGCGTCGCCGCAATGGCGATGAACGCGGCGCCAAAGACGTCCGTCGGGATCGAGCGATCCACACCGAGGGTGTGCACGGTGCGCTTTTCCTCGCGCGCCGCGGCGCCGCGTCGGAGGGTGATCTCGACGTCGCGCACGCCGCTCGGGATGACCACGTCGGCGAGCTTGCCGATGCGCACGCCCGCAAACCCGACGAGAACGTCGTCCGCAAGGATCCCTGCCTCTTCGGCGCGTGATCCGGCATCGACTTTGGCCACGCGGAGTCCCCGCTCCCCCGTGGGCTCGGTGCCGTGAATGCCAATGGCCGCGAGGGTCTTCTCCCCTTCGGCAGCGCGTTCGGCAATGACCGAGGGCGAATCTTCCGGCGGGCGCAAGTCGAGCGTCACCTGGTGGAGAACGGCGGTAACGGGCGGCGCTCCTTTGGACGCAGCGGCAAATGAGACTTCGAGATCGCCCTCGAAGGTGGTGTGCCGCCGATGGTCGGCGATGCCGCAGAACTCGGCGTCGAGCGCTTCCGTGTACGCAACCTCGATGCTGTCGCGCCCCACGACGGTGCCGTCCGCGTCGATCACAGCGCCACGCGCCGGCCGCTCTCCGGGCCGATAAAGCGTCCCACGAAAGGCGATGCGCGCCGCCTTTCCCTGCGGGAAACCTGCCCCGGTGATCTCGAGCTTGTCGCCCACCTCCGCTTCCCGGGGCGTCAATTCCGTCACCGAAATGAGCTGCGGCGCCGGCTCCGCCTCACAGCCGAGCACTGCCGCGCCCAGGGCCACCACGAGAAACGCAACGAACGATACGAAGACGAATCGAGGCATGCAGATCGAGTCCGCCGCCGATCTAAGCGCGCCACCCACCCCAGGTCGAAATTCCTACGAACAGCGCCGTTAATTCGCCCCCGTGCCGCGGCTTCGATAGGCTGGCCGGATGGGGGCTGCTTCGCTTTCGGTCGAGCACGAAGGCCTCGTTCTACTCTTCCGGAATCGGCCCACCCTCGCCGCGGAGTGCTTACGCGACCTTCTCGGCTGCCCAGTACCGGAGTTCGCCAGCGTGGAGAGCGTCGACACGCAGGTCGCGCAGGTGGTGGCTGCGAATCGCGCGCCGGATCTCATCCTCGTTCTCCGAGATGAAGCAGGCAGGCCGCGGCTCGTCCTCATCGTCGAGATGCAACGCGGTGTGGATCGAAAGAAGGAGCGCTCGTGGCCGCTGTACATCACGGCGGAAGCCGCGAAATACGATTGCGATGCGATGCTGCTCGTCGTCGCCATTCAGGAGACGGTGGCGACATGGGCACAGGGCCCCTTCCCGACTGGCCATGCGGGCTTTTCGCTACAGCCACACGTGCTGGGTCCTTCGGCCATTCCGCTGATCGATGACCCTGTTCAAGCTGCCAACGCGCCCGAGCTCGCCGTCCTCTCGACGATGACGCATGTGAAGCGCAAGCCAACGGAGGATGCTGCCCTGTTGGCGGGGGCTATCCTCGGGGTGTGCCGCCAGCTCGACGAGGAGCGAGCGTCGGTTTATTCTGACCTCATCATCGCTTCGATGAGCGAGGCGGCCCGAGCCCACTTGGAGAGTTTGATGGCATCCGGCAACTACGTTTTCCAAAGTGACTGGGTCAAGAGGAACATCGCGCTTGGAAAGGCCGAGGGACTCGCCGAGGGTGAGGCCAAGGGCGAGGCCAGGGCGCTGTTCGCTATTTTGGAGGCTCGAAAAATCCCGGTGCACGACGAGGCGCGGGCGCGCATCGCGGCGACGATGGATCTACAGGTCCTCGAACGGTGGATTCGGCGCGCGGTCTCCGTGACGTCGGTGGACGAGTTGTTTCACGACTGAAAGATCCGCCGCGGTCGGCTTTGTGGTAGGGACGGAGCCGATGCAGATTCCGGTCGTCGAGGCCATCGTTCTTGGCGTCGTTCAGGGAATTACGGAATTTTTGCCGATCTCGAGCGATGGGCACTTGGCGCTCGTGCAGCTTCTCTTCGGTGGGCAAGCGGACTTGGCGACGACCGTCGTGCTCCATGCGGGCACGTTCGCGGCGACGTTGCTCGTGCTGCGCAAGCGCGTCGTCGCGGCCGTTCATGAAGGTGTGCGCGGCCTCTTTCGGCCTTCGCTGATGCGCGAGACGCCGGGCGGGCGCGATGCCTTCGTCGTCATCCTGGCGAGTGTGCCGACCGCGCTCGTTGGACTCACCTTGAAGAAATCCGTCGAGGAGTGGTCGAGCTCCCCCATCATCGTGGGCGCCTGCCTTCTCTTGTCGGCGGTCGCCGTAGCCTCCACGCGGTGGTCGCCCGTAGGACGCGAGCTCACGCCATCGACATGGGGCTCCGTCCTCGTGGGGCTCGCGCAAGGCAGCGCCGTGCTTCCAGGGTTGAGCCGCAGCGCCATGACCATCGCGAGCCTCCTCTGGCTGGGCGTGCGCGCCGATCGCGCGTTCGAGTTGTCATTCCTCATGTCCTTGCCTGCCGTGTTCGGCGCCATCGTCCTCGAAGGCCGGCACGGGTTCGGACCCCAGACGGGCGGCGCCTTCCCACTGCTCGCGGGCACCGTGGTCGCGTTTGGCGTGGGCATCGTCGCCCTTCTCGCACTGCGTCGTGTCCTCGTGGGCGGCAAGCTTGCGCTCTTTGCGGCCTACCTCGTGCCCCTGGCCATTGCCACCATCGCCTGGGGCTACGCGCGGCCGTCGTACACGCCGTAGCTATAGCTGTGGTAACACCTTGCGCATGGCCGCAAACGTCTACGCAGTGATCATGGCCGGCGGCGCCGGCACGCGGTTCTGGCCTGCATCGCGCAATCATCGCCCCAAGCAGCTTCTGGCGCTGGGCGGCGACGCCAACGAGTCGCTCCTCGCGGCCACCGTTCGGCGCCTCGCGCCGCTGGTCCCGGCCGATCGCGTGTACATTGCAACCGGTGCTCACCTGATCGACGCGACCGCGGCCGTCCTTCCCGACGTCCCGCGCGCGCAACTCCTCGCCGAGCCGGTGCCGCGCAACACTGCACCGTGCATCGGATGGGCCGCGGCCACCATCGCGCGCCGCGATCCCGAGGCGCTCATCGCGGTGCTGCCGAGCGACCATTACATCCTCGATGAACCGGGCTTTCGCGCCACGCTCGAGCGCGCCCTCGACGGCGCGCGGCAGGGACGCATCACGACCATCGGCATCGTCCCCACCCGGCCCGAAACGGGGTACGGCTACATCGAGCTGGGCGCCGAACTCGCGCCGGGCCTCTCCTCGGTGGCGCGCTTCGTGGAGAAACCGAACCGCGCCCGCGCCGAAGAATACGTCGCGGGCAAAAAGCACCTGTGGAACGCGGGGATGTTCTTCTTCCACGCAAGCGCCATGAAAAAGGCCATCGCGGCGCACCTGCCGGCCCTCGCCGCAGGCCTCGACCGGCTCGACACGGCCGCCAAAGACGGCAACGAAGCCGCCGTGTTGGCCGAAGTCTTCCCCACCCTGCCCAGCGTGTCCATCGACGTCGGCGTCATGGAGAAGTCCGCAGATCTCGCCGTCGCACACGGCGATTTCGGCTGGAACGACGTGGGCAGTTGGGAAAGCGCCTGGGAGCTCGCAGCGAAGGACGCTTCGGGCAACGCCCTGCCGGACGGCACCGTGGCCGTCGACGCGCACCGCAACCTCGTGCGCGACCTCACGACCGACAAAAAGAAAAAATTGGTCGCCCTCGTCGGCGTGAATGACCTGGTCATCGTCGAGACCGACGATGCCTTCCTGGTCATCCCGCGCGAACGCGCCCAAGACGTTCGCGCCGTCGTGGATGCCCTGCGCACCCGCGGCGACACGAACCGGATCTAAGCTAGCGGAACTTCCGCGACGCCCGCTTCTGCGCTGCCGGCGACTTCGCGGCCGCCGGCGAGCTCATTTTGCCCTTCGCCCCGGAACCGCGGGTCGTGCGTTTGCCCTTCTTGTTCGCGTACGGCTCGTACGACACCCCGCTCGCGGGCGGCGCATCCGACGCGGCGACTCCGCTGAGCGACTCGAGCCGCTTCAACTCGTCGCGCAGGCGGGCCGCCGTCTCGAACTCCAGGTTTTCGGCCGCGGTGAACATCGCCAGACGCAGCTCGGCAATCTTCTCCGCGAGATCGTCCGTCTCGGCGACCGCGTGGTGGCCCGCCTTGCCGTCACGCCCCACCTTGGGCACGTTCAAATAGTCAATCGTGCCCGCCGCCGGGTTCACGTTCATGACCGCGCGCACCACCGTCTGCGGCGTGATGCCGTGCTCCTTGTTGTAGTCCTCCTGCAGAGCCCTACGACGGTTCGTCTCCTCGATGGCCTGCTTCATGGCCGGGGTGATGTGGTCCGCGTACATGATGACGCGACCATTCACGTTGCGGGCGGCGCGTCCGATGGTCTGAATCAGCGAGCGCGGACTGCGCAAAAAGCCTTCTTTGTCGGCATCGAAAATGGCGACCAGGCTCACCTCGGGAAGATCGAGGCCCTCGCGCAAAAGGTTGATGCCCACGAGAACGTCGAATTCCCCCAATCGCAGATCCCGCAGAATCTCGATACGCTCCAACGTATCGATATCGGAGTGCAAATACCGAATACGAACTTTGAGTTCGCGGTAGTAATCGGTCAGGTCCTCGGCCATGCGCTTGGTCAAGGTCGTGCAGAGCACGCGCTCGTTCTTGGCCGCGCGATCGCGAATCTCCGTGAGAAGGTCGTCGACCTGCCCGGATACCGGACGCACTTCCACCTGCGGATCGGTAAGGCCCGTGGGGCGAATCAATTGTTCGACGACGACGCCTTGGGCCTTCTGTAGTTCGTATTCACCCGGGGTGGCCGAAACGTAAATTGCTTGTTTGACCCGCTCCTCGAATTCCTCGAATTTGAGCGGCCGATTGTCCATCGCGCTGGGCAAGCGGAATCCGTATTCCGACAGCGTCTCTTTGCGCGCGCGGTCGCCGCGGTACATCGCCGATACCTGCGGCACCGTCTGGTGCGACTCGTCGACGATGACCAGGAAGCCCTCGCGGAAATAATCGAGCAACGTCGGAGGCGGCTCGCCCGCGGCGCGCCCGGAGAGGTGGCGCGAGTAGTTCTCGATGCCCGTGCAGAACCCCATCTGCTCCATCATTTCGATGTCGTATTGGGTTCGCTGCTCCAGGCGCTGCTTCTCCAGGAAGCGCCCTTCCCGATCGAAGAGGGCCAGCCGATCCTGCAGCTCGTCGCGGATGCTCGAGATGGCCCGGCGCATCTGCTCCTGCGGCGTCACGTAGTGCGAACCGGGGTAGATCGCGTAGCGGTCGAGCGAACCTTTCACCTTGCCGCGCAGCGGGTCCACCTCGCGGATGGCCTCGATGGTGTCGCCGAAGAACTCGACGCGAATGGCGGTGTCCTGCTCGTAGGCCGGAAAAACCTCGACGATATCGCCGCGCACACGGAAGGTGCTTCGGTGGAAGTCGACGTCGTTTCGCTCGTATTGAATGTCGACCAGCATGCGCAGAAGCGTGTCGCGCCGGAATTCCTCGCCGGTCTTCAGGTCGATGAGCAGGCCATGGTACGTCTCGGCGCTACCGATGCCGTAGATGCAGCTCACCGAGGCCACGATGATGACGTCGCGGCGCGAGAGCAGCGCGCGCGTGGCCGAGTGGCGCATGCGGTCGATCGCGTCGTTCACGATCGCGTCCTTGTCGATGTACGTGTCGCTCGACGGGACGTACGCTTCGGGCTGGTAATAATCGTAGTAGCTGACGAAGTACTCGACGGCGTTGCTCGGGAAGAGCTCCTTCATCTCGCCGTAGAGCTGCGCGGCCAGCGTCTTGTTCGGCGCAAGGATGAGCGCCGGCTTTTGGCTCTGGGCGATCACGTTGGCAATCGTGAAGGTCTTGCCCGAGCCGGTGATGCCGAGCAGGACCTGATGCTGCTCGCCCCGTCTCACACCATCGACCAACTCTCGGATGGCCGCCGGTTGATCCCCCTTGGGCTCGAAAGGTGTCGCAAGTTGGAATACTCCGGACATGGACCTCCCATCATCGAACGGCAGCTACCTTAGCG
Organism: Sorangiineae bacterium MSr12523; assembly: GCA_037157775.1. NCBI lineage: Bacteria > Pseudomonadati > Myxococcota > Myxococcia > Myxococcales > Pendulisporaceae > Pendulispora > Pendulispora brunnea. The sequence goes on from CP089982.1 coordinate 10,305,178, forward strand.
CAAGTGGTGGCTTGCTCCGAACAAGGTCGTTCAGGTTTTGGGGGGCTCCGCCTCCGACGTCCAGGCTTTGGGGGGCTCCGCCTCCCCAGGCCCCCGAGAGGAAGCCCCCGAGAGGCCGAAGAGTCCGCCGCACATTGTGGCGGGCCGTCTTTTCTTCGGTCACGATAAAGTGGCCGGAATGACATCTAGGCCGCCGCCTCCCCCCGCTGGACCTTCGCGCATATCCACTCTGCCGCCTCAGAAAACCCAGGTGGCATTTCTCGGCCTCGGCGCCATGGGCGCACCGATGGCCGCGAACGTGGCGCGCAAAGGTTTCGCGCTCCAAGTTTGGAATCGCCATCACGAGCGCGCCCAATCGCTCACGGCGCTAGGGGCCAAGGTCAAATCGTCGCCCGCGGAGTGCGCGCGTGGGGCTCGCGTCATCGTCACGATGGTGCGCGACGAGTCCGTGCTCCTGCAGCTGCTCTCGCGGCCGGATGGCATTCTGGCCGGCATGGACAAGGACGCCGTCATCGTCGACATGTCCACCATCGGGCGCGCGGGCGCGCTCAAGGCCGCAGCGATCATCAAAGAAGCGGGCGGGCGCTTCGTCGATTCGCCGGTGGGCGGCACGGTGGGGCCTGCGGAACGCGGCGAGCTCGTGGCGTTCGCGGGCGGACGCTTGAACGATGTCTCGCGCGCGCAGCCGGTGCTCCTGGCGATGTGCAAGCGCATCATCCACGCCGGCGACGTGGGCCAAGGGCAAGCGCTCAAGGTGCTGGTCAACGGCCTCGGCGTGCACCACCTCATTGCGTACACGAGCATGCTCGCGCTCGGCGAACGCGCAGGCCTGACCCGGCGGACCATCGTCGAGGCCTTTTCCATCGGAGCGTTCGCCTCGCCGCAGTACGTGGGCAAGAAGGAAAAGATGCTCGCGAAGGATTATTCCCCGGAGTTCAGCCTGGATCTGATGCTGAAAGACGCGCTCCTCAACGTGGATCTTCAGCAGGAGGCAGGGCTGCCGCTCCCCGTCCTGCGCGAGGCACTGCGGGCCATCGAGAATGCCATCGAGGAAGGGCTCGGTGAGGAGGATCTGTTCGCGCTCGAGAAATACTATCGAAACCTCTGATAGTGTTCCTCGCCTCCCGTGTCGTTCGTCGCTGCGCTCGCCCTGTTCGTCGGTGTTCTCGTGGTCGCGCCTTACCTGGCGCACCGCCTGCGGCGTAAACGCGCCGACGATCGGCCCTTCGCGCCCGCGCACCTGGTGCCCCCGGCGCCGCCCCGGGCGCGGCGTCGCTCGCGGCTGGAAGATCGCGCGCTCTTTGCCACACGCGCGCTCGCTGTGTTGGCGCTGGCGCTGCTCGGGGCATCGCCCCTCGTGCGATGCTCGCGGCTCGCGTTGCAGCGTTCCAGCGGTGCGTCGGTGGCGTTGGCCATCGTCCTCGACGACTCGATGAGCATGCGCGTGCGGCTCGACGGCGGAAAAACCCGCTTCGAGCGTGCGCTGGATGGCGCGCGCGAGCTGCTCGGTTCGGCGCGTGAAGGCGACGCCGTGGCCATCGTGGCTGCGGGCGAGCCCGCACGCGTGGCGCTCGCCGCAACCACGGATCTGCGTGCGGCGCAGGCCGCGCTGGATGGGCTCACGGAGAGCGATCGCGCGACCGATCTGGAAGGCGCCATCGCCATGGCGCGCGCGCTGGTGGGCCAGCTTCCGCAGGTGGACAAGCGCGTCGTCGTGCTGAGCGATCTCGCCGATGGGCACTCGGACAAACCGCCGCTCGGCGAAGGAAGCGAGATGCCCGTGTGGATTGCGCTTCCAGAGCTTCGTGCCTCGGGAACGGACTGCGCGCTGCTCTCCGCCGATCGCGCGGGCCTGCGCGTGCGCGTGCGCGTTGCGTGCAGCCCGGGAGCGACGGCGCAGGGGCGCGAGATCACGCTCTCCGCGGGGGAAACCGTGGTGGCGAAGGGCGCCGCCCCGCAGACCGCGCCGGCCGATGCCGTGTTGATGCTCTCCGCGGAGCCGACGGGCGAGCTCATTGCGCAGCTGGGTGGCGCCGACGCCATTGCGACCGACGACGTCGCCACGGTGATGACCGAGAGCGGGCCCGGTGCGCTGGCCGTCATCGGCGATACCGCAGCGGAATCGGCGGCCACCGGCGGTGCACCGCTCATCGAGCAGGCGCTGGCCGCGCTCAAGCTCGAGATCGGCGTGCGCCCCATTCCGGTGTTCCCGGAGCGCGCTGAAGATCTCGCGCCGTTCGTGGGCGTGGTGCTCGACGATCCGCCGGGGCTCACCCCGGAGCAGCGCCGCGCGCTCGGTGACTTCATGGACAACGGCGGCGTGGTGCTGCTCGCGCTGGGGCCGCGCGCGGCGGTGGCACCGCTCGGAGCCTCGCTCGAGCCGATTCTCGCGCACGCGGTGCGCTGGGAGCTCACCAAGGTGCCGGGCGCCGATCCGGGCAGCCCGCGCGCGGGGCTCGAGGAGGCGGCGAGCACGATGCTCGAGCTCGATGCGAACCACCGTGCCATTCTCGATGCGGAGGACATCGGCAAGCTGAATACGCTCCTCGCGTGGAAGGACGGCCCCCCGCTGGTGGCCACGCGCACGGCAGGTCGCGGCGAAGCGTGGCTCGTCACACTGCCCTTCAGCATCGACAGCAGCGATTTGACCCTGCGCCCCGGATTCCTCTCGTTGCTCGACATGTGGGTCGAACGGGCACGCATGCACGCCTCCGCACGACGCGGTGAGGTGGCCGCCCCGTGGGTCTTTCCGGGTGTGCGACGCCTCGTCGTCACCGGCCCAAAGGGACCGATCGAGGCGCAACGCGATGGTTCGACCTGGCGTGTGAGCCCGCCCCTCATCGGGAATTACCGCGTCGAATTCGACGATGGAAAGCGGGAAATCCGCATTGCCACACCGAGCGCGCGCGAGCTCGACATGCGCCCGCGCGCGGCCGCGCCCAACACCGCCGGCCGCGATTTCGGCGATACGCGTGCCGCGGTCGATGTCTCCTGGGTGGTGGCGCTCATCCTCCTCTTTCTCACCGCGTGCGAGCTCGGGCTGCGCGTCTTTTCGTCCACCGTACGCCCCGTCGAACCGTGAGATACTGACGGCATGATCTCGTTCCAGAGAGCACTTGCGTTGCTCGTGTTCGTGACCGGGTGTTCGGGCCCAGGTCTCTATGGTCACTCGCCTCGTTATGCCCCCCTGCCCGACGAAGAATCGGCCGCCGCAGGTGTTCGCGAGTACGACCCGGTCATGTATGCGCGCGAGCCCGAGGAATGGAAAAAGCGAAAGAGCTCGCTCTTCGGCGTCGTGACATCGCGCACGCCCGGCGCAGGCGGCGCGGCCTACCTTACCGTCACCGTGCGAAGGCTGGAGCCGCGCAACCTCTGCGACAGCATCAACTCCGATGACACGTGCCGCGTCACCGTGAGCGATCGCGACTTCGGCGCCGTCCACGCGTTGGTTCGTCTCAAGCCGGAGGACGACGTCGGCGAGATTTCGCTCGGCCCGGGATCGCTCGTGCGCGTGATCGGCACCTTTGGACAGGACACGGACGCCGGCGATGGAGGCCCCATCCTCCGCGCCGACTATTACCGCCACTGGCCGCGTGGCTACTTCGTCACGCGCGCCGACGCCAACGAGATGCGACAGTGAACACCGAGATCAAGCTTCCCGCGCTGGCCACGGCGCATTCGCACGCCTTTCAACGCGGCATGCGCGGTGGTGCGCAGCGCCGGGGCACATCCAAGGACGACTTTTGGTCGTGGCGCGGCCTCATGTACCAACTCGCCAACGCGCTCACCCCCGAGTCCATCGGGCACGTGAGCCGCGTGGCCTTTCGCGAGCTGCGCCGCGCCGGTGTGCGCACCGTCGGCGAGTTCCACTACGTGCACCACCAGCCCGATGGCACGCCGTACGAGCAGCGCACCTTGCTCTCCGAGGCGGTCATCGCCGCCGCCAAGGCCGAGGGCCTTCGCATCGCACTTCTACGCGTCGCCTACCATCGCGCCGGCGCCGGCCGGCCCGCCGAGCCGATGCAGGCGCGCTTCTGCGATCCCAACGTCGACGCCATCCTTTCCGACGTCGAAGCATTGCGTGCAAAATACAAAGACGATCCCGACGTGCGCATCGGCATCGCGCCCCATTCGGTGCGTGCCGTCCCGCCCGAGTGGCTCGCCCCGCTCGCGGAGTACGCCGCGCGGCATGGACTCCCTTTTCACATGCACGTCGCCGAGCAGACACGCGAAATCGAGGAGTGCGTCGCCGAAACGGGGCACCGCCCCGTGGAGCTCCTGGCCGATCGCGGCGTTTTGTCGCCGCGTTTCGTCGCCGTGCATGCGACGCACCTGACCGACACCGAGGCGCGTCTTCTCGGGGAAGCGCGCGCCTTTGCCTGCATCTGCGCCACCACCGAGCGCGATCTCGGGGATGGCTTGCCGGATTTATCGGCCCTGCGCACCTCGGGCGCACGATTGTGCACGGGCATCGATAGCCATGTCATCACCGATCCTTTCGAGGACATGCGCTCCCTGGAGACGCACGAGCGCCTTCGCACGAGAACGCGCGTCACCTTCTCGGCCGAGCGCTCCCCGGCCGAGCAACTCTGGCGCGAAGGATCCATCGAAGGCGCCGAGGCGTGCGGATTCTCCGACACGGGCGGAAGCGTCATCCTCCGCCGCGATCACCCAACGCTGGACTTGGTGTCCGACGACCTGGTCCTGGACGCCGCCGTCTTCGGCGGAGGACCGTGGCTGGTCGATCGAATCGACCCGTGATTTAGGCATTGCCCTCGCGTCAAAGGTGTCGCGCGAGGGCGACGGCCTCGGCGTGCGCGTCGAAGTAACGCGCGCAGCCCGAGCAGCATAGGTACACGGGCCGACCGCGATAGCTCCGCTGCAGTGTCGTCTCGGTGATCTGAAATGCAGCACCGCTCACGGGGCAGCGCGTGGAATCGCCGAGCTTCGCGTCCGGCTGAAGCACCAACCCCGCGGGAGCCTCCGCCGAGCCGCAGGACTTTTGACAGCCGCGGAAGGACTCGTCGATGGGCTCCTCCGGAGCGAGCGCCGTCTTTTCCTCGACGTGCTGCGATTTGCAGCCGATAGCCAACGCCGCCGTCACGCCACAGGCAATGGCAGCGCGCCTGGTGAACAATTTTCGTTTGTCGATGGCGTGCATGCGAGTTTAAGTACATACTAATTTACTAAGTGCAAGCTGATGGAGCCAAGAAGCTGTCCTTTGGCGCGGCCCTTCTCGCCGCACTCGCGGCGTCGTCGTGTTGCCTCGTGCCGCTCGTCCTCACGGCCCTGGGCCTCGGCGGTGCCGCCGCAACCGCGGTGTTGGGCGCCTTTCGACCGTACCTGTTCGGGGCGGCCGGGGTGTTGCTCGCGGCGGGATTCTACTTCGCGTACCGGAAGCCGAAGGCGTGCGGGTGTGCGCGGCCCGGAATGAAGGGCCGCTGGACTTGGTGGCTCGCCAGCGCACTCGTACTCGTGGCGGCTTTGGCGCCTTCGCGGATTGCGCGCTGGGCAGCCATGGGGCCCCCGGGTGCCGCCCCCCCGGATCTCGTCCAGGAGATCATCACCGTGCGCGGTCTCGATTGCGAGGCGTGCGCCGCGCCAATCAGCACCGCCCTTTCGAAGGTGGGCGGCTTCTACGATCTGCACCTCGACCTCGCCGCTGGAACGGCCACCGTGCGCTACCAACCTGCCGCAGCGCGCCTCCAAGCGTACGTCGCAGCCATCAACGAGCTCGGATACGAAGCGGCTATGCCGAGTGGGAGTGAATCGAAACGATGAAGCACATCGAGATCATGATGTTCGAAGGGTGCCCCCACATGCACGCGGCGCTCGAGCGGGCACACTCGGCAGCCGCCTCCACGGGCGTGGCATCGAGCGTTTCCGTCGTTCGAATCGGAAGCCTCGCGGAAGCGGTCGACCGGCGATTTCTCGGCTCGCCCAGCGTACGCGTCGACGGTATCGACGTCGAACCCGCGGCGCGAGGGCGCATCGATTTCGGAATCCAATGCCGCCTCTATCCCGTGGGCAGCGGCTTCGAAGCGGCTCCGCCGGTCACATGGATTGCCGCAGCCCTTCGCGGCGAGTAAGGATGACCGACGTGCCCATACGATGCGAGCCGCCGGAGACCGGCCGAGACCTGGTCAAGCGCTGGAAGAAGACCATGACGTTCACCCCCGACCTCGACGAGCGCGCGGCGGTGCTTGGCGTCATCGCGCAGCCGACGAGGCTTCGGCTCTTTTACCTGCTCGATCGAATCGGCGAAGTGTGCGTATGCGATCTCGCCGATATTCTCGGGGTCTCGCAATCGGCTGTCTCGCAACACCTTGCGAAATTCAAAGCTTACGGCCTCGTCACCGTTCGGCGAGACAACCAGACGCTCTTTTACGGCCTCGCCGACAAGCCCGAGGTCCGGGCCCTGCGCAAGACGGCCCTCGCGGGCATCGAGGCCATTTAGCCGCTCACACTCGGCGAGCCCGTTTCGATGTGCCCGACGAGGCGCTGGCTGAAGCTCGGATCGGACGAGATGGTCACGGTGAGATCGTACCAGCCATCCCCGTACGTTCCGGTGCGCCAGGAATCGGACGCGCTGCCGCCGGGGGCGACGCTGTACGTCCACGGGCCATCGGTTCGATAGTTGTTGGCCGTCACCGTAACGGTCACCGCGGACGTGCCCTCGTTGGTGAAGACGAGGTGCAGCTTGCCCCCTTCGTCGGTGGTCACCAGCGAGGTCACGCCCACGTCTTTTCCGGGAGCGTTGAGATCACCGGCGAAGCGGCGCAAGAACCGATTGGGGCCGTAAAGGGATAAGTCGTATTTGCCACCCCCGTAAGCGCGCGCATTGAACGAATCGGAAACGGGCGTCCCGCCGATGTCGTACCGCCAGGGGCCATCGCTTCGAAAGCGATTCGCATAGGCGGCAAGCTGCGCAACGGAGGCGCCGGTGTTGCCCATATCGATCCAGACTTTGCCGGCCGCAGCATCGGCGCGCAAATTGGCATTCGGCTGGTACGGCAACGCGCGCGCCGCCCGCGTTCCGGCCTCCTGCACGGGCATGCGCTGGGTCCTCGGCGGCTTGACCGTCACCTCGGGGCCGGGCCCCGGATCCGTCGTGACCGGCAAACGCGGCCACGTCACGGTGGACGAGGTCAGGTCGAGGGTGCGCGTCAGATCGCCGCACACGGCGCGACGCCAGGCGGAAATGTTCGGCTCCTTGATTCCGGTCCACGCCTCCAAGAAGCGCAGAATCGACGTATGGTCGAATGTCTCCGAGCAGACGAACCCACCACGGCTGAAAGGAGATACCACGATGGTGGGCACCCGCACGCCGAGACCGATGGGCTGACCGTTCACGAATTCGTCCGGCGTGCCAGCGGGCGGTACGGGCGCCGGGACGTGGTCGAAGAATCCGTCGTTCTCGTCGTAGGTCAGAATGAACACCGTTTTGGCCCACACCTCGGGCGCGGCCGCCAGAACGTCGAGCAATTGGCTGGTGAGGGCCGCTCCGCGAACCGGCCCGTAGGCGGGGTGCTCGCTCAAAGCCGTGGGGGCGACGAGCCATGACACCTTGGGAAGCTTGTTCGCCTTCACGTCCGCGCGAAAGGCCTGCACCAGATTGTCGACGGTGGCCATTCCGCGATCGTAAAGCGGACTACCCGGCTTGGCCTCGCGGTACTGTTTGAACCACGCCAGCGCGTTGTCGTCGTAATTGTCTCTTTCCTGGTACACCTTCCAACTGATCCCCGCCGCCTGGAGCCGCTCGGGGTACGTCGTCCAGGTGCGCGCGCGGGACTCGTCGTTGTCGATGACCGGTCCCCCACCCTTTCCACCCGGGTCCACGGTACCGCTCCAGAGGTAAAGCCGATTTGGATTCGTCGGCCCCATCACCGAACAGTGGTACGCGTCGCAGATGGTGAAGGCGTCGGCCAGCGCGTGGTAAAAGGCCAAATCATTTCGCGCGTAATAGGCCATCGTGGACGTCCCTTTGTATTGGACCCACTTGTCGTTGAGGCCTCCGTTCCACGCGGAGTGGCCCGTTCCCCAATCGTGGGGAGTGCCACTCATGTATTGCTCGGTGACGGGATAAGGCAGTAGCGTCGACGAGCCGTTCGGCTGGTAGAAAACCGATTTTCCTGTTTGCAATTGCAGCGCGCTGCGATCGGAAAAGCCGCGCACGCCGCGCAGGGTGCCGAAGTAATGATCGAATGACCTGTTTTCCTGCATGAAGATGACCACGTGCTCGATGGTATCGAGCGAGCCAGTGGTCCGAACGGGCATGGCCAGCGCGCGGCGCAAATGGGTCGGAAGTAGGTTGAGTACCGCCGTACTGCCCGCCGAGGCCGCGGCCAACTTCAGAAAGTGTCGTCGATCCATCGCGAGCGTGACGTAGCCAATCGCGATGAGCTCCGCTACGAATTCACCGGCATTCGCAATGAGTTTTCACGCGTGTATCCATGATGACACGAAGTCACGCCGAAGCCACTTTTACGTGACGAACGAGACGCGCGAATGACACGCTTCCGTTGTTCGATGCACGGCCATGCCGCCGACCCGACTTCGCGTGCACGTCTTTGCATTGAGCTGGCTCGCGTATGCTTCGTATTACATTGGACGAAAGCAATTCGCCGTCAGCAAGGCGAGCCTTGCATCGCAGTACCACCTGACGACCGAAGCCCTTGGTCGCATCGACACCGGCTACCTGGTGGCCTATTCGCTGGGCATGTTCGCATCCGGGTGGCTCTGCGATCGCGTGGGGCCGCGTCGGTTGCTCGGGGCGGGCATGCTCGCATCCGCGGCGGCCGTAGCCTGGTTCGGTGCGTCGTCCGCGGAAATGTGGTTCGCCGTCGCCTTCACCGTCAACGGCTTGGCACAATCGACGGGGTGGCCGGGCACCATCAAGGCGATGGCGCCGTGGTGGTCGGCCGGCGAACGCGGAAAGATCATGGGCTGGTGGTCCACCTGCTACCAAGTCGGCGGCATCGTGGCGACCGCCCTGGCCAGCGCACTGCTCGTGCACGCCGGATGGCGAAGTGCGTTTTGGGTGCCCGCCGTGTGGATGGCGCTCGTGGGACTGGTGGTCCTTTGGCGATTGCCCGATTCCCCGCAGGCCGGCCCTCCCGCGGAGGGGGCCGAAAAGGCCCGCGCCCACGTCGAGAGACGCATCGAGATATGGTATCTCGGGTTCATCTATTTCGGATTCAAATTGATCCGATATAGCCTGCTCTTCTGGCTTCCCTTTTATCTCCAGCGGCAACTCGGATATTCGGCCGGGCAAGCCGGCTATCTATCCATCTCGTTCGAGCTCGGCGGCGTCTGCGGCACCGTGGCGAGCGGCATCGTGTTCGACCGCATGGGTGCCCGCCAGCGTGCCGTCCTCTTCGCCATGACCTTCGGCCTCGCCCTCAGCCTCGTTTTGTACACGCAGGTCGCCGCGTGGGGTGCCGTCGCCAACTTCGCGGCCATGGCGGCGGTCGGATTCATGCTGTTCGGCCCCGACGCCCTCATCTCGGGCGCCATGGCGCAAGAGCTGGGGGGCGCCGAAGGGGCCGGCAGCGCATCGGGCATCATCAATGGCATCGGCTCGCTCGGTGCCATCGCGCAGGGCACCGTCACCGCCGTGGTGGCCACCCGCTACGGGTGGGACCGTGTCTTTCATCTGTTCATCGGCCTGGCGTTCGCGTGCGCCGCCGCGTTGTTGCCCTACGCCCTCGGACGGCGCAGTGCGAAGGTCACGCCGCGCGCGGCGCCATCGCGCGAAGCAGCCCCGGTAGCTCGTTGACCGATGTAAGGACGTGCGTCGCACCGGCCGCCGAGAACGCCTCGAGATCCGAAAGGCCGGTGAGCACGCCGGCCACGATGCCCGCCCCGGCGCGAAGCCCGCTGTAGATGTCCGACGGCGTATCGCCGACCACGACGACGGAGCGCACGTCCGTCACCCCAAGCCGAAGTACGGCCGCCAGCACCATGTCCGGGTACGGACGCCCGCGGGGAACGTCGGATGGACACAAGGCCAAGTCGACGAGGTTGCGCCAGCCCAGCGCATCCAAAATCGCATCTTGCGTGGCCCGGGCAAACCCCGTGGTCAGCGCAATCGACAACCCCAAACTGCGCAGCGCGCGGATGGCCGATTCGGCTCCCGCAATCGGCTGCACGTGCCCTGCGCGCACCAAGTCCGCGTACGCCACCTCGAAGCGCGCATTCGCCGCGGCCGCGCGATGCTCTTCTCCGAGCAACGCGCGAAACACCTCGATTTTACTCTGCCCCATGGTCTCGCGGACGAAACGAATCGCCCGCTCGTAGCCCGCAGAGCCCAATGTGAATCCGTCCTCCGCGGCCACGGCGACGGTAAATGCTTTTTCCACGAGCCCCTCGTCTCGCACGGTGGTACCCGCCATGTCGAGACATGCAAGTTGCCAGTTCATTCGGGCCTTGCGGCCCTCATAGGCCTCATCTGCCCTCGACTTCTCAGTCAGCGACCGGTTCATGATGGTGCCAATGTCTCCTCGGCAATTGCCGGCGAAAATGTCATTCCGCGCCCACCCGGCCCGGTCACCAACACAACCCCGGGCGCGAGATCGACGCGATGGTAAAGCCGCGCGGCCTCCGGACGCAATTGACTGTAGACACCTGCCCAACGACGGCGCACCGGTGGAAGCGGCCTCCCCAGGATGCGCGAGGCCGTCTCGAGCAGGTGTGCATAGGGAAGTTCGTCCACGTCGAAGCCGAAGGGCTCGGTGTACTCGTGCGTGTCGCCGATGGTGAGCGAGCCATCGAGGCGCTGCACGAGCAAGAGCTGCATATGGTGTTCGCGCGCGATCGGCACCTGAGGATCGAGGCGCTCACGGACCGGTACGTCGAAGGCGGGGTAGTAGCGCAGCGAGTCGCCATCCGCGATCGACGTGGTGAGCGTCTCGTCCAACGGCTCGGTCTGTAGCATCTGCAGCCGAACGCGGCGCACGGCTGCGGTGTGCGGAGCCATGAGGCCGCGATGCCATGCGCCTGTGGTGAAGATCACCAAGTCACCGGTGTGCTTGTCACCGTGATCATCGATGGCGTGGTGCGAACCGAAGCCCGTGACCTCACGCCCGCCGAGCCATGTGTAGCGGGCGTGCCCGCGCAGGTAGCTCTGAATGGCCCGCGCAGCCTTGCGCGGTTCAACCGCAGCATCGTGACGGCAGTGCAGTGCCGCGATGAACTCACCACGCATCGCCGGGTTCACCCGCCGCGCTTCGCTCGCATCCACCACGCGCACGCCGCGGCGTTCGCCTTCATCGGCACGTGCCACAGCCTCGAGCACGGCCACCTCGGCGGCAGTCCGCGCGATCGTCAGGGACCCGTTCGCCCGAAAGCCCACCTCGGGCACATCCGTTCCGACTTTTTCCCAGAGCTGGCGCGCCCGAAGCGCCAAGTCCAGATCGGCACCGGGCGCACGCCCGCTCACCCAAACGAGTCCGAAGTTCCGAACCGAGGCTCCGCGCGCCTGATCCTCGCGCTCCAAGTGAACGACGCGATCCCCACGCTGCACGGCAAAAAGGGCGTGCATCGTGCCTACGATGCCGCCCCCTACGATGACGATATCCATGTTGCGACGTTCCTACGCCGCATGCATCACCGCGCGTCGCACAAGCCGACGATCTTTCGGTGACGTTCTCGCGTCAGTGCGTCTGCGATGTCAGACGGCGACGCTGAGATCGTGAACCAGCGGCAAGCCCGCTTTCACCCAGCCGCGGGTGCCACCGCTCAAGTTGTAGACCTTGGTGAGACCACTCGAGGCGGCGAGGCGGGCGGCCGTTTCGCTGCGCATGCCGGCGGCGCACACGAAGACGACGCCATCGCGCGGGAGAGCAGCCTTGGGATTCGCGCGAAACTTTGCGAGCGGAACGAGGCGTGCGCCTGCAAGATGCCCCGTGGACCACTCGTTCGGCTCACGGACGTCGATCACCTCCACTTCACCGCGGGAGATGAGATCGTGAGCCTGCTGCGGACTAACCGAACGAACCATGCGTCTACTATAACGAACATCTCCGACGGTTCAAGGGCGGTCGCCCACATCTTTTTTCCCCAGGAATGACGCACAGATGCACGCGTGACGCTTTAGGCGCCAAGCGAGTCATTCTGTCCGCGAAAAAGGCCGTTCCGTCGTCATAACGGACCGCGTCATTCCTCTGGAAAAGCCAAAATTAAACCGCCAAGACACCAAGGACGCCAAGATCGAGGGTTGTTCTCGCATACCCCAAATCTTGGCGTTCTCGGCGTCTTGGCGGTTCGAACAGCTTGGGTCTAGGGCCACAGGCTTCAGGAAGATAGAGAGCTGTCCTTTCCGGCAGCCTGAAGCCCGTAGCCTTTCAGAGGCCGCGCACCGGCCTGCCGGCTTGGATGCGGTGCAAGGCTTCCGCAAGCGCGTCGATGTCCTCGGTCGTGTTGTACGGAGCGAGCGATGCGCGAACGGTCGCCTCGAGGCCGAAGCGGCGCAGGATGGGCTGCGCGCAATGATGGCCCGAACGCACGGCGATGCCTTCTTGATCGAGCATGCCGCCCACCTCTTCGGTGCGCTGACCGTCGAGGATGAAGGAGATGACCCCGGCCTTCTCGCGCGCGGTGCCGATGATGCGCAGCCCCGGCACGCGGGAAAGCTTCTCCTCGGCGTAGGTGAGCAGCTCGTGCTCGTAACGTTGGACGTTCGCGAGCCCGAGTCCGCTGACGTAGTCGAGCGCGGCGCCCAGGCCCACGGCATCCGCGATGTTGCCGGTGCCCGCTTCGAAGCGGCTCGGCGGCGGTCCGTAGGTGGTTTTCTCGAAGGTGACGTCGGCAATCATGTTGCCGCCGCCCTGCCACGGAGGCATCGCCTCGAGGATCTCCGTCGTGCCGTACAGCACGCCGATGCCCGTCGGTCCGAAGACCTTGTGGCCCGAAAAGGAGTAGAAGTCGGCGCCGAGAAGCTGGACGTCGACCGGCATGTGCGAGACCGCCTGCGCGCCGTCCACGTGCACCGTGGCGCCGTAGCGATGGGCAATCTCCACCATTTCGCGCGCCGGCGTGATGCTGCCGAGCGCGTTGGACACCTGCGTGAAGGACACGAGGCGCGTCTTGGGTCCGAGCAGCTTTTCGTACTCGTCGAGGATGACCTCCCCGCGATCGTTGACGGGCGCCACACGCAAGCGGCAGCCCTTCTCCGAGCAGAGTTGCTGCCAGGGCACGATGTTGGCGTGGTGCTCGAGCCAGGTGATGACGATTTCGTCGCCGGCCGAAACGTTGCGCCGGCCCCAGCTCTGCGCCACCAGATTGATGCCCTCGGTCGCGCCGCGAACGAAGACGATGTTCTTCGGCGAAGGCGCGTTCAAGAAGCGTCGCACCTTGTCGCGCGCAGCCTCGTAAGCATCCGTCGCGCGTGCGGCCAGGGCATGCGCCGCCCGATGGATGTTCGAATTTTCGTGCTCGTAGTAGTACGAAATTCGGTCGATGACCGCCTGCGGCTTCTGCGTGGTGGCCGCGTTGTCGAGCCACACGAGCCGCCGTCCGTGCACGCGCTCCTCGAGAATCGGGAAGTCACGTCGCACGGCGTTGGCATCGAAGACGCCGGGAGCCGTCGCCGTCGTGCCGCCGAGATCCGGCACCAGTTGCGGGCTGAACTCGTGCGCGGTCCAAGACGGCACGGGCTCCACCGCCGTGGCCGGCGGCGCTGCGACCTCGGCCGCCATCGGATCGCCCGCGAGGACGCCCGAGTTGGCCGAGTAGGGAAGCGCCGGCGCTGGAGGAACGTCGGTGGGAACCTGGAACGGCAGACCACCGAAATCCGGCACCGGCGGCGCGCCATTCGACGACACCGACGTGGGAAGGCCGGCCAGCGAGAGGAAGTACGGCGCGGCCGATCCCGTGGGCGCATTCGTGACGTCCATGCCCAACCCCGAATCTCGGGGAAGCGCATCGGGCACGATCGCGAAGTCACCGACGTTCACCGGCACCTGGAACGACGAGCCCGACACGCCTCCACCGGGCAACGTAGGTGTCGGCGCCGTTGCCGGCGACGCGGGCGGCGAGCCGGGAATACCTGCAGTCTGCAGGTAATACGGCGCGGGATTGGCGCCGCCGTACGCGTCGTTCGTCGTGGTCGCACGCGCGACCTCGATGGGCGACGGCGTGTGCCCATACTCGGACAGGATCGTGGGCAACGCGCGAAGGTCCCGATCCGTCGGCGGCGGCGAGGCGGCGAGCGGAGGCCGATGCACCGCGCCCGGAACCGGAGGAAGCGGCGCCGAAGCCGGCGAAATTCCGCCGCCTCCGACGTTCAACGCGTGCGGGCCCACCCGCGGCGGTACCAGCGGTGCGGAGACCGATAGCGGCGCCGCCGCCGAGATGGCCGGAGCGGCTTCGGGAACCGCCTCGTCCATCACGGGACTGGACGCCCCCATCGGGCCTTGCGCGAAATAATTGTTCGCAAGGCGCTCCAGCTCCTTGGCCATGGCGCCGACGAGATCGTCGGTGCCCGCGTCCAGCGCCACCTCGGGTTCGTACGGGCTCTTACTTGTACTCATGGTAGCGGTCGACCTCGACGTTCTCGAGTACGCCGAGCGCATCTTCGGTGAGAACCGCCGCCGAGCAGTAGAGCGACACGAGGTACGAGGCCGCGCCGCGCTGATTGATGCGGGTCAGACGCACCGACAGGCTCGGGCTCACCTCGCCCGGCAGCCCCGGCTGGAAGAGACCGACGACGCCGCGCTTCTTCTCACCCGTGCGAAGCAGCAAGATGTTCGTCTTGTTGCCGTCGATGCCCAGCTTGTCCGTGGGGACGAGCGGGATGCCCCGCCACGTGAGGAACGGCGAGCCGAACATGCTGACCGTGGGCGGCGGAACGCCCCGCTTCGTGCATTCGCGCCCGAAAGCCGCGATGGCGCGCGGATGCGCAAGGAAGAACGCCGGCTCCTTCCACACCTTGGCAATGAGCTCGTCGAGATCGTCCGGCGTGGGGGCGCCGGCGCGCGTGCCCACGCGCATGTGCGGGGCCACGCTGTTGAGCAAGCCATAGTTCGGATTGTTAATGAGCTCGCCCTCCTGGCGCTCCTTCACCATTTCGATGAGGACGCCGAGCTGCTCACGCACTTGATCCATCGGGCTGCGATACAGGTCCGAGATGCGCGTCTGCACTTCGATCGTCGTCGTCACGGTGCTCAGGGTGTACTCGCGAGGCTGCTCCTCGTAGTCCACCAAGGCGCTGGGAAGCTCGTCCGAGTCGCTCGGGCTGCACTCGATGCCGATGCCCTGCTCCCCGCCCTCCTTGACCTTGTTGACGCGGTAGGTGCCCGCTTCGACGGGCGTCCAGGGAAGAAGGCTGACCAACCAACGGGGCGTAACCCCGACCCATTGCGGGGGGGTCTTCGTGGTGTTTGCAAGCTGGCGCGCCGATTGGGCGCCAAGAGTCGCAGGAGGAGTATCGGCCATAGGTGTGCTCCAGGAATCTCCGGGAAGGTGAATCTGCGCGTAGGCGCATCGCGACTCTATGAGCAGCGCCCCCCTCCCGGCAATCGCGCCGCGCGCGCGGGTAGCAACTGCGGCCACGATCCGCATCTTTTTCGTCCGATGAAGCGGACGCGCGACCAATCCAGCGGATCATGTACACCGCAAGCGTGCTCCGTCCTACACGCCGCACGGCCACGCGAGCGGTAGGGCGACGAGCTCCCCGGCCCGCAAAGAAATACGGACCATGCAACCGTCAATTGAAAATCGCATTATTGACTCGGAGTAATTCGTATTTGCATCAAGCGATGGGCGAGTCACATCGAACCCACCTGACGATGCACGGCTGCACCGCGGCGGTGCGGGACATGCCGATGAAACATCGCTAGTCCATATTTGCGATTTTCACCTCGAAACGATGCGCGCATGAGACCTAAGCCGTAGTCGTAACTTCGTTGTCAAAAAGAATGTGATACGGGCCGTCGTTTTCCTGTAGCCAATACGAATCATGCAGATAGAGTGGCTGCCGTTCGCCGTCGCAATCGCGATGGAAGCGGGGGGTGTCGAGTGACTCGTCAGCAGCCATTTGGCCAGTTCTTACCTGCGCGCGTGCGCCGCCCACCGCCCGAGTGGCGCTGGCGTGCGGCATAGCAACCCCGCAACGCTGCAAAGCCTGCCCGGACAGGAAAAAGCGCGAAAAATTTCTGCGGCCGATCGGGGCTTGGGCGCCTCGGCGGCACGCATCGGAAAGGTGAGCCACGATGAACATCGTCACGAAATCGGTCAATGGATCCAACGGCGGAACGCCGCAAACGAGCTTGGGAACGGCCGCCGCACGCAAGCTGGCGACGACGACCAAATCCGTACCGCAGATGCAAGGCATCACCTCGCGGTGGCTGCTGAAAATGTTGCCTTGGGTGCAGACCAGCGGCGGCGTTTACCGTGTGAACCGGCGTCTGACCTATGCCGTTGGCGACGGGCGCGTCACCTTCATGACGACCGGCGCCAAAGTGCAGGTCATTCCCCGTGAGCTCACCGAGATGCCGCTCCTGCGCGGGTTCGAGGACGAAGAGCTTCTCAACTCGTTGGCCAGCCGTTTCGTGCAGCAGGAATTCAAGGCGGGCGACGTCATCGTGCAATCGGGCACGCCGGCCGAGCACGTCTTCCTCATCGCGCACGGCAAAGCCAACAAAATCGGCTCCACGAAGTACGGTTCCGAAGCGACGATCGACGTCCTGGCCGATGGCGACTACTTCGGAGATCGCTGCGTCGCCGAGTCGAACGACAAGTGGAATTACACGGTCAAAGCGGCCACCCACTGCACCGTGCTGGCGTTGCCTCAGCGCGTCTTCGAAGATCTGATCGCGCAGTCGGACAAGCTCCGCGCGCACGTGGACCAATTCAGGCATCGCCTGACGCTCCCGCAAGACAAGCACGCGCAGGCCTGCATCGAGCTGGCCGCCGGCCACGTGGGGGAACCGGTACTTCCCGCCACCTTCGTCGACTACGAAGTGACGCCGCGCGAATACGAACTGAGCGTGGCCCAAACCGTGCTTCGCGTGCACACGCGCGTGGCCGATCTGTTCAACGAGCCGATGGACCAGATCGAGCAGCAGCTTCGCCTGACCATCGAGGCGCTGCGCGAGGAGCAGGAGCAGGAGCTCATCAACAACCGAGAAATCGGCCTTCTCCACAATGCGGACTTCTCGCAGCGCATCCACACGCGAAGCGGCCCGCCCACGCCGGACGATTTCGACGATCTCCTCTCCTTGGTCTGGAAGGAGCCCACGTGTTTCCTGGCCCACCCGCGCACCATCGCGGCGTTCGGGCAGGAGTGCAGCAAGGCCGGAATCTACCCGCAGAGCATCGATTTGGGCGGTCACATGGTGCCGGCCTGGCGCGGTGTACCGGTGCTTCCGTGCAGCAAGATCCCCGTCACGGACACGCGCACGAGCTCCGTCATCCTGATGCGGTCGGGCGAAAAGAACCAAGGCGTCATCGGACTGCACCAAACCGGTATTCCGGACGAATACCAACCAAGCTTGTCCGTTCGCTTCATGGGCATCGACGAAAAAGCCGTTATTTCTTACCTCGTCAGTGCGTATTACTCGGCGGCCGTCCTGGTTCCGGACGCGCTGGCCGTGCTGGAAAATGTCGAAATCGGCCGGACGTAATTGACCATTTCGCAATTCGAAAAACCGATTGAATCATTGATACCGCTCACGCGAGGTGCGAAATGAGTGCTCCCTCTCCGTTCGATTTGAATGGCAACGGCCACAGTGGAAATGGTCACAACGGCGGCCCGCAGTCCCTTACCAGCTTGGGCACGGCCGCCGCCCGCAAGCTTGCAACGACGACGAAATCCGTCCCGCAGATGCAGGGCATCACCTCGCGGTGGCTGCTCCGCATGCTGCCGTGGGTGCAGACGTCGGCGGGCGTCTACCGCGTCAACCGCCGACTGAGCTATGCGGTCGGTGACGGCCGGGTCACCTTCGTGAGCACCGGCGCCAAGGTGGAGGTCATTCCGGGAGAGCTGTGCGAGCTACCGCTGCTCCGCGGCATCCAGGACGACGGAGTGCTGCGGCGGCTGGCGTCCAAATTCGTCCAGAAAGAGTACAAGCCGGGTGAGACCATCGTGAAGGCCGGAAAAGCGGCCGATCACGTGTACCTCATCGCCCACGGCAAGGCGAACAAGTTGAAGCCGGGCAAATACGGCGACGAGCAGTCGCTGGCCGTGTTGGCCGATGGTGACCACTTCGGCGACGACGCGCTGGTCGAATCGCGCGACCATTGGCCCTTCACGGTCACCGCGGTGACGGCGTGCACGGTGCTCTCGCTTTCGCAAAAGGTGTTCGAGGACGCGATCAAAGACTCGGACACGCTGCGCCAGCACGTGGAGAAGTTCAAGTTGCGGCTGCAAGCGCCGCAGGACAAACACGGGCAAGCGGCCATCGAGCTGGCGGCCGGCCACGTGGGTGAGCCGATCTTGCCGGAGACCTTCGTCGATTACGAGCTCACCCCTCGCGAGTACGAGCTTTCGGTGGCCCAAACCGTGCTTCGCGTGCACTCGCGCGTGGCCGATTTGTACAACGACCCGATGGACCAGATCGAGCAGCAGCTGCGGCTCACCGTCGAAGCGCTGCGCGAGCGGCAGGAAGACGAAATGATCAACAACCGCGAATTCGGCTTGCTTCACAACGCCGATTTTGCGCAGCGGATCAACACGCGCAGCGGGCCGCCCACGCCGGAAGACATGGACGATCTGCTCTCGCGGCGCCGCAAGACGCAGTTTTTCCTGGCGCATCCGAGGACCATCGCCGCGTTCGGCCGCGAGTGCACCAAGAAGGGCGTCTACCCGCAGCAGATCGAGTTCAACGGCAGCCATGTCTGGGCATGGCGCGGGGTGCCGGTCCTTCCGTGCAACAAGATCCCCGTCACGGACACGGGTACCAGCTCCATCTTGGCGATGCGCACCGGCCAGGAAGATCAGGGCGTCATCGGGCTGCACCAAACCGGGATCCCGGACGAGTACCAGCCGAGCCTCAACGTGCGCTTCATGGGCCTCGACGAAAAGGGTGTCATTTCGTACCTGGTCAGCAATTACTTCTCGGTGGCGGTGCTCATTCCGGACGCGCTCGGCATTCTGGAAAATGTAGAACTCGGGCACTGAGCCGGCCATGGCCAAAACATCGCGGTTGCCTGGCTTTCACAAAGTCAGCGTCCAGCAGCGTCGCACGCTCGTCGCGGACGTGACCGGGACGGAGATGGCCGAGCTCGAAGCTTCGCTGGAGGGCGGTGGACTCGAGGCGGAGGTAGCCGACAAGTTCGTCGAGAACGTGCTCGGCACCTACGCCCTTCCCTTCGGCGTGGCGCTCAACGTGCGCATCAACAGCAAGGACTACGTCGTGCCGATGGTCGTCGAAGAGCCGAGCGTCGTGGCCGCGGCCTCCAACGCCGCCAGGATGATCCGCGGAAGCGGTGGCTTCCTGGCGGAGGTCGATCCTCCGCTGATGGTGAGCCAGGTGCAACTGACGAACGTGCGCGATCCGCGCGCCGCCGAGGAGCGCATCCTCGCGCGGCGCGAGGAGATCCTCGCCCTCGCCGATCGGGCTGTGCCCGGCCTGGTCGTGCGGGGCGGCGGCGCACGCGATCTCGAGGTGCGGAGCATCGGCGCGCCGGAAGACGAGATGCTCGTGGTGCACATCGTCGTCGATTGCCAAGATGCGATGGGCGCAAACCTCGTCAACGGCGTCGCCGAGGCGGTGGGCGCGCATCTGGCCGAGCTTGCACACGGCCACGTGGGCCTGCGCATCCTGTCGAACCTGTGCGACAAGCGCAAAGTGCGCCTTCGTTGCTCCGTCGCGGCGGAAGATCTCGCGACCGAGGACATGGACGGGCAGCGCGTGATCGACGGCATCGTCAACGCGTCGCGCTTCGCGGAGCTCGATCCGTACCGGGCGGCGACGCACAACAAGGGCATCATGAACGGCATCGACGCCGTGGTCATCGCCACCGGCAACGACTGGCGCGCCGTGGAAGCGGGTGCGCACGCGTACGCCGCGCGGAGCGGCCGCTATGCACCGCTAGCCATCTGGCGGCGTGACGGAGAACGGCTCGTGGGAACGTTGGAGATGCCCATGGCCATCGGCACCGTGGGAGGCACGTTGCGCGTGCATCGCGCGGCGCGTCTTGCCCTGCTCCTTCTCGGCGTGCCCAGCGCGGGCGAACTCGCGTCGGTGTGCGCCGCCGCGGGCCTCGCCTCGAACCTCGCCGCCGTGCGCGCACTGGCCACGGACGGCATCCAGCGCGGTCACATGGCCTTGCACGCCCGCTCCGTGGCCATCGCGGCGGGTGCAAAAGGCACCGCCGTGGAGCGCGTCGCCGCGATGATCGTGGAAGCGCGCGACATCACCGTCGAGGCCGCGAAAAGGGCCATCGAGGTGCTACGCGGCAGCGATGTCCCGCTTCCGTCAGAAGAGAGCGCGGGTGGGGCAGACTAAGCTGGTCCCCGGATTGTAGAGTCCTCCGCCGCCCGAATCGGAGCCCCCCGCGTCGGGCGCACCGGCGTCCCCGCCGCTGCTGCGCGGGCCGAAAACGTTGCGCAACTGACGCGCGCACACGGGGCAGAAGCCGGTGCTCAGCTCTTTCATGAGGCACGTGTGCGCGGGCCGGTAGACGCCCGTGGTGCAGTACGCCGCCCCTTCGAAGGCACCGACGCCCGCCGTGCCTTCGGGCGTGGGCAGCGGATTCGTAGGCGTCACCATGTCCCTCCACGGCAGCGCATCGAGCTTGGCCGACGTGTTGGGCGACTCCGCGCGACCGCGATCGCAGGTGCCGTACGAGTATTCGTCGGCGAGCGACAAGAGACCGTGCCCCATCTCGTGCAAGATGACCCGGTTGCCCTGCGCGTGGTTCGTCACCGTCACGTAGGTGATGCCGAGAAATTGCGACTTCACGCCGCCGTACTCGGGCGTATTGACGATGATGAGAATGATGTCCGCCTTGGTGTAGCGCGCGCCGATTCGAAGCCGGTCGGTCGTCTCGTCCGAGAGCGCGTTGCGCGGATAAATGATGCGGCGCTCGGCGGAGTTGGGATCCGCCGACCCAAAGGAAACGCCGAACGCGGTCGACTTGGGGCGGTTGTCGCCCGGATCGAAGATGCTGCCATCGCGCGAGACGAAATCCTGCGCCCAGAAGACGAAGCCGTTCGCGTAGGTGCCGTATTCCGAGGAGGAAACGATGTCGTTGGCCACCTGCTCGGCGCGCGTGCGGAACGCGCCCATGTCGGTGAAGGCCTCGGGCACGATGAGGACATTGAACGGACACGCCGCGCTGGAATCACGCAGCTTCCGCACGCCGTCGGGCGGAGCCTCGGTACCGGCGGGCGCCGGCGAAAGCGTCGAACCGTCACTTGCCGCGGGCGCACCGCTCGCGCCACTCGCGATCTGCGTCACCGCCCCGAGTGGAACGCTCGCACCGACGAGGGGCACCGCAAACGTGCCCGCCGTCGAGGGCACGCGCGCGGAAAAGACCATCCACGGCTGCGAGACTTCCGCGCGCGCCGACGAGCCATTGGGCGCAAACTCCGACTCGGCGGTGCGCGCATCGTCGAGGGTGCCGCGGACGGTGGTGCCATCGGCCGCGGTGAAGGTCCACTCCAGGGTATCCGGCCCGGGCGTGGGCTGCGCGCCCGAGGGGTTCGATTGCGGAACGTAGGCGCCAATGACCTTCAGCGCCTGTCCATCGAGCTTCAAATCGAGGATTCGTTCCTGAGGAATGGTCACCTGCTGCGGCGCCGAGGAAGACGAATCGGAGGGCGTGGAGCACCCTGCGAAGCAGCCAAGTGCGCTTACGATGAAAGCGATCAAGAAGCCGCCAGCAACACGTGCCGCGCGGCGGTTGGGCATCTGCGTCATGTAAAGTTCCGTCAGCAAACGACGTACCCCGCACGAACGACGCAGAAACCAGTCTTTGACGGCCAAGCGCGGAACGACTCGTTCCGTTCGCGGAAGCGCGACTTCCGCCGCTAAAGCAGCGAGCACAATCCTCGAACTGAAGAGGAAAAAACCGCCAAGACGCCAAGACGCCAAGATGATTGATGTGCTGAAGCACCGAACGCCATGGCGCACGCCCTCCCAGCCCTTGGCGTTCTTGGCGCCTTGGCGGTTCCCTCTCCCTTCCGCAGAATGAATCTGGTCGAGAATCGCGCTCGCTGATTAGACCAGATTTAGTGCGCAGCCTCGACGATGGATCGAACCACGCGCACCGGATCGTCGCGCGTGAGTGCGCGCACGAAGCGGCCCCCGCGTGCGAGGAGGGTGCGCTCCCAACGATCGCTCAGCTCACGAAGCGCGGTCAAATATTGCTCGCGTGTCGTTTCGACGTCGGTCTCCACGACCGTGCCGCCCTCGAGGGAGCGCAGGCGCACGGTGCCCTCGAAGGGCAACGTGGCCTCGTCGGGATCGAGCGTCTGCACCACGACGAGCACGCGACCGCGCGACGCGAGGCCGGCCACGAGCTCCATCGAGCCCTCGGGCAAATCGAGCAAATCGCTCAAAAAGACGATGACCGATCCGCGTCGCGCCGAGCGCGCGATGCCGCCCAGCGCGCGATCCAGCATGCGCGCATCCGCCAGCGCATCGCCCGTCGCCTCGAGCGACTCCAACGTCGCGATCAGGCGCTCGAACGACTCACGCCCGCCCGCCACCGGCAGGTTCCGCGTCCCATCTTGCCCGCCCACCAAGGTGAGGCCCACCGGATCGCCGTTCTCGATGGCGATGCGCCCGAGCGCCGCCGCCACCAACGCCGACCACGCGAGCTTCGCCCCCTCGGCTTGCGAGCCGCGATAGCCCATCGACGCCGTTCGATCCACGATGAGCCGCAACGCGCGATCCGTCTCCGTTTCGAACTGGCGCACGAGAAGCCGATCGTGCAAAAGCAGCGAACGCCGATCGAGCCAGCGCAGATCGTCCCCCGGCGTGTAGGCGCGATGGCCGCCGAATTCGACCCCCGCACCGCGACGGGCGCTGCGGTGCCCGCCCGCGTAGACGCCCTCCGCGACCAAACGCGAACGCAGGCGCAGTGGCGCGAGCTTGCCCCAATCGAGCTTGTGCCGAATGCCTTCCGCCATCGCCGCTTACGGCAACGCCACCTCGGGCAACGGCCCGACGGAAACGCGGCCGCTGTTGAGCAGGTCGCGGGTGAGCGCCACCTCCATCAAATCGATGCCGCCCGTCTTGAGCACCTGACGAAGCGTCGCCTCCGCACCGCGCTGATCGCCGGTGATGCGCCGGTCCATCGCCGCGTAAAAGAGGGCCTCGGTCTTTTGTGCCGGCGTTTTCGCGCTGGCAATGAGCTCGTCGGCCTTGATGCGCCCTCCGCCAAACGCGGCAAGCCTTCCGATCCAGCGTCCGTCGTCCAAAATCGACGAGAACACCTTCTCCTCGGTGCCATCGGGCTGCACCTTGAGTTGCCGCTCCAAGAGCCGCACCCAGAGCGCCAAGTACACGATGTCTTCCTGCTCCAGATCGGCCTGGATCGCGCGGCGCAGCCCATCGCGCGCCTTCGGCAGATCGCTGTGCACGAGCGCGCGCCCCACCATTTGGCCCAAGGTGGCTGACACCTGCTGCTTGTCGCGCGGCGCATTGTCGTAGGCGCGCTCCAGGGCCTTCGAGGCCGGCTGCCCCGCGCCGAACCGGTCGAGCACGCGCGCGAGCACGCGCTCCACACGGGCGCGCTCCTCCGGCTCGCCGCGGGTGCGCGCACGCGCCAGCTCCTTGAGCGCATCCGTGTAAGATGCACGCGCCGCCGCCGAGTTGCCCTGCTCCGCGGCAATGTCGCCGAGCATCAACTGAATCTCGCCCTTGAGCGCCGGATCGCGCGCCACGTCGGGCGCGGCGAGCGACTCCTTCAGGTGCGCGCTGGCCGCAGGAAGCTGCCCATCGAACCGCTCGATGCGGGCCAAGGTCGCCAGCACACCGCCCGATCGATCCTGCGACGCGGCTTTGAGCAGCTCGCGTGCCTCCGCCACGCGGCCCTCGCGCAATTCGAGCTCGCCCATCAGCCCGCGCACCTGACCCGAGCTCGGCTCCGTTCGCGCCTTCGACTGATCTGCCAGAGCCAACAGCGGCCCCGACGCCTTGAACGCGCGGCGGGCCGCCGCCACGTCCTCACCGGAAACCTCGAGCTCCATCGCGTGCATCACGATCGACAGCGCGCCGCCGATGGTGCGCGCATCGGGATGCGCCTTGGCCGCCGCCACGAGCACGGCCGGACTCGCCTCCGCCATGCCGTACTCCTGCAGGCCGGCCGCCACGGCACCCGCCGCCTCGGGAAGCGACGGATCGAGCCGGTACGCTTCGATGGATACGGCCCACGAGGCTGCGCGAAACAGCTCGTGGTCCTCGAACATGGCTTCTTCCTCTTGCGAATCGCGCGACGACGGCGGACGCAGCGCCCGCAGCACATCGAGCCAGCGCAGGCTGTCCGGCCGCTCCCCCGCCCGCTCGAGCGCGAGGAGCAGATCCGGCCGCACCAACTCACGCGCCCCGGCGCGATCGATCGCCGCGAGCGCGCCCTGCGCGTCGCACGCGAGCAAGTGAATCGCCGCCAAGGTGCGCCCGCCGGTTTGCAACGCGCCGAACGCCTCGATGCCCTCTTCGCGGGTCGACGGGATGCGCTTGTCGCGAAGCGAGTTGCGAAGGGCCAGCCCGGCCTGCACCCACTGCACCGTGCGATTCGATGCGTCCTGCAACGCCGCGTCGTTGGGCTCGAGCAGACGCCGGGCCGTGGCGATGCTCTGCAGCTCGTGCGCATTGCGGACGGGCCCGTACTTCTGCTTCCCATCGCGGATCCACGCATTGAGCGCGTCGAGGTGCGACTGGATGTCCTTCTTCTCCTGATCCGAGGACAGCGGAAAGAGCAGGTTGTACAGCGCCTGCGCGCGCCCTTCGTCGCCGCGGGTGGCGTATTCCTTCGCCCCGAAGGCCAGCGCCTCCTTGCCCTTTTGCCCGAAGATATCCTTGGTGAGCTCGCCGGTGCGGGCCAGATAGAGGCCCCCAGTGAGCGCGGCCACCCCGCGGTTTGGCGTGTGGTTGCGGAAGCGGGCGGCGGCCCGGGCCATCTGCCGCGCTTCGACCCCGGCCAGGCGCTGGCTGCGCTCTTTCGAGCCGGGGGCGCTGCTCAAGAGATCGCGCACGGCGCCGGCGAAGGCATCGTCCGAGACCGCCACGTCCGGCGCGGTGGCGCCGTAGGGGGAACGTGCCCCCTCGCCCGAGCCGGCGCAGCCGAGTAGGGAGCCGGACAGCGCGAGCAGCAGGGAAGCGGTGCCAACGACGAGCGATCTTCGCATCGCGCCAAGTGTACACGGCCGCGGGAGCCACTCCCAGGTGATTGCGTGTACTCTTCCGTTCATGGCCCGAGGACACCTACTCGTCGTCGATGACGAGCCTTCCATCCTGACCACCTTGCAAAAGGCACTCTCGCTGGAGGGCTACGCGGTCGATGTCGCTGGCGGGGTCAAGGTCGCCGACGAAAAGCTGAAGAAGCGCAGCTACGACCTCTGCCTCTTCGACGTGATGCTGCCCGACGGCGACGGCTTGGAGCTGCTTTCGCGCCTGCGCACGGCGAAGGTCGAGGTCCCGGTCATCATGATGAGCGGGCACGCGACCATCGACACCGCGGTGCGGGCCACCCGCCTCGGGGCGCTGAATTTCCTGGAAAAGCCCATCAACACCGACGCGCTCCTGATTGCCGTCGAAACCGCCTTGCGCCTCGACCGCGCGGAGGCGGAGGCCCGGGCCCTGCGCCTGGCCAGCGGCGCCGGCTCGGAATTGGTGGGCGACAGCCCCGCGATCAAAAAGCTTATCGAGCAAATTGGCCGTGCCGCCCGAAGCCATGCGAGCGTGCTCGTCACCGGCGAGCGAGGCACTGGCAAGGAGCTGGTCGCCCGGGCCATCCACCAGATGTCGCCACGGGAAAAGGGCCCGCTCGAGAAACTGAACTGCGCCGCCCTTCCGAGTGAGCTCATCGAAAGTGAACTCTTCGGCCACGAGGTGGGCGCCTTCACCGGGGCCACCAAACAACGCCGCGGCAAGTTCGAGCGGGCCAGCGGCGGCACGCTCTTCCTCGACGAAGTCGGCGACATGCCGCTGCCCATGCAGGCCAAGCTGCTGCGCGTTCTGCAGGAACGCGAAATCGAAAGGGTCGGCGGCAACGAGACCATCAAGGTCGACACCCGCGTCGTCGCCGCCACCAACCGCGACTTGGTTGCCGCTTGCGACAAGGGCGAGTTCCGCGCGGACTTGTACGATCGCCTGAACGTCGTCCCGCTCGCACTTCCCCCGCTGCGGGCACGCCGCGAGGATATTCCCCTGCTCGCGCGGCATTTCCTCCAGCTGGCCGCGCACACGAACGACCGCCGCGACATGCGCATGACCGACGACGCGTTGGGCGTGCTCTCCGCGTACAGCTTTCCTGGCAATGTTCGAGAGCTTCGGAATTTGATCGAGCGCCTGGTCATCCTGACCCCAGACGACGTCATCCAAGCCGAGGACGTGCGCACCTGCCTCCCGGGCGGGGGCTCGCCGAAGACCGCCGGCCTCTATCGCCCCGGCACACCCTTTCGCGTTTTGGTGGAGGAAGCCGAGCGCACCATCTTGTCCGAGGCCATCGCGCACCACGGCGGGCAGATGGCGGCCACCGCACGCGCACTCGATCTGGAGCGGAGCCACCTCTACAAAAAGTCGCGCGCCCTCGGATTGCGCGGCGACAAAGGCGACACCGACGACGAAGGCTGACGCAGGGCACGGAGCCTGCTCCTTCGGGCTCCCGACATGAAACTCTGTGGTTCCTTCTTCACACTCGCCGTCTCTCTTTCGTTACTCGCAGGCTGTCGCAACCAAACGATCGACAACCAAGCCAACGTCGCACGCTATGAAGCGAACATGGAGGCGCATCGAGAGATGGCCTACGCCACGTGTGCAGATGGCAACGCCATTGGTGTGAACTGCGGTTTGATCACCAAGCACGTGGGCAACGAAGAATTCCGCGCCAAATTCCGAGCGAAGTACTGCGCCGAACCAACGACGGAAGAAAAATGCCAACTGCTCTTCCAGAGGTTGGTGGATGCCGAGCTTGCAAAACGCTACTTCGCCGCCGATTCGCAGGCCGTGATCATGACGTGCGATCTTCGCCCGACGGAGTGCGACGATCCTCTCGTTTACGAACGCTACCTGCTCGACTCCCACAACGCGCACGTCCGCGAGAAGCACGCCAAGCGGGTGAACGCCATCGAGGAAGAGCGCGAGCAGCGGCAGGCCGAGCAGACACGCGAAGCCGTCGAAGGCACGGTGGCCGTGATCTCCGCCGCCGGGCAAATCGCCCGCGAAGTCGACTACCAGAAGAACGGCGGCACCAAGTGCCATAGCTACCCCGACGTCTTCTCGGGTGCCGTTACCTACTGCAAATCGCGCTGACTACATCGCCCGGAGTTCGCGCACGAAAAAGAAGAGCAGAATCGCAATGCCCAAGAGGCCCTGAAGCATGGTGGCCGCCGCTTGCTGCGGCCCCATCGCCCCGGAGGCGTAGACGAAGGTGACGCCGGTCACTACCGAGATCGCCAGCACGAAGGCTTGAAGCAACGAGATGCCCTTGTCGGCGCGGCGGCGGGCCGCGTCGACGGCCTCGAGGAACGGCTTGGTCAAAAAGAGGAACACGGCCATCGCGATGAAGGAGCCGCCCATCTCTTCGTGCGAGAGAAAAAAGTCGTACGCGCCGTGCAGCCCGACGACGAAGAGCGAGGTGCGGAGGAAATTCGACGCGTGGCGTTCGCCATCCTCGATGAACTCGAACAATGCCGTGGCCAGAATGCCGGTCATGGCCATGTGCAGAAAATTGGCCGTGAGAAAGCGTGCGAGTCCGCTGTGCACCGCGCCCTGCGCGATGTAGTCGATGTTCTCTTCGGCGGCGAAACCAAGGCCGACCATCGCGCCGGCGACCAGTACGTCGAGGCGGTCGCCCCATTTTCGCAGGATGGGGACGAGCGGCAAAAAGAGGAGCAGCTTGGAAGCCTCCTCGCGCAGCCCCACGCCGAAGACGAAAAAGAGAATGTCCCGCACCATGTCGCCGGTCTCGATCAGGCGCAGGCGAGACTCCTCCACCGCAATGAGGAACATGGTCGGAATCACGCTGGCCACGCCGAGGCCGAAGGCCACGATGTAGAGCGGCAACCGAAAGCGCGGACGCTCGCCGAGCTTTCCGAGGCGCGTGCAGACGAAGGCCCACGCCAGCGCGGAGACGGCGCTCATCAGCAGCCCCGTGCCCTGCCAGCGCTGCTTCCAATTGAGCCAAAGCTGCAGCGCCGCGCCTTTCCAATCGCGCTCGTTGACCGCAAACCGGTATTTCGTCAGGGGGCCGGCGGCCGCAAAGACACGTGCATCTTGCAAGCGATCGCGCACGTGCTCCCAGGCGCCCGCGTTCATCCAAAGATTGAGCGCGATGTCCATGTCCCCGGCGCGCTCGGGAAAGGTCAGGCCTTCACGCTCGTAATAAACGGCCGCCTCCATGGGCGCGCCCGATTGCTGCGCCTCACGCGCCAGCAGGTGGTTGAACCAGGGCACGGGCGGCTCGCGCTTCGCGCCGGCGAGCATTTGCTCGCGCACGTGGCGCGGTACCGCATCGGCCTCCACGCCGCGCCAGAAACGCGCCACCAAGGTGATGTCCGGCGGAAGATCGCGCCAGAGCACCTCGTCGAGCGCATCATCGGTGAGCAGGGCGCCGGCAGCGTGTTCGGCGATCGGATCGTAGGCCTCACCCTGAAGGCGACGGCGAATGCGATCGGCAATCGCGCGCTCGTGGTTGTCCAGAAATGCGAGCACCAGTGGCACGCTCGGCCGCTCGTGCAGGAGGCGAACGTAGATCGCCTCCGCGGCAGCAAATTGTTTGCTACTGGCCAGCGCAGCAGCGCGGTCCTCGTCCGAGGATGCGCGATGGCTCCAGTACGAGGCCACGCCGAAGCCCACCGCCAGGGTCAGAAGAAACGCGACGAGCGCGGGAACGAGCAGCCGCTCCTGACCCGATCTGGTGACGAAGAGCCTCGTGAACATGCCGTCCCCGTCCAATAGCATCCCGCGGGGGCTCTCTATATTAAGGAGGACCTGCTCTTTCGTTCAGTACCTGGACGCGAAGCCGTCCCCCATGCTCTCGTGAGCCCGGCTCACGGAAATCACTGGGTTTTTCGTCGTTCTTCGCAGAGCTACGACGCCAGGAGGAAGCCAGAGTCAGGCAGGAGCACCTGAAATCGGGCATAAATGGGCTCAATTCAGTTTGCACCTGAAAATGGCGTGCGTTAGGTTTTCCTGTGAAATGAACCAAGTCGCACCCAACCCGGAAGAGGGCGTCGTCCTAACCAAGGCCATTCTCCGGGTAGCCGAAGCCCTGGGTCTCTCGCAAAGGGAGCTGGCACGTATCCTCGGCGTGAGCGAGGCCACGGTGTCGAGGCTCATGACGAGTACCTTCATATCGCCGAGTAAGAAGGAGGGGGAGTTGGCGCTCCTCTTGGTGCGCATCTTCCGCGGGCTCGATGCCCTCGTCGGTGGAGACGAGCGGAAAGTTCAAGCCTGGTTTCACTCGCCCAATGCCCATCTCGGGGGCATTCCCGCCGAGCGCGTGCTCACCGTCGAGGGATTGGTCGATGTGGCCACTTATCTCGACGCCATGCGCGGGCACGTGTAGCCTCTGCGCCGAGTGAATTTCCATACGGATATCGCAGGGCTGTGGAAGGCGTGCGAAGGTGAAAAGCACCTTGCCGCACTGGCCTTGGACGCCTATCGCGCTGTCGAATCGCAGCATATCACCTCTACCCGCAAGCTCGTCGACTCGGACGAGGAGCAGCTCCTGTTGGAGGAGCTCATCGACACGGTGAAACCGCCCGTGCCGAACGGGCCCGAGTTTCGCGGCCTGCACTATTTGCTTTTCACGCCGTTCCGCCATCCCCCGCTGCGCTGGGGCTCCCGCTTCGGGACGCGGGCCGAACGCGGCATGTGGTACGGCTCCGGCGACGTCGAAACGTGTTTTGCCGAAGTCGCCTATTACCGTCTTCTCTTTTTGGAGGGGACGACGGCCGATCTGGGCATCGTCACCATCGAGCTGACGACCTTCGTGGCGAACGTGGCCGCCACCCGCGGCATCGACCTGACGAAGCCGCCCTTCCGCGAGCACGAGACGCTCATCTCGTCGAAGACCTCGTACGCCGCCGCCCAACCCTTGGGCCGCGCGATGCGCGCCGCGGGGGTGGAAGCGTTCCTCTTTCGCTCGGCCCGCACCGTCCTCGACCCGGCCGCCCCCCATCCGAACCGGTACCACGGCATCAACGTGGGCCTCTTCGATCCCGTCTTCGCGAGCAAAAAGCCGACGAGCACGAAGTACCAAACGTGGACGTGCACCGCCGGCCGCGACAAGGTCGAAGTCTCCCGCAAAAGCATCGCCCACCCCCTGACCAAGGCAGGCGAATCGCTCGTATTCCCCCGCCGCGACTTCGAAGTCGACGGCGTGTTCCCCGTCTGCGCCTGAGAGAGTTTTCACATGAAGGCGGGAAGGCGGGAAGGTTTTTTGTTTTTCAATTCCGGGCATTGGGCGACGCGCGGGGAATTCACATTTCGATAGCGCGCCCTCCTGCCGCGGCGGTTACGAGCGCCCCTTCACCAATCAATACGCAATTACGTTGGGCACTCCCTATCCTAGTTGCTAGTAGAGCCATCGTTTAATTCGAACTTCGTCGATTGACGGAATGCGCGACGAGGCAGCGGGCACGGACACGTTTGGCGCGCGGATGGGATGACCTCGCTGAATCCAACCCGGGCAGCCATTTCCAGCCTGCACGAGAAGCGCCTTCAGCCCAACCGTGCTGCGTGGTGCGACGGCACCGATCCATGGCATGATGGCGTAAAAAGAGATGATCGACTCGATTCGGTTCTTTGCAGCCACGGACGTGGGGAAGGTCCGCGAGCACAACGAGGACAACTTCCTCGTCGACAAAAAGCTCGCGCTCTTCGTCGTAGCCGATGGCATGGGCGGGCACGCGGCCGGGGAAGTGGCCAGCGCCATTGCCGTGCGCACGTTGCATGAGGAGATCAAGCGGGAAAAAGAGCTGATCGACGACTACGTCAATGGAGCGACGGGGGCCGCCAAGGTCACGCAGAAAGACATCATCGCGCTGCTCGAGCACGCGGTGCAGCGGGCCTGCGCGAAGATCCACGAGGAAGCTCAGGGCGACGCCGACAAGCGCGGGATGGGCACCACCTTGAGCGCGATCATCGTGCTCGGGCATCAGGCGTTCATCGCGCACGTGGGCGACACCCGCATCTACATGATGCGGGGCGATGAAGTGCATCAGGTTACCGAAGACCACACCGTCCACAACGAGCTCATCAAGCGCGGGAAGCTCTCGCGCGAGCAAATCGAGAAGGTCGCCCACAAGAACGCGATCACGCGCGCGGTGGGTGTCTACGAGCGGGTCGAGGTGGACACGCTGGTCATCGAGCTTCTGCCGAGCGACACCTTCGTGCTCGCGAGCGATGGGCTCACCGGCTACCTGCAGAGCGTCGAAGAGCTGCTCACGCACCTGCAAAAGGACGGCGACCAGGCGGCGAAATCGCTCGTGGAGCTGGCGAACGAGCGAGGCGGCAAGGACAACATCACGCTCATCATCGTCAAAGTGGGCGAGGAGGGCGAGGGCGACGACGAGCGCGCCCGGCGCCTTGCGCTCAAACGCGACGTGCTGGCGCGCATGCCGCTGTTCGCGAAGCTCACCGAGCGCGAGCTCCTTCGGGTCATGCAGGCCGTCGAGGTGCGCGCCTTCCACGAGGGCGACGTGGTCATTCAAGAGGGCGACCGCGGCGACGAGTTGTTCATCGTCCTCGAAGGCAAGGTGCTCGTCTCACGCGGCGGGGCGACGCTCACGGAGCTCGGACCGGGCGAACACGTGGGCGAAATGGCCCTGATCCGCAGCGTGCCCCGTTCCGCGACGGTCACGGCCCTGGGCGGGCCGGCGGAGCTCATCGCCATCAAGCGCATCGACTTTTTCGAGATCCTGCGCAAGGAGCACGAGCTCGCGGTGAAGCTGCTGTGGCAATTCCTCGGCGTGCTGGCCGATCGGCTCGATCAAACGAGCAGCGAGCTCAAACACGCGCGCGAGGAGCTGACGGCCGAGGACATCACGGCAGACATTTTTCCCATCGTGGAGCAACCGACGTCGCCATTTCCGGTACGTTGACGGGCGGAGCATGGGCCGTTAGCGTCGCATTCGTCTTCCGAATGCGCCTTCGAACTTGGCTTGCTGCAACGCTCTTCGCGATGGCCCCGCTCATGACGGTGGCGCCGACCGCGTTTGCGGCCGACTCGCCCAGCGGTTCGGTGGTCATGTGGCCCACGCTAACCCCCGCGGGCGATCAGCCGGGACCGGCCCCGCTGCACAAGGCCACCGAGGCGGAGCAGGGCGTCTATGCGCGCTCGCAGGAGCTCGACGCGACCTTGCGCGACGCCGCGCAGGACCTCGGCTACACGCTTCACGTGACGGATACCGGGCCGGTGCCCGGGAAAATGCGCGACAGCGACATGATCGATCGCGCCGCGCACGAGGGTGCGGCCGGTGCCGAGGCGGGAACGTGGGTGGTAAGCCCGCGGCTCGAGGTCGCGGGGGACAACTCCTTCGTGGTGCGCATCGTGGCGGTGGCGCCAAAGTCGCGCGAGCTGCGCGTCCGCGTGGAAGTCGTCAAAGGGAGCGATGTGGCGGTGCGTGGCCTGGTCATGCTGCGCGATCTCTTGTCGCCTGCGGCAGCGGCACAGGCCGCGGCCATCGAGCGCGAGCGCGCGCGTGTGGACGAGTCGGCGCGCGCAGGGCTCATTGCGCCGCTGCGCTCGCAAGGGCGCGCGGTGCTGGCCATCAACGGGGCGCTCTTCGGCGGGTACGTCGGCTACAGCGTGCAGCGCGCCAGCGGCAACGACGATCCGCGCGTGCTCTATCCGCTGCTCGCGCTGGGTGCGGGCATCGGCATCGGCAGTGCGCTGCTGGTGAGCGAGGAGTGGGACGTCGGCACGGGCGACGCCTGGTTTCTCGCGGGCGGAGCCTGGTGGGGCGCCGGCGCGGGCTTGCTCATCGCCAACGGGCGCGACACGCAGCCGTTTTCCGATAGGTACTCGTGGGGTGCGGCCGGCGGCGTGATCGGGCTCACCCTGGCCACCGTCGCGCTCACCCGCTCCAAGGCCGACGAAGGCGATGCAGTGCTCACGCACTCCGGCGGCGGTCTGGGCCTCGTGCTCGGCGGCCTCTCGGAAATGGCCATCCGCGGAACGCAGCCCGACGTGACGCCGAACTATGGCGCGGGCATCGGCGCCGCCATCGGCGTCGTGGGCGCGGGAACCCTCGCGTCGTTCGTGCGCGTCTCGCCGTCGCGGGTCATGCTGGTCGACCTCGGCCTGGGCGTGGGCGCACTCGCCGCCGCTGCTTCGGCGAGCCCGCTGCTCTTCGAGACGCCGGTGAGCGAGCGCCGGGCCCGTGCCTTTGCGCTCATCACGGGGGCAGGCACCCTGGTGGGCGGCGGCATCGCCTGGTTCCTCACGCGCAACATGCCGCGCGAGCCCGCGGTTTCGCGCACCGCGCCCCGCTCCAACACCGGCATGAGCGTGACCCCCACGGGCGGCGTCATTGGTTCGTCGGCCACGCCGACGGGCATCGTTCCGGCCTATGGCGTGGGGCTCACGGGGCGCTTCTGATGGCGCTTTTGGCGCTGGGCCTGGCCGCGCAGCTCGTCGCCGTGCCGCCGCAGCAGCCATCGCCACAGCAGAAGGTGGACCTCTCGGCGCGCTGGGAGCCGCCCGTGCTTCACACGACGGCGTTCCTCACGGGCCTGCGCTACATCGAGGCGTACCTGTATCCGCATCCTTTCGCAGAGGGAAACTTCGAGCACATCTTCGAGCGCTACCGTGACACGTACACGCACTGGCCCATCTTCGACTCGGACAAGCCCGCCTTCGAGTGGGACGGCGATTCCTGGCGCATCAACGTCATCGGCCATGGCCTCATGGGCAGTGAGCTCTACACGCGCGCCCGCATCTGCCATTTCGGCTGGGCGGGCTCCCTCGCCTTCGCCATCGGCAGCACGGTCGCCTGGGAGTACGTCTTCGAGGGCAACGGCGTGCGCCCCTCCCTTTGGGACCTCACCTACACGCCGCTCAGCGGCCTACTCCTCGGCGAAGCGCGGTACCTCATCTACCGCACCGCGCAGTCGCTCGACTCCCCCACCGCGCGCAACATCCTGTCGGCCATCGCCGATCCCTTCGGTGAGATGGAGCGCCACTGGCTCGGCAGCCCCTGCTAACCGCCCCAACTGAACCAACAATAAATCCCAAAAATTCAGAGTCTATTGTTGGTTCACCTGGCGATCCTGGCGCCTCTCTTTTGGCGTCCTGGCGGTTTCTTCTTCTCTTGGTGACGCGGATGTAGCCGCTACGGCGTCGAGATGGGCGTGAAGTCGCCCGCGAGGTTGAGGAACGTGCCCTCGGGTGTCGTAATGTTGCTGTACACGCGATTTCGTCCGAAGTCCTCCACGTGGGTCACCGTCGTTCCACCGGCTTCCTGCCAATAGACGAGGAATACGTCGGGACGGATCGGAACGGCGGTGTACGAGATGGTCTGGCTTCCCGATTCGTTCGCACTGACGGACGCCTTCGCGCCGATGGCGGAAAAGGTCATTCGCTTGCCATCCGCATCGAAATCGAGCCGAAAGGCCAGGTCTCCGAATTTGGCTTCGTAGCTGCGGCCGCGAGCGGGAAATGCCGCCGCGTCGTTCGTGTTCAGCCCCATGACATCTCTCCCTTCGCAACCTTGGCGCCCAGGTTCGCGGCGATTTTCAATCCGGCATTCGGGTACGCGGCAAGCAGTGCCGCCTCGGCCTCGGCGGCATTGGCCGCTTCGGCAACGGCGCTCTCGAAGCGCCGAAGATACTCACGCGTGTGACGGATGGCCACGATGTCCGTGGACGATCCGGAACTGCGATGTCCGGCGGCCACGAACGTCGGTCGCAGGGCTTCGAGTCCGTCGAGTGCGCGGATCCATTCCGCCCGCAGTTCCTTGGTCGCGGTATCCGCGGTCCATACGTGCAGCCCCTGAAACAACAAGGTGCCACCGAGCAGAGCTCGTCGCGTTGGTTCGAAGACGTACCACGCTCGATTGCCAAGTTGCTCGCTGCCGCGGCGCACTTCGAGCGCGACACCGTCGACCGTGACGCTGCCGGTGGTGAGCGGCTGGATGTCGACCAGGCGGCTAGGCAGGTTCGCGCCAAGATGCGCCCATGCGACGAGCTTCTTCTCGTAGGTCTGGCGGATGTGCGCGATGACATCCGCGGGTGCCAGAAACCGCACACCGGGGAAGGCATCGGCGATCACCTCGGCGCCGAAATAGAAGTCAGGGTCGCCCGCGGTGATCAGAACGGTGGTGAGCGTCTTTCCCGAATCGAGCACGTTCGCGACGATCCGATGACCATCGGCACGGGTGAAGGCGGCGTCGACGACGAGGGCTTCGCTCGCACCGGTTACCAACACGCTGGTCTTGTTGAGGGAGGAATCTGCAGAGTCGAAGATGGTGTAGGCGAGCTCGCTCATGGGCCGTTCTCCTTTTTTCGAAGCACCGAGCAGGGCAGTAAATTTGGGCGCCATGCGTGTGAGTACTGTAGGCAACGAAAGCGGTTTTTCACGGTCGCCGCCGGACCTAGAATGGTAAAAATGGGACAAGTCGCCATTCGTCCGGTTCACTACGATCCGCCGCCGGGTGTATCGGGGGAAATCGAAGTCACGTCGCTTTCACACATGCGCAAGCGTGGTGGACGGCGAGAGTTCCTCGGGCCGCAGCGGCTGGACTTCGACGTACTCGTCCGGATCGACACGGGGCGTACGACGCATACGGTCGACTTCTACCCGCTACGTTCTCGAGCCCGGCGATCTCATATGGGTGCGGGCGGGACAGGTGCAGGAATGGGGCAACATCGCCGCGATCAACGGGCCGGTGGTCCTCTTCACGCCGACCGCGCTCGATGCCGAGACGCGCGAGTGCATTCGGCATGCGGGCGTGGTCACGCCCAATCACTGGTCCCACGAGGCGATCGCGAACGCCCCGGCGGGCAACGCGCTCGACGTCGCATTCGCAGCTGCGGCCCTTGCGGATGCCCCGAGCGGAATCCGCAGCGCGGCGCTGATGCGCGCGCTCGCCACGACGCTGCTGTTGCTCGTCATGAGCATGCCCACGGGCAATGGCTTGCAAGGCCCGGCGCCGCATCCTGCCTTCGTATGGTTTCGCGACGAGCTGGAGGCGAACTTCCGCACCCGCCACAAGGTCGCCGAATACGCTGCGCGCCTAGGTTATTCGACGCGCACCCTCAATCGACTGGCGCGGCACAACACGGGACTGAGCGCGAAACAGCTCATCGACGAGCGCATCGTGCTCGAGGCAAGGCGTTCCCTGGCACACGGCCGGGATTCGGTTGCGCAAATCGCCGAGCACCTCGGGTTCGACGATGCGTCGAACTTCGCCAAGTACTTCCAGCAACGCACGGGCATGTCACCCTCGCTCTTCCGGAATGGCACCCGGGATCCACGCAGCCTCGCTTAGACCTGCGGCTGGACCTCGCTCGTGAGATGCTCGCGCACGAAGGGAACCAGCACGGCGTTGACGGCCTCCGGCTGCTCGATGGGCGAGGCATGCCCCGCATCGTCGATGAGGCGCATCGTCGCGCGCGGCAGCCGGTTCACGATGGCCTCCGAACGCGCGGGCGGTGCCGACGCATCCTCGCGCCCGCACACGACGAGGGTCGGGCAGCTGATGGCCCGCACCTTGTCCAAGATGCTCTGCCGCTCGACCGAAACCGCCTTCACCGCGCGGCTGACCCCCAGGCGCGGAAAGCCACTGACCCGCGAGTAGACGCGCTCGGCCAGCTCCGGACGCTCGCGCAGCGTCTTCGGTGCGAACAGCATCGGCGCGATCTGCTTTTCCACGATGCTCGGCGGCAACCCAATCGTGCGAAACACGGTGCTCATCACGCGATCTTTCACGCGGCGGATGCGCGTCTGCGCGTCGGCCGTCGTGTCGATCAGCCCGAGCCCGACGATGCGCATGGGGTTGTCCAGCGCCACGCGCATGGCCACCATCCCGCCCCACGAGACGCCGACGAGCAGCGCCTTGAAGATGCCCAACGCATCGAGCGCATCAACCAGCGCCCGGGCATGATCATCGAGCGAAAACGGCGGCGGTACCTCGCTCTTGCCGTGCCCCGGCCCATCGATGACCACCACGCGCCCCAGCTGCGAGAGCGGCCCTATCTGCTCGTCCCACGCCGACCCATCGAAGAGCAACGCGTGCAACAGCACGATGGCCGGATCGTTCGGCCGCTGCGCTTCCCCGCGTTCCTCGTAAAACCACCGGCCCAGTCGGGTTGTGACGTACACGATGGGATGTTGACTAAGTGGTGGACTAAGTCAAGATGGAAGCAATGAAAGAGGTCAACGTTCATGAGGCGAAGACACATCTTTCGCGGCTTCTTCAGCGCGTGGACGCCGGCGAGGAAATCGTGATCGCTCGAGGTGGCCGCCCCATCGCGAAGCTCGTCCCCTTTCGAGAACCCGTACAGCGCGTTTTCGGCATTGACCGAGGCGTTTTTCGCGTACCGGACGATTTTGATGCTCCGCTCTCCGACGAGATTCTCGCCGCCTTCGAGCGATGAGGTATCTGCTCGATACGCATTGCTGGCTTTGGCTGCAAAGCGAGCCTGAACGCCTCTCCGCCCTGCTCGATCGCCTCGCCGACCCAGCGAACGAGCTGCTCTTGTCCGCGGCCAGCTCGTGGGAGATCTCGATCAAATACGCGCTCGGCAAACTGCCCTTGCCACTTCCGCCGGCGGAATACGTGCCTTCGCGCATGCAGTCCAGCGGCACTTCCAGTCTGCCGGTTCATCATGCGCACGCCCTGCAGGTCAGCAAACTGCCACGCCATCACGGTGATCCGTTCGATCGACTGCTCATCTCCCAGGCGCAGTGCGAAGGGCTCCAAATCGTGACGGCCGATGCCGCGTTTTCTGCGTACGACGTGGAACTCCTTCGCCCTTGATCCGCAAATGCCGAAGGGCCCCTCGTTTCGGAGGAGCCCTTCTTTGCAGGCTGCACGCAGAATGCGGCGATCTTCAGCTCAGGGGAAGATCTCGCGCTCCTTGTACACGGCCTCGATGCGCGAGAGCGCGATGGCGTACGCCGCGATGCGGAGGCTCACCTTCTTGTTGCGAGCGTAGTCGCTCACCTCGCGGTAGGCCCGCTCCATGGCGCGTTCGAGCTTCTCGTCGACCTCTTCTTCCGTCCAGCTCTCGGAGCGCTTGTTCTGCACCCACTCGTAGTAGCTGACGGTGACGCCGCCCGAGTTGGCGAGGACGTCGGGAAGGATCGTGATGCCGCGCTCTTCGAGGATCTTCTCGCCGGCCGGGTTCGTCGGGCCGTTGGCGCCTTCCACGATGACCGTGCACTGAAGCTGGCGGGCTTCGGCTTCTTTGATCTGATTCTCGAGCGCCGACGGGGCGAAGATGTCCGCCTTGGTGGCGAAGAACTCTTCACGCGAGATGGGCTTGCCGCCCGGGTAGCCCGCGATCGACCCGTGGTGCTGCACGTAGTCCTGGAGCTTGTGGGCGTTGAAGCCCTCCGGGTTGAACAGGTAGCCCGTGTGGTCGCCGACCGCGATGGTCGAAACGCCGAGGCGCGCGAGGATGACCGCGGTGTGCGAGCCGACGTTGCCGAAGCCCTGCACCGTCATCGTCTTGCCTTCGAGCTGGAAGTTGTGCTCCTTCGCCCACTCGATGAGGCAGAAGACCATGCCTTGCGCAGTGGCCTTGGCGCGGCCGAGCGTACCGCCGGAGGCGACGGGCTTGCCGGTGACGACGCCCTTCACGCTCTGCTTTTGGTAGCTGCCGATCATGTTGGAGTACGTGTCCATCATCCACGCCATCGTCTGGCCATTGGTGCCGACGTCGGGGGCGGGGATGTCGTAATCCGGGCCGATGTTCATGCCGAGGGCATGCGTAAAGCGGCGCGTGATCTTCTGCAGCTCGTGCGGCGTGACGCTGTGCGGGTCGAACTTGATGCCGCCTTTGCCACCGCCGAACGGCAGGCGCATGAGGGCGCTCTTCCACGTCATCATCGCGGCGAGGGCCTTCACGTCGTCGAGGCTGACGTCGGGATGGAAGCGGATGCCGCCCTTGAACGGTCCGAGCAGATTGTTGTGCTGAACGCGGTAACCTTTGAAGAGTTTGACCTCTCCGTTATCCATCCGGACCGGGAAGTTGACGATGATCTCGTTCTTCGGCTGGCTCAGGATGGTGCGGACGAACAGCTCGAGGTTCGCCGCGGCCGCGGCTTCATCGAGGTAGTCCTGAATCACTCCGAAAAAGTCGTATTCTTTCTTCGTCGTCGTCGACGGGAGCGACGTGCGCGACGGCGGGGGCACGGGAACGGGCTTGTTTTCCGAGTCGGTCATCGGTGGATTTCGACGCAAAGCGTCGCCTTCGGTGCGGTTGGGGGGTCGCTTTCGCGATCGGCGGTTCAAAATGTGCCGCTCGTTCTAGACATCGGCCATCGCTTTCGCCAGCGGGATCGTTCGAGCGAGATGGCTTTTCGAAACACTCCGGAAACATAGGAGGTGTGCTGCGAAATGGGTTTCGCTTGACAGGGGCGAGGAAGGTCGTTCAGATGCGGGCAGTTGATGAATATGATTTTCACTTTCACATTCGACCTCGAACCAGGCCGGATCGGAGGAAAATGAGCAGCCGCACGACCGTCGTCCTTGAGCGCCCGCTGTCCGTGGACGGAGACCTCCGCAACCGGTTGCACGTGCCCGACTGGCCGCCGCCCCCGCACGATCCGCGCGAGCGCGATCTGGCCATGGTGCTCGAAGGCTGGGAGGTGAGGCTCTTTGGCGGTCGGAAGTTCCAGTACTTCGTGACGCGCGGCTTCTGGCATCTGCAGCTTTGGCACCCCGAGGCACGCATTTCCGTGCTGACGCCCTCGCGTCTGACCCAGGGGTTCTACGAAACGTTCCCGGTCGCGAACTGGAAAGCTCAAGCGCCGGACTACAAATCTCTTGTCCAGCTCGTTACAGGAATGCACGAAATACGGCTGCCAAACTACGGAGAAGTGGCCCGTTTGGAAAAAGCACTTGTCGACGACGTCGTTCGTGCCAAAAGTGCTCTCCTTTCCTGAAAAACCGTGTACCTTGCGCCGCCGGCTTTCCTAGAATCGGCAAACTCTGCCGGAGCACGGTTGAAATGTTTGGAGGAATTTGAGCAATGAGTCGCTATACGGGTCCGCGCGTTAAGATCATGCGGAAGCTCGGGACGGAGCTCCCCGGTCTGTCCCCCAAGAAAACGGAACGCCGGCCCTATCCCCCCGGCCAGCACGGTCAAGCGCGCAAGAAGCTCTCCGAGTACGCAGTGCGCCTTCTCGAGAAGCAGAAGGTCCGCATGAACTACGGGGTGAGCGAACGCCAGCTTCGTCACCTGATGCACGAGGCGAAGACCACGGCCGGTAACACGGGCCCGAAGCTCATCGAGCTGCTCGAGCGCCGTCTCGACAACATCGTCTTCCGCGCCGGCTTCGCTCGCACGATCCCGGCCGCCCGCCAGCTCGTCAACCACGGGCACATCCTCGTCAACGGCAAGCGCGTCGACATCGCGTCCTATCGCATCCAGAAGGGCGACGTCGTCACCGTGCGGGATCGCAAGAAGATCCACGCGGCCGTCGAGCAAGCCTTCCCCGTCGCGGACGGCTTCCAGACGCCGTGGATCGACGTCGATCGCACGAAGCGCCAAGCCACGATCTCGTCCCTCCCGGACGAGGGCGCGGTCCTCTTCCCGCTGCGCGTGCAGCTGGTCGTCGAGTTCTACTCGCAAAAGATGTAGGCCTCCGGACGGTTCCGCCGTCCAGGAAAGCTGCGGCAACCGCCGGCCCGTCACAAGGCCGGCGTTCCGTCTTTTAAGGCGCATCGAAGTGGCTCGTCGAGCGCGTCGCCGGCTGGAAGCCGGCTAACCGCCGGCAAGATGCCGGCGCTCCATGTCGCACTCGAAGGCGGTGCGTGGGATGGAGCGCCGCCGTCTCGGCGGCGGTCCGCCAGCCTCCGGCTGGCTGCTGTCTAGTGGTGGACCCAGAGCATGTACAGGTACACGGCGGTGCTCGTGAGGAGCAGGGCGTCGATGCGATCGAGGACGCCGCCGTGGCCCGGAACGATGGCGCCCGAGTCTTTGACGCCGGTGGAGCGCTTCAAGAGGGACTCACCGAGGTCACCGGCCTGGCCCAATGCGCTCGCGACGATGGCGAGCGGAATCGAGTGGGCCAACGGGAACGCGGGCAAATACACGAGACTCGCGAGCAGGGCGCCCACGACGGAGCCCGCAAGCCCGCCCACGGCGCCTTCCACGGTTTTCTTCGGGGAAACGAGCTCGTAGAGCTTGTGCTTACCGAGAAAGCGGCCCGCAAAGTAGCCACCGGTGTCGGCGAGCCACGCGAACATCAAGGTGACGAGCACGTAGCCCGGCCCATCGTCCTGCATGTCGCGACGAAGCATCGCGAGCATGGTCATGGGCAGCGCCACGAAGAGCGGGCCGAACCCCATCGCACAGGCACGCAACGCCGCGGTGGAAATGTCGCCCACCCGAATCAACGTGAGCAGCGGCCCGAGGAGCGGGATGGCGACGAGCAGCGTGAGAAGCACGCGCGTGTCGTGGCCGAAAAACCAAACGAGAAGCGACGCGGCCGCGGCGAGGAGCACGCCCACGACCTGCGAAACCCGGTCCCCCGGGTGCGTCATGGCGAACAGCTCGAAGCTGCCCACCAAGGCCGCCGGAAACGCGAGGAAGTAAAACGCGTACGGCGGACACTTGTAGAGGAGGAAAAGGATGACCGGGACGGCGACGGCCGCCGTCAGAAGGCGCATCGCCAGGTTCGACTTGGTTACCGCCATCGTTCCGATCAGACGGCGATCCGCGCCGCCTCCGCTCGATCTGCCGGGCGCAAGCCGTTCGACGACGTGCCGTTGGCCGGCTGCTGCCCCAGCGACAGATGCTCGATCTGGTTCCCGGTGAGGCCGTAGCGGCGCTCGCGGGCCTGGTAGCTCGCGATGGCCTGGTAAAAGTCTTCCGCGGTGAAGTCGGGCCAGAGCACGTCGGCAAAGTGAAGCTCGGAGTAGGCCAGCCCGTACAGAAGAAAATTCGAGATGCGGCGCTCACCCGAGGTGCGGATGATCAGGTCCGGATCGCCCACCTGAAGGCTGGGCATCAACCCGTGGAGCGCTTGCTCGGTCACGTCCTCCGGCGCCAGCTTGCCGGCGGCGACCGCGCGGGCCAGCTCACGGGCGGCGTTCACGATTTCCTCGCGGCCGCCGTAGCTCAGGGCCAGCGTGAGGGTCATCTCGTGGTTTTCCTTGCTCTCGCGACGCAGCGGGTCGAGCACGGCGCGCACCAAGGCCGGCAAGCGGCCGAGGTTGCCAACGGCGTTGAGCCGGATGCCGTTTTCGAGGATTTCCTCGCGCTCGGAGAGCAGGAACTCCCTCAGGAGCTCCATGAGGGCATCCACCTCGTCCTCCGGGCGGGCCCAGTTCTGCTCGCTGAAGGCGTACAGGGTGAGCGCGCGCAGGCCGAGGCGCCGGGCCGCGCGGATGATGCGCCGGGCGGCGTGCGAGCCTTCTTTGTGGCCGCGAACACGGCTCAAATTGCGCTGCTGCGCCCAACGGCCGTTGCCATCCATGATGATGCCGACGTGGGACGGGAGATTGCGTGCTTCGACGAGCGTCATGCAGCGTTACCGGAAGAAACGAGGGCCGCGCGCAATGGCGCGGTACAAGGATGCGCTAGGTATCACGGGGCGACCGCGCCGGCAACGAAGTCCTCGGCCATGGCGGTAAGTCGTGGCAACTGATGCCTCTCGGGAAGGGCTCACCATGGTACGTATGGTGGCATGGTAGGCTTGAAGGTCACGCTGCGCCTTCGGATGTCGTCGCACGATGCGCATTATGCCGGGGAACTCGTCGACGGGGCGCGCATGCTCGCGCTCTTCGGGGATCTCGCGACCGAGCTCCTCATTCGGCTCGATGGGGACGAAGGGCTCTTCCGAGCCTACGATTCCGTGGAGTTTCTGGCCCCCGTCTTCGCGGGCGACTACATCGAGGCCACCGCGGAGCTGCTCTCGGTCGGGAACACCAGCCGACAGATGCGCTTCGAAGCGCGCAAGGTCATCGCCAACCTGCGCGAATCCGGGCTGCCCGCGAGCGCGGCGGATCTCTTGGAGCCCCACGTGGTCGTCTGCCGTGCAACCGGCACGTGCGTCGTGCCCAAGGGCCTGCAGCGAAAGCCGCGCGAGCTTTACATGCCCGCGCTTCCCGCGGGCCCGGCGCCGGATCCCGAGCCCATCGTCACCCCCACCCCGCCGCCGGACATCATTTTGACCGCGGCCATCGTCGGGGCCGAAGTCACCCGTGCCCAGACGCCATATCTGCCCATAACTCCTCAAGAAATTGCTGACGAGGCCGCCCGCTGTCGCGAGGCCGGCGCAGCGGTGATTCACCTCCACGTGCGCAACGACGATGGCAGCTCGACCCAATCGGCGGAGCGCTTTGCCGCGGCCATCGAGGCCATCCGCG
This sequence comes from Sorangiineae bacterium MSr12523, assembly GCA_037157775.1. Classification (NCBI taxonomy): domain Bacteria; kingdom Pseudomonadati; phylum Myxococcota; class Myxococcia; order Myxococcales; family Pendulisporaceae; genus Pendulispora; species Pendulispora brunnea. Next base: position 10,348,841 of record CP089982.1, read on the forward strand.
CGAAGACGGACTGCATCATCCAGACGACCACCGGCGGGGCCGTCGGCATGTCCATGGAGGAGCGTGCGGGCCCCCTCGCCTGCCGGCCGGAAATGGCCACCCTCAACTGCGGGACCATCAACTTCGGCGACGACGTGTTCATCAACACGCGGCGTGAGATCCGCGACATGGCGGCACGGATTCGCAAGGCGGGGAGCATTCCCGAGCTGGAGTGTTACGAGGTGGGGCATATCGAAGAGGCGTTGCTCTTGGTGAAGGAGGGAACGCTCACCGGGCCGCTGCACTTCCAATTCGTGCTCGGAGTCCCGGGTGCCATCGGCGCGCGCGAGGAGCACGTGCGCTTCATGCGCACGCTCATCCCGGAAGAAGCGTCGTGGGCCGTGGCCGCGGTGGGCCGGCACCAGCAGCCCATGACCGAGTTGGCCATGCGGCTCGGCGGGCACGCGCGCGTGGGCCTCGAGGACAACATTTACCTCTCGAAGGGCGTGCTCTCCGAGGGAAGCGCCCCACTCGTGCTGCGGGCCGCGCAGTATGCGCGCAGCATCGGGCGCACGCCGGCGGAGCCGAAGATGGCCCGCAAGCTCCTCGGCATCGCAGGCAACGCCACGTGAACGGATTCGTCACGCGGACGCTCGTCGCCGATGGTCTGACCCCGGTGCGAGCGTACGCGCTGTTGCGCGATGCCGCGGAGGGCACGGCGTCGTTTCTGCTGGAAAGCGTCGTCGCGGGGGAACGCTGGGGGCGTCTCTCGATGCTCGGCTACCGGCCGCGTTACGAGGCCGCCCTTCTGCCGAATGGGCAGTGGACCGTGCGCGGCGACGCACCGTTTTCGCCGCCATCGCAGGGAGGAGATCCCATCTCGGTCGCGAGCGCGCTGTTCGCGAGCAAGGTCGAGCCACGCACCCCGGCCGAGCGCCTCGCCGGCGCGCACGTCGGCTACTTCGGCTGGGACCTGGTGCACGCCATCGACAAAGTCGATACGTGGCCGGGTACGCGGGCCCCGCTCGCGCGCTTCGTCGGTGGAAGCACCGTGGTCGTGTTCGACAATTTCGCGCAGACCTTCACCATCGCGGCGGAGACCGAGGAAGAAGTCGACCGCGCGGAGCGGGATCTCCTGGCACCGGGCGCGCTGCGCCGGATTGCGCTGCCGGACCGCACGCGGCTGCCGGCCGACGTGGCCGTGAGCATGGATGACGCGGAGTACGAGCGCATCGTGCGCCGCGCGAAGGAGTACATCACGGCGGGCGACGCCTTTCAGATCGTGCTGGCGCGCAATTTCCACGTGCCCCGAGCAGGGCGCGATCCGTTCGACGTGTACCGCGCGATGCGGGTGCTCAACCCGTCGCCGTACATGTACTTTCTCGACTTTCCGCCGGCGGAAGGAGAAACGGCGCGCACGCAGATCTCCGGCGCGAGCCCCGAGACGTTGGTGCGCCTCGAAGACGGCGTGATGACCGTGCGCCCCATCGCCGGCACACGCGCGCGAGGCCGCACGCCCGACGAGGACGCGGCGCGCGAGACGGAGCTTCTGAGCGATCCCAAAGAGCGCGCCGAGCACGTGATGCTCATCGATCTGGGCCGCAACGACGTGGGCCGCGTGGCGGACATCGGCAGCGTGCGCCTGGTGCGCAACATGGAAGTGGACCGCTACTCCCACGTGATGCACATCGTGAGCGAGGTCGAAGGACGCGTGAACCCCACGCGCATCCCGCCGCTCGAAGCCTTCCGCGCGGCCTTTCCCGCGGGCACGCTCTCCGGCGCGCCCAAACTGCGTGCCATGCAGATCATCCGCGAGCTCGAGTCGCGTCCGCGCGGCATCTACGGCGGCGCGGTGGGCTACCTCACGCAGCACGGCGATTTCGACTTTGCCATCGCCATTCGCACCGCCGTGTGCCGCGGCGACGGCTTCGACGTCACCGCCGGTGCGGGCATCGTCGAGGGCAGCGTCCCCGCCGACGAGGCCATGGAGACGCGCAACAAAGCGCGCGCCGTCCTCGCCTCCATCGAGGCCGCACCGCGCGACGTCGTCTAGCGCGCGGACTTCGTGAACAGCGTGTACTGCATGCCGTCCGGCGCGCGCAGGCGCACGTTCTTGTCCAGCCATGGCGTGACCACGGGCCCGCCGAGCAGCTGCGCGCCCGCCTCCATCAAGGCCTCGCCACGCTTCGCCGAATCGTCGACCTCGAGGGCCACGCGCACGGGCCCCGCCACGCGCGGGCCCACCTCGATGCGGTCGACGGATTCTGCCATCTTGGTCGAGAGAAGCTCCAAGGTGGCCCTTCCCGCCTCGAAAATCGCGCCGCTTCCCTCGGGCTCGGCCCACGCCTTGCGCACGGGAAGCCCGAGCCCATCGCGGTAGAAGCGCAGCGCCTCGTCGTACTTGTCCACGGTCAGCGCGATGCGCAGCTCGCGGATGGACGCACCCGTCTTTTCGCCAGGGCCGGCGTACAGGGTGTACTGCATTCCATCGGGCGCGCGCATCCGGAACGTCGTCCCCCACGGCGCCGCCGCCGGCCCCGCGAGACGTTCCGCCCCGCCGGCCTCGAAGGCCCGCGCAACGGCTTCGGGCTCCTCCACGTCCAGCCCGAGACGCACCGGCCCGGAAATGCGCCGCCCCACCTCGATGCGATCGATCCGCTCCACTTGCTTCGTCGAAAGGATCTCCAACGTGGCGCGCCCCGCGTCCAGAATTGCCCCGCTACCGTCGGGCCGATCCCACGTTTCGACAGCGCGCATCTTCAGACCGTCGCGATAAAAATGAAGCGCCTTGTCGTACGCATCCACGGTGAGCGCCACACGCATTTCCTGAACGGGGTTCGCTTTCACGGAGGCTCCTGTCGCGGAGGTTGGCTTGGGCTCCTTGCCCGAGCAGGCCACGCACAAGAGTACAACGGCCAGGGGAATGATTCTCGACATGCCCCAGGGATAGATCCGTACCCGCAGCGTGATAATCTCCAGGTTCGTACCTTCATTCCGTACTAATAGTATCGAATCATGGACCGACTCACCGGCATGTCGCTCTTCGTATGCGCCGTGGATCGCGGCAGCTTCGCGGCCGCCGGGCGTGATTTCGGGATGACGCCCGCCATGGTCGGCCGGCATGTGCGCGCGCTCGAGGAACGCGTCGGTGCGCAGCTTCTTCAGCGCACCACGCGCTCGCAGCGCCTCACCACGTTCGGGCGCATCTACTACGAGCGGTGCACGCGAGTTCTCGCCGAGATCGACGCCATGGATCGCACGGCCGACGAGCTACGCGCCTCACCGCGCGGCCTTCTTCGCGTGACCACCACGGCCTCGTTCGGTGCGTGCCGACTCGCCCCCGCGCTGGCCGACTACCTCACGCGCTTCCCCGACATGAACGTCGAGCTGATCTTGAGCGACCACTACACGGACCTGGTCGAGGAGGGATTCGATGCCGCGGTGCGTGTGGGCCCGCTCGCGCCTTCGCCTCTCGTGGCGCGGCGTCTCGCCAGCGTGCGCTTCATTCTCGCGGCCTCCCCGCATTACCTCGCCGCGCGCGGGGTGCCCAAGCGGCCGGACGATCTCACGCGGCACACGTGCATCGGGCATGCGCATGGCGCTTGGAGCGATGTCTGGCCGATGGAAACCTCGGACGGCATCGCTCAGCCCGTGAAGATCCGCGCGCGGCTCAAGATCAACAATGGGGAAGCTTTGCGCGCCGCGGCGGTGCGCGGAATGGGCATCGCCCTGCAGCCCGAGTTCCAAATGGCCGACGATCTCGCCGCGGGAAGATTGACGCGCGTGCTGCCGGAGTATCCGTTCCCCAAGGTCCCCATGCACATCGTGTATCCACCGCAGAAGCCGGTGCCTGCGAAATTGCGCACCTTCGTCGACTTCGTGGTGGAACGGTTCGGCCGCTGAGCCACTTCGAAGGAGGTTGCGCCGCCGCCGAAAGCGATGTGAGCATGCGGCACATGGCACGCAAATCCATCACCGCTCCCAATGCGGTTTCCGTCGGTCCGTATTCACACGCCGTCGATACGGATCCCTACGTCTACTTGTCCGGGCAAACCCCGCTCGACAGCGCCACGGGCCGACTCGTCGAAGGCTCCGTAGGAGACCAGACCTTGCAATGTTTCAAGAACCTCGAGGCGGTGCTCACCGCGGCGGGGCTCACGTTCGACAACGTCGTCAAGTGCAACGTCTTCCTGACGAACATGGCCGACTTCGCGGCGATGAACGAGGTGTACGCGAAGCAATTCACCGCCCCCTACCCCGCGCGCACCACCATCGGCGTGGCCGCCCTTCCCCTCGGCGCGCGCGTCGAAATCGAGTTGGTCGCGAAGCGTTGATCACGTCGAAGGCAGAAGTGCGCGCACGACCGTTTCCAATTCGGTCGTGCCGCGCACGTGCCGTTCGCCCGCTCCGGCAAAGCGCACGACGTCGGCGTTGATGCCCACGTACATTCCGCGCATGTGCCGCGCGACGTCCGCCGACATGCCGAAGCTCTGAAACGCCGGCTCGATGGCCTCCGCCGGCGCGAAATCCGGCTCCACGGGTCGGCCGAGTGCACGCGCCGCCGCCTCCGCGACATCGCGCGGCGAGTACGCGCGCGGCGCCTCGAGGGCGATGATCTGGATATGCTCCGCGGGCGGGCCTTCGATGAGCGCCTGCGCCGCCACCGCACCGATGTCGCGCGTCGCAATCATGGGCATCGCGTGCTCGGCCTCGATGAACGTGGGCAGCTTGCCCGACGCCGCAGCCGCCCCGAGAGAAGGGGCCCAGTTCTCGAAGAAATAGGCCGCGCGCACGAAGGTCAGCTTGGCCTGCGTCTTCGCAAGCCGTTGCTCGGCGTTGTAGAGCGAAACGATGACGCCCGTGCCGTCGGGACGATGGGCACCAATCGACGAGAGGAAGACGACGTGCGGGACGCGGCTCGCATCGATGGCGCGCGCAAGGCCGTCGGCAAAGGCGATGCGCCCTGCGAGGAAGTCCGTCGCCGTGACGTCGGGCGGCTGGAGGAAATACGCGCCCTCCGCGCCTTCCAGCGCCTTGGTCAATGCCGGCACGTCCTCGAACGACGCCACGGCCACTTCCGCGCCGCGCGCACGAAATGGCTCTCCCTTTTTGGCGTCGCGCACGATGACACGCACCTTCTTGCCCTTGGCAAGCAAGGTATCGACGACGACCGAACCCGTGTTTCCAGAGACTCCAGCAATAGCGAACATGCCCGTAAGCTACGGCGCGTCGAAGCATGTATCCAATCAATGCTACACATATGAACCATGCATGAGGTGCATCTCGACGCAGCCGATCTTCGTGGCCTGGACCTGAACCTGGTGCTCGCGCTCCATGCCCTGCTCGTGGAGCGGCATGTCACGAAGGCAGCCAAACGGCTCGGCCTCACGCAATCGGCCACCAGCCATGCCCTCGCGCGGTTGCGCACCAAGCTGCGCGATCCGCTGCTCGTGCGCGCGGGAAAACGCATGGTCGTCTCGCCGCGGGCGGAGGCGATGCTCGGACCGCTCGAGCGCGCCCTGGGCGATATCGCTCGCATCGTGGCCAGCCCCGCGCCCTTCGACCCGGCCAGCGCGCGCATGCGCTTCACCATCGGCACCAGCGATTACATCGAGCTGGTGCTCATGCCGAAGCTTCTCGCGCGCATTTGGTCGGAGGCGCCCGGCATCGATGTGCGCGTCATCGCGGACCCCCGTCCATGGGGCGATTCGCTTTCGGAGGGGCGGGCCGATCTCGTTTTGGGATTGCCGCAGCACGATATTCCGGATTTCGACGTGCCGGCCATGGCCAGACGACGCCCAGCGGCATCTTGGCAAAGCGCCTCTTTCGCGAGCGCTTCGTCTGCGTTCTGCGCAAAGGCCACCCCTGCGCGCGCCGGCGCCTCGATTTGGAGACCTTCGTTTCGCTGCCGCATGCCCTCGTTTCGCCGCACGGGCAGGCGGGGGCGGTGGTCGACATTGCGCTGGCCCGCCTGGGCAAACGCCGCCGCATCGCCGTCGAGGTGCCGCACTTTTTGGCCGCGCCCCACATCGTGCGGCAAACCGACACGGTCCTCACCCTCACCGAACGCGTCGCGCGCACCTTCGCCCCGTCGCTCGATTTGGTCCTCATCAAGCCGCCGCTCGAGCTGCCCAGCTTCTCCATGTCCATGCTCTGGCACGAACGCCGCCGCGCCGACCCAGCCCACAGCTGGTTGCGCGCGTGTGTGGCGGAGGTCGCAAAAGGGATTTAGCGTAGTCCGGCCAAATGACTCCATTATCCCTTCGCGAATTTCGCGCGTTTCCGCTCGACGGCGCGATGCTTTATTTCCACCCCGCCACGGGCACGAGCCTTCGCATGGAAAGCGAGGCAACCCGCACGCTGACGTGGCAAGCACCGCGTGTCGTGATGTTTGGCATCACGAATGTTTGCAATTTGGCCTGCCATTTTTGCTCGCGCGACACGTCGCGTGCGAGTGCGTGGACGGTGGATTCGGCAGCCGCGATGCTCGAAGGGCTCGCCCGAGCAGGGACGCTGGAGGTCGCGTTTGGCGGCGGCGAGCCGTTTGCGTTCCGCGGTTTCGTGGACCTCGTCCGGCGATTGCGAAAGACGACGCGGCTCGCCATCCATGTGACCACGAACGGGACTTTGCTCACCGACCGCGTTCTCGGCGATCTCTCGGGGGCGCTCGGGCAGGTGCGCGTCTCCATCTACGAAGACGTGGAGTGGCGCCGTGCTGCGGGGGCGCTCCTTCGGGCGGGCCAAATGTGGGGTGCCAATGTTCTGGTGCACGAGGGCACGATGGCCGGATTGCCATCGCTGCTTCTCGAGCTCGCGGCGTTGGGCGCGCGGGATGTGTCGCTCCTCTCGTACGTGGGGCCGGACCCGTCGATGGTCCTGAGCGCCCGAAGCGAAGGAGCACTCGCTGCGATCATTCGAACCAGCCCCATACCGTGTCGCGTATCGGTCTGCTTCGGCGCGCGGCTTGGCGTTCACCGGCTCTTCGATGGCATGGACGATGGTGGCGATTGCGGAGCGGGCCTGGATTTTCTCAGCGTCACGACCGACAAACGCGTGCAAAGCTGCTCGTTTCAGGAGGCATCCTTTCCCATCGAGTCGGCGGAAGATGCACTCCGGGTATGGCGAACACACCGAGATGCACTCCGCGCCCGGTCTCCTCGAGCGGGATGCGCGCGCGACGAGCATCGCGGCGGACAGGCTCGGCGCAAGGGCATTCGGGTATGGCAGTCCTTCAGCGGGAACAACAGCGGCGAGTAGCGTGGTCGAAGGCGAGCTGCGCGACCGATTGCGGCTCGAGCTCGGACCAAAGACGTTCGAAATCGCGGAATGCGCGCCCTCGTGGGGAGATCAATTGAGCGTGCGCATCGAAACGAACCACCCCGCCGACGTGCTCACCGCAATCGCGAGCTATGTCACGCAGCAAAATCTCGAGGCTTGGCTGGATCTCGTTGATCTCCACCCCCTCGAAAGGGCCATTCGACGGCTTTTGGCCGATCTCGATGCCACCGCGCGACGGTAATCAGACGTTCGCGTCGCGCAGGACGCTGGCGAAGACGTCGGCGTCGACGTTGCCGCCGGAGACGACGAGGCCGGCGCGGCGGCCTTTTAGGCTCGCGCGTTGTTGCAGTGCGCCGGCGAGTGCGGCGGCGCCCGCGCCCTCGGCGACGTTGTGCGTTGCCGTGAAGAGCAGGCGCATGGCCGCGGCAATTTCGGCGTCGCTTACCGTGATGACCTCGTCGACATGCTTCGAGATGATGGCGACGGCATCGGCATCCGGGGTTCGGCAGGCCATGCCGTCGGCGAGCTGCGTCGAGACGGGAGCCTCGATGCACTTCCCCGCTTTGAACGAGAGCGCATAGGCCGGCGCGTGCGCCGAGGTGACGCCCACGATCCTCGTGCGCAACCCGAGAGCTTCGCGCACGGCAACGGCGGCGCAGATGCCCGAGCCCAATCCAATGGGCACGTAGATGACGTCCAGGTTCGGCACCGCTTCGAAGAACTCGAACCAATACGAGGCAACACCCCGCACCAAATCGGCGTGGAACGACGGCATGAAATGGAATCCTTCACGCTCCGCATAGCGAGCGGCCTCTTCGCGCGCGGCCTGAAAGTCCTCGCCGTGCTCGATCAGCTCGACCCCCAGCGCCTGCATCGCCGCATTTTTCTCGCGACTGTTGCCGTGCGGCACGAAAATGGTGGCCTTTATCCCATAGCGCCCGGCCGAGAATCCAATCGACTGGCCATGATTGCCGCGCGTCGCACTGACGACGTGGCCCCCCCGTGGCTGCCGCGCCGCGAGCTCGCGGAAGTACACCAATCCGCCACGCACCTTGAAAGCCCCCACCGGCGTGTGGTTCTCGTGCTTGACCCACACCTCCGCCCCCACGGCTTCGACGAGCAGCGGCCAGCGATACTGCGGCGTGGGTTTCATCGTCCGGTAGACGATCTCGGAAGCAGCACGCAAAGAAAGAAGATCGGGCAGCATGCGCATCATCCTAGCCGGAGTGCGTGCCGGACGCCGGCGAGCAGCTCGCCCAGCGAGGAAACCGTGGGGATGCCGTAGCGCGCGCACACGATGTCCACGTTTCCTTTGCGCCAAAATCCGTCAGGGCAGCAAACGATCACCTTGCCGGTCCGCGCGAAAAGCCCCAGCTCCAGCAGCGTGATGGGCGCTTTCGTCGTGGGGGCGAAGTACATCGCGATGCACGTGGCGGCATCTTGTGCATCGAGCTCCCATTCCACTTGGGCGCGCAGGTTCGGGTCGGACATCGATTGCTTCCAACTCGGGTCCCAATCGTCACGCCGCGGATTCAGAACGACCGCGGGTGTGTCCTCGAGGCCGATTTCCAACTGGCGTTGCCAATCGTCCGCTTGCCCCATTTCGATGGAGCCCGCGAGAAAGACGCTCGGCAGCGTACGATCGAACGAGAGTGGAGCGGGGGGTTTGAGTAACAACGACATCGGGCAAAGTTCTCCTCATTCATGGTTGTACCGTTGAAATCGGCGAGCACTCGAGCCAAAGATGTCCCCAATGAGTGACACGCCGCCCGCCATCGGTCGTCGTGCGATCCTGGCTGCTTTTGGAGCCGTTGCGCTCGCACATGGCCTTGCCGCCTGCGCGTCTTCCGAAGAAGAAGGCGCGCTCGATGCACTATCGGAGGAGCTGCGCCTGCATCCCGAGCTGGCGCGCTTTCTCCACTTGTCTGCGCTGCTCACCGGCTTCGATCGCCTCGAGCCGTCGTTCGCGCAATTGTATTTGCATTCATTGCAGTCAGACGCACAGCGCGCCGCCGATCTCGAACGCCTTTACCAACAGGCGGGCTACCGCGATTGGCATGCTCCCGCGAGCCTCGAGGAATTGGAATCCCGAGGCATCTTCCGAGATGGCGCGTTTCGCATACTCACGGACCGCATCATCACGAATTGGTACACGGGGCTGTACGAAGCGGAATCGGGCATGCGCGTCGCAACCTACGTCCGCGCGCTGGGATGGCGTCTCGACGGCATCAATGCGCCGACCACCCGCGGTGGGCCTCCGGGATTCTGGAGCCGGCCCCCCGTCGTACGGGAGATCCCATGAGTTCGAACGATATGGAAGCCGACGTCGTCATCGTGGGGGCTGGAATCGTCGGTTCGCTCGTGGCCACCCGGCTGGCGAAAACGGGGGCCAAGGTCCTGGTGCTCGAAGCCGGTCCACGGGTCGATCGCGCGCAGGCCATCCAACGCTACCGCGATTCGGTCATCAAATTGCCCGAAACACCGTATGAAGCGGTGTCGCACGCACCCGCGCCACGCCTGGACAAGATTGGCGATTATTACGTCCAAGCGGGCCCGGATATTTTCTGGAGCAACTACCTCCGCTTGGTCGGAGGCAGCGTGTGGCATTGGCTGGGCATGACGCCGCGCCTGCACCCGACCGATTTCGAAATGAAGTCGCGTTTCGGTGTCGGGGCCGATTGGCCAATACGCTACAGCGATATCGAACCGTATTACGTGGAGGCCGAGCGGCTCATGGGCGTGGCAGGACACGGCGATCTGGAGTCGCCGCGAAGCGCGCCATATCCCCTGCCGCCGATTGCCCTAAACAACGCGGACAAGGCCTGGAAGCGCGCCCTCGGGACTTTGGGAATCGAGATGAGCGTCAATCCCCAAGCACGCAATTCGATTCCGCACGATGGCCGTCCCGCGTGCGACGGGCGCGCAAGCTGTTTGCCGATTTGCCCCACGGTGGCGCGGTTCGATGCCGGCGTGCAAGTCGAGCGCGCGGAGCGTGCGGGGGCACGCATCGTGGAAAACGCGGTCGCCGTCTTCGTCGAAGTAGGGCCGGACGAGCGCATCCAAGGCATCCACGTCCGCAGGCCCGACGGCACATCGCAGATTGCGCGCGGGCGCATCTACATCCTTGCCGCACACGGCATCGAGACGCCCAAGCTCTTGCTCCTCTCGCGCACGTCCGCGCGTCCCGGCGGCGTGGCCAATGGCAGCGACCAAGTCGGCCGCAACCTCATGGACCACCCGACGCAGGTCACGTGGGCCCTCACCCGCGAGGCCCATGGTGCTTACCGCGGCCCGCAGTCGACGGCCGGCGTGGACCATTTTCGCTTTCGCGACTTCGATGGGGTCGACCAACGCGCCCACCGTGGGGCCTTTCGCATCGAGCTGCGCGCCGACGGTTGGACCTACGCCAAAGGAACCGCAGACTTCGCCCTTCCCGAGCTTCTCGCACGCGGCATTCGCGGCACCCAACTGCGGCGTGAGCTCGCCTTGCATGCGCACCGCCACTCGAGTGTGTCATCCTTGGTCGAGCAGCTGCCCAACCCGAACAACCGGGTCACCCTGGCGGAGGACGCGCTGGACAGCTTCGGCCTGCCCCGCCCCAAGATTCACTACGCGCTCAGCGACTACGAGAAACGAGGCCTCAGCGCCGCCCGCGCGACGCACGATCGCATGTACGCGGCCCTCGGCACGACCTACATCGAGCACGCGCCCGATTACTTCGGGGGCGGGCACATCCTGGGCACCTACCGCATGGGCAACGACCCCGCAACGAGCGTGGTCGATCCGCACGGCCGTTCGCACGACCACGCGAATCTCTTCCTCCTGGGCAGCGGGCAGTTTTGCACCGGCGGCACCGTCAACCCGACCTTGACGCTCAGCGCCCTTGCTTTGTATGCGCTGCCGCGAATCGAGAGGGCGCTGGCGGGGGACTAGGGTGGAAGGCGCTCAATCCATGCTTTGACGACCGAAACGGCGTCCGCGTCGACATGCTTCGTGGCAATGGGCGGCATCGACTCGGGCGTCCCGTCGCGCCGGGACATGCGGTAAAAGAGGCCGCTCTGCTCGGGGTGGCCCGCCACGACGCGGAACGTATCGCCCGAGGTCTTCGGGCGATTCATCTTCTCCCCCACCGTGGCCTTGTAAATGCTGCTGGTCGCGGCATCGCGCTCGCCGACCAAGAGCCGCAGCTTCATCGGATTGTCCGCCCAGGCAATTCCATTTTCATTGTGGCAGTGGCCACAATTCGCGTGCAAGTACCCGAACGCGCGCGCCGTCGCCTCGTCGCCCGGCACCGAGAAGTCGGCATTGGCTGCAGGAGGTGCAGTGAGCTTGCCCTGCTCGACCAGCCAGCGCAACGTGATCGCCGACGCGCTGGGTTGGAAAAGCTGTATCGCCGAGAACCCGAGAATCGCGCCCGGCTCGCCACGGTGGCACTTGAAGCAATCCTGCCGCGACGGCACGTCGTGATCGGTCCCGCGGATATTGCGCGCGCCGTCGACGACGAGATCCGCGTCGGACTCATCGCCGCGCCAGACGAAGGTGGAAGCACGATAATCGTCCTCCTGCTTTCCCGTATCGGCGACATGCTCGATGAGACGCGTCTCGAGGCGCGTTCCCCCGCGCGAGAACTCTTTGAAAAACTTGGTCCCCACGGGAAAGCGCCAATGGTCCATGTCGCTCGTATCGATGCGCGCGCCGGCCGGAAGCACGATCCAGCGTTTCTTGTCCGCGGCATCCGACCACAACACGTACGCCGGCGCATATTCGAGCGAGGCCGCGGCCACTTGCTTGGTCGCCATGTCCGAATAGAGCCCCGTCTCGGAGAGGCGCTGCGGCGGCCCCGAGGGTCCCGCGTCGGCACGCCCCGCGTCGCCCCCCGGCGGCGGACTGCCTCCGCCGTCCGATGACGAGCTACACGCCACGAACGAACTCGTCAGCGCCGCGACCACGAAGACGACCGCGTGCGTTGCGCAAAGAATGTTACGCATTTCCAATCAAGGCGTGGGCTGACAATCCGGCCGCGGATTCGAAATGGGCGGAAGTGACAGCAGATACCGCGCAATATCGTTTGCGTCCTCGTCGGTAATATTGGAATACGGAGCCAGGTGTCCCGCGGGCATGGGCGGGCACACCAATCCGCCGTCCGGCTGGATGCCTTCCCGGATGGCTCGGACGATATCGGTCATCGAGCGGCCCGCGAGCCCCGTCCGATCCGAGGTCAGATTGGCCGTGTGAATCTCCTCCGGAAAATTGGACGGCAGGCCCAGATCCGACCGTCTGAAAATACGATTTCCCGCAAACCACCTCGTTCGATCCGGCGTAGGCGGTTGTACGCCCTCTTGATCGGGCGTGTGGCACTCGATGCACGGCATGGCGGCCGCGAGGTACCGACCGCGCACTTGGCTGTCGTAATCCGGATTCCCATCTCTCGGCGGTGCATACACCGTATTCATATCAATCGGCGGACGCGGACTTGGTGGTGGCGAGTTCCACGGCCATTGGCTCGCCGATCGATGATCGACCCCCTGCGTCGAACGCAAATGGGCGACAACGGCCATGGCGTCTTGCTCCGACATATTCGCGAAAACCCAATAAGGCATGACCGGCCAGAGAGCATCCCCCGTCGGGCGCCTTCCATGTTGGAACATGTCCCGAATCTCTTGATCGCTCCGGTTCTTCAAACCGGTCTCGTGATTGGTCAGATTCGGCGTGGCGAGACAGCCCGGCGGATCGTTCGGGCCGCCCGGCCCCGCGTCGCCGCGATTGACTCCGACGAGGCATTCGTTGCCGCCGAGGTAGCGTGACATGTCGAACGTGCCATCCGGATTGCGCGGAGTATGGCAATCGCCACAGGTTGCAAGCGTGTCCACGATGTATCGACCACGCACCGGATCGCCAGCCGTGGAGGAACTATCCGCGGTGCTGTCCGCCGTCGTACTATCTCGAGTGCCGGCGTCCAGCACCCGAACGAGGGTGTCGTCGTCGCCGCATGCGCCGACAAAGAACGCCGGCAAGCTTGCCGCCGCGAGGGCCAACAGCCACATCGATTGCCGCATACGATTGTCCTCCGAGTCGACGAGCTTGGGGACAATGCATCTCGGGTCAATGCCTGATATTCGATTGTGCGATTAAGATCATAATCACACGAAATCCATTTCACCAAACCGGTAAGCCGACCGGCCGAGAGAAACTATGGGCGGCGATCGATTGCAATCGATCCAATCGCGTGCAATCCGCAAGCATCCAGCCAGCTATCCAACCCGAACGACCGGGTCACCCTCGCGGAAGACGCGCTCGACAGTGTCCCGATCGAAAGGGCATCAGGGGGAAGGCGGGAGGCGCTCAATCCATGCTTTGACGACCGAAACGGCATCCGAATCGACATGCTTCGTGGCAATGGGCGGCATCGACTCGGGCGTCCCGTCGCGCAGGGACATCCGGTAAAAGAGGCCGCTCTTTTCCGGATGGCCCGCGACGACGCGAAACTCGTCGCCGGACGTCTTCGGCCGATCCATCCTCGCCTTGACCGTGGCCTTGTAGATGCTGCTGGTCGCGGCATCGCGCTCGCCCACCAAGAGCCGCAGCTTCATCGGATTGTCCGCCCAGGCAATTCCATTTTCATTGTGGCAATGGCCACAATTCGCGTGCAAGTACCCGAACGCGCGCGCCGTCGCCTCGTCGCCCGGCGCAGAGAAGTTGGCGTCAGCCGCAGGAGGCGCGGTCAGCTTGCCCTGTTCGACAAGCCGGCGCAGCGTCATCGCCGACGCGGGCGCGCTCGGTTGGAAAAGCTGTATCGCCGAGAACCCGAGAATCGCGCCCGGCTCGCCACGATGGCACTTGAAGCAATCCTGCCGCGAGGGCACGTCGTGATCGGTCCCGCGGATGTTGCGCGCGCCATCGACGGCGAGGTCCGCGTCGGACTCATCGTCGCGCCAGACGAAGGTGGAGGCGAGGTAATCGTCCTCCAGCTTTCCCGTATCGGCGACATGCTCGATGAGACGCGTCTCCAGGCGCTTTCCTCCGCGGGAGAACTCTTTGAAAAGCTTGGTCCCGACGGGAAAGCGCCAATGGTCCATGTCGGTCGTATCGATGCGCGCGCCGGCCGGAAGCACGATCCAGCGTTTCTTGTCCGCGGCATCCGACCACAAGGCGTACGCAGGCGCGTATTCGAGCGAGGCCGCGGCCACCTGCTTGGTCGCCATGTCCGAATAGAGCCCCGTCTCGGAGAGGCGCTGCGGCGGCCCCGAGGTCCCCGCATCGCCAGGCCCCGCATCGCCAGGTCCCGCATCGCTGCCCGGCGGATTGCCTCCGTTGTCCGACGACGAACCGCACGCCGCGATCGAACCGATCAACATGGCGGCGGCCATGACGGCCGCCCCTGATTTTGCACTCACCATGGCACGCATGACGATTTATGGCGGTGTGGGCTGACAATCCGGCCGCGCATTCGCAATGGGCGGAAGTGACAGCAGGTATCTCGCAATATCTTTTGCATCGTCTTCGGTCATATTGGAATACGGCGCCAGGTGCCCCGCGGGCATGGGCGGGCACACCACACCGCCGTCCGGCTGGACACCTTTTCGAATCGCATTGACGATATCCTCCACGGAGCGACCGGCGAGGCCCGTCGGATCCGAGGTCAGATTCGCGCTGTGAATCGTCTCGGGGAAATTGGGCGGCAGGTGGAGATCGGAGCGCCTGAAAACACGATTGCCCGCAAACCACTTGTCTCGATCGGCCATGGGTGGTTTCACGCCCTCTTTTTCCGGCGTGTGGCACTCGATGCACGCGGCCGCGACGGCGCTGATGTACTTGCCGCGCATTTCGCTCTCGTAATTCGCATTCCCCTCCTGCTTCGGGGTGTGCACCTTGCTGAGATCAATCGGCGGGGTCGCGGCTGGCGGGGGCGAATTCCACGGCCACTGACTCGTGGAGCGGTGATCGATACCCGGCACCGTGCGCAGATACGCGACAACGGACTTCGCGTCCGCGTCCGTCATGTTGTGGTAAACCCAATACGGCATGACCGGATAGAGAGCGTCACCGGTGGGGCGCTTTCCATTTTGGAACATGTCCCGAATCTCTTGGTCGCTCCGGTTCTTCAAACCGGTCTCGTGATTCGTCAGGTTGCGCGCGGCGAGACACCCGGGAGGATCTTGCGGAGCGCCGGGGCCCGCATCACCGCGATCGGCTCCGACGAAGCAGTCGTTGCCGGCGAGGTAGCGTTCCATGTCGGGGCTACCATCCATTTTGCGCGGGGTGTGGCAATCGCCACAGGATGCCAGCGTGTCGACGATGTACTTGCCGCGCACCGGATCGCCGCCGGTGGAAGGGCTGTCCGTGCTGGTGTCCGTCGTACTGTCTCTGCCCGCGTCCTGTCCGGGAACAGAGGTGTCGTCACCGCTGCATGCGCCGACGAGAAGCGCCGGCACGCTCGCCGCCGCGAAGACCAACAGCCACATCGATTGCCGCATAAGCCATCCTCCGAGACGAATACCTTGAGGATAATCCACCTCGGGCGTCAATGCCTCTTTTGATTATGAGCCGATATTCGCTCGCGGTGGACGCATCATGAACCAGGACATCAACGAGGCCGGGAGAATGAACCCAACCACGATGAAAAGGCCGTAAATAACAGGCGAACTCGACGTACCGGCATCGCCCGTCAGGATCATCGGCGACCACCAAGGCGTCAATTGTACCGCGAGAAATGCCATCACCATGATGGGATATTTCGATGCATTCAAGCTTTGGATGCCATTCGAACAACCAATTAAGATCATACTGATAACGAAAATCACTTCCAGGAACCACGACCCCACGGGCAATGAGCTCCACGCCCCCAGCCCCACATGCGCTGACGAATACGGCCACAACGCCAAGTCGGGATCGTGCATCGCGAGATCGGCCAAAAAGTGCGAAAACACCGCTGCCGCGGCAACCATAGCCCAGCGCTTACCCCCCGCTCGCCACGCGACGAGGCCGGCGAGTGCGGACCAGACGAGGGACATGAGCAGCGAATGATCCCAATCGATGAAGTCGAGTGCCATATGCATGTAGCCATTGGCCTGAGCGGAAGGCGTCACACGTTCGACACCGGCGCCGACCAGCACGCCATCGACGATGTCCAGCAGCCCGATTCCAAACAAAGGAATCCACGGAGGCACGTCGCGAAAGCGTGACGAAAACGCAAAGCCAATGGCGAAATGTCCTGCGTACATCCGGGCCGTCCTTGTCGTTCAGCGCATCGCATGGGCGAGCACGAAGGCGATGCGCTCGAGCACCAAAGCCGCCACGATGAGCAGGCCGAGCGCGCGCAACGGGGGAAACAGCACGTAGAGCTGCGCGGGGAACGACGCACGCGCCACGAGGGCGGTGGCCACCTCCAGTACGATGGCCGCCGCGAACAGCGGGCCCGCCAGCGCCACGGCCAAGGTGATGCCGCCCGCGAGATCGTGCATGGCGGCCAGCAGCGGGTGCGCCGGAAAATCCGCCGTGGCCAACGCCAGCGCCACGCGCGATGGCCCGCCCGATTGCAGGAAAATCCCGGCCGAAAGCAGCGCGAACACGATGCCCATGTGGCTCGCCTTCCCCGCAACGACATCGGTATTCCAAGGCTCGTGGGCGCCGCGCAGCGTATCGACCAAATTGCCCGCCATGGTCGCGGCCCACAATGGAATGGCCGCGGCCAGCGCAACGGGAATGCCCCGCAGGACATTCTCCAGCAGCAAAAGCGGCCATGGCTCGTGCGCCGAAACCAGAAATGGCGCCATTCGCGTCGTCGCGCCCACGGCGGGAATGATGCATAATGCAAGCATCAACCCCAGCACTGCGCGCACGGGCCCTGGAAGCGCGCGCAGGCCGAAGGCGGGAACGAGCGCGACGGTCGGCAGCATCCGTGCCCAGGAGAGACCTAGGGCGGATAAATCGATGCCGAAAACGGCATTCAAGGAGGGAACGGCCATCGCGACCGGAAACGAAGGTACCGCGGCCTTGACCCAGGCGGGCGGAAAACCGATTCTCTCGGGCCATGAGCCTCGACCTGGACATCGTAGGAAAGCCGTCCGAGCCCTCGAAACGCATCTATTCGTGGCAGGACACCGTTTTGTATGCGCTCGGCATCGGAGCCACGAAGGACGAGCTCGACTACCTCTACGAGGGGCGCGGCCCCAAGGTGTATCCGAGCTTCGCCGTGGTGCCGAAGATCGACCTGATGTTCGATTTTCTCGCCAAGAGCGGCGGCAACATGGCCATGGTCGTGCACGGCTCGGAGAAGATGGAAATCCTGCGTCCCTTCGCCAGCGCAGGCACCGTGTACACCACGGCGACCGTCCGCGACATCTACGACATGCGCAAGTTCGCCTACGTGGTCCTGGACATGGAGACGAAGAACGAGCAGGACGAGGTTGTCTGCAAGACGACATCGAACATCATTTTCCGCGGCGAGGGCGGGTTCGGCGGAAAGCCGCTGCCCAAGGAAGAAGTGCCCTACGCCGCGCCGAAGGATCGCCCGGCGGATTTTCGCATCGAGGAGAAGACCTCGGAAGAGCAGGCACTGCTCTATCGCCTCTCGGGTGACCGCAATCCGCTGCATGCCGATCCGGAGTTCGCCGCGAGCGTCGGGTTCGAGCGCGGGCCAATTTTGCACGGGCTCTGCACCTTCGGGTACATGGTCCGCCACGCGGCAAAGGGCGCGTGCGGGGGAGATGCGTCGAAGCTCACCGCATTCAACGCGCAGTTCCGGCGTCCGGTTTGGCCGGGCGATACGCTCGTCACCGAAGGCTGGATCGTGGCACCAGGCGGCGTTGCGCTCAGCGTCTCCGTGAAGGAGCGCGGCGAAACGGTGCTGACGAGCGCCTGGGCAAGCTTCGACGCGGGTTGACTGGAGTAAACGAGGAAGAAGACATGGCCAAGCTAACCAAATCGATTGTCATCGTCGGCGCGAAGCGCACGGCGTTCGGCACCATGCAGGGTGCCCTCAAAGGGCTGAGCGCGAACGACCTGGGCGTCGCCGCGGCCAAGGCCGCGTTGGCGCAATCCGGCGTCGCTGCGGACGCCATCGATCACGTGGTGATCGGCAACGTGCTCCAGTCGAGCGCGGACGCCATCTACTGCGCGCGCCACATCGGCCTCAAGGCGGGGCTGCCCATCACCACGCCGGCACTCGTGGTGAATCGTCTCTGCGGGTCCGGGTTCCAGGCCATCGTGAGCGGCGCCGAGCAGCTCCTGCTGGGCGAGTCGAACGCGGTGCTCGTCGGCGGCACGGAGAACATGTCGCAAGCGCCGCACGTCGTTCGCGGAGCGCGCGAGGGATTCGCCTTCGGCAAGGCGCCCGCGCTGGAAGATTCGCTGTGGACCTGTCTCACGGACAGCTACTGCAATCTGCCGATGGCGGTGACCGCGGAGAACCTCGCGGTGAAATATGGCATTACGCGCGAGGCCTGCGACGAATACGCGCTGGTGAGCCAGCAGCGCTGGGCGGCGGCGAACGAGGCGGGGCGCTTCAAAGACGAGATCACGCCGCTCGAGATCAAGCAGAAGAAAGCCACGGTGAACTTCGAGGTCGACGAGCACCCGCGCCCGCAAACGACGCGTGAGGTGCTGGCCAAGCTCGCGCCCGTCTTCAAGAAGGACGGCGTGGTTACGGCGGGCAATGCCTCGGGCATCTGCGATGGCGCGGCCGCCCTGGTGCTCACGACCGAGGAATTCGCGCAGCAAAAGGGCCTCAAGCCGCTCGCGCGCTTGGTTGGGTGGGGCGTGGCCGGTGTGGATCCGACCATCATGGGCATCGGCCCGGCCCCGGCCATCCAGCAGGCGCTCGCCCGCACGGATTTGAAGCTCTCCGATCTGGACCTGGTCGAGGTCAACGAGGCGTTTGCGCCGCAGTATTTGGCGGTAGAGAAGGAGCTTGGCCTCGATCGGGCCAAGACCAACGTGAACGGCGGCGCCATCGCCCTGGGGCATCCCTTGGGCGCCAGCGGGGCGCGCATCACGACGCACCTGGTCTACGAGCTCGCCCGCCGCCAAGGCCGTTACGCCGCAGGAAGCGCCTGCATCGGCGGCGGCCAGGGCATGGCCGTCATTTTGGAACGAGTCTAACGACAAACGGCGAAGCGCCGCTTCCTTCGAAGCGGCGCTGCCTGTTCAACGAGCCAACCGAGCTCTCGGCCTTCTCAGGCCAAGGCTCTCAGCCAGCTTGTTCGACCAATACGAGGCCGCTGGCGCGTTCGCTTTCGACGTCGACCTTTTGGGTGCGCCGGCCGGCGATGACGGCCCATTTGACCGCGTTTTTCATGGCGCGGGCTGCCGCGAGGGCGGCTTGTACGCTGGGGAAGACCCAGGACAGTGTGCCAGGCTCCACGTTGTGCCACTCGTACACCACGAGGGTCACTTGACGGACCAGATTGGGGTCTGCGTTGGTAAAGCGAGAGCTCACGTACACACCAGAGTCGAAAGGAATGCCAGAGGAGCCGGAACTCGAAGGGCGAGGGGAACTGTCCGGCGACGCGTCATCGTCACCCTCGTCCACCAACACCTCGCGCGATTCATCCATTCCCGCGCGACGTGTTGCATCCAGATCCCGCACGCGGGACCGCTCTTGCTCGAGCGCGATCATGTGACGATCGGCAACGGCGCGTTCTTCCAGCTCCAAAGCCGTAGCGCCGTCGTCGACCACGCTCGCGTCCAGGTCCACCACGACTTCGGCAACGCGCAACTTGGCGCTGCTTTCGGCCGCGGTTGCAAGATGCACCAGCTTACGACGGCGACGGGGCGCCGCGCCGCGGGCTGCATCTTTGGTGGCGAAGAGTCGTGAGAGTTTGCGCATCGCTCTTACTTCGGTACTTCGATGATGTTATCCGCCCAAGACGTAGCGGCGTAAAGGGTCAACGACCAATTAAAATCGGAGACGCGGTGCGTCGATCGGACTACGAAACGGATGCGAAATATTCGCGGGAATTCAGCCGAAAAACCCGTCGCTCGCCCCACCTGAAAACACGCTGAAACCTTTAGGTGTAAACATTCAGTTAAAAATCAGGGGCACGCAGCGGAACCGTTTAGACCCTGGGAGCGAATCGTTGGGCCTCCACGAGCGTAACCCCCTATTTCGAGATGGCCAGTAGAACTCGTATTCGTGATGCACTTTCTGGCTGCCCGCGCGCGAACGTGCACGAACGCGCACGGCCGCGAATTTCCTGCGCTCCGCGTGATCGCAACCGACCTTGCGACAGGTGTTGAAGTGGTATCGCCGCCATTGTTGTCGCGATGACGAACGAGGCTCGATTGGCCGGATTTTTCTGCGTCTGGAGAATCTTGCATCGAAGCAAAGATCGGCTGTTTTCGGTCGCGTTGCACGAGAGCGCGCAATGAATACGGGTCTCGTATCGCATGCGCGCGTCCCTTGCGTGACGTGTGAGAGACAACGGTTGCGTGGCGGATGACACATCGACGCGCCCAGAATTTCACGCGCCGTCCAGACGGGGGTATCATCGCTCCACGTGTCCATCGGTTCGCGAGGCTCACTCCCCACGTACGGCGGGTATACGGCGGAGGGCGTGGCCTTTCGGCGGCTCTGGCCGCTCCATCCTTTGGCGCCTGCGATCGCCATTTTCGTGAGCTTGGCCGTTGCGATCGCCATTGGACTTACCGGCTTGGATCATCTCGTTCGCGAGAGCGACGACCTCGCCGCCGAACGTGCCGAACTGCTCACCGCGACGCTCAGCGCGCGGCTTCCGTGGTTCACGCTTTCGGGGCGGCAAGAAGCCATTCAGCAGGCTGCACGGCGCACGCAAGCCGAGGTCCTCATTGTCGACGAAAATGGTGGGATCATCTGCGATGCGAGCCTCGGCGCTCCACCGCCGGACACCATCCGCAAGTTCATCATTGCCAAGCACGGTGAAGCGACAACGTCGCTGGGACGCGTGCGTTACGCCGTGCGACCGCTCGAGCGAAATGCCGACGAAGGCTACGTGCTCGCCTTCGTGCGCGCGCCGGATCAATCCGAGGCAGGCCCCGCCTTGGTGGCTGCGCTCATCGCATTGACCGTGCTTTTGGTCGGCGTGGCGGCCGCCTTCGCCTATGCGGTGGCACGCGAGGCCAACATCGATGTCGAGTTCCTGACCGAGCGCGTCCGGGCGATGATTCAAGTGCCCAGCGAGCCCTCCGGTGAGCCCGTGCCGGTGCGCTCGCTCGATGAAGTGGGTGCCCTCACCGCGGCGTTCAATCAGCTCGTGGCCCGCTTCGTGGAGGCCGAAAAAGGCTACCGCGGCGCGTTGGAGCGGGCGCGGGCAGCCGACCGCGATCGCGCGGCCTTCTTGGCCGCCGTGAGCCACGAGTTGCGCAGCCCGCTGAATGCCATTTTGGGATTCGCCGATATCCTCGTTCAAGGCGTCGACGGTCCCCTCACCGCCGAGGCCACCGAGGAGGTGGAGCAGATTCGAGCCTCGGGCGGGCACCTGCTCGAGTTGATCAACGACATCCTCGAATTTTCCGCGCTGGAAAGCGGGCAATTGCGCCTCTCGCGCGATCCCGTGGACGTGGTGGCGATCGCCACCGAGGTGCTGCGCGAGGCGGCCGGTGTGCTCCAAGGGCGCCCCATCGTCGTCGGACGCGAAGGCGTTTCGCGTTTGGTCATCGAGGCCGATACGAAGCGGGTGCGTCAAATCCTCACCAACTTGGTGGCCAATGCCATCAAGTTCACGCAAAAGGGCGAGGTCGTGGTGGGCGTGGCCCTGCAGGGCGCGTACGCCAAGGTGAGCGTGCGCGACACGGGCCCGGGCATCGGCGACACGGAGCGTGCACTCATCTTCGAAGATTACCGCCAGGCAGGCGACGAGCATCGCCGCAAACGCGGGACAGGGCTCGGGCTGGCCATCGCGCGGCGCCTGGTGCTGTTGCACGGCGGCGCCATTTACGTGGAGAGCCAACTTGGACGCGGGTCCACATTCAACGTGCTCCTGCCCCTCAAGGCCCCGCGCGCGAGGTTGTCATGAGCCCCGCGGCCCTGCGCTTCGTACCGCGTTTGTTGAGCATGCAGCTGCTGGTCGCGGCATTCAGCGATCTCGTGGCCGTCGCCTTTGCGCCGCGGCTTTTGCTCCTCGATCAGCGCGTGTTGGTGGCGACCTTGCCCACCGCGGGATGGGTCTTCGCGGTGTCGGCGGTGTTCAGCGCCATCATTACCTTGACCCTGACGCGCCGCCTCGCGCCCACGTTGCGTGCGCTCGCGCAGGGCACGGGTCCGGTGCCCGCGCAGGATCTCTTGTCGATCTATGCGCTGCCTGCGCGCATTGCCACGTCGCAGGTGTTCGTGTCGCTGGCCGCGTCGACGGCGACGCTCTTGCCGAATTATCGGCCAATCACGAACGACTTGTACAACCAGGTCGCGCTCATTCTTCTGTATGCGACCATCGTCATGGCCGGCGCGTTGCCGTTGTACGTGCGGCTGCGCAGCATCGTGGCGCGGGTGCTCCAAGTGGCGCCGGAGAACGCGGCCTACGATGCCGTGTTCGTGATGGCCGCCAATCCGCGGACGGCCATGCGGGCACGCACACGGCTGCTCGTGGCGGTGGCCGGGCCGGTGGCCTTCGTGGCGCTGGGCGCATCGCTTCTCGTGTACGCGCACACGCGCGCCTTCGAGAGCACCGTGAGGGCGCGCACGGCGAGCGACATTGCGCGCGGCGTGTTCGACCACGTCCGCGGGACGGATCGCGGGCGCGAGCAAGCCATTTTGGCCGCGGAGCAACTCGGCTACTACACCGAGCTTTCGCCCAATGCCGTGTCGCCTTCGGCACTGGGAATGGGCGCCGAGGAAGAGACCACCGTCTTGGTCCCGCTCACCGATGGATACGCGGCCGTACACTTCGAGGCCGCGCGGCTCGATACCATCACGTTCATCTACGCGCTCTTGGCCTTCACCGGTGTGGGACTCGCGGCGCTGCTCGCATGGCGTGTCGGTACGCGCTTCTGCGAGGACCTGCGGCTGGTGACCAACACGGTGCGCACCACCGGTGTCGCCGACATCATCCGCGGCACGCGCATGGTCCGCATGGCCCGCTTCATTTCGGTCGGAGCCATGATGGATTCCATCGAGCAGCTCGGCGACATCTTCCGCGAGTTCGCCGCGGCGCACGAGCAGGCCACGCACGCCCGCGAGGCCACCGAGCGCATGCGCGGTCTGTTCCTCGCCTCCATGAGCCACGATCTCAAGGCACCGCTGAATGCCATCCTGGGCTTTGCCGCGCTCGCATCCCGGGCGCCGTTGACCGACGGGCAGCGCGAGAGCCTGGCCATCATCGAGCAGCGCGGGCGCGAGCTGTTGCACCTGATTCAAACGATCCTCGATGCCGCGCGGGTCGAGGCAGGCGCCTTTCTGGTCACGCCCGAGTGGACGGTGGTCGACGACGTCGTCATGAGCGCCGTGCTCGATGCCCGCGATCTCATGGCCGACAGCAGCGTGCAGGTCGTGGGCGAGGTTCAGCGCGGCGTTCCCAAGCTGCAACTCGACTCGCTGCGCATCGTGCAGGCGCTGACCGGCATCATCACGAGCGCCGTGCGCTTCACGCACGAGGAGGGCACGGTTCTCGTGCGCGCCACCTTCCGCGGTGACCGGCTGCACATCGACGTCGAGACGCCAGGCCGTGCGCTGCCGGAGGAGGAGCGCGAGAAGATCTTCGAGGCCTTCAAATACGCCGACAAGGCACGCCGGCACGGGGCCCTCGGCCTGGGTCTTTCGCTGGCGCGCTCGATCATCGAGGTCCATGGCGGCACCATCGACGTGGCCACCATGGAGGGCGGCGGCATGGTCTTTCAGATTGCGCTGCCGACGCCTTACGATCCCATCGCTTCGTCGCGCCCGAGCACCGTGTCGACGCGCGGTCTACAATGACGGGGGCGTGATGCCATCGCCAATGACCGTGGTCCACTCGCGGATGCGCCAGCGGGCCACGAGGCCGTTCTTCACGTAGGGATCGCTCGCGACGAAGGCTTCGGCGGCCTTCGCATCGCGAAAGACGAGAACCGCTCCGTCGGCGGGGTTGGCCAGCGCCCCTGCGAGCACGAGCTCCCCGCGATCATAGGCCGCGCGCGCCAAATCGAGGTGCTGCGGGCGGTACGGCACGCGCTTGGTCACATAGTCGTCGACAACGTCGTAAAAGAGAATGAAGTGCATCGTTCGATGCTCAAATATTTGCTTGACCGCGTCAAGCATTCACCTCGAAACCTCTGGTATTTGCCGATGTTTTTACTGCAAGGCCCGCACATTGCAATAGCTTGCTAATAGCAAGTTACTCTCTGGAATTCGATTTAACGATTGCGCTGCCGCGCCCATTCGGGTCATCGTCAAGCATCCACAGCGATGCCGGATCTCGACCTCGACCACGACCACGCCCCATCCAAGCTGGAAGAGCTCGTGGACGCCCTCGAGCGCCTCGCGTTCTCCCGATTGGCTCGGGAGAACGCATTGGCGCTCGCAGGGTGCGACGAGGAAGCCCAGCTCATGGCCTCCTGGCGCGATGGAGTCCGCGCCGCCGCCGATTTCGTCCGCACCTGGCCCGACGCACCCAACCGCCCGGGCACCTAACCCCGCCGGAGCCCCCCTCTCGAACTCGCACTCAACGGCGCGGGGTCTCCGTCTGTCGGCGCGCGGCTTTGCGCGCTTGGTTCTCGCTCGTATCGCGCTCGGCGATTGCGCGAAGCGACGGGTCTTTCAACGCCGGAATGTACTCCACGAGCTTCTTCGACACGCCATCCAGGGCCTCGTAATAGAAGCCATAGTGCGGCGCGAGCACGTTTTGCGTATTGTCACGCCCCAGCCGCTGGTAGCCGAACTCCGACCGCACCGCGCGGTACTTGCTCATATCGATTCCGCTGCGGGCCAAGCGCGCCTCCACCTCTGCGCGCGCACGATCCGGATCGGACAGCGCGGAGCCGTCCAGCTCTTTCACGGTCGACTTCACCTTGCGGATCACGAACTCGTGTCCAACGGGCTGCCCGTCCGTCGTCATGTGGATGACGAGCTTCCCGCCCGAGCCTATCACCGGCAGATCGTCGATGCTCTGGTTGAAGGCCACGGCCACCTGGTACGTCGACACCTCCGGCTCCGCCTCCCCCTCCGATATGGCATTCTTGTAGCGCCGAATCTTGTACGGATAGAGATCCGCCAGCGGCAAGGTCGACCCGACCGCGGACGCGCGGCGATTGGCGATGGCAAGGTACTCGTCGTCGCTCCGAGAGTCCGCCGTGCCCGGGCCCTGGTGAAACAGCTCCGTCACCAGCGAGCGCTCGGCGCCGCTTCGGTCGCCGATGCGGATCTCGCTCACGCCGTCCTTGATGCTCGAGTGATTGACCTTCTTCACGACCTCGCCGCGGATCCCCAACTCCGCCGCGCGGCGCTGCAACGTGGCGGCGACATCGCCCACAGGTTCCAATTCGTAGATGCCGAGCTTCCCGGCAACGGGACGCCCCTGGGCAAAGGCCGCACGAACGCGCTCGAAATTCGCCGTGGCCGGCTCGTCACGCAAAAAGGCTTGGGCGCCGGCCCTTGCACGAAACGCCGAGATCCCCTGCAACTCCGGGGTGAGCGCGGAGGGCGAAACCGCGGTCGACTCGGAACCATTCTCTCGAACGTCGTCCTGCCCCGAACAGCCGGATGTGGCCATCGGGCTACACGCAAGACCCACCACGCTCGTCAGCAACCACCACTTCTTGTTGAATTTCATCGTAGGTAATTCCTCGCTCTATCCTTTGGATCCCTCAGCCCTCAGCCCTCGTGCCACGCCCACGCAAACCAGCCATGATGGCTGTCGGATCCGCGACGTTCCCAATTGGCCACCGCCTTGTCGCGGCGGTAGATCGCCGCGTCGCGCGTCTTGCCCGAGGCCACCATCGAGGCCACGTCGTCCACGGCCCAATCTTCGGCCGCCCAGAACCAGCCACCCTTCAAGGTGTCGCCGTCATCGAACACCGCGTCGACCAAGTCCTCACCCACTTCGTCGGTGGTGAAGCTATCGGCCGAGGTGCCGCGGTATCCGAGAACGGTGTCGCCGCCGTGCGCCAGCGTTTGGCCCCATTGTTCGTTGGGCTTCGTATGAACGCTGTAGCAGGTGAAGAAAACCCACCAGCGGGCCTGGCCCGGATGCGGTGTGGCGTATTGGCTCTGTCCTGGTCCGGCCGCCTCGCCCATTCTGGATTGATTCGCGTCGAAGTGGCAGCTGCTCGATGCCGAAGCCGATCCCGATTTGCACATTGGCGTGGAGAACGTCTGCTTGCCATTCGAATCGTTCGGCGCCCCGCCGTGGCTGGAAAGCGCGAACAAATCGACACCATCGGCGTAGCCGGCGTCGTAGCCGTTGGGGAGGCTATCCTCGATGAGATCCAACGAATACGAAGAAGTATTCTTGTAAAAGAACTTCTTTTGATGTCCGAGATCTTGCATCTCGCTAATCAGATAAGAGATCTGATCATCCGTGTATTTCAGCGATCCTGCGCTGCAATCGCAGCCGGACCAACTCGTCATGGCTTCTCCGGCAACTTCCAGCGCTTTCGCGGTTCCCGGTGTGAAGAACGGCGCCAAAGCAAACAGCATGAGCAACGGCTTTTTCAAACTAGGGTCCTTTCCAAAGTTCGCGAGACGATGCGTCCGCGTTGTTGGAGACCCTTAGAGCAAGCTGCAGGCCATGCCAGGCGCCAAGGCTAACCGCTTGAAATTACGTCACTTTGGCACCGCACCACCCGCATGACACAACCGCCTTCCCGAGCGGTCGTGCTGTTGCGCCCCTGTTGCACCCCGTTGCAATGCGTTTCAGGGCGATTGGCAACTACAAGGGAATGCGATATCCGATGGTCAAACCGAATTGGATCGATTCCACGGTACCGGTGAGCGTGCCGCAGTCGCCAATGGCGGTGCACTGCGGGGAGTCGGGCAATTTCCAGCGATCGGTGCGCGCGATGATGCCGGCCACCCAACGATCGGCGAATACCCAACTGCCGCCGACTTCCACGCCGACCGTGTACCCCTCCGTGCGGACCGTCACGGCGGGAACGCCGAGGATCGCGGGCACCTTTTCGCCGGTGTCCGTCGAGAAGCGGTCGGCGATGATGACGCCGCCCACGGTGAGGCCAAACCAAGCTTCCAGTGTTTTCGAGCGGAACGGGATGTAGCGAAGCTCGCCACCCACGAGCAGGTAGCTGCGCGCGTGGGAGCGTTTCAGCCCCGTTTGTCCGCCGTATTGCGTATCGGACGTCGGCTGCGGGCCGAGCAAGAAGCCTGCACCGAAGGCGAACGCGGGCGAGGCGCGGTAGAGAAGGTGCATCCCCACCAGCACCGTCGCGTCCCCTTTTCCGATGGTCCCGAATGGCGTCTCGCCGCCCTCTTGCCTCCGCGAAATGGGCGCGTTCGGAAGCGCGATGATGCCCGCTTCGAGCTCCGCGATGGTGTGCGGACGGCCCACGAGGCTTTCGGGGCTCGTCGTCGGCACGCGCGACGTATTTTCGGCGTACGCCGGCCTTACCGCCCCAAGCCATGCAGTCATCAACGCCGCCGTAGCTACGGCGGCTATTTTCAAAGCCATTTCGCGCTCCCGCTCGGTGCAGGGGGCGCGCTCGAACCCGACGATGCCGGCGGACTCGAAGTCGGGGCTTCGCCACCGCCACCAGGTGCGGCGGGAGCCGGCTTGGCGCCCTCGACGACCACGGTCCGCACGCCGCGCACGTTCGCGCCGTCGACCCGGGCCAAGAAGCTTACCTCGTACCGCCCCGCCTCCAAAAACGTGAACCCCGCCCGGTAGGCACCGCTGTCGCTGATCGCGGTCAGCTTGGCCCCCACGGCACCGAGGTTGCCGCCGGACACCACGAAACGCGCATCCGTGACGTTCTTGCCCTCGCCCAACCGCGCGGCAAAGTCGACCTGCTGCCCGATGCGCGGCTTGCCCGGCGACGTCTCCACCGCGACGCGCGGCCCCGACGACCCGGGTTGTTTCGTCGTACCGGCACCGGCATCGGCCAGGTGCATCAACTGCTCGCTCGACGCCTGCGCGATGTCGTTCTCGTATTCGTGGACCAGCGCGCGCTTGCTCGCGTCGTTCGGATCGAAACGGGTGGCCAGGCGCGCATCGCGCACCGCCTGCTGCAAATCGCCCGAGCTCTTGGCGGTAATGGCCCGCTTCATCAAGTCGTCGCTTGCGCGCGTGCGAATTTCCACGAGGCGCGGCTCGCCCGGCCAGAGCACGAGTCCCTCGTTGGTGAGATCTTGCACGTTGTCGCCGGGCGGCGCGTCCCACCGGCCCTCGGAGGCGGCCACGCGGGCGCGCATCACGATGTCCTCCAGGTTGTTCGCGCTGGCCGGCGGCTGCAAAAGCCCCAGGTGGTACGCGACCCCTGCCGCCACGACGCTTCCCACGACGAACAGAAGGAAAAACAGCGCCGCGTAGCGCGCAAACTTGCGCGGGGGCGTGCGCACCCGGACCGACGCCACCGACGATGGCTCGCTCGAAGGCGCGTCACTCAGCGTGCTCTCGACGTTGGACCGCGGCTTCGACGAGGAGGCCACGATGGGGAACGACGGCGGCAGGCGCACGGTTTGATTCAGCACGGCCATCGGCGCCGCCGGCGTGGGCGCGGTCGCGAGTCGGGCCTGCAGCGCCGGACCGATCTCGGCGTCGTCGATGGTCGCGGCCAGCGGCTGCGGAGGTGGCGGCGTGGGCGTCGAAGCCCGCACGGCATCCGGAGACGAGCCGCGCGATGGATTGAACACGAGCTGCGCCTGCAGCGCGACGGGCGGCGTCCAACGCGTGGTGGGCAGCGCTCCGGGCAGCAGCGGCACGTCTTCGAGCGACGGCACCGAAGGAAACGACGTCCCCGAGACACGCGGCGACGACACGCGCATCACGTCGAGCAGCGCACGGCCGAGCGCACGCGCGTCCTGCGCGCGCGTGTTGCGGTCCTTGGCCAGGTTCTGCATCACGATCTCGGCCAGCGCATCGGGCACCGCCGCCGCCTCGGGGAACGACTTCAGCGGGGGCGGCGTATCGTGGATCTGCTGAATCAAGATGCCGACGGCCTGCTCGCCCTCGAAGGGCGTACGCCCCGTGAGCATCTGGTACAGCAACGTCGCGATGGCGTAGACGTCACCCGGCGGCCCGACGCTCTCGCCCTGCGCGCCCTCGGGCGAAATGTAGCGCGCCGTACCGAAAATGAGCCCGGCGGCCGTGGCCATCGACTGCTCGCCCCAACTCAGTCGCGCGATGCCGAAGTCGAGCACCTTGACGTAGTCGGCGTCCTCGCCGCGCCGGACGAGCATCACGTTTTCCGGCTTCAAATCGCGGTGAACGACGCCCTGCGCGTGCGCCTCACCCACGGCATCGCAGAGCTGCAGCGCGATGTGGAGCGCCCGCGGCAGCGGCATCGAACCGCCCGCCGCGGTCAGCGCGCTCTGGAGCGACATGCCGTCCAGGTACTCCATCACGATGTACAGCGCACCGTCGGGGAGCTGCCCCGCGAGGTGGACGTGCACCACGTTGGGGTGCTGCAGGCGCGAGGCGACCTTCGCCTCCCGGTGGAAGCGGGCCACGAGCTGCGGGTTGGCCGAGAGCTCGCGGTGCAGGATCTTCACCGCGACATCGCGGTCGATGCCGCGCTGGAACGCACGGTAGACGCGGCCCATGGCGCCGACCCCGGCGAGCTCGCGGATCTCGATGTGGCCGGAGATCTCGCGACCTAAATAAGTGTCGACGGGCTTCGCCGGCTCGGGGACCGGCAGCGGTGCAGGCGGCGGGCTTTCCTCGCTTGCGTCCGATTCGACGAGCTTCGTGCCGTCGTTCGGGCAAAACAGGGCTTCGCCCGAAAAACGGTCACGACACGACGGACAATGCTTTTGCGTCGTCGTGGCGGACGCGCCTCTCATCACAGGGCCCATGCTAGCCGAGCGGCGGCGGGGGAGCGAGAGTCCCGGTTGCCGACCGGGCCAATTCTCCGCAAGCTAGGCCTGAAACTGGGCCCGAATGGAATGGTGTTATAAGGCCCAAAGCAGCACATGAGCGAAGTCGAGCGTTTGGACGCAGGTCCCGGCACCTATTCCGTTTCTCTCCCGATGTTCGAGGGGCCGCTCGACCTGCTTCTGCACCTCTGCCAGAAGCACGAGCTCGAGATTTTGGACATCCCGATCTCGTTCGTCACGGAAAAATACCTCGAATACCTCGCCTTGATGCAGCTGCTGAACCTGGACATCGCGGCCGAGTACCTCGTGATGGCGGCCACGCTGGCCCATATCAAGTCGAAGATGTTGCTTCCGGCGCCTCCCCCCGGGCAGGACGACGACAAGGTCGAGGAGGAGGAGGAAGACCCGCGCGAGGCCCTGATTTCGCGGCTTCTGGAGTACCAAAAGTACAAGCAGGCCGCTGCCGAGCTCGGAGAATTGGGCGTTGCCGGGCAGGACTCCTTCGGGCGCGGCATGCCCATGGAAGAGTCCTTCGTGCAGACCGGGCTGGCGCCTTTGGCCGATATCCCGCTGTACCGTCTGCTGGAGGCCTTTCAGTCGGTCCTTTCGCGCTCGAAGATCAAGATCACGCACGACGTCATCGCGGACCGGATTTCCATCACCGATCGCATTCATGAGCTCGCTGATTTCTTGCGCGGCAAGCCTCGAATGCTGTTCGAAGAGCTCTTCGAGGGACTCACGACGCGCTTCGATCTGGTCATCACCTTCCTGGCGCTTTTGGAGATGACCCGACTGCGCATGACGCGGCTTTACCAAGAGGAGCCGTTGGCGCCGTTGTACGTGGAAGCGACGGATCTGAACGCCGGCATCGAGTCCGGCGGGCTCGACCCGCGCGCGGTCGCCGTGCTCACGGGCCAAGAGGGCCCGGAGGGCCAAGAAGAGCGCCCGGTCGAGGAGGAGGAGGAACCGCCGGCATCGCCTGAGGGCGAGGGTGCATCGTGACGACGGAACCGACCGATAACGCCACGCCGGAGGCGGAGCCGGGGTCGGAGGAAGAGCGCGACCTCGAGGAAGGCGGAGGCGAGGAGGCAGAGGAGCTCGGTGAAGAGCTCGGTGCGCCGCTCGGGGAGGATGTCGAGACCACGGTCGACTTGGTGGGCGACGAGGTAGCGCTCCCACTGCGGGACGATTTCGACCTGGAGGCGCTCGCGCAAGGCGAGCTCTTTCCAGAGCCCGAAGAGGACGACGACGATGGCGGCGCAGAGCCGCTGGGCGACGAGTCGCGCGAACATCTCAAGGGCCTCTTGGAGGCGCTGGTGTTCGCAAGCGACAAGCCGCTGAAGGCGAGCGAGCTCGCGCGCCTCGCCCAAGCGCGGCAAAAAGAGGTGAAGGGCCTGCTCGATCTGCTCAAGCAAGAGTACAGCCCGCGCGGTATCAAGTTGGACGAGGTGGCCGGGGGCTTCATCTTCCACACAGCGCCGCGTTACGGGTCCTACGTGCGCGATCTCACCAAGCAAAAGCCGGTGAAGCTTTCGCGCGCGCAGATCGAGACGTTGGCGATTCTGGCCTACCGGCAGCCGATCACGCGGCCCGAGATCGACGAGATTCGAGGTGTCGACACGGGGGCGGTGCTGAAGATGCTGCTCGAGCGCGACTTGATAAAGATTCTAGGAAAGAAAGACGAGCCGGGCCGCCCGCTCCTCTACGGGACAACGCCGGCGTTTCTCGAGTTCTTCGGGTTGAAGTCGCTGAAGGATCTTCCGACGTTGCACGAGTTCACCGAGTTGAATGAGGAATCGCGCAAGATTGTGGAGAAGGAGTTAGGGGAGGTTTTGCCGGGCCCATCGCTCTCCCCCGATCCCGTGCCCGTGCCCGTGCCCGTGCCCGTGCCCGTGCCCGTGCCCGAAGACGAGCACGAGCGCGAGCGCGTGCACGAAGACGACCACGCGCACGCGCACGCAGACGATCACGATCACGAGAACGATCACGAACACGTGGACGATCACGAGAACGTGGACGAAGGCGTGGACGAGAAGCGGGACGACGAGGACCCGATCGAGGGCGAGATCACCGATCCCGAAGGGATCCTGAAGGACGATCAGTCCTCTTCGGAAGGATCCGAATAGCTCGCGGCGAGCTTCGCGACGTCGTCGCGGAGCTTCTTGTGCGCCGCGAGCTTGCGGAACAACTCCCAGAGCTGCGGATCCGCAAGCGACTTGATCGGGTTCGTCCCCTTGGACTTGCGCGGGATGGCCGATGGCCCCTTATCGCGGAGCGCATTCATGCGGTCGACGAATTGCTTCGTCGGGAACAGCTCGCCTTGTTCCCACGCCATCACGGTCTTCTGCTCGAGACCCAACGCCGCGGCGAGCTCCTTCGCCGTGCACGACAGCGACTTGCGCAGCTCCTTGATCTCGTCGGGCGACATCAGCCGGCGCCGGCGATGGTCATCTTCGACACGCGGAACGTCGGCGACGCCGTCGACGTGCGGAGATCCAGATCGCTGCCCACCACGTCGATGCTCTGCAGAAGCTCGTCGACGTTGAGCGAGATGGTCACCTCGCTCACGGGGAAGGCGAACTCGCCGTTTTCGATCCAGAAACCCGAGGCGCCGCGTGAAAAGTCGCCGGTGACCGCGTTGAAGCCGAAGCCCATCATCTCGGTCACGTAGAGACCGCGCTTCGTGCCCTTCACGATTTCGTCGTGCGACTCTTTGCCCGGCTGCAAAATGAAGTTCGTCGTGCCGGGGCCGACGCCCGCGGAGCTGCCGCGGCTCGCACTCCCGGTGCTTTCGCGCGACAGCTTGCGCGCCGAGTAGCTGTCGCAGAGGTACGTCCGCAGAATCCCGTTCTCGACGACCAGGTTCTTGCGGCTGGCCAGCCCTTCCCCGTCGACCGGACGCGAGCCCGGTGCGCGGGCGATGAGCGGATCGTCCACCACGGTGACCAGATCGCTCGCCACGCGCGTGCCCTCGCGGCCCACGAGGTAGCTCGACTTGCGCCAGATGGAGCTCCCCATCACGCAACCCGCGAGCAACCCGAGAATCGAGCGCGCGGCATCCGGATCGAAGACCACGGGTGCCTCGGTGGTGGCCACCGGACGCGCGCCCAGCTTCTGCAGCGTGCGCCGCGCGGCCTCGCGCCCCACTTCCTCCGCGTCGTCGAGCTCCGCGAGAAACCGCTTCGCCGTCCAGTGGTAACCGCGGCGATTCTTCCCGCCGCTGTCCGCGGCCACGGGAACCACGCTCAAGGAGCAGAACGAACCCTTGTAAGCTACACGGAATCCGCTCGAGAGCACCATGGCCACGCCGCCGGCGGTGCGACCGAAGCTCGCGCCCTCGCTGTTCGTGATGCGCGCATCGAAGCTGCGCGCCGCGGCCTCGCCCTTCTTCGCAATGGCAATCGCCTCGCCTGCCGCCACGCGCCCGCCGGACGGATCGTACAGCTCGAGATCCGGCAGAGACGTCGCATCACAGAGCAGCTTCGGATCGGCCGGGCCCGCGAAAGGGTCCTCCTGCGCGAGCTCCACCAGCTCCAGAGCGTCCTTCACGAAGCGGTCGATGCCCGCATCCGAGAGATCGCTCGTGGACGTGGTGGCCACCTGCTTGCCCTTCATCACGCGAAGGCCGATGGAACGGTGTCCCGCCTCCTCGACCAGCTCCGGCTCGCCCAAGCGAACCTTGGCCGAGAGCTCGGCGCCGTTGCGCAGCAGGCACTCGGCAACCGTCGCGCCGCCCTTGGTGGCCATCTTCACCACGCGGTCACCCAGAGCGAGAAGTTCGTCGAGCTGCGGATCTTGCGGCCCCAAGGCCCGCTCGTCTTGATCGGTCATGATGAAGCTCCCTAATTTCGAACGGACGGGGACTAACTCAATCCGGCGATGTACTCGGCGATCGCCGGGAGCGGAAGGACCTTGCTGACCACCCCCGCACGAACGGCGGCTGCAGGCATTCCATAGACCACCGCGGTCTCCTGGGACTCGGCAATCACGGTTCCGCCGTTGAAAAAGATCTGTCGAGCACCCTCGACGCCGTCATCACCCATACCGGTGAGCACGACACCGATGCACCGCTCCCGCGCCGCCGCCGCCGCGCTCTTCAGCAGGCGATCCGCGCTGGGAACGTAGCGATCCGTCGGCGCGCCCGGCCCCACGCGCAGCACGTAGTCGTTGCTCGCGTTGCGGATGACCTCCATGCATTGACGGCCCGGGCAGACGAACCCGGTGAGCAAGCCCACCCGATCGCCATCCTGCGCCTCCGACGTGCGCACCGGACCACGGCGGTCGAGCCGCTCCGCGAAAGTGCGCGTGAACTTGTCCGGCATGTGCTGCGCGACCACGATGCCCACCCCCGACGTCGCGGGGATCTTGCTGAAGATCTCGAGCAGCGCACTCGGCCCGCCCGTGGAGCTGGCAATCGCTACCAGGTGCCGCGGCTGCTGGAACACCGGCTGCGCCGCCGGCGGAGGCGTGGGCCGCCCTTCCGGGGTCCAGGGACCGCTGGGCGCCGCCGCGCGGGAACGCAACCCATGGGGCACCAGCGCCTGCGGGCGCCAGTTCTTCACCACGAGCACCTTGCTCAGGATCTGCTCGCGCAGCTCCGTCGCATCGGGCGTGATCTGGCGATCGGGCTTGGTCACGAAATCGAGTGCGCCGAGCTCCAACGCCTTGAAGACGTTTTCCTTTTGCGAATAGCTCGACACCACGATGACCGGCGTCGGCTGACGCGACATCAGGATGCGCAGGAAGGTGAAACCATCCATGCGCGGCATCTCGAGGTCGAGCGTGATGACGTCGGGCTTGAGCAACGTCGTCAGGCGCAAAGCCTCTTCGCCATCGGCGGCTTTGCCGATGACTTCGACCTCGGGCACGTTGAGGAAAATGTCGGCGATGTTGCGGCGGTTGTACGCCGAGTCGTCGACGACCAGGAGCCGAATGCGGGGTGCGGGGGACGAACTGCTCACGACCGATTCGCCATCGCAGAACTCTGCGCCAAAGTGGGCTTTTTGTAGACCAAGTCTTCCTTCAAGTGCAAAAGCTCGAATGCGGTCGAGACGTTGAGCAGCGATTCCGAGTGACCAAGCAAAAGGACCCCACCTGGATACAATCTGTCGTGAAAAATGTCGATGACGCGACGGCGTACGTGGGCATCGAAGTAGATGAGAACGTTGCGACAGAAAACCACGTCGACCCGACCCAAGATACGAGCTTTGTCCTCGTCGAGCAGGTTCATCTGCCCGAAATGACACAGGGGTTTGATCGAATCGAGGATGTGGGAGCCGTCGGCACGTTCCACGAAGTATTGACGGCGCAAGTCCGGGGGTGTGGCACGGAACGACGCCGGGCCGTAGACCCCGCGCCGGGCGGTGGCGACACACCGACGCGAAATGTCCGAGCCAAAAATGCGCACGTCCCACCCCGAGAACAGCTTCGACTGATCGACCAGGATGGCGATGCTGTACACCTCCTCGCCGGTCGCGCAGCCCGCGCTCCAGATGAAGAGACGTTTTCGCGCCTTGTTCCTCTCGTGGAGCATCGGCAGGATTTCATCGCTGAAGGCCCGCAGCTGGAAATCTTCACGAAAGAAGTACGTCTCGTTCGTGGTGAGCAATTCCACCGCCTCCTCCCACTCGTGCCGCGCGAGTGGATGAAATCGAAGGTACTGAAAGTACTCGGTGAAGGAGGCAAGATTCAGCACGCTCAATCGCTCACGCAAACGCCGCGCCACGCTCTGGCGGGAGGTGGATGCGAGATTGATTCCAATGCGCGCGCTCACGAGATCACGCAAAAGGCGGTATTCGTCCTCGCGGATGATCGGGTCCCCATCACCGAACGGAGTCCGCGCCACGTCAGTCTTCCTCCGATCCCGGTGGCGGCCGCAGCGAAAGCGCCAATGTCAGCGCCCCCCTTACGATGGGCTCTTTTTCCCGCTCCAACCGGGCGCGGAGCAGCTCTTTCGCCGCCGGCGCTTTGGTATGGCCGAGTAGCTCGGAGGCGAGCCTTCGCACCTCCCACGAAGCATGGTCGAGGCACGTGCCCAACCGCGCAAGTGCGCGCGCGTCGGGCGCCCGTGAGAGCTCGGCCAGCGCAAGCTTGACGACCTCCGGATCGGGATGATCGAGCGCGTCGAACAGGACGTCGTCCCGCAACGGCCCCGTGGAACCGCGTATCGCTTCCACAGCTGCGCAAGCGATGGCGGCGTCGGGGCTCTTCACGAGCGGGCGCGCGGCGACGAGGCCCTGGTACGAATCGGCCTCGCAGAGCGCGCGCAAGGTCGCCGCAATGACATCGCGCTCGTCGCTGGAGCCGATGAGCGCCACCAGCGGGTCCGCATAGCCCAGCCGTCCCAGTGCACGCACCGCCGCGAGGCTCACCTCGCGCTCCTCGTCGGCCAGCGCAAAGGCGACTGCGCGTTGCGCTTCTTCGCCGCCCAAGGTGGCCAGCGATTCCACGGCCACACGGCGCGCACGCGGATCGCCGTTGGAGAGCGCACGCTTTACGAACTCGACGTCGGGCGCCACGCCGTCTTTGACACCGGCGAGGGCCGCGACCATGGCACACCCCGCAGTAACGTGTTCCCCATCCGGAGCGAGACCGCGCAAGAGCATGCGGGCAGGCCCTGGGTACATCGCCGTGAGCGTACTGAGCGCCATCACGGCCGCTTTCGCTACGCGCACGTCGAAATGGTTCGTCAGCGAGATCATCCGCCCCAGATCGCTGGCATCCCCCGCAGCCGCGAGTCCCTTAATGGCCGCCACCGCAACATCCGCCGCAGGATCGTTCATTCCCTCGCGCAGCATGATCAGCAGCGAAGGATCCGGCTCGGGTGAAAGGCGCGGAAGAAGCGACAGCAAAAGCGCACGCGTGTGCTCCGACGCCCGCGGAATCATTTCCGTGAGCGGCGCCGTGGCCTCCCGGCCGAAAATGTCCAACGCCAACGCCGCCTGCTCGTCGAGGTCTTCCTCGGACAGCGCATCCGCGATGAGCGGCAGGTCCGCCGGGTCGCGCGGAGAAGCCCCAACGCGAGCAGCGCATACGGCCGCGCGTTGTCTGCGCGATCTTTTGCGCACCTGCGCACGAACTCCACCGCGCGGGGCAACGCGGCCATGGCACGCCGCACGCGCGCGAGCCGCTCGGTGCCCAAGGTCTCCGTCAAGAGCCAGCCCCCGAGCGACGTCAGCGCCTCCCGCGCGATGGTCATCGAGCGATCGCCCGTGGCCTCCACCAACGCGAGCAGCGCCGTCTCCTCGCGCGAGCGCGACGCTGCGGCCACGGCTTGCCGGCGCAAGAGCGGATGCTGCACGAGCGGCTCGTACACGCTCCATGGCAACCGCGCATCGAGCCGCGTGAGCGCTTCGAGCGCGGCGAGCTTCACCATGACGTCTTCGCTCGAAAGGCAGCGCGTGAGCTCCGTCGTCGCCTGCACGCGCGTTTCTTCCGTGGAGAGGCCCGCCTGCCCGAGCGCCTCCGCCGCGGCCGCGCGCACGTTCGGATCGGGATCATCGAGCGCGTGCGAAAGCGGCTCGACGCCGCGCGCGTCGGGGATGCCGCCCAGCACCTCGATGGCCAGCTTGCGCCCATCCGCATCGAGCCGCGCGAGCGCGTCGATGGCACCGGGCACCGCGTCCGGGCCGATGGTCACCAGCGCCTCCACCGCCGCGTTGCGCAGGCCGATGTTCTGCTTGTCGTCGAGCGCATCCAGCAAGAACGAGACGATGTGTGCGCGCGCTTCGTGCAGCGGCGCTGCCACGGCGGCCTCCTTGCGCACGCGCCAATCGGCATCGCCCAGGGCGAGCACCAAGAGCCGCGCACCATCGGCGCCGTGCACCAGCGGCAATTGTTGGACGGCGAGCCTTCGCGCCTCCGGATCGTCGTCGGAGAGTGCGCGCTCGATTCGCTCGACGTCCATCGCGATCATGGTGCCTCGCCCGGCAAGGCGTACGCCATGCCGGCGCCCTCCATGAACGCGTCCGTGATGCCGGCGAACCGCGTCGGATCCAGAACGAAGACCATGAGATCGGCGAAGTACGTCACGCCGGCAATGCCGCGCACGTCGTCGCCCGCGCCCAAGGGCGGTGCGGGCCGAAGCTCGGCACCGCCGGTGCCGAAGACGTCTGTCACCGCATCGACAATCACGGCTACAAGTTTGCTACCAGCCATGCCCGAAGGCGAGAGATGCGCCCGCGGCACTTGAACCGAGCCAACCTCGACGAGGATCCATTTGGTCCTCCGCGTCACGGTCACGGGAGGCAAGCCAAAGCGCACGCGCAAGTCGATCACCGGCACGACATCGCCGCGGTAATCGGCCACGCCCGCCACCGCCGGGGGCGAACTCGGCAACTCGATGACCGGAAGCGGATTCACGATTTCGCGCACGCAGTCGATCGAGAATGCGTAGTTGACGTCGCCAATGACGAAGGCAACGAGGTTCTTCAGCGGATCGTGGCGAGGGCGGGACAAGGACTGCGCCATGGCGTCACCCGTCCAGAATAGGTCGTAAATCGAGCAGCACGAGCAGAGATCCGAAGTCGGGGCGGCCGGTCCCCTCCTTGGGTCGCCCGATGCCGTGGATGTGGGCAGGCTGGTCCCCGCCCAAGACGTTGGCCGGCTCGATCTCGTTTTCGGTGAGACGGTACACTTGCAGCACCTCGTCCACCAATAGCCCGAGCTTTTCGTCCCCTTTGTCGACGAGCAAGATACGCGTCAAATGGCCAATCGGCGCATCTTTGACGCCGAATCGTTTTCGCAAATCGATCACGGTCACCAGGCGCCCCCGCACGCTCACCACTCCGATGATCGAAGACGCGGCCCGGGGCACTTCCGTAATTGGCGGCGGCTTGAGAATCTCGCCGATGGAGTGGATTTCGACCGCGTAGATTTCCCCGGCCAAGGAAAATGCCAAATACTCCGTGCGCTGGCCGTCGGCCGCGCGGCGGAGGGCGCGTTGCTCTGCGCGTCTACGCACGAGCGCGGCCATCGCCTAGCCTCCCTTCCGTTCGCATTTCCAGGGCCCCTGCCCCGCGGCCCTCGAGCAGGCGCTCGCCGTCGCCGCTGAGCACCTCTTCCACGAGCGCCGCCACGTCGAGCACCAACGCAACGCGCTGATCGCCCAACTCCGTTGCGCCAGCGAAACCTCGGACGTGTGACAGCGACTTGCCGAGCGCTTTGATGACGATGTCCTGCTGTCCGACCAAACGATCCACGACGAAGCCCAGCTTGCGATTGCCCACGGCGGCGATGACGACGAAGCGCTTCGGCGGCGGGGGGCCCTCGTGCGTGAGGCCGAAAAGCTTCCACAGCCGGCAAATCGGCAAGGTGCGACCGCGCTGGTTCATGACCTCGCGATCTTCCACCGCGCGCACGTCGCGCTCGTCGAAGACGATGGCCTCTTCCACGCTGGCCAGCGGAATGGCGTAGGTGCGCCCGACGATCTCGATGACCAACACGCTGATGACCGCCAGCGTGATGGGCAAGGTGATGGTCATCTTGGTGCCGATGCCCACCTCGCTCGAGATGTCGATGATGCCGCCCATGCGCGAGATGTTCGTCTTGACGATGTCCATCCCGACGCCGCGCCCCGAGAGATCCGTCGCCTCGCCGCGCGTGGTGAAGCCCGGCAAGAACACCAGGCCGAGGATCTCGTGCGGCGCGAGCTCCATCGCTTGCTCGCGCGTGAGCAGGCCGCGGCGCACGGCGCTGTTGATGAGCACCTGCGTGTTCATTCCGGCGCCGTCGTCCTCCACCTCGATGACGACGTGATTGCCTTTTTGGAACGCGTTCAGCGCGATGGTGCCCACGGTGGGCTTGCCCACGCGCATGCGCTCTTCGCGCGGCTCGATGCCGTGATCGATGGCGTTGCGGATCATGTGCATGAGCGGATCGCTCAGCTCCTCCACGATCAACTTGTCGATCTCGGTCTCGGCGCCGGTGACCACGAGGTTCACCTGCTTGTCGTGCTCGCGCGAAATCTGGCGCACGATGCGCGCGAGTTTGTCGAACGCCTGCCCCAGCGGCACCATGC
Organism: Sorangiineae bacterium MSr12523; assembly: GCA_037157775.1. Taxonomy (NCBI): domain Bacteria; kingdom Pseudomonadati; phylum Myxococcota; class Myxococcia; order Myxococcales; family Pendulisporaceae; genus Pendulispora; species Pendulispora brunnea. The sequence goes on from CP089982.1 coordinate 10,389,043, forward strand.
GCACTTCGAGGATGCCGTTCTGCATCTGCGCGAGGTTGCGCTCGAAGACGCGGTGCAGTCGATACAGCTCGTTGGCCAGGCCCCGCGCCTCGGGCCGCGCGCGGACCTTGTCCGAGAGCTTCGCCAGCGAGGTGCGCACGATGGCCAGCTCGCCGACGATGTTCATCAGGTGGTCGAGCTTGCGGATGTCGACGCGTACCGTCTGGCTCACGGAGCGCAGCGACATTTCGCGTCCACCGCCACCGACGGCGGCACCGGGCGGGTACGACGGCTGCTTTTCCACCGGCGGAATCGGCGGAGGCATCGACTTCAAAATGTCGTCGACGTCCGTCGGCCTGCCGCGGGAAATTCGAGCAAAATCTGGGATCGGGGGCGGCACTTCCGATGGCGCCGTGCTGGTCGTGCCCGTGGTCGGAGGCTCGCGTCCCCAGACGACGGGAAGCGGCAGCTCGCCGGCCTTCGACTCCGGGATGGGCACGGCCTGCGGGAAGGAGCTCGTCTCGCCCGTGATGGCGGGGACGGCACCGGTCATGTCGCCGAAGGGCTCGCCCTCCTGCTCGTCGACCGCGGAAATGGGCGGCGGCGGCGGCTTGCTGCGTGCGCCGCGGCGCTGCACCTCTTCGATGGCGGCGTACGAACCACCAAGCGCCGCCTCGAGGACGCTGAGCGAAGCATGGCTCGCCAGCAGGATCTCCAGCTCGATGCTGTCGGCATCGCCGCCCTCGCCCGTGGGCAGGTACGTGATGATCTCGCCGTGCGGCCTTGCGCGCGCCTTCAGCTCGTCGAGCGCGGAGTCGATCGTGTCCAGGCGGAACTGCACGCGGATGCGAAACAGCGAGACGCCCTGCGCGATGTTCGTGCGCAGCCGGTACTCCTCGTACTCGGTGAGCACGCCCAAGAGCCCCGGATCGAGCTCGTACTGCGCCACCGGACTGACGCCGCCGCCCTCCCGCCGCTGCGAAACCTGCCCCAGCGCGTGCAGCAGCGCTTTGACGTCCGCCCCCGGTTCGTCGGGCCGATCGCCCCGCTCCGCGGCCAGGATCTGCGCGTAAAGCTCCACCGCGCGAAAGAGCAAATCGAGCACCGCGGGGCTCATCTCGAGCCGCCCGAGGCGCAGATCGTCCAGCACGTCCTCCAGCTCGTGCGAGAGGCCGCTCATCAAGGTGGCGCCAAAAAGCCCTGCGAGACCTTTCAGCGTGTGGACGGCACGAAAGACGTCGTTGATCAGCTCCGGATCGGTGCGCCCGCCTTTGGCGACGGCATCCACCGCGAGAAGATCACGCCCGAGGCCATCGATGAGCTCCTGCGCCTCGGAGAAGAACTCTTCGCGCGCCTTGTCTCCGAGATCTCCGCGCCCTCCCCCACCGTGCTCGGCCATCGATTCAGCGCTTCACTTCGCCCGGCACCGCCACGCCTGGCACACTGCTCCTAGGCGGCGCGCTCAAAAGGCGCACACACGTGGCACGGAGCTGCTCCGCCGTGAACGGCTTCGGCAGGTAGGCGTTGGCACCGAGGGCCAGCCCCCGGTCGACATCCCGCTGGGCAGCCAGGGTGGAGATGATGACCAAGGGCGTCGAGCGATGGTGCTCGGACTTGCGGATGAAGTGGATCAGCTCCAGGCCGTTGATGTCGGCCATGTTGATGTCCGTAATGATGAGGTCGTAAGGACCGCGCGGCAAAAGCCGCATGGCGTCGAAGCCGCTGGTCGCTTCCGTGACCTGACATCCGCCGAGCGCAGCCGCAAACTCCGCGTCTTCCAAAATGGCGCGCACGAATGCCCGCGCCGAGGCCGAATCTTCCACCACGAGAACTTTGGGCATCGCTATCCCGTATACCGCGCGGAAGCTTACTACGCCGCGCGGGCGAAAGCTCGCACCGTGTTCCGGAATCGACCGGTTTTTGGACCCCCAATCCCAATCGAGGAAGACTACTCTTAGGCTCCATGCAGCCGGCGAAGACTGCGGCGGTCCTCATCATTGGCAACGAGCTCCTCTCGGGCAAAGTCGAGGAGGCCAACCTGCCCTTCCTGGCGCGCACGCTTCGCGAGTTGGGGATCCAATTGCGCCGTGTCGTCATGGTGCTCGACGACATCGAGACGATTGCGCGTGAGGTGCGCGAGCTATCGGCGTCGCACGACTGGCTTTTCACCTCCGGAGGGGTCGGACCGACGCACGATGACGTGACCGTCGATGCCGTGGCGAAAGCGTTCGGCGTCGCCGCGGTGACGAGCCCCGAAATGCGCACCATGCTGCTCGAGCACTACAAAGAGCGCTGCACCGAAGGTCATCTGCGCATGGCGCTCATTCCCGAAGGCGCCACGCTCGAGACGACGGAAGCCATCCGCTGGCCAACGATTCGCTTCAAGAACACCTGGCTCATGCCCGGCGTGCCGGAGGTCTTCCGCATGAAGATCCCCGTGCTCGTGGAGAAGCTCGGGCAAGAGGTGCCGTACATCTCGACCGCGGTCTACACCAAGATGGAAGAGGGCGACCTGAAGCCGCTGCTGGACGACGTCGTCGCCGCCTTTCCCGAGGTCGACGTGGGCTCGTACCCGAAGTGGCTCGACCCTTCGTACAAGACCAAGGTGACCTTCGACGGCCGCGATCGCGCCCAAGTCTTCGCCGCGCGCGACCGCTTTCTGTCGACCCTGCCCGAAAGCGAACCGCAGCGCGTCGACTAACGCGCCGGCGGTGGCGGAGGTGCCACCAAGGGCCCCCGCTCCACCACGACCTCCTTCGTCATCCCCTCGCGCACAATCTGAAGCCGCACCCGCGTCCCGACTTGGCCCGACAATGCCTGATGCAAGTCGTCCCCACTCATCCCCTTTGCCGGCTTCCCATCGATGGCCGTGATCTCGTCGTCCACCAGCAACCCTGCCCTGGCCGCCCCCATGTCCGGGGGCACGTCACGTACGAAAACACGCCCGTTTTCGTTATTTTTGGCGAGAATTGCCCCAATGGAGCCCGTCCAAGTCGTGCCACAGCCGGTCGCTAAAAGCGCTGCGCAAAAGGACAGGAAGAGCCAGGGGTGGACGCGATTGCGTCCCCGGGAAAGAAGGATCCAGTTTGATTTACGGGTCGACATAGGTGAAAAAACGTATCCGAAGGTGGACACAGCAGATTCAGCGGAGGGGCGTAGTCTAGGCCGTTGCTTTCACGTAGGCCCGCTAGCTACACTTGGGCAGAAGCGGAACCGCTTCCTCAACCGAGCGCCTACCTTGACTTTGACCCGGGCCCCCTCGCGAGTGCGAACAGACGACGAACTCCGATGTGGAAGCTGATTATCGAGGACGAGGAGGGCAAACGGACGGTCGTCCCGCTGACGCGTGACGATTACACGATCGGCCGCAAGGAGGGGAACAACATCCGCCTCACCGAGCGCAACGTGTCGCGTGATCACGCGGCGTTGCATCGGAAGAAGAATGGCGCCGCGCCGGTATCGCCGCGCACGCCGCCGCAGTCGGTCCCGCCCAGCAACCCCACGTTCTTCCTGGAAGACCACCAGAGTTACAACGGCGTCTACGTCAACGGCCTGCGCGTGGCGCAAACGCAGGATCTGCTGCACGGCGATCTGATTCAGATCGGCGACTACCGCATCGTGCTCCACGACGATGCCGCCGTCGAGCAGGTGCCCGCGAACGCCACGATTCCGGACGACACCAAGGCGACGCTGCCGAACATCACCACGCGCGGCTCGCTCCTGCTCGAGCGGCCGAATCGTTTGGTCATGCTCGCCGGCCCCACGCCCGGGCTCGAGTATCCGCTCGATCGCGAGCGCCTCACCATCGGCCGCGCGGAAGATGCGGCCATCTCGGTGAATCACAATTCGGTCTCGCGCCTGCACTGCGAGATCCACTCGCTCGGCGAAGGTCGCTACGAGATCGTCGACAAGGGCTCGTCCAACGGCGTGCGGGTGAACGGCTCGGATCTTCGCCGCGGCATCATCGAAGCGGGCGACATCATCGAGCTCGGCGACGTGCGCTTCAAATTCGTCGGTGCGGGTCAGATCTTTTTGCCCGGCGCCACGGACACGCACCAATTCGAGTCCATCGGCGAGCGCTCCACCAACGCGGTGTCGCGTTCGAGCCGCGGTCTCGGCGTCGTGCCTTGGGTGCTGCTCGGGATGATCCTCGCCTCGGCCGCCGTCGGCGTCTGGGCCTACAAGCGACAGCGCAGCCTCTTGCCGTCGCCCGCCACGGCCACCACGCAGAACGAGCCAAGCGAAGAGACGACGTTGGCCGAAGCCGATCGCGCGTGCAATCCGCCGGAGAACCGTTGCGAGGAAGCGCACGACAAGATTCTGCAAGGCATCCCCGAGAGCTCACCGCTGCGCAACGACAAGCGGTTCAAGACGATCGAGATTCGCTGGGCGGAGCAGATGTTCGAGCGCGCCGTCAACGAGACGGACATCTCGCACAAGCGTGCCCTGTACGAGCTCGTGGAAAAGCAGTCCACGCTCGACGAGTCGCACCGCAAGATGGCGGGCGATCGGCTTCGCGAGCTGGATGCGCAAACCATCGCCATGGCGCGGCCTGCGCCGTCGGTGAAGGACAGCGGGCACTCGGTGTCGCTGACCAGCGCGCCCGAGCACGTCGAGCGTCCCGAGAAGACCGCGAGCCGGTCGTCCGGCGAATCGGGCAGCTCGCACTCGAGCTCCAAGTCGAGCGGCGCCGGCAGCACGCCGCCCGCGGCACCGGCTGCATCGGCCTCGAGCAGCAGCTCGAGCGGCAGCGTCGCCGATCAGGTGCGCGGAATGATGCTCAAGGATCCCGACGGGGCGAAGAAGCTGCTCCAGGCCCGTGTGGCCTCGGGCAAGCCCACGCATGAAGAGCTTCTGCTGCTGAAGACGATTTGCCGCGACCAGCACGACCAGGTCTGCGTCAACAACGCGAAAAATCTCCTCGGCGAGAAATAAGCTATTGCCTACACTGATCTTATGATCAGTGCTAAGGAACGGGCCATGCTACCGTTCCCCGTGCAATCCCTTCTCGAGATCTTCAACAACGAGCTCGCCGACGTCCGCTTTGGCGACATGGACGCCAAAGGCCTCGCGGATCTCGCCGCCGAGGTCGAGGCGGCGTCGCACAACGTCATCACCGCGCAGGCTGCGGTGGATGCGGCGAAGGCCAAGCTCACCGAGCGGCAGGAGGCGATGATCTTGCAGGCGCAGCGCGCCCTCGCCTACGCGCGCATTTACGCCGAGACGAACGAGCCGCTCCGCGCCCGTCTCGATGCCATCGCGCTGCCGAAGCTCGCAAAGCGTGCGGCGCCGAAGGTCGAAGACGCCCCCGCCTCCCCCGAGGGCGCGCCGAAGGCCGAGGGCGAAGCCGAGGTCACAAAACCGCGCCGCGGCCGTCCGAAAAAGGCGGAGGCCGCGGCAAACGAGGCAAACGAGACGGAGGAGCCGGCATCGCAAGCTGCCGAATAGCGACTCTCGCCCCCCGTACACGTTCCCGTTCCCGTTCCCGTACACGATCCCGAAAGCCCGAGAAGAAGATCGGGAAGGGGAACGGGAACGTGTACGTGTACGGGAAAGATAGGATTTCAGGGAATTGGGTCGGGCTTCACACCTTTGGCGATGGCGTTCGGGCAACCCAGCTGAACGCCGGTGGGCCCGTCCTTCGTCTTCACGATCTTGAAGTCGACGCGGCGGTTCTTCTCCCACGCCTCCTCGTTGTGACCGGGATCCTCGGGGCAGTACTCACCGTAGCCCTTGGCGCGCAAGCGTGACTTGTCGATCCCGCGCTGCACCAGGGCCGCCATGACCGAGTTCACGCGCTGCTGCGTGAGGTTCAAGTTGAACTGATCGCTCGCGCGCTCGTCGGCATGGCCGGCGACCTCCATCAAGGTGAACTCGGGATGGTGCACGATGGTGGCCGCCACCGCGTCGAGGATGCCGTTCGATTCGGGGAGGATCTGCGCCGACCCCGTCTTGAACTTGATCTTCTGCAAGATCACGATGTTGTTGTCCTGGATGACCACCTGTCCCTTGTCGGGGCAGCCGTCTTCGTCCTCGAAGCCGTTGAAGGTCTCCGGCTGGTTCGGGCACTTGTCGACCTTGTCGGGGATGCCATCCTTGTCGTTGTCCGGATCCGGGCAGCCGTCTTCGTCTTCGAAGCCGTCCTTGTCCTCGGGATCGTTCGGGCACTGATCCATCTTGTCGGGGATGCCGTCCAAGTCGTTGTCCGGATCGGGGCAGCCGTCCTGGTCCTGGAAGCCGTCCTTGTCCTCGGGCTGGTCCGGGCACTTGTCGACGTTGTCGGGAATGCCGTCGCCGTCGCGGTCGCCCGTGTTGCCCTCGGGGCAACCGTCGTCGTCCTGATCGCCGTCGCGATCTTCGGGCTCGTTCGGGCAGCGGTCGTCCTTGTCCGGGATGCCGTCTTCGTCGTTGTCCGGATCGGGGCAGCCGTCTTCGTCTTTGAAGCCGTCATGATCTTCCGGATCGTCCGGGCACTGATCGATGTCATCCTTGATGCCGTCGCCATCGCGATCGCCAATCGACGGCTCGAAGACGAAACCGATGAAGCCGCGGATGTTCGCCGCCTCGAAGCCGTTCGTGTAGCGGGGGCCGGCGCCGAACATCAGGTACGAGTTGCGCTCGACGAAAATCTTCAGTCCGCCGACGACCTCGTTCGACGGCTTCACCTTGTCCGCGGCATCGCCCGAGAGCAGGTACGTCGCATACGTCTCCGCGATGATGTCGACGGGATCCAGAATGCGGTACGCGATCGCAGCGCCGTAGGTGAGGCGATTGCCGTCCTTGAACGTGCCGTCGCGCAGCTCGATGGTGGTGTCGCTCGCGCCGTGGACGCGGATACCGCCGTTCAAACCGAACTTGAAGCGCTGCGAAGCGCCCAGGCGATGCTCGAAAAAGACCTGCGGCCACACCCATGCCGTGGGATCGGCACCGGCGTTCTTCGGTGCATCCGTCACGGGCACGCCCGCGGTAACGCCGAGTGCGAGCCCGGGCCCGCGATCCACGCGCGTGATGCGCAACTTCGCGTGCAAGCCCAAGTATCCGAGGGTCTGTGAATCGAGCTTGTTGTTCGCCCAGCCCCCCACCGAAGGCGCGCCACCTGGACCGCCGCGATCGTCGCCGGCCATCAAGTTCACCGGCACCGTCAGGCCGACGGCGAGCAGGTTGGCGATGCCGTAGTTGAACATCGCCGTGCCTTGAAACGAGTGCTCGATGAGTTGCGGGCTACCCGCACCGTTGTCCGGAACGCGAAGCAGCGTGCGGCCGTAGTCGATGACGAGGCCCAAGCTGATGTCGTTCTTTCCAAGGATGTCCGTGCCGTTGACGGAGAAGAACCCTTTCGAGTCCATCGCAGGACGAAACAGGTGGGTATCGAAACCGTCACCGTTTCCGTTTGCGATTTGCGCTCCCGCCGTACTGCCGAACAAGGTCACCGCGCTCGCACAGGCGAGCGCCACGAAGCTTCGGTAGTGAGCTTTCATTCGCCTTGGCGCCTATCATGCCCATATTTTCCAAAGAACCGGCAAATAAAGCGCCGGCCATGGTCTTGCGGTAAGCTCCCCCCTCGTCGTGGTCCGATTCGAAAGACTCGCCTTCCTCTCGATTGGCTTCCTCGCCGTATTCGTCCTGTTCTCGCAACCTGCTTTTGCAGGTCCTCTCGACGGAAAATGGCGACAAGGCCCTCTTCGGCAAGACTACACGGTGCAACAGTGGCTCCTACGAGGATGCGGGCCGCCTCCAGTCACCGGCCTCACGGGTGGCGGAGAAACCGTCACGGTCACCGAAGAAGGCGATGAATTGAGCATCGTTGGAAACGGCCGCACGTTCCGTACGAACCAGTGTTACGAGGAAATGCCTACCTTGGTGCGCGACTCCCACTCGCGCGATGGCTCCGGGCGCTCATGGCGCACGCGCTGCTCGACGCCACCCGCCGATCCACGGCGCGCGGTGCTCAACACGCTCGTGACGCTCGTCGGAGACAACCGCATCGAGGTGAGTGAATCGGGCCGCTACGAGATCACCCTCAAGGAAGGGACGTGCATGGCGGACGTGAAACGTTCGCGCACCTTCGAGAAGGTGGTCGCAACGCCCGCGACCTCGGCGCCTCCTGCGGCCCCGAAGACAGCCGAACCCACGCACGCGCCCGAGCCCACGAGCCGCGCCTGCACCAACCCGGGCGAGCCTGCGCGCCTCGAGGTGCGCCCCTCTCGTAAACTTTTGCGCACGGGGGAAAGCTTCCTCTTTCACGCGGTGGTCTCGGACGCCAAAGGATGTGCAACGCCAACGCCGGTGACATGGAACGTCGAAGGCGAAGGATCGCACTTGGTCGTCGATCCCACGGGCAAGGTGACCGTGCCCGAGGACGCACCCGAAGGCATCACGAAGCTCGTGGTGAGCGCCGCCGGCAAGAGCACCACGGTCCTCGTGGAGATCAGCTCGTCGGCGCACTACGAGGCGCTGCTCGCGCAGTCCGGCCTCAACGCATCGGGCGAGAACGAGGAAGCATCGGTGGCCATCATCGCGCAAGGTGCGCTCGGTGGGCACGAAGCCACCGCAGTTGGCAATGCGGTTCGGCGCCGGAACATTTTCATCGCGGTGGTTGGCACCTTGGCCGCGGTGCTGGGCCTCGTGGCCATATTTGGATGGAGGCGCGCACGCCGAGCGAGCAAGCTGCAGCGCGAGGCCGAGGCACGGCACGAGCAGAAGCTGCGCGAGGTCGAAGAGCGGCGCCGCGAGAAGGCCGCGCGCCATGCCGCACAGATGAAGGCGCACGAAGAAAGTGTCGAGCGGGCCAAGGCCGCGGCCGGCGCCCGCGAGCGCTACGAGAAGCGCCTCGTCTGCCCGACGTGCCACCGCGAGTACGGGATCGGCTCCACATTTTGCCCGCAAGACGGCGCCTCATTGGTCGAGCTTGCTGGAGGTGAGGAGATACTTCCCTACGTCGCGGGCGCATCGGCGCGACCGCAAGAGAAGGGGAAGATCTGTCCTACCTGCGGGGATCGATTCGATGGCTCCGCGTCATTTTGCGGCAAGGACGGCACGGCCTTGGTACTGCTTAATTAAGCGCGGGACCTAGCTAAGGCGTCTCCCACCTTTTGTGGCGCGTTGCTTGATCGCCGTTCTGGCGGCCCGCTATACTTTTCAAAGTTGTCTTCATCATCCTGTGAGCGAACGTCCCACGGATTACTGGGCACGCCTCCGTGCGTACTCAGAGGGCGGTGCACTGACCGGATGGTGTTGCACCGAGTATAGGGCCGGAGGCATCCGTGAAGATTTCGTGCCAGTCGTGTCAGGCCAAGTACACCATCGCGGACGAAAAGGTCCTCGGGAAGATCGTCAAGATCCGCTGCAAAAAGTGCGGCGCGACCATCGTCATTAACGGCAACGAGCCGGAGGCCACCGCGTCGAGCGGAGGAGCTGCTTCCGGTGGAACCGTGAGCGATCCAGGGTACTCGGCTGACCAAGATCAGTGGACCGTAAACGTCGCCGACGGCGATCAGCGCACGATGACCGTGCAAGAGATCGTCGATGAGTACAAATCCGGCACGATCCACGACGAGACGTTCTGCTGGAAAGACGGCATGAACGATTGGCTTCCGCTGCGTGAGATCGATTCGCTCTACGCGGCGTGCTCCGTCGGATCGTCGCCCGCAGTGGGCGAGTACTCACCGCTCAGCCTTCGGAACAGCGGCCCCGACGCCGACCCGATCCCCGCGCCTGCTGCGGCCGCACCTGCGGCTGCGTCACCGCTCGGCTTGGGAGGAGGTTTCGGCGGGGGCGATTCGCTCTTCGGCGGCGCCAGCAGCCCCCGGGCGAATGGCAACGGCAGCAGCGGAGGGCTGTTCGATTCGAATCCGCTGGCGGCGGCAAGCAGCACCGCATCCCCGCTTGCAGCCGCAGGCACCAGCGCCGCCGCAAGGCGAACGGGCGGGCGCGGGAATCAGGCGGACCTGTTCGGCGGCGTCTCGCAAGCCGGTGGCGAAGAGGACGTGATGACGAGCGCCGCGCCGGTTTCGAACGACGGCAGCAAGCTCACGGGCCAGCGCAACGAGAACAGCGTGCTCTTTTCCTTGGGCGCGCTCACGCAGACGTCGGGTCCGGCGGACAAGCCCAGGGGGTCGTCCACTTCGTCGCCGTCGTCCTCGTCGTCGTCGGTCTCCGACGGCTCGGGGCTCATCGACATCCGCGCGCTCGCGTCGTCGACCAGCTCCACCGAGAGCGAGGGCGGAGCGAAGGGCGGACGCCACGTCGACGACATCATGAACCTCGGCGGTGGCGGTGCCTTCAGCGCCGCGCTCGCGGCACCCGTGCTTGCACCGCCTCCGCAGGATTTCGGCGATCTGTCGTCGCCGGTCTCCATGGGCGGCGGGCAGAATCGCACGCTGCTCATCGCCATCATCGTGGGCACGTTGCTGGTCTGCACCGCGGTCATCGTCGCGGTCATCGTGACGCGTCCGTCGGTGAAGGAAGAGGCCAAGCCGTCCGAGCCCACCGCCACGGTGAGCGCATCGGCCGTGCCCGCGCCGGCGCCGACGCCCACGGTGGCAGCGGCCGATCCGGCGTCCTCGCCCACCGCCTCGGGCGCGAAAGAGATCACGCCGGGAGCCGGAACGAAGGGCACCGGTGGCGGCTCGCGCGTGAAGGGTTCGGCGGGTGGTGGCGGCGGAAGTACCGCCAGCACGGGCGGTGGCGAAGAGGGTACGGCGGCTCCGGCCCCCGTCGCGAAGAAGGAAGGGCCGGCGGATCTCGCTGGCGCCATGCAGAAGGCCGTCGGCGGTCACGCGGAGGAGTCCGCGCCCTCGCAGGCTGCTGCCAGCACCGCGCCGTTCAACCGCGCAGAGGCCGCCGCTTCGCTCGGCAACGTGAACATCTCGAGCTGCAAGAAGTCCGACGGGCCCACGGGTAGCGGTCACGTCAAGGTGACGTTCCAACCGAGCGGCACCGTGAGTGTCGTCGACGTCGATCAACCGCCCTTCACCGGCACCGCGGTGGGTGGCTGCATCGCCTCGAAGTTCCGCAGCGCCCACGTCCCGCCGTTCGGCGGCGCCCCCGTCACGGTGGGCAAGACGTTCTCGCTGAACTGAGCCCCGCACGACACGACAACGGGACGGGCTAGCGCCTCGGTGCTAGATCCCGTCCCGTGCTCACTGCAGCCCTCTGCACCGTTCTTGGCTTCCTGCTAGGCCTGCGCCTCGGCATCGCCCTAGGCTACCGCGGCGAACGCCGCCGCCGCGCGGCCCTCGACGCCCGGCGGGCCTAGGACCCAAAGAAGAAGGAACCGCCAGGACGCCAGGGTCGCCAGGGGTGGTCGGCTTTTCTTTGTTTTCATCTCGCCCCGCGTGAACCGCGGAAACAAAAATCAAAAGCCAGGGCCGTTTCCGTTGGCGACCCTGGCGACCCTGGCGTCCTGGCGGTTTCCCTCTTCTGAGGGAAGCGTCCTCGCAGACTTACGCGCCCACCGCGATGCGCGTGATGGCGTTGGCGGCGTCGTTCATCTTTCTCACGCGCGAACCTAGCGCGACCAGGTACAGCGACTCGTCGCCGGCTGGGACGGTGCGGAGGAAAAGGTCGCTCGTGGCGGTGACGATGTCGAACTCGACACATTCTTCGCCGCGGGCGACGGGGCCTGCGACACGGGCGATGCCCGCGAGATCGTGCGGTAGCCCGGTTCCGGCGACGATGTTGCCGCGCGTGTCGACCAGGGCCACCGCTTCCACCTCGCTGCGATCGGCGACCGCCTCGAGCAGGTACTGAAAGGCTTCGTTCTTCTGGGTGCTTCGCTTGGAGCGTCGATCGATCATGGGCCGGAGGGTAAAAGCACCTCCGGCCCCAAGCCCAATTCTCGGCAGAGAATCTACTTCTTGATCTTGTTCGGGTCCTCTTCCTCGGTGATCTTGAACTCGACGCGGCGGTTTGCAGCGCGGCCCTTCTCGGTGGCGTTGTCCTCGATGGGGCGCTCCAGACCGTAGCCGTGCGCCTCGAGACGCGGCTGCTCGATGCCGTGCTCGGTCAGCCACTTCATGACCGAATCGGCGCGGCTCTGCGAGAGCTTCTTGTTCAAGTCCGCACCGCCCTTGTTGTCGGTGTGGCCTTCGATCGACATCTTCTTGATGGCCGGGCTCGACTTGAGCAGGTCGGCAATCTCTTGAAGCATCGGGAAGCTGTCCGGCAGGATCTTCGACGAGCCGAACGCGAAGTGCACCTGCTGCAGCACGCGCACCACCGAGCCTTCCTTCTTGATGAACTGCGGGCAGCCGTTCACCTTCGGGTCGGGCGAAGGCTTGCCAGGAACGTCGGGGCAAGCGTCGGTCACGTCGGGCACGCCATCCTTGTCGGCGTCGTCCTCGGGGCAGCCGTCGCCGTCCTCGATGCCGTCCTTGTCCTCCGGCTGATCGGGGCAGCGGTCGTACTGGTCCGGAATGCCGTCGCCGTCGCGATCGGGCGGCAGCGGGCAGCCATCGTTCGGGTCCGCGCCCTGGTGATCTTCGGGCTCGTTCGGGCACGCATCGATGTCGTCCGGAATGCCGTCCTTGTCCGCGTCACCCGCGGCCTCACGGCGCCACTTCTCGTGCAACGCGGCCTTGCGATCCGGCGAATTCGCGTCCGAATCGGAGATGGGCAGGTACGCGCCAATCAACCCCATGACGCGCAAATCCGGCGCGCCGTAGCCGTTGGCGATCAACGTGCCGCCACCCAGGCCGACCCACCAGCGATCCTTGGGGCCGAACTTCATGCGCCCCTCGACGTTCCACTCGATGGGCGTGTTGCGCTTCTTGAAGACGGTATCGCCGATGATGCTCGTGTCGCTGATGCCCGTCTGGCCGAAGACGCTCGCGCCGATCCGGAATTTCCCGCCCTTGATGGGCACGAAGCCGCCGACGGCCCAACGCCACTCGTTGCCGATACCCAACCCCTGGTCGTTCACGGGGTTGTTGATCGAGTTGCGCGGGCGGAAGTGCACGCCGGTGTTCGCGGTCAGCACGAACAAGTTGAAATCGTACTCGGCCTGAATCCCCACCAAGGCCGACGTGCTTCCGTCGCCACCGAAGCGCGAGTTGTTTCCGCTCGGCGCGAACAGGCTAAAGCTCGCTCCGAGAGCGCCCTTCTCATTGCCGGTTCGCAACACCACCGCGCGCAGGTCGATGCGTGTATCGCCCACCGACGGACCGCCGGTGGTGACGTTGGTCGCGCCCGCAGCACTCGAGGAGTACGTCGGATTCTGCCCATCTTGAATGAGCGTGACCGGCAGCGTCGCCGCGATGGTGAATCGATTGAGGAACTGGAAACCCAGCGTCGCGTACGTCGTGAACTGGTTGTCGATGACCGCCGTGGAGGAACGACTCAGTGTGTTGCGGTCGTTCGTCACATTGCTCGTGTGCAACGGTCGGAGCGAGTAACCCAAGGCCAATTGGCCGAAGAAAATCGGCTTTGGCTGGGTGACCGGCCGAAAGAGCACGGCGCCGTCCTCCGGTGCCCCAGGCACCTCCAGACGATCCAGGTGGAAGGTTGCTTGTTGAGCTTCCGCTCGCGTGCTGCTCAGCATCGCAGACGCGAAAAGCGCGGTCGCGCCCAGGGTCACGCCCAGTCGGCGGGCGATGGCGCGGCGGACTGGTCCGACGCCATCGGAGGAAAATTGTTGGGTCATGGTTCCGTCAGCTAGGAGAAGGAGCGGGAGGGAGGACTAACCTGCTGCTCACGGATGCTCACAACGACGCGTGATTTCCGATATGACGGCGTCTCTCGTCAAAGAGCCGCCTCCAGGACGCCCCGATGGTACGGAGAATCAAGCGCCACGTGAAGCGTCAAAAATCGCTGCCGATGTCGGCATGGCGCTTGACCGCTGCACACATGGATGCTTTCTTTCGCGCCCCGTCATGAAACGCACTTACCAGCCGCACAACCTCCGCCGCATTCGGACGCACGGGTTTCGCGCCCGCATGGCTACGCGTGGAGGGCAGCAAGTGCTCGCGAACCGTCGTCGTAAGGGTCGCAAGCGTCTCGCTGTCAGCATCTACAAGAAGTAACAAAAAGTAGTCCTGCCACGAAAGCGTCTTTCTGCTTCCGCCCCGAGCGACGAGTCCGGCGTCATGCCGACTATGTTCGCATTCAATCGGCAACCTCCGGGAGCGAACGCGTCTCCAGCCGGCATTACTATTTTCTCATAGCCCCATCACCCGACGGGCGCGCTTCGTCGCGCCCGCCGAACGATGTTCCCTCGCCCGCGCTTGCGCGTTTGGGCCTCATCGTCACCCGTAAATTGGGCGGCGCCGTGGTCCGTAACCGCATCAAGCGCATCTGTCGAGAGTGCTTCCGGCGTCTTGCCCAGGATGAACGCTGGGTTGCGGCCGGAACGGACGTCGTGGTGATCGCGCGTGCAGGGGCCGAAAAGCTTTCCATGACGGACGCGCTCGCCGAATGGGAGAAATTGCGACCGGTGATCCGCAAGCGCTCGTTACAAGCGCTGGCCAAAGCATCGAACAAGGGTCATCTTTCGCCACCAGGTCAGCGAAGCTAAAAGCGGCCACTACCGAGTGTCATGGTTCTGCACGTCGTCATAGCGCTGATCCGGCTTTACCAGCGCCTCATTTCCCCCCTCCTCGGCAACGTCTGCCGCTTCGAACCGTCGTGTTCGCGTTACGCGGTGGCCTGCCTCGAAGGCCATGGGGTATGGAAAGGCGGCTTGCTTTCGCTAAGGCGGCTGTGTAAGTGCCACCCGTTTCACCCGGGAGGTATCGACCTCCCGCCTCGCTCGGCTAGTTCGGCTGCTCCGCCGATCGAAAACGTCATGAAAACCACGGGGATCGGCTGAAAAGTTCGAAGTAGCGAATGGACAAGAACACGGTTTTGCGCTGGGCGATCATCGCGATCGGGGCCATTTTGATCTGGCAGTGGGGCATACCTGCCCTCACTGGCAAGTCCAACCACGCCCCGCAGCCGGGGCTGGCCGAAAACTACGTCAACGCGCCCGATTTCGTGGGCGACGTGATCGACCCTCCGGCGATGCCGAGCGATCGGGATCCCAATCTACCGCCGGTGCCGAACCAGCCGCCCCCGGGTGACCTTTGCACCATCAAGGGAAACCGGTTCGAGGTCACGCTGTCCTCGCGCGGTGCGGGCGTCACGCACTACCTGCTCACCGATCCGCAGTACGCCGGCAGCGAGGCGCGGGATCTCTCGACGACGCCGGACATCGAGCGATGGCGCTCGCTGCGCACGATGTTTCGTGCCGAGGGCGCGAACGACCAGGTGAAGTACGACCGCTTCAATTGGAAGCTGGAACCGGCCGCCTCGGAGAACAAGGACTGCAAGTTCACCTACGCCGACGAGACGGTGAAGATCGTCAAGACGGTGACCGCGGGCGCGCGGCCGTTCGAGCTGGAGGTGGAGACCACGGTCACCAACCTCGCCGACACGAAGAAATCGCACCGCTTCTCGATTCAGGCCTTTGCCTTCCGCCGCAACAAAGAAGTGAAGGGCAGCCTCGGCCGCGTCTCCCCGTTCATGACGGATCTGGAGTGCGCGAACGGCAACAAGGTCGAGCGCAAGAACCGCGACGACTTCAAACAGGGCCCCTTCCGAGAGCCCGTGGATCGCTACGCCGCGATCTCGAACACGTACTTCGCGCAGGCCCTGGTGCCCGCAGCGCCTGCCACCTGTGAGATCCTCGCCGAAGACTGGTACTCGGTCGGGCAGAATCGCGATGATGACGACGCAGCCGCCGTTTACCACGCGAACCTGAATTACAACGCCAAGGAGCTCGGCCCGGGCGAGAGCACCACCTACCGCGTTACGGCCTTCGGTGGCCCCAAAGAGCGCAACGTGCTCGCCCAGGCCGCGGGCGGCAACAAAGGCCTCGGGGACCTGATCAACCTCGGGTTCTTCTCCATCGTCGCGAAGGTCCTGGTCGACGTTCTGCTCTTCTTCCGCAACAAGATCACCGGGAACTGGGGCCTCGCCATCATCGTGATGACGCTGTGCCTGCGCACCCTGCTCTTCCCGCTCACGTGGAAGTCCATCAAATCGAGCTTGGCCATGCGCCGCTTGAAGCCCGAGGTCGACGCGCTGAACGAGAAGTTCGCCGGCGATCCGCAGGCCAAGAACATGGCCATGATGGAGCTTTGGAAGAAGAACGGCGTGAATCCCTTCGGCGGATGCCTGCCGCAGCTCGTTCAGATGCCCATTTGGTTCGCGATGTACACCACCTTGCAAACCGCGGTGGAGATGTACCACACGCGATTTCTGTGGTTTACGGACCTATCGGCGCCCGATAAATTCTTCGTCCTGCCCATCGTGTTGGGTGCATTCATGATCGTTCAGCAAAAGATCGTGCCCCAGCAAGGGATGGACCCGATGCAGCAGAAGATGATGACTTACCTGCTCCCGGGTGTTTTCACCGTCATGATGTTGTTCTTGCCTGCCGCGCTCGGGGTCTACATGCTGACCAACAGCGTGCTCGGTATCGGCCAGCAGCTGCTCATCGAGCAGATTGCCCCGCGGTCGACGCCCAAGGGAAAGAACGATATCGAGGTTCGAGAAGCTTCCAATGAGGCTGGAAGCAACCTGCGAAAGGGAAAAGCCCGTGTCTGATGTTTCGAACGTGTCGTCCCCTGGTGAAGCCAACGTGAATGGCGTGGAAAACGGCGTGGATGATCCGCAGGCGTCCCGCGCGCTGAACTTCGTGCGCACCTTGATGGAAAAGATGCTCATGAACGCCGAGGTAAACCTTGCACCGGACGACGGCGAGGGCTCGGCAGACGAGATCCGGCTCGAGATCGAAGGCCCCGACGCCGGGCGCGTCATCGGCAAGCGCGGCGCCGTTCTCGAGGCGATTCAATATTTGACGACCCGCGTCGTGCACCGGCCGGGCGAGCCGCGCAAGCATGTCGCGGTCGACGCCGAAGGCTACCGCGCGCGCCACGAGGACCAGCTCGCGCAGATGGCGCGGCGCCTCGGGGAGCGGGTGGCCGCCGAAGGAAAGATCATCACCTTCGACCCGATGAGCGCGCGCGATCGGCGCATCGTGCACATGGCCCTCAAGGACGTGTCCGGCGTTCGCACGGAGAGCAACGGCGAAGGGCCGGACCGTCGGGTGCAGATCATCCCGGCCTCGCTGCCGTCGACGAACATCGCCGCGGCGGTGCCGCGGGCGCGTCCGTCACGTCCGCGCTGAAGGGCGTCGATCCACGGGGCCGTCGAGCGGGGGGCGCTGCATGCGGCCGAGCGCCGAGATGCGCGCGTGCCCTGGCAGTGACGGCACGAGGGCGTGCGCCGGATCGGAGAGGCCGACGGCGACGATGCTGCGCGCAAGCGACGCGAGAACCGTGGGAAGTGCCTCGAGGGGCATGATGTGCAGGTGGCGACCCGGCGGGGGGACGAGCAAGGTATCGGTCACGCCGACGAGATGGGCCTTCCCTTCGTACAAGTCGCCGGCGAAGCGCACGGTGTCCGCATAGCGGCTTGCATCGGCGCATTCCGACGGCGTGAGCTCGCCGCGGCGGATGGTGCTTTCGCGCGCGGTGAGGGCCGCGTGAAGTTTCTCGGCGAACGAGTTGTCGGCGGCGAAGGCGATGCGGGGGCTGAGGCAGCCACGCTGATCGAACGCGATGACGTCGTCCGCGAGCGCGTCAGCGGCTTGCACGAGATCGGCGGATTCGGTGACGATCGCGATGCCCATGCCGGCACCGTGACCGCGGACGAGGGTTCCGCGGGGTGCGGAGGCGCGTACGTTGGCGATGGTTTCGTCGCGGCCGTAGACGTGGATTTCGCCTTCCCCGCCCTTCTCGGCCAAGGTGATCGCTGGGTCGGCGAGCTCGCGAACCAAGGCGGTGGCAAAGGCCGGATCGCGCGACGAGGGGCGCACAGTGACCGTCGGGGCGGCGGCGCGGGCCAACACGATGGCACGCAGCGCGGCGACGAATACGTTGGCCGAAAGGATGACGTGGACGTGGGTCGCTTCGACGGTGCCGCCCAGGACGGTGCGAAGGTCGTCGTCCGTGGCGTCCGTCTCGAGGTGGTGCAAAAGGGCATGCTCGACCCCCTCGGGTGAGAGTCCGGTGCTTTTCACCAGCTCGGGGATGAGCGCACCGCGGTGCTCGACCAACGCGCGCGCGGCATCGAGGATGCGGCGAAGGTCGGCGACGCGGCTCACGAGCCGAGGATCTCTTCGACGGTGAGCGAGCAGCCACGCGGCGGAGCGCCGGGCGTGCGCCCGAGCAGCTCGAAACCGCCCGACACACGGCGCACGCGATCGGCCGCGAGAACGGCGAAGGCGCTGTCGACGTTCATCAGGTCCTCGATGCGGGCGATGCCCTCGGCGCCTTGGGGCACCGGCTCGAGGGTCACCGGATCGACGGGAACGACGCGCGCCCACGGAGGCTCGAGGTAAGGACCGCCACCGCGCTCCTCGTAGAATTGGCTCGACAGCTCGGTCATGCCGTACTCGCCCCGGATGTCGTCCTCGGCGATGTGAAAGACGCGCGCGAGCTCGCGCCGCAAGTCGTGGGGCTCGATCTCGCGGCTTTTTCCCTTGAAGCCGCCGGTCTGCATCACGCGGCTTCCCTTGGGAAGGCGGAAGTCCGCATCGCCAAGCCCGTCCAGCAGGTACGCGCAGGCAAACGCCGTGGCCAGCAAGAGCACCGGCGCGTCGCTGGTGACGAGGATGCGCGCCACCGTTTCGTCCAGCGCTGCGAGATCGAGGATATCGTCACGCAGGAAGAAGACGTCGCCGTCGTGGGGCAAGCCGAAGGCGTGCACGAACGCGTCGTTCATGTGCGACAGCGAGGAATCCGGGAGATCCTTCGCCGAGGGTCCGAGCACGAGAACGTGCACGCGCTCGGGGAAGCCTTGCAAAAGGGTGCGCCGCGCGAAGGCCACTGCGGCACGCTCGTACGTGCCCGCATCGCGAAAGGGATGCGATCCGCGTGCGCCCACGGTGGTTCCACTCGTGCGGAACGTGATGGGCGTGTCCTGCTCTGGAAATGCACTCACGCGCGCCACCTTGAAGGCGTCCGTCGGTACCGCAGGCGCGTCACCTGCCCTGGCAAAACGCGACGCATCGAGCCCTCGGGCCGCGAGCAACTTCGCGTACCCCGGCACGTACCGCGCTTGAAAGCGTGCGAGATCGCTCGCCAGAGCATCGAACGGCTCCGGCATCGGGTTTCCCTCGTCGAACGCCCGCACGAAGGCGCGTGCGCGCTCGTGCAGGGCTTCGCTCTCGTTGCGTCGTGCGTCCATCACGTGGTCCCCTTTCGAAGCACCTCGACGAGCGCGGTGTCGAACGCATCGAGCAGCTCCTGTTCGATGTCGAACGGCGGCGTCAAGGTCAGCGTGTCGCCCGTCACCCCGCCCGTCAAAACGATGTAGCCCCGCGCGAGCAGCGCACGCGACACGGCGAGCGCACGCGCCGCGCCTCCCTCCAGCGCGAGCCCGACCATGAGGCCACGCCCGCGCACGGTCACGCCTGCGATGCGCTCCAACTTGGCGCGCCACGCATCACCGGTGCGTCGCGCTCGTTGGACGATGTCCGTAGTCTGCAAGGTATCGAGCACCGCCAATGCCGCCGCGCACGCGGGGGGCGACCCGAAGTGCGTGCCGGTGTGGATCGTCGTCCCGCCGTGCGCGCCCCAGGCCTGCATCGCCTGCGCGCGCCCGATGAGCGCGGACACGGGAAAGCCCGCGCCAAGTCCCTTGCCGAGGCACACCAGATCGGGAACGACGCCTTCGTCCAGCGAGGCGAGCATGCTCCCCGCGCGCCCCATGCCGGTCCATACCTCGTCGGCAATGAGCAATGCGCCCGCCGCGTCGCACTGCGCACGAAGCTCACGGAGCATGCCCGGCGGTGGCACCACGCACCCTCCCCGCCCGAGCAGCGGCTCCACCACGACGGCGGCCACGTCCTCGGATAGATGCAGATCGCATGCATCGTAGGGCCGGAAGGTCACGAAGTCGCCCACCTGCCCGGCGAACGGCGCGCGAAACGAAGGCGCAAGCCCGCAGGCCGCCAGGGGGCCGTGCGACAGGCCGTGGTAACCACCGACGAAGGCGACCACCTTGGAACGCCCCGTCGCGAGCTGCGCCGTCTTCAACGCGGCGGTCACGGCGTCGGCGCCCGAGAGGCCCAGCATCACGCGTGCCCCCGGCTCGGGGAACAGCGCGGCCAGCCGCTCGCACAGATGCACTTTGGCCTCGGCCGCGTACACGTCGCCCAGAGCCAACGCGAGCTCCGACGTCTGCGCGTTCACGGCGCGCACGATGGCCTCGGGGGCGTGCCCGAAAATGAGGGCGCCGAAGCCGGCCACCAGATCGACGTAGCGATTGCCGTCGACGTCGAACACGTTGGGCCCCTGCCCGCGCGCGTACACGATGGGGGCATGCGAGGCCTCGCTCAACGCGGCGCGAGCCTCGCGGCGGGCGTCGAACGCCGGGCATTCGACGGCGGCAAGGCGCGCGGCCAAGTCACGCGATTTCGGCCCGGGCGGTGGGGTGACAATCTCAGGAAGACGTGCGTTCGTCACGGCGCTGCACGTGTTAGCACCGGCGTTCAGCCCACGACACGATTTCGACCGCCACGCTTGGCCTCGAGCAGGCGTTCGTCGGCGTGCTTGATGAGATCCATGCTCGTGCGATCTTCCTCGCGCAGCTGCGAGACGCCGATGGAGACCGTCACTCGGATGAGTTCGTTCTGGAACACGAACCGCGACTGCTCGATCTTTTCGCGCAGCCCCTCGGCGAGCGAGCGCGCCCCCTCGAGGTTGGTCTCCGGCAGGATGATGGCAAACTCTTCGCCGCCGTAACGCGCGAACACTTCATCGCGGCGAATGCGGCCCTGCACGATGCGCGCGAGCTCCTTCAGCACGAAATCGCCCGCGAGGTGGCCGTGGAAGTCGTTGATCTTTTTGAAGTGGTCGACGTCGAACATCAAGAACGAGAGCTCGCGCGTGTGGCGGCGCGCCCGGATGATCTCCTTCTCGAGGGCCTCGAGCAGGTAGCGCTTCACGTGCGCCTGCGTCAGCCCGTCGATGATGGTCATGCGGTAGATCTCTTCGTGGTACTGCGCCTCGACGTCGGCGCCGGAGAGGTACTTGAAGATAGTCGGCCCGACCTTGATGCGGTCGCCGTTCGCCAACGCGATGTCGCGTGTGATCTGGTCGTCGTTCACGTAGGTGCCGTTCGTCGAGTTGTCGTCGACGGCGTACCAGATCGCGCCACGCTGTTCGAAGTGCACGTGCCTGCGCGACACGGAATCACCTTCGAGCACGATGTGATTCTCGGCGCCCCGTCCAATCTTGAACGGACTGCCCTCAAGGACGAACCGCTTTCCGAGAAGCGTCGGCTCCTTGGTGTAGATCACCACCAAGCAATCGTTGCCGCGTGGACGTGGTTCGTCCCCGAGGGTCTTCTGAACGATCGTGGTGACGCGCGTTTTCTCGTCCGAGTCGCTCACGCGTGCACCGAGAGGAACTCAGCCATGATCGTGGCAAGGCGGTAAAAAAGCCTGGAATTCGTCCTTGGAGACTATGGTGCGCGTCGGGCGCGGTCAAGGCCGCGCTACATTTCCCGCGTCTTTTCAGGCCCGATCGCGTCGCGCAGAACACAGCGAAGGGTGGTATCAAGATGCACGTCATGCTCCATGACGTACAATGGAAGCACTGATGAATTGCGCAAGTGTATCGCACACTTATGCGTCGTGAGCCAGCCTTCGACGCGATGCGTTGCCGCAAGGGACGCCAGGGTGTGAGGGCTGGGCGCACCGTGATCGGAAGCGTGGAGGACTGCGCGAGGAACGATGCCATGAGCCTCCAGTCGCTCACGGATCCGCGCAGGTCGCGCCACGGAAGTCACCAGGCCGAGGTTCATGCGCGCGAGCTCCGCATAAGACAACAAGGCGCCGTCGGGCGCGATGGCACCGCGGCTTCGAACGAGGTCGTCCGATAGGGTCACGACGCGATCGCAGGCGGCGAGCAGAGCGTCTTTGGGCGCGCGCAGGTCACCACAGGGCGGGCATGCGCCGCTGCCCCATGGCGCGCGGGCGTCGCATGCGAGCAGTGACAACGTCGCGTGGCGGGGCGCCATCTGCAGCACACCGTCGAGCACGAGGATGCGTGCACCACGAGCGACCGCGAAATCGAGGGCCTGCTGCCGCGTCGGGGCCACGATGACATCGACGCCGGAGGGTGCCGAGAGTGCCTGGGCGCACATCAAGGCTTCGTCGCCGACGAGGTGCACGTCATCGGTGGGCTGAACGATGCGCGCCGTGCCGGGTGTCGCGCGGTAAGCGTGACCAATGAGGGCGACGCGCTGCGATTCGGCGGCGAAGCGTGCACATGCAAGGGCCAAGGGCGTCTTTCCCGAGCCGCCGAGCGTGGTGCCGCCGATGGCGATGGTGACGATGCCGTCGGGCACCTGGAGCGGCCGTGCCACGCGGCAGGCGGACCACCTGTGCCACACCCGCTCGAAAGCGCGCGCGGGTACGCCCGAGAAGCGCCCGCCCTCGAGCGATCGGGCCAACGCACGGCGAACCATCTCCACGCGCGGTACGTTACCGCCTAACGTGAGCATCGTGCTTTCGAAATGGGCGCTGCGGGTGGCAATCGGGGTGGGGGCACTCGCGTTGGGCGCGGGAGAGGCGCACGCCAATGGGCGCTTTCCCGCGGCGAGCCAGCTCGTCGTTTTCCCGAGGACGCCGGAACGGCTGGTGCTACGCACCACCTTCGGCATCCTCTTTTCACACGACCGCGGCGCGACCTGGGACTGGGTCTGCGAACGCGCCGTGGGCTACGGTGGCCAGTATGATCCCGCGATTGGCATCGTCGGCGACAACGTTCTCGCGGGCACGTTCGAGGGGCTCAGCGTCACGCAAGATCTCGGATGCTCGTGGAACTTCGCCGGCGGCGGTTTGAAGGGCCAAGTGGTCATCGACGTGACGTCGCGGCCGGGCAACCCCGCCGGCGCCCTCGCCTTGACGTCGACGTACAGGCTCGACGACGCCGGCGCGGGCTACACGAGCGATATCTACGAAACGACGGACGAAGGCTCCTCGTGGAGCCGCCTTGGTATCGGGCTGCCCACCTACGCCATCGCGGAGACGGTGGACACGGCACCGAGCGACGGCGCGCGCATCTACGCCTCCGCGTTTCGGCGCAAGGGAGAGTCCATCGAAGGGCTCTTCTACGCATCGAAGGACAACGGGCATACCTTTTCCGAGACGCTCATCGAGCTGACGCTCAACGAGGGTGCGCCCTTCATCGCCGCCGTCGATCCCCTGAATGCCGATCGCGTGTACGTGCGGACCACGGCGGGCAGCGCGAGCCGCCTTCTCGTGACGGACGATGGCGGGAAGACGTTTCGCACGGCGCGCACCGGGCCTGCGATCCTCGGGTTTGCGCTTTCGGGCGATGGCTCGAAGGTGTGGGTCGGCGGCACCGATGGCCTCTACGAGGCGTCACGCGATGACTTCGCCCTCACGAAGAAGTCGGCCGCGCAGATTCAATGTCTGACATGGTTCCAGGGAACGCTGTACGCGTGCTCGACCGAATCGAGCGGATTCATTCTCGGTGCATCGACGGACGACGGTGTGACCTTCGCGCCGCTGCTGCACCTCGCCACGGTGCGCGGTCCGCTGGCATGCGCCAGCGCAACACCAACGGCAAATTGCATCATCGAGTGGCCGGCCATCCGCGATCAACTCGGCATCGTCGACGACGCGGGCCCGGGTAGGCCCGACGCAGGGGCGCAAGGCGCCACATCCTCCGACGACGGCGGATGCTCCGTGCCGAGTGGAAAAAGTGGTCCCGTGGCCTTCTTTTCGATGTGCGCCGCGGCGATTGCTGCCATCCTCGCACGCACCGTGATCGTTCGGCGTCGGAGGCCTCGGTGACCCCTTGGTGGATCCGCGCGACGGGCTTCGTCGTCGCGTTGATCGCGTTTCGTTCGTTCGCCACGTGGTGGTGCGGGCGCGGCGCGGAAGCCTGGTTCCGCGGAGACGCCGAACCTCAAACCCAGCTCGCCGCAGATGTCGCGGCCTTCGAGCAGGAAGACGATCCGCGGCAGTTCAATGGCAAGATGGCGCTCTGGACGCACCAGATGGCCGCGCTCGGCCTGGCGCAGGTGGTCTTCGAGCACCCCGAGCGAAAAGCCGAATACGTGCCGATCATCACGCGCGCGGCGAGCAAGTGCTTTCTGCCGGAGATGCGCGGCTTCGGCACGGAAGCGTGGAGCGGCGAGGACGCCTTCAAGTCGCTCGAGGGCTCGCACGCCCATGGCTACCTCGGGGGTGCGGCGCTCGCGATTTCCGTAGCCCGTGCGCTCGACCCGGCCTTTCCGGCCGATGTCGCCAAGCAGCACGATGCACTGATCGCGGCCTTCGAACGACGTCTGCTCGCATCGCCCTCGGGCCTGGTGGAAACGTTTCCGCACGCCGCGCACCCGCATGATACGGCGGCCATCGCCGGCGCCCTCGCCTGGCACACGCGCGCCACGGGACGCGTGCACACGCAGGCGCTGTCCTACTGGACCGACAAGGTTCGGACGAAGCAGATCGATCCCGCCAGCGGACTTCTCGTCCAGCGCATGGAGCATCGCAATGGGCGGGGGACGGATTTCCCCCGCGCCTCGGGAACCGCGCTCGCCGCCTATTATGCGAGCTATGCCGATCGCGGCATCGCAGCGCTTCTCAGGGAGGCGGTGCTTCGGCATGCGTCGGATCTCTGGGGCTTCGGCGGCGTTCGTGAATACGAAGATGGCCACAGCGGTTTCGGCGAGGACGATGACGTTCCCGTACTGCTGGGCATCTCACCCACGGCCACCGTGTTCGCGCTGGCGCCGGCGCGGGTGTCGGAAAATGCGGCCGAGTTCACACGATTGTACCGAACCACCACGCTCGCGGGCGTTCCGTATACATCGGGCGGCCGCACGCGATTTCTGGCCCTCGGCCCCATTGGCAACGCGGTCCTTCTCGCGCTGCTCACCGCGCGGACTGCAGACGGCGTCGCACCATGAAGCGCACAGTGGACGTGTTGTGGCGTTTTCGTTTCAGCATTTTTCTGTCGCTCCTGTATTTCGTTTTCCAGTGGGGATTTGCGCACACGAGTTTCACCAAGGGATTTTTCGACGGTGACATGCCGAACCTTGGCGTCTTCGGACTCGGCGCCGTCGTGTTCTTGCTGCGATTCGGCATGCTTTTCATCGTTCCGGCGCACGTGACGTACCGCACGGTGGAGTTGCTGCTCACGTTCGCGCAGCGGCGCAAAACGCGCTAAGACTGCGGACCTTATGTCCAAGAATCGCACTGCGCTCGAAAAGGCACTTGGCGCGCCGTTGGCCGCCCTCTTCGGACTGACGCTGGCCTACGGGTTTTCAGCTTGCTCGGGCGAAGGAATCACCCTCCCGCCCGACGTGAAGGATTCTTCCGTAGACACTGGACAGATTCCGACGGACAGCGGCGGGAAAAACGATGCCGCGGGCGATGCCAACGTCCCTCCGAATGACGCGGGCGCGGACGCACGCGATACGGGAACGGACGCAAGCCCCGGCGGTGGCAACGTCGTTCGCATCGCGGCCGCCAATCTGACGAGCGGAAATGGGCAATCGTATTTGGAGCCGGGTATCCGCATCCTCAAAGGATTGAAGCCGGATATCGTGACCATTCAAGAATTCAATGTTGGCGCGAATAGCGAAAAGGAGATTCGCGCGTTCGTCGACACCGCATTTGGGACCAATTTCTCCTACTTCCGGGAAACCGGTCTGGGGATCCCCAATGGCGTCATCAGCCGATATCCGATTCTCGCGAAAGGCGAGTGGGACGACGCGGAGCTCGCCGACCGCGACTTCGCATGGGCGAAGCTGGATATTCCCGGTGACAAAGATCTGTGGGTCATCAGCGTTCACCTCAAAGCGGGATCGGGCACCAGCGACGAGGGAAAGCGGGCCGACGAGGCCAAGGCGCTGGACGGCTTGATTGGCGAAAACATCCCCTCGAGCGACTACGTCCTCATGGGCGGTGACTTCAACACGGGCTCGCGCGAGGAGAGCTGGCTCGCCACGCTCGGCTCGAGGTTCGTCATCACGGGGCCCTATCCGGTCGACGGCGCCGGCAACGATAAAACGAATGCGCCGCGCAGCAAGCCCTACGACTGGGTGCTCGCCGATCCGAAGATGAACGCACTGGCCACGGAGGTCCACGTGGGCGCGCAGGTCTTCCCGAACGGCCTCGTCTTCGATTCGCGCGTCTACACGCCCCTCACCGACGTGGCCCCGGCCCAATCCGACGACAGCGCAGCCACCGGTATGCAACACATGGCGGTCGTGCGCGATTTTCGCATTCCGTAGGGAGCGGGCGCGTACACTGGTGGCCGATGGGACAGAATCAGCTCCTCGTCAGCCTCGGCCACCTGATGATTTCGGGCCTGAGCGTCTTCATCGTCGCGCAGATCATGCCGGGCATGCGCGCCCGCGGATTCGGCTCCGCGATCATCTTCGCCCTGGTCGTTGCGCTCCTCAATGCCGTGGCTTGGCACTTTCTGCGCCCCGTCACCATCACCCTGAGTGTCCTCACCCTGGGCCTCGGCGGCGTCATTCTCAATGGCATCCTCTTCTTGATCGCGGGCAGCCTCTCCGGCGTGAAGTTCGCCGGCTGCATCACCGCATCCATCGCGTCACTGTTCGTCACGGTGGTGAACTGGGGCCTCGAGTACATCCTTGCGGCATGGCTACGAAAATAGAGAGGCGCGCTGCTTCTCTTCGTTGATGAGCCGCATCTCGAGCTCTTTGCACGCGGCCGGGCTTTCGTGGCTCCGTCCAATGCGCACCATATCGATCAGCGCGAGGTACTCGTGAAACTCGGGATCGTGCTCCGCGGCCCGCGGCACCGTCTTGTAGAGCGGCTCGATGGCGCGCCCAAAAGCGGCGCCGATCTCGCCGTCCGCCAATGGCCATACGACGCGGTCTTCGTCATCGGCCACCATGACGCCAGCAGCGTCAGCGAGGTCCCTCAGGGCGAATCCAGTGGGCACGCCTGATCGATAATCTCCCAGCCGTGCAGGAAACACGTACCGCAATCCGTGCACGAGAAACTCGAGAAGGTTGGCTCGGATGATGCGATTTTCGCCGCGGTCGAAGAGATGGCACGCCGCGAGACGCTTCAGGCCCTCGTTGCACTCGGAAGGGCTGACGAAAACCGCCTGAGCGAGTTCCGTTTGCGTCCAGTTGCGCCGTCCCGTGGCGACGGCCTTGAGCGCAAGTACGACATCTTGCGGCTTGAGATGTAGCCCCATGGCTCAGGTACCTCCCCTCCCCTCCGGGGGAGGATACGCGGCATTCGCAATTCGCGAATCGCGAATCGCGAATCGCGAATGACTCCAAGCCCCCCCTCGGTCCCGCGGAGCTCAAGCGTTCAACGGGATCTCGGCAAGATCGTGCGGGCGGTGCCGTTGATGCATGCGGCAGCCGTAGGTGTGGCGCGCGCAGGTGGAGAAAAACGGCGCAGAAACGCAAAAGGCGTTGCGCCAAGGTCGAGCAGGTCTGCTCAACATGGGCAACGCCTCGAGCGATGCTTGCTCCGTGGACGACTAGACTTCGAACTCGCCCTTCTCGAGAACGTCGGCGACGCGCCAGAGGAAGTTGTTCGCGGCGACGCCGTCGACGATGCGGTGGTCGTAGCTCAGGGCGGCGTACATGACGGGGTGGATGGCGATGACGTCTTCACCGCCGGGACCCTCGACCACGACGACGCGCTTTTGGATTTCACCCATGCGCAGGATGCCGACGTTGGGCTGGTTGATGATCGCGCCACCGAACAAGTTGCCTTTGAGGCCCGGGTTGGTGACGGAGAAGGTCGCGCCGCTCAGATCGTCGACCGTGATCTTGCCGCCGCGCGCACGCTTGGCCAGCTCGTCGATCCCGCGAACGATGCCGCGCACGCCCAGTTCGTCCGCGCGGCGGATGACCGGAACCACGAGGCCGTCGGGCGAGTCGACCGCCACGCCGATGTTGATGTCCTTCATCACGACGTAAGCGTCGTCGAGCACGCGGGCGTTGAGCGCCATGTTCTCGCGCAGGGCGCGGGCGACGGCCACCACCACGAAGGCGAGCATCGTGAGGGCGTGGCCCTCTTTCTTGTAGCGATCCTTGTGGGCATCGCGAAGCTGCGAAACCTTGTTCAAGTCGATCTCGGCCACGGTGACGACGTGGGGCGAGGCGAACTTCGAATAGGTCATGTGGTCGGCGGTGATGCGGCGCCGGCGCGTGAAGGGAACGACCTTGTCACCCTCGTTCGGCTTGTAGGCCGGCACCTTGAAGGAGCCGTAACCCAAGCCCGGGATCGGCGGGACGAAGCCGCCACCCTGATTGATCAACTGCGAAAGCGCGGCCGCCGGTGCACGGGCCGGTGCAGGCGCGGGAGGCGGCGGTGCCACCGGTGCAGGCGCAGGCGCTTGCGGCGCAACGGCCTGCGGGCCATTGGTGGCGGCTGCGCGAAGCACGTCGTCACGGGTGATGCGACCGCGCTCGCCGGAGCCTTGCACGGACTCGAGATTCACCTCGTTCTCGAGAGCAGCCTTGCGGGCCGTCGGCGTGGCCAAAGTGCCACCCGTCACGCTGCGCGAGGACACGGTCTCGAGCCCCGCGGCGGCGGCGAGCGAAGGTGACGATGCGGGAGGTCGCTGCACGACGGCGGCGGGCGCCGACGGAGGCGCGGGCACCGGTGCGGGTGCGGGCGCGCGCACGTCGCTCGACGGGGCCGCAGGCGCCGCTTGCGGGGCCGCACTTGCTTGTACGGTCTCGTCCAGACGACAGAGCACCGCGTTCACCGCCAGGGTCTCCCCCTCCTTCGCGAGAATCTGCGTCACGCGGCCAGCGGAGGGTGCGGGCAGCTCGGAGTCGGCCTTGTCGGTCCCGATCTCGACGAGCGGCTGGTCTTTTTGCACGAAGTCGCCTTCGCGGACGAGCCACTTGGTGACCGTCCCTTCGGAAACGCTCTCACCGAGCTGAGGAAGCGTGACGTCAATCATGGCGCCAGCTTTTAGCAAGTCGCGGGGCGCTTGACGAGACTCGCGAGAAAGTAACCGTCGGTGCCGTGAACATGCGGCAGCAAGCGCAGCATGCTTTCCCCTTTTGCGAGATCGGCCGCGGGCTGGCCTTCGAAGGGTTGGAGCTCCAAATCGGGGCGCGCAGCCAGAATTTTCTCGATGACTTGCTCGCCTTCCTCGCGCAAAACGCTGCATACGGCATAAACGAGGCGCCCGCCCGGCTCGAGCAAATCCGCGGTGCGCGTGACGATGGCGACCTGCAGGGCCGAAAGCCGAGCGAGGTCTTCCGGTGCACGGCGCAAATAGAGATCGGGACGCCTCCCCAAGGTGCCCGTTCCCGAGCAGGGCGCATCCACCAAAATGCGATGGTAGCGGCCTTCGACGGCACCGGCGCCGACGGACCAATCGACTGCGTACGTGGCGCGCGGTGCTCGCGCGAGCCTCGTCAGCTCCTCGCGAAGGCGCGCCAGCTTGGACGGGTGCAGATCCGCAGCATCCACCGCGCCGGCTCCGACGGCACTCGCCAAGAGCGCCGTCTTGTTGCCCCGCCCCGCGCAGGCATCGAGCACCACGTCGCCGGCGCGCGCACCGAGCGCGAGCGCGATCACCTGCGAGCCCTCCTCCTGCAACGTCCACGCGCCCTCGGCAAAGCCGGGCAAATCGTGCGGCCTCCCCGCCCCGCGCACGCGGATCGCATGCGCCGAGAGAGGCCCCAGCTCGAACTCGCCCTGCGGCGCCGCCTCGCGCAGCCGCTCGAGCCACGCGTCGCGCATATTTGCAGCATACACGCAAATACCATTGGGCGGTGCCGTCAGCGCCGACCGCAAATAGGCGCGCGCGCCTGCGTCACCGAGCGAAGCGGCCAAGCTCGAGAAGAGCCACGGCGGCGCCGATTCCACGGCAATCGCCTCGAGGTCGAGGCTCGCAACCTCCGCCTCGGCCTCACGCGCCAGCTTGCGCAAAATCGCATTGGCGAACGCCGCGACCTTCGGACCATTCACGGCACGCACCGCGCTCACGGCTTCGCTGACGGCGGCGAACTTGGGCACCCGCTCGAGGAAGAAGAGCTGGAACGTCGCCAGCACGAGGTGAACGCGCACCCGCGGATCGAGCTTGTCCAGCGGCCGCGTCGCGTGGCGCTGCAACCGCGACTCCAGCCACCGCCGCACACGCAGCGAACCGTACGCAAGCTCCGTGGCCAGCGCGCGATCGCGCGCGTCGAGCTGCGGCGAGCGCGCAATCTCCGCATCCAGGGCGGCGGCCGCAAAAGCCTGATCGCGATCCACGCGCAGGAGCACGTCGGCAGCCACGCTGCGAGCAGATATCTCGTTCTTCAACCGAAAATCTCGCGAATCTGCCCCACGATGACGTCCCAGCGACGCTCCACATCGTTCTTGAAGGCGACCATCATCAAAACGAAGAGCACGCTCATGCCCACCAAGCTCGAGACCTCGCGCGCACGCAGCGACAGCGGGCGCTTCTTGATGGCCTCCAGCGCCAGAAACACGAGGTGGCCGCCGTCGAGCACCGGAATGGGAAGCAGATTGACCAGACCGACGTTGATCGAGATGACCGCCATCGCCCACACGAAGTCACGCGTGCCCTTGGCGCCGGCCTGCCCGGCCACGTCGTACATCGTGATCGGCCCGCTCACGCTGGCGAGGCTCACGCGACCTTGGAGAATGCGCCAGAAGCCCACGGTGATGAACTTGATGACGTTCACCGTTTCCTCGAAGGCGCCGCGAAGCGAGTACGAAATCAAATTGGGATTCTTCACCATCGCGGGCGGCGCATTCGGACTCCAATGCGTCGTCAAGAACACGTGCCGCTCGTGGCGCTGGGAAAACTCGTCGACCCACTGCTCCTTGCGCAGCTGGAAATTGCCCGCCATCGGCTGCCCGCCGCGCGTCCACTCCAAGGCGTGCATCCGATTCGGATCGCGCAGAAGCTCTTCGGCCATCGCCGGCCAATAGCGCTGCGGCACACCATCGAGCTGCGTGATGCGATCGCCCGCGCGAAGCCCCGCCTTCCACTCGCCCGACCCCGGCGGCACGAAGGCCACGTACATGTCCGAACCCTCGATGCCCGAGCGCAGGAGCACGTCTTTCGCGCGCGCATCGGCGTTCTCCTCGGTGCCCGCCGATTCACGCGGCATCGGCGTCAACGTCACCGCACCGGGATCCATCACCGCGATGTCGCAAAGCCCGCCCGCTGCGGGAACGGGCACGGGGCGCAAATACGCGAGCACCACCGTGTCGCCGCGGTTCTTCGCCAGTGCGTCGATCAGGTCCAGAAAGCGGTCGACCTTTTTGCCATTGATGGCCGTGATGCGGTCGAACGTGCGCAGCCCCGCGCGGTAGGCGGGCGAGTCGCTGCGCGGCACGCCGATGACCGGCGCGGGGAAATTCGGCATGATCCCGACGCGCGCCACGTGCTCCACCACATCGAGCTCGCGCTGCACTTCGGAGCGCTCGACGAGTTCGTCGGCCGGGGTGACCTGCACCTCCACCTGCTTGCCATCGCGCTCCACCACGAAGCGAACCGGCACGCCCGCA
Organism: Sorangiineae bacterium MSr12523; assembly: GCA_037157775.1. Classification (NCBI taxonomy): domain Bacteria; kingdom Pseudomonadati; phylum Myxococcota; class Myxococcia; order Myxococcales; family Pendulisporaceae; genus Pendulispora; species Pendulispora brunnea. Next base: position 10,420,595 of record CP089982.1, read on the forward strand.
CGCTGCGAGACGATGCGTTGCACGTCGGGGAAGGTCTCTACGTCCTGCCCATCGACGGACAGAATGCGATCGCCCGGCACGAGCTTCCCCTCGGCCGTGCGCCCGGGCGTGACGACGCCGACGTTGGGCGCGGGAAAGGTGCGATCCTCGAGGAACACCGACGTGTAGAGCGCCACGGGAAAGACGACGTTCATCGCCGGCCCGGCCAGCACGATGACCACGCGCTTCCACAAGGCCTGCGCCTCGAAGGTGCGTTTCGCGTCCTCGGGCGGAATGGCCTCCGTGCCCTTGGCCTCCTCGAGCATCTTCACGAAGCCGCCGAAGGGCAGAAGCCCCACGCAATACTCCGTTTCCTTACCGCGCAGCCGAAGGATCTTCGGGCCGAAACCGATCGAAAACGTAATGACCTTCACGCCGAAGAACTTCGCAAAGACGAAGTGCCCCGATTCGTGAATGAAAATGAGGATGCTCGTGAGGAGGGTAAAGTAGAGAAGATCCACGTTCCCGCCTCGCCTCTACGTCAAGCAGCCGAGACCGCGGAAGCCGCGTGGCTCGCGATGACCGTATCGAAGATGGTGCGGCCGTCGACGCCGCCGAGGATGGCCTCGCTCATGCGCTCCGGGTGCGGCATCACGCCGAACACGTTCTTGCGCGGGCCGCCGTAAATCGCGGCGATGTTGTGCACCGCCCCGCTCGAATTGGCCGCGTCGGTGACGGCACCGGACTTGTCGCAATACTGAAGAGCGATGCTGCCCGATTGTTCGAGCTCGGCGAGCACGCGATCGGTGGCTTGGTAACGCCCCTCGCCATTGGCGACCGGGAGGCGCCAGACGGCATCGAGCTTCGGCGTGAACGGACCCACGGCGCTGACTTTGACGTAGACGTCGCCACATGCAAACCGCATCGCTTGATTGCGGGTCAGCGCACCGGGAAGGAGTCCAATCTCGGTGAGAATTTGAAAGCCATTGCAGACGCCGAGGACGTATCCGCCTCGTTTTGCATGCTCCACGATGGGCTGGATGATGGGTGCGACCTTCGCGATCGCCCCCGCCCGAAGGTAATCGCCGTAGCTGAACCCGCCTGGGATAGCTACGAGATCCGTCCCGGTCGGGAGTGCGGTCTCGGTGTGGCGAACGACGGTGGTGGGCACTCCGCAAACATCGCGAAGCGTACGGACCATTTCGGCATCTGCGTTGATGCCAGGAAAAACGACAACGGCGGCGCGCATTTCGGCCCTTTCGCTAGCACGGAAGCGCCAAAGCTTCTACGTTGCGCCGCGTGACGCATCAATCGTCGGGCGGGGTTGCCGCCGTACCTGGGACCGCACCGGGCGTTTTTCCTGGTGATTTGGTGATCACGGACGAGCTCGTCCGTCAACACAAAGTAAGCGAGGCCGAATATCGGACCATCGTGGAGGCGCTCGGACGCCCCCCGACCTACACCGAGCTCGGCGTCTTCAGCGTGATGTGGAGCGAGCACTGCTCCTACAAATCATCGCGCGTGCACCTGCGCAGGCTGCCCACCAAGGGCCCACGGGTCATTCAGGGCCCCGGTGAGAATGCCGGCGTCGTGGACATCGGGGACGGATTCGCCGCCGTCTTCAAGATGGAGTCGCACAACCACCCGAGCTTCATCGAGCCGTACCAAGGCGCGGCCACCGGCGTCGGCGGCATTCTGCGCGACGTCTTCACCATGGGCGCACGGCCGATTGCCTCGCTCAATTCACTGCGTTTCGGACGGCCCGATCATCCGCGCACCCCGGAGCTTCTGCGCGGCGTGGTGGCGGGCATCGGCGGCTACGGCAACTCCTTCGGCGTGCCCACGGTGGGCGGCGAGGTGTTCTTCGATGCGCGCTACGACGGCAACATCCTCGTCAACGCCTTCACCTGCGGCGTGGTGCACAAGGACCGCATCTTCTACGGGCGCGCCACCGGCATCGGGAACCCCATTCTCTACGTAGGCGCCAAGACGGGACGCGACGGCATCCACGGCGCGACGATGGCCTCGGACGAGTTTGCCGATGACAGCGCCGGCAAGTCGAACAACGACGGCATCGCCACCGCCTCGTCGCTCCGCAGCGGCGTGCGCTCCACCATGCAGGTGGGCGATCCCTTCATGGGCAAGATCCTCCTCGAAGCGTGCCTCGAGCTCTTCCAGCTCGACTTGCTCGAGGGCATCCAGGACATGGGCGCCGCGGGTTTGACCTCGTCGAGCGTCGAGATGGCCGGCCGCGCGAAGAACGGCATCGAGCTGGATCTCGATTTGATTCCGCGCCGTGCAAAGCGCATGTCGCCCTACGAGATTCTGCTCAGCGAATCGCAGGAGCGTATGCTCCTCGTCGCCAAGCGCGGATGCGAAGATCGCGTGCTCGAGATCTGCAAGAAGTGGGAGCTCGATGCCGCCGTCATCGGCCACGTCACCGATACGCAGCATTGGGTCATTCGCGCGACCCCGGGCTACGATCCGCTGGCCGACGCGCCAAACAAGGGCGAGAAGCGCGAAAGCGTCGTCGTGGCGGACATCCCGATCGACATTCTCACCGACGGCGCCCCGGTCTACGACAGGCCGCGCGAGCCGCTGTCGCAAATCTTCGCCACGCGCATCGAGCTCGATCCGCCCGCGGATTGGGGCGAGGAGCTCATCACGCTGTGCGGCTCGCCCAATATCGGCTCGCGCCGGTGGATCTGGCGGCAGTACGACCACATCGTTCGCGGCGGCACCGCCGTGCGGCCCGGCGGCAGTGCGGGCGTGGTGCGCGTCCCGTGCGAGCTCGGAGACAGTGTAGTCTACAAGTATCTCTCCTTCGCCGTGGACTGCAACGCACGCCAGGTTGGCAACGATCCGTTCACCGGCGGCGCGATGGCCGTCGCGGAGAGCTGCCGCAACGTCGTGTGCTCGGGCGCAGAGCCCATCGGCCTGACCGACTGCCTCAACTTCGGCAACCCGGAGAGGCCCGAAGTGATGGAGCAATTCTCGCGCGCCATCGATGGCATCGCCGCCGCGTGCACCGCGCTGCAGGTGCCCATCGTGAGCGGCAACGTGAGCCTCTACAACGAGACCGCCGGCCAGGCGATTTTGCCGACACCGACCATCGCGTGCGTGGGCCTCTTCAACTCGGAAAAGGACATCGTCACCCCGTGGTTCAAGCGCGATGGCGACATCGTACTCGCGCTGGGCGTGCTGCCGAGCAACCAGGCCGGATGCCTGGGCGGCAGCGAATACATCGCGCGCAAGAAGGGCTGGACGACCGGCACCCCGCACCTCGATCTGGAACTCGAGACGCGGTTGCAGCGCCTCGTCCTCAAGCTGGCGCGCGAGCACCTTCTCTCGAGCGCACACGATGTCGCAGAAGGCGGCTTGGCCGTGGCCCTTGCGGAATGCTGTGTGACGGCACCCGAGGGAGAGAAAGATGTGGGAGCACGTATTACGCTCCCCGCTGTGGGTTCGACCGAAGGGCATGGCGCCGCCGACACTGCAGCGCGATTTTTCGGCGAGATCCCGTCACTCATTCTGGTGAGCGTCGACAAAAACAGTGTCGAGCAAGTGTTGGCCGCAGCACGCGACGTTGCGGTTCCCGCGGAAACCATTGGCGTCACGGGCGGAGAAACACTGCGCATCGATGACGCGACGCGCGCAAGCCTTCGGGTAGACCTCGCGCGGCTTCGCCAGGCGCGCGAAGAATGTCTCACGAGTATCGTCGGGGGCTAGCCAACCTGCCATCTCGTCGTGGTACATTTTGGGGGAGCACGCCTGCGCGTAGCTGAGTCATGTCCAAGGCGCCTTCACCGCTGCTCGGCTATAACAACAACGTCCGTCACAAGAGTCGGGTATTCCATATCCAGACCGAGGATTCGGGCGTTCGGCACCCGCATATCATCACGCACCTGTTCATGGACGGGGGGCGGATCCTCAAGTCGGTGAAGAAAAGCTACGCGGAGCACCTCGGCACCGAGGGCCTCTCCGACGTGGTCCGGCAGATGATGAAGGAACAGCACAAGGCGATGTTCATCGCCTTGCGCGGCGGGCATTTCGATCATTTGGTCGATGCGGCCTCCGATTCGGCGCCTCCGTCGCTGCGCGCCAAGGCGCCCGAGGCGGCGGCGCCAAAGGCCGACAGTGACGTGCCGGTGTCCGTGCCGCTGCCTAGCCAGGCTGCGGAAAGCGCGAAGCCGAGCGAGCCCGCGCCTTCGCCGGCGTCGCCGGCCCCGCCTACCTCGCCGGACTCGCCTGTCGCGGCGACGGCGCCCGACTCGGCGCCCGCGCCGGAGACGCCCCCGGCGTCCACCGCACCGGAAGCCCGCGAGCAGCCGCCGTCGCAGCAACCCGCGCAGGCTGTGAGCGCGCGGGCCCCCGAGCGTGAAACGGAGCTGACGCTCGACATCGACGCGCTGGAGCCCCCACCGGCCGACACGCGGGTCGACCTCCCACCGGCGCCGGATCCGTTCCCTCGGCCGCCACGCGTCGAGAGCCCTCCGCCGGAGCCGCTGCGCGATCTCTCCCCGCAATTGTTCAAGAAGCGGGCGGACACGTTCCGTTTCCGGCAGGGCAAAGAGACGCGGGCGACGGAGGCGCTGCTTTCGACCACGCTTCCGAAGGCCTCCCCTCCCCCTGGCTCGGGACCGCCCAAGGCGCCTCTCGCAGGCGCAGGCCTGCCCAAACCCGCAGCCCCTGGACCGCTTCCCAAGCCGGTTGTCCAGGAGAGGGCCCGCGCGACGCACGATCCGCTGCGCGACCGCTTGCCCGCGTTTTTGCGAGGGGACGTGCCGCCAAGCTCGGGAAGTGCCCCGGTGTCGTCCGGCATTCCGGACACCGACAAGGTGCCCCCCTCCTCCCAGCCGAGCAAACCTGCGTTACCCCAGACCGCGACAGGCTCGGAGGGTCGCTACGCACCGGCCCGCCCGGCCGCCATCTTCGGGCACGCCCGCCCGCAGCAGGGCAGCTCGATCTTCGGCGAGGACCTGATCAGCGACAAATCGCTGGACGAAGTGATCCTGAGCTACCTGGCCGAGGATCTCGAGGCCGACAAGAAATAGCCTTTTCTCCTTGACTTTAGGGGGATGAGGGGCTCACTTTGTCATGAAATAGAAAGTGATTTTCACTTTCATTTATCATGGAGTGAACATGGACGAGTCTCATCGTACCCGCCTCGCCGAAGGCCCCATCTGCATGGTCGAAGAGTGCAGTTGCGGTGTGATGCACCTGACGATCGGCCCCGTAACGTTGCGTCTGCAGGCCGACGCCGTCGAATCGATGTGGGTAACCTTGGGCGAGGCGATCAGCCGCCATGCCGCACACGATCGCGAGCGCGCGATGCACATTCACATGAGCAACTGCGCCAACCCGCACTCCGACGAGCGCCTCTCGTAAAGCGCCTCGGGTCTACTCCGTCGGCGCCGGGCTCGGAGCCGGCGGATCGTGGGGCTCGTTCGAGGGGGACACGATCGGCGGCGTCGTGGGAGGCACGACGCCCCACGTGGGGGCCCCCGACGGAGCACTCGGCGGCGGTTCGACCGGCATACGCGGGCGCTTGCCTTTGCCTTTGCCGCCGCTGGCGGATGCCGCGGGCGTCGCCGAAGCCGATGCTGCAGCGCTCGCACTCCCACCTGCTGCGGGCGCACGGGCGCTCGCGGACGCAGAGGCAGCCGTTCCTACCGGCGCTTGCTCGACGACCGACTCGGGCGACGGCGTTGCCGCACTCGTATGCACGGTGTGCGGCGGCGCCGAATGCCCCGACGGGGCGGCCTCCGCCGACGGCGCGGGCTTGGGCTCCTCGCTGGCCACGGGCCATGCGCTGGAGCTGGCGCTTGGCGCGGCCGAGGCACTCGCAGAAGGCTCCGCCTGCGGCGCGACCACCTGATCGCGGGCCGCCGCGTTCTGCGTGAAGGTGCCGCGGAAAAGGAAGGCGCCGACACCGGCCACGCCGATGAGAAGCATGGCCGCGAGCAGATGGCCCGTCCAACGTCCCCGCGCCGCCGGAAGGTCGTTGTCGATGTCCGTCCCGAGGGGCGTGAGTCGGCCGCTGCCATAATTGCGCACGGACGCGGCACGCACCGCATTCGAGTCGATGGAGACTTCCGTGGCCGCGACCCCGAGATCGTGCGGCGTGGGCAACGGCGAGCGCACGCCGGCTGCCAGTGCGGGAGGCGCGGACGAGTGCGGCGCGACGTGCTGGTGCACACCGAGCCGCGGCGTGCCGCCCTCGAGGTACGCGCGCAGATCGGCCCGCATCTCGCGCGCATTCTGGTAGCGATCCTCGCGCTGCTTCTGCATCGCCTTCATGCAGATGGCCTCGAGCTTCTTGTCCACGTTGGGCACACGCTGCGAGGGCGCGAGCGGAATGTCCGTCACGTGCTTGAGCACCACACCGAGCGCGCTGTTCGCCTCGAACGGCACCGTGCCGGTCAGCAGCTGGTACAGTATGACGCCCACCGAATACAGATCCGCCCGCGCATCGAGCGGCTCGCCGCGGCCTTGCTCCGGCGACATGTACTCGGGCGTGCCGACCACCAAACCGTGCGTCGTCAGCTTCCCTTGCTCACGCTGATCCGGAGACGGCGTCTCACTGCGGTCGTCCATGATCTTCGCGATGCCGAAGTCGCAGACCTTGACCAGATCCTTCTTGTTCCCCTCGTCGTCGGTCGCCGTGAGAACCATGATGTTCTCCGGCTTGAGATCGCGATGCACGACACCCATGTCATGCGCAACGGCCAACGCAGCAAGCGTCTGCATCACCAGGTCGGCCACGCGCGGCGGAGGGATGGGCCACTCGTTCTGAATCACCTGGAACAGATCGCGCCCGTCCAGGAATTCCATGGCCATGTACAACGTGCCGTCGTCCTCTTCACCGAAGTCGACGACGCGCATGGAATTCGGGTGGTCGATGCGGGACGCCGCCTTGGCCTCACGCATGAAGCGGGCAGGAAACGTCGCATCCCGAGCGAGCTCGCGATGAAGAAGCTTGAGCGCCACGACCTTGTCGAGCGCCACCTGGCGAGCCCGGTACACGGCCCCCATCGCGCCGCTTCCGATAAACGCTTCGACCGCGAATTTCCCCGCGATCTTGCGCCCAATCAGAGCATTTTGTTCCACCTGTGCCATCAATCGGGGTGAAGTCTAACCAACACGGCTTGATCCAGCCACACCCGTTATCCGCTCATGTACGAATAGCGGGCAGAGCGCCCAGTCAACACGTTCTACGATCCAAAGATTCGCGCGCGCTACGCACAATCTCCAAATCTCCATTGCGAAGTCGGCTGACCACCTGCGCAACATCGTGCGCGGCCGCGCCCGTAGCGATGAGCGCGCGCGCTTCGTCATCGCCCGTAAGAAGATCGAACGCGGGAATATCATCGACGAACTCATAGCGTTCCATTCGGAAGCGAAACCGTTCCGGATCCTGCTTGTGCGCCAGAGCAACGAGGGCCACGTAGCACGCAACGGGCCGGAAGGTGGCGGGATCGTCGACATGCACCTGGACGCCTCCGCAGATCTGGCCCGCGTGCTTGTGGAACATGGGCTGGAAGGTAAGTGGTCGCACGCGCACCCCGGCGTATTCCAGCGTGTGGAAATCGTGCGCGAGCTTTTTTCCATCGAGCCACGGCGCGCCGAAGATCTCGAACGGGCGCGTCGTTCCCCGCCCCTCGGAAAGGTTCGTTCCCTCGAGCAGGCAGCCTCCCGGGTACACCAAGGCCGTGTGGTACGTGGGCATGTTGGGCGAGGGCATGATGAAGGGCCGATCCCACGCGGTCGCATGCTCCTCGCGTGCCCACCCGCGGACGGCCGCAATCTCGAGCTGCTCGGGTGGGATGCCCTCCTCGTCGGCACGCCATGCCAGAATTTCCCCCAGGGTCAGCGAATGGCGGATCGGAAGGGCCTCGAGCCCCACGAACGAAAGATAGCCGGGCCGCTGCCGCTGTCCTTCGACGCAGGACGGCGCGCCGCCGATGGGATTCGGCCGGTCGAGCACGAGAACGCGTTTGCCGAGCTGATGACATTTTCGCGCGGCCAAAAGCGCGGTCCACACGAACGTGTAGTAGCGCGCGCCTACGTCTTGCAGGTCGATGACCAAGAGCTCGACATCCGCGAGATCTTCATCGCGTGGAACGAGCGCTGAAAAATCTTGGCCATACAAGCTACGAACTGGAATGCCATGTCGATCGCGTGCGTCTTCCACGCCGATCATGTCCTGCGCTTCGCCACCGAAACCGTGTTCGGGGCCGAAGACGACCTTCAGACGCGCACCTTGTCCGATGAGCACGTCGACCGCGTGCACGAGGTCGCGTGTGACGGACGCCGGATGGGCCAGAACCGCGACGTTCGTACCGCGTACACGTTGGGCGGCGGATTCTCCGGCGGCGAGAAGGTCGAGTCCGGTGAGCATGGAACCATCCTACGGGAACTGTGATCCCCATGTCAGGGGGCAAGCGGGTCGACGAGGCTTGCCATGAACGGCCACGCACGTGATGGCATCGTGGCGACCGCGCCGCAGATGGCGAACCTCTTTCGTACGATCGTCAAGATCGCCGACTACAAGACGACGGTCCTCATCAGCGGAGAGAGCGGCGTGGGCAAGGAACTCGTCGCCCGGGCGATCCATGCGCAATCGAGCCGCCATGATGGTCCCTTCGTTGCCATCAACTGCGGTGCCATTCCGGAAAATCTGCTCGAGAGCGAGCTTTTCGGCCACCGCAAGGGCGCCTTCACCGATGCGGGAGCGGATCGGCGCGGTCTGTTCGAAGAGGCCACGGGAGGCACACTCTTTTTGGACGAAATCGGCGAGCTACCGCTCGCATTGCAGGTGAAGCTTCTGCGCGCACTGCAAGAGGGCACGATCCGCCGCGTGGGCGACTCCATCGATACGTCGGTCGACGTGCGCATCATTGCTGCGAGCCATCGCAATTTGCGTGCAGAAGTGGGCGCCGGACGGTTTCGAGAGGATCTCTTTTATCGCATCAACGTTCTCGCACTTTCGATTCCACCATTGCGAGAACGCCGAGAAGACATTCCACATTTGGTGGACTATTTCATTGCGCGGAACAATTCACGGCTGGGCACGAATATCCACGGTGTCTCGCCCGAGGCGGCCAAGCTTCTCTGCGAGTATGCATGGCCGGGCAACGTGCGCGAGCTGGAGAACACCATCGAGCGCGCGATGGTGCTGGCCGATCGCGACCTGCTCGATTGCGCGGACTTCCCCGACCGATTGCACCAAAACATGGATCCGCTGCAGGCGCACTTGGCGAGCGGCGAGCTTTCCATCAAAAAGACGATGCACGTCATCGAGGAGATGCTCATCCGCCGCGCGCTGCAGAAGACCAACGGAAACCGGACGCGCGCCGCCGCTATTTTGGAGATCAGCCACCGCACGCTGCTTTACAAGATTAAGGATTACAAGATTGAGGACTAGAGCTCTGGCCATCGCGCTTGCGACACTCGGGTGCGGCGAAACGTCCCCGGTCTCGAAGACGCCGCCCGCGGCGCGCCACTCGGGTGGCGAGGCGGTGGCCTGGGCCTACGAAGTGACCGCGAACCGCGATGCGACGGAGCTCGACGTCGTCGCGACCCTGACCGGCGCCGCGAGCACCGAGCTGTCGGTGAGCGAGTCGGCGGAGCCCTTCGTGCGCGAGGTTCGCGTGGAGCGCGGTTCGGGATGGGAAACCGTTTCACCGCGTGGAACGTCGTGGTTCGTGCCGGAGTGCGCGTCGGTGTGCCGCCTTCGTTACCGATTCGATCTGCGAGGGGCGGCGGCGGAGGTGGTGCGCGATTCGATTGCACGCAGGGTCGGCGATGGCGTCTTCGAATCGCCGCCGCATGCATGGCTCCTGCACCCGCTGCAGACGAACCAGGACGATCGCGCGCGCTTCCACGTCGCGACGGAAGACGGCGTTCGCTTCGCAACGGGACTGCGTGCGACGGCGATGGATACGTACGAGATCCGCGCCAGCGAAATTGCGCGGGTGCCCTATTCGCTTTTCGGCAGGTTTCACGCGTCGTGGGTGCGCGTCGGCGATACGTCCGTGCAGCTGGCCATCGTGCCGGGGCGATACCGCGCGAGCGAGGCCGAACTGACCCAATGGATTGCGCGCAGCGCCGGCGCCGTGCGGGATTATTACGGGGCATTTCCCGTAAAGGGGGCGCTCTACGGGATCGTGCCCCGGTCGGGCGATTCGGTGGGCTTCGGGCGCGCGTCGGCCGGTGCGGGCGGCGCTTCCATTTTGATCGACGTGGGGCGTGATGCGGACGATGCGGAGCTTCGCCGCGATTGGGTCGCGGTGCACGAGACCTTGCACCTCACCATGCCGTCGCTCGCGCGCGAACACATTTGGGCCGAGGAAGGGCTCGCCACGTACCTCGAGCCCATCGTTCGGCGACGGGCGGGGCTTACCTCGGACGAAGATCTCTGGCGGCAGTTCTACGAAATGATGCCCAATGGCTTGCCCCGCGCGGGCGACCGAGGATTGGACAACACGCACACGTGGGGGCGCATTTACTGGGGCGGCGCGATCTTCTGGCTCGTGGCCGACGTGGAGATCCGCAAGCGAACGCAGAACGCGCACGCGCTGGGCGATGCCGTGCAGGCGATTTTGCGCGCGGGCGGGAACAACTCGGAGATGTGGGACGCCTCGCGCATGTGGGACGAGGGCGACCGCGCCACGGGTACCCATGTGCTGCGCGAGCTGGCCACCTCGATGGGATCTCAACCGGGCTCCGTGGATCTTGCGGGGCTCTTTCGTGAACTCGGTGTGAGCGCGACGGCGTTGGACGATAGCGCCCCGAAGGCCGCGCTGCGAAAGGCCATCACCGCGCGATGATGCGCGCACCCAGCGCGCGTCTTCTGGTAGGGTCGACCCCGTGGCGTTCGACTACGATTTGATCGTGTTGGGAGCCGGGCCCGCAGGCGAAAAAGGCGCGGTGCAGGCAGCGTACTTCGGAAAGCGTGTGGCCATCGTCGAGTGCGCGAAGGAGCCGGGCGGCGCCGCCGTGCACACGGGCACCCTTCCCTCGAAGACGCTGCGCGAGACGGCGCTGTTTCTCTCGGGTTACCGGCAGCGGGACCTTTACGGCGTCGATGTTCGTCTGAATCGCGAACTCGCCGTGCCCAAGCTGTTGTCCCGCAAGGATGCGGTGCGCGACTTGGAGGTGGCGCGCATCCGCTGGAACCTGGAGCGCCATGGCGTGGAGATGCTGCGCGGCGTGGCCCGCTTCATCGATGCGCACACGGTCGAAATCGTGCAGCTCGGCGGGCCTCCACGCACCTTGACGAGCGAGTTCTTCCTCGTGGCGACCGGCTCGAAGCCGCACCAACCCGCAGACATTCCTTTCGATGACGAAGACGTCGACGACTCCGACACGGTGCTGCTCATCGATCGACTGCCGCGGACGATGACCATCGTGGGCGGCGGCGTCATCGGCTGCGAATACGCGACGATGTTCGCGGCGCTGCAGGTCAAGGTGACCCTCATCGAAGGCCGCGGGCGGCTGCTGCCGTTCTTGGACTTGGAAATGGGCGAACGCCTGCGGGCCGCGATGAACGGCCTGGGCATCGAGATCATCTTGAACGCGAAGACGAAGAAGGTCGCGCGCCTCGAAGGCTGCGGCATCCGGTGCGAGCTGGAGTCGGGGCCCGTGATCGACTGCGACAAGTTCCTCTTTGCGGCGGGGAGATCCGGCAGGACGGAAGATCTGCGGCTCGATCGGGTGGGCGCGAAGATCGACAAGCGCGGCTACGTTGCGGTGGACGACGACTACCGCACCGAGGTGCCGAGCATTTACGCCGCGGGCGACGTCATCGGTTTTCCGGCGCTGGCCTCGACGTCGATGGAGCAGGCACGCGTGGCCGTGTGCCACGCCTTCGGCTTCACCTACAAGCGGCAGGTGTCCCACGTACTTCCATACGGCGTGTACACGATTCCGGAGGTGAGCTGCGTCGGGCTATCCGAAGAAGCCTGCACGGAGCAGAAGATCCCGTACGCCGTCGGGCGCGCGTTCTACCGCGACAATGCGCGCGGCAAGATCGTGGGCGACAAGGACGGCGTGATCAAACTGATCTTCCACGCCGAGACGCGCGAGCTCTTGGGATGCCATTGCATCGGAGATCGCGCGTCCGAACTCGTTCACATCGGGCAGGCGCTGCTGATGGGCAAGGGAACGGTGGATACTTTCATCGAGATGGTCTTCAACTACCCAACCCTCGCCGAAGCCTTCAAGTATGCTGCATACGACGCGCTCGCGCGTCTCGCGAAGACGCCCGCGAAGGATCCACCGAAGGTGCCAGTGCCGTAAGAACCACCGCGAGGGCCACGACCACGCCGAGGCCTCCGCGCAAGGTGAGGTGCTCGGAGACGAAGCCGATGCCCGGGGGGCCGACGAGAAAGCCGCTGTAGCCGAGGGTGGCCATCATGGAGAGGCCTGCCGCGGGTTCGACACCGGGAACGTTGCCGCTTGCTCGGAAGGCGGTGGGCATGACCACCGAGAGACCGAGGCCCACGCTGAGAAAGCCGGCGATCATCATGGACACGTTGTTGAAGAGAAGGCCAACGCCGAGCCCCGCCGCAACGAGCAAGCCGCCGTACCGAACGATGTCCACGGCGCCGAAGCGAACGGTGAGCCGGTCGCCCGCAAAGCGACCGATGACCATGGTGAGCGAGAAGGCCGCATAGCCAAGGGCCGCGACGGCCTCGCTGGTGTGGAGCATGTCCCGCATGTACACCGCCGACCAATCGCCCATCGCGCCCTCGCCCACCGACGAGCAAAACGCGACCGCGCCCAGCGCGACGAGGGTGGCATTGAGGCGCGCGCGCGGGGTGCCTTCGGGCTTTTTCTCCGGCACCGGAGCATCGGAACGCGGCAAGAGCGAGCGGCCGAAGACAAAGGCCAGCACGAGATAGAGGACGGAGGCACAGGTCAGGTGAACCGCCGGGGTCAGCCCTTGCGAGGCGGCGAGCGAACCAATGCCGGCCCCGGCGAGACCGCCCACGCTGAAAAGCGCGTGGAGCGATCCGAGGATCGGTTTTGCAAGCCGCTGTTCGACGTCGACGCCGTGCGCGTTCATGCTGACGTCCAAAAGCCCCGTCGAAAGGCCAATGGCAAACAGGCCGAGCGCGGTGAGCAGTGAGGTCGGCGTGAAGCCGGGAAATGTGACGGCCACGCACATGAGAAAGGCACCGACTTGCGTGGTGCGGCGATTCCCGTAGCGGGCAATCAGCGGCGGTGCGATGCGGAAGGAGAGAAGAGCCCCGATCGCCACGGCCAAGAGGAGTAATCCGAGATCCCGATCGCCAAGTCCGAGTCGGTCGCGCATGGCCGGAATGCGCGCTACCCAACCGGCATACGCGACCCCAAGAAGGAAAAACATCCCTCCCACGGCTGTGCGTGCCCGCTTGGCTCGGGTTAAGCCTGCTTCGTCTGGAAAATCGATCATGTCAGGCACAAACATGCACCACATCGCTGTCCGTTCAAGGACTTTCGTGCTAATGTACGCATAACCATGCAGAGTGAGGTCCCCAAGTCAATGTTGACCGAGGAGCGCCGCCGCTGGATCGTGGCGGAGCTCGAGCGGGAGGGCAAGGTCGTCGCGTGCGAGTTGAGTCGCGTGTTGGAGGTGTCCGAGGACACCATCCGGCGTGACTTGCGCGAGCTCGCAGCGGAAGGGCGCGTGCAGCGCGTGCATGGGGGCGCGCTGCCAGCGCCCCGTATCAGTGCGAATTACGCGGTACGCGCCACGCAATCGACCTCGACGAAAACGACCTTGGCGCGCGCCGCTGCCACCTTGGTTCGTCCGTCGAACGTCGTGCTGGTCGACGGTGGCACGACCAACGTCGAGATCATGCGCCATCTCGCGCCGGACTTGCATGCGACGGTGGTGACGAACAGCCCGCCGGTCGCGGTGGCGTTGGCGGACCATCCTCACATCGAGGTGATCGTGCTTGGGGGCCGCATGTTCAAGTCGTCGCGCGCCACGGTCGATGCCGTCACACTCGAAGGGGTGCGTGGCGTGCGCGCGGACCTGTGCTTCCTCGGCGTGTGCAGCGTGCACCCCGAGACGGGAGTCTCGACGTTCGATTTTTCCGAGGCTCACATCAAGCGGGCCATGGTGGCCTCGTCCGCGGAGGTCGTGGCGGTGGCGCTTTGCGAGAAGCTCGGCACGGCCGCGCCTTATGTGGTGGGCCCCCTGACCGAATTAACGCAACTCGTGACCGAGGCGAGCGTCTCGGACGAGGCGCTCGCGCCCTACCAGGCAGCGGGCGTGACCGTGCTTCGAGCCTGAGGTCGCGCTCGAGACTCTCGGGGGGTGTCCTGGGACAGGGGGCAAACTGTCCGGGACAGGTATGACGGGCAGTAGAGTGCGGTGTTTCCCGATGAATCGAAGGCATGAGGGGTTGGCCCCGGACTGGCAATGAGCCCGTTCGAACCTCTCACTGCTTGAAGGAATTCATCATGAACACTCGTTTCTCATTCGGGGCGCTTTGTCTTTTCATGGTTGCATCGCTGACGATCGGCTGCGCGGGATCGTCCGGCGATGCGGATGTCGAACTGGCCAATGCCGAGGCGGAGCTGCAGACGAATGATTTGACGAAGGAGCAATCCGCCGTCGCACTCAAGCTGCTGGACGACATCTGCGGCGATACGTGGTGCGAGGGCGAGTACAACTGGCACTTTCCCAAGATCGTATGCCGGTTCGCCCAGCCCTCGTGCACCGTCACCTTTCGTGTGACGACCTACGACGATCCGCCGAAGAACTACACGCGATGGTGCAAGGTTCGGGACCTCGGCCGCTTCGAGGATCTCGTGCAAACAGCACCGAACGGCTACCAGTCGCTGAACGATACCTTCTACGACAAGGTGTCGGCGTGCATCTCGCGCATCGAGGACGATCTCCGGACGCCTTAGATCACAAGGCAGGTCATTTGACCGTCCCCAGGTCGACGAAGGCGTGGTCGGCCATCACCACGAAGGGTCGCTCCTCGAAGGTGATGTTCCCACTCCCATCGTGATCCAAGATCTCCAGCTTGCCCATGCCGTAGCCCATCGGGCCTCGTGAGTAGTAGTGCGCTTGCAGTTTGTACGGGGCAGCCCGTGCGCTGCGGGGCGCGCGGATGGTAAAGCACTCGGGCCCGTAGCCGGTGGTCACGTCGGCATACAGCTCACCGCCGCTGGCCAGCTGGGGTCGCGAAAAGAAGGCATGGCCACCCCGCGCGTCGCGGATATGGAAATCCACGTCGTTGGCGTCGGTCTCCCAATTCAGCACGAAACGGAGCGAAGGTCGCGATTCGAGCGTCCCACCGGCCGCACGCAACCGTTTGGTGATCTCCTCGCGGAGGTCGGGCTCGGCGCGTATCCATGCGGCCGCGATGAGGCCAAGGTCTTCCCGCAGGATGCGCTCCACGCCCGCGAAGCGTCCGTCCGGATAGCGTCGTTTGGCACCGGCCGCGGCGACGGCAAACGCCTCGGCGAAGTTCCCCTTTCGTAGGTGAGCGAACGCCAGAAGGCGGTGGCTCGCCGGATGATCGGGACGCTCCTCCTTGGCCTTGAAGTACGTATCGATCGCGAGCTCCAGGGCACCGGGGGAACGCAGGCGCTCCAGTCGCTCACCGGCGAAGCGACGCAAGTCGGCACGCGACGGAAAAAGATCGATGAGGGAGCCATAGCTTCGCGCCGCGCGCGCAACGTCACCGCGCGCTTCCAAGGCTTCGCCCAGGGCCACCAGCGACATGACGTCACCCGGTGCGTTGTCATGCATACGGGTGGCCGCCTCGAGCGCGCGCTTCGCGTCGTTTTTCGCGATGGCGTCCATCACCTCGCGGAAGTTGCCGGTGTACGGGTGGACCTTGCGCACCGGTACATCGTCTTCATCGGATGAGGCCCATCCCGTAACAGGAACTCGAGGACGAGGCCGTGCGATGCGCGGCATCGAGGGTGCCCGGAAGATTGGCTCGACATCGGCTGGCGGCGCCGGTGACGACGTGGATGAACTCGGAGACGGCGCCGCACCCGACCATGGCTCGTCCATTTCGGTCACCGCATGGGGCTTTGCTTGGGGTGGAGGCGGCGGCGGCGGGGCGTCCATGACGCCGTTTGGTGCCGATGCAGAACCACCGTGTCCACCACCCATGGCGCTCGAGCCGCGTCCAGGCCGCGGTGCCGCCAAGTCGCTCTTCTTCTCGGCCTCCTCGACCGGTGCGGCGCGGGGATCGTCCACGACAACGCTGGCCGTGGCGGTCGGACTCGGTTTGGCCTTGTTCTTCCCGAGCCACGCTTCGCCGCGGTGCTCGAGGATCACGTGACCGTCGCGGATGGCCAGCAGGTTCCCCGGGGCCTTGCGGTCGATGTCGAAGCGGGCGTAGTCGGCATCGGTCTCCAGGACCAGGAGCGAGGTGTACGGAGACAGAACGCGGTGGCGCGTGGAGAGCTCGATGACGCGGCGGCGCGCCACGTCGTCTTTTGGGCCCTCGGCGTGGGCGAGCACGCTGGCAATTTTTGCCTGAGCCCACGTGTGCTCGAGCAGCGGGGCGTCCACGTTGCGAAGCTCCGCGGTGGTGGGCGCGGCCTGCCCGATGCGGATGCGCACGGGGCTCTCCTCGGGCACCTCGGCGTAGACGAGTCGCTCGTCGCCGGGTTGCACGCCGTCGAGGCGCTCGGGCCAGACCCACGTGGCGCCCTCCACCTGGACGGAGAGCCCCGATTGCGCGGTTCGCGTGAGCCGCTTGGCCAGCGCGTGCACGTCGCGCGCACCATCGACGACGACGCCGTCGTGCGGCAAGGCGCCGCTCGTGAGGCGCGCGAGGGCCGCATCGTCGCGGATGCCACCGACGGCCACGGCGTCGAGCCGTTGCACACCGGCATCGCGCAGTCGGGCCGCGGCGGCGGCGAGCTTCTCGCCGTCGCTCGAGCCAGCGGTCGCGACGCCATCGCTCACGACGACCACGCGGCGGATCTCGTGGGCATTTTTGGCAACCCAGGAGAGCGCGTCCTCCAAGTTGGACGCGCCGAGGGCGCCCCGTGCGACGAGCTTCGCGGTGGCCTGCGTTCCATACCCTGCGGCGTTGCCGTCGTAGATGGACTCGATGTCTTGATCGAAGGCCGCGACGACGAGGCGTGCGCTTGGATCCCCGCCCGAGGCGATTTCGCGAGCCAGGCCCTCGACGAGGGCGGCTTGGTCGGCAAAGCCGAGGGCACGCGATGCGCTCGTGTCGACGAGAACCAAGGTGCCGCCTTCGAAGGGCTCGGGGCCGGCGCTGGCGAAAGGACGCACGCGCGCGAGGACGATGCGACCGCTGCGTACTCCATCGCGGCGGAGGGTCGCCGGCGCGACGACGACGTCCTCGGTCGGCGGCGCCTCGCCGCGCCGTTTGCGCTCTTGCAACGCCTGCCCCTCACCTGCACGCGACACGGTGACGTCGAGATCGTCCACCGCGGGCAGGCCCGTGAGGGGATACACGTAGCCCGCCCCCGGCGCGAGCTCCTGCGCGTACGCCACGAGGATCTCCTTGATTTCGCGCGCGGGAATGGGGAACACGCGCGCGGAGAACGCATTGGGCGCGGCTTGCTCGAGCAGCGCCGGGTCCTGCTTGCGGTGGAGAAAATCCTCGTACACGACCCGGGCGCGAGACTTTTCGACCATCTCGGCCTCTTGCCAGCTCTCGCCGATTTTCATCGCGAAGCGGCTCACCGTGGCGCCGGGAGGCAAGGTGATTTCGAAGCGCCCTTCGAGGGTGCGATTCTCGGGGTTCTCGAAGGCGAGGCGCACCTCGGTGTAGGCGAGCGGCTCGTCCAGAACGGCGCGCGCCTTGAGGCGCGTCAGCTTCAAGCCCGTGCCGTCGGTCGCCGTGAGGCGCAGCGGCGGAACGTCCTTGGGCCGCGGCAGCGGCTCCTCGACGATGGGCTCAGCGGCCAAGAGCTCGGCCGCCCGCGACCGTTCGTCCGTCGAACCACGCGAGCTTTGCGCAGTTCGACAGCCGGCGGAGGTTGCGAGGGCGGCCGAGACGAGGAGAAACGGCAGTAGGCGGCGCACCCAGCGTCATACGCTCGGCCCGCCGCGAAAGATCTGACGCGCGTTACTTTGCCGCGCGCGGATTCCCCTCGGCGTCGAAAAACTCGGGCTTGGGCAGGCCTTCGACCTGCGCGAGCTGCGGCAACACCTTCGCTTGAGGCCCCACGATGACCACGATGGCGTCTTTGGGATGAAAGTAGCGCTGGGCCACGCGGTCGAGGTCCGCTTTGGTCGCACTGTCACGCCGGAGCGCCGCCTCGGCCTCGTAGGTCGCGGGCAATCCCAGCGCCGCGTCGTTGCCCAGCAAGGTGGCGGTGCTCGAGACATGCTCGTACGCCTGCACCACGTCCACCCGGGCCATCATGCGCGTCAAATCGACTTCCGCCGGCGTGAGGCCCTTCGTCGCGTACACCTCGGCATCGTTGAGCATCGCCTTCACGGCATCACCGGTGTTCTCCGTATGAACCGCAGACGATAGCCCGATGGTCCCTGCCTGCCGCATCGCCGAGACCCGCGACCCTGCGCCGTAGGTCCAGCCGTGCTCCTCGCGCAAATCGAGGTTCAACCGCGATGTGAACGAGCCGCCCAGCGCGATGTTCGCCCGATCGGCCAACACGGCGTCGGGCTCCGACACCGTGGGGCCCGGCCGCACGATCGTGATCTGCGACTGCGGCGCATCCGCACGATCCACGACGATGAGCCGCGAGCGTGCGCCCTTCGGCTCTGCGGCCGGCGCGGCCTTTGCGGCGGGTGCCGCGGCCGGCGCCTTCCAGCCGGCAAACGCCTTGTCGAGTGCCGCCGTCAGCTCCGCGCGCGTGACGTCGCCCACCGCAACGATTGTCGCTTGATCAGGGCGCCAGTTCGCCTGATAAAAGCGCTTCACGCGCGCGAGATCGATCTTCGCCGCCGAAGCCAAGGTCCCCGACACCGGGTGGCCATACGGTTGATCCGCACCGTGGAGCGCGGCCGACGCGACCACCGAGGCCACCGCCCGCGGATCGCGGGTCCGCGACTTGAGGTCGTTGGTCCAAAGCTCGTGCACCCGCTTCCACTCCGTGGCATCGAAGCGCGGACGCGTGACGACGTCGGCGAGAAGGTCGAACGCCGGCGCCAAATTTCGCTTGAGAACGAAGAGCGAAACCCCGCTGCGATCCGTCCCCGCGGTGGCACTCAACGACGCACCCAATTGATCCACCGCACGCGCGAGCTCCAGCGCGCCGCGCGAACCTGCGCCCTCGTCGAGCATGTTCGCCGTCGCCCACGCGAGGCCCCCCTCACCCGCCGGATCGCTCGCCGACCCGATGGGAAGCGCGACGTCGATCGCCACCATCGGCAGGGCGTGACGCTCGAGGAGCCACACCGTCATGCCGTTCGCCGTGCGGAAAACCGCCGGCGCGGGCGGCGTGAACGGCGGGGGCGGATCGACGTTGGGGCGCGGCCCCAAAGGATCGGCCTCGGCGGCCGGTGCAGCAGGCACCGGCTTCGGGGGAGCCACCGCGGGCGGCTTCGTTTCCACAGTCTCGCCGCCACATGCGGCCGCGAGAACGGTGGCGAGAAGCAGCGCGTGTTTCACGTATTTGAACGTCACGGTTTTTTCCCTTTCGGCACGACACGAAGGATCACGCGGGCATCCGGACGAAGCCACTGCTCCGCCACCGCGCGAATGCCATCCGCAGTCGCTTTGCGGTACCGCTCGAGATCGCGCTCCGCGTAGTCGGGCGTCCCGACCTCCGCCTGGTACATGTTGAGGATCGAGGCCCGCTGCTGCACGCCCTCGAGGCGCGCGACGAAGTCGGTCTCCACCACGTTCTTGACCCGGGTGAGCTCCTCCGCCGAAACCGGCTTGGTGCGCGCCCGCTGAAGCTCGGCATCGATGGCCTTCTCGATGCGCTCCAGCGGCACGCCCGGCCGGGCCAACACGCCGACCACGAACCGCGACCCGAGCGTACCGGACTGCTGCACGGCCTCCACGCTCTGCGCGATCTTCTGCTCGTACACGAGCGCCTTGTACAAGCGACTCGCCTTGCCACCGGCAAGCACGTTGCCGAGCAGATCGAGCTCACCGTCGCCGGGCGCGAAGTGCTTCGGCGTCTGCCACGCCATGATGACCTTGGGCAGCTCGACCTCGTCCTCCAAGGTCTCGCGCACCACCGTCTTCAAGCTCGAGGCACCTTCCGGAAATCCCGGGGACTTCGGATCTTTGGGCGCACCGCGCGATGGAATCGACTCGAAGTACGTCTTGATCCGATCGAGCGTCTCCGCCGGCCCGAAGTCCCCCGCCACGACCAACGACGCGTTGGCGGGATCGTACCAGGTGGCGAAAAACTCCTTCACGTCCTCGACGGTCGCCGCCTCCAGGTCTTCGTGCGAGCCGATGACCGGGTGGTGGTACGGGTGCCCCTCGGGATAGAGCAACTCGGGCAGTCGGAATTCGACTTTGCCGTAAGGCGTATTCTCGCCGGTCTGCCGCCGCTCGTTGCGCACGACCTCGCGCTGCGCATCGACCTTCTTCTTGGTCATGAGCGGCCCCAGATCGCGCAGCCGATCGGCCTCGAGCCAGAGCAAGAGGGGCAGAATCGTCTTGGGGCCGACATCGAAGTAGTCGGTGCGATCTTCACTCGTCCACGCGTTGTTGCTTCCGCCGGTGGACTCCATCCATTGGTCGAATGCGCCGGTGGGCGCACGCTTCGTCCCCATGAACATGAGGTGCTCGAACAGGTGCGCGAACCCCGTTCGCTTCGGCGCCTCGAACCGCGAGCCGACGTTGTACGAGACATTGACGGCCACGAGCGGCAGCGAATGATCTTCGCTCAGGATGACCGTCATCCCATTTTTCAATTTGTGCACGGCGTGCGGAATACTGATTCCATCGGCCGCCGCCGTGCCCGTGACGAGCCCCAGCGCAGCCACGAGCACGCCTTGTAGTGCGAATCGTTTCCCGAGCATGCCGGCACGGTAGTTCGACCGGGTCCGCGGTGTCGACCCCCGTGGTATATTTGGCTCTATGGCACAGCCTGCAGTTACCATCCAACCCTCGCCGAAGCGGCCGATGACCATCGAGGAGTGGGCCGACATGCCGGAGGACGAGCCGGGCGAGTTGGTCGATGGATACCTGGAGGAAGAAGAAGCGCCGGACTTCATTCACGAGGCTATCGTGTCATGGCTATTTCGAGTGCTAGCGAATTGGCTCGTTCCACGCGGCGGGCGCGTCTTCGGCTCCGACGCCAAGTACCGGCTCACGGAGCGTCGAGGACGAAAACCGGACCTGGCCGCGTACCTTCCCGGTAGCCAACTACCGGGCGGACGTCGCGCGGCGACGCGCGTCCCGCCGGACATCGCGGTCGAAGTCGTCTCACCGGCAGCTCGTGATCGGCGGCGGGACCGCGTCGAGAAGACCACCGAATATGCTCAATTCGGGGTCCGTTACTATTGGCTCATCGACCCGGAGGCACGCACCCTCGAGATCTTGGAGCTTGGCACGGATGGCCGCTACGTGTTGGCACTCACCGCCGCAGATGGCGCCGTGTCCTCGGTTCCGGGGTGCCCCGAGCTATCCCTCGACTTGGATGCCCTCTGGGCGGACATCGATAGCCTTCCCCAAGACGAAGACGAGCCCGCCCCCTAATCACCCCCGCGCGAGGCGCGCGCGGACGTGGCTCACGAGGAGCTCCAGGGCGACGCGGTTCTCGCCGCCCTCGGGCACGATGATGTCGGCAAAGCGCTTGGACGGCTCGACGAAGGCCATGTGCATGGGGCGCACGGTCTCGTAATACTGCTTTCGCACTTGCGCGAAAGTACGGCCACGGTGCTCGAGATCGCGGCGGATGCGGCGCATCAAGCGAATGTCCGCGTCGGTGTCGACGAAGAGCTTCACGTCGAAGTGCGCCCGCAGGCGCTCGTCGGCGAGCACCAGAATGCCCTCCACCACGATGACCGGCACGGGCTCGACCCGCGTCAGCTCGGGGGCGCGATCGTGGCGCGAGAAATCGTACGTCGGTCGATCGATGTGCGTCCACGCGCGCAGCGCTTCCAAATGGCGCGCGAGAAGATCCATCTCGAGCGCGTCGGGATGATCGTAATTGACCCGCTCGCGCTCCTCGAAAGGCAGGTGCGTCTGCGAACGGTAATAATGGTCTTGCTCCACGAGGAGCCCCGAGCCGGGCGGCAGCGCCTTCAGAATCGCGCGCGCAATGGTGCTCTTGCCGGAACCCGAGCCACCGGCAATGCCTAGAACGAGAGGCGGTGCATTCATCGATTCGTTACTGCAGCAAAGGGTTCAACCGCGCGTTCCCACGTCGACCGATCCACGTTGCGGCCCGTGAGGAGCACGACCAAATCGCCGCCGCGCACACCAAGAGCCGAGGCCACACGCTCGCGCGACGGCAGCAACAGCGGCGCGAGTGCCACCGCCGAGCTGCCCTCCACGAGCAATCCCAAGTCGCGATAAACGTAGTGCATCGCCTGTGCGATGGCATGCTCCGTCACCACCATGACGCCACCAATCGCCGAGCGCGCGCGCACGAAGGCGTCGTCCGGAATGCCGCCCGAGAGCCCATCGGCGAGCGAGGGGCCCTGCGGAATGAAGCGCTCGATCGCCTCGCCGCGCTCCAGGGCATCGGCCATCACCGGCGACACATCGCTCTGCACGCCCCACACACGCGGCACCTGACCCGGCGTCTCCCCCGCGGCATCGGCCAGCGCCCACGCCACCCCGGTCGCGAGCCCGCCGCCACCGAAGGGCAAAAGCACATGCTCGGGCACGTGCCCCAGCACCCGCGCCAGCTCGTAGCCGAGCGAGCCTCCGTTGCCGGCGATGACATTCAAATCATTGTACGGCGAGATGAACGGAAGGCCCTCGGCCTCGGCCATCGAGATCGCCATCGATTCCGCGTCGTCGTAATGCGGCGTCGGCCCGAAGCGCAGGTCCACCCCGAAGCGCGCGATGCGCTCGCACTTCGCCGCGGGCGCGCCCTTGGGGACGACGATGGTCGCGCGGACGCCGAGGACCGAGGCCGCATAGGCCATGGCCGCACCGTGGTTACCTGCACTCGCCGCCACCACGTGCAACCCGGCGCTGCCGCCCGCGCGCTTGATGCACGCATCGATGGCCACCAGTGCACCGCGAACCTTGAAGCTCCCGGTCTGCTGCAGCGACTCCACCGCGTACCACACGCGCGTCTGGCCCGAGGCATCGACCCTCGCATCCAGATCGGCCGCACGCACCACGGTGACCTCGCGCAGGTGCGCCGTGGGAAAGCGCGCCGCGAGGGGTCGGATGTCGTCGAAGAAGGCCTGATGGATCGCCGCCGTTTCCTTGGCGACCGGTGCAAAAGGACGATCGGTGATGACCGGACGAACCGGCACCACGCGCAAGCGTGCCGCTTCCTCGGAGGCTAACGAGGACATTTCCGCACTCCCCACTTCGGCTGGCATCGGACTTCTCAGGGCTTCTTCGCGGCCATGAGCCAGAGCAGCGGGCGGCGGTAATTCGTCACCATCTTGTCCGCCGGGACCTCGTGACCGAGGCCGCTCACGATGTTCATGCGCACCGGGATCTTCGCATCGCGAAGCATCTTCTCGACGCGCTTCGTGTTCTCGGCCACCTCGTCGTTCTGGCCCGTATAGAGGTAAACGCGCTGGATGCGTTTGCGGCCTTCCTCGAGCAGGTGCTTGTTCTCTTCGCCCCACCAATACTGATCGTTGGCGGCCAGAATGAGCCAGCGGTCCCACGTGCGCGGGTCCTTGATGCCCACCTGCATCGCAATGAACGAGCCCTCGCTAAAGCCGATGAGGACATTGTTACGAAGCTGCACGCGCGACTTGTACTTTGCACGCAATGCCTGCACCACTGCGTCGATGGTGCTCTTGCCGGCAATCGGGTTGTTCCCCCAGCCACGCGCACCGCCGCCGCGATCTTCCGGGCCCTGCGGGCAGACGACCCACCCGAACTGCGTCGCCACGCGCGCCCACTTGCGGCAGTCTTCGGCGGGGTTGCCGCCGCGCCCGTGCAAGAACATGAGAATCGGCTGCTGGCCGCGCACGCTCGGCTGGTAGTAAAACGCGTCGGCGTGACCGGGCACGTCGAGCTGCAGCGGATCGTTTGGTCCGGCGCCCTTGGCCCACGCGCGCGGCGCGCCGATGAACGAAATGGCCGCAGCCGCACACGCGGAGAGCACGACCCGGGTGAGAAAGCTTAAGCGCATCACCGGGCCCGAGGATATTCAGCTACGAAATTTGGGCAAGTAGATGGTGACCAATGTCTTGCCCGAGGGTGGCCGCGTCCGCCTCCGAGGTCGGCCACTGGAGCGTCCGTTCAGTCTTCCGGCACGACGATCCATCGGGCCGCGCGATGAACGCGCGCACGTGAAGGCGCCCGCTTTCCGTACGAACGGCGTACGCGGCGATGGGCGTACGGCAGTCGCCCTCGACGGCGATCATCACGCCGCGCTCGACAGCAACGCAAATTCCCGTCTCGGCGTCGTGCAGCGGCGCCAGGTAGGCCCGCGTCGCTTCGTCTTCCTCGCGGCTCTCCAGGCCGAGCGCCCCCTGCCCCACCGCCGGAATGGACACGTCCGGCTCGAGCACCTCGGTCGCACGCGCCTCCAGCCCGAGTCGCACCAGGCCCGCCCGGGCGAGCACGATGGCATCGACCTCGCCCGCGTCGACCTTGCGCAGCCGCGTATCGACATTGCCGCGCAAGGGGACGACGTTCAAATCCGGCCGCGCCGCCTTGAGGGCCACCATGCGCCGCAGGCTGCTCGTACCCACGCGGGCCCCCGACGGAAGCGCCTCGAGCCCGCCATGGCGCGGCGCCACGAGCACGTCGCGCGGATCCTCGCGGCGGGGAACGCACACGAGCGCGAGCCCGGGCGGCACGATACCGGGAACGTCTTTGATGGAGTGCACCGCGAAGTCGGCCCGCTCGTCCAGGAGGCGCTCCTCGATTTCCTTCACGAAGAGCCCTTTGCCTCCAATTTCCGACAGCGGGCGGTCCTGAATTTTGTCCCCGCTGGTGACGACTTGCTCCTCCACGAAGTCGACGTTGGGGTGAATCGCTTTGAGCTGCGCCACGACGGCGCGGCACTGCGCGAGGGCAAGGGCGGATTTTCGGGTGGCGTAGACCAGGCGCATTCGGGAACTGCTACTTCTAATGCGGGACGCGCTCGTCGTCATCCGCCGTTTCGTGATGCTCGTCGCGCGGCATGCGCCCCCGCGTCTCTTCCGTGATGCGCGGCATCTCGGGAAGATCGAACAGATGTTTGAGCGCCTTCACGTGCTCTTCGCTCTCCGGGCCATTCGCGGCTCCCGCTTTGAGCCGCGTCGTGGGCGCGTGCAGCAGCTTGTTCACCGCGCTTTCCATCATCTGCTCGAGTGCTGCTCGATCGCCCTCGCCCAGGTGCTTCAGCCGCCCGGCCAAGGTCCGTTCGAGCTCACCCAACAGCACCGCCCGCGTCTTGGCTCGCAGCGCCACCACCGCCGGTTGCACATCGAGGCTTCTCGCCCATGTGACGTAATCCGACAGCTCCGCGTTGACGATACCTTCGGCCAGCGACACCTCTTTCTGGCGCGACTTGAGGCCTTCCGCGACTTGCTCCTGAAGATCGTCGACATTGAAGACGTACACGTTGTCCAAGCCATGCACGTTCGGGTCCACGTTGCGCGGAACCGCAATATCGATGAAAAACAGCGTGCGGCCTTTGCGAGCCCGGCGCACGCGTCGGACCATATCGGCCGTGATCACGTAGTTGGTCGCTCCAGTGCTGGTGACCACCACGTCCGCGCCGACCAATTCTTCCTCGAGCGCGCTCCACGGAGCGGCCGTCCCCCCGACGCTCGTCGCGAGGGCCTGCGCATTGGCCAAGGTGCGGTTCACCACGCGGATCCCTTTGCCGCCTTTTCCAAGGCTTTTCGCCGCGGCTTCCGCCATTTCGCCCGCGCCCACGAGCAGCACGGTATGCCCCGCGAGATCGCCGAAGATCCGGCGCGCGAGATCCACCGCCACGCTGCTGATGCTGACCAACCCGGCCCCGAGGGCCGTCTCGCTGCGCACACGCTTGGCCACCGTAAAGGCGCGATGCACGCATCGCCCGAGCAGGTGCCCCAACGTGCCCGCGGCCAACGCGGCGTCGTACGCGTCCTTCACCTGGCCGAGGATCTGCGGCTCGCCCAGGACCATTGAATCGAGGCTGGCGGTGACGCGGAAGATGTGGCGCACCGCATCCTCGCCGTGCTTCTCGTAAAGGTAGGGGGCGAGATCCGACGGGGTAACACCGGCGTATTCCGCCAGTACCTCGCGAATCGCAGCCATCGCCCGTTTGCGTCCGGTCGAAGGGTCGCCTGCGGCGTTGGAAAAAACCTCGACCCGGTTGCACGTCGAGAGAAACAGCGTTTCTCGAAGCTCGGGACGGGCCGATAGGCGCGCAAGCACCTGCGGCAAGGCATCCGAGTTGGCGGCAAAACGCTCGCGCACGTCCACAGGTGCGGTTCGATGCGAGAGTCCAAGAACGAGAATCGACGTCACAGCTTTAGATCCCGGAGAAAGCCTGCAAATCGTGGACCGGCAACGGCCCTCGGAGGAGGTAGATGAGAAGCACGAGAACGGCGAAGCCAAACCCTGCGATCGTGCCGTAGGCCGCCCGCCGACCGCGCCAACCGGCGACCGCCCGAAGTACCAGCACTGAGGCAAACAAGATCCAGGTGAGATAACTGAACGCGGCCCGCGCCATCTCCGCGGAGCCCGTGGCCTCCATGCGACGTGCCCACACGGTTCCCGTGAGGATCCCAATGGTCAGCAGCGGAAAGCCCGACATGAGGAACACATGCTCGGCCTTGTCGAGGGCATCGAGCGGCGGCAGGCGCTGAAAGAGGCCGCCCACCCGCTTCGTCTTGAGTCGATTTTCCTGCACGAGGTACGCAACCGCTGCGCAAAAGGCCAGCGTGAACAAAGCTTCTCCCAGCAAGTTCACCGTGACGTGCAGAGGCAAAATCGCGCTGCGGATCCGCGCCGTGGGCTCCTGGCTCCCGATGGCGGCGATGCGCGATGCGAGCAAGAACGTCAGCGCCAACGGCGACACCAGAGCCCCGAGTCCATCGATGCGGTACCGACGGCGGGCGACCAAGTACACCGCGCACGCGAGCATCGAGAGGAGGCTCATGCCGAAGTGCATCTCTTCGACCGGCCACATGTTGAGAACCAGCGACGAAAGCAGGATATGCCCTGCGTGCAGCAGCGCCCCCACGAGCACGAACTGCGGCGCCGACGTCACCATCTCGTCCATGCGGCTGCCATGCGCGCCCGCGAGGTAACGGATGAAGAGCACCGTTGCCACGAGGTAGCTCGCCGCTGTGAGGACGAAGAAAAAGTCGGACGCGATGGCCATCGAGGTTTCAGCCGGGATCTATTTTAGGGTCCGCAACAAAAAGCGGGCGAGTAGGTCTTCATCGGTTTTGGGCTCATCGCCATCGAAATCGGGCCCGCTGGCGCGTGCCGCCGCCCGATCGACCGACGCGACGTGCTCGTCGAACGTCCCGATGGGTGCGCCCAGCCAACCCGGCTCCACGTCGTAGGCGTTGTCCCCCAGGATCATCGAGTTCTCGAGCAGCTCGGCACCGAATTCCTGAAGGAAAACCTTGGACTTCACCCGCCCCACGAGATCGTTCGCGTCCTCGGATCCGGTGACTTCCCGCACCACGTGCACCGCTTCCGCCAGCTGATACCGTCGCGCTTCACCAATGATGGTGAGCTCCGTCCCGCGCAGGTCGACGGCTCCCCCGATGAGCCACTGGTCGAGTGCGCTTTGCGGGAAGAAGACCCGATTTTGCATTCCTTCGACTATACCGCTTTTTCCCAATGGATTTTCTCGCCGTGTACGAAGCCTTGGTGACTTGCAGCGGCTCCCCCCGCTTCGCAAGCCGGGTTAAGGAAATGCGGCGATTTTTCGAGGAGCGCACCGGACCGTTTGGGCCGGACGACGCCTGGTTCGAGGTGCGAAGCCGCGCTTTTTGGGATGATGCCCTGACGACACCCGGCTTTGCGGCCACGGTTGTGCCAGCCCTCGAGCTGCCCCAAGCCTCGCTCGAAACCGCCCGCAACTGGGTGAAGCCCTTGGAGCGGGCCCACCGGGGACTTTTTCGCGCGGGGCCGAGCGAAGGCGGCTGGAAGCTCGTCGACCTCTGGTCCGGTGCCGAGTTCGTCGTGGGCGATCCCGACTCGGGGCTGCACGAGGCGCTGGCGGCCGCGAGTTTGCTCGATGGCCGCGTGGTTGCGCGCAACAGTCCACTCGAAGTCGCCCTGCTGCCGGGTGCACTGTTTCACCCGGCCGATGCCACCGATCCCATCGGCCACGTGCTGGACGCCGCGCACGAGCGGGGAATGAGCACGGGCGAAACGTTGGATGCGCTCTTGCGCATGGAGAGAAATCTGCGATCGCATTCGCGGGTGAAGGCGTCGTACGCGTACCGCGCGGAAAGTTTGAAGCCCGCCAAGAAATCTTGAGCCAAAAAGAAACTACGAGAAGAGGTAAACCAACGCCGTGCCGCTACCGCCGACCTTCGAAGTTCGCCTGACCGAAAAGCGCCAGCTCTCGCCGGCCGTTCGTGAGCTCACCTTCGAGCGCCAAGATGGGGCGCCCTTCGCGTTCGAGGCCGGTCAGTGGATCAGTCTGATCCTGCCACGTGAGGATGGCGAAATCCGACGCAGCTATTCGATCGCGTCGCCACCGACGACGACGTCGAGCTTCCAACTCGCCATCACCCACGTGCAAGGCGGTCCTGGCTCCACGTACCTCCACGACCTCACGCCCGGCTCGACGCTCCGAGCGGTGGGGCCGCAGGGCTTCTTCACCCGGCCGCTCGACAAGACCGGGCCGTCGCTGTTCGTGGCCACGGGAACCGGCGTCACGCCGCTGCGAAGCATGATGCACGCTGCGAAAGCGGCAGGGCACACGTTGCCGATGTGGCTCGTGTTCGGCGTGCGGCACGAGGACGACATTCTCTACCGCGACGAGTTCGAAGCATTGGCCCGTGAGCACACAAATATCCGCTTCGAACCGACACTTTCGCGCGGAAGCGAGATGTGGGGCGGACGTCGCGGTTACGTGCAGACGCACATCCCGGAGCTTTGGAGCGAGCTTGCGGGCCTGGGTCTCGGCGTACCGCACACGTACATCTGTGGCCTGAAGCGAATGGTCAGCACCGTCCGCGATCTGTTGCGCAAAGAGCTGAACGCCACCCGCGAACAGGTTCATTCGGAGCGGTACGATTAGGATCTCGTAAATCCGAACTCAGGGGGGCGTTTGGGGGCAGACATCCGTACATCGAAAGGGGATACTTTACGTACGGCCTCTCACAAGGCAGATTCAACTCGAGAAACCCATGGTTGCGCCCCGCCGAAAGCTCGATCTCAGGAAGACCCTCTTCCTCCTCCCCAACATGATCACGCTTTCGAGCATTTTTTGCGGATTCGATTCCATTCGAATCAGCGCACGTGCTGGGGCGGACGGGGACGATTTCTACCGCGCGTCCATTCTTCTGGTCTTCGCGCTGTTCTTCGACCTGCTCGACGGCCGCGTCGCACGGCTCACCAAGACGCAGAGTGCATTCGGTCTGCAGATCGATTCGCTGGCGGACGTCATCTCGTTCGCGGTTGCGCCTGCCATTCTCGTCTACAACTGGTCGCTCTATCAGAAGGGCACGCTCGGGCTCGTGGTGGCCTTTGCGTTCGTGGCCGGCGGTGCCGTCCGGCTGGCGCGCTTCAACGTGCTCACCATGGGTGAGGGCGGCAAACCGACGAAGCCGGGCAAGTACGTCGTGGGCCTGGTGGTGCCGGGTGCGGCGGGCATTTTGATTTCGCTGGTGGTGGCCAACCACGCCGTGGAGGGCGCGCTTTCGGGGCCCAAGTACGTGTGGGCCATCATGGTGCTCACGCTGTTTTTGACCTTCCTGATGGTGTCGACCATCAAGTTCCGCTCGTTCAAGGACCTGCGGTTCAACGCGCGTTCGGTGGCGCTGGTGGCGTTTGCCGTGGGCTCCAGCGTGGTGGTCTCGCTGCGCTACAAGCCGGCGTTCGTGCTCATCTGGTTGCTCTCGTTCTACGTGGCCATCGGCTTCTTCGAGATGTTCCTCTCGTTGCCGAAGCGCCGCCGCGAGCGCGCCAAGGCCCGTGCGAGCGCGCCGCCGACGACGTAACATCTCGTCCCGCTTATGCTGGACGAGATTCATTACTACCGGGAGCGGGCGCGTCAGGCGGCTGCCCGCGGAAACTATGACGATGCGATTCTGGCGCTGATCACCATCGCGCAGCAGACGCAAATCTCCGAAAACGAGTACGTCTCCATCCTGCGGCCCCTGGAAGCCGCCATGTCGAAGCGCGGCGATGCGCGCAGTGCGCTGACGGTGCAGTGGTACCTGTCGCAGTCCGAGCGATCGCAGTCCGAGCGCAGCGGTCGCGGAATCGATGGCGGGCTCGGTTACGATTTGCGCCTGCTGCAAGAGGTGCCGCACGTCGATCGGGCGCGCACCATGGCCGCCGCCGGCGATGTGGCAGCGGCGGGGCGCGAGATGGAAGAGGCGGGGCTCGTGGCCGCGGCAGCCATTTACCGCGAAAAGGCGGGGCAGTGGCAGGAAGCGCGCGCACTCTGGTCGCGCCTCTCGCAAGTGCTGCGTGGTCCGCGCGGGGCCGGCGGAGCTGCACCCGAGCGAGGCATGCGCAATGCGGACGCGTACCATGCGGCGCTCGCGCAGTTCAACCTCGCGCGGTGCGCGAAGCAATGCAACGACGCCGGACAAGCGCGCGATGCCATCGTGGCCGCGGTGCGCTTGCTGGAAGAAGCCGCGGACCACTTCGAATCGGTGGGACAGCGCGAGCGGGCCTTCGACTGCTTCCAGGTGCTCGTTCAAATCGGGCGCGAAGGAGGCATGTTCGAGAACATCCTCGAGGGCTACGTCAACTGCATCCGCATCCTGCGCGAAGATCACCTGAAGTACTTCGCGCTGCAGTACTTCGAGGATGCGCTCTCCGTCGCCAAAGAGCACAAGGAGTACTCGGCTGCGGCCACGCTCGCGCGCGAGGCCGCCGAGTATGCGCGCGCGCTGTCCTTGCACTCGGCGAGCACGTACTACACGACGGTGCAGGCGGAGCTGTGGCACGACGTGGCCGTGCAGCAGATCGAGCGTGGCGGCCCGCCCGAAATCGCCGAAAATGCGCTGCTCGCGGCCATCGTTTCTCTGGGTGAGCTCGGGCAATTCGTTCGCGTCGGGGCGTTGTACGAAGAGCTGAGTCGCATGGACCTGGAGCCGGTGCGCAAGGCGCATTATGCGCGCGCGGCGGGGCGCTATGCCGGGGTGCGCGACGAGATGCTCAATGCGGCGCAACTTCCCTCCCATCTGCGACAGGACAACCACGTCACCGAAGTGTGGCACCTCGATCTCGTGGAGTGGGAGCAGCAGGGGAGCGCCGCGGAGGCTTGCGCGGACCTCTTGCTCAACCCTGCCCTGCCCGACTTGATCCGGCGCAAAGCGCTGCTCACGCGCCTCACGGCGTTTGCCGTCGAGCCGGTGCCGACGAGCGGTGCCATCATGAGCGATGGGCCGAGCGATGCCGCGGCAACGAATGCGCGCGTACGGCTGTGCGAGCAGCTTTCGCAACTGCAGATGTACGCGGTGCTGTCACCGCTCGAGCGGCTCTTCACGCGGCCGGAGCGTCAGGTTCGCGTGGCGGTGATGACCGCGATGCAATCGCTGTTCTTCAAGCGGAGCTTCGTCACCGTTCGCGCGGGGCTCACCGATCCGGATCCTGCCGTGGTCGAACATGCGGCACGTGCGGTGGAGTCGCTCTATTTCCCGCATGCGTTCGACCCGCTCGCGCGCATCGTGCGGGAGTCATCGCAAGCGCCCATTCGTGCGGCTGCGCTGCGTGCGCTCGCCCACGTCGATTCACGTGAAGCCGCGGAGTTCCTTTTGGGCATCCTAGAGCACGGCGCGCCGATCGATCGGCATGCCACGTTGGAAGGGCTCAAGCGCACGCGCGGCGCGCGATTCGTAGAGCTTGCGCGTGCATCCATTACTTCGAGCCCGCCCGACGTACAGCATGCGCTGCGCGAGATTTTGCGCGCGCGCGGTATCGCAGCTTGAGGATAGGCTCGTCACATGAACCATCGTTCTTCTCTCTTGGGACTCGCGTGTACCCTCGTTCTGCCGCTCTTCGCGGTGGCCGCATGCTCGTCGTCGTCCTCCGATTCGAACGACGATGTCAGCGCCGACAAAGCGGCCACCGACGCCGCCAGTGCGATTTGCGATGCACTGCAGAAGTGCTCCCCCGTGTTGATTCAGGTCGCGTACGGCGACGTGGCCACCTGCAAGACGCGCCAGAAGCTCGGTTTGCAGCCGGCCTTGTCGGCCAATGGCACCAGCCTCACGCCATCGAGTTTGGCGGCGTGCGCGCGGGACCTCGCCGGCACCACGTGCGAGCAGCTCACCTCACGCAACATTCCCGAGAGCTGCCGCACCAAACCGGGCAAGCTCGCCGATGGCGCGGCCTGCGGCTCGGACCAACAGTGCCAAAACCGGCTTTGCCGCAAAGAAGCCACCTCCACGTGCGGCGCGTGCAGCAAGCTCGGGGCCGCGGGTGACAGTTGCAAGATCAACGAGGAGTGCGACTTCGGCCTCGGATGCGCCAATGGAAAATGCCGCGCATTCCAGGCGGCGGGCCAAAGCTGCGATGCGAACCAACGCTGCAATCCGACGCTCGCATGCAAATCGGGGACGTGCGGAACCCCCGCCGAAGCCGGCCAGGCGTGCACCACGGTGGGCCTCGACAGCGAGTGCTACGCCGCCAAGGGCGTCGCATGCGGCTTGAAGAGCAACTGCATCCAGATTCAATTCGCGGCCCCAGGACAAGCGTGCGGCGTCGTCGACGAGAACTTCGTCAGCTGCGCCGGCGGAGGCAGGTGCACGGCCCCTACGGCGAAAGGCACTTGCGTCGCGCCCGCCGCCGACGGTAGCCCATGCGAGGACGACGTGGATGGCCCCGGGTGCGTGGCACCGGCGCGCTGCATCGGCAAAGTCTGCAAGCTCGACGATCCCAGCGCCTGCAAGTAGGCACGAGGAATGGTAAAACGGGCGCGATGAGCCACCACGCCCGCGGTCAGTTCCACGTCACCAAAAATGCGCAGCCGCCGTACGACACGGACGACGGTGTCATCCTGGGTCGCACGACGATTCAGAAGCAGTTCGAAGGCGATCTCGAAGGCACCAGCGTGGTCGAGATGCTCAGCGCGATCGCGCCGGTGCCCGAATCGATGGCCTACGTGGCCATCGAGCGGGTGCGCGCCCGGCTGCACGGCAAGAGCGGCAGCTTCGTTCTGCAGCACACCGGCTCGATGAACCGCGGTGCCTCGTCGCTGACCATCACGGTGGTGCCCGACACGGGGACGGAAGCCCTGAAGGGCATCGCCGGCAGCATGACCATCGATTTCGTCGATGGTCAACGCACTTACGCTTTCGACTACACGCTGGCCGACTGACATGGGACGAACCCTTCGCAGGCTTGGCTTCATCGCTTCCACCGCGGCCCTCGCAGGGCTGACCATCGTCGCGTGCGGCGACGACGACAAGGGCTCACAGAACACGCCCGGCAACGATGGGGGCGCGCCCACGGATGCTCTGGTCGACAGCACGTCGCACTACGTGGTGCCCGATGCGTCGTGCGAAATCGTCATCGACGAGTATCCGTTGCTCGCATCGCCGCACGTTCCGAAGAGCAGGGAAATCGCTTACAACTCGAACCCGCCGTCGAGCGGCCCGCACGATCAAGACTGGGCGGCGTTCCAGGAGTTCACCGATCCGGTGCCACAGCGAAACTACGTGCACGATCTCGAGCACGGTGCCGTGGTGTTCCTCTACCGGTGCGATCTCCCCGGCGCCGGCGATTGCAACGCCATCACCGAGCTATTTCGCTCCACGGTGAGCGGCCTGCCGGACGATCCCATTTGCGCGAACGAGACGAAACGCGTGCGCACCGTCATCACGCCCGATCCGCGGATCGACGTGCCCATTGCGGCCACGGCGTGGGGATGGACATACCGCGCGCGCTGCATCGACCCTGCGAGCCTCGCCGCCTTCGTGCGCGATCATTACGGCCAGGGCCCCGAAGTGCTCTGCCGCCCCGGAGTCGATCACTTCTGAGCGTTGCCCGGCGCATCGCCAGGCCCGGTGGGCCCGCCATGACCGGGCCCATAGCCGTGCGATTCGTCGTAGCCGTGATCCGGCTGCTTCTCGATTTTCGTGCGGGCGGGGTGCTTTCGCGTCGGCGGCTTCGACTCGGGATCGCAGGTCGCGCTATCGTGATCCGGTTCCGGCCGGCTTGGCTTGGGTCCAGCTTGAACGGAGGGCATCCCGCATTCGATGCCCGGGCGCGCGGTCGCGTTGCGAGAACTAACCGGGCCCGTCCGAGGCTTCTTTCTCCGTGGGAATGGCCCCGTCGAATCCCAGCGCAAACGTGCTGTCGTGCAGGGCAAGTGCCTCGACGATGCGGCCGCGCACGGCTCGGGCGAAGTCGGTCACGTCCTCGAACTGGGCGGACGGAACCGGCTCGAGCACCTCGACGGTGAGCTCGGCGGTGGCCGCGAAGGTGGTGCCATGCTTCGGAATGAGGGCGTGCCCGCCGTGGATGGCAATGGGCACGACCGGAACCCCGGCCTCGTAGGCAAGGGTGAAGGCGCCGTGTTTGAACGGCTGCACGCGTCCGTCGCGCGAGCGGGTGCCCTCGGGGAACATCATGATGCTCATGCCGTTTTGCAGCAGCGTGCGGCAGCGATCCATCATGGTGCGCGTGCTGTTCGCATCGCCGCGCACCAGCGGGATGTACTGAGAGAGCCACATGTTCCAGCCGAGGATCGGCAGGTTGAAGTTCTCGCGCTTGGAGACCCACTTGAACTGACGGAACAACGTGAAGAGCAGCACGATGTCCGCAATGGAGGTGTGGTTCGCCGCCATCACGTAGGCCTGGCCGGGCTTGATGCGGTCGCGATGGATCGTGCGCACCTTCCATCCGGGATAGAAGACCGCGTACATGCTCGCCCAAGCGCACGACCACATGTGGTTGATGCGGCGCTGACGATCGAACGGTGCAGTCAGCACCCAGAGGACGACGGCGACGAGAAGGCAGAGCACCGACGTGAGCCCGAGGAAGGTCCAGAGAAGGTACGTGACGATCTTGCGCGACATGGTCACCCGCCGCAGTTAACGAGGTTCGAGGTCGGGAACGCGCCGTGCGAGCTCTTCGAGCGCCGCGATCCCGGATTTCATCTTTCCGGCTGCAATGGCGTGCACCATGTTGCAGGCTTCGCGGTTGAAAGGGGTAGAAATTCCAAGCTTGTGCCCGCGAACGGCGACTTCCCCGTTCAGAAAGTCGACGGCCGGCGGTTGGCCCCGCTCGATCGCCGCCAGCATGGAGGAGCGCAACCTCCGGTAACGCGCCCCGACGGCCAGCAGCATTCCATGCTTGGCCACGAGGCCCGGCGAACCGTTGACTTGCCGCTCGGCCTCGGAAAGGGCAATCCAATCGATGTCCAGGGTGCCGGCGACCTTTTCCAGCCGAACCTTCTCGGCCCGTGCGACCGCCACGGCCTCGGTGATGATCTCGAGCCCGAGACGCCGGACGAACCGGTGGAGCATCAAGCTGCCGAGCGGCTTGCCGCCCAAGGTGCCCAAGGTGGAGATGGCGCAGTTGATGGCCAGCTTGCTCCAGCGCGCGCCCGCCAGGTTGCTCGTCGTCGACACGGGTCCGATGGGCTCGAAGAGCATCGCGAGCTTCATCAGCCGATCGTCGTTTTTGCCATCGATGCGGCCGATGGTGAAACCGCCCGCGGCGGTGCGGTCGTATACGCCGGGTTCGACCATGGATCCGCCCCACGCGACCACGGCGCCGAAGACGCGCTCCGGCCCGGCAATGGCGGCGACGCGGTCCTCGCAGAGCCCATTTTGCAGGCACACCATGGCGCCCCGCGGCGCGAGGAAAGGCACCACGTTGCGCGCGGCGTCTTCCACCTGGGTGGGCTGCGTGGACAAGATGATCCAATCGAACGGCGCGGTGTCGGGCGCGAGCTCGTTCACCGCGCGACCGCGCACCGTACGCAGGCCATCGACGCCGCGCAGGACGAAGCCGCGCTCCTGAATGGCGTGCGTCACCGCGCGGTTGCGCGTGAGGCCGGTGACATCGACCAACTCGCCGCTATGTTCGAGGAGGGACGCGGCGACGATGCCACCGAGCCCTCCGCATCCAACGACGAGGACACGTTGTTTGGATTCCGTTCCTTCGTGCACGGCCGCCGGTATACCTCACGGCCGCCCCGGCGAAAACGGTGAAGCCTTACGGGCGGCGCGTCGGTTCCGGTAGGGACTTGCTCGTGCGCACGAAGTCCGCGATGGCGCCGGTGAAGGCCACTTCGGCCTTGCTGCATTTGCCATCGTCGCCTCCACCGCAAGCTTTGTCGCGGGCGTCGAGGCCGGCCTTCACCTTGGGGGCCGCAAGAAGGGTGCTCTTGGTGGGCTCCTCCAAACGGCGCCAGGGGATGGCCGCGCGCTTGGGTTTCGGTGCCTTCGTCATGGTGATTTCCTCGGCCATGACGGAGACGCAGGAACCGTCCCAGCGAAGCACGTCGTACGAGCCCGTGTCGCCATTGGCGGCGACCAGAACGATGCCGTTCGCGTTCGCCTTGCGATGGGCCACGACGAGCACCTCTTCATCGAATTGCAGCTTCGCGCGGTGCGTGCGCCCGCCGCCGGCGTTCCATCCTTCGACGTCACGGGTCATGTAGGCGCGCGTGAAGGGCGTGCCTTGCGAGAAAAGCGAGAGGGCCACATCCGGATATTCGGCGCTGCAAAGCTTCTTCGCGTAGTCCGCGTCGGGCACACAGGCTTTGCGCGTGCCTTGGGGCGTGCACGTCGTAGGAAGGGGGCTGCCTGCGGCGCCAGAGGCAGAGGAGACCTCCGCTTGCGTGGTGGTGGTCGTGGCCGCGGAGGACTCGGCCGGTCCGCTTTCCGCTGGGGGCGCAACGCCCTGGGGCTCCACAATCGGAGTGGCGGTGCTGGCAACCGATACCGGTGCGGGGGTCGGGCTCGACCCGCAGGCCGCGGCGGCCACGCAGAACACAATGGATATCGCGAACTTGTTCGACTGATGCATGTGCGATGCTCCCAAAGCTGGGGAAATGCCCGCTCCAAAATTGGATGCGGAAAAGAAGCGACCACTCGCCTGATACGGTCGCTGACCCCGTTTCATTTGCTCCGGGTCAGCGAAAGTAGGTCACCGTGCGCACGCGCCACGCGGCCCGCAAGAGACCGTTTCCGAGTTCACCTGATTCAGTACCCGGACGCGCGCTGCACCAGGCAGTCGCCTCTTTTTCAAGCCTCGCTCAAGCCTTGCTCACGCCGCGCGTGCGGCGCTTTCCTCAAGGAAATCGAGACACTCGCTCAGCGAGTCCGTCTGAAAGAGTCGCTGGCGCATCGCCGAGGCGCCGGGCAAACCACTGAGATACCCCGAGAGGTGACGCCGGGTGACCCGCACACCGTACGGCTCGCCGCGGAATTCCACGTTGGCACGAAGGTGATCGCGGCAGAGCGCCAGCCGCTCTTCGGCCGTGGGCGGCAACACCGGCTTGCCCTCGAAGCGCTGCGCGATTTCGCGAAAGACCCACGGGTGCTCGATGGAGCGACGCCCGACCATGACGCCCGCACAATGCGTCTCCGCGAGCGCGCGTTCCGCATCGTCGGCACTGCGCACGTCGCCGTTGACGATGACCGGGATGGACACGACGCTCTGCGCGCGGGCTGCCCACGCCCAATCGGCCGCGCCCTTGTGACCCATTTGGGCCGTGCGGCAGTGGACCGTGAGCGCGGCGATGCCCGCGTCCTCCAAGCGACGCGCGAGGTCGACGATGGGCATGTCCGATTCGGGCCCATACCCAATGCGGGTCTTCACCGTGACGGGAAGCGAGACGCTCTGCACGACCAGACGCGCCATGGCCACCATGGCCTCCGGGTTGCGCAGCCACCCCGCGCCCGCACCACGCCCCGCGATCTTGGGCACCCAGCAGCCGCAGTTGATGTCGATGAACGCGGGCCGTGCTTCCTCGGCAACGCGCGCGGCCTCGGCCAGGCGCTCCGGGTTGGACCCGTAGATCTGAATCGCGGTGTGCGTGTCGTCTTCCGCCAGGGAGATCTTCCGGCGCGCGTTGCGGCAGCCGCGAAGCAGACCTTCGACGTTCACGAACTCGGTCACTTCGATGGTGGAACCGAAGCCGCGGCACAATCGGCGAAAGACGACGTCCGTCACGTCCTCCATGGGCGCGAGGACCACGGGGCGATTGCGCAATAGCTCGGAGACGTTGACGGGGCTGGCAGACATCGGGGGAGCGCCTTCCTAGCGCGATGGGCCTCCCGGCGCCAGTCCGCCCTCCAAACGGGCGCGAATCGTGCGTTCCTGATCGCCAAGTGCGGCGATGGCTTCGCACGTGCGCTCGGAAACGCGGCGGAACACCCGCGGGCTCGGGGCCTCGTTCATGAGGCTGCCGAAGTCGACCGGAGGCCCGAAGGCCACCACCACCTTGCGCCCGGTTCGCGTGGCGTTGGAGCCAATCTGTTGAACGATGTCGTTCGTGAGGCCGTTCACGAACACGGGAATCACCTGCGCGCCGGCGCGATGGATGATGCGCCCCACCCCGCTCTGCGCGGGCAAGAGCGCGTAGGGATCATCGCCTTTGTTGCGCGCGCCCTCCGGATGCAGCCCCACGAACACGCCGCCGCGGCGAAGGAGCGATGCCACTTCCTCGATGCCCGCCAGATTGAGCCCCTGACGTTTGCGATCGCGAAACACCGGCGGGTACATGGCGAAAAAGCTCATCACACCGTTCACGACTGGGCCGAGCGGATGGTCGTAAAAGAAATTCGACCGCACGGGGAACAGGATGCGATGCGGCAGCCCGCGCTTCACGAGGTAGCCGGTGACAACGTACAGATCGAAAAAGCTGCGGTGGTTGGAGACGAGCACGTAGCTTTTGCCCGGATCGAAATGCGGCAGTCGATCCACACCGTGCACATGACGCAAGTTGCGAATGGCCGCCTCGATCCAATTGGCGCCAATGGTCCGCTGCAACCACCTTAACGATTTGTCGAGCGTCCCGGGCTCGAGACTTTTCCGAATGAACCGGATCTGTCCGCGTTCGAGCGGGCTCAGGAGATTTCCGCCGGCGCTGAGCAGGTCGAGTGGCTCGGCTCGACGGGGTGCAGCAGCGCCAGCCGACTGGCCTACTGCAGGAGCAGCGCCAGGGCGTGCCACACCAGCATGAGCGTTTTCTTCGGACAACACGGAATCCTCCGTCATGTAGGTCGACCACACTTTACCGTCGCCGCAAGTGAACACGTGCGGTTTTCGACTTGCGCGTGTCCGGACTGCGCGTGACTCTTATAGGCCGTGAGCGACATCGCGAAGATCACCAAACTTCTCCACGACGACTCGCTCGAACGCCAGATGGCGGCGGTGATCGTGCTGGGGGAGCTTTGCGCGGGCGGTCCCGACGTGATTCGCGGCTTGCTCCACGCGCTCTCCAGCGACGTGCCCGTGCTCCAGCGCCATGCCGTCTCGGCACTCTCGCGCATCGGCGCGCGGGAGCTCGCATTGTGCGCCAAGGACTCGCTGCTCGATCCCAACGTGCGCCTCGAAGCGCTCACCGCATTGCGCCTCGTCGTGGGCACGCGCTCGGGCGCGACGCACGGCCACGTGGAGCCGCATGTTGCCGAGGCCCTCATCGAGATTGCCTCGGGTGAAGATCGCGCCCTCGCCCAAAGTGCGCTGACAACGTTGGCAGGGCTGGAAATTCCTGCGGAGACCTCGCAGAGCCTGGCAAAACTGGTCGCGCACCCCGAGTTGGAACGCGCGCGCTTCGTCATCGACCAACTCGGACGCCGCAAAGACGGAGAGGCCACGCTCGTTCTCGTGGGCGTCGTCAAATCGTTGGATCGGCGGCGGGCGGAGTTTGCCGCGGGCGCGCTCACCGGAAAGGACGATGCGGTCACGCCGCTCGCCGAGGCGCTGCTCGAGACCAAGGACACGGACCGCGCGTGGTTGATGCGCAACGTGCTCCGGCCCAGCGCGAGGAAGGTGCCGGCCGCGCTCTTGAACAAGATGCTCGATCGGGCCATGGAGCGTTTCGGCGCCGGCGAGCGCGGGTGGGAGCCGCTCCTCGACATCGTGCGCGATGCCGATCCAGAGGCGGTCGCGGGCGCGCTGCGTACGCTGGCGCGCAAGTTCGAAAAGCAGGACCAGACGACCGACGCCATTGCCGTCTGGCGCCGCGTTTGCGCGAGCGATCGCGCGACGAACGATGACCGCGACGAGCTCGCGGCCCTCGAACGGCGCATCGGTCAACGTGACCAACGCGACCAACGCGAACGCAGCGGCAGGCCCCAGCGCCGGAAAGCGGCAAGGTAAGGGAGGGGGGAGACTCATCTCGGCCGAGCCTTTGACCACGAAGGCGGTGCGGGGCGCGAGTTGGACCATCGCGACCAGCGTCGGATCACGCGCCATCGGCTTGGTGGGTACGCTGGCGATCACCTATTTTCTCGTGCCCGAGATCATCGGCGAGGTGTCCGACGCCTCGGTGCTCATCCTGAGCGCGATGCAGCTCTCCACGATTGGCGTCGGGCAGTACGTCATCGCGAAGCCCAACGCCGGCCGCGACGTCGCATGGCACGCGACGGTGTTCCACATGGCGCTGGGGCTACTCGCCATCGGCCTGGTCACCTTGTTCCGCGAGCGATTCGGAGGCTTTCTCAGCGCGCCCACCATGGCGCGCTACGTTCCGGGCTTGGCGCTGGCCGCGGTGTTCGATCGCGTCGCCTTCATGCCGGAGCGGCTGCTCGCGCGCGACATGCAGTTTCGCGTGATCGGTCTCTCGCGCACCGTCGGCGAGGTGACCTACAGCATCGCGTCGGTGGCCTTGGCCTTCGCGGGTCTCGGCGGCATGGCCTTGGTGCTCGCGAACGTCGCGCGCAGCATCCTTCGGTGCGCGATGCTCTGCATGGCCGTCGACCGGCGCGAGTGGCTCACGCCATCGCCGCTGTCGAAGGTGACGACGCGCGCGATGCTCGCCTTCGGACTCCCCTTCTCGGTCAGCGCATCGGCGAGCTTCGCGGCGCGGCGCTGGGACAACTTGCTCGTGTCGAACTTCTTCGGACCGACGGTGCTCGGCGAGTACAACCTCGCGTACAACTTGGCCGACATTCCCGCGGTGCAGGTGGGCGAGCAGATTGGCGACGTGCTCCTGCCCTCGTTTTCGCACATGGGTCCAGCGCAGCGGAAACGCGCCCTGGTGCGCTCGACCGCGTTGCTCGCCCTCATCGTGTTTCCACTCGCGGTCGGGCTCGGCGCGGTGGCCAACACCGCGGTCGCGACCTTGCTGCGCAAAGAATGGCACAGCGTAGGGCCGATGTTGACATTGCTCGCTGCGCTATCCGTCGCGCGCCCTGTCGGCTGGACCATTGCGTCGTACTTGGTCGCGCGGGAGATGACTCGCCCGCTCATGTGGCTCGGCCTCTTTCAAGTGGCCTCGTTGCTCGCATGCATTGCCACGATCGGGCGCGCCGGGCCGCTCTGGACCTGCGTCGCCGTCGGTGTGGCGTTCGGCGCGCACGCGCTCGCCAGCATGGTGGTGGTCGCTCGAGCTGACAACATCACGGTCGCGTCACTTGTCATGTCGTGCGTGGGACCGCTGCTCGCGTGCATCCCGTTGGTGCTCGCCGTCATCGGTGCGCGACATGGACTGGCATGGCTTGGAGAGATGCCGCGGGGAGTCGGCCTCGCAGTGGAGATCATCGCCGGGGGGCTCGGTTACGTGGGCGGTGCCTTTCTTTTGGCTCGAAAGACCGCGGCGGACTTCCTGGGTCTGGTGCGCTCGGCCCTGGGGCGCCGCGCCGCAGGTCGTTCCTCGGCCTAGTGGCGCTCGGCGGGGCAATTTACCACGCGGGTGCTCGCGGCCTTCGCGAGATACCCGGCAGAATCAGTTGGCGCAGAATTCGCTTGCGTCCCCGCTGACAGCTCTACGCCGAGCACCAGAAAGCGAGTCCGTTCCATCATGCTGAGCGCGTCCCAAGAGACGGGCGAGCCCGTGCGCACATTGCCGCAGAGAGGGGACGTTCTCGTCGGCAAATACCGAGTTGATCGGGTCATCGGCGACGGTGGCATGTGCATCGTGTACGCAGCCGAGCACCTGCAGCTCGAGGATTGGGTCGCCATCAAGGTGCTGCGCACCGAGTGGGTCGACCGCCCCGAGGTGGTGGAGCGCTTCCTTCGCGAGGGCAAAACCGCCACGCGCATTCGAAGCGAACACGTGGTGCGCACCTTCGACGTGGGAACGCTCGACGACGGCACACCGTGCCTGGTGATGGAGTACCTCGTCGGCAGCGATCTGGATGCGCTGCTCACGGCCAATGGGCCGCTTCCGGTGCCTGCAGCCGTGGATTACCTGCTCCAAGCGGGGGAGGCCATCGGCGAGGCGCACCAATTGGGCATCGTTCACCGCGACCTCAAGCCGGCGAACCTGTTCCTCACGCATCGCGCGGATGGGTCGCCGTGGATCAAGGTGCTCGACTTCGGCATTTCGAAGCTTGCACCGCGGGCACTTGCGCTGACGGGACGCGATCTGGCGCTCACGGGGACGCACTCCATCATGGGCTCGCCGCGCTACATGTCGCCCGAGCAGATGCGCTCCTCGATGGAGGTCGATCATCGCGCGGACATCTGGGCCCTCGGCGTGATCTTGCACGAGCTCATCGCGGGTCAGCCGCCCTTCGACGGCGAGACGATGCCCGAGATCTGCGCGAATATCCTGCAGAGCCCCGCACCGCCGCTCACCACGCTCTGCCCGGATGTGCTGCCCGACATGGAGGCGGTGGTGCTGCGCTGCCTCGAGAAGGATCCGGCGAAGCGCTTCCAGAACTTGGGCGAGCTCGCGGCCGCGCTGCGCGAATTTGGCACCCCCGCCGGGCGGGCTTCAGCCCATCGCATCATGGGCATCTTCCAATCGGGCGCCACGATGTACGGGCGCACGTCGGGGCAGATGCCCGAGAGCGGGCCCGCATGGGGCTCGACCGATCCGACGTGGAGGCCGGGACCGCGAAAACGCCGCAGCTTGGTAAGGACCGTGGGCATCGCCCTGGGTTCGACGGCGATTGTCGCGTGCGGGGCCATTACCGCGATGTTTGCCCTTCGCCATGCGACCCCGACGAGCACGAGTGCGGCGCCCGCACCGTCGCCCGTGCTTTCCTGGGAGGCCCAAGTCGCTCCCTCGGCTCCGCCCACGCTCACCAGCGCGCCCACGCCTTCGGCCTCGATCGAGCCGCCGCCCGCCGCCTCGGAGACGGCGAGCGCCGCAAGCGCGAGTGCGAGTGCAAGCGCATCCGCGGATGCGAAGAAGTCGAAACACGGATCGGCAAAGGCTCGAGGTGCAGCTGCGCCGACGGGCGCGTCGGTGCCGTCATCGGACTCCTTGCAGACGCCGCCACGTGGAAGCGCGACCGCGGCGCCCACGAGTTCCGAATCGCTGTTCGAAGAGCGCAAGTAACCGCCTACAGGCCGCAGTTCCCCAAACAGCTCTGGCAGCCACTCATGAAGCTGAAGCTCTTTCGTTCCATCTTCTTCTGCTCGTTGTGCTCGAGCCTCGTGCTCGGCTCGGTCGAGGTGCGCGCGGCGGGCAGCGATGCCCCCGCAGCGCAGGCGCTGTTCAACGAGGCGAAGAAGCTCATCGCCGATGGGAAGTGGGCCGAGGCCTGCCCCAAGTTGGAGGAGAGCCAGAAACTCGATCCGGGCATTGGCACCCAATACAACCTGGCCAACTGCTACGAGCACATCGGGCGCGCGGCGAGCGCGTGGGCGGTGTTTCTCAAC
Source organism: Sorangiineae bacterium MSr12523 (assembly GCA_037157775.1). Classification (NCBI taxonomy): domain Bacteria; kingdom Pseudomonadati; phylum Myxococcota; class Myxococcia; order Myxococcales; family Pendulisporaceae; genus Pendulispora; species Pendulispora brunnea. Next base: position 10,464,523 of record CP089982.1, read on the forward strand.
GTGGCCGGCGAGGCCAAGGCTGCGGGACAGACCGCGCGCGAAAAGGTCGCCCGCGATCGCGCGACGGTGCTCGAGGCGCGTCTGGCGAAGCTCGTCATCACGGTGCGCTCGACGGACGTGTCGCAGTTGAAGGTGACGCGCGATGGCCTGGAGGTGGGCCGAGGCCAATGGGGCGCGGCCATCCCGATCGACGCGGGCGAGCACCGCATCGTGGCCAGCGCACTGGGCAAAAAGACGTGGGAGAAGTCGGTGCGCGTGCCCGTCGATGGCGTCACCGTCAATGTGGAGGTGCCCGCGCTGCAGGACGATCCGAACGCCACCACGCTCGCCGATCGCGGGCTGATGCCGGGCAAACCCGCGGACGGACAAGAGGGCGCACCCATCGACGAGCATCCAGGGCGCACGCAGCGCATCGGCGGCATCGTCGCCGGCGCCGTCGGCATCGTGGGCATCGGTGTGGGCTCGGCCTTCGGGCTGATGTCGAACTCCAAGAAAAACGACTCCGAGCCGCACTGCAATGCCGAAAACCGATGCGACGAGACGGGGCTCGGCCTGCGCGACGACGCGCTGAAGTACGGCACCATTTCGACCATCGCGTTCATCGCGGGAGGGGCTGCACTGGTCGGGGGCGTCGTTCTCTTCGTGACCGCGCCCAAGGCGAAGGATGCCAGCCAAGTCGGCAAAGTGACCTGGCAGGCGGCGCCGATGATCGGGCCGCGTGAAACGGGCTTCCACGTTCAGGCGCGTTGGTAAGAGGCGCCGATGCGGGGGATCTACGCCGTCTTCTCGCTCACCCTGGTCCTCGGCTGCAACATCGTGCTCGGCAACGAGAAGGGGGAGCTTCTCGAGGACGACCAGAGCAGCACGCACGGCAGTGCCTGCGCCAAAGGCTTCGCCGATTGCAACGGCGATCCGCGCGACGGCTGCGAAGCGCGCCTCTCCGAAGCGAGCCACTGCGGCGCGTGCGACGTGCGCTGCGGCGCCGCCAATGCGGTCTGCGCTGCGGTGGGGGATGACCGCTTCGCTTGCCTAAACGGCTGTCCGGACAAGGCCCTCGCCATTTGCAATCTGCAATGCGTCGATCCCATGACCAACGTGGCCAACTGCGGCGAATGCAACCACGCCTGCCCGACCACGCAGAATGGCGAGGCGCTCTGCTACCAGGGTAAGTGCCGGGTCGCCTGCGCAACGGGCTACCACGCCTGCGGCGCACGCTGCGTCGGCCCGAGCGATGCCACCGCGTGCGGCGATTCCTGCACCGCCTGCCCATCGGGCCCGCACAGCTCCGCGGCGTGCGACAAGGGCACGTGCGGCATTGCGTGCTCGGCCGGCTTCGCCAACTGCGACGGCGACATGCAGAACGGCTGCGAGACGTCGGTGTTCGAGGACGCGAAGCACTGCGGCGGGTGCGGCCGCCCATGCGGCAACTCCACGCGGTGCGTGGGCGGGCTATGCCTTCCCTGGGGCGGAATGACGCCTAATGGCGACTGAGAAGTGAGCCGAACGCGGTGAGCGCTCCGGGCGGGATGCCGTGACCTCCGCGGAAGGGCACCCATGCGACGTCGAGCCCCGCGGCCCGCAGCACCTCGCGAAGCTCCTCGGCCACCTCGTAGGGCAAAATCGGATCTTGCGTGCCGTGGCTCTGAACGACGCGCAGCCCGCGGCGTGATTCAAGGCGCGGCATCCACTCCCCGCGCGCAATGATGGTGCCCGAAAGCAGCGCGAGGCCCGCCAGCGGGACGTCGCAGTGGAGCGCCACGTCGAGGGCCAACATCGCGCCTTGGGAGAATCCGCCGAACACCACGGGTGCGTCGTTCGCGCTCGACAGCCCGGTGAGCAACTCGGTCACGCGGACGCGCACGTCGGTGAGGCCGTCGGGAACGAGCTCGGTGAGCTCCTGGGTGCGGCCCGCGAGGACGGCGAGTTGGTAGGACATGATGTCGATGTCCCACCATGCGCGCCCTTCGTCGAACTGCGGACCGAGCGACTTGGGCGCCTCGGGAAAGGCGAAACGCGTCCCCGGCGGTGCGGGGATTTCCCGCGCGAGGGGCACGAGATCGTCGCCGGGCGCACCGTAGCCGTGCAGCAGGATCACCAGCGGGCCCTGCCCGCCGCCGTGGCCGTCGTCGCCGCCGGTCCACCGAACCTTGAGTCCTGCTACAGTGCTCTCTTTCATGAGCGGCAGACTACCTTCTCTGTTCTTGATTCTTGCAGCTCTTTCGGCCTGCGGAGGGTCCACGCCACCACCGGCTCCTGCAGAACCGGCCCCGCAAACGGGAGCCGGGGCGCCCGCCGCCGAGCCCCCGCCGCCCGCTGCGGCTTCTGCGGCAGAAGCGCCCAAGGCGGAAGAGCCGCCCGCGCCTTCCACCGAACCGTCCGTGGCGGGAACCGTCACCACCGGCTCCGACGTGCCGGACGAGTGCAGCAAGGCGGCGCTTCCCTACGAGGAGAAAGTCCGTCCGCTGCTCAACAAGTGTTACCAAGAAGGCAAAAAGAAGAACCCGGACCTTTCCGGCACCGTGCGGGTGCAGGTAGCCATCAACACCACGGGCAAGGTCACATCCGTGAAGCCTTCCGGCACATCCGAATTGGGCGACAGCGTGGTGCAATGCATGGTGAAGGCGGTGCGTGACACCCCGTTCGACGGCGCGCTATGCAAGTCCAAGACGGTCATCGTCAGCAAGACGTACGGGAAAAAGTAGCCGTCATTTTTTGCTTTGGCGCGCGTCCGCGGTAAAGCGGACCATGCAGAAAAAATACGTGGCTGAGGCCATAGGAACATTCGTCCTCGTTTTCGGAGGCTGCGGGACCGCTGTACTCGACGCGAAGAACGTCGGTGTTCTCGGCGTCTCAATCGCGTTCGGTCTGACGCTCCTCACGATGGCCTACGCCATCGGGCCGATCTCGGGTTGCCACATCAACCCCGCCGTCACGGTGGGGCTGATCGTGGCGGGCCGGCACGACAAAAAAGATCTCACGGGCTACGTGGTGGCGCAGATCCTGGGCGGCATCGTCGCCGCGGGCGTGCTCTACGCGATCGCGAACGGCCACGATTTTGGCTACGATCTGAAAGAGGGCCTCGCGGCCAATGGCTACGGCGATCATTCGCCGGGTGGCTATGGGTTGCTGGCAGGCCTGCTCGCCGAGATCGTGCTCACCGCGCTCCTTCTCTTCGTCGTACTCGGCACGACCGACAAACGCGCCGCCGTCGGCTTTGCCGGCCTTCCGATCGGACTTGCGCTAACGCTGATTCACCTGGTCGGCATACCGATCACGAATACCTCCGTCAATCCAGCGCGATCCATCGGTCCGGCGCTGTTCGTTCGCGGCTGGGCGCTCGAGCAACTGTGGCTTTTCATCGTCGCCCCCATCGTCGGGGCCATCTTTGGCGCACTGACTTATCGCGCGATCGAAGAAGCACAGCCGAAACCCAAAGCCGCGCCAGCGGAATGAAAAATAGCTTCGTTGGCGCGCACCTAGCGGAGTTGCCTTTTTCGAAGAGTTGCAATCTACACATTCGAAACAATCGCAGTACTTTGCATTGATTCAAACGCACTTTCCTGGAGATGACGAAAAGGCCCCACGGAGGTCGTGCCGGGACTAACCCGCGGATCTCTCGGGCTTTTTCGTCATCGCCCCACCTTTTCTCCCAACCTGGGGACAAGTTTGTGGAGAACTTGCGGAATAAAAAAAGCCATTATCTTGACTTTTTGGGTTGCACCAATCGGGCACTTATTGGATAAGTGCACTCAGAAGTTCGCGGTACCACAAGACCAATGAGCCGTTGTTCGTAGTGGCTGTTCGGGGCGCTGCGATGGTTCGCATTCTCCAACCCGTCATTCCTGAAGGGAATCGCGGCGAGGGACCGAACCATCGGGCTACGCATGGAATCGCGTCGTCCATCCATTCCATCGTTTTTGCATTGGGATGGGCGGAGCGAGACCATCGGGTCATACAGGCGACTTCCGGCTCGGCCGCAAGCACTTCATCGATTTTGGACCGTTGTTTCGGATTCGTTTCCGAAAGGTCACGAGGATCGAAATCGATATCCAAAATTCATGACGGTGCGCATGCATTGGCAACGAGGGGAACGGATGTTTCGTCCTTCGTTTCGAATGCACAATCCAAGTAAGTTGCCAAAAGGGCCGTTCGTAATCCCCGCATTCCGAATGGCAACTTTGGCTCCGCGACCCTATTGGGCAATGTTTCGTATGTAACGGTACGCAACATCGTGTGGTCGCGCAGAGAGCTGGTGCAACGGTTCACATGGTCGTCCCGTGCGTCGCTGAGCAAGGGGAATTTCCCCTCGCTCGCGTTGCAGAACTCGGCGGAACAGGAAGTCCCTCCCCCAAAGGGCAAATTCCATATCGGCCGAGGGAAGGCATTCCCTGGTCATTCACGGTGAAGGCTTTCACGAGCTTTCCCCGCGAACGACCTCGGTCCTCTGGAAAAAACGGCGACCCACGAAGCAGCGTGGGACGCTCATCAAGTCACGTGCCTTCTCTTGGCCGAGGGCACGTGCCCGAGGATGACGGGGTGCCCTCGCCGAAGTCGTGAACGGGCGAGCCACGATGGCGAACAACCATCGTGGCCGCCCCACGAACCGCCGAGGCGGGTTTCGTGCGCCGTGAAGCGCGCGGCCCCTTCGAATCGCACGATTCGAAAACAACGAGCACGGGCGCTCGCAGCAAGCAAGAAAGACGGTCGGACCGATGGTGGCTCCCACGAGCGATCCCTGGCGTCCCCCAAATTCGCAACGTGGAAACATGTTGCTGCAATGTTGGCCATCATCACCGACCCCCGCGAGCTTCCTCGGAGGGCGATTCGGCTAAATACCGGACCGCCCCCGTGTATTTTTGTGCGGATTTCCGCGCTCGAGTTGGAATGGTGCGCGCTGCACGCGGACGCGGATCTTACGCTAAGCTGGAGGCGTGGACTCCACCTCCCTGACCAGCCTCTATCGTGAACACATCGAAGACCTGAGCCGGCGCTACGGCAAAGCGCTGACGGCGGCGGGTTTCGACGGCATCGTCATTCACTCGGGAACGCTCCAGCTCAAAAGCCTGGTGGACGATCAGTATTGGCCTCTTCGCCCGACACCGCACTTCCAGCACTGGGTGCCCGTGTGCGAGCCGGATTGTGCCATCGTGCTGCAAGTCGGAAAGGCGCCGGTCTTCATTTGGACGCGCTCCACCACGATGTGGGAAATCGCGCCCCGGCCCGAGACGGATCACTTCACACACGTCATCAAGATCGTCGAGCCCGAAGGTGCGGACGGCGTCAAAGCGCTGCTGCCGACATCGGGCAAAATCGCCTTCGTCGGCGACGACCGCGCGCGCGCTGCGGCATGGGGCTTCGATGCGGAGCGAACCAACCCGAAGAAGCTCGTCGACGCGCTCGACGAACTCCGCACCATCAAGACCGACTACGAGATCGCATGCGTCGGAGAAGCGAACCGGCGCGCGGCCGTCGGCCATCGGGCCGTGTTTCAGGCTTTCCGAAGCTCGGATCGCTCGGAGCTCGATCTGCACTTGCTCTACTTGGCCGCCACCGGACAGGACGATCCGGAGACGCCGTACAAGAACATCGTCGCCCTCGGACCGCACGCCGCGGTGCTGCACCACATCGCGTATGACAAGTGGGCCGTCTCGCGCAACGTCGAGTCACTCTTGCTCGATGCGGGCGCAAGTTACCAGGGGTACTGCTCGGACATCACGCGCACCTGGGTGAAGGGCACCGGCGCCACGTCGTCGGCCTATCGCGGCCTCATCGAAGGCGTGGAGGCGATGCAGAAGCGACTCTGTGATGCCGTGAAGCTCGGCACGGGCTACGAGGCGTTGCACGAGGAATCGCATCAGCAGGTCGCGGCCATTCTGCGCGATGTCGGCATCGGGCGCGGCAGCGTCGACGCCCTCGTGTCGAAGGGCATCACGCGGACCTTCTATCCGCACGGCCTGGGGCACTCGCTCGGGCTGCAAGTTCACGACGTGGGTTGCGCCACGACGAAGCCGAAGCCGGAGAATCCGTTTTTGCGGAATACCTCGACCATCGCGGAACGTCAGGTCTTCACCGTGGAGCCGGGCATCTACTTCATCGCGGCCCTCGTGGAGAAGCTTCGCCAGAGCCCGGACGCGTCCCTCGTCGACTTCCGCCTCGTGGACGAATTGGCACCGCTCGGTGGTGTGCGCATCGAGGACAACGTCGTCGTCCTCAGCAAGGATGCCAAGGCCCCAGTGCTCAACCTCACCCGAGAACACCTTCCGCTTGGGGGGGGTTACGCGGAGGCGCTTTCGTAGCGCGATTGGAGGCTCACCAGTAGGCGATGCGGTCCCGGCCCGCGGCTTTGGCGCGGTAAAGGGCCGCATCCGCGCGGCTCACGAGTTCGGCGCTTCCATAGCCTTCGCTCGGGAGCGCGGCTGCCACACCCGCGCTGAACGTGATGACGCGCGAGGTGCCATCTCGAAACAGGTACGGCCGCTGACGAAGCTTCTTTTGCAGACGCTCGGCCACGTCGGCGGCGCGCTCCGCATCGCACGCGCGCAGCAAGAGCACGAACTCCTCGCCACCGTAGCGAAAAGCCACATCCTCGCCGCGCAGCACGGAGCGCACGGCGGCTGCGAACTGCGTGAGCACATGATCGCCTGTCTCGTGCCCATAGGTATCGTTGACCGATTTGAAATGATCCAGGTCGACCATGACAATCGAGAACGGCTGATCATGCCGCTTCGAATACGCCGACGCTTCGCGGATGCGCGCCTCGAAGTGCCGTCGATTGAACAGACCCGTCAACGGATCGATCATCGCATGAAGCTCGGCGAAGCGCAGATCGTAGCGCAGGCGCCGTTCGGCCCGTGAGCGCTCGCAGGCCGCGCGCACCTTCGCGGTGAGCACCGCGGTGGAGACCGGCTTCATGATGTAGTCGATCGCCCCGTATTCCACACCACGCACGATGTCATCTTCCTCGGTCGCACTCGCCGTGACCAGGATGATGGGCGTCGTGGCCGCCGCGGGAATTCGTTTGATGTGGCGAATGACGTCGAAGCCATTGAGCCCCGGCATCATGACGTCGAGGATGATGGCGTCGATCAGCTCTGGTTTGGCCAGAACATGCTCGACAGCCTCCTTACCATCGACGGCCTCGAAGGTTTGAATGCCGCTACGCGCGAGCGCACGAACGACAAGCCAACGCGCAGCGTCGTCGTCATCGACGACGAGTACGGCACCTACGGGAGGCACCGACAGTTGAACGCGGCTGTGGGTTGCGTCGTCGCTCGAGAGGATGCGCTCGGCGTCCGCTCGTTGGATGATGGGTGAAAGCATAGGTGGAAATACCGCCGGATTTCCCCCCCGACTTGGCCGCTAGCCTTTGCAAACGGTATGCGCGCTCAGAAACCGCAATCCGCTCGGCGGCGGACAAGCTGGGCCGCGAAAAACATTGTCAATTTACGGGGTTCCCGAGGGCATGTGCGAATTTCGCGACCTCTCCACACGTAATCCCACCGTGGCAAAATGCGGACCCGGTCCCGTACTCACGTGGCAAAATGGCCACCAATTCCGCTTTCCGTTTCATCCGGGAATATGGAATTAGCGCCCGCTGGTCGCACCCGATTTGGGAGGTGCAGCCAGCCACGCACGTGTGGCCGCCTCGATGGTGAGATTGTCCGCGTGCAGGTCGACCGGCGAGCTCGACCCCAAGATGGACTCGAGAGCGCGCTCGGCATATCCACGCACGATCGGGACGGGATGAACCATCTGCCGCGCAATCGATTGCGCGGCATCTCGGTAATGCATTTCACCGAGGAGGTGCATCGCCACGGCCTGCTCGTGCGGCTTACCCGATTCCAAAGTTGCGATGAGGGCATTTTGCGTCCAATCGGGATACAGCGCATGAAGGCGCCCTTCGTCGAAGCGCTTTCCGTAGAGCCGCTGGATGTCCGAAAGCAACGTCGCCACGCTTTTTTCGGTATGGCATAACGCGCATTCGAGGGGCCGATCGCGCTCCACCCGCACGGGATCGAGCGGTGAGCCGATGCGGTGATAACGGGTGAGCGTGCCATCGAGCGACATGTTCTTCTTGGGCATATGGCACGCGATGCAGCGCCCGCCCTCGCCATTGGGGTCGTGCTTCGCGTGCGCGCGCAAGGCATCGCGTGATTCCAACTTGGCATGGCACGAGGTGCACATGGCGTTGCCCGAGTGCGCGGTATCGAGCTCGCGCGTGCGACCGCCGCTCTCCCGCGTGTGCGGCTCGTGGCAGGGCACGCACGAGACGCGGCACGCTCCGAGAAGCATATCGCGCGCCTCGCCGCTGTTGATGTTGCTGCCACCTGGGCCATTCACGGCTCGGCGTTGTCGGGTGCCGCCCTCCCAGGTGTGCGCGTAGCCGGAAAAAAGCACCTGATGGCAACGCGCGCAGGTGCGATTGACGAGTTCTTCGCGGCTCGGCGGCCCGCCCGGTTTTGCAATGCGAAGAAAGGAGGCGCGCGGTTCGAAGGTGGGGTGCACGCGCGGGTTCGACACGTGCTCCTTGGAGCCGCCGTGGCACGACTCGCAGCCGATGCCCACCTCGATCAAATGGCGCTCACCGAAGTTCTCCCGCGTAGCCACCACCGCGCGGGCCGCGGCCTGCGGCGGTGCCAGATCGTCCCATGATTCACCGGACGCAGCGCTGCGTTGAAAGTCGGGCGCCGCGAGCGGCGCACCTCCGTGAAGGAAGTCGACCTCCTTCGCGAGCGCGCGGCGAAAGGCTGCGTCGTCGGTGACCACGAAGTTCCAGCGCTTCTCTTTGGGGAGCAGCGGATCGACCACCTCGCCTTGGTAGCCACGCGCCGCCGGCCCCGCGATCGCACCGAGGAAGCTCGAAAGGTACGGCGCGGTGTTGTGGCAGAAAATGCAGGTCTTTTGCCAGACCGGCCCCGCGCGCAGACCATCGCGCTCGGGCAGCATCACGGAATAACCTTTGTAGCGAAGCTCTTTGCGCTTGTAGACGTACGAGACGGGAAGCACGAGCTCTTCGCCGGAGGTGCCCGGCTCGCCGGGCCCGACTTTCAACGCAGAGGGGCGGCTCACATCCACGCCGGCGAAGTCCTCGCGGTAGTGTCCGCCGATGACCTTGGTCACACGGTACTTGTGATCTCCATAACGCGGCGACGCGATCGAGACGAAGCGCTCGCCCCCGACGCGATCGAGACGGGCCGTATCCTCTTTGAACCGAAATACGGTGCCATCGAACGGTGCCAAGATGCGCGCGTCCTTGGCCGGGCGGGTCATCTGATGCATCGCGGAGGCCTGCCACGCTGCGTGGATGTCCGCATGGCAGGGCTCGCAGGCCGCACTTCCCGCGTAATCGTCACGCGTCACATTGCTCGCGACGGAATGCCCCTGCCCCGCGGCGTGCGCGGGCACCCGCGATTCCGCGGCAGGCCGGCACGTGGTGGAGGCGAGCCCGCACAAGGCTGAAAGGCAAAGAAGCGCGGTCCAGAAACGCATTGGAGATCCACGCTAACGCAACATTCTATGGGCCGTCCTCGTCCAAAACTTCGTTGCGGTCGAGCAGATCTTTTTTCGCGGTCGCACGTTTCAAAGCCGAAAGTCGAAGGAGCGTGTCATGCCTGTGCCCCAGTGGTTACGGAGAGGGTCGTCTTTTGCCAAAAATACGTTCGGGCGCTCGACGCGAGCCCGCCGCGGATTGGCCGCGTGCGCGGTCGTGCTTGCCGCCGGCGGTTTGGTGCTCTTCCGCGCGCCCCATGGTGTGGGTGCGGCCCCCAGCATCCCCCGAATCGTCCCGCCGGTCCTGACGGAGACGGAGCTTCCGAAGCTGCCCGTCTCCACCCCGACGGGTAGCAACTCGGCCACCTTTTCGGGGCCGGGTGCGCATGGATCCATTGCCCTGAGCCATTCGAAGGCGCTCGCGGATGCGCGCCAGACGCTGTACGGCGAGCTGCTGGTCCGCGCCGACAAGGAGGATCGAAAGGGCGTGCACGCGCCGCTGTCGATGGCCGTGGTGCTCGATACCTCGGGTTCGATGAGCGGCGACAAGATCGAGCAGGCGAAGGAGTCGGTCATCAAGTTGATCCGCCAGATGGACGACGCCGACGAGCTCGCGGTCGTCCGCTACTCGGACGAAGCCTCGACGGTGGTGCCGCTCGGACGCGTGAGCGAGGTGCGCGCGACGGCCATCGCGCGGGTGAAGAACCTCGACGCGGACGGCGGCACGGCAATCCCGCGCGGCCTGTCGCTCGGCCTCAGCCAAGTGGGTTCGCGCTCGAGTGAACGCGTGCGGCGCATCATCCTGGTCAGCGACGGTCTCGATTCGACCCGTGCGCAAGCCGAACGGCTCGCGGCGAACAGCTTCGAACGCGGCATCGTCGTGTCGTCGTTGGGCATCGGTTTGGACTTCGACGAGGGCTACATGTCGAGCGTGGCCAGCCGCGGACACGGCAACTTTGGCTTCGTGAAAGACGCCCCCGCCCTCGCGACGTTCTTGAAGCGCGAGCTCGACGAAACCGCGAAGACCGTGGTGGAAAACGCCACCGTGCGCGTCACCCTTCCGCAGGGCGTCACGTTCCAGCGCGCCTCGGGCGCCGACGCACGCACGCTCGGCCATGGCGAAATCGAGCTCAAACTGGGTTCCCTTTTCGCGGGCGACGAGCGCCGCGTCGTGCTCGAAATGGAGAGCAATGGGGCAGAGGCGAGCGATGCGATGAAGTTCCTCACGCATGCAGCTTGGGATCGCGTCGGTGGCGAACACGCCGACGTCGACGTGGCGCCGCTCACCGTCGTGGCCACGAACGACCCCGCCGAGGTGGAAAAAGGGCGCGATCCCACGGTGCTTGCGAGCGCAGCCAGCGTGACGGCCTCGCGCCGTCAGATGGAGGCCGCCGAGGCGTACAACCGCGGCGACGTGCGCAAGGCCGAGGCGCTGGTGGACGAGAGCATCGTCCACCTGCAAGCGGCGGCCACCGCGGCCCCGGCCCCTGTTGCTGCCGCGCTGGCGGGCCAGGTGGACTCGTACGCGCGCGCCAAGAAGGGATTCCAAAGCTTTGCGCCGTCCAGCATCGAGGCCAAAGAGCTGTCCAAGAGCGTCGTGCAAGACGAGGCCCGCAACATGGCACGAAAGGCTCATTGAACCATGAAGAAGGCGCTCTTTCTCGGCCTGGCCGCGATCACCTTCGCGTCGGCGCCGCTCGCGGAACGATTGGGCCACGTGGGAGGTTCACTCCTGCTGGTGGCCATGGGCGTCCTTCTCGCCTGGGCGGCCAGCGAGAGTGCAAACGCGATGGCCGCCGGCTTCGGCGCCATCGGAGCCTTCGGCGGCTCCGTGCTCGGCACCGTCTCGCCGGCCATCGGTGCGGCCGTGCTCACGGCCCTCGTGTACGCCGAGCGAACGTCGCGCGTGCGTGAATCCGGCGCGCGCGTGATCCACGTCGGCGGAGCGCTTCTCGGTGGTGCGCTCGCGGGGACGGTCTCGGCGGCGTATGCCACTGCGCACCTCGAGGTGCGGGCGGTGGCCATCGTCGTGGCCGCGGTTCTCGTCTTGTTGCCATTGCTCATCGAGGCCGACGATCCCACCGCGCACGCGCTCGAAGCGTGGTCGCGCGATCTCTCCGCAGTCGCTCCGATCGCCACCGCCGACGTCCTTCGCCGCGGCGCCGAGCTTCGGCGCACGGCGGGCGATGCGCCGCTCGAGCGCGATGCCGCGCGGCGCGTTTCGCAGACGTGGCGCTCGTTGCTACGGCTCGCCGAAGCTCGCGGCCGCCTTCAACGAAACGCGCCCTCGGCGGATGACAAAGACACCACGAAGGCTGCCGTGGTCGAGATGCTCGATCATCGAATTTCCGAACACGTGGCCGCGCTCACCCGAGCCTATACCGCGGTCGATACGGTGCATGCCGCTACCGTTGGGCTGGACGATGCCGCGCTCCGCGGAGTCGATACGGTTGGCGAGTCGCTGGAAGAGGCCAGCCAGGCGCTCGTGGAGGTGCGTGAAGGCGTCACGAAACCGTGAGAAAATAAGCGGATATCAGGGGATATTCACCTTCATAAAGCCATAAACATGACATTTTTGTAGTTGCATAATATCGTCGCCCCCGAGCTACACTCCCCATGAGGTCGCTCAAGCAGTTTCATACCAGGCTCGGGGTTCATCATCCCCCTCGTGGAGGAACATGCGACTACGTTCCCTTGCTTCCACTGTTTCGTCGTTCGCGCTGCTGTTAACAGGTCTCGCCTACTCCACGCCCGCTGCCGCCCAGGCCAAAGGCTTCGCACTCGATCGGTTCGACCCGTCGGAGCGCGGCAGCGAATGGTTCGTCCTCGACACCCTCGACATGAGGGGGAAGGTCCGACCGGCCTTCGGCGTCGTGGGGGACTGGGGGTACAAGCCCCTGGCGGTGTACGACAAGGCCAATGACGACAAGGAGATCGGTTCCATCGTCGAGAACCAGTTCTTCGTGCACGTCGGAGGATCACTCGCCTTGGCCGAGCGCATTCGTCTTGGCGTCAATCTACCCATCGCCGCCTACCAAAATGGCGACAGGATCACGTCGAACGGACGCACGTTCACCCCGCCGGAGTCGGCCCTGGGCGATCTGCGCCTCAGCGCCGACCTGCGACTTTTCGGGCGCTACGGCGGGCCGATCACGGCAGCCCTCGGTGCCTCCGTGTACCTGCCTACGGGTGATCAGGAGAACTACACGAGCGACGGAAAGATCCGTGTGCAGCCGCACGTCAACGTGGCTGGCGACATCGGCCTCTTCGCGTACGCCGTGAAGGCCGGCTTCAACTACCGCCCGCTCGATGACGAGTTCGTGCAGGGAAAGAGGCTCGGAAGCGAGCTTTTCGGCGCGGTGTCGGCCGGTCTTCGATTGGCCAACAAGAAGCTCCTCATCGGTCCCGAGCTCTATGGCAGCACGGTGGTCACCGACGAGAAGTCGTTCTTCAAGAAGCGGACGACGCCCGCGGAGGTCATGCTCGGCCTGCACTACACGGCCGGTGACTTCCGATTCGGCGCCGGCGTCGGCACCGGCGTGTTCGCCGGCTCGCGCGGGTGGGGCTCTCCGCAGGTTCGCGGGTTGCTGAACATCGAGTGGATGCCCGCCTACACCGAAGACTCCGACGGAGATGGTGTGCCGGACAGCGAGGATGCGTGTCCGACGCAGCCCGGCGTGAAGACGAACGATCCCAAGACCAACGGCTGCCCGCCCGTGGTTGCCCCGGCCGATCGCGACGGCGATGGCATCGTGGACAGTGAGGACGCATGCCCTGACGTCCCCGGCGTGAAGACGAACGATCCCAAGACCAACGGCTGCCCGGCCGACAAGGACGGCGACGGTGTCTACGATCGGGACGACGCCTGCATCGACGTACCTGGCGTGAAGACGAACGATCCCAAGACCAACGGTTGCCCGCCCGACAAGGACGGCGACGGCGTCTACGACAAGGATGACGCGTGCGTCGACGTGCCCGGCGTGAAGACCAGCGATCCCAAGACCAACGGCTGCCCGCCCGATCGTGACAAGGACGGCATCGTCGACAACTTGGACGCGTGCCCGGATCAACCCGGCCCCTCGGATCCCGATCCGAAGAAGAACGGTTGCCCCGCCGCGCGCATCGAAGCGGGTCAGATCAAGATCATCCAGCAGGTGAAGTTCAAGACGAACAGCGCGACGATCGTCGAAAGCGACGCCATTCTGAACGCGGTCTTGGCCATCCTGAAGGAGCACGCGGAGATCAAGAAGATCCGCGTGGAAGGCCACTCCGACAACACCGGCAAGGCTGCCTACAACAAGACCCTGAGTCAGAAGCGCGCGGCCTCGGTAGCCAAATGGCTCACCGATCACGGCATCGACAAGAAGCGCGTGATCGCGAAGGGCTGGGGCCAGGAGAAGCCGATCGACACGAACAACACGGAAGAAGGCCGCGCGAACAATCGCCGCGTCGAATTCCACATCGAGGAGACCCCGGAAGCACCCGCGAAGGCTGAGAAGGCGCCCAAGGCGCCGAAGAAGAAGAAGTAATTCGCGCGGTTGTGTTAAAGTCCACTTCGGCTTCATTGGAAGCCGGAGTGGACTTTTCTCTTTAACCCCCGTTTGCCTTCTCGCGCGCTGGCGCGGGGAGCAGAACCACTTCGAGTAGGGAGGTAACGATGTCTTCTCGTTGGATCGCGCTTTCTGCCGCCTTCGCCGTGGCGGCAGCTTCGTTCACGATGTCCACGCCGGCACGCGCCGCGGTGTGTTCCACGGATGCCGAATGCACGGGAACACCGAGCACGCCGCACTGCAACGCCGGTGTCTGCTCGCAGTGTTCAAATGACAGCCACTGCGGTGGGACGACGAGTCGGACGCCAAAGTGCCTCACCGCGTACGGGATCTGCGGCTGCACGCAGGACGCCGAGTGCGGGAACGAGACATCGGGACGGGTATGCACGCGCCCCTCCCCTGCCGAGGGCTCGGCGCCCTACTGCAGAGCAGGTTGCGTGAACGACGGCGCAGGTGGACGCAATGGCTGTCCCGAGGTCGGCGGCGCGGCATGCATCGGCGCGGCTGGTGAAATTGGGCAATGCCGGCATAGCTGCCTCAATGTTCCGCTGCTCTGCTCGGGCGCCGGGCCTCGCAGCAAGTGCGAGGTGCTCGGGGCCGAGTTCGCACGTTGCGTGGAGTGCCAGACCAACGCCGACTGTTCGACCGGCGCGCCCGTCTGCGACACAGGAACGCAGACGTGCGTGCAATGCAGGGCGAACAACGATTGTGCGACGAACCAGAATGGCCCCATCTGCCGAGGCGGGGCGAGCTCGCAAGCGAGCTGCGGATGCAACTCCGATGCAGATTGCGGCGCGGGCCGCGTTTGCCAAGACACCGTCAAAGTTTGTTTGCCCGGTTGCCGCGGCAACAGCCCGAACGCGTGCCCGCCCGGCAGCGTGTGCAACGCGAGCGGCGGTGGCACCGGCCAGTGCGTGCCGGGCACCGATGGCGGTGTGGACGCGGGCGATGCCGGAAATGACGGCGGCGCGGGGGACGGTAGCGTCAGCGACGGCAGCACCGGCGACGGTAGCGTCGAAGATGGAAGCACCGGCGATGGCAGCGTCGAGGACGGAAGCACCGGCGACGGCAGCGTCGAGGATGGCAGCACGGGCGATGGCAGCACCGGTGACGGCAGCACGGGCGACGGCGGCGCCGATGCGGCCGACGGTAGCATTCGTGCCGACGCCGGCGACGGTGGCGATGGGGGCAGCGGCGGCAACGATGCGGGCGGCAACGACAACGACGGCAATTACATGACGTCGCTCGAAGGTGGCGGCTGCGACTGCTCGGTGGTGCCGTCGGAAGACTCGCTACCGATTGGCGGCCTGCTCGCAGTGGGCGGGTTCTTCGCCTTCTTCACGCGACGCCGCACGCGCAACGCGAAGAAAGACGAGGGCACCCAGCAGCGGTAGCTCGGCGCGCTATCGCGCTATAATGAGCGTATGGGTGACCCGGTGCGGAAAATCGCAACCTACGAGGATATCCTCGCACTCCCGGAAGGGATGACTGGGGAGATCCTCGGAGGCGTGCTGTACACGCAACCGAGACCGCGAGCGAGGCACGCGCGCTCCGGTTCGCGACTGCAGACCATTCTTGGCGGCCCATTCGACATAGGCGATGGCGGCCCCGGCGGATGGATCATCTTGTCCGAGCCCGAGCTTCATGCGCCCAGTGGCGAGATTGTCGTACCCGATACGGTAGGATGGCGGCGGGAGCATATGCCGGAGCTTCCCGACGCAGCCTACATCGATGTCTGCCCGGACTGGGTTTGCGAGCTGCTTTCCCCTTCTACCGCCGTCAAAGACCGCGAGAAGAAGATGCCCTTCTATTTGAGATGGGGCGTGCACCATATCTGGTTGATCGATCCTGGCCTACACACGCTCGAGGTATATCGCGCGGAGCACGAGCGGTGGATGCTCCTCGGCACCTGGTCCGAGGACGCCGTCGTTCGCGCCGAGCCCTTCGACTCCATCGAACTCAAGCTCGAGCGACTTTGGGAGCGCTAGCTCACCCGTAGCCCGCTAGAGGCAGGGCAGAATCGTTTCGCCTTTCGGCGTCATGATGATGCGGCGCTCGAGCCATTCGCGGTGCTGGCGCTCGTCGTCGAGGTAGCGCGCGAGAAGCAGGCGGAGCGGTTGCACGTAGGATCCCGTGCTGGCACGCGCGTAGACGTCGTTCGTCTCCTGCTCGTTGCTGCACATGGCGCCGAGCACGGCATCGTCGCCCATGAAGCCGCCGATGACGACTTTGCCCTTGGCGACGATGCGGCGCAAATCGGCATGATCGACTGGGCGGCCGCCGTTTTGCCGCACGAAAACCGAGAGCTTGTCGATGTGCCGCCGATGATCCTCGACGAAACGCCGCAATGTCCTCCGGTCCTCGTCCACGGAAAGGCGCGGAATGGCCGCCTCGTACGCTTCGATCGCGTCGTAGTCGGCCACAATCAGCCGATTCAGCGTGACGACGAGCTCCGTGTCGGTGGTGGGTACGACCATGTGCAGCACCCTGGTGCCGCTCACGCGCCCGCGCAAGCCAAGCCGTAGCTCAGCCACGAAATCGACCCGATCGCTCCGCGCCTGCTCAGATCATCTGCGCGTTGATACCGGCTTCGACCGCTTCACCCACGGACTCCGACCGAACCTTGCGAACCTTCTCGCCCGTCGGGGGATCGAACGGCGCGCGGCCAATCTGCTTGCTGCCCACGCTGGGGACCACGATCGAAAGGAAATACTGCCGGAAAACCCACCACCAGAAATTCGATTCCCGCAATTCCGGGTGAATCTGGTCCTTGATCTTCGCATACGCCGCGGGCAGCTCGCTCCAATGCGTGCTCGCGCTCTCGTGGTGTGCGGTGTGGAGACCGTTGTTGAAGAGCAGGAAGTTCAGGAGCCAGCCATCGAACGTGCGCGAGTGGTTGTGCGCCGACCAAGGATCGGTGTGAACGTGCTGCCCGTAGTTGAAGAACGTCAGCGTCCAGAGCGAGAACAACGCAGGGCCGCCCAACGTGCACAGCCAAACGTAAAGGCCGGTCTTCAAACCGTGCATCATGCACGCAACGCTGATTGCGGTGGCATGGCCGCCGAAGAAGACGACGTACTGCGTGACAATTTGTCGATACAGCTTCGGGTTGTTCTTCTTGGCCTTCTTGATGAACTCACCAATCGGGAACGATTGGTAATACGACGTCACGAAGAAGTACGTGATGGCGACCAAGGCGTTGTTGCGGTTCGTGTGACGCCAGGTGATCGTCGCGTCGCCCACTTTGTTCACGTACTTGTGGTGATTCAAGTTGTGCGTGGGGATCCACACGAAGGTGGGATAGCCGTAGAAGAACGAGATCCAATTCGAGAAGATCGAATTGACACGCTTGCTCGAGAACGTCGGCACATGGTTGTGGTTGTGCGCGATGACACCGGCCGCCACGGCGAAATAAACGCTGACCCACCACATTTTGGGAATCAGCTCGGGGTTTCGATATTGGACCAGTGCCACCACGGGCATGGCCAAAACCCAGAGAATCGTGCGATAGTCGGCGGAGTTACGCGGTAGCATCCAAACCTCGGTTAAGTTCGCGCGGAGCATAGCCTCTTCGGCCACGCATGGCGAGGACGCGCGCGTCACGAGATCATCACGCCAAAGTGGCAACGTGAGAGCGAAATGAATTTCGCAGTACGCTACTTTTCCCAGTCGTCGAAGTGAATCTCGACGGCGCCCGCGTTGCTCGAGGGCACGCCACCGGCAATGGAATTCGGCGGCGGCGAAAATCCGAGGGGCGCGAAGATGGACAGCTCGCGCTCACCCATGCCTGCGAGATGTGCGATGAGGTCTTCTTTCTTCACGTAAACCTCCTCGCGCCGGCCCGCGTCGTTCTCCATCTTGAGTGAGAGCTCGCGCGGGTTGGGGCTGCGCCGCGAGATCTCCGCGACCATGGGGCCGAGGAATCGCACCACGCGCTCGATGAGCATGATGGCGAGATCGTTCTCGAAGACGTCCTCCCCCTCGAGCTTGAGCGCCAGGAGCTTCTCGCGCTGCTCCAACATGGGATCCACGGCCGCGCGGAGGCTTTGCCAGAGACGCGACAGGTGCATCTTGTCGCCGGTGTCGACGGGCGCGGGCAGTGCCTCGGGGCCCTCCTCGGAAGGGTGGCTTACTTCGGCGGCGAGCTCGCTGCCATCGCGGCGCATGGTGAAGACGAGTGCATCGCGTTCGTGAATCTTGCGGCGAAGGCGTATCTCTGCCGTCGAATCGGTGAGGTCGAAGCTGCTCACGAGGTACTCGTCGACCTGCACGAGCTCGGGCTGCGAGGATCGGCGAAAGAGGCTCTTTCGCACGCCGACCATGAGGTTTACCCCCTGGGCGAAATCGCCCACACGCCGAGGCTGCTGCCACTTCGCATCGGCTTTGGATGCGCCCAGCTCGTAGAAGGAAACGATGCCGTCGGGGTTGGTCAGCACGCACGACATGACGTAGCGCCCGTCCCACCGCGTCTTGATGACGGCATCGAGAATGGGCAGGCGCCCCGTGGTGAGGAAGCCCTCGAGCGCGAGCCGAATTTCACCGCGCCGGCGTTCGACCTCGGCACGCACCTGAGCCTGCTCGCGGTCGTTGGCCGCGGTGGTGGTGCGGCGTGCATCGTCGAGAAGCCGAACGGCATGCTCGACGACTTGAAGCGCGTACTCCGCGGTCTGCCGTTGGGTCGCGCGGCGTGCGCTCTCCTGGATGCCGGCAATCACCGATTCATGAAAGGTCTCGAGCTCGTCGAGGGATTTGACGCGTGCCGCTGCCGCTGCGGCCGTCGTACTCTCCAGGTTGCGCGCCTCGGATTCGAGCTTGACCACCTTGGTGGCCGCCGCCATGAACCTCTCGAGCGTAGCGAGAAAGTTGAACGTGTGGGGGAACGGAGCCGAATCGCCGTAGAGATACCTCATGAGTGACCCCTGCGAGAGACCGTATCATGCCGCCGCGTTGCGGCTAACCATGTCGAACTCGAGGCCATGAAATGAAAGACGTTCGCGCGGCAAACCTAACCGATGTTCGTTGGCTCTCCGATGAAGGAGCAAAGGATTCTTCCGTTCGCATCATCGACGTGCGCTGGTACCTCCAAGGCAAAGACGGGCGCGAGGAATACGGGCGCGGGCATATTCCCGGTGCGGTGTTCGTGGCGTTGGAAGACATCACCGCGGACGAAGGTCCGGGACGCCATCCCATTCCCAGCGCCGAGAAGTTCGCCGAGGCGATGCGCGCGGCCGGCGTCTCGAACGGAACGCACGTCGTCGCGTACGACGATGCGGGCGGTTCGATTGCCGCGCGGCTGCTGTGGCTTCTGCGACGATTCGGTCACACGAAGGCGTCGGTGCTCGATGGCGGGCTTGCCGCGTGGACGGCGGCGGGGCATTCGCTGACCACCGAGGTGCCATCCATCGCGCGCGGTGACTTCGAAGCGAAGCCCGATCCGCGCATCGTGTCCGTGAACAAGTCGCACGTGGACGCGGCGCGTGAGCGTGGGGATTCGCTCATTCTGGATGCCCGCGCGGCCGAGCGTTACCGCGGCGACCTCGAGCCGATCGATGCGCGCCCCGGGCACATTCCGGGCGCGAAGAGCGCGCCGTGGTCGCTCAACGTGCGCGACGGTCGCTTCCGCAGCAATGCGGAATTGCGATCGCACTACGAGGCATTGGGCGCGGACCGCGCAAAAGAGATCATCGTGTATTGCGGCTCCGGCGTCACCGCATGCCACGATTGGCTTGCGCTCGAATTGGCGGGATTCGATCGGGTGAAGCTCTACGAAGGAAGCTGGAGCGACTGGGCCCGCGACCCGAGCTTGCCGGCGCAAAAGGGCGACGGCTGAAGCACCGTCGAGTCCGCTGGGATATGTCACTTGCACACTGCAAGTGACATATCTACATCGGGTTTCTCCACAGGAAGCGCATATCCTGTGGATAACTAGTGTGGAGAATTGCCACGCATGGACTTACTTGAAGCGTATTAATCAACGAAAATCGCAACCGGAGTGGAAAAAGCTACTCAGCGGCACTGCGTAGGGGGCGGACTCCAGCTGCAGGAGCTGTCGTCGTAGCAGTGGCCAACGCCGCTCGCGTCGCGGCAGCACGCCTCCCCGCGGAATCCACATGCAAATTCGCACGTCCGTGTAGATGGGTGGCATCGCGCGCCGGAGTCGGCATCGCATGACCAATCGCAGCAGGGCTGGCCAAGCTGCCCGCAGGTCGGATCAGGGTCTTCCGCCGCCGTAGCCTGAGCACCCGGCGTGGGGCTCTCGTGCGACGGCTCCTCGCTGCGCAGCGAGTCGCTCGCGCGATCCTCCGGTGCTGCACCCGACTCGCCCGAACTACACGCGACGGTCCCGGCGACGCCGATGAGGATCAGCGTCGCGGTCCATTTGAATCCATGTTGCATCTCGACCTCCTTGCTCTCCTTCGAATTGGGAGCAAGGAGGTCCATCCATCACACGCGCCGTCGATTGGCGCGATGGGCTTAGTTCTTCGTCGCGAGAAGCTGCCGCAGCACGAACGGGAGGATGCCGCCGTGTTGGTAGTAGTGGATCTCTTGCGGCGTATCGATGCGCACCGTGGCGACGAACTCGCGGACGATGCCGTCGGCGCGCTTGGCCTTCACGGTGAGCTCGCGGCCGTTCGCGAAGCCCGTGGCCAATAGGGCGGCGAGGCCGTCGATGTCGAAGACCTCTTCGCCGGTGAGGCCGAGGGACTGCGCGCTGTCGCCTGCGCCGAACTGCAGCGGCAGGATGCCCATGCCCACCAGGTTGCTGCGGTGGATGCGCTCGTAGCTCTCGGCAATGACCGCGCGAACGCCGAGGAGCTTCGGCCCCTTGGCGGCCCAGTCACGCGAGGAGCCCGACCCGTATTCCTTGCCCGCGAGGACGATGAGCGGGGTGCCCTCTTTCTGGTAGCGCACCGAGGCATCGTAGATGCTCATCGGCTCGCCGTCGGGCAGGTGACGCGTCACGCCGCCTTCGGTGCCGGGCGCCAATTGATTGCGCAGACGGATGTTCGCGAAGGTGCCGCGCACCATGACCTCGTGGTTGCCGCGGCGGGCGCCGTACGAGTTGAAGTCCTTCGGGGCGACGCCGTGCTCGATGAGGTACTTGCCCGCAGGGCCATCCTTGCGGATGCTGCCGGCGGGGGAGATGTGGTCCGTCGTGATGCTGTCGCCGAGGAGCGCCAGCACGCGCGCGCCGCGGATGTCGATCACCGGTGCCGGCTTCTCCGGCAGGTCGACGAAGTACGGCGGGTGCTTCACGTAGGTCGACTTGTCGTCCCAGCCATAGAGATCACCCTCGGGGATCTTGAGGCCCTGCCAATGCTCGTCGCCGGCGAAGACCTCGGCGTACACCTTCTGGAACGATCCCGACTTCACGGCGCCGAGCACCGTGTCCTGAATCTCCTTCTGCGACGGCCAGATGTCCGCGAGGAACACCGGCTTGCCCTGCAGATCTTCGCCGATGGGCTCGTGCGTCAGGTCGATGTCCATGCGGCCGGCCAAGGCGTAGGCCACGACGAGGGGCGGCGATGCGAGGTAGTTCGCGCGGACCTCCGGGTGCACGCGGCCCTCGAAGTTGCGGTTGCCGCTGAGGACCGCCGCCACCATGAGATTCCCCTCCTCGATGGCCTTGGAGACCGGAGGCGGGAGCGGACCGCTGTTGCCGATGCACGTGGTGCAGCCGTAGCCGACGACGTTGAAGCGCAGCTTCTCCAGGTACGGAAGCAAACCGGCCTGCGTCAGGTATTCGGTGACGACCTTGGAGCCTGGCGCGAGGCTCGACTTGACCCACGGCTGCACGGTGAGGCCGCGTTCGACGGCCTTTTTCGCGAGCAGACCCGCGGCCATGAGCACCGACGGGTTCGAGGTGTTCGTGCAGCTCGTGATGGCCGCGATGACCACCGCGCCGTGCTGCAGCTCCTGCACCGCCTGCTCGATTTCCGTCTTGCTCTCGGGCGGCAAGGGAATGGCCGGTTCGGTGGCCGAGACCTTCGCACCGACCGCGGCACCACCGCCACCTTCCGTCTTGAGCGCGGCCATCTGCTTGTCCGGCACCGTCGGCTGCGTGCGGGCGAGCATGACCTTGAGCGCGTCGTCGAACGACTTTTTGGCGTCGCTCAGGCGCACGCGATCCTGCGGGCGCGTGGGGCCGGCGAGGCTGGCTTCCACCGTGCGCAAGTCGAGCTCCAACGTGTCCGTGTACTGCGCGGCGGGGGTGTCCTTCGTGTGAAAGAGCCCCTGCTCCTTGGTGTACGCCTCGACGAGCGCGATGAGCGACTCGGGGCGGCCCGAGAGGCGCAGGTAGCGCAGCGTCTCTTCATCGACGGGGAAGATGCCGCAGGTGGCGCCGTACTCGGGCGCCATGTTGGCGATGGTCGCGCGATCGGCGAGCGGCAGTGCCGCCAGGCCTTCGCCGTAGAACTCGACGAACTTGCCGACGACGCCTTTGCGGCGGAGCATCTGCGTGACGGTGAGCACCAGGTCGGTCGCCGTCGTTCCCTCGGGCAGCTGGCCATGGAGGCGGAAGCCGATGACCTGCGGAATGAGCATCGACACGGGCTGGCCGAGCATCGCGGCTTCGGCCTCGATACCGCCGACGCCCCACCCGAGCACGCCCAGGCCGTTGATCATCGTGGTGTGCGAGTCGGTGCCGACGAGCGTATCCGGATAGGCCGCGGGGCGCTTGCTGCCGTCCTTGCCTACGTCCTTCGTGGTGAACACCACGCGGGCGAGGTACTCGAGGTTCACTTGGTGCACGATGCCGGTGTCCGGCGGCACCACGCGGAAGTTCGAGAACGCCGTCTGGCCCCAACGCAAAAACTGATAGCGCTCGTGGTTGCGATCGAACTCCAAGTCGGCATTCTGCTTGAGCGCCAGGTTCGTACCGAACGAGTCGACCTGCACGGAGTGGTCGATGACCAACTCGACGGCCTGGAGCGGGTTGATCTTCTTGGGATCGCCGCCCATCTTGCGCATGGCATCGCGCATGGCCGCGAGGTCGACGATGGCGGGAACGCCGGTGAAGTCCTGAAGGAGCACGCGGCTCGGGGTGAAGGCAATCTCCCGATTGGGTTCGGCCTTCGCCTTCCACGTGGCCAGCGCCTCGATGTCCTCGGCCCGGACGGCGATTCCATCTTCCGTGCGGAGCAGGTTCTCGAGGAGGATCTTGAGCGCGTACGGGAGCTGTTGCCACGACGGGAATTTCGCGTCGAGTGCGCTCAAACGGTAAATCGTGAATTCCTCGTCGTGGACCTTGAGTATCGATTGACTGCCAAAGCTGTTCGCTGACATCGCCTGCTCCTTCAAATCCGTAATTTGTAAGGTACGCTCCCGTGATTCGTTCTTAGGGCCACTTCGTGTCTTTGTCGGGTGGTGGCCCTGCGGAAATGACCATTGCGCGGCTTATGGAGAAACCATCTTCTCCGGGCGCACCTTTTCGTCGAACTCGGCGGCCGTGAGCAATTTCAGCTCGACCACGGCCTCGCGCAGCGTGGTTCCCTTTTGGTGCGCCAGCTTGGCAACCTTGGCGGCATTGTCGTAGCCGATATGCTGGTTGAGCGCGGTCACCAGCATGAGCGAATTGGACAGATGGCGCGCAATCGCCTCGCGGTTCGGTTCGATGCCAATCGCGCAATTGTCGTTGAAGCTATGGAGCGCATCGGAGATCAAACGGATCGATTCGAGCAAGTTGTGAATCATCACCGGCTTGAAGACGTTCAACTCGAAGTGCCCCTGGCTGCCCGCGAAGGCCACCGCGGCGTCGTTGCCGAAGACCTGCGTGCACACCATGGTCATGGCCTCGGCCTGCGTCGGATTGACCTTGCCCGGCATGATGCTGCTTCCCGGCTCGTTCTCGGGGATGCGGATCTCGCCGATGCCACAGCGCGGGCCGCTCGCGAGGAGGCGCACGTCGTTGGCGATCTTGAAGCATGCGACGGCCAGGTTGCGCGTGGCGGCACTGGCCGCGACAATCGCATCGTGGGCCGCGAGGCCCGCGAACTTGTTCGGCGCCGTACGGAACGGAAGGCCGGTCAGCGTCGCGATTTCCTGCGCAACAGTGACGGCGTAATCCGGGTGCGTGTTGAGGCCCGTACCGACCGCGCTCCCACCCAGGGCCAGTTCGAAGAGGCCATCCTCGGCGAGCGTGATGACCTTTTCGGCATACGCGAGTTGCGCGGCGTAACCCGAGAGCTCCTGCCCCAGGGTGAGCGGCGTGGCATCCATCAAGTGCGTACGGCCAATCTTGACGATGTCCGAGAAGGCCTTCGACTTGGCCTCCAACGTGGCGCGCAGCTTCTGCACGGCCGGTAGAAGTGTGTTGCGCACCTCCCACGCGGCGGCGACGTGCATCACCGTCGGAAAGACATCGTTCGACGACTGCGACTTGTTGACATCATCGTTTGGGTGAATGGGCTTCTTCGATCCAATGACGCCCCCCGCCAACTCGATGGCGCGGTTCGAGATAACCTCGTTGGCGTTCATGTTGGACTGGGTGCCGCTGCCCGTCTGCCAGACGACGAGCGGGAAGTGGTCATCGAACTTGCCGTCGATCACTTCATCGCAAGCCCGCACAATCAGTGATGTTTTCTCGTCATCGAGCTTTTTCAGCTTTCGATTGGCGAGCGCAGCGCCTTTCTTCACGATCCCGAAGGCGCGAATGACGGCGCGCGGAAATTTGTGTCCGCCGATCTTGAAGTTTTGCAAGGATCGCTGGGTTTGCGCGCCCCAGTAACGATCGGCCTGCACTTCGATGGGCCCCATGCTGTCGGTTTCGACGCGAACACCGCTGTCTTGCATGCTTTTCCTCCGATTGGCGCCCCGGACATACCACCGATGACGCGTGCGCGCATCCCGGCTAGTACGCGGGTGGTACGTGGGTGGTACGAGCAGGGTCCGAGGGCGGTGATGTGGGGTCCGCATAGCGGCGTCGGGGCCGCCTAAGCCGCGGCGTCTCGGCCGCTTCGCACACGCACCGACCTTGGTCGGCGGGGCGTCTTCGGCGACGACCGGGTGCCCGGAGATGCCGCTCCACGAGGGAGCGGTGGGCGTTTTCGGGCACCTTAAATGCCAGCGGGGCGTGATGGCTTGCACCACGCCCCGCGACGTTTTCGCACGTTCCGCCGCTCGCTCACTAATCTGGAGAGCGGGCGGGCAGCGGAGACACGCGAGGAAGATTAGATGGCGTTAGTTGCTCCCAGCCGCCTTGGCGCGGCGCTTGGCCCCTGTAGCCTGTCCCCCTTTGCGACCTGCAACACGTGCTTCTTCACTGTTGAAACGATGGGCGGTCCCTGCGCGCTGTGCGGCTTTTCCCCCGCGACTCGCAAGCTCGCTCACGAGTTTCGGATCCATCGCGGCAAATCCACGACGACGACGCGGCGGCTCGCCGTTCGTCTGCACCTCGGAAGACGGTGCGACGGCGGCTTCCGTCGTGGTGGTCGTGGTTTCGCGAGTGGCGTTGTCGTCGTCGTGAATCATGGGCAATGCTCCTCCTGAAGATGGCGTCCCCCCCTTTGCAGGGGATGCTCGACCGTAAGCAGAGACCGCGCCAGGTCCGTTCGAGAGCTGAAGAACGCCGAGATACCCCTGCTTTAGGCCGATTCTGGAGCGTGACCGTCCCGGAGCTGATGTGTAGCGTTTCGCCCCACGGGTCAAAATGCGTCAGCTTCGATTGCCCCAATGCGGCGTACGATCCCAACCGATTGAACGGGCTAACTAAGCGCTGGAAACTGCACGCAGTTCGAGCGTGTGCGACAGCAAGTGGGAAAATGACGCACACAGCCGAAGGCTAAAAGTCGACTTTGGCAGACCAGTCATGGAAAGCGAATGTTTCCCGACGGTTACCAATGGTTGTGGCAAATGGCCACAATATGCCCATGAGCTGGGTAACGGCTGACCCACCCCCTTCAGCTTTGCTGTCGCCAGCGGTGGGTCGAGTGACCAGCCCGAGCGACCAGGTCAAGCTTGGGGAATTGTAAGGTTGAGGGAGTTGCAGGGGGATGGCGTGGGGTGCACCGTAAGAGTGCCCCGACATGCTGCCGATTCTGACCCTCGACGAACGAATCTTCCGGTTCTGCTATGACGCAACTGGAGCGGGACAGCTGCTCCCCGTGATGATTGCGGCGTCCATCCTTGGGAGTGGCTGGACCATGTTTGCGCTGGTGCCGCTTCTTGCGCGGGTGAACACCCGAAAGTGGGCGCTCGCGCTGACGGTCACTTTGCTGGCCACCGCGGTGATGGTGTTTTCGCTCAAGGCGGCCGTGGGGCGGCCTCGACCAATCGTAGCTCTGGCGGGCGTGCACCCGCTGTATGGCGCACCGACGGACTTCTCTTTCCCAAGCGGGCACTCGGCTGGGTCGTTTGCAACGGCCGCGTTCGTTTCCACCGTGGCGTGGTTCCGGGCGCGGAGGGAGCCCGCGGTTGCGATGGCGATGTACGGGATTTCCGCGGCGATGATGACGTTGGCCGTCCTGATCGGCTACTCGCGCGTGTACCTGGGGGTGCACTTTCCCGGGGACGTGCTGATGGGCGCGGTACTCGGCGGTAGCTTGGGCGGCGTAGGGGGGTACGTCTACGCGACGAAGCTTGCGCGTGATGACGTGCCCGGTGCAGATTAGGAGGCAATGCATCCGGGGTTGAGAACCGTCATGGCCATCGTCGTCGCGCTCGCGACGTGGCTGGTGGCCGCCCCGGTTTTCGCAGCGACTGCGCAATCAGGCCCAGGCGAGCCGGCAGCGCCCTCGCGATCGGCCCCCCAGTGCGACCAGAGGGGGGCGACGACGTTCGCGCCGACGCCGACCTTGGACGCGCCCAATGCGTCGATTGATTTGGGCGAGGCCGACGATTGCGATTGCCTGCGGGTGCTCTGGAGCGCCTACGAGCAAGGGCGCGCGCCGATGCCCGAGTCGGGGGCAGCAGGGACGGAAGCGGTGCTGGCGCGAGGGGTACGCGTAAAAAAGGCGGCCTTCGTGCGGGTGGAAGCGGTGATTGCGGTCGAGGAGACCGAGCATCGCGGGGTACGCGTAGAGATCGAGCGGCCGCCTCGGTAACGCTTCGAGCACGAGCGCGTGCGCGATCACGAAGACGATCACGAACACGATCACGTGAGACGATCACGAACACGAGATCGGTGTCCGTGACCTTGTGAGCGCGCCTGTGCACGTGATCGTTTGCGTGATCGTGATCGTTCACGTGATCGTGATCGTGATCGTGCACGCGCACGCGCTCGTGCTCGAAGCGCCCCAACGCAAACTGGGCGAATCGCCGTCTCCGGCGATCCGCCCGTCACAGACTTCGTTGCAACTTGGAAAAGGAATGAATCATGGCAAAAGAGAGCAAGGATAAAGCGCCGGAGAGCAAGGCGCAGCCAGCCGCCCCCGAAGGCGGCGGCATGAACACGGGGGTCGCCGTCATCGGCTTCGTCCTGTGCTTCTTGGCGGGAGCGGCCCTCATGTGGGGCTACGACACGCACCGCTTCAAGAGTGGCGAAATCACCGCCGACAACTCGGCGGCCGGAGGAGCGTGGAGCGATTCCGATTCTCCCGTTCCGGTCGACAGCAAGGATCCGGTTTGGGGCAATCGCGCGGCCCCCGTCACCATCGTGGAGTTCTCCGACTTCCAGTGCCCGTACTGCGGACGCGTGGAGCCGACCATCGAGCAGATCAAGACCACGTACGGCCCGGACAAGGTCCGTATCGTTTGGAAGAACGAGCCTCTGCCCTTCCACCAGAATGCGAAGCCCTCGGCCGAAGCCGGCCAAGGCGTGTTCGAACTGAAAGGCAACGACGCGTTCTGGAAGTTCCACGACCTCGCGTTCAAGAATCAGCAGCAGCTCACCCAAGAGAACTACGAGAAGTGGGCGCAGCAGGCCGGCGTGACCGACATGGCCAAGTACAAGGCCGGTCTCTCGTCGCACAAGTGGGCCGACAAGGTCGAGAAGGACCACGCGATTGCCAAGCAGGTCGGCATCAACGGAACGCCGGGCTTCATGATCAACGGCGTCTCGCTCTCGGGCGCGCAGCCGTTCGAGAAGTTCAAGTCCGTCATCGATCAGGAGCTGCAGAAGGCCCAGGCGAAGATCGCGTCCGGCACCGCCAAGGACAAGGTCTACGTGGCGATGTCGCAGGAGAACAAGAAGGCTGCGCCTCCGCCGGCCGACGACGAAGACGAGAAGGAAGACAAGTCGATCTGGAAGCTGCCCGTCGGCAAGAGCCCCGTGCTCGGAAGCGACAAGGCGCTCGTCACGATCGTGGAGTTTTCCGACTTCCAGTGCCCCTACTGCAAGCGCGGTGAGGAGAGCCTGAAGAAGGTGCGCGAGACCTACGGTGACAAGGTTCGCATCGTGTGGAAGCACGAGCCGCTTCCGATGCACCCGCGCGCCGAGCCGGCCGCCGAGGTCGCGCTCGAGGCCCGCGCCCAGAAGGGCGACAAGGGCTTCTGGGATGCGCACGACAAGCTGTTCGAGTCGGCGCCGAAGCTCGAAGACGCCGACCTCGAGTCGGTGGCCAAGGACCTTGGCCTGAACGTCGACAAGGTCAAGTCGGCCATCAAGGAGCACAAGTACAAGAAGGAGATCGACGCCGATCAGGATCAGGCGGACGACTTCCAGGCCTCGGGCACCCCGCACTTCTTCATCAACGGCCGCCGCCTCGTGGGCGCGCAGCCCTTCGAGAAGTTCAAGGGCATGATCGACGAGGAGATCACCAAGGCGAACGCGCTGCTCGCCAAGGGCACGAAGCCGAACGAGGTCTACGACACGCTGGTGAAGGACGGCAAAGGCGTTCCCGAACCGGAGAAGAAGAACGTCGCGCTTCCGACCAACGCCCCGGTGAAGGGCAACCCGAGCGCGAAGGTGACGATCCTCGAGATCAGCGACTTCCAGTGCCCGTTCTGCAAGCGCGTGAACGATTCGGTGAAGGAAGTGATGAAGAACTACGGCGACAAGGTGAAGATCACCTGGCGCCACCTCCCGCTGCCGATGCACCCCGATGCACCGCTGGCTGCGCAGGCTGCCCAAGAGGCCTTCAAGCAGAAGGGCTCCGAGGCGTTCTGGAAGATGCACGACCTGCTCTTCGAGAACCAGGGCACCGAGGGCGGTCTGAAGCGCGAGGCGCTCGACAAGTACGCCCAGCAGATTGGCCTCGATATGGCGAAGTTCAAGTTGGCGCTCGACAACCAGGTCCACAAGGCCGAGGTCGACGCGGACATGAAGGTCGCCAACGACGCCGGCATCAACGGCACGCCGGCGTTCATCATCAACGGCTACTACGTGAACGGCGCCCAGCCGTACGCGAAGTTCCGTAAGGTGATCGACCGCGCCCTCGCCGAGGCGAAGTGAGTTAGAGCGCTCGCGGCTTCCCGTACACGTTCCCGTTCCCGTTCCCGTTCCCGATCTCTCGGGCTACGGGAATGGATCGGGGACGGGAACGGGAACGTGGACGTGGACGGGAAGAGAGAAGAAATTTCGTATGAAAGCTTTGCTTGGACTTTGCGCGACTCTGTTGCTTTTGCTCGGATGCGGGAGCGCGCCTTATCAAACTACGCAGCCTGCGCCGGCGAAGACCGATGCCCCGAAGGCGCCCGACGTGGAGGCCACGTCGCAGGTGAGCGAGAACGAGGGCCCCGTTCCGATTGGGCCGGACGATCCCGTGTGGGGCAGCCGTTGGGCGCCGGTCACGATCGTCGAGATTGGCGATTTTCAGTGCCCGTTTTGTGAGCGGGCCGAACACACCGTCGAGCAGTTGAAGGCCGACTACGGCAAGGACAAGCTCCGGGTCGTGTGGAAGAACTTTCCCCTGCCCTTTCATGCCGATGCGCAGGTGCTCGCCGAGGCGGGGCAAGGCGTTTTCGCGCTGGGCGGCAATGCCGCGTTTTGGAAGTTCCACGCCGTGGCGTTCGCGCGCATGAAGCAGCGCAACCCCGACGTGCGTGCAACGTCGGCCGAGCTCTCGTCGTGGGCGCAAGAGGCCGGCGTGGACGGAAAGAAGATCCTCGTCGGGCTCGACAAGCATACCTGGGGTGAGAAGGTCCGCCGCGACATGGACTTGATGGCCGAACTCAAGGTCAATGGCACCCCGGCCTTCTTCATCAACGGCGTTCTCGTTTCCGGCGCGCAGCCGAAAGAGTCGTTCACGAAGGTCATCGACGAAGAGATGATCAAGGCCGCCGCCCAGGCGAAGACCGGCACGGTGCGCGATCGCATTTACTTGGAGATGACCGCGGCCAATCGCAAGTATGCGAAAGACGCGGACGACGACGAACGAGACGATCCGTCGGCCGACAAGACGATTTTCAAGGTGCCGCTGGCCGCGAGCCCGACCTTGGGACCGGCGAATGCACCGGTGACCATCGTCGAGTTCAGCGACTTCGAGTGCCCCTTCTGCAAGCGCGCCGAGGATACGGTCAAAGCAATCACGGAGAAGTACCCGAAGGACGTGCGCATCGTTTGGAAGAACAACCCGCTGCCCTTCCACAAGCGCGCCATGCCGGCGGCGGAGCTCGCGGTGGAGGCGCAGACCCAAAAGGGTGTACGCGGTTTCTGGGCGGCGCACGACAAGCTGTTCGAAAAGGCGCCGGCGCTGGACGAGGCGGATTTGCTGGCCATTGCCAGCGACGTGAAGCTCGATGCGAGCAAGGTAAAGTCCGCTTTCGCGTCGCACCGGCACAAGGCGAAGATCGAAGCGGACCAATTCTTGGCCGACGATTTGGGCGCAACGGGAACGCCGACCTTCTTCGTCAATGGGCGGCGGGTCGTCGGGGCGCAGCCGATCGAGGTGTTCGACAAGGTCATCGAGCAGGAGCTGCAGCGAGCACGTGATCTTCTCGCGAAGGGAACGGCGCCGGCAAAGCTTTACGAGGCCTTGGTCAAAGACGGAAAGAGTGCGCCGGAGCCGGAGAAGAAAACCGTGCCCCCGTCGAAGGATGCACCGACGCGCGGAAATGCGGCGGCCAAGGTCACCATCGTGGAGTTCTCGGACTTCCAGTGCCCCTTCTGCCAGCGTGTGACGGGCACCGTCGAACAGATCATGAAGGACTACGACGGACGCGTAAAGCTGGTGTTCCGTCACCTGCCCCTTCCTTTCCACAAGGATGCCCATCTCGCAGCGGAGGCGGCGACGGAAGCCTATCGGCAAAAAGGAAGCGCAGGCTTCTTCAAGATGCATGATTTGCTATTTGCCAATCAGACGCAGCTCGATCGCGCTTCGCTCGAAGGGTATGCCGGCCAGGTGGGATTGGACGTGGCGAAGTTCGGGCAATCGCTCGATGCGCACACCCATGGTGCGGACGTGGATGCCGATGCCAAGGTGGCCACCGAATCGGGCATCAACGGAACACCGGCGTTCCTCATCAATGGGTATTACCTGTCGGGCGCCCAGCCGTATCGGAGCTTCAAACGCCTCGTGGAGCGCGCCCTCGCCGAGGCGGGGAAGCCCGCCGCCGCCGGAAAAGCGCGTTGACTCGTTGGCTCGGTGCCTCGTGCGCCGCCCTGGCGCTCGCCATCGCCCCACGCGATGCGAGCGCCCTGGAACGGGAGCACCATTTGGGACTGGGAGGCGGCGTTTCCATCCTCAAGGTGGACGACAAGAGCACGCACTCCATCGGGCCGATTTTCACGCTGCACTACACGTATCAAATCACGGACGCGTTTCGCTTCATCAGCGAGGCCTCGTCGGCCATCGTGGCCAAGGAGGAGACGCCCGCGCCGGACGTGCCACGCACGCGACCCACGGGCGTGGATACGCTGGGTGTCGGCGTGGGCTACGTGCTCGATGTCCTGCAAAAGTGGGCGCCCTACGGCGGTGTGATGGCCAGTGGCTCGGCGCTCACGGGCGGTACGTTGGACAAGACGCTTTTCACTTTCGGAATCCAGTTGGCCGTAGGAGTCGATTACATGGTTACTCCCCATTTTGCGCTCGGCGTTGCCATTCGGCAGCATCTCTTGCTCACCGAAATGAAGCAGTATCCCTCTTACTATTCGGGCTTTCTCCGGGCCGAAATCGTGTGGGGCCGATGAAACCGCGCATCGCCATGGTCGCAGCCGCGGTGGTCGCACTCGCGGGCGCGCGGGAAGCGCACGCGTTCGAGCGGCAGCATCACCTGGGGTTCGGCGGCGGATTCAGCCTTCTCAAGGCGGAGAATACGTCGCTCGCGCCGGGGGGCGGGGGCGCGCTCCATTACAGTTATGGGCTGAAAGACAACCTCAATTTGCTCGTCGAGGGGGGAACGTCGGTGCTGTCGATTCCGGCGACCGAAGGCTTCGCCGGGGCCTCGGGGAGCCGCACGCTCCTCCTGTCGCACGCCGCCGCGGGCATCGGCTACAGCTTCGATGTCGTGCAATGGGTCCCTTACGTCGGTCTTCTCGGCGGCGGGTACCTCGTTCATGGCCCGGCGAGCGACGGGGTCGTGGGGGCCGCAGGCGCGCAGGCTGCCCTGGGCATCGATTACCAAGTCTCGCGCAGCTTCTCCGTCGGGTTGGCCCTGCGGCAGCACTTTCTCCTGTCGAAGATCTCGACCTACCCGAGCTACACGACCGCGTTCCTGCGCGCCGAATACGTGTGGGGCTGGTAACCCCCGCTCCATCGACTAATCGACGGCGAAGGTCACCTCGAAGGCTCCCCTAAATCCATTTGCGGAGAGGAGAGAGGGAACCGCCAAGACGCCAAGAACGCCAAGGGTTGGGGATGACGCTCCTCGGGGCTTCAGCCACATCCATCCATCTTGGCGTCCTTGGCGTCTTGGCGGTTTTCCTCTTCTGTTCGAGGGCCACGGGCGTCGGCGAGCGTTTGACGCTGTGCAGCGCGTCGAGCACGGGCATCATGTCGGCGCAAAGCGGCGAGAAATTTCTGTGCGCGTGATCACTTTTTTCTCGTGCCGCCAACTTAGAATAAATAAATCGTCCTTGATTTCGAGGTGAAGGACCTTCTCTGCCACGGGTGTCGTCATCGGATCACCTGGCGCAGGAACGTTGGCCGCGACGTCCATACGCGCCATGTGCGACCACACCGCGGTGATGAGCAGAAACGAAATCATCACCATCATCAGATCGATCATTGGGATTGGCTCGATGTCTACGATGACATTTCGACGCACCCCACCGCGATGCCCCAGGTCGAGACCTGCCATGATTCACCTCCGATCATTTGGAGTGATGGCCTGGGGGGAAGTTCCCGGACACGCTAGAGCTCACGGGTCGTTTTGGCGCCTTGGGCGCATGGGGGAGGGAAGCTCCATGTGGTGGCCAACGTACCCAGATACATGCATTCTTTAGGGCATGGTATCGGTACCATGTTGATTCGGTCACCCTTCCTTCCTCTCCTCTTCGAATCCATGCGCGCCAATGGACATGAAGCGATAGCCGACGGCATCCAGCGCGAGCTCGAGCTCCCAGCGCCGACGGCGGGGCTCGTGAGCGAGATGACGGTTCCGCTTCCGACGTTCCGCGCAGCGGTTTCCCTCGCCGCCGAGCGGCTTGGAGACGAGTGTCTCGGTCTTCATCTCGCCCAGCGCGTGCCGCATGGCAGTTATGGGCTCCTCGAATACGCCGCGCGCAATGCCCCCGATGTCGGGGAGGTGCTGAACCGCATTGCGCGTTACTTGCCGTTGGTCTCGGACACCACCCGCATCGAATTGCGAAAGCTCGAGCAAGAGTGCTCTCTCGTGCACTTCGTGCCCGAGGAGCCCGGGGCCATGGGTCGGCACGCCAATGAGTTCAGCCTCGCCATCATCCTGCGCGTCGTGCGCGAGGCGAGCCAGGTCGCCGTCTCCGCGCGGCGTGTGGAGTTCGCACATAGCGCCCCGGCCGACATCACGGAGCTGGAGCGCTTCTTCGGCACGTCGAACATCGTCTTCGACGCAGGCCACAACCTCCTCGCCTTCGAGGAGCGCACGCTGTCGCTGCCCATCAATGGGAGCGATCGCGCGCTGCTGCCTTGGCTCGACAGCTACGCCGCCACGATGCTCCCGCACGAGTCGGCGCTCGCCGCACGCATCCCCGGTTTGCACGAGCAGATTCGTCTCTGTCTGCAGACCAAAGAAGCACCCACGCTGGCCGAGGTCGCGCGCCGCATGCAACTCAGCGGACGCACCTTGCAGCGCCGCCTCCAAGATGCGCGCACCTCGTTTCAGGACGTACTGGACGCCGTCCGGCGCGAGCTGGCCGAGTCGTACCTGTCCGACCCGAAGCTGACCGTTTACGAAATTGCATTGCTGCTCGGTTATTCGCATCGCAGCGGGTTCGAACGCGCCTTCATGAAATGGTGCGGAACCACCCCGCGCGAATTCCGACTCCGCCGCGCACGTGCATCGTGATTCTCCGCGCCTCGTGCGCTCGTTTTTTTAGGCCCACACCGATTTCGTCAGGTTCAAAAACATGCTTTTTCGATCTTCGTTCCTACCAACTCTCTTCGACTGGCTCGTGAAGAAGGGTGCGACCGACACGGTGGCCACCATCCAGCGCGAGCTCGAACTGCCCGAGCCCACGGGCGAGGTGCTCAAGGTCATGACCATTCCGTTGACCGCATTTCGCGAAGCAACGGATCGCGCCGCCGCCGCGTTGGGCGACGACTACCTCGGCCTGCACATGGCCATGGAGCGGCAGCCGGGGAGCTACGGGCTCGTCGAATACGCCGCACGCAATGCGGCCGATATCGAGGACGCGGTGAGCCGCGTCTCGCAATACATGACGCTCCTCTCGGATTCGGCGCGCATCGAGCTGCGCAAGGGCCCGAACGAGGCGTCCATCGTGCACCGCATCCCCGGCGAACCCGGATGCATGGGCCGCCATGCGAGCGAGTTCGTGCTGGCCACGTGCCTCAGCGTCATGCAGGAGAGCACGGCGAAGCCGGTCAAGCTGCTGCGCGTGGAGTTCGCGCACCCGGCGCCCGCCGACGTGACGCCGCTCGAGCAGTTCTTCGGAACGACGCAGCTGCACTTCGAGGCGGGCCGCAACGAGCTCACGTTCGATCGCGAGGTGCTCTCTTACCCCATGGTCGAGGGCGATCCGCAACTGCTGCCCTGGCTGGAGAAGTACGCGGACTCACTCATGGTGCCGGAGTCGGGCATCATCCAGCGCATTCCGGGCCTGCACGAGCAGATCCGCCAATGCCTGCAGGCGCGCGTGACCCCCACCCTGGCCGAGATTGCAAAGCGGCTGCAATTCAGCGGGCGCACGTTGCAGCGGCGCCTGCAGGAGGCCCACACCTCGTTCCAAGAGGAGCTCGACGAGGTGCGGCGCGACTTGGCCGAGATGTACCTGCGCGATCCGAAGCTGACGATCTACGAGATTGCGCTGCTCCTCGGCTATTCGGACCGCAGCGGCTTCGAGCGCGCCTTCATGAAATGGCGCGGCGCCACCCCCGGCGGTTTCCGCCGGAAGATGGCGCAGGCTGCGACGCAACAGGTTGCCTGAGACCGATCAGGTCTTGTCCGAGAGGCCGAATCCCGCGTGCAATGCGCGGACGGCCAGCTCGGTGTACTTGTCGGCAACGAGACAGGAGACCTTGATCTCGCTGGTCGAGATGGCCGAGATGTTGATGCCCTCCTGCGCGAGGATGCGGAACATCTTGGCCGCGACGCCGGCGTGCGAGCGCATGCCCAGGCCGACGATGGAAACTTTGACGATACCCTCGTCGTAGCGGACCGACTGGGCCTTCAGCGACTTGGCCACTTCCTCGATGAACGGCTTGGCCCGGGGCAAGTCGGTCTTGAGGACGGTGAAGGCCACGTCCGTGCGGCTCTCGCCATTGTTACCGACGGCGGGGCTCTGGATGATCATGTCGACGGAGACGTTCTTCTCCGCGATGGTGCCGAAAAGCTCCGCCACGACGCCGGGCTTGTCTTCGACGCCCGCAACCACCACGCGTGCTTCGTTCTTGTCGTACGCCACGCCGGTGACGACCACCTCTTCCAGCGATTTGTCTTCTTTAGTCACCCAGGTACCCTCCGCGTCGGAAAACGAACTTCGAACGTGGATCGGCACGCCATACTTCATGGCGATTTCCACGCTCCGGATCTGGAGAACTTTGGCGCCGAGCGAGGCCAGCTCCAGCATTTCTTCGAACGAGATTTTCGGGATTTTGCGGGCCTCGGGGCACACGCCCGGGTCCGTCGTGTAGACGCCGTCGACGTCCGTGTAGATCTCGCAGACGTCGGCCCCGATGGCCGCGGCCACGGCGACGGCGGTGGTGTCCGAGCCGCCGCGTCCCAACGTGGTGATGTCGCCGTTCTCGTCGACACCCTGGAAGCCGGCCACGACCGCGATCGCGCCCTTCTTGTGGGTGGAGAAGATCTTCGAGCCCTCGATGGCCTTGATGCGCGCCTTGCTGTAGGCGCCGTCGGTCAGGATCTTCACCTGGTGGCCAAGCAGCGAGCGGGCCTTGCCGCCTTCCTGCTGGATGGCCAACGCGGTGAGCGCCGCCGAGACCTGTTCGCCGGTGGCCGCGATGACGTCCATCTCGCGCGCATCGGGAATTTCGGTCACTTCGTGGGCGAGCTTGAGCAGGCGATTGGTTTCGCCACTCATCGCACTCACGATGACCACGACTTGATGGCCCTGGGCAGCGGTTGCCAAACAGCGGCGGGCCACGTTGCGAATCCGGTCGATTGATCCGACCGAGGTGCCACCGAACTTCTGCACGATGAGCGCCACGTTGTCCCCTTACTTGAGTGTCACATGTAGGTTGAAAAACAGGTACTCTCGCGGGGCCACGACCCTTCGAAAGCGGGTCCCTGTTTAGGTTAAATGACGCAAACTGGCAACGGACGGACGCAAGACATTGAGCGCTTATGGCAGCTACATCGTCGAAACATTCGTCACATTGGTGGCCGTGTGCGCCATTGCCTTCGTCGTGCTCTACGGTGCGAAGCGGTTGGGCATGGGAAAATCCAGTGGCGCGATTCAACTCGTGGGGCAATTGCCCCTCGACGCCCGCCGCTGCATTTACCTGGTGAAGGTCGGCGGCCAAGTGCTCGTGGTCGGCGTGGGCGAAGGCGGCTTCACCAAGCTGGCCGAAATGCCTGAAAGCGCCTTTCCCGGGTTGCCCGAAGCGGGGGCGGCGGCGCCGAGCGGCTTTGCGGACGTACTGGCAAGGTTGCGGCGCGCGAAGGGCGAGGACGCGAAGGAGGAGGACTCGTGAATCCGGCGGTGGACGATGCGCTTGGCCGGCCGCTCGCGTTGGTGGTCGCACTCGCGCTCGTGTCGTTGATTCCGTTCGCCTTCATGAGCGTGACCGCGTTCGTGAAGATCTCCACGGTGCTGCAGATCGTGCGCAGCGCCATCGGTGCGGCCTCGGTGCCATCGAACACCGTGATTTTGGCGCTGGCGAGCGCGCTCACGTTGCTGGCCATGGCGCCGGTGGGGCAGAAGATTGTCGATAGGGCGGAGCCCCTTTGGTCGGGTAAAGGACCGAAGGACACGATGTCCCTGGTTTCCCAGGGCCTCGAGGCCGTGCGCGAACCCATGCGCGATTTTTTGGCGGCGAATGCGTCGGAGCGTGAGAAGACGCGCTTCCTGGACGTCGCGCGCAAGACGCGCGCGGAGCCGGATCGGGCGGCGGTGACGGACAGGGACCTGCCGATCCTGATTCCGGCGTTCGTGGTGACGGAGCTGACGGAGGCCTTTGCGATCGGGTTTCTCTTGTTCCTGCCCTTCCTGGTCATCGACCTGGTCGTGTCGAACGTGCTGCTGGCGCTCGGGATGCAAATGCTGAGTCCGACGCAGGTGAGCCTTCCGTTCAAGCTGCTCCTTTTCGTGGCGATCGACGGCTGGGGGCTGCTGGCGCAGTCGCTCGTCTCGGGTTACCGGTGAGGGCGTGGATACGGAAAAGGGGCCAATTTGGCGAGATCTCGGGCGATCTCGGGCAGCTAAGCAACGAGGTGCTTGACTTCTAAACCGCGGCGCGTAGAGTCCGCGCCCGTCGCTGATGTTGGGGCAATAGCTCAGCTGGGAGAGCGCCGCGTTCGCAATGCGGAGGTCAGGGGTTCGATCCCCCTTTGCTCCACGAAGTACTCGAGGGATTTCGGCTACTTGAGAGAGTGGCCGAAGCCAAAACGCCGAAACTGGCGCCAAAGCCTCCCGTGAGTTCAGCCGGGAGAACAGGGATGGGTC
Organism: Sorangiineae bacterium MSr12523; assembly: GCA_037157775.1. Lineage (NCBI taxonomy): Bacteria > Pseudomonadati > Myxococcota > Myxococcia > Myxococcales > Pendulisporaceae > Pendulispora > Pendulispora brunnea. Next base: position 10,502,659 of record CP089982.1, read on the forward strand.
GCCGAACCCGACGGAGAGGTTTTCCGCTTCGCGGATGTAGCCCTCCGTGGTTCGAGGACGAGATCGCGGAATAGGCCTCACGGGTCGCGCTGGCAGCGCGAGCGGCCACGACGGGTCAGGTCAGATGAAGTAGAAGTGACACGTGATCGAGCGCGTGTGCATTCATATCGGAGAGCCGAGAGTACTGAAAAGACGACCAATCGAGCACGCGCGCCACAAGGAGAGCGCCGATGAGCGAGTACCAGTGCTACGAGTTCGTCGCCATTGATCAGCCGCTCACGCCGAAGCAGATGGCGGAGCTTCGCGCGATCTCCACGCGCGCGGAGATTACATCGACCCGCTTCTGGAACGAGTACCAGTGGGGTGACCTGAAAGCCGACCCTGCGAAGCTCGTCGAGCGTTATTTCGACGCGCACATGTACTTCGCCAATTGGGGAACGCACCGACTGATCCTGCGCGTCCCGCTGGCACGGATGGATGCGAAGATGTTCAAGGCATATTTCGTCGGCGATACCGTGAGCGTGAAGGTCGCCGGCAAACACCTGATCTTCGACCTGCACAGCGAGGACGAAGAGCCCGACTATGACGAAGAAAGCCAAGGATCTCTCGCCGCGCTCACGCAGCTCCGCGCGGAGCTGCTGCGCGGCGATCTGCGCGTCGCGTACCTCGCGTGGCTGCTCGCCGTTCAAGCGGCCGATGTCCCCGAGACGGACACGGAACCTCCGGTGCCCGCAGGCCTCGCCGCGCTCACGGCCGCGCAGGCGACGATGGCCGAGTTCCTCCGCATCGACGGGGATCTGATCTCGGCAGCCGCGGAGGCAAGCGAACAAGATTCCGTCGATGGGCGCGCGCTCCGGAATTGGGTTCGTGAGCTCGCGCCTCGTGCAAAGGATGAATGGCTCCTCCGAGCGGCGAGCGATCCCAATCTCGCGCTCGGCGGCGAGCTGCTGCGCGCGTTTCGCGGGAATGCGAAACCGGCGCAGAAGGTCGGACGCCGCACCGTCGCCGACCTTCTCGTCAAGGCCGAGGCGCATCGCGAACGGCGCGAGCGTACGCAAGCCCAGCGAGCAGCAAAGGCGCAGAGGGCCGCGGAGACCGCGAGAACCAAGCGGCTCGATCGGCTCGCCACGCGCGTCGAGGCGGCGTGGAAAGAGCTCGAAGCGCTGGTCGAGAAAAGTGCTTACGACGATGCGATTGCGCTCGCGATCGATCTGCGTGACCTCGCCAAGCGCGACGGCATGTCCGTGCAGTTTGCGGAGCGGTTCGAGGCGACGCGAAAGCGTCAGCTCCGACGGCGCGCGTTCTTTGCTCGATGGAAACGCGAGAACGAGGCGAGGCGATAGTGAACGCGCGCGTGACGGTCGACGATTTTCGCGGCGATCAATTCCGTCCGGGCGACACCACGGAAACGGGCAAGCAACCACCAGCGATTGCGAAGCCGCCTACGTCGGACGACGCCCATGCAAGGGAGGCCACCGAACGAGATTTCAGAAGCCAATCGGAGTGAACGTCTCGGCTAGTTTCGTTCCGCGGTCCGCGCGCACGTTTTGCATCTCGACGCAAAGGCCGGAGCCCATCTACCTCCCATCAGCGCCATCGGCCCGCGGCCCACGTTCGTGGAAGGGGCGCCCCGCTCCGAATCGCATGGAGGGGGGCGTCGAGGAAGGCGCGGACGCCGGCGATAACCGCCGGCAGAGTGAGCCCCTTCTCCGTCACGCCAGCTCGGTTGAGAAAACCTTTCCACTGGGCGGTCTTCTGCGGGTCCTCGCGGAAGGCGGAGGTGAAGGCCACTGGCTCTTCGGTCTCCTCGCTCGTCGCAAGCTCCGATGCACTCGAAGACGCGGCTCGGCCACCCTCACCATTTTCCCATGCAATATCAACAGCTTGACCCCTACTTTCCTCGCCCTCCGCCAAGGTGTTCGATCCCCCTTTTGCTTAGATTGAAGAGGGTTTCGGGCACTTGGGGAGTGCCCGAGGCTGAGACGGCGCGGGGTCGCGCCGACGAGAAGCAAGTGCGTCCGTAGCAGGGCCGGGCGCCCGCGCTCGGTTGCTAGGGAGCACCCTAGTTCTCGTCCAGGAGCTCTACGTACCCTTCCGTTCCGTTCACGCGAATTCGCTGGCCGTTTTTTATCCGTTTGGTGGCGTTCTCGATGCCGACGACGGCGGGCAAGCCGTATTCGCGTGCGATCACGGCGCCGTGGGTCATTAGACCGCCGACTTCGGTGACCAGGCCTTTGATGGATACGAACAAGGGTGTCCAGCTGGGGTCCGTAAAGGCGGTGACCAAGATGTCGTCTTCTCCCAGGGCGGCATCTTCCATCTTCAAGATGACGTGCGCGCGGCCCTCGATGACTCCGGACGAAACAGGAAGACCGACGATGGCGTTGGCCGGGAGGTTCTCTCGCTTGTACTTGCCCACGACGATTTCGCCATCCGATGTGATGACGCGGGGTGGAGTTAGCTTCTCGTAAGACGAATGCTCATTTTTGCGCTCGTCGATGATCTGGCGGTTCAGTTCCTTCGTGCGCACGACTTCGCGGAGCTCTTGAAAGGTGAGATAGTAGATATCCTCCTTTTCATCGATAACGCCGGCTTGTACGAGTCGTTCGGCTTCCTTCAGCAAAGCCTGCCTATACACGAAATAGCGACTAACCTTGCCATATTTCGGATATTCACGATAGCCGATGAAGCTCCGAACGAGGCCGATCATTCGCTTCGTCTCTTTGGCTTTCTCTTCACCATCGGGCAATTGCTTCAAGCGCGCCAACAACTCTTGTTCTTTTTTCAGGGCCTCCTCTCGACCTTGCTCGAACTTTCGGCTGGCGGCGTTGGGCTCGAAGTTTTTGATGTTGCTGAGAATCAAGGGAACGAGCGCCGTCGGGGTTTCACTCCAACGAGCTCGCGTGATGTCGATTTCGCCCGCACATCGCATTCCGTACTTGTCGAGATAATCGTTGATGGCGTCTCGAACTTCTCGTCCACCGTCGAACGCGAGCAGGCCATTCAAGAGGCCATCGTCTTTTGCATGCCGGAGATATTCGATCACTTCTGGATAAGGACGAATCACATCGGCAAGATCCAGCAGTGCCAGGCCCATTTCCGAAGTGATGTTATTTGGCACGGATTGAGAAAGCACGTCTGCAACGTTTTTCTCGTCCAGCCATTCCTTCATTTTTTCATTGAGCCACACGGACGCATTGATGGCAGCCAGGAATACGGCCGAACTCTTCGGATCGAACAGAATCCTTTTCAGCTCCTTGAGATCCTCCAGGATGAAGTCGATCAAATCCGTACCTGACTTGGTCTGAATGGACCTTTTCAGCTCTTCTATCGATGCCTGACACTGCTCAATCAGTTCAGAAACGATTTTCGGATCGTTTTCGATCTGGGTACGAGAGGGCGAAAACAATGCATTTTCGTTGCCTTTCTTCTCATCATTCGGCAGCGGTTCGATGAAGTCGCCTCGTTCCGTGATGGTCACGAGTGCATCTTTCATGAGGGGATCGTGTTGCCCCATGGCATTCAGCAAAACTTCTCGACTGGCAGGCGAGGCTAGACGCTGTGTGACATCGACGAACAATCTTCCAGCAGCTTTGAACATTGATCCAAACGCGGTCAGCTGGAACAAGGATATCCCCAATGGCTTCATGGGGTCGGTCATCATTTGTTGATGGGCGACCGACACATAAACGTGATTGCCGCCGTCATTCCCTTCAGGAATGGGGTACAAAGTCGTGATCGGTCGGCTTTGGACAATGTAAATTACCTCGTCGACCAAGCACCATTCGATATCTTGGGGGCACCCGAAATGTTTTTCGATTTTCCTACCCAGGTGCTCGAGCTGCAAGATCTGCTCATCCATCAACGTTTGGCTATTCTGCCGTTCGGGCTCAATCGCCTCTTCTTTCGTACCGCCACCTTCCAGGGCAAGAATCGCTAGCTTCTTGGAAGATACCTTCTTGTCGATGATCTTGCCGTTGCGCACACGGTAGACATCCGCATTGACTCGGCCGGAGACCAGGGCCTCCCCAAGTCCGAAGCTGGCATCGATGGATACCACTTTCCGATTGGACGTGATGGGATCGGCCGTGAAGAGAATTCCCGCGGCTTGCGGGAAGATCATCTTCTGAACGACGACGGACAGGTGGACCTTTCGGTGATCGAAGCCGTTCTGAAGGCGGTAAATGATGGCCCTGTCGGTAAATAAGGATGCCCAGCACTTGCTGATATGCCTCAGGATCGCTTCTTTTCCGATGATGTTCAGATACGTGTCCTGCTGTCCTGCGAAGGAGGCAGTCGGCAGATCTTCCGCTGTAGCGCTGGAGCGTACGGCATAGGCATCGTTGTCGCCAAGGCGTGCAAGATGCCGATAAATTTCATCGACGATTTTCTGTGGAATGGCTATTCCTTCGATGACGTTTCGAATCCTTGCGCCAATTTCACCGATGGCGTTGCCGTCGTCTGCTTTTAGAAGGGACAACCGATCCAGTAGAGAACGGACCTCATCGTGATTCGCAACGACTTCCTTGTAGGCTTCGGTCGTGACGCAAAAGCCGTCCGGTACTTTTATTCCTTCAATCCTGGCGAGTTCCCCCAGGTTGGCTCCCTTGCCTCCGGCCGTCGCAAGCTTTGCTTTATCGATTTCGTGAAAACCAAGCGTATACGAATCCATGCGCGCCTTCCTTTCTGCTTGCAATCTCGGAAACGGTCAGGTAAGATGGTTGTAGATTCGTAATTCGGAGCTCCTGTAAATGCCATTCATGGGGTGGCAATTTATGAGATTTGATTCGCTCCGTCCAGTCGATTGTCTGGATTGTCTGTCATCGTAGTGCCTTGACGCGCTCGATACCGATCGCATAAGAAGGACACAGATGCGGTCGACGAGCCGACGGCGGTTCTGCGCGCGTACCGAATAAAGCGGGTACGCTCGAACGATGACCAGCTTTCATGTTGCGCATCCGCCGCGGCGGAATGCTCATTGGGAGAGCGCGCGGGAGCACGGTAAGGCGTGGGCGCTCGCGATGGGCATGCTCGGTGGGCGGCCGTGGAGCGAGGATGCGTTCGACGCGATGGAGATCGCTCGGATGTGCGCCCTTGGTTTTCCAGATGCACCGAGCCTCGCGCTGAATCTTTTGAACGACTGGTTCGTCTGGGCTCTCTTCGTGGACGACCATTGCGTCATGGCCTTCAAGCGCTCGCGCAACGTGGACGGCGCCACGCAGTACGTGGAGCGCCTGGTTGCCGTGATGGCTGGCGAGCGACCCGCGAAAGCGAATCCCGCGGAGCTCGGCCTGGCCGACGTGTGGGCGCGGACCGCTGACGTCATGTCCGCCGACTTCATGAAACGGTTGGCTCGGAGTACGACCGAGTTGCTCCGAGGTAATTCGTGGGAGCTTGCTCATATGGCACGGGAGCGTACGCCCGATCCATTCGAATACGTGGGCTTCCGCCGGCATGGGGGCCGTCATCTCTGGGCAACGAACCTCGTCGAGATATCGCAAGGAACGGAGCTGCCCGACGAATTGAGAGCCACGCCTCCGCTGCGCACACTCGAGGAGGCATTCGCCGATGGTCTCGCGCTGCTGAACGACATTCACTCGTACGAGCGGGAGATCGCGAGCGAACGCGAGACCAGCAATGCCGTACGGGTCGCGGCCACGTTTCTCGATTGCGGCGCCGGGGAAGCCGTCCGACACGTGGAGACGCTGCGGGCGGCCAGACTGCAGCGATTCGAACATGCCGCGCTCACGGAGCTGATTCCCTATTTGGAAGAACGCGGCGCGAATGCGAGCGTGCATGCCCGAGCCATCGAATACGTGAATGCTCTTCGAGATTACCAATCGGGCATCGCCGAAGCACACCGCCACTCGAGCCGTTATACGAGCGGGCCTCGCGATGCGTCTTCGCGCCCGACGAGGTATCGAGAGCGGCATTCACTCCGGAAAAATAGCGCGGGCTATCCTTTCGCGCTGCCCTCGTTCTACATGCCGTGGAAACCCACGGTGAATCCGCACCTGGCCGAAGCGCGTTTCTACGGGAGGCGATGGGCGCAGGAGATGGGCATCGTGGGTGAGGCACCGGGGTGCGTTTGGGATGCGCGCCGCTACGATTCCCTCGAGCTCGTCCTATTTGCTGCGTTGACGCATCCTCGTGCGCCCCGGGCGAAGTTGGAGCATTTGGGCATATGGGATATCTGGGCTTTTGCGCTCGATGACCATTTCGTTCGAGCCTACAAGGCGACACACGATCTCGCGGGGGCGAAGGCGTTCGTCGAGCGGCTGCCGGCGTTCATGCCGCAGGGCAGCGCAGCCGCCCCGCACCCCACCAGTCCCGTGGAGCGAGGCCTCGCGGACGTATGGACGCGAACGGCGCCCGGCATGCGCGATGAAGTCCGATCCCGATTTCCGGATTACGTCATGGCCTTTGCGGAAGGGAACCTGTGGGAGCTCGGCAACGACGTTCAAAAGCGCATTGCCGATCCCATCGACTACGTCGAAATGCGCCGCAAGACGTCGGGGACGGAGTTGTCGACGCAACTCGGATTTCTGAGCATGGCCGAGCCGCTGCCCATCGAGCTCGCGAATTCCACGCAGCTTCGGAATCTCGTCCATGCCTTCGCGGACAATGTCGGCTTTCGCAATGACATTTTTTCCTACCGAAAGGAAATCGAGGACGAACGCGACGTCAACAACGGCGTCCTGGTCCTTCAGCACTTTTTCCAGTGCGAGTTGCAGCAAGCCGTGGAGGTGGCCAACGCGGTCATGACCTGCAGTGTGCAGCGATTCGAACGGATCGTGACCACCGATCTGCACTCGCTGTTCGACGAGCTTCGCCTGAATGCGCGCGATCGCCAGGCCGTTCGCGAGCATGCAGGCGCGCTCGCCTCGTGGCTGGCCGGCGATCTCGCATGGTACGGAGAGACCGGCCGCTACGCTGCACGCTAACCGCGTGAGGCCATCAGGGATTCAAGTTTTCGTCAGGGGGCGGGGGCGGCACGTTGCAGCCATACACTTCGCAAGGGGGCGAGAGGGCGGGCACGGCGAACGTGTCACGCGTGGGGTCCACGCCGGGCACTTTGTCGAGAGGACCGTACCCAAGGACCACCTCGACGTCCGAACACGCATGGGCGTAGCTCGTACTTTGGTCCGAGCATTCGATGCGAGACACGGAGGTAGTGCAGATTCCCGCGCCATTCACGGTGCCATCTACACATTGCGCGGCATCGACGACGACGGGCGATGCGAGGTCGGCGATGCGACGTATGCGCCCCAGGTGAATCAGAGCGCCCGTGGTGGTCAGGGAAAATGCCGAATCCGTTCGGTTTCCCCGGGGAAACACGATACGCGCACGGCCCCGATCCGTTTCGATACTTAGATGGTACGTATGGGGCTCAGGCAACTCGATGCGAAATCGATGTCCTGGGTCGAGTGGGACGGATAGCTCCCGGCCCGTCTCGTCCGTGGCGACGAGCGCGCGCGGCTGCCCGGCGAAGGATGCGGCTTCAATCGTCCCGTCGGCGACGGTCGGTGTTGGGCCAGGGACGTCGTCCGAGCTGCTGCAGCCCAAAGCCGAGAGAGTAAACATGGCACCAAAAGCGTATCGTGCGATTGTCATGGTATGGCCTTCCGAGCGAACGTGTCGCTCGCAACGCAGGCCCCGTGCCACGGCATTTCTCTCGAGTATTCGAGAAAATGTCACGCCTTCGAGGATTGGAATTTCTCCAACTCGAATTGGATTTTTTCCAAGCTTGACATCGTTGGGGTCCCTCCCATACAGCGGCACAATCGCCGCGAACAATGACCTGCAAGAGGCCCATCCCATGCTTTCGCCGTTAGAAGTCGTCCAACGTCAGTTTGACGCATACAATCGTCGCAACCTCGAAGACTTCTTGGCCAACTTCAGCGAGAACATCAAAGTCTTCCGACCGCCGTCGCCCGAGCCGGCCATCGTCGGCAAACGCCAGCTGGCAGAGTTCTACGCGAAAGAGCGATTCAATCGGGACGCGCTGAGGGCGGAGCTGGTAAGCCGCACCGTGCTTGGGAACAAGGTGTTCGACTTTGAGCGAATTTGGGGCGTCCGAGAGACACCCTTCGAAATGATGGCCGTCTTCGAGGTGCAAGACGGCGCGATTCAGACAATCTGGGGGTTCGTCGCGGACTAGCGGTGCACGTCCGCCACGGTCTCAGGCGCTGAACATTTTCCGCAGCAGGCTGGGGACGATGCCCGCGGCATAGCCAATGGCCACGCCGACAACGCCCGCGTAGCCGATGCAGCTGCACCCCATCGCGCCCACCAACACCGCCATCGCCGAAGCACCGAGCCAGAAGCCCGCGCCTGCCTGACGGCGGTGGCCGATGGCGGCGACGGCAAGGCCTGCGACGATGCCGCCCACGACGCATGCCGGCATGCACAAGGTCATGCAGCTGCTGCCCGTGCACACGTGGTTGACGTGGTTGGCGCAGAGCGCGAAAAGAAGCGGCACCATGCCGGCGGCCAACCCGGGAAGCACTCCGCGCTTCACGTCGCGTCCGTACCAGAGCATGACCGCACCCATCACGAAGGCGGCCAGCCCGAAGGAGATGGCCAACGACGGACGGTGCGTGAAGGCACACGCCAAGCCGATGATGATCCATATGGGGGCCAATCCGAGGAGTGCGCGCCATGTGCGGGCCCACTCGTAACGCAGGCGTGCGCGGCGCTCGATGCGATGGAGATCAATCGAGTCCATAGAGCCTCCTAAATGTGCCTCGAAGGCGGTCGAGCGCACGCTCGCGTCGTTTGCGGAGCGTACTTCCACCTACGGCCGGCGCCTCGTCCCAAAACGTGGCCACCAGCGCATCGCGATCCATGTCCGAGAGCTCGCCCAGCGCGGACAATGCGGCTTGCGCCAGGTCGCGTTGAACGAACTCGTCCTCCCCGTGCGCGCCGGCCGGCTCCGGCGACGCCTCCGGAGGGACTTCCTTGCGGCGGAAATGCCGCCGTTGCAGCGTCTTGCACTCCCACGCTGCAATGGCGAAGGCCCACGGCATGGCGCGCCGGCGCCGATCGTAATCCGACGCGCGCTCGAGAATCTTTTGCATGGCCTGCTGCGCAGCGTCTGCGGCGTCGGCCTCGCTCTTCAGCATACTCGTGCAAAAGCGCAGGACCGGTCCCCAGAGTTGTTTGAACACGGATGAAAACGCAGAACGGTCGCCGTCGGCGAGGCGAGCCATGAGCGCATCGAGCTCTCCTCCGTCCATCGTTGGGATTATCCGACGAGCCGGCGCGCACGACGAAGGATCTCCTCTCCCGTTTTCGACTCGGGCGCGCTGAGGGTCACCCAAAAGCCGGGACCGGCCGATTGGACATCGACTTTGAGGCCGTCCACGTCCAGGGCGCAGTCGGAGGACTGCTGGGCCGCGATATGGCGGGCCAAGGAATGGCGCAACCACTCCGCGGTGAGGCCGGGCTCGGCTTGCACATAGAGGCGGGCGCCCCGAAGCACGGGGAAGGTAGCGCGACCGACGTGCTCCTCCGGGCGGTACGGCTCCACGGAAACGACGTGGCGTTCCCGCAGCTCGCATGACGGCGATGTCGCGGCCGTCGCCGCCAAAGAAACCGTGGGGATGCCGAGCACGCTGCCGGCGAGGACGAGAACGGTAAGGGCTTTTCGAGCGAACATGAAACCTCCTTGCGACGTCTAGGCAGGAGGTCGCGCGAGCGTGACCGAAAAAAAAGAGGTCACGGGCGGCGGTGTCGCCGCCTAATCGCTCGAAAGGACGAACGACATGAACATGGGAAAGAAGCTCTCAATCGCGGCGGTCATGGGAATCATCGGCGCGGCGGCCGCTTTCGGTAGCGCGCAGGCCGCAGCCAAACTCGGAACCGACGAGTCGGCCGCGAGCGACAAGGCGGCGTGCGGGAATCACGACGGAGGCAAGTGCGGCTCGATCAAGGAGCCACGCACGTCGCTTCCCCGTTGATCACCGTGCAAATCTGGCCGGCGAGGCAGAGCACGGCGGCGCACGCGGAGGGCACGATCCCGTCTCGAACGAGAACGCTCGTCGTGTCCCCGCGCACCAGTTCGAGCACTCCGCGCTCGAGGGTGACCGAGGAGGTGCGCACCGACCCACTCGCGGGGCGAAGTTGGAGCTCTCCAGCCGACTCGTCGGCGCACCATTTGCCGCTCTCGGGCACGGTGCAGGGAGCGACGACACAGCGGATGTCCGGGTCGACCAACGCCGCTTCCACCTTGGCGGTGTAGCTGCCGTCGGCATCGAGGAAGAGCGTTTCATACTCGCCGAAGTCGCTCGATCCATCGCGGCGCCATGTAAAGGAGCCTACGAATGCAGGCGCCACGCTGCAGAGTTCCCCTTCCGAGACCTTGCTCGCACCGCGATCTCCGCCGGCGGTCCCACCGGATTCGGCGGAGCACGCGGTGATGGCTACGGAAGCAGGAACGATGAGAAGAATGGCAAACAGGGATACTCTAGCGGTGGTCATGGTGATAACGCACTAGCGAGAACCGTGCTAGCAATTCAATATTTCACTCTGGCGTTGGCAGCTTCGCATCGCATCGGAGGGCCCGCAGTTTTTAGCGCGCGCAGCGTGACGATTTGCGCATGTAGCTCGTCCATGCGCACCCGATCCATTCGGCCGGCCCCGTTGAATGTCGAAGGCGGCACGTTCGCCCAGTCGGTTGTGCAGCGCCCACGTCGCCGAAGACCTCGCCATCCCTTGCCACGCCAAGATAATTCGAATTATCGAATTACCAAATAACCAATTACCACGATACCTGAATGACCGAGGTGTAGCCGGTGGGTTTGATCGTCGTGCCGCCGACATTGCCGCCGACCTCCTCGAGGTCGACGGTGGAGAGCGTCTCCAAGAGACAATGGCGCATGGTGGGATCGAGCGATACGTCCGGCGCGAAGCCCAGATGGATGGAGTTGTCGACGCGCGTGACCATGACGTTGACCTTGCCGCTGCTTCCCGCGAGGCACGAGCGGAGCATGTCACGCCGCGACTCCAGCGAAATGCTCAGCGGCTTCGAAGGGTCCTCCGCCTTTCTCTGCGGGAGGCGCACGAGGGACGGATCTTCGGCCGCAGCGCTCGAGGGCGGTGGGGCCGTGGCCGTCGTGCTTGCGCATGCACTGCAGAGCAACACGGAAATCATGACAACGCCGGCGCGACTCATGATGGTTGTTAGGAAGCATGACCCACGCGGCGCCTTCGTGCACGGACGGCGCACGTTACCTTGCAGTAAAGTGCCGCGCGGGCAGGTCACATCGGCGGGCGACGTACGCCGGTCACCTTGATGAGGTTGTCGACGGCGCGGAGCAGATCCTCGTGGTTCACCGGCTTGGCCAGGTGGTAGTTGAACCCGGCTGCGAGAGCACGGCGCCGGTCCTCCTGGTACGCGTATGCGGTGAGCGCGATGGCGGGAAGCGCACCGCCCTTGTCTTTCGGCAGAGCGCGCACACTTTGCATCAATTGATATCCGTCCTCGCCGGGCATCCCGATGTCGCTGATGATGATATCCGGCTCGAAGGATGACAGCGCCTCACGCGCTTCGGAAGCCGAGCCGGCCAATCGGATGACCGCGCCTCGCGTCCGGAAGAGCGCCTGCAAAATCTCGCGGGCATCCGGATCATCGTCCACCGCGAGGACGCGCACCCCCTCGAGGCGGGACCCCGTTTCGGAGCGCGCGGGCCCGGCCGCCGCAGGCTGCCCGCGGGCCGCGCCAATCTGCGTGGGTGCAACCGCACGAATGGGGAAACTTGCTGTAAATGCTGCGCCTTGACCGGGTCCGTCGCTCGTGGCCGACACGCTACCTCCATGAAGCTCGACGATGTGTTTCACAATCGCAAGACCGAGACCAATGCCCCCCACCCGGCGCGCGGGCCCGTGCTCGGCTTGATGAAATGGTTCGAAAACGTACGGAAGAAAATCGCGCGCGATGCCGCGACCATTGTCCTCCACGCGAAGCTCCGCGGCCGAATCACGCCGCGATAGCTGCACGCGGACCGTTCCCCCTCGATTGGAGAACTTCACCGCATTGGACAAGAAGTTCCATGCGATCTGTTGCAGGCGCACGGCATCGCCCACGAGCGCGAAGGGCCGATCGAGCCCCTCGGATTCGAGGGAGATCTCCCGGGCCTCGGCCGCGGGGCGGACAACCTCGAGGGCGTCGCCAACGATTTGGGCAAAGTCCACTTGGGATACTTCGATACGCAACTTGCCCGTGACGATCCGCGACATATCGAGCATATCGTCCACGATGGTGATCTGCGCCTCGGCATTGCGCACGATGGTATCGGCTGCTTTCTCGACGGTGGCTGGATCGTCGGCGGCGGTTTTCAAAAGAGAAGCCCACCCGAAGATGGCATTGAGCGGCGTTCGAATCTCGTGCGAAATGGTGGCGAGGAATTGATCCTTCAGCCTGCTGGCCTCCTGCATACGCGCCAGCTCGAGCCGATCGTGTTCGGCCTTGCGGCGTTCGGTCAAATCTCGGGTCACCTTGGCGAAGCCCACGAGAGCGCCTGTCTCATCGCGCAGTGCGGTGATGACCACGTTGGCCCAGAAGTGCGAGCCGTCTTTGCGCAAACGCCAGCCCTCGTCTTCGAAGCGGCCATCGCGGGCGGCGACCTCGAGCTCCATCTCGCACACGCCCTGGGCGGCGACCTCCGGCGGATAGAAGGTGGAGAAATGCCGGCCGATGATCTCATGAGAAGCGTAGCCTTTGATGCGAGCGGCCCCCGCGTTCCACGTGGCCACGTAGCCGCGGGGATCGAGCATGAAGATCGCGTAGTCCTTGATGCTCTCGATGAGGACGCGGAATGTCGTCGGAATGACTCCGCTTCCAACGTCCGCATCCAGGGAGTGAATGCGATCTTCGAGATCCCCCGGGGGGGAGGCCTTCTCGAGATCTGCTCTGCTTGGGTCAGCTAGATCTTCACGGCCGTTGTTCATGGAGTACGTCCTCGAAACTTAGGAATAGCCCCCCGCTACGGCACTGCTTCGCTTGGAAAAACGGCCTGTATCGCACGTTCTAGACCGTTCCTGACTGTGTAGCGCCAATGCGCAAATCGCACAAATGCCGGATGAAGGCTGACAAAAATGCCTCAGTGTGCGGTTTGGCCGCGGCTGGATTGAACACGTTCATGTCCACCCCGGACCTCGACAAAGACGACGCAACGGGATCGCGTCGCGCGCCGATGGATGAGGGAGAGATGCAACGTTCGACAGCTTCGTACGGGGGGAATGTGGCCACGCCATCGCGCGTACGACGGAGCGTGCTCGAGCCAATTCGCCGTCTTCGTCTGGTGCTGCGCCAGGCCGAGCGTGTGGCACGCTGGTCCACCGCTCCGTCCAAATGGGCCCGCCCGGGCCTGGCTTCCGCGGACGACGGCGTCACGTACCCGTATCGGGTTTACGAGCGCGCCGTGCGCATTGCGCGGATGGATCCGGATGCCGACCTGCGGTTCGAGGCCGGAAAGAGGACGAACTTGGCGCTGGCCGCCCCGTACTTCGATGGCCTCATCGTGGCGCCGCATGCCCCACTTTCGTTCTGGCGCGCCCTCGGTCGCACATCGAGGCGACGCGGCTTCGTGGAGGGCATGGAGCTTCACGGGGGTTGCGTCGTTCCAGCCATCGGCGGCGGGCTTTGCCTCTTGTCGAACGCGCTCTTCGACATGGCCCTCACCCTGGGCTGGGTGGTCCTCGAGCGCCATGGGCACTCCTTGGAAGCCATCCCTCCCGCCTCGGGCACCTTGTGGGGCATCGATGCGACCGTGTTCTGGCCCCATGTGGACCTGCGCATTGCACCGCGCGAAGGCGACGCGCGGCTGGGTGTGCGCGTCGCGCACGGAGTGCTCCGCCTGACGGTGCATGCGCGGTCGCCTGCGGCGTACGATTGCAAATTGCACACGTTGGACGATCGCACCTACCTGCGGCGCGCCGGCGTATTCCGCGAGAACCGCGTCGTGCGCGACGTCGTTCATCGGGCGACCGGCGAATGCATCGAGAGCACCGTGATCGCGCACAATCGCAAACGGCTGCTCACCCGGGATGAACGAGGCGGCTGCAGCTCGTGCAAGGTTCACGATTGCGCGAGACGCGGGTGACGGCATTGCATTCGAAATGGGAGCGCGCGCTTCGTGTTCTCGCGGGCACCGACGCGGGACGGCGGATGTCCGCCCGCTTTGCTGCGCGGCTCGGCGCCGACGCGTGGATCGCGCGCAGGCTCGACGATGCGTCCGCCGAGGTGACCGCCCCCACGTGCGGCGCGCTGGCCACCTTCGCAGAAGCGCGCCGGCGGGGCATTCGCACCGTGCTCCTGCACGACCTGCCGCTGCTCCGGCCGATGCACGCGGACCTCGATCGGGCGGCGCTCGTGCACCCTGAGTGCGCGTTCTTGCGACGCTACCGCGCGCCCGCATCCATCGTGGCGCGGCAAGAAGCCGAATACGTGCTGGCGGATACCATTTGCGTGCGCGGTCACTTCGCCCGCGAGCAGTTGATGGCGCGGGGCATTCCAGCGACGCGCCTTCGCGAACTCCCTTCGAAGGAGGGGCCCATCCCAGCAGCCGCGGCCCGCCGCGGAGGTCCTGATCGCGTGTTGCTCCTGGCCGGATTGGCGACCGCACGGCATGGCACGATGGAGCTGCGTGCCGCGTTGGCGGCGCAGCCTCGTTGGACCGCCGTCGTACGTGCCGGCGAGGGGCTCGATCCGCCCGATCTGCTGGCGCACCCGCGCATTCGCGTCGCCACGCGCGCCGAGCTCGAGCGGCTCGATGGCATCGATGCGGTGGTCGCGCCTTCCTGGTGCGAGAGCCACGCGCCCGAGGTTCTTCGCGCCGCCCGGCTGGGTGTGCCCGTGGTGGCCACGCAGCGCGCGGCCGGCTTCGTCCATCTCGCCGCGGCGGGCGTGGAGATCGCCCCCGGCGATGCGGCAGGCCTCGCTGCCGCATTGGACATGCTCCAGCGGGCGCGCGGCCTACGTCTGACGGAGAATCGCGGCCAACACGGCCTTCGTGTCCGATAGCTCGGGAAAGGTCACATGGGCGCCCGCCGCGCGCAGCTCCTCCTCGGAGAAGACCCCCGTGGCCACCGCAACGGCAAGGGCGCCGTGCTCCAGCGCCGCCGCCACGTCGTGAGGGGTATCCCCAATAACAACTACCGATTCGGCGGCGAACGGCACCCCATGTTTTTGCGTCGCATTGCGCATCGCTGCGCCAACCAGATCCGGTCGGTGCGCCGACAAAGATCCGTAGGCGCCTATTTCGAAATCCAAATGGACGTGCAGACCGAATGGAACCAGCTTGTGCCCGGCGATCGACGGCAGGTTGCCGGTCACCAGTGATTGCACCACATTGGGCAACGCACCCAATGCCGCCAAGGCCTCCCCTGCCCCCGGGAATACGCGCCCTCGCTGGGCGAGGGTACCGCTGTCCTCGGCCACCACGGCCTCCAATGCGGCGAACATCTGCGCGATGAATTCCTCGGTCTGCTCCACGCCGTGCGAGGCGAGAAGCTCCATCGTGATGGACCTCTCCGTCCGACCCGACAAGGTGGGATGGTGCCGCAATTCACTGCCAATGGCTTTGAGCCACGCCCGCTCGTACCAGCTGCGGCCGAGGCCCGGCAGCTCGATGAGCGTCATATCGATGTCCCAGAGGACCAATGTCGTTGGTGAGTTCACGCCGTACATACTGCCATGCGTCGTAACTCATCACTAGGCCTTCGCTAAAAAAGATTTCGCGTCCAGAAAAATAGTTCGTAATACCACTTTGCCCATGCTATTGACTCCGCGACCACGAGTTCGCTCGGGGACCTTCGCGGCGGGTGAGATATGAGCACCCCGGAGCGCTGCGGATGTTCTTGCGGATGACGTGCTCGCATTCGAATCCGGGCAACAGGTGCCGCCTCGGCAGTTCCGAGCCGGCGGCTGTTTAGGCGCATTTCCACATAAGCCATTTGCGAGGCTATCCATGAAACGACTCCACCTCGGTGCTAGTTTGATATCCATCGTCGCGGGATTCATTGGATGCAGTGATCCGATGAATGAGAGCAACGATACAGCGACCGCTGAATTGAGTGACGGGGTCCAATCGGCCATGGTCGATGGATATGGTCCTTCGTCGGTTCTCGTCTTTTTGAAAGACTCGGCGGATCTCACGCCCATGGAAGGCCTGGCCACCAAGGCCGAACGCGTGGGCGCCGTGCACAGAACCTTGGTGGAGCACGCGGCGGCCACGCAGGCTCCTTTGCTGCGATGGCTGGCGGGGGAGGGCGCCACGGTGCGCTCCTTCCACATCGTCAATGCCGTACTCGTGGAGAACGCGAGCCCGAGTCTTCTGCGGAAAATCGCCGCGCGGCCCGACGTGAAAAGGCTCATGCTCGACCGTCCCATACGGCGCGAGGAGCTCCCCGCCGGCGATCCCATCGACCAAGAGGGCCCACAGGCGAGCCTCGCCATCGAAGCGAACATCACCTACACCGGCGCGCCGCGCGTGTGGAGCGAGCTGGGTGTGAAAGGCGCGGGCGTCGTCGTGGGTAGCTCCGATACGGGCGTGAGCTGGACCCACCCGACATTGAAACCGCATTACCGCGGATGGAATGGCACGACGGCGGATCACACCTACAGCTGGCACGATGCCATTCACAAAGGCTCGAGCACAGGCAATTCGTGCGGATACGACGTCGCTGCACCTTGCGACGATCAAGGCCACGGCACGCACACCGTCGGGACGATGGTGGGCGACGATGGCGCGGGAAATCAGATTGGCATGGCGCCGGGCGCGAAATGGATCGGCTGCCGGAACATGGACGAGAACGTCGGAAAAGCCTCGACGTACATCGAATGCACGGAATGGTTCATGGCCCCCTACCCGCCGGGCCAGCCCGACAAGGCGGATCCGTCGAAGGCCGCGGATATCATCAACAATTCATGGGGCTGCACCTCGAGCGAAGGTTGCCGAGGCAGCGAGCTGGTCGACGTATTGAAATCGGTCCGATCGGCGGGCATCGTCTTCGTGGCGGCGGCCGGCAACTCGGGCTCCGGGTGTGGAACGATCATCGATCAACCTGCGACCATCAGCCCCGAGGTACTCGCCGTGGGCGCCGTGGACCATCGCAATGGGTCCATTACGTCCTTTTCGAGCCGCGGGCCCTCGAAGTGGGATCAAAAGCTCGGACCGGACGTCTCCGCACCGGGGAATTCCATCCGCTCGGCCTACCCGGGCAACGGATACTCGAGCATGAGCGGCACGTCCATGGCTTCACCGCACGTGGTCGGCGAAATCGCATTGATGCTTTCCGCCGTACCGAGTTTGCGCGGCAAAGTCGACCGGATCACCCAGCTCGTGACCTCCACCGCCACGCGAAAGACGTCGAGCCAGACGTGCGGCGGAGTTTCGGGGTCCCAGGTTCCGAACAATACGTACGGATATGGCATCATCGACGCCTACAAGGCCGTCACCACCGCGAAGAATTCGCAATGAGAGGAGGCCTGCCATGAAACTTCGAATCGAAATTCGTCTTTTGTTGGGCGCGATCGCTATTTCGAGCTTGGGCGCGGGATGTGGTTCCGAGCCGGCCTCCGAGGAGAGTGTCAGCCAATCGGACCAAGAATTTCGCGGTGGCACGAAGGTGGCCGTCAAGGACTACCCTTTCATCATCGCCGGGCTTCGCGAGGGCGGCTCCCGTCCTCAGGGCCAGTCGTGCACGGGTTCCATCGTGGCCCCGCGCAAGATTTTGACGGCAGCTCACTGCAAAGATGCGGCGGGCGACAAAAGCTACCTTTACGGGCTGGACGACTTGAACAGCAGCGGGGGCTTTCGCACGGCCGTCGTCGATTACAAAAAGCACCCCAAATACGTGAACTTCGACCAGGGTTATGACGTGGCCATCGCTACGGTGGCCGACGATATTCCGGTCCCGCCGGGATTCGTGTACCCCAAAGTGGCCACGTCGGCGGACACGGATTTGAACAAGCCGGGCAAGGAAGGGTACGGCCTCGGTTATGGCATGAAGGACGAGAACGACACCAGCCGCGACGTTACCCTGGAAAAGGCCGTTCTTCCCATCGTGCAACCGGACAACTGCAATGGCGTGGGGGCAGGCTTCAAAGAGGCCACCATGATTTGCACCGGCTACAACGATGGCCGGATCAGCATTCTCAAAGGGGACAGCGGCGGGCCCTTCATCGTCGACAACGTGATTGTCGGGGTGGCCTCCTGGAGCCGCAGTGACTTCTTCTGGTACAGCGTGTACGGCAGGTTGAACAACGATATGGGCGATTGGGTAAAGGCTCAGATCAACAACGAGCCCGACCCCATGACCGCTTCGTTCAAGGTCACCTGCGCCAACTTCGGAAAGCCGTGCGCCTTCGATGGGTCGAGCTCCACCGGGACGATTACCTCGTACGCGTGGGACTTCGGAGATGGCAAAAAGGCGAGCGGCGTAACCACGTCGCACGCCTATTCCGTATCCTCCGTCACCACGTTCAATGCCAAGCTGACCGTATCCGATGGCGCAGGCCATTCGGACACCGCGTCCCGCTCGATTCAGTGCTTCCCGGGCAGCGGCGGCGCCCTCTGCTTTGCACAATAGGAAACTGTCTTTTACCGATGCACCCGGCCTAGGAAATCCCGCATGAGGGATGCGATTTCGGCAAGGTGCGTCTCGAGTGCCCAGTGCCCGGTGTCGAGCAAGTGCAGCTCGGCATCGGGAAGATCACGAAGGTAGGCGCGTGCGGAGCCCTCGGGCATGTACCCATCCTGAGGGCCCCACACGATCAACGTCGGCGGGCGATGCTCGCGCAGGTAAGCCTGGTACTTGGGAAACCAGCCGAGATTCTCCTTCAGCCCTTCCATCAAGCCGACCATGATTTCGCGGCGCCGCGGTGTCTGCATCAGCGACCAGGACAGCTTCCACATATCGGGGCTGATGCGATCCACGAGGTGGGGCGCCACCTCACCGACGAATTCGTCGCGAAAGCCTGCCTCGCTCACGGCCTCGATCAGCTTCGCGCGGCCCTCGGGCGTCGGGTTCTTCCAATACGACGCGAGGACATCGTACTTCGGACCGAGTTGGTCTTCGTAGATGTCGCCATTTTGGATGATGAGTGCGGCAATGCGATGTGGCGCGCGGATGGCCAAACGCAACCCGATCTGCGAACCGTAATCGTGCAGGTAAAGCGCATAGCGCGTGAGCTGCAGCCGCGCGGCGAACTGCTCCAGCAACTGCGCATACCCGTCGAACGTGTACGAAAAGCGCCCCGGATCTGGCGTGTCGCTGTAACCGAAGCCCGGGTAATCTGGCGCGATGAGACGCCATCTGTCAGCGAGCGCGGGTAGGAGGTGACGGTATTGAAAGGACGACGATGGATAGCCGTGCGGCAACAGAAGAACCGGTGCTCCCTCCGGTCCGGCTTCACGATAGAAGATGCGGATTCCATCGATGTGAACCTCACGATGCGCGACCATGGGCAGCACATAGGGCACTCGGTTCGAGCGTCAACGCTTGCGACCCGCAACGGAAAACAGAACCCAAGGGACGTCGAGCGCCTCCGACGCCGACAGGGCCCGGTACGCCGCGACTTGCTCGACCGTGAGAAGCTGCTTTTCGACCATGTACGGGAAGAATTGCTCGAGAGCGATGCGCCACAGATCCTCGCACGGTCCCGGTAACCCGATCGTGATCGGCGTCATCGTCAGCTTGATATCGTGTATGCCCAATTCCGCGAGCTTGTTCGGGATACGACGGCCCCAGTGGATGTCGCTCTCTTGCGTGACGAACGTTCGGGCGAGGGCACTGAATACCGTCTTGATTTCCTCGTAGGGGAAATGGTCCAGGGACAAGATGTAATAGTCTTCGACGAGGATCGCGCCACCCGGCTTGAGCCAGGAGATGGCACGGCGCAAAATGTCGTCTCGCTGCGGAATGTGGGATAGCACGAGCCGCGTGTGAATCCAGTCGAACGACGCGGCGGGAAAGTCGTGTTTCGTGAGGTCCACCCGCGCCACTTCCAAATTTGGCGCCCGCCCCGTATCGAGGTAACGCGGATCGATGTCCGCCGCGACGACCCGCCCCGCGGGACACTGCTCCGCGAACCAGTAGGCCATCGAGCCTGCACCCGCGCCCATTTCGAGGCAGCGCGCGTTCGGCGCAATTCCGAATTTCCACACCAGGGCCCTGGACATCGGATCACTCCATCGTTCCAGCGCTTGCAGACGAGGCAATTCCGAGGGCATGTCCTTGTTGAGGATTCCCGTGCTGTATGCATCGGTAAGTCCCTGACGTGCCGTGCTCGCTTCCGTCGAGTCGTGGTTCATGAATTCGAGTTCTCCTCTCGGACAAACATTGCCGTGGAGAGCTGAATTCAACGGGACACCAAGGGATGCATTCCGAGAGACGTCTTACGTTGAACGTCTTCGTCGTACCTCGGAAATATTTCCAAAGTTGATAAATTGGGTACGTATCGCGCACCATCTATGGTACGCGTTTACTGGCTGTTCCGGATGAGTGGTTTTGCAGCGGCGCAAGGTACACGAGGCGCCAGCCAAGCTGCGAATACGCTTGCGGGATGATGCGACGCACTTGAGGTCTGTCACGTTTGTCGCCTGGTTTTGCCCGGCCGCAAGTGCACGGCCGCCCCGCACGTATCGCTTGGCTTTCTTCGACAAGGCTCCCGAGGATTCGGCGAGCGAAGACCATCCCCCCCGACCCCCATTCGGAATGCGAGGTTTTCCATGACGCGAGGTATCCTGTTTTCGAAACGTCGTTTGGCCGCTCTTCTGGCATTGCCGGTGATGGCATGCCTTCCTGCCGCATGCTCCAGCACTTCAGGGGACGCGCGGGATACAGGATCGACGGGCGACGCGCCGGCGGGTGTGCGCGTCCTTGCGGCGGAAAGCAGATCGCTGGTTCCCACCTTCGTGCGCGGGAATCTGAGCGCGCTACCCAACGTCGCGGCGGTGCTGCATGCCGATGGCGAATTTAGCCTCAAGAGCACGGTGACCGACTCGTCGGGCGAGGTTCACTCCCGCTACACGCAAAAGAAGAATGGGCTCGACGTGTTGGGCGGCGATATCGCAGTACACGCGAAGAATGGCGTGATTTACGCGGCCAACGGAAATGCGCGGACGGATCTGGTGGCGGCGACGACGGCCGCGATTTCCGCGAAGATTGCCTCGCTGAAGGCCGTGGCCTCGTACCCGATCGATGCGCAGGTATCCGCCGATGCGAACAGCGATTTGGCGTATTGGCGCGAGCCCGAGGGTGACGCACTGCGGCTCGTGCATCGCCTCACAGTGCGCGGTGTCGATGCCGAGGGCGAGATCGTGGACACCGTTCTGGTGGATGCGCAAGACGGCTCCATCGTCGATCGCATTCCCACGATCATGACGGCGAAGGCCCGCAAGATCTACGACGCGAACCAGAGTTTGAACCGCGGCACGCTCAAGCGGAGCGAGGGCGAGGCGGAGGTTTCCGACGGCGCCGTAAACATCAGCTACGACAACCTCGGACTGGTGTACGACGCGTACAAGACGCTGTACGACCGCGATTCGCTCGATGGAAATGGGCTCACGCTCATCAGCTCCGTGCATGCCATTTTCCGCACCACCACCGGGACGACGAAGAACAATGCCTCGTGGGACGGTTCGCAGATGCGCTATGGCGATGGCGACGGAACGACGTTCTCGAATTTGGCGAACTCGCTCGACGTCACCGGCCACGAGCTCACGCACGGCGTGACCAGCTCCACGTCGAACCTCACCTACTCGGGTCAATCGGGCGGCTTGAACGAAGGCATGTCGGACATCTTCGGCGCCGTCATCCAGTGGTTCCACGACGGCAAGGTCGTCAACGACACCACTTGGTTGGTCGGCGACGATGTGTACACGCCCAACAAGGCCGGCGATGCACTCCGCTACATGAATGATCCCGCGAAGGACGGAAAGTCCATCGACTACGGCCCCGATTACAACGGCCAGAACGTGCATTACACGTCGGGCGTGCCGAACCTCGCGTTCTATCTCTTGTCGCAGGGCGGAACGCACCCGCGCAACAAGACGACGGTCAACGTGACGGGCATTGGCATCGAGAAGGCCGCATCGGTCTTCTACCGCGCCAATACGACGATCTTCACCTCGTCGACGAATTATGCGCAGGCGCGCACGGGTACCGAACAGGCGGCGCAACAGCTCGGGCTCACGGACGAGGAGATCAAATCGGTCAGCAATGCCTGGGCGGCCGTTGGCGTGGGTTCGGCGGTGGAGTGAAATCATGACGAAACGAACGACACTGCTCTTGGCATTGGGCATCGGCGCGGGGGTGTGGGCATGCAGCGAGGCAGGCTCCCGCGAGGAAGCCGGCACGCGCACACTCGCTCTGGCGGACGACTCGGATCCGATGGAGCACATCACGTACCTGTCGTCGGATGCCATGAAGGGGCGCAATAGCCCTTCGGCACAGTTCGACGAGGCGGCAAAGTACGTGACGGATCGACTCGTCAAGTACGGCCTCAAAGGACCGAACGAGGGGGACGCGAACGGTGCCTATGCGCAAACGTTCACGCAAAGCTCGTTCGCGGAAAATTCGCTTGCAGGGGCGAGCCCGCACGACGAGGCCGCGCACGCACGTACGTTCGGGACCAGCTTGTTCGAGCGAAGCTTCTACCTCCACGAGCGCATGGAGCCCGAAGCCTTTCGCGTCATTGCTGGAAAATCGGGGCGCGGCGAGAATGCGTCCTTCTCCGACGTTCGCTCCGCCGCCGTCGACGCGGCCGGCAACACCCACAATGTGTTGGGCCTCCTGGAGGGCACGGGTGCCAAGAAGCAGGAGGTCATCGTGGTGATGGCCCACCTGGATCACATTGGCACGACGTCCAGCGGCCAAGTGAACAATGGCGCCGACGACAATGCGTCCGGCAGCGGGACGATTTTGGCGGCGGTCCCCGCATTGGCGCAGGCCAAGGCCAATGGGGAGTTGAATCGCTCGGTGCTCTTCGTCTGGACGGCCGCCGAGGAAGATGGCCTGGTCGGCTCCAAGTACTTCGTCGACCATCCCATCGCCGGCGTCGGCCTGGGCGACATTGTCGGGGTCATCAATTCCGACATGGTGGGGCGCTGGGATGCGCAGCGCATCAGCGTCATCGACAAGAAGTCCGATGGCACCACGAGCTACCTCGCGGGGCTCCTCACGCAAGCCAATGCCAAGTTGGCCGCTCCCTTCGAGCGGATCAATCACGACATCAACCAATACGCGCGCCGGCAGGATGGCGCGTCATTCTATGACAAGGGAGAGGACGTCCTCTTCTTGTTCGAAGGGTTGAGCAATCCGGCCGGGGGCGGAGACCTCAATCCGGATTACCATGCGCCGGGCGACGACGTGTCGAAGATCCTCGACGACAACAACGGCGACAAACCGCGAAAAGTCAGGGATTTGGTCATCGAGCTGGTGAAGCTCGCGTCCAATCGCTGAAGCATTTCGGCGAAGGGGATCGGGAAAAGTTGACCGAGGATGCGCGTCGCATCCCCTTCGTCATGCACCCCCCGCGAAGCGCGGCGCGCAACCTCGGACCATTGGCGCAAAATGGGACTTATGTACTTATGTGCCCACAGAGGCTCCTGACTTCGACCTCGCATCGGGCTCGAGTCCGCGCCGCAATCGAGGTGCGGCAGCGGGACAGTCCCGGCGGGGCCGCCAAGATGCCCGATTTGCCTGGCAAGAAACGCAGGAACCTTCGGCGATTCTCGTATTTCGTAGCGAAAAGGCGCCGGCCTCGCCGGGATAGTTCCGCTGCCGCTGCTCGGCTTCTACGAAGGGTCGAGACAGGAAGGTAACCTCGACCCCCAACGCATAGGTCCCGCACGCCCGGTCGGGGTGCGTAAAAGATTTCGAAGTTCATAAATTGATGACTCCTCGGAGCACTAGGCGTGGTACCCATTTTTCCTAGCTGATCCGGATGAGCGGGTTTGCAGGCGGCGCACGTGCGCGTGGCGCCCACCCCACTGCGAATTCCCTTGCGGGCCGCGACCTATCTCCTAGCCCGGCTTCGCCGCAGGGCGAGCCCCATTGGAACGCGAGGTTTCATCATGAAATCAGGCATTGTGTTCTCGAGTCGTCGTTTGGCCGGCGTATTGGCATTGCCGATTTTGGCGTGCGTCCCCGCTGCATGCTCGAGCAATTCGGGCGGTGATACCGGTGCGGCCGCGGACGTTCCTGCCGGCGTGACGGTGCTCTCGGCCGAGCGAGCGTCGCTCGTTCCGACGTTCGTGCGCGGAAATCTGCACGGCGCGAAGGTGACCTCGGAGAGCGCGGTGCGCGCCGCACTGCCCACGGTGGCCGCCGTGCTGCACGGCGACGGCGATTTCGATTTGACGAATGTCCAAACCGATGAATCGGGCGGGACGCACTATCGATATGCGCAAAAGAAGAATGGGCTCGAGGTACTCGGCGGCGATATCGCAGTTCACGTGAAGGACGGCGCCATTTACGCGGCCAATGGAAATGTCCGCAGCGATTTGCCGGCCCCCACGGCGGCGACCGTGCCGGCCAAGGTGGCCGCGGCCAAAGCGCTGGCCGGGTACGGCGCCAATGCGCAGGTGGCGGCCGACGCGGCGAGCGATCTGGCCTACTGGCGCGCGCCGGAGGGCGATGCTTTGAAGCTCGTTCACCGGGTCACCGTGCGCGGGGTGGACGAGGACGGCGACCTCGTAGATACGGTGCTCGTGGACGCGCAGGACGGCTCCATCGTGGACCGCATTCCCACGATCATGACGGTGAAGACGCGCAAGATTTATGACGCGGCGCAGAGCACGAGCCAAGGCACGCTCAAGCGAAGTGAAGGCCAGGCGGAGGTGTCCGATGGCGCCGTCAACGTGAGCTACGACAATTTGGGGGTCGTGTACGACGCGTACAAGGCACTGTACAACCGCGATTCCTTGGACGGCCGCGGGCTGACCTTGATCAGCTCCGTGCACGCGGTGTTCTGCACGGACATCTTCTGCTTCGGCAAGACGAAGAACAATGCGTCGTGGGACGGCAAGCAGATGCGCTACGGCGATGGCGACGGGAGCACGTTCACGAACCTGGCCTACTCGCTCGATGTCACCGGCCACGAGCTCACGCACGGCGTGACCAGCTCCACGTCGAACCTCACCTACTCGGGTCAATCGGGCGGCTTGAACGAGGGCTGGTCGGACATCTTCGGCGCCGTCGTGCAGTGGTACAACGACGGAAAGGTCGTCAAGGACAGCACCTGGCTCGTGGGCGACGACGTGTACACGCCGAACAAGGCCGGCGACGCGCTCCGCTACATGAACAATCCGACGAAGGACGGCAAGTCGATTGACTACGCGCCGGACTACAACAACCAGAACGTGCACTACACGTCGGGTGTGCCGAACCTCGCGTTCTATCTCTTGTCGCAGGGCGGGACGCATCCGCGCGGCAAGACGACGGTCAACGTGACCGGCATTGGCATGGAGAAGGCGGCCGCCGTCTTCTACCGCGCCAATACGACGATTTTCACCTCATCGACGAACTACGCACAGGCACGCACGGGCACCGAGCAGGCGGCCCAGCAGCTGGAGCTCACGGCCGACGAGATCAAGTCGGTCAGCAATGCGTGGGCAGCCGTCGGCGTGGGTTCGGCGGTGCAGTGATCGCGCCGTCATGAGACGAATTCGAACGGCAATGTGAATCGACCCAGGATGTCCGCAGCCTCCGTCGTGTCTTCGGCACGGCGGAGGGCGGCGCGCACCAGGGTGCCGCGGGCCGGGTCATCGATCGCTTCGACGCTGGATGCATCGATGCCCGCTTGGGCCAAGGCGGCAGATAGCGCGTCGGCGATCTCGCGCCGGCGCAGGGCAGGTTTGAAGATTTTGCCAACCACCGTCAGCGGAATGGCGTCGATGACGTGGATGGCCTTGGGCAGCGCGGCCCGTTCGGAGATTTCCCCGCGCAGAAACTCGAGAATCTCGGCCTCGGTGGCCGAGGCCCCCGGGCGCAGCTGCACGTAGGCCACGGGAAGCTCGCCCGCGTGCACGTCAGGCCGGCCCACGGCGGCCGCGATCTGCACCGCCGGATGGCGATGAAGCGGCTCCTCGATGGTCGCGGGATCGATGTTGTGGCCTCCGCGGATGATGAGCTCCTTCTTGCGGCCCGTGAGCCAGAAATAGCCGTCGGCATCGCAGTAGCCGAGATCGCCCGTGTCGAACCAACGGCGACCGGCGATATCCACCCAGCGATTTTGCTCGGCAATCATGTAGCCGCGAAACACATTGGGGCCGGCGATGACGATGGCGCCGACCTCGTTTGGCTCGGCATCGCGCACGTAGGTGCCTCGAGCATCGAGGATGACCACGGCCATGTCCTGCCAGGGCAGTCGCAATCCGATCGAGCCGACGCGGCGCTCACCGCGCGGGGGGTTGACGCTGCTGATGCAGACTCCCTCGGTGAGGCCGTAGCCCTCGAGGATCTTCAAGCCAGTGCGCTCCTCGAAGTTGCGAAAGACTTGCACCGGCATGGGCGCCGCACCGCATATGGCGTAGGTGAGCGAGCTTACGTCCCTGCCCGCCACGGGGACCTGCAGAAGCGACGCATAGAGCGTGGGCACGCCGCTGAAGAAGTGGATGCGGTGCCGCTCCACGATCTCCCAGAAGCGCGTGATGACGCCCTCGCCGCGGTAGCCCTGCGGTGTGCCGATCACGACGTGTGCCCCCAGCGAGAACGGGAGCAACCCGGTGACCAGCACGGCATTCACGTGAAAGAGCGGCAGGCCGCAGAACAGGTTTTTTCCCGGCCGGATCTCGCTTCCCAGCATATGGCCCGCGCTCCATACGTTGGCGACCTCGTTGCCGTGCCGGCGCATCGCAATCTTCGGCAGCCCGGTGGTGCCGCCGGTGCAGAAGTACGACGAGTCGTCCTCCGGCGCGATACGCCGGCCGCTCAGCAGGCGATCGCTCGGCTGCGCGCGCATCAGCGTGTGAAAGTCGTGCACCTGCACGGAAGATGGCGCCGGGACGGCCTCGGCGCGAGGCACGCCGGATACGTGCTCGGCGAGGTCCACGAGAACGAGGTGGCGCAAGGTCGGAACCTGGGGCGCGGCCGCCTGGATTTTGGCCCAGAGATCCGTGCCCGGAAAGGGGCCGAGCGTCACGAGCACGGAGACGCGAGCGACGTTCATCAACTCGGCCATCGTCTTTGGCTCGAGCAGCGGATTCACGCCGAAGACAATGCCCGTCGCCTGGGCGCCCCAGAGAACGAAATGCGTTTCCGGCAGATTGGGCAGCACGTAGGCGATGACCGAATCCTTCGTGGCCCCGAGGCCGTGAAAGAGGTTCGCCGTTTGCGTGATGCGCGCGAAAAGCTCCTCGTAGGTCCACGTCTCCGGCGTGCGATGCGCATCGACGCGCATGAAGAAGGACAGCGCGAGCGCCTTGGGGTCGATGCGCATTCCGTGCGCAATCAGGTCGTAGGTGCTCGCCGGGAGCGAGGCGGGAAGGCCCTCCGCCTCGACGGACTGGATATCCTGCTGAGACGCAATGCCTCGGATCTGCATGCGCCGAGGATATCGCAACTCCTTCGGCGCAAGCGCGCTTCGATTGCGAGGAGGCCGTCAGCGTGCGACGGCTTGGCGCGCGGGCTCGACGAGGCTGTCTTTGAGGCGGCGACCGATCTCGCTCATGGAGAGGCTCTTGGAAAGCCAGCCGTGCACATTGGTGCCGGTGGCGCGGAGACGTAATTCCGACTCGGTGTAGGCTGATATGAGGAAATACTTCGTTTCGGGATCGGCCACGCCGCGAACCAATTCGACGATGCGATCGCCGCGCAGGGTCGGAATGTAAACGTCCACCAGGACGATGGCGGGCCGGAACGTGCGGATCAAGTTGGTAAGCCCGATGGGCCCCTCGCGCGTTTCGACCTCGAATCCCTCGATGGTGAGCCCGCGCTCCAAGAGTCCGAGCTGCGTGGGATCATCATCCACCACGACGAGACGTGGACGCTTTCTCTTCATACCGAACCCCTCCCGAATACCTCGTGAACCAGGCGACGCTCGTAAGCGTAGCCAATCTCGATCCCCTCCGACAACACAACGATGTGTCAAAATCATCCGTCGTTGCGTCTCGCCACACCATGAGCGCGCTCGAGGGGCAAAGCTGCGGAAAATGGCCCGATGACGTCTTTGTCGGCATTCGTAAGGGCATGTCGCCTTAGTTGCGGCAGGGTAACGATGACTCCTTCCATCTATGCGGGGGGATCCTGGTCTCTGTGGTCTTCGCGCACGGGGCACGATCACGGTCACGTGTCACGACCACGACCTCGTGACCGTTCGCGTGATCGTGATCGTGCCCCGTGCGACGTGCGCGTGCGCGAAGACCACAACGAGAAGGCTCCACCATACGGCCTCGGATCATTCACGCCAAAGGCACCATCGGACGCAGCGGCATGCGCAAAAGTGGCTCACGAAGAGCAGATCCTGCGCGAGGCGATTTCGATATGCGTCCAATTTGATACGGGCATAAAACAGAGCCGATATTTAAGAATTTGCCATTTGACCTACCGCCTCGAAAAGGCGTTTCGTTGCGCACACACGAATCTTCTTCTCCGTTTACGAAAAGGAAACGCGTCATGCAAATTCGCTCCGTTTTCGTTTTCTTCGGGTGGACCGTATTCACGGCAGCGGGGTTCTCGATGAGCGGTTGCGCGAGTGACGCGGACACGGGCGATGTCGGCTCGTCCAGTCAGGAAATCGCGCTGCAGAGAGGGGTCGACTACTCGTGGTCGCGGCCATCTCCTTCCGGCCTTCGCAGCGCAGGCTACACGTTCGCGGTTCGATATCTGAGCTACGACACGTCGGGCTCCCACGGGAAGATTCTTTTCAAGCCCGAGGCCGAGGCGCTCACGGCTGCGGGTGTCGACATCGTGGCCAATTGGGAATGGGGCGCGGACGACGCGCTCGATGGCTACAACGGCGGCGTGGAGGACGCCCGCGAGGCGTTGCGCGTGGCCAACAACGCAGGCATGCCCGCGGGCCGGCCCATTTATTTCAGTGTCGACTTCGACGCCACACCGGGGCAGCAGGCGACCATCAATTCGTACTTCGACGGCGTCATTTCGGTTCTCGGCAGAGACCGGGTCGGTGGCTATGGTGGGTATTACGTCATCAAGCGCTTGTTCGATGCCGGGAAAATCACCTGGGGCTGGCAAACCTACGCATGGTCGGGCGGCCAGTGGGATTCCCGCGCGCAGCTGCGACAAGTTCAAAATGGCGTGGTGGTCGCCGGCGGCGAGGTGGACATCGACGAAGCGTTCACCGAGGACTTCGGGCAATGGCACTACACGGGCGGGGGCGGCGGTGGTGGCGGGGGCGATTGCAGCGTGCACGACGACCATCGGCTCTATTGCGGCAATACGAGCGGCGCGGCCATGCGTGCAACCATGAGCGGCTCGGCAGCGGTGGTGAACCATTTGCAGACGTCGCCGAGCTGGTTCGATTGCTGGGGAACCGGCGAGCAGCACGCCGGCGGCAACACGACCTGGTACCACACGCTGGGCGATGACACGTCCACCTGGGGATGGTTGCCCGGCGTCAACTTGAACACTACGAGCGCATTCGATGCCGATCCGAGTGCGCATGGCCTTCCGCGTTGCAGCCTGCCGCCGTCGAACTGTGCGGTGCAAGGCGATGGCAAACTGCATTGCGGAAACACGGGAGGCGCAGCCATGTACGCCTCGACGTCCTCGTCCAGCAGCGTGGTCAATCATCTGCGTACGACCACGAGCTGGTTCGATTGCTGGGGAACCGGCGAGCAGCACGCCGGCGGCAACACGACCTGGTACCACACGCTCGGAGACGACAATGGCAATTGGGGCTGGGTACCCGCCGTCAATTTGAATACGTCCAGCGCCTTCGACGGGAATCCGAGCTACAACGCACTAAAAAAGTGCAACTAACGTGGCCGCGGCCCCGTCGCTGACGCGTGCCTACCAGAGCAATTCCCCACGATTGCGCGCTCAGGTGGAATCGACGCAGCCATAAGGCATCTAGTTGCGCCAAGTGAAGAGGCATTTCTCACGATGATCGAGCGGATCATGCCAAATGCCATAAGTGAGAGTGAAATGTTCCTCTGCGAAGCGCGACGCGGCGCTTCATCGCATCATGCTCGATGAGGGAACGACTTTTCGCGCCTTGAGCGCGCCCTCGAATGTTGATACGGACTGACGGTTGGCAAACCTTCCAGCCTACCAGGGATGTGCTCATGAATAAAGTACTTAGAAAGTCCTTCGGGCTTCTCGCAGGAGCGTTCATTCTGCCGGTCGTGGCGTGCAGCGACGACTCAGACAACGGCGGGAACAAGCCGCCGCCCGATGACA
Organism: Sorangiineae bacterium MSr12523; assembly: GCA_037157775.1. Lineage (NCBI taxonomy): Bacteria > Pseudomonadati > Myxococcota > Myxococcia > Myxococcales > Pendulisporaceae > Pendulispora > Pendulispora brunnea. Next base: position 10,533,028 of record CP089982.1, read on the forward strand.
ACAACAAGACGCTCCTGGGGTTCCTTGGAGTGACGCAATCGGCCGAGTCGGTCGACTATGTCAACGGCAAGACGCAATTTCAGCTTCACAGCCTGCTCACCGAGCAGCGGCACGAGAAGACGTACAACCTGAGCGACGTGCTCCCGACGGACACGCCCGCCGGATTGGCCCAGTTGTTCTCGGTGGACGACGACATCAGCGCAAAGCTCGATGCCTACGCGCAGAACCTCGGCCCCGTGCAAACCATGTCGGACGCCATGTACGAGGCGCTCAAGGCCAAGATGAAGATCTTCGTCTACGGCACCGGCGCGACGGGACGTCTGGCCAAGGAAATGGAGAGCACCTTCTGGCGACCGTTCTGGAAGGCCGTGCAGGCCGCCAACAACGGCGCCATCTGGACCAAGATCAAGGACAAGGTCGAAACCCCGCAGCGGCCCATCGGCGATTCGCTGATTGGCGAGATGACCGGCGCCGATCGCGCGCTCATTGCATCGCTGGAGGGCTTCGAAGATCTTCCGCTCATCGGCAAGATGCAGCTCGAAGATCATGCCGTCAACAAGGGTGACGTGGTCATCGAAGTGACCGAAGGCGGCGAGACCTCGGCAGGCATCGGTGCGGTGCTCGCAGGCCACGCGCAATGGAAGAACGACGCCGGATACGATCCTGCGGTCTCGGCGAAGAACGTCTTTTTCGTCTACAACAACCCGGACGACAAGCTTTTGCCGTTCGACCGCAGCCGCAGCGTGATCCAGGAGGCGGGTATCACCAAGGTCAATCTGACCACGGGTCCCCAAGCGATCACGGGCTCGACGCGCATGCAGGCCACGACGATCGAGACCTTCGTCATTGCGCACGCGCTCCAGCACGCGATTGCGCGATTCCTCAAGACGGACTGTGCCCTCGATGCCACCGAATTGGCCGCACTCGGATTCGAGCAGGAGCTGGCGCTCAAAGATCGCCTGCTGCGGTTCAAGGACGTTTTGGCCGAGGTGAAGAAGGCGGGCCCCACCCTGGCCAAGCTCACCGATCTCGAGGCGGACACGTATCGGCAGAGTCATTTTTCGACGTACTTCGCCAACAAGGGAATCATCACGGTCTTCATCGATGGCACCGAGCGGGCGCCGACGTTCCGTCTCGCGAAGCTCGACACCATCGTCGATCCGAAGAATCCGGGCGGGGGAGTGCCGCCGCGCCAATCGTGGTTCCAGGTCTGGACCTCGGCGAAGGACATTGGGGCCGCGTGGAAGGCATTCCTCGGGCGTGATTTCCTCGGACTCAACCAACCGCGCTACGATGCGGCCTTCAAGGCCGGTGTCACCGACCAGTATCTGCTCGCGGCGGCGATGCGCGGCCTGGCAGATGCGGGCACCGAGCAGCAGAATTACTACGACTTCTCCTTCTCGGACGCGAACATCGAACGCCGCGGACCGAACAAGGGCGACTTGGGCGTGGTGATCGCCGTCGACGACGAGTCGGCGCAGGTCAACAACCCGAACCTCGACTTCGACAAGTTCGCGTACCTGTTCCAGCAAAAGGAAGCGAAGTTGGCGCTGGTCACCGTCGGCACACAAGCCGACACGCCCTGGCGCGGATCCCAGTCGGGCGCCCCCAGTGTCCACGTGCAGGTGGATGACAAGAACGACCCGATGCACGTCGATCAACAGATCGCGCTCAAGGTGCTGCTCAATGCACACTCGACCGCGGTGATGACCAAGTTGGACAAGGTCGTCGGTAATACGATGACCAATGTGAGCCCGTCCAACTTGAAGCTCATTGGACGCGCAACGTATCTATCGTTGTTGCATATCAACGATGTCTTGCACAACGCACATTGGATCCAAGCGCACGGTCAGCGGGCGGACATTACGTACCAAGAGGCCAATGCGGTGCTCTACGACGTGATGCCCTATGTCGCGAAGAAGCGCGAGGAGAAGGACCAGGCCGCCGCCGAGGTCTCCATCGTCATCGTGCGGGTGCTCGAGTCGTTGCGGCAGAAGAAGTCGGTCAGCCTGGATGACTGCCTCAACTTGTTGAAGCAACAAGGCGGCTTGAACGGCTACTTGAAGGACGTGAAGACGCGCTGAAATCGACGCCACTCGTTTGGCGGTGAACGGGGTGGATGCCTAGGCGACATCCACCCCGTTTGCGTTTTGCGGCGGGTCCGAGCGTCCGCCGTGTATCCTTTGGAGTTCGGTGGAAGCCCCTGTTCAGAATGGCGAAATTCTGGCCTCGAAGTACCGCGTGGAGACGGTGCTCGGGGCAGGTGCGATGGGCGTCGTGGTGGCCGCGCGGCACGTGCAGCTGGGCTCGCGGGTCGCGCTGAAGTTCATGTCGCGCGAGGCGCTGCGCGTGCCGGAGGCGGCGACGCGGTTCATGCGGGAAGCGCGCGCGGCGGCCGCGCTGAAGAGCGAGTACGTGGCCCGTGTGAGCGATTTCGGGACGCTCGACACGGGTGCGCCCTACATCGTCATGGAGCTGCTCGAAGGGTGCGATCTCGACGAGCTGCGAAAAAAGCGCGGCCCGCTGCCGATTCCCGAGGCGGTCGGCTACGTGCTCGATGCGTGCAAGGCCATGGACGAGGCACACGCGGCCGGCATCGTTCATCGCGATTTGAAGCCGAAGAACATGTTTCTTACGCATCGCGCCGATGGAACGCCCATCGTCAAAGTGCTCGATTTCGGCATTTCGAAGATCGCGCACGACGAAGAGATGGGGGCGAGTGCGACCCACAGTGGTGCGATTTTGGGATCGCCCGCATTCATGTCGCCGGAGCAAATTCGAAGTGCCAAACACGTCGATGCGCGCGCGGACATTTACGCGCTCGGTGCGGTGCTTTTTCAGCTGCTCACCAATGAATCGCCCTATGGCACGCAATCGTTGGGCGAATTGTTCTCGGCCATTTTGACCAAGGAACCGCTCACGCTGCGTGAATTCCGTCCCGACGCGCCAGTGTCGCTGGAGGCCACCGTCGCGCGCTGTTTGAGCAAAGATCCCGCGGGGCGCTTTTCCAGCGTTCGCGAGCTCGCCGCGGCCTTGCAGCCTTTTTTCGCGCCCGCGTCGTTTGCGAGCACGATGGCATCGGCGGGTGTGCAGCCGCTGTCGTCCAATGCGGCCGCCGCGCAGAGCACATTGGGCCCGGCATCGAGCACCTCGGTCGACGGTCGAACCGGCCCGCGTGCGACCGCGGGTCTGGCTGTGCTCATCGGCGGATTCGGCGCCATTGCGCTGGTGGTGCTTCTGTTCGTGGGGGGTCTGGCCTTGCGCAAGCTCCGTCCGCACGAGGATGCGCCGGCCGCGGACAAGATGGCGGCGCCGCCTCCGCCGGTGGTGGCGGAGAGCGCGAGTGCACCGCCGCTTTCACCCCTTTCGGCGCCGTCGGCAAGTGCGATACCGTCGCCTGCGGAGAGCGCGAGTGCCCCGGCGCCAAAGGCCAGTGCGCCCAAGGCAAAGCCCACGCACTCGCCCACACGCCCGAAGAAGTCGGACCTCTTCTCCACCCCGGATTGATCATGCACCGCAAGCACGCCATCTTCGTCGCTACATTGGCCGCGACCATGTTTTGCGCCTCGGCAGCCTCCGCGCAAACGGGGGAATCGCAAGCTGCGGGTCGCGCGCTGTTCGACGAAGGGATACGCCTGTTCGAACGGGGACGTTACGAGGAAGCATGCCCCAAGTTCGAGGCGAGCCTGGCGCGCTATGCGGGAATTGGAACACGCGGCAAGTTGGCCGAATGCTACGAGAAAATCGGCCGCACGGCGAGCGCGTGGGCCTTGTACCGCGAGGTGGCTGCGCTCGCAGGCCGCGCCGGCGACAGCGACCGGCAAGCACTGGCCGAGGAGCGCTCGAAGGCATTGGAGCCAAAGCTTGCGCGCATCACGGTCACGGTGGCCGCGGGTGGCTCGGTGCCGGGCCTGGTGGTGAAGCGCAATGGCGTGGCATTGGTCGCGGGGGAGCTGGGCTCGGCCATCGCGGTCGACCCCGGAGAAGTCGTCATCGAGGCTTCGGCGCCCCAGCGCAAGGCGTGGAGCCAGCGCGTTCCGATTCAGGCCGCACGGGCTGCCCGTGTCGAGGTCCCCGTGCTCGGGCCGGAGGAAGCGGCGGCGCCGGCGATCGGGCAACACCCCATCGAGAAGGATACGGGGTCACCGTCGTCGCATTACGGATGGCAGCGCCCTGCGGGGCTCGTCGTGGGCGGTGTGGGCGTGGCGACGATGCTCGTCGGCGGCTATTTCGGATTATCGGCCAAGTCGACCTACGACGATGCGCTCAATGGCAATTGCAACGATGGCACCAAGACATGCAACGAGGCGGGCCTCGAGGACACGGATAGGGCGAAGGACAAGGCGCTGGTCTCGACCATCCTCGTGGGCGCGGGCGCCGCGATGACCATCACCGGCGCCGTGCTCTTTTTCACGGCGCCAAAGCGCACCTCGGCAACGGCGCTGCGCGTGGCCCCCGATACTGGGGTGGGACGTGTGGGGGTCGTGCTGTCGGGCCGCTTCTGATCAGCGCTTTCGCTCGCCAACGTAGATGGCCCCAACCGTCCCCTCGAGCGAGTGCATGTACAGGTGACAGCCATCGGGGGACAACCACGACGGATACTCGATACCTTTGGTGCCAAGCTCCGTCACGTGGCGGCGCTTTTGGAACGGCAGATTCGTGGCCTCGCGACGTGCCTCCCAGATGTCGTTGGCATCGGTTGCATCGTTCTCTCCGTTGCCTGAGTAGAACAAGATCGTCCCGTCGGCGCTGAGCACGGGGCTCTCCTGCCGCGAGGACGTCGGGTCGGGAGGCGCAACGCTCACCGGATTGTCGAAAGCTCCCGCACTCGCTTTGGCCATGAACATGTGAGGGGTCGCTGAACTTGCATCGCGATCGGACGAAAACCAAAGTTCCTGACCGTCCAAGGCGATGAATGGATTCACATCGGACACATCACTGTTAACGCGGTTGTTGAAGCGTACGGCGTTCCCGAACTCGTCCGTTTTTCTCGGCCGCGAGGCAAAAAAGAGATCGGTCGACGTCACTTGTCGCGAGAAAACGAGCGTCTTCTCGTCGGAAGATAGAGAAGGACTCAGATTCGGTACCGACAAATCATTCACGTTCGGCAGCAGCTCGACATCCTTGAAGTCCTCCGCCCGAGCATTGCGCTTCGCCCTGTAGATATTCGAACGGCCCCCGTCGGGTGACCCGTTGAAATAGATGGTCAACTCGTCGGGGGACAAGGTTGCCGCGCGCATCGAGCGCCAACCCAAATCGGTAAGCCCCGGGACGGGCAACTTGGTGAACTGCGCGTCCGGGTCACACGGCCCGCCTGCGTCGACCGGGCCGGGCCCACCTTCGGTCAAAGAGACATCGCCCCCGGCGTCCTTTCCCTCGAGGGAGAAGTCGTCCATGCCCAAGATGGAGGCGCACGCGGCGGCACAAAATGAAAGGGCCACGGCCAGAGCGACGACTCGGCGACGGATCCGAGAGGACATTGTGCTCTTTTATCATCGATGAAACAGGTATGCCGAAACGGCTTTTGGGCTGGGATGGCTCTTTGGCTGAATGCAGCGTGTGCGCACGACCATGCACCGGTGCGCGCTATCGTTACTGCGGCCGACGCTCGAGAGGGTCCCGCGGTGCGCGTCGTGCACCATGATGTGCACCTCGAGCTGCAACTCGAACCGCCGGCCCTCTCGGGGAGCGAAGTGCTGCGCGTGCGGGCCACGCAGCCGACGCACACGTTGGTGCTCGATGCCAAGGACCTGCGCGTGACCCAGGTCTCACGCGACGCGACGCCCCTGCCCTTTCGGCAGGAAGGCGAGCGGCTCCTGATCCAGTTTTCCACGCCCCTCGTGGGCGACGTCTCCTTGCAGCTCGCCTGGCATGCGTCCGTCAGCGGAAAGATGCCGCGCTTTTCGGCCGACCACCAGGAAGTGTGGGACGGCTATCGTTCCTCGGCATGGATGCCCACCTTGCTCGCCCCCGAGCAGCGGGCCACATTGACGTTGCGCATCACGGCGCCGGCCGAGTTGAAGGTCGTCGCCAGCGGGCGCCCCCTCGGAGCGAGTGCCGCAGGTGCAGGCCGCACCTTGCACGCGTTCGCGTTGGAGCAGCCTGCACCGACGTTTCTCTTTGGCTTTGCCGCAGGCCATTTCGCGGAGGCGACGCTGGCCGTCGACGGCGTTACGCTGCGCGCACTCGGGCCCGCAGGGGCCGATCTCGCGGGAGCGCTGGCCATCACGGCGCCGATGTACCGCTTTTTGCGGCAGCGAACGGGCCTCTCGTTTCCGTCCGCGGAGTACACGCAGGTGTTCGTGCAGGGCGATGCCGCGCAAGAGGCGGCGGGACTCGCATTCCTGGCCGCCGAATCGATCGACGACGTGCGCAAGGATCCCACCGAGGATTGGATCTTCTCGCACGAACTCGCCCATCAGTGGTTCGCCTGGCGGGTGGCCTGCGCCGACTTCGGGGACTTCTGGCTCAACGAGGGCTTCGCGACATTTCTCGTCGCCGCTTACAAAGAAGAGCGCTGGGGCCGCGCGGCCTACGAGCGTGAAGTCGCGTTGTGGCGCACGCGCTCGGCGAAGGTGCACGCCGAAGGGCACGATGCGCCGGTGTCGCTGCCGACCCATCCGTCCGAGCCGGCGCCACGGGGCGTGACGTACTCGCGGGGCGCACTCGTCTTGGACAGATTGCGGAGCGAGCTCGGCGATGCTGCGTTCTGGGCGGGGATCCAGCGCTACATCCGTGACCAATCGGGACACGCCGCGCGCACCGAGGAGCTTCGCACTGCGCTCGAGTCCGCAACCGGACGGGATTTGAGGCCGTTTTTTGCCCGCTGGGTCTACGCGTCCGCGCCGGATCTTTAACTGCAAGAAAAAGGTTGGGCTTCCGATTGGTCGAGCACTTTACAAACTAAACGTGCGGTTTACATATCCGAGTGTAACGAAACTAAACGAACAGTTTCCAAAGTAGAACCCGGAGGCTCTCATGATCTCGTCGTTGAAAGGTGCATCGCTCTTCGTTTCCCTCAGCCTCGCTCTCCTGGGTTGCGCAAGCAGCGGCGTCACCGGCCCGCAGAACGCCCAGTCGAACAGCGCTGTTTCCTATGCTTCCATCGATCGATCCACGACGTATGCCCCATCGCCGAACCGCGTCGAGGAGGCCCCGGTGAATGCCACGGCTCAGTCGAACGGCTACCGCGGCGTGGGTTGCAACGAAGCGCCGACCTCGGTGGGCGCAGGCATCATGAGCAGCCCGAACGCGCGTCTCTGCCCCTGAAATTCATTTTTTTGAAGCATGAGCAAACTGAACGTCCAGTTTAAGGTATAGTCGAGATCGCATGACCGAAGCCCGGACCAAGCACGCGACTCGAAGCACGGAACCGAAGCCGCGCGGGCGGCAGCGCAGCGTGGAGGCCGAAGCGGCCATCATGACGGCGACCATCGATCTGCTTCGAAAAAAGTGCCTTCGGGAGGTAACGGCCGATGCGATCGCGCAGCGGGCGGGCGTGAGCAAAGCCACTCTCTATAAGTGGTGGCCGAACAAGAACCTCATCGCGCTGGATGCTTTCACCGCGAAAATGAAGCAGAGCGTTCCTGTCCCCGACACTGGCTCGGCGTGCAAAGACTTCACGGAGCAGATTAAATCGGTCATTCGTTTTTACACGAGCCCGGGCGGGGCATGCATCCGCCACTTCATCGCCGAGGGGCAAAGCGACCCGGCATTTTTGGCGCTGTTTCGCGAGCGGTTCCTGAAAAATAGGCGCAACGAAGTGCGCATCATCTGGGAACGCGGGGTGAAACGCGGCGAAATCCGCGACGGGTTGGACGAGGACACCGTCATGGACCTGATTTACGGGCCAATGATTTACCGCCTATTGGCAGGCCATGCTCCCCTCGACGATGCCCACGCCGAAGCGATGATTGCGGCTGCGTTTCGCGGCCTGCAGCAATAAGTCAGAGCCAAACAGACGGACCTACTGGTCAATCCGGGGGTCCGTTTTGCCATTTCCGCGCCTGTTTGCGTAGGAGTGCTCACACGCACATTCAATTGTTGGGCGTTGTTGCCTAGACAATTGCATCGTCATATCGACTTCAATATCGTCCGCGACCTCGAAGTGCCCACGCCCCGCACCATCTATCGCGTTAATCGCGTCAACCGCACGAAGGGTCGCCATGAAAACTACCGCGCTTTTCCTATTGGGGATTGCACTCGCTAGCACCGCCTGCAGCAGTGGCAGCGCCACCAGCGACGATGCAGCCGATCCGGAATCCAATGTTTCTGCGCTCGAAGCGGATGCGGTGAATGCCGTCCCGAAAACGATGGCGTACGTTGAAGTGAATTCGAACAACTTCAACAACATTGGTTGCTACACCTACGGTTCACCGCCGAAACAATACTTCAACATGGCCTCGATCTTCGCGGCCAACATCAATTACGACAGCGCCAGCGGGAAGCCGATTTTGTACTTCAATCCGCAGGTGGACCAGGTTCTCAATGGGACGAATTACGTCAAGAACCTGCAGTCGCAAGGCATCAAGGTGTTGCTCACGGTGCTCGGCAATCATCAAAATGCCGGCTGGGCATGTTTCCGCGACGAAGGCACCGCTCAAAATTTCGCGCAGCAGCTTTCCAATGCGGTGAACAAATACGGTCTCGATGGGATCGACATCGACGACGAGTATTCACAATGCACGTCGAACAATACGTCCCTCATCATGGTGGCGAGCAAGATGCGCGCGCTGATGCCGAGCAAGATCATCTCCAAGGCATTGTTCACGGATCTTTCGTATTTCCAAGCCTCGTGGAATGGGCACAAACTCGCCGAGTATCTCGATTATGGCTGGGAGATGAGCTACGGCTCCACGAACTATGGCGGCCGGCTGAGTGGATACCTCTCCAATGGGATGACCAAGGCCAAATTGGGCATTGGCGCTTCCACCGGCGGCAGCGACGGAGCTCGGGCCGCGCAGTACGTGAAGGACAATGGGATTGGCACCTTCATGGTCTACAACGTGACCAAGAGCTCGCAGTCTTACCTCTCCAGCACGTCGAACGTGCTTTTCGGCGCGTCTACGCAAACGAAGGCGAACTGCCTGCGGTAAGAACGGTAACGCCGTCGGGGCCCGCGAGGATGGCCTTGCGGGCAATGCGGTAAAATAGCGACGTTTCCACCACGCCGGCGGTGAACTTGAGGACCTGGTTCGCCGCCGCGAGCTCCGGCATTTCACCGAATCGCACGTCGGCGAGCCAATGTCCGCGTTTGGTGACAATCGGTTGGCCCTGTGGATCGCGGCGCACCTCGAGGCGGGAGGTCGGAAAGGCGCGAAGGCACTCCGAGCGGACGTGCTCCACGGCCTCGGTCAGCACCTCGAGGCAGATGGGGTACCGCGTATCGAGGCGCTCCACGTATTTCGATGTATCGCCAAGGAGGACGAATTCGCGGGCCATGCGGGCGAGCAGCTTTTCGCTGGTGTGGATTCCACCGCCGCTCTTCAAGGCATTGAGCTCGCGGTCGAGTTGATCGCAGCCGTCCAGGTACAGGTCGAGCCGCGCGACGTTGGCGACGTCGTGAACCGGGAGGCCCTTGGCGTTCAGCAGGGCGGCCGTCGCATCGGCCGACGTGTAGAGCTCCACGCCTTGCACGGGATTGGCCGCGAGAAGCTCGACGAGGTACGCGATGGTGGAGCCTGCGCCGAGCCCCACCCGCATCACGTTGGGTCCGTGGGGTGCGATGAGCTCGAGGGCTTTTTCGGCGGCGATTTTTTTCAGGTCCATGTCTGGAGGATCTCACCGAGGATGTCCACGGCGGACACGATTTGGTCGTCGGAGAGGTACGGCGCAGGGCCGAGGCGAAGGTATTCGGCGCGGCTGTCCGTGCGAACGCCACGTGCGGCGAGTGCGCGCTGCAGCTCCCCCGCCCGCGCGGTGCGCAGCGACAGGAATCCGCCGAGGCCCTCCAGGGGCGTCGTGCGATCGCGGGCGATGAGCGACTCCGGCGCGTTCAGCGCATCGAAGCGCGCCGCGAGCAGGCCCACTTGATGCTGGTACACGCGGCGTAGAAACGCGGGTGTGAGGCCGTGTTGCGCGAAGAACCAGAAGACGCGGGCGGCGCGGTAGTGGCTCGTGGGATCGTAGGTGGCGCCGGCAAAACGGCTCGCGCCCGTGCCGTAGGCGACCTTGCCGGGCTCGTGCTCGTCGGCGAGCGCGTCGAACTCGGCGAACCACCCGGTGATGACCGGCCGCATGCCCTCTGCGTGCGCGGGCACGCGCAGGAAACAGTTTCCCTCACCGAGCTGCAGGTATTTGTACCCGCCGCCGAGCACCCATGCCGACGACAGCCCCTGCCCCGGAATGGAAAACGCCGCAGGACCAATGCCATGGTACGCGTCCACCACGAGCTCGACACCGCGCGATTGGCAGCGCTCTGCGAGCTGCCCCAGGCCCGGGACGATGCGCGAGGTCTCGAAGAGCACCGACGACACGAAAACCGCGGCCGTACGCTCATCCGCCGCATCGGCGAGGCGCTCGGCCAACGTGTCCACGGGGTTTACGGGCAGCGCAACCACGTCCAGCCCCGCCTCGCCCAGGCGCGCAAGCTGCCGGCGCAAGGTGTGAAATTCGCCCGCGGTGGTGACGATGCGCGGACGGCGGCGCAGATCCAACGCCGACAGGAAGCGCAAGACGAGCTCGTGCGTGCTCGCGCCGAGGGCAATCTCCGCTTGGGGATCGTCCAGGAACGTGCGGAGGCCCGCGCGCACTTCGTCGGCCTTGGCGAACGCGCGCCCCCACTTCTCGTCGACGTCGCGTGCGGCGTCCTGGAAGGCCTCGATTTGCCCTTCCAAGGCAAAGTCGGGCCACGCTTGGTGCGAGTGGCCCGACAGCAAAAGCCGTTTGGCAACTTGGAATTGCGAATAGTGCGGCGCGAGTGCATTCGGCGTGCGGCGCAGCTCTGCCAATTTGACGTCGTTCATCGGCACGCCGAATCTACACGAGGCCCTCGTTTCAGTCGAGGAATGCCGGGGCCTTCGGCAACGAGGCGAAGTCTTCCGGATCGTGCTGGATGACGAACCGTGCGTGGTCCGTACGAATGATGCCCTCGATGCGCTCCATGGATGCTTGCGTCTGCGCGCGATCGAAGTTCCAACTTGGCGCGATATGTCCTGCCCAATTCTCGCGGCTATGCGCCAGATCGCCGGAGAGGATGACCGTACCGCTGTTGGTGAGCCGAAGTTCGAGGGATTGATGACCGGGCGTGTGCCCGGGCGTCTGCAGAATGCGAACACTGCCGTCGCCGAACACGTCGTAGTCACCATCGAGAAGCTTGATGTTGGCTTTTCGATAATCGGAAAAGACCGAAGGATCGATACCGATGGCCGGCGGTGTTTTGGTTCCGTTTTCGAGCTCGCGGCGGTTCACGAGCCACGTCGATGACGTGAATTGATTCGCATTGCCGGCATGATCGGCATGGAGATGCGACAGCCCCACGAACGTGATGTCGCTCGGACTCAGTGAAAGGGCTTTCAGTTGTTCGCTCAGTGGAACGTCCACGAACTCCCTACCGACCACGTCTTTCACGCCTTCTTTCGATTGGGCGGTCGAGTCTTTGAGGCCCGTATCCCAGAGAAGAACTCCCTTGGGATGGCGGATGACGAAGCACGGATCGGGCATTCGTTCGCCCTTTCCGGTGGGTTTGCCATCGGCGGAAAAGAACCCCATATCGTCGACTTGGAAGTGGCCGCACTCCAGTGTGTAAAGCTGGACGCGGTGCGACTCCGATGCCGCGGTGGCGGTCTTGGCGTTATCCGAGCATGCAACCGACAACGAGGATGTGAACAATCCTAGGGCCATGCTAAGCCAGGCCGACGCTTTGGAAATCATGGCGGAAGTATGGGGCCGAAGTTGGCCCGTCCAAGTCTTTTCAAATGGAGTTTTGTGATGCGCAACGCGCGCTTTTACGTACTCGCCGCACTGACGATCGCGGCGTTCGGATGCCGGGAGAAAAAGCAACAGGTGGACGTCGGGGCCAAGAGTGAAGCGCCGACGACGGGGGCCGCAACGACGGGCGATACGGTCTGGATCGGCCACATCGGGTCGCTCTCCGGCAACGACGCCGTATTCGGCCAGTCGACGGACAACGGAACGAAGCTCGCCGTCGAAGAGCAGAACAAGAAGAACGGCATCAAGGGCAAGAAGGTGATGCTCAAGACGCTCGACGATCAGGGCAAGCCCGAGGAGGCTGCGGTCGCGGCGACGCGTCTCATTACGCAAGACAAGGTTTCGGTGCTGCTCGGCGAGGTGGCCTCCACGCGCTCGCTGGCGATGGCGAGCATCGCGGACTCGAACCACATCCCCATGGTGAGCAGCGGCTCGACGAACCCGCGGGTCACCAAGGATGGCGACAAGACGCGACCGTACGTGTTCCGCATCTGTTTCTTGGACAACTTCGCCGGAACGGTGATGGCGAAGTTCGTCACCGAGAATTTGAAGCTGACCAAGGTGGCCATTCTGCGCGACGTCGGAAACGACTATTCGATGGGCCTCGCGCAATTCTTCCGCGAGACATTTCAAAAGCGCGGCGGCGAGATCGTGGCCGAGCAGAGTTTCAAGTCCGGGGAGCAGGATTTCAAAGCGCAGCTCACGGCCATCAAAGGAAAGAATCCGGAGTTGATCTACGTGCCCGGCTATTACGCCGAGGTGTCGCTGATTGCGCGGCAGGCGCGGGAACTCGGGATGAAGCAGCCGCTCGCCGGGGGCGATGGGTGGGATTCGGCGAAGCTCTACGAAGTGGCCAAGGGCGCGCTGGATGGTTCGTATTTCTCGACGCACTACAGCGGGGACGATCCGTCGCCGACGGTGCAAGACTTCATTACGCGCTACAAGGCCATTTACAACACGCCGCCGGACACGCTCGCGGTGTTGGGCTACGACGCCGCCAAGGTGGCCATGGACGCGATGGATCGGGCCACGGAGCTCTCCGGGCCGGCCATTCGCGATGCCTTGGAGAAGACGAAGGACTTCAAGGGCGTGAGCGGCAACGTGACGATCGATGCGGATCACAACCCGATCAAGAGTGCCGTCATCATGACCATCGAGCAAAACAAAGCGAAGTACACGGCGACGGTGCAACCGTAGACGCTGGAGATTTTTAACCGCCAGGACGCCAGGATCGCCAGCGGAACCAACAATAAACCCTATTATTTTAATAAAAATAAATGTTGTTTATTGCCGTTTCCCCTGGCGATCCTGGCGTCCTGGCGGTTTCCTTCTTCCTTTGGCTATTCACCCCCCCACGGACGCGGGGTGTCGCTCATGTCGAAGTAGAGAATGCCGCCTTGGGCGATGTCCGAGTGCTTTAAGAACGGCTTGGCAATGCGTTTGCCGTCGAGGTAGGCGGCGCGGACGTATTTGTTCGTGGCGGAGTTGTTGGGCGATAGCACGATCAGCGGGCGATGCTGTCCCGGCAGGCGAATGGTCACCTTCTTGAAGAAGGGGCTGCCCATCGCATATTCACCCGAGGCGGGGTTCACAGGATAAATGCCAATCGACGACAGCAAATACCACGCGGACATTTGCCCGCAGTCGTCGTTGCCGCTCAAGCCATCGGGCCGATTGAAATAATTGGATTCGGCGATGGCCCGCACCTGGGCCTGCGTCTTCCACGCCTGATCGGCGTAGTCGTACAAATAGGCAATATGATGACTCGGCTCGTTGGTATGATTGTTGTGTCCTTCGCCGAAATGTCGATCCAGCAAGGCCGTGAAGCCCGCTTTTCCTTCCAGCTCGATGAGACCTGGAACGTCGTGCATCACGTCGAAGGTGTAAACCCATTGATTGCCCTCGGTCCACCCGTTGGGGGCCCATGAGCCATCGTAGTTGCGCGCCTGCATGAAGCCCGTGCTCGCGTTGTAGATGTTGCGGTAACTCTTGCTTCGCTCGAGGAAGAACTTCGCATCGTCTTCCTTGCCAACGGCTTTGGCGACTTGGGCCACGGCCCAATCTTCGTAGGCATAATCGAGCGTGCGCGACGCCGATTCCGCCGTGTGATCGGCGGCCACCCAGCCCTTTTCCTTGTACCAGGTCAAGCCGGCGCGCGCTTCCACCGGGGTGCCCTCTTCCCGGTCGCGGTAGCGCAATTCGGTATCGCGCTCGGGCGGTTGCATTGCGTCCTTGTAGACGGCTTCATAGGCCAGATTGAGATCGAAGCCGGTGAAGCCCTTGTTGATCACCTCGGCAATGAGAGAATCGGCATTCGTGCCCACCATGATGTTCGTCTCGGTGGGATTCTTCCACATGGGCAGCCAACCGCCCTCTTGGTAGTCGTGCAGCATCGACGTCATCATCGCGTTGATGCGCTCGGGCGCGAACAAAGTGAGAAACGCATTTTCTGCGCGGAAGGTGTCCCAGATCGAATAGCTCGTGTAGCTCTCACCCTCGTGCACCTTGTCGTCGTACGCGCTGTAATAGCGACCGTATTCCGACGCTTCGGACGGGTACTGCAGAGCGTGGAACATACCCGTGTAGAATGTGGCCAGTTCGTCGTCCGTGGCCCCGGAGATGTCCACGCGATCGAGTTTGTCGCTCCAAGCGGATTTAGTTGCCTTGGCAACCGAATCGAACGAGCGCCCGTTCGGGATCTCTCGATCCAGGTTCTGGCGAGCTTGCTCCACCGAGATGAGCGACGACGCAATTCGAACTTGCACGCGGCGCGTGCCCGCGGGGAAGCGGACATAAGCACCCGCGGCCGCATCCGTGCGGTCGTTCTCCCCTTCGTGAAGCGCCTCGCCCGTCGACGTTCCGAAGCTCTCGAACGGCGCATCGAAACGCGCCACGAAATAGCCTTTGAAGCCCGGCGCTTTGAACGGTCCCAGCTTGTCGTCCTGGCGGTCCGGGTTATAGCCGGAGATCTCGCGCTTCTCCGGATCGATATGCACATTTCCGGTGATATTGGCCCGCGTCGCCTCGAGCACGAAGTGCGGTTGCGGCCCCTCCGGAAAATCGAAGCGCAAAAACCCGACACGCGACGTTCCCGTGAGCGCGGCTTTCAGCGTCTGCCCGCCGCCCGTGGTCATGTCGACCGAATACCGATACGGCGTGGCGATCTCGTCGTCGTGCGTGAATGCCAAACTGCGCGCCTCCGCACCGGCTTTCACCTCCCCCACGCCGGGCATGCCCACGACGTATCCGTAATCCCCCATCCAGATCGCAGGTTGGTGCGTGCCAATGAACCCGCGGATTTTTTTATCGTCATGGTGATAGGGAAGTCGGCTTACCCAGTTTTCCCGGGTCATCACCGTCCAACGCGTCATAGCGAACGGAGGCGCGACACTGGGGATCATCCCGCCATATTCGGCTGGATCCGTGCCCGTGGTGCCGATCATGGGGTTGACGCGATCCACATTCGAGCGCCATCCGCGTAAGCCTTGGGCCATATCGGACGATGTCGATTCGTCCTTATCGCCGGAACTACAGGCCACGAAGAGCAGTATCAGCGGTGCCAGATATCCTCGCATGAAGACACCTTAGATCGAGTTGCCGCCGCTCGGCCACCCGCTCGGTCATAATCTTGAAACACGCCCAATACCTATAGAGTCCTCGGACGGCACACAGAACGCGGCCGTGGCCAAGTGGTGGATCACTCCGACCAGGGTCTCGCGACACTCGCGGCGGCGCGTGGAGCAACTGTTCCGAAAGCCAGCGCGCAAACCGAGTGAGTGGTGTGCAGGAAAATGCCTGGCACCGAAGTTGATTGCCAATGTCGATTAATGAATCTCCCCCGATGGATGTCGGCCGGAACGGCTCGCTTTCCTTTTCAGTCGGATTCATCGAAGCCAACGACAGCGGGCTTTCCGCTTTTGCGCTTCGGTGCCGCGCTTTTCGTGAGCGCATCGCTATTGTTTTCCATTCAACCGGTCGTGGGAAAAGCGATTACGCCGCTCCTCGGTGGTGCATCCGCCGTGTGGATCACGTGCATGCTTTTCTTCCAGGCGCTGCTGCTCGCTGGATACGTGTACGCGCACGTCGTTCTGCGCTGGCTCGGTGCGCGAAGGCAAGCGCTGCTGCAATTGGCGGTGGTTCTCGTCCCGCTCTTCTTTTTGCCCATTCATGTCGATGCCGACGCCGTGCGAGGCTGGTCGGGCGGCGGCGATCCCGCATTGCGATTGTTGCTCTTGCTCGCGGTGACGGCGGGCCCGCCATTTTTCGTGCTCTCCACGAGTGCACCGCTTCTCCAAGGTTGGTTCGCTTCGCTGAAAACGGGACGCGATCCCTATGTTCTCTATGCGGCCAGCAACGCGGGCAGCGTGGCGGCGCTCACGGCGTATCCGCTTTTGGTCGAGCCCTTGGTCGGTTTGTCCCACCAAATGTCGTATTGGGGCTACGGGTACTGCGTTTTCATTCTGGCGGTGGCCTTCTGCGCCGTCACGCTCTTTCGTGCGGCGCCACCCGATTCGATGCCGCTCGCCGTGGCCGCCGAGGAAGCGGTAAGTTGGAAACGCCGGGTATCGTGGTTCGTTCTCGCCTTCATTCCGTCGACGTATTTGATGGGCGTGACGACGCACATCACCACGGACGTCACGCCGATTCCGCTCTTTTGGGTATTTCCTCTCCTGCTTTACCTCGTGACGTTCATTCTCGTTTTCGCGAAGAAGCAATGGGTCCGGCTGGAGGCGATGGATCGCCCGCTCCTTTTCGGGCTGACCTTGGCCGCGATTGCCACCTTGCTCACGGCGTCGGCGCCCATGGCCCTGATCCATTTGGCGGCCTTCTTCATTGCCACGTACGTTTGCCACGGGCGGCTCGCGGCCAATCGGCCGGCGGAAACACATCTCACCGATTTCTATCTTTGGATATCCATCGGTGGCGTGGCCGGAGGCTTTTTCAATGCCTTGATTGCGCCCGCGATTTTCTCGCGTATCACGGAATACCCGCTGGCGCTGGTGCTCGCGGCCCTCGCCCGGCGCACATCGAAGCGCCAAGACGAGGGCACGCGGGCCGCGGTGCTCGATATCGCGATTCCGGTCGCCATTTGCGCGGCGGCGGTGGCGGTGTTCGTCTTTTTGGGGAAGGACCGCACGTCGGTGGTTTTCCGGCTCGCGCTGGGGCTGCTGGCGCTGGTCAATTACGCAGGGCGGGCGCGCCCGCGGCGGTTTGCCTTCGGCCTGGGCGCCATTCTGCTGGCCAGTGCCTTCCACACGGGGGCGCTGGGGCGCTCGCTCATGGTCGAGCGCAACTTCTTCGGCGTGCTCGATGTGACCGTGGACCCGACGGAGCGCTTTCATCGCATCATCCATGGGCACATCGTCCACGGTCTGCAGTTCATCGATCCGGCGCGGCAGCGTGAGCCGCTGGCGTACTACCATCGCAAAGGGCCCCTCGGCGACGTCTTCGACGTGTACGCGCCGCGCCTAAAGGGCAAATCCGTGGCGGTGGTGGGGCTGGGTGCAGGGGCCGTGGCGGCCTATGCCCAGCCGGATCAGACGTGGACCTTTTACGAGATCAACCCCGCGGTGGTGCGCGTGGCCGAGGATAGGCGGTATTTCACCTTCCTTTCCGACGCGTTCCCCGACGAGCGGAACCTGCACATCGAGGTGGGCGATGCGCGGTTGAGGATGGGCGATGCGGCCGAAGGCGCGTATTCGCTGATCATTTTGGATGCGTTCAGCTCTGATGCCATTCCGGTGCACCTTCTGACCCAGGAGGCGGTGGCGCTTTATGCGAAAAAGCTCACCCCCGATGGGCTGCTGGCGTTCCACATTTCGAATCAATATTTGAAATTGAACAAGCAGATGCCCAGTTTGGCTCGCGCCAACGGACTGGCCATCGTGGAACGGATCGATGTGACCGACATGGACGAGGCGGAAGGTCGCAGCGCGGCCGCCGAGGAATACATGTCCTCGGAATGGGTGGTGATGTCCAAGGATCCCGCGGCCCTGGATGCGCTGCTGGCGCGCGAGACGCCAAAGAACCGTGAATGGAAGAGGCTCGAGGCCAAATCCGAAACTGCGCCGTGGAGCGATGACTATTCCAATATCCTCGGAGTTTTCAGGTTCTCCTACGACTTGGGACTTCATTAGCCAGAACTGGCCAAGTAGGATTCGTTCGCGTAGGTTTTCGATCGCATGCACCTTGCATCGAAACCCAAGCGTAGGCGAGTTCTCGCGTTCGGTTGGCTGGTGGTGGTACCTTCGTGCGCGGTGGCGTGTTTCGCCGCCGCGTGCTCGGGCACGGACGGGGCCCACGTGGGCAATACGCCGGACGGGGGCCCGCGCGATGGCACCGTGGCGGATTCCCGCACCGATGCGCCAGGTGACGCGGGCAAGGACGGCGCGGTGGACGCGGCCGATGCGGCGACCGACGGCGGGGGTGCGGATGGACAATCCGATTCCGCCGTCGATGGTGGCGACGATTCGGGGAACGACGGCAGCACCGGGGACGCTGGGAACGACGGTGGCGACGATGCCGGGGCGGCCGATGGCGGTGGCGCGCCCGATGCCGAGGTCGATGCGGGCACCACGGCGCTGATCACCGGAACGGTCGTCGATGTGACGAGCCGAAGGCCCGTCGAGGAAGCGGCGGTGGCCGCGGGCTCGCTGGTCGCGCGGACCGATGCGGCGGGGCGCTTTGCTCTGCGTGTGCCCACGGGCGTTTTTTCGCGCCCCACGGTGACGAAAGCCGGCTACAGCGAGCGGCTCTACGAGGAGCTCGCGGTGACGGTGGATGCCGACCAAGGGCAGATTCCCATCTTGTCGCTCGATGCTCAGTCCGCGCTGCGGGGCGCGCTGCCGGGATACGATGCGAACCTCGGCGCGATGGCGGTGCGGGTGCTCGCGCGTGGCACCTGCCCGAACGAGGAAGGCGCCACCTTGAGCATCTCGCCCGCGGGTGTGTCGCGCATCGCGTATTTCCGCAGCGGCGTGCCCAACGCCGAGGCGCCGAACGTGCACGCCGGCGAGGAAACGTCGGCCATCATCTACAACGTGGCGGTGAGCACCACGATTTCGCTCGCGGTCGCTCGCAATGGGTGCACGATGGCGCGGTACCCGACGACGAACAACGGGCTCACGCGGACGGGAAATATCCAGACGCGCGGGGGCAATTCCATCACGACGGCCACGACCTTCGTCGAGTAGCCGTCATATCTTCTTTGCGGTCAACCCGCGTGCGGCAGGACCGTGCAGCAGACGGCCCTCTGTGTCGAAGCGCGAACCATGGCAGGGGCAATCCCACGAACGCTCCGCATTGTTGAACGCCACATGGCAGCCGAGATGCGGACACACCGGGGAGAAGGCGTGAAGTGCCCCGGCATCGTCACGGTAGACCGCGAGCCTCTCGCCGCCCAACTTGACGATCTTTCCTTCGCCGCGTTCCACCTCCTCGACCGAACGCGCATCGGGCGCGCGCAGACGATCGCCGACGAAATGCGCAGGGAAATCGACGTTCTCGGCCACGAAGTCCTTGGCACTCGCCACCGGCTTCACGCGCGAGGGCGCGTACAATTGCAACAGCTCCCTGGCGCGCGGCGCATCCGGCTCGGCCAAGAGCATCCCCGCGAGCGTCCCGAAGGTCATGCCATTGCCGCTGTACCCAACGCCGATGGATAGCTTTTCTTTGCCCGGTATCTTTCCAATGTACGGCAGCCCGTCGACCGGCTCGAGGATCTGTCCGGACCAACGATGGGTGACCGGCGCAACGCCAAAACGGACGCGCGCGTATTCTTCGAGCCTCGTCCAGCAGTCCTCGGCGTCGCCTTTTTGCCCAGTCTTGTGGTCTTCCCCGCCGATGACCAAATAGCGTTTCCCGAATATCTCGGCGATGCGCGTGTAATGATAAGGGTCGTCCATATCCCAAAAAAGCGCGAGGGGCACGTCACCCGATTCGACACGGGCGATGGCGTACGACCGATAATGGGCCAACTTGGTATGCAAGGCGAACCGCGTCGGCGGTGCACTCGTTGCGAAGATGACCCGATCGCAGGTCACGCGCTGCTCGGGCGCCCCTTCGTCGAGGCCAGTGGCCACGTGCACGGTACATGGTTCTCCTTCATCGACGTCACGCACCAGGGTGCGCTCGAAGACGTGGCACCCGTCGCCGGAAATCGCATGGGCGAGCCCCTCGAGGTAGCGACCGGCGTGAACCTGCGCTTGATCGGGGAATCTCACTGCGGCGGCGCAGCGAAATGGGAGCGGCACCTCGCGCACCATGTCGACGTGGATACCTGCCCGGGCGGCTGCCTCGTATTCCAGGTGCAGGGCGCGAAGGTCGTCTTCGCGCTCCGTGTAGAGAAAGCCTGGCACGGTGCGGTAGACGCAGTCGATCTTCAGCTCTCGCACGAAGGCCCGGATGCGCGTGATGGCGGCATGGCTCGAGTACGCGACCTCTTTGGCGGCGGTGGGGCCGAAATCTTTCTCGATGGTGGCGTAGCGCGCATCGACGGCCTCGGTCAGATGCGCCGTCGTGCGCAGGCTGTTCTCGCCGCCGACGGTATGCGCCTCCAGCACGGCGACCCGGAGACCCGTCCGTTTCAAAAGCAACGCGGCGGTCAATCCGGTGATGCCACCCCCCACGATGGCGACGTCGACGTGCAACCCACGTTCGAGGCGCGGGCACGATACGCCCGACGCCGTTTCCTGCCACAAGGACCGATGTTCTAGCTCCGCGGAAAGCATTGGCTCACCTCCCGCAGCCCCACTGGGCAATGCGAATGCCATATGCCGAATTCCGGCCTCGAGCATAGGAATGGCATTCATGATGCAACGACTGGACTGTGATGCACCCTTTTCGACAATTTTCCGCATTGCTCGCGGCCACGAGCGGGGTCGTCGGCACTTTACGCGCGGCGCGTGCGGCGGGTGCTCCGTGGATACTTTGCACCGTGACACATCACCCCGGTAGCTATTATCAAAACATTGCCCGCCAATGGGGGCTGGAGGTGGACGACATCTGCCAACTCGACGTGGCGGGGCGCTAGTCAGCTGCGTCGCCAAAATGGTCGCACGATGCGGTTCGTGCGATGGGCCCGCGCGAGGAAGGTTGCACCTGCAATCATGCAAACCGCCACGGCCACGAGCGAGGCTTCGGGACCGAATGCGCCGCCGGTGAGAAGCTCGGGACCGTGGAATTCGATCGCGAGCAGGCCATGGGCCTCGGTGCCCGAGACGCTCGTTCCGAAGATGCCGCCCTCCGTGAAATTCCAGGCCATGTGCAGGGCCATGACCAGCCAGAGTCGGCGTGTGCACATGTAGCCGGCGGCCAGCAAGATGCCCGCCTCGAGGGCGATGGCCACGGTGCTGACCGCGGTGGCCCCAGGGTTGGGCGCGTGCACCAGGCCAAACAGGGCGGCCGACAACGCCAGCGCTGCCCAGCTTCCCAGGCTTTCTTCGACGATGCGAAAGAAGACGCCGCGAAAGAGGATCTCCTCCGATACGCCGGCGGCGAGCGCACTCACCAAGGGGTAGCCCATGACCCCGATGGAATTCACGCCGGTGAGCGTCCATGCCCCGCAGAGGCACAAGATGGCCATGGTGACACTGAACAATGCAGCCCCGATGAGCAGCCCCAGCGCGGTTTCGCGACCCGCCCCATCGAGGCGAAATTCAACGAGCTCGCGCCGTTCGATGCCGCGCACGTTGGCGATGTAGACCGCCGTGGCAGCGGCCGCGGAGAGCAGGTGCACGAAGGGGGGTGGCAGCGCGCCCCCGAACCACTGTGTGAGGGCGATCGCCAGGGCGATGGACGCGACGGCAAGCACGAGCCGCGTCACGGGGAACTGCAAGAAGCGCCAGAGCGCGCCTGGTCGACGATTGACGGCCGCGATCGTATCCATATAACCCGCGATGGAACCTTACTGTCCCCCCATCCCGAGGTCGAGATCGCATGAGCCAACCCCCCATCGTATTTCGTCGTGCCCGGCGCGAAGACGTGCCGGCCATCGTGGCGCTTCTCGAAGATGACGCCATCACGGTCTCCCGCTACCGAGCCGACGACAGCCCCGCCGATTACGAGCAAGCCTTCGATGCGATCGATCGCGATCCGCGCAACTGGCTCGTGGTGGCCGAAGAGGCGGGGGCCATCATCGGAACGTTGCAGATTACATACATTCCGTCCCTGAGCCGCCGGGCGAGCGAGCGGGCCCAGATCGAGAGTGTGCGCATCCGCAGCGATCTACGCAGCCGCGGTCTCGGGCGGCAGATGATGGAGTGGGCCATCGAACGCGCAAAGGAGCGCGGCTGTCGTTTGGTGCAGTTGACCACCGACAAGCGACGAACCGACGCGCACCGCTTTTACGCGAAAATGGGTTTCGAGAGCACGCACGAGGGGATGAAATTGCGTATCCCTACCTAGGAATCCGTATTTTACGATAAAAAGAACGAGATACCAACGAAATTGCGTCAGGCTTATGAGGAGGCCATGGACATTTCGATTCATGGCATCAACCTGCATTGGGACGAGCGTGGGAATGGGGCGCCGTGGCTCTTGCTCCATGGGTACGGGGGGTCGAATCAGGATTGGCAGCATCTGTTCGATTTGGACGAGCTGGCCCAGGGGCGCCGGCTGGTCATGCCCGATGCGCGGGGACATGGGAAATCGACGGATCCGGAGAAGGCGTTCTCGTTTCGGCAGTGCGCACGCGACGTGCGTGCGCTGCTCGATCACCTCCGGATCGAACGCGTTCGCGCGGTGGGGGTGAGCCTCGGGGCGAAGACGCTCCTTCACGTGGCGACACGATGGCCCGAGCTCGTGGAGGCCATGGTGCTCGTGTCGCCGGCACCGTATCTACCGGAAAATGTGCGCGCGGTGACCGGCACACCGCACGACGATTTGAGCTTCACGCCGCCGCACCTGGCAACGATTTCCGCGCGCACGTTGATTGTCTACGGCGATCGCGATCCGTATTACCCGGTGGAAATGGCCGTGCAGCTTTATCGAGCCATTCCGCGCTCGCAGCTTTGGGTGCTCCCCAATGGCGAACACACGCCGGTGTTCGGCGAATGGCGCGCCGACTTCGAGCGCACGACGCGCGCGTTCTTGGGGTGATCACTCCGCCGGGGCGGCGGTGAGCAATTCCTTCTCGGCGGCGCGTTCGACGGTGACGGGGACGCCGCTGAGGCTCGCCGTGCCGGAGAGCGCGTCGAATTCGGCTTCGTCGGTCAGATCGTTGATGCTCACACCTGCGTGGCGGCTGGCCACGCTCAATGCGGTGCCTCGGCGACCATGGCCCCAGCCATGGGGGAGGCTGACGACGCCGCGCGAGATGGCGTCGGTGACTTCCACCGTGGTCTCCACGCGACCGCGCTGCGAGCCGGCCACCACGCGGTCGCCCGTCTTGAGGCCGCGCGACTTCGCGTCCTCGGGGTGCATGAAGAGGGTGCAGCCGTCTTTGCCCTTCACCAGGCGAAGGCTGTTGTGCATCCACGAGTTGTTGCTGCGGAGGTGACGGCGACCGATGAGCACGAGGCCCGAGGGCTCCGGCCGCGCGAGCGCGGCCTCGAGGCGCGGGATATCTTCGAGGAAAAGGCTGGGCGCGAGCTTCACGGAGTGACCGCGCATCAAGCGCGCGAGACGCGGCTCGAGGGGCCCGAGGTCGATGCCGTGCGGCGCCTTCTTCAACTTGGCCAGCGAGAGGCGGTGCGGGCCGATGCGAAGAAGCGCATCGAGCACGCGCTTGGGCCCCAACGCCTTGAGACCGCGCATCATCAGGTTGAACTTGCGATCGCGCTTGCCGCCGCCCTTTCCATAGAGGGCCAATGCCAGGCCGAAGAGCACGTCCCAATCCGAGCGCACGCCCGGCGGCGGCGCAATCGCGGCCTCGACGTAGCGGGCGGCGTTGCGTACGGCGAGGCCATAGAGCGCGACGTCGTAGTGATCGCGCTCGAGGCCGAACGTCGTGGGAAGGATCAAGTTTGCGTGGCGCGTGGTCTCGTTGCGGTAGATGTCGATCGACACCATGTAATCGAGCTTCGAGAGCGCGCGATCCAAGCGTGCGCCGTTGGGCGTGGAGAGCACGGGATTGCCCGCGACGGTGACGAGGGCCCGGATCTGGCCCTTGCCCGGCGTCTCCATCTCCTCGGCCATGGTGACCGCGGGGAGCTCGCCGCCGAACTCGGGGAGGCCGCGCACCCGGCTTTTCCATACCCCGAAGTGCCCCCTCTGTCCGAGCTTGCTGCCGAGTGAGACGATGTCGACCGCGGGCGTGGTGAACATCGCCCCACCCTCGCGATCCAGGTTGCCGGTGACCGCGTTGAGCGCGACCACGAGCCATGCCGCGAGCGCGCCAAACTCCTGCGTGCACACGCCGATGCGGCCATAACACACGGCGTGCTCGGCCTTGGCGAAGTCGCGCGCGAGCGTGCGGATGGTCTCCGCAGCGATGCCGGTGCGTGCGGCGACGCGCTCGGGCGGGAACGCCGCAGCCACTCGCCGAAGGTCGTCCCAGCCTTCCATGGGATAGTTCTGGCGCCAGGTGCGCTCCAGCGACTCGGCGAAAATCGTATGCAGAATACCGAGAAGCAAAAATGCATCGCTGCCGGGGCGAATGAAGTGGTGCTCGTCGGCAATCTGCGCGGTCTCGGTGCGGCGCGGATCGATGACGATGAAGCGGCCACCGCGCGCGCGGATCGCCTCGAGGCGCTTCTTGATACCGGGCGCGGTCATGAGGCTGCCGTTGGAGGCGAGCGGGTTGGCACCGAGGATCAACATGTGCTCGGTGCGGTCGACGTCCGGAACCGAAAAGGCGAGCTGGTGCCCGAACATCTCCAGTGCCGCCAGCATTTGCGGCAGCTGGTCGACGGAGGTAGCCGAAAAACGCGCCCGCGTGCCCAGCGCTTTTCCGAAGTAGATGGCCCCCAACGTGGCTCCATAGCTGTGCACGTTGGGGTTGCCGAGGTAGAGCCCTACGGCACTGCGGCCATGCTCCTTTTGCACGGCGGCCAGGCGCTCGGCCGCTTCGGAAAGCGCGGCCTCCCAGGAAATGGTCTCCCAGCGATCGCCCACACGCCGCATGGGCTCGCGAATGCGATCCGGATCGCTCGATACGTCGCCGATGGCGGCGGCCTTGGGGCAGATGTGGCCGCGGCTGAAGGGGTCGTCATCGTCGCCGCGAATGGAAAGGACGCGTCCGTCCTCGATGCCCACCGCTACGCCGCAGACTGCCTCGCAGAGCATGCACGTATGAAGTCGTGTGTCGGCCATGCGACAAAGATGCGCCAACCGGCTCGGCACGTCGAGCGACTTCGACCCGTCCCGCATCGCGGGCCAAGGCTTCGTTTTTACACGACATAACTGAGATACGGCTTGTACCTGCGAAAGACCCATGGCTCGGGTGCGCCGAAGGCGACGCCAAGGGTGATGAGCGCGTTGTAATAGAGGCTCTCGCGCGGCATGCCACGCAATGGGCCGAGTAAGCTTTTGAGGGCACTCGCGCGCGTGTGGAAATCGATGTTGAAGGAGATGCTCGTCCCCAGCCCGCGCACATGATGCAGGGTCCCCGGGGGCAGGTACAAGACATCGCCCGGGCCCACGATGACCTCGTGCGGGATGGCGCGCCGGCTCTCGGGGATCCGTTCGTAGTCGGGGTGCTCGGGATCGAAGTCGAACCACCGCCAGCCGCGACGGCGGCAGTAACGAGCATCGGATGGTGCATAAATGGTGAATCGTTTGCTTCCGTAGATCTGGAAGAAAAGATTGTGTGTCAACAGCGTGTCGAAATGCAGAGGCGTAAGGCTGTGCGCCGGGCCCATGAAGAATTGGACGTAGCGCCACCATTCCGACCGATAATACGCGGGCAGATACTCCACCGGAAATGGAGATACGTCCGGCAGAAGCTCCGGCAGCCACGTAAATATAGGAATATCGTGGCAATACGGAAGAACGGTGTGGCGAGAATGAGTTTCACCTTCGACGCTGCGCAGAAAATCGGCATACGCCGCAAATGTCCATTTTGATTGATGAATACCCGCAGCGCGATACTCCTTCACCGGCACGGACAGATTTGGCGCGATCCGTGCGAAGTACTCCGGCGACCATGTCGCATGTGCTTTCCAGCGCTCGCCGCATGCGATCAACACAGGGTTGCCTTGGGCTACGTAATCGGAGTGAAACTCGCGGGCGCTTGGATTCGTGATCTTCGGAACGGCAGAAAAACGTGGAACCATCGCTCGTGACTCCTTGCTTTTCGTGATCGAGTGGGACGCTAACACTCGAAATTCGTATTTACCAGTGAACGAATTTAGGCCCTTACATCGATGTAAATGAAGCAATCGGTCAATGAACGACGTGTAAGAAACGCGAGTCATTAAGACAACGACACGCGAGAAAGATGTTGAAAATCATCGAAACAATGTGACGCCACATTGGCAATTTCGGCAGCAAATTCACTTTTCGGATTAACGCCAATTAATTTCAACGCCGGCCATTGCGCTTCGAAAGGTTCGAGCTATGGTCCGCTAACATCGATTGCAGCACGCGCGAGCGCAGCGTCGATACGAAGTGGTCATTTCAATCCAAATGGTGGACGTTTCAAAGTCCCCTGGTGATTCGATGAACCACTGAAAAAGGCTTCGAGTTTCCAAATCGTTCCAACGGAAAATCGACATGACACGATGGGCATTGGTCATTGGTGCCTCGTCCGGCATGGGCCGCGCGACGGCGCTGAAGTTGGCCGCGGATGGCTACGATATCTTGGGAGTCCACCTCGATCGACGGGCTGCTCTGCCGCGTATCGAGGCGCTTCGCGCGGAAATCGAGGGCATGGGAAGGAGGACCGTTCTTTTCAATTCGAACATCTCCGCATCGACCAACCGTAAGGCCGTCCTCGATCACATCCGAGAAACGGTGGCAGCAACGGAGGGTATTTCCGTGTTGGTGCACTCGGTCGCCTTCGGGGTCACCAAGCCTCTCTTGGGGCCGGGCAGCGCGACCGAAGAAGACCTCACCATCACCTGCGGTGTGATGGGCCATGACTTGGTGCATTGGGTTCGCGGCTTGCTAGAGAGGAATCTCTTCGAATCACCAGGTCGCATTTTTGCGATGACCAGCGAGGGTGACCGCCGCGCGTGGCCCTCATATGGTCCCGTCGCCGCGGCGAAATGCGTGCTCGAAGCCCACACACGCCAATTGGCGGTCGAGCTTGCGGCGCGGAAGATCACCGTCAATTGCATTTTGGCCGGGGTGACGGACACCCCTGCCCTGCGCGTCATTCCCGGGCACGACGAGCTTGCCGCGGCGGCCCTGCGGCGCAACCCGCATGGAAGGCTCACCACCCCGGAGGACGTGGCCAATGTCGTGTCGTTGCTATGCGATTCACGGGCAGCATGGATCACCGGCTCGGTGGTCAGTTGTGACGGCGGCGAAAGCGTCGCCGGTTGAGACGCCTCCCTCACCTCCTTCAATGAACGGAGTACGTTCGATGCAGACCAACGAAACCTTGAACGAAGTCATCGCGATCATCAGCAAATTCGCCGAGCGCCGCGAGGCCATCGAGCGCGTGGATTCTTCGACCCGCATTCTGGACGATCTCGGCGTCTCCAGTCTGAACTTCATCGACATGGTGTTGGAATTCGAGGAGAAGTTCAACGTATCGATCTCCGACGAGGAGCTGAAAGGCATCAGCACCATCGGCGATGCCGTGAATGCCATTGCCTCGGCCCAGGGTCGATGATGCGAGCCGAGGACCTGCGACCGGACGACGTCGTGGTCACGGGCCGCGGCGTGGTATGCCCCATCGGCAACACCGTCGAGGAAATCGTCGCGCCGCTGCGCGAAGGGCGCTCCGGCGTGGAATACGATACGGAATTCGAAGCACACGGCTTCCGAAGCCGCGTCTCCGGACGCATCCGCGGCTTGGATGGCGCGGCGTATTTTTCCGAGACGCAGCTTTTGTCGATGTCGCGCGCGTCGCTCTATTCCAGCGTGGCGGCCGTGCAGGCCGTGCGTGAGGCACGCCTCGAGCCGCGGGATCTCGAACGGGAAGCTTCGGGCATCGTATTGGGCTCGGGCATCGGTGGGCTGGGCACCAATTACCGAATGTACGACATTCTGCGGGAGCAGAAATCGCCACGGCGGGTCGGCAGCCACGGAGTGGACACGACCATGTCGTCCACGTGTGCGGCCAATGCGAGCGTGCTCTTTCGGACGCAAGGGGTCGGCGAGGCGCTTTCGTCGGCGTGCGCGACGGGACTGCATTGCATTGGGTACGCATATCGACTCATCCGACATGGATACCAAGACACGGTGATTGCTGGGGCGGCCGACGAGGATGGGTGGGCCACGGCCTTCGCCTTCGATGCCATGCGCGTTCTCTGCGCGGACTCCAATGATCGGCCCTGGCGGGCATCGCGGCCTTTGGACGCATCGCGCTCGGGTTTCGTGGCCTCGGGCGGCGCGGGGGTGGTCGTGCTCGAAAAATACGCGCGCGCCAAGCAGCGAGGCGCGCGGCCGCTGGCGCGCATCCGCGGGTACTGGAGCTCCACCGACGGCTCGGGCGATATGACGGCGCCCTCGCCCAGCGGGCAGCAACGATTGCTTCGCGCGGCCTTGCGCAATGCAGAAATGCAAGCCGGGGACATCGATTACGTCAACCTGCATGGAACGGCAACGCCAACGGGGGATACCACGGAGGTCAGCGCACTGGTGCAGGTACTGGGCAATCGCGGATACGGCGTTTCGTCGTCCAAGTCGCAAATTGGTCACGCTCTGGGGGCGGCGGGCGCCATCGAGTTCATCTTTTGCTTGAGCATGCTGGAGCATGGCTTCATGGCCCCTTCGATCAACATCGAGCGCCTCGATCCTTCGTTGAAGGATTACGAGCACCTCGTGGTGACCCGCACCGTCGAGCGGCCGTTGCGGTGCATCATGAGCAACAATTTCGGATTCGGGAGCACCAACGGCTCCATCATCGTGGAGGGAATCGCGTGACGTCGCCCGTGCTCGATAGCCTTCTTGCGCCGCTGAAAGGACGCGGGGCGGCGCGCCGGATCACGTTCGTCGCCGAATCGGGCCACGACAGCTCGACGTCGTATGCGGACTTGATGCAGCTCGCGCTGGCGCGGTGCGCGGCGTTGAGGGAGCTCGACGTGCACGAGCACGATCTGGTCATGCTGGCGTACCCGTCGTCCGAGGAGTACCTGGGGCTGCTCCTGGGGTGCATTCTCGCCGGCGTGGTGCCGTGCACGATGCCGCTGCCGGGCAAACGCCTGCTCGATACGACCCACAACGTGATCGACGTGGCATGCCGTCTTTACCGACCCAAGGTGCTGTTCACCACGGATGGCTGCGTCGAGGCGGTGCAGCCGCTGTCGGGCGAGCTCGGAATGCGCGTGGTGGGCAGCACGGGTGTACTCGCGGCTTCGGCAGCAGGAAAGCCACCGCGTTTGACGGAAAAGACACTCGAGGCTCCGCACCACGTGCAATTGACCTCGGGATCGGTCGCGCACCCCAAGGCGGCGGTGCTCAGCCATCGCAATGTCCTCGACAACGTGCGCGGCATTGCTCGGGCGCTCGATTACGATTCGGAGGTCGACCGCACCGTATTGTGGCTGCCGCTCTACCACGATATGGGGCTCATTACGCTGCTCTCCACCTTGCATCATCAATCGGAGCTCACATTGATGCAGCCGGGAAGCTTCATTCGCAATCCGCTCGGCTGGCTGAAACGCATGGCCTCCAGCGGCTCGAGCACCACCGTCGCTCCGACGTTCGCGCTGCGCTATTGCCTTCGCCGCTTCAACGCGGAGCGGATGCAGGGCGTCGATTTGAGTCGGTGCCGGCATCTCGTCGTGGGTGCCGAGCGCGTCGACGAGGAGACCTTGCACGAGTTCGCGCGGACCTTCGCTCCGTATGGCTTTCGCGGGGCCGCATTGCAACCGTGCTACGGCATGGCCGAGACCACCCTTGCGGCCACCATGCAACGCGTGACGGAGCTGCCCCACCCCGCGCCGCCGGCCGAGGCTCTGTACTTCGCGCGAAGCGACGCGCAGGCACAAGGTGCGGTGTCCGTCGGCAAGCCGCTCGCGGGGATGGAAGTGGCCATTCGCGACGAACGAGGGCATTCGCTGGGCGAGCGGGCCACGGGGGAGGTTTTCCTTCGGGGCACGTCGGTCATGTTGGGGTATCTGCCGACGCGAACCGCGCAGGCCCCCGCGGTCGTCGACCCGGGCGGCTGGCTGGCCACGGGTGACATTGGCTACGTCGCCGACGGACACCTGTTCATTCTGGGGCGTAAGAAGGAGATCATCATCATTCGCGGATTGAATTACTTTCCGCAGGAAATCGAAGAAGCCATTGCCGATCATCCCATCATTTCCAAGGATGGGTGCGCGGCCGTGGGGGTGCACGACGAGGCAAAGGGCACGGAGAACCTCGTTTTGCTGATCGAGGCCCCCGCCGGAGACGTCTCCCCGACCGCGCGTGCGGAATTGCAGGCGCTCTTGCTCCAGCGCATCGGGTTTGCCGCGCACGACCTGGTGTTCGTGCAACCGGGCGCGCTGCCCCGCACGACCAGCGGCAAATTGCAAAGGCTCAAATGCCGTGAACTGCTCGCGGCCGGGAGGGCGGCATGACGGTGCCCCTCGCGTTGCCAGCGCTGGCCGCCAGGCCGGTGTTGCGGCACCTCGAAACATTCGGCGACGTCCCCAAGAGCGTTCGCACCCTCATGGAGTCGGGTGTCACCCGGCTGCTCGACAGCGATATGATCATTACCCAACCGCAGCAGGTGCCCGACGCGGTCACGACGGGGGAGGCCGCGTCCAGTTCCATTCATGCGGCGGGCGCCGAGATGGCCGAAACCATTCTGCCGCAGATCGAGGCCGAGGGGCTCGCAGACCATTTCAAACCGCTCATGCGCTCGTTCGTGCGCATTCTGTTCGGTCTCTTTCTTTCGCCCGAACAATGCGAGCGCGCCTGCGCGTGCATCGATGCGGGAAATCACTTTTCCTTTCTGGCCAGCGACGCCGGGGGCCCGTCGCTTTCGAGCTGGCGGTCCGTGGCGCACGCCGAGCAGGGCGGAATACGCCTCACCGTCGACAAAGTATGGGGCATCGAAGCCCACCGCGAGGGCATGGCCATCGTCGCGGCCCGGGGCCCCGTCTCGTTTTTCCCCGCGGCGTACGTGGTTTGGCCGGAGGCGTACCGCACCTTGCGCCGGACGCCCCATGGAGATCCTTTTTTGGAGGGCCGCCTGCAACTTGGCAATGTGAAAGGCGTCGTATCTTTGACCCGCGACGAACGGGTCAAGTCGGGCGGGCCGGCCGTGTTCAACAAATACCTCACCACGGTGCGTCCATTCTTCGTGCGCGGATTGATGGCCCACGTCGGCTGGCTCGGCGCGCGGGATCGGGTCGCGCTCGACGAAGGCGATGCGCGCGTGCACGCGTTCCTCTCCGAGGCGGCGCGCGTCCAAAGCCGTGCGGGGCGCTACGACGTGGACAACGTACACCGCGTTCTGGCCATCAAATTTGCCTCGAACGAGTTCTTGAACGATCTGGTCCGAAAAGGGGCCGTCGCCCGATTCGGCGATCAGCGCGACTTGCTCGCGTTCACCAAGATGGAGGGAAGTTCTTACCACTGTTACCACGCGCTGCGAAACAGCACGAAAAGCCAATAGCCCGCCACCCGCTTTCAATAGGAACGAGACATGTCCAGCACCACGCCTGCCAACGCGCTCGAAATTCTCAGCCGCGAGATCGCCAAGATCCTCAGCGTCGACTCCGTCGATACCAACGTTGGTATCGGCGAGTTGGGCATCGATTCGATGAACGTCGTCGAGCTGATCGTCTTTTGCGAGCAGCTTTATGGGTCCATCGATCCGGAGACGCTCAACATTACGCAATACACGACGCTGGAAAATCTGGACCAGCAGCTTCGCGCGCAGCAAGCCGCCGAGCAGGACGTCGCCTAGCCCATGCATCGGTCCGCGGCGAGTGCCCAGGCAAGGCTCGGCCTGCGCGCATTGACGTACCGGCACGTCGCCCCTGGCGGCATGCCGGACGATCTCGTCACGGCCGCGCACGAGCTGGGCAGCCTCGCAGGCCATCAGGCCGCATGCATGACGCGTGACCGCAACGTCGATGATTACGTGGTGAGCTCGACGATCCTCTCCGCGCTGCTCGCCGACGGTTCACCGGCCCACCAGGCATTCGCCTCCGCCATGGCTCGATGCGCGGGGCGCCGGCTCGATTGGCTGACACACGCGTACGAGTGTGCAGGCTGGGGATACGTGATGCGCCGGGCACTGCAGAAGGCGACGCACACCGGACCGCGCACCTTGCTTTTGCAGATCGTGGACGTGGACATTCACGACTTCACCTATTGGCATAAAAATACCCAATGGGGAAATTCGGGATTCGGTGTGTGCTCGCTCCTGATCGACATCGCGCCCGGCCAGGAGTGGCCACTGTCGCTCGGCGCGGCCACGCCGGCCATGGCCATGGTGCAAATGGGACGCGCGCTGCGCGATTTCAGCGACGCGCGGCCCGGTGTTCCGGTGGCGGTGCCGTTTTTTCGTGAAACCTCGCGCAAACTGCTGCTCAAACGCATCCCGCAGGCCACCGTGCATGCGGACGGATATGCCAACTTCGGCCACGCGTTCGGCAGCGATCCTTGGATCTCGCTTCTCCTTCAGGCATCGCGAGGGGTGAGCTTCGAGAAGACCATCGTCAATTCGCTCGCCTTGTACGGGTACTTTGCCATCGCCGAAGTCGAGCTCTTTCACGATACCGTATTTCGATTGGAGAGAGCCTCGTGATGCATCGGTACCAAATGGTGCCGGAGCGCACCCGCCCCGTGGTCCTCCCGGCGTCGACGTACACGTTCCCGCTGCACACCACCCTCGACTATGCGCGCATCGCGGCCTTCCAGAGCGAGCAACCCGCGCCGGTGTTGCTCGACCACGCGCAATACTTCGAATTTCTTTCCAAATGGGCCGATGCGCTCTGGGCGGCCCTGGGTGAAAAGGCGCACCTCTTCATCGAGGTTCGTATGCCCTATGTGGGGACGTTGCCGGATAACCTTCTCCGGCCCGAAGTGCTTCTGGGCGCGCATTTGTTCGCCGAGGCGGCATCGTGCGGGGAATATGCAGAGTACCCGGTGGTTTGGATCTCCGACCGCATTCGGCGTGACTTGGATTATCCGTCGGACAACTCGCTGAACTTGGCCGTATGGCCCACACCGTGCACGTCCGCGGTGGAAGCCACGCTCGAACGCTCGTGGCCGGAATATGCGATGACGTTCATCAAAATTCGATAACCGAGGACATCATGGATATGGAACGAGCTGCACCCGAAACGGGCATCCGGTGGACCATGCCGGTCGATGCCTTCATGTCGGACGATTACGAATGCCACGAGAGCCGGCTGAACAAACTTTACGAGAAGGCCAAGGGTGCCCAGTGGGACGTGGCCACGGACGTCGATTGGAAGAGCGAGCTCGATCCGGACAATCCATTGGGCATGCCCGATCCCACGTTGCTCATTTACGGCTCCGAGCTGTGGGAGCGCCTGGACACCAAGGGCCGCAAGGAGGTACGGCACCATGCGCAGGGCTGGATGCTCTCGCAGATCCTTCACGGCGAACAAGCCGCGCTGATCTGCGCCTCGAAGCTCGCCAGCGCCGAGGATAGTCTGAGCGCGCGTCTGTGCGCCGCCGTACAGGTAGCGGACGAGGCGCGGCACGTGGAGGCATATGCAAAGCTGGTCAATGAAAAGCTGACTGTGAGCTATCCCATGAGCCAGTCGTTGAAGGGGCTGCTCGAAAATACGATATCGAGCAGCGCCCTCGACATCACCAACCTGGGTATGCAAGTGCTCGTGGAGGGAATCGCGCTGTCGATTTTTCAGAACGTGGTCGCGTACAGCAAGGATCCCTTCATCAAGGATCTCTTTACGCGCATTCACCGCGACGAGGCGCGGCACTTTGCCGTGGGACGCATCACGCTGACGCGCATTTACTCGGAAATGAGCTCGACGGAACTCAAAGAGCGCGAGGAGTTCGTCAGCGAGGGCGCGCGCGTGTTGTACGACCATTTGTGCGCGGACGACATTTGGTCGCCGATGGGCTTTGCGAAAGAAGCGTGCAGCGCCATGGTGCGCGAGTCGCGCGTGGCCAGCTCGATTCGCCGGGCCATCTTCCGGCGCCTGGTGCCCACGATCCGCGAATTGGGGCTTCTGACACCGCGCGTGCGCGACACCTTCGAGAAACTGGACGTCATCGATTACGAGGCGATGCCGTTGGCCGGTGGTGAGCCATGAACGGGCGCGGCCACTGGCTCGGTGTCGATGCGGCGGAGTACGAGCTGCCGGGGGACCCAGTGGACGTGCTCGCGTGGGCTCGCGAGCATGCGGCGCCCGAGAAGCAGGTGGACGCCATCGTGGCCTCGGGCTCGCGCTATTTTCACGTGGCGCCGGACGTGGGCGAGGTGGAGCTCGCGCTTCGCGCGGTGGGCAAATTGATCGACGCGAAACGATTCGCTCCGGCGGACATCGGCGCAGTCATTCACGTGCATACGCAGCCTTACAGCGCACCGCCTGCGCCGCGCAGCCTGCCGCTCGAGGTAGCGAGCGCCTTTGGCATTCGGCCCATGTGGGCCGCGTCCATCTCGCAGCTGAAATGCGTTTCCACCACCGCGGGCCTCGAGGCGCTCGACGCCTTGATGGCGGCGTATCCGCAATTGAATGCGGGGCTCATCGTATCGGTGGACCGCGTCTACGGAGAGAAGTACCGCCTGCGGCAGATGGGCGGCATTCAATGCGACGGGGCGGCGTGCCTCTTGGTGACGCGCAACAGCACGCGCAATCGCATCGGCGGCGTGGCCATTCGAAACTTCGCACCGAAGTGGTACCGCGGTCCCGACGCGGTCGCGCAGGTGGAGCAGGAGATCATCTCGTACGAGTACCTGTACGCCAGCAAGGTCATCTCCCAGGCGGTGAAAGCAAGCGGCGTCCCGCTGGCCGACTATGGGTGCCTGCTTCCACACAATTCCGACGTTCGCGGTTGGAGCTCGCTCTGCCGCGCCATGGGCATCGACCGCGAAAAGCTGTTCCTGGAGAACATTTTCCGCCGCGCGCACGCCTGCTGCTCGGATTTCGCCATCAACATGGTCGATGCCGGATTCGACGCACTGGACCGCGGCCAGCACGTATTGGCCGCCATGCTTTCCAACATGGGCGCATTCGGGGCCGTCACGGTCCATCCGGTGAACTGACATGAGCGCCGCCCTCGATTACCGCGTGACCCCCAACGACGATTGGCTCTTCGATCTGGCGACGCCTTGCTATGTCTTCGATCCCCAAGCCGTCCTGGCGAGCTATGCGACCTTGCGCGAGCGCCTGGGCACGAAGCTCATCGTGTCGCTCAAGGCGAATTCGCAGGCCGACTTGTTCGTGCGCTGCGGACACGCGTTCACGGACGGGGTGGAACTTGCCAGCCTCGGGGAGCTCGATGTCGTGGTGGGCCGGGGCAAGATTCCCAAATACCTCAACAACCCTTCGATGAACGAGGCGTTCATTCGGGCGGGGCTGGCGTCGCGGTGCCACTTCATTTTGGACAATCCCGATTTGGCGCAGCGCTTTGCCAAGCTGGCCGCGGGCAAGGTGACGGGGGACGTGCTCCTGCGAATGAACGCCGGTGCATTGGCCAGCACCGAGGCGCGCAAGGAATGGCACGACCATTTCGGGATGACGCCGCACGAGGCCTTTCACGTGGCCGAGATGCTCGCCGCCGCGGGGATTCGCGTGACCGGATTGCACGTCTTTTCCGGATCGCACACCTTTCGCGCGGGCCGCCGCGTCGACGATGGCCCCGATTCGGCGGACCTTGCACTGGCCCTCGCGCGCTTTGCCGAGGAGCTCGCGCGGGTGACCGGCACGCCGCCGACCTTTCTCAATCTGGGTGGCGGCTTCTCCGAAAAAGGGCACGAGCGGCCTGTGTTCGATCGGTACCGCGAACGCATCGTGCCCGTGGTGGACCGCTACGAGATCGCGCACGAGTCGGGGCGGGGCATTTTCGGCAATGCCGGCATTTTCGTGACGCGCGTGGTGGCCGTGAAACACTGGTGGGACCGCACCATCGTGGTCTGCGATGGCGGCATGAGTCACAATTTTTTACTGGCAAAGACCGAGTCGATGCTCAAAACATGGCAGGCACCGCGCATCGTTCGACGGGAGCTCCCGCAAAGCGTGCGCGGGAATGCGACACGCATTCGCCATACGCCCTTGTCGTTCGTGGGCAGCACGTGCAGCCGCGCCGACGTCATTGGCCGCATCACCGAGCCTGCCCTTGCGCCCGATCCGGGCGACTTGCTGCTGTTCGAAGGCTGCGGCGCCTACAACCGCACGTACACGGTCGGTGGCTTTTTATCGCAGCAGCCTGCGCACGTTTACATCCGACAAGCTTGAACGATGGATATCGCACCATGAATGCCCATATTCGCCTCGTCGATCTTTTGGACCATGCCGCGGCCCGCTGGCCCGAGCGCCTCGCCTTCGCCGATGCGCAACACCGCGTGACGTACACCGAATTGCAACGGCATGTGCAGGCCACCGCGGGTGCGATCCAGGCCAAAGGCATCGCACCCGGCGACCGGATCGCGACGTACGCGCCAAAGCAATACGAGAATGTCGTCTTTCTTTTGGCGGCAAATCGCGCGGGCGCGGTATTCGTTCCAATCAATCCGCAATTGAAGGAGCACCAGGTCGTTCACATCGTCAAGGACAGTGGAACGCGGCTCCTGGCCACGAATGCACACCGGCTGCGTCGCCTGCCCGCCCTTCAGGATGTCGCGGGCCTCGGCATCTGGCTGCTCGAAGAACCGCCTCCCGGTGCCGCAGTGCGCGATGTGCCCGCGGTGGACAGCGATCCGGCGGCCATTCTGTACACGTCGGGCTCCACGGGAAAGCCCAAGGGTGTGGTGTTGTCCCAGCGAAACCTCGTTTCCGGCGCGCAAAGCGTCGCCGCATACCAGGGTTTGCGCGAAGACGACGTCATTCTCGGGGTATTGCCTCTCAGCTTCGATGCGGGCTTGAGCCAATTGACCACGGCGTTGGCGAGCGGTGCTTGCTATGCGCCGCTCGACTTTTTGCAACCCGCCGAGGTACCTGCCCATTGCGAGGCGCACGGCGTGACATCGATCACCGGGGTGCCGCCCCTGTGGACGCAATTGATGTCGGCGACGTGGCCCGAGAAAACGGCGGCGCGCATTCGGCGATTTGCCAACACGGGAGGGCATATGCCGACGCCACTGCTGCGCCGATTGCAAAGGACGTACCCCAACGCAAAGCCGTACTTGATGTACGGCCTCACCGAAGCGTTTCGCTCGACGTATTTGCCACCTGAGGATGCGGTCCAGCGCCCAAGCTCGATTGGAAAAGCGGTTCCCAATGCGGAGATTCTCGTGTTGCGGCCCGACGGCACGCCGTGCGACGTGGACGAGCCCGGCGAATTGGTTCATCGCGGCGCGTTCGTGACGTTGGGCTATTGGAACGATCCCGAGTTGACGCGGGAGCGCTTTCGGTCACTGCCCTCCGTCCATGCGCAGATCCCCCATGCCGATCGCGCCGTATGGTCCGGCGACATCGTGCGGCGCGATGCCGAGGGCTACCTCTATTTCGTGGCGCGCGGCGACGATATGATCAAGGCGTCGGGCTACCGCGTGAGTCCGACCGAGGTGGAAGAGATTCTCCTCGCCTGCCCGCATGTCGTGGAGGCTGCGGCGCTGGGGGCCCCGCACCCGACGTTGGGGCAGGCCATCGTCGCGTGCGTGCAGTCGACTCTGGAGGTGGACGCGTGCCGCGCGGCGCTTCTCGGTGCGTGCCGTGAACGGCTGCCTTCGTACATGGTGCCGAGCTTCATCGAGGTGGTGCACAGTCCCCTTCCGCGCAACCCCAACGGGAAGATCGATCGGACGTTGCTCAAGCAACGGCACGCGAACGTCTTCGTGACGGAGTGATCCATGCTGAGCATCGTCGCGGCCGCCGCACACGTGCCCGAGCGAATCGCCTTTCACGGCGTGCAGGCGCAAGAACGCAACCTGGGGTATGCCCACTTGCTCTTTCGGTCGGCGTCGTTCGCGCGACCACGGGGAAGAGGGCGCATGACCGAGGAGGAGGGTGCGCGCTTGGCCACACGAGCGCCGGCAACGCTGCCGGTAGCGCGTCGCGCGAAAAGCGTGTCCGATCTGGCGACAGGTGCGGCCAAGGCGCTCCGCGAGAAGGTGGGGCACGCGGTGATGGCGAAAACGACGCACATCCTCGTGGCGCACGGCGCGCTGAATCAGCAAATTGCGGAGTCGCTCCCGGGGCGGGTGCAATTCGAATTGGGCATCAAGGACGCGTTGCCGCTGGGTGTGAGCCAGCTCGGAACTCTCGGGATTTACGCGGCGTGGCCACTGCTGGACGGCCTTTTGCGTCGCGCGGAGGATCAAGCGCTGCTGATTGCGGCCGACAAATGGATTTATCCCTTCTTCCGTAGCTTTGGCGATTGCGTTTCCTTCGGCGACGGTGCGGCGGCGGTGCTCGTCCGGCGGGGCGATGCGGTGCGCGGGTTTGCACTGGAGCATGGCGCGGCCATCGACGATCCCTGGTCGCGCACTCCTTCGCAATTGCGCGCGGCGTTGCTGCCCCTCGCCGTTGCCGCCGGGCGGCGTGCCCTTCTGCACGCTGGAATCGAGCGTGGGCAGCTCGATTCGATCGTAGCCCCGGGCCATGAGCAAGGCTTCACCGACGCGGTGGCCGACGCACTCGAGATCCGTGCCGAGCAACGCCATCGACGACGGGAACCGGGGCACATGTCCTCGGCGGATAGCCTGGTGGCATTTCTGGAGTACCAATCGACACTGCCGGCGGGCTCACGCCGCACCGTCCTGCTATGGGACGCCGCCCTGTGCGGTGCAGCCGGAGCCATGGTCGTGGACATTCAGGGAGAAGTCCCATGAGCGCATACCGCGTCAATCTGAGGGAATTGCAATTTCATCTTTGGGAACTGCTCGATGCCGAACATCAGTTCCTGAATGCTCCGCTTTACCAAGGCAGGAACCGCAGCGACTACGATGCATGGCTCTCACGGGCGCGCGATTTCGCGCTGGAACTCGGCACGGCGTACCGTTCGGCGGACATCGAAGGGTGCACCCTTTCCGAAGACGGCGAGGTGCACATTCCCTCGGCCTTTGGCCCGCTATGGGAGCGGTACCGCACCGAGTGGGCACCGCTTTTCAATCCGTCTGCGATGGTTCCTCCCGTCATCACGCAGCTCATTTTCGAAATGTTCATGGGCGCGAATCCCGCCTTCATGACCTACGGCGGCTTCGTTCGCCCCGCGCTCAAGCTGTTGCAGATGCACGGCACGCCGCACCAAAAGAGCTTCATCGCGGAGCTGGCCAGCTACACGTGGGACGCGTGCTTTTGCGCCACGGAGCCGCAAGCCGGCACGGATCTCACGGCGGTCACCACGAAGGCTACACCGCTCTCGCGCGACGTCTACGCCGTGACCGGCGAGAAAATCTACATCTCGGCCGGCATGCACTCGCTCACCCAGAACACGCTGTACTTCGTCCTGGGCCGCATCGACACGGCGACCCCCGATTCGTTTTCCCTTTCATGCCTGGTCGTTCCGCGATTCTGGCCCAATCCGGATACCGGCCAGCTCGAACCGAACCACGTCGAATGCATCGGTCTACCCCGAAAAATGGGCCTCAAAGGCTGCGCGAATACCCATCTCGTATTTGGAAAAAGCGGGACCACGAAGGGCTTTTTGCTGGGTAATCGCAAAAACATCGGGCTGCTGCAGCTGCAACCTTTGATGAGCCAGGCTCGCATGAGCACGGGCATGTATGGGGTGGGCGTCGCCTCGAGTGCCTACCTGCACGCCGTGGAATATGCCAATAGTCGGTATCAAGGCAGACCCATCGAACGGGCGTCGGACACCACGGCGCCGCGCATCAAGATCATCGAGCATGCCGACGTGCAGCGCATGCTGCTCGATATGAAGTCCCGGGTGGAAGGCTGCCGCGGGCTTCTGGGCAAGCTCGCCGCCACGGCGAGCCGCGCGGCCATCCTCGAGGCGACGCCGGGTGCCGATCCGGGGCTCATCGAGAAGCATCGCAGCCTGCAGCGGCTGCTCACCCCTATCTGCAAGGCATTCATCTCGGACCAAGCGTGGAAGATTTGCGAGACCGCCATTCAGGTCCACGGCGGCGTGGGGTACACGGATGCGAGCCCCGTCGAACAGAATGCGCGCGATGTAAAGGTACTATCCATCTGGGAAGGGACCAATTACATTCAGGCGCAAGACCTGGTGCGCGACAAGTTGGGATTCGGGAAGAACTCGCGCATCATGCGCTATTACCGCGAAGAGCTCGACGCCTTCTTGGCATGCAAAGATCGCCACCAGGGCCTCGCCCCGCTCTTCGAGCAATTGGACCGCACCGCCGGCCGGCTCGAGGGTGCGTTGGAGGCCATTTCCGTTGAAGTCAAAGCCGGCCGCATGCGCGAGAGTAGCCAATTCTACACGCGCTTTCTCGAGATGTTCGGACTGGTCACTTCTGGCTGGGTGCTCTTGGAATCCGCGTGCATCTCGGAGCGTCGTTCCAAGGAGGCCGACGGCGCAGAGGGTGCCTTTTATCGAGGTAAATCGAAAAGCGCCGCGTACTTCTTTGCGAACGTGCTGCCCCTCGCCGAGCAACACGCCGACGTCCTCGCGTCCATGGCCCGCGCCGTGTGCACCATCACCGTCGAAGAATTGGGAGGTATGTCATGATGAACGAGCCGCACAATCTGTTGGGACGGCCTGCCACGCGCTACCGTGGCACCGACATCGACGGGCCCACCCTCGCGCCGGAGGGCCTTTGGGTGCGCGGCCGCAATTTGAATGATCTGATCGGCCAGACCGATTTCGAATCCGCACTATGGCACATCTGGTTCGAGGGCATGCCATCGGCCGCGGAGCGCGATGCCGTGCGCGCGCGCTTGGCGGCGTTCGGCCGTGCCTTCGAAGCGCGCGACGCCAGTGTCGATGCGGCGGCGCTGGTCGGCGGCATGGGCATCGACATGGTGTCCGCTGCGGCCACCGGCTTTTTGCGCGGCATCGATGGGGTGCGGGCCAAGAGCGGCACGTCAGCGTGGGACGACGATTTCGATCAAATGCTCGCGTGCATCGCCGGCGCTCCTTATTTGATGCGCGCGGCACTCGGACCGGCCATCGAGAGGCTCGAACCGGCGACCAGCCACG
This sequence comes from Sorangiineae bacterium MSr12523, assembly GCA_037157775.1. Lineage (NCBI taxonomy): Bacteria > Pseudomonadati > Myxococcota > Myxococcia > Myxococcales > Pendulisporaceae > Pendulispora > Pendulispora brunnea. The sequence goes on from CP089982.1 coordinate 10,574,227, forward strand.
CCGAACGCGTTCTGCGCCTTTGCGCCGAAGGCGGCGCACCTTCGAAGGCGGGAATCGCCATCATGGATGCCTTGCTCATCGCATGGCACGCCGGCTTTGGCTACATCACGCCGACCGTGCTCGTCCCCCGCTGCGCCATCGGCACCGGGGTCACGTTGGCGCAAGCCATCGCCGCGGGTTTCATGTCCAGCGGCCCGAATCACGTCGGCGCGGCCTTCGAGGCCATGCGATGGCTCACGGCGCTGGCCGCGCGCGAAGGCAACGGCACGGACGAAGCCATCGCTGCGGTCGATGCCGTGATCGACCAGCCCGGCGCGCTGCTCTTCGGCTTTGGACATCCCTTGTTCGTCGCCGATCCGCGCCCGCCGCATTTGCGTGCACTTTGCACGGGCCTTGGCTTCGAGGGAAAGCACCTTCACCTCTTCGACGCGGCGTGCGCACGCGCACGCGAGCGAAAAGGACTCAACCCGAACATCGACTTCATCACCGCCGCCGCCTTGCTCGATCTCGGCGTCCGCGAAGCCCGTTGGGGCGTCGGCGTGGGATTGTGCGCCCGCATCGCGGCCATGGCTGCCCATGCCGTCGAGCGGCGCCGGCGTCCTGCCTTCGGCGTCAACAGCAGCACCGCGCGCAAGCTGCTCGCCGCGGTGCCCGTCGGCTGGCTGTAACTGCGAAAAGGAGAATTATCGTGTTGCTCAAGAACCTCCGTCCCGCAAGCGATTACGATCGGTTCGCCACCGAAACGCTGGCGCCCTGGGATTTGCTGTTCATGGCGCGCATCCGCCAACTCGCGCGCGACTTGCGCCCCGGCACCATCGCCGACATCGGCACCGCCACCGCGGTGGTGCCCGTAGGCCTGGCCAGCGATAGGAGCATGGGCGCGTGGTGCTTCATCGGTGTCGATCTCGACCCGACGATGCTCGAAGAAGGCCGCCCGCGCATCCGCGAGCGCGGCCTGGAGGAGCGCATCGCATTGCATGTCGGCGATGCGCAGGCGCTGCCCTTTGCCGACGAAAGCCTGACCATGTCGGTCAGCCGCGCGACCTTGCATCACCTTCCCGACAAGGCCGTGAGCCTTCGCGAGATGTACCGCGTGCTGGAGCCCGGCGGCGTCGGATTGGTCCACGACATGCGCCGCGACGCTCCGCAGGCATTGCTGGACAAGTTCACACGAATGCGGGCGGCAGCCAATTATCCGCCCACGCACCTCGAAGAAAAGCTCACCCTGGATGAGGCGCGCGCGCTCGTGGCCGAGGCTGGACTCGAGGCCGTGAGCGTGGTGACCAGCCCCAACGGAGGGCTCAGCGCCTTGGGCTTCGAGATCCTCATGAGAAAACCGGCGCAGGTGCTTCAATGAATCCGCAGACGAGCCTCGGTGAGGAGTGCGTGCGCTGCGACTTCCCCACCGAGGGGCGCCTGCTTCCCCTGCGCATCCGTCCAAGTTGGACGTCGCTCGCGCGAGAGCCTGCCGCATTTCTCGATTGGTACCGCGCACGCGTGCCGCTCATCGAGTCCTTGATTGCCGACTTTGGCGCGGTGCTTTTTCGAGGCTTTGCACTTTCCGACACACCCGATTTTCAACGCATCGCCGGCCTGTACCAGCCCCACGCGGCCGGCTACATCGGCGGCGCGACCCCGCGCAAGGTGATCGACGGGCAAGTTTACGAATCGACGCGCATGCCCGCGCCTTTCAAAATTGGATTGCACCAGGAAAAGGCTTACATGGCGCATTATCCGCGTCTATTGGCCTTCTATTGCAAGCACGCGGCGGAGGCCGGCGGCGAGACGCCTTTGTGCGATATGCGCGAGGTCACGCGCAAGCTCGACGCGCGCGTGGTCGAGCGATTTCGCGCGAAGGGCGTCATGTACCGGCGCAACTTCTTCGGACCGAAGGACCGCGAGGCATCGCCCGCGGCGGCACCGTCGCGCGAGTACCATCGCCCGTGGTCCGACGCGTTCTCGACCGACGACCCGGCGCGCGTGGAGGAGGCGTGCCGAGAGCGCGGCCTGTCGTTCGAGTGGCTGCGCGATGGCAGCGTCACCGTTTCGCACGTGGGCGGTGCCATGGTTCGTCACCGGCGAACGGGCACGCAGGTGTGGTTCAACCAAGCCGCCGCCCAGCACGTGAATCCGCGCGCCGTGGGCGATTTCAGCTTTCGCTACTTGCAGCGCAAATACCAGGAGCGCGCCGCATTTCCCTATGACGTGCGATTCGGCGATGGCGAGCCCATGTCGATGGAAGATCTCGCCCCGGTGTACGACGCGATGGATGCGCACGAAACGGCGTTCGCTTGGGAATCGGGCGATCTGCTGCTCATCGACAATATTTTGGTGGCCCACGGCCGCAATCCTTTCCGCGGAAAGCGCGACGTGCAAGTCGCGATGATGGATTGAGCGCCATGCACGAGTACGCGATCTCCGCCGACCGAATCGCACTCACCGCGGGCGACTTCCACTTCGACGTGCGCGACGTCGGCTTTCGTCGAGGTTTGCTCAGCGCCATCGTCGGCCCGAACGGCAGCGGCAAGAGCACGCTGATCGAAGCGCTGTTGGGCTTTCGCACCGCACGGCTCGACAATGCGCGCATCCTCGGCGTCCCCGCGCATCGCTTCATGGCCGACGTCGAACACCTGCGCCGCATGGGCACACAACTGCAACGGGTGGAATACGCCGACGATGCGCGAGTCGAGGAGATTCTCGATTTGCACCGCGCACTCTACCGGCGGCAAAGCCCGATGATCGCGGAGGCACTCGGGCTGGGCGAGCTCCGAAAGAAGCCCTACCGCGGACTCTCCAAGGGGCAGCGGCAGCGGCTCGATCTTTTCGTGGCCATGGGCCACGAGCCCGAGTTGATGATCCTCGACGAGCCCTTCACCGGGCTCGATAAGACGTACGCGGGCCGATTGGTGGACCTCTTGAAAGACTCTTTCGAGGGCACCACCATCGTGATGATCTGTCACTCGGGGGAGGAGCTGGCCGCGGCCGACGATCTCCTTTGGGTGCACCGTGGCGCCATTCGTTATCGAGGCAACAGACTTGCCCTGAAGGAAAACCTGGTCGGGCAATACCGCACGCGGATTCTGCTCGACGACGAGGACCAGCAGGCCCGAGTCCGCGCCCTCTTGGCGACGGCACCGAGCGTGCTGCGCGTAGCATCGCCGCACGGCGGGTTGGATATCCAGGCCTTCGGCGACGAGGGGCTCGATGCGGTGGTGCGCGGGCTCATGGAGTCGGCGCACATCCGGCATTTCGAATTTGCCCCCACCAGCGATGCGGATTTACTGCGGGTGTGCACGCAGACCGAGGCGCATGTTTAGGGTCTTCTTCGTCCTGACCCGCAACGAGCTGCGCGGCTATTTCCGGCGCAAGGCCAGCATCTTTTGGGCGCTGATCTTTCCCATCTTTCTATTGGGGGTCATGCTCGTGGCCTTCGGGCGCTCCAATTCGCTCGGCGAAGTACGGGTCGTCTTCGAGGGCGACACCGCCTCGGGCACCGCCCAGAGCTGCCGGCGCGATATCGAAGAAGCTTTCACCAAGGCACCCGTCAAGGCTCGTTATTCCGGCGATTCGGGCGCGGACACGGTGCTTATCGTCTTTCCCGACGGCGATGCCCCGGCGCGCGTGCTGTACGACTTCAATGGCCCTCTCGCCTCGAAGGCCGCCGCGCGCACCATCGAGATCGCCATGATCGGCTGCGTGGCGCGCGCACGCGGCATGCCCTCCGACTCGGTGGTTCGTTTCGAGAACACGACCACGGGGAAGGCGCCCTTCGACTACGGCCATTTCTTCGCCACCGGCATCTTGGTGATGGCATTCATGATCATCGGAATGAACTCCACCGCCGAGGGGATTGCCACCTTGCGCGAGCGAAACACCTTCAAAATTTACGTTTGCTTTCCCGTATCGCGCTTGGTGTTCCTTGGTTCGGTTCTCACCGCGCGCATCGTGATGATGCTTCTTTCCGCCACGCTGTTGCTTTTGGTAGCGCGCTACGGATTCGGCATTCAGCTGCCGCTCTGGCGGCTGCAGGCGCTGCGCGCCATTCCCATCGTGCTGATTGGCAGCGCCATGCTTCTGAGCTTCGGAACTTTGTTGGCGAGCCGGGGGCGGTCGCTCGCCGAGGTGGAACTGTGGTGCAACCTCACGTATTACCCGCTGCTCTTCTTCAGCGATTTGACCATTCCGCTCACGGCGGTGCCGGGCTGGCTCCGCGGCGCGATTCATCTCATTCCGACCAATCAATTCGCGGTGGCGATGCGCGGGGTGTTCATCGAAAACGCCTCCTACGCACAAATGGCCTTTCCCATCGTCGCCATGGCCTGCTGGGCCCTTTTGGCGCTCACGTTGGGAACGCTGCGCTTCCGCTGGTACCAGGACTGACACCATGAAATCGTATTTCACCCACGCATCGTTCTTCGCCCCGGCCATCGTATTTCTTCTTTACGCGCGCCTCGCCGCGGGCGACGAGGGCTGGGACACGGCATACATGTTTGGCGGCGGACTTGCCCTGGTTCACGGGATTTGGCTTTTGTCGAAGCACCGGGATCATGCCATTGCGATGGGCGTTGATTTGTATTTGCTCATCGGCGGCATCCTGGCCCTGGTGTATCCCCAGGCGATTCTCCTCTGGGGCGCAAAGCTGGGTGCGGCGGCGGCCCTCGGGTGCGTGCTCGCCGTGAGCCTCGCGGCGGCCGCGATTTCGCCACCACGCAGTGTTCACGAACGAAAGTTGGCGATGCTCATGGTGGGCGCGACGGCTGCCGCTGCGGTCTTCGCCCTGCTGGCGCACGATATTCCGTTCGTGGGCAATGTGCTGCCGGTCATCGGCCTGGTGCTGGTGCAGGGGGCACTCCGAAAGCGGGTGTCGGCGGCATGAGCGCGGCATTTTTCGAAGAGGCGCGCGCCGTCGTTCCGATGGTCACGGGCGAGGCGTGCGCTCCCTACGAATCGGATATCCTGGAGATGCGCGGCAAGGCCGCCGCGGTGGCGTTGCCGTCGTCGCGGGAGGAGGTGCAGCGGCTCGTCCAAGTGGCGTATCGGCATCGCGTGACATTGGTGCCCCAAGGCAATCGCACGGGGCTCGTGGGCGGGGCGGTGGCCGATGCATCGGGCCGGCAATGCACCGTATCGTTTTCGCGAATGTCGCGGGTGCGCGCCTTCAGTGCGGTCAATCGCAGCATCACCGTGGAATCCGGTCTGCGTTTGTCGGAGTTGAATCGATTCGCCGAAGAACGCGATTTGCACTTCCCCATCGACATCGGGGCAGATCCCACGGTGGGCGGCCTTCTGGCCACCAACGCCGGAGGCAGCCGTCTTCTCAAATATGGCGACGTACGCCGCAACGTGCTCGGGCTCGAAGTGGTGTTGCCCGATGCCGCGGGCACGGTGCTGGACATGGCGAGGCCACTGCGGAAGAACAACACTGGACTCGATCTGAAGCAGCTCTTCGTCGGCGGAAACGGCACCCTGGGCATCGTCACCGCAGCATCCCTGGCACTTGCGCGCGTGGAAAAGTCGCGGCTTTCCATGTTTGCCGCCTTTCGCGATTACGAATCCGCCGCGGAGGCGCTACCCGAGTTCGAGTCCGCGTTCGGTGAGTTGCTCGGCTCCTTCGAGATCATGGCCGCCGACGCGCTTCGTGCGGTGCTCGAGGCCTTTCCTGCGCTATCTATGCCGCTGTCGCCAACGTGCGCGCCCTGTTTTGCGCTCATCGAGGTGGCGAGCGCCATGCCTGGACTCGGCGCGATGTTCGAGCAGCGCGGCCTCGAGACATTGCAAGCGCTGTCCGCCGATGGGCGCGTGGTCGACGCGGCGCTGGGCGCGGCGGACCGCTTTTGGCGCATCCGCGATAGTTTGCCCTTGGCGGCGGTCCGCGAGGCCGTGCCGCTCACGTTCGACGTGTCCTTTTCACGGGATGCACTTGTCCCCTTTCTGCGCGATCTCGGTGGATGGCTCGATCGGACCCACCCGCGGTTGCGCCGTTACGAATTCGGGCACTTCGGCGATGGCGGCTGCCACGTGATCGTAGCCATTCCGCATGCGTGCGCGGCGGACTATCCGTCCATGCGCCAGATTGCGCTGCGCTCGGCGATTTACGAGCGCGTCATGGCGCACGGCGGAAGCTTCAGCGCCGAGCACGGGCTCGGTCCAATCAACATGGCCTATTACCGAAAGCTTACCTCGCCGTCCGAGCGCGCCACGAGCGCGGCGGTGCAAACGGCGCTGGATCCGCAGCACGTCGTGGGGAGATGCCGTTATTTCTAACGAGGGACCATCATGAATACATTGGAAGCCAATGCCGTCATCGACCCGGGCGCATCGATGTACGAATTCGTCCGTTCGCACGAATCCGGCGCCCGCACGTATGCAAACTCCATCGATGTGGTCATCGAGCGCGGTGAAGGAACGGCGGTATTCGACACCGCCGGGCGCCGTTATTTGGATTTCCTGATGTGCGCCGGCACGCTGGCCACGGGGCACAATCATCCCGCCGTCCTGGAGCGCATACAGCGCTTTTTGCAAAGTGGGCACGTGATGCAGGTGCTCGATATTACCACGCCGGCAAAACACGATTTCCTGACGCGGCTTTTGGAGTGCTTGCCGTCGCCGTGGGCGAGCCGCGCGCGGGTGCAGTTTTGCGGCCCGACGGGGGCGGACGCCATCGAGGCAGCACTCAAGCTGTTCAAGACGGCCACCGGACGCCGCTCGGTGATTGCCTTTCACGGCGCCTACCACGGAATGACCGCGGGAGCGCTGGCGCTGACGGGAAACCTTTCGGCCAAGCGGCACGTCGCTTCGCTGATGCCCGATGTCTACTTCATGCCATTTCCGTATGCGTACCGTTGTCCATTCGGCTTGGGCGGGAAGCTGACGTCGCAAGTGTCACTCGCCTACATCGAGCGCGCGCTGACCGATCCGGAAAGCGGGATCCCCCACCCTGCCGCCATGGTCGTGGAGGTCATTCAAGGAGAGGGCGGCGTGATTCCCGCGAACGTCGATTGGCTGCGCGGTCTCCGTCAGATCACCGCGCGATTGGACATTCCCCTGGTCATCGACGAGGTGCAAACGGGAATCGGCCGCACGGGAACGATGTTCGCCTTCGACGCCGCGGGCATCGAGCCAGATGCCATCGTCATCTCCAAGGCCATCGGCGGCGGATTCCCCATGTCCCTGGTGGTTTACGACAAGAAATACGATGTATGGCAATCCGGTGCCCACGCCGGCACGTTCCGCGGCAATCAAATCGCGATGGCGGCCGGGACCGCATGCCTCGACGTCATCCGCGACGAACAATTGGTCACCGCCGCGCAGGCCAAAGGCGAATACCTCGGCGGCCGCCTGGCCGAGCTGGCCGCACAATATTCCATCATCGGCGACGTGCGCGGTCGCGGCCTGATGTGGGGACTCGAAATCGTCGATCCCACCGCACGGCCCGACGCCATCGGCAGCCATCCTGCCAATCGCGAAATGGCGCTCGCGCTCAAGCATCGTTGCCTGCGCAACGGCCTCATTCTTGAAAACGGCGGCCGTTACGGCGCCGTTCTGCGCATGCTCCCGCCCCTCAACGTCTCCCTCGACGAAATCGACGAAGCCGTCACCATTCTTGCCCAAGCCCTCAAAGAAGCCAGCGACGACCCGCGCCACGTGCCCCATGGCCGCCGACGGTCGACGGAGGTCAAACTGCTGCGATTATGAAGCACCGCGACCAGCTTCGACGTCGTGAAGATCACTCCGGCGTGCCGAACACGTCGGGGGTTGCGCTGGGGGCGCTCGATGCGGTGGGCTTCGCGGGTTTTGCGCGGGGTGACTTCGGGGGGATCTTCGTGGGCCCTTTCGGAGGCGGCGCGCTCGATGCGGAGGGTGCCTCGAGGCTCACCTGTGGAGGCGCCATGCTCGCGGGAGGGCTCGCCGCGTCGGGGCGTTCGACCTCGGCCGTCGCCACTTCCGAAGGCGGCATGGAGGCGTGCCGTCGCTTTTGCAGAAGAATACCCGCGCCCAAGGCCACCACCGCAATCAGTGCGAGGCATGTCGCAATGGTCCCCGTCGATGACGAACGGCGCTCCCGGGAATCGCGCCGCGTGCTCGTCGCTTGCGTAGCGAGCAACGTGCTATCGATACCGGCATCGCTGTCGACAAGGGGCTTCTCTCCGCCGCCACGTGCAGGCCGGTCTCCCGTGCTGTGCACCTGCGCGCCTTCTGCGAGCGGCGCAAGCGCTGCCATCAGCGCGCGCGCCGTCGCATACCGTTGCGAGGGCTCCTTCTTCAAACACCGCGCGACCAAGGCCTCGAGTGCCTCCGGCGCATCCGGCCGAAGTTCCCGCAGCGAGCGATGCGGCTTGTAAAGCACCGCCGCGAACAATTCCCCGACCGAACTCGATTCATAAGGATACGCGTTGGTCGCAAGTTGAAATATCGTCGCGCCAATCGCATAAATGTCCGCTCGCGCATCCACGTGCTTCGAGCTGCGAATCTGCTCGGGCGACATGAAGGCCGGCGACCCGAGAATCGACCCCGTATCGGTGGCCGTCACGTCGGCGTCGTCGCCACCGCGATCCAACAACTTGGAAATGCCGAAGTCGAGCACCTTGATCAAAGGCGTCCCATCGTGCCGATGCGTGAGAAACAGGTTTTTCGGCTTGATATCGCGATGCACGATGTCGGCGGCGTGCGCCTCGTCCATCGCTTTGCACACGTCCATCATGTACGCGGCCACCTCGCCGATGGGGAGCGGCCCGCGCTGCTTGAGCACCGCATCCAGGTCGGCGCCCTCCAGGAACTCCATCACGATGTACGGCGCCCCCGATTCGAGCGTGCCAAAATCGCCCACACGTGCCACATGCTCGCTGCGCAATCGCGCAGCCGCACGCGCCTCCCGCACGAAACGGGCGGCGGAGCCTTTGACCTTGAAGGCATCGCCGTGCATGAACTTGAGCGCCACCAGCGATCCAAGCTGCTCGTGGCGTGCGGCCACCACGATCCCCATGGCGCCCGAGCCGAGCACCCGCTCCACGCGGTACTTCGATGCGAGAACGTCACCGATTTTGGGAAGATCTGCCACGCACTTCTATCCTACATCACCGACGTCGCCCGAGGACCGCATCTCCGTCACGAGAATGGCGGCGAGAATGAGCCCTGCCCCCACGAGATTCATTCGCGTCAATCGATCACCGGCAAGCCAATAGCCAAACATGCCACCGAATACGGGCTCCAAGGTCAAAATCAACGCTACCCGATTCGGCGGCGTCGTCGCCTGCGCCTTCGTCTGTACGAAATAGGCCAGCGACGAAGCCACGACCGCCGTGACGAGAAGCGCGAGCCATACGTGCGCGCTGCGGGGGACCATCATCTCGTTCGCCCCGGCGGCCCAAACGGTACCTAGAAATCCCACGGTCGCGAGTTGAACGAAGGTTAGCCGCCCTGGATGCGCCCCCGGACTCACCCGGCTCAAAATGAGGATGTGCAGCGCAAAGGCCATGGCGCATGCGAGGACCAGGGCGTCGCCGCGATGCACTTCGAGCCCTTGCATCGTGAGAAGTGCCAGACCTATCGCCGCGAGGCATGCGCCCCAAATCTGTTTCCGATGCGGCCGCAATCGAAATAGCAAGAAAGACAATAGCGGCGTAAAGACCACCGCCAACCCGGTAATGAATGCTGCGTTGGATGGCGTCGTCGAGCCAAGGCCCGCCGTCTGAAAGGCATACCCGGCAAACAATGCCACTCCCGCGCCCACGCCGCCCAAAAGCTCTTTGCGTGTGAGCCGGCGCAATGTCGGAGAAAGCGCCAAGGCCAGAAGAACGGCAGCCGTCGTGAAGCGATAGGAAAGAAACGCGGAGACCGGGAAGACCACAATCGCATCGTGGACGGTGACGAAGGTCCACCCCCAAACCGCCGTCACTGCAATCAGCGCCATCTCCCAAGGGTTGATGCGCCAAGGCACCATCTTTACCGCGACACTCTCACTCATGGTCCGACATCGTTTCCAAAGGCGAAGGAGGGTATCATGACCACGCCATGAACGCTTTCTCCGTCCCTTGGTCCTTCGCGACAATGGCGTTTCTCGCAGGCTGCACGGCCGGCGATGCAGGCGATGCAGAGTCCGCCGCATCCCGCGGGGCCGCACTGCAAGGGCCGAATTGGGCGGTGTTGCAAGCGGGAGGAGCCGCGCCCATCCGCAGCATCGTGCGCCGTGCGGACGGAATGCTGCTCGGGCCACGAAGTTCGGGGCACGAGATTGAAACGTGGGCCAGCACCAACGAGGGTGCCAGCTGGTTTCGCCGCGGGTCCGTCGCGAACAACGCGTCGGTGGATTTCGGTGACGTCACCATGCTTCGCGTACCGGGAACGCGCACCATCTTTTGCGCGTTCCGCGAGCACGCGGGCGGCCAATTTCGCATTACGGTGGCCCGCAGCGACGACGACGGCGATGGCTGGGCCTACGACAGCACCGTCGCCGGGCCGGTGTCGCGCTTCGTGGGTGCGCCATTTCTGTTCCTTCGCGAAAACGGCGATTTGCAGATGTATTACGATTCCGAGGAGCTCGCGGCGGCGGGCGGCTTTCCCGGGCACCAATGGATTGCCATGCAAGGGCGCCGTGGCATTGGCGGCGCGTGGAATGCTTACGGCACCGTCACCGTCTCGCGTGAAAAAGCGTCGGGCGCGCTCTCCCGCGAAGGCATGCCCACCGTCGTGCAACTCGGTGGCGATCGGCTCATGGCCGTCGTCGAGGGCGTGGAGCCCTTTCCAACGGGCGGCGTGCGCGCCAACGTGCTTCACGCGACGCAATCGTGGGACGGCGGCCGAACCTGGGACGATGCCCTGCGCCGCACCCCCTACCAGGCACCCGTGCATGCGGCGAGCGGCCGTCGCTACAATGCGTACGCGCCCCATGCGATCCGCGTGGGCAACGGGCCCGTGGGCGTCGCCTTCTGCACCGACGAAGACAAAGGCAGCGCGCCCGACGCGTCGAGCACACCGCCCGATCAGCGGAATTGCCACATTGGTTACGTGAGCACGACGACCAACTTCGAGACATGGTCGGCGCCCAGCGCCATCTGGACGCAGACCTCGGCGAACTACACGCCAGGCCTCTTCGAGCGCGGGTCCAACGATGTCATCGTGACCATCGACGCCTTCGCGGGAAATCAGCGCGTGCTGCGTCGTCCGTGAGCGCTGGCTAGCGGCAATCTCTGCCCCTATGAAGGGCGGAATGCCCACCGCGAAGCACCCTGCCTCGAGAATTGCGCTCACCTTGCTTGGCGTGGTTCTCGTCGCGGTGAATCTGCGCGCGCCCATTGCGGGTGTCGCGCCGCTGCTGCCGGAGATGCGCGCAGATCTCGGTCTCTCGCGCAGTGCCGGTGGATTGCTGACTTCGCTGCCGTTGCTTTGCTTCGGCGGGCTGTCGACGGTGGCCGCGGCGCTGGGCCGTCGCATCGGCAGCGAGCGAGCGCTGGTGTTGGCCATGCTGGCCATGGCCGTGGGCAGCGCCGCACGGATATGGACCGCGCCGTTGCTCTTTGCCGGCACCATCGTCATCGGCGCCGCCATCACCGTGGGCAACGTCCTCGTTCCCAGTGTGATCAAGCAGCACTTCGACGCGAAGCAGGGGCTCGTCACCGGCATCTACACCGGCGCGCTCATCGGCGGTGCGGCCATCGCCTCGGCCATCAGCGCACCGCTGGCCCACCACGATGGCATCGGCTGGCGCGGCTCGCTCGCCGCGTGGACCGTGCCGGAGGTGCTCGCACTCCTCGTGTGGCTCCCCGCGCTGCGGGTTCCGCATCGGCCGCCCGCCGCGGCCACAGGCTCCGTGTCCGTCCTGCGCAGCAAGGTGACATGGGGCCTGTCCATCTTCATGGGCTCGCAGTCGCTCACGTATTTCGCTGTCCTCACGTGGCTGCCGGCCTTGCTGCAAGACGAAGGGGTGTCCGCGGCCCGTGCGGGAGGCGCTCTTGCAATATTCAATATATTGGGCATTGGCACGGCGCTCGTCATGCCGTCGCTCGCCGCGCGCGTCTCCGATCAGCGCGGACTCGCCTCGAGCATCGCCGCGGCATGGGCCGTGGGCATCGCAGGATTGCTGTTCGCGCCCGGTTCCTATCTCCTTTGGGCCAGCGTCTTGGGCCTCGCCCAAGGTGCATCGATCAGCCTTGCATTCGCGCTCATCGTACTGCGGTCGCGCACCCCGGAGGTCGCCCGCGGATTGTCCGGCACCGTGCAATCGATTGGCTACCTCATTGGCTCCGCCGGTCCCTTCGTGCTCGGCGCCCTTCGCGACGTGAGCCCGAGTTGGTCGGTGTCGCTCGTCGCGCTCCTCACCGTGGTCATCCCCATGGCTTGGGGCGCCTGGAACGGCGGCCGGAAGGCCACGGTGGGCTAGACGAAACGGTGACCACCGTCGACGTGGAGCACAGTGCCGGTGGTGAAGCCGTTCGTCATGAGGAAGACGGCCGCGTGACCCAGATCGTCGGGTGTGCCGATGCGGCCCGTGGGAAGCCGCTGCGCCATGGCCGCGAATCGGGAAGCTTTGTCCGTGCCCATGGTGTCCCAGAGCTCCGTATCGACCCAGCCCGGCGATAGCGCGTTCACGCGGATGGGCGCCAGCTCGCTGGCCGCGCCGCGGATGAAGCAATCGATGGCACCGTTCACGGCGCCGACCACGGCTCCTCCCGGCGACGGTCGATCGGTGGCAACCCCCGTGGTGAAGGTGATGGATCCACCGGGACGCAGGCGCGCACCGCCATGTTTGGCAATGAGGAGCGCGGCGACGATTTTGGAGTCGATGGTACGGCGGGCAGCCTCCATATCGAATTCGCGGATGGGTTGATACGCGAGCACGGCGGCGGTCACCACGACATGGTCGACATCGGGCACGCTTTCGAAGAGACGGACGACGTCGGCCTCCCGCGTGATGTCGACGGAAATGCAGCGGCCGCGTTCTTTCGCATCGAGCGACTCCAGAGCGCGGTCGAGTTTCTCGCGGGTGCGCCCACCGAGAACGATGCGGGCACCATTTGCGAGTGCAGCGCGAGCGATGCCGAGCCCAATGCCAGAGCCACCGCCCAAAACGACAACGGTACGATTCGTTAGGTCCATGGCGAAATTCGTAATCCCGCAAACCTCGAGGCACCACGGCGATTGTTGGTATGCTGCATCCCATGAATGGGACGATCTCGGGCCGAGAGGCCATCTTACGCTGTCGTTGCGGTGAGGTTCAGGGGCGCCTGACCAACGCCTCACCACGAACGGTGAGCCGCATTGTTTGCTATTGCGACGACTGCCAAGCCTACCTTCACCACATCGGTCGGGCCGATCTCCTCGATGAACACGGCGGCACGGATATCGTGCAGGTCGCCCCCGCATCGGTCACGTTCGAGCGAGGCGCAGAGCGCATCGTGGGCGTGCGACTCACGCCGAAAGGCCTTTATCGCTGGTACGCGAGCTGCTGCCAGACGCCGGTCGGCAATACGCTGCGCCCGGCGGTCCCCTTCATCGGGATGGTCGTGCAGGGCTTCGAGGGCAACGCCGACGAGATTTTCGGCAAGCCGCTCGGTGGCATCCTCGGGAAGTTCGCCGTCGGCACCGCGCCCGAAGGGTCCAACAAGTTGAATCTGCGCGTTCTCTTGCGCGCGCTCCGCTCGATCGCAGGCTGGCGTTTGCGCGGGCAAGCGTGGCCGCATCCCTTCTTCGATCGAGCCACCGGAGACACCAGGTGGCCCGTCACCACGCTCTCCACCGCCGAGCGCGATGCATTGCGCCCGCACTGCGGTCCGCACCCGACGGCAACGCACGCAACGTGAACGGCATCCGGACGGTCACGGTACTTCGCGAATCGTGACCGTTCCGGCGTCGTCCCAATGCTCGAATGCCCAGCGGACCTTCTCGCCGGCGCGCAACGTGACGATGTTGCGCGCTAGCGAACTCGATTCATGGAATAAGTAGAACTTTGCCGATGCTCCCGCGGCTTTCCAGGAAAGCGTGCGCCTCTGCGCCCTTTGCGAGTGGATAACGCGCTGCGATGCGCACGCGAAGACGGCCCTCGCGCACCCAGGTGAAAAGCTCGTTGGCGCGGCGCACACGTTCGGCGTGCGAGCGGAGCACGTTCCATAGATCGCCGCCGGTGAGCGATTTCGACGTATCCATCAGCATGCGCGGATCGATGGCCGGAGGATCGCCGCCCGCCATGCCGAAAAAGACGACGTGGCCCCCGGTGCGGACGGCCTCGAAGCTCGAAAGTAGGGTCGACCCCACCGAATCGTAAATGACGTCCACGCCTCCACCCGCAAATCGTTTTGCGGCCTCGGGCCAATTCTCGTCATAAAGAACGACCTGGTCGGCGCCCGCTTCGAGTGCCGCGGCACGCTTCGATTCGGACGACGTCAGCCCGAGAACGCGTGCACCTTGCAACTTTGCAATCTGGATCAGCAGCAGGCCCACCCCACCGGCCGCCGCATGCACGGCCACCGTTTCGCCGGGGAGAATGCGATGGCTGTCCGCCGCCAGGTATTGCGCCGAAAGCCCCTGCAGCAACAACGCCGCAGCTGTTTCGGCATCGACCGCGGGCGGCAGCGGAATCAATTTTTCGAGCGGCACCAATACGCGTTCCGCATTGGCATACGGACTATCCGCGAATCCAACGGCGTCCCCAACCTCGAAGTCCGAATCGGAATCCCCCAGCGATTCGATGACGCCCGCCCCTTCGTATCCATTGATGTACGGCGGCGCCCCCGTGAGGTGGTAATTGCCTTTGCGCCGATACACATCGGCGAAATTGAGGCCGATGGCCGATAGCCGCACGACGGCGTGTCCGGGCTTGCCCACGGGATCCGCCACCTCACGCAGGTACAACACCTCGGGGCCGCCAAATCGGTCGAAACAAAGCGCCTTCATGCCTGCACGATGCGCACAGCGCCCGCGCCATGGCAAGCCCTCAGCGCGCCTTCACCCGGGCGCCATGGGCGTCCCACCAGGCGCGTGCATCGCTCTCCGTCCACGCCGCGAGATCGATGGCGGCCAGGGCCTCGGCCAGCGCGCGCGCACTTTGCGGACGGCCTTCGGGCTCTTTGGCCAAGCACTGTACGATCAGCGCATCCAGCTCCGCAGGAATGGATGCTCCGAGGCGTTGCGAAAGCGGCATCACCGGGCTGTGCAGGTGGTGGCTGCATACTTCCACGATGGTGCTCGCCTCGAACACGGGGTGGCCCGTGAGCATGAAATACGCGACGGCACCGAGCGCATAAATGTCCGAGCGCGCGTCCGCGGCATTGGCCTTTTTGATGACCTCGGGTGCAAGGTACATCGGGGTGCCCATGATTTTTCCGTCGAAGGTGAGACCGTGATCCTCACCGTTCGCGAGATCCCGCGCCAGGCCGAAATCGAGCACGGTGGCCACGTCGGGCGTGCCACCGCGCTCACTCAATATGACGTTTGCCGGCTTGATGTCGCGGTGAATGAGGCCGCGCCCGTGGGCTTCGGCGAGCGCCCCCGCCACCATGCGCAAAACATGGACGACCCGCGCGGGCGGCTGCGCGCCGGTGGTGTCGACCAGCGCTTGCACAGTCGCACCATCGAGCAATTCCATGGCGTAATAAAAGACGCCATCCGGGGTGCGGCCATAATCGTAAACGGTAATCGTATTGGGGTGGGTCAACTCCGCCGTCAATTGCACTTCGCGCTCGAAGCGTTGAATGGCCTCGTCGCCCACGCGGTCGTGCGGCAAAAGTTTGATGGCCGTGGGGCGGCGCAACATCGCGTGGTGCGCGCGGTAGACGATGCCCATACCGCCCTCGCCGATCTTCTCGTCGAGTGTGTACTGGCCGAGCTGCCGCGCCTCGCGGATCTCCTGATGCAGGCCGTAAATGGTGGCCGAAAGCACGGCGCACACCGCCACGACGAGCAGCCAGAGTGACATCGTGGAGACGCCCACGCTGACCTGGCGGGGGCCGTCGGGCCCGAGCGGGGCGAAGTACGCGAAGACGAGCACGATGCCCGCGCCCATCGCCAGGCCGAGCAAGAGGGTATGCCGTGTGCGACTCGGCACGAGCGCCGAGCGCAGCGTGAACATCACCGCCGAAGCGTAGACCCCGATGGTGGCGAATCCGTCGTACGCCACGCCAACGAGCAAGGCCCCGAATCGAGCAGGGACGCCCTCGGTCGCTGGCGTCGTCTCGTGCGCGAGCAACCGGCACATGTACGATATGGTCACGGCCCCCGCGACGAGCCCCACGGCCTCCACGAGGCGCGCGAACGACGCATTCCGCGGAGTACGGCATAGCAGCCACATGGCGCCGGGAATGACGCAGACGATCCCCTGAATCGCAAACGACGGCTCGACGAGCTCCTTTGGCGAACCGAGGATCAACGTCGTCGTCAGGTGCACGAGCACACCGAACAAGGACACGCCCGTCCACGCCGCGCCGAACAAGGCCACCCGCGCCGAGAGCGATTGCCCGATGAGAGAATCGTTCACGACGACTCCTCCTCGTGCATCCGCTGGATGCGCTCGCGCAAGAGCAATGCGACGTCGTTCGGCAGTGCATTTTCCAGGTATTCGAGCGCCGTTCCGCGCAACCGCCGATCGGGCCCGTTGAAGGCGGCGAGGCAGCCTTTGATGATGCCGCGATCCAGTGCGAGCCCGAGCAAGGTGAAGACATACTCGAGCCCTCGGTGCATGCCCTCGCGGACGCGTGCGTCCGAGTGCAGATGGCGGCGGGCGCGCCACGTCGCATCGTCGACCGACAACGCCGCACGCGCGAGTTCGAGAACGCGATCGTGCGATGGCGTCAGTGCGGGGTTCGTTGCGCAGATGGCCGCGAGGGCACGGGCATTGGCATAACAGGCATCGAAGTCGTCGCCCTTGTCCAAACCGGCAAGGAGCGCCTCGGCATCGCGTTTGTCGCGTGCGCCGTCCCGGCTCGGTGCGGGCTCCTCGTCACCGCGGCGCAGAACCTCGATTTGTGCGAGCAAGCGCGCCCGGTCGAGTGCCATGGTGGACATGATGGTGTGACGGGTGGTGGTGTCGCGCGCATCCTTCTCCGTCATTTTGACGATGCCGAGCTGCAGGCTGGTGGCCAGCTCGGCAACGTACATGCGGTGCAGGCTGATGCCGTACGTCACCCCGAGAACACCGAGAGCCGAGGCACCGAACAAGAGCACCGTGCTAATTTGCAGCGTCGCCGCGACGACGACAACCACCGCGACACTGCCCAGCATCGTTCCCAGCCGAGGCACGGCCACGTCGACGACGACCTTGAGGGCGCGCTTGCGGTGCGCCGGCACCGGCGTGAAGAGGATCTCGTATGCCGAACGGAACAGCGAGCTCGCCAGCGCGGCTTCGAGCCCCGCCGCCACGGCAATGAGCGAAAGCGTGGAGGCCCCCGCCGCAACGAGCGACGCGAGGACGACGCTGGCCGGAAGGATCGCCAACGTGGCCCCCAGCCCGAGCCGCTCGAGGAAGACGCCGCTCAGCGCGACCTGCACCACGAAGGTGAGAACGCCGACCGCAGTGTGAAACAGCGCGAAAAACGCGACGAGCGCGCGCGCTTCGTGCAACGTGGTCTCGGCCGCCGTCTTCAGTGCGCAATCGAGGAACAGCTCGAACAGCGCAACGACCACCACCATGGCGAGCACGCGCCGCAGGTACGGGCGCTCGACCAGAGGCTGGAGCCCGCTGCGAAAAGAGCCGGGCGGGCTCGTCTCCGCCGGTCGCGGCAACGAGCGCCCCAGCACCGCCACGCCCCAAACGCACAGCGCGCTCACCGCGGCGAGCATGAGCAGGATCGCCCGCGGTTCGAATACCTCGGCGATCCGTTTCGAGGCGAAGCCACCGATCAACCCGCCCAGGGTGGCTCCCGTCGTGATGCGAATGATGTTGCGGCGGGCGACGTGCGGATCGAACCGCTCGTTCACGATCGACCAGAAGCCGCTGATCAAGAGCCCGCCTGCGACCGACGTGTGCACGTAAATCGCCGCCGCGCTCACGCCCGAAAACGAGGGCGCGAGAGCCCACTCGACCACGAACGCGAGCGCATTGAGCGCGAACAGGAGCGGCACGAACCGCCCCGGCCCCTTTCGCGCCATGAGACGCGACGTCATCGACACCGCCAAGAGCGACAGAACCGCCGAGGCCCCGATCACCGTGGGCAGCGAGGTGGCCGGAAAGCGCGCGAGGAACATCGAATCGCGCGCCACCTTGCCCGCCACCTGCTGGGCAATCACGGCTACGGCTACGGCGATGTCGAGCTTCGGCGATCGTTCGGTCACGCGCAGGCCATCCTCGCACGAAGCGAGATGGCTCTACCAGCGACGCGTTAGAGCGCGCCGCGCTGGATGAAGAACCAGTCGGAGACGCCGCAGGGGCGTGCCATCACACCGCCGCCGTCGTTCGTCGTATATCGGATCTTGAAACACGATCCCGCGGGCGCGATGCCGCGGTAATTGTGATTACCCCAGGCATTGCCCCACGACCAATTGTCCCACATATACGTGTCACGCGGAAGGATGTATTCCATTCCATCGGACGCGCTTCCCCAGATTTCGCCGTTGGTGAATTCATAATCGTAGAGGTTCTTCGGGCTCGTGCGGCAGTTGTGCACGCCGTCTCCCTGGCTCGACGAAAGAGCGGAGCGCTGGACCCATACGCAGCGATTCACGTAGCCATAGGCGTAACCGTAGGACCAGCCGTTGCTATCCGTGTATTGCACATCGAACGTCTGCCCGTTGTAGAGCCGGCCCATGGCATACGAGCCCGCGGCGGAGCGCACGTAAACATCTTGTGCCGTTACCGTGTGCCGCGTCTCCGCGTGCGCGGGATTCGCCCATACGGTGGTCGCGAGGGCCGCAATGGCCAAAGTTGCAAGCGTTGCTCGGGTCATGAATGAAAACCTCCTCGAACGGTCCTGCTAAGCAGAGTCCGTTCCCGAGGGCGCGGCCCCGAAATGCCGTCGAATTCCGCAAACCAAGGTGCGATCCCGCAGATCGACTGATGCGATCTCCGAGATCGCCCGAATGAAGCCGTGCTCTCGGCAAGGGACGCGCCAGCTCGAAACGTGTTGCGGCTTTCTCGTCGTTCCGGCCATGCGCGGCATGTGGACCGCACACCGTGGGCGGAAGTGACAATTCCGTTGTGGAAGCAATCCTTCGATAAGACCGCATCGTGGTAGGCTGTCTCGGGCGGTACCGGATTCGAGAGGCCGTTGGCCGAGGCGATGGGCGTCGTACCTCGCCCCGTCGTGGGCATCGAGTGATGCGTCAGGCGTTGACCGGCCAGGGCGTATCGCGCGGACCGGCCATCCAATTGTCGTGGCGGCCGTCGAAGTACACGACCTTCAATGCATTGGGGTCGATGCCGTCGAGGCAATTGACGTTGACTCCCACGTACGCGCCGCCCAGAACCTCGAGATTTCCAGTTCCGAATGCGTGGACCCCGCAATGCTTGCAGAAGCGGAAATTCCCGGTTTTGCCGCCCCAGGAATAATCGCCCAGGCTGCCCTCACCCGAGAGGAGCCGAAACGCATTCGGCTTCACGATGGCCGTGGTGCCGCTTCGCTTGGTGCACCAGCTACAATTGCAACGGCTGACGCCCTGGGCCAAATCGATGTCGACTTCGAAGCGAACGGCTCCGCAATGACAGCCGCCGGCATGCTTGGTGGGTTGGCTCTGCGCTTCGCTCATGATGGCTTCCTTTCTCGTATCTCGTAAGTGGTGGACGAGAAGAAGGTAGCCGCCGCCACTGTCAGCCTTGTGTCAGTTTTGACGGGGCCGCCCTTTCGCTCCACATTGGAACGAGTACCGTCAGCGCGCCGCCCATGCAACTGCGCCAATGCGTGCGCTCGGCTGCGCCGGTGAGGTGGACGGCCAGTAAATGGCTTTCAGAACGGTGGTTGGAAGAGGCGCGCCACGGCCCCAGACCGTGGGGCTTGCCGTGTTCTGCGCGAAGTTCTTCCGTGCACGATCCACGAAAAAGGGATGAACCGCGCCATCGGTGCGCTCGAGCGAGTTGTCCTCGTACACTTGGAACTCGTCGCGTGCGACGACGCGGGCGGCACCGTACGCACTTTTGCCGCCGTCTACGACGGTGAGCACGGACCGCGCGCCGCCCGATCCGGACAAAATGTTGTTCACCAGCCTCACGTTCTCGGCGTTGCACGTGTTGGCAAGCGCGCCGTTCGAGCGCGGTTCACAATGGTCCGGGTTGTTCGGTTGGAGCGGTGTGCCGGTGGCCGTACTGCAGATTTTGCCGCCCGGCAATGTGTCGCCTTCGACGCAACGAGAATCGTCCACGATGCTCACATCGGCCGCGTTGTTATCGACGGCCGTGTTGTTCCAGATATCGATGCTGCGCGAACCGGAGAGGGCAATACCCGATTCCCCATTGTCGTGAGCGACGTTCGAAGCGATGACCGCATCGTGGGATACTTCGTACAAGATGCCGTTTTTCTCGTTGTACCGGAGCACGTTGCGGGCAATGACGTAGGGCTGGTTCGCATCGTTGGTTCCGCAGCCTTGGTCGCACCAGAAGCCCGACGAGGCGTTGCGTTCGAACACGTTGTTGAAGATGACCCCGCGCAGGCCGTGCGTCACGTTCATTCCCGCGCGACCCGAGTTGTCCCAGCGGCGCACGTTGTTGTACGAAATCGAGTTATCGTAAACGGTAAGATCGTCGGAGTCGCTGCCATACACACCGGTCCATCCGTTGTTGACGATGGTGTTCCCAGAGATGCGTACGTGGTGCGCCCGTGCCACCATGACGCCGCCCGCCGCATTGTTGGCAACGGTGGAGTTTTCCAGCACGCCCCCCGACTCGGACTCGGCGTCTTTGTAAAAGACAATGGGCGAGTTGTAATACGAATGGCCGCCGACCACCTTTTTCCAATGGACCACGCAGGTGGCGTACCCCTCGATGTCGAGCCCGGCGATTTTGACGTTGGAGGCCTTGCTCATGATGGCAAACAGCTTGCTCGCGAGCTCGATTTGGCTCGGAGGGTCGGCCAAGGTCACCACGTTGTACGCTGGATCGTAGGTGTATTGGCCGCTCGCCGGCACGACGGCTTGGCTCACGCGCTGGAGCGGAATGCCATCTCGAAAGAGGGCAAACGGCGATTCCGAACCATAATGCCGGCCGGTACCGCCCAAAAGAGAATCGTCCGCGCAACTCTGCTCGAGCGGTGCCGTGTCGACCGATGTCACGGTGAGGGTGTACGGGCCGGAGCCGGAAAAACCAGCCAAAGCCGTGCTCCCGAGGAGGTAGACGACTTCGCTTTTGTAGCGCTGAATGGTGATGTCGTTGCGGGTGACGGTGAGCTGCCCTTCGCGGTACGTGCCGCCGCGCATGACGATGGTCCATGTGGGACCCGCCGGCTTGCCGTTGGCGACTTGAAGCGCCTTTCCCAGCGTCTGGTACGGCGATGCGGCCGCGCCCGTGCCCGAAGCGTCATTTCCGTTCGTTGCGACGTAAAGGACGTGGGCCGCGGGAGGCTCGTAATACGCCGTGGGCGGTGCGGGCCTCGCATAGACGGGCGCGAAAGCAATCTCCTGGGGACTCGAGGGTATGCGCTCGTTCGTCGTGCTCGCCTCGTCGCATGCGGAGCATCCGAGAATGCTCCCCATGAAAACGGCGATTCGAATCATGCACCGGGTGCAGTGCAATCTGCAGACCTCGTGCGTCGCGGGGGCGCTACGGGTGCGCGGGGCGGTGGCGTGTCAACCATCCGTTGACACGATCCACTGAACGACCGACAAGATTGAAGCGATGGCATCTCGATCGCTCACGGAAATGAGCAAATTCCTGAGTTACGTGTTGCGCCACGCGCCGGGGTCGATCGGGGTCGTGCTCGATAGCAACGGGTGGGCCGAGATCGATCAGCTCCTCGAGCGATGCCGGGCGCACGGAAAGCCCATCTCGCGCGAAACGCTGGAGACCATCGTGGCCACGAGCGCGAAGCAACGCTACGCCATCAGCGAGGACGGCCGGCGCGTGCGCGCGAACCAGGGGCACTCGATCGAGGTCGATCTCGGCTATATGCCGGTGGATCCACCGGAAGTGCTCTTTCACGGTACCGTGACCAGCAGCGTGGACGCGATTCGCGCGGGCGGCCTGCAAAAGATGAACCGGCACCACGTGCACCTTTCGGCGGACATCGAGACCGCGCGCCATGTCGGCATGCGCCGCGGGAAGCCGGTGGTGCTCCGCATCGCCGCGGGGCGGATGCATCGGGATGGCCATGTCTTTTTTCGCTCGGACAACGGCGTGTGGCTCACGGAATCCGTTCCGCAGGATTACATCGAGTGGTAACTCGACGCGGCGATCTTCGAGCAAGAACCTGACGAGCGTCATGCACGCGTTGCCGCCCGAAGGATCGGGCGAAGCGCGTCGTTGATCAACGGGAGCTCCTCCACGTCACGCGCGGCAATCCAGCGCCTCTCACGCGTGCGGTGCGAGAGGGCCGTGAATCGAAGGGGCGCCGCCGCGCGCAATGCGAAATAGCGAACGCGCTTGACGTGTTGCCGTGACCCGTCGCCAACGACATAGTCGACATGGGCCAGCTCTCCGTCGACCCGAAGTGCGGACTCGATGCCCGCCTCCTCCCGCGTCTCGCGAACGGCAGCATCGGAGGGCAGCTCGTCCCACTCGATGCCGCCCTTGGGAAGTTCGTATTGGTCGGCGCGCACGCGAATCACGAGGGCCTCGCCTTCATGAACGAGGGCGCCGCCGGCGCTGATCTCGCTGGGTTGATCAGGCAGGTCCAAGACCAAATCGGGAATCCATCCGCGGGTGCGCACCTGCTCGAGAAACCACGAGGTGGGGGCGTTCTTGCGCCAACCCGCCGGGGCATCGACTCGGTCGGAGACCATGAAGATGGAGAGCAGCCGCAGGTCGACCTCGGATGCGAGGCGGCGCCATGCCTTTTCGGAGGGCGGTTGCCCCTTCGTGCTGGAGCGGTACCAGGGGAGGCTGGTGTCGTGCCATCGGACGAGGGCGAGAAACTCGGGATCCGAGACGCCGCAGCCGCGCAAGACCTCCAGCGAGCGCTCGGGCCGCGCGGTGCCGGTAACTTTGCCGATGTCGTGGGCGCGCCCCAAGTCCTCGAGCAAGCAGATTTCGCGCTCGGTGCAGCCATTGGCCTTCGCCAGGGCCTTGGCCCGGGCCGCCACCGCCTCCGAGTGCACCAGAGCATTGGCGGCAGTGTGCCGGCGCGGATTGAGCTGCACGCGCGCCAGCCGTTGATAGGTTTCTACGAAGTGTACATTGTTCGATATGCGTTCCATGCACGAGAACCTACGCAGCGCAGGGCTCTACTGGAACTAGTATGTTCTTATGAACTATAGTGTGACATTATAGTTCGAGATGGATTACGAATGGCTCTTCTCGTTCGTGGTGTTCGCCGAGCACTTGAACTTCACGCATGCCGCAAAACAGCTGCACATTTCGCAGCCTGCGCTGCATGTTCAGATCAAGAAGCTGACCGAGGCGGTGGGGCGTCCTCTTTATCGCCGTAACGGAAAGGCATTGGTCCTCACACCGGAGGGGAAACGGCTTGCGGCGCACGGGCGTGAAGTCCAGGAACGCGGTCGTTCGGTTTTGGAGGAGCTGCGCGGACAGTCTTCGTCGGGGCCGGTGGTTCTGGCCGCAGGACAGGGAGCATTTCTCTATTTGCTCGGGCCGGCCATTCGTCGTTTTCCAAAAGAGGCGTGGCCGCTTCGTCTGCTGTCGATGAATACGCCGCAAGCCCTCGAGGCCGTGCGCGAGGCGAAGGCGCACCTTGGCGTGGTCGTGCTGGAGCATCCCCCGTCGGATCTCGCATGCACGCGCCTTTGCTCCGTGGGTCAGATGGTGGTGCTCCCCGCGTCCCACCGGCTCGCCAAGCGCCGCATGCTGCGCCCAAGCGATCTCGCGGGGGAGCGGCTGGTGGTGGCGCCCGAGGGAAGCCCGCACCGCACGATGCTGGAGCACCTTTTGCGCGAGCACGGTCTCGAGCCGCAGGTCGCCGTGGAGGCCACCGGGTGGGAGCCCATGCTGCAGTTCGCGCGCTACGGGATAGGGCTCACCGTGGTGAACGACTTCTGCCCCGTGCCCAAAGGCCTGCTCGGCATCCGCCTCGAGGGTGCGCCCGCAGCCATCTACTGGCTGCTCCACCGCCCGGACTTTGGCCACCGCGGTGTGGAGGCGATGCGCAAGCTCGTCGTCGAGACCATTCCGCGCTAGTCGCAGGTCCGCAGGCGACGCAAGAGTACGAGGCTCAATGCGGAGAGGCCCAGTGCGAGCGGCGGCGGTGTCTGCGATGAATCGTCGCCGGGGACGGAGCATCCACCTCCCCCGGAGGATCCTCCGGATACGCATGCACTCGTGTAGCCGTGTCGGGGCGTCGGATCGCAGGCGTCGGCCAAAAGCGGGCCGGCCGCCGTCACGCGATTCTGGTCCGGCTTGTACACGCCGCAGATGCCCGATGTGTCGTCCGACGACAAATCGCGCATGGTCATGGCCCGATACGCGGCAAACATGGTGGCATCTTCCGCGGAGGAATGCGCAAATCCGAGAACGTGCCCGGCCTCGTGCGTGGCAATGCTCGGTAGGTCCACCGCGCCCGACGGTAGGGAGTCGGCAATGGACAATGGGCGCCGTTGGTAGGCGTTGATTTCCATGTCGGCGTCGAACATTTCGCCCGTGCTGGGATCGTAACGCACGGTGGTGAGACCGAGCGTATTCGTTGCATCCATGTGGTCCCACGAGCCGTCGCGAAACACGATGACGTTTTGATTCGGCCCATCGGAATTGTATCCAACGGTCCCACACTCGACCGGGCCCAAGTAACTGACCTGAATGCTCACGCGCGAGGCGGCATCGGTCGAGCAGGTGGTTTTCGTCCAGGTCTCGAACGCGCGCGCGAAGACGCGTTCCGCGTCGCTCAGGGACACTTGGCGACTCGCGTCCTTCTGCAGGCTGTACCCGATGCAGGCATTCTTCCAGTAGAGCGGCTTGCCATGCGGGCAACACGCACGCTGCTCCCGCTCATTCCATCCGGCACACCGATTCGTGCCGGGCGGATCGTTGGCCTCACGGCCCGTCATCGTCCGACAAAATCCGTGCGCATGCGAAATGCGCCCCAACATGGCGCCTGCCAGCGCCACGATCACAAGCATCGTCCTAAGTTCCATGAAGTCGACGGCACCGCCGTCACCCGATGGAGTGGCCGCCACGTCGCGCTTTTGTGACCGGCAACGATTTTTCGCATAGCCGCGCCCGCATCGCCTAGCGATGCGTCGAGGGGGTTGCCATGGATTCGCGATTCGCGAATTGCGAATCCCCCGTAACCTCCCTCCCCCATCGCGCAGCTAAGCCCCTGCGCCCAGCAGCCCCCGTGCGAGGTGGTCGACGCGTTTGAGGAGCGCCGGTATGCGATGGTCACCGGCCATGCGCCGAACGCCGTCAGCGGCCTCGTCGAGCGGGATGCCGACGGCGCTCACGAGCAAGGGCTTCGCGCTCTCACCGCGCAGCACCTGGGCTGCCCCCGTTTCGCCTCGAAATGCCGTCTTGGCCACGCCCACCACCGCCACACGCCCGCCCAACGCTTCATGCAAGTGTGCCCCCAGACCGGGACGCCCGGCGGTATCGAGCCACACGTATCCGTCGACGATCACGAGAGTCGGAAGCGCACCCGCTGCCTCGAGCACACGCAGGAGCGGCGGTAACTCCCGCTTGAAAAACTCGCCCGGCACGTATGGCGCCACCTCCGCAACCTCCACGACATGCTCGGCAGCGGACGCCACACTCGTCCATTCCTGAAATTGCACGCACGCGGCACGGGCAATTCCGTTTTCGTACTGAACATCCACCGCACAAAACATGATTCCATCATCTGGCAAGAGCACGCTTTTCCCATAGCGCGAAAACACCATCGGCCAGCTCTTTCACGGCTTCGATTCCCTTCGGACCGCGCTCGACCCGTCCCAGCCACGTTGCGGGGAGCCCCTCTTCACCCACTTGCGCACCGCAGAGGGCGCCCGCCATCGCGGCGATGGTGTCGGTATCGCCACCTGCCAAGATGGCATTTTTCACGACGTCGTCGAAATGGGGGGCCCATCGCAAAAAGCAAAAGAATGCGAGTGGAACGGAGTCTTCGGCGACAATGCCATTCCCGAGGGCCGATGCCGCTGTTCGGCCGTCGGCTTGCTCGCGTGCGAGCTGCCATGCGTTCTCGATTTTCGTGGCGAGAATCGTCCCTGCCACCGCGCGCGCTTGCGTGACCCGCGCCAGGAGGCTCGACACCGGCTCGCGGGCGAGCACCGCCCCGAGTGCAATGGCCATAGCCACAGCGCCGCCGCGCCCGAGCGGATGCGCATGCGTGATCCCCGCCGCTTCTTCGGCAAACGCCGCAAGGCTCTCCATGTCATCGTGGTAGGCGCATGCAATGGGCACCCCGCGCACTGCCGCACCGTTTCCCTTCGAACCTTCGGCCCATGACGAGAAGCCCACACCGCGGCCACTTCGAAATGCCTCCAATGCGCGCCGCATGCCGCTTCCGTATCCGCGCGTGGGCTCATAATTCGCGGCCAGCGTAGCGAGAATGTCCATCGCGGAGACCCGACCCGTGCGAACGATGGATTCCGCCACGGACATCATCATTTGGGTATCGTCCGAATAGAACCAAGGGCCCTTGCCGGCGAGCCTCGCGTCCAAGGCGGGCGCGAGGCGCGAATCGTTTCCTGACATCATCTCGAACAGCCGGCCGAGCGCATCCCCGAGCAGACAACCGAGAAAGGCGCCGCGGAATCGCGAGCGCAATTGGAAATGATTCTCCATGCCGTGACGAACCACGGCGTGCAGCGCGCTATTCCGCTTTCGGCAGCGTTGTCACCGGAGCCGCGGGAGCAGCCGCTTTTGCTTCGTCGGCATTCGTCGTGGCAACCGCGCTCGGTCGATAGACGATGCATGCAGCTCGATATCCGAGGCGGCCGATGGGCAGGTTTCCAATGACCTTCACGCCATCGCAACCATGGCTGGCGGCCATCTGGCGAATCTCCGCGAAGAGCTCCTCTTTGCTGGCACCGTTGCTCTGACGTCGCCGCGCATCGATGGTCCCCACCTCGACGTAGGGTTGGCTCGGCTCCTTGCCGTCGAAGAACTCCACGTCGGCCGGCAGACGCGCGTGCATCTCGCGTGGCGGTGGATTCAACGGCACGTAACTCACGGCCACTCCACATCCCCCGAGGAACGAGACCAACGCCATCGAAATACCGGCCATGCGTCCCTGCATCATCTTGGTTCCCATGATTTGCCGTCCTATACGCGAGCGCCCCCGCCCCGTCCACGCCCGCCAAACTCGCGACGTCACGACAACCGCGTCTCGAAAAGACGGTTGCCGTTGACCTTTCGCGTAGCGGCTCGGTCAAAAGCGACCATGCGGCTCGCACGAGCCCCAGGCGCGCTGACACGATGCGGCACGAAGTTTCCGTTTGACAAGATTGATGACGGCCATCATTTATGCCTCCGCAATCGCGGGCGTGCGCTCGCCGGATTGCTGAAGGTCTCGCGGAGTCGCCCTCACTCGAAGCTCAAAGGAGCCGTCGCATGTCCAAGCGATCCCTGGTCCACGGCGCAACCATCGTTGTCGCCGTCTCCACCTTCCAATGCTCGGCGGATGAGCAATCTGCCCCTTCATCCAAGGATAAATTCAATCCAATCGATCAATCGTTGGCCGCCGCCTGCGGCACGACCAACGTGGCATTGAATCGCCCCACCGCGGCCTCCTCCGTCGAAAGCGGCGCTTTTCCCGCAAGTGCGGCGACGGACGGAAATACAGGCACCCGTTGGTCGAGCGCATTCGGCGATCCCCAATGGATCCGAGTCGATTTGGGATCCGTCCAAACCATTTGCGGAGTTCGACTCAACTGGGAGACGGCGTACGGCAAGGCGTACCAAATCCAAGTATCCAACGATGGTAACGCGTGGTCGAACATTTACAGCACCACCAATAGCCCCGGCGGCACGGAAGACCTCACGGTCAACGGGAGTGGCCGTTACGTGCGCGTCCTCGGAAGCCAGCGTGCCACCCAATGGGGATATTCACTTTGGGAGCTGCAAATCTTCGCCGCCGGTGGCGCAACCGATGGCGGCATCCCCGACAGCGGCACCAACCCGCCCGGTACATTCTGGGACGCGAGCGGAATACCGCCCGCACAGAATGTCATGATGTTCAAATTCCTCAATCGCACCAACGGCGTGCGCAAAGATACCGAGCTCTATTGGAGCTTCAAATCGGGCTCGATCAACGAGACGCACTCCTTTGCGGAAAGACCGTTGTACGACATGCCGGCAAACTCCGCGGGCCGGCTCTATTTCTACGTTTGCCTGACCGGCGACACGGCCTGCGCGTCGGATCCGACGAAAAGCCGGTATTTCGATTTCATCGAGCACACCATTGGTCCGCACCAATACAATGGCAACACCACGCGGGTGGATGCATTCGGCCTGAAGATCGCCATGTTGCTGCGCTCCCACGATGGATCCGAGCTCACCGTCGGTGAGGATTATGCGACCTTCGCCGAAGACCGTGCGGTCACCTTCCAGAAATTCGTGGACTCCGTACCGGCCGAGTTCAAAGGACTCGCCCAAGCTCCCAACGCACCATATCGCATCGTGGAGCCGGGCGCGGGCGGCTTCAATGCCGGTGGGCCGTATCAGCATTATTACGACAGCTACGTAAATCAGATCTGGTCGGCGAACGGTATCACCATCCCGAAGCCCGGCCCCAATGGCGACGGCCTCGGTGCCTACCCCGATCTCTCGGCGGCCATTTATCGCCACGTCGGTGCGGCCCCGGGCACGTTCAACTCCGCAGGCAAGCTGCTCAACCAGCAACTGTGGGCCAACGCCTCGACCTTCTACACGGCCGCACCGGCGAACTACTATGCCAAGTTCTGGCACGACCACTCCATCGGCGGCAAAGCTTACGGCTTTCCCTACGACGACGTGGGTGGCTATTCGACGTTCATCTCACATGACAATCCGCAATACCTCCTCGTCGCCGTCGGCTGGTGACGGCGGATCCTACGCGTCCCGCACCGCGGACTCGAAGCTCGCAGCTTGGGCGGCACGCCACGGGCGGGCGTAGGACTTTGGCAATTCGGTGGCGAGGAGCGCCCGGGGCGCGAGGTACTCGTACATTTCGCCGTAGTGCTTCGATTCGGTCGGGCTGATGCGGCGAAGGATATGCCACGGGCGCAACTCGGAAGGGTGCGACAGGCCGGCGGCGCCGAGGATTTCCGTGAACGCGCGCACGGTGTTGCGTTGGAAATTCGTCACGCGGACGGCCTTGTCGCCCACGACCAGGCCACGGACCAAATCCGGATCTTGCGTCGCCACCCCCGCGGGGCACGTATTCGCGTTGCACTGTTGCGCCTGAATGCACCCGAGGGCGAACATCATCGCGCGGGCCGAATTGCACAGGTCCGCGCCAATGGCGATTTTGTGCGCGATATCGAAGCCCGTCACGATGCGACCGCTGGCGATGATGCGGATGCGGTCGCGCAAACCTACGCCGTTCAGCGCGTTGTGCACGAACACCAGCCCCTCGACCAGGGGTGTGCCCACCACGTTGGAGAACTCGAGCGGCGCCGCGCCCGTGCCGCCCTCGCCACCGTCGACCGTGATGAAGTCCGGCGTGATGCCCGTTTCCAGCATGGCCTTGCAGATGGCCAAAAATTCGCGGCGCTTGCCCACGCAAAGCTTGAAACCAATGGGCTTGCCCTTGGCCAGCGTGCGCAGCTTGGCGATGAATTCGCACATCTCCAGCGGCGTGCCAAAGCTCGAATGCGTCGGCGGTGAAATCACGTCGTGGCCCATGGGCAGCCCGCGGATCTCGGCGATCTCGCGTGTGAGCTTGGCCGCCGGGAGAATGCCTCCGTGACCCGGCTTGGCGCCTTGGCTCAACTTGATTTCAATCATCTTCACGACATCGAGAGAGGCCTTCTCCTCGAATCGGCTCGCATCGAAGTTGCCGTTGGCGTCGCGGCAACCGAAATAACCCGTGCCAATCTGCCAAATGATGTCGGCGCCCTCGGCCAAATGGTGCGGCGTGAGACCGCCCTCGCCGGTGTTGTGCGCAAACCCGCCCGCTTTGGCCCCGCGATTCAAAGCGCGAACGGCGTTGGTGCTGAGCGAGCCATAGCTCATGGCCGACACGTTGAGCACCGCGGCGTCGTATGGCTGCGTGCAGTCGGGCCCGCCCACGCGAACCCGCGGAGGCTCCTCCGCGGGTTGCTTGGCCATGAGCGAATGATTGATCCATTCGTAGCCAAGCGAATAGACGTCTTTCTCCGTTCCAAAGGGCACGGTGTCGGTCACGTTTTTCGCGCGCTGGTAGACGAGCGAGCGCAGATCCCGACTGAAGGGTCGCCCCGAGGAGTTGGACTCCACGAAATACTGCTGAAGCTCCGGCCGGATCGACTCGAACAAATAGCGAAAGTGCCCAACCACCGGGAAGTTGCGCCGGATGGAGTGCTTGCTCTGCACCAAGTCGTAGAGGCCCAATAGAAAAATGGCGCCCACGGGGACGAGAAACACGATGAACCATTGGACGTACCACGAGAGCGCCAATGTCAGCGCGAATGCCCACGAGGATACGAGAAAGAACAGGTTACGCGGGGATACCTTCACCCTGACGAAGATACATCACAGTCCCTCCACGATGTAGAGGCGCGAAAGCGTCTCGCTGGTGCAATAGGCATAGGAGCGACCGTCGGCGCTGAGAAAGAGTGTCATGATGGACGACAACCCCGGCCGAAGGCCACCGGGCGGAAGTGACATGTGCTCCGTCACAGTCCCGGACGGGAGCGCCACGCGGCGAATTCGGACGGGGAGCGATCGCGTTCGCAGGTAAATCCCCGTTCCGTCCTCGGTAAATCCCGCAGCGAGGTGATCGGCAAAGTGGCCCGGCACCTCCCCCAGACTCTCGCCTTGCACGCCATAAAGGCGCAGCACCCCGTCGGGCCCCACCCCGGCAAAGCGATCGCCCTTTGGCGAAATCGCGGGCAACGGGGCGACGCCCTCGGGGGTGAGCGGCCGCGGACCGGCCTCGTCGAGATCGTGAATCCAAACGCGCGGAAGGTGGCCCGTCCCCTCGATGCCGCGAAAGAGAATGCGCCGGCCATCGGGAAAGAAGCGAACCTCGAACACCGTCGCAACGGGACCGAGCGAAAGCTTGCGCGCCCCGCCCGGCCCCGTGGGAACGAGGGACAATGTCATCGGCATGCCGTGAAGGGCAACGATCACCCAGCGGCCATCCGGTGAAAGCGCGAAAGGCATCCCATTTCCAAGTCGGACCGGTGGCGCGCCGTCGGTCGTTCGCAGATAGGCGCCGTAATCGGGCCCTTCGCTGGCGTCTTCGTCGGAGTAGACCATCGAACGGCCGTCGGCGGAGAGGCCCGTCAGGTAGGCGCCGGAGGTCGACGTGAGATCCTGTTCGCCCTGGGCATTGCCGACATAGAGCGCGGTGCGGTGCTCGCGGTGATCGACCAGCGCTTTTCCGTCGGCCGAAATATCGTGCAAGAGAATGCTTCCCGCCATGCGGTCCACGAGGCGCGGCTCGCCGCCCGCTTCATCGATGGCGTAAAGCCCGTAGTCGGCTCCGGTGCGCGCAGCGGTAAACCATATTTCTTTGCCGCCTGGTGCCCATGCAAGGCCGCGGATGCTGCCCCAGCCTCCGGAAAGCTCGCGCATCGGACCATTTCCCTCCAAAAGAGCCACCGCGCCCATATCGTCTTTTGGATCGCGGTGAAACAGGAATGCCAATTTGTCGCCGCGGGGCGACACGCGCAAATGGCTTGGCCACGCCTCGCCCTCGTAGCGTACGTTCCCAATGGGGTATTCGATCCGATACCGCGTTTCCGTTTTGCTGACCGCCGCGAGCTCGGCACCATTCGGACTCCAATCCGCCTCGAAAACGCGCTCCAGCACCTCGCGAGGCGCGCCGCCGCCGAGTCGCAGGCGCGCCAAGGTGCCGCTCGGCGTCCCCATTTCGAAGAACTGCGGATTGAGCAACATGGCCAGCTCGCCTTGCGCTGAAATGCCACGCACGTCGGCGTTCAGGCCGAGCGGTTTGGCGCCGGGCAGCTCGGTGCGCATGGTGTAAAGCTGCGCGGGACCACCGTCCCACGAAGCGCTGTACACGACCGTGTGCCCGTCGTGCGAGTAGCGCGCCGAAAGGACGTTCCCGCGCGCGAACGTGAGCGGCCGGTACGTCGGCCGCTCCGTCGATTCATGCGCAACGGTGTGACGCCCCACGAAGAACGCGAGGGCCATCCCCGCCAGCGCAACGGCCGCCAGCGCAGCCAGCGAGCGGCGCGATCGCGGAGGCTCGGGGCGCGCGAGCGCGGGCGCTTTTGCGAGTGCCTCCAATTGAAAGGCGAGATCGTGCGCGGATTGATAGCGATTGGCCGGCGACTTGGCCAAACAGCGCGCCACGATGGCCCCGAGTTCGCCCTCGCACGGTGGCGGCTCGTCGCGCAAGGTGGCGGTCATGCGCTCCACCGGGCTGCCGGCACCAAAGGGCTTTCGACCCGTGGCCATCTCGTAGAGCACCGCGCCCAGCGCGAAAAGGTCCGTCCGCGCGTCGACCTCCTCGCTGCGAATTTGCTCGGGCGACATATAGCCCACCGTCCCCACGAGCACCCCCGGCTCCGTGGCAAGGCCGGGTTGGAACTCTTCGAACGAGGCCACCAGCCGCGCCACCCCAAAATCGAGAACCTTGCAGCTTCCACCCTCGCAGAGAAACACGTTGTCCGGTTTGAGATCGCGATGGATGACCCCATTGTCGTGCGCCGCCCCGAGCGCGCGCGCAAGCTGCGCCCCCAAGCGGCACACCTCCGGCATGGCGAGCTTTCCGCGCGCGAGCCGTTCGCCAAGGGTCATCCCCGTGAGCCATTCCGTCACCAAATAGGGAACCCCGTCGTGCGTCCCCACGTCGAACACCGTCACCGCGTGCGGATGCGCGATTTTACCGGTGGCACGTGCCTCGACTTGGACGCGGGCGAGCCGTTCCGAATCGCCGGCGAACCGCGCGGGCAGCACTTTGATGGCCACGTCGCGCCCGAGGCGAGGATCGCGCGCACGGTACACCTCGCCCATTCCACCGCGGCCGGCAAAGGCCACGATGGTGTACGGCCCCACGCGTCGGCCGGCGGCATAACGCGCCGGCTCCTTCTCGACGAACCACGTTTTTGCGAGACTTGCGACGAGCGCACAGCACTCGTCGCAGCCACTCAGATGCGCCTCGAGGTCGGCGCGCTCGGGCGCACGCAGCCGATCTTCGACGAAGGCCAACACGAGTTCGTCGGACAGGCACGCATGCATCGGCCCATGTTATTCAGGAATCGCAATCCGCTCCACGCGAAAGGGCAACGTCGGTGTTCCCTGGCCGTCGGCCGCGGCCAATTGGCTGATGGCCACCCAGGCGCTCCCTCGGTAAAGGGCTGCCGTCGTCGGCTGCGCCAACCCGCTCGCAATGACGCGTTTCGTCCCGCGCCCGCCGTCCAGCTTCACCAGCACGACGTTGCCCGCCCGGTGTTCTTCGACGAGGAGCGTTTCGTCGTCCACGATTTCGATCCCGTCGGGGAAATCCAAGGGCGGATCCACGGGAATGACCTTCGCCAGCCCGGCGCTTCCATCGCGCCAAATGGGCACGGACAAAAGATCGCCCGAATCGGATTTGACCACGAGGAGCTGCCGGCGACGTCGATCGAACACGATTCCATTGACGGTGATGGGCCCCGGCCCGGGCTGGAACAGCGGATCACTCGACCATGTTTCCAACTTCGTTCCGCCCCGCGGTAGCCGCACGATGGTGTTCGCCGCCGCGTCCGTCGCGTACACGTTCCCGCGATCGTCCACGATCAGATCGTTGCAAAAGCCATCGATGCCGGGAAGCTCGTATTGCCCGGTCAGGGCGCCGGTGCGCAGATTGTAGCCGTGAAGGTAGGCCACTTGCTTGGGCAACAGATTGTCATCGTCGACGCAGGCCCATAGCGTGTCGTGCCGCGCGTCCACCGCAACGCCAATGACATAAAAGTTTTCCCGGCCGGGCACGAATGTCTCGGCCACGGCAGCATTGGGGCGCGCCCGCGCAATGGATCCATCGCGGATGCTCCCGATATAGAATGTACCGTCCGGCGCCACGGCGACGCCCTCCGGGTGAAACTTGGCGCCGGGCAGCGTGATCCCGGTGCGCGGGTCATCGCAGGCCACGGTAAGGGATGCCGCGAGGAAAAGCATTCGAACGAGGTGCATGGCAAAGGCCTCCTGCAGCCCTGACACCGCCGGCACGGCCGTTTGCACACTTCCTAAAAAAAAAAAACGCGACTACCCGGCCTCGCGGAAAATGCGGACCAGGCTGACGTCGAGTTGGCTCATGAGCAGCGCGGCGATGCTCTCGGCATCGCTCGGTCCCACCCGCAGACGCTCGCGCAGGCGATGCAAGGTCGCCTCGGACAACTGCTCGCGCGCGCAGGCCAGCCAGCGCGACACCGTGGAAAGGTGAACGCGGTAAAGCGCGGCCAGCGCCTCGAGCGCGACCCCCTCGGCGTGGTACAGGCGCAGAAGCGTGCGATCGCGCGCCGACAATTCGGCGACGGCGCCGTGCAATGCCTCGCCGAAGGCCTCGCGGTATTGCTCGCGTGCGTAGACCAGCTCGGGGCTTGCGCTCGCCGCGCCGAATCCCTCCGCCCCTGCCGCCTCGTCACGCGCGGAGGCACGCCGGGCATGCCGTTTCAGATTCAACGCCGTGCGCACCGCCGCAACGCGAACGAAGCCACCGAGCGTGCCCCGGCCGCCGTAGCCGGCAAGGCCGGGCTCGCGGCCATCTTGGCCTGCCACGAGAAGCGACGCGCGCAACGCCTGCCGAACCTCGTCGGCAAACGCCGGCGCGCGATCGATGTGCGCCACGAAGGCGCCAATCTCACGCAGGTGCTCGCGCTCGAAGGTCGCCAGCGCAGAACGATCTCCACGGAGGCATGCCAATGCCAACTGGAGATCGTCCTCGAGGCTGCCCATCGCGGGCGAATCTTACACTGCCCGGCCTTCGATCACCGAGATGTACGCTTCCGTGGGAACGATCCGGGTCAGCTCGAAACCCGCCCCGGCGAAGAGCTTGCGAAACTCGTCCGCCGTTCGCTCGCGGCCGCCGCCGGTGAGCGCGAGCATCTCCAAGTCCATCAGCTTGCTGAAGTTCGCCTCGTTGGGTGCCGGAACGACTTGGTCGACCACGAGCACCTTGCCCCCCGGCACGACGGCGCGGCGGCAGTTGCGCAAAATCATGTTGCATCGCACATCGTCCCAATCGTGGATGATGTGCTTCATGATGTACGTGTCGCCGCCTTCGGGGACCGATTCGAAAAAGTCGCCACTGGCCACGACCGTGCGTTGCGTGAGTTTCTCGGCCTGCAGGAGCTGCCTCGCCCCCTCGGCCGCGTGGGGCAAGTCGAACACGGTGGCGGTCACCTGCGCGTGGGCCTTCAAAATCGTCGCAACCAGGTATCCATGGCCTCCGCCGACGTCGACCAACTTGCGAACGTCGCGGAAATCGTACGCCGAGACCACCGCCTGCGCGGCGCCTGCACTGATCGACGTCATGGCATCGTTGAACACCGCGGCCAACGGAGGACACGTGCCAACGAACTCGAATATGGGCTGCCCGTAGGTGTGATCGAATGCGGGCTCGCCCGTGCGAACGCTATGAATCAAATCGCCCCAGGCACGCCACATGTGCTCTTCACCGAGGAAGCGCGCATACCCATTCAAATTACCGTGCACGTCGCGGCGCAAATATTGGCCGAGCTCCGTGAGCTGGAACGTGCGCCCATCACCCTCGTGGAAAAGGCCGACGTTGGTGAGCGCGCGAAGCACCCGGTACAACGCGTCTTCGTTCGCGCCCACCGCGGCAGCCAAATCGGCCGTGGAGCGCGCACCTTCTTTCAAATGATCCGCAACACCGAGCTCGGCGGCGACGGATATCGCTTGGCTAACCCATTTTCCCGTAATCAATTGCATGAGAGCCACCGCAGGCGGCGGCACATTGCGACGAGCGCTTTCTTCCATGCACAAAGATTACGATACCGCCCTACCGTCCATGAAGTCGAATGACGTCGATCATTGAAATAATAAACTCAACAGCGCAGCCATGGCAAAACCGACAACGGAGAGAATCGTCTCGAGCACGGTCCACGTGGCAAGGGTCTCTTTGACCGGTATTCCGAAGTAGCGCGAGATAATCCAGAATCCTCCATCGTTGACGTGGGATGCGATGATCGAACCAGAAGCGATGGCCATGGCAATCAACGCAAGTCGCGGTTGCGAATAGTGAAGATCCGGCAAAAGCGGCGCGATGATGCCGCCCGTTGTCACGATGGCCACGGTGGCGGAGCCCTGGGCGATGCGCAAACCACAACTGATGACGTACACCAGCGCGATGATGGGAAGGCCAGCGGAGGCGAGGGTGCTCGCTAGCGCTTTCCCGACGCCGGTCGCGGACAGAACCGCGCCAAAGAAGCCGCCACCTCCGACGACGAGGATGATCATTCCCACGGGCTTCAAGGACGTGCTGGCAAGGTGCGCCAAATCGTCCTTGCTCATGCCACGGCGAAAGCCGAGGAGCCAAAAGGCCATCAGAATGGCAATGGTCAGGGCCACGGCCGGCGTTCCGAAGAACGTGACCACGCTGCGCAGCGTACCCGTCAGAAGAATGCTGCCGAACGTACCGCACAGAATGAGCCCCAGAGGAATGGCCACGATGGCCGCCACCAACCCGAGCGATGGAGGCCGCGCCTTGGTTTCTGCCTTTTGCGCGGCCGCGAGCATCTCCTCGGGCACGGGCAAGTCGATGCGCTTGCCGATCCAAGACGAATAGAAAACACCCGCCACCAGCCAGGCGGGAAGGCCGCAGAGAAGCCCCATCACGATGAGCCACCCCAGCTCGACGTGCAGAAGGCCGGCCAGTGCGACGGGCCCGGGATGCGGCGGGAGAAACGCGTGCGTGATGGACAACCCGGCGAGGAGCGGCATCGAGTAGAGCACGATGGATCGACCGCCGCGATGCGCAGCCACGTACACGAGCGGGGCGAGCACGAAGATGCCAATGTCGAAGAAGACGGGAATACCGAAGATCAAACCGGACAATCCCATCGCGAGCGGCGCGCGTTCTTTGCCAAAGAGGGCCAGCAATTTGGCCGTGAGCACCTCCGCACCGCCCGAGGCCTCCAAAATACCGCCCAGAAGGGTGCCGAGCCCGATGATCAAGGCCACGTGGCCGAGGATGTTGCCAAACCCCGCCTCGATCAGAGACCCCGAGCTCTTTTGCGCGGAGCCCACGATTTGCTCCACGGGAAGGCCCGCGCCCAGCGCCACCAAAAGCCCTGCAATGAGCAGCGCGATGAAGGGCTCGACCTTGAATCGAATGATCAACAGGAGCAAAACGCCAATGCCGACCGCGGACAGCGTGAGCAGGCCACCGGTCTCGTGTTGCAGCCAGTGCAATCGATCCATGGTCTTTTACTAACTGAGAATTTACGAAATGTGGCGGAGAGAATGGCCCGGCAATGCACCGGTGGGACGTCCATCGTCGATCACGGCCACGCCATTGACGAAGACGTAGGGGATCCCCGCCGCGCGTTGGCGGGGATCATCGTAGGTCGATGTGTCGGCCACCTGGTCGGGGTGAAACAGGACGAGATCGGCCGCGTAGCCTTCGCGAACCAACCCGCGGTCACTGAATCCCAATCGACGGGCCGCGCGGCCGGTGAGGTGCGCGATGCACTCTTCCAATCCGAGCACGCCGAGCTCGCGGACGTAGTGGCCGAGGTAGCGCGGAAATGTTCCCCAGGCGCGCGGGTGCGGACGATTGCCGACCAAAAGGCCGTCGCTGCCGCCCGTGTGCGCTGGGTGGCGCATGATGGCCTGCACGTTGTCCTCGTGACCCACGTGCATCAAACACGATGTCCCGAGTCGCTCGTCGCGCAGAACGTCGAAGTACAATTCCGCCGGCTGCTTCTGCGCACGGGATGCCGCCTCCGCCACGCTATGGCCAACCAGGTGCGCGTTGCGCGCGTGCCGCACGCCGTTTATTTCGATGGACCGCCAGTCCACCGGAACACCGTGGCAGCCGTCCGATCCGCTTTCCTCCAGCTCGCGCCGGATTTTCTCGCGCGTGTCCGCATCCGAAAGGCGCGCAATCGCCGCATCGAGACCGCCCTCGGTGACCCAACTCGGAAGCAGCGCGGAGAGGTACGTCGCCCCGGCGAGGTACGGATACGTATCCAACGTGATGTCCACGCCGTCGGCCATCGCGCGATCCAAAAGGTGCAATAGCTCCTCCGCGCGGCCGGCGTTCACTGGGAAATTCATGGTCGCGTGTGCAAGGTGCAGCGCACAGCCGGAGCGGCGAGACACGTCGACCATTTCGGCATAAGCCTCGACGGCGCCTTTGCCGTAGCTGCGATGGTGCGGGCTGTAAAAGCCGCGCCGGCGCGCGACGACTTCACACAATGCGACCAGTTCGTCGGTGCCGGCGTACATGCCGGGTGTGTACGTCAATCCGGACGAGAGGCCGGCGGCCCCCTGGGCCATGCCCTCGTCGATCATGGTGCGCATCGCATCGAGCTCGGAGGCGGTGGCCGGGCGGTCTTCCCACCCGAGGCAGAGCATGCGCACCGTGCCTTGCGGCACGAGGTACACCGCATTCACCGCGATGCCCCGATCGAGGCGATCCAAATATTCGCCCACGCTGCGCCAATCCCAGGAAAAACCTGGAGGATCGTCGTTCCACCCCGCGAGCTGCGCGCGCAAGGTCTCGAGCACCGCATCGTTCACCGGCGCATAGGACAGGCCGTCCTGGCCGATGACCTCGCACGTGACCCCCTGGGAGATCTTCGCGAGGTGATCGGGTTTGGCGAGCACCTGAAGATCCGAATGCGAGTGCATATCGATGAATCCAGGCGCCAAGACCAAATCCGAAGCATCGATGATGCGGCGGCCGGTGAGAGGCCGATCGCGATCGATGGCCGCAATGCGACCGTTGGAAAGACCTACGTCGGCGTGAAACGAGGGTGCTCCGCTACCGTCGGCCACCCGCACCCCACGGAAGACGATATCCATGGGTGATTCACTATCAGAAGAACGTGCGCACCAGATCGACGACACGCGTTCCATTCACCACGGGAATGAGCGGCCACTTGTCGAAGGTCGTACAGGGGTGCGACAACCCAAAGCGCACCCATTCTCCCACCTCGACCCGATCTTCGTCGCCCACCGCGAGAAACGCGTGCTGATCGTTCAATGCGGTGATCCGCGATTGAATGAGCGGCACCGTCACCCCGCCATTTCGGCGGCGAAACTGCGGCTCGGGCAAATCCTGATCGAAGGGCACGTCCCGCCGACCCATCGTGAGGAGCGCCAGAGCTGGCTCGGGGTGCGAGCTGATTTGGGCCCAAGCATGGATCGCAGGCCGGAAGGGCGTGCCGCCCTCCATGCGGTGCTCGCGACCAAAAGGAGAAAGGCGGCGGTATAGACCGTCGTCGTGGGTCAAATAGCAACCGCTGCGCAGAATACCGAGCACGTGCAGCCCCGCGGGCCACGTTTGGGTAAACGCGGCCGCCACTTGATCGAAATACGCGCTGCCGCCGGCGGTCACGCGAATGGGCTCCGTTCCCAAGTCGACGAAGTGACCGCCCTCGGCGAGGCGCAGCACGAGCTCGCGGATGTCCGATAGATACGCATCCACGGTGGCGAGATCCTCGGGGCTCGCCCCCCGCACGAGCGCAGTCTCGTAGCCGGCCACCCCCACGAGACGAAGCGCAGGGCTGGCCATCACGGCCTCGGCCACCTCGATCGCCGCCGAAAGACCGCGTGCACCGGTGCGACCGCCCGCGCCGCCGAGTTCCACCATGACGTCGATGGGACGACCACGAACGGAGGGATGCGCTGCCAAAACATCGGTCATGCGGCCGACGCCCGCGACCGAATCGACGAAGCACGCAAAGGAAAACGCTGGATCGCGATCCAACTCGCCGGTGAGCCAACGAAGCGCGGCCGGGTCGACCAATTGATTCGCCATCAGCACACGGCTGACCCCGAATGCGCGGTAGACACGGAGTTGGCTGATATTGGCCGCGGTGATGGCCCACGCTCCATGATCGAGCTGCCGCGCGAACAATTGCGGTGCCATCGTGGTCTTGCCGTGCGGCGCCAGGGCGAGACCGTGACGTTTGCACCACGTGGCCATGGTCCGCAGATTGTGCTCCAGCGCAGGCTCGTCGAGGACGACCAGCGGTCCGACGAAATCGTCGCTGAACAGATCGAGACCGGCATTTACCGCGTCGGCGACACGCGTACCGAACAGCTTCGACGGCATGCCTTTGAAGCGCCAGTCGATCCGCTCGTCGCGAAGAGCCATCACCGCATCCCGATCCAAGCTTGCCGGCTCGATGATTTTCACGCGCTAATGCCTACAACGCTGGTCAGGTTCCGCAAGACCTTAAAGGGCCTGAGGCGCGCACCAAGGTGGCCCGATGCTCAGGTGCTCAAGGGATGACACGTGTGGATGCAGGGGCGCGCGTGATCTTGGGGCGGTATTCCAGATGGAGATCCATGCGCGTCGTCCCCGACGCGACCTGAACGGTCGCGGACGCTTCACCGAGGCCTGCGACGCGCGCGTTCACGGTCATCGGCCCCGGGGGAACGCCATCGATGCGGTAACGCCCGCCGCCTGCGCTCACCGCGTGAAGCGGATGGAGCAAGACGTATACATCGAGGCGCACGCCGTCGTTTCCCATGCGATCGCGCAGGGTGAAATATCCGGGGTGAGGCGGATGCAGCGATAGGGGATCGCCGTTTCCACGTGGAGGCGCGACCATCAACGCAGGCATCGGGGCTTGGTCGAAGCTGGGACCGAGAACACGGTCGGACGCGTTGACGATCTCGAGCCGCTGGCCGTACGTCATGGTGACCGTTCGCATGGAGAAGCCATCGTCGGTGAAGACGATGCGCTTCGCCGGCCCGGGCTCGGGCACCGGGCCGGTGTACTGGGTAAGCGCCACGACGGCGTCGTCGAGCGGATGCTGCGAGGTATGCGCTTCGTCATCCCAGACGAAGATCGTGCCCTCGACGCTTCCTGTTTCCGGCGCCGTCCCACGAGGCGCGTGGCAGCCCGCCACCAGCGCAAGGAGTGCAATCCACTTCATGGGGCGCCTCCGTCGGTGCGCGCATCGATGCACTGCAGGCTCGTGAGCGCACCCGAAGGCGGATTGCCCTCTTTCGAAAAGAGAATCGCTTGCCCGCAGCGTCCACCCTCCACGTAGCACCACCCGGCCTTCGCCTCCCCCTTGCTGCAATCGACGTTGGCCGGAAGCTGTATCACCTCGCAAATCGGCAGCGTGCTCGGATCGGGACGCCCGGACCGCTCGGCGCCGGCTGCACGCCAGGTCTTCATTTCCTCCTCCAAAAACGACTTTACCGCTTTGGGATCGGGCCGCTTGAGGCCTTTGGCCGGATTGTCGCATTGGCTCGCATCGCCAGGTTTGGGCAACATCTCGAGAACCAGGCACGCCACCTGACCCTCGTCGATCTGCAGCTGACGCGGAAGGCACTGGTTCAGCAGTGCGTCCTTCAAGCGATCGACGATGGTGGCCACCGCAGGCCGATAGCCGAAGAGCGGATCGTCCTCCGTTTCCCGGCGCACGTGAATGGGGCAAATCGAAGAGACGACGCCCTGATTTTCCATGAGGCGCGCCAACTGCAATTCGCGAATGGTCGGGTAGGCCTTTGCCTTGATTTGCTTTGTCACGTCCTGTGGGTCGCAGACCGGTGGCACCTGGGCACGCGGCGTGTTGGGGTTGCTCGGACAATCGCAGATTTGGTTATCGGGGGCCTTGGTACAATCGAGTGCACTCGGTGAGCCCGTCTTCAAATCGACGCGATCGAAGGTGCACGCAAATTGCCTATCGACAGGCGGATTTCGCTCTCCCGTGTTGGTGATCCACTCGCGCCCGTGCACCGGATCGGAACCATTGCCCTCTTCGGTCTCTGGATGCCCCACCTCGGGCCGAGGGGCGTACGACTCGATCATGTGGGGATCGATGCCTGAATAATCGTAGTGTTCCGGATCACGGCCCAGAATCTTCGTCCAATCACCGACGCTGAGGCGGCTCTTTTCCAGATCGTTTGGATCGTAGTGCAGAAGATTCGCGGGCACCCCGCCAATGTGTGCGTAAAACACGAGCTCCTTGGTGCGCGGACCGGGCGGCAAATTGCACAGCGTCGCGGGGGTCACGTCGCTGCCATCGGGCAGGACCGCCGCGAACAGGGGGTTCTGGCAATTCGCATCGCCGACATAATTTCCGACCGTCGGATACTCCCCGGTCCGGTCCGGAACCCGCGGCGACCGCAGGCCATTGACGTAACGAGATATGGGAAACTGTGGATCGAATCCGTACTTCTGCTTCATGTGAACGTGCCGGACGCCGATGAATTGCCCCCAGTCGTTCCTTTCGACGTAAAGGCCCTTTCGGCAGTTCGGATCCGCATCCCGCGCTGCTGGGTCCAGGCGCCCGCACGATTTGCAATTTGGGTCGTCCGGATTCGTGGTGCAAGTCGCAGTACCTCGAAAGAGCCCAAAATTCGAATCCATGAATTGGTAGCCATTCCCGGAGCTGGATCTCACGTCGATCTCCGAGTCATTTTCATCGCTCAGCGCGATCACCGCCACCAGAGAATCCGGCCTCAAAAAGTCACGACGCTGCTTGAGAATGGTTGTGTCCACCCCCACCCAAGTCGCCTTCTTCTCGCCATCGAGCTCGAGGCGCTCGTACGGATCGGGCTGGATCAAGAAGCGGTACCAACTTTCCAGCTGCGATTCGATACCGCAACCCAATTGGCCGATACCTTCGACTTCGTCTTGAAATTGCTCCTGCAGGGTCTTGGCACTCTCCACGGGCACGGCACCAGGCCCCGCCGATTTGTCCTTATTCTGCTCCACCTTGGGAAACCAGGCGAGGAAGTTCGACGGCTTCATGCCCTCGATGGGAACCTGCGACGGGCCCGCGCGATTGATGAGGTGCCCTGCATCGTCCTTGTGCAGAGAAAGCCCATTGCTCCCATCGGATGCCGGGTCACAGTCGTTGTTGCCGAGGCGCTTTCCGAGCGACGACGTCACCACGCCAATGTGCATGTCGCGCACGGGCGGGAACTCCACCTTCGATCCGGCGGGACACTGACCATCGTTCTTCGAGGGCCCGACGACCTTTTTCGGATCCTTTTCGTCGATGCACATCGGTGTGACGAGGCGTTGCAGCAAATCGGGAATGGCCGCGCGTAGGTATTCCTGTTTGTCTCCC
This sequence comes from Sorangiineae bacterium MSr12523, assembly GCA_037157775.1. Classification (NCBI taxonomy): domain Bacteria; kingdom Pseudomonadati; phylum Myxococcota; class Myxococcia; order Myxococcales; family Pendulisporaceae; genus Pendulispora; species Pendulispora brunnea. The sequence continues at coordinate 10,617,595 of CP089982.1, forward strand.
ATCGAGGCTGAATTGTCGATCATGAACAGCAGATCGATTTTGTCGATAGCACTCGAAAATACCCTTTTGGTAAAACTTGCATTGTCCGTCGGATCGATGTGAACGACGGGACGTGTCAAACAGCCGCCCGCCGCCACGTAGACGAGACTAAGCAGCAGCAGGCCCCCGAAGGTCTGTCGCATGATGCCCTCCTGAGAGGCAACATGGATTCAACCGGGAAGGTTTGTCACGCAATCGTACGTGATCCGCTCTTTGCCGTTTTCGTGACAAACCACGAGGCCTCGATCCAAGTGCGCCCCCGGCGTCTACTTCGTTTGGGCCCGCCAACTGCGTTGCCGGTAGAACGCGCAGCAAGATGACGATCTTTGTCGACCAGCCTGAGAGCTTTAGGGCTTACACTGCTCTTGTGAAAACTTCTACTTTGGGCCGACGGGCACTCCTTAAGGTTGCGGGCTTTGGCGCCGCCGCAGCCGCGTTTGGTGCGTGCCACGATGATGACGAGCAACCTCCGCAACCAGGCGGAACCCTCGACGGGAGCACCACCGATTGGGACGAGCTCCGCCGGAAATTGCGAGGCGACCTCGTGCTCCCAGGTGACGCGCGGTACGATACCGTGCGGCGCGCATACAATACCCTTTTCGACACGCAACTTCCGGCGGCGGTGGCCGAATGCGTGGCGCCCTCCGACGTGCAGGCCTGCATCGAGGCCGCGCGCCGCAACGAGGTGCGCGTGGCGGCGCGCAGTGGCGGCCATAGTTATGGCGGATATTCCACGGCGCCGGGCAGCCTGGTGGTCGACCTCCGCCGACTCTCCAACGTGGTCATCGACTCGCCCGAAACCGTCATCGTGGGTGCCGGCGCGCAATTGATCGACATATATGCTGCGCTCGCGGCGGCGGGGCGATGTTTGCCTTCGGGCTCCTGCTCCACGGTGGGTATCTCGGGCATCACCTTGGGGGGCGGCCTCGGTGTGCTGACACGCAAATACGGACTCACCTGCGACGCGCTGCTCTCCGCGGACATCGTCCTCGACGACGGCTCGCGCCGCACGGTGAGCGCTCGCGCGGATGAAGATCTGTATTGGGCACTGCGCGGTGGCGGTGGCGGCAACTTTGGAATCGTGACCTCGTTCACATTTCGCACGCAGCCGGCGCCTCAGGTGCTCACCGTTTTCGAGCTCCCGTTCCCCAGGGGCTCCGCCGTGGAGGTGCTCGGCGCCTGGCAATCGTGGTATGCGGACGTGCCCAATGAACTTTGGTCCAATTGCGTCGTCTCCGGCGGCTCGGGCAATCCTGCGGGCATCTTCGTCGGGGGTTGCTTCGTGGGCAATTCGGCGGATTTGACACCGCACCTCGATGCATTGATTCAGCGGGCCGGTGTCCAGCCCTCGAGCCGCTCCGTGACGGAGAAAGGCTACATGGATACCATGCTGTACTTCGCCGGCTGCCGGAACCTCACCGTCGAGCAATGCCATTTGCGGGGAGAGTCCGACGCGGGCGGAGGGCAATTGGATCGCGCCACCTTCGTGGGCTCGTCCCGCGTCACACGGGGCGTGAACGCGCAAAAGGTGGCCGACTTGATGCGGGATCAGGTCACCCTCAACCTGCTCATCGACGGCCTCGGCGGCGCCGTTGGCAACATACCCTCGCACGCCACGGCGTTTCCGCACCGCCAAGCTTTGGCCACGATACAGATTTACCGAGGCGCATCCGCGGAGAACCGCACCGAGTCCGAGCAAGCCGTGGCCCACGTGCAATCGGCCTTGGTGGACATTGCGGGATTTGGCGCATACGTCAATTACATCGACCCGCGCATGGCCGATTGGGGGCCGGCCTATTACGGCCCCAACCTGGCCCGCCTGCAGCAAGTGGCCCGAGTGTACGATCCGGACAAGTTCTTCGATTTCCCGCAGAGCATCCATAAAGCATGAGTCGTCTTTGCTGGTTCGGTGCCCCATGGAACCTACGCTAGAGCAAGTCATTGCCGACTATGACGAGGCGGCGCCGCTGGCGGAAGCCGCAACGATTCCCGGGCCCTGGTACACGGATGCCCGCGTCGCCGAGCTGGAGCGCCGCACCGTGTGGAGTCGCAGCTAATCGGTCCAACGCGGGCTTTCCTCACGCGCATACCACGCGGGCCGCCTCTCCGTGCGCCGCGAGGCGGGCGAGCATTGATTTCATCGATTGCTCGCCGCGGATCTACGGCGTTAGCCGGCGCCGAGCGCCTCGGCGAGATACTCCGTGACCGCACGGACCCGGGGTGTCACCGCGCTTCTGAAGAGTTGAATGGCGAGCCGTCGCTCGCATATTCCTGGAGCGTACCGCGCTCTCCCCAAATGCCGTAACTGACATGAATGTCGATTCGACGGATATCTCCAGGGGCGATGGTGAAATCGGTACAGACGGGCGCGGGGGTCGGGTCGGTGGTTGACGACATTTCCCTCGTCAGACACATGTGATAGCGACCTGGTGAAAGAGGTTCGAAATAGACGGGACCCGCTTGAATCGTCCGGGAACCGTCCGGTCCCGTGATGCTCACCGATTCTCCTCCGCAGCGCGGCCTCGAACCGGGGGGACAGCGTCCCGCGCAGCTCGTCGTCGCCGTGCCGTACACTCCTTGGGCGCCATTCAAGCATGCGCGCAACTGCTCGTCGGACATCTTGCAGCGTTCGTCCTCGGGAAAGCTTGCCGTACAATCCGAAAACCCGAGCTGCGACGTATCCCCCTTTTGTTCATTCGTATTGTCCGGAGGCGCCGCTGGCGAGCCATCTTGATCGCTCGACGTGCAGGCGGTTGTTTCACAAGCAAGCAGGAAAAAAATAGCGCCAAAGAATAAGTGTCTCATCCTGGGTCCGAGCGTGAGCAAACGGCGTACCATCGCCATGTCATGGCCTTTTGCGCTCGATATCCACACGCGCTGCATGATCGCGGAGTCATCCGACGTCCGCCTCGCAAACGAGATGTCCCCGTTTTTGTCGGCCCGCCCGGGGAAGCCCGGCCCGCCGCGGGGCGTAGACCATAGAGGCAGCATGCAGAACGACCTGATTTACCGGGGGCGGGCACTTACCACGACCGAAACGCTGGCACTGTCCAGCGGTGCAGTAACCACGGCGGATACGTACGATTTTCCTTCGCGCATTCCGCGCCCGGGCGGGCTCTATTCGGAAGAGGTGTTCGGCCTCGCCGACCATGCGGCCCTGGCGCGGGCGCTCGATGCGGACACCCGGCACGAGCGTTGGGGGCACATCGCGCTCGACGAGCCAATGGTGCACCCGCTTCGGGCGGGCCACGTACTCACGCACATCTTGGTCGTGCCGCCGTGCTACCGGCGCTTCATCCTGCGCTCCGCGGAGGAGTCACGCCAGGAGGCATGGAGGCGCCGCGCGAAGATCCTCTCCATGAACGAGTACTCCATTCGTACGCAGGAGAAGCTCCTCGAGCAGCGCGGGCTGCTCCACGTCTCGGACATCGAACGAATGGGGCCCACCTGGGTGCAGCCTCCGCTGAACGGTCACTACCGCGCCGTCGTGGATGCCAACGCGCGCATCGCGCGGCTGCGCGAGCTCCGCGCACCGACGGACACGCTGTGCCACTGGCAAGATCGCCTGCTCTTTCGCACCAAAGGACTCTACGACGAGCTCGTCGGCCTTTCGATGCGGTTCGGTGCCGGCCTGGTGCTGCGCGCCCTGTCGGTGTCGGTGGACGCCCTCACCGCGTCCACCAGTTTTTCTTGAGCTATCGCGCGCGGTATCGGAGCATGCCGCCCCGTGACCGAGAAAAAAAGCGCTGACTTCGTCGAGTCTCTCGACAAGGGATTCCGGGTCATTCGAGCCTTCGATGCCGCCCACGCCTCCATGACGTTGACCGAGGTCGCCGAGCGCGCCGGCCTCACGCGTGCGGCCGCGCGGCGTTTTTTGCACACCCTCGTCGACCTCGAATATGCAAGCTTCGACGGCAAGCGCTTCACACTGACCGCACGCGTCCTGGAGTTGGGGTTCGCCTACCTGCGCTCGCTGCGCCTTCCCGAGATCGTCACGCCGTTTTTGCGCACGGTGAGCGATGCGCTGGAAGAGTCATCGAGCGCCTCCGTGCTGGACGGCGTCGATATCGTGTATGTTGCACGCGTTTCCACACGGCGCATCATGAGCGTCGACTTGGGTGTGGGCGCGCGGCTGCCCGCCGTGTCCACATCCATGGGGCGCGTGCTGCTCGCGTTCATGCCGGTGCCCGAGCGCGATGCGCTGCTTGCGCGCGCGGAGCTCGTGGCACTCACGCGCCATACGATTACGAGCAAGGCGAAGCTTCGCACCCTTTTGGACGAGGTGCGTGAGCGCGGCTATTGCCTGGTCGATCAAGAGCTGGAGGAGGGCCTTCGCTCGATCGCGGTGCCGCTCGTCGACCGCCATCAACGGGTGCACGCAGCCATCAACGTGAGCGCTCAGGCGAACCGCGTCAGCATCGAGGTGATGAAGCGCAAATTCCTACCGGTGTTGAAGCGAGCCGCCGACGACGCCCGCGCCTTGCTCCCGTGACGTCGCGCTCTCCCCGGTAGCGCCCGTGGAGGCACGAATGGCCATCACCAGCGCCGCCGCCACGAGCAGCGGCAGGGCATAAAGCGCATACAGCGCGGAATTCTTCCAGCCGCCCTCCACGAGAAACCCCGCAGTGGACGGCGCGAGGATGGCACCGAGACGACCGATGCCGATGGCCCAGCCCATGCCGGTGGTGCGAATCGACGGCGGGTAGAGCGCCGGGGTGAGCGAATAGAGTCCCACCATGGCGGCGAAAATGAATGCGCCAATCAAGAGCGCCACGGGAAAGGCCGTGGAGAGATCCTGCGCTACCAGGCCGAAAAGAACGACGCACACCGAAGCGATCACCATGGCCGTCGCCGTCAAACGCTGCACGCCGAAACGCGCGGCGAGGTAGCCGAAAATGGTACCACCGACGATGCCGCCCAGATTGAGCAGCACGCCACCGGTGATGCCCTGCTGCTTCGATAGGCCCGCGTGCACGAGCAACTTCGGCGTCCAACTCAGGACGAAATAGAAGGCGAGCATCTGCAAGAAGAATGAGAGCGCAATGAGCACACTCGGGCGCGCCAAGCCTTCGCCGAAGAGCCGCCGCATCGGCATGGCCGTTCGTGCGGGCGAAGGTGCAAGCGCGGGAAGCTCGCGCACCCCGTCGCGCTTCATAGAGTGCAGCAGCGCATTCACCTTTTCGAGCGCGCCGGGCGGGCGCTTGTCGAGCAGGAAATCGAGTGACTCAGGCAATCGCCAAAGAACGATGGGGACCATCGCCGCGGATGCCAAAGCGCCAAACACGAACACGGAGCGCCAGCCATAATGCGTGATGAGCACCGCCGCGATGCTTCCGCCAATGGTCGCGCCGATGGGATACCCGGTGGCCTGCAGGCTCACCGCCGTATTGCGCCATCGATCCGAGGAGTATTCGGCGGTAATGACATTGATGCTCGCGAGCATGCCGCCGATGCCAATGCCGGTGATCACGCGCAACACCGCAAGCTCGACCGGTCCGCCGGCAAACGCCGAGAGCAGCATGCCAACCATGCAAAGCCCGAGACAGACGAGAACGATCGCGCGCCGCCCGAATCGATCGGCCCACGGTGCGAGAAAGAGCGAGCCTGCGGTCATGCCGAAAAGCCCTGCGCTGAGCAGCATGCCCACCTGCCTGCCGGACAGAGCCCATTCCGTGGCGACCGACGAAGACGTAAAGGCCATGACCAACACGTCGAATCCGTCGAGCATGTTGAGGCCAATGCAAATCGCCACAGCCACGAGCTGAAAACGGCTCATCGAACCATGGCGCACGGCGTCTCGTACGGTGTCGGTCATGGTCTGCCTCCTCTGCGCACTGCGTAAATACCTGGGACCCTTGACCGAGTCCAGGCCTCGGCTTTAGAGATATAGCATCTGTTTGCGAACAAATGTTCGTTTATCGAACAAATCTCCCGGAGGCGAAAATGAGCGCGGAATGGCTGGTCGAATCCACATGGCGCGGGCGGGTCTTTTCGTCGGGGTGGCGCGAGCTCACACACTCGGCCGACGCTGTCGAACCGGCGACCTCGCGTGTGCTCAGCCGAATCGGCATCGCGGGCCCGAGCGACATCGAACGCGCCGGCGCGCTTGCGCGGCAAGCTCAATCGGCATGGGCCGATCGTCCTTACGAGGAGCGCGGCGCGATCTTTCGCAAAGCGGCGCGGCTCCTGGAGGAGCACGCCGCCGAGATCGTGCCCTGGCTCGTGCGCGAAAGCGGATCCACGCGGCCCAAGGCGGAGTTCGAGCTGGGCATCGCACTCAAGACGATCCACGAGGCGTCGAGCATGCCGTCGCAACCGCAGGGCGTGGTGCTGCCGAGCGCCTCGGACGTGATGAGCATCGCACGTCGCCGCCCCATCGGTGTGGTGGGTGTCATCTCGCCATTCAATTTTCCCCTCATCCTCGCGATGCGGGCGGTGGCACCCGCGCTCGCCGTGGGCAATGCCGTCGTGCTCAAGCCCGATCCTCGCACGGCCATTTGCGGAGGCTTCATCATTGCGCGGCTGTTCGAGGCGGCGGGGCTGCCGCCCGACGTGCTTCACGTGCTCCCCGGCGGTGCCGATGCGGGTGCGGCGCTGTGCAGCCATCCGGATGTCGGCATGATCCAATTCACCGGCTCGACCTCGGCGGGGCGCAAGGTCGGCGAGCTCGCGGGCCGGCACTTGAAAAAGGTGTCTCTCGAGCTGGGTGGAAAGAATTCCCTGGTGGTGCTCGACGATGCCGATCTCGATCTGGCCGTCGCCAACGCGGCCTTTGGCGTGTACCTGCACCAAGGGCAGATCTGCATGTCCACGGGCCGCGTGCTGGTGCAGCGCAAGCTCGAAAAGGAGTTCGTCGCGCGCCTCGCTCGAAAGGCCAAGGCCCTTCCCGTGGGCGACCCTGCCACCGAGGACGTGGTTCTCGGACCGCTCATCCATCAAGGGCAGCTCGATCACGTCGCCGGCATCGTACGCGATACGGTGGCCGCGGGCGCGACGTTGGAGGCCGGAGGCACCTTCGAGAAGCTCTTTTATCAGCCCACGGTGCTGAGCGGCGTTCGCCCAGGGATGCGGGCCTTCGAGGAGGAAATCTTCGGCCCCGTGGCGCCGGTCACGGTCTTCGACGATGACGACGAAGCCGTGGCCCTGGCCAATCGAACCAACTACGGACTCTCGGCCGGCATCCTCTCCGGCTCGGTAGGACGCGCCACGACACTGGGGCGCAAATTGCGCATCGGCCTGCTTCATATCAACAATCAGACCGTCGACGACCAGATCGTCAATCCATTCGGCGGCGTGGGCCACTCGGGCAATGGAACGAGCGTCAGCGGCCCAGCCAATTGGGAAGAGTTCACACAATGGCAGTGGATGACGCTCCGCGGACAGCCACCGGCGACCCCATTTTGAATCATCATACGAACATGGAACGGCAACGCACGCAGGTGGGTATCGTGGGAGCTGGACCGGCAGGTCTTCTACTCGCGCATCTGCTTCATCTTCGCGGCATCGAGTCCGTCGTGCTCGAAGCGCGCTCGCGCACGTACATCGAGAGCCGGCTGCGTGCGGGCGTGCTCGAGCAAGGCACGGTCGACGTGCTCACCGAAACAGGGCTGGGCGAGCGCATGCACCGGCAAGGGCTCGTGCACGAGGGCGTGCTTCTCCGTTTCGCGGGGCGCACGCACCGCATCGACTTCCGCGAGCTCACCGGAAAAGCCATCACGGTGTACGGCCAGCACGAGGTCGTGCGCGATTTGGTGGCGGCGCGCCTCGCCTACGACGGGTCGCTTCGCTTCGAGGTGACCGACGTCCGCGTGGAGAACCTCGAGACGGAGCGGCCGCGGATCCGCTACCGCGAACCGGGTGCCACTCAGGAGACGGAGCTCGAGTGCGACTTCATCGCCGGGTGCGATGGCTTCCACGGCATCTGCCGCGCCTCGATTCCGGAAAGCGAAATCCGCTGCTTCGACCGGGAATTCCCCTTTGCGTGGCTGGGCATTCTCGCCGAAGCGCCGCCCAGTTCGCACGAGCTGATTTACGCACACCACGAGCGCGGGTTCGCGCTCTTGAGCATGCGCTCGCCCACGGTGAGCCGTCTCTATTTGCAATGCACGCCGAACGAATCACTCGATGCGTGGTCGGACGACCGCATTTGGTCCGAGCTCTCCGCGCGATTGGCCACGCGCGACGGGTTCGTGCTGAAGGACGGGCCCATTCTGCAAAAGGGCATTACCTCCATGCGCGCCTTCGTGTGTGAGCCCATGCGCCACGGTCGCCTCTTTCTTGCCGGCGACGCACCGCACATCGTTCCACCGACCGGCGCCAAAGGCATGAACCTGGCCGTGGCCGACGTGCGATGGCTTGCCGAGGCGGTGGAGGCCTTTTACCGGCGCAGCGACGAATCATTGCTGGAGCAATATTCCGAACGGTGTTTGCGCCGGGTATGGAAGGCGGAGCGCTTCTCGTCGTGGATGACCTCCACGTTTCATCGAGGACCGGGCTCGACGGATTTCGATCTTCGCATTCAGCTCGCCGAGCTCGATTACCTCACATCGTCCGTGTCGGCGCAGCGATCGCTCGCTGAAAACTACGTAGGATTGCCAATCCAATGAACTATCGACCGCACACCGTGGGCAGCCAACCCGAGTATCTGCACGAGGCTTACCAGAGCACGCGCAAGCGTTCGCCGCTGCAGCCTTTGGTGCGCCTTCCGCCGGGGTGCACGGAGGCGAGCGGGCCGGTCTTTTCGCCGCAGCACACTCCACCCATCGCGGATATGTCAAAAACGGCGGATGGGCGCGAAGCCGCCGGGCAGCGCATCGTCGTGGCGGGCCGGGTGACCGACGAGGATGGGCGCCCCGTTGCAAATACGATGATCGAGCTCTGGCAGGCCAATGCGGCAGGGCGCTACGACCATCCGGGCGATACGCACGATGCGCCGCTCGATCCGAATTTTCCGGGTCTGGGACGCGTCTTCACCGACCACGACGGGTGCTATCGCTTCATGAGCATCAAGCCGGGCGCGTATCCCTGGCGCAACCACCACAATGCGTGGCGGCCGAATCATATTCACTTCTCCCTTTTCGGGCCGGGGTGCGCCTCGCGGCTCATTACGCAAATGTATTTTCCCGGCGACCCTTTGCTGGCGCTCGATCCGATTTACAATTCCATTCCGGACACGGAGGCGCGGCGCCGGCTCATATCCACGTTTGACATCGAATTAACCTTGCCGAATTACGCACTGGGCTACCGTTTCGATCTGGTGCTGCGCGGGGCGCGTGCGACCCCGTTCGAAGGAGCATGACCATGGCCTCCGCCACGAGCCAGCAGACCATCGGGCCGTTTTGGCACGGCCATGCCGAAAAAGTCTGGTGCGATCTCACGCGATTCGGTGGCGATACGGGCGGGCGCCGCACGCTCACCCTCACCGGTTGCATCACCGACGGTGACGGCGCCCTGGTCACCGATGCGTGCATCGAAACGTGGCAAACGAGCCCGCCCGTGAGCGACACCTTCCCGGGCTGGGGTCGCTGCGCCACCGATGCGGAGGGCACCTTTCGCATTCGCACGTTCATCCCGGAGGATCATCCCAGGCAGGCGCCGCACATCGCCGTGCTGGTGCACGCACGCGGCCTGCTCAAACCGCTCCTCACCCGCGCCTACTTTGCCAACCACCCGATGAACGAGCGCGATCCCGTGCTGCAATCCATCGATCCCGACCGCCGCACGACGCTGTTGGCGCGTCCGGTGGGCGAGGGTCGCTGGCAATTCGATATTCGCCTTCAAGGTGAAGGTGAAACCGTATTTTTCGAGATCTAATATGATCGACAAACGCGTATCATCGATTCAGGAAGCCGTCGCGGGCATCCAAGACGGCGCCACGGTGCTCGTGGGCGGATTCGGCTCGGTGGGGCAGCCGAATGCATTGATCGACGCCTTGATCGAACAGGGCGCCCGCGAGCTCACCATCGTCTCCAACAATGCGGGCACCGGCCATGTCGGGTTGGCGCGCCTCATGGAGCTCGGGCGCGTGCGCCGCATCCTCTGCAGCTTTCCCCGAAGTGCCGGCTCCGTCGTGTTCGAGGAGCTCTATCGACAGGGAAAAATCGAGCTCGAAATCGTTCCGCAAGGCACCCTGGCCGAGCGCATTCGCGCGGCCGGCGCCGGCATCGGTGCATTCTACACGCCCACCGCCTACGGTACCCGCCTCGCGCAAGGCAAGGAAACGCGCATCATCGACGGCCGCCCGCACGTGCTCGAATATGCCCTTTCGGCCGACGTCGCCTTGGTCGAAGCGTGGCAGGCCGACCGCTGGGGCAATCTCACGTTCCGCGAAACGGGGCGCAACTTCAACGCCGTCATGGCCACCGCCGCCAAGCTCACCATCGTCCAAACGCACCACATCGTCGAACTGGGCACCCTCGACCCCGAAGCCATCGTCACCCCCGGCGTCTACGTCCATCGCGTCATCCACATCCCGGTCGCCCCATGACAGAGAAGAATATTCACAGGGAGGCGGGGAGACGGGGAGGTTTATTGGTTTTCAATCGGCTCACTGGACCCACTGGAAACCCCAAAAATAAGCGTTCCGCGACGGCCCGTGCCGAAACTCCTCCCCGCCTCCCCGCCTCCCTGTTCAATTCTCTCTCTCTCGAAAGAGTTGTCGCATGAGTTTTGAGTCGCTCACACGCCGTCAGATGGCGGAACGGGTCGTTCGGGACATTCCCGAGGGGTGGTATGTCAATCTCGGGATTGGGATCCCCACGATCATTGCCGACGTCTTGCCGCGCGATCGCGAAATCGTCGTCCACTCCGAGAATGGCATTTTGGGGATGGGCCCGGCGCCCGCGCCCGAGCATCGCAACGATTGGCTCGTGAATGCCGGCAAGCAGCACGTCACGTTGCAGACCGGCGGTGCGTACATGCACCACGCGGACAGTTTCGGCATCATCCGCGGCGGGCACTTGGATCTGTGCGTGCTCGGCGCCTACGAGGTGGCCGAGAACGGCGATATCGCCAACTGGGCCACGTCGGAGGCCGACATGGCACCTGCGGTTGGCGGCGCCATGGATCTCGCCGTCGGTGCCAAGCGCATCTGGGTCATGATGGAGCACACCACCAAGGATGGCGTCGCCCGGCTCGTGCATCGATGCTCCTACCCGCTCACGGCCCTGGGCGTGGTGCAGCGCATTTACACGAACCTTGCGGTCATCGATGTCACGCCGCAGGGATTCCAGATCGTGGAAATGGTGAAGGGCCTCACGAAAGAGGACCTAGACGTTCGTACAGGTGCGCCGCTGCGGATGTGACGCGAAGCAGCAAGGCGGCTTATAGTCGCCCAACCTTGCGAAACCACGCCCTTCCTCATCTTCCCGCCCTCGACGGGTTGCGCGGGCTGGCGCTGCTCGGGGTGCTCTTCTTCCACGCGAATGGCGCGCTTCCCGGCGGTTACCTCGGCGTCGATCTGTTCTTCGTGCTGTCCGGGTTCCTCATCACGTCGCTGCTCCTGGCGGAGCATCGCGGCACGGGGCGCATCGAGCTGTCGTCGTTCTGGGTACGCCGCGCGAAGCGCCTGATGCCCGCGTTGCTTTCCGTCATGCTTGCCGTGGCGCTTTACAGCCGGTTCTTTGCCAAGCCGGACGAGCTCGCGGGGCTGCGCGCCGAGGGACTCGCGACCCTCGCGTACGTGGCGAACTGGCGCACCATCATGGCGCAAAAGAGCTACTGGGACCTTTTCGTCGCGCCCTCGCCACTCGAGCACACGTGGAGCCTTGCCATCGAGGAGCAGTTTTACGTGCTCTGGCCGCTGCTCGTCGCGCTGTTGCTCCATCGATTCGGTGCGTGGCGAAATCGCGCCGTGCTCGTTGCATCGCTGGCGCTCACCGCGCTTTCCATGGTGACGATGTTCGCGTTGTTCGATCCGGAGCACGTCTCACGCGTGTACCTCGGCACCGACACGCGGGCGGCCGGCATCCTCGCCGGTGCGGCGCTTGCGGCGGTGCTCCCTCCGAATCACGCATTCTCACGGCCGGCGGTGCGCGTGCTCGATGCGCTCGGCCTCGCGTGCATTCTGGGACTGGGCGTCGCCTGGTGCTCGCTCGAAGGGCAAGATCCGTTTCTGTACCGCGGTGGCCTGTGGCTCACCGAGGCCGGCGCGCTGGTGCTCATCGCGTGCGCGACGCAGGAGCGAAGCCTCGTGGCACGCGCGCTGTCGTTTCGGCCGCTGACCCTCGTCGGGACCATCAGCTACGGCGTTTACCTATGGCATTGGCCCATCGACGTGTGGCTCACGCAAGAGCGCCTGCCCGCCGGGCGGTGGCTCCCGCTGCTGCAAATCGCGCTCACGTTCGCCGTGGCCATCGTCTCGTACCGCTTCCTCGAGCAGCCGATTCGCCACGGGCGCTTGCGCCTCGGACGCCCCGTGTTCGTGGTGCCTTCGACCCTCGCGATCATCGTGTTCCTCGTCGTGCGCGCCACCGCCGCACGCGCCTCGTCGATGGAGGCAACGAGGGACTTCGCGCCACCACCTTCGTCAGGCCCCGCGGAGCCGCCGCCCGGCGAGCCGGTGGATTTCCGCGTCATGTTGGTCGGCGACTCCACGGCCAACTCGTTGGGCTGGGGCCTGCGTGGCCTTCACGCGCCGGGCGTCGCCATCGACCTGATGGGCCGCGACGGCTGCACGATGCTCTGGGACACCTGCGACGGGCACCTCTGGGCGCAGCACACCGCATCGATGCGCCCCAACGCGAGCCTCGTCTTCCTCGGCGGCGCATTCTTGCACGGCCTCACCGTGAAAAATCGCTGGCACAAGGCCTGTCATCGCGAATGGAACCACAAGTTCCAGGAGACGCTCACGAGACGCCTCGACGACCTGAAAAGCGAGGACACGCGCGTGTGGGCGGTCACCGTCCCCTATCCTCTCGGCCCTTGGGACCGCGCCGACTTCCGCGCGGAGGTCGACTGCATCAACACGACCATTCGCAAAGCCGTCGCTTCTTCGAACGACGTCGGCATCTTGGACCTCGCCGAATACCTTTGCCCAAAGGGCAGCTGCCAACGCGAACACGACGGCGTGCCCATCCGCCCCGATGGCGCCCACTACTCCGTGGAGGGCGCTGCCGATCTCGCTCGGTGGGTCTTCGAGCGAATACGACCTCGCTGAAAACTCAGGCCAAGCCGTCTTCCAGAAGGCCACGAAACGTCTTGGCAAAGAGGTACGCATCGCCCGGCCATCGCGCCGAGACGTAGCGGCCGTCTTTGACGACGAAGGCCGCGCGATCGTCGGTGGCCGTGCCGCGTTGGCTCAGGGTGCGCGGTCCAAGCACGAATTGCTCGCCGGGCCGTGCGAGGGCGCGTTTGACCTCGTCCTCGACGTATTCGGGATAGGTGCGGTAATAACGCCCCAATTTCCAGAACGTCAGCCAATAGGCACTTCGCTCCATGTATTTCGGCAAGCACGTCGTCTTCGCACCGGCGAGAAGGCTCTTGCCCTGGTGCGTGGCACGCGCCAGCGGCAAAACGCCATGGCAAATGGCCCCCACGGGCCGGTCGAGCTGCCAGAATGCGGCAATCTTCGACTGAAGCAGCTCGCTACCAAGGTATTGCCGCATCCCGGGTGCGTGCCCTCCGGGCAGGAGCAAGCCATCGAAGGCGCGAACTTCGATATCCCGATAGCGCATGGGCGCGGCAAACGACGCATCGTCGCGCTCGAGCTTTTCGTAAAGCAATTTCGCTTCGGAGGAAGCCCCGAGCTGGCCAAAGATCACCCCGCGCAACAAGAGAGGATCCGCCGCCGGGCGGGCGCCGTCCTCGGTGGCAAAGGTCACGGAGTGACCACGCGAGACGAGTTCGTGCCATGGCACCGAAACTTCGGTGACATCGAAATCGCGATCGGGAAGAGGGATGAGAACGCGCATGGCGATCAGGCCGTTTTCGTGGCGGCCACGCTCTGCAGCCCGAGATCCGCAATGGCGATTTCGCGCATACGGAACTTTTGAATCTTGCCCGTCACCGTCATGGGAAACTCGTCGACGAATTTCCAATAGCGAGGAATCTTGAACGTGGCAATCTTGCCCGTACAAAATGCCGTAAGCTCGGCGTGGCCGATGTTCGCACCGGGCTTTCGGCGTACCCAGGCCATGACCTCTTCGCCGTATTTGGCAGAGGGGACGCCGATGACCTGCGCCTCGCTCACGGCGGGGTGCGTATGGAGGAACTCCTCGATTTCGCGCGGATAGACGTTTTCGCCGCCGCGGATGATCATGTCTTTGATGCGGCCGACGATGTTCACGTACCCGTCGTCATCCATGGTGGCCAAATCGCCGGTGTGCATCCAGCCGGTGCGATCGATGGCATTCTTGGTGGCGCCTTCGTCGTTCCAATAACCGATCATGACGCTGTAGCCGCGCGTGCAGAGCTCACCCCGGGTGCCGCGCGGCACGATGGCGCCCGTTTCGGGATCGATGACCTTCACCTCGACGTGCGGATGCACACGCCCCACCGTCCCCACCCGCTTTTCCAGCGGATCGTCGGCCCCCGTCTGCGTGGACACCGGCGACGTCTCCGTCATTCCGTAACAGATGGTCACTTCGCGCATGTTCATGCGCGAAACCACCTTTCGCATGATTTCCACCGGGCACGACGACCCCGCCATGATACCCGTACGCAAGGTCGAGAGATCGAACGAGTCGAAATCCGGAAGATCGAGCTCGCCGATGAACATGGTGGGTACGCCATAGAGCGCCGTGCAGCGCTCGGCCGCCACCGTTTCCAACACGAGGCGCGGCTCGAAGGCCTCGCCCGGGATAACCATGGCCGCACCGTGCGTGGTACAGGCAAGGTTGCCCAGGACCATTCCGAAACAATGATAAAAGGGTACGGGGATGCAGACGCGGTCGTTTTCCGTAAGCCGCAGGCCCTCGCCAATGAAGAAGCCATTGTTGAGGACATTGTGATGGGAAAGCGTGGCCCCTTTGGGAAAGCCGGTCGTGCCGGAGGTGTATTGAATGTTGATCGGGTCGTCGAATTGCAGCAACCGTTCGCGAGCCTCCAGATCGGAGGCGGAAACGTCCTTTCCCATGTCGAGAACGCGATCCCAATCGTCGTCGAGCACCACGGCGATGCGCAAGGTGGGAATGCGGTCGCGCACCTGGGCGAGCATGTCCACGTAGTCGCTTTGGCGAAATCGGCGCGCCAAGAAGAGGACGCTCACGGAAGATTGCGTGAGCGCATATTCGAGCTCCGCCGTTTTGTACGCGGGATTGACATTGACCAAAATGGCCCCTACCCGCGCGGTCGCATATTGGGCAATCACCCATTCGAAGCGGTTCGGCGACCAGATGCCCACGCGGTCCCCCGGTTTGATGCCGAGGGCGATGAGCGATCGTGCGAAGGCGGTGGTCGTGTCCCAGAGTTGGCGATAGGTCGCGCGGTAACCTTGGGAGCGGACGATGAGTGCATCGCGATCGGGTACACGCTCGACGGTGCGCCGGAGGTTTTCGCCGATGGTCTCACCCAGCAAGGGGATGTCGCTCGTGCCATGTGCATACGACGGTCGCGTCATGCGGCAAGGGTAACGCCAAACCTCGTGTGCCTGTGTGATAGAGTGGCGAACGATGAGGCGGTCGGTGTTTCGCGCGTGGGTTTCGGTGGTGGGCGTGTGCGCGTGCTTCGCATACCAGTCCGTATCGCCCGTCTCGAGCGCGTGGGCGCAAACGGGCGAGTCCCTCGCCGCCGGCCGCGCACTCTTCGACGAAGGGATGCAGCTGTTCGAGCGCGGAAAATACGCCGACGCGTGCCCCAAGTTCGAGGCCAGCCTGGCGCGCCTCCCCGGCAACGGCACACGCGGCAAGTTGGCCGAGTGCTACGAGAAAATCGGCCGCACCGCCAGCGCCTGGGCTCTGTACCGCGAGGTCGCCGTGCTCGCCGCGCGCGCAGGCGATGCCACGCGCCAGCAGGTGGCCAGCGATCGCGCCAAGGCCCTCGAGCCGAAGCTGGCGCGCGTCACCGTGAAGGCGACAGCAACCCCCGGGTTGGTCGTGAAACGCAACGGCGAGCCACTCGTGCCAGGGGAACTCGGCTCCGCCATCGCCGTCGACCCCGGCGACATCACCATCGAGGCGAGCGCGCCCGAGCGCAAGCCATGGAGTCATAGGGTAAAAATCGAGCAGGGCGGCTCCTTGCAGGTCGAGATTCCGCCGTTGCCGCCAGTCGAGGCACCGCGCGCCGTCGCGCAGACGGCACCTCCTCCGCCGCGTGAGGAAGAGACGCCGGCCCCGCGCTCGTCGGGCCTTGGGTGGCAACGCACCGCCGGCATCGTTGCAGGGGGAGCGGGACTGGCCACGATGCTCGTCGGCGGGTATTTCGCATTGTCGGCGAAGTCGACCTACGACGATGCATTCAATGGCGATTGCTCGCACGCCGACAACACGTGCACCGCCGCCGGCCAACGCGACACCGAGAGCGCCCACGACAAGGCAACGGTGTCGACCATCCTGGTAGGCACCGGCGCAGCAATCGCCGTCACCGGTGCAGTCCTCTTCTTCACCGCGCCCAAGGCACCATCGAATCACGCCGTTCGTGTGACGCCGTCGGTCGGCCTAGGCCAAGCGGGCCTGGTGGTGTCGGGGCGACTTTAGAGGAGTCACCGGCCCTCAGCGCACACGATTACGTCAAAACGGAAAGCGCCTCGCGAACGACCGCCTCGAGCGGCGGAGGCAGACCGCCCCAACGGGCCTCGATCGTTGCCAGCGCATGGCGCGCCTGCCGTTCTTTGAATCCCATGCTCAGGAGCGCCCGTAGCGCGCTCCCTCGTTCGGGTCCGCGCTGGCGCGGATCCATTTTCTTCTCGGCGCGTTTCCTCTCGATGTGTTCGCGTCCGAAATCGCGTTCGGCCGAGAGAGCATTGTGCCGGCGTTCGACCCGCGCTGTCTTTTCCATCGGAGACACACTCGTGGCTGCAGGCGCGCTTGCATTGGGCATCGCCCGAATCAACGTCGGGGCATCCGGCTGGGGAGAGAGCGCGGCAATCAGCTCCTGCACCTGTCGTTTCGTTTTTCCCTTGGCGGCCTGCAAAAGCACTTCATGATTCTCTTCCGTCAAATGTTCACGCAGCAGAAGCAACGTCGTCGTGAAGCGGTTACACGCCGACACGCTTCATCCTCCGTCATCCCGAGTCGGTGCATACAAAAATCAAAGAGTGAAGAGCACGCAGACTGCAAATCAAGCCGCCGCTCCTCGACCTCTGCCAAATAGGCCAACAACCGCGCCAGAAGCGCACGCCCCTGTCCAACGATGGAATGAATGCCGAGAGCAATTCTTCATTCGAAAGATCGATGAGCTTCATCGCTGCGTTTTACCATCGACATTTTCGCCCCTCGCAGTGGCGCACCGCCGAGCGATCACGCATGCGAAGGCTTTTCTGCGATATCGCGCGCCGGAACGCTCTCTGGCCTGGCCATAAGGAGGACTGCGAGCCCATTTCGAACGCGAGGGGCCCCATCGGTCCGGATGTCCGAAGGAATACGTCAACGCAAATCGTCCCGAGTTTTCGATCCCCCTAACTCCCGTGCTCGAAACGAATTCCACGGTTCAACCGCGCAGCGGCTGCCAATTCCACGCAACCGCCATCCGCCCGCGGCCGAACCACCCCATAGGTGCGGCAATCTCGGAGGCATACAATGTCCAAACGGTTCGTTTCTCGGGATGATGGCTCAGGCGGAATGCACCATGCCTGATAATCCCTATACGCCGCCGCGCGCAAACCCGGTTCACCGGCAGAGCGTGAAGCCCGTCCGCCTCGTCGATCCGCACCTCATCGTCGCCCACACGGTCGTGATGGTGCCAGCCGCGGGAGCTCTTCTGGCCGCGCTGAATTATCATCGCCTTCGCGACGACCTTGCCTTCTGGCGAACGGTTCTTCTCTTCTTCGTCCCGGGCGTAATCCTGGTGTGGCTGCCCACCACCTCATATGGCCCGACCAACGAGGGACTGCGATGGCTGCTCTTTTTAGGCGCCCGCGTGGCCATGGCGTGGATTCTCTATCGCGAGCATCGGCCCATCGTGCAAAAGCACATCGAGGCGGGTGGCCAGAGAGCACGCTGGTACCTCGTGATGCCCGCGGTTCTCTTCCTGTATCTCTTCTCCCTGGCCGTTTGGCAATTCTTCACCCCCGCCAACCGCCCTCCCCACTAGGGGTCAGCCAACTGCGTCTTCAGCGACAGCCTTCCGCTTTGGTCAAAACGACGCAGGGGCCGTTGTTGGCAAATGCGGTGCAAGCATCGGACTTTGCGGCTTTGTAGCAAGCGAGGAGTTCGGATACTTTGACGTTGCACGAGGCGGGGAACGCCTGGGAGAGGCACGCGTCCTTCGAACTTACCTGGAGGAATGCCCCACGTTGAGGCCCCGACGTACAGTCGTACCTGGCTCCTTGCGGAGAATCGATTGCCGCGAGGGTGAGATTGCACATATCGGCTCGCTGCGAATCGGAGAGGGTGCCCAGCGAACAGGCCGTAATATCGCCGTTGCAGCTGCCACCACCGGCCGGGCCAGCACCACCACCGCCCTTGTCATCATCGTCGGACGATGAACAGGCTGCGGTGAAAGCAAGAATTGCGAAAAGAAAGAATACCTTGTTCATGAATCCTCCAAGGAACGGGGGGCTGCTCCGCCAACAAAAAGAAAAAAGGCAGAGCGAACGGTTATTTGTCCGTTGCTACGTAATGTCTGACGACATCTTCCCTGCGAATCGCGTCACCATGCGAGATTGACCTCGAACAACCGGCCGGGGCGCGCCGGTCCATGTTCGATAGCCATTCGCTATTGGCCCCCCCGTCCCCCTCACCAACTCGTATGCAGCGGCATCCCCTCGGTGTATCCGGCCATGCTTTGCAATCCGACAATCACATTGCGATAAAACTCGTCCAACGTTCGCGCCCCGACGTAGGTGCACGCACTCCGTAGACCTGCCACGATCGTATCAATCAAATCTTCCACGCTCGGGCTCTTGGGATCCAAATACATGCGCGACGTGGAAATACCCTCTTCGAACAGCGCCTTGCGCGCGCGGTCGAATGGGGAATCCTTCGATGTTCGCAATTGCACGGCACGACCCGACGCCATGCCGAAGCTCTCTTTGTAAAGCCGGCCGTTGGCGTCGCGCATCGTGTCGCCGGGCGACTCGTAGGTGCCCGCGAACCACGAACCGATCATCACATTCGAAGCGCCCGCCGCCAATGCAAGCGCCACATCGCGCGGGTGGCGCACGCCGCCGTCGGCCCACACGTGTTTGCCCAGACGGCGCGCTTCCGTGGCGCACTCCAGAACGGCGGAAAACTGCGGCCGCCCCACGCCCGTCATCATGCGCGTCGTGCACATGGCGCCGGGCCCGACGCCCACTTTCACGATATCGGCTCCCGCCTCGACCAAATCCGCGACCCCGCGCGCGGTCACCACGTTGCCGGCGACCAGCGGCACCTTCATGCCCCCCACCGCGCGAATCGCCTTTACCGCCGCGGCCATCTTTTCCTGGTGCCCATGCGCCGTGTCGATCACCAGCGCATCGATGCCCGCCGCGAGCAGCGCTTCGGCCTTGCGCACCACATCGCCGTTGATGCCGATGGCCGCGGCCACCCGCAATCGACCCTGTGCATCCATCGCTGGGCTATACAACGTCGCGCGCAAGGCGCCTTTGCGCGTGAGAATCCCTTTCAATTGGCCATTGGCATCGACCACCGGCGCCAACCGGTGCCGCGCGCCCTCCAGCTTGTCGAAGGCCTGCCGCGGCGTCACACCTTCCGACAAGGTCAGAAGATCCCGCGACATGATTTGCCCCAATTGCGTATACCGGTCGATGCCCTGAAAATCGGCCTCGGTCACGATGCCCACCGGACGTCCGCCTTCGACCACCACCGCCGCCTGGTGCGCGCGCTTCGGCAAAAGGCCAATGGCTTTGTCCACCGTATCCGTGGGTGCCAGTGAAATCGGTGTATCATACAACAACGCGCGCGCTTTCACCCACGCGACCACGTCGGACACCACGTTCTCGGGGATGTCCTGCGGAATCACCACGATGCCGCCGCGCCGTGCCACCGTCTCGGCCATGCGGCGCCCGGCCACGGCCGTCATGTTGGCCACCACCAGCGGGATCGTCGTGCCCGTGCCGTCGTTGGTTGCCAAATCCACGTCGAGGCGCGAAGCAACCGTCGAGGGATTGGGGACGATGAAAACGTCGTTGTAGGTCAGATCCTGCGCGGGCTGCTGATCATTGAGAAATTTCACATCCCGGAAGGCTATCAGCTCTTGCCGGCGGCGGCGACGAGCAGCGCAATGGCCTCGGCGATCGAGTCCACCACCGGAACCCCTGCCCGCTCCAAATCCGGGCGCGTCGCAATCCCAGTCGTCAGCAGAATGCTTCGCGCGCCCACGGCGGCCGCGGCCTCGGCATCGTCGCGGATATCACCGATCAGAACGACATCGTCCGCCGCGAGATTCTGGGCCTTCAAATGCTCCGCGAAGCTTGCCGCCTTCGATTGGCCGCTGTCCTCGCCGCGCAGCCCGTCGATGCGGGTGAAATGCGCCTCGATGTCGCGCTCGCGGAGGCACGGGCCGAGCTCGTCGTGGGGCCACATCGAGAGCACGGACTGGGTGCCACCGTGCTCCGTCCAACGCGCCAACGCGTCCGACGCGCCCAGCGACAGCTGGCACGTCGGAAGCCGTTCCTTGTAGGCCTTGTAATAGAGCTGCGCCAGCCGGGGCCATTCGTCGGCGCGGTCGATGGGGCGCCCCAAAAGGCGCGCGTAGCAATCGGTGATGGGGCGAAAGTAGATCTGCCGCCACTCCGAGAGCGTGACGCGTGCCCTTCCGTAGAAGTCGCACACCACGTTCACGCTCTCCACCACGGCGTGGTTGTCGTCGAGCAGAGTCCCGTTCCAGTCCCAAACGATGTGCTTGGCGCGCATGCCTGGCAAGTTTAGGGTCATCAGTACGAGCGGGCGAGCACCACGCGGCGTGCGCTGGGCTTGCCGGAGACGACGCACTTGCCCGACTCGAGCAAGCGATCGGCCCACGCCACACCCGACGGGGGCTCGGCGAGGCAGCGGATGGTCGCTTTGTAGTCCTCTTTGAACTTCGCCTCGGTCTCCGCCGTACCGTCCCAGTGCACCAACGCGAAGCCGCCGCCTTCTTTGTCGAAGAAGCTGCCAAGCGCCCGGTAGTCGTCCACCACGCGCGTGTTCTCGTCGCGGAACTTCGAGGCGCGCTCGAAGAGGCCGCGCTGCTGCTCCTCCAAGATGGCGCGGATCTTCGCCGGCGCCTCCGCGCGCGAAAACGTCTCCTTCTCGCGCGGCGAGCGATCGCGGCGAGCCACCGTGACCACGCCACCGTCGACGTCGCGCGGGCCGATTTCGATGCGCACGGGCACGCCCTTCTTGACCCACTCCCACTGCTTGTCGCCGCCGCGGATGTCGCGCATGTCCACCTCGACCTCGAGCGCGCGTCCCCAAAGGGCCACGTCACGCAGCTCGTTGGCGAAGTTTTGAATGTATTCTACAATCTTCTCTCGACCCTCGTCGCCGCGGAAAACGGGCCAAATGGCCACGTGCGCGGGCGCGAGGCGCGGCGGAACGACCAGACCGTCGTCGTCCGAATGGGTCATGACCAAACCGCCGATGAGGCGTGTGGACGTGCCCCACGAGGTGGTCCAGGCGTACTCGTAGGTCTCTTCCTTCGTCTGGAACTTGATCTCGGAGGCCCGTGAGAAGTTCTGGCCGAGGAAGTGCGACGTGCCGGCCTGCAGGGCTTTTTTGTCCTGCATCATCGCCTCGATGGCCAGCGTGTCGACGGCGCCGGGGAAGCGCTCGCTCGCGGTCTTCGGCCCCTTGAGGACCGGCATGGCCATGTAGTCCTGGGCGAAGGTCGCGTACACGTCGAGCATCTGCTGCGTCTCACGGCGCGCTTCCTCTTCCGTGGCATGGGCCGTGTGGCCCTCCTGCCAGAGGAACTCCGCCGTGCGCAAAAAGAGGCGGGTGCGCAGCTCCCAGCGCACCACGTTCGCCCACTGGTTGATGAGCAGCGGCAGGTCGCGGTAGCTCTGCACCCATTTGGCGAAGACCGCACCGATGATGGTCTCCGACGTGGGCCGCACGATGAGCGGCTCCTCGAGCTTGGCCTCGGGATCGGCAATCAGGCCGCCCTCGGGCCCCTCGATCAAGCGGTGGTGCGTGACCACCGCACATTCTTTGGCGAAGCCGGCCACGTGTTCGGCTTCTTTTTCCAGGTACGACTTGGGGATGAAGAGCGGGAAGTACGCGTTCTTGTGCCCGGTGGCCTTGAACATGCGATCCATCTCGCGCTGGATATTTTCCCAAAGCGCATAGCCCCACGGCTTGATGACCATGCAGCCGCGCACCGGCGACGTCTCGGCCAGATCGGCCGCACGGACGACCTCCTGGTACCACTCGGCATAGTCTTGGGCTCGCGTCGGCGAAATGGCGCTTTTCTCGTTCTTGGCCACGATGCTTCCTCCAGTCCGACCCGTATACCACGACCTGCGACCGCGGCTGTAACTAGCTCCCCCGCCTGCGCCGATCTATTCTGGCGCGGGGTCATTCATGAGCCTTCGCATCTCGCTCGAACGCATCGCAGCTGCCGAAAAGACCATCGCCGCGCACGTCACACGCACGCCGAGCGTCATCAGCGATGGCCTTTCCTCGCACCTCGGACGCCGAACGGCGCTCAAGCTGGAGAACCTCCAGCGCTGCGGCTGTTTCAAAGCGCGCGGCATCGTGAACAAGCTCGCATCGCTCTCCGATGCGGAGCGCTCGAAGGGACTCATCACCGTCAGCGGTGGCAATCATGGCATCGCCATCGCGAGCATCGCCCGCACCATGGGCATCGCCGCAACGGTGGTGATGCCCGAGGCCGCCCCCGCGCGTTCCAAAGCGCGGGTCGAGGCCGATGGCGCCCGGTTGATTCTAGCCGCCGATGCAGCCATCGCCTTCGAGATCGCCGAAGAAAACCGCCGCGCGGGTCTGACGTACATCCACGGCTACGACGATCCCGTGATCATCGAGGGACATGGCACCCTCGGGCTCGAATTCATTCGCGACGTGCCCGAGCTCACCGACGTGTTGGTCAGCATCGGCGGCGGAGGTCTCATCTCCGGTGTCGCCACGGCCATGAAGGCGGTGAATCCGAATCTGCGCATTTGGGGCGTCGAAACCGAGGGCGCGAATTGCATGTCGCGTGCGCTCGCCGAAGGCCGCCCCGTGGGCATCAAGCCTTCGTCGATCGTGACGACCCTGGGCGCCCCCACTGCCACCGAGCGAACGCTGGAGCACGTGAAAGCCTTGGTGGAACACGTGTTCGTCGTGTCCGACGCCGAAGCCGTCGCAGGCGTGCTCGCGCTCGCCGAATGGGCGAAAATCTGGGCGGAACCTGCGGCGGGCTGCCTCGTTCCGGCGGCACGCCAGGTGATCGATCGAGTGGGAACCGAGGGCGTTTTGGGCCTCGTCGTATGCGGTGGCAACGCCACGTTCGACGATGTTCAGCGGTGGAGCCAAGCCTCCATCGGCTCGGTCGAGCGCACGATGCGCATCCCCGCCTCGCGATAGCGCTCGAACGCGGCCTCGGCCTGCGGTGTGAAATCGGCGGCGAATCCGCCCTGGCCATCCGGGACCGTGACGGAGGACATGCAGTCGCCGAGAATGTAGATCTTGCGGGCCAACGCCGGATCGACCCGCTGGATCGCGTCGAGCAAGTCGTCGATGGAGCTCTTCACGCAGTGGCTTGCCGCTTGGCCCGCGATGATCACGCGATCGGCGGCGAGCAGCGTCTTCAGAAAGACCGAGTTGTCCTCGGTGAGCGAACCGCCGTCGTGGCGCGAGAGGACCTCGGGACGCAATACGGAGTAATTCTCGGTTAGCGGGTGGCCGCCTTTGATTTCGCTCCACGACTGCGTGCTGCGTGCAAACGCGTGGAACATGCGCGCCTCCTGCAAGACACCCGCGAGGGCATGGCCCGCGCTGCCCAAAATGCAGTGCGGGGGCCATAGATAGAGACGGTATTTGCCCGCCTTTTCCAGCTCCGCGCAGTAGTGGCGCACCTGTTTGCGGAGCCATGCTTCGTCGCCGCGGCATAGCCATGCGGCAATCTCCGGATTGGGCTTCACCGTCCCCGCATCGATGTCATTCACCGAGATTTCGCGAAACGGCGCGAGCGGCCGTCCCTCGCCATCGATCCAAAACGAGGGAAAGAAGATTTGAAATGCGTAATGCGTATCGAATGTCGCGGTAATCTCCGTGATGGCGCCCAAGTTCCGATAGATGAACTCCGCCGTGCGGCGATTGTCGTCCAGCGCACCACGCCCGCTGCGACCGGCCACGTACAATGAGCCTTCGGGGAAGCAAAAGTCCTTCTGGACGTCGATCAGAAGAAGATGCGTCTTTCGCGCATCGGCCGACGAAGGCGTGATTCCATGCTCGCGCCGCCACGCGGCCGCGGCAGGCAGGAGCCGCGCTTGCTCCGGCTCGTAGGCGTGATGTTCGGCGTTCTTCGGATCGAAGAACGACGGCAATGGCAATGATGGGATGGCGTTCATGCGAAAGCCTGCCTTTGCACCAAGGCTTCACGCTGCATGTGAAGCTTCGTCGCCAGTGCGACGGTTTCCGGCGAGAGGGCGACATCGTACGCGCCGCGCGCGCCCTGGCCCTCGATGTCCGCGGGCTCGCCGGTGAGCTGCACGTAACCTGCAGGCGGGCGCTCGCCGACTTGGCCGATGACGCCGCGCGGTCCGCCGTCTCCACTGCGGCGACGGAACACCACGGGATTGCCGGGGACACTTTCTTTGGCGGCATTGGCGTCGTCGCCGAACTTCATCGTGGGGGACGTGGCCGTTTGGCTCAATTTGTAAACGGCAGCGACGCGGTCGCGCACCAACGAGGTGCCGCTGGTTCGGGCGATGATGTAGCCGCCGTAGCCATAAAACTGCTCGTCCGGGCCCCACCCCACCTCGCGACGCAGCCCTTCGAACTTCTCCGTGAGGGCGGCATCGAATCCGTCCTCGAGGATCTGCACCGAGCGAATACCGCGTTTGCGCGCCTCCTTCGCGGCATATCGATATTGCGCCTCTTTGTCGCCCGAGTCATATCGAATGGAATCGCCGCTCTGGTAACCCTCCTCCATGAGGCTGTAGGCGGCGGGAATGCCCGAGCGAATCGTATCGAACGTGTCGAGCAAGTAGCTTGAACGCCCCGGGCGCCGGTCGCGCATCGCGCGGAACGCGGCTTCGTCCGATCCATAACGCTGCACGTGCTCGTGTCCCATCGTGCCCACGGGAATCATGTCCAGCGCGCGGGCGCCGGCGACATGGCTGGTCCTGCGGATGCCCGCGGCCTTGCAGGCCTCGAGTGCAAGCAAATGTTGCGAAACGCACGTAGCTGCGCGAAGGCCCACTTCGAAAATGCGCGCCGGATCGCCCACGATGCTGGCCAATTGCTCGGCACACGCTTTCACGCGCCGGAAATACGAATCCGAATCCACCGTAATCGAACCAGGGGCCCGCACTCCGACGGAATCGAGCGTGGCAAGCACGATGTTCTTTTGCTCGTCGCACGTGACGGTGGCAATCTCCGTGGCGAGGGCCGCCGGATCGGTCAAGGCGAGGGTGGCAATCTGAATGCGATAATGAAGCTGCAGAACCTGCGGCTCGAGCCACGAGATCAGCGCCGAGGGGCCCGACAAGGAAAAGGCGGGCTCGCGCGGGAGGAACCAGGCGCCTTTGGGCAAAGTACGAATGATGACGCGATCGCGGCGGAGTACGGCGGCTTTGAAGCCGGCCCCCATTTCATACTCGTGGCTGGCGAGGTAGCCATAGTCCTCTTCCGTCGGCGCGGGCATGAGCTTACGCACTTCGGCCTCGGCATCGAAGGGCAGCACGGCGGCCCCGCCTTTGCGGTGCGCGTAGTAGAAGGTCTCCTGACGAAGAGGCCACCCGGCTTCCGCCATGCTGAACTTGTAGCCATCGGTATGAAGAAGAGACATGGGACGCCTCAAATCGCGGATCGTTTGAGAAATCGATAAAGTTCGGCCGGCCTATGATCAACGCCGCTTTGCATTTCGCCCGTGGCGACGAGCTCCCCCGATGACAGCATGCGGCGGCGAAAGGAATCTTTGTTCAACTTTCGACCGAGCACGGTTTCGTGCACGCCCTGGAGCGCGAGCAGGGTAAAGCGCTCCGGCAAGAGCTGGAACCCAATGGGCGAGTAATCGAGCTTGCCGCGAATACGTTTCACCGCGACGGAAAGGATATCCGCGTGGTCGAACGCGAGCGGGAGCGATTCGCCTTGGGCATCGACGAGGTGCACGTCGCCACCGGTCTCGCCATTCCATGGAACGACGACACGCGCCATGGTGACGTGGCGCTTACCGCTTTGCGCCTGGCACGCACGATCGAATCGGCGCGCATCGACGAGCGCAAAGTACCCCACGGAGATGACGCGCATGCGCGGATCGCGATCCGGCTCGCCAAAGGTGCAAAGTTGCTCGACGTAGACGTTCTCGAGCGAGCACTTCGTCCGCAGGACCCGATGGGCAGCGTCCTCGAGCGGCTCGCGAATGCGCACGAACCCACCCGGCATTGCCCAACGCCCTTTGGCCGGCGGCTCGGCCCGCTGAATCACCAGCGTGTACAACTCGCCATCGCGAACGGTGAGCAGCACCACGTCCACGGTGACGGAAGGCCGCTCGAACTCCGCCGGGTCGTACCGCTCCAAAAAGGCGGCCTCCTCAGCTGTTTCGGCGGCGGCGGGCTCCGAGGAGCCCGCTTTTTTGGTACTTCTGTCTGCTCCAGCCGCCATATATGCAAAGAACATATATGCGACCCGAATATAAGTCAAGGTCCCGTGCCCGTGCCCGATCACTCCTCGGGGCGACGGGCAGAGGCACCGGGCACGGGCACGGGCACGGGCACGGGCACGGGCACGGGGGAGAGAGGCTACTTCTTCTTCGTCAATTCCACCTCAAGATCGATCTGAACCTCGTCGCTCACGACGACACCGCCACCCTCGATGGCTTTGTTCCAGGTCATGCCGAAGTCCTTGCGATTGATCTTCGTCGTGGCCTGCGCGGCGCGGCGGATACCGCCCCAGGGATCTTTCACCTCGGGGGTGAGGCCGCTGACGCTGAGGATCACCGAACGGGTGACGCCCTTGATGGTGAGGTTGCCGGTCACGTTGAGGCGATCGCTGCCCACCTTTTCGACCTTGGTCGAATCGAAGACGATCTTCGGGAATTTGCCCACGTCGAGGAAGTCCGGCGACTTGAGATGATCGTCGCGCTTCGCGTTGTCGGTGTTGATCGAGTTTGCCTCGATGTCGATGTGGACGCGCGACTTCGTGATGTCGGCGTCGTCGATGGCCACCGAGCCCGCGAAGCGGGAGAAGGTGCCGCGGGTGGTCGACACCAGCATGTGTTTGACGCCGAAACCGACGCGGCTATGCCCTGCGTCGACGTCCCAATCGGCAGCAAACACGGTGGCGGGGGCGGCGGCAATCAGGAGCACGGCCACGGTCTTCGAAAAGAGTTTTCCAATCTTCACGGCGTCATCCCTCCTAAGTAGGACAATCCGGACCCGAGTCCGGTTTGCGGTCGAGGTTATGCGGACCTGGGTCCGTTTCGTCAAGACCTCGACACGAATTGCCGATTGCCCCATCCTTCCGTTCGATGACGAAGCGCGTCTCGCTGCCGATCCAGGGGCGTTCCGAGCCCATCGCCGAGCGGGCCGATGCTGCGCGAAACCGCGTGCGAATCCTGACCGCGACGCGCAAGCTCCTGGCCAAGCGCCCCATCGAATCGATTTGCATGGAGGACGTCGCGCGCGCGGCCGGCGTGGGCAAGGGCACGGTCTTCCGCCGCTTCGTCGACCGAAGCACCTTGTGCCTGGCGCTGCTCGACGAGAACGAGCGCACGCTGCAAGAGAACGTGCTCGCCGACTTCGGCCTACCCAAGTCGGCAACCGCCCTCGAGCGCCTCAGCGTGTTCCTCGACGCGCTCTTCGCCTTCCACGCGGACAACGCTGTCCTGCTCGCCGAGGCGGAATCGTTTTCGCGAAAGGACCGATTCCAGGCCCCCGTCTATGCGTGGCGGGTGCGCGAACTCGTGCGCCGCATCCAGCGCGCCGCCGACGCGGGGGCCATTCAGCCGGGCAACGTCGGCATCACCGCGGAGCTTATTTTATCCGGCTTGGGCGCGCAACTGCTGCTCCGGCAAATGGAGCTGACCGGCGGACGCGATGCGCTGCACACGCAGGTGCTCGGCGTCTGGCAGCGGCTCTTGAACTGTCAGTAGCCCCAGCCCCAACCCACGCCCCACCCGACGTACGGTCGATGGTGCCAGTGCCGGTAGCCGTAGTAGCCGGGGCCCGAGGAGAAGCCGACCGAGAAGGTGGTGCGCGGGCGGTAGTAGTAATAGTCGCCGCCGTAATAGACGGGGTAACTCCGGTACACGACCTTCGGCGGGGGGGGCGGCGGCGGCTGGTAGCGAGGCGCCTGCGACGGCAACGGAGGCAGCGGGCCGGCTTGTGCGGTGGGCGCCTGATTCGTGGTCGGCGCCGGTGCTTGTACCGGCGGCGGATTGTACGCGACCGGGGGCGGCGGCTCGGTGAAGGGCACGGGCTCGCTCGGCGGGATGGCCATCAGACTCGCACGACCCTGAACGGTGGGCTGCACGGGCTGCTGATACGTCTCGGCGCAGCCCGTCGCCGTCACAAGCAGCGCGAGTGCGGCAACCGTAAGACCAATGGCAGATGCTCGAACCATGATGCCATTCTAAGTGCAAATAGCGCTCCCGCACGTACCGCCTAAATTCTCGCCGATTTCTGCAAGGCAGCGTGAATGCGCGTTCACGTCAGGGCCGTGCCCGGCGTGCACGCACGGCGGGCGCGGCGCAAGGGCTGCCACTCGCCGTAGGTCAGACTGCGCCAGGCCCATTCGAACGGGCCGAAGGCAAAGTGCCGCAGCCACACGGCGCTCAGGACACCTTGGAGCACGTAGAAGAGGACGCCGATCGCGACGGCGATCGCATACCCCATCTGACCGAGCCACCCCAGGCCGTACCCGTAAAAGACGGTGGTGAAGACCATGGTCTGCGTCAGGTAATTCGTGAATGCCATGCGCCCGATGGGTGCGGCATGCGAGAGCCGCTCTCGCCATCGCGCGTGCCCCAAGAGCAAGAGCAGCGCGGCCCCGTAGCCCAGGGCGAAGACCAGCATGGTGATCCCATGCACGAGCGTGCGCGGCCCCACGCTGGAAATCGGCGCGTGCCACGCCAGGTAGAGCGACGCAGCGGAGCCCACGGCGATGCCGCCGCCCGCAATGCGCCAGAGCACCCGCCGGATGGCGACCGAGGCGAGTTTCGAGAAGACGCCCGAGCGCCAAATGAGAATGCCCACGAGCATGTTGCCGAGTTCGCGCGGCCAGACATGGCCGTAAACGCGCACGACGAGGTGCACGAACTCGTGCATCCGGAACCGCAGAATCTCGCCGTAGCTACCCGTTCCATAGACGCGAAGCGCTTCTTCGTAATGGCCCGGAATGCGGCTGTTCAGTGCCTCGCGCAACCATGGCCATGCGCGGAGGAACGGCCCCGCGACGAAACACGCCACCGCGACGCCAATGACGACGCGGGTGCGGGCCCGAAGAAAGGGCAGCGCGAGCATCCCGATGAGCGCATACGACATGAGGATATCGCCGTGCCACAGCAAGAACATGTGGGCCGAGCCAAACGCGAGCAGCACGACGAGGCGCCGCGCCAAAAGCCGCATGGCATGGGGATGCCGCGCGCTCGCCCGCTCGAAAAAGATGGAAAGCCCCACCCCAAATAGAATCGAAAACAGCGTGAAGGCCTTTCCCGACACGAACGCGGTGCCCGCGAAGGCTACGGCGCGATCGAGTGCGCCTCCATGGCTCTCCGGGTGAATGCCCCAATAAGGCACGCGAAAAGCCTCGGCCAGATTCATCGTCAAAACACCGAGCAGCGCCAGCCCTCGAATGACGTCGATTTCGTCGATGCGTAGTCTCTGCGGATTCATCTCGGTGGGCAGTATGGGTTCCCACCAATCATCGAACCAATCGAAAGATCCAAGCCATATACATAGAAATGCTCTATGCCCGCGGAGAACATGGCACTCGGCGGACGATGGTGGTCCATTGGAACGCATGAGCACACGCGAGTCCGTCAAGAGCCAGGTGAGTCCCGAGGAGTGGAAGCAGCGCGTCGATCTTGCCGCCGCGTACCGGCTGGTGGCCCTTTACGGGTGGGACGATCTGGTGTTCACCCACCTCACCGCCCGGGTGCCCGGGCCGGAACACCATTTCCTCATCAACCCGTACGGGATGACCTTCGACGAAATTACCGCATCGTCCTTGGTCAAGATCTCGCTCGACGGCCATAAGGTGATGGACTCCCCTTACGACATCAACCCTGCGGGGTTCACCATCCATAGCTGCATCCATGCGGCGCGCGAAGATGCGCTCTGCGTCATGCATACGCACTCGCTCAACGGTGTGGCCGTGTCCGCGCAGAAGGACGGAGTGCTGCCGATTTCGCAGCAGTCGCTCTTCGTCTTGGCGTCGCTCGCGTATCACGATTACGAGGGCCTCGCGCTGCGCGACGACGAGAAGCCGCGCCTCGTCAGGGACCTGGGCACGAAAAATTTTCTCATGCTCCGCAACCACGGTCTGCTGACGGTCGCCCCCACCGTCGCGGACGCCTTCCTCTTCATGTACGTGTTCGAGGCCGCCTGCATGATCCAAGTGCGCGCCCTCGCCGGCGGCCGGGAATTGATTCCCATTGCGCAGCCCATTCTCGATGGCATCCAGCAAGCCGTCCAGCAGGTGACCCGCGGACTGGGCGGCGGCATCGCGTGGCCTGGTCTACTGCGCAAATTGGATCGTCGAAATCCCGGTTATTCCGATTGACGGAAACCGCGCGCGGTAGTTCCTTTGTCGTAACTCGCATGAAGAATCGAAGCATTGCGTTGGCGGCGTGCGCCTTGATCGCGACAGCGGTAGGCGCCTGCCAATCGAAGACAGTCGCGCCCGCTTCCGTTTACCCGACTTCGTCCAAAGCCATCCTGCCCGGCGCACCGCCCGCCCTGCGGTTGCCCGACTATGCACGGCCGCTTCGGTACGATTTGGACCTGACATTGGATCCCTCCAAAGAGGGATTCTCGGGTGTCATCGGAATCGATCTCAGCGTCAGGGAAGCGACGCAGATCGTATGGCTCAATGCTCGGAATCTGCGCATACGTGAGGCCAAGGCGGTCTTCTCCGGCCAAACGGAAACGGCGCGCGTCATTCCGGGTGGCGACGACTTCGTGGGGTTCGCCTTCGATCGGCCCATCGGACCTGGCGCCGCACGCCTCACGGTGGCGTACGAGGCGCACGTGGACGACAAAGGCCAGACCGGCCTTTACCGCGTCAAAGAGAACACCGGCGATTGGTACCTGTACAGCGAGTTCGAGCCCATCGACGCGAGGCACGCGTTCCCTTGTTTCGACGAGCCATCGTACAAGGTGCCGTGGAAGCTCACGTTCCACGTCAAAAAGGAACACGTGGCGCTCGCCAACGCGAAGGTGCAATCGGAAACACCTGCTCCGGATGGCATGAAGACCGTGGTCTTCGAGGAGAGCAAGCCGCTGCCGAGTTACCTGGTGGCGCTGGTGGTGGGTCCGTTCGACGTGATCGATGCCGGCACGGCGGGCAACCATGGCACGCCGCTGCGTTTCGTGGTGCCCAAAGGCCGCGGCGCCGAAACGCGGTATGCCAAAGAGATTACACCGAAGCTGGTGGGCATTCTGGAAGACTATTTCGATATGCCGTATCCCTACGGCAAACTCGACGTCGCGGTGGTGCCCCGCTACGACGGTACGATGGAGCACCCCGGGCTGGTGGCGGTGGGGCAGCCGCTCACGCTCATCAAGCCGGACGAAGAGACGCCCGCGCGCAAACAGGAATACTGGAACATCGCAGGCCACGAGCTCGGGCACTACTGGTTTGGCGATTACGTCACCCTGGCCTGGTGGGACGACACGTACCTCAACGAGGCGTTCACGACCTGGCTCGATCTGAAGGTCGCACAGGCCGTGGATCCCTCGTCGAACTTCGAATTGGTGAGGTTGCGCGGCCGCTCGCGGGCCATGAGCACGGATTCCCTGGCCAGCAGCAAGCGGGTGCGCCAGCCCATTGCGTCGAACGACGACATGCTCAACGCCTTCGTGGCGGATATCACCTATTTCAAGGGCTCGTCCGTCATTCGCATGTTCGAGAACTTCGTCGGGCGCGAGAAGTTCCAGAAGATGATTCGCCGTTACGTGCGCGAACTCGCCTGGAAGAACGCCACCACGGAGGATTTTCTCTCCGTGTTCGGCGCCGAGGCGGGCCAGGACGTGGCGACGGCGTTCAAGTCGTTCATCGATCAATCCGGGTTGCCAATGGTCACGGCGGAGCCAATTTGCGGAAAGGATAGCCCGCCGCAATTGTTGCTCACCCAATCGCGTTACATGCCGATCGGCTCCACGGCGAATCCCGATCAGCGATGGGACGTACCGGTTTGCGCGAAATATGGAACCAGCAAGGGCACCGAGCGCGTGTGCACCTTGCTGAAGACACCGCGCGCGGCGCTTACTTTGGAGGGTGAGTGCCCGGATTGGGTCATGCCCAACGAGCATGCGACGGGCTATTACCGCACCGGGTACACGGCCGAGGCGCTTTCCAAGCTGGTGAAGAAGGCCTGGCCGCAATTGGATGCCGGAGAGAAGATCGCGCTCATCTCCGACACGGCGGCGCTCACGCATAATGGGATGCTCGGGGTGGACGAGGCGCTCGCGCTCCTTCCCGCCATGCTCAAAGATGCGGACCGGCACACGATCGAGGCATCGTTCGAAATCGTCGACCAAGTGCGGCGCACGGATTTGCGGCCGGAGCAAGCGGCGCAATATGCCAAATACGTCCGCGGGCTCTATGGGGCGAAGGTCAAGGCGCTCGGTTGGGTGCCGCGTTCGGGCGACGATACGGATACACGATTCCTGCGCTCCAGCCTTTTGCAGAAGGTGGGCATGGCCGGGGACGATCCGGCCATCCGCAAGAAGGCACGCGAGCTCGTGTCGAAGTGGTTCACCGATCACAAGGCCATCGACCCCGAGGTGCTCGAGGCCACGATGGTCATCGCCGCCAATGCGGGAGACCGAGACCTGTGGAACCGTCTTCGCCAGGCCGCGCGCGAAACCCACGATCGGAACGATCGCAGCATCCTCGTGCACGCCCTGGGAAGCTTCCGCGATCCTGCCTTGATCAAGGAGTCGCTGGGACTGCTCACCTCGGGCGAGATCGAAGTGCGCGACGGCCACGAGCTACTGGAGAGCGCCTTCTACGAGCGCGGCGCCCGCGACGAAGCCTACACCTTCGTCCGAGAGAACTTCGACAAACTGGCCCCGCACACGCCCGGCCGCGTCGGCGCAATCCTTTTGCGCGCCGCCGCCGTCCACTGCGACAAGCCCCACCACGACGAAAACGTGCGCTTCTTCACCGAGCGCGCCAAACAAATCGAGGGCGGCCCACAAATGCTGGAGAACATTCTCGAAAAAGACTCACTGTGCATCGCCCGACGCGAAAAGAACGACAGCGGCATCGCGGCATTTTTGAAGTCGGTTCGCTGACCTGCAGAAGAAGGAACCGCCAGGACGCCAAAAGAGGCGCCAGGATCGCCAGATGAACCAACAATAAACCCTTATTTGGTTTATTGCCGTTTCCCTCGGCGACCCTGGCGTCTTGGCGGTTTCCTTCTTCCTCTACGAAACTTCGTTGATTACGGAGAGCACTTGGTCGGGCCGGGGGTGGTGCTGAAGTACTTGGTGTAGAGGTCGGGCACCAATTTGAAGTTGCAGGTGTTCACTTTGGCGGGGTCGAGTTTTTCGTTGTTTTTCTCGAGGCGGGTCACGTAGTCGGCGACGAAGTCGCGCACGCCATCGGCGGATTTCCAGACGATGGTCCCCTCTTTGAACATGTCGTAACCGCCGCCACCACCGCCGCGGTAATTGTTGATGGCGATGGTGAACTTTTGCGTCGGCGTCACGTCGTTGCCATTGAATTTCAGACTCGTCACCCGCGCCCCTTCGGGCTTCGTCGCGTCGATGGTGTACTCGATTTTCGAGTAGATATCCCAATTGTAGTCGGGGCCATTCGGCATCGCTTTGCACTGCGCGGGCTGGTCGGGCAGCTTGCTCGCGTCGAGCGTCGTGAAGTAAAGCGCGTCCTTCTCCAAGGCCCTGCGCAGAATGTCGCCCGTGATTTCCATCACGTAGAGCGTATTGTCGTAGACGTAAATGCTGTACGCATCGCGCAGTTTGACGTCGCCCTGGGGGATGCCGCCGTTGTTCGAGAACACCGCGGCGAGCGAAAGGTCGACCTTGTGCCCGTTGGCCTCGGCGGCCTCCTCTTGCACGATGTTGATCAAGTCCGCCAGCGCACTGTCCGTGTAACGCGCCGGGAAACCGTTGGGGAACAAGGCCGCCGACGTCCCAATCTTCGCATCGACGTACGCCAGCGTCGTCTCGTGGTAGCTCTTCGCGGCGGCGGCCACCGTCTCGTCGACCGGCAGATCCTCGGTGACCGGCACCAACGTCGAATCGCGCGAAACGACCTTCCACGCGCCCGACGCCTTGCTCGCGCCAATCGTCACCTTGCCCAGGTGGCTTCCCCACCGATTCGGCTGCGAGAGAATCACGTCGCCGATGAGCATCTTCGGAATCGGCTGGTGCGTGTGCCCCGACAGAATGACGTCGATGCCCGGCACCTGCTGCGCAATTTGCACCGCCAGGTTCTCGTTGGGGAGATTGCCCCGGTCCGTCCACGTCGAATAATCCGTAAGCCACACCGCCGGATCCGTGGCATTGCCGGGCGGCTGCTTGTCCGGCCCACTGTGGAACGAAAGAACGACCACGTCGGCACCCGCCGCGCGCAGCTGCGGTACGTAGACCTTCGCCGTATCGAGCGGATTGTCGAAACGCAGACCGGGAATGTTCTCCGGGCGCTCCCATGTCGTCACCCCCGGCGTGACCATGCCCAAGATGCCGACTTTGACGCCGCACACTTCCTTGATGACGTACGGCTTGAATGCCTCGGAGCCGTCTGTCTTACGCACGTTGGCGCCGAGAACGGGGAAGTTCACCTCGCCGATGAACTTGTTCAACACGCCCAAACCGTAATTGAACTCGTGATTGCCCAGCGCCATGGCATCGTATTTCAAGCTCTCCATGGCCGCGGCCATCGGATGCTTCGGCGCGTTGTCCTTCAGCGCGTAATACGTACCGAGCGGCGTGCCTTGAATGGTGTCGCCGCTGTCGATCAGCAGGCTGCATTCCGTGCGCTCACGCTTCACCAACGTCGCCACTTTGGCCAGGCCCTGCGTCTTCGCATCCTTGGCACTGAAATAATCCCAGGGCATCACATTGGTATGCAGATCCGTCGTCTGCAAAATGGTGAGCGTAACGGACGCGGGAGAAGCATCACCTGCGTTGCCATCGGGCGTGCCGGCATCTGGAAACGAATGCACCAGCGTTTCGTCGCTCGAACAGGCGGGAAGCTGCGTAAAACCTAGGGCGAATGCGAGGCCGAAGCCGAGCCAGTGTTGTTTCGTCATCGATCGCGACTCTTACTGGTATTCCGGCTTGGCGGCCAGCCCGGTAAAGGCGCGAAGGACGATCCCCTCGGCGAGCCGCTCGGGGTCGTCCGTGGGGAGCTGCAACTGCCCGAGTTGCCGCCCGACGATCAGCGATGCAAGGCCATGCACCGCCGACCAGGCGAACAACGCATGCTCGTCCGGCGAGCCCTCGGCGACCATGCCGTCTTTCTGCGATGCGGCAATGCTGCCGCGCAGCAACTCGAACACGCGCGCGGCCGCCTCCGCGAGTGCCGGATAGGCATGGCGCTCGGCCGCCTCGGGCCCGAACATGACGCCGTAGAGCCGCGGGTGCTTCACCGCGAACGATACGTACGCGAGCCCGCTCGCCGCAAAGCGCTCGAGCGCCGTCTCGCCCAGGGCGGCCTGCCGCAAGGCGATGGCCTCGCCGAGTTGCACGAACGCGGCCTCCGCCACCGCAGCCAGGATGGCCGTCCGATCCTCGAAGTGATGGTACACGGCCGCGTGCGTGACCCCGAGCTGCACGGCGACGCTTCGAATGGTCAGCTCGAGCGGACCTTCGTCGTTCACGATCTTCGTCGCCGCCGCCACGATGGCTTCGCGAAGGTTGCCATGATGGTACGCCCCAGCGGCCTTCTTCTTGATGCGCGGCACCCGTAAATTTGTGCCCCAAAGCGGCAATCTTGACAAGTGTAAGATACGATCTAACACTTGGTTAGATTCGAGGAGGCCATACATGAACACGACGAGTGCCGCCGCCGATCTTGCGAAACGCGCCCCTTTCGTCGGCCCGAGCGAAGACGATGGATACGCGCGTGCCCGGGTTACGGGCACCTTGCCCGAATGGCTGCGCGGCACCTTGGTGCGCACCGCCCCCATGTTCGGGGCCAGCCTGCCGTGGGAGCCCGCCCATTTCTTCGATGCCGTGGCCCTCGTCTTCGGCATCGACGTGGGCGGCCCGGAGATGACCTTGCGCTGGGCGCGCCTCGAAAGCGAAGTGGCGCGTGCCGCCCGCGGAGGGCGCGTTGCCTCCGCGCATTTCAAGACACCCAATGGTCGTGGCTTCCTTCAACGGCTCTTCAACCCCATTCCGAGGGCCACGGACAACACCAACGTCAATGTCGTCCGCATGGGCAGCGATCTGGTGGCGCTCACCGAATCGCCCCATCAGTGGGCGCTCGACCGGGCCACACTCCGCGCGAGCAAACGCCTCACGTACCACGACGATCTCGGTCGCTCGGGCATCATGCTGGCGCATCCCGTCGTCGGAAGCGACGGCGTCACCAACATCGTCTACAGCCTCGGCAAACAGGCCGTGATCAAGCTCTACACGCACGATGCCGACTCGCGCACGCGAAAGCTCCTCGGCGCGTGGAAGACGTCGAATCTGCCGTATATGCACTCCTTCGGTTTGACGGAGCGCACCGGCATCGTCATCGCGCACCCCTTCACGGTGAAGCCGCTGACCATGCTCTGGTCCGACGCGGGCTTCATCGACCATTTCCGCTGGCAACCGGAGCGCGGCACGCGGCTCGTGCTCATCGATCGCGCCGGCGGTCCGGCGCAGACACCACGCGAATACGAGACGGAGGCCTTTTTCGTCTTTCACGTCGCGCACGCGTTCGAGACGGCGGAGGCAACGGTCGTCGACCTCGTCGGCTACGACGATGTCCGAATCATCGAGTCGGCGTCGACCCGCGCGCTTCTCCAGCGCCCTCCCGAGCTTCGCGCCAAACTCCGGCGGCTGTCGATCGACCGGCGCACCGGCCACGTGCGCAACGAGCTACTCTCCGACACGGAGTTCGAGTTCCCGCAGGCAGACACGGAACGCGCCCAGGGCCGGCCGGTGGGCACCATTTTTGGGACCGCCGTGGGGCTCGAGCAAGGCGTGCTGACCGGCGACATCGTGGCCATCGATCCACGCACCGGCGCCGCGCGGAGATTCCACGAGGCCCCGTGGATCTTCGGCGAGCCCGTGTTCGTGGGAAAGCCGGACCGCACGCGCGACGGCGAAGGCGTGCTGCTCGCGGTGGGGTCGCACGAGCACGCCTCGGCCCTGTTCATCCTCGACGCCGACACGCTCGACGTGCTCGCCCGAGCGGAATTCCGCACCCCCCTCCCCTTGGGCCTCCACGGGACCTTCCTTCCATCGTAAACGCGCCGGCAAGAAGCTCTGCTAATCTGACGGCATGCTGTTGGCTCAGATCAGCGACCTTCACATCGGCGCCGCCGGCTCGTCGATGGACGTGCACGCCCATACCGCGGAACACCTGGCGCGCGCCGTCGAGCACTTGAATCGCTTGGATCCGAGCCCCGATGCGATCCTCGTCACGGGCGATTTGGTCGACGCGGGCAGCGCCGCCGAGTACACGCGCCTGGCCACGCTGCTCGCACCGTTGAAGGCGCCGTATTACCTCGTGGCCGGAAACCACGACGACCGTGAAAACTTGCGCGCAGCATTCGCGCACCACGGCTATTTTCCGGCCGAGGGATATCTGCACTACGTCGTCGATCTCGGCCCGCTGCGCGTGGTGGCACTCGATACCAATCTGCCGGGAGAGCCGGGGGGATTGCTCTGCAACGAGCGCCTCGCCTGGCTCGATGCGCGGCTGGGCGAAGAGCCTTTGCGCCCGACGATCGTGATGCAGCACCATCCGCCGTTTCGCACGGGCATGCAGCAAATGGACACGATGATCCTGGACGGCATGGAGGCGATGGCCGACGTCGTTCGCAAGCATCCGCAGGTCGAGCGCATCGTGTGCGGGCATTTGCATCGTCCCATCACGCGCCGCGTGGGTGGCACCTTGGCCATGACGTGCCCCAGCACCGCGCATCAAGTCGAGCTGGATCTTCGCGCGCGCGGCCGGCTTGCCGTGATCAGCGAGCCGCCCGCGTGCCTGCTTCACACCTGGAGCGAAGAGCTCGGGCTGGTGAGCCACACGAGCTACATCGGCGATTTCGGCACGCCGTACGTGATCATTGCGGAGGAAACGGCCCCCGGGCGGGCTGTTCAGATGTAGCAGGTTGCGTTTCCATAGATAATGATTCGGGAGGTGAACCTATGGCGACCGATTCGGAGCGGATTCAATCGTTCGAAGAATTTTGGCCGTATTACGTTGGCGAGCACCGCGATCCACGCTGTCGCGCGCTGCATTACGTGGGGACGACGCTCGTCATCGGCACCGTGGCCACCGCCGCGCTCACGATGAATCCATTGTGGCTTTTGGCGACCCCCGTCGTCGGTTATGGCCCCGCGTGGATCGGTCACTTCTTCATCGAGGGCAATCGCCCCGCGACCTTCAAGTATCCATTGTGGTCGCTGCGTGCCGATTTCAAAATGCTGGGCTTGGCCGTACAGGGGAAAATGGCCGCCGAGGTCGATAGGCTGCAACCATTGTATTCTACATAGATCGAAGCAGCGGGATCGAAAGTGCGGTACACCATGCGGTATGCTACGGGCATCCCATCGCTGCGCGGTCGAATCCCTCCAAGCCTCCCGCCTTCCCGCAAAGGCATCGCTGTTGATCGTGGCGGCCCACCCGGACGATGAGACCATCGGCATCGGCGCGACCCTCGCTGGATGGATCGACGCGGGCTGGCGCGCCCAGGTGCTCCATGTCACCGACGGCGCGCCCCACAACGCGGCGCTTCGATACGAGCTGCGCGAGCGCACCCGCGAAGAGGCCGCCGCCATCCGCCGGGTCGAAATTCAAGATGCACTGCGCGCGGGCGACGTCGATCCCAACGGCGTGCTCCTGCCCGCGATCGGCGTGGCCGATCAGGAGGCCACCCTGCACATGCCCGAAATCGCGCACGCCCTCCAGGAGCACTTTGCCGATCTCGGCACCACGGTGGTCGTCACCCATCCCTACGAGGGCGGTCACCCGGATCACGATGCCACCGCCTTCGCGGTGCATGCCGCCGTCGCGCGATCGCCGTTTCCCATCGCGCTGGCCGAAATGTCCTCGTACCACACGCGGCAAGGCACCTTGGTCACCGCCGCATTTCGGAGCGAGCCTCCGCCGCCCTGTCCTGCGCGGCTCGATGGCGCGCTCGATGCGCAACACCGAGCGCGCAAGCGGCGCATGCTCGATGCGTACCGCACACAGACGAAAATCCTGGAGCCCTTCGGCACCGATGCCGAGCCCTTGCGCTGCGCACCTTCCTACGATTTCACCCGGCCGCCGCACGAAGGAAAGCTCCACTACGAGAGTCTCCCCTTCGATTGGACCGGCACCCGCTGGCGCGAGTTCGCGCGCGAAGCCCTGGCTGCGTTGACGTAGACAGCGACTCAGCGGCGCGGCTGGAACCAGCGTTCGACGCGTGCGAGCAACTTGTCGGCGCCGTCGTACGCGGTTTCCATTTCACGGACCACGGATTCGTCGGCACCATTTTCAGGGGCGGAGGCCTGCAGGATCGCGAGGCGCTGGGCAAGCGCCGCGTGTTGCTGCTCCACCATCGCCAGGATGCGGGGAGAATCGCCTCGCTGGCGCGGATTCGTCTTTTCGACCCGTGTGCGCATGGCTTTCATCCGGGTGTCGAGGTCGCGAACGCCCTCGCGGAGGATCGCCATCCGAACGCTGATCGGAATCTCCTTCGGCTCGGTCGCGTGCGCCGCCTTCGACGCAGCGGCCGAGGTACCCGCAGGAGGGGTAGGATCGGCTTGAGCGGAACGAACAGCCGCAAACGCAGCAACCGCAAGAGCTGCTGAGAAGAAGCGATTTGGAGTGTTCATGGAGGGTTACTCTCCTCAGTGCATCCGATGTGCTCACACGAGTAACCCGTTGCGCTGGAGCGGATGATCAGCTTGCCAGCTGTTCGGTCCGACGGCGCTCGAAGCAGCTCGAGAGGAACGGTTCGGCGTGCCCGAGAAACTCCTCCGCGCGATCCTCATGCCCCAAGAGACCGGCGTCGGGGAGCACCTTCAACTGAGCGCCCCCTCGGAATTGGTCCGCCATGACCTTCGCCTTGGCCAATGGAAAGAGCGTATCCCGGCTACCCCATATAAGGAGCGTGGGCGCTTCGAGGTGACGATGCACCTCCGCGAGGTCGTCGACGACCCTTGGGTCGAAGCGCTGGAGCAACCGCATCTGCCCCTCGAGCACCGGGTGTGCATCGAGCATCGGTTGAACGAACCACTCGCGGAACTCTCCCTCGATGGAGCGCGGATCGGTGAAGAACGAACCGAATGCGCACATCGAATTGCGAAACCATTCCATGCGCAAGCACGCCCCATAGAGGCGGAGTGCCCCGGGGACGATCCGCAAACCTTTCATCGCCGTCTCGATGAGCCATGGGTGATGGCCGGGAATCTCGGTGTTGCCCAGCACCATGCCCGCCACCCGCGCGTCGCCCTTCGCTGCAAGGCGCACCGCGCTGCCGCCGCTGTCGTGCGCCACGTAGGCGAAGCGCGAGAGCCCGAGCTTGTCCACCACCCGCCGCACGGTCTCGGCGTGCTCCATCAAGCCGATGGGCGGATTCGACTCGGACGTCGTGTGGCCGGTCCCCGGCAGGTCGATCAAGTGACACGAGAAGCGCGCCGCGAGGCGAGGCACCAAGTGGCGAAACGTGGCGGCATGCAGTGGCCATCCGTGAACGAAGAGCAGATCCGGCCCTCGCCCGAAACGCCAGTGTGCAATGCGGCTATGCCCTACGTCGATGACGTCGTGGGGTCCTTTTTTCAGGGTTGCGCAAACTGCGCCCAGCTCCTCGGCCATGGTTTCATCCTCCGGTGCTGGGACGATGCGACCTTCGTCCCGATGCGGCAATTACCCGCCGAGGTAAGCGACGCCCTGACGCGATGACGCTAGGCTGGGCGCATGCGCCCCGACATCGGACTTTTCCCCGCGGTTCTTCGCCATTGGCGCGTACGCCGCGGGTGGAGCCAGCTCGATCTGGCCCTGCACGCCAACGTTTCGGCCCGGCACGTGAGCTTTCTCGAAACGGGACGCGCGCAGCCGAGCCGGGATATGGTGCTGCGCCTGGGCGAGACCTTCGATCTGTCGTTGCGCGATCGAAACGCCATGCTGCGCGCCGCGGGTTTCGAGCATGCCTTCGCCGAGCCCGCCTTCGATGGAGGCCTTCCGCCGCCGCTCGCCCAAGCCATCGAGCGCATGTCGGCGCAGCAGGAACCGTATCCGCTGATGGTGTTGAACCGGCAGTACGACGTGCTCCGCGTCAATGAAAGCGCCGGTCGGTTGTTCGGCCTTTTTCTGGCGCATACGGCGCCGGTTTCGCCGGGCGGGTTGAACTTGGTGAAGCTGATGTTCGAGCCGTACATTGCGCAGCATGTGCTCGTCGATTGGGAGCGCACCGCGCGCGAGGCCATTTCACGCATCCACCGCGAGCTGCTCGCACGGCCGAACGATGCGGGCCTCGCTGCGTTGTTGCAATCCCTGCTTGCCCATCCGCACGTCCCGAAGGAGTGGCGCCAACCAGATCTCTCCACACCGAGCGAGCCTATCGTGGTGTTTCGATTGCGCCACGGGGACACCGAGCTAGCGTTTCTCACGACCATCACGGTGTTTCAGGCCCCGCAGAACGTATTGCTCGATGAAATCGTCATCGAGAGCTACTTCCCATTCGACGACCGGACGGCTGCCTTCTGCACCGATCTTGCGCGCGCATAAAAGCAGCGGCGCTGCTATCGTGCGCGGCGGGAACGACAATGCCGAAAAACCCGCGATTCTGGATCATCTTTGGCGCGCTCATCGTCGGAGGCGCCTTCCTCTATGTGCGGTTCAAGAGCCCCCACACCCAGGAAAGCACCGGTGGACCGGCGGCAGATTCGTCCCCGGCGGCAGCCTCTGGGAGCGGAGAATCTCCCGCCAAAGGCAACGCCGTCACCTCCAGCGGGGAGCCGCCGGTGCGGATTTCGGCGCTCAAGCCGCGCTCGGGAAAGCCCCTCGACGAATACGTGAATCCGTTCATCGGCACCGGCGGTGATGGACACACCTACCCCGGCGCCACGGTGCCCTTCGGCATGGTGCAAGTGAGCCCCGAGACGGACGTGCGGCACTTCAAGGAGAGCTGGCCCTGGGCAACGGGCTATCGCTACAGCGATAAGACGATTCTGGGATTCGCGCATACGCACTTCAGCGGCACCGGCCACTCGGACATGGGCGACGTGCTGCTGATGCCCACGGTGGGCACGCTGCAGCTCGATCCCGGAACGCCGGACAATCCCGATGCGGGCTACCGCTCGCGGTTCTCGCACGAAGATGAAAAGGCGAGCCCCGGCTATTACTCGGTGATCCTCAAGGACTCGAACACCAAGGTGGAGCTCACGGCCACGAACCGCGTGGGCATGCACCGCTACACGTTCTCGCAGAACGATCACGCGCACGTCATTTTGGATTTGGTGAGCAGCATTTACAATTACGA
This sequence comes from Sorangiineae bacterium MSr12523, assembly GCA_037157775.1. NCBI lineage: Bacteria > Pseudomonadati > Myxococcota > Myxococcia > Myxococcales > Pendulisporaceae > Pendulispora > Pendulispora brunnea. The sequence continues at coordinate 10,660,702 of CP089982.1, forward strand.
GGGCAAAGTATTGCTCTCGCAGCTCCGCGTGGAGAACGATCGCCTGGTGACGGGCATGCGGCAAACGCGCGGGTGGGCGAAAAACCGCACGGTGTACTTCGCCATCGAGTTCTCCAAGCCGTTCGGCTCCTATGGCATCGCCAACGACGCCGAGGAAGAGTACCGAGGCATGGGGCGGCAAGGAAAGCTGCTGGAGAATTACCCCGACGTATCGGGCAAGAAGCTGAAGGCGTATTTCAACTTCGATGTGGCGGCGGGCGATGTCATCCAGGCCAAAGTCTCCATTTCGTCCGTGGGCATCGATGGTGCGTTGAAGAATCTGCGCGCGGAGGCGCCGAATTGGGACTTCGACGGCATCCGCAACGCGGCGAAGGAATCCTGGCGCAACGAGCTATCCCGGATGGACGTGGATGGCGACGACAAGAAAAAGACGATTCTGTACACGTCGCTCTACCACACGATGCTCGCGCCGGTAACGTACATGGATGTCGACCATCGCTACCGCGGGCTCGACCAAGCCATTCATACGGCCGATGGGTATACGAATTACCATATCTTTTCGCTATGGGACACGTTCCGGGCGGAGCATCCGCTGTTTACGATTCTGCAGCCGGAGCGCGATGGCGAGATGATTCGCTCGATGCTGGCGCACCGCGAACAGAGTGTGCACCACATTCTGCCGATCTGGTCGTTCGGCTCCAACGAGACATGGTGCATGATTGGCTACCACGCGGTGCCGGTCATTGCCGATGCATTCCTGAAAGGGATCAAGAACTTCGACGGCAAGGCCGCGTACGAGGCGATGAAGGCCAGTGCGACGTATGCGCCGTACGGCGGATTGGGCGACTACATGAAGTACGGGTACGTGCCCATCGACAAGGAAAAAGAGGGTGCGTCGAAGACGTTGGAATACGCCTACGACGATTGGACCATCGCCCAGGTGGCCAAGGCCATGGGCAAGACGGACGATCAGCAAGAGTTCACCAAGCGCGCGGCGTACTTCCGGCACGTGTACGACAGCGCCACGGGCTTCATGCGCGCGAAGAAGAGCGACGGGCACTTCCGCGAGCCGTTCGACCCGCTGTTTGCGCAGTACGGGAGCGACTACACGGAGGGCAATGCGTGGCAATACTCCTTCTTCGTGCCGCACGACGTGCACGGGCTCATCGAGTTGATGGGCGGCAAGGAGAAGTTCGTCGAGAAGCTCGACAAGCTTTTCACGCTGAAGGCGAGCGACGACAAGTTCAAGCAGGTGGAAGACATCGGCGGCTTGATTGGCCAGTACGCACACGGCAACGAGCCGAGCCAGCACATTGCGTACATGTACAGCTACGCGGGGCAGCCGTGGCGCACGCAGGAGCGAATCCACCAGATCATGTCGACGATGTTCGACGATACGCCGGAGGGCATGAGCGGCAACGAGGACTGCGGGCAGATGTCCGCGTGGTACATCTTCAGCGCGCTCGGCTTCTATCCGGTGAGCCCGGGCAGCCTGGAATACGTGTTCGGCACGCCCACGTTCCCGCGTGCGGCGCTGGACGTGGGCGGCGGCAAGGTGTTCACCGTCACGGCGGAGAACGTCTCCGACACGAACATCTACATCCAATCCGTGACGCTCAACGATCAGCCTTACGACAAGGCCTTCTTGCGCCACGAGGACATCATGAAGGGCGGCACCCTTCGCTTCACCATGGGCCCCCACGCCAACCGCGAATGGGCCACTGCGCCGGCCGCCGCCCCGTACTCGATGAGCAAATAAGGACGCCCCAAGGGGGGCGGCATTCGTCCCGCAGAAGAAGGTAATCGCCAAGACGCCAAGGCCGCCAGGATCGCCAGATGAATCGACAATAAACCTAAAATGAGGGTTTATTGTTGGTTCACCTGGCGATCCTGGCGTCTCTTTTTGGCGTCCTGGCGGTTCTCTTTCTTCTAGCCGCTATTCGGCGGCCGTGGGCGTCGCAGGAAGGGCGGCGATCTCCACCTCGGAGACCGGTTCGACCTTTCCGAGCTCGCTGCCGAAGACGCCTTCCCAACGCGAGATGACCACCGACGCGAGGCCGTTGCCGATGACGTTGATCATGGTGCGGGCCATGTCCATCAACTCGTCGACGGCGAGAAGCATCGCGATGCCGGCCTCCCCGGGGAGACCGAAGCTGGCACAGGTGCCGGCAATGATGACCAACGTCGCACGCGGCACACCGGCCACGCCCTTCGACGTCAGCATGAAGGTCAGCATCATCATCAGCTGCTTGCCCAGCGGCATGTCCACGTGCGCTGCCTGGGCAATCGTCAGGCTGGCCACCACGAGGTAGAGCGTCGACCCGTCGAGGTTGAACGAGTAGCCCGTCGGAATGACGAAGCTCGCCACACGGCGCGGTGCACCGAATTCGACCATGCGCTCCAAAAGGCTGGGAAGCGCCGCCTCGCTCGAGGCCGTCGAAAACGCGGTCAGCGCCGGCTCCTTGACGGCACGCAGGAACTTGCTCAGGCGGATCCCGGCGATGAGCATGATCGGGATGAACACGAAGCAGAACAGCGCGATCAGCGCGAGGTACAGCGTTCCCACCAAGGTCGCGTACTGGCGAACCAAGTAGAACACCGCCGACCAGCCTTTGAGCTCGACCCCGCCAACCTTGTGGCCCGCAGCCATGTGGCTCACGTTGTAAGCCATCGCGCCGAACACGCCGATCGGCGTCAGGCGCATGATGATGTCCGTGTACTTGAACATCACCTTGGCGACGGCGTCGAAGAACTTCAGCACCGGCTTGCCTTGCGGCCCGATGCGCGTGAGCGCGACGCCGAACAAGGTCGCGAAGATGACGACCGGCAGGATGTCGCCGTCGGAGGCGTGCTTGATCAAGTTCGACGGGAACGCGTGCAGCGCAATGTCCCAGCCGCTCAGCGACGCGTTCGCCGGCGCCACACCGTGGGCCGACATATCGAGCGGAAGGTTCTCACCCGGCTTGATCAGATTCGTAATGATCAATCCGAGGACGAGCGCGATGGTGGTGACGACTTCGAAATAGAGAAGCGCCTTGCCGCCCATGCGGCCAACCGACTTCAAGTCACCGGTCTGCGCGATACCGACGATGATCGTCGACACCAGCAAGGGAACGATGAGTCCCTTGATGAGCGAGATGAACGCCTTCGAACAGAAGTGGAAGATGTGATAGACGGTCGGATACTGATCCTGCGGGAAAAACCCGCCCAAAACGATGCCCAGGAACAGCCCGACGAAGATGTAGAACGTACCCGATCGGTACCAGCGTCGCGGTGTGGGCGTATCGACTGCCGCTCCGGCAGAGTGGGCGTGATCCAGCATCGAGTCTCCTCCGTGAAAGGCTGCACCTTATCTCGAGTCGCGGGCACGTGCCGCGGCTTTCATTTGAGTCGGAGTCAGATACGTTTTCTCCTGAAAGATTCATGGATACTGTTTGCGATTGACGCGCGCCGTTTTGTGATGCAAGTGAAAGTCGTTTTCACTTGATCCTCGAGGATGTTCTTATGCGTCGCGCCTATTTTCTCGCGTCTTTCGCTCTTCCGGTGCTCACGTTTTTCGCGTGCGGGGAGGGAGATGGGATCGCCGTCTTCCCTGGACCTCCTGGACATGATGCTTCGCTTCCGCGGGAGGACGCATCCAGTTCCGATGCGGGTGTTCAGGACGGCAACATCGTTGACGCAGGTTATGACGCGGCGGGCGACGGCGGGTGGAAGCCTCCGGTGGCGTGCGGCGCCGCATTGCCGGGACCGCCGCTGGCGCCCAACCTGACCGAGGCCGAGCCCGGGTATGGCGAGCAGCTCGCGCAGACGGAGACGGCGGGGGTGCCCGACCCCTTCGATTACGGCGGGCAGTCCGAGATGATGCGCGCCGTGGTTCACTACATGTTCGAAGAGCCGGCAGATCGCCCCGCAACGGCGACGCGTGCGCAGGCCGCAGAACACGAGAACATGGGGCGCGCGTTTCTCGCCTCCGCGGCGCGCGGCCGCGACGGACGGCTCGACGTTCCCTTTTTGCGACGTGGTTTGCACTACCATTACCCGTGCAGCCGTCCGCTGCCGGCGACGCTCGACGAGCTACGCGCGCGCTACGGCGACTACCGCACGTGGTCCGACGAGACCATCGCGTGCTCGAAGCCAAAAAACGGTCCCCGCCGCATCTTCGCCAACGGCGAAAAAGGCATCTTCGTCGCCGAAACCCTGGTCGACGCCGGCGTGCGCGAGACCGAAGTCATCTTCACGCGCCTCCGCAACGACGGCCAACTCGACTTCGCAGCCTACACCGCCGAGGGCCAACTCACCGACCGCAGCACCTTCGCCACGAACAGCGGCGGCACCATCACCGCCGCCGCGCCGTACATCTGCATGACCTGCCACTTGAACAGCACCAACGGCGGCTTCACGACCCTGCGCCCTACGGGCACCGGCGCGGGATGCAAAGACGCCGGCCCTTGAGATCGTGATCGTCTCACGTGATCGTCTCACGTGATCGTGATCGTGATCGTGATCGTGATCGTGATCGCGCACGCGCTCGTGCTCGAAGAGACAGCGGGAGCGCTTCGCACGGACCGCTTCGTGCACGAGCGCGTGCGCGTGCACGACCACGATCACGTAAGACGATCACGATCACGTAAGACGATCACGATCACGTAAGACGACCACGATCACGTAAGACGATCACGATCACGTAAGACGATCTGGTGACACGATCACATTACGGAATGACGAAATCCCGTACGACCGCCATGTGCTGCATGTTCGTCGCGCCGCTGTCGCTCGAGCGGACCGGCGAAACGCTGGAAAGCGGCGTAAAAACGCGTGAATCGAACACGAGGCCATTGGCGAACGAGGCGCTGCCGATCGTCACGGATGTAGCAAGGTTGTTCAATTTGCCATTGGCCAGAACCCAGTCGTACGGCTTGCTGCGGCTCGCATTCGTGTTCGCGTTGCCGGAAGCATCCGCAGGATACGGACCCGAAGTGACGAACACCGAGGAGAACTTCCCGATGGCTGCTTCCGTGCGGCTGCTCGTATTGAAATCGCCGCCGATGGCCACGTAATCCGTCGAGGGCACGTTGTTCTTGATGAACGACACCAAGGCGGTGGCCTCCGTCTCACGGGTCGCCGCGCTCGACGTCAGCAGGTGCACGCTGATGGCCCAGAGATCGGCGGTGCCCGGGATATCGATGCGCGCCCAGGCGAACTCTCGATTGCTCACCTGCGGATCGTCCCATGCGCCCGCGGACTTGATCGGATATCGGCTCACGATGCCATTGGGAATCTGCTTGCTGCCGCCCTCGCGAAAATAAGAAAACGAGGTACCGAACGCGGTGTTCACGAAGCTTCGAATGTCCGCCGACGAATTGGAGCCGTAATTGAACTCCTGAAGCATCGCGATGTCGGGGTCGAGTCCCTGGAAAATGCGCGTCCCCTCGCCCGGCGTGTACGACTGCGCATTCCCGCTGGTGATGTTCGCACCCATGATTCGGATGCGGGTGCCCGCGAGGCTCGAGGCAACTGCGGACTCCGACCCATCTCCACATACATCGTCGCTACATGCACCGTCGTCACCAGCACATGCGATCGCGGTGCTCGCGAGAAGCAGGAGAAGTCCAGCCCGCATAATTTTTTCTAATAATTTCGCCCGTTCCGCCCCTGTTCGGTCCGTCAGCATGGGACCGAACCGTGGCGCAGTCTGCCTGATGCTGCAACGACAACTTTCGAAACTGGCCCTTTTGTGCGCCCATTCTACGGAAAGCTGCCGAAAGCTGCGCCGTTGATGCGCGCGCCGGCCCACTGGGCGTGGCCTATTTCAAATTAGCAAACCGGGCTCAATCGCGACTTCAAAGCACCACACCGCAACCTCGAGCGATTTGCGCACATCGTATTCGCCGGACGATCTCGCGAAAATGCCACACCAATCGCGATTTTTCGTGTTTTTCGCATTTTCGTACGGACTCGTCCATTGCCGTCGGAGCCGAGCCACTTAGGTTTTCATTCGTGCGGGGGGACGCACGCATAACGCGATGGGTGCAAAACATCTTTGGATATCGTTGGCGGCCTGCCTGGCCGGCCTTTCGGCTTGCTCATCCGACGCATGGGATCATGCGGCGGCGGATGAAATCGCCGGTAGCGCCAGCGCGCCGATCATCAACGGGGTGAACGACACGACGCACGGCGCGGTCGTGACCGTTTACAACGAGCAGGGCAAAAGCGCGATGCTCTGCAGTGGAACGGTCATCCACGTCGATGCAGAAAGCCGCGTGGGGTATGTCCTCACCGCCGGCCACTGCGCCGCCATTCCGCCGAAGTACGTTTACGTCGGCGACGATTTCCATGCGCGCGCGACGTTGCGTTACGAGGCCATCGACGTGCGCAAGCACCCGCTTCACGACGGCAGCGTAACATCGTCGTACGACTTCGCGATCGTGCGGTTTGCAGGTGCCGAGGCCAGCACGCCGACGATGCCCATTCTGACGCCCGAGCAGGACAAGCTCGCCGAAAAGAGCGTCGTCACCTGCGTCGGCTTCGGCCACACGAATGCACCGCCCGAGTCGAGCGACAACACCGTGCGACAGAGCATCGACCGCAGCCTGAACGCGGTGAGCCCGACCAAATTGTCGTATTCGATTTCCAATGGCGGCATTTGCAACGGCGACAGCGGCGGTCCGGCGCTCATCAGCGTCGACAATACGGAATACGTTGCCGGCGTGCACTCGTACGTCACCGGCAATTGCGATGGCGTCGGGGTGAGCGGTCGCATTTCGGCCGCCTTCGAGTGGGTCCAATCCATCGTGACGGAACCCGCCCCCGCCGATTCGTGCGAGCTTTGCGCCAAGCGCGAGGCCTCCGGCACCGGGGCCTGCCGCAAGATGGAGCAGGCATGCCTCGCCGATGCGCAATGCGGAAACTACGCGCGCTGCATCACGGCCTGCTCGAACGACAGCTGCCGCACGGCATGCGAGAACAAGTACCCGCTCGGCGTGGGACCTTACAACGCCAGCAAGCAGTGCGCATGCACCTCCGAGGTTTGCGCGAACGTCTGCGCCGGGTCGACCATGTGCGCGGCCACACCGGCATGCGGATATGCGGGCGCCTCGTCGGTGGGCAATGCGTGTGCAACCTGCACCGACTCCGCGTGCTGCAGCGAGCTCGCCGCGTGTGCGGCCGATGGCACCTGCTACGACTGCCTCCAAAAGGACGATGCCCCGGCGGCCTGCGCGACCAATGCGAAGCGCGTCGCCCTCGCGCACTGTCGTGAGCGGTCGTGTGCGCCCAGTTGCGACATGGAAAATGCAGCGTGGGCCGCGACCGAAAGCGGCGAAATGAACCCGCTCAGCACCTTCGGCCCCGTCTCGGGCGGCGGTTGCGCAATGTCGCCCACACCGGGCAATGCGGCGGGGCCCGCCTCCGTTGCCGCGACTTTGGGCGTGGTCCTCGGAATGTTCCTTCGTCGGCGGCGCCGGAGCGTGCGATGATTCGCTCGCAAAAATGGCAGCTAACGCAACAGTCGATGGCGTCCGACGTTGGACGTGGCACCTCGCTCGTTTTCTGACACCCGCCGTTCTCGCATGCGCCTGTGGTCCGAGTGCCAAGAGCCCGCCACAAGCCGGCTCGGAAACGCGCACCACGCAATCGACGGGCCCCTCGCACCGTGTGGTCGTCAGCTTCGTCGTCGATCAGTTCGCCGCCTGGATTGCGGCCGAGCGCCTTCCGCTGTTGCCCGAAACCGGGGGCTTTGCGCGGCTTCGGCGTGAAGGAACGTGGGTGCAGCGACTGCGGTACGCGCACGCGGTGACCGACACGGCCCCGGGCCACGCGGCGCTGTACACGGGCGCGATGCCGCGCGATTCGGGCATCTTCGGCAATGAGGTGCCCGATGCCGACGGCAAACGGGTGACCATCCTGCTCGACCCGAGCGTGCGGGCCATTGGCACGGAGGGTCCGGGCAAATCGCCCTCCTCGTCGATCGCGCGCTTGCGCGTCGAGACGGTGGCCGACTCGTTCCGCGCGGCCAACCCCAATGCCCTCATCGTCAGCATCTCGCTCAAGGATCGCGGCGCCATCTTCGGCGGCGGACGGCGGCCCACGGCCACGCTTTGGTACGACTCCGCCACCGACCGCATGGTGACGTCGACGGGGTTCGCCCAGAGCTTTCCCGCCTGGGCGGCCAAAGGAAGCTCGACGGAGGCCATGAAGGCCATCCGCGCGCCCCGCTGGGACCTGCTCGATGCCGAATTCACGCGCACGCACGCCGCAGGCCCCGACGCGCAGCCCGGCGAGGGCGATGCCCCCGGCTTCGGTATCACCTTTCCGCACGAGCCGTCGCAGGCCAAAGCGCCGGCGGCCGGTATTCGCCTTTCGCCCAATACCGATCAAGCGCTGCTCGATTTGGGGCTCGCCGCGCTCGATGCGGAAAATGCCAAATCGCGCGATACGCTATTGGCCATTTCGCTTTCGACACCGGATTACATCGGCCACGTGTTCGGGCCCGATTCGTGGGAAGCGTGGGACGAGTTGCAACGGATCGATCGGGCGCTCGCCGCGTTTTTCTCGGAGCTCGACAAGCGGTTCGGGGCCGATGGCTACGCCGTGATCCTCGCCGCGGATCATGGCGGCGTCTCCCTTCCCGAGTTGCCGACGGAGGCGCGCACGTGGTGCAAGCCCGGTGCGAAGCCGGATCGTTTCGAGCGCCCCTGCAAAGCGGGCGAGCGGCTCTTGCCGGACGACCTCACGCGCGAGCTGGCCAACGCGACGCAACAGGCGCTCGGTGAGGGCGGGTGGATCCAAGGCGTGGCCGACCCGTACGTATTTCTCACGGCGAAGGGCCGCCAGCTCCTTACCGCACCCACGCCGTCGTCGTCGCCGTCGGCTTCGGCAGCCGCCGCGGATTCCGTCGCCAAGGAGCGTACGCGCGCCGACAAGCTCCGCGAGACCATCAAGAAGACGCTGCTCGCGCACCCGGGCGTGCTCTCCGTGCGCGAAAGCGCCGAGTTGCGCCGAAGCGGCGGGAGCGATCCCATCGACGAGCTGGTGGCCAACTCCATCCCGCCGGAGGCCGGCGAGTTCTACGTCGTTCCGCGCAATGGGAGCTTCTTCGACCCGTCGCAGGTCGTGGGATACGGCTCCAGCCACGGCACGCCCTACCTCTACGACCGCACCGTACCGCTCTTGGTGCGAGCCCCCAAACGCGTTCGGGCCGGTGTCGTGAAGGAGGAACCGATTCCATTCGGGGCGTATGCTCGTACCCTCGCCGATCTCCTCGGCGTGCCGCCGCCGTCCGCTGCCACCAAGGCACCTTCCCTCGCCAAAGGACCATGACGCCGCACGAGACTCCTCGGGACATTCCCCACTTCGAGGGGATGATTGTCGGCGGCAAATACGTCGTATTGCATTTCATCGGCGCCGGCGGCATGGGCACGGTCTGGGCGGGCACGCATCGCACCTTGGGCACGCGCGTGGCCATCAAGTTCATTCGCGAGGAGCACGTCACCAACCCCGACTCGCGCCGCCGTTTCGAAATCGAAGCCCGCGCCGCGGCGCGCCTTCAGAGCCAGCACGCGGTACACGTCTACGACTACGGCGTCACCGCCGATGGATTCCCTTACATCGTCATGGAGTACCTCCAGGGAGAATCGCTCTCGGAGCTCATCATCCGCGAGGGGCCCGTCGCGCCGCGCGAGGCGGCGAACATCATTCGACAGGCCGCGGTCGCCTTGGATCGCGCGCACGCTGCAGGCATCGTTCATCGCGATTTGAAGCCGGACAACATTTTCCTCACCACGAGCGCGGAAGCCATCGGCAGCGAATATCCGTACGTGGTCAAATTGGTCGACTTCGGAATTGCGAAAATCTTCGAAGAGCCCATTCGCACGGATCGTGCGCCCGTGCCCATGGGAGGGCCGACGCAGGAGGGCGCGGTCATCGGCACACCGAATTTCATGAGCCCGGAGCAGCTCACCTCGGGCGGCATGCCCGGTGTGCTCACGGATCTGTGGTCCCTCGGCGCGAGCACGTTTGCCGCGCTGACGGCGCGCATTCCCTTCGAGGGCGAAGTGCTCGGCGACATCGTGCTCAAGGTCTGCGCGGAGCCGATGCCCGTGCCCTCGGAGGTGAATCCCAACGTGCCGCCCGGCTTCGATGCGTGGTTCGCCAAGGCGTGCGCGCGCGAACCGCACCTGCGCTTTCAAAGTGCCGCGGAGATGTCGCGGGCGCTCGATCAGGTGTGCGGCCTGAGTGCCCCGGCGCCCGCCGCCGCGCAGCTCCTACGCGACGAGCAGGTGCAGTATGCCTTGAAGCCCGCGAGCCCCGAGGCGCTCGCTGCCCTGGCGGAGCTCGATGAACCGCGATCCATGTCGCCGCGGACGGCGCTTTTGGCCGGGCTGGTGCTCGGCGTGGCCGTGATGATCGGCGTGGCAGGCTTCATCGCGTACCGCGACAAAGTTGCAAGTGAGACGCAGGAGCAACTTCGCAATCCGCCGGCCGCCGACGCCGGGCGGCGCTGAATGGTCCACCCGAAGGCGTCAAATTGGACCTGGTGAAGACACCGCGCATGCCTCAAACAGGGGCCATGTCCCATCGATTCTCGTTTCTCCTGGAAATCCCCGCCGCATCGCCCGAGGAAGCGCACCGGCATTTCGCGAGCAAGCTCGCCTTCGAGACCGATCCGGCCGACGTCCATCTGGACCTCGAACGCAAAACGGCGGACTTCACCTTGGTCGACGTGCGCAGCGCCGAGGCGTACGCGGACATGCACATTCCCGGCGCCATCCACATCACCGCGCGCGGCATCCACGAAAGCTCGGTGGCACCGCTGCGCGGCAAGCTCGTCGTCGTGTATTGCTGGAGCATCTCCTGCAATGGCTCCACGCGCGCGGCGGCGAAGCTGAGTGCGCTCGGGATCCAGGTCAAAGAGATGATTGGCGGTCTCGATGCATGGGTCCGGGAGGGATACCCGGTCGAAGGCCGATTGCCCCAGGGCACCTCCTTCGACGATTATTTGCGTAAGCACCACGCATGAATCCTCGCATCGCATTCGCCACCTTCGAAAAGATGCCCGTGCTCGACCCGGACGACGTCGTCGCCGCGGCCGCATTGCAGGCGCGGGGTGCGGCGGTGGAAGCCGCGGTGTGGAGCGATTCGCGGGTGCGGTGGCGCGATTTCGACGCCGTCGCGCTCCGTTCGACGTGGGATTACCACCATCGCCCGACGGAGTTCGTCGCGTGGCTGCAAGGACTCGCGGCGGACGGCGTCCACGTGTGCAATCCGGTGGAAACCGTACTCTGGAACATGGATAAGCGTTACCTCCTCGAGCTTTCGGCGAAGGGCGTTCCCATCGTTCCGACCCGCTGGATCGAGCAGGGAGAGAACGCCTCGCTCGACGACGTGCTGCGCGAGCAAGGATGGTCGAATGCGGTGGTCAAGCCCGCCGTATCCGTCAATTCCTTCGGGACGTTCCGCACGTCACTCGCCGAGGCGCCGAAGCGGCAGCTGGAATTGGGCCGGCTGCTCGAAGAATCGGGGGTGCTGGTGCAGCCCTTCGTGCGGGAGATCGTCGACGACGGCGAGTGGTCGCTCCTTTTCTTCGACGGGGAATTCTCGCACGCGCTGGTCAAACGCCCCGCGCAGAACGACTTTCGCACGCAGTCGAACTTCGGCGGCAAGCACACACGAACCGCGCCCTCGGAGAGCCTCGTACGCCAAGGCCGCAGCGTGCTCGACGCCATTCTCGCGCGCCCGGTCTATGCGCGCGTCGACGGCGTGGTGGTAGGCGGCCAATTCCAATTGATGGAGCTCGAGCTCATCGAACCCAGCTTGTACTTGGACGGCGATGTCGCTGCCGCGGAGCGGTTCGCCGGCGCCCTGCTTCAATCGATGCGCGAGCACCCCCGTTGACGCGGCGCTCGACCGCCCCCCTCGTGTCGATTCACGTGGCCCGGGCGGGGGCCGGTTCGATTGCCCAAGCGCTGCGGGAGGCCATCGCACGCGGAAGCCTTCCGCCCGGCTCCCGCCTTCCCGCCACCCGCACCTTGGCGAGCGATCTCGGCGTCTCGCGCACCACCGTGGAAGCCGCCTTCGCGCAGCTCGATTCCGAAGGCCTTCTCGTCCGCCGCGTCGGCGTCGGCACCTTCGTCGCCCCCACCGCCTCGCGCGACGTCAGTCCCCTTCCCGGAAAAGGCCAATCCCACGAGGCGGCGCCACCACCGCTCTCCACCCGAGGCCGCGCCCTCGTCGATCAAGGCCGCGAGAACGCCACCACCCTCACGCGCGCCTTCACCCCGTGCATCCCGAACCTGGACGCCTTCCCCTTCGGCATCTGGAATCGCCTCCTCGCGCGGCGCGCGAAGTCCTCCGGCCCCGCCTTGGCCGGCGCCATCGACCCCGCCGGACTTCCCGCGCTCCGCGAAGCCGTCGCCGCCTACGCAGGATCGCACCGCGGCGTGCGTTGCACGTACCGGCATGTGCTCATCGCCTCCAGCACGCAGCAGGTGCTCGACCTCTGCGCGCGCGTCCTTCTCGACCCCGGTGACGCGGTCTGGATGGAGGAACCCGGCTACCTCGGCGCACGCAGCGCCTTTCGCGCCGGTGGAGCGGACCTGGTGCCCGTTCCCGTCGACGCCGATGGCCTATCCGTCGATGCGGGCATCGCACGCGCCCCGCATGCGCGCCTCGCCTACGTGACGCCTTCGTTTCAGTATCCGCTCGGCGTGACCATGGGCAGTGCACGCCGTCGGGCCCTTCTCGCGTGGGCACGCGACGCTGGGGCGTGGATCTTCGAGGACGACTACGACAGCGAATTCCGCTTCGCCGGGCGACCGCTCGCCGCCATCCAGGGCACCGATGCGCACGCGCACGTGCTCTACGCGGGCACCTTCAACAAGGTCATGTTCCCGTCCTTGCGGCTCGCGTACCTCATCGCACCGGTGGACGTCATCGACGCCCTCGTCCTGGCGCGCCTCGCGAGCGATGGCCCGCCGCCGGCGCTGCTCCAAGCCACGATGGCCGACTTCATCTCCGAGGGCCACTTCGCGGCGCACATTCGCGCGACACGGACGCTTTGCGAGGAACGACGCGACACCTTGCTCGACAGCGTTTCGCGCGAGCTCCAAGGCACCCTGACCGTCGACCGAACCGAGAACGGCATGCATTGCGTCGGCTGGCTTCCGCGCGGCGAAAACGACGCCACGGTGAGCCACCGCGTGCACGAGCATGGGCTCGATCTGCCGCCCCTATCGCGGTACTTCCTCGAGTCTTCGCGTGCGGCGCGCCCCGCCTTGCTGGTGAGCTACGCCGCCGCCAGCCCCGCCGAAATCCGCGCCGGCATACGTCTTCTAGCTACGCTGCTCTAGAAGAGGACTATGCCGCCTGCACCATCCGTTTCTTCAACTCGACCCTCATCGTGTCGAAGCTGGGGGCATCCATTCCGCGCGCGCGGCGCAGAAGGAAGTACGCATGATGCACTTCGGCGTCGTCCGGCGAAGAGCTCGTGCCATCGAGCTTGTTGCGGTCGGTTGCGATGGCAACGGCCGCTTCGAGCTCGTCTCCGTTCGCCGCGTCCAAGTACGCGTGCGCTTCGTCGAGGGTCAACGTATCGATGGTGCTGATGGTGGGGATTTTCATCCATTCACCCGGATAACCGTGCGAACGAGGTTCGCGCGGGTTGAGGATCCTCTTGGGATCGGTTGCTACAAAAAGAGCCGCCTGAGCATCATCGTTGCTTCGCAAGCCCGATGCCGTCGAACGACCCAATCCTCCGGGAGATAGCGCGGCGCCAGGCGACCGTGCTTGCTGCGACGCGGCGCCATCAGCGTCGTCGAACCACTGCGTCAGTGCGAGACCTTCAGGAGCCTTTCGCTCCCGGCTTGCCTCTTGATACGCAATCGACGATCGCTCGCCTTTCGTCATCGCCCTCGTGCAAGGCCCAAACTCTGGACCCTACGAGATTAACCTTAACCCTCGCTTTGGCGATGACCAACCCTTCTTTGTGCTTTTGTAGGAGAATGTGAATCGCCTCTGTTTTGTTTCAAGGATGTGACGAGAGGTCAGGGGCCACCGCGAGCCAGCGAATCATGGCACTTCCTGCATGTTGCGCGTAATCGATGCGGAGTTGGAAATCGACGGGGCTTCCGGGAATCGCGCCATGAACCGCGGCCGGATCGGCAAAGAGGTGCGTTGGACCGGGGCGAAATTGATGGCGAAGCAAGAACGCCAACGCGCGCCGCGTCTGGAGATCGATCGCGCGCCGTTCGGCTTCCGGTAACCCCAACCGCGTCGCCGCGTCGAGCGTCGCCACGGCGGCTTCGCAACGCGATGCAACGGGGGTCAAGCGCGGCGTGATCATCGGATCAATGCCCAAGGATCCGTCCGTATCCTGTGGCGAATCGCCATCCTGGTGCTGCATGCGCCGGCCGAAGCGCTGCCAGCGAACGCAGAAATCGAGCGCGGGATCGTCTGGACTCTCGACGAGATCCGCCATCGTCTGACACGTCCAGTGCTCCTCGCCGAAGTAATAGCGATTGCCAAAGAACCGCCACGCCGGCCCCACGATGAACGCGAGCGCTCGCCGCGCCGCATCGCGATCTTCGGTGCTCTTGCTCAAATGGTACGAGCGCGCCAGGGCGAGTGACGCTTCCCCGGTGAAGTAGACGAACTGCACGTCGATGGGACGGCGCGCGCCGCGGTCGTATTGGTGCATGAATTCCCCGTCGGCACGCTGTTGGCTTCGGAGAAAACGCGCCAGATCGGCGATGAGGGGGCGGTAAGATTCATCGATGCCCGTGCGCACGATTTCGACGAAGGCAATGATCGCGAGGGAGCTCGAGCCCACTTCGACGATGTCGTCCTGGCCAATGCATTTGTAGTCGCCGCACGCGACCAAGCCTTTGTCGCGCAACCGCGCCGCTGCCCGCAACGTGGCATACCGCAAATCGGCATCTCCCGAGAGCGCGGCCGCCTGGGCGAGAAAATACGTGGCCCCGGCGTGGCGCGGCCAATCGTATCCTGCCAGGGTGCGATTTTCCGTGGCGTCGACCATGTAGCGAAAGCGACCTCCGTCATCGAGGCTGCGCGCCAGATAATGCGCAATGTCGAGCGTGGCCTCGCGCACCATGGCGTGGGTCATGTTGTCCGCCGTGATGCGCTCCGGGCGCGGTGCGGAAGGAACCGTGCGCTCCACGCGAATGCGCCGCATCACCGCCGAATCCGCGATGTCGCGCGCGCTCGCGTGCAGACGCTCCGAGAGCATCGCCAGGATGAGCGGTATATCTGCCCCCGCCGCGAGACCAATGGCCTCGTGGTTGATTCCATGGTCGTAGGCCTGGCGCGCGAGAAGGTCGTCCGGCGTCACGTACGCCGTCTTTCCATTCAAGCGCGCCATGACGCCGTCGCGCCCCGGAACCAGGGAAATGGCAAACAGCCAATGCGGCTTCGTCGCCATGCGCGATTCGCCGGTCACGGTCTCGTAGACGAGCTGGGGCGAGGCCGCCTCGGCCATCGCGCGGTCGACCTCGGCCGTGCGCGCACCCATCGAGGCCACCTCCGCACGCGCCACGAGCTTGCCCGCGCTCCACACGCTGGCGAGCACCACGGGTCGCTCGGGCGAGCCCAGCGAGTACGTGCGCGCAATGACCACGCAGAGAGCGAGCAACGCCCCCGCGTAGATCGCGAGCAGGCGCACCAAGCGCGCCGTCATGGGCGCGTGCCAGCCCGCGAAAACCAGAGGAACTGCGCCACCGGCAACGCGATCAGGTAGGGAATGGCGAGCGCGATGATGAGCCCGAAAATGAGTGCGCCGCCCTGCCCGACGGGGCCGTAAATGCCGTACAGGTAGCTCGCGCCGATGGCGAGCAGCGCGATGAGCAGAAGCCCGAGCCCCAGGGCCACGACGGCGGTCGCGCGCGCGACCTTTTCGGCCCACGCCGTGCTCGCAAAGAGGCCGACGGCCGTCAGGCCGAAGAGAAGCATGAGAAGGCCGGCCGGAAGATCGACATAGAGCCACCGATCGGGCAACCCGACGAAGACGCCGAGGCCGAGAAGCACCGCACTGACGAGATCGAGCGCGGCGAAGAGTCGACGAATGCGCAGGCTCACGGTCGGCGTCCTTTCAGAATTGTCCATAGACGAAGGGCTCCGCTTTGCTTCCAGCAGCGATGTGCAATCCGTATGCGGCCACGGCGAGCATGATCCCTTGGAGCCAAGCCGGTGTCAGGACGAATCGATCGCGCAAGGTCTCCGAGATGCGCCGGGGCACGTAGTGCAGCACCATGGCCGCGAGCAACACGACCAGGACCTTCGGCGCCAGATTCTCCGTCCCAAAGGCGCCTTGCGCGATGCGCGCGATCATCAGCTTGGCATGGGCGAACGTGGGCGCGCGGAAGAAGATCCATGCAAAGCACACGTATTGGAAGGTGAGAAACACCGCGAGCGGCCGCGGGAAAAACACCGAAGGCCGTCCTTCCCTCGCCCGCTGCCACATGCGCGTCGCCGCGAGCGCAACGCCGTGCAATCCGCCCCAGATGACGAAATTCCACGATGCGCCGTGCCATAGGCCGCCGAGGAGCATCGTGATCATCAAATTGCGATAGGTGCGAACGGACCCACCTTTGGAGCCGCCGAGCGGAATGTAGAGGTAATCGCGAAGCCAGGTGCTGAGGGAGATGTGCCAGCGATGCCAGAAGTCCTGCAGGCTTTTGGCCGCATACGGCGCATTGAAGTTCTCGGGCAGCTCGTAACCAAAAAGGGCCGCGCTGCCGATGGCCACGTCGCTATAGCCGGAGAAGTCGGCATAGATTTGCACCGCATAGGCATAAATGGCAACGAGCACCTCGATGGAGGAGTAGCGCTCGGGATTGTCGAACACGCGCCCCACGAGGTTGACCGCGAGCATGTCGCCAATGGCAATCTTCTTGGCGAGGCCGATGGCAATGCGGTACAGGCCGCGCGCTTGCTGCGCGGCATCGACCACCGGCGTGCGTTCGAGCTGCGGCAGCATTTGATGCGGGCGCACGATGGGCCCGGCGACCAAATGCGGGAAGAAGCAAACGAAGAGCAGATAATCGAGGTACCGCTTCGCGGGCTCGATTTCCCGGCGGTACACGTCGATGGTGTAGCTCATCGTCTCGAAGGTGAAAAACGAGATGCCGAATGGGAGGACCAGCCTCAAATGCAGCGGCTGGAGATGGATTCCCATCGCGCCGAAAAGCGCGACGAAGGAGTCGACGGCAAAGTTGAAATATTTGAAGAGGGCGAGAACGCCGATGTAATAAAAGATGGATAGGAGCAGCAGCGCCTTGCGCGCGCGCGGGTTCTCCGTCCTTCCGAGCGCGCGGCCGATGGCATAGTCGAGGGTGCTGCCCACGAAGATGATGCCCAGACAGAGCACGCTCCAGGCGATGGGCCCGAGCGGCGTCTCCTGCTCCAAGGCCGTGTCGTACGTGCCAAAGAAGTAGAACGCGTAACTGGCCAGGACGAGAAAGACGGACCGCCACAGCCTTCGCGCGCGCAGCGCCCAAAAGACGAGAAAAGTCCCAACGAGAAAGAATCCGTACAGCGCGCTGTTGAAGAGCATCCGAAAAAACCCGAAAAACGCGCCGGACGGTAGCAAGATGGCTCGCTTTTCGCTATCTCGCGGGGGTGTCGCACGCAAAAGAGCCGTCTGTGCCTTTTCCGGGAAAAACAGCACTCGCACTGGGCGTGATGGCGCTTCTGCTCGCCATCCCCTACCTGTCGCCCAAGCTGCGCCCCCTGCGGGTTGCCGCGGCGCCGTGGGATCCGCCGGCGGAAACGGAGACCGCCGCGGGCGCGCCGGAAAAGAACGCGACCGCACCGGTGGCGAGCGCGGTGGGCGAGACCACCCTGCGGGCCACCGAGAACCAGGGAACCGTGACCAACGCGCTTCCGGCCGAGAAGGCCAAGGAGCCGCCGCCCGATCCTGCCGCGCTCGCGAAGATGGCCGGATCCATCGCGGTGGAAGACCCGACGGGGCACGCGCTGGACGCGTTCTACGGGCAGCTCTCGCGCACGGATCAGGAAAAGGGCAAGGCCGACGGGGCCATCACGCGCATCCTGCATTACGGCGACTCGGTCATCACGAGCGATCTCATCTCGGGCACGCTGCGCCGGCGCTTTCAGGATCGATTCGGCGATTCGGGCCACGGCTTCGTACTCACGGCCAATCCGTGGGAGTGGTACTTCCACAACGACGTCGTGCACTCGGCATCCGAGGGCTGGAACATCAGCCGCATCACCGGGCCCTTCTCGGGTGATCATATTTATGGACTCGGCGGCGTTTCGTTCCATACGAACGGCGGCGCGAGCGCCACGTTCGGAACGCCCGCCAAAGGCGATTACGGGCGCAAGGTATCGCGCTTCGATGTGTATTACCTCGAGCAGCCGTATGGCGGCGATATCGAATTATCGGTCGCGGGCCAGGAGCCCGAAATCGTGTCCACGCGCGGCCCGGAAAAGGTCTCGCGCGTCTACACGAAGCACGTGCCCGACGGCGCCGCGACCCTCACCTTGCGCACCCGCGGAAATGGCGATGCCCGCGTATTCGGCGTGGCCCTCGAGCGGGACGAGGCCGGCGTGGTCTACGACGCCCTCGGCGCAAACGGCGCGCGCGCACGCCTTTGGGATCAAATGGACGGCGGCCATTGGGCCGATCAAATGGCTTTGCGCAAGCCGGCGCTGGTGGTTCTGCAATACGGCACCAACGAAAGCGAAGACGGCGGCATTCAAGTCGATGCCTACGTGCAAAAGCTCGGCGCACTCATCGAAAAGGTGAAAACGGGCGCCCCCGGCGCCTCCGTCATGGTCGCCTCGCCATTGGACCGCGCCGAGAAAACCGAGGGCGGTGGCTTCCGTACGCGCAAAATCATCGTGCAGCTCGTGGAGCTTCAACGAAAGACCGCACTGGAACACCAGGTCGCGTTCTTCAACACGTACGAGGCCATGGGTGGCTCTGGGTCGATGGCGCGCTGGGTCCACGCCAATCCGCAACTCGGCAGCTGGGACCTAACCCACCCAACCCCGGCCGGCGGCGAAATGGTGGGTAACCTCATGTTCAAAGCATTGATGGCCGGCTACACCGCGTACGGCGCCCGCGAGAAGAATCGGAATTAGAAGGAACCGGCTCCATGGACCGCTGAAGACCCGCGGAAGAAGGACATCGCCAGGACGCCAAAAGAGAGTCGCCAGGATCGCCAGGGGAATACCCCAAATACCCAATCAGATTTGGGTTTGTTGGGAGAAATCGCGTTTCCGTTGGCGCACCTGGCGACCCTGGCGGCCTGGCGGTTTCCTCTTCAGTTCTATTTCACCAAAGTGGGCTAACGCTTTGACACGAGGTTCGAGTCGGAGCGGGAGGCGTCGTAGGCTCGCAAAAGATCGCTGGCCATGGCTTGACCCAGTTGGGTGTAGCCCTCGCGTGTCAGGTGGACGTAGTCGCGGCGGGCGCGGGGTTGGGGCTCGTCGACCCAGGCGGCGATGCTGCCCGGGCCGCCCATGGCGTCCAGTTGGCTGTAGAAGGCGCAGCCCGCGGCTTTGGCCACGTTGCGCTGTGACTCGATGATCTCGAGGAGGCGCGGGACCGTTACCCAGCCTTGCGGGGTCTCCAGGCCGCGGTCGGGCGGGCCCAGAAGGAGGCACGAGGCCGTGGGGACGGCGCGGGAAATACGGCCGAGCACATCGAGGAGCTGCCGCTCGTAAACCGGCAATGGGATGTCGTCGCCCGCCTCGTTCGTGCCATAGGCGAGGATCACCAGGTCCGGGGCCTGGTGGCGCAGCTGCTCGGCCATGTGAGGCTCCTGCCATTGCAGCACCGTCGTCGCGCGCGCGCCGTTGATGCCGAGCGCGTCGAACACGAGGCCCACCTTGGAGCGGCCCAAATCGAGGCCGAAAAGGCGAACCGGACCGTCTCCGCGGGGGCGGGCCTCCACGTGGTGCGGGCCCTCCCCGACGTCGAAGGCCCGGAACCCGGACTTGGCCGTCTTTTGGCGCGTGGAAACCACGCCCTTTTTCACGTCGTCGATGAAGACCTCGAAGGAGCCGCCGCCGGGTTGCTCGAGGAACGAAAACTCGATGCGCGACGCCGACGCGCTGAGATCGCTCCAGGCGCGGCCGCGTTTGCGGTTCGATTCGATGGCGAACCCGGCCATGCCGTAACGGCCGTCACCCACGAATTGCCCGAAGGAGAACTTGCCGCGCTCGCCTTTGAAGTCGCGCGTCATGCCCCCGCGAACGCCGTCTTGCACGTACGTCGGCCAGGGCCGGCCAAACGCCACGAATCCGCGCCCGCCGTCGCCGAAGCGCGCCTGCAACGCACGCCGCGCGGCGGACGTCCCGATGTCCGCCGCGGTATGCGAATCGCCCAGCTGCATCACGAGCACGTCCTCGCGCGCGCTCCCATCCTCCAGGTGCGACAGCGACTCGAAGAAGTGCCGCAGCGCTTCCGGGTGTTCGACCACCGCCGGACGAATGGGCGGCACCTCCACCTGCGCCGACAGCATGGAACCGCGGGTTTTCGCCTCGTTCGGATCGTTCTGGTCCTGGCCGGCAGGGGCCACGTCCGCCGTCGAAGAGGACAGCCGCGGAGCCGGTGTACGCTGTCCTCGCGCCGCCGTGAGGGCAGACGCGCGATCGGCCGCATACGGACCTTGATTGCCGCATGCGAAGATCAGCAAGGCCACGGCGACCGAAAACGAGGACCAACGACGCACGACGATACCTAGAGAGCCTGGCATGCTCTGGGCCAAAGCGCGAGTTTTTCGATAGGCTCCCGCTGGGTGATGCCGGTGTTCGGTCGCAGGATGGCGTTTGCCGCGCTCTATCTCGCAGGGCAGCTCGCGCTGATCCTCACCGCGGGAGACCGATCGGACAACGCGTTTGGCTTCCGGATGTTCCACGAGTCATCGACCCTGAATGTGAGGCTCGTACGCTACATCGAAGCCCCTTCGGGGCACGGAACCGTCGCCGTCCCCGTCGAGGGCACCACCTGGCTGGCCCACGATGCCGCGGGCGTGCTGCACCGCTTCGACTGGCGCGATCGCGTGCGGGAGTCGGCGCTCTCGTACTTCGGTGCGACGTTCCACGCTTCGTACGGGGCCAATGCCCAGCTCGCTCGATTTCAGGCGGCACTCGACGATGTAGCCTCGCACACTCCGTACGATGCCGAGACGCGCCAACTCGGCCTGGAGATCGACGTGCGCAAAAACGGGCGCGACCCGGTGCACGTTTCGCTGACGAGCCGCCCGCGCATGGCGGAGGGGCCATGAGCCTTTTCCGGCGCTTGCGAGCTGCGATGAACGAGACGGCCGACGCGCATGTGCTCGGGGTCATCCGCATCGCCATCGGCGGCATGCTGCTGGTGCAGACGCTCGCCGCGGCGAATGGGCTGCTCGAGCAGGGCTACTTCGGCGACGTTTTTCACATGCCCTTCATCCCCGAGGCGTGGGTGCCTTCGCGCTCCATCTACGTGGCGATGCTTGCGGCGCGCGTGCTGCTCGCGGTGCTCGTGGTCATCGGGCATTGGGCCCCGCAGGCCGCACTCGCGAGCGCGCTGCTGGGCCTCTACACGCTACTGTGCGATCGCCTCGGCTATCATCACAACCGCTACGCGCTTTTCTGCTTCGCGTTCCTGCTCGCCTTCACCCCGTGCGATCGCACCTTGTGCATTCCGCGCAGTGCGGAGCCGCGCATCGGTCCGCGCTGGGCGGTGCGCCTCGC
Source organism: Sorangiineae bacterium MSr12523 (assembly GCA_037157775.1). NCBI lineage: Bacteria > Pseudomonadati > Myxococcota > Myxococcia > Myxococcales > Pendulisporaceae > Pendulispora > Pendulispora brunnea. The sequence goes on from CP089982.1 coordinate 10,682,419, forward strand.
GCAAATTCAGGTGGCGCTCATCTATTTGGCATCGGCGGGTTCGAAGCTGCTCGATGACGATTGGCGCGACGGCCGCGTCATCCTGGATCGCTTCGCGCGCTACGGAAGTGAGGCGGTGGCGCGAGGAATTCCGCCCCGCGTGGTGGAGGCATTTTCGCAGCCCATCGTCACCAGTGCGCTGGCGAAGCTGGCCATCTCGACGGAGCTGTTTCTCGCGGTGGCGCTCTTCAGCCGGCGGCTGCGCGTCTTCGCGTTGTGGTGGGGGCTCATGTTTCACCTCACCATCGAGATCACCAGCAAGGTGGAGCTCTTCACCTGGCTCACGCTGACGTCGTACGCGTTTTTCGTCACGCCCGATACGCACGCGCGCAAATTCTTTTTCGACCCGTCGCGACCGCGCGGACAATGGATTGCGCGCATCGTGGCCGGCTTGGATTGGTTCGCGCGGTTCGAGATCCGTCCGTGGACGCCGGATCACCTGCGAAAAGGCCATACCATCGTGATCATGCGCCGCGATGGCTCGCGCGCCACGGGGTTGCGCGCGCTGACGATGATTGCGCGCTGCACGCCGCTTCTCTTTCCTTTGTGGGCGCCGCTGGCGCTACTTGCGAGCTTCACCCGTGGCGGGGAGGCCAACGCTCGTCTTTAGAAGGGCCTCGCGCCGATCGAGCTCGTTCGAGAGGATCGCAATCGCGTCGTCGGCCTGCACGCTGATGGGGCCAATGCCGATGGGTGTGGCGCCGATTTCGGAAAGGCGCGCGCGGGTTGCCTCGTCGAACCCGAGGTGATCGCCCAAAAAGAAGACGGGCCGCTCCCGATCGAGCTCGACCCCACGCACGTCGGCGGCGCCTTCCTCGAGCACGTAGTACGTCGACGGCCCGAGATCGGCGAGCACCACGTCCAGCCCTCCATCGGCGATGCACGCGCCCCGCCGCAGCGGCACGAAACCTTCGCCACCCGACGGCACCGAGAGCATCTTCTGCGCGAGCACAGCGAGGGTTCGCTCATCGGGGCGCAAAAACCGCACGATCGCGCCCTCAATCCGCAACGTGCGCGGCGCCTCGGGCAACCCGAGCAGCACCAGGTACAGCACCGTATCGCTGCGCAACCCATGCGATACGAGCAGCGCCGCCCGCAGACACCGGAGCAGCACATCGAGCCGCCCGCTCGACCCGGCAATGTCGATCAGCGAAAACTCCGCCGACGCCCTCGCCTTCTGCCCAACGACGACGATACGCCGCATCAGAAGGAAACCGCCAAGACGCCCAGGACGCCAAAATGGGTTGACCTGCGGAAGCGCCGAGAAACGCCCTGGTTCACGAACCCTAGACCTTGGCGCTCTTGGCGTCTTGGCGTTTTTTCTCGCTCGCCCGAAGAATGTCGTCCACGTCCCAATCCGGTTCGTCGCTCACGTCCTCGGACTCCCGCGATCGAGCATCGAAGCGATGCGCTTCGTGCGATCGATCACCGAAACGACGCGCGTATCCTCGTCGGAGGGCGTTTTGACGGTCTTGGAAGGGCGTGCAGCCATCGCCTCAACGATAGCAAAGTCTACGAGGGCGAAAAAGGGCGCGCGCGGGAGAAGACGCGAAAGAGCCAGATCATCGAGGGGATGACCAACAGCAGGCCGAACGGCATGGTGTAGAGCACGAAGTCCAAGGTGGCCGGTGGCGCGGCGGCTTCGTGCAGGGTGAGGCTCGGGAAGATCAGATACGGGTATTGCGACAGGCCCCAACCCGCGAGGAGAAAGGTCACTTGGGCGGCGGCGGCGATGCGTGCCAGGAGGAAACGGCGGAACAGGAGGGCGCCGCCCGAGGTGAGCGCGGCCAGCACGCCGGCGCTGACCACGAATGCGCCGGGCGACGAGGTGAGACCGCCCCAGAGATGCGGCGCCGCAACGTACGTCAATGGCAGGACCACGCCCGACAAGGCGACCACGAAGGTGCCCGCGTACAGCGCCTTGCGGCGAAAGAGCTCGCGCAGCTCACCCTCCGTTTCCAGCGTGAGGTACACCGCCGCGAGGTACGCGCAGATGGACAAGGCCAGCGCGCCCATCGCCAGCGGCAGCGGTGCGAGGACGCGCAACCCCGAGGACACCGCCCCGAGCGACATGCCGAGCAGCACCGGTGTGATGACGCTGGCCCCGCCGAAGACGACACCCCACGCCCGCGCATGCACTCGCTCCCCGAGATAGCCGCCGTGTGCACGAAAGACGAAGGCGCCGCCGCGCAACGTGATGCCCACGAGGACCAAGTGGAACGGGCCGAAAAGCCCCACGCTCAACTCGGCATAGGCGCGCGGAAAGGCGGTGAAAAGAATCACGATGACGAAGATGAGCCACACGTGGTTCGCTTCCCAAACGGGACCCATCGTGTGCGCGATGGCATCGCGCTGTTCGGACTTGCGCGGGCCGCGCGCCAGAATGTCCCAAACGCCGCCGCCGAAGTCGGCCCCGGCGAGCACGCCGTAGGCGATGACACCCGCTAGCGCCATCCCGCCCAAGAGGATCTCATGCCCCATGGGCCGCCTCCGCCGTCGCCGTTGTCTCGGCTGTCTCCGCGGTACGACGCGCCATGCGCCGCAGGAAGAACACCAACGTCGCACCGAGCGCCGCGTACAGAAGCACGAACAGCGCGAACGTCAGCTCCACCCCGGCGGCCGGCGTCACCGCATCGCGCGTGCGCATCACCTTGAAAATGACCCAGGGTTGCCGCCCCACCTCGCTGACCATCCACCCCGCCTCGATGGCGAGAAATCCCAGCGGGCTCGCCCACACGAGCGTGGACAAGAGCCACTTCGGCGCCGTCCAACCCTCTTCCCGGCGCGCCCTCCATCGCATCAGCCAATAGCCGAGGCTCACCGCGATGAGGCCCATGCCGCTCGCCACCATCACGTCGAACGCGATGTGCACCAGCGCCGTCGGCGGCCGCTCGTCGCGCGGAATGCGATCGAGCCCCGTGACCTCCGTATTGGGATCGTGCCCGATCAGCAGACTCAGCGCGTAGGGAATCTCGATTCCATAGTGCACCGTTTCCGTCGCATCGTCCGCGAAGCCGCCCAGCATGAAGGGCGCGCCGCGGCGCGTCTCGTAGTGCGCCTCCATCGCTGCGAGCTTCGCCGGCTGGTGCTCGGCCGCGACACGGGCCGCAATGTCACCGCTGGGGAGCTGAAGCACCGCGGCCACCGCGCCGACGATCATCGCAAGCCGCAGCGCCGAGCGGTGCTCGTCGTCGGCCTTGCCGCGAAGGATGCCCTTTGCGTAGACGCCCGCAATCGCGAAGGCGACGGCCACGTATGCCGCCAAGGTCATGTGCAGCGACATGGGCAGCCACGAAGGGCTCTGAAACGGTCCCCACGGATCGATGTTCACGGCGCGCCCGTCGACCAAGTCGAATCCGCGCGGCGCCTGCATCCATGCGTTGGCAGCCAGCACGAGCACGCCCGATGCGGTGCCGCTCAAGGTCACCGCGAGCCCGCAGAACCAATGCGCGCGCGGCGAAATGCGGTCCCACCCGTAGAGGTAGAGTCCGATGAAGATCGCCTCCACGAAGAACGCGTAACCCTCGAGCGCGAAGGCCGAGCCGATGATGCCGCCGGAGAACTCCATGAAGCGCGGCCAGAGCAAGCCCAGCTCGAACGAGAGCGCGGTTCCCGAAACGGCGCCGATGGCAAAGAGAAGCGAGGTCGCCTTCGACCATCGTTTTGCAAGCGCCAGGTAGTGAGGCCGGCCGGTGCGGAGATAGAGAGCTTCGGCCACGCACATGAAGCCCGGAAGCGCAATGCCCAGCGCTGCGAAAATCATATGGAAGCCGAGCGATACCTCCATCTGCGCCCGCGCGGCGGTGAGCGCATCCATCGCGGGGGAGTGTGCGGCCTGTTTCTTCCGGAGACCAGCCCCTAAACACATGCCTGCGACAACCCGCCGCGCCACCTTCGCACGACGGGCAAACCACCAATCCGGGGGGATGGGGAATGAGAACGAGGGTTGGTCAGTCCACGGACCAGGAGGATTGCTTGGGAAACCCTAGCTACCAGGCGTTCGCTGCTGTAACACTGGGCAACGTGAACGCGGAAAGCTCTGCGCCTCTGGTCCTGATCGTCGACGATTACGAGGACAGCCGTTACATCTACGTGCACGCGCTAACGGCCGCCGGCTACCGTGTCGAGGAAGCCGAAGACGGGCAGCAAGGGCTGGACAAGGCGTTTCACGAAACGCCCGATGTGGTGGTGATGGACTTGTCTCTACCGGTCCTCGACGGCTGGGAAGCCATCCGGCGCCTGCGCAAGGACGAACGGACGCGCCACATTCCCATCGTTGCGCTGACCGGTCATGCCGATGTCGAAGGCGACGACAATCCGGGATTCGATGCGCTGCTGGTCAAACCGTGCTCGCCGGACGCGCTGACCGAGCAGGTCAAAACGCTACTCGCCGGTACGAAAGGTCCGGAAGCGCCGTAGCTTCCTCCGTACCATCGCCGACGGTCCCCTTCGGCACCGGCATGGAGTACTTCGGGACGTATTCGGACGGGGCCACACCGGCCTGGGCCAAGTCGTAGCGATCCGGAGCCGATGGCGCGAGAGGCGCCCAGAGATCCCCGAGCTTGCGCACGCGCGCAGGCACGTTCTCGAGACGGAAGGCCTCCATGGAGATGCCCTCGGCGACCTCCGCCCACGTGACCGGCGTCGACACCGTCGCGCGTGGCATCGGGCGCACCGAATACACCGACGCGATGGTGCGGCCCCACACGTTCTGATTGTAGTCGATGAGCACGCGCCCTGGCGGCCGCTTGGCAATGCGGGATTCGGCGGTGATGATCTTCGGGTGGCGCTCGGCCAAATCGCGTGCGAGATCGCGCGCGAAGGACCACACGTCTTGCTGCGTGGGCCCGCGCACGATGGGCACGAACACGTGAAGCCCGCGCGAGCCGCTCGTCTTCACGTAATTGGGCATTCCCAGTGCGGAGAGTGCCTCGTGCACCACGAGTGCAACCTCGCACGTGCGCTCGAACGTGGCCTCGCCCGGGTCCAAATCGAAATGCAGATAATCGGGGCGCTCGATATCGTCGCTGCGCGCGTACCACGGATTCAAATCGATGCATCCGAGGTTGATCATCCACGCCAAGGTGGCCACATCGCCCACGATGGGAAATTCGATGACGCCCGCGCCCGTATGTTCGATGGGACAGGTGCGGATCCACTTCGGGCGCGGCGCCGGCGCTCTCTTCATGAAGAAGAATTTCCCACTCATCCCATTGGGATAGCGCTTCATCACCATGGCGCGCTGGTCGGTGTGCGGCAGCAAAACCGGCGCAACATCGAGATAATATTGGAGCAATGCCCCTTTGGTGATGCGCCCCAGCGGGAAGAAGATCTTCTGCAGATTCGTGAGCCTCACGCGATGCCCGGACAACTCCAGCATCGCTTCGCTGCGATCGATGGGGATGCGCGGAATCGGTTCGTCCGGAATCAGGGCCGGCTGCGTACTCGACGCGGGCGGCTCTTCGTGCAGCGAGGTTTCCGCGGCGTACACGATGCCGCTAGCTTGCCCTGTATTTTCCATGGTGGCATATCGTCCAAAGGGATTCGGCGACTCTTCGCCCGAGTGCGCGGTCCCCCACCGCTCTTCCGCTGTGACCCGAGTCTGTGGCTTCAAGGTACGTTTCCCATGGAGGCCGTACAGTACTGCCCTGTAGACCTTCCTCTTACTTTTGAATGCATCCCTCTTGCCAGCCGGGAGCCTTTCATCTTTCTGACGAAGTGAGGTATGGCGTCCGCAAGTAGGTCACGAAACGGGTCAGCCACGTGGAATCGTGCCCGCATGGCTGCCACATATGTGCAAAAACGTCCCGCTCGTCCGGAGCGTAGCGTTATCATTTGCACACGGTTCCGATGTGGATCCGTCCGCAATCAGGCCACACTTTTGCGGCCGATGAGCACGGACACGACGGCCAACGCGAGGAATGCGAAAAAGAGAATCTTCGCAATCCCCGCCGCCCCGGCAGCGATGCCGCTAAATCCTAGAATGGCGGCCACGAGCGCGACGACGAAAAAGACGGCAGCCCAGTACAGCATGGCTCCATGCCTTTCTCTATTGCTTGAGTAACGGTCGCCCCTCCCGATTCGTCAGCAACGCGGTGCAGCTTGCGTGCCTCAGCGCACCTTACGCACCACGACACTACCGATCGAGTAACCCGCACCGAAGGAACAGATCAGCCCAATGTCCCCTTCGGCCAAGCCGTTACGGTGCTTGTGGAAGGTGATGATGGAGCCGCATGAGCTGGTATTCGCGTAATCCTCGAGCACCGAGGGCGCTTCTTCCACGGTGGCATCGCGGCCGAGCACCTTGCGGGCGATCCATTGGTTCATGGTGGCATTGGCCTGGTGGAGCCACATGCGTCGCACGCGCTCGGGCGGAATGCTCAAGCTGTCCAGGTGACCGGCGATCAGGTCGGCAACGAGCGGCGAGACTTCTTTGAAGACTTTGCGGCCCTGCTGAACGAAAAGCTTGTCCGCGTCGTCACGCTGCTCGGGCGCGGCGCGGTTGAGGAAACCGAAGTTGTTGCGAATGGCATTCGAATAGCGCGTCGATAGCCGCGTGCCGAGGATCTCGTACGCCTCGCGCGAGCGGCCCTCGCTCTCGGAAAGGGATTCGACGATCACCGCGGTGCAGGCGTCGCCGAAGATGAAGTGGCTCTCGCGCTCGCGGAAGTTGAGATGGCCGGTGCAGATCTCCGGGCTCACCACCAGCACGCGACGCGCACTCCCGCCGGCCACCAGATCATGTGCGACGTTGATGCCGAATGTCGCCGAGGAGCACGCAACGTTCATGTCGAAGGCAAACCCGCCAAGTTTGGCGGAAAGAGCTGCCTGCACTTCGACGGCGATGGCGGGATATGCCCTTTGCATATTGGAACAAGCGACGATGACGGCGTCGATGTCTTCCGATTTCAAGCCTGCCTGTTCGAGCGCCTCGCCAGTGGCGGCAAGGGCCATTTCGCATTGCAGCGAATGGGCGTCGACCGGACGCTCGGCAATGCGTGGCGCCATGACGCGCGGGTCGAGAATGCCTTCGCGATCCATGACGTAGCGGCTGCGGATGCCCGACGCATTGACGATGAATTCCGCGCTGGAACGCTCGAGGGCTTTGACCTCACCGCGCGCGATGCGATCCTGGTTTTTCTCGTTCTCGGCGTCGACGTACGCGTTGAACGACGCCACGAGCTCCTCGTTGGAAATCGATTGGGGCGGGGTGTAAAGGCCAGTGCCGGTTATCGCGATGGATGACATTCTGATATCGTCTCTAAAGCAGGTGTAGGTGCCATAATCAACGGGCATATCGGCCGTGTTCGTTCTATGGTGGCGAGCATGACGCATCGCTCGTTGCGCCGCACACCATTTTTTCTTCTATTTCCACTGCTCGCCGCGTCGACTGGGTCGTGCACTTCGCACCAGCCGGAAGACGAGCGACTCGTCGCGCTCCGCGTCGTTCCCGCGGATGCGCGCAGTCAGGATCGCCCCGCAAGCGGGTCGGGGGCGCAGAACGAAGCGCAGCGTCTTCGGGACATGGGATTCGATGTCGTCGAAGGGTCGGAGCATGGCCCCTCGTTGGACATCATCGCCACCCGCGGAGAGATGGATCGTCTGCACGAGCTCGGCTATCAGGCCGAGGTCACGGGTGTGGGCGCGCCGCTCGCGAGCACCGGCACGGACGCGGTGCCTTATCCGACGTTGACGCAAATGCTGGATACGTTGCACTCCATCGAGACGCAATATCCGGATATTGCCAAAGTGGTCGACCTCACCGAGAAATACGGCGCGCCGGTCACGGCCAATGGGCGCCATCTCTTTGCATTGAAGATTTCCGACAATGTCGCCCAGGACGAGGACGAGCCCACGTATCTTTTGGTGAGCAATCACCATGCGCGCGAGCTGGGTCCGCCGGTGGTGGCCATGTTGGCGGCCGAAAAGCTCACGAAACAATACGCAACGGACGAGCGTATCAAGCGGGCGGTCGACTCGACGGAAATCTGGATTGCGCCAACGTGGAATCCGGACGGCCTGGAGCACGTTCACACGGTCGATAATTTCTGGCGCAAGAATCGGCGCCCCAATACGGGTGGCAGCTTCGGTGTGGATTTGAATCGCAATTATCCATTCCTATGGACGAGCTCCTGCACCGGGGATACGCGGCCGAACTCCGACGTGTACAAAGGTCCGAGCGAAGCGTCCGAGCCGGAGACGCAGACGATGGTCGCATGGTCGACGGATCGGCACTTCTCCAAGGTGCTCGATTTCCATTCCAGCGGGCGCGAGGTGCTGGTCAATTATTCCTGCGCGAACTTCGCGTTGACGGATTACTTCCAGACCATCGGCACCGAGCTGTCGCACCAAATGGGTTACGACGGCAGCACGCGCCGGCCATCGTCGCAAGGCGAACACCCCGATTGGCAACTTGGCAATCTGTCCAATTTGGCATTCCTGGTGGAGATCAATACGCAATTCCAACCGCCTTACGCGTCCGCGCAGGCCGAGGCGGAGCAGATCTGGCCGGGTATTCTGTGGCATTTGGAGCGCCCCACGCCCTTGAGCGGGCACGTGACCGACGCCTCGACGGGCACACCCGTGGCCGCGACCGTCCTCGTCAAAGAGGTGCCCTATACCCAGGGTGAAAAGAACTCCAGCGGCGGGCCGTTCGGTCGCTACCAGGCGTACTTGCCAGCGGGCACGTACACCGTGGAAATCTCCGCCGCGGGCTATCAAACCGAATCGCGCACCGTCACCGTTACGGCCGACGGCGAAGCTACATTGGATGTCGCGCTGACGCGGTCAGAGTAACGTTGGCCAAGGCATGGAGCGCCGGCTTCCAGCCGGCGGACCGCCGGCCTCTGGCCGGCTGGCGACCCGCGTCAAGCCGGCTGGAAGCCGGCGGACCGCCGGCAAGATGCCGGCGCTCCATCGGGCGCGCCGTTAGCTGGCGGTCCACCTACTAACGCCGTTTCTCCGGGTCGCCAAAAAGCGATAACTGGTTCGCCGGAGGCTCTTTGGGCTTTTTCTTCCGCGGGGCCTTGGGCTCACGCGGGGGAGGCTCGAGGGCCTCCGTTTCCTCGCGGTGGCCCGTTTCGACTTGGGCGGCGAACAAGGCTTGGACGGCGTCGAGGCGATCGGCTTCTTCGGGGGCCTTGTCGTCGCGGATTCGGACGATGCGCGGAAAACGCAGGGCGAAACCGCTCTTGTGGCGCGTCGAACGCTGGATGCCGTCGAAGGCCACCTCGAGAACGATCTCGGGTTTCACCATGCGCAGCCCGCCGTGGCGCTCCAAGGTGATCGCCTCGAGCCGCTGCGTCATCTCATCGATCTCGACGTCGGTCAGACCGCTGTAAGCTTTGCCCACGTTGACGAGCACGTCGTCCTTCCACACCGCGAAGGTGTAGTCCGAGAGAACGCCCGCGCGCTTGCCGTGCCCTTCCTCGGCCGCGGTGATGACCACGTCCAACGTCGCGAAGGCGCGCTTCACTTTGATCCACGCCTGCCCGCGACGCCCTGCCTCGTAGGGCGAATCGATGCGCTTGAGCACCACGCCCTCGTGCCCGCGCGCGCGGGCCTGCTCGAAAGCGCGATCGAGCTGCTCGGGCAACGGCGCCTCCGTTCCGAGGCGGACGGCGGGGTTGATCAAGAACGCCGACCGCGGCCCGCGCTCGCCGGAAAAGCGGTCCATCGCGTTGCGCCGTTCGAGCCATGGCAACGCCAGGAGATCGCCGCGGCCATCGTGCAGAATGTCGAACGCCACGAACGTCACCGGCGTCTTTTCGAGCATCTCGTCGGTGGGCGCCAGCCGCCGCAAACGCGCCTGCAGCGCCTGAAACGGGCGCGGTCGCCCGTCGGGGGTCATCACCACCAGCTCGCCGTCGAGTGCCACATCGCCCTCGATCGCGCGAAAGGCGTTCACCACCTCGGGAAATGCCGTCGTCACGCGCTCCAGCCCGCGCGCGAACATCGCCACGTCGTCCCCCGATTTGTGCACCTGCGTGCGCACGCCATCGAGCTTGTCCTCCAGGACGAAGGCCTCGGGATCGAGCGGCTGCACCACGCCCTCGAGCGGCGTCGCCAGCATGTACGCCACCGGCCGGCCCAGCTCGAACCGCGCCTCCCCGAGGCGCCTCGCCTTCGCCAGCACCGCCACCGTGCCCGGATCCGTCACCAGGGCCATCGCGCGTCGCACGTCCTCGATGGGCACGTCGAAGGCGCGCGCGATCGCCGCCTCCGTCACGCCTCCGAGTGCGCCCACGCGCAGCGATCCCAGGATCACCTTGGCGAGGTACGTCGTCTCGAGCGCCGTCGCCCGCGAAAACACGCCCTCGAGCAGGCCGAGCTTCTGCGCGCGGTTTCCCGTGCCGGCCAGCGCATCGAACATCGCGGCCACTTCATCGAGGGAGACTTCGGCGCCGGTGGACTCGCCGCCTTTATCCTGAACGAGCCGCCCGAACGCCTCCCCGAGATCGCCCGTTTGCCGCGCGGTTTCCCACACCTCCGCGGGGGCTGCGCCGGTTCGCTGCACGATCAACTCGGTCATCAGCGAACCGCCCACGCCGAGCGAACGACCATCGCCCACGGGCAATGTCCGCCCCGTCGCGATGCGCGCGGCCGTGGCCAGCTGCTGGCCGTCGAGCTCCCGAAAGGCCCCCGCCAGCGCCTGCTCCTTTGCAATCCGAGAGCGCGTCGTTCTCGCTGTTTCGAGGGCCGCCGCTAGCGACCGCACACGCACTCGAATTTCTTGACCGACGCCTGCGCGCAGTCGGCGCGCACCAGCCACTCCTCGCGGTACCCGTTTGCAGACGGGATCCAGCGCGTCGTGAAGTGCCGCATGCCGATGGTCACCACGCCCGCATCATCCACCGCCATCGAGGTGGGATACAACACGTCGTAGCGGGCAGGTGCAACCAGGCTCATGTCACCGCATGCGGTAATGCGCACCAAGCCGCTCGTCGTGAGCACGAGCATCGTCTCCGGCGATTCGCTCACGAAGGTCTGCGAGGCCCCCCCGAGATCCACCCACGCGGCCACGCGCCACGTGTTCGAGCTGTTGTCTGGCGACAGGCGGATCACCCGCCCCTTGGAGATGCCGGTCTGCGCGAGTCCGGTGATGGCCACGGGCACGCCGCCGAGGTCCGCGAAGCCGATGACGTTCTCCTCCGAGAGCCGCAACCGCCGCTCACCGCTCGAGCCGAACCACCACAACGCGCCGCCATGCTCGCCTGCGTCGAAGCCCACGAGGAAGCCATTGTCGACGGGCTTCACGCGTCGCGTGCCCGCCAGTCCCTCGCGCGCCTTGCCCGTCAGCGGAAACGGCAGCGGATCATCCACCGGGCGCCGGTTCGCCAGCGCGATTTCCACGTCCCGCGCGCCGCGCTTCACCGCCCATTCCCGGCGCGACAAGTTTCCGCACTTGAGCGCCTGCGGATCGGGTGCGCCCGGCAAGGCGACCCAGCCGGCAGGCGGAGGCACATGCGCCACCGGCTCGCGCCGCGGCACGCGTGTGGGGCACGCAATCTTCGGAGCCACACCTGCGACAGGCACGAACGGCGGCGAGATTGCGCCCGGCGCCATCGACACCGGGACCGCTTCTCCAATGGGCACGCTCGATTCGGTCGTGCTGATCGGCTCCGGAAGCGGTGCCGCCGGTGGCGGGCCCTCCGCCGGCGGATCGCACGCCGCACCCAACGTAACTGCCCCCACCAGAAGCACCGAGAGAACTGCAGAAAATCGTACACCCATCGTCATCGTCGAACCGCGGCTCGTGCGGCTCAGTATCTCACTTCGCGCATCGGAATCCCATGCTCACGCGCGAGTACCATGGCTCGTAGAAGTCGCGTGCCGAAGCGCGCTGCCACACGCCCTCGCTCAAGAACCCACCGCCGCGCCCTACGTAGGCCTCACCCTCGGTCGGTCCCGTGGGATTGTCGTTCGGCGAGCCTTGGTAATAGGTTGCGCTGTACAAATCCGAGGTGAACTCCACGGCGTTGCCCGCCATGTCGAACAAACCGAACGGGCTCGCCCCCGCCGGCTTGCTTCCCACGGGCGTGGGGCCACCGCCGCAGTCCAAAAAATTGGCGTGCGCGCAATCGAGGGCTTCGTTGCCCCACGGGTACTTTCGCCCGTCCGTACCGCGGGCCGCATACTCCCACTCGGCTTCGGTCGCGAGCCGCTTGCCCACGAAATCGCAGTACGACTTGGCCTGCCCGAAGACGATGCACGCCATCGGATGGTCCGGGTTTTTGCACGGGTCCCATTCACATTTGGGAAACGTGCACTTTGCATCTTTGACGCACGCGAGGTACTGCGCGAGCGTGACCTCGAATTTGTCGATGGTGAACGAGCTCACGTGCACGGAGTGAGGCGGATCTTCATCCGGCTTGCACTCCTGGTCGACCGCAGGATTGCACCCCATGGTGAAGGTACCCTCGGGGATGTCGACCAGTGGATTCGGCACCATCTTGGCCGGATCGGCGTCCGAGCACGCGGGCGGGAATCCCGGCGGCTCGTCCTTACCGCTTCCGCTGTCCTGATTCGAAATGTTGGTACCGCTCCCGCCTTCCAGGTTGTCGGAAGCCTTCACCGAAGGACTGCCGCACGCTGCGCTGTAGACGACTCCAAATCCGAGCGACGCTGCGAAGAGAACATATAAGACGCGACCCATGGGCCCTCGTTTCGATGCCACACACAGCAACTTGTGAACCAGCTTCGGCCCTGATCGGAGAAGACATTCACAGGGAGGCGGGGAGGCGGGGAGTTTTTGTGGGTTTTCAGTCGGCGCCCTCAGCCGATTGAAATCCTAAAATCTCCCCGTCTTCCCGCCTCCCTGTGAATCTTCTTCTGCTTCGAACGACGTGACACTTTCGCCGGCGCGTGGCGATCCGCTACGGTTCGCCTACGCTGGCCTCGACGGTGTCGCGCGTCGTTCGGTAGCGCCGGTAGTAGCCCGTCACCTTGGAGACGTACTGGCGCGTCTGTGCGTACGGCGGGATCCCGCGGAAGCGCTGCACCGCTTCCTCGCCCGCGTTGTATGCCGCCACCGTGAGCTCCAGATCGCCGTTGAAGGCGTTGGCCAGAATGCGCAACAGTCGCACCCCGCCGAAGATGTTCTCGCGCGGATCGTGGATGTCACGCACCTGCAACCGATCCGCCGTATCGGGCATGAGCTGCATCAGACCGCGGGCACCCGCCACGCTCACCGCGCGCGCATCGTAGTCGCTCTCCACCTTGATGACCGCCCGCACCAGCGGCTCGGGGATCTGGTAGAGCGTCGCCGCCTGGCGAATCCACTCGTCGTAGCGGGTGAAGCGCTGCAGGTTTTTGTCCTGCGGGGCGAATGCTGCGACCGCAGGCTTGTTGGCACGGATCCCAGCAGCTGCCATCACACCCGACGCGGGCGAGGCCGCCTTCCGATTCGAAAAATGGATGACCCCGTTGGCGTCTTTGTACTGGAAAATCTCCGCCGATGCGTCTCCGCCCATGAAAAAGGCGAGCGCGAGAACCATCGATACGGGAAGCACACGACCGGGACGAATCATCGAGACCTGGGACCTGGCGGAGAAGGTTAGCGGATTGAACAACCCTTTGCGCTAGGATGATCTTCCGCACATGGACTCGTACGTCCTTCTCGGCGCCACCATCGTTTTTGCGGTTTACCTCGTCTTCCGGTTCCGCCCGGCTTTTTCCGGCCTTTCGCGCGGAGGAGCCCGCAGCGCCGCACGTACGGCGTTGAAGGACGCGAAGGCGCGCCTCGCGGCCGCCAAGACCGACGAGGAGCGGGCCCTCTGCCTCGGCGACGCGGGCGATGCCAGCGCAAGCGCGGGCAGCACCAACGGGGCCGTGGGCTATTACATGCGGGCCATGCGGCTCGATCCGCGCTCGGCGGCGTTGGTCGATCGCGCAGCGACGCACCTCGAGGACCATCCGCATGCGCTGGAGACACTGCTCTGGCGTCGCCTCGGTGCGGAAAGCTGGACGGGACCTACCGCGGCCCCAGCCCACGCGGCACTTCGCCATCTTGCGAAGCTCTATGCCCACGGTTCACTGCGGCACTCGGTGCGGGCGCGCGTCTTTCGCAACGCGCTCGCTGCCGTGGCGCCGTCGAGTGATCCGGCGGCGGAAGAGGCTAACCCGGAGCCCAGAACTGGGTTGGCAACGCGTGACGATGGCTCAGCGCGAGCCAATCCATGAGCACCGCCACGGTCACGTGCACCAAGAACCCTTGGTAGATGCTCTTGGTCTTCATGCTGAGTGAGCCCAGCGCAATGCCGGCCACGATGGCCCCATTGGCCTCGAGGTACGGCTTGCCGTAGTGGATCATGCAATAGGGCACGGCCATGGCGAAAATGGCGCCCGAACCAAAGCTTTTTCGCAGCGCCCCCAGCCACCAGCCGCGGAAGAAGATCTCCAGCGCGAAGAACTGCGCGATGTACATCGCCTCCCACAAGAGGAAGTCGCACCAGCTGCGCGAGCTCAGTTTGTAGAAGGGGTAGTACGTCCCGAAGTCCGGATTGCGGCTGACGATCCACATCGCCGGCAGGACGATGGCGAGGAACATCCCGTAGATCCACGCATGCTTGAAGAAGCCGCGCGTGCGCAGGCCGAAGTCGAGCAGCGAGTCCTGGCGAAAGGCGATTTTCCAGACCGCGAAGGGCACGAAGACGTAGCCCACGACGCGCGCCGTGACCCACCAGGCGAAGCCATAGAGCTCGTCGTACTTCGCCAGCTTGAACGCACCGGGGTGCGTGAGCTCGAAGTCGGCCAGGTACGGCTTGATGACCTCTTCGAAGAAGAAGCGACCACCGTAGTAGTCCTGCATCGTCAAAATGAGCGCGCAGAGCGGCAGGGCGACGAAGGGCCGCAAATCCGTGACGCCCAGCGAGATCATGTGCCCGCGATGCTCGTGCGCGTCTTCGTCGAGCTCACGCCACGTGTTGCGGAAGAAGAGGTAAATCAGCGGCAGGACGACCAGCAGCGCGGGCACGGGGAAGAACACGTGGCCGATGCGGGCCAAGGTGCTCGTGCCACCGGCCGCGAGGGCATCCGCGGTGTGCGGTCGGAGGAACAAGTCAGGCCTTCGGCGCGGGTGCTTCCGCGCGCTCGGCGCGCTCACTCGCCCGGCGAAGGCGCGCGATCGACACGTCCTTGCCGAGCACGGAGAGCACTTGGAACAAGTCCGGCGATTCGCCACGGCCCGAGAGGGCCACGCGCACCGGCTGCCCGATGTCCTTCATCGCGAGCCCCCGCCCCTCGACCCAGCGCACGATGGTCTGGCCGATGTTTTGCTCCGTCCAATCGTCGACGGGGGCGAGAAGATCGGCGAGACCGCGCAGGTTCGCGGCGTGCGCCGGCACGAGGAACTTGCGCGTCGCCTTCTCGTCCATGACCGGTTCGTCGCGGAAGAAGTAATCGAGCCGATCCGCCGCATCGGCGAAGGTCGTCGCCCGAGGCCGCACGGTGAAGACCGCGCGCTTCACGCGCTCCACGTCGAGGCCCGTGAAGCCACGCTTCTCGAGGAACGGCAAGGTACGCGCGGCGTATTCGTCGTCGGGCATGAGCTCGGGCGACTTCATGTGCTCGAACTGCACCGCGAGGAACTTCTTCGGATCGAATTTGCCATCGGCCCGCCCGGCCGATTCCCAAGCAAAGGATTCGACGAGGCTCGGCACCGAGGCGCCTGCGACGGGGCGCACGCTGAAGATCTCCTGGTCGCCCATCGACCATCCGAAGCGGACCAGGTAATTGAGCACCGCCTGCGGCGAGTAGCCGTCGTCGCGGTACTGGAGCACGTTCACGGCGCCGTGGCGTTTGGAGAGCTTTTCGCCATTGGGTGCCAGCATCATCGGCAGATGCGCAAAGTCGGGCACTTTGGCTTCGAAGGCCTGATAGAGCAGGATCTGGGGGGGCGTATTGATCATGTGATCGCGCCCGCGCGCCACCAGGGTCATCTGCATGAGCATGTCGTCGACGACCGCGCCGAAGTTGTAGAGCGGCACACCGTCGGAGCGAACCAGCACGAAGTCCTGGTGCGTGTGATTGGGCGTCGTCACCTCGCCGAAGACTTTGTCGACGTACGTGATGCTGCCCTCCGTGGGCGCCTTGAAACGGATCACGAACGGCTTGTCCGGCTCGTCCGTGCGCGTGCGGCACGTGCCCGGGTAGCGGAACTGCGCCTTCGGATCCTTCGCCTTCAACGCGGCACGGGCGGCGTCCAGTTCTTCTTTGGTGCAATAGCAGCGAAAGGCCTTGCCCGACTTGATGAGCGCCTCGGCGTGGTCCTTGTAGACGGCCAAGCGCGCCATTTGCTCGTACGGGCCGAAGTGGCCGCCGACCTCGGGTCCCTCGTCCCAGTCGATGCCGAGCCACTTGAGCGCGTCGAAAATGACTTGCTTGCTCTCGGGCGTGGAGCGCTCCTGGTCGGTGTCCTCGATGCGCAGGACGAAGGTGCCCCCGGTTTTTCGGGCCCAGAGCCAGTTGAACAGGGCCGTGCGGACGCCACCGATGTGAAGATAACCGGTCGGCGAAGGTGCAAAACGGACGCGGGTCGACATCGCGGACGGACTGATAGCACGACCGCCACTTGCGAGCCCTCGGGAAAACCGCTAAGGATGCGCGCTCCTGGGTATCGCCCGGGAGTCCTCACTGACCGCGTAAGTCATCTTACGCACCCTTCCTAAGGAGAATCACTCATGACCGCTCGCAAGTCTGGCCCGTTGGCCGCCGTCAAGGCGAAGTTCGGAGACAAAGAGAAGCTCGTGGCCGCGGTGAAGGAGTTCACCTCGGACGACCTCTGGGTCTCGCGCACCAACAAGGGCAAGGGCCTCGACCACGTGTCGAACGCCAAGCTTCTGCGCCTCCACGCCACGTTTTCGGCGGTGAAGGAGAAGTTCGGTTCGCGCGCCAAGCTGATCGACGCCATCCTCGAGCTGGAGAAGCGCACCAAGGACGAGGGCTACAAGACCCGTCTCTCGGCCTACCCGGTTCCGCGCCTTTACGATCTCTACCGCTCGACCAAGAAGCGCACGGACGCGAAGAGCAAGCCGGCCGCCCCCGCCAAGAAGGAAGCAGCCCCGGCCAAGAAAGCCGCCGCCAAGAAGGCGCCCGCGAAGAAGGCCGCCGCGGCCAAGAAGCCCGCCGCCAAGAAGGCGGCTGCCAAGAAGAAGTAAGCCCTTTTCGCTTAACCTTGAACGAAGGTCGAGAACGCCATGGCCCAGGAATTCAATGTTCGTAACGAGTTCTTCTGCGACGAAGACACCTTCTGGGACGCGTTTTTCGCCGAGGAGTTCAACCGTCGGCTGTTCTTGAACGAGCTGAAGTTCCCCGAGTGGAAGCGCCTTTCCTTCAAAGACGAAGGCACGGGCGCTTCCCGCAAGGTGGCCCACACGTTCTATGCGCGGCCGGCGCTCGTGGGTCTCCCCGGCCCGCTGCAGAAGATCATGGGCGACCGCTTCGCCTACGAGGAAACGGGCAGCTACGACGGCGCCACGCACAAGTACAGCTTCACCAACAAGCCGAACACGATGGCCGACAAAATCGTGTGCCGGGGCGTGCTCGCCACGGAGAAACTCGGCGAAAAGCACATCGTGCGCACCGCGAAGGTGAACCTCGAGGTGAAGGTCATGATGGTGGGCAAGGTCGCGGAGGATCGCTTCATCGCTGACCTGCACAAGTCCTACTCGACGGCCGCCGCCTTCACGGAGACGTACCTGAAGGAAAAGGGGCTCTGGTCGAAGTAGGCTCCGGCTTACCGGCGGGTAAAGCACTGTAAAGCGGCGAGCATTCGCGTCTCTTCGCACGTCAGACTGGGCGAAGGAGATTCGAACATGATTCGCCGCTTTTCCGTTTTTGGGCTCGTTTTCTCGGCTTCCACGATGATGGCCTCGCTCGGGGCCGTGGGTTGCAGTGGCGCTGTTTCCGACAAGCCGGCCGAAACGGCCGCGTCGGCGCAAGCCATCACCACGACGAGCGAGCATGGTCCCGTGAAGGCGCTTGCCGACGCGCTCGGAAAGGTGTCCCTGCGCGATGCGCAACGCACCGAGATTCAAAAGCTGTTCGCCGAGGCGGATGCGCGCCACACGACCGCGAAAGAGCAAAGCAAAGCCGGGCGCGCCGACTTGATGAACGCCGTCGCCGCGCAAGTGCAGCAAGGCAAGATCGACCGCACCGCGCTCGCGCCGAAGGAGCAGGCACTCGCGACGACGTGGAAGACCGCCCGCGACGCGGACCGCGCGGCCATCGAGAGGCTGCACGATCTGCTCGATCCCGCGCAACGTGTCGCGCTGGTGGACGCGATCCAAGCGAACAAGGGCGACGGCGGCCGCCGTGAAGGCGGCTGGCACAAGCACCACGGCGGCCCCGGAGGCAAAGAGCGCTTCGACAAGCTGGCCGACGAGTTGAAACTCACCGAGGACCAGAAGGCGAAAATCGGCGACGCCCTCCGCGCCGAGCGCAGTGCGAAAGGCGAGCGGCCGCACCACGATCCCACGAAGGTGCAAGCGCTGTTCGAAGCCTTCAAGAGCGACCGCTTCAAGATGGACGAAGTCGCGCCGAACACCGAGTTCCACGAGCCCATGGCCCGCGCCATTCACCTCGCCGAAATCGCCGTACCCATGCTGACCCCCGAGCAGCGCACCACGCTCGCCGCCAAGATCCGCGAGAAGGCGCAGAAGGCGGACTGAACAGTCGTGTGTGATATACGTTGGGTATGGCCGCCATCGCGCAGCACAAGTACTCGTTCGAAGACTATCTCCAGGTCGAGGAGATGAGTCCGAATATCAAGCACGAGTTCCTTGCAGGCACCATTCGGGCGATGGCGGGCGGCACCGTCGCCCACGGAAGGATTTCCGTCAACGTATCGACCCTTCTCAATATGCAGCTTCGCGGCAAGCCGTGCGCTGTGCATAGCTCCGACGTTCGCATTCGCGTCCGGAAGTCGGGCGTTGCAACCTATCCGGACGTGAGCGTCATCTGCGGGCGAATCGAGCTCGATCCGGAAGATCGAACGAGCACGACGGCAACCAACCCGAAAGTGCTGGTCGAAGTCCTAAGTCCTTCGACGGAGCTTTACGATCGCACCGACAAGCTCGAAAACTACAAGCAGATCGAGTCAGTCCAAGAAGTCGTATTCGTTGCACATGACACGCGTCGCATCGAGGTCGTGCGCCGGGTGGGTGACTCGTGGAAGCACTTCGAATACGTCGAAGGCGAGGCCGAACTCGCGTCGGTGCAATGCACACTGCCCCTCGCAGAAGTCTATAGAGACCCTACGGCGTGAGGTAGCGCGTGTAGATCACCAGGTCGCGGCCCGCGGCATAGAAAGCGCGAATCGTGGCTGTACATTCGTAACCAATGGCCTCGTAGAAGGCGCGTGTCGACTCGTAGGCGGGGCCGCCCTCGGTTTCCACGCGCACCAAGCGGGCGCCTTCGCGCGTGAGCTCCGACTCCATGTGCGCGATCAAGGCGCGGCCCACGCCGTGGCCTTGGAACGAGGGGGCGACGGCGATCCAGTACAAGTCGTACGTCCCCTCGGTCATCGGCGTCGGCCCGTAGCAAATGTAGCCACGGACCCCTTCGTCGGCGTCGACCCAGATGACGTAATCGCGATCCCCCTCGAGGCACGCATCGAGCAACTCGATGGCCACGTCGGCCTCCTCGCGTGAAAACTCCGGCGTCGCGCGAATCAGCTCGATCAACGGCGCACGATGTTCCGGCGCGAGAGGCTTCATCATCCCTTGCGCGATACCGAAAGAGGCGCTGCCTTCGTCGCACTGCGACGCCGCACGGCGTAGCGCACCACCAGCTTCAACAACGCCGGATAGTCGATACCGACCGCCGCCGCCGCGCGGGCCATCCCCGCATTGGGCGACAAATCGCAATTCGGATTCACGTCGACCACGTACGGCACACCGCTCGGCGCGAGCCGAATGTCCACGCGCCCGTAATCGCGCAGCCCCAGCGCGCGGAACGCATCCACCGCCACACGCCGCACCCGCGCCGCGATCCCCGCGGGCAGCTCCGGGTTGTGCACCGGCTGCGTCCCTCGATCCTCGGGCGAGTCCGTCTTCCATTTGGCATCGTACGAAACGATGCGTGCCGCGCCCTCGGGCAGCGCCGAAAAGTCGATCTCGCACAGCGGAAGCACCCGCGCCGCCGGGAAGCCGAGCATCGCCACGTTGAGCTCGCGCCCCGCGATGTACTGTTCCACCAGCACCGGCTGCCGATGCCGCGCCAAGGTCTCCTTCACGGTGGCGCGCAGCTCCGTCTCTTCGCGCACCACGCTTCGCTGCGTGATGCCCACCGAGCCGTCCTCGTGGACCGGTTTCACGATGGCCGGAAACGGCAGATCGCACGGCTCGTCGGCACGCTTGAGCACGCGACCCGGCGGCGTCGGCACCCCGGCGCGCTGCAGGCTCTCCTTCACGCGATCCTTGTAGAGTGCACGGCTCAGCGCCTCGGGCGGCGAGCCCGTGCACGGGATGCCCAAGGTCTCCACCAGCAGCGGCACCGCGCTCTCCAGCCGCGCATCGCCCGCCAGCGATTCGCATAGATTGAACACGCAATCGGGCTCGATCTGCCGGAGCCGCTCGCGGAGCGTCACCAGATCGCCATCGACGGCCACGAGATGCGACTCGTGGCGCGCGTCGGCGAGCTGGTCGGCCACGATGCGCGCGACGAACTGCACATCGGCGCGGGCGGCATAACCTGGATCGCCGTCGGGTGACGCCTCCTCGTAGTCCGTGTTGTGCACCACGGCGACGCGCACGACCTTGCGAGACGGACTTCCCACGGTCACGTTGGTAAGGCAATCTCACCCTATCTTTTCATGAAGGGTCAAGACCGGATCCGAGACACGCCGTCGCTTTTGCCATCGCCCATGCAGGCCGCATGGCTCGTCGCCGCCAAGGACCTGCGCATCGAGCTTCGGACGCGCGAGATCGTCACCACGGCCGGCTTCTTCGCCACCCTGGTCGCCATCATGACCAGCGTAGCCTTTCAGTCGGGCGCGGAAACCACCCGGCGCATCGCTCCGGGCGCGGTGTGGCTCTCGATCGCGTTCTCCAGCGTGCTCGCGCTGGGCCGCACCTGGCAGCGCGAGCGCGAAGACGGCGCCCTCGTGGGCCTTCTGGTCACCCCCATCGCGCGCGCGTCACTCTTCCTCGGCAAAGCCATGGGCGTCTTTGCCTTCGTGCTCGCGGTCGAGGTCATCGTGGTCCCGGTGGTCGCGCTGCTCTTTCACATCGACCTGCCCGATGTGCTCCTGCCGCTCGCGGTCGTGCTTGCCCTGGGTACGCTCGGCGTCGCGGCCACGGGCACCCTCTTCGGCGCCATGACCGTGCGCACGCGGGCCCGAGACCTGGTCCTCGCCACGGTCCTTTTTCCCCTTCTCTCGCCCACCCTGGTCTCCGGCGTCGCCGCGACCCGAGACATTCTCTCGGGCCTCCCGCTCGGCGAAATCACCGACTACCTCATCCTCCTCACCGCCTTCGACGTCCTCGCCCTCATCGGCGGCCTCACCTTGTTCGGCGCGCTAATCGACGAGTGACGCCACACGCGCGGCTTCTTCACCCAGCGCCGTTAGCTCGAGAGCGGTGCCCGCAGCTTCGCCGACGGCCCAAAAGCGATCGCGAATCTTCCCGCCGAAATCAGGCCGCGGCACGAAGCCATAGGCGCGATGTTCCAGATCGGCGCCCGCCTGCGACAGAAGCTCGTACGCGGGGGCGCGCGGCGCATCGAGAACCAAGGCATCGGCGCGGATCGACTTCGTCGATTTGCCTTTGCGCACGGCCACCTCTTTCACGACGGAACCGCCGCTCGCAGAGATGGGCTCGCCCTTCAACACGGTGACGCTCACCTCCTCGGGTGCCATTTTGCGGAGCGCCTCGGCGTAGGACTCGCCGAAAGGACCGCCGCCTTCGGTCACCACCACCGCGATGCGGTAGCCCACCGTCACACCGTGAGCGAGGAACCCCAACGCCGCGCGCGCGCTCATCACACCGGGAAGATCGTTCCCCTCGAAGGCCAGCACGCCATCGTGCGCGCCCGTCGCGAGCACCACCGCGCGTGCTTCGATGACCTCACCGCCCTCGGGTCCGACCACCAGCAAATCGTCTTTGAAGATGCCGCCCGCCGTCGTCGAAAGACGCAACCGCACCTTGTGATCGCGCACCGCGGCTTCGAAGCGCTCGCGGAGCTTGCGCCATTCGTCGCCCGCCACGCCCAACGCCAGCGCCGATCCGCCGAAGGTCACCGCGTCGTCGACGACCTCCACCCGGCGTCCGCGCGCCACGAGCTCGAGCGCGAGCAGCATGCCCGATGGCCCCGAGCCCACCACCACCACATCGGCCTGCCGGCGCTGCGCCGGGCGCGGTGGAGCCACGTCGCTGGGCAGCTTGCCCAGACCGGCCACGCGGCGGGCGAACGCCATCATCACTTTGTCGAGCCCGAACACGCCGGCGAACAGCTCGTGATGGTTCATCCCCTGCGGGAAGAACCAGTCGGTCATTTGCAGGAGATCGACATTGCGCGACCCCAGCGTGTTCTGCGACTTGATCTCCATCTTGTCGCGCGCCGCGACCATGCAGGTCATCACGTTGGGCACGCCGTCCACCCGCGCGAGGCAACCGTCGCAGGCGGCACGAAGGCACGACGGACCGCGCGGTCTATGGAACTTGGGGCTGCGCGCCAGCGCCAGATGCCCGGCGCCAACCAGCGAGACGGCCAACGGCTCCCCTGGAGAAGCCGGAATTTCGGCTCCGTCGAACGTTATATGAATAGGCGATGAAAGTGGTGCGAGGCGACCGGCCATAGGACGAAGTTGAGTGTACACTCGACATCCCTTCGATGCGCCTTGGATTCCTCGGTCCCATTCTTTCTTCCTCCGCGGGCGCTTCCGGAAACGGATCGACAACGCCCTTGGAGACGGCTTCGAGTCTCCTGCTCGGCAAGCATCGCGTGGGCCGCGCCATCTACCTCGGGGCGGACGACGCCCTCGAGCACATGGTGGAGGCCTGGGCGCGCCGCCTCGTGGGTGACGATCCCACGGACGATGCTGCATGGCGCCGAGCCGCCCAGCTCGCCGCAAACGGCACCCCCGAGGACATCGACGCCTTCGTGAAAGGCGAGCGCATGCGCCTGCGACTGCGCTCGCTCGAGAGCCTTCCGCACCGCATTTTGCGCACGATGGAGATGGTCGGCGACCGCATCGCCATCTTGATCCACGACAAGGAGCTGCTCGACGAAGAGGACATCTTCGCCGCAAGCCTCCTCATCTACGGCAAGAGCGACGTTCCGCTCGTGCGTAAGATTGGCGGCCGCTTCTTCATCACGCCGGGCATGCTCGGCCCCCGCGGTGGCATCTGCGTCCTCGACGACACGGGGGACGAAATCGCCGTGGCCGTGTACAACATCGAAGGCGAAGCCGTGCTCCACGAACGACTCGCCCTTCCACGGGCCTCGCGCCCGCGAGCAGGAACGGCCCCGCAAGCGGGGCCTGGGACTCATGGCGGAACGCCACCCGGCAGCGTCTCCGGGAGGCCCGAGTGACATCGGAGTCTGCACGCGAGCTCGTCGCCGTCTTCGGCGGGAGCTTCAACCCGCCGCACATCGCCCATGTGATGACGGTGCTGGTCGTGCTGAGCACCCACCCCGTCGATCGCGTGGTGGTCATCCCGACCTTCGCGCATCCCTTCGCGAAACAGCTTGCTCCCTACGAAGATCGCGTTCGCATGATCGAGCTGGCCATGGCCGGCATCGCCCGCGTCGAGATTTCGCGCATCGAAGAGACCCTCGGGGGCGAAAGCCGCACGTTGCGCACGCTGGAGCATTTGCAGAGCGAACACCCTTCGTGGAATCTCCGCCTGGTCATGGGCGCCGATGTCTTGGCGGAGACCCCCAAGTGGTACGCGTTCGATCGCATCGCCAAGATTGCGCCCCCCATCGTGCTCGGCCGTGCCGGCTTCGAATCATCGGCTGCACCCACGCCCATTTTGCCGGCCATCTCGAGCACGGACATCCGCGCGAAGGTCGGGCAGGGTCGCTGGTCCGACCTCGAACCCATCGTCCCCCGCACGGTGCTCGAGTACATCCGCGAGCACGCGCTCTACGAACATGGCCATTAAGAAAAAGCTTTCCGTCTACATCTTCGGCGCCGGCAAAGTCGGCGTCGCCCTCGCGAATGCCCTCCGCCGCGCCGGCGTCCGCGTCACCCTTCGCGCAGCACGCGCCGGCATTCCCGGGCGCCGTATCGATGCCGATCTTCTCATTCTGACGGTGCGCGATCGCGATCTCACGCCCACCGCATCGCGCTTCGCCGAAGCCCGCATCGTCTCGCGCACCACGGGATGCGTGCATGTTGCAGGTGCCCAGCGCGCCGAAGTCCTCGAGCCCCTGCGCGCTGTCTCTGCGGGCATCGCGCAGATGCATCCCATGATCTCCTTCGCCTCGTTGCATCGCTTCCCCGCGTTGACCGGTGGACACGTACACCTGCAAGGAGATCCGGGCGCCATCGCCCCCGCCCGCCGCCTTATTAAGGTGCTCGGCATGACCGCACGCACATTCCCCGACCTCGACCCCGTTGGTTACCACGCGGCCGCGGGGCTGGTCGCCAACGGTGCCGCTGCACTGGCAGCCGTGGGTGTCCGGGTGCTGGCAACCGCCGGCGTACCCCCCGAAGTGGCGCCCCAAATGCTCGGCCCATTGCTGCACAGCGTTGCGGACAACGTTATGCAATTGGGCTTTCCCGACGCCCTCACTGGTCCCGTCCGCCGTGGAGAATCCCAAAGCGTTTCGCGGCATTTGGAGGTACTTCGCGCCCGCTTGCCCGATGCCGTTCCTCTCTTCGTGGCCGCGGGTCTCGCCCAATTGCCATTGGCTCGCGCCCTTGGCGAGGCCCCCCGCGCATCCTTCGACGCCATCGAGGCGGTGCTTCGTGACGCAGCGAATATGGCACCTACCCCGTCCACTGCATCGGTGTTCACCTCTTCGACGGCCAGGGAATAATCGGCCGCCGTTATCAATTTGTCATTTCTGTGTCTTGCAGAACAAAGGGCCCACGGTAATCTCTTTTTACCTTGCTGCGGGCACCACACCTCGTTCTGCCTAGCGCCACTGACCGAGCCGCCGGCTTCGCGGAGTTCGACACCCAGCTTGCCGAGCGCAAGTCCGGTGTCCTTTTGGTACGTGCCGGTTCCGAGGAGGTAGCCCGCGCCGTCACCGCACACGCCGCCCGCCGCCTCACATCACTGGGCATCCGGACGATTCGCGCCCGCAGCCGACTAAGCACGCCACTCTGGCACCAAGTCAGCGCACAACTGGGCATCTCGGATCTCGACGGCAACGCCCACCGCTGCGCGCAGAAGATCCTGTCCGCCGGATTGGGCCACCCGTTTGCGGTGATTGCCCCATTGCCCCGCGCCGGTACGTGGGATCGATTGGTCGCGACCGAATTGGCGACCCAGCGAATGGGCTCCGGCGCCGAGCACACCGGCATCACGCCGCCCCTGTTGATCTTCGCGACCAACGAGGGCGACCTCGCGACGGACTTGTGCGCCGAGCCATTCGACATCTCGCCATCGTTGAGAGAAGACGAGAAGGAGCGCTGGTTCCACGCACTCCTCGACGACGCCGAGCGCTTGTTCGATTCGAACGACATGGCCTCCTTGGAAGACGCATGGCAAGCCATGCGCTCCGCCCCGCGCGAGCGCAAAGCGATCCACGCCGCGCTTCCAGAGGAAGTGCGGGAGTTGTTCTCCGCGCTCGCCTTGATCAAGCGCGCATGGCCGAAGAGTGACATCGCGGCATTGGGTGGCGAGCGCGCAGTCTTGAAGACGCTTGTATCCATGGGCGTCGTCGATGCCGAGCATGGCTGGGTATCCATCGGGTCTTCGGGCGAGGAATTGGCCAAAGAGGCCGAGGCCAGCGCCAACGAAGAGACGTGCAAACGCGTCGCCTTCGCACTGACGCAACAGTGGCCAACGGATCCATGGGCGCAAGCCCGCGCCGCGGAGTTGTTGCTCGTCGCAAACGACGTGGACGGCGCCGACCGGGCACACTCCGAGGCATTGGCTCGATTGCCGGATGCATTGGCGCGCCGTGATGTGATTGCGCGGTGGATGAAGGCGGTTGATGGGCTCACGCATGGCGACCGGCAGCTTGTCTTGCGGGTCGGAGCCGCGGAGCGCGCGTTGGGTGTAGGCGAGGCGGAAGAAGCCCTCCGTTGGGCCAAAAATGCTGCCGTTAGCGCGCCGGAGAATTGGAGTGTTGCGCTGTTGTTCGGGCGTGCGGCGGCTGCGACCGGCGACCTTGTCACCGCCAAAGTTGCATTTCAGCGGGCGACGAGCTTGGCCACACGAGCTGGAGAAAACCTTTTCCCGATCATGGTGGAAGTCGCGGACGTCGCTTATTTGAGTGGCGATCTCGACGGGGCGATGCGCGAGGCCAGCGTCGTCGCGACTCGGGCACCTTCTGTGGGATTGCAGCTTCGCGCGCGAAACACCCTCGGAAAGATCTTGTTGGCCAAATCCAAATGGGACGACGCTGAACGTCATTTCGCAGAGGACGCGTGTAGCGCAGCTCAAATAAGCGACAGTCTCTCTGAACTGCGTGCCCGCATAAATCGCGGTATCGCTCTCATGTCGAAGGGCATGTATGGCGAGGCGCGGATGATCATCGAAGCGGTACGCGACGAAGCCGAGAAACTGGGCGAGGTGCGAATGGCCGCCTTTGCCTATATCAACCTCGCCGTTGTCGCAATGTCGAATCATGACTACGGCGATGCACTGAAGTTCTCCGAAGCCGCGCTCAAATTCGGTCAGCGCGTCGGAGACCGACTGCGCACCATGCAGGTTTTGTCGAACCTTGCCGAACTTCGGTACAAACTCGGTCTCTTCGAGCACGCCGAGCATGCCATTGTCTTCGGACGGCGAACAATCGCATCCGGCATGTCGCCCGGCGTGGCAGCACGTTTTAGCATTATGGCCGCCCTGTTGGCCATGGACAGGGGCAACACGGCAGAAGCCCGACGCGAACTGCTCCGCGCACTCTCGGAGGGCGAGCGCGCATCTGATAGGAGTTTGATTCTGAGCTGGGCACATCGCACCGCAGTGCGGGTGGCCCTCGAAGATGGGGATCTCGTCTCTGCAAGGGAATCGCTGGAAAAGGCGGAAGCCACTGCTGCAGCCGATGTTCAACGTTGCCAGGCCGCCGTGCTCCGCATTCGAGTCGCGCGCGCAGAAGGTCAATTCGATCTCCCCTTTGCGCTCGATACTCTCGCGCTCGCACGGAATGTCGGCGAAGAAGAGACCTTACGCGATATTCATGTGCTGCTCGCTGAGCACTATCGCGGAGAAAGGATTCTCGGCCTCGCACGTACGCACGTGGAGCAAGCGATCGCGCTGCGAGATCAAGTTGCCCAGGGTCTTCAAGGTGAGGTGCGTACTGCGTTCTTGCAGCGCGCCGACGTTGCTCGCCTCACTCCTATGCTCGATGCGATCTGCGAACAGGAGAAAAGTCTTCGAGGTGCGTCGCCCTCGATCGCGGCGTACGAAGAACTGCCCCCAACGGTTCGCTTTGGCCGACCTCAAGGAATTCTCCCCCAATCCGACGATGGTGGGCGCGCCGCCAATTCGAGCGAATCGGTTCGAGGCCGACTCTCCAATCTGGTGCGACCGCAGCGGCATCTGGTCGGTGATGACCCGACAATGGTCGCGCTACTTGGTGCAATCCGAAAAGTGGCCCGTTCGGAGAGTACCGTCCTTATTCGCGGCGAGAGTGGAACTGGTAAGGAACTCGTAGCCGAAGCGCTTCATCGGGCGAGCCTGCGTGAGAGCGGCCCGCTCGTGACAGTGAACTGCGCTGCGCTCGTAGAGACATTGCTCCTATCTGAATTGTTCGGACACGAGAAGGGCGCGTTCACGGGAGCTATCGCGCGTCGACGTGGACGATTCGAGCTGGCTGAGGGCGGTACGCTTTTCTTGGACGAGATCGGCGATATTTCGCCGCGGACCCAGGTCGCCCTCCTTCGAGTTCTTCAGGAACGCACCTTCGAACGGGTGGGCGGCACCACACCAATTCGAGCCAATGTGCGCATCATATGCGCTACGCATCGCGATCTTCGCGGGATGGTGGAGCGAGGCGAGTTCCGTGAGGATCTCTACTACCGACTTCGTGGCATCACCCTTGAGGTTCCGCCCCTTCGAGGACGGCTCGGGGATGTGCCCACAATCAGTGCCGCACTGCTGGAGCGAATCGGGAACGAACGCGGAGAGCAGCCAAAGAAACTATCGGAGCCGGCAACGCAGCTGCTCATGCGACATCGTTGGCCCGGAAATGTGCGCGAGCTGGAAAATGCACTGCGTGCCGCGTCTCTCTTTGCGGAAGGCGAGACGATCGAACTCGAAGATCTGATTGAGAACGTTGAGGATTTGCGTGGTGCGGCAGCGATTTCATCAGAAACACCGCGCCATAACACCGACTCGGCATCCAAGTTAGCGTTACGCGATAGCTCGGCATCCTTGGCTGTCGACGGTAATGACGCGGCGGACTTTCCGTTGCCAGACGGAGACGACGATTCGGGGGACGAAATTTCAAGTGGTGTCAACGAAGAAGCATTGCCAGATTTCGAAAGCGCTGGTAGCATCGCCGCTGGCGAGCAAACGGGTGCGACCACCGTCGCCTATGCCTGCATCAAGCAAGGTACCCTTTCGTTGCCGAATCTTAAGCGCCAGATTGAGCGAGATTGCATAGCGCGTGCGCTCGCCGAGACCAGAGGGAACATCACGCGAGCTGCTGCGCTCCTAGGGATGAAGCGACCGCGCCTCTCGCAACTGGTCAAGCAATACGGACTTCTTGCTGTGGTGGAGGGGTCGTGATGAAACGGTCCAACATTATGTATCAGCGTTCGCTCTGGGTATTTGTAGCGGCGGGCATGATGATGCTCGGCTCAGCTTTCGTCTTGACCGGATGTGCCGGAGACACAGACCCTGGCGAGGAACAACGCGCACCTCAAGTTGAAGACGAAACCGTGAACAGCGGAGGACAGCCTTCGCCGGTTCCTGCTTCGCCCGCACAACTGATTGGCACTGAGACTCAGTCCGAGCCGACCCCCGTCCCGCCGGTCGCCCCCAAGGGGCTAGATGGCGTTAGCGGCACGGCGGACGCTCAACCCTCCCCGGTACCGCCGCACCCGTCATCGTTCAGCGCGCGGAGCCCAAACGAGGTTCCGACTGAACCGACTCCCGTTCCAGCGTTCACCAAATAGCGGGTGGAGGATCTCCGTCCCCGGACGACGCTCTTCTGTGCAGTCCTGGCGCTCGCGATTGCGC
This sequence comes from Sorangiineae bacterium MSr12523, assembly GCA_037157775.1. Taxonomy (NCBI): domain Bacteria; kingdom Pseudomonadati; phylum Myxococcota; class Myxococcia; order Myxococcales; family Pendulisporaceae; genus Pendulispora; species Pendulispora brunnea. Next base: position 10,711,767 of record CP089982.1, read on the forward strand.
TTTCAATGCTGCTTCGCGGGCGCCGCGGCGTCCATTGGCTCTTCGCGGCCTTCTCTCTAGAAGTCGCACTTTGGTGGGGCAGTCAATCGCTCTTCGGGCTGTTTCAGGCGACCATTTGGGCACGTGCCACCGCGGTGCTCACCGTGCTGTTGCCACAGTTCGCGGTGCACCTATTTCAATCGATCGTACCGCTCGACAGTGACGCCGAGCGGCCCTCGACACTGACGAAGTTCGCGACGGCGGTCGGTATACCGGTCCTCGTTCTCGAATTATCGCCGTATCACGAGACGCCGTTTGCATTGGGGCTCACGTACTTCTACGTGTTCGGCCTCATTGCGGCCGCATTGGTATCATTGGCGCTTCGCGGGCGAAAAAGCCCTTCACGCGCGGTGCGCGATCGCGTGAACTTCCTCGTTGCCGTCGGTGCCGCGGCCACGACGTTTACGCTCGCCGACTTTCTCTCATTCTTGGGCGTGTACCTGCCGCCGATCGGCGCAGTGCTATCCATCGTCTTTCTCTTCGTGCTCGCCGAGTCGCTTGCGCGGCCACGGCTAGCAGACCTCTACGAAATGGCGGGCCGGCTGCTCGTGGCTACGGCGCTCGCCTTCGCGCTGGCCGGCATCTTCTACGTATTCGTCACGTACATTGGCCGCTTCAACACGATGTATTTGAACGCGGTCCTCGCCGCCATCGTATTCTTGGTCCTCTTCGAGCCGCTGCAGAACGAAGTCGAAACGCGGATGCATCAGTTCTTCTTCCGCGAGCGCTACGACCTAGAGACGAGCATCGACGAGCTGAAGCGCCGTCTTTCGCACGTCCTCGAGATCGACGAAATGGCCGAAACGGTGCTCGCGGGCCTGGAAAGCTCGCACCGGGTCACTTCGTGCGCAATCTACCTGCGCGATCAGGACGGCAACGGCTTCGACATGATCGGCAGCGTCGGGGACGAACCGGTCATGCGACTCGAGACACTCTCGGTTCGCCCGCTCCTCGATCGCCTTCAGGCGACCGTCTCCCTTTCGCTGGAGGAGATTGCTCGCGAGCAGAAGGATTCGCCGTTGCTGACGGTTGCCTCAGCAACCCTCGGACCGCATAAAAACTCCGTCCTTTTGGCCGTCAAAGGCGACGAAGGCGAAATCGTCGGTGTCATTTGTATTGCCGATGAGCGAATGCGCGATGCCTTCACACCCGAGGAAATTGCCCTACTCGAAACGGTTGCATCCCAGATCGGCGTGGCCATCGCGAACAGCCGCATCTATTCGCGAATGAAGGAACGCGACCGCCTCGCCGCACTCGGCGCCATGGCGGCCGGTCTCGCCCACGAAGTCAAGAACCCATTGGGCGCAATCAAAGGAGCCGCACAACTCCTCGAGGAAAGCGAAGAGGGAGCATCCGCCCCGGGCGCGTCCGATAGCCGTGAGTTCGTCGGCATCATCCTCGAAGAAGTGGACCGCTTGAACCGCGTCGTCGCGAGCTTCCTCGACTACGCGCGTCCTCACGCCGGTAATCCCATTCCACTCGATATCAACGCGGCCGTACGCCGCACGATGCAGATCCTCACCAGCCAAAAGGCCGAATCCCTCGAGTTCCGAATGGAGCTCACCGAGCCGCTTCCTCGGGCAAAAATCGACGCCGAGCAGTTCCGCCAGGTTCTCATCAACGTCATTCAAAACGGCGCTCAAGCCATGGATGGCCGTGGACGCATCACCGTGAGCACTGCACGCCGCACCCGGCGCCGGCCATGGCCTTCGCGCCAAGAGAGCGAGCGCCCAGCCGTGAGCGAGCGTTCCTTGACGAACGAAGTCGAAATGGTCGAGGTCTCCGTCCGCGACACCGGCCCAGGTATCTCGCAGAAGGTGCTGAAGCACATTTTCGTCCCGTTCTTCACGACGAAAGAGCAAGGAACGGGGCTCGGGCTCGCGATCAGTCAAAGCATCGTCCAGAACGCGGGCGGCATCATCGACGTCCAGACGCAGGCAGGAGCAGGAACGACGTTCACGATTCTCCTCCCGGCGGCTACGGACACGCTGCGCACGCCGCTCGGAACACCGACACCGACGAATCTGCTGACAAGTAGCTAACCTTCGCAGCCCAACGCTTTGCTGCGCTTTTTGGCTTCGTCAGCTGTCACGGATCGCGGCTTTGCCTTACCCCACCGCCGCCGGACGACACCATACGCACTGCAGGCGCCCGGCAGGTCACCGATTCGTTCCCTTGCCTGACCAAGCCAGAGATACGTCCGTGTGTTGTCGAGCGGATTGAACATCATGCCACCCGCGCCGACCAAACGCTCGATGCGATACTTTCCCAAGTTCGCTCCGACTCTCGTCAGGAGGCGCTTGGGGGGAACAGGCTCGGTCGCTTCCGCGTCCTTCACCGCTTGCACCCAAGGGCCCGAACTCGTTTTCGCGCATCGTCCGCCGTGAGAGAGCGCGGTTTGGCTTTGCCCCATATCTTGAGCACGGCGTCGTAGGCAGCGCAGGCACCAGCCGCATCGTTGACGCGCTCTTTGGCTTGCCCGAGCCAATAGTAGGCGCGCGGTCCGTAGAGCGGATTGTGGATACCGTTGCAATTCTTGGTGGCCGATTCGAGCACCGCGACGGCCTCCTCGTTCTCACCAACGGCCAATGCAATTCGCCCTTCCGCAAGTCGAGCTTGGCTCCGCGCTTCGCGTCGTTCGCCCAGCAACGATGCACTTGCGAGCTCATTAGGCCGCTGACTCCAGGCTTGCTGCGCAAGGTCTCGAATGGTGCTCACGGGTCCCCAGCGATATCCCCAGAGCTGCCGCAGGGTAAAATTCGAGTGAACGCGAGCTGCCCACAAATCCGTTTCGGTTTGCCAGCGTGAAAGCGTGATCTTGTCTCGCGCGAGCAATGTACCCCAAAGGAACGGCTCGTCTTTCGCAGGCCAGTAACCGTCGGCCAGAGCCCCCTTGCGACGCAGGACTTGCTCCGCCAGCTTTGCAGCTGCTTCACCCCGTCCCGTTTCAATCAACAAATCGACCATGAATGCACTCGCGTTGAGACGGTCGAACTCCATGGACGAATCGCGCGCGAGTTCGATCAATTGCTGCGAGAGTTCTTCGGCCTTCGCCAAGTCACCGTTTAGAACGGTCAATGCAATACGGTAGCGCGTGAAGAAGATATCTCTTCTTGGTCCCGGATAGTTGTTTCGCGCCTGTTCGAGCGCGAGCTCTACGCTTTCCGTGGGTGCTCCCTCGAGAAAAAGCGCGTTCGCCAAATCGACATACGACCAGTATGCACTGGGCACCGTTGCAATCCACCTTCGCGCGTCGGCGGCAATTTCCCCACATTGGCCGCTCGCCTGCCTCGCAGTGATTCTTTCCGTGAGGCAATCCGCCGCACCTGGCGCTACTTCGAGACATTTGTCGAGGGCAGCGATGGCTTCGTCATATTTCCCTAGATAGATGAGGGCTTGCGCTTCCTGTTGCCAGGAATCGGCATATCGAGGGTCAATGGTCAGGGAGCGTATCGTAACATCGAGAACGTGTTCCACCTCCGAGGCACTCGTGGCAGACATCATGTGGGCGCGTCCTGCGTTGTACAGAATTTGCGCATCCAGCGGGAATCGCTCCGCCAGAACGTCCAGCCGTCGTGCCCACTCACTGCGATCGGCCGGCTCGGACAAGATGAGCGGGGACAATGCATCGAGCATCGCGCGATCTCGTTCGCTCATCGCATCCCGAAGGGAAAGCGCCCGTCGATACTGCTCGCGCACCTCGGTGATCGTATTGAAGGCATACGTGATCAATGAAAGCTGCACGGCTGCCTCGGGGCATGTGGGATCGGCAACCGTCGCTTTCTGAAATTCAGTGGAAGCTACTTCCCAAGAAGCTCCCTGCACCGCAGTGAGTCCTGCCCGATAGTGAGCCTCCGCTTCCTTGCTGCAGATGGACGAGATGGGAAGGTGCAAAATCGTCGTAGGTGTGAGCGAGGGCACCACCGAGGAGGAGGACACGGTACGGGATTGACGCAGACGAATCGCGAAAAACGTCACACCCGAAATCAATACGAGTAACGTTACGAGCAAGGCGGCGGCGCGTCTTCGTTTTCGAGGCAATGCTCCTGGCGCCGCCACCCCCGCGGCCAGCACGGTTTGATGTTGCCCCTCTTCTGACGTCCGTGGATCACGCGTACTTCTGCCAGTTTCCTGCATTGCGGAGGGAAGCCGCTGTTCGGTATCCGCTGGCACGTCTTGAGCACGGCGTCGCGGTGGCAATGTCTCGCTGGAGTTAACATCGTCGACGGTGACCGACAACTCCGAGACGAGTTTGGCGCGAACGTCGGACGCCACGTCGAGAATTGACTTACCCAAGGCGGGTTCGAAGGCCGACGCCAGAGCGTCACGCATTTCCTTCGCGGAAGGCCATCGTTGGCTCGGAGCGAACGCTAGGGCCTTATCCACGAACTGCACGATCGAGTCGGGCAGCTCCGGTGCGACTTCTGCCAGTGACCGTGCGCGTCTCGTCGCCGCGGCCGCCAATTGAGCACCTGCGCTATCGGCTTCGTGCACATACCGTCCCGACAACAGCGCGAAAATGGTCGCCCCGACCGCCCAGCAATCGCTGTGTGGACCGATGGCAGGGCGCTCCCCCAATGCTTGCTCGGGGGGCATGAACGCGGGCGTGCCCATCATGTGAGCTGTTGCACTCCCCGTTCCTCCCCCAACGAGACGCCGCGCGATGCCGAAGTCCAGCACGCGAACACGCCCCATCGAAGTAACGAACAAATTGTCAGGTTTGATATCGCGATGCACGATACCTTTGCCATGCGCAGCCTGAAGCACGTCGAGCACGTCGTCGATGACAACCGCCACCTCGGCGACCGGCAAACGTCTATTCTTACTTTCCCATCGACGGCGAAGAGTTTCCCCCTCGAGCAGTGGCATCACGATATACGGACATCCTTGCTCGTCCTCATCGTCATCGAGAACGTTGACCGCTCCCGGGTGTTCTACCTCATTCGCGACATAGGCCTCGCGGCTAAAGAGGCGCCGCACATCGAAGTCGTCGACGTAGTGCTCGAACAGAAATTTCACGGCGACTCGATGACCATTGCGATGTGTCGCAGCGTAGACCGCGGCCATACCACCCATGCCAATCAGTCGTTCAATACGGTACTTTCCGACGTCCTTTCCAACTCGGGCCAACAGGCGCTTCGGCACATACGACAGCGAATCCCCATCACGGGTCACAGCGTGCACCCGAGTGCGTGAGCGCGCTTCTTGGCGTTTTCCGCCGTGACGGACCGCGGCTTGGCATTGCCCCAGCGCTGCAACACGACGCCGTACGCGTTGCAAGCGCCCGCCACGTCACCGGTGTACTCTTTCGCCTGTCCGAGCCAGAAATGGGCACGCGTGTTCGGGAACGGTTGCTCCAGCCTGAAGCAAGGTTTGACGGAAGCTTCGAGCGATTTGACGGCACTCTCGTATTCGCCCGCTGCGAGGGCAATCCGCCCTTCGAAGGCATCGGCCATGACCGGGACGATGTACTGTTGATCGGCTGGCTTCAGGGCGGATGGCTCCTCGCTTGGCCGCGCTGCCCAAGCTTGCGCACCTACGTCCTTCGTGTCGCTGATGGGGCCCCAACGCAGCGCCCAGGCTTGCTGCTTGGTCAGTTCTGACAGCGAACTTTTCTCCCAGTGCTCGGACCAGTCGAGCCACTGCGCACGGGCCGGCCGGAACATTGCGGAAAGGACCAAGGGTTCGAATGCCGCTGCGCGCCAGAAGCCCGCCGGGGCTGCGCTCTTTCGTCGCAGAAAACGCTGAGCTACGGGAACGGCACGAGCTTCCTGACCTGTCTCCACGAAAATATCCACGAGGAGCGCCGACATGCGCACGTGATGCAAAAGCACCGACGATACTTGCGCCTGCGCAGCCATTTGCTCGGCCAATTTTTGGGCTTGTACGAAATCGCCGTTCAGCGCCGCGAGAAGGGCCGAGTAGTATACATAGATGACGTCACTCCACTCCTTCGAGCCAAGATCGCGCATTTGCTGAAGCGCGGACTCCACACTCTCGAGGGGAGCGCCCGTGGCCGCTAGTGCTTGGGCCAATGTCAAATAGGCGCGGTGATTCCTCGGTGCGTTGACGATCCATGAACGTGTGTCGGTCAGGGCAGCTTCACACTCGCCACATTCCCGGAGGCTGCGGCCACGCTGGTCGAGGCAATCCGTCGAGCCAGGCGCAACTTCGAGACACTTGCGGAGTGCAGCCCTCTCGTCATCCTGTCGACCCAGCAAGGCGTAGGTACCGGCCTGCATTTGCCAGCCATTTGCGGCCAACGGGTCGATCGCTGTCTCTTCGCGCGCTAACTCCAATACGCGCTGGGCCGTCGCCGGATCACTGGCGCTAAGAAGATGAGCTATTGCCGCATAATCGAGAACCTGCGCATCGTACGGAAACCTTCGAGCCATTTCGTCGAGTCGACGCGTTGTCTCTTGGCGATCGGCGGGTTCCGACATGATGAGGGGTGAGAGCGCGTCGAGCATGAGACGGTCTCGTTCGCCGAGCGCATCGCGGACGGCAAGGGCCTGGCGAAACCATTCGCGCTCCGTTGCAATGGGATAAGTCAACGAGTAACCCGTCAGCGCCAACTGCACGTGAGGTTCAGGGCATGCCGGATCGAGTGCAGCAGCCTTTTCGAATGCCGCGTGGGCCACGTCCCACGTCGCCTTGCGCATCGCGATGAGCCCTTCGCGATAGTGAATGACAGCTTCGTTTTTGCAGGTAGGTGAAATCGGCAGATCGACGATGGTCGTCGCCCTGGCCGTCGGTACTGCGGGAACCTCTGCCTGCTTGCCCTGACCTCGGCCCAGCACGGCAACGCCCACGGCCAGGAATACGAACAGTCCTATCACCGACACCCAAATTGTCCGCGTGCGCGGCGCGACTCCTTTCACGACGCCGGCGGCGAGCACGGTCGTTGCCTCGTCTCCGACATGGCGGGATGGGCCTGAAATGTTGCCTGCAGCGGCGCGGCTTTGCTTGGGGCCGCCCGACGTCTGCGCATCCCTCTCCGTCATGCCGCCCACTTGAGAACGGTGCTCGCGCTCAAGGGTCGTATTCGCATGAAGATCGTCGCCCGCGGGAGACAATTGGGTCGCGATTTCGCGGCGAACGTCCGTCGCGACATCCGACACCGGTTTCCCAAGCGCGCTACCAAAGGCTTCCAGCAATGCCTCACGCATCTCACGCGCCGACGGCCAGCGCTGGCCGATGTCGAAGGCGAGAGCCTTGTCCACGAGCTGCACGGCCGCGACGGGCAAGGTGGACGCGACTTCCGCGAGCGATCGCGCGCGCTTCGTCGCGGCGGCGGCCAGTTGCGCGTTCGAGTTGTCGGCCGGGTGAACGAACTCCCCTGACAAGAGCAAGAACATCGTGGCCCCGACCGCCCAGCAATCGCTGTGCGGTCCGATGGCTGTTCGCTCGCCGAGCGCCTGCTCGGGTGGCATGAACGCAGGGGTTCCGAGCATCTGTCCTGTCGCGGTCCCCGTTCCGTCGCCCTCGAGGCGGCGCGCGATACCGAAGTCGAGCACGCGGACGTGACCTGTGTTCGTCACGAACAAATTGTCCGGCTTGATATCGCGGTGAACGATGCCCTTGGCGTGTGCCGCGGCCAGAACGTCGAGGGCGTCGGCAATGAAGACGGCGACCTCGGTGAGCGGGAGTCGTTTGCCCTTTTCCTCCCATCGGCGGCGCAAGGATTCGCCTTCGAGGAGCGGCATGACCATGAAAGGGCACCCGTCGTCGTCGATGTCGTCGTCCAGCACGTTGACGGCGCCGGGGTGGCCCACCTCGTTGGCAACGTAGGCTTCGCGGCTGAAGAGACGGCAGATCGCGGGGTCGTCGGCGTATCGCTCGAGCAAAAACTTGATCGCGACCCGGTTCCCGTTGCGGTGGGTCGCAGCGTACACCGCGGCCATGCCGCCGATGCCGATCAGCCGCTCGATCCGGTACTTCTGTACATCGGTACCGACCCGCGCCAGCACGCGTTTTGAAACGGCTTGCCCTGACATCCGAGCTTTCTTCCGACCGGACATGATGCCGCTCGGCTCTTCCCAGCGTCAAGGGACGCTTGTCTCTACATTCCCATCGGTCTTCGCTGATTTTCGCAACGTCGCGACCAGCGAGCCTCGAGCCGGGCGCGCACTAATCCAATGCGGCGGGTGCCTGCGGAATGGGTGCATGAATCGGTTCCTCTGAATCGGCAGATTCGTCGGGTTTGCCGCGGCGGGTGGCGAGGTTGCGAAAGTCCTCGTAGGGACGCAGGGCCGCCTGGGCTGTGGTGACGGTGTGGGGCTCGTCCTCGTCGACCTCGCCGAGGGTGCGGCGGGCGTAGGCGGCGATGGCATTTTGCAATGCACGCAATGGATCGGCGACGGCGATGGCGGCGGTGCCGGCTTCGATGGGGTGCGTGATGCCGAGGGCTTTGCCATAGGCGTCGTGGGCGATTTTCACGTTGGGGAGAAACTCGGGGCCGCAAAGGGCGTCCAGATCGTGGGCGAATTTCTGCTGTGCGATGGTCGTGAGTTGCTTATCGCTTTCGGCCCATTCCTCGCTGTAGGGCAATGTCAAAAAGCCAAGTCCCTTGGGGAAGAGAGTGGCAACGAGATCGAGTGCGCGGCGCGCTCCTGGATGGCGGTCGACAGGCAGCGCTCCATAAGCATTGAGTCGAACGTAAAGTGCGCGCCAGGCCACATCGAGGGCGGTATCGAATGCGCGCACGGCAACTGGGCTCGGCGCGGTGTGCGGTTCGTTCCACATCGCCTGAAGGGCCACGGCGGCGTCGCGGACTTTGCCGAGTGCCTTCTGCTGGGCCGCTCCCTGCCTCCTCGGCGCCGCCTCGAGCAATGCACGAGCAAAGCTCAAGGTACTCGCCACGGACCGCGTCGGCAGTGTGGCGTACAACGTCGGATCGAATTCGCCTGCCATGGATCCCCCCATCGAAGAGCTACGGGCCACGCCCTCGCAGTCGCCCCCGTATAAGATGCCGCAAGAGCTGGCTCATCGCGCGTGACCCGAACGATCCTCTTCGGGTTGAGGTCTTCAGCCGGCAGCGCGTTTGTGGACGCCCGAGGTCACGTCGCATCGCCGCTGCAGTGCGAGTTCACCGCGCAAGCGCATGCTCGCAATGGCGTCCATGGCGCGCAGGTTTTCGACTTTGTATTCGGTGCCGGGCGCGCAGGGCTCTTTGGTGATCAACCGTTGGCCGCGGGGCAATGGCCCGTTTCGCTCTTGCCAGGCGGCGGCCAGTTTTTGCCCGGTCCATAACGTTGGGGCGCGAAGCAGCGCGGCTGCCCATTCGGCCATGGAGCTCGCCATGGGAAAGTACGTCGCGGTTTGCGCGTCGAAGCGGCAGATGGATCGACCGCGCCATACGAAGGCGTCGCCAAAGATGGTGTCGGCAAAGAAGACGCCGCGGTCGGCGAGGCCGCCGTAGGCGTAACGCCAGGTGGCGAGATCGTTCCAGCGGATGATGCCGGGCAACGGGCCCACGTTGATGTCCGGAAAGACGTGCAGCGCGTCGTCGAAGGCGAAAAAGCCGTTCTTCAGCCGCAAGAGCGAATGAATGGCATCGCCGACGCCATGACCGAAGTGGCCGTGCAGCGGATAGGGCGAACCTTGGACGAGCGGCGGCGAGGCAAGCTCGCACAGTCTGGCCAATGACATCGCGTCGACACCCCGCGAGGCTTTTCGGGCCGAAAGAAAAGAAGAAAAGAAAGAAGAGCGCCCCCCTGGTGGTGGTGGTGGTGGAAGAGAGGGCCATGAGTGGACCTCCCCCCGAGGGGCGCTCGGGTGCATGCTTGAGCAAGTGGCGCGCCAAGACGGAACCAGTCACTTTCAGCGGCTTTGCGCGCCTCGCCCCGAGCCGAATGCCCAAAATTTGAGCACTCGCACTGTCTCGATTTTGGGCACTGTCACGTTCTTGGGCGCATCTTGTTGTGCAGCGTGTTTCGGCTGATTCCCAAGAGCGCGGCGGCCTTCGTCACGTTGCCGCCGGTGACTCGCAAGGCGGCGTCGATGGCGCGGCGCTCGATGTCTTCCAGTTTCGCCGGCAAATGCACCGTGTCGCGCGATTCGACCTCGCCCTCCCCCTCGGGCGCGGGGGCACTTGCAGCCGGCGGCGCGAGAGAAAGATCCGCGGCGGTGAGGAGCGGCCCGCTACCGAGAACCACGGCCAGCTCGATGGCGTGGCGAAGCTCGCGGACGTTGCCGGGCCAGGAATAAGCGCGCACGGCCTCGAGCGCATCGCTCGAAAAGCCCTCGAGCCGCCGTCCCGCGCTGGGGCCGATGTCCGCGAGAATCCGCTGCGCGAGCAAGACGAGGTCGTCACCGCGATCGCGCAACGGAGGCACGGTGTATTTCGCGGCCGAGATTCGGAAATAGAGATCGCGGCGAAAGGTGCCCTCGGCAACCATGGCGGAGAGATCGCGGTTGGTGGCGGCGACGACACGCGCATGCAGGGCGAGCGCGCGGTTCGAGCCAACGCGCTCGAAGCTCTTTTCCTCGAGGACACGGAGCAGCTTTGCCTGGCTTGGCCATGGGAGCTCGCCAATTTCGTCGAGGAGGATCGTGCCGTGTCCGGCGGCTTCGAAGGCGCCGACTTTGGTGGCAATGGCGCCGGTGAAGGCGCCGCGCTCGTGGCCGAAAAGTTCGCTCTCGATGAGGGCCTCGGGAATCGCAGCGCAGTTGATGATGCGCATCGGAGCGTCGCGGCGAGGCCCCGTCTCATGGAGCAGGCGCGCGACGAAGCTTTTTCCCACGCCGGTTTCGCCCAGGAGAAGAACGGTGACATCGGAGCCCGCAAGGCGCGGGATGATGCGCGTGAGCTCGACGGCGGCAGGCGAATCTCCGAGGAACGCGTGTGCGCTGCCGACGGCTTGGCGGCGCAACGTTTCGCGATCTTCCTTCACGGTGGCGAGCACGGACAAGCGCGCGAGGTGCGCCCCGCAGAGCGACGCCGCGAGAACGAGGAGCCGGCGAAGCGAATCGCCGATCCGAGATGGCGGCATCGCGAGGGTGAACGCGACCCCTCCGATGGATGCGCCGTACGTGGGCACGGCGATGCGCGTGTTACCGTCCGCCAACGCGGTTTCCACGAGGGGTTCGCCATTCTCCGACGCGCGGGCTCGCTCATCGATGGGCAACAGTTCGACCGCGCTGCACGGCGCATGCTGTTTGACCCACGAGCCAAGAATGCCCTCGATGCCCTGCGCATCGGAAGCCGGCGTGAGCGCTTCGTTGAGGGCATACATCGCGGCCAATCCGCGAATCTCGGAGGCGGCGCCCGTGAGAAGGGACGCGACGGTGGTCGCCCCATCGTGGGCAGACGCCTTCTCCTGCTCCAATGCACCGGACTCGACGACGAGCAAGGTGGTATCCCCGACGAGGACGGTTCCGCCGACGTGAACCTCCGCATCATGGACTTCCTGCCCGCCATAAACGAGCGGCGAAGCGTTGTTGCACGTGCGCATGTGCACGCCATCTTTCGTGGCAAACACGTGAAAATGATGCCGAGACACGCGCCGATCGCTCAGCACGAGATGCGCATCCCGTGCCCGCCCCACGAGCTTCACCTGCTCGTCCACGAGCAACTGCCCACCGGCGTCCATGCCACCGGAAACGATGAGACGTTTCGTCGAAACTGCTTCCACCACGGGCGATTCTATAGAGCGCGTTGCCCTCCAGGCAACGCGCCTTCACCCACCGAAGATTTCCGATTCCTCATTCAAGGTGAGCGCCCTCTCGTACCAGCGCTCGAGCACGTCGGAATCGCTGCACCCCTCGAGCCGCGCCCGTCCGGCTTCCGAGAGAGTGACTTTTCGCGCTTCGAGGGCTTTCTCGATCGCCATTCGCAGCGTCTCGATGCGGCCTTTGGCCAGACCGTCTGCCATTCCCTTGGCCAGACCGTCTGCCATTCCCTTGGCCAGACCGTCCGCCATTCCCTTGGCCAGACCGTCCGCCATTCCCTTGGCCATGAGTTGTTCCGCGGCAGTCATCACGTCCTCTTTTCCTTCGGGCCCTGCGATCTCTACGAGTTTATCGTACACTGCGCGAGCGTCCACATCCCTGAGCACCTGGAGCAGGTAAACGTAGAGCCGGGTCAAAAGCGTGCGCGTGGCCGCATCGCGCGTCGTCACCCGGGCAAGTTGTTGCATCAGAGGTGCAGCTTGCTCGAATCGTTCGAGTGAACTCGATGTCCACAACGCGATCTGCACCAGGCGACCCAGCACATGGATCGTGCGACCGGCAAGCACCTCCACGGAAAGAGCGGTGAGATCGTCGAGAATGTAGCGAAAATGCGGTATAAATTCGCGAGTTGCCTCGATCGCGGAAGAGCTCGCGTCGAACATCGAGGAGAGCTCCGGCGGACCACTCCATCCCCCCTCCCCATGATGCAAGACGAGGCATATGAGCAGAGGAATTTTGCCGCCCGGATGCTCGTCAAGCCATCTTCGCCAAACTCGTAGTGCATACTCGAGCAAGCGAAGCGCCATCGTCGCGTCGTACTTGGACTGATGTTCGGCCAAAACGCACACCAGCGACGGCTCGCCAGACACGGTCCGTACGCCGTAGAGTAAGTCCGAATGCGTCTGTCGCAGATCGTCATCGATGTAAGATCCCGGTAAGACGACGAGGGTCGAAAGGTCGAGCTGCGTGAGAATGGCTCGCGGCAGGACCAGTTCCAGCTCGCTCCGAGCGATATCAGGTCGGCCGAAGCTGGCCTTGAACAAGGCATCGTGGGGACTCGGAGACTTCGACATGGCTCACCATTCATCGGTCGCAACATCGCGACAGTTGTGCGCGTCGAGCGTTTTGCGGGATAACCTTCCCCATGGGTTGGGCAACGGCGTACATCGAGAAGCTTCGGGCGGGGGAGACGGTGCAGTTTCGGCCGCGCGGGCACTCGATGAAGGGCAAGATCGAGAGCGGGAATCTCTGCACCGTGGTGCCGGTTCAGGACCATGACGAATTACGGCCCGGCGACATCGTTCTTTGCAAAGTACACGGAACGGAATACCTGCATCTGGTAAAGGCCATTCAAGCTGGGCGCTTTCAAATCGGGAACAACCGAGGACGCATCAATGGATGGATTGGGTCATCGTCCATTTTCGGGAAATGCATATCCGTAGAACCGTGAACATCGCCCCATGATCCAATTCGCCACCGCAGCCGCGTCGTACCGAAACGCGTCGGAAGACCGATATCGCCATCGTGGTGGCGTGGCTGGGCAATTGAGTTCGCGCAGCCACGCCACGGCGCCACGAATCTACTGCAACGTGGGCGTACCTACCCTATTGCCGCAATAGGCGCTGGAGCCACATGTGGTGCCCACGCTGGTGTACCAAGCCGTTTTGCGGGTTCCGTATTGGCGATTGTCCGCGTGCACGTGAGCGCCCGTGGATTGGCCGGTGGACCCTACGAGGCCGAGCGGACAGCGGTCGCAGGTCTTGGAGCCGGAGCTGCCATTGGCGTTGACGTGCAATTGGCGGAACTCCCAGCCGTTGCTGCCGCTCACCACGTAGTAATTGCCCGCGCCGCCGTTGCAACTGGAGCCACTGCAGGTGTTCGCGCAACCACCGTAGTACCGGTAGTACTTGCTCACGTTGATCATGCCGCGGTGGTTCCACTCGCTGCAGGTGCCATTGCTCATATCGAGGGCATTGTGCGAAGCGCCGTTGCACGAATAATACGTGGTCGATCCCACTCGTGCGCCTTGATCGCAAATAGGGCCCACCGCCGTTTCCGCATTGACGGCGCCGGCCCAGCCGACGACTGCCACGACGCCTACGAGATACAATAACGATTTACCTATCATCGCGTCTCCCTCCGTTCCTTCTCTCTCGAAATGAGGTTCCACTCCTGAAGGCCGAGCTTCAACGCCGCAATCCAGGCATCGATCTCGCCCTTCATGGCAGGATCGATCGACGCAAGCGACTCCAGAGCCGGTATCGCGTGCGTTTGCCCGAGGCGTGCAATCGACTCGAGGACGGCGCGGCGCACTTCCGGGGTCGCATCGTTTCGATAAAGCTGCGTCAATGCGACACGCGCCTCCGAGGAGTGCGCCGCTTGCACACCGCCCAGCGCGCTTGCCGCCGCCGCGCGAACCTGCGGATTGGACGATTCGAGTTGCCCGGTCACGTCCCGAACGGCGCGCGATCCCACTTGTTCCATCGATGCATTGCGCAAAAGTTCCGCCGTCGCAGCCGGATCGGTGGACGCCTTGGCCGCGGAGATCGCCGTCTCCGACACGGTGCGATCGTGGCCGGCATACACCTCGGAGCTCTCCGCCTTGAGGTTCTCGACGACGGCCTTGCGCACCTCCGGCGATGCATCCTGAATCAATTGCTCGTAACGCACGCGTTCACCGCTCTTTGCCATCATGTCCACCGAACCGGTGGAGCGAAGCCCGCGCAAAGCCGCCGCGCGAACGGCAGGATCGGCATCGTGGGTGGCGCGGGATAGCAACGGCCGAATCAACGAGGGATCCTCCGAATGGCTCGCTTTGGTGGCCAGTGCCGCGGCCAACGCTTCGACCATCGCCGGCTGGCGCTCGCGCGCGAAGGCGGCGCGCAAATCCTCGGCCGACAAGGTGAGTGCCGCCTCGCGCAACACCGTGGAGGCGTACCGCTTCAGCGAGGGCGACCCCGATTGCAGCGACTCGCGCAGGTTATCGACCATCGAGTCCACCGAGCACGATGTCTCCTTTTGCATGTGCTCGGGTGCCGTGGCTGCAACGGGCCCTGCGAGCAACACCAGCCCCGCAGCCGCGGTGACGAATGCAAAAATCCGCTTATCCATTGGTGCGGCCCTCCTCTCCCTCGCCTTCTTCCGGGCATTGATGGCGCTCTTGCTTCTCGAACCAGACGCGCGCGAAATCGACGGTTCCCTGCGCGTAGAGGGCTTTGAAGTCGAGGTAGTCTTGCTGAAAGCGTGAGTCTTGCGCGGCAAATTGCGCGAGCAGCGGCAATGCCCGTTCACCGGCGGCCCGCACGGCAAAGCGAACGATGGCCCAGCGAACACAGAGCTCCTTCTCGTGCGAGAAGGCCGTTCGGAAGATCTCCAGCGCCCGCTGCGGCTCCGCGGTCACGGACAAGCGAAACGCCGCCATTTCGCGCACGTCGCGCTCCGGATCGCTGTGCAGGATATTTCCCAATCGGTCCATCGACCCGCGGTCGAGCAATGGATTCGAGTACGACGGCATTTCCAACGCCAGAAGACGAACCGCGGATTCATTGGAGCGCTCCCCAATTTGAAGGAGTTGCTTCCAATAGCGCTCGTACGAGCCCGTACGGGCGTAGTCCTCCTTCATGACGCGCCCCAACGTGCGCGTGGCCACCCACGCCGTCGAATCCACCGTCTCGTCCATGGCCACCGCGCTGAGACGCGAAAGCGCACGGTCGGAAAGCCGTCGCTGGGTTTCCAGCGCATCGATGGCCGCCGAACGATGCTCCAGGCTCGCGGTTTTGCTCTCACCAAGCCCTACGAGACGCTCGGAAACCTCTTCATTTTGCACGGCGGGCGTCTTCTTCAACGCCTCCATGTAGACGCCCAGCGCCGGCGGCGCGGAGGTTTCGGCCCAATCCACGACCTCCAGGGCCTTTTGCGGATCATCCCCAACCAGCTCGGTCAGGCGCTCCTGAAGGTAATTCGTGAGATGTGGATCGTTCGCCGCCAAGGCCGCGGTCAGCGCCGCGCGGAAATTCGCCAGCGACAGGTTTTTGTCGAACGCTGCAAGGTTTTTCCAACATACGGTCACCGGAAGCTGCTCGACCGGCGGCGCCGACCCCAATGGACCTCCGCTCGAAGCCCTATCGAGACCACTCGGCATTTCCGAAAAAGACGACGATTCGTGAGCGTCCACCGATGCGTGGGGCGCGTCGCGCCGAATGGTCCACCGCAACACCGGACCGATGACGACCAGCGATCCGACGAGCCCAAATACGAGGAGCCTTCTTCGCGCCATCGAAATCTCCTTTTCCAATTCCCTTTTCGACCGAATCGCACGAAGCGACCGGAGTACGAAGAGCGCTAACGGCTGGGAGCCAATGCATATATCACCGAAATGCAGGTGAGCAACACCAGTTCCCTATGCGAACAATCGACAAAGAATCGTCGACCCAATTCGCAATTGGCCACTTCACGTTCGCGATCAATCGCGTCTTTTTCGCGAGCCTTCGCGATGGTCTTCGAATACCCCATGGCTGCACGAGCCATGTGGAATCGACTTCTACGACGACGACGTTTCGGCCAGCGTAAATGCACGCAGCGCGACTTCATCGAAAAGAACGAAGCGCACGAGCTCCACCGAGGTCCTCGCCTCGCGCACCGTGCGAAGGGCAATGGGCGCGGCCTCGTGCAAGGGATATCCATATATCCCCGCGGAAATCGCGGGGAATGCAACGGAGCGTGCTCCCAATTCGTCGGCGACGCGCAGGGACTCGATGTGGCAACTCGCGAGTTCGCGAGCGGGCGCGGACGAGCGCACGTAGATGGGGCCCACGGTGTGGATGACCCAGCGCGCAGGCAGCCTTCCCCCTCCCGTGGCCACGGCTTGGCCAGTGGGGAGGCCATCGGGATAACGCTCTGCGCGGATGCGGCGGCACTCTTCCAGAATGGCGCGGCCACCGCGGCGATGAATGGCCCCGTCGACACCCCCGCCGCCCGATAGCGACGAGTTGGCTGCGTTCACGATGGCGTCGACGTCTTGCTCGGTAATGTCGCCCTGGACGATTTCGATCTGCAGCATACCGACTATGTTAGCGCCCATACCGGCGCATGATCGCGCGCAAGCGATCCAGCGGAATCGCGTGCGCCACATGATCATCGCGGCCGCGTGTCGTCGTGGCCATGGTCAGCGAATTGAGGATGGCCTCTTCCACGCTTTCCACGGTCGCCTGAAAAATGGGGTCGATGCGCTCGTCGGCGAGTTCGCGCAGCGGATGCGTGAGCTCGGTGGGCTGACCTGGGATGCGGTTGCCCGTGGCGAAGGCCACGAACAAGTCGCCGCTGCCGTTGTGCGAAATGGTTCCGGTGCGCGCGACACCGAGGGACACGCGACGGGTGACACGCTCGAGTTGGCGCGAGGTCAAAGGCGCATTGGTCGCCACCACCACGAGCAACGAACCGTCGGTGTGGTACGCCTCCTCGGGAAGCAAATCTTTGATTTCCTCCCCAACGGGCACGCCATTGATGCGCAATTCGGGGCGGGTCCCGAAGTTCGATTGGACGATGGCGCCCACGATGTATCCGCCCGCTTTGTCCGGCAGAACGCGCGACGAAGTGCCGATTCCGCACTTGAATCCGTAACACATCATGCCCGTGCCGCCGCCCACGGCGCCTTCCTGCACGGGGCCGTCGCTTGCGCGCTCGGCGGCCTTCATCACGTCGGCCGCGGTGACGTGCAAACCGCGCATGTCATTGAGCCAGCCATCGTCGCATTCGCCTACGAGCGGCGTCGTCGGAGCCTCGTCCTTGCCAATGCCGTCGAAGCGCTGCTGCATGTAGCGCACGCCCCCATCGAAGGCGGCGCCGATGCCATGCGTGTCGGTGAAGACGATGGGCGTTTCGAGGTAGCCGAACTCTTTGACGTAGTGCAGCCCCGTCATTTCGCCGTTGCCATTGAGGATGAAGCTCGCGGCGGGCACCTTGCTGTGCCAAAAGTCGTCGGACGTCGGCAGGATGACGGTCACGCCCGTGCGTGCGGGGCCTTTGCCCGGTATCAGCTTTCCAAAGCCCCAATTGTGGGTGACATGTCCGACGCGCACGCCCGGAACATCGGTGATCGCATTGTATTTGCCGGTGGGCAGGCTGCCGAGCGTAATGCCGAGATCACGAAGACGGGCGCGTTGCTCGCTCCCTTGCTCCACCGAGACCGGCGCAGACGCCGGCGCGGGTGGCGTCTTTGGAGGCGTACAAGATACGATCGATGCCGCAAGAACGATGTGCGAAAGCTTCATAGCGCTAGGGCGCTTTTAGCAGTGCCCAAGCGACGATGCCGAGAACGACGGCGACGAGAACGAGGATAGTCAGCTGCCGGCGCTCGCGGCGGCGGTGAATACTCGGGTGCGTGATGCGGTCGCCGTCGGAGACCGCGTCCTCGGCCGCGGGCTCGGCCATGGCGACTTGGGCAGCGGCCAACTCGGCCTGCAGGGCTTTGGCGCGACGTGATGCACGGATCGCGTCCGGCGAATCGGGCGGCGTGGAATTCGGACGATCGCGACGCTCCGAGCCATTGCGCGGCGCGCGTTGTTTCTCTTCATCCCACTCGAGAATGCGCACGCCGGGAAGCAAATCGGAGCGGGGAATGGCCGCCGCCTCCTCGGCCGATTCGTGCACCACGGGCTTGGCGCGCTGAAACGACTCGACGAATACGCCAATCGATTCGGCCTCCGTCGATGCCACCGCCTCCTCGGCGAGGCGCGCATAGTCGCGCTCGTATTGATTCACGATCCGCGCCGCACGCGCGGCGGTCTCGCGATCCAAATGCGAGAACTCTCGCGCAGCCCTCAATACATCTTCCTCTAGCGCCGCAGACTCACGCACCCCACGCTCTTGGCCCGCCCCTTCGCCAAACGTAGGAGGACCCGGCTCGGTCGCAGCGAATGCCGGATCGGGATCTGTACCGAACGGGCCCGGTTGTTTCTTGGACTCTTTCATGGACCTGCGGCCCGCACGAGGGCGAGGAGCAATCGTGTCCCAAGTTCAAGCAAAGCGCTACCGCTAGGTCATCCTTGGACGATTTCGTCCTTCCAATAGAGGTTGAGCTCATCACTCCTCCCACCTGACGGCGTCATTCGCGCCATGTCGGCAACGGTACATCTTCACTCTTCCACCCCGGAGCGCACGCGGTACGCTCACGCCGATCCTGGGAGTCGTCCGATGCCCAAGAACGTCGGGGAAGTGGAATACGCAGCCGGTGTCGTCCTCGCCGGCAAATATCGAGTGGATAGGCGTTTGGGCGGCGGCGCCATGGGCACGGTTTACGAGGTTACGCAGACGGATCTCGAGCGAACGTGCGCCGTGAAAGTGATGAAGACGTCGCTCGCGCGGGACCCCGCGCTCCTTGCTCGCTTTCGTGCCGAGGCGCAGACGCATTCCCTCCTCGAGGGGAGCGGCCACATTTGCACCGTCTTCGATTATGGCTCCCTCGAAGATGGCACTCCCTATTATGCCATGACGCTCCTGCGCGGCCGCCCGCTCAGCGAGTTGATTCATTACTACTACGCCATCAAGCAACGGCGATTTCCGCCCAAAATTGCATTGGCGATTGCCCATCAAATCTGCAAAGCGCTGGCCTTTGCGCACGAACGCGGCGTCGTCCATTGCGATATCAAACCCGAGAATCTTTTCGTGCACGTCCAACCGGGGTCGCAAGCCTGGTGGGTGCTCGTCGTCGACTTCGGAATTGCCCATAACGTGGCCTCCACGGTGCAGCCCGACGAAATGTTCATCGGCACACCGCCCTTCTCTCCGCGCGAGCAAGTCCTCGGCCGGCCTCCCTCGCCCAAGATGGACGTTCACGCGTTGGGCGTCGTCCTCTTCATCATGCTCACGGGCCGCGCGCCCTTCGCGCACCTCGGCGCGAAGGGCCTTGCTGCGGTGCTCTCCGCCCGGCCGCCGGCGGCCCCGCTCCTCAGTCAATTCGGCGACTACCCGCGCGAGCTCACTGCGCTGCTCGCGCGGTGCCTTTCCCACAATGCCGACGAGCGCCCCGACGCGCGCCACCTCGCCGCACGTTTTCACGAGCTTGCAAACGAGCTTCCCGAGTCGGGCGCACGGCCCGACGAAAGCGCTAAAACGCCGGCGCTCACGGCCCCCATCACCCCGTCGGAGACGCCGCTGGCCATCAGCCGCTGGCAGCAGGACCAGGACAAATGGGACCGCACGCAACGGCGACTGCAACGACGCGAGAATTTGCGCCGGTTCGCCAGGCGCACCGGATTGACCTTGGCCATCGTATTCGGCGTGGCGGGCGCTTCCTCCACGGGCATCCTCCTTTTCCGAAAGCCCGATGCGCCGCCGCCGCATGCCTCCGGACAATCCGCACCGATCGTGCCGACTTCCGCGCCCCTTGCGCCGCCCCCCATCGCGCCTGCCCCGACGGCACCTGCCAAGACGGCACCTCCCCAGGCAACGACTGCGGAACCAGCACCTTCGGAAAAAGCCCCCGCCGAGCCAATCCCCGCGGCCTCCGCAAGCCAACGACCTTCACCCAAAGCCTCCGCCGCCCAGCGTTCCTCGGCGGACATGGCACCGCCGCCGCGAACGCGCACTCCTCAAAAGGAGAGCGCAACGCCGGGCAACCTGGGAACCGACCTCGAGACCACCATCGATTGAGCTCTTGCGCGAATAGTGCGAACTTCCTAACGTTGATGCCTTAATGGGCGAGACAGATCCGTTGGTGGTGCTCAAGGGGGTCAACAAGTGGTACGGGCAACTGCACGTGCTGCGGGATGTGAACCTGGAGATCGCAGCGGGTGAGGTCGTGGTGGTCATCGGCCCGTCCGGTTCGGGCAAATCCACCCTATGCCGCGCGATTAACCGCCTCGAAACGATCCAGGGCGGAGAAATCCGCTTCGCAGGCCGCCCGCTACCTGAGGAGGGCGCGGCGCTGGCCAAGCTGCGGAGCGAGGTCGGCATGGTGTTTCAGTCGTTCAATCTGTTCGCGCACAAGACTATCCTCGAGAATGTGATGCTCGCCCCCATCAAGGTGCTCAAAGAGCCCGAGGAAGAGGCGCGAACGCGCGGCCTCGCCCTGCTCGAACGGGTGGGCATCAAAAATCAGGCCGACAAGTACCCGGCGCAACTTTCCGGCGGGCAGCAACAGCGCGCAGCCATTGCGCGGGCGCTGGCGATGCGCCCCAAGGCCATGCTCTTCGACGAGCCGACCAGCGCGCTCGATCCGGAGATGGTGAACGAAGTTCTCGACGTCATGACCAACCTGGCCAAAGGTGGCATGACGATGATCGTCGTCACGCACGAGATGGGCTTTGCCCGTCGTGCAGCGCACCGCGTCGTATTCATGGCCGATGGTCAGGTCGTCGAGCAGGCTCCACCCGAACAATTTTTCGCGGACCCGAAGACCGATCGGGCCAAAGACTTCTTGTCCAAGATCCTAACGCACTAAAGAGAGGCTCCAATGAACTCGTGCAGAACTGCATCTTTTATCGGTATGGGTGCCCTCGCAATCGTGATGGCCTTGGGCGCATGTGGAAAGAAAGAGGATCCCGGTGCCGCTGGCAGCGCCGGCAGCACGAGCGCCGCGGTGGGCACGGGCGACAAATGCGCCAGCTCGGGGGTCAAGCTCACGCCGGCGACGGACGTGAAAATCGAGGGCAGCAAGACGTACGACAAGATCAAGGGCGCCGGTAAAGTCGTCGTCGGCGTGAAGGCCGACCAGCCGAACCTGGGCTACAAAGACGCCGACGGAAAGCGGTGCGGTTTCGATATCGAAATTGCCCAATTGGTCGCCGCGCGCATCGGCATCGATCCGTCGAAAATCGAATACAAAGAGATCCCCTCGACGAACCGCGAGACGGCCATCAAGGGCGGCGAAATCGATTACTACGTGGGCACGTACTCCATCACCGACAAGCGAAAGAACGACGTCGGCTTCGCCGGCCCGTATTTCATCGCCGGCCAGGATCTCTTGGTCCGCAAGGACGAATCGGGCATCGCCGGCAAAGATGGCTTGCAGGGCAAAAAGGTCTGTTCGGCGACGGGCTCCACGCCCTTGCAGCGCGTGCGCGAGCAAAAGCTGACCGACGACGGGAACATCAGCGAGTTCAAGACCTACTCCGAGTGTGTCTCGCAATTGCTCGACAAGAAGGTGGACGCCGTCACCACGGACGACGCCATCTTGAAGGGATACGCCGCGCAGAGCCCGAGCAAGCTCAAGGTCATTGGCCAGCCTTTCAGCCAAGAGAAATACGGCATCGGCGTGGCCAAGGATGACACGGCCTTCCGCAATGCGGTGAATGACGCGCTCGAAGCGGCGGCCAAAGACGGCACCTGGAAGAAGATCTACGACGGCACGTTGGGTCTCTCCGGATCGTCGGCGACGCAACCCCCCGTCGAACGATACTGATGCTCGAATTTTTCCGCACGCTGACCAACAACTGGGACATCTTCTCCCGCGGCTTTTTCACCACGCTGAAGCTTTTCGTCATCGGCGCGGTGGGGTCGCTCACGGTGGGTACCATTCTGGCGACGATGCGCGTATCGCCGGTGCCGGTGCTCCGCGGGCTGGGGGCGGCGTACGTGAACATCATTCGCAATACGCCGCTGACCCTCGTTTTTGCCTTCTTGGTGTTCGCTGCACCCAAGTTGGGAATCGAAATCGCATTCGAGCCGGCGGCGTACACCGCGCTCACCATTTATACGGCGGCCTTCATCTGCGAAACCCTGCGCTCGGGCATCAACACGGTGCCCGTGGGCCAGGGCGAGGCGGCCCGCGCGTTGGGGATGACGTTCGGCCAGGTCCTGTACCTCATCGTGCTTCCGCAGGCGTTTCGCACGGTGGTGCCGCCGCTCATCAGCATGCTGAACGCCATGTTGAAGAACACGACCGTGGCCGCCGGCTTTTCCGTGGTGGAGGCCGGCGCCATTCAGGCGTACCTCTCCGAGCGCGGTGAGAATCAGGTGTATACGCTTTTCTGGATCACCTTTGGCTTTCTGACCTTCGTGGTGCCGCTCATTCTGCTGCAGCGGTTCCTCGAACGCCGATGGGCGGTGGTTCGATGAGCACCTCCGTTCTCTACGACGAGCCGGGCCCGCGCGCACGCCTGCGGCACCGCTTCGTGGGCATCGCCACCATTGGGCTGATCGTCGCCTTCGTGGCGTTCACGATTTACCGCTTTTCCGAAACCGGCCAATTCGAACCGCTCAAGTGGAAGCAATTCGAATACGAGGCGATTCAGCTTCAATTGCTCCACGGGCTGCTCGCCACGTTGGAGGCGGCAGGCACCGCGGCCGCACTTGCGCTCATTTTCGGCGGCGTCTTCGCCAGCGCACGCATCAGCGACGCGTGGATCTTTCGCGCGCCCGCCACGTTCTTGGTCGAGCTTTTCCGCGCCATTCCGCTGCTGATTCTGATCTTCTTCGGCTATTACGTACCGCTGCAGTACGGCCTGCACATTAGCAACTTCTGGGCGCTGGTCGCCGGCCTCACCGTGTACAACGGCTCGGTGCTCGCGGAGATCATCCGCGCGGGCATCGCGGCCATTCCGAGCGGGCAGTCCGAGGCGGCGTATGCGCTGGGCATGCAGAAAGGCCAGGTGGTCCGGCTCATTCTGCTGCCGCAGGCCATACGGAGCATGCTTCCGTCGATCATCGGGCAGCTCGTGGTCCTTTTGAAGGACACGGCGCTGGGCTTCATCATCACGTACCCCGAGCTTCTCTACGTCGGCAAGCAAATGGGCAGCCGCTTGGCCTTCGACCTTCCCTACGTGCCGACGTACCTGGTCATCGCGGCGATTTACATTGGCATGTGCGCGATCATGTCGGCGTTTGCGAATTGGCTCGCAAAACGCGGGGACGGAAAGCGATCGCCAGCCCCAGCACCTCGTCCGTAATTTTCACTTTGCCGCCCCGCACCGCGAGCTCGAAGGCGCTGAGGTCTTCGAGCACCGGCGGCAGCTTGAACGCGTGGGACAACGTCTTCGTGAAGTCCCACGCGAGGCTTTCCTTGGCCAGCGCCTCGTTGATCTTCACGGTGATGTGCGCATCGATCATCGGGGGCAGCCCCGCGAGATCGGCGTGCTCCACGTGCAGGCCAAAGGTGAGCGCATCGTGACCGTCGCGGCGCTCGACGGCGGGCTTGAGAATCACGGTGAGCGATTTGATGGTCACCGGCACACGAATCCGAAATACCGGCCAGCGCACACTCGCTTTGCAGACGAGCCGCAATCCCACGTCGGGAACCAGCGTCACCTCACTGGGATCGTGAAGCACGAGAAAGCGCCCTTCGGCGTCGTCTTTCTCCTCGTCGTTCACGTCGAGCCGTATCTTCAGCGGTACGAGCTGCTCGACCACCGCCACCAAATCTTCGCGCGAGAGAATCGCTTCGAGCCACATAGGTAAACGCTAACGCATATCTCGCCTATCTAAAAACGGGACACCCGCGTAACCCGCTTGAGTCAAGTTTTGCCATGTTGACCATGGACGTCGTGCAACTTCGTTTCTACGTTGCCGCCCCCATGGCACTCATCAATCATCGATTTCAACTTACTTCCCGCCCGGTCGGCCTGGTCAAGCGCAGCGATTTCACGTACAGCGAAGCGCCCGTCGCCGATCCGGGCGAGGGTGAGGTCACCGTCAAAGTGCGTTACCTCTCGCTCGATCCCGCGATGCGCGGTTGGATGAACGACGCGAAGTCGTATGTCCCGCCGGTCGGCCTTGGCGAGGTGATGCGTGCACAAGGAATTGGCGAGGTCATCGCATCGGCCGATCCGAAGTTTCCGGTTGGGGAACAGGTCCTGGGCCTTTTCGGCGTGCAGGAATACGCCACGCTCAAGACCAAAGGCCTGCGAAAGGTCGACCCCAAGGCCGCACCGCTTCCGGTGTACTTGAGTGTCCTCGGAATGACCGGCATGACCGCGTATTTCGGTCTTCTCGACGTGGGGCAGCCCAAGCCCGGTGAAACCGTGGTCGTCTCCGGCGCGGCCGGGGCCACGGGCATGGTCGTGGGGCAAATCGCGAAGATCAAAGGCTGTCGGGCCGTCGGCATCGCAGGCGGCAGCGAGAAATGCGATTACCTCGTCAAGGAGCTCGGGTTCGACGCGGCCATCGATTACAAGAGCCAAGACGTCAAAGCGGGATTGAAGGCCAACGCGCCCGACGGCATCCACGTCTATTTCGACAACGTCGGTGGCGACATTCTCGACGCCGCGCTTTCCAAGCTCGCGCGCCATGCCCGCGTGGTCATCTGCGGCGCCGTTTCGCAGTACAACACCACCGAGGGCGCCAAAGGCCCGGCGAATTACCTTTCGCTATTGATCAATCGGGCCCGCATGGAAGGCTTCATCGTCTTCGATTACGCCGAGCGCTATGGCGAGGCCGCACGCGAGCTCGCCGGCTGGGTGGCCGCCGGCAAGCTGAAGTCGCGCGAGCAAATCGTCAAAGGACTGGATACGTTCCCGGAGAGCCTGCTCAAGTTGTTCCGGGGCGAAAACACCGGGAAGCTGGTGCTCGAAGTCTAAATTTTCATTTCTTGTGCGAGGCGATCCACTCGGCAAATGATTGCATGTACTGCGTCAGCGTCTTGCGGATTGCCTCGTCGGTCAGGTTGCCTTCCGCGTCGAACTTGTCCCCGGCACGCCGCACGAAGACTTCGGGCTTGTTCATCACGTGGAGGTTCAAAAACACGGCAACCTGCCGCCAGTGGTACTGCGAACGCATCGTGCCGCCGTCACCTCCGCTGGCGCCGATGATGCCCAGTAGCTTGCCGTTGAACGGCTGCTCCGGCGGGCGCGAGGCCCAGTCGACGGCGTTCTTGAGGCCACCGGGAATGGAATAATTGTATTCCGGGGTCGCGATGAGAATCGCGTCGGCCGCGGCAATCTGCGCGCGGAATCGCACGACGGATTCCGGGCGGCCCGCAGCCTCGACGTCCGCGTCGTAGGGCGGAAAGTCGGCCCACTCCGCCGTCTCGAAGGTGAGCGAGGCAGGCGCGAGTTGTGTCGCGGTGCGGAGCAGCGCACGGTTGTAAGATTGTTTACGAAGGCTACCTGCGATTCCCAATACCCGAAACGTAGAACTCATGGCGCGGGATCATAGCGCACCCGCTTCGTCGAGCGCACGGGCCACGATGGCGATATCATCGGCGGTCGTGGACCAGTTGGAGAATGCGGCGCGGATGGCAGGCCGGCCCGCGTACAGGGTCGGCGTGAAGAATGCGCGGCCGCCCGCGTGAATGGCCTCGAGCACGCGATCGCGATCGCGCACTTCGCGTGATCGAGGCGCGAAACACACGATGTTCAGGTGCACGTCCGCGAGAAGCTCGAACGAACCAGAGGCGCGAAGGTGCTCGCCGAGCCGGCGCGCGTGCTCGCAGCAGCGATGCACCAATTCCCGGTAGCCCTCACGGCCGTAGGCCATCAACGTCATCCAGGCAGGCAGCGCGCGAAAACGGCGCGAGTTCTCTGGCGTGCGGTGCAGGAGATCCGGCCCGGCGCCGAGGTACGCGCCCGCGGCGCGGAAGACGCGCTCTTGGTCGGTCAAATGCCTCGTGAACACGAAGCCCGAGTCGTAAGGCACGTTGAGCCATTTGTGTGCGTCGGATGCGATGGAATCGGCGAGTTCGAGCCCGTCCACGAGGTGCGCGTAGGCTGGATCGGCCGCCGCGAAGAGGCCGAAGGCTCCGTCGACGTGGAGCCACGCACCGTGGCGTCTGGCCACCTCGGCGACGGCGCGAAGGTCGTCGAAGTCGCCGGTGTTCACCTCCCCGGCGCTCGCCGAGACGATGCACGGCGCGGCGTAGGCGCGCGCTTTCAAGTGCGCATCCAGCGCGGCCGGGTCGATGACGGCGCGGCCCTCGACGAGGGAGATGCGCTCGATGCACCGCCGCCCCATGCCCAAAATGGAGACCGCTTTGTCGATGCTCGCGTGCGGCGCACCGGCGAGAACCGCAATGGGCGGCGCACCGGTGAGCCCCGCCTCGGAGACGTCGATGCCGATGCGCGCGTACGCCCACTGCCTCGCGGTGGCCAGGGCCACCACGTTTGCTTGTGTGGCACCGCTGACGAAGGCCCCTTCGAACGAATCGGGCACGCCAAAGAGAGCGCGCAGCATGGCGAGCGTGTGCCTCTCCACCCCGGTGGCGATGGAGTCGCCGTCGCTCGAGACATTCTGGTCATACGCCGCGGCGAGCCAATCGCCCGCGAGCGCCGCCGGCGTGGAGCCCCCCGTGACGAAGCCGAGGTAGCGCGGTCCTGCCGAGCCCGAGAGCAGCGGCTCCAGGTTCGCGCGGAAATAGTCGAGCGCGCGCGTCGTGCCCCACCCTTGGTCGGGCAGGGCCGGAAACGACACCGCGCGCAGTGCTTCCCGGGGCGCGGCCACGGGGCGCTCGGCCACCGTTTTCAAGAAGGCCTGCGCCCCGTCGCGCACCGCACTCAGGATTTCATCGAGTCGCTCACCGGTCATCCCCCCCACGTGGAGCCACCGGCACACGGCGGGTAGATACACTTCTCTTCAGTTCGACCGGTACAGTTCCCAACTTAGAGCGTCGTGCGTTGCTCGAGCAGCTTGACCGACGCATACACCGCATCGATGGACGGCGTGGGAATGTCCATCCAGCGCCCCAGCTCCGCGACGGCACCGACCATGGCATCGACCTCGGTGGGCCGACCGCGTTCGATGTCTTGAAGCATGGACGTTTTGTGGGCTCCCACCTTTTCCGCGCCGTCGATGCGCTGTTCGATCTTGATGCCGAAATCGATGCCCAATCGCTCGGCCACCGTTTGGGCTTCCTGCATCATGGTGCGCGCCAATTGCCGCGTGAGCGGATATCGGCATATCTCTTCCAGCGTGGAGCGCGTGAGCGCGGAGATGGGGTTGAACGCGAGGTTGCCCCAAAGCTTGACCCACGTCTCCCAGCGGATGCGCGGCGTGACCTTCGCCTTCATTCCCGCAGCCTCGAACGCCTCGCGCAGGATGCGCACGCGCTCCGTCTTTTCCCCATCGAGCTCGCCGAGTGAGAAGCGCTCGCCTTCCACGTGGCGGATGACACCGGGGGTGTCGATATCCGCCGCGGGGTAAACGATGATACCGATGACTCGACGCGGCTCGATGTTCGCCTCGATGACGCCGCCGGGATCCACCAATTCGACGCGGCGGTTTTCGTAGGGTCCTGGCAATTTATGGAAGTACCACCACGGAAATCCATTTTGCGCCGTAACGACGCTCGTCTCCGCGTGGTAGAGCGCCCGAAGGCGCGGCGCGATGGCCGGCAAGCTGCCCGCCTTCAGCGCCACGATGACCACGTCTTGTGGTCCCGCCTCCTCGAAATCCGACGTTGCGCGCGTTTTGACCACGCGCTCGCGCCCATCGATTTCGATGAGTTTGAGCCCGTGGTCGCGAATCGCTTGCAGGTGCGGCCCGCGCGCGATGAGCGTGACGTCCTGCCCCGCAAGCGCCAGCCTCGCGCCGAGAAAGCCGCCGATGGCGCCCGCACCTACGATACAGATGCGCATCAGTCCTCGCTGCCCACTTGAAGGAACTTGGCCATGTTGATCCGTTGTAGCTTACCCGTAGCGCCGCGCGGGATCTCCGTGAGCACGTGGAATTTCTTCGGAATCTTGTACTCTGCAAGCGCCGCAGCGCAATGCGCGCGCAGCTCCGCACTCTCGCACTCGCCCTTGAGGACCACGGCCGCGTGGATCTCCTCGCCGAGCATCTTGTGCGGCACGGCAAACGCGAGCGCCTCGGCCACCGCGGGGTGGCGAAGGAGCACGTCGTCGATCTCCAGCGGCGAGACCTTCTCACCACCGCGGTTGATCAATTCCTTGATGCGCCCGGTGAGCGAGAGGTAGCCCTCCTCGTCTTGTACGCCTTGATCGCCGGTGCGAAACCACCCATTGGTGAAGGCCGCCGCATTGGCCTCGGGGTTGTTCTCGTAGCCGTCGACCACGTTGGGCCCGCGCACCACGACCTCGCCAATCTGGCCAGGCTTCAGCAGATTGCCGACTTCGTCCATGATGGCCACGTCTACGCCATGACCGACGCCCACGGTACCTCCCTTGCGCACACGCGGCGGCAGTGGATTGGAGGACATTTGATGGCTCGCCTCGGTCATGCCGTACGAATCGAGTTGCGGAGCCTGGAAGAGCTCCTCGAGCCGTTCGCGCACGACGCCGGGCATCGGGGCGCTGCTCGAACGAATGAAACGCAGCGGCTTCTTGCGAACGACGTCGGCATGCTTCGAAATGCGCGCGAGCACCATCTGGTGCATCGTGGGCACGGCCGAATACCACGTGGGGGAGAACGTCTCGTACAGTGAGAGGAACTCCATGGCATTGAACCCCGCCGGACACACCACCGTGCCGCCCGACGAGAGCGTGGACAACATGGATCCGACGATGCCGTGAATATGAAACAGCGGCATCACGCACAACGTGGTATCCGCCGGCGTGAGATTGTACGTACCGCGAATGTTCCCCGCCGACGCAAACAAGTTGCGATGGCGCAAGGGAACGCGC
Organism: Sorangiineae bacterium MSr12523; assembly: GCA_037157775.1. NCBI lineage: Bacteria > Pseudomonadati > Myxococcota > Myxococcia > Myxococcales > Pendulisporaceae > Pendulispora > Pendulispora brunnea. Next base: position 10,740,986 of record CP089982.1, read on the forward strand.
TTGGGCCGGCTGGTGGTGCCGCTGGTGTGGAGGATCATGGCCACGTCGTCTTTGAGCGACAACTCGACGGGCTTGGGGGCATACGTCGCCCCGCCGGTGCGTTCGAACGAGCAGCGCCCCTTCGAGTCGGCCGACACCGTGAGGAGCGTCATGGTGGGCAGTGCGGCGGCAACCGCCGCGGGGATCCCTTCCGGCGAAGTAATGAGTACCTTCGCCGCCGTGTCTTCGTAATAGAATGCGAATTCTTCTTGTTTGTATTTCGGATTGAGCGGTGCGGAAGTACCCGCCATCGCAGCGCCGAAAAATGTCGTAATGAGCTCCGGCCCATTGATCATGGCAATGGCGATTCGATCGCCACGGCCAAATCCAAATTGATTCAATTGGGCGGCGAGCTTCACCACATTTTCGCGCAATTGGCCGTAGGTCACCGGCGGTTTGCCAGGGGCGACCAGCGCAGGGTGGTTGTCTTCTCCAGCGAGCAAATCGTAGAGCGTCGTCATGGGAAGACCATTATCGACCACGATGTCGACATGTGCACTGTCAATTATTCATAATCGTCTCAATCTAACTGAGCTGTAATCTAATGACGCTTACGGAGCACCATGGCAAGCCAACGCTGTTCTGCGCGAGGTTTTCCGGTCGGCCGGTAGTAGTGCGTAACTTCGTCGAAGCCCTGTGCAGTAAAAAATGAGAGCCAAAGTTCATGATCGAAAAAGCACGCATAACGCTCGCCGGAAAACCCTTCTTCGCCTTCGCCGCGCGGGTTGGAGCAAAAGAAGACTCCGCCCGGTTTCAATGCTGCGCCGAGCTCGCCGATCACACGTGGTAAGTGCGCACTGGGAACATGGAATAAGGATGCATTCGCAAATATGCCATCGAAGAAAGACTGCGGCAGAGATAGCTCGAGAAAGTCCTGCTGCCAGACTTCGCATCCACTGTATTGCCGTGCCATCTCCGCAAAGCGCGCCGATCCTTCGAGGCCAATCGGAACGTTCCCTCCGTCCTTCATCGCTTTGAGATCGCGCCCCGGTCCACAACCGAAGTCGAGAATGGTCAACGGGTGTGACGCATGGATAGCCGAGACGAGCGCCTCGATGTTCTGCGATACGTCATGATCGCGGGTGCCGGCCCAAAAGCCTTCGGCGTTCGCATCGTAATAGGCCAAAGTTCGTTCGCTGATGTCGATTGGCATCGTTGGGCGATCAACATATCGCGTCGATCGAGGGCGCGCGATGGTATGTAGGTCCGCATGCCCTCCGAAGCTCTTCCCGTCGGCGCAATCGTGATTCCGGGTACGGATCTTACGTGGACCGCCACGCGCTCGTCGGGGCCTGGCGGCCAGAACGTGAACAAGGTCTCCTCGCGGGTGGAGCTGCGCTTCGATCTGGAAGGCACCACGGCGCTCGGGCCCGCCGCGAAAAACCGATTGCGGGTGCTTGCAAAAGGCTACCTCGACGCCGACGGTCGCATCTTGATTCGGAGCGAGCGCACGCGCGACCGACAGCAGAACTTGGAGGACGCGCGCGAGAAGCTGCGCGAGCTCGTCGCGCGGGCGCTCGTCGTGCCAAAGAAGCGTCGTCCGACGAAGCCCTCGAAGGGCGCGCAAGCGCGGCGTGTGGATGACAAGAGGAGGCAAGGCGTGAAAAAGCGCGACCGCCAGGGAAGCGACGCGTCATGACCTTGCCGAACGGGGCGGTGCGCTCCTAAACGGAGCACCATGTCCCTTTACGAAGCTACGGTTCCGCAGTTCAAAAAAATGCTGTCCAACCTCGACCGCTGGCTGCAGGCGGCCGTCGCGCACGCGGAGACGAAGAAGTTCGATCCGAACACCCTCGTGGTGGCGCGCCTCGCGCCGGATCAATATCCGCTCGCTCGCCAGGTGCAAGCCGCCTGTGACCAGGCCAAGTTCGGCGCCGCGCGTCTCTCGGGCAAGGAGCCGCCGAAGCACGCCGACACGGAGCAGACGATCGACGAGCTGCGCGCACGCATCCGCGTGGTGATCGAATACCTCGATACGTTCACGCCCGCCGACTTCACCGGCAAAGACGAGGCACTCATCGCATTACCGTTCTTGGAGGGCAAACGGATAACGGGAAGTAATTACATCACCGAAATGACTTATCCTAATTTCTATTTCCACGTCACCACGGCGTACGCCATCTTGCGGCACAATGGAGTGAACCTGGGGAAGAGAGATTTTCTTGGTTCGATGACCCTCGTCTAACTCGAGCGCGCGGTCGCTCTCGGGGGCTTGGGGTGGCGGAGCCCCCCAAAAACTGACCGACCGTCACGAGTATGTCACGCAAATTGTTTCACGGTCGTGGCGGGGTATGACCTAAAAGAGGCACCATGCGCATTAGCCGTCGTCACTCGCTATTCGCCTCGTGCCTCTTTTTCGTCGGGTTGTCTGCTGCATCGCTGGTACTGATGCATTGCTCGGAGGACGATTCGGTGGTTTTGCAACCCCAACGAGATGCTGGCCCAGATACGGCCACGGCGGACGCCGGGATTTACCCGCTCGTCATTGGACACCGCGGCGCATCGGGCTATCGGCCCGAGCACACGCTTGCATCGTACGAGCTCGCCATCGCCATGGGCGCGGACTTCATCGAGCCGGACGTCGTGTCCACCAAAGATGGCGTTCTTGTCGTACGGCACGAAAACGAAATTAGCGGAACGACGGACGTCTCCTCGCACCCCGAATTCGCCGACCGCAAAAAGAAGAAGACCATCGACAGCGGCAAGGAAACCGAAGGATGGTGGACGGAAGATTTCACCCTCGCCGAACTGAAGACATTGCGCGCGCGCGAACGGCTTCCGAAACTCCGTCCGGCGAATACGGCCTTCGACGGCCTTTATGAAATCCCCACGTTGCAAGAGGTCGTGGACCTCGCCAAGAAGCGTGGCGTCGGCATTTATCCGGAAACGAAGCACCCGACGTATTTCCGCAGCATCGGTCTTCCGCTCGAGGAGAAAGTCGCACAACTTCTCCGCGATGCCGGCTGGCACGAGGCCACGGATCCCGTGTATCTGCAATCTTTCGAGCCGCAAAGCCTGCAGAGGCTGAAAGAGCTCACCAATTTGAAGCGCGTGCAGCTCCTCGATGCCGATGGCAAGCCGTACGACTTCGTCGTGAGCGACGACCCGCGCACGTATGCGGACCTCGTGAAGCCCGAGGGGCTGGCCTTCATCGCGACGTATGCGCAGGGCATTGGGCCCAACAAGAACTTCCTCATCCCGCGCGACGCCAATCAAAAGCTCTTGGCGCCGACGACGGTGGTGGCCGACGCGCACAAGGCCGGCCTCATCGTGCACCCCTTCACCTTCCGCAACGAGAACACGAACCTCCCGGCAGACTTCCGAGGCGGCACCCCCGACGACGCCGGCATTTACGACCAAGCCCGCGGCGACGCCCCGGCCGAGTACCGCACCTTCTTCGCGCTAGGTATCGACGGCCTCTTCAGTGACTTCTCCGACACCGCCGTCGCCACCCGCCGCCAGGTCTACGGCCGCTGAATCAGCCGCCGCTTCGGAGATTGGCCATCGATTCGCGGATGACGCTGAGGTCCTCGGGCTCCCCGATGTAGTCGGGCAGGAGACGCTGGACCTCGCGGAGCAGATCCTCCGGCAGGCACGGCTTGAGGAGGAACGAGTTGCACCCGGCTTCGCGGGCGCTTCGCGCGTGGCGGTCGTGCGTGTGGCCGGTGAGGGCAATGATAGGAACGGTGGAAGTCCGCGGATCCGCGCGCAGGCGCCGTGTGGCCTCCCAGCCGTCGATGATGGGGAGCGTGAGGTCCATCACCACCAGCGACGGAGCGAGCTCGAAGGCGACATCGAGCGCCGCCTGACCATTCTCGGCCTCGGCAATGCGGTAGCCGTAGCTCGAGAGGAACTCGACGTACATCTCCCGGTTGTCTTGGGAGTCGTCGACGATCAAAAGCAGCGGTGCGGTGGATGACATGATGCAGCTCCGCCCGGCAGTCCCTCCCCGGGTCAGCTCCCAACGATGGATGGGGCACGCTGCCAGGTCAAGGGTGAGAGGACAAGCCTACCACATGGTGCGCGAACCATCCAGGGCGGTTAGCGTGCACGTGCGCTTGAGATATCGTCCCGCACGCGTAGGTCGGTGTAGATTCCGAGGTATGCTCACACGGGCAGCATGCATGGCGAGGGCCGGCGGCGGATGCCTCCTCGCAGTATCTTGTGTCTTTGCGGCCAGCGACGCGCTCGCGGTCGGCACGCGCACCTTCGACCTCGATTCCCTGGAGGAGTTCTCCGGCGGCGATCTCAAAGGCGTCGCGGTGAGCTCCGACGGCGGTGTGCGCGCCGGCTTCAGCGTGGGAAACGTCCCGCTCACCGATGCCTCGTCGTCGTTCTCCGCGCTGACACTCGGGGACGGCAGCGTGCTCGTGGGCACCGGGCCCTCCGGCAAAGTCTTCAAGGTCGTGGGCGATCGCGCCGCGCTCTTCGCCGACACGGGCGCGTTGGCGGTCACCAGCATGATCGAGGTGCGCGGGGTCATCTACGCCGCCAGCATGCCCGATGGAAAGATCTTCAAGCTGTCGCAAGGCAAGGCCGAACCCTGGGTGACCTTGCCCAACACGAGCCACGTGTGGGCTCTCGCGGCCGACGGCAAAGGCGCCATTTTCGCGGCGACCGGCCCGGAAGGCCGCATCTACCGCATCGAGCCCTCGGGTTCGCACTCGGTGTATTTCCGCAGCGACGAGCCCCACCTCGTATCGCTGGCCTTCGGCGAAGGCGGTGAGCTTTACGCGGGGTCGAGCGGCAAGGGGCTACTCTACAAAATCGCGGGACCGGGGCGGGCGACGGTGCTCTACGACTTCCCCGGCGAAGAGGTGAAGGGCATCGTCGCCGTCAAGCGCGGCGTCGTGTACGCGATTGCCAACGACTACGGTGAGCCGCCGGAGCCGCCGAAGCGCGCCCCCGCGAGCGGGCGTTTCCCTGCGCAGCCCTCGGCGGCCAAGCCGATTCGCCCGGGCAAGGGTGCACTCTGGCGCTTCGATGCCGCGGGGCGACCGGAAAAGATGATGGCGCACGCCGAGTTCCACTACATGTCGCTCGCGGCGGACGCCGAGGGTCGCCCTTACGTCGGCACGGGCGCAGAAGGCCGCGTGTACACGGTCGACGATGCGCACACGGTCACGTTGGTGGCCGACACCGACGATCGGCAGATCGGCGCGCTGACCTTCGGCCGATCGATTTACCTCGCGGGCTCGGACGCGGCCACCGTGCACCGGGTGGTGGCGCAGGGCGGGAGCGAAGCCGTGTGGACCAGCCGCGTGCTCGATGCCGGGCTGCGGGCGAAGTTCGGTCATCTCTCGTGGCATGCCACGGGCGCGCTCGAATTCTCCACGCGCACCGGCAACACGGGCACACCCGACGCCACGTGGAGCGGGTGGAGCGCAGGCTCGTCGGCGCCCGTGACCGTCGCCAGTCCACCGGCACGGTTCATTCAGGTGCGCGCACGATGGTCGCGCGATCCGAAGGCGGTGCTCTCCGAAGTGATGCTGCCCTTCATGACCGACAACGTTCGGCCGGTGGTCCTCGAGGTGGACGCACGCCCGAAGAACGCGGCCAAGGAGAGCAAGGAAGCGATCCCTTCGAGCGGCAGCGAACCACCGAAGCACGACAGCGTGCTGAAGGTGACGTGGAAGGTCGACAATCCGGACAACGATTCGCTCCGCTATCGGGTCAATTTCCGGCGCGAAGGGCAAGGTCTCTGGCGCGACGCGCTGCGCGACGGCGAGGTGCTGACCAAGAGCGAGTACGACTGGGAAACGACGGCCCTGCCCGAGGGCAAATACCGATTGCGCATCGAAGCGAGCGACGAGCCCGCCAATCCACCGGATCTCGTGCAGAAGCACGCGATGGAGTCGGGCCCCGTGCTCGTCGACAACACGCCACCCATCGTGCGGGATCTATCGATCACCGGACGCCGCCTGCGCGTGCGCGTGGTGGATGGCCTCGGCCCCATTTCTCGGGTCGAGATGGCGGTCGATGGCAAGCCCGACTTCCGCACGCTGGGTGCGGCCGACGGAGTGTTCGACACGGCGGAGGAAACCGTCGACACCGACGTGTCGGGCCTGGTCCCGCCGGGAGCCCACATCGTGACGGTCCGCGCGTATGACGCAGCGGGCAACTTCGTCGTTCGCGATCTCGAATCGCGCTGATCTGACAGAGATGTCATAGCCCTACCGTGCGCGTGCCAGTCGGAACGGCGCAGCGGAAGGGCACCGAGTGGCACAACTCTCGGGATTCTCTGGTCTTTTTTAAGTGGAATGCGAAACTACCGTTTCGCGGCACGCGCCGTGAATCAGTCCTTCACCCTCGTCCCATGTCTTCGCCCTCCCCGCGAGAAAAACGCTTCGCTTTGTGCGCGGCCCTGGCCGCCGTCGTCGCCGCCGTCGCGGTGGGCTGCGCGGCGACCGGCAGCGTGAGCGACATGGGCGGCAATGGGTCGGATCCGGGCAGCTTCGGTCCCCCGCCTTACGCGCTCCCCGATTCGGCCGATGGCGGCGATGGGGCGGCCGCGGTTCAGCGCGGCAATGCGCTTTGCCATGCGGAAGCATTCGCGTGCTACCCCGATGGCACACGGTCGGACACGTGCAACGACGACGCGGGTCCGTCGGACTCGACGGAAGACGCTGGCGTCCCCCCGCCCCCGCAGGACAAACTCGCTTGCCGCGTGCGCTCGGGGGGCACGACCTGCTTGCCGGCTGGAAAGGGCGAAGCCAATCAAGCGTGCACCAAGGCCGCAGACTGCGCAGCGGGCTTCGAATGCGTCGCGTCCGGAACGCAGGGGTTTTGCCGGCACTACTGCTGCGATGGGCGGACCTCGTGCACGGACAAGAACGCGTTTTGCGACATCCAGATGACCAAAGACGCAAAGGAAAGCGTCGCGGTTCCCGTCTGCATGCCCGTTCGCCAATGCGACTTGTTGGAGGTGAATCGCCAGTGCTCCCTCCTCGATGAAGACTGCTCCATCGTCGATGAGAACGAAGGCACGACGAGCTGCGTGACCGTCGGCCCCGCACGTGTGGGCGAGGACTGCAGCAGTACGCACTGCGGGCGCGGTCTGGCGTGCCTCGGGCAATCAGGCCAGCGCAAGTGCTACCAGCTGTGCAAAAAGAACGACCCGAGCGCCTGCGCGCCGAATGAGAGGTGCGTCGGCTCGGCGCCCCTCTTCCAAGACTCGAACATCGGCACCTGCAGCAGCCGCTGATCGGGCGGGTTTGGCACCTGTCCCAGGACGGGGTCGAACTGTCCGGGACAGGCGACGAGCGGGTGGCGCGGCCGAAAACGCGCAGAGAAAGCGACATGCCGAAGCGGCACGTGCCGTGCGATGCGCCGGGCATGAACGAAACGGCGAGCTATGGCCCGCGCGAGCGCGCGCGGCAACTTGGGATTGAATCCTTGGGCGATGCGGATCTGGTGGCGCTCCTTTTGGGCACGGGCACCGTGCGGGCGCCCGTGCAGGCCGTCGCGGGCGAGTTGGTCGCGACGTCGGGTGGTATTTTGGGGCTGGCGCGCGCCGGAATGGGCGAGCTGGCCGATCAGCGCGGGCTCGGCATGGCCAAGGCCTCGCGCATCGCCGCGGCCATCGAACTGGGAAAGCGATGCGCGCATGCCGCCGTCAACACGCAGAGCGAACGCCTGCACGACAGCGCCAGCGTGGCTGCGTGGGCAAGGCCGCGCCTGGCCGCGTTGGAGCATGAAGAGCTATGGATTCTCGCGGTCGATGGGCGAAATCACCTGAGGGCTGCACGCAGGGTCGCCGCCGGAGGCCTGCACGGGATGCACGTGGCACCGCGCGACGTTCTGCGCATCGCCCTTCGGGAGGCTGCGAGTGCCTTCGTGCTGGTGCACAACCACCCCAGCGGCGATCCCACGCCAAGCTGCGACGATTTGGACTTCACCCGCGCCGTGCTCACGGGCGCAGATGCCATCGGCACCCCGCTCATCGATCACGTCGTGGTCGCACGAAATGGCCACGTATCGCTGCTCGAACGGGGGATTTTACCCATGTGAAGCGGTCAGCGCGCAACCAGTCCTCCGTCGACGACCAGGTTCTGGCCCGTGACGTACGCATTGGTCATGAGAAACAAGGCGGCGTGGGCCAGATCGCTCGGCTGGCCGAACCTTCGCGCGGGCAACTCCGATTCGGCCCACCGGCGAATGCCCTCGCGCTCCTCACCTTGATGAATCGGTGTGTCCACGAGTCCAGGGGTGAGGGCATTCACACGCACCGGCGCAAGCTCGATGGCCAACGCATGCGCCAAGGTGACAATCGACGCGTTGACGGCCGCGAGGATGCTCATCCGTGCCGGCGGCTTCAGCGCGGACGCGCCCGAGGTGAAGATCATCGAACCACGCTCGCGCATGATGGGCGCCGCCGCGCGCGCCGCGAAGAAGAAGCCTCGCAGCTTGTCGATCGCCCCTTCCATCTGCGCATCGGTGAGCGCCGCGATCGCGTCGATGCGCTTCTTCTCGTCCGCAACGGCCGTGAGCACCAGATGATCGATGGTGCCGGCGCTCCGAATCGCATCGGTCAACGCGGCCGAATCCACCATGTCGGCCGCTGCGACATCGACGTTGGCACCCCCGATGGCCGCCGCGGCCGAGTCGAGCTTGTCCCGCGAGCGGCCAATGAGAACGACCTTTCTGGCGCCGGCTTGGGAGGCGAGCCGCCCAATGGCCAGGCCAACACCGGAGCTGCCACCCACGATGACGACGGTTTGATCGGCGAGGGCACTGTCGATTTTCATGTGTCCCATGGTGGCGCCGGCGGCGCGTACGTTCCATGGCACTTCGTCGGGAAGACTTTGCCGATCGTCCGGGCCTACCCCGCCGGCGTTGCGCTAGAAGAGCGCGAGTTGGTGCGGCTTCGTCTGCGGGTGGCACAGGGAAACGTAGCCGCAGCGGATCTGTTTGCACCGGGAGAGGGGGGCGCGGGGGAAAGCCTCGCGGTGCCGCGCGTCGACGAGGCGATCGGCCAAGGTGACCAGATGGCGGCGGGTGGCCTCGGGCGCAGCCGACTCGCGAAACTTGGGCTCGGAGGGATCGCCACCGAGAAAGACGATGCCGGTGCGGACCTGCGTGGCCGAGGGAAAGATGGCGCGCGCGGCGAGGGCATAGACGTCGAGCTGAAAGGCGTAGGGCTCGACCTGGGCGGCGCGGGCGCGCTTGTAGTCGATGACATCGAGGCGCCCGTCCGGCCAAGCGACGAGCAAGTCGATCGTGCCGCGCAGGGCGATGGTGCGGCCGCGCGCATCCTCGAGGGAGAGGGTGAACGGCTCCTCGCGGCGAAGGATCGCGCCCTCGGCGGCCGCGCGCGCGGCGTAGGGGCCACATACGAAACGGGTCAGGGTGCGCGCAAGGCGGGCGTGGCGCGGGTTCTCGGGCAAAATGCCCTCGCGCGCGAGCAGGCCATCGATATCCTGGGCGGCGGCGTCGGAACCGAAGTGCGACGCGGAGGTGCGCTCCAGGACGCGATGCATCAGCGTCCCCTCGCTGCGCGGGTCGATGTGCGCGACGGGCGGAGCGCCCTCGGTCTCGCGCTCGGCGCCGCTCACGGCAAGCGGCGGTGCATCGTGCTCCGGCAGATCGAGCACGTGGACGAGCTGGAAGCGCCGCGCGCAATGATGAAAATCCTGCAGCGAGGTGGTGGCCATGGTGACGGTCTGCCACGGCGGGCTCCACGCTTTTTCACGCACGGAGACGGCAGCATCCGACTCGGGGTGGCGCGAGGCGGGCATGCTCGCGGGGGTCGCATCGCGCGGGGAACGCGGCGGAAGTTCCTCCGCAGAAAAGATCGCCCCGAGCGATTCGTCAGCGGCCAACTGTTGCAAGACGGCCGCAATGGAGGCGTTGAATGCCTCCGAAGGGTCCTTCGGCGGACGGCGATCGCCGACGAAATACATGGCGTGCGATGCGCGCGTGACGGCAACGTACGCGAGGCGCGCCTTCTCGGCGCGATCGCGGCGGCGGATCGTGTCCTTGGCGCGGGTGAACGACGGCGGGTCGAAACGCGTGCCGCTTTCGTCGGCGAGGCGCACCGTCAGCGAAGGCGGCCCATGGCCCGACGGCGGCTCGAGGATCATGGCACCCGCCTCGGTGCGCCGGCCGTCGGCGCCGACCTCGGGGACGAAGACCACGGGAAAATCGAGCCCCTTGCTGGCGTGCACCGTGAGCAGGCGCACGGCATCGTCATCGTCCGCGAAGGTCGCCGCCTCCGTCTCGTCCGCCGCCCCTTCTGCGGCGCGCGTGAGGCGCGCGAGGAGCACGGCGGCATCCGTCTCGCGATCGGCCATGGAGAGCAATTTGCGCACGTTCGCCACCCGCTGCTCGCCGCGCGGAAGCTGAATGAGCACCTCCTCCAGGTCGAACGCCCGCACGGCCTCGCGCAAAAGCCGGCCCGGCAGAATGCGGTCGACGTTGCGCCGCAGACGGGCCACCACCTCGAAGAGATGGCGAACGCGCGGGCGGTCTTCCTCCGCCATCAATGCGCGGCGCGGGCCGGAATCCCACGAGGCCGCGGCCTCCATCGAGATCATGCCCGCCCCCGGTGCCGTGAGCGCGAGCAACGTCTCGTCGCGCGCAGAAACCCAGGGCCCGCGCAACACTTCGAGCAACGCGAGGCGCTCGCGAGGGCGCACGATGAGCGCGAGCATCGCCATCACGTCGCGCACCTCGCGCGCCGAGAAAAAGCCGCGCCCCGCCACGACATACGGGACGCCGTCGTAGGCCAGCGCATAGGCCATGACCTCCACCATTTCGTTCGTGTGGCAGAGCACGGCGATGTCGCCCAACCGATGCTCCGACGCCGACGTCAACGCGCGAACGCGATCGGCAATGGCGAACGCCTCGTCGAGCCGCTTGGTTCGCCCGCGCGGCGACACCGGCGGACGGAGCCAATGCGTGCGCACCTTCGGCTCCGGGGCGGGGGGGCGCTCCGGCGGCGGAAGCAGATCCTCCGTCTCGGGCACGTAATTGATCTCGAAGAGCACCTTGCCCGACGACACCAGGCGCCGGCGGCTGAAGGCATTGGCAAAGGTGAGAAGCTCGTCCTGGCCGCGCCGGTTGTGGCGCAGCGGAACGAGATCCGCGAGCGGCGCCGCGGGCTCGCTCACCTCCGCCTCGATGCCCAGGGCCGTCCGCGCCCGCCAGCCGGCCAGGCCCACGCACAGCTCGGCGAACACCGCGACATCCGCACCGCGGAAGCCGTAAATCGACTGCTTGCGATCGCCCACGACGAAGAGTCCCGCGGGCCTCAGTCGATCGATGGGCGGAATCGTCCCCGGCGTTCGCGCCGCGGGATCGCTTTCCCACAAGAGGTGCACGAGCTCGCGCTGCAGGCGCGACGTGTCCTGGAACTCGTCCACGAGCAGCGCGTCGATGCCGTCGCCCACCTCCTTCGCGATGGCCGGATGATCCCGCAGCAGATCGCGCGCAGCGCGCAAGATGTCGCCGAATCCCAACGCCCCCGCGCGACGCCGCGCACGCTGGATTTCGCGATCCGCCGCCACCAGCAGCTCGCGCGCCGAACGCGCGCGGGGAGCGTAGTTTCTGCGCATCTCCCACGCCTTGATCAAGCGGTAGCCGCGCTCGGCGTTGGTTTCGCCGGCGGGCAGCTTCTCCTGGCGGAAGTCGAAGAAACCCTGGCTCTTCTCGCTCTTCGTCCGGCGGATCGCGCAGAAGTCGCGCGTGGCGGCGATGAACCGATCCATGCAGGCCGCCGTCGGGGCCTCGCCCATCGCGCGCCGCTCGTTCCAGGCCGCGATGAACGCGCGCGCCTCGTCGGCGCGTTTCTCGTGGATGGCCAAGTACTCCGCGTGCTCCAGCAGCTCGCGCAACAATGCCTCGATGTTCTCGGCGTCGCGTTCGTCGATGGCCAGGCTCTCCGGGCCTCGCCCGTCTTCCTCGAGCCGCGCAAGCATCGTGGCCACCTCGCGCGAAAGCTCGTCGACGCCGCCGCTGGCACGCACCAGATCACGCACCCCCTCGGGATCGATTTCCGCACGTTGCGCGAGGGCGCGCCCGATGGCCTCGTCGGCGCGGGCGCGCGCTTCGTCTTCGCCCTCCAGGTCGAAGTCCGGAAGCAGGCCTATCTCGAGCGCATACGCCCGCACCAGGGTCGTCGCGTAGCTGTGGAGCGTGCCCACTTGGGCCTGCGGCAGCCGCTCGATGGCGCGCCGGGCCCGTGCCTCCATTTCGGCGGGCGACCAGCGGGACACGTGCGCGGCGTCACATGCGAGCAAAAGATCCGCCGCATACTTCGAGCCGGGATCGCGCAGCGAAAGCCGCTCGAGCTCACCGGCGAGGCGCGTGCGGATCTCGGCCGCCGCTTTGCGCGAGAACGTCGTGGCCACGACGCGCGAGGGATCCACGGGCGGGTGCAGGCGCTCCTTGTGACCGAGCTCGCTGGCGCCCATCATCAGGTGCACCAGCACGCCCACGAGGCTGTGCGTCTTGCCGGTGCCAGCGCTCGCCGCCAGCACGAGGTTCCTGCGGAAGGCGAAAATCACCGCGCGCCCCCTGCTCGGGCCGCGCCCTCGACGCCCTCGTCCTCCTCCGCCACCACGAAGCGCGGCCTGCGGCAGGCGCCATCGTACGCGCAGCGATCGCACACACGCGGATCGCCCGGGAGCGGCGCCACATCGCCCTCGCGCACATGGCCGATGACCGTGAGCGTGCGCACCTTCACGCCCGACTCGCTCTCGCCCATCGACTCCTTCCAGGCATTCGCATACCCCGCCACCGAATACGTCCGATCGAGCTGATGGTACGGCAGGTACAGGCCCTCCGCATACGCGGCGGCGAGAACCTCCTGCGCGATGTGCGCGTACAGCGGCACCTGGAAGGAGGAGCCGGTGACATCCCGCTGCGTATCCTTCGCCGTGCGCGGGCTGCGCTTGTAGTCGATGATGCGAATACCGCGCAAATCCGGCGAACGGTCGACGCGGTCGATGCTCCCGCGGATCGAGACCGCCTCATCGCCATGGCCAAATCGAAGCGCCGGCCAACTTTCCTCGCGGCCATCGCCGAAAGGCTGCTCCGCCAAGGCGAAGTCGAACGACTCGTCGGCGATGCTGTAGTCGATGACCTTGCGCACGTCGTCGCGCGTTTGCTCCAATGCCATGCGCCGCAGGGGCGAGGCCGCCCTCTCGCGCGCCAGCACGCGGTCGGCGGCTTCCAGCGCGAGCGCGCGGATCCCCTCGGCATCGCGCGGTCGCTCCCGCCACAGAGGCAACGTGGCCACGAACGCCGCCGCCAAGGCCTCGTGCACCAAGGTGCCGGCCTGGCGTGCATCGGGCACGTCCGACGCGGGCTCTTTCTCGCGTGCGCCGAGCACGTGGGCGGCGAAGCCCTGGAAGGCGCAGCGCGCGAAGTCTTCGAGGCGGGTCACCGGCAAAGGACGCACCGCGCCACCCGTATCCTCGAGGAGGGCACGCGCGAGAGGCTCGTCGACCGCGAGAACCCCCGTGAGCGGACCACGGTACAGCGCCGACTTGGCGCCGTGGAACGTCTCGCGCGAAAGCTCGATGTGCGCGCGCCGTGCCGCATCGGGCACCGCGTGCCGGGCGCCCTGCGGATCGCGCGCGAGCATCACCAGGCGCGCTTCCCGCGCGGTCAGCGGATGCGCGCGCAACGGCGCCAAAGGCCATTTTTTCTCGGTTACCCCGCCGCGCCCGAGCCAGGTGAGCAGCGGTGCCGGCTGCAGCAGCGCCCCCTCGGCATCGTGCGCGCAATAGACGAAGACGACGCTCTTCGCACGCGCCACGGCCAGGGCCAGCGCCCCGAGCCCGCGCGCCGCCGTCAGTCCGGGGGACGCCGGTGCCCGCACCGCATCGATCTCGCGCAGCGCCGCAGAGAACGACTCGAAGACGAGCGCCGGGTGCGCATTCGACGGAGGCAGACTGCCCTCGTTGGCCGAGGCGACCACCAGCTTCGACAGCGGCTCGTCGGCCAGATCCGCCACCCGCGCGATGCGCAGTGCCCCGATGCGGCGCGCCCCGGGCGGCGGCTCACCGGCCTCCAGCGCCCGCACGAACTCGTGACGAAAGGCATCCATGGTGACGACCACGCCGTCGTCCTTCAGGCGAATCACCGCCGCCTCGTACCGATCCAGCGTCTCCGTGAGCACACGCCATGCGTGCGCATCGCGTGCGAGCGCGTGAAGCTCCGCGCGCGCGAGCCCCGTTGGTACGTCGTCACGCGCCAAGGTCGCCCGCGCATCGAAGCCCACCCGCGCAGGAAAACCGAGCGCGCGCCACAGCTCGCGCGCGGCGCGAATGTGCTCCAGGCGCGTTCGCGCACGCTCCACGCCCCAGAGCACCTCCCCTACCCGCCGCGCGAGGCCCGAGAGATTCCCCGCCGCCGTCGCCGCGAGCTCCGCCACCGGATCGGCCCCGCGCACCGTCGGCGTCTGCTCCAGCGCGTTGGCCAGCCGATGCAGCTCCGTGCGCGCCGCGCGCCCATCCGCGAGCCCCGTCAACGTCGCCGCATCCACGTAGCGCGATCGAAGCAGCCGCGCCACCTCTTGCCGCGGAAGCCCGCGCGAGGCCAGAGCATGCGCATCCAGCGCACGCGCGACGATGGCCGCCGCCGTGGGCGCCGGCCCGCGCGGATCGTGCACGGGGATGCCCAAATCGTCGAACGCACGCCGAATCGGCTCGAGCACGTGCTCGTCGAGCTGCGGCACCGCCACGGCGATCGCCTCGATGGGCGTACCCCGCAGAAGCTCCGCGTACACGGCATCGGCCACCGCACGTGCCTGCACCTCGGCGCTCTCGGCCTGGCGAATCTCGAGCCGCGAAGGCTCCGGCACCGCCCCGTCGAGCCGCAGATCCCCGAGCACCGGCTCGATGGGCACCGTCTCCGGCGCAGCATCGAGCGCGCGCGCCACCTCGTCGAACACGATCTCCAGAGGATTTCGCTCGCGGGTCGCATCCAGCCGCGACTCGAAGGCCGGCAGCTCCAGCACCGCACCACCCTTGCAGCGCTTCAACGCGCCATCGAGTGCGCGCCACCAGGCCAGATCGGCCGGCTCCCACGCCACGATCCATCGCGCCAGAAGCTCGGCAGCTCCCACCGCTTCCTTCACCGCCGCAGGCTCCACAGCGGCGAGAACGCGCGCGAGCACCGCCCCCGCCGAGCGACCATCGACGAGACCCAACGCCGACAGCGCGCGATCGAGCGCCACCATCGCAGAGCGAAGCATGCGCGCACGCCGGCTCGACGTGCCACCCTGCGCTTCCATGCGCTCCAGCGCCCCGAGGCTCGTGTCCGACGCGCGCAACGTCGCAATGGCCGCATCGATCGAGTCCACCGTCTTGAGCCACACGTGCGACGCACCGCGAGCCATGGGACCGAGCAGCGGATCGTCCGGCGCCACCGCGGCCAAGGCATCGGCCAGCGCCAGGCGCGTGATCTCCGGCGAGGCCAAGGTCACCTCCGGCGCAAGCGCCACGAGCAGGCGATGCTTGAGCGCCGTCCGCGTTTCGCACGCGATCCCCTCGCGCGACAACCGCTCGACGTGGCGCTCCGTGGGAACGACGAGACGCACCCCCGTCACGGAACGACCCGCAAGGGAACCGCGAACACCTCCTTCAGCGCGGTGCGCTCGTACAGGAAGGCGTACGCGGCCTGCGACGAGAGCACCCGCTTGATGTAACCGCGGGTCTCTTCGTAAGGAATATTCTCCACGAACAAGTCGAAGTCGGTGGCCGTTCGCTTGGCCAGCCAGCGGTTCACCGCGCCGGGCCCCGAGTTGTACGCGGACACGGCCAGCGATTTGTTCTGCGCATACGACGTCCGCAGCTGCGCGAGCAGCTTCGTCCCGAAGGCGATGTTCACGTCGGGCCGCTTCAGCGACGCCTCGTCCCAGGGCATGCCCGTCCCTTTCGCGAGCGCCTTTGCCGTCGGCACCACCAGCTGCATCAGGCCGTAAGCATTGGCAAAGCTCTTCACCTCGGGGAGGAACGTCGACTCCTCACGCATGATGCCCCAGGTGAGCGACAGCGGCAGCCCATTGGCCTCGCTCTCCTTCTTCACCAGCGTCTCGAACGCCCGCGGGTAAGCCACCTCCCACGCAAAACGCCACGTTCCCACGGGGTAGTGCGCCAAGTGCTCCTGCAGCTTCGCCCGCGTGAAGGCATGCCCCAACTCCGGCGCGCCACCGCGGTTGTACACGTCGCCGATGACCCAGAGCAGCTCGTGCTCGGCATCGTCGGCGACGAAGTTCGCCTTGGTGAATTCCTTCTTGGCCCCTTCGATGTCGCCCACTTCGAGCAGCCGCACGCCGCGATCGAACGCCGGCGTGGCGAACTCCGGATGATCGTGCGTGATGAACGGCCCCGAAGGCTCGCGCGCCTGCGCCGCCTCCAAGGCCTTCGCGGCCATCGCCTCGTCCAGCGACGCGAGCCTCGTGTAGGCCTGCGTCATGTAGAACGTCAGCGGGAAGTCCTCGATGATCTTCGCGTACCGCGCGCGCGCATCCTCCACGTCGCCTTTGGCTTCCGACACGCGGGCGCGGAAATACGGAGCACGCCCCGACGTCGCCCACGCGCGGTCCAAGGGATCGAGCGCGATGGCGCGGTCCAACGGATCTTTCGCGCCGGCCCAATCGCCCCGCGTCATGCGGTGGAGCGCCACGCGAAAGAGCCCTTCCGTCCCCATGTCGCCGTCGGGGTAGTCGTCCGGCAGGCTGAGAAGCATGGTCGTGAAGCGCGACTCGTCCCCCGACTCGCCCAAGATGAGCGCCGCCAAGAGCCGCGCGTCGTCGGCCAGGCGATGCTTGGGAAACTGCTGCTCGACCTTGGCGAACCGGTCCACCGCCTCCTGCGTCCGATTGGCCGATCGGCTCGCCTTTCCGCCTTGAAAGAGCGCGCTCACGAGCTGCTCGTCGCCCGTGCACATGCGGATCGCATCGCCCCACGCGTCGGCCGCGGGCTGCTTCGTTCGCGCGACGGCTTGCGCGCGCATCGACCCGACCTTGCAGGCCACGCTTCCCGTCTTGCCGGGAGCCCACGTCGCCATCAACGCGTTCGCCGCCTGGAGTCCGCGCGAAGGTTCCCCGTTGTCGAGGTAACCCTGGATCTGCCGGACCAAATCCGCCTCGCCCAGTGCATCTTTGAACTGCGGCTCGCTCTTGCGCAGCAAGGCGGTCGCGCGTTGCCGCGCCGATTGCGCGCCCGAGCTTTCGGCAATCTTGGGGATCTCAATCACCACGCGCGTCGCCAGATCGTACGCCTCGCGCGGCGTGCCCTCGGTTTGGCCCTCGATGATCGCATTGGCCAGACGCACAGAGAGCTCCACCCAGCGCGGCAGCTTCGGATTTTCGGCGAGGATCTCCCGCCACAATTTGGCCGCAGCGCCGCGTTCTCCACGGCCGGCCAGCGCGTCGGCGAGCGCGATTTTCGCCTCGTCGTACGCGGGAAGCGACGTGGGGACGGCGTGCGCGTGCTGGAAGCTTTCGTCCCAGCGCGCGGCCTTGCCCAGCACCTGCGCTGCGCGCAGCTTGGCGTAGGGCGACAGCGGACACTCTTCTTTCACGGCGTCGTAGGCATTCACCGCCTCCGCCGGCTCGGTCGCCAGCGTGTGAAGACGCCCGGACAGGTACGACCACGCACAGATGGCCGCGGCATCCGCCGGATTCGCCGCGCGGGCATCGTCGACCATGCGTGCCGCGCGCGCGTACTCCTTGATGCGCTCGAGATCGCGCACGCCGCCGAGGCGCGGGTCGTCGTAGGCCGATTCCACCTTGGGAACATCGCGCTGCGACCGCACCGCGGGCGGAGGGATCTTGGCCTCGGCGGGCTTGACCTCACCGCTCGAGGGGCGCGGCTCGGGCTCGCGCCCGCTCGACCCGCACGCCGTACACGCAAGCAGCGCGGCGTTCGCCGCCATGACCAACAGACGCCTCATCGCTTTCGCCATGCGTCGCTCGCGGACTCCTCTTCCATCGCTACGATGCGCTTGCGCGCGCGCTCGAGGTAACGCGACCGATCCTTGTCCACGACGTCGGCATCGGCCTTGCGCTGCACCAGTTCACCTCGGGCGCGTGCCTCCGAGTCGGCCGCGCTTTGCTCGGCCAGCGCCGCATGCTCGACCTTCGCGTCCATGGCCTCGCGCTCGGCGCGTGCCACGGTTTCCCATGCCCCACCGCGCTGCAGATCCACCGCACGCAACGCGCCTTGGTCGAGGGCATCGCGTTCGGCATTGCGCGCCACGTTGGCTTCTGCCGCGGCGCGTGCCCGAACAGCCTCCAACGCCTGCCGCCGCTGCTCGGCCGATTCGCGCGCCCGAATCGCCGAAGCGAGCTCCACGGTAGCGTCCTCGACGCGCCGGGTCCTCAGATCGAGGAGCGTCTCCAGAGGATACGGCTTGCGCGGCATGGGTCCCTCGAAGTGTAGCGCACGTACTAGGATGGCACGCTCGAGGATCTGTATGAAAAGGACGCTTTCCCTCCCATTGACCTTGTTCTTGCTCGCGTGCGGGTCGTCGTCACCCGAGCCCGCCGCCCCTTCCGCAACGCCGACCGCGGCGTCCAGCCCCGCGCCGGCGGCGCCCGTGGCCGCAGACGATGCCATGGCGCTGATTCAGCGCATGAAAACCGCAACGGGCGCCCAACACTGGGGCGAGGTGCGTGCGCTGCACGCGAAAGGCGACGCGGTCTTCGACGGTGTCAAGGGCACGTTCACCCTGGATGAGGACCTCCAGGGCCGCTTCGCCCTGCACGCCGCGCACGAGGTGTTCGTCGTGGGCGAAGGCTTCGACGGCAAGCAGCGCTGGCGCCAGGATGCCGGCGGGCAGCCGCACGCGCTCGACACCGCGGAGGCGAAGGCCATTGCCGTGTCCGAAGTTTACTTGGCCAGCCACGGTTACCTGTTTCCGGACCGGTTCAAAGCGCAATTTCGCCGCTCGCAGTTCGAGGAGCACGGGCGCCCCTGGGAAAAGCTGGAGGTGATACCCGAGGGCGGACGCACCATCACGATGCGCATCGACCCCAAGAGCTACTTGGTCGACCGCACCAGCATGCACCTGTCGTTTCACCCGCGCGTGACGAAGTATGCGGATTACCGCCCCGTGGACGGCAAACTGCAGCTCCCCTTCTCCATTCAGACGCAAGACGACGAGGCGCTGACCATCGCGTCGTACCGCATCGAGACGGGCAACGCGTCGGATGCCGACTACGCCGTGCCCTCCAACAAGGTCACCGACGTGCGCATGACCACGCCGAAAACCCTGGCTGCGATGCACCTGGATCCGGGGGGTCGCTTCCTCGTCGAGGCGAAGGTGAATGGCAAAGGGCCCTTCCTCTTCATCCTCGACACGGGTGGCCACTCCATCGTGACCCCCGAGTTCGCGGCGCAACAGGGCCTCGCGGCGGTCGGAGGCGGCATCAGCTATGGCTCGGGCGAAGGCTCGACGCCCACGAAGTACACGAAGGTGGCCTCGTTCCGACTCGGCGGCGCGGACATGATCGATCAGCCCTTTTTGATCATGCCGTTCCCGTATTCCATGCTGGATCGCGGGAAAAAGCCGCCCATCGTGGGCGTCTTGGGCCTCGAGGTGTTCGACCGGTTCACCGTTCGCATCGACTACGACGCCAACACGATCCAGCTCTCCCCTGCCGGCGCGCCACCGCCAGCCACGGGCACGCGCGTGCCCATCGAGTTCACCCTCGATATGCCCATGATCCGCGCCAAACTCGACGGCCACGAGGGCATGTTCGGCATCGACACCGGCAACTCGGGCGACGTGGTCATCTTCGGCGAGTGGGCCACCAAGAATGGCCTCGCCGACCGTTACCGCGCCGGCATGCCGCTCACCTCCTTCGGGGCCGGTGGCGAGTCGGTGAATTACTTGGCGCGCGCGCAAGGCATGGAAATCGAAGGCCTGGTGGTCAAAGATCTCCTCGCGCGCCTTGCCCTCGACAAGGGCGGCGCGTTCGCGGCCACGGGCGAAGCGGGGAACATCGGCCAGACCGTCTTTCCGCGCTTCAACATCACCTTCGACTACCGCGCGAAGACGATGCAGCTCGAACCGCGCAAGGCGCCGAAGATCTGGCCTGCACCCCGCGCAGGATTCGGTGCGGGCAAGGCCAAGGCGGACACGTTCCGCATCCACACCGTCATCAAAGACGGCCCCGCGGCGGCGGCGGGCCTCAAGGTCGGCGATACCTTCGTGGCCATCGACGGCGTCCCCGCGGATCGCCTTTCCTCGGCGGATCTGTATCAAAAAGTCCGGCAAGCGCCGGGCACCAAGGTGCGGCTCGCCGTGGAACGTGACGGGAAACGTCAGGACGTGACGCTCACCCTGCGCGAACTCGTGCCGTAAAGGTCGAAGTGCTTAGCGCCGCCACGGCTCCTCGGTCGTTGGCGGCGTGGTCTCGCGTGCATCCTGCACGGCTTGCGCGAGGGCAAAGCGCAGGGCACAAATGCGGCCGGCGACGACGAGAAGGCGGCGCAGCGAGTCGGTCACCTTGTCGCGCGTGCGCGTGGTGAACTCGAGCCACCCGGCCGATGTTCCCGGAAGGGGAACGGCAATCTTCGTGCGGCCGTCGCCGGTGGCCATTTCGAGCACGGTGAGGCCATCGCGCGAGGCCGGCTGCTCGCCGCTGGGCGGAACGAATTCGACCACCTCGCACTCGGCGTACGACTTTGCCCAGCCCTCCAACGCGCGCGCGATCGACGGCGGATCGGTGGCGCCGCCCAGCGCTTCGTCCAGGGCAAACACCGCCGCGAGCCCCCGCACGTCGGCGGCGACGCCCGTGAAGAGGGTGTGCACGTCCTTCGTGATCGAGGCGCGGTAGCGGGGCACTTCCTCGAAGTCGTCCGCGTCGGCCGCCTCGGTCACCAGCAGGTACGTGTCGCCCACGACCACGGTGTCGCCCACTTTGACGATGGCCTCCGCGATCTCTTTGCCGCGATAGAGAAGCGGCGCGGCGCCATCGCACACGTGAATGCGCGCGCCCTGCTCCGTGGCCACGACGTGGAAGTGATGGCGCGACACGGACCGATCGTCGAGGCGCAGATTGGCATCGCGCGCCCGGCCTACCATCTTCACGTCGTGGTTGATGATGAGCTGGGCCCCCACGTTCAATCCGCGTGCGACGATGAGGCGCCGAGTCGGTTGGGCCATCCCACCACACAGCATAGTCAATCGATCGAAATTCGCGAGCGCCGTTGTGCTTCCAGGTTGGCCAGACCGCCCCAACAGGCCCGATCAGCCTAGCATCCGTCCGCACGGGCTTTCTTCCGTCCGGCCGAAAACGCTGCACGATGTCCTTGGCGAACGCATTTGCAGCGTCCGGGCGTTCAGCCTCGCGCCAGCAGGCGGGCCAGCTTGGAAAGCGCCACGATGGTGCGCAATTCGGTTACGACGCCGTGCGCATCGAGTTGCACCATGATGACCGTGCGCGGCGCCAGGCCGTCGCGCTTGGACGAGCGGCAGGCCACGATGGCGGGCAAGCCATTGAGCATGCGAAGCGCGACCTCGATGCC
Source organism: Sorangiineae bacterium MSr12523 (assembly GCA_037157775.1). NCBI lineage: Bacteria > Pseudomonadati > Myxococcota > Myxococcia > Myxococcales > Pendulisporaceae > Pendulispora > Pendulispora brunnea. The sequence continues at coordinate 10,762,513 of CP089982.1, forward strand.
ACCGCGCTGGCCGGCCTGCGTCGTCTTGGTCCAGAAGGTCGCCACCTTTTGCCGGCCGCGCACCGGGACGCGGGCGGCAATGTACTCGCCGTCGGAATCGGTGACCGAGCGCACGCTTTCGGCCAAAAGGCGCTCGATGGCCTCCGTGTCGCGCATGGCCAACGAAGCCATCAGCGACGCGAGCACGGCGCGCGTTCGCTCCTGCAGCTCCCGCGTCGGAATGCAGCGCGCCCGATCGTAGGTCTCCATCATGCGGCGGGCGCGGTGATGCGTCACTTTGACGTGCGTCTCGCTCATATCGAGCACGCCCGCCACCTCACGCACGGAATAGTCGAAGACGTCGCGCAAGAGGAGCACGGCGCGCGGGCGCGGCTGCAGGGCCTCGAGCGCCAAGAGGAACGCGAACGACGCGCTCTCCAGCAAGTCGTATCCCGCATCGGCCGCCTCGGACGCGCCCGACGTATCGGGGCTTGCGTCGTCCTCCGTGTCGATGGGCTCGGGCAACCACGGCCCCACATAACCGCGCCGGCGGCGCTGCCGCAGAAGATCGATGCCCGCGTTGATGGCAATGCGCCCCAGCCACGGGCGCATCTCGCCCTCGGGCTGTCGCTCGCGGGCCATCGCGCGCACGAAGGTGTCCTGCACGATGTCGTCGGCATCCTGCGCGCTGCCCGTCATACGGTACACGATCGCCCACACGTGCTTTGCGTGCTGGCGGTACGCTGCATCGTAGGACGGGTCCGTCTTCAACACTCGGTCATCATGCCACGTCGCGCAGGGTGGTGGCCTCCAGGGCAAGATCTGCCGCGCGGTATGCGCTGGCGAACGCCCCGTCCGCAAGCATGCCTTCGTCGCCGACCCAGTCGCCGGCCAGAAAAAGGCGCGGCACGTCCGCCACCGCCACCGGCGTGCGCACGCCACGCGCCGATGCGCGAGGCAGGTCGTTGACCACGGTCATGGCCGGCAGAAATCGCGTGTGGGCTACATGCGATCGCCAGCCCGGCTGCGCGCGATCGAGCACCCCCTCGAGCTCGGCACGGACGACGCCGGGCTTCACCGTTTCGCCGGCCAAGTAGCGCGCCACGTGGATGACGGCACCGCCCTCCGGCGCAAGGCGTGCGAAGGCGCTGTGCACGGACAGGTAGTCCGCGCGATCCAGGCCCAAGGTGAAATGGTGCCGCGGGTTGGGAAGCGCGCGCAGGGCCACATCGAGGCACGCCGCGCGCACGGGCACGGCATCGGAGGCGGCGCGTGCGAGCGACGCGCTCTCGGGCACCAAGTTGACCGCCGCGCGCGGTCCCACCGCGAGCACCACGGCATCGGCCACGAGCTCACCTCCATCGGGCAGGTGCACGGCGAGGTGCCGGCCCTCGCGCGCGACCCGTTCCACGCGAGTGGGGGCGACCCCGGTGTGAATGCGCACGCCGGCCTGCCGGGCGCGATCCGCGAGGCGATCGACGAGGCTTTGCCAGCCGCCGTGGAGATACGTCACGCCATGCGCCAGCGTCATGCGCAGCTGGCGCATGGCCCACGCGGCGGAGATGCGCTCATGATCCGCGCAGTACGTCGCCACGCGAAAGAGTGCCGCGAGAAACACCCGCGCCTCGGCATTTTTCACGCGCCCGACCCACGCGGCGAGCGGCACCGCCTCGAGCCCCTCGTCATGGGCCAGCGCATTCATCGCCGAGGCCAATTCGAGCTTGCCGCCCACCCCAATGAGCCCACTCGCCAGCATCGACACGGTGCCACTCGGCATGGGGTGCACGCGCCCGCCAAGCTCGACGAAGCGATGCGCCGACTTGAACACCAGGCCGTCGAACGGCACATCCATCGCGCGCAAGACCCGCTCCGCATGCCCGCCGAGGTACAGCGCGTGCGGCCCTTGGTTAAACACCCAGCCCTTCTCGTCGTCCGAGGCGCCCCTGCCACCGAGCCGTTCGGCTCGCTCCAACAGCGTCACCGCGGCCCCTGCCCGCACCGCGCGCAACGCCGCACAGAGGCCCGCAAGCCCGCCGCCAACCACCACTACGTTGCTCCTCGTCATGATCACCTCTTTTCAAAGGGATCACGACGAGGCTCGCCGAAAGGTTACACGGCGTCGGGCTTGTTCCACTCCTGGATGGACTTCACGCTCGTCCGCACGCCATGGCTGGCCTCGATGGCGTCGCATGCAGCGAGCGCGGCCGCGATGGTCGTGAAGTAGGGCACGTTCATCAAGAGCGTCTGCCGCCGCAGCGAGAAGCTGTCACGCACCTCGCGGGCGCCCATGGTCGTGTTCACCACCATGCCGACCTTGCCGCTGCGGATCTCGTCGACGACATGGGGCGCGCCCTCGGCCACCTTGTTGATGACCTGCACCGGGATGCGCGCACGCTGAAGCGCCGCCGCCGTGCCGCGCGTGGCGGAGATCTGGAAGCCCATGGCGCGAAGACGCCGCGCGATGATGCACGCGACCGGCTTGTCCTCGTCCTTCACGCTGATGAAGGCGCGCACCGTCGACCGGGTCTCCTCCTTCAGGAGCCCCGCTTGCCCGACGGCGAGCATGCTCTTGCAGAAGGCGCGTGCAAACGTATCCGCGATGCCCATCACCTCACCGGTGGAACGCATCTCCGGCCCGAGAATCGTGTCCACCCCAGGGAACTTCGTGAAGGGGAACACGCTTTCTTTCACCGCGACGTGGCGCGGCACGATCGCGTCCTCGACGCCCAGTTCGTCGAGCATCTTGCCCACCATCACGCTCGCCGCGATGCGCGCCAGCGGGCGGCCCGTGGCCTTGGAGACGAAGGGCACAGTGCGGCTCGCGCGCGGGTTCACCTCGAGGACGTACACCTCGCCGCCTTTGATGGCGAACTGCACGTTCATCAGCCCCACCACCCCGAGCTCCAGCGCCAGCATGCGCGTCTGCTCTTCGATGGAGAGCACGATCTCCGGGCTGAGCGAGTGCGGAGGCAGCACCGAGGACGAGTCGCCCGAGTGCACGCCCGCCTCCTCGATGTGCTGCATCACACCGCCGATGACCGCGCGCTTTCCATCCGCGACGCAGTCGACGTCCACCTCGATGGCGTCCTTGAGGAACTCGTCGATGAGGACGGTGGTCGTCCCCGCATCCCTCGCAGCCTCCACCGCGCGGTGCACGTAGGTCGCGAGCTCTTCGCGCGTGTACGCGATGAGCATCGCGCGCCCGCCGAGCACGTAGCTCGGGCGCACCAGCACCGGGTAGCCGATTTCGTCGGCGATGCGCATCGCCTCCTCGGCACCTTGCGCGATGCCGCTGCGCGGCCTTTTGAGCGCGAGCTTGCTGAGTAGCTCGTCGAAGCGCCCTCGATCTTCGGCGCGGTCGATGGCATCCGCCGTCGTGCCGAGCAGCTTCACCCCGGCGCGCTCGAGCGGCACCGCGAGCTTCAGCGGCGTCTGTCCGCCGAATTGGACGATGACGCCCTCGGGCTTCTCTTCTTCGACGATCGCGAGCACGTCTTCCAAGGTGAGCGGCTCGAAGTACAACCTGTCCGACGTGTCGTAGTCGGTCGACACCGTCTCGGGGTTGCAGTTCACCATCACGGCTTCGTACCCGAGCGACCGCACCGCCTGCACCGCGTGCACGCAGCAGTAGTCGAACTCGATGCCCTGCCCGATGCGATTCGGCCCGCCGCCGAGGATGACGACTTTGCGCTTCGTCGCCTCGCTCGCGCCCGACTCGCTCTCCGTGTCGTACGTCGAGTAGAGATAGGGCGTGTGCGCCACGAACTCCGCGGCACACGTGTCGACCCGCGAGAACACCGGCTTGACGCCCACGCGCTGCCGCTCGGCGCGCACGAGGTCCTCGGTGCTGTTCGTGATCAGTGCGATCTGCCGATCGGAGAAACCGAGGCGCTTGAACCGGTGCAAGGTCTCGCGCTCCAGGGTCGCCGGGCCGAGCTTCACCATCTCGCGCTCGGCGTCGATGATGCGCCGGATGTGCGCCAAGAACCACGGGTCGATCTTCGTGCGCGCGTGCAGCTCTTGCTCGGTCATCCCAAGCCGCATCGCATCCGCCACGTAAAAGAGCCGGTCCGGGGTGGGCACGCCCACGAGCGAGCGCAGCGCCTCGAGCTGCACGGCGGCATCCACCGGGGGCAGCTCGTGCGGAAGCTCCACCTCGGGGGCCTCCATGCCGAGGTCGCGCGCCTTCTTCGGCTCGGCCAGTGCGCGGTAATCGACCTTGCCGAGGAGCGACGAAAGGCCGTCTTTTCCGGTCTCCAGCGAGCGGCCGGCCTTCTGCAGCGCCTCGGGGAAGGTGCGGCCGATGCTCATCGCCTCGCCCACGCTCTTCATCTGCGTGCCCAAGGTGTTCTCCGCACCGGGGAACTTCTCGAACGCGAAGCGCGGCCACTTCACCACGACGTAGTCGATGACCGGCTCGAACGCGGCGCTGGTCTTGGTGATGTCGTTGGTCAGCTCGTCCAGGCGATAGCCGACGGCCAGCTTGGCGGCGACCTTGGCGATGGGGTAGCCCGTCGCCTTCGACGCGAGCGCGCTGGAGCGCGACACGCGCGGGTTCATCTCGATGACGTAGACGCGGCCATCTTCGGGGCTCACCGCGAACTGCACGTTCGAGCCGCCCGTCTCCACGCCGATTTCCGTCATGACGGCGCGCGAAGCATCGCGCAGCCGCTGGAATTCGCGGTCGGTGAGGGTCATCGCCGGCGCCACGGTGATGGAGTCGCCGGTGTGCACGCCCATGGGGTCGATGTTCTCGATCGAACAGACCACGATGAAGTTGTCCGCCACGTCGCGGATGACCTCGAGCTCGTACTCCTTCCAACCGAGCACGCTCTCCTCGATGAGCACCTCGGCGGTGGGCGACTGCGCGAGCGCCCAGGCCACCTTGGCATCGAGTTCGCTCGCATCGTAGGCGATGCCGCCGCCCGATCCGCCCAGGGTGAACGAGGGGCGCAGAATCGCCGGGAAGCCCGTGCGCGTGACGATGTCACGCGCCTGCTCCACCGACTTGGCCACCTCGGCGCGCGGGCAGCGCAGGCCGATCTTCTCCATCGCCGCCTTGAAGAGCGAGCGATCCTCCGCCTTGGCGATCGATGCCGGCTTTGCGCCGAGCATCTCCACGCCGAGCTCTCGCAGCACGCCGTGTTCGTGCAACTCCAGGGCGAGGTTCAACGCGGTCTGTCCACCGAGGGTGGGCAATATGGCGTCAGGCTTCTCTCGGGCGAGGATCGCGGCGACCGTACGAAACTCGAGAGGCTCGATGTACGTGCGCGAGGCGAGCTCGGGATCGGTCATGATCGTCGCAGGATTGGAGTTGACGAGGACGACCTCGTATCCCTCCTCCAAGAGCGCCTTGGCTCCCTGCGTGCCCGAATAGTCGAACTCGCAGGCCTGGCCGATCACGATCGGTCCCGCACCCAGGAGCAGAATCTTCTTGATATCCGTCCGGCGGGGCATTGCGTCCCGCCCTATACCAGATCAGCGCCGGGCGATGGAGCTACGTGTCGAATTCTGGTCCGGACCGAGCGGAACCCCGTAGCGGGCGTGCAGCCGTCTCGCCTCGACGGAATCCGGATGATTTTCGAGGACCTCCTCGAGCACGGCGAGCGCGTCGGCGCGGTGTCCAGTGCCATCGAGAATCGTCGCCAAGAAAATTCGCGGCTCCGCGCTGCCATCCCGCAGCGCCCACGCCTCGGCAGCGCGCCGCGCATCCCGCAGATCGCCCGCCTTGGCCGCCGCGTTCGCCCACGCTTTCAGGGCCGCGGGGTCGCTCATGTGCGTTTTCGCGTAGGAACGCGCCTCGAGAAGGCGGCGGTCGGGCGCACGATCGAGCGTCCGCGCCACAATCTCCGTACCCGTGGCCGTTTCGGCGTCCGCTGCACGAGCCTCGACTACGGGGGCCTCGGGCACGGGCACGGGCACGGGCACGGCGGACGTTGCCAACGAGCTCGCCTCGGGGGTTGGAACCGCGTTATGCCCGAGCCCGATGGCGCGCACACCCACAGCCGCCACCGCAACGAGCGCAACCGCAGCCGCGGCCCGCGACACCGCCCTGCGCACCTTCCAGGAAACGGACCGCGCGGGCGGCGCCAGGCTCGCTTCCAGCGCCTCGCGCATGGCGCGCGCGCTCGCAAAGCGATTGTCCGCCGACTTGGCGAGCGCGGTCATGATGACGTCCTCGAGCGCCTCCGGGATCCCGCGGTGCGGGGCGCGCACGCGCGGGGGCTCCGGCACCTCGCGCAGTTGCTTGCCCATCACGAGCACGCTCGACGAGCCTTCGAACGGCGGCGTTCCCGTCACCAATTCGTAAAGCACGCACCCGAGCGCGTACAGATCGCAGCGCGCATCGACCGAATCGCCGGCGACTTGCTCCGGCGACATGTATTCCGGCGTGCCAAAAATCGCGAACCCTTGGTTTCGCTTCTCGTCGTGCGAGCTCACGTCGCTCAGGGCCATGGCCACGCCGAAATCGAGCAGCTTCACGACGCCCGAGCGCGTGAGAAAGAGATTCGCCGGCTTCAAGTCGCGGTGAACGAGGTTCGCATCGTGCGCCGCCTCCAGCGCGCGCGTCGTTTCGATCGCGAGCTCCACGGCCTCGCGGAAATCCATGCCGCGCGTGCGCGCGAGGCGCAGATCCAAGGTCTCGCCGTCGAGCAGCTCCATGGCGAGGAACACGCGCCCGTCGAGCGCGCGCCCGAAGTCGTACAGCAGGCACAGATTCGGATGCGACAGCGCCGCGATCGCACGCGCCTCGCGCCGGAAGCGCTCGATCGCGTCCTTCGCCGACGCATGCTCGGGCGCGAGCACCTTGAGCGCGATGCGCCGCCCGAGCTCCACGTGCTCGGCCTCGTACACCGCGCCGCTCGCCCCCTCGCCGATCTTGCGCACCAGCCGATACGGAGTCCCCGGCAAGGTCGCCGCATCGTCGTTCATGTGCGCGCGCACCTGCTCGGCGACGGCGCCCGCCGCCGGCGTCGAGGACTCCTTCTGAAGCGCCCGCGCGCCCTTGAGCAGCTTCGCGAACTCGGCGCGCGATCGCGCGGGCTCGGCGGGCCAGAGCACCTTCATCAGCGCCGACACGCGCCCGCGCACCCCGCGCTCACCGGCCTTCGCCGCCGGTGCGGTGGAGAGAATCTTCGCCAGATCGTGCGCCGCCTGCGCCGCCGCGGCGTAGCGATCGTCGGGCTCGTTCTCGGTGAGCCGCGCAATCACGGTGTCCAAGTCGGCGGGCGCGCCAATCTCGTCGGCGATCTTCGGCACGACGACCTTGCCCGCCGCGGCGTCTTCCAGGTGCTTCTGCGGATCCTGCGTGAGGAAGCGCCGCCCGGCGCAAAGCTCCCAGAGCATGATGCCCAGCGCATAAATGTCGATGCGCCCATCGCCGACCTGCTGCCGCGCAACCTCGGGGGCCACGTACCCGGGCTTCGCGAATACGACCCCCGCAACCGTGTGGCAACGCCGGTTGTGACCGCGCGCGGTGCCGAAGTCGATCAGCTTCACTTCGCCGGCGTAGCCGATCATCACGTTCTGCGGGCTCAAGTCGCGGTGCACGATGCCGAGCGGCGTTCCGTCCACCCCTGCGCGCTCGTGCACGTGGGCGAGAGCGTGCGCCATCTCGATGGCGATCGCCAGCGCCTCCGGCCAACCAATGCGTGCCCCGAGTTGGATCGCGCGCTGCCGCACGTCCGCAAGCGACCGGCCCTCGACGTACTCGACCAAGGTGTACGGCTCGCCCGCTTCGTCGGTGGAGGCCTCGAGGACCTGCGCCACGCCGGGGTGATTCAGTTGCGACTGCACGCGCGCCTCGTCGAGGAACCGCGCCAGGAACGACCCGTCGTGGATGTGATCGCGCCGCACCGTCTTGACGACGCACGGCCGCTCCGCGCCCTCGATGCCCGTGGTCGCGGCCAGGTAGACATCGCCCATGCCGCCGCGCGCGAGGAGCTTCATGAGAAGCAGCCGCCCGAACACGCGGGGCACGGCCATCGCCGCATCCGAGGGCGACGCCGCCGAAAATCCGCTCGAGATCGGGGCCTTGGAGGGCCGGTCCGCCGTCGCTAGCTCGGTCATGCGCCGGACGGTAAAGAGCGCCCCCAGAAGGGCCAAATTTTCGGCCCCAGCCGGCGGCGCCCTACCTCATTGCGGCGCGCACAACCCCGGCGGCTTCTTGTCGATGGTGGCGATTTGCTGCTTTGCGTCGATGCCGATCTTCTGCTTCGGGTACCGGTTCACACACGACTGAAACGCGAGCTTCGCGTCGTTGCAGTCATGCAGCATCAAGTACGACTGCCCCATCGCGTACAGCGTTTTGTCGAGCACATTGGACTTCGGGTTGAGCTTCAACACCCGGTTGAACTCGCCCAGCGCCGTGGCGGGCCGCCCTTCCAGCAAGTCGGCATCGCCCATCAGGAAGAGCACGTCGTCCGTGCGATCGTCCGTCGGATACCGCGACACGTACTCGCGCCCCAAGGTGCGGGTGAGCCCCCAGTCCTTCTGCGCATACGCCGCCTCGGTCGCCGAATAGTGCTGCGCCTTGTCCGCCGGAATGCTCACGGGCGGAGGCTTGGTCGGCTGCACCTCCTGGGCGCGTTTCAACTCGTCGAGGCGCGCATTCACTTCTTCGCGCACGGAGCCGACCTCCTTGCGAAGGTCCTCCACCGCCCGGCTGCCCTCGTCCAACTTGCCGGAGAGCGAGTTCACCCGGTTCTTCTGGGCGACGATGTCCTCGTCCTTGTCGGCATAGGCCCGCGTCGCATTGTCGAGCCGCTCGCGCGTCGCATCGAGATCGGCCCGCAAGGTCGCAATCTCCTGCTTTTGCTGCTCGATCGTCTTCGTGAGCGCGTCCACCCGCGCCACGTCGGCCTTGTGATCCTTCTCGAGCGCAAACAGCCCGCACCCGGACGTAGCCAGGGTGAGGGCTGCTGCCGCTAGTGAAACCCTAGCGAATCTCGATGTCGACGCGGCGATCATTCTCCCAGCCTGCCTCGTCCGTACCCACCGCATCCAGCTTGCCGCGCGACGACGTGGCAATGCGGTCGGCGCCGATTCCCGCAGCCGAGAGGAAGCCTTTCACCACCTCCGCGCGCTCGGCGCCGAGGCTCATGTTGAACTCGTACTCACCGCGGTTGTCGCAGTGCCCCGTCAGCAGGACGCGCGAGCCCTTCAACGGCCCCGACGTCAGGCAGCCCACCAGGCGCTGGAGCGTCTGCTTGCTCGCATCGCGCAGGGTCGCCTGCTCGAAGTCGAACTTGGGCGCGGGGAAGTCACTGCAGCCGGGCCCGCCTTGGGGCGGCTTGACGCAGTGGCCATTTTCGCAACGCGATCCTTGCGGGCACGGCTTTTCGTCGCTGCACTCGCGCACCTCCGCCACCTTGTCCTGGCAGCGGTTGTTCACGCAGGGCGCACCACCCGGGCACGCCTTTTTGTCGTCGCAGTAGCCGACGACGGCCAAGCACTGGCCGGACTCGCACTTCTGTCCGGTGGCGCAGCCCTTGTCGTCGCGACAGTCGACGCACTTCCCATTGAGGCAGACGCCCTTGTGGCCGTCGGCGTTGCAGTGCTCATCGTTGTCGCAATTGGGCCATTTGGGACCGCCGCATCCGACAAAGACGCAGACGACCACCAGCGTGATCCACGCGAACATGCGAAGCGCCGCGGCTTGCGGGGTACGCACCTTTCCGTGGGCGGATTGCGTGCTGGAAAGAGTCATACCTCCGGGGGTTAGTCGCCGGGCGGCCTCTTTGTCAACCTTACATCGCCACCGCGTCGTCACGGGGAGCGTGCTATGAGCTGCACCGCAGCAATGGCGACCGCCCCGATTTCGCAAGTCACCACCACCTCCATCGACTTCGATGCGAATCGGTACAAGACGATCCTTTGGCTCGCGATGCCCACGGTCTTCGCGATGCTGTCCCAGAGTTTCGTCAACGAGATCGATGTCTTCTTCTTCGCGCACCTACCGCACCCCGACAGCTCCAACGGACAAGCTGCACTTTTCCCGTCGCTCATCATCGTCTGGCTTTTCGGCGGCTCGCTGAGCGCATTGAGCGTCGGCACGCAGGCTCTGGCCGCGCGCCGCTTTGCCGAGGGTGACCACGCCGGCGCCGGCGCCGTTCTCACCAACGCCACCTTCTTTTGCGTGGTGATGGGCGCGGTCCTGTCGGTCGTCGGCTACCTCGCCGTCCCGAGCATCCTCGGGTTCATGCTGAAAAACCCGGGGGTTCTGGCCACCGCCACCGCCTATGCGCGCTGGCGCCTGCTCGGGGTCATCGGCATGGCCACGACCATGGCCGTGAAGTCGTTCTTCGATGGCATCGGCAAGACGTACGTCCACTTGGTGGCGGCGCTCATCATGAACGTGTTCAACGTTCTCTTTTGCTGGATGTTCATCTTCGGCCGCCTCGGCGCCCCCGCCATGGGCGCCCCGGGCGCTGGCCTCGGCGCCTTTCTGGCTACCTGGATCGGGCTGCTCATCATGCTCTGGTTCGCGCGCCAGGTCCGGCAGGACTTCTCGCTTTTCCGCCGTGCGCACCTCTCGGCGAAGCTGAATTGGGACATCCTCAAGCTGTCCATCCCGGCGGCGCTGGCGAACATCATCATGATGGGCGGCTTCGCGCTCTTCTCGAAGGTGGTCGGCCAGCTCGACGAAACCGCCATCACCGCCGCCGGCGGCATCGCCGAAGCGGTCAATGGCGCCGCCACGACGGACATCGTGGCCATCCTCAAGCTGACCTTCACCGCCTGCATCGCCTTTGGCACCGCGACGGCGACGCTCGTGGGGCAATCCCTCGGTGCACGCCGCCCCGACGATGCATCGGCCTTCGGCTGGGCCAGCGTCCGACTCGGCCTGGTGCTCTTTGGCCTAATCGGCCTTTGCGAAGGCCTCCTCTTCACCCCGCAGCTGCTGCACTTCCTCAGCCACTCCCCCGCCGTGCGCGAAGCCGCCTTGGTCCCCATGCGCATGATGGGCGTCATGACCCCGATCATCGCCGTCGCGATGATCCTGAGCGAGGCCTTGTTCGGCGCCGGCAACCCGAAGTTCGTTGCCGTCGCCCAGTTCCTCCTCGTCTTCTTCTGCCTCCTGCCCTTCGCCTATGTCTTGGGCATCGTGTTGAATCTAGGTCTCGTCGGCATCTGGAGCGCCGCCTGCATCTACGCCTCCCTCGCCGCCGTCGTCATGACCCTGAAATTCCGCGCCGGCGCCTGGAAGAAGATTCGGCTTTAGCAGGCCCCGCTTCGGAAGGGCCAAGCAGAAATTACGTGCTATTCTCGTGAGCATGGACGACGCGTTTCGCATGCGCGCAGAAGCTCGCCGCCAGCGTGCGATGTGGGGCGGCGTTACACAGTCCCACGACGAACTCGACGAACTCGACCTTGATTTTTGGCTGCAGGTCGAACCAACCGAACGCCTACGCGCGGCATGGCTCATTCACGAAGAGACCCACGCGTTGAAAAACGATGATTCTCCCCTCCGACTTCAGAGATCTATTGGAGGTACTCGGCGCCTCGCGCGTTAAGTACGTCATCCTGGGTGGGTATGCCGTGGTCTTTCACGGACGGCCGCGTGCAACCAAGGATATGGATCTGTTTGTTCGTCTGGATGCGGAGAATCTGCAACACCTTTCGGAGGCACTCGACCAATTCGGTGCCCCGCGTGACGTCGTCGACGCAGCGCGGTCGATGACAGCGAGCGACATCCTCTACTTCGGAGCACCGCCGCTTCGCGTCGACTTTCTGGGCTTCGCGAGCGGCATTGAGTTCGATGAAACGTACGCCCATGCGCTCGTCGTCGACGTGGACGGTGTATCCACCCGCATCATTTCGTTGGACGATCTCATCACGAACAAGCGCGCGTCCGGACGACCTCGCGACATCGAAGACGGTGCCCTTCTCGAACGCATCCGCAGCCGCAAGGCAGCTACGAAATGAGCGCTGCTCGAATCTGAGCCCAAGTCTCGGCTAGCCATGCCGCGCGATATTTGTCTCGTCAAAGTGGGATGTCGCCGAAGGCGCATTCGAACAGCTACGAGATCGTTCAAAGTTACGGTAGCCTTGTCCCCCTTTTCGATTTTTTGTTTCACAATCCAAAGCCCGACGAAATCTGCAGACGCTTGATGGTTGCCTACTACTATAAAGCGCAACTCTTTCAATGGTTTGGCGCTGCCACCGACGGCGTTATCAATGCAATGCACACAATCGTCGGCAGACCACTGGACCGGCGGTTTCCTGTAAATGCCATCAAGGCACATTTCGGCAAATCGCACGACACTGAGCTGAGTGCTGGTCACCTCATAAGCATTCGAAACCGACATATTCTACTGAACGTCGTCTACCTCGACCAATTCGGAACGAGTCCATTCCACGTCAGCTACAAAGCAAACGAACCTCACATCGACCACATCTATCCCCAAAGCGGTCTTCGGAACGACATGGGTCTCTCAGTCGATGAGATCAATCATCTCGGCAACTATCGATTCGTCGGAGCGAAAGATAATCATCGCAAACGCGCAGAGCAGCCTGCCTCCTACTTTGGGCGTCTTAAGGCCGCCGGGATTCCGATCGACAAACATCTACTTCTGACGGCAGAGTCAAACAACCCTAAGCTTCTCGCCTGGGAAGTTACAGCGTATCGCTCATTTCGAGATCGTCGCCTGGAAGCGATAGGCACGATTGCGTCGAGAGTCCTGAATGCCGAGCTGCGAGCTAAAAGCGAATAGAGGACTTCGAGACACCACCGAGTACGCATTGAGTCAGCCGGCATCACCTCCGCCGCCCTGCATTTGCTTGAGCAACTCCTCCTCGTTGATCTCGCCGCTGCCCTCCGACGACGGCGCGGACGGGGCGGGCGCCGCCCCGGCGTCGGCGCCGCGCATCAATTTGAGGAGCTCCTCGTCCTCGCTGTCGGTACCCGGCTCCGACGAGGACTCCGCACCTGCGGCCGGGGCCTGCGGGGTGGCTGCGGCGGGCTCGGGGAGCTGGCCGCCGGGCCACTTTTTGCGGTCCTCCTCCGAGCAAGGCAGAGGATTCGTGCGGTCCTCTTGGACGCACTCGAGGAGCCACGCTTCGCGCGGCGGTGAGTTGACCCGGGCGGCCGTTTCCCGCGCCTCGCGGATGTCGGTCAGAATGGTGACGTCGCTCAAATATGGAATGTAGCTCACCATCACCAGGGCCAAGGCCAGAATGCCCGCAAAGGGCAATACGATTTTGTACAAATCGACCACGGGCCGATTGAAGCGGAAACTCGATATGAACAAATTGAGGCCCAACGGCGGGCAGCAATAGGCAATCTCCAAATTGAGGAGAAAGATCATGGCCATGTGGAACGGCCCCAGAGTGAAGCGCGCCGCGAAGGGCAAAATCAGGGGAACCGCCACCAGAATGGCGCTAAAACCATCCATGAGCATGCCCAATACGAGCAAAAATACATTGAGCACAATCAGGAATTGCCACGTCTTGGTCAAACCCAACTTGACCATGAAATCGAGCACCTGATTCGGAATGTGCTCCTGAATGACATAATTGATCAACGCATTGGCCATGGCCAAAATCAGAATCACGGCCCCGGCCAGCGCCATCGACGACTTCGCAAGACGTGGAAGGTCCTTCTTCAGCGAGAGGTCCTTGTAGATGAACACCTCGATGCCCAACGTGTACAGCGCGGCAAGCCCCGCGCTCTCGTCGAGGGAGGTCAACCCCGTCCCCAGGCCACCCAGGATGATCACCGGAATGAGTAGCTCCCATTTGAGGAGCCACAACGCCGCGAGCATCTCGCGCCCGTTGATCGGCGACAACTTCACCTTTTCGCGCATGCCGACGTAGGCCGCGTAGACGCCCAGCATGACCATCACGAGCACGCCCGGCAGAAGCCCCGCCTTGAAGGTCTTGTTGAAGTCGATGCCGGCGACCAGCGAATAGACGAGAATCGGCAGCGACGGCGGAAGCAGGAGCCCCAAGGATCCGCCCGTGGTCACCAGCCCCAAGGCAAAGGCATCCGAGTACCCCTGCTTTCGCAGCGCCGGATAAAGGAGCCCGCCGATGGCCACGATGGTCACACCGCTGCCGCCCGTCAGCGTCGTGAAGAACGCGCTCGCCACGATGCAGACGATGGCAAGGCCTCCGGGCATCCACCCGAAAAACGCGCTCGACGCCCGCACGATGCGGTCCGGCGTCTTCGATTCGGCCATCACGTAGCCGACGAAGGTAAAGAGCGGAATGGTCACCAAAATGGGCGAGCCCGCGAACCGCTCGTCGAGCACCGTGGGCGCGATGTAGCGCAAATGGTGGTACGCCGCGTCGCGGTGCATGAGCCAGGCAATCTCGCTGGCGCCGCCCATGATGGCGAACAGCGGCGTACCGAGCAGCGCGAGCGCGACCACCAAGGCCGCCACCAGACCGCCGCCCCACGCCACGAGGAGCACGAAGAGCCCCACCAGCGACAAACCGACTTTCGCCCCCGCCGAGGGCTTCGCCTGCGCGACCGCACTCACGACGACACCCCTTTCTCAGCCGACGGCGGGAGGCCGTGCTTTTCGAGCTGCGTCTCCTCCACCTCTTCTTCCCCGTGCGCCGCATCGGGATCGACCCGCACATGGCCGCTCAGCGCGAGGAGCGCGCGAAGGATGAAGCGCAAACCGATCATCAAGAGCCCGAAGGGAAAGATGAAGTTGATGTCCTTCACCAAAAGATCCTGCGCACTCTCCGCCGCGCCGGGAATGCTGATGAGCGGTGCACGCGTGCCCTCCGTCATGCGCATCGTGTCGACGGCATCGGGCGGGTAGTGCTCTTTCCACGACGAGCCAGCGAGCCATTCGTTCCACTCGTTCGCGCCGAGGTAATCATTGTAGTTCTTGCCGCCGAGCACCTTGGGCAGGCTCTTGAAGTCCAGCGAGATCTGCCGCCCCAACAGGAACAAGTCCGTCCCCAGCTCCTTCTCCACGTGCGCGATGCGCTTTCCCGCGGGCACGTCGCACGTCCGCGCCGGATCCTCCGGACATGGCTCGGTCACCGGGGCGTGAAAATCCACGATGGCAATGTTGTCGAAGAACCCCCACACGCCGGCAAAGCACATGAGCGCCGCGGCCAGCCATCCCAGCACGGCCACGGGCACGCGCAGCTTCGGCGTGAGAAAGCGCATCACCACGTCCACGTTGATGTGCTTTCCCTGCGCCGTGGCGAGCGATGCGCCGAGGAGCGCAAGCCACAACGTGAGCCGCGTGGCCACGCCGCGAAGCCCGCCGATGAGCGTCAACGTCGATGCCGACTGCAACCAATTGAGCAAATTGGAGCAATACTCCGCGCCGAAATTGGCCCATGCCCGCGACACGAGCAGCCCGGCGACGACCGCCGCCGTCGTCCCCACGGAATACCGGCGAATGGCCGCCGCATCGGCCTTCAGCGAAACATCGCCCACGCCGCCCGCCGCGGCGCGGTACGGTTCGTCCTTCACCGTGCCCGAGCCCCCACCCGCGTCCTTCGGCTTGAGGGCCTTGTGCGCAATCAACCCGAAGAGAACGGCGCCGACGAGCGCACGCAGCACCAGACCCGATTTGTCCTCGCCGCCGGAATACCCTGCAGCCATCCCCTTCAGGAAGATCCAGATGCAGAGCGCAAGGATCTCCGCCACGAGCACCCATGCACAAAGGCGCGACTCGAACCGCGTCCACACCTTGTCGACCCGCACCAACGGCGCGCCCCAAGGCTGCTTCGGGAGCCCCGGCGGGGCCACGGGGTGCGAGGCTGGTGCCGGCACCATTTCGGGCCCCACGCCATTCTCGACGTGCTCGACGTGCTCCACTCGCTCGACCTCGGCCTGCGGGAGATCCTTCTTCTCGTCCATCGCGAGGAAGCGTAACGATTTCTCACGCGCGCGAACACAAAACGAAAGAGCCCCGCGCCACGAAAGCGCGAGGCTCCTTGGAGCGGGAAGGCTGAAACCTACTTCCCCGCGGCCTCCACCTGGGCCATCAGGTTCGCGTCGAAGGGATTGCCCTTCAACTTGTTCTTCGTCTCGTTGGCCAGCTTGTCCCATTCGGCCTTCTCCGCCGCGGTGGGCGAGTACGGCGTCATGCGCGGCGGGGTGTTGGCCTTCGGGTTGCCGACGGCCAGCCGCTCGTAAGCCGCCTTGTCGGCCGCACGGATGCTGTTCGTCAGTGCCTTGCCGGTGATGGCGCCCGTCTCCTGCAGCGCGGTCTGCACGTCGGCAGGCAGCGACTTCACCTTGGCCGACGAGAACACCAAGGCACCAATCGCATAACCCGACGTCATCGTATTGATGTGCGTGAGTTGCGGCGACCACTGAAGCTGCTCGGCCGCCAGCGACGGGCTCACGATGACGTTGACCGCCCCCGAGGTGAGATTGCCCGTAATTTCGGGGATCTGCACCGCCCGCGGCGTCACCTCGCCAATCAGCGAAAAGAGCATCGGCACGATGGGATCGCCCTGGATGAAACACGTGCCCCGCTTCTTCAAGTCCGCCGGCACCTTGACGGGAAAGCCCTTCGACATGATGTGGGCCACGCCGACGTCGCCCTCACCAATGTTCTTGAAGCCCGCCTTTTCGAACTCCGCATCGATGGTCGGCTTGAATTTCGCACGGGCCGCGTCGAGCTTTTCCCACGACGAAAAGAGGCCGGGGACCTGCAAGATGAGCACTTGCTTGTAAATCTGACCGAGACCGATGGCGGTGACCGCCGCCCCGTCGAGCTGCCCGGTGCGGATTTTCCCGACCATGGCCGCCTCGTCCCCCTGCGTCCCGTTGAAGAAGAATTGAATCTCGGCCGCGCCACCGGTGCGCTCCTTGAATCCCTTCTGCCAAACGGTGAAGACCTTGCCCCACGGGGACTCTTTGGGGGCCAAAGTCCCTATCTTGAGGGTTGTCCCTTCCGCTCGCGCCGAGGTCGCCGCCCCCAAAACGACGGCGAACACCGCGAGCATCACGACCAATCTACGAAGCATCCACTGCACCTCCTTCAGCCGGCACGTTTGTTCTTGGACGAGGATGAAGATCCCGTCATTCATTCGGGCCTGGGGCCCTCCTAGGCCTCATCAGCCATCGATTTTGCATTCTGCGACCGGTTCATTCGGGCCTGGGGCCCTCCTAGGCCTCATCAGCCATCGATTTTGCATTCTGCGACCGGTTCATTCGGGCCTGGGGCCCTCCTAGGCCTCATCAGCCATCGATTTTGCATTCTGCGACCGGTTCATTCGGGCCTGGGGCCCTCCTAGGCCTCATCAGCCATCGATTTTGCATTCTGCGCCGAATACCGCGCTCTGCTTCAGGTCTTCGAGGGATTCGGCTTCGCCGCGGGCGCCGACATATCGAATCCGCAATCCGACATGCGCGTTTTTCCAAGGGCCCGCTTGGCGCGGCGTTTTGCCACGGTGTTGGTCAGGCGCTGTTCCGGATCCGGATCTTCGGCCGAAAGCACTTCATTGATCAGCTTTTCATAAAGCCCCCGGTCGCCCTTCAAACAAGCATAACGCGTTGCGTAATTAAGCTGAACCACAAGCGATTTGTGCTGGGTCTTTGCGAGCACGTCCTCGAATTGCGTTTTCGCCTGGTCCAATTCCGCCACCGCGGAACGCGCGTGGTAGGCCGCAATCGCCGTTTGGGCGCCGTAATGCATGACCGTCGGATCGAGCTTGGCGCTGCGGTCGAGCAGGGCCACCCCGACGAAGAGATCGGCGACGAGCACCGGATCGTCTTTGGCGATGTTCACACGCCCGAGCCAGGCGTAGCCAATCCAAAACAGCGTTTCGGCATCGTCCTTCGAGGTGAAGTTCTTCTCGAGCCACTGGCGCAACGACGCGTCGTTCTTCTTCGCATCGTCGAAGCCGCTCGCCTTGGCTTTCAGCAGCTCGATGCCATAGAAGATGGCCCGCTCGTAGCCCATGCGCGCGCGCTTCTTGTGGTAGTCGGCCAACTCCTCATCGCCCGAGTCCGAGGCTGCCTCGAAGTCGTCCTCCGGAAACGCGAACGCGTACCCGACCCACCCTTTGGTGAGCAGAAACAGCGCATCTTCGTTGTCCGGGGCGAGGACGTGCATCCCCTCGAATTGCGTGAGCCCGGCCGATGCCGCACTCCTGGCCAATTCGTAATCGCCAATCGTGTTGAAGCTCGAAGAGGCCTGCCGGGTGGCGCTGATCTGGCCGTTGGTGAGCATCGATTTGATGCAGCCCGTGCCGAACACGCTCATGGTGGCAATGGTTGCGAGGGGGAGACAGCGCCGGAGGAACGATCGCATCGACGACGAGCTCATGAGCCCCAGGGATACGAGGGACATCGCACTTCGTCAACGATTCGTCGATTTGATTCGTGAAGCCATGATCAGGGTGCACGCGGCGCGGGTACGCACTTCCGGATCGGCATCGGCCAAGAGCGGAGCCCCACGCGCAGCCCGGCCCAGCGCCCCCAGCGAGGCCGCCGCCTGAAGCCGCACCCACGCATCTTGGGCCGTAAGGTCGCGCTCGATCCACGCTTGGATGCGCAGATGCCCGACGCTGGCCAACGCCGACCGCGCATTTACGGCCATGCGCCCGGTATCCTCACCGGCGCGGACCTCGAGCACCTGAATTGCAGCCGCCCGGTCGGGCCCACTTCCCAGTAGCCGCGACTGGGCCGCGATTTCCATTTCGCGATCGCTACCCCGGCTCCCATCCTTCGCGGCCTTTCGAAAGGCCTCCACGATGTCCGGCTCCGCCAACGGCGCGATGGACATCGCGTGAAGGCGATCGCGCCGCGAGCCGCTCACGATGGTGCGCGCCAGAAGGGCCACGGCCGAACTGCGGATGCCTGGATCGATTTCCTTGCGGCGAGCGGCCGCCGATGCCGCCTCGATGGCACCCGGGCCATGCTCCGCAGCCACCAAGAGACGCAGCGGCGCCGCACCGCCGTGCGCATAGACGCGCGGGGAACTCCACGCGACCGCAATCGCCTCGCGCACGCCGTCGTCGCCGTTGGTCCAGAGATCGCGCAGCTTGCCCACGACCTTCTCGCCGCCGATGGATGCGAGCGCCCGCACCGCGTCCGAGCGCACGATGCCCTCCGGATCGACACGGGCCACCGTCGCGAGAAGCTCCACCTCGGCGTCGGTCGCATCGTCGGGATCCGCCTCCGCCGATGCGCGCATCGCCGCACGACGCACCCGCGGGCTTCCGTCGCCCATGGCCGCGAGGCGCGCCTGCGTATCCTTCTTCCGCGAGAGACCGCGTGCCCCCACCGCGCGCCACGCGTCGGTCGTATCGCCGGTGTACGAGCGCGCGCTGCCAAGGCCGAGCTCTCCCGAGTCGATGCGCATCCATGCCGCCTCGGCCCCCGCGTCGTCGTGCGTATCCATGCGGGAGGCCAGCACGCCGTCCAGCTCGCGCGCGCACCCGCCCACGTCGCGCACGCGGGCGACCGCGCGATTCGCGGGTGCCGTCGTGATCTCGCGCCGGGCCACCTTGCGCGCGAGATCGGTCGCCTCCGCGTTGGTCAGCTTGCCCGTACGATGTGCATCCGCAATCCGCGCGCGCAGGGCCGCCCAGTCGCCATGCTCCGCGGCACGCATCGCCGGAGACCCTCCGCAGCCCGCCACGATCGCGAGCACGGCCGTCATCCCCGCGAAGTGCCACCCGGCTCGAACTTTTTCGCTCATCTTTTCCGCGCCATGCTAACGGCGAGGACGCTTTGGTGCACGTCATCGTCAATCGCCTCGCGCGGCACCTTCGGTCCGAGGGCGCGCTTTACCGCACCCTCACCCGAGCCGCCCCGGGCGGAGCGGCGCGGAAGATCTATGAAACGCGCTCTTTCGACGAACTCGACCGCGCCGCCCATGCCATCGCCGCGGCGGCCAACGGCACGGATGACCGCGTCGTCTTGGCCGGCGGCGACGGCTCGTACATGGCCGGCATCACCGCGCTGGAGCGCGCCTTCGGCGAGCGGCCCCTTCCCAGCATCGCCCTCGCGCCCGGCGGCACCGTCGCCACGGTCGCGCGCAACTGGGGCCTGTCCGGCCCCACCGAGCCGTACGCCGCGCGCCTGCTCGCCGCCGTCGACAACGGCGCCGCGCGCACCACGTTGCGTCCCACGTTGCGCGTGCGCGACGCCCAAGGCGGCAACCGCGTCGGCTTTATCTTCGGCACCGGCCTCGTGTCGCAGTTCTTCGACGTGTACTACGCCTCGCCGCAACAGGGGTACGCAGGCGCAGCGCGCATCGTGGCGCGCATCTTCGCCGGCTCGCTCACGGGTGGAAAGCTCGCACGAAAGGTGCTGACGCCGCTGCCCTGCACCTTGTCCGTCGATGGCGAAATGCAGTTGCCCAACGCCTACAGCCTCGTGGTCGCCAGCGTGGTGCGCAACCTGGGGCTATCGATGCGCGTTCTCTACCGCGCCGGCGAGGATCCGAATCGCGTGCACGTTGTCGCCAGCCCGCTGGGCGCCAAGCGCCTCGGTCCACAGATGCCCCTCGTGCTCGCCGGCAAGCCGCTGCGCGGACGCGATCACATCGATCGACTGGCCCGCTCGTTCCGCGTGACCTTCACCGGACCGGTCGATGCGTACGTTCTCGACGGCGATGTGTTGCGCGCCCCCTGGGTCGAGGTCACGGCAGGGCCGACGTTGCGGATGCTGACCGCCCCCTCCTCCTAGAGAGCATCGCGCGTCTAGTTTAGCCGGACGATTGTGTCCGCGACCGCGGTCGGTTCCGTCCGGTGTGTAACGAGAATGACCGTTCGCGTCCCCCGCAGCCGCGCGATCGCGTCGAGCACCCGCGCCTGCGCCTCACGATCGAGCCCATTGGTCGGTTCGTCGAGCAACAGCACGGGCGCTTTCGTCGCCATGGCGCGCGCCAACCCGATCCACTGACGCTCCCCACCCGACACAGGGCGCTCATCGGAGCCGAGCCGGCGCGTTCCAAGCTGCGTCACTAGATGATGCGCGCCCAGCGCATCGAGGCAGGCTTCCGCCCCGTCGGCCTCGGGTGCGACGCATACATTTGCCTCGAGCGTGTCGAGAAGCAACGGCGAGTCCTGCGGCACCCACGCAAACGGCCGCGCCGCCGGCCCGATCGGCGCATCCGTCACATCGGCGCCGCCGTAGATCACGCGACCCGTTACCGCCTTCTCGAGCCCGAGCAACGTGCGCAGCAACGTCGTCTTCCCCACGCCGGTCCTTCCCAAAAGGACGACGATCTCGCCCGCCTTCGCGCAAAACGAAATCGCGCCCGCCTCGCCGCGCCCTAGCCGAAGCCCCTCGATCTGCAGATCCCCCGGCTCGTTCCCCGCTCCCGCTCGCGATTCTTCTCGTTCTGCGCTTGGGAGCGGAGAGAGATCGCCCAGGGTTTCCATCGCGACGCGCGCACGCACCCACGCGAGCCGCGCGTCGGTCAACTCGCGCAGAGGCCGATAGGCCAGGAAAAACGCGATCGCGAATGGCAGCAAGGTCCCGCCACCCGCACCCGCCCCAAGCCAACCCGCCCGGGCGGCGAACAACGCCAGCACCAAGGCCAGCGCTCCCAGAATTTCGTTCGATCCCGACAGCGTGGCCGCGGACATCTCCATGCGCGCTGCATGATCCGTCATCTCGCGTCCCAAACGTGCCATGTGCGCCTGCACCTTCGGCACGGCACCGTACGTGGCCCAAAGATCCGCGTGCCGCACGGCCTCGTCGGCTGCCTCGAGCAGGGCCTCGCCTTGCTGCGCGCGTGTCTTCAAGCCGCGCTTGTACTTTTTGCGCACGTACCCCAGCAACGCGCCAAATGGCGCGAACACGAAGATCGAGGCCGCCGCCAGCCGCGGAGAAATCGCCACGAGCACCACCGCGAGCGGAACCAACTGGGCAATCGCGCGTACTCCACCGAGGAGGCCGAATTCCAAGCCTCGTTCCAGATCATGTACGCGCTCGGTCAACGCAGCGACATGCTGAGCCCAGGGACCACGCATCCCCACGTCGGACACGTCCGTCCCGTCTTTCCCGCCATGATCTCGCTGTCGTACCGCACGCCAACGATGATCACTCAACCACGCGTCGAGCACGCGCTGCCGCACCCAGAGGCCCACCTCTCCCGCAAGTTGCGCCTGCACATAAACCGACGCGCTCTGCCCCGCGACCTTGAGGAGCATCGCACCGAGACCGACCACAGCCGCCACGACAGCGGGATCAGTGGAGACCCAAGCAGTACATCCACGCAGAGCGGCAAAAACGTGTCCACTGGATCCCCCGCCCTCCGGGAGACCGCCCCCAAGAAGTGCCCGTGCCAGCACGCCTGCGGTGAGCGCCACGCTGGCGTGGCCGATGGCGTGCATGACGGCTGCGACGAGAAAAAGCACGACGCGCCCGGGACGCTTCAAAATGACGAGCCCCAAACGGCCATATGGAAGACGAGGGACTGTCACAACTGAAGTGACTCTCGCTTATCGCAGCACACGCCCCTAAATCCAGCGTCGGCTGGAACTCGGCACCATCGTGCATCCCGCCCACGACAGCGGCGCAAGCCGGTCTTACGTTGCCATCAACGCCTTTTGACCCGAGATGCAAACGAAGCGTACCGCCAGGTCCGAATCTCCTTCGGAGCGTGAAAAAAATCACGCAGTCGCTGCACCCAAAACCCTTGCTGCGCCCGCACGTAGCACAAGCCCTAGGGGAACGAAAGTTGCAACCAAAATTGCAAAGGACTCCCCAAAAGAACTCAATGATCTCCGCGCGTCGAGCAAGCCGAGCAAGTCAGATCGGCCGCCGCTCGCCTCAACGTCACGGTCCACTTCAACTTCACGGTCTCTAGAACCGACTTCAGGTCACTCTTCCTCTGAGCCTCGCTCATCTGCAGCCGCAGCCGATCGAGCAGGTTCAGAGGGTGCAGGTCGTCAACCACAGATAGCCGCGTCAGCCAAGAAAAAAACGAAACCGTCGCCGTCACCCCGGCATGCTTCGCGTACTTCGCAGGTTCTGACTCCCAGCAGGTCACTTGTCAAAGATTCTCGTTCGCCCACCCCCTCATCCGCATCGGTCTCGGACCCGCCCGCCGAACCGAGCCACGTCCGGGCCTCGCCCAAGGCCAGCCTCAAGGAAGCGAGCATGAGCAAAAGCAGCCGCGCCGCCGCAGTTGCCACCACCGACGAATCGCCCCCGAGTTCCGCCGCCGAATCCTCTTATGGAAGAGCTGCGACGAAGGAGCGCGTCCATAGTGTGCCGCCCCCCGGATACGGGGGTGATTACGAAACGGAAGAGGCCGAGCCCGCTTCCGAAGGCCCGGCTGCTGCCGGCGCCCTCGACGACGTCGTCGGCGAGGACGAGTTCGAGGCTGACGCCGAAGCGGTCGTCGCCGAAATCGACTCGATGGATCCCGTCAAGCCGCGCACCCCGAAGGAGTTCGAGGATGGCGGCGGCGACTCCATGCTCGCGCGTTATTTCCGCGAGATGGCCACCCACCATGTGATGGGGCCCGAGGAGGAACTCGCCACCGCCATCGAGGTCGAGGAGGCCGAGGTCGATCACTGGGTCGCCATCTTCTCGTACGTCCCCGCGGCCGAGTACACCCTCGACTCGCTCGAGAAGGATCTGCCCACGGCCGAGGACGAAAAGCTCGACCTTCCGCAGATTGCCGAGCTTCGTAAGCTCATCAAAACGTTCAAGAAGCAGCGCAACAAGCTCACGCGCGAGCAGGAAAAGAAGTGGAACGCGTTCACCACCGCGTTGGGTCGTGCCATCCGTCTGCCGGACAGCGATCGCTTGTGGATCGCGCACGCCGAGGAAATCGGCCGCAAGCTCGGAAACGAGCCCGATCCGGATGACGACGCCGTTCTCGGTGGGCCCGGCGCTTCCACCCCAGAACTGGAGCCCGAGTCGAGCGTGCAGCTTCGCGCCCCGGTGCTGCCGATTACGGCGCAGTACAAGCGCTACTGCGATCGGATGACCCAGGCGGCTTTCCACAGCAAGGCGGTGAAGAACAAGTTCGTCAAAGCGAACCTGCGCCTCGTGGTGTCGATTGCGCGCCGCTACAACCGCGGACGATTGCCGCTCATTGACCTCATTCAGGAAGGCAACATCGGCCTGATGAAGGCGGTCGAGCGCTTCGATCACACGCGAGGCTATCGCTTCTCGACCTATGCCTCGTGGTGGATCCGCCACGCCATCAGCCGAGCACTCGCCGACAAGGGTCGCGCCGTGCGCATCCCCGTGCACATGCTCGACACGCACAATCGGGTCGCACGCGCCACACAAGCGGTCATCGCCCGCACGGGCCGTGATCCGACATTGGCCGAGCTCGAGAAGGAGACGGGCATCCCGCAAGAGAAGCTCGACAAGGTGAAGGGCTCCTGGGCAGAGACACCGTTCTCCCTCGATCGCCCCGTGGGTGACGAGGACGGACGCAAGTTCATCGACTTTTTGCAGGACGAGAATTTGCTCTCGCCGTACGAGAGCCTCGTTTCGCAGAAGTGGGGCGAGGAAGTGCGCCGCCTGCTCGGCACGCTCACGCCCATCGAGTCGCGCATCATCCGATGGCGCTTCGGCCTCGACGACGAGGACGAGCTCACGCTCAAGGAGATCGGCGACAAGTACAACCTGTCGCGCGAACGCATCCGTCAATTGCAGGAGCAAGCTCTGGGTAAGATCCGCAAGCACATGCGGGACTGACGAGGACTTACTCTCCCCACTGACGACGTAAGAGGAGTTCGACCAGCTTGTCGGCGGCGGAACGGGCGACGTCTGCCTTGCCGTTCACCTGGTTGAAGAGGATCGAAAACGCGAGCGGACCTTTGCCGGGCGGGCCGAGGACGTAGCCAGAAAGGGCAATCGCGTCTTGCAGGGTGCCGGTCTTCGCGCGGATGGCACCGTGATGGCGGGTGGCGCGGAAGCGTTTGTGCAAGGTGCCGTCGACACCACCGGTTGCGAATTGGGCGACGAACTCCGGTTGGACGGCGGCATCGCGCCACATGGCGCGCAAAAAGAGGACGAGGCTGGTGGGCGTGGTGCGGTTGGCGTCGAAGAGGCCGGAGCCATTCTTGATGGCGAGGCCCGTGTCGCCTGCGCCGATTTTGGTGACCCACCGGCTCACGACCTCGGCGGCGTCGGCGCTCTTGCCAGGGCGGCCTTTGACCTCGCTGCCCATCGTTTTGAAGATCATCTCCGCGTAGAAGTTGTCGCTGTTTTTCCCGAGTGCGTAGAGCAGCTGCGAGACCGGCTCCGACTCGTGGCGGGCGAGCAAGTTCCCCTTGGTGGCGGTGCCGACTTTGACCTCGCCCGCGACCTTGATGCCGACCTTGTCGAGCATCGCGCGCAGCACGTAGCCGGGCAGGAGCGTGGGATCTTCCACGCGGCGCGTGTAGCGCACGACGCGTGCATCGCTTCCCACGGAGCCGGAAACTTTCGCAGCGAGCCGCTTGCCGTTGCCGGATAGTGCGAGAACGACCGAGTCGCGTCCCTCGGCGGTGGCCACGGTGCCGTCGACGTCGACGAAACCGGGCGGATCGAAGCTGACCACGGCGGGCGAGCCGGCCTGCGTGGGCCGCACGGAAAGGGTCACGGTGTTCTCGTTGACGGAGAGCGCGGCGATGGGGGCGCGGAAGGCGGCCCACTCGTTGGGCTGCTGCTCGAAGGCGGGCGGGGTCGTTTGCTCGTCCCAAATGTGCTGATCGACGAGGAGATCGCCCGAGACGCGGCGCACGCCCTGCGCGTGCAGCTCCTCGGCGAGGGCGTAGAGATCCGCCGTGGAGAGCGAGGGATCGCCATGGCCGCGAAGAACCAGCGGGCCTTGCACCTCGCCGTCTTTGGCGACGCCGAAGAGGGCCGTTTCGTAGCGATGGTCGGGCCCGAGCAGCGAGAGGGCAGCCCCCGCCGTGAAGACCTTGGCATTCGAAGCAGGATTGAGCGCCGTGTGCTCGTTGGCAGTGGCAAGATAGTGCCCGGTGTCGCAATCGAGAACGGCCACGGCCACCTGGGCGTCTTTGAACTTGGTATCCGCCGCCATCGCGCGCACCGCGGCCTCGAGATCGGGGACGTGGTCGTGAATCGGGCCGGTAGCCACCGCGGGCGCAGCGGCGGGTGCCGCCTGCGGCGTGGCATCGCGCGCGACGAGCATCACGGCGAACGCGGCGACGAGACAGCGGTACGGACGAAGCTCGAACATGGACTCGCTTTTATCGTGACGGCGGCCGTCGCGGCGAGCGGCCTTTGCTGCCAGGGTGCCTCGCCGAGCCCCCGGGCGGAAAAATCGGCAGATGCCGTCGAGCTCATCGTTCAAAACGATGCGGAAACACTGGATCCGCGCTACGCGGTGGACACCGTGGGTCTGCGCGCGACCCGGCTGATTCACGCCGGGCTGGTCCGGCTGGATCCCGATACCTTGGCCCCGGTGCCCTATGCCGCCGAGAGCTTTCGCTGGCAAGACGAGCGCACCCTGCGCGTCGAACTGCGCCGCGACGCCCGGTTTCACTCGGGCGCACCGCTCACGCCGGCCGACGTCGTCGCCACCTTGCGCGCCTTCGGCTCGCCCAAGGTCGCCTCCCGGCATGCGCGCGCCGTCGAGGCCATCGCGGACGCCCGCGACGACGGTGAGCACGCGGTGATCATCACGCTGAAGCGGCCCCACGGCACGCTTCTCACCGATTTGGAGCTCCCGATCCTACGCGCCGACCAGGCAGCGTCGCCGCCGCGCCCCGACGGCCAGCTCGATGGCCTGGGCCCCTATACGGTCGCCAGTGTTGCCCGCGGCGCAATCACGTTGGCGCCGGCAAACGCAGCGACGCCGCGCCATCCCGTCGTCCTCCGCACGGTCCACGACGAAAACGCGCGCGCCCTCCGCCTCACTGCGGGCCGCTCCGACGTCGCCCTCAATGTGCTCGCCCACTCGATCCTCCCCGCCCTCGCCCGCGAGCCCGACCTCAAGGTCACCTCCCGCCCCGGCGCCAACCTCACGTACCTCCTCGCGCGTGTCGATCGCGGGCCCCTCGCGGACGTCGCCGTCCGCCGGGCCCTGGCGCAGTCCATCGATCGCGACACCATCGCGCGCACCTTGCTCGGCGGCTTCGCCAAGCCCGCGAACACCCTGATCCCGCCGATGCATTGGGCCCACGCGAACCTCGCGCCGCTCGCCTACGACCCCGCCGCCGCCCGCCCCGTTCTCGCGCCGGCGAATCTACACGTCACCTTGCTCACGTCCACGGACCGCAGCCGCTTCACCCTCGGCCGCTACGTCGCCCAGCAATGGGCCGACGTCGGGGTCGCCGCCGATGTGCAGCCATTGGAACTCGGCACCATGATCGCGCGCCTCAACGCAGGCGATTTCGATCTGGCCATCCTCCAGATCCCCGAGCTCACCGAACCCAACGTGCTGCGCGTGTTCCTGCACAGCGCCTCGATCCCTCCCGCCGGCGCCAACCGCGCCCGCGTCCGCGATCCGCGCGTGGACGCACTGCTCGACGAAGGCCAGCGCCTCACCGATCGCGATGCCCGCCGCGCCGTCTACGCCGAGCTCGAGGCACGCCTGCACGAGCAGCTCTACATCGTCCCTCTCTGGAACGAGGACCAGGTCGCCGTCGTCGGCCCCCGCGCCCGCGACTTCATCCCGAGCGCCGAGGGCCGTTGGCTTTCTCTCGCGTCGCTCCCCTGAGAGCCAAATTACTTCGTGATCTCGAATCGATACGTCCAGCGGCCAATCCGGTTCTTGCTGCGATGAAGCGCCACGTTCCGCCCGAACACGATGCTGATTTGCGGCTGCTCGCGTGGAGCCGATGCAACGTACGCGCCGCTATCGAGACGTAAAATTTCGAAGCGCGCTTCCTTCTTTCGAACGTCGATGATCCAGTATTCCGGGACCCCCGCGCGCGCGTACGTTTCGCGGAGAATCGTCAGATCTTTGTGAGTCGATGACTTGCTCACGATCTCGGCGACGAGATCGGGTGTCCCCTCCAACTCGACGGAATCATCCGGATCGCCATTCCTCGGCACCTCGCGCAAACGCCCCGTTTCGAGCGTTTCCCACAGAGCAAAACAGAAGTCCGGAACCGTGCTGAGACCAGCTCGCGCATGCGTCAAGAGCACGCCGTCGGGATACGATTCGCCCAGATCGTCGGACTCAGCGAGGCTTGCTAGGGCCAGCAACATCTGTCGCTTGACGATGCTATGCGTTCGAATGGCTTCCGGACTCACCTCGAACAGAACCTCCCCCCGGGCAAACGTTGCTTTCACCCCATCCGGAAAGTCGTCCGAGAGGACCCACTCGCGAAAGCCCTCATGGGTGAACGCCGACTTCGGCATGAAAACGCCTGCGCCCTCGAAACACACGGCGTATTCCGGCTCACCCATGATTCCCAATTTTACGCTCTTGCCGCCGCCGGGCAACGCCCGACTAGCCAGACCAGCTCGAGTGATACCCCGGATCCTCGATGCTGGCCGCCTGCTGCGTCGGTTGAAGCGGCAGGTACGTGTCGACCATCACCGCCAGCTCGTCGGTGCGGGTGCTGCCGATGCTTGCTTCGTAGGCCCCCGGATGCGGGCCGTGGGCGATGCCTGCAGGATGCAACGATAGTGCGCCCGGGCCTACGCCGCGGCGGCTCGTGAAGTTGCCGCGCAAATACAGAATGACCTCGTCGCAGTCGACGCTCGAGTGCGGGTACGGACACGGAATGGCTTGCGGGTGCGTATCCGTCACGCGCGGGACGAAGGAGCACACGAGGAAGCCGTGGCCGGCGAAGGTCGTGTGGATCGTCGGCGGCAGGTGAACCAGCCCCGTCTTCGGTTGGTATTTCTCGATGTGGAAGGCCCAGGGATAGACGAAGCCGTCCCACCCCACGATGTCCATCGGAGGGTTCTCGAGGACGTAATGCGAGTAGCGCCCGTGCTTCTTCACGTACAGCTCGCGCGGGCCTTGCTGGATGCGATCCGGCGTCGAAATCGGCCCGGTGGGCCGCACGAAATCGCGATGCGTGTAGGGCGCATCCATCATGAACTGCCCCACCGGATTGCGGAACTGCGTGGGGATGTGCACCCCGCCGTGGGCCTCGAAGCAAAGCATGCGCATCGACTTGGACGAGATGTGCCAGCGATGCACCATCGACTTCGGGACCCACACGTAATCGCCGGAGCGAACGTCGAGCCAGCCGCAGGGCGACTCCAGGCGCGCGTTGCCCTCCTGCACGAACCACAGCTCGTCACCGTCGCCGTTGGCGAAGTACGCTTCGTCCGTTTCGGTGGGGCGTGCGAGGAGGATGGTCAGATCCTTGCTGAACAGGATCGGAAACCGCCGCTCGAAAAGCTGACCGCCCTGCGGGATCTTGTCGCTCAGATACAGCCGCCGCTTGAGCGGGTGCATGGCCCGCTCGTCCGCGACGGGGGGCGCATAGCCGCGATGGGTCGAGGAGACCTCGCGGTGCGCCGTGATGGGGTACCGGTGATAGAAATACGTGAAGGCGCCGCTGAACCCGTCCCGGGTGAACATCTCTTCGTAGAAGAGACCCCCGTTCGAATCGCGCAAGGCCGTGTGGGGCTTGTCCGGAAAGATGCCCGCGTGCCCTCGGTCGATCACCGCTACTGCCCTCCTTTATCCGCTTCCGCTTTCTGCGCTCGCTCGATGCTCTCGAACAGCGCGCGGAAGTTGCCGAAGCCGAAGCCTTTGTCGCCAGCCCGCTGGATGATCTCGTAGAAGAACGGACCCGCGCGGGACTCGTCGTACAACGTGGCCGCCTCTTGCATGAAGATCTGCAGCATGTAGCGGTCGTGCGAACCGTCGACGAGGATGCCGAGCCGCTCGAGCTCCGCGAGCTCCTCTTT
This sequence comes from Sorangiineae bacterium MSr12523, assembly GCA_037157775.1. Classification (NCBI taxonomy): domain Bacteria; kingdom Pseudomonadati; phylum Myxococcota; class Myxococcia; order Myxococcales; family Pendulisporaceae; genus Pendulispora; species Pendulispora brunnea. Next base: position 10,792,235 of record CP089982.1, read on the forward strand.
GACGTTGTGGATGCCCAGCTTCTCCAACCGCCCCGGGAGGTCGCGATAATACGCGGGGTGCGTGGCCATGAACCGCACGCCACGTCGCTTCAGCTCTTCCACCGTCGGAATGATGCGGTCGACCGCGAACGCCACGTGCTGCACGCCATTGCCGGCGTTGTCGTCGACGAACTTGGTGATCTGCGAATCACGGAAGAAGGGACGGAGCGGTTCGTTGGTGGCGAACTTCACGCCGCTGCCCGGATCCCACATGACGATGGAGCGAAGCCCCGACCCGGTGTCGCGACCCTGGGCGACGTCGTTCGTGTGGAAGCTGATCTCCCAGAACGGGACCATGCCGAGCACGTCGCGGTACCACGCGATGATGGGCTGCATGGTGAGGCCGTTCGACGTCACGTGGTCGATGCCGGCGATGCCGAACATGTTCTCAGGGCGCACGGCGTTTCCGTGGCCACTGTCCACGAAGCCAGGCGCGAAGGCGCTGAAATCGTTGCGCTCGACGAAACGGAACGCCACGTCCCCGAGCGGGGTGGCAATTTCGATGGAGCGGTACGAACCGCCGCGATCGTCCTTTTCCTCAATGGGATCGCTGAGAAAGGTGCCGCCGCGTACCTCGAGGAACTGGATGGCCTGATCGAGGTTCTTGACGCGGAACCCCAGGCTCATCACACCGGCCGGGTGGCGCCGAAGGTAGCGTGCCGCCTTGGATTTCTGCGCCAGCGGCGTGGAAACGCACACGCGCGCCTCGCCGGCCCCGAAGACGATCGACTGCTGACCACTGCGGGTCACCAAATCGTTCCCGGCGCGTGCGACTTCCTTGAAGTCGAGGACGTCGGTATAAAAGTGCCGTGAGCGCTCGAGGTTTTCGACGACGAAGTGAAACGAGTCGAATCCGATGAGCCCCAGGCTGGAAGGCGCGGACTGTTTGGCAGACGAATCCGCCGAGCCCGTACCGTGCGAAACGTTGGATTCTTCTTTCATGGGCGTGGACCTTAGCATCTGAGATCGATGTGGTGCGGTGACAGAAGAAGCTTTATTGACGGGCAAAGTAGAAACGGAAACCCGGTTGTGGTATCGCCACGCTGCGTAAACGGGAAGTCATCGGAGGTGCTCGGCTTGCCGCGCCGCGCATCGACGTAAACAAGGAGGCAGGACGATGAGCCGAAAGCCGACCAAGTACGTATTTGTTACCGGCGGTGTCGTCTCCTCCATCGGGAAGGGACTGACGAGCGCATCCGTCGGGGCATTGTTGGAAGCGCGCGGATTGCGCGTGACCCACGTCAAGTTGGACCCTTACATCAACGTGGACCCGGGCACGATGAGCCCGTACCAACACGGCGAGGTGTTCGTCACGGACGATGGTGCCGAGACGGATCTCGACCTGGGTCACTACGAGCGCTTCACAAGTGCTCGGATGACGCGCCAAAACAACTTCACGACCGGTCGCATATATGAGGCCGTCATCTCGAAGGAACGACGCGGTGAGTACTTGGGCGCGACCGTCCAGGTCATCCCTCACATCACCGACGAGATCAAAGCGCGCGTGCGGGACGCCACCGAAGGGGTCGACGTCGCCATCATCGAGATCGGCGGCACGGTGGGTGACATCGAGTCGTTGCCGTTCCTCGAGGCGATCCGCCAGTTGAAGATCGAAGCGGGCCCCCAAAACGCGCTCAGCATGCACGTGACGTTGGTGCCGTACATCGCCACGGCCGGCGAGCTGAAGACGAAGCCGACGCAGCACTCCGTTAAAGAGATGCGTGAGATCGGCATTCAGCCGGACGTGCTCATCTGTCGCACGGCCCAGCCGCTCTCCCGCGGAACGAAGGAGAAGATTGCGCTCTTCTCCAACGTGTTCGTGGAGGCCGTCATCTCGGCGGTGGACGTGAGCTGCATTTACGAGCTGCCCGTGTGGTTCCACAAAGAGGGACTCGACGAGCTCATTTGCGAGCGCCTGAACATTTGGAGCCGCCAGCCGGATCTGTCGACGTGGCAGCGCATCGCCGAGCGCTTCACCAAGCCGACGAAGGGCACGGTGAAGATTGGCGTGGTGGGCAAGTACGTGCATTTGCGGGATGCCTACAAGTCGCTGCACGAAGCGCTGGTGCACGCGGGCATGCAGAACGACTGCCGCGTGGAGCTCGACTACATCGACTCGGAGGAACTCGAGCGCGACGCAGTGGAGCAGCGACTTTCGCAGCTCGATGCGATCCTGGTGCCGGGCGGCTTCGGCGATCGCGGGACCGAGGGCAAGATCGCGAGCATTGGCTATGCGCGCGAGAACAAGATTCCGTTCTTCGGGATCTGCTTGGGGATGCAGCTGGCCGTGGTGGAGTTTGCGCGCAGCATCGCGAAGCTTGCCGGCGCGAGCTCGGCGGAGTTCGACAAGGACGCGCCGCACTCGGTCATCGACTTGATGGGCGATCAGCGCAACGTGCGCAACAAGGGCGGGACGATGCGCCTCGGCGCGTATCCGTGCACGCTCAAGCCGGGGACGATTGCGGCGGAGGCCTACGGCACGACGGACATTTCCGAGCGGCACCGCCATCGCTACGAGTTCGCCAACGACTACCGCGATCAGCTGAGCGAGGCAGGGCTCATTCTGTCGGGTGTGTCGCCGGACAAGCGCCTGGTGGAGATGATCGAGCTGCCGGATCATCCGTACTTCGTGGGCTGCCAGTTCCATCCGGAGTTCAAGAGCCGTCCGGCCTCGCCGCACCCGCTGTTCGCGCGCTTCGTGCGCGCGGCTCTGGAGCGACAGGCGCAGCGAACGCGCCCGAGCAGCGAGGTGCGCAAGGCACCGGCTCCGCAGCGCGAGATCAACTAGGGCAGTACCGTGGTCGTTCGGCCGGTGGTGCGGCAGTACAAGGAGGCCTACGCGCGCGAGGCCGCTCGGCACGTGCGGGCGGGCGGCCATGCCGTGGTCTGGGAAAAGGGCGGGCGGGTACGCCTGGTGATTCCGGTTCCCAAGAGCGACGATCCGATGGACCTGCACTACTGGTCCCTGTTGGATCTGGGAAAGAGCCGCTGGAAGAAGATGCCCAGCGGGCCTTACCGGGGGCTGGCCATCGCGATGATTCCGCGCGACTGCCACGACATCGTGCGACGGCGCGCCGAGCGTGACGCCGTCTGGCCCGAGGCGCAGCGCACGATTTCGTTCGACTGCCTCGCGTGTGGCGCTTGTTGCCGCGACAACTACGTCGAGCTGGACCCGGACGACATCGCGCGCTTCCGCAAAGCCGGACGCGCCGATCTGCTGCGCCGCCCGTACACGCGGAAGAAGGACGGGAAGCTGGTGCTGCGGCTTTTGAAGTCGAAACGGTGCCGCCATCTCGAAGACGACAACCGCTGTACGATTTACGAACTACGGCCGTCCGCCTGCTCCGTATTCCCCGTCGGAAGCGAGTGCTGCCTGCACTCGCGCGAAATGGAATTCGAGATGTACGACGGCGACCCCCCGGGTTGACCGCCGGCCCAGCCGGCTTTCTAACGGACGACTTCGTAGAGCTCTTTGAGCTTGGCGCGGAGATCGGGGGCGGTGAGTTTGCTCGCGATGGCGCGATCCACGAGGGCGCGGCCGTCTTTGCCGCCGTGCTTCAGGAGGATCTGGCCCGTGCTGACGACGGCGGCTTTGACGGGTGCGGTGGTCGCGGAGGCGTAGTTCAGCACGAAGAATTGCTTCAAGGTGGGAACCTCCGCGGGGCCGGCCAAGGTCGTGAGGGCAGCCGCCGTCTCCTGGAGGTCTTGGTCCGGCGTGACCGGATCGAGCATGTGCGAGCTCAAAAGGGGCGCCGCGCTGGCATCGTTCATCGCGGCGAAGGACTGCGCGATCGGGCCCACGGGCGGCGGCTTGAGCACATTGTGCAAATAGTCGTAGCGGCGCTCGAGGGCCGCCAGCATGTAGCGCCCGCCCTTGCGCCGGCCCGCCAAGGCAGTGCGCACGTCCGCGGCCACGAAGGGGCTGATCGCGGGGTCGTTCATCACGTCGATGAGCGCTTTGGTCGCGACTTCGTCCTCGAGTGATGCGATCTCGCGCACGAGCAGACGCTTGCCCGTGGCCAGCTCCGGATCGGGCACGCGCAGCGCCTCCGCGAGCTCGTCGGCCAGCGAAACAGGCCGCGCGGGACGGCCCCCGCGCACCGCGAGCGCATCGACCTGCACGACGCAGCTCTTCACCGGCTCGCCGAGATCGCGTTCCCCGAGGGGATCGCCCTGGTTGGCGCTGAGGAAGACGACCTTGCCTTGTTCGTCGCAGATGAGGAAACCATCCTCGCCCGCGGCGCCGGCAATGACCTCCGTCGGATGCGTGTACACCCACGACAAACCGCCGCGCGAGGCATCGAAGCCCATGATGATGCGGAAGTAGGTCGCGTAGTAGCGCGAATTGGCCACGACGAGCCACCCCTCTTCCGGTGCGCCGCCGCCCTTGCCCGGATTGGCCGCCGTGGTCTGCACGTTGTTCGTCGGGCGCACGTAGGTGCGCACGCGATCGCGCGCGGTGGCGACCAACTTGGGCCGCTCCTCGATGGGCGGCATCAGCACCGGCGAGCCGGGAAGCTCGCGCGGGGGAAGCATCACGTGCGACGCCTTCTGCAACGACGCATCTTTGATGCGCTCGTCGAAGCGGTACACGCTGTTTTCGCCGAAATAGACGCTCCCGCCCTGCGTCCACGCGCGACTCACCTGCTCGCGGAATAGAATGCGCGCCGGCTCGTCGGCCGCAACGATGTCGAAGACGCTGACGTACTGCCGCCCCCACGGAATGAAGGCGAGGCCACCGACCACGGCGGGCACGCCCACTTCCTTGTCGGTCTCGATCTGCCGGCGCACGTCACCGTCACGCTCGACGGCAAGCAACGTGGAACCGCGCGCGCCGCCGGAGCGCCCGAAGGTGATGACCGTGTACTGCCCATCATCGCCCGCGCCGATCAGCGGAAGGCCGCCCGTGGGGCGTGCCCAGAGCTTTTTCCCAGTGCGTGCGTCGAGCGCGAAGACTTCGCCACCACCGGAGCCCACGACGACCTGCCCTGCAATCGCGGGACGCGCATCGAGCGGGTGCGCGTAGGTCCACTTCTCGCCGCTGTCGAGGAGCACCGCAACGATCTTGTCGCCGTTGCCGGCAACGCCGATCGCGATGTCCGTCCCCGGCGATGGCTTCGTGCCCGCAAGGCGGCTGCGCACGGCGTCGACGCCTTGCGCGCGATCGGCAGACCAATCGCTGGAAAAGAGATCCGCGCGGTTCAAGGCACCGCCGCACGCGGTGCATGCCGTGAGGGTCATGGCAAGCAGAAGGCTTTTTGCAATCTTCACGATCCACTCGCCCGCGTGGTGGCCTTCACGGCTTGATCGATCAGCGTCTTGAGGCGCGGTGAGCCCGTCGCCGGCCAGCGCTTCTGGATGCCCAGCAGAAACTTGTGCGCTTCGTTCGTCTTCAGCTCGCGAACGCGGCCGATGACGTTGGCCTTGGTGTCCTCGTTCACCTCGGCGGCGGGGCGAAAAAGCATCGGCTCGAGACCGCTCTCCATCAAATCGAGAGGAAGCCGGCCGAGGCGGGCGAGAAAGTCCGCGCACTCGTCGGCGTTGCAAAGCTGCCCGATGGGTGCAGCAGCCTCCACGACGCGGTGATCGAGTGCCAGCGCGAGATCGCCCACGGCTTCACGCGCCCGCAGAACACCGAGCCCGGTGGCCGCAGCGCTGCGAACGGGTGCCTCGGAATCGGACAGTGCGTGCCGCAAGGCTGCGACCGCGGCCGGGCCCTTGGTGCGCGCAAGCGCCTTGGCGGCCGCCGTTCGCACCTTCGCATCGCGATGCTGGAGGTACGCGGCCACGCTGGGCGTCGAGGCCGGCGATTCGATTTCAGCGAGTGCGTTGAGCGCGGATTCCGCCAGCGCACCATTGAGCCCGCGGTCGAGAAGCCCCGCAATTTCGGCGGCCAGCGAGCTGGCCCCCTTTCCGGCGAGGCGAGCATCCTCCAACGCGGCGGCGATTCGCTCGGGCTCGCCCGACTTCAGCTTTTCCGCAGTTCCGGGCGGTAGCGGCTTTCGCGGGGCGGCCGCGCTCGAAGGCGCGATTTTCGGTGGGGCAGCGGGCGGCTCGGCGGCGCGGGCCCCTGCGGTGATGCCTTGCGCAGCGGCGACGATGCCAACCACGGCGCAGGCGAGAGTCCAGGGTCTTCGCATGCTCACATGCTCGGGAATATCATGTGCTATTCGAGCTCTACAACCTGTGGACACGTTCGGCACATGTCGCATTCGCCGTGGCGTGTGCTATTTGCGGGCTTGAAACATGGGCCCTTCATCACCGTACCAACCCCCCGGCGCCCGCTCGAGCGACGTTCCGCCGACGGCGCAAGGCCCTCGAAGGCCTTGGTATTTGATGACGGCGCTCGTCCTCGCGTGGATCTTCGGCGCGATGGGTTTCGTACAGGGCTGTACCACCATCGTGGTGTTGCGCGGCGAGGGACCGACTCCCGAAGAACACACGGAGATGATCCAGAGCAACGAACAGCGCGCCCAGGCCTCGCGAGCGGCGGAGAATTACTACAGCACGATGAACAATGCGCGGAGCCGCTATTTTCCTCTGGCGGTGGCCGGCATGCTGCTCGGCGTGGTGATGGTGGGGTGTGCCGCACGGTGCATGTCGGGTCGCGAAGGTGCGCGCGCACCCTTGATTCAACTCGTGACCGCACAAGCCGCGTTGGTGCTGCTGGCTCATTTTCTTGCGGCGGACGTGCGGCAGGCGAGTCTGAATTTCGAAAATGCCATGACCGTCGCACGCATGCGCGATTCGACGCAGGATCAGCAGACTCTGGAGTCCATCGTGGCGAGGCTTCCGAGACTCCTTCACATGCGGGATACGGGGTGGCTGATCGTGCGCTCGATGCTGAGTGGTTTCATCGTCATCGCGCTGACCCGCTCACGGTCGCGTGAGTTTTTCGAGGCCGCGAACGGTCGCTTTTCGGAGAGATGAGCAAGATCCGTCAACTCTCCGCCGATCTCGCGAACCAAATCGCCGCGGGCGAGGTGGTGGAGCGCCCTGCGAGCGTCGTGAAGGAGCTCGTCGAAAATGCGCTCGATGCCGGCGCCACGAAGGTGCGCGTCGAGATCGAACAGGGCGGCCTCCAGCGCATTCGCGTGAGCGACGACGGCAGCGGCATGGACGCCGAAGATGCATCGCTGTGCCTCTTGCGGCATGCGACGAGCAAGATCGATCGGGTGGAGGATCTGTCGAACCTTCGCACCTTCGGCTTTCGCGGGGAGGCCCTCCCCAGCATGGCGTCGGTATCGAAACTGGTGCTGATCACGCGCGATCGCGACCAATCCGAGGGCACCGAGGTGCAGATCGACGGAGGCGGAACGCCGCGGGTGAAGCCCGCGGGGTGCGCGGTGGGGACGAGCATCGACGTGCGCGATCTGTTTTTCAACGTGCCGGCGCGAAAGAAATTCCTGAAGTCGACCGCGACGGAGAGCGCGCACGTGGGGGACGTGGTGACGACGGCGTCACTCGCGCGTCCCGATGTGTCGTTCACGCTGACACGCGATGGGCGGGTGGCGCGGGAGATGCTCCGCGTGGCAACGCGGGCGGAGCGCGTGGCGCAGGTCATGGGCTTCGGCGACGATCGGGTTGCCCACGGCAAGGGCGAGCGCGGTCCGCTGCAGATCGAGGCGTACCTGCTGGCGCCCGAGAAGGCGCGCGCAGGTGCGACAGGGCTTCACCTCTTCGTGAATGGACGGCCGGTGCGCGATCGGATGCTCGCGCGGGCGGTGGCGCAGTCCTATGGCTCGGTGCTGGAGGCGGGGCGTTTTCCGGTGGGCGTCGTCTATTTGGAGCTTCCGCCCGAGATGGTGGACGTGAATGTGCATCCGCAAAAAGCGGAGGTACGCTTCTCGGATGCGCGGGCGCTCTGCGATGCCTTGACCCGCGAGCTCTATGGGGTGACGTCGCAGGCGTTCGCCATTCCCGCGCTGGGTCCGCCGACGCGACCTTGGTTGCCGCCGCCGGCACGGACCCAGGTGCTGCCGCTCAGCGAGCCGCTGTTGCAGCCGCCGCGACCTCTTCCCGCTTGGGAGGATTCGAGCCCGAGCTCGAGTCCGTACGCCTACACGGGCACGGGCACGGGCACGGGCACGGAAGAGAATCATGATTCGCTCTTTGCCAATCGGCCGCCACTGCGGTTTTTGGCCCAAGTTCGAAAGACCTTTCTGCTCTGCGAAGGCATCGATGGGCTCTACGTCGTCGATCAGCACGCGGCGGCGGAGCGGGTAACCTTTGATCGGCTGCGCAAAGCCTTTGCCGCGCGAGATGTCGCGATGCAGCGACTCCTGGTTCCCGAGGTCGTCGAGCTCTCCCCGGTGGAGGTCGCAGCCCTCGAAGAGCGACCCGAGGACGTTGCGGCCGTTGGCCTCGAGGTCCGCGCCGTCGGCACCCATGCCGTTGCGGTACATGCTGTACCGAAATTGCTCGTACGCGCCAATCCGGAGCGCCTCGTCCGCGACCTCGTCGCCGAATTGACCCGCCAAGCCAACCGGCCCTTCGGCGGCGCCGCCGACCTCGTCCTCGCCACCATGGCCTGCCACGCCTCGGTCCGCGCTGGTGACTCGCTCTCTCCCGAGGAGGCCACCGCACTCCTCGCCTCGCTCGAAGGGATCGACTTCTCCGGGCACTGCCCGCACGGCCGGCCCATCGTCATGCACTTGACCTTCGCCGAATTGGAGCGGCGGGTTGGACGCTGAGCAGAACCTCCAGCGCTGGCTCGACCTCGCCCTCGCGACCGCTCAACCGGATCCCGAGTCGCTCCCCGTCATCGTCGGCCCCACCGCCAGCGGCAAGACCACCCTCGCCATCCGCTTGGCCGAGGCCCTCGACGGCGAGATCGTCAGCGCCGACAGCGTGCAGATCTACCGTGAGTTCGACATCGGCTCGGGCAAACCCACGGCCGAGGAACGCGCGCAGGCCCGCCACCACCTCGTCGATGTGCAGGATCCCCTCGATCCCATCGACGCCGCGCGTTTCGTGGACATGGCCGATCGCGCCATCGCCGACATCCGCGCCCGCGGCAAACGCCCCATCGTCTGCGGCGGCACCTTTCTCTGGGTGCGCGCCCTGTTGCATGGCCTCGCGCCCAGCCCCGCTCGTAACGAAGAGCTCCGCGAACGCCACCGCACGCTCGTGGAAGAGCAAGGCCGTACCGCCCTCCATGACCGCCTCAAAGAGGTCGACCCGGCCAGTGCCGCGCGCCTCCACCCGAACGATGTCGTGCGGGTCAGCCGCGCGCTCGAAGTCTTCGAGCTCACAGGCCAGCGCCTGAGCGGCCACCAAGAGTCCCATGGCTTTCTACCGCAGCGATACCGCGCACACCTCTTTGCCATCGCCTATCCACCCGACGCGCTGACCGATCGCATCACGGCCCGCGTCGAGATGTGGCTCGCGGGCGGTTGGCTCGAGGAAGTCGCCGAGCTCCTTCGGCGCGGTTACGGAGACACACGCGCCATGGGCAGCGTAGGCTACCGACAGGTCGCCATGCGCCTGACGGGGCAGCTTGCCGAAGAAGAGCTAAAAATCGCGATTGTTCGTGCAACCCGTGTTTTCGCGAGGCGTCAGCGTACGTGGTTGAACCACGCACCCGTCGTCCGTCTGGGGACGTGACTAAGGGAGCGAGCTGTGCGATAAGTTAAGGCCTCGTGTTGTAAATTTGTCATGGGGAGGCACCCTCTATGTCTCAATTTGTAGTCACCCAGCGCTTCATGTCGCTCGCGACCAACTACGACGTGACCGCACCGGGATCCGAAGACGTGCTTCTGACCATCAAGGGAACGCTCATGAGCCCCACTCCCTTGTTCTCGTTGGTCGAGGGTACGAATGGCAAAGAGCTGGCCACGCTCCGCGGAAATTTCGCCAAGACGCAGTTTCACGTTCTCGGCGCCGACGGCAAAGAGCTCGCAACGGTGGACTTCCCCGCCATCGCATTGAAAAAGAAGTTGGCCCTCAAGATCGGCGACCGCGAGTACACCGCCGACGGTGGCGTGTTTAGCGGTGTCTTTCAGTGCAAGGATGCCGGCGGCAACATCGCCATCGAGATCTCCAAAGTGCGCAGCGTCCGTGACAAATTCAGCGTCGTAACGAAGGACGATATCGGGCAAGAGGTCGGGCTCCTCGCCGCCGTGGCCATTCACTCCCGCTTTTTCGAGATGGTCTAACCGCTCGAGCTGGTCGATTCAAAGCGACATCGTGGCGTCCAGCCAGGCGCCGAACGTCTCCGGCTCCACTTGCGGCGGAGGGCTCGTCGCCTTCCAAATCTGGCGCGGAGCATCCAGATCCGATTCGTCGGCTGCGGCTTGCTGCCGCGCTTGCGGCTCGGTGGGTAGAAGCGGATCGCGCCTCGGAGACTCGATCGGCCCGACGGGGTGCAGCGTCTCCGCGGCCGGGTCTTCGAAGCTGTACTCCGCCGCGATCTGCTTGCCCGATGCCGGAGGCGGCGTCATCGGCGGCTCTTCGTAGCCCGGCACGCCCTCCTCTTCTTCGAGGATCGGACGGCGTGACGACGAGGGTGTCTCTTCGACTTCGACGGTCACCCCAACCGAGATGCGCTCGTCGGGCCCAACTACGTCCGCCTCATTGGCAAGCACCTCATCCGCCTCGGACAAGACCACCCCGCTGCCGCCGGCCAAACGCGCCCCCGAGGGAACTTCGTTCAGCTCGACCGTCGGGACTTCGACGGGCGCCATTTCCACAACCGGAACATCGGCCGCCGAAGCCTCCACCACGGGCACGTCCAACGAGGGCACGTCCAACGCGGACACCTCGACCGAGGTCCGCACCGAATCGTCGTCGGCGTCGACGTGGATCTCCACCACGTCTTCGCTCACCTCGTACTCGTCCAGCATGTTCGCCGGGAACGACTCCGGCTCGTCTTGAACCTCGTCCTGGATGTCGGCGTAGTCGTCCGAGAGGCGCTCTCGGGTGAGGTCCGAAATGCGCCCGTCCTCCACGATCTCATCCGAGAATCGCGGAGGCCCGTCTTCGTCGCCTCTCACGTCTTCTGGCAACGGCTCGTCGACCGCCGGGGCACCATCGGCGGCGACCGCGCCTGCGGTGAAGGCCACCTCGGCCGCAAACGTCTCCGGATCCTCGAAGGTCGTGCTGATGCGAATTTCCGTATCCTCGGGAGCCCACTGCGCGACGCTGCCGGCGGCCACACCGTTCATGCCGCGCGGCTGAGCGCTTCTCTCTCGGATCTTCTCGAGGAGGGCCTCGAGACGCCCGATGCGATCCCCCTTGGTGGTCATACGCCGACCCGCGCCTGGAGACGCGAAAGCGCATCCGCCCACGAGGTGCCCTCGGCCATGAAGGTTCGCACGCGATCAATCGCGTCGCGATTGGCCACCAGGATGCGCTGCACCGGACCAGCCGCGAGAACCATGCACGAGACCTCCGTCTGGGATGCCGTGGAAAGAGCGCCCTCGAGCAGCGACGCAATGAAACCGCCGCCGATGCGCGGCGCGTGTTCGACGACGAGCACCATGGCCTTGCCCCAGCGCTCGATGCCGAACACACCGAGGCCGGCCACGCTGAATTCGAGCGCGACGGCGTTGATGATCGCGTCCAGCGATGCGCCGCGCACACCGGCGATGCCACCGAATCGGGCGGCGAGCCTCTCCCCCATCGATTGACCGATGCCTCGGGCCACCGACACCACGGCCTCCGGCTCGGCCGCCGACACGAGGTCGTAGAGGGCCTCGACAGGTACGAGCACCGCTCGTTCCGCCCCCATCGCGCTCACGCTGCCTCGCGCCAAATCGAAGTCCACCACGTGGGAAAGGTCAGACGACATGGCCACCTCGATCTATAGCGCGCGTTTCATGCGCTTGGAACGCCTTGTTCAAGAGCTTTTCGCCGGGATATTCGTTACAGATGCGAAATATCGTGGCCCTGGCGACCACGCTGCTCGCCTGGCAAAATCCCGAACGGCCTGCCGTAGACGCCGCATGGCTGAAGGCTTGCTCGTTCCGGCACCCGCTTTGTGTGCACGCAAAACCGGCCACGCCGGCAAACACCGTGTTGACCGTGCTGGACGAGACGGAGCGCGCGTGGGATGGCGCCACGGGGCCACTCGCACTGCCTCCGCCCGACCCATCGCCGACCACGGGGGTGTACGACGTGTACCTCGTCGACGGAGCGTCCCATGACGCCTCGACCGTGTTGGACGAGCGCGATCCCATCGCGCGCTTCGATCGCGCCAGCGCATTCACCACGTTGGATGCGCACCTTACCGGGTGCGGGCGCACCCACGCCATTGCGCGGGGTCTTTTGCGCGCCATCACCTTTCGCGTGAGCCCCAATTTGGACACCGGAAGCGCCGAGGCGCAGACCGAGTCGCTGGCCCATGCGCTCAGCCCGTGCATCGTTCCGGAAACGACCGCGCGTGCGACGTTTCAAGCGCACCCCGAGCGCGCCCTTCCGGATACCTGGCCCGAGTTCGCCCCCACCGCGGGCATGACATACGCGCGCGGCGCCTCCCTCTTTTACGACTGGATGGACGACAGCTTCGGCCAACAACCGGGCAGCATCGTCCGCGCGATCTGGGCGTTGACCCCGGGGAAGACCGACACCTTCGAGATCCTTCGCAGCAGCTTCAAGAACGCGCTCAGCTCCGGCTCCACGTTGGACGATCTGCTGCTCGGCTTCGGCGTCGCGCGCGTTCTACCCAGTGCAGGCGTCGCACCGCGCACGGATTGGCAGATCGATTGGCCTGCCAAGCCACGACGCCTGGCCCCGCGCGATCCCACGGCCCCCACCGGCAGTGCCTACGTGGTCGTGCGCCACGCCGGTGCACCGCCAGGGGCGCGGCTGCGCGTGGAGGCCATCTGGGAGGAGCACGCGAAAATGCGCTGGAACGTCGTCAAACTCGATGCGAGCGGCCGAGAGATCGCGCGCATTCCGGTGGCCTCCGCCGAGCGGGCCACCGCGACACAGGGATCCATCGTCGATCTCGATGCGACGGACACGCTGGTGGTGGTGGGCACCAACGCCGGTGATTTCACCCCGCCGTTCGATCCGGACGATGCCGTCTGGGAGCCCCACGGTTGGCGCCTGACGCTCGCCGCAGAGTGATCCCCAGCGCCGCGAGCGCGCCTCCTGCCCACACGAGCCAGCTCGGCGCGGGCGAAGGCATGCCCGCCATGGCCACGGTGCATCCGCCCTTCGCCGACGAAGGATAGTGGGCCACCCAGAGATCCGCCGAAATGGGAACGACCTTGGGCGTGACGATGTCGGCGCCGTCGAAGGTTGCGCCGAGAAGCAGCCGCGCCCCTCCGCGCCCCGCGGGCACGTTCACCGTGTACGAGTAGAGGCCCGGCCCGCGGCGGATCACGGTGGGCAGCGTTTCCAGCCGCGTCCCGTTGATCTCCACGCGCGGCTGCAGCCGTGCGCCCTCGAATTGGTCCGCGCGGTGCTGCCCGTCGGCACTGCGCAGCTCCAGAATCGCCGTGAGCGGCGTCGAGCCATCCGCGGCGGCGTAATCCGCACTCAGCGCGATCCAGCTCGTCTCGAGCTTCGGCAGCACCAGCGACGGGTTCCTCGTTTGCTCGAGCGCATCGAGCGCGCCCACCACATCGAGCTCGCCCGGGCCGCCTTGATCCTCGAAGCGCGTGTTCGGCGTGGGCCGGAAGCGATGCGCACCGGCCTGGATCAACGCCGTGATCTTGTCCTGGGTCAGCGTCGGATCGCGCTGGAGGAGCAGCGCAATCGCGCCCGTGACCATGGGCGCCGACATCGAGGTGCCCATCGCCACCGCATGCGTCTCGTCGACCTGGAAGCATCGCGGATCGCGATCATCCTGCCCCGCGTGCACGGGAGGGCACGACGTGGTGAACATGCTGCGATCGCTGCCGGGCGTGGCGCCGCTGCTCATGGCGGCGATGATGCCCGCGCCGGGTGCGGAAATCTCCGGCTTGGCCACGCCGTTCACGTTGGGGCCCGCGCTGGAGAACCAGCATGCGTCGCCTTCGACGGGCGGCACGAGGTCTTTCGACGAGTCCACCATGCCGCCGGCCGCATCGAGCACGGGCACGCGCACACCGACCTTGCCGCCGGCGATGCTGACCCAATTCGGCCGATTGACGGTGCACCCGACGGAGAGAATCCCCGGGTGCGTCCCGGGCAAGTTGATGGTCCCTTCGCGCACGCCCGAGGCGAACATCGCCTCGTTGACGGTCTGCACGTCGCCCGTGCGCCCGAGGAACAGATCCGCCGTGCCCTCGCCGGTGAAGGTCACGTAGTACGTGCCCTTGGGCCATTTTCCGGTCCAGAGCACGACGGCGCCGCGCGACCCCGCCGGGACCGGGCTGTCCTTCGCCGTGCTGCCGTAGATGACCCCGGCCTCGTAGTCGTCGTTGTCGCCTTTTTTTCCCTTGGTTTCGCCTTCGCCGATGGGCGAGATCCACGTGCTGCTGGGGGAGTCGAGGCCAATCTTCAGACTGGCGCTGCCCCGCAACGAGACCCACACTTGCACGCCGCCGTCGCTGGCGCCTTCCGTGGAGATGGGCACGCGCACCGTCGCACCGCTGGCCACGTGAACGCTTTGATGGATCGCATCGCCGCCGATCGACCCGCTGTTGCCCGCCGCCGCCACCAGCGCACGCCCCGGGTGCGTGGGCCCCACGAAACTGGCCAGCGCTTGCTCCCAAAGCGTCGTACCGTCGTGAGGGCCGAAATCGCCGCCCAGCGAGAGGTTCACCGCCACCGGCTGCTTCTCGGCGTCGGCGCGATCGAAGACGAACGACACGCCGCGCACCAGGTCGTCGTTGCTGATGCCCGTGGCCGCTCCACCAAGCCCCGCCACGACGAGGCGGGCCTTCGGGGCGATCCCGCGGTAGGGCCCCTTCTTACCGAGATCGTCCCCATCGCCCGCCGCGATGGATGACACGTGCGTGCCGTGGCCGACGGCGTCATTCGGCAGCGTCTTCTTGTCGGCAATGAGCTTGTCGATGTCCGCCGCGGAGTACACCGCACCGGCGACGACCTTGCCGTCGGCGCTCTTGACGCCGAACTTCTCCTCGAGCTCCGGATGCAACCCGGCGGGTGCCACGGACATGTCGAGCAACCACGCGATGCGCGAATGCCCCGTCTCGTCGAGGAACTCGGGATGGCTCACGTCGATGCCGGTATCGGCCACGCCCACCAAGGTGCCCGCGCCATCGGCACCCAAGGTGTCGTACGCGCGATCGGCCTGAATGGTCCCGCGCGCGACCGACATCAATGGGTGCAGCGGCGTGTTCACCTCCAGGTGCACGCCGGGGTGCGCCTGCGAGAACGCAATGAGCCGCTCCGGCGTGCCCGACACGCGTCCGATGCCGGGCGCAAAGGCCTCGATCCCCAGCGATTCCGCCGTCTGGTTGCGCGGAATCGCCACCAGCGCTCCAAGCTGCGCGCCCCCGGGCACCGACGCGCGCGCAGGAGCCAAGGTGCGCACCGCGCGCGGGCCGAGCACCCGCAGAATCCCCGCCGCCTCCGGATGCCCCGGATCCGCGACTGCCGTCATCGGCAACAACGTGGCGACTGCGAAAGCGACAAGGAAGGAGCGCATATTTTCTCTAGACCGGCGGGACCAAGTGTTTCTTCGTCAAACGAACCTCGCGTTTGCTCCCCGCGCGTTCGAAGCGCGACAGAATCTCGTCGCGCAAAAGCTCGCCCGGCACCACCGCGTCCACCACCAACTCGGACGCGAGCTTCATCAAATCGATGTCCGCGCGATACTCTTCTTGCAGCTTGGCGACGTACGCTTTGCGTTCGTCACCCTCCGGCACTTCCTGAATCTTGTTGTAATAGACCGCGTTCACCGCCGCCTGCGGCCCCATGACGGCAATCGATGCACTCGCGAGGGCGATGCACGCGTCGGGCTCGAACGCCGGCCCGCACATCGCGTAGAGCCCCGCGCCGTACGCCTTGCGAACGACCACGCTCAACTTGGGCACCGTGGCCTCGCTCACAGCGGCAATCATCTTCGCGCCCGCGCGGATGATGCCCTGCTTCTCCACCTTGGTGCCGATCATGAAGCCGGGCACGTCGGCCAAGTAGAGAATCGGAATGTTGAACGCATCGCAAAGCCAGATGAACCGCGCCGCCTTGTCGGCCGAGTCCACGAAAAGCACGCCGCCGAGCCACTTGGGCTGATTCGCAACGATGCCCACGGTCTTGCCGCCGATGCGGGCGAGGCCCGTGATGAGCTCACGCGCGAAGAGCTTCTTGATCTCGCAGAACGAGCCCTCGTCGATGATCTCGTGGATGACGTGCATCATGTCGAACGGCTTGTTCTCGTCCACCGGCACGATCTCGCTCAGTTTCTTGCCGCTCGCCTTGGGCGCCTTCGATTCGCGCACCGGCGGCTTCTCCGAGCTCGTCGAGGGCAGGTAACCGAAGTAGTTGCGCGCCCAATCGATGGCCTCTTCCTCGGTCTTCACCAGCACGTCGCCGCAGCCGGAGACCGAACAGTGCATCTTGGCGCCGCCCATCTCCTCCAAGGTGACCTTCTCGCCAATGACCATTTCGGCCATGCGCGGGGAGCCGAGGTACATGCTCGCGTTGCCGTCGACCATCACCACCACGTCGCAGAAGGCAGGGATGTAGGCGCCACCGGCGGCGCTGGGGCCGAAGAGCAAGCAGATCTGCGGAACGTGCCCACTCATCTGTACTTCGTTGTAGAAGATGCGCCCCGCACCCCGACGGCCCGGGAACATTTCGATCTGGTCGGTGATGCGCGCCCCCGCGGAGTCGACCAAGTAGAAGAGCGGAAGCTCGAGCTTCATGGCCGTTTCCTGGATGCGCAGGATTTTTTCCACGGTGCGCCGGCCCCAGGAGCCCGCTTTGACGGTGGAGTCATTGGCCATGATGGCAACGGTGCGGCCACCGATCTTCGCAGTTCCGGTCACCACGCCATCCGCGGGCAAATCCGCCTCCACGTTGTTGGCCAGTGCGGCGTCCTCCACGAACGAGCCGGCATCGATGAGGCGCGCGATGCGATCGCGCGCGAACAGCTTGCCCGTCTCGGCGTTCTTGCGGTGGTACTTCTCGGCTCCTCCCTTTTCGACTCGGGACAGCGTTTCCTTAAGCTTCTTCTCGCGCGGCATGCGGCCGAGAGTAGTGGGCCGCCAAGCTAAGTTGAAGTGGGGAAAAAGTTATCGACGCATGACGGAGTAAAGGCTCTGCGGTCATACTATTCTTTGTCCGGTGCAGGCTCCGTTGCCCCCTCGTGTCGTGATTGAGCGCCCCGCCCCCTGTGTCGAACGGGAGGCGGCCGAAGGTCTTTTTGTCGACGCACTGAAGCAATCCAGCGCCCCCGATGCGGGCTGGACGATGCGCGTCGACGTTCGCCGCGACAAAACGACGCTTCCAGGATCGGGTTCGTCGAAGGCAATCCTCCGTGCCCGCGGTGAGCTGTCCGACCCGAGCGGCACCGTCGTGGCGAGCCGCGATTTTTCTGTGCGTGGTGAATCGTGTGCGCCGCTCGCACGGGCCATTGGCGTGTGGGCTTCGCTCGTACTCGATCAACGCGACAGCGAAGTGCGCCCCGCCCCGCCGAAGGAAGAGGCTGCGAAGCCCACGGTGGCGGAGAAGCGGGTGACGAGTTCGCCTCCGCCGCCCGATCCGGTCACCGGTCCCGTTTGGCCTACGCCGCAGCGCGCCGAAGGGCCTTACCCCGAGCAGGCGCTGTTTCTGCGACACCCGTCGGGCTCCCGCACCCTGGAACTGGGCGCGTCCACGTTCCTCATGAACGCGGGCGACAGCGGAGCGATCGCCGGCGGGTCGTTCTTCATGGTGGTGGAGTTGCCCGCGGGCGTGTTTCTCCGCCCTCGCCTCTCGTACGGCCGTAACTTTCGCCCGCTGCAAAGTGTGGGCGAAGAAAGCCGCGGCCTTGGCACCGCCCGCCTCGACCTGTGCGGGCGCATGCCCGGTTTCTACTTGGACCGCAAAGGTCTCGCCTTGGACATCTGCGGCGGCGGCGAGGGCGGATTTCTAAATGTCAGTGGGAGCGAGACGCGTGAAGCGCACACCTTGGCCTACGGTGCATTCGGTCCCGGGATCAGTTTGCGGGGCGAATTTGCCAATGATTTCGTCGCCGAGGTGCGCGCCGAAGGATTGATGCGCATTGCTGAGGGGCTACCCGTCGGCGGTCGCGCGGAGATGGCGATCGTCTGGAGGGCGCGATGACGAAAGATGGTAAAGAGGCAGGGCGATGTCAGGTTCTTTCGAGTCACAGAAGGAGGCCGATGTGAGTGGACGACTCGTTGCTCTCTCTAGCCCGCTCGCACAGGCAGAGGTGGCTGAGACCGATGATCTGCCGCCGGAGTCCAAGGTGGAAAGGCCTCGGCAATCGGGCATCGACCTGAGCTTCCGCGCGCTGTACGAGAAAGAGGTCGACTTCATCTGGCGCAACCTGCGTCGCCTCGGCGTTCCTGAAGCCGATCTCGAAGACAAGACCCAGGAGGTCTTCGTCGTCGCGCATCGCCGCTTCGCCGAGTTCGTCGATCGCGGATTCGGCGCGCGCGCATGGCTCTTTCAAATTGCATTGCGCGTAGCCGCAGACACGCGCCGTCATCGCCGTCGTCACCCCGAGGACGCGGATGGCGGAGCGGCCATGGCGCGCCAATCGATCGAAGCGGATCAAACGGGATCGATCTCGCGAAGGGAGCGTCTCGCCCGCCTCGATCGCGCACTCGCGAGCATCCAACTCGACAAGCGCGCGGTCTTGGTCCTCTACGAGATCGAGGAGCAAACGGCTCCCGAGATTGCACGCGCGCTGGGTATCTCCGTGAACACCGTCTATTCCCGGCTTCGCGTCGCACGCGCCGAGCTCGAGCTCGCGCTGAAACGCGACCTTTCCCCGCTGCGAGGTGGAGCATGAGTCGCGATTTATCTCATGAAACACGC
This sequence comes from Sorangiineae bacterium MSr12523, assembly GCA_037157775.1. NCBI lineage: Bacteria > Pseudomonadati > Myxococcota > Myxococcia > Myxococcales > Pendulisporaceae > Pendulispora > Pendulispora brunnea. The sequence goes on from CP089982.1 coordinate 10,811,159, forward strand.
GAGCTGCTCGTGCTCGCACGCGGCGACGCTCCCACGCCGAAAGCGCGCGACAACATGTGGGAAGGCCTGGAAAAGGCGATTCTTCCCGCCGCCGCCGTGGGCATCGGCACCGCCGCCGCCGCGGCGAAACCTGCAGCGGTCATTGCCACGAACCCCACCGCGTGGGTCCCGCAGGCTGCGGCCGCGGCCGTGAAGCCGGGCATCGGCGCGGCGATCGCATCTGCGAAGCTTGCGATCGGCGGCGCACTCCTCGGAACGGCCGTCGTGCTTTCCGTCGCGGCAGGTGTTCTGCGCCATCACATGACGCCGCCCGCGTTGCTCGAGGAGACCGATCCGCGTCCGGTCATCACCTACGACGAGGGCACGGTTTCATTCAGCGCACCGTCGTTCCCTGCCCGGTTCACCGGCACTGCGGCGCCTTCGCCTTCGACGGTGGAACTCACCGCCAAGGACGAATTGCCGGCATATCGTCCCGTGGCCCGCGCGTCGCTCACGAGCCAAGCCTCGTCCGACGACACGCTGCTGCGCGAAGCCTCGTTGGTCAGCGAAGCACGCAGCGCCTTGCTGCGCGGCGATCCGCAGACCGCGCTCGTCTCCGTCCAAGCGGCACGCCGCGAAGGGCGCAACCTCGAGCCCGAGGAGCTCTCCATCGAGGCCCGCGCATTGCGCGCCCTCGGCCGCGATCCCGAGGCTACGCAACTCGACACCACCCTGCGCAGCCGCTACCCCAACCACGCCCTGGCACGCTCGAATTAGCGAGGCGCTGAAACGGCTAGAAGAAATTCACAGGGAGGCGGGGAGTTTTTGTTGTTGGTGCAACGGTGTTCCCGCATCGGAGCCCCGTTGGACCAACCCAAAAAACTCCCCGCCTCCCGGCCTCCCTGTTCAATCTTCTGGGGGGTTATTTGCCGCGGAATTGGGGTTTTCGCTTGTTGGCAAAGGCCTCGAGGGCCTCGCGGCGGTCTTCGCTGACGAGCACCGAGTCGTAGCTCACCTTTTCGAGCTCGAGGCCTAGCTCCAACGTCGTGTCGAGGGCGCGGTCGATGGCCTGAAGAGCCGCCGCCTGCGCGAGCGGTGCGCCGTCGGAGATGGGCTCGATCCACGCGAGCACGTCGTCGATGAGGTTCGTGTCCTTCGGCACCACGCGGTTCACGAGGCCCCACTCCAGGGCCTCCTGGGCGGTCAGGCGCCGGCAGAGCAGAATCATCTCCTTGGCGCGCGCCTCGCCGATGAGGCGCGGCAGACGCTGCGTACCGCCCGCGCCGGGGATGATGCCCAGCGACGTCTCGGGCAACGACAGCGTCGCGTGCGACGAGGCCACGCGGAGATCGCACAGCAGCGCCAACTCCAGCCCTCCGCCGAGCGCCACGCCATTGATGGCGGCAATCACGGGCTTGGGCGATCGATCGAGCGGCCCCAGCTCCGAGCGATAGAGCTCGACCTGCTTGCGCACGTCGTTCTCGTCCATCTTGTGGCGCTCTTTGAGATCCGCCCCGGCGCAAAAGGCCTTGTCGCCCGCGCCGGTGATGACGATCGCGTGCACGGAATCGTCCACCGCCGCCTCGCGCGCAAGCCGCCCGAAGGCGAAGAGCGTATCGCGCGAGAGGCTATTCATGCGGTCCTGGCGGTCGATGGTGAAAATGGCGACCTTGCCGCGCCGCTCGACCCGAATGGGCTCGCTCATCGCGTCCTCCGAGCCGGCCGCGCCGCTTTCCCCTTTTTTGCGTTCTTCGCGCCGGCCTTGGCGGGCGCCTTCTTCGCGCTGACGCCATTCTTGTGGGCCTTGTCCGTCCTCGCGGCGCTCCCGTTCGAACCGTTGGTGCCCTTCGGCAAAGGCCCGCGCGTGCTCGACGCCTCGCCCAGCCTGGCCTCCAACAGCGCCAGCCGCGCCTTCAGCTCGGAGTGCTCGTTCTGCACTTTTTCGAGCTCCTCGCGCACCTGATCCAGCGCGCGCTTCGAGTCGCCCCCGAGATCGCGCAGCACCTCGCGAATGCGCCGGCGCACGCGCGGATCGAGATCCACCTCGAGGCGCGCCCGCAAAGCACCGCGTGCCTTCGTGTCGCCCAGGTCGGCGAGCGCCCGCGCCACGTCGACGCGAAGATGCGGATCGCCGTCCTCGAGCAGCTCCTCGAGTGCCTCGCGCGCCTTGCGATCGCCCGAGACCTTGGGCAGCGCAAGAATCGCCGCCCGGCGCGCCCGTGTCGCATGGCCGTAACGCGTGCGCGACATCAAGTGCGGCAACGCGCGATCGTCGCGCAAGGTCGCCAGCCCGTCGATGGCGCCCACGCGAATCACGTCCGCCCACGAGGGACGATCCAGCACGTCGAGCAAGGTCTCGTACACCGAGGGCTGCTTCGTGTGCCCCAGAGCACGCGCCGCCTCGGCCTCCACCAGGTAGCTCGCGTCGTGGAGCGCCTTGGGCCGCAGAATCGTCGCGGCCTTCGGCGTCTTGAAGCGCCCCAACGCCCGCACCACCGCGCGCCGCACCTTGTGGTGCGCCGTGTTCACGTGCTGCGAGAGCACGTCGAAGCCCTCGGTCGCACGGATGTCGCCCAGCGATTCCGCCGCCGCCGCACGCACCGCCCAGAACTCCGATTCGTCCTCCAGCCGCGCGGCCAGCGCCGTGATGGTCACGGGGTCGTCGTTCTTCGAGAGCGCATGCGCCGCAAGCCATCGCCCGCGCGCCGACTCGGCCTTCGTGAGCTGCTCGCGGAGCATGTCCTGCGGCACCTTCAAGCTCACCGAGCCCAGGACGCGCATCTCCGGATCGACCACGACGAAGCTCGGTCGCTCCTCCACCGGCAAGGTGAAGGTCTCCGTGCGCTGCGACACGCGCAGGCGCTCGCGCCGCGTCTTGCCTTCGCCGTCCACCAACGCGAGCTCCAGCGGGAACTCGAACACATTCGGCACGTCGTCGGTGGCGGCCTGCGTCTGCTTCACCGTGACCGAGAGCACCTTCTTGTCCCAGGAAATCTGCACCTCGAGCTCCGGGTGCCCCGGCCGATACACCCACTGATCGAAGAGCTGCCCGAGGCTGCGGCCGCTCACCTCTTCCAGCGCGCGCATCAAGTCGCGCGTCTCCACGACGCCGCGCCCGTGCCGGCGCAGGTAGTTGCCCACGCCGCGCCAGAAAAGCGCGTCGCCAATCTCGCGGCGCAGCAGGTGCAGCACCAGGCCGCCTTTCTCGTAGAGGTGCCGATCGAACAGATCGAGCGGTGCGTCGTACGTCTGGCACACGATGGGGCGGCGGTAGCGACCCGTGGCCTCGCCCAGGTATGCATCGAGATCGCCTTTGATGGCCACCTCGTATTCGTCACGGCCGAGGTGCTTCTCCCGCCAGACATGCTCCATGAAGGTCGCAAAGCCTTCGTTGAGCCATCCCTCGGACCAGTCGCGGCACGTCACGTAGTCGCCGAACCATTGATGCGCCAGTTCGTGCGCGATCAAATCGTCCGACGTGATGTCCAGCCGCGCCCGCTCATCCAAGAGGATGTGCTCGTACATGGTCGTGGCGGTGGTGTTCTCCATCCCGCCGAAAATGAAGTCGCTCACCACGACCTGCGCGTACTTGTTCCACGGGTACGGCACGCCGGTGAGCTCGCCGAAGTAGTTCACCATGTCGGGCGTGCGCGCGAACGTCGCCTCGCCGTCGGCCTCACGACCCTTCGGAACCAAGTACGTGAGCGGCACGTTGCCGGCGCTGTCTTTCAGCTCCGCGAACTCGCCCGCCACCAAGGTGAGAAGATAGCTCGGGTGCGGGGCGTTCATCTTCCAATGAAAACGCCAAGGCCCTTCCGCGGGCGTCTCCTTCGAGAGCAGCTCGCCATTCGAGAGGACGTCGTTGCCGTTCGGCACGGTGACGATCATCTCGGTGGTCATCTTCACGTGCGGCTTGTCGTGGCAGGGCAGGAAGTGACGCGCGTCCTCCTCCTGGCACTGGCTCCACACCTGCCGCGGACGATTGGGCACGTGCTCGTCGGGCTCGAGGAAATACAGGCCACGCCGCGGCGTCGCGCTGTACGTGACCGCGAGCTCGCCCGCTTCGAGCGACGCGGGAATGGCCACGCGCAGGATCTTGCCGTCGTAGACGAAGGACGCCGGGCGCCCTTCGACGGTGACCGTTTTCAAATCGAAGCCAATGGCATCGAGGGCGATTTCCGTCGACACGGGATCGATCCGGCGAAGGCTCAATGTGGCCGTGCCGGAAACGCTCTTGCGCGGAAAATCGAGCTCGAGTTCGAGCTTCAAGTGGTCCACGGCGAAGGGCCTATCGCGTTCGAAGTGACGCGTGGTGCCGCTCAACGCGAAGGGACGCAGCGCCCCCTTCTCGCCGAACTCCGTGGATTCAGACAGGAAATTAAGATTGCGGAAACCACACCCGCAACCAGCGTGAACGCGGTGCTCGAGGGACATCGGTTCAGGGAGCGTTCCATAGACCCGGCCCCTCGGGGAAGCCCGTTTGTGCTATGAGCCCCCGTCCCATGCGGGTTGTTGTTCGATCTGCTCTCTCCGTCGCGGTGGCGGCCCTGCTCACGGGTTTCGTGCCGGTTTTTTCGACATCGGCCCACGCCGACGTGAAGCACGTGGTTGCACGGGGGCACACGTTGGAGGCCATCGCACGCCGCTACCACGTGACGCAAAAAGCGATTTTGGAGGCGAATCACCTTCAGGACGGCCGTCATTTGCGGGTCGGAGAGACGCTGGTGATTCCCGGTGTGAGCGCACCGCAAAGCTCAACCAAAGATGGCAAGGACGGCAAGGACGGCAAAGACGCGAAGAGCAAAGGCGGAAAACCGCAGAAGCCGCCGACCTACGCCATGGCGGCACGCACGCCCGGTGTCATCCACGCGGCACGGCTCGCCACAAGCGAGGACTTTACCATCCGCGTGGCCGACCGGCGCGGTCGTGCCTCACCCACCGCTCTCAAATCGTTCGAGCGGTTGCTCCGCAGTGCGGGGGGTCAGACCCATGCGATTGACCCGCGCCTGGTCGCGCTCGTCGGCGTCGTGTCGAACCACTTCGGAAGCCGGAAAATCGAGGTCATCAGCGGCTTCCGGCCGTATTCACCGACCCAGCACACGCCCCACTCGAACCACAACGCGGGCAAGGCCATCGACTTCCGCGTGTTGGGCGTGCCCAACGAGGTCCTTCGTGACTTCTGCAAAACGTTGAAGAACGTCGGCGTCGGCTACTACCCGAACAGCACCTTCGTTCACCTCGACGTGCGATCGTCGCCGGCCTTCTGGATCGATTACTCCAAGCCGGGGGAACCCCCGCGCTACAATGCGCCTGGCGTCGATGCCGACGAGGGGACGAGCGACGTGGGCGAGGAAATCAAAGGCGCGATCGGAAACGATCCGTCGAGCCCCAGCCCGAACGGCGACAACTCGCTGTAAGAGGACATCTGCAGGCTGGTCATACGACCGACCGACCGGCGACAACTCTGCCGACCGTGAATCGGGTCATTTTTGACCCCCGTCATCTCCAAGAAATCCACCGTGGGTCAAGCGCACATGGGTATCCTGTGACCTCATCGTGCGGTCGATGGGTGGAAAAACATCGAAAAATTTCGGGTCAGCGGTGCTGGCATGGACCACGCAACAAAGCGCGGTCCCAACCATGGAACCGCTCGCGATCGCCAACACGGAACTTCCCCCGGCCGATGCCGAGGCAACGGACGTGGATGGTGTATGTGCAGGGGAGGACCTGGACGACAGCATTCCTCCGCCGCCGGCAAGCACGGACCGCGTTCGCCGAAAGCGCACGCGCCGAAAGCGCCGGCTGCGCAGCAAGAGCGCCCGCGAGCGGGCCGATCGCGCGGCCAAGGAGATCCGGCAGTACTTGCCCATCGTGCACCAGATGGTGACGCGGCTCCTCGTGAAGGTGCCGTCCAACGTGTTGCGCGAGGATCTCATTGCGGCGGGCACCTTCGGGCTTCTCGCCTCGATCCGCCGGGATGGGGCCGTGCGCAGTCCCACGTTCGAGTGGTACGCGCGGGTGCGCATCCGCGGCGCAATCATGGACGAACTGCGCAACCAGGATTGGCTCTCCCGCCGCGCCCGGCGTGAGGTGCACTCCGCCGCGGGCGATGCGCTACCGTCCGAGCGGTGCTCCTTCGTCGGATTCGACGACCTCGCCGGCGGCCTTCAGTCGGTCTTCAACGCCGAGGTGAGCCCGCCCACGCCCTTCGAGATGATGGAGGCCGATCAGCAGCGCGATGCCTTGAAAGGCGCGCTGAAGACGCTCTCCGAGCGCGAGCGGCACATTCTCTTTCTGCACTACTTCCAGGGCGAGCAATTCAAGACCATCGCCGAGACCCTCGGGGTGAGCCTGCCCCGCGTCTCGCAACTGCACTGGCGCGCCGTCTCCAAGCTGCGCGACCTGCTCTCGTCGCTGGTCGCGTAGTCTAGTTCGGCGTACGCGTCGTGACGGTGGTGCGATCGGCGACGGCGGAGGCCGCGTCGAAGCGGAAGCCGCGCGGCTTGAACGGGCGGCCCATGCCGTAGAGAACCGTGGTCTCGTAGTGGGCGCGCGGCGGTGAGGAGGTGCCGGCGCGGTCCATCGTGGGGCCCTCGTGGGTGCCGCGGTCGAGGGCGACGGCCCGGGTGCATCCGGCCTTGCGCAGGGCGTTGGCAAGCGGCGCATCGCTGGCGAAGGTGCCCTTGGCGACGACGATGCGTCCCTCGGGCGTGATGCCCAAGGCCGCACGCGGGCCGTGCACGGTATGGCGGGCGGTCACGCTGGGGAGGACCGCACCGCCATCGATGAGCAGGGGAAGCTCGGCCACGTCGGAGCCGGCAAGCTCGGAGCCCATTTCCGCGGTCTTGACGATGGAGAGCTCGCCCTCGCTGCCGGAGGCGAGGAGCACGGCGGAATCTTCCCCGCCGCGCATGGGCAGCACCATCTTGCCGGCGGTGACGAGCCCGCGCGGATGCTTCTCCAACGAGTTGCCCAGCGACAAGGCGAAGAGCACGCGCTCGGCGTCTTCCTCGCCCAGCTCCGTCGTGGGGGTTGCGCCCGTTTTGGAATCGGGCTCCTTCGTACCCGCACGGATGCGAAAGCGGGCACGCCGCGGCTCGATGTCGAGCAGCTCGACTTGGCCATCGTGCGCCTCCCACATGGCCGTGAGCCACGAGGGTGCCGGCTGCGTGCCCGCGTTCGCCTTCCACTCGACGCCCTCGAGCGAGGGCGGCGTGGGATCGCGCAGGAGCACGTAGAAGAAGTCCTTGGCGGCGTAATCGATGTAGCGGTCGTTGGAGATCTCCATTTCACTGGCGAGGATCTCCGAGCGAAACTTGTGCGCTTTGACGTCGTCGATGCGCGTGAACAAGAAGCCCGTGTGGTGCGGGTTCATGTCGAGGTGCATGCCGTACGCGCAACCGGCCATTTTCATGGCCTTGGCCAGCACCGTCGCGCTCACCTCCGCCCCCCACGCGTAGACGAGGTGTCCGGCCTCGGTGACGCAGATGCCCGAGCGCTCCGTCTGCGTGCCGTTGCCGGGCAAGGTGTAGCCCCAGAGGGCGCGCTTGGTCGGGTTGATCTCGCCGCGATCGAGCAGCGGATCCAGGTTCTGACGGAACGAGTCGATGTCGGTGTCGGGCACGCCGTGGATGCCGGTGACCTCGGTGGTGTTGCCCCAGGTGCCCATGCCCATGCGCCCGTCGTTGGTGACGACGACTGTGGCCGCGCCGGGCTGCGGCGGCAGCAGCACGCGCTTGTGCACCATCATGCCGTACATTCCGTGCTCGGTTTTGAAGGCGCCGTTGAAGGCGGCGACGACGCGCGGAGCAATCGCCGGATCGCGCGGAATTCGCCCGGGGCCGTGGCCACCGGTGAGCGGCTTCGGGTCCTCGGTGCCGGCCTCCATCTGCAGCTCGAGCTGCCGCATATCCATGGCCACGAGGATCACGGAGGCGTACGGGCGCTGTTCGTCGGGACGGACGAAGGTGCGGACGAAGGGCGCGGGGACCTCGGTGCCGGGGAGCTTTTTCATCCACGGCATCTTGGGAACCTGCCACGTGCCCTCGCCCGGCTCCGGCGTCTTCCAGATCGAGGGCATGTCGGCCGGCGGCCATTCGGCGTCGCCGTCGGCGGCCTTGGAGCTTTTGAGCACGCTGGCTTTGGCCGCGGGCGCGTCGGCAAGCACGCCGCTCGCATCGCCGGAGCCATGCAGCTTGAAGGCGAATTGCTTGAGCGCATCGCGCGCGCCGAAGACTTTGTCCTCGAGCCAGGCGATGGGTGCAGGCCCCACCCAGGAGATGGCGCGGACCGTGTCGACGGCCCAAAAGACGAACCGTTTCGGAAGGTGCGGCACCGCCTCCGCGTGGAGTGCGGGGTTCGGCGTTTCGATTTCGCCGCGCGCCAGATCGAAGCGCGTCTTCTCGGTGCCCTCGCCTTGCAGGCGCTCGATGCGGAGCGATTCACCGTCGATGGCCAACCCCACCGCGCGGGCCGGAGGATCGAGCGTGATGTCGACGCGGCCAACGCCGTCGCCTGCGCCGGTCTGCTGCACGTTGGTGAGAAACATCATCGCGCGATCGGACAGGCTCACCGGGGCGCGCGCGCCATCCTTCGCGAGATCGAGCACGCTCACACTTTGCTCCTGGCCGTAGGCCAGCGTCGCGAAGGCGGCACGCTCGCCGTGGATCACGAGCGCATGGTCATCGCCCAGCGGGGTCGACGTCAGCGCATAGGGCGTGCGCACCGCGATGGGGCGACCTTCCGGCGTGAGGCGAACACGCGCGCGGTACACGTCGCGCGGGGCGCCCGGTGCTTCACTGCCAAGGAACAGTGCCCAGCGCCCGAAAAGGTAGTCGGAGACGATGCCGTCCGATGGCTCCCAGCGCACATCGCGCGGGTCGACGTGGCCCGGCCCCGCTTGGTTTCCACGGATGGCCTCGCCCAGAACGGCGGCCAACGCCTTGGGATCGTGCTCGGTCGGACCGTCCCCCGAAAGTGCAACCCAAAGCGCAACGAAGCCTGCGCCAAAGGCGAGCCGATACGGAATTTTCGAGGTGAGCGCCCGCACGTTCGTAATGTTCCTGGAACGCTAGACGCGTAATGGGGTCTTCCCCCGGGGTCAAGTTTCGGAGGCGCCGCCTTCACTCTCCGATGTAACCAGCGCGGCCATGGCGGGCGGAAGCTTGGAGGTCACCTCGAAAGCAGCCACCCCCGGACCACCCCCGAACGAAATGAGTGAAGCGTGGAGGGCATGGCGGCCCAGGGAGCGAATCTCGGCACCGCCGTAGAGCACGTCGCCGGCGAGCGGGTGCTCGATGGCGGCGAAGTGCGCGCGGATCTGGTGGCGCAGGGCGCGCGAGACGGTGACCTCCACGAGCGCCCACGGCGTGCCGCGCTGGATCACGCGGTACGACGTGGAGGCCGGGCGCGGTGCGTAGCGCATGACGTCGCGCGGGTGGATGCACGGGTAGACGCGGCGCTGATCTTTCGGGTGGTTCGCGATGGGAAATTCGATGGAGCCCTCGTCGGGCAGATCGGCGCTCGCGCAGAGGAGCAGGTAGCGCTTGTCGATGCGATCTTCTTTGAGCGCACCTCGCAGGACGTCGAAAGCTTCCGGGCTGCGCGCCACCAGGACGAGGCCCGAAGTATCCGTGTCGAGGCGGTGCACGAGGCCGGGTTCGCGCGCGGAGTAACCCACGCCGGCGAGCTCCGGATAGCGGCCGACCAGCGCATTCGCCAGCGAGCCCACTTCGCCGGGGCGGAGCGGTGCGGTGGGCTGGCCCGCGGGCTTGTCCACGACGAGAACGCCCTCGCCCTCGAAGCAGACGACGAGCGGAGCATCCGGCGTGGGCTCGGCGGGGCTGTCGGCATCGGACACCTGGCTGGTGTCGATGGAAATGACGTCGCCCTTCGCAACGACGGCTCCCTTTGGCTTACGGCGGCCGTTCACCCGCACCGCACCGGCCTCGATGGCGCGTTTCAGGCGCGCACGCGAGAGGCCCGAGGCAAGCTGCGCGGCGGCGCGATCGAGTCGTTCGCCGTCGAGCTGTTCCGGCACGGTGTATTCGCTCTTTTCGTTGGAAGACATGGCGGGGTCGGGACCGTACCACGTCACCTCGCCCTTGCGGGATCCGCCCACGCCTGGAGCGTCACCAGGTCCGGTTCCATGAGAAATGGTGCGACCTCGTCGAGGGTGCCGATGCGGGACTGCGCGACGCCCAGGCGCTGGCACGCGGCCTTCGCAACCGCCGCCACGATGGGATGCGGCGATTGAACGAGTGCAACGAGCTCGTTGACCAGGGCTTTCGCGCCCAACTCCGCAGCCACGATGGCCGCAAACGGCCGCGGGTCGACCCGCCGATCGGTGCGATCGCGCAGGATGGTGCGCAAGGTATCCAGGGTGCGCGCACTCGGGCAACGCGAAGTGATGCGTCGGTAGCCCGCGGCCTCGAGCCCGAGTCGCGCCGACGCGGACGACGTTTGCACGTACGCGCGCGCGGCGCGAACCAGTGGCTCGCAATCGGGCTCGTAGGGACCGCGGCCCGCTTGCGAACCATCGAGGTCGAGCGCGATGGAGTGCGCCGCCTCGTTGGCGTACGCATCGAGGTGCACGGTGAGCCGCTCGAGCGGCACGGCGCCCGGCGTATGGCCTGTAAAGCGCTCGCGCGGCGTCTCGATGACGACGTAGCTCCAGAGTGTAGAATCCGTCGCTTGATCGCGCCCGAAGGTCGTTTCGATGTGCACGCGCGTGATGCCGGCCCAGCGAAGAACGCGCGGCTGCTCCTCGTGATCGACGAGCAATCCCCAAGGCACGAGGGCCATCGGCACGCTGCGTGGCGCAACGTGCGGCGTGCGTCCCCAACGCAAACGGTGCATGGAATACGCGGTGGTGGCGACGGCCACGAGGCCCGAGGCGATCGCCCCCCGCGGACCGAACGTATGCCAGATGCCTGCTCCCACCCCTGCTCCTGCAGCCACGACGCCCCCAAGGACGCCCAAACCGTGCCGCGGGCCGGGAAAGAACCCGACGTAGCGAAAATCCGGTGCGGGGGCCAGCATCTCCATATGATCCTTGATCTTAACGCTCTTGCTACCCTGGAGCACGGAGGCACCCTTTGTTCTGCACGACATGCGGCACGGACCTGAGCTCGTGGGGGGAAGCCTCGGACCAGCCGATACGGTTCTGCCCACAATGCGGCTCCAGGGTGAGCATTCCGCCGGCGCTCCATGCGGAACGGCGGGTGCCGGTCTCCACACCGGCGGTGCCCTCGTCGAACACGCCAACGGTGGCCGCAACCCCGTCGTGGCCGCACCCTCCCGTGGCTCAGGTGGTTAGCAGCGTCCCCGAGCCAGCGGCGTCGACGGGCTCCCGCGGCGGAACGAGCCAAATGGTGGCCAGTTCGCAGCCGGCACCGGTGGCCGTGGCGGTTTCGCCGTCGGCGATCGTGCCCTCGGCGGTCGCGGCCACCGTCGCCGCCCCCGCGTCCGAATTGCGCTTCGTACCCATTGCCGCGGGTGCCACGCTCGAGCGCGGCTACGGCCGCATGGTCATCGAAACGAGGGTCGGCGAGGGCGGCATGGGCATCGTCTGGCGCGGCTGGCTGTTCTATCCGCCCAGCGGACCGCGCGGGGGCGAGCCACCCGTGGCCATCGCCCTCAAAGTGCTGCGTTCCCAGATTGGCGCACGCGAGGACGTGCGCGCCTTTTTTCGCAACGAGGCCGAGGCGCTGCGCGTGCTTTCCCATCCGAACATCGTGCGCTTTTTCGATCTGTTCGAGTGGCCGCCGCAGCCGCCATCGCCACCGCCGAGCCACCCGGAGCCGCCTTCGCTGGCGCTCGCGATGGAATACGTCGACGGCGACACCTTGGAGCAAGTGATCGCGCGGCATGTGGCGCGTGCGCAACTGCGCGGGCCCGGCGCGCTGCCTGGGATGCCCTTTCGCCGCGCCTGGTACTACTTCCAGCAATTGCTCGGTGCGCTGGCCGCCACGCACGCGCTCGGCATCGTGCACCGCGACGTGAAGCCGTCGAACATTTTGATCCGCAAGGACGGGATCGTGAAGCTCACCGATTACGGCATCGCGCGAATGAATCAGCCCAACGGCCCCGACGAGAGCCACCTCGCCCCGGGCACCGGCGCGTACATGTCCCCGGAGCAGGTGCTCTCGCAGCCGGTGGATGGCCGGAGCGATCTCTATTCGGCCGCCATCGTGCTGTACGAAATGCTGAGCGGCCGCACACCCTTCAGCACCGAGAACAAGAGCGAGTTCTGGATTCGCCAGGAGCAGGTGCAGCGCTCACCGCCACCGATTCGCACGTTGGTCGCGCAGGCACCGCCGGTGCTCGATGCGCTCTTCTTCCGCGCGCTGGCCAAAGACAAGGGAATGCGCTTCGACAACGCCATCGAGATGGGCAACGCCTTTCGCGAGGCCATGGGCATTCCCGACTCGGCCGAGTGGCGCGCTCAAGCCGAAATCGCACGCGATGCCGTGCCCGCGCACGCTGCTCCGGCGGAGGCGGAGCGCCAGGCACGCCTGGGAACCTTGCGCGATTTCCTCGTGAAGAAGTACCCCACCTTGGGCATGACCGCAGCGTGAACGGCTCACGCGATGCGCGATTCGCGCGCACGGGCGTGGGCCAACGTTCCCAAGGTCGCGACGACGGCGGCGATGGGGGCGATGACGAGCGGCAAGAGGCCTGCGGCGAGGGCCAAGGTGACGGCGACCCCGGGCGCAATGCCCAAGATGAAGGCGAGGCGCGTGCGCTCGCGGGTGGTGCGCGCCAATGCAAGGGCCAGCGCGGCGTGACGGACGTCGTCGGAGGCAAGCGCCACGGACCATTCGCCCGGCGTGGCCCCCGCCGCGGAGAGCGCAACGGACACGTCGGCGGCGCCCAGCGCGGCGTCGTCGGACTGCGGATGACCGAGGACCGCCACCGCGTGACCACCTTCGCGCAGGGCCCGCACCTCGGTGCCGCGATCGGTGGGAAGGACCTCGGGGCGAATGTGATCGATGTCTAGGGCGCGCCCCAGGGTCTCACACGTGTCGCGCGCTTCGCCGCTCAGGAGCACGGGCTCGATGCGTGCATCATGCAATCGTTGCACGGCGGCGCGGGCTCCCGCGCGCAGGCCGTCTTGCAGTGCCACGAGGCCTACGAGCTTGCCGCCCAACGCCACGAGGAGCACGCTGCGGCCCTGGCCCTCGAGCTCCGACACGCGCGTATCCGCGAGTGCCACGCTCACGCGTTCCTCGAGCAAGAGGGCGCGACTTCCCACGACGAGCCGCTCGCCGCGGGCGGAAAGCGCGGTGACACCAAGGCCCGCATGCGCGGTGGCGTTGCGCACGTTTTCGATGCGGATCCCGCGCGATTGTGCCGCACGCAAAATGGCCGACGCAAAGGGATGGCTCGACGCGGTTTCCGCGCCGGCGGCCAGCGCCAGGACGCGGTTTTCCTCGAGGGAGCCGAGCGGCTCCAGGGCCACGATCTCGGGCTCGCCCATCAACACGGTGCCGCGGGAGCACACCACCGCAACGTCGGCGACACCCGCATCCTGGAAGGCACGCGCGTCCTTGAAGACGATGCCATAGCTCAGAGCCTCGGCCTGACCTTGCGCGTAGTACAGGGCCAGCGCCGCCCCCACGCCCCACACGCCCAGCGCCATGGCCGCCGCGGCGACGGCGGCCAGCACCGCGGGTCCGTGTCCATCGTTGGCGATGACCGCCACGCCCACGAGCAGCGCCGCAATGGGCACGCCGCGCTCCAAGAGCAGCCGCGTTCCGCGGGCCAGCGGTGCCGCGACGTCGATGCGAAGATCGGGATCCAGCAGAAGGCGCACCCACGCGCGCTCGTGCGCGGCCCACGTGGTCATCAAGCGAAGGGTGCCCGAAACGACTTTGGCACCCGCAACGATGGCGTCGCCCTCTTTTTTGCGCGCCTCGGCGGGGCCATCGATCCACGGAATCACCGTGGCCTCACCCGCGGCCACGATGGCGTCGACGCCGACCACCTCGCCGGCTTCGACGATGACATGTTCGCCTGGCTTCACCTGCGCGGGGTACAGCTCCAACGTCTCGGCGCCGCGCACCACGCGAACGCGCACGTCGAGCGCTTCGGCGATGCGTGCGCGATGGTGTGCCATCGGCTCGAGCGCGCGATCGACGCGAACCGCAATCACCAGCGCGGCCGCGGCACATAGCCCCGCGAACGACGCCAGCGAGCCGGCGTTTGCCTCGTGCCCCCCGGCGGCCCAAAGCGCCGCGATGAGCGCGAGAACCGGCGGAAATGCCGCAATGTAGGGGTGGGCCAGCGCCCGATCGTGTCGCGAGGTGAACACGCGGACGAGCCAAATCGCGCACGCCAGCACGGCGAGCGGCTCCCGCGCCACCTGCGCCCCTGCGAGCGCCACCACCGCAGCGAGCACACCCAAGGCCGCGCCGGCATACGCAAGGGGATCCTGCTTGGCCCGGAGAAAAGCCCGCCATCCGCGTTCCTCGGCGTGACTCTCCGCCCTCCCGATTCCGATGCCGATTTCTCGTTCCTCTTCCGCCTCGGGAGCGGGGGGGGGAGCGGGATCGGGTGCGTGAGCCGGCGCAGGCTCCTCCTCGTCCGGAGGGGGCTCTTCCACCGGCTCCTCCTCGTAGGGCGCCTCTTCGATCGCCGCCGCGCGGTGGCTCAGCGCGGGAGACTCTTCGTGCTGCAGCTCCTCGGCCGAATCGTAGGGCTCGTGCCCCGTGACCAGGGGCTCCGTCTCGGGCAGCGAGCGCGATGACAGCCGCGGCTCGTCCAAATCGGGCCACGATTCGGCGGGGGGAGGAACCGCCTCGCGCGCGCCGTTCGTGTGCGTCGTTGGTGGCGGCTTGATGATCGGCACGGCGCTGGGCGCCACCGGCGGAGGATCCGCCGTGAAGCGTTGGAGCACCGACATCGAGCCGGCGCTCGAGACATAGTCGCGCTTGCAGGTGCGATCGCAGAAATAGAAGAACTGGCCCTCGAGGATCGCCACCTCCCCCGCCCGGAGCGGGTCGATCTTCTTGCCGCACGCGGGACACGCATGCGTCGTCGAAGCAGGGGAAGGTGTGCGCCCATCCATCGAGAAATCCTCAGGCTCGCCGCTTCTTGTCCAGCTCGGCCACCACCGTACGAAGCGCCGTCACGCCGCGCGCAAGCTCGGCCTCCGTGACCACGAGCGGCGGGGCAAAGCGAATCACGCGCTCGCCGGCGGCGATGAGCAGCACGCCCTGCGCTTGAATGAGCGGCAGCACATCGCGCGCGACGAAGCCTTCGCGCAGGATCAGCCCCACGAGAAGCCCGTCACCGCGAGCGCCTTCGCACGTCTGCGGGAAGTCGCGGACCAGATCCTCGAGCATCCCAATCAGCGCCGCGCCCTTGGTGCGTGCTCCCTCGACGAGCTTCTCCTCGTCGAGAATGCGCAGCACGGTGAGCGCCGCGGTGCATGCCAGCGGGTTGCCACCGAACGTGGACCCGTGCGTGCCCGGCGGAAGCGCATCGGCCAGCTTTTCCGTGGTGAGCATGGCCCCGATGGGAAAGCCACCGCCCAGCCCTTTCGCCAAGGCGACGGCGTCAGGCATCACGTGGTCCTTTTCGAACGCGAGGAAGCGGCCGGTGCGCCCGATGCCGGTCTGCACTTCGTCGACCAAAAAGAGCGCCCCGTGCTCGTCGCACAAGGCGCGCAGGCCGGAGAAGAAGCCGGGCGGCGCGGGGAAGACGCCGCCTTCGCCTTGGACGGGCTCCGCGATGACGGCGGCCACGTCGGGCCCCATCGCCTTGCGCACGGCCTCGAGATCGCCGTACGGCACGTGGGTCACGTTGCCGGGAACACCGAACCCCTCGCGGTACTTCGGCGTGCCGGTCATCGACACCGCACCGAGCGTGCGCCCGTGGAAGGCGTTGTCGAAGGCAATGATGCGCGCACGATTCGTCTGGCCCTGGCCATAGAAATAACGGCGCGACATTTTGAGGAGCGCCTCGTTGGCCTCCGTGCCGGTGTTGCAGAAGAACGCGCGCGCGAAGCCGCTGCGGCGACAGAGCTCGTCCGCGAGGCGGATGTTCGGCTCGTTGTAGAAGTAATTCGAAACGTGCATCAAGCGCCCCGCCTGCTCGGCGATGGCGCTCGTCAGGGTCGGATGCGCATGGCCCACGCAGTCGACGGCCACACCCGCACAGAGATCCAGGTAACGATTGCCGTCGACGTCATAGAGATCGCAACCCTTGCCGCGGGTGAACACGACCTGCGCGGGGCGATAGTTTCCATAAAGGCGGCGCTTGGCAATCTCGAGCAGTTCTTCTTGGGGGGATGGCATGGTTTCCCCTTTATAGCAGTCGCCGCGTCGCGTCTCCTTTGCTGCGGCGCTCGAGCAAGATCTCCGCGATTTCGGCGAATCCTTCGCCCATGGCCTTTTGGGCGACGTAGCGGGGCGGAACCGTGAGCCGTTCCAGGTACGGGCGAACGTTGGCCACGCCAAAGGTGGTCCGAAATGCCGCAAAACACGCGGCATCGTTGCCGCTGTCGCCGGCAAAAGCGTACGCAACGAGGCTTCGCCCCGCGTCCTCGGAGAAGCGTTCGCGCAAGAAACGGACTGTGCCGGAAGCCTTGTCGTCGGTGTCGAACGTGGCATGCACGTGAACACTGGAACGCGTGGTGCGCGCTCCTTCGTCCACGATGATGGCCGCGATGGCATCGACGCGTTCGCGCGGCAGGTGCACGCGCTCGCCGATGTCCCACGTCACGTCGGAACGCCGCGCTTCGACATCGTCGGCCAAGCGGGCTTCGGGCACCTCTGCGCGAACCCGCTCGACGAGCTGCGCGAGGCGGATGCGTCGCCGCCGCCGCTCGGCCTCGTCGCACGCCTCGAGCCGCGCGATGCCGCGTCCTTCGCGCACGAGGTGCACGGCCCCATTTTCGGTGACCGCACCGTCGATGGGCCACTGCCGGACGATGATCTCGCCCCAGCCACTGGGCCGCCCGGTCACGGCCACCAGGCGAAGGCCGGCATCGTGCAGCTTCCAGAGCGCCTCGTAGGCTGCGCGGGTGAGCAGGCCGTGCGAGAGAAAGGTGTCGTCCAGATCGAACAGCAGACCGCGCAGCGAGCACGCCGTCGCGGTGTCGAGCGAAGAGAGCGGGATCATCGTTTTTCGATGCGTGCGAGAAGCGCCTTCAGGTAGAGCCCCTCGGGAAACGCCGCGCTCACGGGATGGTCGGCGCCTTGGAAGGCGCGCTCCCAGATGAACGCCTGCATGTTGGCGTGAAGTGCCCCGATGGCCAGCGAGCGCGTAAGTGCTTGCATGTCCACGGCCGACGAACACGAACACAAGATGAGGTCCCCGCCCGGCTTGGTGGCGCGGCACCCCAACTCGGCGAGCTTCGCGTATGCCATGAGCGCGCCTTCGCGCGAGCCGCGCGTCGGGGCCAGACGCGGTGGGTCGACGATGACCAGGTCATGGCCGCCCTCGTTGCCCGCATCGCGCAGCGCCTTGCGTGCATCCGCCTTCACGAAGTTGATCCGGCCCTCGAGCCCATTGTCGCGCGCACAACTTTCCGCAACTTGAATGGCCAACCCACTCTCGTCGACGGAGGTCACGCTGTTGGCCCCCCCGCGCGCCGCAGCCAGGGCAAAAGGCCCCACGAAGCTGTACGCATCGAGGACGCTGCGCCCGAGGGCCAGCTGCTCGACCCGCGCGCGAAGCCCGCGCTGGTCGAAGTAGTACCCCGTCTTTTGACCCAGCTCGAAGGGGATGCGAAACGACAGACCGCGCTCGTAAAAGGCGAAACCCGCCTCGCGATTCTGCGCGTCGGCCTCGCCGCGGACGATGCCCGCGTTGGCGGTGAAGCCTTCGTGCTTCGCGGTGGCCGCCGGTGTCCGATCGACGATGGCCCGGGGCGCGAGCAGTTGCTCCAGCGCCGAAAGCACCATGTCCTCGCGGCGCTTCATGCCCGAAGTGAGAAATTGCACCGCAAGCACGTCGTCGAAGCGATCGACGATGAGGCCCGGAAGGCCATCGCCCTCGGCGTGCACCAGGCGGTACCCGGTGGTCTTTTCACCTTCGCGGCTGGGCAAACCGAGCCTCGCGCGCCACGTGAGGGCGCGCTCGAGCTTTTCGCGAAAGAAGGCCGCATCCAGCGGAGTTTCCGCATCGCGAACCAGCAGGCGGACCGGAATGGAGGATCCAGGGGAGTAAAATCCGCGCCCCAGGAGATTGCCGCGGGGATCCAGCACGGAGACTTCGTCGCCCGCGGCGACGCCTCCGTCCATTCGATGAATGGCTTGTGCGTAAATCCAAGGGTGTCCAGCCCAGACGGGCTGAACGTGCCCAGGCTTTAGGTGCACAGTCGGCATGCGTGGTCGACTCTACTACACGACATGGGGCCGTTGCGGCTCACCCTTTGGCGTTACAGCGAAAGGAGGGAGGTGACGCCGGGCACGACGTGCGTTCCCCGTGCGACGTGAACGGCGGTCAACACCAGGCGACGGGAGCGCGGGATTCCCCGGTGCCGCGGACAGTTCTCCATGGCACTTCGGTTGCTAAGGAAGCATCCTATCTCGCCTACCATCGGCGTTAGAATACCCTCGAGGCACCCTCACATGACGAGCAACCAGAAGGCGGTCAGGACGATTTTTCTCTCGGCCCTTGGGCTCTCCCTTTCCGCGCTCTCAGGGACGGCGTTGGCCCAGCAACCTGCACCCGGTGCTTCGTCGAACTGTCCGCCCGGCAGTTGGTTCTGCAACGACGCGGCGAAGGCCAATGGGAATGCGGGCGCTGCGCCGTCGAATGGTCAACTGCAGCCGCTCCCTGGGACCGCGCCGGCACCGGCAGCTGCCAGCGTCGAAGTCGGCGCCCCCGCACCGGCCGCGGCTCCGGCAGCACCTGCGGCCCCGGCACCTGCCGGCACGCCCGTCGCGCCGCCCGTGGTGGTGTACCAGCCCGCGCCGCCGCCCGTGGTGGTCGTGCAAGGCCGGGTCGATGCGCCGCCGCCTTACCAGTACACCCCGCGCCCGAACAACCGGCTGCCGTACAACCGGCAAGAGTGGGGTTTGAACCTTCGCCTCGAGGGCGCCATCCTCGGCAGGGACAAGGCGGACAACTCCGGCATGGGCGGTGGCGGTCTCGCGCTGCGTTTCAAGCCGTCGCCGTACTTCGGCATCGAGGCGGGTGTCGACTTCCTCGGGGGCAAGGACTACTACGGCGACCGCCGCGGTGAGGTGAACTTCAGCGTCAGCGGCCTCGTTTTCGTGAACCCGCGCTCGCGCGTGCAGGTGTACTTCCCGCTCGGCGTCGACTGGGCCACCGCCAGCATCAACCGCGATGGCTCGCGGTCACCCGGCTGGTCCGACAGCCGCTACTACTACTTCGGCGGGCACGCGGGCGTCGGGCTGGAGTTCCGCGTCGCACGTCACTTCGCCTTGAACCTCGCGATGATCGGTTTCATCCGCGGCCGCACCGACGCGGGCAAAGAACGCAACCCGGAGTTCGTGGAAGCCGGCACCGGCCGCACGAGCAACACATCGGGCGGCGGTCTCTTTCAAGGCGGCATGACGATTTACTTTTAGAGCAGCCTTCGCTTGGCGCGACGCCGTCGGCTGATCCTATTTTCGCTTGCTTGTCTTAGCGGCGCGTTCTTCGCGTGCGCGTCGCCGCCGTTCGATCTGGTCAGCGCCCTTTGGTTCGGGATGGCGGCCTTCGCGTACTCGTTGCAAGAGTGCGCGGAGGCCGCCGTTCCCTTTTCGTGGTTTCGCGGTGGCCTGCTCGGACTCGGCTTCGGCATCGGCGCCAATGTGGTGGCGCTGCGCTTCGTGCCCGGTGTGATCACGCGCTTTACGCCGCTCCCGTACTCCGTCGGCATCGTGGCGCTGGTGCTGCTTGCGGCGTCGCAGGCGCTGCGCTGGGTCGTCGCAGCATGGGCGTGGAATGCCCTGACGCGGCGGCATGAGCGATGGCGGGTGCCGCGGCCCGTCGCGTTTGCGGTGGCGGTGTACATCGGCACCTGGGTGCCGGTCATCTTTCCGTGGAACCCCGCGGGCGGTGCCACATTGCATCCCGAGTTGGTCCAGCTGGCCGACACCATCGGCGAACGAGGCGTGAGCGCATTGATGGCGCTCTCCGCGGGCTTTCTCGCCGTGGCCGTGCGGCAGCGGCAACTGCGCACCGCATGGGCGGCGCTCGCATTGCCGGCGCTGATGTACCTCCACGGGCGCGTCCGCATGGGCGAGATCGACGCGCTGCGTGCCCGAGCAAAGACGGCCACGGTGGCCCTCGTGCAGCCGTCCGTCGAGGCGACGGAGCGCTGGGACCGAACGCGCGCGCGCCACATTCTCACGCTGCTGACCGAGCTCACGCAGCGCGCGGAGCGGGACGGGGCCGAGCTCACGATTTGGCACGAGTCGGCCTACCCTTACGAGATGGCTCACGCCTCACGACGCGCGCCCATGGCGTCGTGGACCATGCTGCAGCCCGGCGTGCACGGGCCCGTGCTCACGGGGCTCGTGCTGCGCGACGGAGGTCCGCCGCTCGCGGCGGCCGACTTTCAACGCAGCGAAACGGAGCGCTTCAACTCCGCCATCGTGGCCCACGGCGATGGGACCCTCTCGCAGCCGTACGACAAGCTGCACTTGCTCTGGTTCGGCGAGACGGTGCCGCTCGCCGACGCGATCCCCTGGATCCGGCGCACCTTCGCGCGCGGCCTGGGGCTGACGCCGGGCACGTCGCAGGTGGTGCTCGACGTCGGAAAGGTGCGCGCCACCGTGCTCATTTGCTTCGAGGACACCTTGCCGGCCGCCGGCCGCGAGGCCATGGCCCTCGCGCCGAATCTGCTGGTCAACGTCACCAACGACGCATGGTTCACGGCCGGTGAGGCCGAGAGCACCGAGAGCGAGCTGCACCTGCGCATGGCCGTCATGCGATCCATCGAAGGGCGCCGCGACATGGTGCGCGCGGTGAACTTCGGTCCCACGAGCTGGGTCGATGCCGCCGGGCGCGTGCGCGGCCGTTACGCGAGCATCACGCCGGGCGTGCTCCTCGCCACACCGGCGTTGCTGGAAACGCCGGCCACGCTGTACACGCGGTTCGGCGATCTGCCATTCGCGCTGGTGCTCGTCGCCGGCACCGCAGCCTTCGCCTGGGCGGCGGCTAGGCGCCCGCGATGACGATCTTGCCCACGAACTGATTGCTCCGCAGCTGCCCGAACGCCTCGCGCGCCTTCTCGAAGGGAACGACACGGTCGACCACCGGCCGCAAGCGATGCTGCGCGATCGCGCGATTCAGATCCTCGAAGTGGTCGCGGCTGCCGGTGAAAATGCCCTGAAGGCGCGCCTTCTTCGTCAAGAGCGGATAGATGTCCAACTTGGCCGTGATCCCCGCGAGCACGCCCACGACGCTCACCTGCCCGCCCGCGCGCACGGCGTGAATGGATCGTCCAAGCTCACTGCCCGTCACGTCCACGACGATGTCGACGCCCTGCCCTCCCGTAAGCTCCAGCGCCCGGACGTCCCAGTCGGGGTTCTTCTTGTAATTGATGCCCTCGTGCGCGCCGATCTCGCGGGCGCGTGCGAGTTTCTCGTCGCTGCTGGAGGTCACGATGACCCGAGCACCGGCGGCCCGCGCGAGCTGGATGGCAAAGATCGCAACGCCCCCCGTGCCTTGCACCAGCACCGTCTCGCCCGCCTTGAGCGGCGACTCGTTCAGGAACAGCGAGTGCCATGCGGTGAGGGCGGCGATCGGCAACGTCGAAGCCTCCTCGAAGGACAGGTGTTCGGGGAAGTGCACCAGCCGCTCGGCGGAAAAGGACGTGTACTCGGAGAGCACGCCTTGGTGCGGCGTACCGAATGAAAGATCGTACGAACCACCCGGGGTGGCGCCATACATGCGCGCGTGCGTCGCCCTTCCTCCGAGCCAATTCGAGAAGTGCGTGACCACACGGTCGCCGACCTTTACGCGCGTTACGCCGTCCCCGACGGCGGCAACCTCGCCGGCGGCGTCGGAAGCCGGAATCAACGGGCGCGGGTGCTGCGGGCTGGCTAGCCCCTCCACGAACGCCAGGTCGCGGTAGTTGAGCGAGACGGCACGCACGCGAAGGAGCACTTCGCCGGGGCCCGGTTTGGGGGTCTCGCGTTCCACGAGCTTCAATGCATCGATGCCGAACTTGTCCTCGATAACCCAAGCTTTCATGCGTTCCTCCAATGTGCCGCCGGACCGTAGATTCGTGCGCACATCGGTAGTAGGGGCCGCCGCGGAAGGTCACTCGTGCTAAAAAGGAACGAATCGTGGGCACCCTCGCGGGTATCGAGTTCTTCACCGCCACCGTCGAAGCGGGCAGCTTTGCCTCCGCCGCGCGCAAACTCGGCGTCACGGCCTCCGCGGTCAGCCGGCGGGTGGCCCAACTCGAACGCGAGCTCGGGGTGCCGCTCCTTTCGCGCACCACGCGCTCACTCAGCCTGACGGAAGACGGCCGCGCCTTTCATGAGCGGTGCGTGCGCATCCTCGGGGAGCTGCGCGAGGCACACGATGCGATGGCACGCGCGAGTCGAAAGCCCTCGGGGCTCTTACGCGTCGAGGTCCCTGTCGCGCTCGGGCATGCCGTCATCACGCCCAAGGTGCCGCGGTTTCTCGAAAGATACCCCGAGATCCGGCTCGAGCTCACGATGCGCGACCAATTCGTCGATCCCGTGGCGGAGGGCATCGACGTGCTCGTGCGCATTGGCCCGCCGGGGGAATCGTCGCTCATCGCGCGCCGCCTTGGCGCGAGCCAAATCGTCCCGTGCGGTGCCCCCACGTACCTCGCACGACGCGGCACGCCAAAGAGCCCCAGCGACCTCGCCGAGCACGATTGCATCGGTTACCTCCGCGATGGGCGCCCCGATCCATGGCGCTTCGAGGCAGCCGACGGCACCACCATGGCCGTCGACATCAAAGGGCCTTACCACGCCAACGATGCTGCGGCGGGCTACCTCGCCGCCCTCGAGGGACGAGGGCTCATTGCGCTGCTCGACTTCGTCGTGAAGGACGCCATCGCGCGAGGCGACCTCGTTCCCGTCCTCGAGGACTTCCCCATGCTGACGCGCCCCATTCACGCGCTCTATCCAAAGAACCGGCACCTCTTGCCCAAAGTGCGGGTTTTTCTCGATTTTATCGTCGAGCTATTCCAGAGCGCCGAACATGTTGGCGGACCGAGGATTTCAAGGAGTTCCGAGCGTCGCGAGGCGCTCCGACGATAACTGCTGTTGCCAATTTGAGGAGGAGCAACGAAGCGAGGCGAAGGAAATCCGCAGAAAGCCGACGGGAGTCAACGTGTTCGGCGCTCCAGGACCACAAAACGGCAAAGGCGTCAGCTTCAGGGCCGATTGCCCGAACTGACGCCCACACCGCCGATCTCCGCCGCACCACCCGTCGGCGCGGTTGAGGAGAGACGGGATATTACTGAATGAGGTCCTTGAGGGCCTTGAGGGCGGAAGCGCGGATCTTCTTGGAGGCCGGCTTGCCCTTGATCGTGATCGGCTGCTTCGTGAACGGGTTGATGCCGGGGCGGTCCTTCGTGGCCGGCTTCTTGACGGCCTTGAGCTTGAGCAGGCCCGGGATCACGAACTCGCCGGGACCGCGCGAGCTGAGTTGCTTCTTGATGAGTTCCGTGAGGCCATCAAACACCCGAGAGACGCTCTTCTTGTCGAGCTCCGAGAACTCGGCAATCTCGGAAATCACTTGCGCCTTGGTCATCCGCTTATTCGCCATTTGAGCTTCCTCCTGTCGAATGAAATCGACGATCGCCGGCCCACTCTAACGCTCTACCTGCGTCAATCGTTTCCCGCCAATACTGCCCCGAACACGTCCGTCCAAACGAATGTCTTCCCTCCCTCGCTTCGCCCCACGCTTGCGGGGACCGGTTCGGGGGAACAGGCAAAATCCCGGTGATGCACGGCTATACGCGACAGGTAACATCGCAAATCAGCACCCCGCAAGGGGAAAAAGCTTATTTCTTCGTCCCCACCCCTATTTTTTCCGCTCCACGTGAGCGGTAATTCCTCAAAGGTGGGGTTTCTATGGACCTCTGTGTGTCCATCCCGAACGCTTCGTCTGGGCAAAGAAGCGCCGGAAAACCCTCCATTATCAACCCTTTGGCTCTCTCCTTTGAGGGCGGCGGGCCTTGGTAACTTTGGCGGACGGAGTGGATTGGCGCCCGGCCCCGCTTGCAGCGCGCTTCTTGCCCAAGGCCCCGCTTGGGGGAGCCTTCTTACCCAAGGCCCCGCTTTGGGGGCCGTCCACGCCAGGGGCCGCGGCCGCGCAAAGCCGATCCGTTTCCTTTCGCATGGCCTTGTCGCGGACTGGGGTGTCATGGTCCCACCCCAGTAGGTGCAACAACCCATGTGCCACCAACATCGTCACCTCGGTGAGGGCGTCCACCTGGCGCGCGGCAGCCTGTCTTCTCGCGGTCTCGATGCTGACGATGACATCGCCGAGAAGCTCGCCGGCAAGATTGGAAAACTCGCCCTCACGCATCGCGAATGCCAAGACGTCTGTCGGCTTGTCTTTTCCGCGATAGACTTTGTTCAATTCGTGAATGTGATCGTCGTCTGTTAAGACGATAGAAAGCTCGGACTCTTGCAATTGAAGAAGGTCGAGCATGGCCATCGCACGGCGCTCCACTTCCCGCCGCGCGACGCCTTTCCACGGGCCGCACTCCACCACGACTCTAACGGTCATCTATTTCTCGAACCTGGCCGAGGCCACACTCTCATTCGCGGTACGCGCCAAATGAGAGCGGGCCGTTCGCCGTTGGACAGGGAACTATTTGGCCGTGGCAGCCGATTTCTTTGCATCGGCGAGGAACTTCTCGAGTCCAATATCCGTGAGCGGATGCTTGATGAGTTGCTTCAAAATGCTACCCGGAATGGTGGCGCAATGAGCACCCACCATCGCGGCCTGCGTCACGTGGTACGGGCTGCGGATGCTCGCCGCGAGCACCTGGGTGGGCAGATCGTAATTTTGATAAATGGTGACGATCTGCTCGATGAGTTCCATACCCTCGTGCGACGTGTCGTCGATGCGGCCGAGGAAGGGCGAGATGAACGTGGCGCCGGCTTTGGCCGCGAGAAGGGCCTGCGTGGCGCTGAAACACAGGGTGACGTTGGTCTTGATGCCTTCCTTGGTGAAGGTCTTCACCGCCTTGAGACCTTCGGAGATGAGCGGCACCTTCACGACGACGTTCTTGTGCAACTTGGCGAGCGCGCGACCCTCGGTGAGGATTTCCTCGTAGTTGACGGAGACGACCTCCGCCGAAACGGGACCGTCGACGATCTCGCAGATTTCGGGGATGGCGGTCTCGATCTTGCGCCCCACTTTGGCGAGCAGGCTGGGATTGGTCGTGCAGCCGTCCAAAATGCCCATCGAGGCAATTTCTTTGATCTCGCTCAGGTCGGCGCTGTCGATAAAGAGCTTCATGGCTTCCGATCTCCTCGGTCAATTATGGGTGCGAACTTAACCACCATCCACCCCGTCTGCGGTGCTATCTGTGCGGTTTTCGTAGCGCCGGTGCCCCGATGTTTCGAGAGCGCCGGTGTCTCGCTAGCTAGGAATGAGCCTTAAAATGGGGTGTTTAGCGTGCGATCGGCGTTGGGGAACATGAAGGCTTGCGTCATCATTCCCGCGTACGACGCGGCGGCGAGTTTGGCGTCGGTGCTCGAAGAGCTCAAGAGGGAACTGCCTGAAATTCCGCCGGATCGGCTCATTGTTGTCGACGACGGTTCGCGTGACGGGACGGTGACCGTGGCCCGCGAGGCTGGGGTTCGGGTCGTTTCCCATGCGAAAAATCTCGGGAAAGGCGCTGCTCTATCGACCGGATTGCGCGAGGCTCGCGACTTGGGGTGCGCCGTTGCGCTCACCGTAGACGCCGACGGGCAGCATCCGGCCGCATCGGCACGCGCGGTGCTCGAGGGTTCGGCCGATCCGCATGCGCTCGTGCTCGGCGTACGCGATTTGGTGCGCTCGGGTGCGCCTCGCGCGAACCAGTTTTCCAACGGGATCTCCAATTTTTTCCTGTCGCGGTTCGCGGGGAGGACGTTGTCGGACACGCAGTGCGGACTGCGCCGTTATCCCGTGGAGGAAACGCTTGCGCTTGGTCCGCGCTCCACGGGCTACGCGTTCGAGGCGGAGATCATTTTGCTCTTCTGCGCGGTGCGGGCGGGTGTCGTGGAGGTCCCCATCGAGGTGGTGTACCCGCCGGAGGATGAGCGCGTTACCCACTTCGACAGCGTGCGCGATCCGGCACGGATCATCGCCGTGGTGCTGCGCACCGTGTTCGCGACCCGCTTGCGGTCGCTGCGGCGGTTCACGGCCTACAATACGTGACGAGGGTTTCCCTTGTTGTGGAGGCGGCATAAAAAGAAGCTGATCGCGCTCGGCGTGCTGCTCTTGGCGGCACCGGTGGGGCATTGGGTCGTGAAGGCGGCGACCGGAATCGCGCCTCCGGCCGGCATGGCTAGCGTGCTGACGACGACCGCCGCCGAAGCCGTGCGCGAGGAGAATGGAATCCGGCGCGCCGGCAAGGCCTATGCACGGGTGCGTGCCGGCGTGCGCGAGGTGTACCTCGAGGGCGACGCCGAGAGCATCGGGCGCGATCATGCGCGGCTGCTTCGCGACCGCATGATGAACAACGAGCTCACGTTATGGGACGACTTCGAGCGAGCGGTGCCGTTCGCTCCGGCGCGAGCCCTGCTGATGGACCTGGGGCGGATTCAGTACCGCCACGTCGATCGCGGCGTTCCCGAGGCGCGTCTTCGCGAGCTGGCGGCAGAAGCCGCTGCATTCGAGCCCGAGCCTCTGTCGGGCACGATGCCGACATACCATCGCCTGCTCTTTTTGCATGCGCTCTACGACATCGCTTTGAGCTTCGAGCATTCGCCGCTCATCGGTTGCTCGAGCTTCGCGCTCGGTCCGAGCCGCACCGAAAATGGGCATGCGCTGATGGCGCGTGCCTTCGACTTCGAGGCGGGGGACGTCTTCGATCGCGACAAGTCGGTGTACTTCGTGCGCGGCCCGGGCACGATTCCATTTGCCAGCGTGGCCTGGCCGGGGCTCATCGGCGTGATGAGCGGGATGAACCTCGAGGGCGTCTCCATCGTGGTGCACGGAGGGCGCGCGCGGGAGCCGCGCACCTCGGGCATTCCCGTGGTGTTCTCGCTGCGCGAGGTGCTCGAGCGCGCGCACGACACCGACGAGGCGGTCGCGATCCTGCGCGAGCAGTCGGTCATGGTGTCGCACATCGTGATGGTCACGGACGCACGCGGTCACGCCGTCGTCGTGGAGCGCGCGCCGGGCGAGCCGGTGAGCGTGCGCGAGGGGAGCGAGGATCGCCTGGCGCTGACGAACCATTTCGAGGGCGCGCTGAAGGACGATCCGCGCGATCATCAGGTGCGCGCGGGCACGTCGACCCTGGCGCGCCGCTCGCGGTTGGACGAGATGCTCGCCGAGGTGGGACCGTCGGCGGGCAGCGTCCCGCGCATGGTGAGCATGCTGCGCGACCACCGCTGCGCCGCGAATGTGCCGGGCGCGTGCGAGCTCGGCGACCGGCGCACGATCGACGCCCTCATTGCCACGCATGGCATCGTTGCCGACGCAACGGATCGCGTGCTGTGGGTTAGCGAAGGGCCTCATTTGTCCGGCCGTTTCGTGCGCTTCGATCTGCGCACCATCTTTGGCGAAGGGCACGATCCGGCGCGCGATCCGGAGCCGGAGACGCTGCCGGCCGATCCCATCTTGCAAGATGGCCGCTACGAAGCGGGGCGCGCGCACGCGGGCGGGTGGCACGTGAAAGGAGAAGGGCGATGACAGGTTGGTCGCGAAGGCGTTTTCTCGTCGGCATCGGCGCGGCCTCGCTGGCCATGCGTCACGCGGACCTCGCCCGCGCGGCGGACGACGTGGACGCGGCGTTGGCCGAGGTGGCACGCGCGCGGGCGTCGCTGAAGACGCTCGTGGGACCGTTCACGCAGGAGCGGACCATCGGGCTCATGTCGGCGAAGGTCAAGTCGACGGGCACGCTCACCTTGGTGCGTCCGGAGCGATTGCGCTGGGAGCTCGCGGCCCCTGACTCGGTCGTCTACTGGGTCGGGCCGGAAGGTGTCGCCTACCAGAGCACGCACGGCCGCGGGCGCATGCCGGTCACGCAGGGAAAACTCGCCGTGGCGCTGGAGGACATCCGCACCTTGCTCGGCGGCGATCTGGCGCAACTGAAACAGCGCTACGAGTTGCGCGTGGTCTCGCGCAACGACGACGGCATCTCCTTCGAGGCCACGCCGCGTGCGACGGCGAACGGTGGCGGCAAGCTCGATAAAATTCTCTTCTCACTCGACCGCGAGCGCGTGCGGCCAACGCGCGCCACGCTCGTCGAAGGACCGCGCGATCGCACGGAAATTACCTTCGGTACGCTCGAGCGCGACGTGACCGTGGACGCGGCGAAAGTTCGCGCGCCATTCTAACGCCAACTCGAGGCGGCTTAAAGTTGGCCCATGGCGGCCGGTGAATCGATGCTCCGCTCCGACACTCGTTCACTCGGAGGAGCTCATGAGTCGTTTCATTGGTCCGGATCGTCGACGTCACCGCATGTACGTGACGAAGAACACCGAGTATCACTTCCGCGATGGCTTCTGCATCGCGGTGCGCGATCGCCGCACGGGCAGCTTCCTGCCCGGCCACCTCGCGCTGAAGCGACGCATCAGCGGCGGGCTGCGATTCTTTCGCAACGGAGCCATCGTGCCCAACCCGGGCGAACCGATTCTGGGCGAGGCGATGTACTTCACCTACGACGGCCGTGACCTGATCACGAGCCCCCTGGAGAGCATCGATCGCCCCGACAAGGCCACCGTCAAGGCTTATCCCACCGTTTCGTAGCCGACGTCACCAGGCGCGGCAGCGCCACCATTACGGGTCCCCCTTGCGGCGATGGCCCTCTGACCTGCGAGATCCGACGAACCGGCGGTGCAGAAACGCGCTCGCTGAATTAGAGTAACGGTCTCCCCGAATGTTGGCCGTTCCTCCGCGTGTCGAGCTCCGTCTTCGCCCACTGGAAACTCGTCGGCTCTATCTCGTGCCGATCGACTCGTCGGACGCCCACGATCTCTGGTACGCGGTCGACTCGTCGCGTCGTGAGCTGGAGCCGTGGCTTCCGTGGGTGCCCTTCAACGTCGACCCCGATGCGAGCTTCCGCTACGCCGACGCGAGCGCACTCGACTGGGACAACGCCCGCGCATGCCGCTTCGGCATCCGCGATCGCGCGTCGCGGAAGTTTCTCGGGGTGGTAGGCCTCGAGTCGTTCGCGCACCTGCACCAGAGCGTCGAGCTCGGTTATTGGCTGCGAAGCGACGTGACCGGCCGCGGCTGCATGACGGAGGCCGCGGGCATGCTCCTGACGTGGGCCTTTCGCGAGCTGAAAGCCCACCGGGTGCGCGTAGCCGCAGCAACGGACAACCACGCATCCCTGGCGGTCATCCGCCGCCTTGGATTCCGCTTCGAAGGCATCGCCCGCGAGGCCGAACGCTGCCACGGCCGCTGGCTCGATCACGCCGTCTTCGCGTTGCTGTCGTCCGACAAGCGTCCCTGACCAGGGGAGCGCTCCCAGAAAGATTTTACAGGGAGACGGGGAGGCGGGGAGTTTTTGTTGTTTGGCGCAACAGTGCTCCGATTGGGAGCACCGTTGGACCAAACCTAAAAACTCCCCGCCTCCCCGTCTCCCTGTTCAAACTCTCTAGCCGAGAACGGGACTACTTGGTGGCGTCGGCGGGGGCGCCGTTGGCGCCTTCTTCTTTGCCGTCTTTGGGGTGCACGGAAGGCTTGGTGGTGTCGCCGCCTCCCTTGTCTTTGTCCTTGCCGCCCTTCTTGTCGTCGGCCTTGGCCTCGGGGGCGGGTTCGGCGGGCTTCGCTTCCACGACGGGGGGCGCGGCGGCGGCCTTGATGACTTCCTCTTTGGTCAGGGGTTCGCCCACGTCGAGGGTGCACTCGCCGAAGACGACCTGCATCTTCCCGCTGGGCGCCGCGAGGCGCACCTCGAGGGACTTCGCGCGAAGGCGCGTGTTGTCTTTGACGACGCCGGAGAGCTGCACCGTCTCGGACTCGAAATCGCCCGAGAGTTCGCCCGCCGAACGAAGGTCGGTGACCTTCACGCTGCCGCTCACCGAGCCCGACGTGCTCACGTTGAGCGACGGCGCGGCCACGTCTCCTTCGATTCGGCCTTTGACCACGATGGGGCAGTTCGAAGTCAGAGAGCCTTTGAACGTCGTTCCCTCTTCGACGAGGGTCTGCTTCACCGCTGCTGTTCCCGGTGCGCCTGCTGCGCTGCTGCTCTTATCGATCATCAGGTCCTCCCACTCTTCGACGATTGCCCCGCCTTACCTTGTCCTGCGCCGCCGGCGCCTTTCCCGTTCGTCCCCGCCTTGCTGATCTTCATGCGAAGCTTGGAGCCGGGCTCGAACGCAAAGCGCGTTCCCTCCTCGGGCGCTTGCTCGACGGCGCCCACCAGGGTGCCGCCGGCGGTGACGATCACCTCACGCGGCCCCACGATGCCCGGGGCCGAGCGCTCGTAGTAGTGGCCGTTGATGATGATCTTGCCAAAACCGTTGATCTGACAACCGGCCAAGATTCCCGATTTGCCGATCACCAATTCGACGCCGTTGCCCAGCGTGATCGAGCACTGTTCGAAGAGGCTCTCGATCTCCACCGTTGCGCCCTCGTCGAACTCGAGGCTCGCATTGCGGAACGTGTCGCCCCGGCCGAAGTAGCGCTTTGCCGGCAGCCGGCCACCCACGGCGGCTTGCGGCGGCAACTGCGACGGCGCCACCAACGTGGGCACCTCGCCTGCGAGAATGCCGGGCATCTGCGCGGAACTCGCCCGCGTCGAACCATCGCCGGGGATGGTCACGTCGATCCACTCGCCGCGCAGGTTCTTCAGCGGCTTGCCGGTGCCCGACAGACCGCCCACCTTGAGGCCGTTCACGTTGGCGCCGTCGAGCGTCGCGCCCGTGAGGTTCGCATGCCGCGCGTCCGCCTTTTCCAGATCGGAATCGGTCAGGTTCGCGTTCGACAGGTTCACTTTGAGGAGCGAGGCCCCGATGAACTTCGCCGCACGCGCATTGACGCTCACCAGCTCCGCGTCGTTCAAACGCGCATCGGTGAAGTCAGCCTCCTCGAGGTTCGCCGAGCGAAGGTTCGCGTTCGACAGATCGGCCACGAGAAGCTTGGCCGCGCCGAGGTAAGCCTCCACCAAGTCCGCGTGGGAGAGCACGGCGCCGCTCAAATCGGCGCACCCGAGGTTGGCCGAATCGAGCTGCGCGTAGCTGAATTTCGCGCCCGTGAGATCGGCGCCGACCAAGTTGGCGCCTTCGAGGTTCGCGCGGCTCAAATTCGCGCCGGCGAGGATGGCGCCTTCGAGATTCGCGCCCTCCAAGTCGGCATTGTCGAGATTTGCCTCGCGAAGATCGGCGCTCACCAGGTACGCCTCGCGCAAGCTGGCGTTCTTCAGGTTGGCGCGGGAGAGGCGCGCGCCCTCGAGGTTCGATCCTTCCAGATCGCAACGTCGGAGATTCGCCCCCTCGAGCGGTGCGCGTGCGAGGTTCACGCCGCGCAAGTCGGCCCGCTCGAGCCTCTCGCCGCGCTTGATCTTGCTGAGGATGACGTCAGGTGTGAATTCCGGCATGTGTTGGCTCATCGGTTTTCGTTTCCGCGCCGCCGCGTATGTGTGCGCCCAAGGTCCGCGTCAGCGAGTCTTCGCGGCTTCTTCTTTCACGTAGCGTTCGATTTTTTCGAGCTTGCGTTCAAACGATAGCTTGTCGAGTTCCTGAACGAGTTTGACCGCGCCCCACCGCGCAAGAATGATTTCGACTTTGAGCAGCGCCTCGGCCCGTGCCTGTCGCACGTGACGCTTGCGCGAGCCCGATGCCGAATCCGCCCATTCTTCCGTGGCGCGTTCGTATTCCTCATGCAGTTTTCGCAGGAGCGCAGTCGTAAATGCAAGCTCTTCGCGTTCGACGTCGCGACCGCGGTCGCGCTCCGTGCGGAACGCGCTCGCCTTGGCCACGATGCGCTCGGCCACCTCGCGCGAGATGCCGGCGGCTGCGCTCAGATCTTCGGCCTTGGCCGCATACAGCGTCTCCAAAGAGGTCAGACCTGCGCCGTACAATTTGTCGATGGCTTGCCGGGTCACGCCGGGCACCTGGCGCAACACCGCGTGGACGATGAGGGCCTCACGCTGCGCTCCGGAGGACTTCTCGGGCAACGTGAAGGCTTCAGGAAGGACGGTGACCAAACCCGTATAGGCGGCGAGCACCGCTTCGCGCACCTGGCCCTCGATCACCTTCCCACCGGCGTTGATGGCGGCCGAGAGCGACGCCCCGTAGCCATCGAGCGCGTTCGCCAGATCGGGCAGATCCATGCCCTCGGCCGAACGGCGCAGCGAACGGATCGCGGGCTCACAGATCTCGAGCCACGACGTGTCGGCAGGTTGCGCGGTGAGCTCCAACATGAAATCGCGAACCGGCTGCATGTGTTGCGCAGCAAGCTCTCCGAAGAGTCCGCGAACGTCGCCCGGATCGACCTGGCTGGTCGAAGCCAGCGAAGGTGGGAACTCACTCTGCATCGAAAATGAACCTCCCAAGTCCAACGTCGTAAAAGGCGAGACGCTGGCCGAATCCGGCTGCGCGAGGGGCGCATTGGGATCGAGTGCCGGCGGTGTCGACGGCGAACCTCCCATGCGCGACGTAACGGGTGCTGGGGCTACGGCTGATACAGGGGTGGCTACGGCTACGACAGGGGTTGGGGCGGGCGCAGGTCGCACCGCATTGCGCGGCGCCGGCGAGGTTGCTCCGGCCAGCGACGCCGCGGGAATGTTCGAAGTGGAGGGCGGCGGAGCAGCTGCTGGGGCGTCCATGGGCTTTGGACGAGAAGATGGCCGACGCTTCGTCGCATTTGCGTTGCGCGACGATGCGGGACCCGACACCGTCGCCGTGCCCGAAACGAACGTGGGGCCCGACGAGACCGGCGACCGTGTTTCCACGGCGGAGGAAGACGCTGGGGCGCCCACTCCTCCTGCCCCTGCTCCTCCCGATGAAGACGAGGTGGACGGCCGTACCGCGTTAGGTGCAGCAGCTCCGCCCATCACCCGTGTCTTCATGCTGGTCTCGTTCCTCCTTGGCAGTGGTCCCGTCGTGCGAAGCGGATCTGTGCTCTTCGCCGCGGTGGAATTCGTTGGTGCCGGTGCAGGCTTCGCCCCGCGATTGGGCTCCGTCGCGTCGCCATCGACGCGCGCAGGGCCAGGGGCTGACGCCGATGAATTGCGCGGCGGCGCATTGCCTTGCGAGCCCAGCGCCATCGGCGGCGCGGCCGGGCGCTGGTAGCCTCGCTGGCCCTGCGGGGCAACAGGACTCGTCTGACTGGTGACCGACGGACGGGCCGCCGCGGTCGAGGGCTCGAACTTCACGCGGGGTGCGCCCGACAACGCGGGCGATGCTCCCGGCGGCGGCGGGGGGACCTCGGCCTCGCGACGCGCCTCGACCTTTTCGCCTTTGGCGCCGCCCGACTTAGCGACCGGCGCAGACGATTCCCTCTCGTTCGGTGCGCCTTCTTGTGCGGCGGGCTGACCGTCCTCCGGCGTTTGGCCTTTGTTGAAGAGCCTCGAAAAAATGCTCATGCAGTTGTCCCGCGCGGGCGACACCTGCCGCCGTGTTCCCCGCGTTCGTACGATGATACTCGATGACGCGCGCGCGGAAAGCCCCTACCCCAGCCAAAACGTTGCGTGAATCGTCCGCCAACTCGGGAGAATGACGGCCTACACGGACAAAGGTCGATGCATGTCGACGAGGGTGCGAACACGGGGCAGAGCTGCGGCGCTGCGTGCACCGTACCAACACAGATCCTTACCGCTCGTTCGCACCACCGCGCCGCGCTCGGCAGCCGGTGTTTTCGTTGCGCGGAAGACATCTGCATCTTCTTCCGAAAAAGGATGCGGCTCGTCCGGGAGCAGGATCAGCTCCGGAGCGCGCGCCTCCACTTCTTCCATGGTCACCCGAGGGTAGCGCACGTCGCGCCCAAGCGTCGCGCTCGCATCGAGCGGCTCGCCGCGACCGAGATCTGCAGCAAGCGGATACTTTCGTTCGCGATCGGCAAACACGTTGTCCGCACCGGCGAGGTACAGCATGTCGCTGATGAACGTGCTGCCGTGAATGGTCATCAGAGGCTTCATCCAAATAGGACAGAACGTCCGCAGCGCCGGCCGTTCCTTTTGACGAGCCTCCGCCTCACGCACGTTCTCGTAAGCTTCTTTGCAGAGTGCACGCACCTTGGGGTCGCGGTCGACCTTGAAAATGCGCGCGAGCCTGGCCATGTGGGCGATGCCGTCGGCCACACGTCGGGGGAATGCGACGTAAACGCGAATACCGCGTTGGGCGAGTTTCTCCAAATCGCTTTTCGTATTCTCTTCCTGATTGGCAATTACGAGATCGGGAGACAAATCCGCAATATCGTCCAGCCGGGGATTCTTCGTTCCGCCGATGCTGGGCACCTT
The DNA here is from genome assembly GCA_037157775.1 of Sorangiineae bacterium MSr12523. Classification (NCBI taxonomy): domain Bacteria; kingdom Pseudomonadati; phylum Myxococcota; class Myxococcia; order Myxococcales; family Pendulisporaceae; genus Pendulispora; species Pendulispora brunnea. The sequence goes on from CP089982.1 coordinate 10,845,666, forward strand.
CGCAACCACGTCTTCGGGCAACTCGCAATAGTCGGTGCGACCCACGAGTGCGCCTGCACATCCGAGCTCGGCTACGGTCAAGGTATCGCTCGGCACGAGCGATACGACCCGTCGCGGCGGGTTGCCGAACAATAGCTCACGCTGGCGGTCGTCTCGGATTTTGAGCATCAATCGCGTTGCTTCGCAGATTCCACCGCAAAAATCCAACCTTTCGTGGTAACTGAGGCGTCGCTTAAAATCGCGCCTTTCGCTCTTCTTGCGGTTTCCCCTCTCCCCGGACGACTCGGCCGATGAAGATTGCCTTTGCCACCCGCGCACGTCGAAGACTTCGTCTCGCTGCGATGTTCCTGACCATGGCGTGCACCTCCACGCTGGCGGAAACCGCGTCCGCGTCGGACCCGGATCACGTCGAATGGAGCCGCGATTGGCCGCGTCTCCGCGTGGTCGAAGGGCTGAACATCGTCGCCATGACCATCGGCTCGTACGCGGTCAACGAGTATTGGAAACCCGCCACGTCGGCGAGCATCCGCGGCGGTTGGCTCTTCGACGATGCCGTGCGCGATGCCCTGCGTGGCCGCACGGCCGGTGCGCAGAACTGGTTCATCGACGCCGGTGACATTCTGTACAAAGGCGCCGTCTTGTTGCCTTACATCGTCGATGTGTACGTCGTCGCGCTCGGCATTCACCAGAGCGCGGACGTGGCCATCGAGATGATGCTCATCAACCTGCAATCGCTGGGCACCACCGGCGTGGTCACCCTGTCGGTCGAACGTGGCTCGGCACGAGCGCGGCCTTATACCGATCAATGCCAACCGGATGGGACCACCCGCGATGGGTCGGGTCGCACCCTGGCCAATGGCTGCGGGAACGATGGCGATTTTCAAAGCTTCTACAGCGGCCACGCTGCCGCGGTGGCGACGATGGCGGGCCTCACGTGCGTGCACCATCAGCACCTTCCGCTCTACGGCGGCGGATTCGCGGACTTGGCTCCGTGCCTGCTCATGATGGGCGCGGCCGCCGGAACGGGTGTTTCGCGCGTCGTTGCCGATCGGCATTGGTCGACGGACGTGCTCATGGGATGGGGCGTGGGAGCCCTCTCCGGTTACGTGCTTCCTTCTCTTCTTCACTACGGATTCGGCGGGGGTCGGGCGCTGGGCGAGATCCGCACGGCAGGCATGCACATGGTTCCAGTACCGCAAGTCTACACGGGCGGTGCGGGCATGGGATTCGCGGGAGTTTTCTGAGAAATGGCCAACGCACCCAACGCGCAGACTTCGGTGGCATCACGTGTATTCGCTCGCGTTTTCCGGCCGTTCGCCAAGGTCGAGCCGGAGGAGACGTTCAGCGTCGCAGTGCTGACACTCACGATCTTCCTCATCATGATGGCGTACTACTTCCTCAAGACGGCCCGCGAGCCGCTCGTGCTCCTTTATGGAGGTGCGGAGGTCAAGTCGTACGCGTCGGCTGCGCAAGCAACCGTGCTTCTCTTGGCCTTGCCGCTCTACAACGCGCTCGTGAAGCACGTGTCGAGGATGCGGCTCCTGACCACGGTGTACCTCTTCTTCGTTTCGAACTTGATCCTCTTCACCTTGCTCCCAGCATCGACGATCGCAGTCGCGTTCTTCGTTTGGGTCGGCGTCTTCAACATGATGGCCGTCTCGCAAGCGTGGGGGTTCGCGGCGGACATCTACAAGCCGGAACAGGGCAAGCGGCTCTTTGCCATCATCGGAGTCGGTGGATCGTCCGGGGCATACGCCGGATCGCGCATCGCGAAAACGGCGGCCGCGCTCGGGCCGCAAAAGCTCATGTTGGCGGCGTCGGCCACGTTGGTGGTCGTGGTGCTGCTTTTCGCATGGGTCAATCGAAGCGTCGAGCCTGCAGAGGAGGTCCAGAAGAAGGAGGAGACGCACGCCGAAGGCGGGATTCCGGAGCAGCATGCGGCCGAAGGCACGTTCGCGCTCTTCATGCGAGACAAGTATTTGCTGCTTGCGGGCGCGTTGAGCCTGCTCGTCAATTGGGTGAACAGCAACGGTGAGTACATTCTCGACCGGACATTGCTCGCCTCGCTCGGAGACGCCCCGATGGAGCAGAAGATAACGTTCGTGGGCTCGTTCAAAGGCGACTACTTCTCGTGGGTGAACCTCGTCGGGTTCTTGCTGCAGCTCTTCGTCGTATCCCGCGTGCTGACGAAACTCGGCCCCCGCGTGGCATTGTACTTCCTGCCTGGCGTCGCGTTCATCGGCTATACGATCATGCTGACGGCGCCGATTCTTTCGCTGATTCGAATTGCGAAGATTTCGGAAAATAGCCTCGATTATTCAATCGAGAAGACATCGTTCCAGGCCCTCTTTCTGGTGGCTTCGCGCATCGAAAAGTACGTCGGCAAGATGACCGTCGAGACGTTCCTCGTGCGCATGGGCGACGTCTTCTCGGCAGGCCTCGTATGGGTGGCAAGCATGCTGGCGCTGTCGACACCGGCGATGGCCGGCATCAACATGGCGCTCATCGCCATCTGGGTCGTTGTCGTCTTCGCCATCGGAAAAGAGCACAAGCGGCGAAGTGAGGAGAGCGAGGAGATGCTTGCCTTGGAGCCGATCCGAACATGAAGCGCCTTCTTACGGCGGTTGCCATCGGCATCGCGGCGCTCGCGGCGGGGCATGGAGAGGCGGCGGCGCAAGATCCTTCCAACCCGCCCCAGACTCTCCCCACGCCTCCAACGAAACCTACGCCTCCCGACGAGGGGAAACCTGCCAAACGCGAGGAAAAAGGCGACGCCAAGGAGAAGCCCAAGGGCGACGAAAAGGGCGATGCAAAGCCCAAAGGCGACAAGAAGATCCCCGTTTCGTACCAATCGCCGAAACGGCCACTGCCCGATTACGACGGACGCGGCGACGATCCGACGACGGTGGGCGACGTGGCCATTTGGGTACCGCGCCTGATCTTTTCGCCACTGTACCTCACCAGCGAGTACCTGATTCGGCGGCCGCTCGGCGCATTGATTACGGGGGCCGAACGCGCGGGGCTGCCCGAGGCGCTGTATGACTTTTTCACCTTTGGGCCGAACCACAATGCGGGGTTTCTGCCCATTGGGTTCGTCGATTTCGGCTTCAATCCCAGCGTCGGCCTTTTCCTCTTTTGGAGAGACGCCTTCTTCAAAGGAAACGAGTTCCAGATCCACGGCACGACCTGGGGCACCGATTGGATCGCCGCGCAATTCGTCGATCGCATCACCTTCCACAACCGCGACACGCTCATCTTGCAGGCCTCGGGCATCCGCCGCCCCGACCACGCCTTCTTCGGCATCGGACCGAATTCGCTGCAAGGTGACCGAAGCCGCTATGGCCGCGACCAAGTCGACGTGAGCGCCATGGTCGACCTGCACCTGTGGCGCGCCAGCCGGCTCGAGGCGGGCATGGGCGTCAAGACGGTGGAGATCTACAACGGCCACTTCGGCGGCGATCCCAACATCGATCAAAGCGTGGCCGCGGGGCGCTTCGGCGTTCCGTATGGCTTCGATCGCGGCTACACCGCGGAGTACAACCAGCTCACCGCGGCACTCGACACGCGCCAGCCGCGCCCCGCACCGGGTTCGGGCATCCGCGTCGAACTCAACGCGCTGCAAGGCAACGACGTCCGCCGCTCGCCCGGCTCGGGCTGGGTCAAATACGGCGGCACCGTCGGAGGCTTCTACGATTTGAACGACCGCGGGCGCGTGGTGAGCCTCTCGTTCAACACGCAGTTCGCCGATCCGCTCGGTGGCAGGGACATTCCCTTTCTCGAGTTGGTCTCGCTCGGCGGGTCCAATCCGATGCGCGGATTCTTCCCCGGCCGCCTCCTCGGCCGAAGTGCCGCCGTCCTCACCGCCCGATACCGCTGGCCCATTTGGATCTGGCTCGACGGCTCGATCCAGGCGGCCGTCGGCAACGTTTTCGACGAGCACCTGAAGGACTTCAAGCCTTCCCTCCTCCGCTTCTCCGGCGCCATCGGCGTCGAGAGCGTGGGCTCGCCCGACAGCTCCTTCGAGCTTTTGGTGGGCATGGGAAGCGAGACGTTCGATCACGGTGGTCAGATCAATTCGTTCCGCCTTTCCGTGGGGTCCAACCGTGGGTTCTAGAATGCGCTCCAGCCTGAATTACCTGCTCTGTTCGGCCACGGTATTCGCGCTCGGTGCGTGTGCATCGACGCACCCGTACCCGGCGCGGCTTCCCATGATGGTCGATACCGATCTCAAGTCGGTCTACGTGCCATGCCGCATCGAGCCGACGAAAAAGGATCCGAACCACATTGCATGCGCGCCCGAGGCCTACGTGTCGCCGCTCGTATGGGACGGGGTGAACAACTCGCTCTTTCGGCCGCTCGCACGCGTTTTCGCAGTGGATCCTGCGGGCGAGGCGGTCAACGTCAACGCCTTCGACGAGGTGCCCGATTCGGCGTGGTTCACCAACCGCATCGGCACGCATCCCATCACCGTCGAGGAACTCCAGCGCGGCGCATGCGAGCCCGCGCTCATGCTCGACGATGAAAACGCGGGCGACGGCACCTGGGTCATCGACCAGGGCAAGCCCAATGGAGCGTCGCCCGGCTTCCGCGTGAACCTTCCCGGCAAAGGGAAGTACATGTTCAAGGCCGACTCCAAAGAGCAGCCGGAACGCCCCAGCGCCGCCAGCGTGATCGGCGCCGCCGTGTACCACAACGTCGGGTTCTACACGTCGTGCGAGCAGATCGTTTACTTCAAGCCGTCGATGCTCAAGCTCACACCGGGGCTGCGCTTCGAGGACAACTCGGGCATCGAGCGCGACTTCGATCAAAAGGCTTTGCAGAAGGTACTCGACGTCGCCGCCAAGAAGGGCGATCGCATCCGCATGCAAGCCTCGGCGTGGCTGCCCGGGCGGCTTCTCGGGCCGTTTCAATACGATGGAAAGCGACGCGACGATCCGAACGACGTGATCAACCACGAGGACCGGCGCGAGCTGCGCGGCGGCCGCATCTTGGCGGCGTGGCTGCACCACTTCGATGCGCGCGAGCAGAACTCGATGGACTCGTGGATTGCCGACGACAAGAAGAACCCCGACTCGTCGCCGGGCTACGTGCGCCATTATTACTTGGATACGAGCGACTGCCTCGGCTCCGAGTGGGACTGGGACGAGATTTCGCGGCGGCTCGGGCACTCGTACCTGCTCGATTGGGGCGACATCGGCAGCGATTTCATCACGTTGGGCACGCGCATTCGGCCTTGGGAACGGCTGCGTCGGTCGCCGGGGCACGAGATTTTCGGCTACTACGGCGTCGACGAATTCGTCCCCGACGAATGGAAGAACGAATACCCCAATCCGTCCTTCAGCCGCATGTCGGAGCACGATGGCGCGTGGATGGCCCGCATTCTGGCGCGATTCACCCCCGAAATGGTGCAAACCTTGGCCAAGATGGGCGAATTCAGCAAACCCGATAATACCGATTATCTCGCCCGGGTGCTCGAAGGCCGATTGGTGAAGATCCTCGAGCGGTATCTGACCCGCACCTCACCGATCTCCGATCTGCGCGTCGAGGGAACGCGCCTGTGCGGGACGGATCTGGTGGCGCGACGCGGTTTGCGGGCGCCGGCGGCCTTCCGGTACTCGGCGCACATGGCGTCGGCCAAGGGCGAGCTTCTCTCGGGGCCGGACCTGGCGGTGGAAGACCGCGGCAATGGTGACTTCTGCGTCAATTTGCCCGCGGTGCCGGAGCACTACGTGCACGTATCGCTCGCGGACGGTCTGGCGCGAGGGCGGCTCATCGCTCACCTTTACGGGCCGCAAGAAGGGCGAGGGTACCTCCTGGCGGGCATCGAGCGTCCCGATCCCGGGGCGCCCTAAGGGCATCGCGTTTTACGTAAAGAGAGAAGGAGGCGGATGCGGCACGGTTGGTTCAGGGTAAGTCTCTTCGTCTTCATGTGGCTGATGCTCGCCACCAACGCGCGTGCCGACGACGCACACCCCACGACGGCCCCTTCGCTCACCTGGAATCCGTCCTGGCCGACGTTCCGGCCGGCGGAGTACATCGCCACCGGTCTAGCGGGCGCGGCCGCTGCGAGTATATTTTTTCTCATGAAGCCGCCGAGCCAGCCGCATTGGACCGGCGGCATTCTGTTCGACGATGCCGCCCGCGATGCCTTCCGCATCGGCTCGCAGAACGGCCGTGACACGGCGCGTCGCGTGAGTGATTTCACCGCGGCGGGCACGGTGGTACTCACCCTGGGCATCGATTCGCTTTTGATTCCGATGCTGAGGAAGAGCGACAAAGTCGCGATGCAGCTCACCTTGATGAACCTCGAGGCATTTGCGTTCAGTACGCTCCTCACGAACACGCTCTTCACCGGTGTCGGGCGGGCGCGCCCCTCCTACGAGGAGTGCCAGCGCGATCCGACGAGCGATCGGCTGTGCAGCTCGGGAGCGACCGCGTCGTTTCCCAGCGGCCATGCCAACGGTGCATTCACCGCGGCGGGCCTTTCCTGTGCGCACCACGGACGGCTTCCGCTCTGGGGCGGCGGCGTGGCCGATGCGATGGCCTGCGTCGGCAGCTTGTCCCTCGCCGTGACCACGGCGAGCCTTCGCGTCGCGGGCGATCGACACTACGTGACAGACGTGTTGACGAGTGCAGGAATCGGATTTGGTTTCGGCTACGGCGTGCCGACCTTGCTTCACTACGCCGTCGGAGGCACGGTCGGCGAGACCAAGTTGGGCAGCGCAAAGTTCTCGCTCGTGCCCATGGGGGGCGATCGCTACGGGGTCATGGCGGTGGGGAGCTTCTGACGATGCGGAGCATGCGGGCGTGGATCATGCGGGCGTTCGACATCCGTTCGGGTGAAGGACGTCTTGCCGCGCTCGCGTTTGCCACGCTCCTGCTCCTCATCACGGCGCACACCATTCTGGAAACCGCGCGCGATGCGCTGCTTTTGATGCGGCTTCCGCCGCGCGAGCTCGGCATCGTCTACATCGCGGTGGCCATTTGCGCCTTGCCCGCGGCGAGCATCGGCACGCGCGCGGGGGAACGCTTCGGCCCGCGGCGCACGCTCATCGGCATGCTCATCGCGGCCGCGGCCACGGTGGTGTCGCTCTTTTCGATCCACACGAGCCGCGCGACCGTCGTCGTGACCTACGTCGCGAGTGGGCTCATCGGGTCCGTGCTCGTCCCGCAATTTTGGACCCTGGTCGGGTCGCTCTTCACGGTAGCCCAGGCGCGGCGGTTGGTGGGGCCCGTGGCCTCCGCCGGCATCGTGGGCGGTGTGCTCGGCTCCGGCGCGGCGGCGGCCGCGATCATGGCCATCCGCATCAAGGCACTGCTGCTCGTGTCGGCGGGCGTCTTTCTCGCGACGGCGGGCCTTCTCGTCTTTTTGCCCAAGGCGGAGAGGTCGAGCGCGCCCACGCAAAGACGGGGCAAGTTGCGGGAGGTGACGAACGGCTCGAACGGCTCGAGCAACGCCGGCGCGGTGTTTCGCAAGGAGCCGTTCCTCTGGCGCGTGGCGCTGGTGGTGGTGCTCTCCACGGCGACGTTGCTGGCGCTCGACTATTTCTTCAAGTGGACCGTCGCGCGCACCATTCCGAGCGCCGAGGTGGGCCCATTCGTCGCCCGGTACTACGCGGTGCTGAACGTGTTTTCGCTGGTCGTGCAGCTCTTGATCGGCAATGCCCTGGTGCGCCGTTTCGGCGTGGCGGCAGCCATCGCGCTCACGCCCTTCCTGCTGCTGCTCGGGGCGACGGGCACGCTGGTCGTGGGCGGCGCCGCACTTGCGGTGGAGCTGCTCAAGGGCGTGGATGGGAGCTTGCGCAACTCCGTGCACCGCATCACCACGGAGCTGATTTACCTGCCAGTGCCGTCGGCGGCGCGTGAGCGTGCGAAGCCGTTCATCGACGGGGCGCTGGCGCGCATCGCGCAGGGTGTGACGAGCGCGTTTTTGCTCGCGCTGGGCGGGGCCAGCTTCCTCACGCCGCGCCTGTTCGCCGCGGTGGTGGTGGTGCTCGCGTTTGCGTGGCTCGCCACCGCCATCTCGATGCGGCAGCCGTACCTCGGCCTCTTGCGGCGCGCCGTTTCCACCGGCTCGATGGGCGCGCCGGGCACGCCGGATCCCATCGATTTGGAGAGCGCCGAGGCACTGGTGACGCACCTGTCGAGCGATGACTCGGCGCAGGTGGTGGGCGCCATGCGCGTGCTGGCGCGGCGCGGGCGCGAGCGGCTCGTGTCCACGTTGATTCTGCTGCACGAGGACGAGCTGGTGCTGATGCGCGCGCTGGAGATGTTCGGCGCATCCACCCGCACCGATTGGTACGTGCGCGCGAAGCGGCTGCTTTCCCACCCGAGCGAGCCCCTGCGCATCGCAGCGGCGCGCGCGCTGGCGCTGCACAATCAGCTCGACGTCGAGCAGCTGGTGAGCGACGCCGGCTCGCGCTTGCAGGGATACGCGGCGCTGCACCTGGCGCTGCGCGATCTCTCGCCGGCGGCGCGGGCCAAGCCGAAGGCCGGGGTGAACATCAAGGACGCCGGCGCGGATCTGGTGAAGAACCCGCGCATCGCACGCTTGGTCGAGCAGACCGGCGAGGCCGGCGATGCGGCGCGTCTCGGATTGCTCGCGGCCATCGCCGATGCGACGCCATCGCAGCGGCTGTTGGCGCTTTTGCATTTGCTCGCCGAGCGGCCTGGCCCCTCCGCGGAGTGGACCGAGCTCCTCGCGCGCGCCTCGGCGCGGCAGCAGGCCACGAGCATGATTCCGCAATTGATTGCCAACTTGACCCGGCGCGACGGACGCGAGGCCATTCGCGATGCGCTCGTGGAGCTGGGCGAGCCGGTTCTCGATCAAGTGTGGGCGGTGCTCGGCGACCGCAAGCGACCGCGCAATTTGCGCATGCATCTGCCGAACACGATTTCCCGTTTCGGCACGCGCAAGGCGGCCGAGTACCTGCTGGAGAACATCGAGACCGAGCACGATGGCCTGGTGCGCTACAAGTCGATCCGTGCGCTGGGGCGCATCGTGTCGGACCATCCGATTCGCGTCGACCGCGTTCGGGTGGAGCGGCTCGCCCACGCGAACCTGGTGGAATACTTCCGCATTTTGCGGTTGCGCGTGCGTCTCGAGCGGCCGCCGTCCGATCTCGCGTCGACGCAGCCGCCGCCGTCGTCACCGCAGCTGTCCCGACAAAGTGCGACGCAGCGGCTGCTCGTGGGGCTGCTGGACGACAAGCTGCGGCAGTCGCTCGAGCGCGCGTTTCGCCTGCTGAAGGTGGCGCACATCAATGAAGACATCCACCGCGTGCACATTGCATGCATTTCCGACGACAAGCATGCGCGCGCCAACGCCGCCGAGTTCCTCGATGTTTTGCTTCGCCGCGTGGACCAGCAGCCGCTTCGCCGGTTGCTTCGCCTGGTGGCCGACGATCTGTCGATGGAGGAGCGGGTGACGCGGGCGGCACCGCTGGTGCACTTCGTGACGCCGCGCACGCGCAACGAGGCGCTGACGGCACTGGTCAACGACAGCGATCTCACGGTGGCGACGTTGGCCGCGCTGTTCGCGCTGGAGGTGGGGGACACGCCGCTCTACCTGGCGGTGCGCGATGCGCGTCGTGAACGCCCGGGCCTCGAAGTGATGGCCGCACGCGTGTTCGACGATTCGCTGACGCAGAAGGAGCGCGTGCATGGCAGCGGATAGCGCACAATCGCGGCTTTCGCGCGAATTGTTCATGGCCGCCTTCGGCGGCGGGCGTGCCGAGAGCGGCGGCGGCTGGAACCAGAATTGGGTCACCGATCGGCTGACCGCGCAGTTGGAGGAGGAAGATCTGCACGCGGGGCAGGCGCTCTTCTACGAGGGCGATCCGCCGGATTATCTGTATTTCATCCGCAATGGGCGTATCCGCATGTCGCGCCCGGGAAGCGGCTCGTGGATTTACGAGGGGCGCTGGGTGCTCGGCAGCTTCGACGTGCTGCTCGACAAGCCGCGCACGCGCACCGCGATCGCGCTCTCGGATTTTCACGTGATGCGCATCCGCGCGGAGGCGTGGATCGATCTGCTCGAGGATAGCTTCCCCATCGCGCGCATGGCCTTCATCAACATGTCGCGCAACGTGGCGCAGCTCGAAGAGACCGTGCCGCTTTCGTGGCTCGAGCCGCCGATGGAGGCTCTGTCCTTTCCGCTTCCACCAGGACGACTCAGCCTGGTGGAGCGCCTCGCCGTGCTGATGGACGCGCCCCGCCTGCGCGGAGCGGGCGTGCAGACCCTGGCCGATCTCGCGGCCATCGCCGACGAGGTGATCTTCGCCCCGGGGCAGATCATCCTGGAGAGCGGCGCGCAGCGCGATCGCATCTTTTACACGCTCGAAGGCGACGTTCTCGCCACCCGGAAGAACCCGGAAATCGAGCGCTCCTTCGGCCCCGGCACCGCCGTAACCGGTGCGGCCTGCGTCGTCGAACCCGCCTGGGAAGCCCGCGCCGTCACCCGCGTGCGCGCTCTGACGATCAAGGTCGAAGACTGGTTCGACCTCGCCGAAGAGCACTTCGACATCGTGCTTGCCTCATTGGGATCCTTGGCCGGCGACCGCCTCCGCATCATGGAGCGCATGGCCGACGAGCATGGCGATATTTTGATGAAGTAACGGGGCACGGTCGCGACGTCGCGACAAGATGCGGCTCTGTTCTCAGAACCGACCGACCATCACGGGAACTGAGAGGGAGAGCCGGGAGTGATCTTCGAACGCCACCCCCAAGCCCACGACGCCGAGGACGAAAAAGCCCGTCGAAGCGCCATCTACTCGAACTTCTTCGCGCGCCCCGCCAGACCCCTGGAGCATGAAATCCTTCGAGGAGCGGATGCTATCGCCACTCACGCGATAGTGGAAATCAGTGGACAACGACATATCGCACGGGACGAGGCACACCCGCTCCCAAGCGCCTTGTGCAAAGCCTCGAGAAGTAGTCGCGACAAGCAGTGTCGCGACCACAAGCGAAACAAACCGCCTCGAAGAGGATCTTGCCGGCCAGCCTGTTGGCTTCGTCCTACTGACCATTATGACATTCATATACTCCTGTGCGTGACCCTAATGCTCTCCTCCGACTCCCTCTCGGGAGGGAGTGACCGCGCGAGGTTGCCTCTGCGTCGAGCGTCTCGACGCGCTGTGGTCGTGGGCAAGGCTGTCGTGTGGATCGCATTGCGATTATGCGGCTCGCTTTGCGGGAGCGCGCACCAAAGATGGCGCAAGTCTTACCGAGAGCTACTCGTCCTCTTTGGGCGGCGCGGGCGCGGGCGGGCCGCCGTCGGCGTGGGGGCCGATGTGGACGGCGCAGGTGGCCCAAGCTTCGTCGTTGCAGCGGTCTTTGGGGCCGGTGGCGACGCACGCGATGACCTTGGAGCCCTCGTGCTCGATGAGGCGGTCCAGGACGAAGCGGCAGCCGCGGATGCACGCGTCCTCGTTGCAACGGGACTTCGCCTTCACCTTGCACTCCTCGACGCAGTCGGACTCGGCCCGGCCTTGCGGCGCGCTCACGCGGCAGGCCATGGCCGTGGCGAGGGTTAGCGAGAGGAGTGCGCAGGGGACGAGGCGGCGGAGGAGCACCTGCGGAGCTTTAGCATGATTGGCCGCCGCTCCGCTTTACGTCAACGCAGCGCCATGAGCGACACGACGGACCAGCCGCCTTTTTCCAGATTGACCTCGGCGGTGCGGGAGACGCCGCGAGCATCGAGGCGAACGGTGTGTTTGCCCGCGGGAACGCGCACGCGCGTCACGGCGACGCGGGCGGGCAGCGTTTCCCAGCTGCGCGTGTCGGGTGTGTCGGCGGCGGTCAGCGCGATCATGCTGCCGATGGCGGCGATGAAGCCCACCGTGCTGTCGCGCCCGGCGACGGTCTTTACGCCCTCGCCCACGCCGACGCGGGCGAGGGCGCGCGTGATGGCGCTCGCCGCGACTCGGCCCTCGATGCTGTGCCACTCGGCGCGGACTTGCTTCTCGACGTCGACGGCTTCTTCCAGCCCCACGGAGCGACCATCGACGGAGGCCACGGGGATCGCGTAGCCACCCTGGCCCGGCGCCAAGGTGGGGTAATTGATCCAGATGGCCGCGCCCTCCACCGCGAGCTTGTTCGCCGCTTCGAGATCGTGCGGATTGATCGCGCTGGAGAAGTACGTGAGCGCCAACCCGATGGGGATGCGGTTGGCGATCTTGTGCGGCACGCGGCCGTAGCCGACGACCAGGATGATCTCCGCCTCGCCCGTTTGCTCGACCGGCCTACTCGGGGCCTCCGCCGCGAGCGTATTCAGGCGCGGGCTCTTGTACGATGCACTCTGCATCAACGTTCGCGTCGGCGTCCGCAACGAGCTGAAACCCTGGAAGGCCAGAGCATCGTCGTAAAAACGAAGCGCTTCGTCCGGCTGGCCGCTCTTTTCGTACGTGAGCCCCGCCAGAAAGCCGCCCAGGCCGATGACCGGGTTGTCCTTCTGCCCGAGGTTGTCGACCACGTAACGCTGCATCACGCTCAACCGGCGCGACTCGACGCGCGCCCCGCTCAAGTCACCCCGCTCGAGGTAGTTGATCATGTTGAGCGTGTTGATGAGCAGCTTCTCGTACGGCGGTGCCTTGTAGCGCCCCGCCGAGTCGGAAAAGATGTATTGCCCGATGGTGTCGCTCGCATTGCGCGACAGATCGAGCAGGTCGATGGCTTTGTCGGCCGCCTCGAAGTCGCGCTGGCTGTTGGGGAACTGCGCGAGCGACTGCTGAATGCTTGCGCGATCCAACACCAAGAGCGCGTTGTCGCCTTGGATGTCGGCCGGCAGGTCCTTGTCCGACTTGACGTCGATTTCGTCGTTGATGGACGAAATGGCGGCCTTCGGCTGCCCCTCGTCGAGCGCGGTGCGCATCTTCAGCGTGCGCGCCTCGTGCCCTCCACACCCGACGAGTCCAGCGATGGTTGCCAGAGCAACTAGAGAAAGACGTCTCACTTCACCATCTTGGTAATGTAAGCCTTGTGCTGCCATCGGATGGCGCTCGTTTCGACCTCGATGACCTGCATGTAAAAGAAGTACTGCACGCGGCGCGCATCGTCCGTGCGCTCGTCCGAGGTGGAGACTTTGCCGGTGACGAAGTACTTGGCCCCGAGCTGGCGCCCGTACTGCGCCACGTGCGCCGGGTTGAAGACCGCATTTCGGTGGCCTTCCACCTCCGCGATCATCTGATTTTGACGCTCGCGTGAAATCATCGTGACGACGCCGGAGTCGACCAGCCAGGTCTCGGCCTCGCTCAGGATCGTGGTGAGTTGCGACTCGATGTGTTCGCTCGTCTCGTTCTGAAACGGGAAGACCGCCACGGTGTCGGCGCCACGATGAGTGCGCCAGAGGTCCATGATGGGCGCGTTGCGCAGGTTGTTCAGATTTTCCGAGAGCATCCGCTGGATGTCGTCTTTGTCGAGCCCGGTGCTCATGGCCGCGTTGTCGATGCTCGGATCGTGCGAATCGCGAACGTACTCTTTGCCACCGCAGGCCGGGGTGAACGCTCCCAGGGCAACAACGGAAGCCAGGCCAGCCATCACGGAACGAATGCTCATCATGTTTGTCCTCGGTAACACAATTCCACGGGTAGAAAATAGACGCCGGGGTGAAAGTTCAAGCGTAGCTACGCGCGACCAATGCGAAAACCGGTCCCACCCGCGGAGCCCTCCGAGAGATTTGAACAGGGAGGCGGGGAGGCGGGGAGTTTTTTTGTTTTTCAGTTGGCTCACGAAGCCAACTGAAAACCCCAAAAAGCCTAGGCACGCGGTGGGATTCGCGTCGTTTCCCTCCCCGCCTCCCCCCCTCCCTGTAAATTCTCTTGGAGGTGCCGCGGGAGAACGGGCGGTCTCGCAACGGGCGTAATCGGGAATCCACAGGGATCAGGACTGGTCGGCGATGGCGCGGGCCATGGTCGACTCGAGTTCGGCCGCGCCTTGCATGCCTTCGAGCTTGTGCTCGCCGATGAAGATGGTGGGCAGTCCGCGGGATTTGGAGGCGCGAAACTCCGCAGTCTCCTTTTGAATGCGCTCGTCGACCTTGGGGTCTCCGATGCACGAGCGGTAGGCCCCCAAATCGAGCCCCAGCGACAGGGCGAGCTTCTCGCAGCCGGCGGGCGTGAGATCCTCGGTCTGGAAGAGCGCGTTGGCCATCTCCTCGCCTTTGCCGAGCTGTTCGCCACAACAGGCGGCACGCGCCGCGTCGAGCGCGTTGGGATGGATGCGCGTGAGCGGAACCTGCTTGCGAACCAGGCGGATCTGCGAAGCATGCGACGCCAGGATCGGACCGAAAGCCTCGTGCGTGATCCGGCAAAAGGGGCACTCGAAGTCGACGAAGTCCACGACGGTGACCTTCCCCTCCGGCGTCTTGTCGATTTCGGCGGCGATGACCGGAGGCACCGTGGAGACGGAGCGCCCGATGAGGAAGGGCACCGCGACGGCGCCCGCCATCGCAGCACCGCCCAACAGGCGCGGCACCAGGGTCGCCGGCGGGTCCGACTCGTGGCGTAGGCGGAGGAGCGAACCCGCGAAGACGAGGAGCGAACACGTGTCGACGATGGTGCAATACGGGCAAAACGTCGCCAGCTTAACTTGCAGCAAGAGCAACGCCGCGCCGATCAAGCCGGAAAGGCCGGCCAGGCCCACCTCCACGCGACGGGCGACGGGGCCGCGCAAAAAGAAGGTGAGCGCGCCCAGGGCCAGGTACCCGAGCAAGCCGAACGCGGGCAACGGCACGCCGAGAAACGACGAATAATCCGTCTGCCGGATGCGGTCGCACCCGCCGCCGGACTCGCAGAACAGCGGCGCCGGACGCAGGTAATCGACCAAAAGAAGGGCGCTGACGGTCAAGCCGACGAGCACCGGGAGCACAAGGAGCAGAACGTAGGCGAGGGACGAGGTTTTTCGCATGATGGCGGACTCCGCGCGAAACACGCGGGCAAAAGGGTACCATCAGCCGTTGCACGGCGCCGAGTGAACCCGTAAGGCTGTAACCCTTCATGCTGCGTAATCTTCCCAGTCGCAATCAAGTCCTCGACACCCTCTCGCAGGAGGCTCGCCCGGTTCATGCGCGCGAGATCGCCACCCGGTTGGGCGTCGACGACGTCAGCTACCCTGGTTTCCTCCGCCTTTTGGACGATCTCGTCTACCAGGGCATCCTGACCGCGCGCGACGGGCACAAATTCAAGCTGTCGAACGCCAGCCAATCCGTCCGAGGCGAGGAGCGCGAGGGCTTCATCACCATCGCACCGCGCGGGTTCGGCTTCGTCAGCAGCGCGGGGGCGCTGAACGACGACGTGTTCATCCCGCATCCGTCGCTCGGCGGCGCCATGCACGGTGACAAGGTGAAGATCGCCATCGTCGGGCGCAGCGCCAAAGGCGCCGAGGGCTCCGTGCTCGAGGTCCTCGAGCGGCACATCAAGCGGGTCGCGGGCACGTTGCGCCGCCGCGGCAAGAGCGCATGGCTCGAGCCGGACGATACGCGCATCCGCGGCCCCATCGTGTTGCCGCGCAACATCGACCAGGTCGCCGGCGAGGGAAACAGCGGCAAGGATGGCGACGCGGCGGTGGTCACCATCGCGCGCTACCCCGAGATGCCCGACGAGAACCCCGAGGGACGCCTCGAGGCGGTGCTGGGCAAGCCGGGCGAGATCTCGGTCGAGGTAGCCAAGGTCCTGGTGCGCGAGCAAGTCGAGGAGGTGCACTCGCCCGAGGCGTTCGCCGAGGCCGAGGCTTACGGCATCGAGGTCCCCGCGGAGATGCTCGAAGGCCGCGAAGACCTGACGCACATCCCGCTGCCCACGATCGATCCCGAAGATGCGCGCGACCACGACGACGCGGTGTGGGTCGAGCGCCTGGAGCGCGGAGACGGCTACCGCGCGTGGATCGCCATCGCCGACGTGAGCTCGTACGTGCGCCCCGGCACGAAGGTCGATGCGGAGGCGCTCGGGCGCGGGTGCAGCATCTACCTGCCCGACCGCGCCATCCCCATGCTTCCGCGGCCGCTGTCGTCGAATCTGTGTTCGCTGCTGCCCGACGTGATTCGTCTTTGCCTCTGCGCCGAGATCGAACTGGATGGCGCGGGCCGCGTGAAGAAGTCGCGCTTGATCCGCGGCTTCATGCGCAGCGCGGCCAAGCTGACGTACGGCGGCGTGGCCCGCGCGCTCGGGTTGACCGACAACCCGCCGCGCGATCCCAAGGCGGAGGAGATGGTCGACGGCTTGCGCGTGGCCTACGAGCTATCGCGCAAGCTGCGCACGCAGCGTTTGAAGCGCGGCGCCGTCGACTTCGATCTGCCGGAGGCGAAGATCGTCCTCGGCGACGAGGGCGAGCCGCTCGATGTGATGCGCCGCGCGGAGGATGCGGGCGTCAAACGCGCCTACCAGCTCATCGAGGAGCTGATGCTCCTGGCCAACGAAACGGTGGCGCGATGGTTCGTGCAGCAGGAGCTACCCACCGTGTTTCGCGTGCACGCGGCGCCGGATCCGGAGAAGCTCGACCGGTTCGCGCGACTTTGCGAGCAGCTGGGCATCGAGTTCGATCTGGAGATCGCCGAGGATCCGAAGCAGCTCAGCACCTTGGTGAAGTCGTTCAGCGAGCTCGATGAAGCGCGCGTGCTGAACATGCTGCTGCTTCGCTCGATGAAGCAGGCGACGTACGACATCGTCAACGTCGGGCACTTCGGCCTCGCGTCGAAGGCGTACCTGCATTTCACCTCACCCATCCGCCGCTACCCCGACTTGATCGTGCACCGCGCGGTGCACGCGGTGCTCTTGGGCAAAGGGCGCTCGCTCGGCGAAAAGGAGCTCGCCGAGGCGGCCATCCGCTCGTCGACGGCGGAACGGCGCGCGATGGACATCGAGCGCGAGGTGGCCGATCTCTACCGCGCCGTGTTCATGCGCGACCGCGTGGGCCAGCACTTCGAAGGCAACGTGACCGCGATCGTTGGTTCGGGCGTGTTCGTGAACCTGGACGAGCCCTTCGTGGACGTGCTTGTGCGCTTCGAGGACCTCGGCGGCGGGACGTACGAGCTCGACGACGACGGCCTGCGCGCCATCTCCGAATCCGGCGACGCCGTTCAACTCGGCGATCGCATGGGCGTGGAGGTCATCGACGTGTCGCTGGTGCGCCGCGCGGTCTATGGCCGGCGCTTGTTCCGCGAGTCGGACCTCGTCGAGACGAGAAAGGCGCGGCGTCGCACCGAGAAGGGCGCGAAGAGCACCAAGAGCGCCAACGGGAAGGGCGGGAAGCGCGCCGAGCGCCGGCAGGAGAAGCCCGAGAAGAGGACCTTGCGCAAGGGCAAGCCGGCGAAGTCGAAGAAGGCGGCTCCTCCTACCAAGCGGGCGAAAGTGAAGACGAAGAAAATCGTCAAAAAGAAGGGCAAAAAGGCCCGGCGCTAAGCCCGAATGGCATGCACCTTGCGAGGCATTCCCAAGATGGGGCGCATGCTCGAACGATTTCTCCGTGGGACGCGTGCGATGGGTCCCTGCGCCATGATCGCCATGGCATGCGCATGTGGCTCATCGGACGACGGGAACGATGGAACCAAGCCCCCGCCGGATGGCGGGAACGGCAACGGCATCCTCGATTTCGACTTTCGCAGCGGAAACGATCACGGCTTCGTCCCCGTGATGCGGGACGTGCCCGTGTCCATTTTCGAGGCGTACCAGTCGCACAAGGCAAGTGGCACACTCGGGCCCGTGGCGCCGCTGACGCGCAACTTCAACGAGTACCCCGAGGAGACGTCGCACTGGCTCATGAACTCGGGCATCTACCCCATGCCGGACGGGCTCGAGGGCAGAGGCTTTCTGGTTCAAGGGAACAACCACTCCGACGACATGGATATGCACCTCGTGCGCAAGCTCGGTGCGGCCGAGGGCGTGCAGCCCAACACCGACTACGACGTGCTCGTCACCGTGGACCTCGCGGGCGCTGCCCCCACCGATGCGGTCGGGGTCGGTGGCTCGCCCAATCTGCAGGTCAAGGCGCGCGCGACGACGAAGGATCCCACGACGTACGCCTATGCCGGCAACCACGTGCGCTTCAAAGACGTCGACATGTCACCGCAAATGGGAACCGACGTCGCGGTGAACGGCGTCTGTTACACGGAGAGGCCGCAAGCCGGCGAGCCGAAATGCCCGCAAGGCCGCATCCCGTTCCATCTGAATCTGGGCAAGCCCTCGAGTCCGATCCGGGTCCGCTCCAACGAGGCCGGGGAGTTCTGGCTCACGGTCGGATCCCATTCGGGCTTCGAGAGCTTTTCGGCGATCTATTACGCGCGCATCCACGTGGAGCTGCAGCGAAAATGAGCCGCATGCGCTAGCATGCCGGCCATGCCATGGTCCCAGCGGGCCCGAGTTTTCGTAGTGGCCCTCGCGTTGGCCGCGCTGGCGGGGTGTTCGCGCTCGCCGCCGGATTCGACGCCCGATGGGGTCGTGCGACTCTGGCTCGAAAAGATGGAGACCTCGACGGCCGATCCGCGGGCGGCTCGGGAGGCGTACGCGCTTTTGGGGCCCGCCACGCGGCGCAACCTGGAGGTGCGGGCCGAGCGCGCCAGCCGGATCCAGGGCCGGCGCTTCGAGCCGCACGAGATGCTGGCCGAGGGCCGCTTCGGGCTGAAGTTCCGCCCCAAGACGATGAGCGTCGTGGGCGCAAGCGGCGACGAGGCGAAGGTGGACATCGTGGGCGCCGACCCGGCGGTGGAGCGCGCCACCGTGCGATGTGCGCGAGAAGGAGGCGTATGGCGCATCGAGCCTGAGCTTCCGGAGGTGACCGATCTTCCAAGGTGGCGTGATGGCGGGTGACGTCTTATTTTGGCGACGCCATCATGGCTGACGACCTCTATACCGTGCTGGGCGTCCCCAAAGGCGCCGACACGGAGACGATAAAAAAAGCCTACCGCAAGCTCGCGCAGAAACTGCACCCGGACAAAAACCCCGGGAACAAGCAGGTCGAGGCGCGCTTCAAAGCGGTGAACAACGCGTACAACGTCCTGTCCGACGACTCGAAGCGTAAGCTCTACGACGAGTTCGGCGAAGAAGGCCTTCGCGAAGGGTTCGATCCGAACCGGGTGCGCGCCTACAAGCAATGGGCCTCGCAGCAAGGTGCCCGCGGCGGTGGCGGCGGGCACGGCGGTGTGTGGACCAACGCAGAAGGCGTGCGCATCGAGGATCTCTTCGGTGGGATGGGCGGCAACAACGCCGCCGGCGTGGGCGACGTCTTCGGCGATCTCTTTGGCCGAGCACGCCGCCAGCGCGGCCCGATGAAAGGGCAGGACCTCGAGAGCGAGGTGACCATCGACTTTGCCTCCGCCGTCAATGGCGCCACGATGGATTTGCGCACCGACGATGGAAAATCCGTCACCGTGCGCATTCCGCCGGGCGCCGACGAGGGCAGCCGCGTGCGCATTCCCGGGCAGGGTGGCCATTCGCCCAACGGCGGCCCACCGGGCGATCTCGTGCTGGTGGTGCACGTCAAGGAGCACCCCTTCTTCAAGCGCGAGGGGGACGACCTTCACGTGAACGTGCCCATCACCTTGAAGGAGGCCTACCAGGGCGCCAAGGTTCGCGTCCCCACGCCGGACGGCTTCGTGTCGCTGCGCGTTCCCGAGGGAACACAAAGCGGCAACGTGGTGCGCGCCCGCGGCAAGGGCGTCACCCGCAAGGGTCGCACCCCGGGCGATCTCTATGTGCACTTCCTGGTGCGCATCCCGCAGGACCGCTCGCCCGAGACCGCCGCCCTGATCGACCAGCTCGCCGAAAAGGACCCCAGCGACCCGCGCGAAGAGTTGCGCTTCTAGCGGGAAGAGAAGAAGAAGCCGCCAGGACCGCCAAAAGAGAGGCGCCAGGATCGCCAGAGGAACCGACGATGAACCCCAAAGATTGGAGTTTTTCGTTGGTTCGCTAGAGCGAGCCCGCGACGACGAGGCCGGCGTGGGTCGGGGTGACGTTGGGAACGACGCGTACGGGTGCGGTGAACCAGAGAATGCCGCCGGCGACGAGGAGCGCTCCGCCGGCGGCGAAGGCGATGGTCGAGGCGGTGCCCTTCGACGTGGCGTCGTTCCATTTGGAGACGCCGTCGCGTGAGCTGCACGCGTCGCGGTTCGGGCATAGGCCCTCGGCCTCGTCGTGATCGGCGCGCGACGAAAGGCCGAAGTACGCGCCCACGCCGAGTCCAACGAAGCCTGCGCCCGCGACCACGAGCGCGATCGTGCGTTGCGCGGGCCACGATGACGACGTTGGCATTGGCGACGCAGGTGCAGCCTCCGAGGCGAGAGGCGGCGCGGCGACGTCGACGAGGCGCATCTCTTTGGTGACGTTCACCGTGGACGACCACGGGCGCTTGGCCGGGGCCGATGCGACGACGTGGTGCGCGCCCGGATCGACGAACACGGGCTCGGTGATGCTGCGAAGCCGTTCGCCGTCGAGGGTCCACTCGAGCGGTTCGCGGGAGATGAACCGCAGCTGCGGCGTGCGCGCGGTGAGGGAGGCGGCGCGTTGATGCGCGGCCTCGGCGCGCTCCGTCTTGCCGGCGGCGCGCGCAATGCGCTCCACCTCGCGAAAGAGCGAGAGCGCACGCGCGAGGCGCTCGGTCATCTCGTAGCAGTTGGCGAGATTGAACTGCGTGCCCACGCCCGGATCGAGCTCTTGGCTGCGTTCCAACTTGGGGCACGCTTCGCGGTACGCGCCGCTGGCCATGAGCCGGTTGCCCTCGTTGAAGAGCCGATCGGCCTCTTGCTCGACGCCCGCTTGGCTTGCCTGCTGCGCAAACACCGCTGCGGGCAGAAGCAACGAGCAAGCGGCCACCGAAACGGCAAGGAGGCGATGAACCTGCATCGGCGGCGCAAACGCTACCATCTTTGCGGCGTCGTCATGCGATCTCGTGGATCGCCTGGTGCGATCTACGAGATCGTGCCCAAGGCGCGTTGGCGAGGTACAGTCATGCTACCGATGGGTTCCGATTGGTGGGATATCGCCACGACGCGCTCGTCCCAGAATGAGCCGACGGCGGTCGAGGAAAACTACGCACTGCGGGTGCTCGACGGTCCGCAGGCTGGAACGCGCTTCGCGTTCGGCGGCACGCCGGGCCGGCGATGGCTCGCGGGAAAGGGGCCCGCGTGCGACTTCCAGCTGGAAGGGCCCATGGTGTCGCGGCGGCATGCGGCGTTCGAGATGGACGCCAAGGGTCTGCGCGTCACGGATCTGGACTCGACCAACGGCACGAGCATCAACGGCGTGGCCATCCGCGAGGCGTACGCCAACGACGGCGATCGCATTCGCCTGGCGGAAACCACCTTGGCACTGGAGCGCGGCGAGCCGAAGTCGGTGCCCCTCGCCGGCGACGTGCGCTTTGGGCGCATGCTGGGCGCGAGCCCGGCGATGCGGCGGCTTTATCCGCTCTGCAAGCGGTTCGCCGAGAGCGAGCTGCCCGTGCTCATCGAAGGCGAGACCGGCACCGGCAAAGAGGTGCTGGCCGAGGCCCTTCACGAGGCTAGCCCGCGGGCACGCGCGCCCTTCGTCGTGTTCGACTGCACCGCGGTGCCCCCTACCCTCGTCGAATCGACGCTGTTCGGCCACGAGCGCGGTTCGTTCACCGGTGCGGTGGCGCCGCGCAAGGGCGTCTTCGAGGAGGCCCACGGGGGGACGCTCTTCATCGACGAGCTCGGGGAGCTGGATCTATCGCTGCAGCCCAAATTGCTGCGCGCGCTCGAGCGCAGCGAGGTGCAACGCGTCGGGTCGAACCAATGGATCCGCGTGGACGTGCGCATCATCGCGGCCACGAGGCGCGATCTCGACCGCGAGGTGCAGGCCGGGCGATTCCGCGATGACTTGTTTTTCCGGCTGGCCGTGGGCCGGCTCGAGCTGCCGCCGCTCCGCGATCGCACGGGCGACGTGGGGCTGCTCGCGTGCCATTTCTGGCAGACGCTCGGCGGCGGCCGCGTACCCATGCCACGCGACTTGATCCAGCGCCTCGAGGACTACCGCTGGCCGGGCAACGTGCGCGAGCTGCACAACGCCGTGGCGCGCGCCCTCGCGCTGGGCGAAACCACCGTGACGGGCTCCGGCATCACCGAGCCACCGCCCGCACCGCGCGCGGGCAACATCATCGAGGAAGTGCTGGCCTGCGAACTGCCGCTCACCCGCGCCCGCGAGCGCGTGGTGAGCGAGTTCGAACGGCAATACGTGGAGCGCGTGCTCGCCCGCCACGACGGCAACGTCGTTCGCGCGGCCGCCGCCTCGGGCATCGCGCGGCGCTATTTCCAAATCTTGCGGGCGCGTTATTTCGGCTAGGGACAGCCGCTGGAGACTTGAAGGGCGTCGTAGGCCATCCAGCCCACACGTTTCGTGCCCGTGGCGCTGATCACGTATCCGTAGATGAACTTCATCGTGCCGTCTTGTTGGCGGTAGCGACCCGACGCATCTTGCACCCAGAGGGGAACGTCGATGGAGGGCGCGCCCGAATCGGTGGGAACGTCCACGCGCTGGAATTTCGTGCCCGCGGGGTAATGGTCCACGGCGGGTGCGCCAAGGCCCGAGCCGGGGCAGTTGAAGGCGAGGTTCACCGAGCGCCGGCCGTTCGCGCGCAGCTTCGGCAAGTAGTCGCCGGCGGCCTCGTTGCTCGAGGTGGAGTCGTAGACGACCTTTTTCGGCTCAAGATTGGGATCGCTGGCGTTTTTCACCTCGTAGCAACCCATGCGCGCGAGGCCTTCGCTCTTGGCCGAGACGTGCCCCACCTTTTGCTCGAAGCTGGTTCGGCCGAGGATGCTCGACATGGGCACCCAGCCTGCGCTGCCGTTCGAGGTGGACATGGCAAACGCGTGCGCTTCGCCCACGAAGGTGCGCACCTGGCCGTAGTTGAACTTCATCGTCGTGTTCGTCGATGTATTGAGCACATTGCCATGGCCGTCGCGAATGGCTTGCCCGGGCGTGACGCCCCAGGAATCGCTGCCATCGTTGGTGAGCACGCGGTTGCCGCCCTCGGGGCGCAGTTTGCAGTTGTAAGGGCTGTAGAGACACGCCTCACCATTGACGCCCGGTTCGAGGGCTTGCGCGACGGAGGTCGCCGAGGCGTCGTCGTCCGCCGAAGCCGCGCACCCTACGCCTGCGAGGCCCATCGCCAGGAAGATCCAAAATCGCTTCATGGCGGGCTGCTAAGCACTACTCGTGCCGGCTGGTCGCCAAGCCCGCGGGAACACGAGGCTGCGTCGGCGATGCATCCGGCACGGCATCGAGCTTCGACGGCGCGGGCGGCTCTGGAGGTTTCGGCTTTCGCGGCTTCGATGCGGAGAGCGCCCGCGATGGCGCGGCGGCATCGCTCGCAAGCTCCGGCGGCGGCGTCTCGAGAGGCATCACCGTGGGGGGCGGTGCGGCTTGCGTCGGGGTCGGACTCGCGGCGACGACCGGAGCACGCTCCGGCGCCGAACGAAATGCGACCAACGCACCGACGCCCGCCGCCACGACGAGCGCACCTGCGCCCAAGCGCCGCCACGAAAAAGGCCGGGCCGGCGGCGATGAACCGCGGGGCGACTTCAATGTGACCGAGTGCTCCGTGCCCTCCACTTGCGCGACCAGCTCCGTGCGCGCAGCCAGGGCAGGGCCCGCGATGGAGCGAACCCACTCGGCCACGCGCATCGACGATGCGACGAGCCCCGAGGCGTCGATGTCCTCCGCCATGGCGTGCGCATTCGCGTACCGCTGCGCAGGATCGCGCGCGAGCGCTTTCATGGTGATGCGATCCACCTCGGGCGGCACGCTCGGATTGAATCGACTCGGCGGCGCGACCTGTTCGGTCATGATGGCCTGCAGCAGCTGCAGCTCGTTCTCGTGGCGAAAGAGCCCGCGACAGGCCAGCGTCTCCCAGAGCACCACGCCCGCGGCGTAGACATCCGTCTGCTGCGTCGCCGCGCCCGAGATTTGCTCGGGGGCCATGTACGGCACTTTGCCTTTCAGGTGCCCATCGCGCGTCGTTCCGAACAGCCGGCCTTGGGCCTTGGCCACGCCGAAGTCGAGCACGCGCGCAATGCCGTCGGCGCCCACGAGCACGTTCTGCGGGGAGACGTCGCGGTGCACGATGTGAAGCGGCTCGCCCTTTTCGTCGCGCGCTTCGTGCGCTGCGTGCAAGCCGTTCAATGCACCAGCGAGGACGGAGAGCGCGACGCCCACCGGGATGGTCGTCCCCGCGAGCACCGATGCACGGAGCAGCCCCGCGAGCGATTCACCCTTCACGTACTCGAGGACTAGGAAGATCTCGCCGTCCTGGGCGACGACGTCGAGCGTGGGCACCACGTTGGGATGGTGCACCCGCGCAACGAGCCGCGCTTCATCGACGAAGCGCGAGACCAACTCCGGATCGCGCGCCAGGTGCGGGTGCAGCCTTTTGATGGCCACCGTGCGGCCGAACCCCACGGCGCCGCGAACGCGCCCCAGGTAGACCGTGGCCATGCCACCTGCGGCAAGCTCGCGAAAAAGCGTGTACCGGCCGAGGGTGAGAGGCTGCTGCATTCCCTACGTACGGACCAGGATACCTCGATGGGTCAGGGAAGAAAGGCGACGTCGTCGATCCAGAAATCGAAGTCGGCTTTCTTGGGGAGAACGTGGAAGTCGATCCCATAGACATGCGCGAGGTCCACCGTCTCCGTGCTACCTGCGTCCCTGTCTGGTTCGAGCTCGGAGAACGGTATCGAGCATTCCTTCCATTCGGTCGTGAGATCGCAGCCCTCGCCAAACAGATCGTTGCACGTGCCCTTCGAATCACAGACCTTACCGTCGGGGTCGCGGTTCTTGTCGCGGAGGTTCATGTACACGCGGACGGCCGCTCCTGCCTTGGCGCGGAACTTAATCCCCTTGTACTTGCTCATGTCGTAAGTGCCACGGTCGGCGCCTGGAGGCTGGTTCAATGTAAAGCGCATGCCGACCTTGCCGTCGAGGCCGTGGCCCGAGGTGTGCGCCGCGAACTTGCTGCTTACCGGCGATCCCGGTGCTTCCACGACAAACTTCTGCGCTCCTCCGGGAATGTCTACGCTGAACCCCACCCAGACGCCCTGACGTCCCTCGCACCGCGGAATGGCCAGATTGTCGTCTTCCAAATCGTCGATGAGTCCCGGAACGCAATTCTCGGGCGGTGCGTCAGCTGGAGGATTGGAGTCCGTCACCACATCGGGGCGGCCACCGTCGCCAAATGGATCCGGATCGTACTCTCCCGACGAGATGCCGAACACGAGGCCACAACCCACGGCGAACGGCACCAAGAGGAAACCTGCAAGAAAGCGGCGCATCAGAACGTACCTCGCAGGACGAAACCGTTCGGCGTCACACCGATGGACGTTTGCTTTTTCGCCCGCGGTGCGGTGAACCATAACAGGCCACCGCCCACCGTGGCCGCGAGACCGACGCCAAAGACCACGGTGGCGATCGTGGCGCGGGAGACGGCGCTGTCACGAAGATCGACGCCCTCTTGCAAGCAGCGGTCGCCGTTGCAGTACGGCGAGGCGTCGTCGTACTTCGACTTGGCCATGAACGCGAGCACGACGCCCGTCCCCATGGCCGCGATGCCCGTGCCGCCGACGATGAGGCCCAGGGTGCGCTGACCATTGCCGGTCGAGGCGTCCTGCGGCGCCGGCGCATTGTCCGGTGATGCCACCGGTATCGTACCTGCAATCGGCGCTGGAGCATCCTCCAGCGGCGGAACGGCGATGCGCGCCTTGGCGCCATTGGGAGCGACCTGGATCTCCGCGCTCCACGGCTTTTTGCCTGGCGCGGAGGCCTCTACGACGTGCGCGCCAGGGTCGACCGGCATGGCCGTGCCCCACTGCCCCGGCCCGAGCTGCGCACCATCGCGTTTGATCGCGAGCCCCTCGGTTTGCTGCTTCGTGTCGACGGCGACGGTGAGGTGCGAAACCTTGGGGGCCACCAAGGCAGCGCGTTCGCGCGCCCGTTCCACCTTCGCGGGGTCATCGCTCGCCTTGGCGGCGACCTCGAGGTAAAGCGCCCACGCCGACGCGTTGCGCCCGATGCGCTCGTAGCAGTCGGCGAGGAAGTAGCGCGTGTTGATGCTCTCGAAGAGGCGCAGGCTCTCCTCATATTTGGGGCACGCGCGGGCGGGCTGCCCTGCGTCCACCAGTTTTCCGGCTTCCGCAAACAACGCGGCGGCGCCGGCTTTGTCCTCGGCGTGCGCGACGCCGGGCAGTGCACACACCGCGACGAGCGTCGCAGTCGCAAGCTTGGAGCGTAAGTTCATTTTAGAAGATGTCGCGTTTGAAGGGGTCCGGTTTGGAGCTCGAGCCCCCCGGCTTGGCGGATCGCCCCGACGAGGTACTCGTTTTCTTTTTTGCATCCTTGGCCGCATCGTCCGACGCGGCGGCGGCCGATGCACTCGCACTCGGCACCGCGGCGGCAGCAGCCGGCTCGCTCGCGGATTTCGCCGGCTCGGGGGCCGCTCCTGACGGCGGCGGCGCAGGTTCTTCGACCTTGGGCGGGGCCGCCGCTCCTGACGACGGCGCCTCGGGGCGGTGCGCACGACTCACCAGCCCAATGAGCAGCAAGCTGCCGAGCACCAGGCCCGCCCCCGCGCCAATGACGGCTGCCAACGGACCTCGCGAGCGGGCCTTCGCGGGCTCCGCCATGGTCTGCGTGCTCGTACGGGCCGCGGCCACCGGCGTGATGGCCGCGCTGATGGTCGACACATGATGGGTGCGCGGCGGACCAGGTTGCGCGCTGGTGATGTACGCCGGTTGCGCGGCCGACACACCGAGCACGCCGCAGATGCGCTCGACCGAGGCACGCGCCTGGTTCGAACCGAAGGGCAACAGCGCCAACGCGAACTCCGCGACCGATGGATACCGGTGCCCGCGGTCGCGCGCCATCGCCGTGAGGATCACTTGGTCGAGCGCCGGCGGAATGTCCGCCCGCACACTGCGCGCCGGCGGGCGCTCTTCATTGAGCACCTTGTAGAGAAGGCGCGGCAGATCGCCCGCATTGAAGGGCCTCTGCTGCGTGAGCAGCTCGAAGAGCACCACGCCCATCGAGTACACGTCGGCACGCGCATCGACGTCGCGCGCCGATTCCAGCTGCTCGGGCGCCATGTAGAGCGGTGAGCCCAGCATGCCACCGGCGCGGGTGAGGCTTTGATCGTCCGCCTGGAGCACCTTGGAGATGCCGAAGTCGAGCACCTTGACGCACGGTGCTCCATCGGCGTGGCGCGTGAGAAACAGGTTGCCCGGCTTCACGTCGCGGTGAACGATGCCGAGCGAGTGCGCCTCGGCGAGGGCCTCGAGGGCTTGCAGCACGAAGTCGACCGCGAGATGAATCGGCATCGGCCCGTTTTGCTCGAGCACCACGGCGAGATCGCTCCCGTCGAGGTACTCCATGACCATGTAGGGGCCGCCATAGTCGAGGGTGCCGACGTCGGTCACCCGGGCCACGTGCTGGCTGCGGATGCGCACGGCCGCCCGGGCTTCCCGCAGGAATCGTTGGACGAGGTCGCTATTTTCCGCGTGCTTCGGCAGCAGCAGCTTGATCGCCACCCGATCCTCGAGCGTCAGGTGCCTCGCCGAGACGACGAGGCCCATCCCGCCATGCCCAAGCACGCGCTCGACCCGATATTTCCCGAGCAATACATGCCCCGGTCCGATGAGATGTTCGTCGGGAGTGGCCATTGCCGATGACAAAAGGATGCGAAAAGCCGAGTTGCTATTTGCCACGCCGTGGAGCTCGACGCAATTTTCCGCTGTCACGGCTCAGTTCGCTGGCGCCTCCTTGGTGGTCTCGGGGATTGCCTCGGGGAGGCCCCATGCGGCCGAATCCAGGGTGCACCCCGGGCACGAGCCCCTCGGCCTCGGCGATTTTGAGAAGAAGTGCGCCAAGCTGCTCGCGTTCGTCGTCGGTGAGCGGGGCGCACACGGCGGACTCGTGCTCGCGACCGATGCGCGCGATCGCTTCGAGGGCGGTCTGCCCCTTCGGGGTGAGGTGCAGAGCATAGACGCGGCGATCTTCGGGGCTGTCGCGGCGTTCGATGAGTCCGCGCTCTTGGAGCTCGTCGACCAAGGTCACGAGCCTGCTCGGGAGGATGTGCAAGTAGCCGCTCAGGGCCTGCTGGCTCATACCGGCATTGACCGCGATGGCGCGAAGGATCCCCGCGTGCGGCGGCGCGAGATCGAGCGGCGCGAGGCGTTCGGCGAACTTGCCCGCGGCGTGCGAGCCGACCTGCGTGAGCAAAAAGGCGATGGGCGGACGCGAAGGTCGACTTTGCACGCCCGAACTATAGACGATGGGCCTGCGCACGGACCCATGCTGCGAAGGCCCGCGCGGCGCGCGTGGTCGGTGTGCCCCGAAGCGGCGAGACCAGCCAGTACGTAGGCCCCAACGGCACGGTCGGTTCGAACGGTGTCACCAGGCGTCCATCGCGCAGGAAAGGCTCGGCAAGCTTCGCGTAGGCGAGCGCCACGCCTTGGCCCGCCACGGCGGCCTGCAAGAGCAACGCTCCGTCCGCCAGGTGCAGTCCGCGTTCGCCCCAGGCCGGGCGCCCGAGGCCCGCCGCCTCGAACCAGAGATGCCATGCGGCGCGCGGATCCGCATCGTGCAAGAGCGTGACGCGCGCCAGATCCGCCGGGCGACGCAAACGAGCCTTCATCGCGGGCGCGCAGACCGGTGCCAGATGATCGGGCATGAGCGGCTCGGCATGCACGCCGGGCCAAGGCCCCCGTCCCATGCGAAGCGCCACATCGGCCGTCCCCTCGGCGCCGAGCGAAACGAGGCCCTTTTTCTCGGAGACCCACACCTCCGCCTCGGGGTGGAGCGCCTGGAACTCGGGAAGGCGCGGCAGGAGCCACGATGCGGCAAACGCCGTCGTGGTGGTCACCCGCACCGTGGCCGCACGCCGGGCCGCCTGCGTGACCCCGCGGGTCGCAACGGCGATGGTCTCGAAAGCTTCCCCGAGCGCCGCCGCGTACTGCGCCCCCGCCCCCGTGGGGGTGAGGCGAACGCCGGTTCGATCGAAGAGCGGCACCTCGAGCCACCCTTCGAGCTGCGCGATTTGCTTGCTCACCGCGCCGTGGGTAACCCCTAGCTCCGAGGCCGCGGCTACCGTCGATCCGAGCCGCGCGGCGGCTTCGAATGCGCGCACGGCATTCAACGGGGGCAGCTGCATCGCCGGCGCGGCGGAGGACCTGTGAATTTTGCTCACAGGCTCGGAGGATAACGCGCTGGTGGCGCTGGTGCGAAGGCTCCACCTTGCATGGCATGGCTCATACGACGTGGCTCCTGTTCTTCACCGTGTCTCTGGCGGCAGTCCTCACGCCAGGACCGGCCATGCTGACGATTCTCGGTCATGCCCTCGCACGCGGCGGCAAGCCCACCGTGCCCGTGGTCCTCGGCAACGCGTTCGGTGCGTTGCTCTTGATGGCCGCGTCCATTGCCGGCCTCTCGGGCCTTCTGGCCGCGCTCCCGCATGGTTTGCAAATCATGAAATGGGCAGGTGCCGCGTACCTCTTCTGGCTTGGACTGCGCGCGATTCGGTCGAAGAGCGCGGGCACGGCACCCGCGGCCGTGCGCGAACGTGCGCCCTTCGCGCGCGGCGTCTTCATTGCGCTGTCGAACCCGAAGGCGCTCTTGTTCTACGGCGCCGTGCTTCCGCAGTTCGTCGATGGCTCGCGGCCGGTGCTTCCGCAGTTTGGCGTCATGGCCGCGACCTTCATTGGGCTGGAGCTGGCCATGACCGGTACCGTGACCTTTGCCGCCCACATCATGGCACCGCTGCTCCGCCGCACGAGCTTTCAGCAGCGCTCCGAGCGCGCCGGTGGGGCCATCATGATGGGCGCGGCCGCGCTGTTGGCCATTGCACCGGTGAAGGCACGATGAAATCGTTTTTCACGCCCGATGTCGCCGCACTCGTGCTCCGCCTCGGACTCGGTACGATGTTCCTTTTTCATGGAGGGCCGAAGTTGCTGGGCGGCCCCGAGACGTGGGCGCGATTCGGCGCGGCGATGGCCGGCCTGGGCATCACGTTCGCCCCGGCTTTTTGGGGCTTGATGGCCGGTCTCTCGGAGTTCGGCGGCGGGCTGCTTTTGCTGCTCGGTTGGTTTACGCGGCCCGCGTGCGTGTTGCTCACCTTCACGATGTTGGTCGCCACATCGAAGTTGGTATTGCGACACGACGACTTCATCGCGTGGTCACAACCGGTGGAGGACGCGATCGCATTCGTATCGTTGTGCATTCTTGGGCCGGGCAAATATCGCATTCGCACCGGGGCCCCCGCCGTATAACGTTGCGGCCATGCACCGATCGCGCTCCGTCTTTCTTGCCCTCACCTTCACGGCCCTCGCCTTGGCGCACTGCTCGCGTCCGGGCGACTCCTCGAATCCATCGTCCCCAGCGGCGTCGGATTCCATCGCCATCCCTCCCCCTCCCCCGCCGGCAGCCTCGGCCGCGCCCGCGTCGTCCGCACCGGCAGCCCCCGCCCCCACGACCACGGCCCAGTCCAAGCCATCCGCGAACTGCGGCGTCAAAATGGACGACTGGTGCCCGAGCCCCGCCGGCGATCCCTGTGGGAAACACAAGGACGCCAAGAGCTGCAAGGCCGACCCGAAGTGCAAGGGCATGCCCTTCCGCGGCGAAACCTTCGCCCCCTGCGACGACGACGGCCGCGGATTCTCCACCAACTGCCCCACGGTGGGCTGCCTCTCGCGGTAAGGGACGCCCAGGGCCAGCGCATTTCTTGGCCCAATGTAGGATTGTGACCCACACTTACCTCATCGTGAGAGAGGCCCGTGAGGTCACACTAGGTTGGCGGGGGAAGGAACGGATCTTTGGTGCGGAAAAGCCTGGATTGTCCAAGGCCATGCCCGAGCCAAAGGTTGCATATTGCACGTATGATGGGTCGGGGGAGCTCCTCTATGGAGACAACCTGGCGACCCTGAGGGCGTTGGCGGCGAAGTATGGCGAGTCGGTGACGCTGGCGTACCTCGATCCGCCGTTTCTGACCAACCGCGTCCATCATGCGAAAAAGAAGGGCAAGACCCTCGACGAAACGACGGAGTTGCCGGCGTTCGATGACCGCTGGACCGATAGGGCGGCGTACCTGGAGGCGCTCGGGGAGCGGCTCGTGGCCGTGCGCGAGTTGTTGTTGCCGCACGGCTCGGTGGTCATCCACGTCGATCCGAAGACCAGCCATTATGTAAAGGTGCTCTGCGACGAGATCTTTGGCGACGACTGCTTCGCCAGCGAAATCGTGTGGAGGTACCGGCGCTGGCCGTCGAAGACACCCAACTTTCAGCGCGTACACGACGTGCTCCTGCGCTACCGCAAGGATGCGCGCCATGCGCCGCGGTGGAATACGCTGTACGAGCCGCTCGCAGCGTCGACTTTGGCGACGTGGGGGGTCAACAAACAGCGGGCGGTGTACGCGGAGAGCGGTAGACGGGCGCGATCGTCGACGACGCGTGAGGCCACGGCCGGGGTGCCGATGGGCGACGTTTGGGACATCGGTGTCATTGCACCTGTCGCGCGGGAACGGACGGGCTATCCCTCGCAAAAACCCGAAGCGTTGCTGGAGCGCTTGCTTCAATCCTTGAGCGATCCCGGAGACTTGGTGCTCGACCCGTACGCTGGGAGCGGTACGACGCTGTCGGTCGCGGCTCGACTGGGGCGGAGGTTCGTGGGCATCGACGCGAGCGAGGTGGCCATTGCAACGGCGACGAGGAGGCTTTCGGCGCTTGAGACGCCGAGCGTCCCCGCGTACGGTAGCGCGGTTCCCTCTCCCTCGCGGTAATCGCGCTATGCCCCGATGAAGCTTACGTCTCGACAACTGGTCTATCTTCTCGTGACGGCCGGCGTCACGATTCTCGCCTTTTCTCAGAACCAGCAGCTCGGGCCATGGCTGCTCGCGGTGGGAGGCGTCGGGGCGTTCATGACTCTGATCGCCGCCGTGGAAAACCCCGGTGGAGGTGGCACCGAGCAACTCGGGCCCATCGCCGACGCGCTTCGCCAAGTGGCGAACGGGCAACGCCCGGTGCTGCCCGCAGGCGCCAACCCGCAACTTGCGCACGCGTTCGACGAGCTGGCGAAGGTCATGGACGCGCGCACGCGGGAGCTCGGCGAGCACACCGCCCGCGACACGGACCTGGCCGAGGCGGAGCGCGCCCTGGACGAAGTCGGGCGAAGGCTCGTCGAGGGTGTGAGCTTGCAGGCGTCTGCCGCCGAGGAAACGTCGAAGCTGATCCGCGAAATGACATCGGCCATCCGCGAGATGGCTGCCCACGTGGAACAACTGACGTCGAGCGCCGAAGAGTCGAGTTCGTCGATTCTGGAAATGACGGCGACGAACGACGAGGTTGCGGAGAACGTGGGCGAGCTCGCGGGCAGTGTGCGCGAGACGGTGAGCTCCATCGAGGAGATGGCCTACTCGATCAAGGAGGTCGCGAAGAACGTCGACGCGCTCTCGCTCACCGCCGAGGAGACCAGCTCCTCGATGAACGAGATGGACGTCTCCATCGACCAGGTGCAGTCGAACGCCAACGAGACGGCGCGCCTGTCGGAAGAAGTGGCCCTCGACGCCGAAAAAGGCGCGGAAGCCATTTTGAAGACGATCAGCGAGATCTACCGCATCAAGGAGAGCTCGCAGGAAGCGGTCAGCGTCATCAGCAACCTGGGTTCGCGCATCGAAGCCATCGGCCAGATCGTGAACGTCATCGATGACGTGGCCGAGCAGACGAACTTGCTGGCGCTCAACGCCGCCATCATCGCCGCGCAGGCCGGCGAGCAAGGCAAAGGCTTCGCGGTCGTGGCCGACGAGATCAAGGACTTGGCCGAGCGCGCGGGAACGAGCACGCGCGAGATCACGGACTTGATCAAGACAGTGCAGAGCGAAAGCAAGAATGCGATCGCCGCCGTGGAGCGCGGCGCACACAACGTCGACCGCGGCGTCGAGGTTTCCAACGAAGCCGAGCGGGCGCTGAAAAAGATTCTCGAGAGCAGCCAGAAGTCGACCAACATGGTGCGCGCGATCGCGCGGGCCACGGTGGAGCAGGCCAAGGGCTCGAAGCAAGTGACGGACGCCATCGGGCGCATCGCGGAGACGGTGCAGCAGATTGCGGCGGCGACGGCGCAGCAAGCACGCGGGTCGGAGCTCATCATGAAGAGCGCCGAGAAGATGCGGCTCATCACGCAACACGTGGAGCGCAGCTCGCAAGAGCAGTCGCGCGGCGGGCGGCAGATCACCAGCGCCATCGAGAACATCTCGGCGATGGTGAATCAGCTCAATGTGACGCATCGGACGCAGTCGCGCGGGAGCGAACAGGTGCTCAACGCGGCCGGACGCATCGAGGAGAGTGCGCGGCAGCAAGAGACGTCGCTGCGTCAGCTCAATGCCGCGCTGGAGCGGATGCGCAAGATCACGCCGCGCTGAGTTACTCCGTCATGAGCTCGTCGTGGACGAGCATCTCGAACAGCTTGCCCTCCTTTGCGTGGGCGACGACGGTGGCGTGGTCGAGGCGCGGCGCGATGCGCTCGGGTAGATTCGCGATCCCCAAGGCGGTGACGGCCACCACGGCTGCACCGCTGGCGAGCGACGCCGGAGAGATCTTGTCGAGGGTGTCGCCCGATTGGTGATGCACTTCGAAGTAGTGCGTCGAATCCACGTCGAGGTTGAGCGTAGGCACACCCTCGACCCAAAATGGGCAGTGGTCCGATTGGCAGCTCATCTCCGTTTGGAGCGTGTCGGCGCCGAGGCCGGACAGCCATGACTTGGCCAGCGGAGAAAGACGCTGGATCACGTCAGGCCGGCCGTCCGCGATCCATCCTTTGGGCGGGCCGGAGCCCAGATCGGTGTTGAGCACCATGACGATGCGATCGAGCTCGCCGGCGTGCGCTTTCGCGTAAGCGCGCGAGCCCAAGAGGCCCTGCTCTTCGCCGCCCCAAAGCGCGAATCGCAACGTGCGCTTGGGCGGACGCGCACCACCCGATAAAGCGCGAATGGCCCGCGCGGCCTCGAGCACCGATGCGACCCCCGTACCGTTGTCTTGTGCGCCCGTGCCGAAATCCCACGCGTCGAGATGGGCGCCCACGAGCACGATCTCGTCCGGGTGCTCGGAACCGCGGATGTCCGCCACGACGTTCGGCACCTTCACCGGTCCGAGCAGAGGACTCGGGTTGGAGAGCTCGAGGGTCACCGGCCCCTTCTCGGCTGCGCGCTCGATCGCGGCGCCGTCTTCGAGGCTGACGTCCAAAATCGGCACCGGTATGGGTTGCTCGCGCGCCTGCATCGCGTGCGCGAGCATGCCCTGATTGGGCTTGGGCAGATGATAGAGGACGGCCGCCACGCCTGCCTGGGCCAGCGTCTTGAGCGCCCGCAGGCGCGCGAGCCTTTTGTCCGGCACCATCGCGCGGGTCGAAAACACGACGATGGCGCCGCGCAACTCGCTTTCGCGCAGGCGCATCGAGTCTTCGAGGTCGAGCACCATCACGCGCCCGCGCACGCCGCCTGCGGGCATGGGCGACGACCATCCCACCGCCGAAACGTGAATCGGCCGCTCCACGGGCGAGAGCATGCGCGCCCGCGCCTCGCGCCGCTCCCACCCGTGTGGAATCGTGAATTCCTCGATGCGCGCGCCCTCGAGCCCCGCGCGCCGGAAGCTCTCCACCGCCCAACGCGCGGCCGCCGCGAGGAGCGCCGACCCCGTGAGGCGCGGGCCATAGGCGTCGGACAAGTCGCGCACGTAGTCGTAGGCGTGCCCGCCCACGACGATGCTCCCCGCGAGCCGCTGAAGCTCGGTATCGGACGCCGAAAGCGGCGCGGAGGACATCGTGGGACGCGTCGAATCGTGGCTATCGATGGAAGGCGGCCGTGAGCCAGCGGGTTGCTGCGGCCCTGCACACGCGCTGGCGAGGCACGCTGCAGCAAAGATCGAAAGAGTGCGCATCGTGCCACGGTATAGCGGCGCGAGCGCACTCGTCGAGGGCGTTACTCCACGGTAACGGTCTTGGCCAAATTGCGCGGCTGGTCGACGTCCGTGCCTTTGTAGTCGGCAATGTAGTAGGCCAGCAATTGCAACGGCACCACCGTCAGCAGCGGCAGAATCTCCGGCTCGACCTCGGGGATCTCGATGACGTCGGGCTCCGAAAGGGCGAAGTTTTGCCGCGGCGAACGCGAGGGGATCTGCGAAATGCTCGGCGTGATGAGGCGCGCCACCTCCCCGTCGCCTTGGGTGCAGACGGCGATGACGACACCTTCGCGGGCGCGCACTTCCTCGAGGTTCGAGACCGTCTTCTCGTAGTGCGCGTCCTTGGGGCAGAGCACGACGACGGGCATCTCTTCGTCGATGAGGGCGATGGGGCCGTGCTTCATCTCACCGGCGGCGTAGCCCTCCGCGTGGATGTACGAAATTTCCTTCAGCTTGAGCGCGCCCTCGAGGGCGACGGGGAAGCCGGTGCCGCGCCCCAAAAAGAGCATGTCGCGCGAGCGGTGGAACTTCTTCGCGATGAACTGAATCTTGTCCTTTTGCTCCAGCACCGTGCGCATGTCCTGCGCGCCCTTGAGCAAGCCGCCGAGCACGCGGCGCGATTCGTCCGCCGACAAGGTACCGCGGCGGCGCCCGAGGTAGACGGCCAACATGAGCAACGCGGCGAGCTGCGTGGTGAAGCACTTCGTCGAGGCCACGCCGATCTCCGGCCCGGCATGCGTGTAGAGTGCACCCTCCGACGCGCGCGGGATGGCGCTGTCGAGCACATTGGCCACCGCGAGAACGTGTGCGCCCTGCGCCTTCGCCGCCTTCACCGCGGCCAAGGTGTCCGCCGTCTCACCGCTCTGGCTCACCGCCACGACGAGATCCGTCGGCGAGAAGACCGGCTCGCGGTAGCGCACCTCGCTGCCGATTTCCACGGTGGAGGGAACCTTCGCGAGCTGCTCGACCCAATAGCGACCGGCCATCGCCGCGTGCGCGCTGGTGCCGCAGGCCACGAAGTACACGCGGGTGATGCTCTTGGCCAGCGCCACGGAGATGCCGATTTCCTCGGGCACCACGTCGGCCTCACTCACGTTGATGCGCCCGCGGATGGTGTCCTCGATGGCGCGGGGCTGCTCCATGATCTCCTTGAGCATGAAGTGCTTGTACCCGCCCTTTTCGGCCTGCGAGGCGGACCACTCGATGTGCCGCGCCTTGCGCGTGACGAGCGTGCCATCGAGCTTCGAGATGGTCGCCCCCGATTTGCGGAGCACGGCCATCTCGCCGTCCTCGAGGAAGATGACGTCGCGCGTGTGCGCGAGCAGCGCGGGGATGTCGCTCGCGGCGAGCATCTCGTTTTGGCCCACGCCGATGACCAGCGGCGAGGAGTCTTTGGCCACCACGATCTCGTCGGGTGCATCTCCACTGACGGCGGCAATGCCATAAGCGCCCTTCACGCGTCCGAGCGCACGACGCACCGCTTCGCCGAAGGAAGGCGCGCCGTCGGTCATGGCCTCTTGAATGAGGTGGGCGACGATCTCCGTATCGGTGTCGCTGCTGAAACGCGTGCCCTTCGCCTCGAGCTCCTGGCGCAGGGCTCCATGGTTCTCGATGATGCCGTTGTGAACGACCGCGACCTTGCCTGCGACGTGCGGGTGTGCGTTCGCCTCGTTGGGGCGGCCATGGGTGGCCCATCGCGTGTGGCCAATGCCGATGCGCCCGGCGAGCGGATTCTTGGCGAGCGCTTGATCGAGGTTGGTCAGCTTGCCGACGGCGCGAACGATTTCGACGCCGCGTCCCGTGTGAAGGGCGAGCCCGGCCGAGTCATAGCCGCGGTATTCGAGCATCCGCAGTCCTTCGACCAGAATGCCTGCACACTCGCGTTCGCCAACGTAAGCCACGATTCCGCACATGTTCGTCGTTCTCCTGTTGCCTAGCTTGGATTGAAGGCGGGCAAGATGGACTCTAGCCCGGATGACGCGCCGTGGTGGCCCGTCATCCGGGCTAGGGCCGGTTTTGCCACAGTCGGGAGAGGAGAGCCCGCTTGTGTCGTGTCATGAACGCCTGAACTGCACTCTGCGATCGTCTCGTAGGATGAGGAAACCGGGAGACGCGTGGCGCTGCGCTACTTTTCGCACGTGAGCGGAGGCACTTCGCTCGGGGACATGCCGTCGGCGATGAGGCGGGCATTCGAGAACACCATGCGGAAGCGATCGAGGCGCGTGGCAATGGAATCGCTGCTCGTGCGCTCGTCGCCGTCCATGGCGCTTTGGCTCACCACGCCGACGACCTCGTGGCCGCCGCGCGCGAGGAGTGGGCCGCCGGAATCGCCCGGGCAAATGGAGGCGTCGAGCGAAAGGGTGCCCGCGCCGATGGATGCGACGGTGCCGCCCCGGCGCACGGAGCGGTGGATGCCATCGGCCGAAAGCGCGCAGCGGCCAAAGCCCACGGGATCGACCGGCTCACCTATTTTCGGGGGACCGTCGAGGCGCGCGCTCATGGTGCCGAGGCCCACGAGCTTGCGTTGCAGGACGAGGATGGCGAGGTCGCCGGCACCGCCCGATTCGCCGCAGGGCGGCGCGACCACGTGCGTGACGCCGACGTAGCCCCACGCGAGGTAGTCACCCCCCAGCTCGATGCGGATGTCCTTTCCCGGGAGCGCTTTGCCGGTGAAGCTCCCCGATGGACCGCGCTCGACCACGCAATGGTGGGCGGTGAGGACCAGATCGTCTTCTACCAGGGTGCCGGAACAGGTGACGTGCCGGCCGACGACGCGCACGACGGCGTCTTCGGGCGTGGCAATCGCGAGGGGCGGCGGAAAGAAGCGCGGCGGCTTGTCCTCTTTGACACGGGCGGCCGCCACGAATGACACGGAGGGCGCCGCGCAAGCTGCAGTGCATGCGGTCAACAGCGCCGCGAGTGCGGTTCGAGTCATTGCAGGGCGAGCCGCGCCTCTCGGGTAGCATTGTGGTAAGCAACCGCGCTCGCCTCGGGGTGCGCGGGGGCGTCCTCCACGCCAAGGGCGACCAGCTCGTGAAGGATGGCCGCCCGGCGCGAGGCCGATGCAAGAAGCGACATGGAGCATTCCCCGACGCTGCAGGCATCGAGCACGCGATGCTCGGCGGCCAAGGCATCGGCCGAGCGGCCCTGATCGAGCAGGGCGCGCGCATACACGTGCTCGAGCTCCGGGTTGGAGCGAACGGCGCGGGGTGCGAACTCGATGGTGCGAAGGGCGAGGCCGGAGGCGCGAACGTCCAGGTACGACTGAGCCAACAGGCGGCGCGCCACCGCGTCGTCCGGGTGGAGCGCCACCTCCGACTCGAGCGCACGCAGCGCAAGCCGGTCATCGGCGACGACGGGCTTTTCGCGCTGAACGCCGCACGCG
Organism: Sorangiineae bacterium MSr12523; assembly: GCA_037157775.1. Classification (NCBI taxonomy): domain Bacteria; kingdom Pseudomonadati; phylum Myxococcota; class Myxococcia; order Myxococcales; family Pendulisporaceae; genus Pendulispora; species Pendulispora brunnea. The sequence goes on from CP089982.1 coordinate 10,883,975, forward strand.
AGCCAGAGCACACCGATTGCCGTGAGAAGAACCAGGTTCCAACCCCGCACGTCCATGACGTCGCTCCTGAGCATGACACACCCTCGAAAGGCTGACAGCCATGGATGCTCGAAGTTCCCGCGAGGAAGGCAACTTTTGAATGGGACGTGCCGGTCCTCGAGTCTTCGCTCTGCTAGCACGGCGGCAGCGGGACGAAACCGGCGAGACCGGCGCGATGTAGGTTCCGGGAGTGAGGATCGCCCTAACGTCAGACGATTTTCGCACGAAGACGGGCAAACGCGGCGGCCTCGCCGCGCTTATTCCGCTGCCGCTGCTCGACTGTAAGAACATGCAGGGACCGTCGCCCATCGCTCGATTGGTACGTCCGCATGGAAACCTACATCAGCTCTTCACGCTTGCTCGAGCTCGCGCAGGAGCTCGGCGAGGAACCAGTCGCCCACGGCCCGGGTTCCGAGCTCGCCTCCGACGTCGCGGGTGCAGCGGCGCTCGCGGATGCCGCGCGCCACGAGGGCTTCGATACGCGCCATTTCGGCGGGGTGCCCGAGGTGCTCGAGGAGCATGCCCACGGTGAGGAAGGAGGCAAACGGATTGGCCAGGTCCTTCCCCGCGAGCGGCGGCGCCGAGCCATGCACCGGCTCGAACAGCCCTACCCGCTTCGGATCGGACGCGTGCAGGCTGGCGCTGCCGGCCATTCCCAGACCGCCCTGCAGCCCCGCCCCCAGATCGGTGACAATGTCGCCAAACAGGTTGTTCGTGACGACGACCTCGAAGGACGACGGGTCCTGGACGAGGTAAAGGCACAGTGCGTCGATGAAGACGTGCTGCGGTTTGATCTCCGGGTAGCGCTTGGCCACCTCGAAGAAGCAGCGGTACCAGAGCTCGTGTGCGTGCTGCATCGCGTTCGACTTGTCGGCGAGGTGCACCGTCTTGGCGCCGTGCGCTCGAGCGTACTCGAAGCCTGCGACGATGAGGCGCTCGACGCCTTTGCGCGTGTTCAAGTCCTCGTTGATGGCAATTTCGTCGGGGGTGCCGCGTTTGAACTGGCCGCCGACGTTGACGTAGATGCCCTCGGTGTTTTCGCGGAACACGACGAAGTTCACGTCCTTCGCGCCGCGATTTTTCAGCGGCACGAGCCGATCGTCGAGCGCTTTGACGGGGCGGATGTTCGCATAAAGATCGAGCCCGAAACGAAGGCCAAAGAGGATGTCGCGCGCATAATCGAGATTGCCCACGCGCGGATCGCCCAGCGCCCCGAGCAACACCGCGCGCGCTTCCTTGGCGATGCGGTCGGCGATGTCCTTGGGGAAGGTCGTCTTGTCGCGCAAATAGCGCTCGGCGCCGAGATCGAGCTCCCAGAGCTCGACGTCGACGCCGGCCTTGTCGCGGTAAAGTTCCAGCACGCGACGCGCTTGGTGAATGACCTCGGGTCCGATTCCATCTCCCGGCAGCAGCGCAATGAGCTCTGACATGCCGGGAGACGCTAGCGTTACTTCACGGAGACGTCATCTACGCGGAACGACGTCACGAGCGACGAATCGGTGGTGGCGCGGAACTGCAGCCGTACCGTTTGGCCTGCGTACGCCGAAAGGCTGTACGGTCCGCGCTGCGTGTAGGCGCCCGCGGTGGCAACCTTGTTCAGATTGCTGAACGTGGCCAAGGTCCCCAGCACGGTGCCCGAGGTGTTGAGAACCTCGACGTACAAGTTGTCGTACTTCGTCGAGGTGGTCGTTTCGGACGACGTGATGTTGAGCCAGAAGGTGAGGCTCGGCGCACCGCCGCTCGGGATGGAAATCGCCTGGTATTCGCTGCCAGCCGCCGAGTTGTAGGCGCCGAGGATGCTGTAACCCGTGCCGCCGTGCGGGTAGGCGCCGGTGGAGTGGTACGCATCGCCGGAGAGCGTCCACGGGCTCGCGCTTCCTTCGAAGCCGCCGTTGGTGACGAGCTCACCGCCGCCTCCACCACCGGTGAGCGTAAGGGTCACGGGCACGTTCACCGGCGTGTTGCTCGCGCCGGTGGCCGCGACGGAGATGGTCCCGTTGTACGTTCCCGCGGCGAGGCCGGCGATGTCGACCGACGCGCCCGCGGTGGAGGGCGCCGTGCCGGAGGCCGGCGCGACGGTGAGCCACGTGGCATTGTCCGACGCGCTCCAATTGAGGGTGCCGCCTCCCGTGTTGCTGATGGAGAGGTTCTGATTGGCCGGATTCGCCCCGCCGACGGTGCCCGAGAAGGAGAGGCTCGAGGGGCTGACGCCGATGGTCGGCTCGGTGGGCGTGCCCGCCGTCGCGTTGTAGATGACTAGCGCGAAGTCTTGATCCGTCGTGTCGGCGTTGCCGGTGACACCGTCGCCCGCGATGTTCGTGGCGCGCACCGTGATCGTGAAGTTGCCCGAGGTTCCGGCGGGCAAATACACGCCCTCGACGTTGTTCTTCCCATCGGCGGTGCCACCCGAGGTGGAGTTGCCGCCGCTGAAGACGTTGCCCTTGTAGGTGGTGCCTCCGACGGTGACCTCGAGGTCCAGGTTGTTGACCCAGGGCGCGCCGGTGGTGGGCCCTGCGGCGTCGGTCCATGCGAGGGTGACGCGGAAAGGCTCCGTCGAGGTGGGGATGGATCCCGTGACCGTGTACGTCTCGCCGGTGGCACCGAGCACCTGCGTCTGATCGACGAGGATGCGCGAGACACCGTCGAAGGCGCGGTTCAAGTTGACCCTACCCCAGCCCTGGCTGTTCGAGGGCAAGGTGTCGTTCGCACCGGCGCCGGTCATGCGCGTGGCGCTGTTGAGGAGGTACGCCTTCGCCATGGCGGGCGAAGGTGCAGGGCGGCCTTTGTTCAAGAAGTCCTGGTAGACGAGCGTGGCCGCGCCGGCGGTGCCGGGCGTGGAGTGCGACGTGCCGCTCGACCATCCGTACAGCGTTTGCCCGGCCGGGTAGTACTTGTCGCAAACGGAGCTGCCGTCGTAGTTCGACTGCGGAATGCCCGCGATGACGTGGGTGCCCGGCGCGACGATGTCCGGTTTGATGCGGCCGTCGCCGCCCGCGCTGTTCACCGGCCCGCGCGAGGAGAAGCTGATGATGTCGTCCGCGCTATCCGCACCCGAGGCCGCGATGGCGCAACCATCGGTTGCGGAGGGGCGGACGTTTTCGCTGGCGCCGACGGTGATGACGTTCTTCGCGGTCGAAGGGCTGGAGACGGTGTTGGCGCCCGAGCCGCTGTTGCCGGCGGCAAAGACGACGATGTACTGCTGCAATCCGGCCGCACTCGATTGCGCATCGCGCACGATGGCGTCGAACTCTTGCGCCGCGGCGTCGTATTTGCGGGCGGCCGTTCCGGTGTAGCCCCACGAATTGGTCGAAACGCGCGCGCCCAGTCCATAAGCGCTGCTCTCGTATGCGGTGGGATTCATGGTGCCGTTGCCGAAGATCGCGGTGACGCCCACCTTGGCATAGGGCGCGATGCCCAAGCCGTAGTGGAAGCCATTGGCATCGGTGAAGGCGCTGCCCGTGCCATTGTTGAAGCCCGCGACGATGTGCGAGTTGAGGAAGCCGTGGCCGCCTTGAACACCGGTCTGGCTCGTCGGGTTTTGCTCGAAGGCGATGCGTCCGTCGGGAAGGTCCGGATGGCCGTTCAAGTCATAGGCGTCGTCCGCCACGTTGACCGAAAAGGCGAATTGGCCGCTGGCGGAGAAGCCTTTCCCCTCGAGCCAGGAGAGATAGCCCGGACCCGTGGGGCCGGTGCCCGAGAGGTTGCCCGCTTGGATTTGGCCCTGCACCTCGTCGAGGCGCTCGCGCGGAAGGACCTCCTCGACGTGAAACACGTAGGGCCTGGCCGCGATCGCATCGATTTGCGACGGGGCCACCACGAGTTCCACGTTGTGGAAATCGAGCACGCGGCGCGTCTGCACATGGTCGAGGGCGAACGAGGCGAGGTCGGACAATTCGGCCGCCGCGTCGGGGCCGTCGGGGACTTGCACGAGGACGTGCAGTGGCTTCGCCTCGCTCGAGCGGGCGGCCAGTGCGGTGCGCAGCTCGGTGGAGACACGGTACGCGGGGTGGTAGTCGCCGACGTATTGCACGTGCGGGTACTTGCTCTCGAGGTTCGTGAGCTCGGCCGCGGCGGCACCGCGCGCGCGCACGACGTAGGCGTTCTCCGGAACGTAGGAAACGATTTCGAGCCCGTGGTTCGCGAGCTCGTCGCGCCATGCATCGCGCACCGGGCCGACGAATTGCACGAGGTAGAGCCCCGAACGCGGCGCACGCGATTCGGCGCGGGCGCTACGCAACTCGTCGCGGCGTTGTGCCCAGGGCAGGCGGGCTTCCACGTCGTCGGGGCGGCGCGTGTCGAGTTGCCAGCCCTCCAACGTGATCGCGTCCATGTCGTCGCGGACCTCGAGCCCGCGTGCCGCCAAGGCGGCGCGCCCACCCGACGCCTTTTCATCGACGAGCAGCAAATGGAAGGCCCCGTAATCGACGTCCCCCACCACGCCGCCGAGGGCGCGGACCGCCTCGACATTTTGACTTTGTATAACGATTTTCACCACGCCGGGCGACCGCGCCCGGCTCATGGCCGTATCCGGCGCCTGCTGCGGACCGACCTCTCCGTTCGACGTGCCATCGCTGGCGCCGCTCGCGCAAGCAGCGAGCGCCAGGGCCGCGGAGCCGAGCGCCCCAACGATGCGCGTGCGGCGTCCCGCAAAACGTGCCAGGCCGTACCTACCTAACCGTTCCGTCATGTTGCACCCCTCGTTCGTTAAACTTCGTCTAACTTCGAAAGGCGAACTCTACAATTAATGAGCGCACGAGTGTCAAGCCGAGACTTCGGCTGGCACCATTTGCTCGTTTGCGAGATCGATGAAACGAATCAGCGGCGACGGCGGCGACGCACGAGCGCCAGCGCGATCGCGGAGGCGCCGGCGAGCGAAAGCCCCGACGCAGGCGCGCCTGCACCGGTGGAATGGCACGTGCACCCGTCGTCGGATGTCTCGTACTGGTAAATCGGCTTGCCCGGCCCCGCGTCGCGCTTCCCGCCGTCGTAGCCGCTGTCGGGCCCCGCATCGGGAACGCCGTTGCCGACGAGCAAAGTGATTTCGGATTTGCTGAAAGCGAATGACTCACTCTCTTTGAATTCGGCGCGAATGCTGTACTGACTGTTGAGAAGCCTCATCGAATCGATGGACGCGGTTCCGTTGGGGCCAACGGCGACGGTGCCGAGCAGCGTGCTGTTTTGCCAGAACTGGACGTTGCCCTTCACCGCGGCGCCGCCGGCCGATGCGGTGACCTTCGCCGTGAAGGTGACCCACCCGTTCTGTGGTCCCGGGTTCTTCGACGACGTGAGTGTGATGGCGGTGGGCGCCTTGTTGATCTTGTACACGAAGGTGGTGGATGCACTCTCGAAGACCTTGTCCGGGTCCTCGAACGAAATCCGAATCGAGCGCGCCCCTGCCGCAAGCGCCGACGCTTTCACCAACGCGCGTCCCTGCGCATCGAGCGCGCTCGTTCCGAGCAGCGTAGGCGGCGTCGTGGTTGCATCCTCGAAGGTGAGATTGCCCTTCGGAATCGCGCCGCCCGTGACGATGACCACGGCGTCGAAAGAGACTTCGGTCCCGTAGAATATCGGGTCGGGTGGCGAGACGAGGACGGACACGCGCGTCTGCGTGTACTTCACGTGCTGCACGTGCACGGACGACGTGCTCGCGTTGAACGTTGCATTCCCGGCATACACCGCCGTAAAGGAGTAATCGGCCGCCGCGAGCGGACCGACGGTGAAGCTTGCACGACCGTCTGCGTCGAGTTCGACGGTCCCGAGATCCGTCGTTCCCTGCTTGAAGGTGACGTTGCCGGCGGGCTTGCCCGCCCCGGGTGCCACCGGCGCGACGGTCGCCATGAGCGTGAACGACTCCGCGGGTGACGCGGGATCTTTCGACGATGCGAGCGCCGTCGCAGTATCGGCGCGCACGACCTCATGGTTCAGCGATGCATCTTGCGCCGCGTGGTAGTCGTCACCGGCATAGCGCGCGACAATCGCGTGTTGGCCAACCTCGAGCTCCGCGAGCGATGCCGTGGCATTTCCCTTCGAGTCGAGCGTCGCAGTGCCGAACACGTTTCCATCACGGAGGAACTCGATGGTGCCCGTTGCCAGCTGCGGAGTATCCGGCCCGACGTGCGCCGTGAACGTGACCAATTGGCCAAACCGCGACGGGCTCGCATCCGCGGAGAGCGCAATGGTCGAAGCCTGCGGTTCGTAATAGGTGAACGCACCGGCCTTCGTCGTGGTCGTTGCATCGGTGTTGGTCACCGAGACGTCGACCGCATGCGGCGAAGCGCCACCCCCTGAGTACGCTGGCGTCGTCGCACGCAGAGTAAACTCGTCCTCGACGGTCACATCGGTCGCCGCCACGCCGCCAAAAGCCACCTTGGCATCCGCGCGAAATCCGGCCCCGCGAACGACGACCGCGGTGCCTCCGCGCACGGGCCCATAATTGGGCTCCACCTGACGAACGAGCACATCGCCGCAACCGGCCACCTCGAGCCGATACTGCCCTCCGGCACCGTCCGAAGTCTCATTGACGACGACGGTGAAGTCCGAGAGCACGGGCGCATCGAAGGAGAAACTCTGGGTCGCCACGCCTGCACGCACGGCGTTGCGGGTTCCCCCTGCAAACCCTGCCGTGATGTTCGCCGGATCGAACGCGGGTACATACCCCGCCGCCGAGAGCGTCCCGCTCTCCGACGTGAGCGTGAGCGTCACGCGAATGCACGTTTGCTCCGTGCGATTCTTGAACGTGTGCGCCTCGTAGCCAAACGACCCCGGCGTCGTCGCAGGCGTCGCAACCGACGCCCCACACTGCCCCTCCGGGAATCCTTGCGTAATGCGCCCGGTCTGCCGCGGGTCATTCGGAGGATCGATTTCCCCCGTGATGACGGGCCCACACGTCCTCGGTGGCTCCGCCGCCCCCGCCGCATGCACCACGAGCCACAGACCAAACGCCACGAACGCCGCAACGAGCCACCTAAGCATGGATCCACCTCGCTAAATCAATCCGCCCCCATCCCCAAAGAAGCGCAGCACCGCTGCGCCTAGTGCGAGGGTACCATGAAACGGGGCGCCCCTAACCTTGGGAACAAGGAGCTTCGTTGACGCCGGCGTTGCCAGCCGCTAGCGCTGCCTCGGTGCAAGCGGCACTAGCCGGACACGAGCTCCTTCGCATGCTCAATACGCCATGCACAAGGTGCGAGCCAGTGTGTCCTTCGGTGCTGGGGACTGACTCCAGGCCGTAGGCTGAGCGGCATCGCGAGGGAAATTTTTGGAACCACTGCGAGCGTCAATTAATGACCACGTTTCCCGTCGCCGGACACGTTCCCGGATTGAGGACCCTCCAGTTCTTAGGGTCATAGGGAAAGCTTGGATCGAGCGGGGGACTCGATACTTCCGAGGAACATCCCTCCGACGGAGGAGCCGCAGCCCCCGTCCAGGTATTTCCGGTGATCCTAATCGGCACGGAACCGGGACTCGTTGGGATCCTCTCGTCCATGATCCCGACGTTCATGGTCGTGAACGTGTTCCTGCCTAGATCACTGCTCGTTCCGAGATCAACGGAGCGTCCACCTGCCTCCACCAGACGTACGGAGATGAGTGAGCTTTGCAAGATCGAACTGCGAATCTTGACATCCCAATTGCCAAGCACCTCGAGGCCGTAATAGTCATCTTTGAATATACTATCAGCGACCGTGAACGTAGGCACGATGCCGTAGGAGATGCCCTCGAGCGTTACTCCGTAATAGTTATCGTGACTATTGACGTTACGAATCGTCACCGTCGCAGCTGAGATGGGGTCGGAGCCATCGGCACCGCCGACTCGTCGGCCGTTCGACGGATTCGAGTTGACGTCTACGTTGTTTACTTTGAGTCCAGAGACAACGGAGTAGTTCCTCGAGAGGTACCCGCCGATACCTAAGAAGTTCGCGGTATCGGACAGTGCCATGCCTGGGGCATTCGCCCCCGCGAACGTATCACCGGCAACAACGGGAGTTTGGTGGCGCGTCTCTTTTTCATGCGCGCTCTCTCCGCGAAGCGCCGCATTCTCGACTCGGCTATAGATACCGATGCAGAACTTCGAAACGTTCAGCGTCTCCACACGTGCGTTGGGCCCCAGCACGAGACCGACCTTTGCCGCGGGAGCACCGCAATCGCTCTGGCCGCTACCTACGAGTTTCGTTTCGGTGGCACTTTCGCCCTTCAGCGTGACGCCTGCCCGCACGTTCTCCTTCAAATTACGATTCCAAGGATCCGCTGGAACAAAGTTATCGCCGTGCCACGAATCGTAGATTCCGTTCTTGAGCACTACGGTATCTCCCGCCGCAGCGCACAACAAGGCTTGCTTGACCGTACGAAAGGGATTTTCACCCGTGCCGTCACCCTTATCCACTCCGTAGGGCGAAGCGGTAATCGGCGTGATCGTGACCGCAGCGTCCAACGACCCGGTTCCGCGTTTGTTCGTAACACGAACTGGTTGTGCCCCCAGCGGCGATCCATGAGGAACAAGGACGGTAAATGTCAGGTTTTTGGGCGTGGCGGACTGAATGGCGCCCTCAATGTCGCCAACCATAACCCGTGTGGCACCGTCCAAAGAATCGCCCTCGACGTGAATCTCGGCCGCTAGCTTCGTTGGTTCGCCACCACTTCCCTGTCGAATCTGCGCCGCATCGCTATTGGCAACGCTCACCGACGCAATGTATGGCGGCGGCGGTTCGATCACGCCGCCGTCGGGATTGACTCTCACACCTCCGTCCGGAGTCTTGTCCCCGACTGTGTGTCCGGGCGAATCATCCCCGCATGCGGCTATTGTCGTCAACGCGAGAACCAGTAGGACGAAAGGAAGCGCCATTGCCGGATGCAGGAGAGCAAAGCAAGAGAGTCGTTTTGTCATTGGGTCAACCACGTTGAGTTATCCCATTCGCGCTCCAAATGCGTCCACAGCCACGGGAGCTTTGCTTTCATCCGCTTCAGATCCCTTCCAACCGGACCGGGGTGAACGTCGAGGCGGTAGGATCCGCGGGACCGAGAACGCCTCCGATGTTCGAGCCCCAGCACCAGGCGTGGTCATCCCTTGTAATGGCGCACGTGAATGCGAACCCCGCTACAATGTGTGCGACGTTCGATACGCCTAACACCTGTGTTGGAACTGGTGTGCAGCCGTATCGATCAAGCGCTGGATCGTGACCGAGAGCGCCGGAAGCGTTGTTGCCCCAACAGTAAACCATGTCGTCGGTGAGAACTGCGCACGAGTGCTCATAGCCAACGGCAATCTCCCGGGCCGCACTCAATCCCGATACGACGGTCGGCCGGCCATTACATTTCGTACGCTCGCATGGCGGGTCGAGAGCCCAATCATGTCCAAGCTGACCGGCGAGATTGTCTCCCCAGCATGCAACTTTTCGATCGGAGAGAATTGCACACGAGTGCTGAAACTTGCCAACTGCCAAGGATAGAGTACCCGCGAGGACTTGCCTGGGTTGCGGGTGAGAATCGGTATCCCAATGCGGCGGCGGATCGGCCCCTGCTTCCTGGGCCTTGGCCCGCCCAATCTGGGCGTGGTCCGCTGCCCCCCAACACCAAATGCTCCCATCATGCTTGCGTGCACATGAGAAGTTTTTGCCCGATTGGAGACTCGCAACGCCGTCTAGACCAGGAATGGCATTGGGTGAGGCCGTGCGTTCCCCATTGAAAGGGCCGATACGGCCCTTTGAACTAACGCCCCAACATGAAGTGCCCCGGTCGAAGGCCGCACAACTGAACCCGTCGCCGGTCGACACCTGCAGCGCGCCTCGGGTATTGCTGACGACAGACAGCGCGCGGGTGACGTCACCGCCGTCCACTTCGGGAACACGACCGGTCTCTCCATCGCCGTTTTTGCCCCAACATGATATCTCGTTCCCCGCCGTGATGGCGCAGGCATGAGCGACATAGATGCTTGGCAGCGTTGCCCAGGTGCCCGGCAAGATTTTGCCCGGAGGCGGGTGCGTTGTACCGTCCTCCTCCCCTTGCCCAAGCTGGGCATAGTCATTCGTTCCCCAGCACCGGACCGTATCCCCCCGGGTTACGCATAGATTCCCTCCCCCAGCCGAAAGGTGAATCGAGGGCTCTGGCGGATCCGGAAGCGGACCAATCATGCCGCGATCCATCCCGGCATCCTTGGGCGTCTGGGTGGAGTCAGAGTCGCCACAGGAGAGTGTCACTCCAGTGAGAACAGATGCTCCCAAAAGAGCGAGCCCGAGCATGCGAACCGAGCGAGTCCCTCGTCTGAGCGCGGAAGGCTTAGTGGAGTTCGTCTCGAGCATCACGCTTTCTTTGGCTCAAATTCCGACTCCGCTTTGGAAGAATCGACGCATCGGTGATTTTTTGCTGGCGGCCTCTAGGCGGATGCCCGGCCCGCGAGTGTGAGCACCTGTAGCCATCTGCCAATAAAAAAAAAGCGGGAAAGGTCACGAGACCTTTCCCGCTCCGTGTTGTAGGACGGACGTCGGCTACGCGCGACGGCGACGCACGAGCATCAGTGCGAAGCCGAGGCCACCGAGGAGCGCCATCAGGCCAGAGGCCGGGGTGCCCGTGGTGTTGCAGTCGCAACCGCCGCCTTCGGTGCTGGCGTTGCCGCCACCGCCGGAGCCGGAATCGACACCGCTGGCGTCGGGCTTCACGGTGCCGCTGTCGCCCGCGTCCTTGGTCCCGCTGTCGGTGCCTCCGTCAGTACCACCCGTGGTGCCAACGACCTGGTCGATCGAGGCCGACGGGACGCCCGCGTAATTCGTATCACCGGAGTAGACCGCGGTGATCTTGTGCGTGCCTTGCGCGAGGGTCTTCACGTTCTCGAGCTTGGCGACACCTGCCGTGACTGTGATGGGGCTACCGAGATTCTCGTTGCCGTCCTTGAATTGGACGGTACCCGTGAAGGCAGCACCACCCTGCACCGTGGTCGTGATAGTCGCAGTGAAGGCGACGGCTTCACCAACCGCGCTGGGAGACTTCGAGGACACGACGGTGGTCGTGGTCTGCGCCTTCTTGACTTCGAACGGCAGGCTGCCCGAGCCGTTCTCGTAGTCTCTGGAACCAGTCGTGAAGTTCGCAACGATCGTGTGCTGCCCACCGGTCAATTTCTGAGCAGCCAATACGGCTTCACCGGTGGTCGGATTGATGTCGCCGTTTGGACCGACATTTTGACCATCAACGGTGAACTGCACCTTGCCGATAGGAGCCGGCGCGCCAGGGCGCGTTTGCACCTTCGCAGTAAAGGTCACTTCCGTTCCGTAGGTCGCGGTTTCCGGATTGGCCGTGATGTTGATGTCCGGCGCATTGGCCGTCACACGCTGGGTCAACGTCGCGTTGCCTTCGCGGAAGTTGTCGTCACCACTATAGGTCGCAACAATGGTGTGATTACCGATTGCGATGTACGTTCTAGCCTCGGATGAGGCTCGCCCATTGACGACTGGCACCGGGGAACCAATGGGATTGCCATCTTCCGTGAAGGTCACCGTTCCCGTCGTGTTCTGGGCAAACGTTCCACGGATGATGGCCGTATACGTGACCGCGTCACCCAAACCCGACGGGTTCTGAGAGGAACTCAGCGTCACGCTCGTACGGGACTTGTTCACGATGAGGGTCGCCGCTGCGGAATCGGCGCGGTTGTAGAATGGGTCGCCCGCATAGCTCGCCCTGAACTCGTGGGTACCAACGGAGAGGCCCCCGATGACGATGCGTCCCGTCGAATTGGCCGCATCGATCTGCCCGCGGCCGAGAGCCGTCGTCCCTTCGAAGAACTCGATAACCCCCGTCGGTGCATTCGGATTCTTCGCCGGCGAGATGGTCCCGATGAGCGTGGGGCTGGCGCCGTATTCGACGATGGCCGGGGACGGCGTCAGGGTGAGAACCGTGTTCGCCGGATCGTAGTAGGTGAACCCGCCCCGCTTGATCTCGGGGTCTCCGGGTCCAGCCGTCACGGCAACATCGACCGCGTGCGGAGATGCGCCGCCACCCGTGTACGGAGGCGTCGTCACGTGGATCTCGAACTCGCTGATGTACTGGAAATTCGTGCCGGCAACGCCACCGAAGGTGACGGTCGACTCGGGCTTGAACCCGGCGCCCTTGATGACCACCTCGGTGCCGCCTGCCGTGGGGCCGAAGTTCGGGGTAATCTCGCTGATGAGGATCCTGCCGCAGCCTTCCACCGTGAGGTCGTATGCACCGCCGCCGCCGTCGACGAACTCGTTCACGACGATCACGAAGTCCCTCAGTGCGGGGACGTCGACCGAAAAGTTCCTGGAGGTACTTGCAAGGACCTGGTTGCCGGTCGAGCCGATGTAGTTGGCCGTGATGTTCTGCGGGTCGAATGAATCGACGTACGCGGACGCGAACAAGCCTTGCCCCGACTTCGCATTCAGCGTGACACGGATGCAGGCGGGGTTGCTCGCCGTTCGATTCTTGAAGATGTACCGGTCATACCCGTACTGCCCCGCGATGACTCCAGGCGCCGGCACGGTTTGTCCGCACAGCGTGGGGAGGGACACGCCCGCGTTGATACGACCGTTCTCCTTCGGATCGCCCGGCGAATCGATCTGTCCCGAAATCGTCTGCGGACAAGTTAAGGGCGGGTCAGCCTGTGCCCCGGCGGTCCCGGCAACGAGCCAGAGACCGAAACCCACTATTATACCAATTAACCACCTAAGCATGGGTCACACCTCGCTATTGGAAAGAAGGAGTCCTCTGAATACCATGCGGTTGTACGATTCCGTAGTTTTATGCATGCCTCTGGTAGGCGTTTTTTTACGCATAAAACGTCACCTGAAGCGTTTCAAACCAGCTGTTTCACCGCACTTCGGGTAAGGCAGAGTCGGCGGCGGGATGCGCCGTACCTGCCGGCAGATGGGGGCCTTGACTTCGAGCGCACTCTAACTCCTATCGATGGTGCCCAAGCAACACGAGAAGGAGATGCGAGTCATGGCGAATCAAACCACGAAGACACGGAAGCTGGGCAAGTTCGATGTGTCGGCCCTCGGTTTGGGTTGCATGGGAATGAGCGAATTTTATGGCGCCACCGACGAGGTGGAGTCGATTGCCACGATCCATCGCGCGCTCGAGCTCGGCGTGAGCTTGCTCGATACGGCAGATGCGTATGGGCCGCACACGAACGAGGTGCTCGTTGGCCGCGCCATCAAGGATCGACGCGACAAGGTGTTTCTCGCTACGAAGTGCGGCATCGTTCGCGACCCGAACGATCCCAACGTGCGCGGTGTCAATGGCCGGCCGGAGTACATCAAGGCATCGTGCGATGGGAGCCTGAAGCGGCTCGGCGTCGACGTCATCGATCTGTATCAGCTGCACCGGGTCGATCCGAAGGTGCCCATCGAGGAGAGCGTCGGCGCACTGGCCGATCTCGTGAAGGCCGGCAAGGTGCGTGGCATCGGGCTTTCGGAAGCCAATGCGCAGACCCTTCGGCGCGCGCACGAGACTCATCCCATCACGTCGATTCAGAGTGAGTACTCTCTCTGGACGCGCGATCCGGAGGAGGACGAGGTACTTGCAACCTGCAAGGAACTCGGCATCGGCTTCCTCGCGTATAGCCCGCTGGGCCGCGGCTTTTTGACGGGCCAATTCAAGCGCTTCGAGGACCTCGAGCCCGACGACTACCGCCGGCACAATCCGCGGTTCCAGGGCGAGAATTTCCAGAAGAACCTGGACCTCGTCACCCAGATCGAAGGACTCGCCAAGGAGAAGGGGTGCACGGCGTCGCAGCTCGCGCTCGCCTGGGTGCTTTCGCGCGGCGACTTCGTCGTGCCCATTCCGGGGACGAAGCGGCGCAAATACCTGGAGCAAAACGTGGCGGCGCTCGAGGTCACCGTTACGGCGGAGGACGTGAAGGCCATCGATGCCGTGTTTCCGCCGAGCGCGGCTTCGGGCCAGCGCTATGCTCCGCACATGATGGCCATCCTGCGAGGTTGAAACCGTGAGCTCGCCCCAATCCGAACGAAGAAAGAAGGATACGATGACGATGCCCGGCGAGCCCGAATGGACCATCCGCGAGGTGGCCGAGAAAACCGCGGTGACGGTGCACACGCTCCGCTATTACGAGCGCATCGGGCTGCTCGCCGGCGTACCACGCTCGGCGAGCGGTCACCGTCGCTACGGCGAAGCGGAGGTGCGCTGGGTCGTTTTCTTGCGGAAGATCCACCAGACAGGGATGCCCATCCGCCGCATGCTCGAGTACGCACGCCTCCTGCGCCGCGGGGAGTCCACGGTGCGCGAGCGCAGGCTCCTCTTGGAAGCGCATCGCGAAGAGGTCGAGCAGCGCCTCGCGGAGCTTCAGGCGAACCTCGACATCCTCAAGTGCAAAATCGCGATGTACGAGAAGATGGAGCAAGAGGCGGCGAGCGGACCGTCCCCCTTCGAGCTGCGCGCCAAGGCCGCAAACGGGAGCTAGCCCGCCTCGAGGGTGTCGAGAAGCGCCTTGGCCGCGCTGGCGGTGCGATCGCGGGCGGCGTCGTTCAGGGCGGGTTCGACCTCGAGGCGTAGCTCTTCGTCCCGCACTATGAGTGAGCCCACGGCCTTCGCCTGGAAGAAGGCAAAGAGGGCGCGGTACGCATGGTCCACCTCGGGGCCATGCGTCTCCAAGCGGATGGTGGCGATGCCCAATGCGGGCTTGCCCGCGAGGGCGTCGGGTGGAATCAAATCGACCACCGCTTTGAGGGCGCCGGAGTACGTGGCCTTGTAGACCGGCGTCGATAGAACGATGGCCGCGGCCGACTTCACCGCGTCGACGAAGCTTGCGATTTTGGGCGCATGGGTGCGGCCGTGGAAGACGTCCTCGGCGTCGAAGTCGCCGAGGGAGAAGTGGCGCGCGGTGAAGCCCGCGCGCTCGAGCTCCTTGGCGACGGCACCGGCGACGAAACGCGAACGCGAGGCGGACGACGGACTGCCGCCTACGAAGACGATGTCTCGACTCATGAGATTCTCCTTTTGATTCGGGGACGCTACGAGGCCGTGAAGCCGCCGAAGGCGCGCTTGTAGTGCACGAGCGGCTTGCCGTGCGTGACCTTGGCGTAAAGCACCTTGCCGAGAACGATGGTGTGATCACCCGCGGGGTGGCGCTCGTGGCAGCGGCACTCGAGGTGAACGATGGCGCCGTCGATGAGCGGCACACCGGCGACGGGGCCCTCGTTGAGTGGCACGTCGCGGAAGCGGTCGACCTTGCGCTGGGAGAACTGCGCCGCCACCCACGCTTGCTCCTGCGCGAGGATGCTCACGCCGAAGTGCTCGTGCACGAGGAAGCGATCGTGCAAGCTCGCCTGCTTGCCCACGCACACCAGGATGAGCGGAGGTTCGAGCGACACCGAGGTGAACGCCGAGGCGGTGAAGCCGACGGGACCCTCCGGGGCACGCATGGTGACGATGGTCACGCCGCTGGCAAAATGCGCGAGGCTTTCACGAAATGCCGCGGTCGAGATCGTATCACCCATGGGTTCCTCCCCCTTCTGTATAGGGGCATTCGTCCCCCAAATCACGCGTTTACCCCTTCCGGGACGGCGTGAGCCCGAGATGGAGCGCCTGCACATCGGAAAGGATGCGCGCCGCATCGGCGACAGCGAGCGCCGCCGGGGCCCTCATGCGGCGACCGTTTGGCGCGATCCTTCGAGTTCGCGCACCAAAGGCAGAACGCGTTTTCCGAAATACTCGACCTCCTCCAGGTAATGCAAAAAGCCTCCCAGCACGAGGTTCACGCCGAGGCTCTTCAGCGCCACGATGCGCTGGGCCACTTGCTCGGGGGTGCCGACCAAGCCGGTGCGAAATCCGTCGTTGTATTGAACGAGATCCTCGAAATTCGAATTCTGCCACATGCCCTTGCCGTCCGGCGCGGCCTTGCCGGCCTGCTTCACGGCGGCGCCGAAGCCTTCGACGGCGGCTTTGTCGGCCTGGCGAATGATCTCGTGCAAGACGTCGTGGGCCTCGGCTTCGGTATCTCGCGCCAAGATGAAGCCATTGACACCAAATCGCACTTTGCGACCTGCAGCCACCGCGTGAGCACTGACCTCGTCGATTTGCTCTTTCAAACCGGCGAGTGAATTGCCATTCATGAAGTACCAATCGGAAACGCGGCCTGCCATTTTTCGGGCGGCGGTGGAGTTGCCACCTTGGAAAATCTCCGGGTGCGGAGATTGGAGCGGCTTGGGCTTCAGGCTGAAGTCGCGAATGCGATAGAAGTCGCCGGCCAACGAGAAGTGGTCCTCGGTCCAGATGCCGCGCAGGGCACGGATGAATTCCTCCGAGCGGCGGTAGCGCTCATCGTGCTCGAGCCACGATTCGCCGAGGGCGGTGAATTCTCCTTTGAACCAGCCGCTCACCACGTTGACGGCAAAGCGCCCGCTGGACAGGTGGTCCGCCGTGGCGCCGAGCTTCGCGAACACACCGGGGTGCCAGAGGCCCGGGTGAATGGCCGCAATCACCTTGAGGCGCTGCGTGGCGAGGAGGAGCGCCAGGCTGAAACTCGTCGATTCGTGCTGGTACTCCGCACCGTAGCTCGCCATGTAGCGCACTTGGCTGAGCGCATATTCGAATCCATTGTTTTCGGCGAGGACGGCGAGCTTTCGATTGTAATCGTAGCCCCAATCCGTTCTTTGTTCGATTTTGCTCACCACCAGTCCGCCGCTGACATTGGGCACCCAATAGGCAAACTTGATGGCATCGTCCGAAAGGGTCTCGTTGCTCATGGCATGGTCCTCTCTTCGTCGCGGCGCGTGGCGCGCGGCTAGGTACAGGCCATGGCGGTCATCATGATGTTCCCCTCAAGAGTAAAAGGACGGCGCCGGCAGCGCGTCGGTGAGAAACCAGCGTCCGAGATCGCGCCGTTTGTAGTCGACGGGATCGTGCAAGGTGTGGGTGCGGAGGTTTCGCCAAAAGCGGTCCAGGCCGAGGCGCGCGGTGGTGGCGCGTGCGCCGGCCGTGTCGAACATGCGCGTGGTGACCTCGAGGCCGACGCGTGTGGTGGTGACCTTGGCCGAGGCAACGGCGACAGCCACCGCGCCGCGTTCGTCGGCGCTGAGCGCGTCGCCGCGTGCCCAGGCGCGCTCGAACGCGACACCGGCGGCGTCGGTGACATGCCGCGCCGCCTCGAGCTCGACGTAGAGCTCCCCGAAGATGCCCAGGATGTACGGATCGTCGACCGCACGCTCCACGCCGCTGGCGAACCATGCTTTGCCGCGCTCGCGCGTGATCCGGCGGGCAGCTTCGAGGGCGCCCTCGGCGATTCCCAGGTATACGTTGGCGAGCGTGAGCTGCGCGATGAGCGGCCGCAGGGTCGCAAAGGTGCTACCGAGCGGGCCGGGTTGGGCCAGAAGCTCGTGGGGCTGGATGCGCACGTTCTCGAAGAGCACGGAGCCGCTGTCGGTTTGGCGCTGGCCCATGTTGTCCCAGTCATCGCGCGCGACGATGCCCGTGCGGTTCGCAGGGATGGCCCCCACGAGGAGCTTGCGCGTGCTCGCATCGAGGGCGGAAACGACGAGGATGTCCGCGTCGCGGGCCCCGGAGCAAAAGCTCTTCTCGCCGCGCAGAACGAAGTCGTCACCGTCCCGCGACAGCGTGGCGCGGTCATCGAGCGGGTTGAGGGCGTTGCCCCAGAACAAGTGCCGCTCGGCGGTTTCGCGGGCGAGGGATTCGTATTGTGCAGGCGTGCCGAAGAGGCGAACGGTGGCAAGCAACAGGTGCTGAAAGCCGTACACGTGCGCAAGCGCTCCGTCGGCGCGGGCGATGATGCGCACGCTGCGAAGGATGGTGGGCCAATCGGCACCGGCGCCCCCAAGGGAAGCGGGGATGCTCAGGGCGAGAAGACCGGAGGCGCGAAGGGCATCGCGTTCGGACTTGGGCGTGCCACCTTCGCGATCGCGGGCGACGGCGGTGGTCTCGAAGTCGGCAGCGAGGTTCGAGGCAATCGCAAGCGGATCGGCCATTGACGGGCGTCATGTGCATGCGGCGCGCCATTCGGAAATCGTGCAGGATGCGGGCGGGCGCTGCTTCTGGAGCAACAGCCGACGTGCACTCGGGTGTTGCTGGGGAAGCAAAAGCCTCCTTCATCCAGAGGGAAGCAAGACGGCCCGAAAGTTGCGACGTGGGAACGTGCATGGACATTCTTTGGTTCCTTCCCACCCATGGCGATGGGCGATACCTCGGTACGAGCGAGGGGGCACGCGCCGTGGATTTGTCGTATCTGCGACAGATCGCGCAGGCGGCGGATTCGCTCGGGTATTACGGCGTACTGCTGCCCACGGGTCGCTCTTGCCAAGATGCGTGGATCGCGGCGGCGACCATGATTCCCGTCACGGAGCGACTGCGCTTTCTCGTGGCGCTGCGGCCCGGGGTCACGTCGCCGACGACGGCGGCGCGCATGACGTCGACCTTCGATCGGCTCTCGCAGGGGCGGCTTCTTCTCAACGTGGTCACCGGCGGCGATCCCGGTGAGGCCGAGGGGGACGGCATCTTTCTCTCGCACGACGAGCGCTACGCGGCGACGGCGGAGTTTCTCGCCATCTACAAGCGCGTCCTCGCCAGTGAGACCGTGGACTACGAGGGAAAGCACCTGCGGGTGCGCGGCGCGAAGCTTCTCTTTCCGCCGTTGCAGCGCCCGCATCCTCCCCTCTACATCGGAGGCTCTTCGCCGCCGGCGCATGCCATCGCAGCGCGCGACGTCGACGTCTACCTCACCTGGGGCGAGCCACCGGAGGCGGTCGCGGCCAAGGTGGCCGACGTGCGGCGCCGGGCCCAGGAGCTCGGTCGCACGGTGCGGTTCGGGCTGCGCGTGCACATCATCGTGCGCGAGACCGAACGCGCTGCGTGGGACGCGGCCGAGGATCTCATTCGTCATCTGGACGATGCGTCCATCGCGGCGGCGCAGAATGCTTTCGCCAACTTCGAATCGGAGGGGCAGCGCCGCATGTCGGCCCTTCACGGCGGACGACGCGACAAGCTGGAGGTGAGCCCGAATCTATGGGCCGGTGTCGGATTGGTGCGCGGTGGTGCCGGAACGGCCTTGGTCGGCGATCCCGAAACCGTGGCGAGCCGGCTGCGCGCGTACGCGGCGTTGGGCATCGACACGTTCATTCTCTCGGGCTATCCGCACCTCGAGGAGGCGTACCGCGTGGCGGAGCTGCTCTTCCCCCTCTTGCCCGTGTCCACGGCGGCGAAGCGCAACGGCGCCGTCGATCACAATGTCACGGGGCCGTTTGGCGAGATCATCGGCCAGCGCTATGCGCCGAAGCCGCTCGCCGCCACACCGCGTCCCCCACGTGCACCGGACGCGCAATGAACTTCAGGCGGTGGAACGTATCGGCGATGGACTGCTGCGACTCCATCGTCTCGTCGTCGATGCGCACTGCACTTCCACCCACGGTGCCAACCTGGCCCAAAAAGGCGTCCACCACGTCGGCGTGCGCATCGGCAAATGCGCGCCGTCCAATGTAGAATGCACGATTGGGTGCGAGGCCTCGCGCATCGCGCAGCACGCGCGTGGGCATCTCGCGCTGCAGGCTCGTGAGCAGCGGATTCCAGATGGCCCACGCGTCCACCTCACGCCGCACGAATGCGCCATAGGCATCGCCGGGCGGCAAGGTGCGGATGTCCACATCGCTCCAAGAGAGCCCTGCCTCTTCCAACGCGCGCACCACGAAGTACACGACATTGGCCCCACGGCTCATGGCCAGCGCCTTTCCGCGTAGGTCCGCGAGATTTCCCATGGCCGAGCGCTCGTGGACCACGATGGCCTCGCCCTCGGGCGCCGGCGGCTCGGACGCGAGGTACACGACGGGCGCGCGCGCCGCTTGCGCGAACACGGGGGGTGCCTCACCCGCGACACCTAGATCCATCGTCCCATTGGAGAGCGCATCGACGACATGCATCCCGGTCGCGCACTCGATCCACTCCACCTCCGCGCCATGCGCCGCCAGCGCCTCGTCCAGCGCCCGCGTGTTCTTCAGGGACGCGAGCACCCCGAAGTCCTGGAACCCGATGCGCACGCGCAAGCGCCGCGGGGCGCCGCCGAGCAACCCTTGCTGCATCAACCGCGCACGCACGACGTTTCGGCTAATGCCGAGCAGGCGCGCGGTCCCCAGGTGATTGCCCTCGCTCACCGCGTAGGCCGTGCGAAACACCGTGTCCTCGATCTTCCGATACAGATCCGGCTCGGGGTGCTCGAACAGCGCAACCAGCGCCGCCTCCAGACCGGACTGCGCCGGCTCGCGCGCTTCGCCTTTCCCGTGGTTCTCGGCGTGCGCACGCAGCCGTAGATCCTCTTCGGTCACGCGGCCGTCCGTCGCCATCGCCAACGCGCGCTGGACGGCATTTTCGAGCTCGCGGATGTTGCCCGGCCAAGGGTGCGCCCGCAAATGCGCCATCGCCTCCTTGGTGAACTCCACGTGGTCGATACCGAATCGCTTCGCGTACAGCCCGAGGAAGTGGCGCGCCAGCGGCAAAATATCGCCGATTCGCTCGCGCAGCGGCAGAAGCGGCGCGTGCGCGACGTTGAGCCGGTAGTACAGATCCTCGCGAAAGCGCCCTTGGGCGACCGCCGTTTCCAGCTCCGCGTTGGTCGCAGAGATCACGCGCACGTCGATGGGGATGGGCCGCCGTGCGCCGATGCGCACGACCTCGCGCTCCTGCAGCACGCGCAGAAGCTTCACCTGGGCGGAAAGGGGAAGGTCGCCCACTTCGTCGAGGAAAAGCGTGCCGCCGTGGGCCACCTCGAACCAGCCCGGCTTGCTCGAAAGCGCCCCGGTGAACGAGCCCTTTTCATGCCCAAAGAGCTCACTTTCCATCAGCGTGGGCGACAGCGCACCGCAATTGACCGCGACGAAGGGCCCGCGTGCCCGCCCGCTGCCGTCATGCACGTAGCGCGCGACGATCTCTTTGCCGGTGCCCGTCTCGCCCGTCACCAATACGGGGATGTCGCTCGGTGCGATCCGATCGAGCCGCTTCAGCAGCTCCACCGAGCGCACGTCCTCGAACACGAGCGCTCGCGCCCTCGTCGAGGGTGAATCGACACGCGAAAGCTGAAACACGGCCTTCGACCTGGTCGCGCCCACGCCATGGCTCGTACCACTATAACGAACAGTCGTCCAGTATAACGGACACTCGAGATCGCTCAGTCGGGCATGGCGCGGCGCGGGCCGGTGCCGTCGAGAAGGTCCACGGGGCTGCACTTGTCGATGTGCCCGATGAGCCCGCGGTAGATGCCGTACCCCACGAGCTTGCGCAGCCGCGGCGCAAATCCGCGCGCCACCTCCAGCGGGATGCCGAGCTGCTGATTTTCCTGCTGCCGGATGTAGCCCGCGCAGTAGTTCATCGCGATGCCGACCCGCCGGCTCTTCGTGCGGTTCGCACCACCGCCATGCCAGAGGCTCCCGTTGAACACGAGCACGCTGCCGCGCTTCATCTCGGCCGCGATGGAATCGTCGTAGACGGTGCCCAACTCGGGCGAACGGTCCCTTTTGTGCGAGCCCGGAATGACACGGGTGGCGCCGTTCTCCTCCGTGAAATCCGTGAGCGCCCACATCGAGTTGCAAATGATGGGGCTATGCGGCTTGCCCAATGGAATCAGCTGGTCGTCGCAATGAATCGGCTGCGCGCTTTCGTCCGGCCCGATGGCGATGGAGGACAGCGACGAGACGAGGCACCCGCGATCGAGCACGCCCTCGACGATGGGCAGCACGTTTTCGTGCACCGGAATGAGCTCGTACAGCTTTCCGCGCGCGAGCAAATTGTAGATGCGCACCGTGCGAGTGCCCTCGAAGAGGTTCTGCGCCGGCTGGGCATCGAGCTCCCGTTCGAGCCGCTCGAGATCGGCGAGAAGCGCGTCGACCAGGGAGAGGTCGATCGCGTTCTCGACGATCGTGTACCCATCGCGGTCCATGCGGGCGAGGTGTTCCGCGATGTCGTTCATGGTCAATTCTTGAAGAGAATCGGCTGCCCCAACTGCGGATTCAATTTGCACGCCGTGTCATGCGTATGAAGCATCGACAGGGGGTGCACGACAATGCGAAACAGGTTGAACGCCGAGCCAACGTACCCGAGCACGTAAACACCGGTGAGGCCGCCCAAAATACTGAATAGGATGGGCACGGCCACCATGATGACGAGGTACGCGACGAAGATCTTGATGCCGATGGTCTTCAAATCCGGGCGGGGGAGAAACAGATGCCCCAAGCCTGGGAAGAAGAAGGAAACGAGGGCCCCCGGGATCCACGGATTGGTCAATTGGCCGCTCACCATGCCGGCCAATGGATCCTGGGTTTGTTGATTGGGATATCCCTGCTGCGGATAACCTTGTTGCGGATATCCCTGCTGCTGCTGCGGATAGCCTTGTTGTTGCGGATAGCCCTGTTGCTGCTGGGGATAGCCTTGTTGCGGATATCCCTGCTGCTGCGGATAACCTTGTTGCGGGTATCCCTGCTGCTGCTGCGGATAGCCTTGTTGTTGCGGATATCCACCGGGCGCTGGCTGGCCGTACCCCGGTTGTTGCGGGGGCGGTTGACCATAGCCATAGCCTGGTTGCGGCGGCGGCTGACCGTACCCGGCCCCAGGTGCCGGTTGCGGAGCATACGCCTGTTGCGCGGGCTGCGCGGGCGGCTGGCCGTAGCCGGGCGCCCCAGGTGCTGCCTCCGGACCTCCCTGAGGCTGTCCCTGCTGCGGAGGAGCACCGTAGGGGGGCTGTCCTTGGTAAGGAGGAGAGCCGCCACCGCCCTGGTTGTTGAAATTCGCCATTGTCGAGAGCGTACTCTTCTTGGGACCTCGCGCCAATCCGGCGCGATTCGCAGCAATCGAATTCGAGAGCAAGGGCCGGAGTGTTGCCCTCGGGCGCGAACCTTAGGGTTCGAGCATGATTACGATTTCCATGGTGTCGACCACCCCGAACGACGATTCACGCTGGCAAGCCGTGGTGCGGCGCGACCGCACGGCCGACGGTGAATTCTTCTATTCCGTCCGGACCACGGGCATCTACTGCAGGCCTTCGTGCGCCTCCCGCTTGGCACGCCGCGAAAATGTGGCGTTCCATACGACCCGCGCCGAGGCCGAGCGGGCCGGCTTCCGTGCCTGCAAGCGGTGCCGACCGGACGCGGCCGCGCTCGACGCGCGCCGGGCCGAGGCCGTCGCGAAAGCCTGCCGCCTGATCGAAGAGTCCGACGAAATGCCGAGCCTGGACGACCTTGCGGAGGCGGCCGAAATGAGCCGGTTCCACTTTCACCGCGTGTTCAAGCAGGTGACGGGCGTCACGCCGAAGGCTTATGCGGAGGCCCACCGCGCGGAGCGCGTCCAAGACGAGCTCGGTCGTGCGTCGACCGTGACGGAGGCCATCTACGAATCAGGCTTCCAATCGAACGGGCGATTTTACGCCACCTCGTCTCAAATGCTCGGGATGACGCCCACGGCCTTCCGCAAAGGTGGGCACGGCGCGTCCATTCGATTCGCCGTGGGCGAGTGCTGGCTCGGCTCGATCCTGGTGGCGGCCACCGACAAGGGCGTGTGTGCGATCTTGCTCGGCGACAATCCGGACGAGCTGGTGCGCGACATCCAAGACCGCTTTCCCAAAGCCCAACTCGTGGGCGGCGATCCGGCGTTCGAAGAGCTCGTGGCGCGCGTCGTGGGCCTGGTCGAAGCACCGGAGCAAAGCCTCGATCTGCCGCTGGACGTGCGCGGCAGCGCGTTCCAAAAGCGCGTGTGGCAAGCGTTGCGGACCATCCCCGCGGGATCGACGCTCAGCTACTCGGACATTGCGACGCGCATCGGGCAGCCCAAGGCGGTGCGGGCGGTGGCACGTGCCTGCGCCTCGAACAGCCTGGCAGTGGCCATCCCTTGCCACCGCGTGGTGCGGACCGACGGCTCGCTGTCGGGGTACCGCTGGGGGGTCGATCGAAAGCGCGCGCTTCTCCAGCGCGAGGGGGTCCAGCGCGAGGGGGCGCCTTCATGAAGAAGCGCGTCGGCGCGCTGGATTGGGCGAACATCGCGAAGGACTTGGACGCGCACGGGTACGCCACCACCGGCGCGCTCCTGACCGAGAAAGAGTGCGATGCGCTCACGGGCACCTACGCGCACGAGGAGCTGTTTCGGAGCCGGGTCGTCATGGCACGGCATGGGTTCGGCCGGGGCGAGTACCAGTATTTTTCCTATCCGCTCCTGCCCATCCTGGCCGAATTGCGGGCGGCTTTTTATCCCCTGCTCTCGGACATCGCGAACCGCTGGAACGAGGCGATGGGCATCGACGTGCGCTACCCGCGCGAGCACGCGGAGTTCCTCGCGCGGTGCCACGCCAGCGAACAAACGCGGCCCACGCCCCTGATCCTTCGCTACGGCCCCGGGGACTACAATTGCTTGCACCAGGATCTGTACGGCGAACACGTCTTTCCGTTGCAGGTCGCGTTTCTGCTGTCCGAGCCCGGGGCCGATTTCCAGGGCGGGGAGTTCGTCCTTACGGAGCAGCGCCCGCGCATGCAGTCGCGCGCCGAGGTCGTGCCGCTCGCGCGCGGCGAGGGCGTGATCTTTCCCGTGCACCACCGCCCGGTGCAGGGCACCCGCGGCATCTACCGCGTGAACATGCGCCACGGGGTGAGCCGTTTGCGCTCTGGCGAGCGCTACACCGTCGGAATCATCTTTCACGACGCGAAGTAACGATACCGTATCCGCATTTTTCCTCGTAAATTTCTGGCAATTTTATCTCGTTGCACGATTTCGACGATAGGTTATCGTTGTTCGAGATGGTGCTCGCGATCACCCGCAAGGAGAGCAACGAGCTGACGCGCAAGCGCCTCGTCAATGGGGCGATCGATCTCCTGCGGGAGAAGGGCGTGGCGGCGGCTACCACGGGGCGCATCGCCAAGGCGGCGGGCATCAAGCAATCGAGCTTCTACGCGCACTTCGCCGATCGGGACGAGGTGCTCGAGGTGGCTGCGGCCGAGATCGGCGGTCGCGTTCTCGAGAAATTGAAGCGCCAGCACGCGAAGCTCGACCCGGCCGATGTCTCGGGCTCGGTGCGGCGCGCGTTCCGTGCCATGGGCACGGCGTTTCTCTCGGAGCCCGAGCTCACGCGCATCTTCCTTCGCCACCGCTCGGACGACACATCCCCGCTAGGCCGAAGCTTTCGGCGACTGCTCGACCGCGCGCGGGTGGAGCTCAAAGAGAGCTTCCACCTGTACGGGCTCGCGCCTAGGCCGGTGGTGGCGGAGTGCTACGCGGAAATCATCGTGGCATCGACCCTGGGCCTGCTCGAAGCGGTGCTCGATGGTCGCGTCCACGATGCCGATGCCGCGCTCGATGTCCTGGGTGGAGTGACCTTCACAGCGCTGCGTGCGCTGCATGAGAAAGGCTGAACATGGCGGCTGCAACGACACGGAGAAAACCGTCGACCTTCGAGCGCGTCGCGCGCGGCCCTCTGCGGCTGCTCACGCACTTCGGCGGGGCGGAAATCGCGGAGAAGCTCCGCCTGCGCGGGCCCGCGGCGAAAATTCTCTACCACGGCGCCAAGACGAGCATGCGCGCCGCCACCACCGCGGCCAATGCCGTCTCCCAGCTCGGGAAAAAGCCTGCGGCCCGCCTGAAGCCGTCGGCCGGCTCGGCGCTCTTCGACCCGACGCCCACCGAAGAGCAAACCTTGATGCGCGACACCATGCGGCGATTCGCCGACGAAGTGCTGCGCCCGGCCGCGTACGCCGCCGACGAAGCCACGAAGACGCCCGACGCCATCTTCGAACAGGCGCACGCCCTTGGCCTCGCGCAATTGGCCATCCCGGAGGCGCTCGGCGGCATGGCGGAATCGCGCTCGCACGTGGCGGGTGCGCTCATCGCCGAGCAGCTCGCCCGCGGGGATATGGGCCTCGCGTTGGCCATCCTGGCGCCGCTCGCCGTGGTCAACGCCCTCGTCGATTGGGGCACGGCCGAGCAGCAAGAGATCTACCTGACCCCCTTTCTCAAGGGCGAAGCCTTCGTGCCGGCGGCCCTCGCGCTCCTCGAGCCGCGCCCGCTCTTCGATCCGATGCAGCCGCGCACCGGCGCCGTGCGCTCGAATGACGGCGGGTGGGTCCTCCACGGCGAAAAATCGCTGGTGCCGCTCGCGGAAAGCGCCACACTTTTTGCCGTCGTGGCCGACGTGCGCGGCCGCGGACCGCAGGTGTTCCTCGTGGATCGAGCCACACCGGGCCTCACCGTCCAGCGCGATCCGGCGATGGGACTCCGGGCGGCGGGGCTCGGGCGCCTTCGGCTCGACAATGCGCGCGTTCCCTCGAGCGCGCTGCTCGGCGGCGATGGCGGAAGCTTCGACATCGGCGCCTTGGTCGACCGCGCGCGCATCGCCTGGGGGGCGATGGCGGTGGGCACCGGTCAGGCCATCCTCGATTACGTCATCCCGTACTGCAACGACCGGCAGGCCTTCGGCGAGCCCGTGTCGCATCGTCAATCGGTCGCGTTTCTCATTGCCGACATGGCCATCGAACTCGAGGGCATGCGCCTGCTCGTCCACCGCGCCGCGAGTCTCTCCGAGCGCGGTGGAGACGTTGCGCACGCAGCCGCCCTGGCGCGCACGCAGTGTGCGAACAAAGGCATGAAAATCGGCACCGACGGCGTGCAGCTCCTCGGCGGGCACGGCTTCGTCAAGGAACACCCCGTCGAGCGCTGGTACCGCGATCTGCGGGCCATTGCCATCCTCGAAGGCGCACTTTCGGTCTGAGGGAACGCGAACATGAACCTGGAAATCCCGAAAAAACTCCGCCCCATCGTCGAGCAAGCGCGCCTCGTCGCCGAGAACGTCTTCCGCCCCATCTCGCGCAAGTACGACACCGCCGAGCATTCGTACCCCAAGGAGCTCGACATGCTCGCCGCGCTCCTCGACGGCATGAACGAGGGCGGCGGGCGCGCCTCGGCCAGCCATTTGAACCGCGACGACGGCGCACGCGATCCTTCCGCCACCACGAAGAACGGCGGCAACATGATCGGCGTCCTCGGCATGATGGAGCTCTGTTGGGGCGACGTCGGCCTGGCGCTCACCATTCCGAGGCAAGGCCTGGGCAACGCTGCGGTGGCCGCCGTGGGCACGCCGGAGCAAAAGGAGCGCTTCGGCAAGGCGTGGGTGGCCATGGCCATCACCGAACCGAGCGCCGGTTCGGACTCCGCCGCCATCCGCACCACCGCGCGCCTCGACGGCGACGAGTGGGTCCTTTCGGGCGAGAAGATCTTCGTCACGTGCGGCGAGCGCGCCGATGCCGTCGTGGTGTGGGCCACGCTCGATGCGTCCGTGGGCCGGGCGGCCATCAAGTCCTTCTTGGTGCCCAAGGGCACGCCGGGCATGAAGGTCGTGCGGCTCGACAAAAAGCTGGGCATCCGCGCCTCGGACACGGCCACCATCGTGTTCGAGGACTGCCGCATCCCCAAGGAGAACATCCTGGGCAGCCCGGAGATCGACACGAAAAAGTCGTTCGCGGGCGTGATGAAGACGTTCGACAACACGCGCCCCATCGTGGCTGCCATGGCCGTCGGCGTGGCTCGCGCCGCGCTGGATCGCACCAAGGAGATCCTCGGGCGCAGCAACCTGCTCGGACGCGACGCGCGCCCCGGGCCCAACGCCAACGCGGTCGAGACCGAGCTTCACCGCCTCGAAGCGGAACTCGAGGCTGCGCGACTCCTGACGATGAAGGCCGCCTGGATGGCCGACAACGGCATCCCCAACTCGCTCGAGGCCAGCATGGCCAAGGCGAAGGCGGCGCGCGTCGCCAACGAGATCACACTCCGCTGCGTCGAATGGTGCGGCAGCGTGGGCTACGCGGAAGGAGAGCTCTTGGAGAAGTGGGCGCGCGATTCGAAGATTTTGGACATCTTCGAGGGCACGCAGCAGATCCAAATGCTCATCATCGCGCGCCGGCTGCTCGGCAAATCGAGCGCGGAACTTCGATAAGCCGCAGGTGGCGCCTGCTTGAAAAAGTTCACTGCGCCACCTACGACTTGACGCGACATGTCGAAACCCACGTTGCTGTTCGATCTCGATGGGACCCTGGTCGATACGGATCCTCTACATTTTCAGGCCTTTTGCGCGATGTTGGGCGAGTGCGGCGGGCCGGAAATCGATCTCGCGTATTACCAGACCTACGTGATGGGCGGCGGCGTCCGGGAGATTTTTGCCCGGTTGATGCCGAAACACACCTACGCGGAACACGTGGCCTTCGCGGGGCGCAAAGAAGCCATCTTTCGCGAAATGGTGGCCCAGCCCGACGTGGCGGGGCTCGAACCGACGCGCGGACTGCTGCCCTTGCTCGATTGGGCCAAGTCGCAAAAGGTCCGTTGCGGCCTCGTCACGAATGCGCCGCGTGAAAATGCCAACCTGATGCTCGAGGTGCTGGGCATCGCGCGGTACTTCGAGACGGTGGTCATCGCCGAGGAGCTGGCGCACACCAAGCCGCACCCCTTGCCCTACCTCACGGGTTTGAAGGAGCTGGGCGTCTCGGCCGACACGGCGCTGGCCTTCGAAGATTCGCGCTCCGGGGTGCGAGCAGCCACGGCCGCGGGCATCCGCACGGTGGGCATCCGCTCGTCGCTGTCCGACCAGGCGTTGCGCGATGCCGGGGCCGACTACGCCGTGGCCGACTTCGAGGATCCCGTGCTCTGGTCCGAGCTGCGTGCGGCCACCGGCGGCTATCGACAGATCCGCGAAACGTCAGTACAAAACGGCGGATGATCGGTGTCATCGGCGGCAGTGGGCTCTATCGGATGGACGACATCGCCGATGCGCGATGGGAGAACGTAACTTCCCCGTTCGGGGCTCCTTCCGATGCGCTGCTGTTCGGGCGCCTGGCTGGGCACGACGTCGTGTTCTTGCCGCGGCACGGGCGCGGGCACCGCATCCCGCCGACGGACATCAACGTGCGCGCCAACATCGATGTGCTCAAGCGCGCGGGCTGTACGCAGATCCTTTCGCTCACGGCCGTGGGCAGCCTTCGTGAAGAGCTTCCGCCGGGCACGCTCGTCGTGGTGGATCAATTCATCGACCGCACGTTTGCGCGCGTAAAGACCTTCTTTGGGCCAGGCTTCACCGGGCACGTGTCGATGGCGGAGCCGGTTTGCGGACGCATGGGCGACGTGGCGGCGGCGGCGGCGAAGTCGCAGGGCATTCCGGTGAGCCGCGGCGGCACGTACATCGTGATGGAGGGTCCGCAGTTTTCAACGCGGGCCGAGTCGGAGCTGTATCGCTCCTGGGGCTGCTCGGTCATCGGCATGACGGCCATGCCGGAGGCGAAGCTCGCTCGCGAGGCGGAGATGTGTTTCTGCACCGTCGCCATGGTCACCGATTACGACTGCTGGCACACGGCCCACGGTGCGGTGACGGCGCACGCCGTGGCGGAGGTGATGGCCGGCAACGTGACGCACGCGCAGAACCTGCTGCGCAAGGTCGTTCCGGCCCTCGCCGGCGTGGGCACGTGCGATCGCGGCTGCCACACGGCACTCGAGGGCGCGGTGATGACGGCGCCAGAGACGTACGATCCCGAGCTGGTGGGCAAGTTGGACGCGGTCTGCGCGCGCTTTTTCGCGAAGGGGAAAAACTGATGAGCCGTGAGCTTTTCGGGAAGGGGCCCGATGGAGAGGACGTCCATCGGTATGTGCTGTCGAACGATGCGGGCGTGTCGGTCGACGTCATCAGCTACGGAGCCACCATCACGGCGGCGCACGTGCCGGACCGCACGGGCACGAAGCGCAACGTGGTGCTCGGCTTTTCGTCGCTCGCGCCGTACCTCGGGCCGCACCCGGCGCTGGGCGCGGTGATGGGGCGGTTTGCCAACCGCATCGCGGGCGGCACGTTCACGCTGGATGGCACGGTGTACAAGCTGCCGATCAACAACAACGGCAACACGTTGCACGGCGGCAAGCGCGGGTTCGATCGCCACACGTGGCGCGAGGTGGAGTTCGACCCGAAGAACGCGCGCTTGGTCCTCGGGCATACGAGCCCGGACGGCGACGAGGGCTTCCCCGGCACGCTCGACGTGCGCGTGACGTACACGCTCACGGCGAAAAACGAGCTTTGCATCGATTATTTCGCCACGACGGACAAGCCCACGGTGGTCAACCTCACGAACCACGCGTACTTCAATTTGTCCGGCGAGGGCACGGGCGACATTCTGGATCACGAGCTGGTCATCTTCGCCGACAGCTTCGCGCCGGTGCACCGCAACCAGATCCCACTCGGCGAGCTCCAAGACGTGACGGGCACGCCTCTCGACTTCCGGCAGGCAACGCCCATCGGCGCACGCATCCGCCAGGGGCATGAGCAGCTCGTACGCGGCATGGGCTACGACCACTGTTACTTTTTGAAGAAGCCCGCGGGTACGCCCGCCGATCAACCGATCCACGCGGCGCGCGTGCGCAGTCCGAAGACCGGCATCGTGCTCGATACGTACACGACCGAGCCCGGGGTCGAGTTCTTCACCGGCAACGTCTTCGACGCCACCCTCGTCGGCCCAAGCGGTTCGGTCTACCGCCAAACCGATGGGCTCTGCCTCGAGACGCAGCACTTCCCCGACTCCCCGAACCAGCCGGCATTTCCCTCGAGCGTGCTACGGCCCGGCACCCCGTTCAAGAGCCGCACCATCTACCAATTCGGCATCTCGGAGTAACCCGAAGAAGATTCACAGGGAGGCGGGGAGGCGGGGAGTTTTTTTGTTTTCAATGAGCTCAGTGCAGCCATTGAAAACCCCAAAAAAGCGCTCCGCGCCCTCTGTGCCGTAAGTCCTTCCCGCCTTCCCGCCTTCATGTAAATTCTCTTCTTTAGCGCAGCGCGAGGATCGCGTCGGAGACTTGCGCGACGCTGTCGACGCGCGGCACGTCCAGGTACAGGCCGGGGTAGTGCAAGAAGGGGTCGATGAGCGCGGTGCGGATGCCGGCGGCGCGGGCGCCGGCGATGTCGGTGGCGAAGGTGTCGCCGAGGTGCAGCGTGCGGTCCGGGGAGATGCCGAAGGCCTCGGTGGCGAAAGAGAAAATGCGGGGGTCGGGCTTGGCTACGCCGACGACGCTGCTGTCGACGACCCGGTCGAAGCACGCGAGGATGCCTAGCTCCTCGAACAAGGACGCCAGACGACCCTCGGAGTTGCTGATGATGGCCACCTTCACACCGGCGGAGCGAAGGCGCGAAATGGCGGCGGGGAGGCCCTCGGGGACGCGTGAATACAAATTGAAGCGAAGGTGCTCTTCCCAGAGCGCCGCGAGAAGCTCGGGCACGCGCTCGCGAGGGGCGCGGGCACCGAGGGCCATGATGGTGCCCATCACCTTGCCCCACTCGGCGCCGCCGGGTTCGCGTTCGTGCGGCCATGAAAACGCGACGACCTCGCCGGAACCATCGCCGGCGAGGCCTCGCTTGGCCGAACCCTCGGCCTGAATCAGTGCGTCGATCTCGGCGTCCACACCGCGCGACTCCAAGAATCGCGCGATGCGGGCGTGGTCGAGGAAGATGACCGTGTTGCCCGCGTCGAGGCAGAGAAGATCGACGCGCTCGACGAGGGCTCGGTCGATCACGTGATCGAAAGAAGCTTCGACAGCGGCGTGTACTCGAGCTTGTGCGCCTGCGCGACCGGCTCGCACGTCACGTGGCCCTGGTACGTGTTGACGCCCTTGGCCAGCGCCGGATCTTCCCGTACGGCGGCGACGAGGCCCTTGTCGGCGATCTTCACGGCGTACGACGACGTCGTGTTGGTGAGCGCCCACGTGCTCGTCTGCGCCACCGCGCCCGGCATGTTCGCCACGCAGTAGTGAACGACGCCGTGCACTTCGTAGGTCGGGTTGTCGTGCGTCGTCGGACGGCACGTCTCGATGCAACCGCCCTGGTCGACGGCAACGTCGACGACGACGGAGCCCGGCGTCATGCGGCCAATGAGCTGCTCGCTCACGAGCTTCGGCGCCGCCGCACCCGTGACCAGCACAGCGCCAACCACGAGGTCCGCACGCGTGACGGCTTCTTCGATGTTCGTCGGATTCGAGTACAGCGTCTCGATCGCGCCGCCGAACACGTCCTCGAGGTACGCCATCGTGTGGGCGCGAACGTCGAGCACCGTGACCTGCGCGCCCATGCCGATGGCGATGGTCGCCGCATTCTGGCCGACGACGCCGCCGCCGAGGATGACCACGCGGCCGCGACGGGTGCCCGGCACGCCGCCGAGCAGAACGCCCTTGCCGCCGTGCTCCTTCTGGAGACACATCGCACCGACTTGCACGGCCATGCGGCCGGCCACTTCGCTCATCGGGCGGAGCAGCGGCAGCGAACCGTCGGCGAGCTCGATGGTCTCGTAGGCAACGCCCGCGACCTTCGACTTCACCAACTGACGCGTCAGCTCCGGCTCGGGGGCCAGGTGCAAGTAGGTATAAAGAACCAGCCCTTCACGGAAGAAGCCATACTCCGCGGGGAGCGGCTCCTTGACCTTGACGACCATCTCCGCGCCCCACGCGTCCGCCGCCGTCGGGACGATGGTTGCGCCTTGCGCGACATACTCGGAATCCTTGATGCCGCTCCCCTCCCCCGCCCCTTTTTCGATGAGGACTTTGTGACCGTGCGTGGTGAGCATGCGGACACCAGCCGGGGTCATGCCAACTCGATACTCGCGGGTCTTGATCTCTTTCGGGACGCCAACAATCACGGGAAAACTCCTTTTGCCGCGGCCAAGTCTTCTTTTCTTACGGCGGCGCGCGGGACAGTATTCGAAATTCGATGCGTGGGCGAGACGCCAATGCATGAAGCAACGCGTTAGCCGTGCTACTCACGGCAGCGAGCCACGCCACCCCTCCGATCTTTGGCTCGGGAAAACCTCACTCGTGTACTCCCTCGTTCGCCCGCTTCTGTTCACCCTTCCGCCTTCGTGGGCCCACGCTGTTGCCATGGCCGCGCTCGCGCCCGTCGAGCACGTCGCACTGCTTCGCGCTTTGACGCGGGCGATGTTCGCCGTGAACCGCCCCGAGCTCGCGACACGCACGATGGGGCTCGATTTCTCGAACCCCGTGGGCCTCGCGGGGGGCTTCGACAAGAACGCGCGGCGAGCTCGTGCGCTCGCCGCGCTGGGTTTCGGCCACCTGGAGCTTGGAACGGTGACCGCGCACGGGCAGGCACCGAATCCCACGCCAAACCTGTTTCGGCTGCCGCGCGATCGGGCGCTCATCAATCGGCTCGGCTTCCCCAACGAGGGCGCCGATCCGGTTACCGCCCACATCGAGCATGTGCGCTCGGGGATCCCAGTGCCCATCGGCATCTCCATCGGCAAGTCGCGCGTGGTGGCGCTGGATCCCGTGGAAGGTGTCGTTGCGGATTACCTGGCAAGCTTCCGCGCGGCCCGCCCGCGGGCGAATTTCGTGGTGGTCAATGTGTCTTCGCCGAACACCGCCGGGCTTCGCGCGATGCAGGGCCAGGAGCTCGCGCGCACCTTGTTGGGCGCATTGGCGGCGGAAAACAAGGTGGGCGCACGCGTGCCGCTGCTCGTCAAAATCGCGCCCGATCTGAGCGACGACGAGCTGGAAGGGGTTCTCGCCGTCGCGGACGAATGCGAGCTCGACGGCGTGGTCGCCACCAACACGACCATTGCGCGGACGGGCCTTGCCACGGATGCCGCCACCGTCGAGGCCATCGGCGCCGGAGGGCTCAGTGGGCCGCCGGTCCGGGCGCGCGCCCTGGAGATCGTCCGACGTGTTCGCGCGCGCCTCGGGCCCGAGCGCACCGTCATCGGTGTCGGCGGAATCGACTCGACGGAGCACGCGCTGGCGATGATGCGCGCGGGCGCGAACCTCGTGCAGCTCTACACCGGCTTCATCTACCGCGGCCCGGGTGTCGTGCGATCCATCGCACGCGGCCTCGCCGACACGGTCGCACAGGCTGGCGCGAAGTCCCTCGCCGAGCTCACACGGGCGTCGTGGCCCACCGGCGCTTAGCCGCCGTCAGGACTCGGAAGAACGCGCGCCAGGATCGTTTTGACGATTTCCTCTTTGCGGTCGCGCACGAACTCGGGCGATCGCACGTCCACCGACCAAAGCGTGCGCACGAGACGCTCGTCTTGCACCGTGATCCACACCAGGGACAAGGTCGAGATGCACAGATGGCGCGCGTGCACGTCACTCCGCAGGCAGCCCTTCTGGATCAACGTCTCGATCAGCGCGACGACGGCGTCGAACACAGGCTTCGTCTTCTCGTGCATCACTTTGCGGATCAACGCATCGGGCACATCGTCGGGAATTTCCCCGTCGCTCGCCGCCGCGGACGCGTGGCGCATGATGGCGTACACCATGCGGTGCTTCACCGATTGCCACATGAGCAAGTCGACGAAGGCGCGCACCAGCTCGGGGATGCGCGTGTCGTCCAGCGGCTGCGCGAACCTGTGAACGACGTCCCAGCTCTCCAGGCTCATCGCATCGAGGGCGCGCTCGATGACCTCGCGGTACAGGCCGCGCTTGTCGTCGAAGTAATGATGAATCAGCGCCTGCTGCACTTCGGCCGAGCGTGCAATCTGCCCGAGCCTTGCTCCGTCGTATCCTTTTTTCGCAAACTCGATTTCGGCGGCATTCAAAATCCGCTGCCGGGTCTCCGCCGCATTGCGTTCGCGACGCGACGGAGTAGAGCCGGTATCGGCGACGCGGAGCGCCCCTGAGCTTCGACTGTTACGCACTCGGATCCCAACTCTCGTATTCGATCACCCCCAGCTCCTCGAAGCCGCGTCGAACGTACGGTGTGAGGAGGCCGAGCCGTTTGACGTTGGGGACGATCTTGGTGAAGAGCAGCTTGCGGAAGAACTGCATGGCCTCGCTGCGCTCGGACAACTCCTCGCATTCCTTTTGAGGCAAACCCAAACGCTCGTACACCTCCTGGCCGAGAAACCGGTCGCGCAAAAGCCGCGAGCCTTCGATCACGAAGTCTTCGCGATCGCGCAGCTCGTTCGCGGGCATGTCTTGGTACGTGTCCTTGAGCGCGAGCACACCGAAGGCCACGTGCCGCGATTCGTCTTGCATGATCATGTGCGTGATCTGCTTGATGAGCGGCTCGTTGGTCATCTGATGGATGAAGCCAAACGCCCCGAGCGCCACGCCCTCCACCAATATTTGCATACCCAAGTATTTGAAGTCCCACCGCGAATCGGTGAGCAGCGTGTCGAGCAGTTGCTTCAAATACGGGCTGATCGGATAGACGAGCTCGTACTTCTCGCGCAGGTACCGGTCGTACACTTCCACGTGGCGAGCTTCGTCGAAGACTTGGGCGGCGGCGTAGAACTTCGCCTCCGACGTTGGCGCACAGTTGACGATCTGCGATGTCGCCAAGAGCGCGCCTTGTTCGCCGTGGAGGAAGTTCGAAATCATGTAACTAGCCATGTGGCGCCGCAGGTTCGGAATGCCCTTGTCCCGCTCCAGCTTTGCCCAGATGTGCGTGCCATAGAGCGGACTCATGGTATCCGGGAAGTACGGCCCTTCGGGATCAACATTAGTGTCCCAAGGCAGATCCGTACTGCCATTCCACATCAAGTCCTTTGATTTCTCGTAAAGCACTCGCAAATCCAACCGCGAGGTCGCGTAATCCCATGTGTACGACATGGGGAAAGCAACATCGATGCGCTCGATTCCATGAGGGCCTTCTTTCGCCGGCTTGGCGCTGTCTTGCGCGATGCGGGCGTAGGCGGTCGGTGCACGCGAGTCGCTCGGGTTCGGCACGTTGCTCATGGGGTTGCCTCCTCAATTGACTTTTTGATCAATTAGGTACCGGCGTCAAGCTACAGCGGAAAAAGGTGGGATGCACCCGCGACCGGCGGGACGCCCCGGCCCGCCTCCATGCTACAGATGGCGGCCATGCCTGACTTTTTCGAACTCTCCCGGCACCTGACCCCCGAAGAGCGAGCGATCCGCGACACGGTTCGCGCCTTCGTCGACGCGCGCGTGTTGCCGATCATCGGCGAGCACTTCGAGCGCGGCACCTTCCCGACGGAGCTCACCAAGGAGATTGCCGACTTGGGATTGCTTGGTTGCAATCTACAAGGATATGGCTGCGCT
The DNA here is from genome assembly GCA_037157775.1 of Sorangiineae bacterium MSr12523. Classification (NCBI taxonomy): domain Bacteria; kingdom Pseudomonadati; phylum Myxococcota; class Myxococcia; order Myxococcales; family Pendulisporaceae; genus Pendulispora; species Pendulispora brunnea. The sequence continues at coordinate 10,920,026 of CP089982.1, forward strand.
GGATTGAGTGACATCGGCTACGGGCTGGTGATGCAAGAGCTCGAGCGCGGAGACTCCGGCGTGCGCAGCTTCGCCAGCGTACAAGGCAGTTTGGTGATGTATCCCATTCATGCCTTTGGCTCGGAAGAGCAAAAAGAGCACTATTTGCCAAAGATGGCCAAAGGCGAAATCATCGGCTGCTTCGGATTGACCGAGCCGGATTTCGGATCGAACCCCGCGGGCATGCGCACCGTGGCCATCGAAGACGGCGACAGCTACGTGCTCAATGGCACGAAGCGCTGGATCACCAACGGCAACGTGGCGCAGGTGGCCCTCGTCTGGGCGAAGGTCGGTGGCGTGAACGGCGAGGTGCACGGCTTCTTGGTCCCGACGGATACGCGCGGCTTCGAAGCGCGCACGATCCACAAGAAAATGAGCCTCCGCGCCAGCGTCACCAGCGAGCTGATTCTCGAGGACGTGCGCGTGAAAAAGGACACCATTCTGCCGGGTGTGCGCGGCATGAAGGGGCCGCTCTCCTGTCTGACCTCCGCGCGCTTCGGCATCGCCTGGGGCGTCATCGGTGCGATGCAGGCCTGTTTCGATTGCGCATTGGACTACGCGAAGCACCGCGTCCAATTCGCGGGCAAGCCGATCGCGTCGCATCAATTGGTGCAGCAGAAGTTCGCCGAGATGCTGACGCTGATCTCGAATTCGCAATTGCAGGCGCTGGAGGCGGGGCGCCTCAAGGCGGAAAAGAAGCTCCGGCCGCAGCACGTGAGCATGATCAAGCGCCACAACGTGCACGCCGCACTGCAAATCGCGCGGACGTGCCGCGATATCCTCGGCGGTAATGGGATTACGCTGGAATATCCGATCATGCGTCACCTTTGCAATTTGGAGACGGTGTTCACCTACGAGGGCACGCACGACGTGCACACGCTCATTCTGGGCCAGGACGTCACGGGCATCGCGGCGTTCGAATAGCGACTTCCTCATTGCCCGTACACGTTCCCGTTCCCGTACACGTTCCCGGATAGCCGAGAAGAAGATCGGGAAGGGGAACGGGAACGTGTACGTGGACGGGAAGAGATCTCTCCTGCACTTGGCGGGGGCATGGGTCATAATTCCGCCATGGAACGCGTCGGCGAAGTCGAGCAGGTTCAGGGTCCGTATACCTGGGACGACCTCCTGAAGCTGGACGAGGACGATCTCCGCGAGCTGATCGATGGCGAGTTCGTGGAGGTCGAAGTACCAGGCGGTCCGCATGAATACGTCGTGCTCAAGCTCGTAACGGCGCTTGAGAACTGGGCAAACGCTACCGAAGCGGGCATCGTCCTTGCGTCGGGATATCCCGTTCGCATCAGCGAACGACGCGGGGTGATGCCGGACGCGCAGTTCTATGCGAGGGACAATCCATCCTTGCGCGACCAGCAGGACAGCCTTTCCCAAGGCCATCCATCCCTCGCCGTCGAAATCAGTTCTCCTTCGAGTCGGAGGATCGATCGCGTCGTCAAGTTTGGCTACTATGCCAGCATTGGCACACCCGAATACTGGATCATCGATCCCGTCGCGCGAACGCTCGATCGATTCCTATTGAGGGACGAACAGTATGCCCCCGTCGATTCACTCGGAGAGAACGCTTTCTTTCGACCGGAAACGCTCCCGGGATTCGAGCTCGCCCTCGAACGCATATGGCCAACCGAGCAGGCCGTGAAGCTCTTCGAGAAGCTCCAAAGAGGCCCTCCCTGACTCTTCAGCCCATGAACGTCGAGTCGAGCGCGCCGACTTTGCGGAGGGCTTCGAACAGAGCGATGCCCACGGCGTTGGCGAGATTGAGCGAGCGGACGGCACCCAAGGTGGGGATGGCCACGACGCGGTCGGGGTGGGCTTCGAGGAGCTCTTCGGGGAGGCCCACGCTTTCGCGGCCGAAGACCAGCGCGTCGCCGGGGGCGAAGTCGGCCTCCAGGTAGCTGCGCGTGGCCACGGCGCTGAAGAGGTGAAGCTTGCCCGGTGCGGGGCCTTCCTTGGCGAAGGCGTGCTGAAAGTGCGAGAAATCCAGGTGCCGGCGCACGTCGACCAGGTGCCAATAGTCGACACCGGCGCGGCGCACGCTGTGTTCGTCGATGCGGAAGCCCAAGGTCCCGACCAGGTGCAGAGGTGAACCGGTGGCGGCGCCGAGGCGGGCGATATTTCCCGTGTTGGGAGGGATCTCTGGCTCCACCAGCACGATATGAAAGGGATTTTGCACGGGGTGCGCTCGAAGGCGCGGCGTTTTGTCGGTCGAAGGGGGCACGGCCCGTGTGCAAATAGCACGGGCCACGCCGTGCTACGCTATGTGGATGCAGAACGCGCTCGCGACGCCCCTGGAAACGGTGCCTCGTGTCCCGCCGGAGGTCGAGCGCTTTCGCGTCGAATACCGCAAGGAGAACGTCGGCCCGCACTACAGCGGATGGTTGCACTTTGCATTCACCAGCATCGGCTCCCTCGCCGTGCTGGGCTTCGCCATTTCACGCGTGCACGATATGGCGCCGCTCGAGTGGCTCACGCTGCCCCTCGCGTTTCTCTTCGCCAACGTCTGCGAATACTTCGGCCACAAGGGCCCGATGCACAGGCCCAAGCCGGGCATGGGCATCCTCTTTCAACGCCACACGCGCGAGCACCATCACTTCTTCACGCACGATGCGATGTCCTACGAGTCCTCGCGCGATTTCAAGATGGTGCTCTTTCCGCCGGTGATGCTCTTCTTCTTCCTCGGGGTCATCGCCACGCCGGTCGCGGGGCTTCTTTTCCTGGTGTCCAGCAGCAACGTGGCCTGGCTCTTCATCGTGGTCGCCATGGGCTATTTTTTGACCTACGAGTGGCTCCACTTCGTCTATCACCTGGACGAACGTTCGCTCGTGGGCCGTTTGCCGATGGTGAAAGTTCTCAGACGACACCACCAGAGACATCACGACAAGGCGCTCATGGGGCGGTGGAATTTCAACATCACATTCCCAATCAGCGATCGGGTGTTCGGCACGTACTACGTTGAACGTCGGGGCGAGTAAGCGCGAACGTCCTGCGCGCGCATGCCGCCTTGCCCATCTACGGGCAAACCGAAAGATCGGGCAGCGAGGGAGCGGGAGCGGGTGGTAGGCTCGCACGCCGACATGAGCAACCCCGTGGCCCCCGAACTGCGCAATCGCAACTGGCTCATCAACCCTCGTTTCCAGCTCAAATACACAGGGATGCTGGTTGGGGTCGTCGCCTTCGTCATGCTGGCCCTCGGCGTCGTCATCGGCAAGACCGCCAACACGGCCGCCGAGTACGCCCAACTCGCGACGACGCAGGCGGAAAAGGCGATGAAGGAGTCGCAGGTCAATTCGCAGCTCACGCGCGAGAGCGTTCTGATGAGCGGCAACGCGGAGCTTCTCAAGGTCGTGGAAGAGGGGCTGTCCGAGACCGATCGTCAGGCGGAAGCCAACCTCCAAGCCGTGCAGAGCAACCGCGCGGCCATCGAAATGCAGCGCAAACTGGTGTTCGCCGTGCTGATTTTCGCGGGGGTGGCCCTCACGGTGGTGCTCACCATCATGGGCGTCTTCATCACCCGGCGCGTGGTTGGGCCCGTGCACAAGATCAAGCGGCTGCTCCGCCGCGTCGGCACCGGGCGCCTCGTCGTGACCGAACGGCTCCGCCGCGGCGACGAGCTCGAGGATCTGTTCGACACCTTCATGCAGATGACCTGGTCGCTCAAAGCCCTGCAAACCGGCCGGATCGCCACTTTGGACGCCACCATGCGCAAGGCGGAAGCGACCGGCGCCTCGCCCGAGGTGCTCGATGGGCTGCGCGTCCTTCGTGCGCAGATGGTGCTCGGTCTCACCAAACGCCTCACGCGGACGTCCATCGTATGAAAGGCGAGGCCCTCATCCGCGAGACGGTCGAGACGGTTTGCGAGCTGTTCGAACGCGGGGATTACAACCCTACCGCCATTATCGACTTGGGTGTGCTGGTCGCAAATGCGGACGGCACCATCGACGACGACGAGGTCGAGGCCCTGCGCCTCATCTTTGGGCGCTTGTTGCGCACCCAGCTCGACGTGGACCTGGTCAGTCCACTTATCGTGGCCAGCCGAGAGGTCATCGATGCTGCAGGGGTAGGCTCGCGCCTCCGCCTCATTGCCGAGATCCTCAAGGACTGCGACGCCGTCGAGGAAGGCGTGATCGTAGCACTTGGAATCGCGTATTCGAGCGAGGGTTTCTCGGCTTCCGAGCGCACCCTGATCGCCTCCCTGGCGCAAGCTTGCAATCTGCCATCCTCGCGCCTGGAGGAACTCATCGAAACTGTTCGCCTTGCGGTAGAGGCTCCGTAAGGCGAAGATTATTGTCATGGCTGACAAGGGGCGCTGGTCGATCGTCAACCCAGCGGGCGAAGAGGTCACGTTCGATTCGCGCGAGGATCTGAAACGAGCGGTTCTCGATGACGAGATCGAACCGCATGCCGAATCGCTTCCACCCGATCCGCCGCCGGGCTTCCCGCAAGCCGAGGAGCGGCCCCCAGTCACGCCGAGCAATCGCCCCACGCCCTTCATGGGCGAAGCCGAGGTGCTCGATGCCGAAGCGCGTGCCTCGGTGAGCAACGGCCGCGCGGCCATGCTGCCCAGCGAAGGCGAGGTCGCGGACGACGCGGAGCCGCCGTCGTCGGCCGGCGAGATGATGGACGAGCCGACGCTCCAGTTTTCACGGCCGCTGTCGGTGCCGCCGATGCCCTCGCGCAAGTCGCCGCCCGAGGATGAAGCCTCGCCGCTGTCGCTCTCGGAGGTCGGCGGCGTCGAAGCGCCTCCGTCGCTGGAGAGCTTCGAGCACGAGGAGAAAAGCGAGGACGACGCGGAGGACGCGCAAGACGCGAAGGCTTCGCAAGACGCGAAGGACGCGAAGGACGCGAAAGACGAAACGGGCGAAAAGGACGCGAAGGTCGAAAAGATCGTCGTGAGCCCGGATGACAGCGTCTCGCTGACGCTGCCGCTCGTTGGCCCTGGCTCTCTGAAAGCCGCCAACGAGGAGAAGGGCAACGACGACGACGACGAGGAAGACGAAAAGACCGCCGAGATGGAGGTGGAAGCGTCGGAGCTCGAGACCGAGGACGGCCCCGAGACGCTCAAGCGCCCCGCGGCCGCGGCGGCGGTCGTGCGCGAGACGACGCCACCGCCGCTTCCCGTGAGCGGGTCCACCGCCGATCGGCGCTCGAGCAAGCCGGCGCTCCCTCCGCTGCCGGCATCGGCAAGGGCTTCCGTGGCGCCTCCGCTCCAGCGCCTCTCGCCGCCGCCGCGCATCTCGCTCAAACCGGAGACGCTCCGGCCGGTGCGCGGGAGCATCTCGCCTCCGTCGTTGCCGCCGCCCGACATCATTCCGGATGCGCCGGCGCCCGCGGCCGCGGCGGCAACGGCGCCCGCAGCCGTGGCCGCGGCGAAGGTCGAGCCCAAGTCGCCATCGCCCATGCGCAAGCCGAGCTGGATCGTGCCCATTGCGCTGGTCGGCATCGGCGTCGCGTTCTGGCTAAGTACGAAGTCGAACCACGTCCCCGCACCTGAAAGCGCGACCAAGGAGCCGAAGGCCGCGGAAACGCAGGCTCCGACCACGGAGAGCCCACCCGGTGCCGCAAGTCCCGTGAACGCCGTGAGCTCGACGGCCATGGTCACGCCGGCCCCGTCGGCCGACGAAGCGCCTCGCGCGATCGAGCCCTCGGAGCCCGCGGCCGCCGTCGCCGCAAGCATCACCCCCGGCGCGAATGCCCCAGGCGCGAGCAGCGCACCGCCCGCGAACCTCGCGCAGGCCCCCACGCCGCCGTCGCCCGCATCTCCCTCGCCCGCGTCTCCCTCGCCCGCCTCGCCATCGGCGGCGACGCCCGAAAAGCCGCATCCCGGCGCGCCCACGCCCGCGGCCAATCCCGCGCCGGCTGGCCCACCCGGGGTCGTGATTGCGGCCAACGATCCGCTCGGCCCGACGTTGCGTCGCGCCGCACAGGTGCAGCGCAACGGCGACTATGCGACCGCGCGGCAGATCTACCAGGCGCTGGTCCAAAAGGAGCCGAAGAACCCCGAGGTTCTCACGGGCCTCGGCGACACGTCCCGCGCGCTCGGCGACAAGGCGGGCGCGCGCAGCTATTACACGCGCGCGCTCGCTGCGAGCTCGTCCTTTCTCCCTGCGCTGCTCGGCCTGGCCGACACGGAGTGGGACCTCGGCGATCGCGCGGCCGCGCAGAAGCACTACGCCGATATCGTAGAACACCATACCAACGCACCCGAAAGAGCACGTCAACGCGCCAAAGCAAGCGTGACGCCTTGAACGTTCCGCGGGCATGATAACCTCATGACCATGCCGACGGCCGCCCGAGATCTGTGGCAACCGATGCTCGAAGGATTCGTCCGACTGCGGAGCAAGTGGCCGCGCCGCGGTTGGAGCTGGGACAATCGTCTCAACTGCGTCACGTCCTCCATCAACGCGGATCTGGAGAACGAAGCGCGCCTGGTCGCACTCGAAGGCCTCCCGTCGGAGTGGACGGCGGCAAGCCTCGCCGGCGCCCCGCCTCGCGTGCGCGATCTGGCCGAGCGCTCCGGTGGTCTTCGCTCCGGCCAGCTTCTCTACTCCGCGGGTCCCGTCGCCGGCGTGCTCGCGTACGGCCTTTGGTGGCCCTGGGGCGATGGCGTCACCATCTCGCTTCGCATCGGTTTGGACATCGGCATCATGGACGAACCGTATCCCCGCTTCCGCGAAGTCTTCGGCGTGGAGCTTTAGTGTCCATCCTTCGGGGGGCCGTCGTTCTCATCACGGGCGCGTCGTCGGGCATCGGCGTCGAGATCGCGCGGCAGGCGGCGGAGCGGGCCAAAGCGCTGGTGCTGGTAGCACGGCGCATCGACCGGCTCGAGCAGCTCAAAGAGGAACTCGTGCGCGAGCACCCGCAACTCCAGGTGCACGTGTGCGGCTGCGATCTGGGCGATCGCGACGCCACGCGCGAGATGCTCTCCTCGGTGGAGCACGCGACCGGCGGCGTGGACGTGCTGATCAACAACGCCGGCTTCGGCGACATCGGCGTCTTCGATCGTGCCGATTGGGACAAGACCGAGCGCATGATCACGCTGAACGTCACGGCCTTGACCTACCTCACGCACCGCCTGGTCCCGCGCATGGTCGAGCGCGCGCGCGGCGGCATCCTCAACGTGAGCTCCGGCTTCGGCCTCGCCTTCATGCCGGGCTTTTCCGTGTACATCGGGACGAAGCACTACGTCACGGGATTCACCGAATCGCTGCGCCTCGATTTGGCCGGCACCGGCGTGACGGTCACCCAAGTGTGCCCCGGCCCGGTCAAAACCGAGTTCAAAGACACGCTGGGAAACTTCACCGGCGCCGACGTGCCGGGCTTCGTCGAGATCAGCGCGGCCGACTGCGCCCGGGCGGCGCTTCGCGGATTCGAGCGCGGGCGGGCCCTGGTCATCCCCGGCTTCGTCATCCGCATGCTCATGCTGCTCAACGCGATCTCTCCGCGCTGGGTGAAACGGCTGCTCTATGCGCCGGCCGCGCGCAAGCTGCGGCAAGTGCAGAAAACCGCAGAGGAAGACCGGCAGAACCAGGAAACGCAGGCCCGGGAAGCGAAAACGTAGCCCAAAGGCGGAAGCATTTGCATCGGTGGGGCTCTCTGTGCGTCCATCGAAGGCAAATGAATCTCGTTTCGCTGAGGTCCTCCTTGGCTGCCTTGGGTGCGCTGCTCGCCGTAGCGGCCGTGCCGGTGGCCGCGGCTCAAACGGCCGAAGGCTTTCTCACCGTATCGTCCACGCCGCCGGCCAAAGTCATCATCGACGACAAAGATTCGGGCCGCAGCACGCCCGTCGAGAACCTGCGCCTTCCCGTGGGCGACCACAAGCTCACGTTGGTCAATGGCAACGTGAAGCGCACGCTGGGCTTCACCATCACCGCGGGGCAGACCACGCGGCTCAAGATCGCGCTTTAGCGCACGCTTACGGTTACTTGACGACGCGGAGGTAGGGCGGAAGCTCCCGCTTCGGACGCGAGGTCGGCGGCGGGCGGGGACCCAGCACTTCGGGCTCCGAGTCGCTCGAGTCGCGCAGCGGATCTCGCCCATCGCCCGCAACGGGCGGTACGGCGGACAAGCGCGGCCCGCCGGCTTGCGGCGATGTTCGCGAGCCACCAGCTCCCGCTTGCGGGGCACCGGCCCATTCTTCGGGCGCAGGCGTGACACGCGGACGCTTGACGACGTTCTTCTTTTTCTTGCCCGCGCTGGTGTCGTCGGACGGCGGCGCAGCCTCCGCGATGCGACGCGGCCCTTTTTTCGGGGCGCCGGCAGCGGCCTTGCCGTTGTCGGGGCTCGCTTCTTTGGGGCCTGGCGCAACCTGCACGGGACGCGTCTGGCGGGAGACTTCCACCGGCACGTCGTCGGGCCACACCATGCCGCGACCATCTTCGCCGACCATGGCGAAAACGCTCGCCCAAGGCACGACGCAGTGGAACGGCGACCGGTTGAAGCTGAGCGTGCAGCTCATGCCGTCCTCGTCGAGGTGCAGATCCGGAATGGGCACGGGCATGTTGAGCCCGATCTGCAACACGAGCTGCGGCTGGCTCTTGAACCAGGGCGGAACGATCACGCTGGTCACGCGTGGATCGAGGTGAACGTGGACGCTCGAGCGTTCCAGCAGCGCGAGCGCGACCTCTTTTTTGGGGGGCAACGGACGGGACATCAGCTTCCGAGGGTTCATGCTACTACGACCTGGGGTCCCGGCGACAGCGGGGTCGGAAGGGGGCGGCTTCACAGCTCTTGGGCATACGATGCGCGCGCGGCAACGAGGCGCGCCAGTCGATCGTATAAAAACGGTGGGAGCATTCGATTGATGGCGCTCAATGCGTTGAGCGGCCACGGAAATGCGATGACGGCGGGCGCCCGTTCGAGCCGCCGAACGATAACATGGGCTGCTTTTTGTGGCGACCACATCCATGGCGTCGGATGACGCCCGCGTGTCACGAGCGGTGTGTCGACGAAACCGGGCTGCACATCGGTTGCAAAAACGCCTGCGGGCGCAAGTTCGATGCGCATCGATTCCACGAAGGTCGAGAGTGCCGCTTTGCTTGCACTATACACAGCTGAATGCGGCATGCCGCGCCGGCCGGCCAGGCTGCTCACGCCAACCAAATGGCCCCGTTGCTGGGCGAGCATGATGGGAACGGCCGCGGCCAGTGTGGCCATGGCACCGCGAACATTGACGTCGAGAACGCGCGCCACATGGGCCCACGGCATCGTACTTATGTGCCCGTAGCTTCCGACGCCGGCATTGGCGATCACCATGTCGAGACTCCCGAGCTCGCGATCAACGCGACGCACCGTCTCGAAGACGGCGTCGGCGTCGGCCACGTCGAGCGGGTGCACGCTGGCCTTCCCGCCGCACGCCGCAATGTCCACGGCGACGCGGGCAAGGTCCTCTTCGTGCCGCGCCGCGATCGCCACGTGCGCGCCACGGCGCGCGTACTCCAGGGCGAGCGCGCGTCCTATTCCGCTGGAGGCTCCCGTGATAAAAACATTGGAAGGCTGCATGAGAGAAACCACATTAGACCACGGCACGGCACGGACGAAGTTTCCATTCATGCGCCCTCCGATGCTGCGACCCCGGCTTCTTCCTGCATTCGAACGAATCTCGCGCTATCGCCTTCGAAAACGCGGCATCCAGAGCCGTTTCGTTCAAACCGACATCGCCAAGCTCCACGTGCTCGACGGCAAAGGCCACGGTTCGCTTCCGCCCATCGTGGTCCTGCACGGCATCACCTCGTCGTCGGCCGCGTTCGGGCCTTTGCTGGCGCTTCTGCAGAAGCACACGCGCCGCATCATCGCGCCCGACGCTCCGGGGCACGGCTTCAGCGAGGTTCCGCGCATCCCACTGCTGCCTGAAAACTTGCTCGACAACATGACGAGCGCGCTGGACCAGCTGCTCGACGAACCGGCCATCGTCGTGGGCAACTCGATGGGCGGGGCCATCGCCTTGCACTACGCGGCCGCGCGGCCCGAGCGGGTGCGAAACTTGGTGCTGCTGTCACCCGCAGGCGCGCTCTGGAGTGAGGAAGATCTGCAGCGGCTTTTGCGCGCTTTCCGCATGGAGTCTCCGCGCGATGCGCGCAGATTCTTGAATACGATTTATCATCGCAAACCGTGGTTTGGTCCGCTCATCGCCGCCGACATCGTACACTCGGCGAAGCGGCCGGCCGTGGGTAGCCTTCTCGATGCAGCCACGCCCAACTCCGGTGCGACGCCGGAGCAGCTCGCAACGCTGAAGATGCCCATTCTGTTTTGGTGGGGCCGCTCGGAGCGGCTGCTTCCCGCGAACGATTTTGCGTATTTCAGTGAGAACCTCCCCAAGCACGCGGTCATCGAGCGGCCCGAGGGCATCGGTCACTGTCCGCACTTCGACGATCCGCGCGCCACGTGCCAGCGCATCGTGGAGTTCGCGCAGTCGAACATGCTCTAGATGTAGAGGTGGATCCGGCGGATGGTGCCATCGCCGCGAACGGCAACGTAGACGTCCGGTCCATCGACGACGACGCCCCGCGGATCGTCCAAGTCGTCGAGCAGCACCTCGACTTCGCCCCCTAAGATGCGCATCCGGCGCAGCGATCCCTTTCCGCCTTCGGTGGCGGAGAAGTAGACATACAGAGGATCCACGGCGAAGGACGCGATGCTCCCTTGCCCCTTGACCACCGAGGTGATCTCCGATGGGGGGATCTCTTTGCAATGTTGGAGCGCGTCGGCGGCTCGCGGCCGGTTTGCCATGAGGACGAATCCGTCGAGGGTGCTCCAAAAGAGTTGAAGCGGCTCGTTCATGCCCGAGGCCAGGTTCGTCACGGGCGCGGTGCTGTGCACGAAGTTGCACGGCGCATGGCCGTCGGCATCGAGGGTCGTCTCGGCAAGGCCGTTGCCATGGCCCCACACCACGTCTTTGCCTTCGCCGGAAAGGAGGATCGGCCCCGCATAGCTCTTCTCCCGCGAGAGGGCGATGATGGGCGCTTGCCGGCCCGTGCGGCGCGCCACCGCGGCGGTGTCGGGTTGCGACCCGTAGTTCGTCCAAACGGCATCGTCCATCGCCGAAATGGCCATGCCCGCGGGGATCGATTGCTCCGTCGCGAGCGCGTGCGACTCCCAGCTCGCTGCACCGGGCCCTCGCGACGCGAGCATTACCTGGCCGGCTCCGCGATTGACCCAGCCGACGATGACCGTCTGGGTGACGGTGAGCCCACGCGGCTCCGTCTGCCCCGATGCGATGATCTCGGGCTCGCCCTGGCATCCTTGGATGGGGCAGCGGCGCACGGCACCTTCGTAATCTCGGCCCGTCGTGAAGTAGAGAAAACCGGCCGCCATGGTCAATTGGTCCGGCTCGGAAAGCCCGACGATGAAGGCGTCGTCAGGCCGGGAGCCGTCCGAAGTCTGATGTGCTGCGTCCGCAGGCGAGGCGCTGCTATCGGCGGGTGGAACGCCAGCATCGGGGGGCGAAGCATGGCCGTCCCCGACTTCAGCGCCAGCCTCGGCGCCGCCCTCCGGGCTCGAAGGGCGCACGCCATCGCCCAAGCCTTCGAGGCCGCATTGCAAGGCGAACAGCCCTGACAAGAAGGCGAGACCGCTCCACGAAGGCGCATGCCGTCGAATCATGAACCTGGACGAATTCATAGCAGCTCTAGACGTCGATTCGTAGAACACGCCGGATCGTGCCGTCGCCTCGGACGGCGACGTAGACATACGATTCGTCCATGGCGACGCCGCGCGGGTCGTCCAGGCCATCGAGCAGAACCCGGATTTGTCCCGAGGAGCGGGTGGCCACTCGAAGCGAGCCCATTCCGTTCTCGTTGGCGCTGAAATAAATGAACGATCCGCTCGACGCCATGGACACGATTTGTCCTTGCACGGAGACCAGCGTCACGATGTCCGATGGGCCTTCGTTGCAGTGTTGGAGCGCGTAGCTCGCGGGGGGACGAAGCGCCGCGAGGAGCCTTCCGTCGAAGGTCGACCAATAGACTTGGGACGGGTCCGTGATCGAATAGAGCAGGCTCTGCACCCCCGCTTCGCTGGTCACGAAGGTGCATGCGGCATTGCCATCGGAGCCATCGCCCTCGATCGTCGTCTCGCTGAGGCCATGGCTGTCGCCCCAGACAACGTCATGGGTTCCTCTGGGCAGAACGATGGGACCGGGTTCGAGCGCCTTCCTCGAGAGCACGATGCTGTTCCCGAGCGTGCGACGGACGACCCCGGGGCTGCCGGTTGCAGCCGCAAAGTTCGACCAAATGGCATCGTCTTTCGCCAAGATGGCCATCCCCGCGGGAGACTCTTGCCCTGCCGCAAGCTGGTTGAACTGCCAGACCGAAGCCCCGGGACTGCGCGTGGCGAGCGTCACCTGGCCGCCAGCGAAATTGACCCACCCAATGGTGCCGTCTTGGGCGACGCCAAGCCCGCGCGGATCCTTCTGGCCCGGCCTGATCAGCTCGGGCTCGCCGGCGCACCCTTGGATCGGGCAGCGCTCCACCGACCCACCCGCACGTGCCGTCGTGAAATAGAGAAAATCCGGCCCGACCGCCACGTGATCCGGCGCAGAAAGCCCAGCGACGATCGCCCTATCGGGCCACGGGCCCGCCTCCGCATGCGACGCAGCACCATCGCCTGCCTCGGGACTCGAAGGACGCACCCCATCGCCCAAGCCTTCCAGGCTGCACTGCAACGCGAACACCCCCGCCCCACAAACGAGAAGAGCGCCCCACAAATGCGCCTGCCATCGGACCATGAACCCGAGCCCCCTCATAGCAGCCCCGGGCCCAAACCGGGTCAATTCCCCTTCATGTCGATGAGGATGTCGTCGTAGCGGATCGTCCATGGGGAGGCGAGGGGTTGGGCGTAGGAGAGGCCGATGCTGAAGGCGGGTTCGATGGGCTGCCAGTTGGGGGCCATGCGAAGGGGGCGCTCGTTCTCGTCGTTGAGTTGGGCGGAGACGTAGAGCTCGGGGACGGTGCGGACGCGAAGGATCAATTTGGACCAGGATGTCGGGGTCTGGGTCTCTCGAAGGCGCCCCAGGAACTCGAGATCGTTGAAGCCGGGGCCGCCGTCGGGCTCGACGTTGTAGCCGTGCTCGTAGGCGTACACTTTGTAGACGCCGTCTTGGCCGCGGACGTGGATCGCGAGATCGCGATCGTTGGGCGCGCGTTCGAAACTTATTTTCATGATGGTGGCGAAAATCGCCTCGTCGCCGCTCGGGTGGCCCGTCGAGGGAATCGGCGCCTGCGCAACTTGGAAATGCACCTCGTAGGTAAGCTCGGTGGGGTGTTGTCGGTATTGATTCACCATCACCGAATAGCTGGTTTTGCCCGCATCGGCCGGCAGCCCGACGGACAGCGAACGCGGAGGGGATACGTATTCCGACGTATCGAAGGCCACCGTCCCCTGCCCTGGTTTCGGATCGGTGAAATAATCCGCAGGCTTTTCGAGCTGGTCGAAGTCGAAGCAATAGGCGGCGTCTTTGTTGGCGCAAAAGCGCGCACCCGCACCGCCATCCGAGATTGTGGCGGCATCCTGCCCGAACTCCCGACTAAAATTGTTTAGCGAACACGCAATTCCACAAGGGATGGCGCTCGCAAGCGAAATCAAGAGAACGGCGCGAAGATGGCGCATAATTCCGAGGATCGCTTTGTTCCAGGAGGCGCCGCAAGACACACCGTGAGGGCTTCGCGCCCCGATTGGTGGGCCGGCCCCCACGATGTTCGCGGGATATCGCGCGATCGCACGAGGTGTCGCGGTGGCACCGACTGTGCTTGAGCGTCGCCACCCGAAACACCAACGAAATATCCCCAAGATGACCGGAGGTCGCGTGGGTTACGAAAAGAGATTTTTACACTTGGCCGCGGCGCTGGCCGTTGCCGCCGTGGGATGCAGTTCGTCATCGGATTCCTCCGACAACGGGTCGACGAAGGATCCGCAGGGCAACCCCGACGGAGGTGGCAGTGGCAATCCCGATCCGGGAAGTGGGTGGCCCGGCGGGACTCCGAACGACGGTGGGACGACCCCGCCGGTCGTCGAGCCAAAGCCCGCGGTGAAGACCTTTGCGGAGTTGGGCGTGACGCCGTTCGATGTGGATCGTGACGACCTCGTCGGGCCGAGTGGGTGGGATGCGCAATATGGAAAATTGCCCGAGCTCGTCCCTGCCGCGGGCACGTCGTTCGTCGACGTGGCGGTGCGCAACACCAACGAGGCGGCGGGCCAGATCGCCGTCGTTCGCGTGGAGCCCGATTCCGCAGGAACATGGCACGTCACGCGCGGCTACAAAGTTCGATCGCTGGGCAATTTGCTGGGGTTCGCGCGCGGTGGCGACGGAAGTTACTATTATGCAACCGGTTCCAAGGATCCGGACGTCACCAAGACCTTCCCCGCGCCAAAGCAACATCGTTCGAATGTTCTGCGTGCGCTTCATTTCGATTCAGAGGGAAAGACTCTGTTCGACGTCGATATCGACATCGCGCGCGAGGCGGCCAACAAGGCGTCGGAGCCCATCGTCACTCCGGGAAGGGCATCGAGCTCCCGGCTGTCGGTCGCGGGCAACATGCTCGCGCTCGTGCATGGCATTTCCACGGAACCCGACGGAAGCGGCACGCGCCATCAAAAGGCCGCGTCGACCTTCTTCGATGCGAGCACGGGTGCCATCCGGGGAACGTCGAGCATCTGGGTGAGCCATTCGTTCGATCAACGGCATTTGGTCGACGGAAACGATATTTACGAATTCCATTTGGGGGATGCGTATCCGCGCGCGGCGTCCATCGCGCGCATTCGTGATTCGAAGTCAGGGGAAACGCAAAAGGCCTATCGTCCAAAGGGCGATACGGGACAGAACAACACGTTTACGCGGCTGGGAAATCTGGTCCGCATCGATGCCGGGCCGGCCAAGGGGAGCTTTCTCGCATTGCTCGCCACCGAGCGCACCACGGACACCAGCGCCCTCGTTTCCGGCTCGCGCGATCTGGCACTCGTGCGCTTGACGCCGGATCTTGCGAAAGGCAGCGATGCGAACATCATCGACCCGAGCTTCGGCGAAGAGTCGGCAGTGAACTCCGGTGGCGAGAACGCGACCAATCGACTTCGGTATTTGACGGATTACCACACGAGCGCACCGGGAAAGACACACGCCGAACGGCCGAAGTTCGTCCCCGTCGGAAATGGGGAATTCATCGTGCTCTACGAAGAATGGGCACTAAGCGGAGACAAGTCCACCTACAATGGCACCTTCGCCATGCGCATCGACGGCGAAGGAACCATCCGTGCCGCGGCCACCAAAGTGTCGCAGCACCACCTCCCGCGCGGCGACGACGCCTTCGCTTACGGTGGCGGTGCAGCATGGATCACCGGTGACAAGACGAAACGCGCGCTCACCGTCCACACGGTGTCGGCCAGCCTCACCGCCGCGGAGCACGTGATTCCCTAAGACGCGACATGGCGCGGTGCGAGCTCCGCGAGGAGGTACTCGCCCGACCATGGGGAACGATTGCCCTTTTCGGCCTCGTGAACGAGTTCGGTCAGCCGCTCGTTCACGGGGGCGCGCTGGCCCACGCTGGAGGCGAGGCGCACCAGCTCTCCATTGATCCAGTCGACCTCCGTCGGGCGGCCCCTGTTCAAGTCTTCCCACATCGACGAGCGCGCGTGCGGATCGATGGCGATCATTTTGTGCGCAAGACGGCGAAAGAGCCAATCCGGTGTGCCGAGCAACCGCGGAATCCAATGCGGGGGCAGCGAGGTCACCTGCGCCGGCCGGATACCCGCCGCACGCAAAATGCGCAGTCCTTCGAGCTGCGCCAGCGCGGCACAGCGACGGTAGGCGCGCTGCGAGAGCTGCTCTTTGAGCGGCAAATCGGATAGCGCATTGATCGCGTTGTTCAAATTGAGCAACAGCTTCGCCCATTGCACCGAGCGCATGGCCGCCTGTTGATGCAACGGCAACCCCGCGCGCTCGAAGAGCCCGACGAACGGCTCGAGCGCGGCATGCTTCTCCACGTCGAGCGAGCCTTGCGAGCCTTGGTGAAAGTGCCCCTTGCCGGAGTTCACCGTATTGAAGAGCACCATGCCCGCAAGCACAGTGTGCGACGGCAAATGCCGGCGCAGCACGTCGGCATTGCCGACGCCGTTTTGAAAGCTGACAATCACGGTCGGCTTTTCCAGCGCGGCATCCAGCACGCGCGCCGCCTCCTCGGTGCCACTCGACTTCACGGTCACCAACACGAGATCTGCCTGCAGAGGACGGGACACGTCCGTGGCAAAACGCACCCCGGCCGCGGGCACCCTCAAGTCGGCGCCAAGGTAGTCCGTGAGGTGCAACCCGTGCTCCTGCAGTTCCCTACCCAGCCGCTCGCGGCCGATGAAACTCACCGAGCCGCCGGCGGCGAGCAACCGCCCCCCCACGTAACAACCGATGCTTCCTGCCCCGAAGATGCAGATTTCCTTCGACATGTCGGACTCGAAGCCTTCCCCGAGAAAGGCCTCGAGTCCAGAGAACTCTTACATCACGGATAGTTGTTCCAGTTGGCCTTGTTGTTGCTGGCGTTGGACGGGCCGCCGGTGTTGTTGATGATGTGGTTGATCGTCCCTTTTCCGCCGAGTGAAACGGTCACCATGTTGTGGAAGCGCACGCCCGACGTGTCCGGTACCTCGAAGGCCCTCTCCGCAACGACGCTTGGATTGCTGTTGAAGAAGCAATAGCTTCCGAGACCCCAGGCTTCGTGCGAGGTGACGGAATTGGCCACTTTGTAAGCGGCATAGCCCCGGGTCGAGCCGTTCATCCACGCGCTCTGGTTGGGCGGATCGTAGGGCATCTCATTTTGGTAGAAGTACGTTCTGCCGCCGTTGCCGTTCCAGATGGTCTGGTATTTCTTGTAGTGCTCGACGAAAAGGCCATACGTCGTCACATTGTTTCCATTGACGATGAGGCCCGTGTCCGCGGTGTTCACGTCCCAGCCGACGCCGTCCGTGTGATCGGCGCGCCAGAGCCAGAGATGATCGGCAATCACGTTGTTGCTGTTGATCACCAGGCTCTGGGTGGCCCGGCCCACCCCGCCGCCGCCGATGCGGACGAACACGTCGTGCAGCGACGTGGGGTTCGCAGCGTGATTGACGCTGTTCGTCGAGGGGCCGACCTGCATGAGCAAGGGCGAGTTGGTCGGGCCGGCGTCGAGGAGCAGACCCGCAATCTTCACGCCGTCCACGTCGGCCACGCTCATGGCCATGATTCCATTGTCCGGAACCAGGGTGGCGATACCCAAACCGAGAACGACGGTGTCGGCGCGGTTGACGCGAATCGTCTCGCTCAAGTGGTAAATGCCCGGGGTGAACAGGACATGCTTGCCCTCGCCCAGCGCGCTGTTGATGGTGGCGGCCGACACGCCCGGCTTCGCGATGTAAAATTGGCTCAGCGGAATGGACGTCCCCGCCGGCGTGCCGCTCCCCCAGGTGATGCCCTGCGAATTGGTGCGCACGCTTGGAACGAATACATTGTAGCCGCCGGACGAATCGATGTAGAGAAACGGCTTTTCGCGAACGACCGGCGTCTGCCCCACGACCGTGAACGGCGGATTGGGGAATTGCCCGGACGGAGCATTGACCACGCCGACGAAGACCATGTTCCAGTTGGAGCCCGACCAGCTGCCCCAGGTGGCATTGCGCGAGAGCCACTGCTGCTGCGAACCGGAGCGCACCTGGCCGTCGATCTTCGAGTCGGCGATGAAGCCTCCGCTGGCCCACCCCCCGTCATCGAGGATGAGATCGCCGCGCACGTGCATGCGGCGGTAGGGCGCGGCCTGGGAAACGGCCCACCGGTCGGCCCCTCCATTGGGGGTCACGGAGAGGTTTTCGGCGGCGCGCCAGAAATTGTGCGTCGCATTCTGGGGCGGGAACCAGTCCGCCTCGACGTGCACCGCACCATTGATGGTCACATTGTCGGGCGAAAGCCCTAGGCCGAGAACCTGCGTGTAGAAGCCGACGTTGACGTCGACATTGTAGGTGCCCGGCTTGAACAGGAGCGCATAGCGATTGCTGCCAAATTGCGCCCTTTCCTGCTGGCCGAAAACCGAATTGAGGCGATTCTGAATCGTCGACGCGGACATCGACGGGTCGAAAATGATCACATTGGAGCCGAGATCCGGCTGTCCCGGTGTGGGGCCTCCGACCTGATTCAGGTTGAAGGCCTGCGCGCCGGAGTTGTTGCACGTGGCTTGCTGCAATTGCACGCTGTCGGCGGTGGAACCTCCGGGCACGGTGAGGCATTTGCCGCTATTCCGATTGACGAAATGGTATGCGCCGCTGGACTCCTGAACGGGCTGCCATTGCTGGTTGTTTCCGTTGCCGTACGTCCACAACTGAATGTTCGCCCCGTCGGCCGTGGAGACGTCGGTCACGTCCCACACTTGCGCGGTGCCATTGGCGTTGCCCACTTGGAAATAGCCGCCGCTCGTGGCCGTAAATTGCCACGTCTGCGCAGTCGTACCGTTGCATGCATATTGCTGCACTGCCGTGCCATTGGCCGTGCCGGCGCTTCGCGCATCGACACACTTGCCATTGTTCACGTTCGTCACCGTATACGACGCGCCATTGGATACGTCCGCACTGGCCGGATGGGAGGCCCCCAATGTCACCGCGGTTGCTGCCATGGTGAGCGATGTCACGCCTACGGTGCGAATTCGCAGGCGACGCCTGGATTTCTCGAGTCCAGCATTCATGAAGGCCTCCTCAGGGTGCAGGGATGCGCGTTCATTAGGAAGATTTCCTAATGAATTAATGATGACGCACAACCTTATTCAAAACCTCGCAAAGATCAACGGCGGGGTGAACAGGATGAGTCGTCTTATCCCACCCCGATTGACGCGAAGCGCAATAGGAGGATTGGGTCCGGGTTGGAGCCGTCCGAATACAAATTTGAAAGCTGGCCGAAAGCCTCAGCGGTAGGGAGCGACGGTGGTCGGCGTACGAATGCCGTCGCAAGGACAACGCCAACCGCGTTTGGAGCGCGATCGACGGCGTTGGACGGCATTTCGCGGTCCGAGATCAGGGCGGGCGGCTCAGGGCGGGCCGCCCGGCTGCGGGCCGCTGTAGCCTTTTCGCGAGGATTTATCGATCCCCACTTCGTATTCGATGTCCGGGCTCACCGTGTTGCCGCTGACGGTGGCATTCGTGGACTTGATGGCCAGGCCGATGGCCTTGGTGGGCGATGCCGCAAACTCGTTGTCGGTGATGGTGGCGTACTGAATGTCCTCCATCATGATGGCTTGCGAGGCTTTCAAGGTTTCGCAGAAATTGTTGCGCAGGGTGAAATGGTGCGAGTGACCTTGGCCATCGCCCTCACCGTCGTTCGGCCCCTCGGCCATGAGGCACATATTGTCGATTTTCTCGCAGCGATTGGCCTCGATCAGAATGTCTTCGCTCGCAGGTGTGTCGCTGGCATACGTCTGCATGCAGTCGGCGTGGCCGTATTTGTTGCTCGTGCCGCGGACGGTGTTGTGCAAAATCTTGATGTTCTTGCCGAAGAAGCGAATGCCGTCACCGTCGCCATTCACGGGGTTGGTGATGGTGTTGTTCTGCAGGGTGATGTTGTCGCCCTCCGCCCAGATGCCCGGGGCCTTGGGCTTCACCATCGTGTAGTTCTGCACGACCACATTGTTTGCCTCGACGGTGATGCCATCGACGTCGGCGCCTTCACCGTTGTAGACGATGGGCTTGTCCGTCGTACCGCCCTTGGTGATCTTCAGCCGCGACCTTTTGGCCTTGGCCAGCAGCTGGCCGCCCTCGCAGACGACATCGCCGGGTTGGGCTTTATCCATGTCTTCCTGCGTGACGGCGTGCACGGTGCATGGGGCGGCGATGGCAGGACCCGCGCCGCGCCCGTCGGCTGGCATTTCCGAAGGCGGACTGCCGGCTTTCAGCTCGCCGACGTCTTCGCCGCCGGCGGGGGGTGCTTCGCCGGCGCAGCCTTGGAGGCACGCGATTCCCATGGCCAGAATGAACGCAGAACTCTGCTTGAGACCTTGCATGATGTCCTCTCCTCACGCGTGAGCGCGTAGCGCGCGGCCACCTCCCTGCGGACGAAATAGGCCATTTCGCCGTCCCGGGGGCTTCGCTTTCGAAGTTTCTTAGCATCGCGATCTGGGATTGCCAATCACGGAACACCGATTTTTCGGCTGTAGAATCGATGCGTCACCTGCAGATGGCTGCGAACATCAGCGATGCTTTCGCGTACCTATTTCGAATTGCGATATCGCATTTGCGCAAGCACGCGCTGAAGCGTGTGCCGGGGACCTGAACGAGAACCGCAAGGACGGTCAAGCCGCGGGCCGGGGCGTGGCGTAGGCTCTTCTCCGTGAAGACAGAAACCCGAACTTTCTACCAAGCGGCGGTGGAGCGAACCGTTCTCCGCATCACGGAAACCCTGGACGAGGCGCTCGATTTGGCCGCGCTCGCGCGGGGGGCGGCGCTCTCATCCTTCCATTTTCACCGCATCTTTCGAGGCATGATGGGTGAAACCCCGCTGGAGATGCACCGCCGCCTGCGGCTCGAGCGTGCCGCGTGGCAACTGCTCGCGCGCGATACCGCCGTGACGACCATCGCGTTCGAGGCTGGCTACGAAACGCACGAGGCGTTCACCCGCGCGTTCCGTGCGGCGTATGGCAGTTCGCCCTCGGCGTTCCGGCAAGGCGCCGCCGAGATCCGATCGGCATGCGAGCGGCCGCAACAAATCGAGCTCGCCGCACGCTCCGGCGTCCACTTCCGTCACGAACCCGCGAAAGAACTCCTCGTTCGATTCCTCATAGGAGAAGTCATCATGAACGTCACCATCGAAGAAATGCCCGAACTCCGCGTTGCCGCCATTCGCCATGTCGGCCCGTACGACCGTATTTCCGAAGCCTTCGCGCGCCTGGGTGGACTCGCCGCGCCGGCGGGGCTCTTTCAGGCACCGGGCCTCAAGATGCTCGCCATCTACCACGACGATCCCGAGACGACGGCGCCCGAGCAGCTTCAGTCCGACGCCGGCATCACCGTCGGCCCCGGGGTGCGTGTGCCCGACGGTGCCGTCGAAGTGAAGATCCCCGCGGGGCGCTACGCGCACGCGACGCACGTCGGCCCCTACACGGAATTGGGCGACTGCTGGTCGCGCTTGATGGGCGGCTGGCTCCCGCAAAGCGGCCACCGCGTGGGCAGCGGGCCCGCGTACGAGGTGTACCGCAACAACCCGACGAACGCGGCCCCGCACGAGCTCACCACCGATCTTTACCTGTCCCTGGCGTGAACGTAACACCTAGGCATTGACCTAAGTGTCGGTCGGCCGCATAGTTAGGTTTATGCCTAACCATCGCGGAACGGCGCTTGGCCGCCGAGCGCCCGGGAAGCCACCGATGTTTCGAGACTTTTGGCGCTGTGTGAACGAGACTTGGCCATGACCCAAACCATCGAGCTCGATCGGGTGTTTCACGCGCTGGCCGATCCGACGCGACGGGCGGTTCTGCAGCGCTTGAGCGGTGGGGGCGCCGCCGTGAGCGAGCTCGCCGCGCCGTTCGACATGGCGCTGCCGTCCTTCTTGCAGCATCTCAAAGTGCTCGAGGGCTGCGGTTTGGTGCGCTCGCAGAAGAGCGGCAGAATCCGGACGTACGAGCTCTCGCCCGGACCCTTGCGGGCCGCCGAAGGCTGGATGGCCGATCAGCGAAAGCTGTGGGAGCGCCGGCTCAATCAGCTCGATCGGTACCTCGAAGATTTGAAGCCCCTGATGGATGCCAAACGAAAGAAGGAAAAGCGATGACGATCGATCCCAAGCTGGATTTGGTTCTGGAGCGACTGGTCGATGTGCCGCCCGACTTGGTGTGGATGGCCTGGACGCAACCGGAACACGTCAAAAAATGGTTCACCCCCGCGCCTTGGACCACGCCCGAGTGTGAAATCGATCTGCGCCCCGGAGGCCTTTTTCGCACGCTGATGCGTTCTCCGGAGGGCGAAAACCATCCGAACTTCGGTTGCTATTTGGAAGTCGTCCCGAATCGAAAGCTGATTTGGACGGACGCCCTCGAAGCGGGTTTCCGCCCATCGCGCCGACCAGCCCACCTGGGATTCCGCTTCACCGCGGCCATCTTGCTCGAGCCGCACGGGGCGGGTACCAAGTACACCGCCCACGTCATGCATAGCGACCCCGAAAGCCGGGACAAACACGAGTCCATGGGCTTCTTCGACGGCTGGGGCACCGCCACGGACCAACTCGTCGCGCACGCCAGAACGTTGCGCAAATAGCGCTCAGAGTGTCTTCAGGTATTCGAGCAGCGCCTTGCGTTCCTGGTCGGTCAACACCTTCGTGTACGCGTGGCCCTGGTTGCCTTTGCCGTAGCCGTGCGTATTGAACACGGCGCGTTGCTCGACCGCCTCCGGGGCCGGGGGGAAATAGTCGGCAAAGGACTTGAACGCGTCCGTGACCAAATCGAACACGGTCGGCACCTTGGTGTACGGGCCCGCGCGGCAGCTCAAATAGCCGGGTCCCGTGATGTCGCTGCACTGCAGCGGGGTATACCTCCAGCCCATTTTGTCGAAGTCGTATGCGGTGAGCGAGGTGTCGAAACCGACTTCGCCCTTGGGGTTGGCCTGCGAGGCGGGCGCCAGCTGCCGCCGCCAGACATCGGGACGATCCGACGGCTTGAGCACGTCCCAAAGCGAGGGCACGCTCCCATTGTGGAAATACGGTGCCGCCGCCCACACGCCGTGAAGGGGCTGCGCCGTGTAGCCGATGATGGGCAGCGGCGAGCAACCGTCGTTGGCCGGGCGAGCCGGCTCGCCGCTGTTGACCACGCCCATGAGCTGATTCTGCAGCGGTGAAAGCTTCTCCGGCGGAATGAAGCCAGGCAACGCATCGGGGTAGAACATCCACAACATGCTGGCCACACTCGCCACTTGATCCTGCGGAATCAACGGGCGCGCCCCGAGGCCATTGAAGAGAGAGGAATCCGCCGAATCGGTGCCCGCAACGGCCTGCGGCGCCACGTACCCCGCATAACCGACTAGCCTTGGATCGGGCAGATACCCTGGTTGGTGCGCAAAGTACGGTGAGTAAACACCGTGGCAGCCTGCGCACGAGCCATTGCCCCCGGCGGGCCGCTCGATGTCGGCGTTGGCGCCGCCGGCCCATAGATTCTTGTTGTGGAAGAGAATGGCGCCTTGCTCGGCCAGCGGCCGGTCGATGCAATACGGATTGTCGGCAGGTCCCGGGCTGCCGTCGGCATTCGAACAATAGCCATGAGGATATTTCGGTGCCTCCACGGTGTTGAGCCAGATATCCAAATCTTGGAAATCTCCCTCGCGGCGCTTGCTCCAGTAGCCGTCGTACTTGTTGGTCGACGATGGAAAATAGTTGCCGCGCGAGCTTCCCGCGCTGCCAAAACCGGTCCACAGGTAGCGCGTTTTGTTGTGGGTCCACCACCAGGCGGGGGTCTGCTGATCGCCTCCGGTCAAGGGCACGGTGGGCATCAGCTTGCCGAGATAAGCCGGTTCGGCGAGCTTGGCGCGCCAATCCAGGGTTCCGAGCTCGCGGAAAAGGAGCACATTCACGATTTCCTGGTCGGCCGCGTTCACACCGCGCGAACGATTGGCCATGTAACCCGGGTTGTCGAGAACGACCTGAATCGAGTTTCGGCCGTACACGCCATTGGCCCGATTGGCATCGTTGTAAAGCAAGCCGAGATCGATGTTCGTCCCGGGAGCGCCCGCGTAAAAGCCAATGGGAAGGCCGCCGGTGATTTCGGGGTGGCCATTCTTTCGAAAATAGTTGCTCGCGTCGCCCGAGACTTCACCGTTGCCGATTTGGCCGAGGTGGCACGCGTAGCACGTGGCCCCGACCACGCCGGTCCAGCGCCCGTTGGCGTCCTTGGTCTGCACGAAGCCGAGCGGCCCTTGCACACTTCCGCCGTTGGTCAGATTGGGATCTTCCCCCGGCAGAGGAAACGGATTCGGATACGGGTTGGGCGGATAGCCATAGCGTGATTGCATCACCGTGCGCAGCAACTCCGTCGCGGCTTGGGGATCCGTCGGAATCGTGTATCCCAGCGTCTTGGCCATGTTCCAAACGCCCTCCACCGGGATCAAATCTCCAGTGATCGCGTTGGAAAAGATGTATTTTCGTCCGCGCTCCACCGCCGCACGCCATTCACCGCACGTCGTCGGTCGCGGCTTCGCCGTGTACATCGGCTCTTTGCCTTGGGCAACGAGGATCGCATTTTGCTTGGCCTGGTTCTCGAGCAGCGTTTCGTTGGCGCAGACTTTGTACGGAGCATTGTAATACACGGCATAATTCGGATTCCCGATGCGGCTGCCCGAGATGAGCTCGCGCGGGTCGAGGGGCAACGGAGCGGTATCGGGTTGGTTCTCGCAAAACTGGGCGGCGTAGTTGCGACCGCCGTTGCTCTCCAGATTGCCGAGCAGCGCGTACGTGGGTGGCGGCGGCGGTGGCTCGCCCCCGAAATCACAATGGGCAGGGTCCGCCCAACAGGCGAGCAGCGTTTTCATGTCTTGATAGGCCACACTGCTTGTCGCCCACGGCGCACCACCAGAATGTGCGTGCTGGCCGGATGCATTTTGCAAAATGAGATTGGACTCCACGCCCTTTCCGAGATTCGTCCATGACGTTTGCAAATTGCGGTAATCGTCGCCCGTTGCGGACGAGAGCCTCATCCTGCGGCCCTCGGGCTTGTCGGCGACGCCGCCTGGCACGTGGCAGGTGCGGCAGTAGCCGAGGTTCGGTTGCACCCGGGCCGCGAAGAACTCTTCGGGGCTGCCGACGGCGGCCACCGAGGTGGACGTCCCTCCGTCATCGTCACCACTGTGGCAGGCGGCGACGACGCCCACCGTCACCACGCCGGCAAAGCACAAGTGTGAAATGCGACGCTGCCTTATGTCTACCATCATCCCACCTCCCTCGAAACCAGTGCGCTTCTCGTCGGTTCCTGCATTCTCCGGCCGGTACGCGGCGCGTCGTGAGGGGGGGCCGTGCCAAAGTACTTGTCATTTCGTGCCAACGGGAAAGATTGGAAATGACGGTTAACAAGTTATGAAGCGGCAAGACCTCACCCGGCCCATCGTGCCCATCGTCTACGGGGTGCTCATCCTCGATCTGGCGCTCGAGCGAGGAGCCACACGCGCGGCGATGCTGTCGGATCTCGAGATCCCCGAGGCCGTGTGGAACACGCCCGATGCGCGACTTTCCCTCGTGCAGCTCGACCGCTTGCTCTTCCGCGCCGTGCGCCTCACCGGCGATGGTGCGCTCGGTTACGAGATCGGTTTTCGCTGCGGGGTCACCATGCACGGGCTCTTTGGCCTTGGGGCCATGAGCCTCGGCACCGTGCGCGAGATCGTGGAATTTGGAATCAAGTTTCTACCGGTGCGCCTTCCCAATGTGAAATTGTCGCTCCTCGAAGGAAGGCCGCAAAGTGCCCTCGAGGTGGCGGAGGCAACATCGCTCGGTGCACTCCGGCGGCAGACCATCGAGATCACCTTGGTGGGCGCCATGCATCTCGCCACGGAGATCCTGGAACGACAGCGCCCGGGTTCGGATGCCCATCTCGAAATGTGGTTCGACTACCCGGAGCCCGAGTATTACGCCGCCTACCGTTCTCGCCTCCCGCCCGCGCACTTCGGCATGGCGGCCAATCGCCTCTTCTTTCCCACGGAGCTGCTGGATCGTCCGCTGCGCGCCTGCAATCCCATCACGGCCGAGATGATGCGCCAGCAGTGCGAACGCGAGCTGGCCTTGCTGGGGCTGGAGGGTGACTTCCCGAGCCGCGTGCGGGCTGCATTGCCCAAGCCGGACGGCGGTTAT
This sequence comes from Sorangiineae bacterium MSr12523, assembly GCA_037157775.1. NCBI lineage: Bacteria > Pseudomonadati > Myxococcota > Myxococcia > Myxococcales > Pendulisporaceae > Pendulispora > Pendulispora brunnea. The sequence goes on from CP089982.1 coordinate 10,945,881, forward strand.
CATAGCGCGTCGGAGGTGTCGGCCCGCTTGTTCGTCTCCTCCCGCACCTTGAAACGCCGCCTCGCGGAGCACGCCACCAGCTTCCAGCGCGTGCTCGACGAGCTCCGCCAGCACGACAGCACGCGCCTCCTCCAGGATCCGGCGCTGGCCATCGAACATGTGGCCGAGCGCCTGGCTTATGCCGACCCTGCGAACTTCACCCGCGCCTTCCGCAAATGGATGGGCATCACCCCCAGCGAATACCGAACGAGGTTGTCGAGCCGAACGAAGTCGTGAAGGCCTATTTCTTTTCGCAGAAGCCGATATTGCACGCGGGGGCGCCGGACGAGCACTCCGATGGGCCGGCGCAAGCCCGACAATCCTTGGGCGCGCCGCCGCCGACCTTGCTCTCGTAGTAGCAATGGCATTGAAAGTCCGGCTCGATCGATTTGAGCGGGCCCATTTCCGTGTCACGGGTCACCGACATTGCGCAGAGCGGCACGAAGCCGCCGGAAATGGTGGCATCGAGGAGCGCTTGGTTCGGAACGGCGAACGGCAAGAGAAACGCCGCGGCCGCCGCCGTAGGCTGTCCATTTTGCAATTTGGTGTAGAGATGAATGGGCCCCCAGAGCGGGTAATGGCCATCGCGCACGTTCTTCTTGTCGTTGGCCGCGCGCGTGGAATCCGGCAAAAAGCCGGCAAGCTGGCCCCTGGCCTGGAAGTACAGAATGTGCAGGCCCACTTTGACCTTGTCGGCGAGGTCGAGCGACATCGTACCGATGGTCTTCTCCGCAACGTCTGCACTCGCCGTGAGGATCGCGTCGCGCATGCCCGGGCCCGTCTTTTTGTCGACGCCCCACCAGCGTGAGGGCGGCACGTCGATGCCGCGCGATAGGATGTTGTTCGTCCCTGTCGTCGCGCTTCGACTCCACATGTAATTGGGATCGACCCACGGCGTCGAAACGCCACCTTTGCCGCCCATCCCGAACACCATGTGCGCGGCTTCCGCGCTAATGGCACGCTGGGTGGAGGCCGGCGGCGTGGCAAACACCATGGCTTGGATCGGGCCGGTGGAATGCCCAATGTTCGCAAAGGCCCCGGTGCCAGGCACCCACCCCGTGTTTCCGCAGCTCGCCGCGAAGACGTCCGATTCGCCGACATCCGTCGTGTCACCCGAATTGGGCTCCGCACTGTTCGGCGCATAGCCCAAAAGGCACGGTGTCCCGTTGCCCTTCGAATCGTAGTACGACGCGAAGCTTTGCGATCCGTTCGTCGGATTTCGCATGATCGTTTTGGCCGGTGCATCGAAGCCCGCCGAGGCCGCGCCCGCGCAGGAGCTCGTGGGCTGCCACACGATGGTGTAGCCACGTTCGGCCACGAGCGGTGCCATGGCCTGAATGAAGGGCGTGAAGTTCGTCGAGCCCTGCATGTAAATGACCTTCGAGCGCTCGGTGGCGTCGTAGCACTTTGCGGTCGGCGGATTGAGTCCGCCGTCGGTGGGCGGCTCACTGCCCGCGTCGGGCGGGTCGACGAGCGCGGCAGGATCGTATTTGCCGTCGCACAGACCGAGGCGCGCGCAATTGTCGAACTTGGAGAACTCGGCGGTCGTGCATTGATTGTAAAACTCGAGATCGGTCTTGGGCGTCCCGCTGAAACACCCGGGCGGACCGAGGCCTGCATCGCCCTGGGTTGCCACCCGACACACGCTTTCCACACACATGGCAGACTGTGAGAAATGTTTGCAATCGCCGTCGACCGAACATTGCTTGCTGTCGCGATCCAAAAGCGCAGTGCAAGCGCTCGCGGCCAGCAACGAGGCCGTCGCCAGGCCAAAAACGACGATACCGCTACGATGGAGATGCATGAAACCTCGCCTTAGAAAGAGCCGGAGAAGCGGATGCCCGTCGGAGCAACACTGACTTTGGCTTCGTTCTTCGAAGGAAGCGTCAGGGTCCAATAGAGCGATACTCCGGCCGCTATGAGCGTCAACCCACCCAACACGTCCGTGGTCACGGCAAACGTCGTCGCTTTGGATGCTTTGGAATCGATGTCCGATTTGTCCCCAGGATACGCGTCGCGCGCCGACTTGAGATCCGATGCACTCTTGATGGCCAAAAACCCAGTCACCGCGGTCGCTGCGGCGAGGACGCCCGTCGCCGTCCAGCCGAGCAAAACGGGGCCTCCCTGGGATTCACGCGGACTCGTTTCGCCGTTCTTGGCCAGCGCAGGTACAGGCTCTTTGGGGGCCGCCACCGGGGTCTGCTCCAGAGAGTCGAGCCGCACGTCGACGTTGACGCTCTCACCTGCCGCAACGTCCACCCATTGTGTCTTTGGGTGGTATCCCTTCGCCGAGGCCACGAGCTTGCGGCGCCCCACGCTGACGGTCAGCGGTTTGCCAAGGCGCTTGGCCGGAACCTCTTCATCGTCGATCTGCAGCTCGGCACCGGGCGCATTGACGTGAATGTCGAGCCGGCCCACACGCGATTGGAGCGTGGCCACGACTTCGAGCACTTCTCCACGATGCCCCTCGCCCCCTTCGCTGAGGTATTGCTCGAAGGTGGACAGAGCCTGCGCATAGCGTTGAAGCTGAAACTGCGCTTGGGCGATATTGTAGAGAACATTCACATTGGGGGAGAGCTGGTACGCTTGTTTGAATTCGACGAGGGCGGCCCCGTAATCGGCCTCCCCGTAGAGCGTCACCGCGCGCTGAAAATGTGCCCCCGCGGATTTCTTGTCGTCGGCGTGTGCGGGCGTAGCGAGGAACAGAAGCGCCGGCACGAGCAAGGCAGGAAGACCGAGGCGGGTTCGTTTCATTGGTTGCCGTAGGGGTTGTTGGGATCGATGGCCCGCGTAGGCCGCTTTCCACCGGCCGGATTGACGTCCGTGGAGGCAGGCGGAGGGGCGGAGGGAGTCGTGGGCGGTGCAGCGGGGTTCGCGGCCGCGTTGTTCGCAGGCGTGCGCGCACGGACGGGCGGGCGAACGTGGGTGGCGCCCAAAACTTGCCGCTCGAGGGCGAGGTCGAGCGCAATATCGCCATCGCATACCACTTCTTCGAGCCTCGGAACGAAGCCGTCCGCATTGGCACCGATGGTCAGCGATTGGCCCGACGGACACCGCGAGGAGTAGGGTGCCTGCGCGCGGAACCCGTCGATGGTCAGTTTCGCGTTGGGAGGTGTCGTCCGCACGATGAGGGAAAACGTGCTCGGCGGCACCGTCGCGGTGGGCGCGACGGGTGCGACCGGCGGTGACGAGCCACTCGGTGCGACTGCCGATTGCACCTGCACGGGGGCTTCGGGCGTCGCAGATGCGGCCATTTTCGAGCGAAAGACGAAATAACCTGCGCCCGACAAGGCGAGCACGGACAAAGCGCCCGCGACCATGCGGCGCGTCTTGTGACCGGCTCGATCGGGGGCGATGGCATCGACGGCGGGCGATCGCGTGACGGGCCAGCTGATCGATTTGCTCGAGGACGTGAGCGGCGAATTCACCTGCTGCTGGGTGATGACGGCGATGCGATCGCGCTCGCCATTCTTCAAATCTTGCAGCGCACGCTCGAGGATGCGACGCAATCGTTCGCGCTCTTCTTTGAAGGCCTCCGCGAGCGTGGCACCGATTTCGCGAAGAGAATTGACCTTGCCCGCCCTGCTGGCCAGATAGGCCTCGAGGGCCATGTGAAGGGCCTCGGCCGACTCGTACCGCTCGGCGGGGTTCGCCGCCGTGGCCTTGTCGCAAATGTGTGCGAGCTCGTCGGAAATGTCGGGGCAGGCCGATCGGATGCGGGGAACCTCCCAGTTGATCAGACTGTGGAGCACGTCGACTTCCTTGGATCCCTTCCAGAGCGGGCGCCCCGCGACGGCTTCCCAGATCATGGCGCCGGCCGAGAAGACGTCGACCCGCGCATCGTACTCCCGGCCGTGAACGAGCTCGGGCGCGAGGTAGGCTACCTTGCCTTTGAGCACCCCGGTTCTCGTTTCGAGCTGGGTGTCGGCCGCCTTGGCGATGCCGAAATCGAGGACTTTCACCTCACCGGCGTAAGTGATGAATACATTGTGCGGGCTGACATCCCGGTGGATGAGCCCGAGGTTCGCGCCGTCGTAATCCGTGAGGGTGTGCGCATAGTGCAGCCCGCGCAGCATCTCGACGATGACCCTCAAGAGGGCCTCGGGGGAAAGTTTTCCTCTCGCCCGCCGATGGATGGTCGCGAGGGATTGCCCCTGCAGGTACTCCATCGCGATGTACGGGCGGTTCCCTTCCTGGGCGACCTCGATCGTTTGCGCGACGTTGGGATGTTGAAGGCGCGCGGCGAGACGCGCCTCCTCGACGAACATCGAGAGGATCGCAGGATCGTCGACGAATTCGGGTTTCAACTCTTTGATGATGAGAAGCTTGCTGAAACCGCCCGGCCCCTGCACACACGCAAGGTAGACGATCCCCATGCCGCCACGCGCAAGCTCCGCCACCAGTTCGTACCGGCCAATCCGCATTCAAATCCCCGTAGTGCGGAATCCCGGTCGATAGCAGGGATTTTCCAAACCGAACATATCTCCAACGGTGAACATCGTCGTCCCCACCCGCATCGCGCGTATCGAGATCGCACCCGTAGCCCCACGGCGCCAACTAAATCGAACGTATTCATGCGCTGCGCGATTTCAAGGATCTTCGAACTTCGAGAAGCGAGACACCAGGCACGCCATATCTTTCCGGCGCGAAGACATTTTCGTCAGCTCTTGCTGGTCGCTGCCGTTACCACCTTTTGGAGTGAAAAAATCAGTAGGGTGCAGACCATGGACATTGAATCGTATTTATGCGGTCAGCTCTGACAATTAACTGACGGATCCATTCGATGAGCAGGTGGGAATCGGCACTGCACGGAGCGCGATCGTACGGCGGGCGGCTCCAGTACAATCGGTCAGCCCCAATCACGATTGAATATAAAATAAGTAGAGCGCCCGACCTTCGCGGCGCATCGCATCGCGCAATGGGAATCGTGTACATACAGGTGTGCACCGCGCGTCGAGGCGGGCTCGCTTCATGCACTGCACGTCTCGCTCCGCACGGCCGGAGCGCTCGATATGCAACTAGCTGCGCACCGCTTCCACGTCTTCGAACACGAGTCCCTTGCCCCCGAGAAGGGCGATGGGATCGAACGGCCCGCCCAGTTGCGCGCTGGTCGAGCGCGGCACGAACAAGATGCACGGCTCGGGACCCGAGAGGACGCAGGGCACCAAGAAGCCGTAGCGGACCATGTCTTTCAAATTCTGAACGGTCTGGTCGACGGGCACGTGGCTTGGCACGATGCCGACCGCGGTAAGGCCATGTGCGTACTCGCGGACAGCCGATTCGAGGAGCCGTCGCGCCCGTTCCTTCTCGCTCCGAGGCTGGCCATCGGCCGTTTCCATGACGTAATCCAGGGCGGTCACCTTGGAGCCGTACTTACTTTGGCTGACGCCAAAAGAACAGAGCCGTGCCGCCGGCCCCGCACCTTCTCTCGACTACGCGGCCCGGCCCGTGCGCAGGGCCACCGCCCAATCCGGTCGGCCGTTCTTCGAAGCGACCGTGGCCGCAGTTTCCCAGTCGTAGGCCACGCCGATGAGATCCACGGAAATGGTCGGTCCCACGTGGACGATCGCATACCGCGCGTGGGGGCTTCCCGTTTCCATGCAGTGGGGGTGCGGGAGATCGTCGGAATAGGCCGGAAGGCCCACGCTCCCCGGGTTTACGATGACGAGCGACTCGAGCTGGATCAACCGGGGGATATGCGTGTGCCCGCATAGCAAAACGCGCTCGGTGACCCCACGAACGAGCCTCGAAATGCTCTCGCGGTCGCGCAGAGCAACACCTTGTTCCGTCACCCGCTCCAGCAAGTACACTTCGTCGCTCTCGGGCGTTCCGTGACAGAGTCGCACGTCCGCCACAGTCGCATGTGGAGCGAGACTGCGCAGCCATGCGACATCGCCATCCGCGAGCACGCTCCGTGTAAACTTCAGGGAGCCGTGTAGGCTTACATCCGCGTCGCTCTCGTAAATGATGCGGTCTTGGTTGCCTCGAATATGGCGGGTCGGGAGCCCGGCGTCGCGCAACAAGGCGGCCGTGCCACTCGGATCGAGCGGACCGTAAACGGCATCGCCGAGGTTGAGCAGCACATCGGCACCGCGGCGCCGCGCATCCTGCAGAACCGCATCCAGGGCCCACCGATTTCCGTGCACGTCGGAAACGACCGCGTACCGAATCATTCGCGGACAGTAGGCCTCGACGAGCCTCTCGTCCAGAAGGACGAGTTGGTATAGGCTCGCCGCGCGAGGGAGGGGACGATGATCAACGAGGGCCATGCGCAGCATCCCGGCTACGAGCTGGACGACGACTACGCCGTGTTCGACATCGACACGGACGATCTGACAATCGCCGACAGTGACACATTCGGCTTTCTGCACCTGACCGGCATCGCGGATCCCGTTCCGGACGACTTGCCCTAGCGGCACCGCCGTCGTGACGCCGCATGTGCTGCTGCACCTGCTGCCGGCCATCGTGTTGGCGGTGGTAGGGCACCTCGAACAGGCAAACCGAATGCGGGCCGCCCGCAAGTACCGGCCCGCCCGACGTGGACATCGGGAGCCCATGGCCGCCGTATGCCCGGTGTACCGCGAAGATCCGCGTCTCTTTGCTCGGGCCTTGCGCTCGTGGCTCAACAACGATCTCGCCGAGGTGGTCTGCGTCATCCACGAGGACGAGACCGCGTGCATCGAGATCGCGCGCACGTGCGGCGTGCGGGTGATCACCGTCGCGCACCGCGACAAGCGGCAGGCGCTCAAGATCGGCTGGGAGGCGGTCACGGCCAACCTGGTCGCCTTGGTGGACTCCGACACGGTTTGGGCGCGCAACCTCGTGGAGACCGTCAGCGCCCCCTTTGCCGATCCGGCGATTGGAGGCGTGGCGACGCAGTCGTTCGTTCTCGAGCCGATCACATTCTGGGAGCAACTGCGCTGCGGGAAGGGCCCGATTGCCGTGATGGCGGCGCAAACCGTCCGTGGCCGGGCGCTCGGCTGCCTGCCAGGTCGGACGGCGGTCTATCGACGTGATCTGCTGAATCGGATCGGCCCCGACTTCGTGAATCAATATTTCCTTGGCAAACGCTGTGGTCCCGGCGACGACACCCGTCTCTCGGCGCTGACGCTTCGAGCGGGATACCACACCGTTCTCCAGGCCAATGCCCACGTTTGGTCCCGTTTTCCCAATACGTTCGGCGGCATGCTCCGGCAGCGTCTACGCCATCAACGCAACAGCTGGCGGGAGCACCTGACCGCGTTGACGGGCCGATGGCTCTGGCGACATCCGTATTTGGCCCGGTGCGTGGTCACCTCGGTCCTGCTCCGTCTCGGCTTTCTTCTTGCGACGGCCTATTTCGTCTTGCTGGCGGCATGGGGTCATTTCCTGGTACCGGGATTGGTGCTGGTGGCCTGGTGTGGCCGCAGAATCATCCGGACGGCGCATTCCCTGCATCGTGCAGGCCGTCCTCGGAGCCTGACGTTCGGTCTCCTTGCGATCGATATCTTGTCCCACGGGCTCGACGCCTTCGGGCTATTGACCCTTCGCCGCCAAGGTTGGCTCACACGCGAGCACGGAACGTCGAATAATACCGTACGAACGTATCTTGGTTGAATCAGCGATTCGTGCAGCACAGTCTCGGAAAATCGATATTTTGACCGCCGACATGGGCCGCGGATCGTGTTTCGGAGCAATGGTTCGTATTTCGATGTTCACCCTTTTCCTTGGCGCCGGAGGATGCGCGGGGGCGCACGGTGATGGTGCATCCGGGAGCGACAATTCGCTCGAGGTGACCTCGGCCGATCCCGGACCGCTCACCGCGGCCGAGCTCGGGGCCGTGCCCGATCGTCTTCGGCTGCGCGCGACCAACCCAGAGCTCGACGATGCCGCGTTCGAGCTCAAATGGCAGGCCGCCAAAAAGGATGCCTTCTCGTTCTTTCGCTCATTCGATGCCGGCTATCACGCCGACTTGGCCGGCGTGCCGGCATCCCGGGTCCCCGGCGCCGAGACCTTGTGTGTCGGGGATGCGCACCCGGAAAACTTCGGGTTCATGAAGCTCCCCAGCGGAACGCGCTTCGCGATCAACGATTTCGACGACGCAGGGTATTGCCCGGCGGCCTTCGACGCCGCGCGCTTCTTCGCCGCATTGACACTTGCATATGGCAACGAGGCGTTGACCCAACGCGCACTCGAGCGCTACGTCGATTCCTTGAAGGATGCCTCGAAGGCTCGCTCCATCGATTCCGATCTCGAGCCAAGCTGGAAAAAGAAGCGTGAAAAAGGTCTGGCCAAGTACACGAAAGACGGTGCGTTCGTGCTGGGCGATGCCACGGATCTCTCGGCGCCCGATCCGGCCGAGCGCGCGGCCACGTTGTCCGCGATCGCCGCCGATGCACGCCTGGGCAATGTCACGGTGAAAGACATCGCCGATTATGCCCGAACCACGGGCGGTAGCAGCGGCCTCCGGCGCATTTGGGTGCTCGTCGATTCATCGTCCGCGCGCAGCATTCTCGAGCTGAAAGAACTCGCCTCCCCCGGAGTAACGTGGGGACGACACACGCGAACCCTCGAGCCCAGCGTCCGCTTCGAGACCTTGAAGCGCACATTCTGGAAGGACGCCGATCCCGGAGACGTCTTCGACGTGTCCCTGCTGGGAACGCACTTCATGCTCCGCGACCGGCTCTTGCGCGACGCGCCCGATCTCGCCGAGTTGGACTCCGATGACCTCGCCGAGGTGCTGGACGTGGAAGCGAGCCAGCTCGCCCTTCTCCACGCGAGCGCATTCGCCGACGTGAAGAAAGGGCCCCTGCGCACCTGGCTTCTCGGCACCGCGCGGACCCTCGCCACGCGATGGAAAGACGCTTGGAACGCGGCGCGCACCGTGCGGTGAAAAAGTTGTAAAATCTACGGAATGAGGCGCGACCCCGCCGAGCTTTTTGCCGTTCGGAAAAAGAAGCCCATCCCTTTCGAATTCGTTCTCGAGGAGCTGGACAGCCTCGGTCCATGGACACGCCCCATGTTCGGGTGCACGGCCGTCTATGTCGAAGAGAAGATCATGTTCATCCTCCGCGACAAGAAGAAGGATGCCGACAATGGCGTGTGGGTCGCGACCACCAAAGAGCACCACGCCTCGCTGCGCCGCGAGCTCCCCAGCCTTCGCTCCATCAGCGTGCTAGGCCCCGGCGAGACGGGTTGGCAAATGCTGCCCGTCGACAGTGACGATTTCGAAGAAAGCGTCCTTCGCGCCTGCGCGATGGTGCGCAAAGGCGATCCACGAATCGGCAAGGTGCCGGGCGCAAAGAAGAAAAAGAAGAGCCCCGGCCCCGGAAAGGGCCGTAGCCGATAAGGTGACGCGGTCGCATTCGAGCCCGGCCGAGAATCTCGCAAGACCGGGCACCGGGCTCGATGGGCGGTGAAGGAACTTTAGTTGCCCAAATCGCTCAGGAAGCGATTCGTATAGGCCAGCGATGGATTCGAGGTGGAGCTGCACGTCGACGACGTGGAGCCACCGGGGCACGGTGTGTCGCGGTCCAGGGACCAGAAATGGACACCGACGAGACCTTGCGACTTCACGTAGTTGCTGATGGTGTCCACGTCGGCGAGTGATACCACCTCGCTGACCGTGTCGTTCTGTCCGATCATGGGCGTCAGCTCGATCTGGCTCGATGGAATTCCGTAGGTAAATTGCAGATTCTGCACCGCCTGAATGGCCGATTGTCCCATGTTGCACGTGCCGTTTTGGACCACGCACACCGCGGGCGACGTGTTGCCGTAATCCATGACCATCAAGTTGATGGTGTAGCGCGGCAGGCCGGCGGCTTTGATGGACTTCACGACCATGTCGCCCAGCGAATTGAGCCCGCCATGGCTGCCGTCGGACGCCGCCAAGGTGGCGAGTGTGAAGGAGAATCGCAGATTCGGAAACTGAGACTCGGCAAACTTGGTCTGCGCCACGAGGTTGTCGATGTCGCCTTGGGACAGGCCTCCTTCGATATCGTAATCGATGCCCACCAGGTGCGATGACATGTATTGATTGATGAAGTTGGTCATGCCCGACTGGCTGGAGCAGCGGAAGCTGCCGGCCGCCCCGCCGGTGGAGACCACATAGCTCACGCCATTGCTATCGAGCCCCGCGATGTTGGCGCTGGCAAAGGCACTCCGGGTCACCCCCGCCCAATTTTCGCTGCCGCATTCACCGGTGGCGAAGGCCAAGGTGATCCCGCGGAGATTGGATTTTCCGGGTATCAAGCCGTTGCTGCCCACGAGCGGAATGATGGATCCGGTCACCGCGGTTCGCATCGCGCTGGTGTTCCAATCCATGTTGATCGAAATATCCTTGTAGGGGCCAAACAGAATCCCTCCCGGCGGAGGGGGAGGCGGCGGCGGTGGCGGTCCGGAATCGACCCCGCCGCCGCTGTCCGTGCCTGCATCGGTTCCGCCGCCGCCGCTGCAGGTGGCGGCGTTCCACAAGGCGGGCGTGGCCGGTGGCGTCCAATCGGCTTGGCTCGTGTGGGCCTGAATGCACTGATAGGCGCTGCCGTTGTACAAAACGACTTTCCCAACGGAATACGCCACGCCGGCAGCCCAATTGGCGGCATTCGTGCAGTCGACCGTCAACGCTTCCTGCTCACCGCCCGCCTCCGAGCGATCCGCTTGCTCACATCCAAAGGCCATGGACGCGACGAAGGTCGTGCCGAGTAGAACCGAGTATAGACGCGTCATTGCGTGCTCCTTTTTCCTGCGCCTCGAAGGAAACCGGGACGGCCCCCCGCAACAGGATCGCCACGCTCAGAGCAACGAAAGTACCAATTCGAATTCGGCCAATATTTGGGTAAATTTCGCAACTCAATCCACCGCAGCCGACCCGGGCCTGATCGCATGGATCACGATGCCTGATCGACGCGATCAGGGGGCCTCGGCAGAGCAGACTCGTGACGGCAGCATTCCTGAATTCGATGTAAAGAGCGCCGGCGCTGCGAGGGGTGTAATATGGATAGATTTATCGAGTGTCCTGAGACATGTAGCGTCGCAGTGCGGAGAGCCATTTGGCAAAGCCCTCTTGCTCGAAGTGATGTACCCACCGGTCGTGCTCGAGGGGAGCGCAATCGAAGGTAGCCCACCATTCGACGAACGCCAGATTGCCATCGACCACGGGTGTGAGCCGGATGGTCGCCACGTAGTTGCGTATGGGGAAGGGCGACGGTTCGCACAACGCATACGTGTACGAGTGCTCGACATCCGAGTGCGCGAGGAGCCGTTGACGAAGGGTCGTTTCGCCCGCCACGACCCGGCGGACTGCGCCGACTTGGTCGCCGGCCTTGCCCTCTTCGATGATCGTCTCACTCGGAACACCCGCCCACGCATACCGGTCGAAGAGCCGGATGACGGCCCAGACCTCCTCCACGGAATGCCTCAGAACGGTACTGTAATAGGATTTCGCCATGTTCCCTTCTCCTTCGCAGGTCGCGAATCAACAGCGACCATGGAAGATTTGGGCATACGGCTTCGTGAGCGCACTCCGTTTCTTGCGCTCGAATTGGACCGAGCGTCACATGATGGTTCGAACCGAGGGTTTGCGGCTCGGCATGGTCATGAGGACGACTCCCGCGACGATGAAAAGCAGCCCCATGCCGGCGGTGACGCTATTTTTTCGCCAAGGAAGATGGCGCCGATGGCGACGCCGACGGGCACCCTCAGATACGACTGTGACGTGGCGGCCATGGAGCCAAGCGTGCGGATCAACCGAAAATAGAGCAACAAAGCGATTTCGATGTTTGGATTGCTCTTCGTACCCATGGCGGACACTCGATACGCCATTTCGTAACACGGCCGCGCGCGGCGACGTTTCGATGAGCGTCGAAGCGCGCGCGGTCGCGGCGTCACGAAATTCGCCGTTCGAGAACCTACGCCGCGAACGAATTGACCTCGAGACGACGTCGATGTTGATGTGCCGCGACATGAACGAGTCCGCGAGTTGCACACGCCTTGGTCCAAGCGATGTCGAATCTGCAGCAGCGCTCCTCGCGGACGCATTCCATGACAATCCCGTATACGCGATGCTTTGCCCCAATCCGAAGAATCGATCCCAGAGCTTGCGCATTTTCTTTCGCGGCAATCTGGCCATACATGCACATTGCACCTATATCGACCGCGACGCCCGGGGGATTGCCGCCACCCTGACTGTCGTACCGCCCGGTGGCGTGCGGGTGTCTTTGCCCGAAATGCTGAAAAACGGCCTCGCGAGCCTTCTGCTCGCGCAAGGGCCGAGCGTGCTCCGACGCATGCACGTTCTCGATCGGGCATTCAAGGAGGCCGATACCGCCGTAGCGCCCGGGCCTCATTGGTATTTGCACATGATGGCCGTTCGTGGCGATCTGCGAGGACGCGGGCTCGGCTCGAAGTTGGCCAGTGCCTGTTTGCAGAGAATCGTCGATGAAGACGATACACACGACCGCCACTATCCAACGACACTGGCTACCCAGCTCGAAACGAACTGCGTCTTTTACCGGAGGCTCGGCTTCGTCGATGCAGGAGCGCGAATCATGATGGGAGCAGCCGGTGCGCCCTACACGACCTTTCTCATGCACCGTCCTGCGAAAACGAACGCGTGAACGTCCGCCTTCACGCGATGGCTGCGCGAAGCGCGGAAGCGAGTGCCGACATCGAGTCGAATCGGTGATCGCGGGCACGTCGCAGGCACTTCTGCAGCACGGCCTCGACGGGCTGCGACGGATTCGCAAGGTGATTGCGAAGGGGAATGGGTTCTTTCGTCATTGCGTTGGCAAACAGCTCCAGCTCGGAATTGCCGTGGAAAGGCAGGCTGCCGGTGATGAGCTCGTACAATGTCACGCCCATCGACCAGATGTCGGTCCGCGCATCCACATCGGCCGATGCCATCATTTGCTCCGGCGCCATGTATGCCGGGGATCCCATCAGCGATTCGTTGGCCGTGAGGTTCGAGCGGCTACCGATGCCCGGATCTCCTGCGGCGATGCCGAAGTCGATGACTTTGATGACCCTCTCGCCCCCGCCGGATGCGAGGAAGACATTCGACGGCTTCAAATCCCGATGGACGACGCCGAGATCGTGCGCCTCGGCGACTCCTTGGCAGGCGTCTGCGCCCCATGAGAACGCGTCGTGGATGGCGATGCGGCCGCTCGAGCGGAGGATGTTCTCGAGATCCGAGCCTTCCAGCAGCTCGAGGACGAGAAACGGGAGCCCTCCCTCGCGCGACCCCAGGTTTCCGACCTCGAACAGTTTGCCTACGTGCCGGGTGCGCAGGCGCATGAGCACACGCGCCTCGCGCGCAAAGCGTTCGACGACTTGCTCGCTGGCCTTCCACTCGGGGAGCAACACTTTGACCGCAACGCGCTCTCCATCCGGGTCCCGCGCCTCGAAGACCGCGCCCGTGCCGCCTTTCCCCAATAGCTTCGTCACCTGCCAGCGGCGGCCGATGATGGCGCCCGGTGCAACGGGAAAGTCCTCGCCGGACACGTTCGCCCCGGCGCGATCCAAATCGCGTCGCAGGCGGAGCTCACGCGAGATCTGTCGCGCAAGGAGCTCGAGCGAGGAAATCTGCTTTTCACTCAGCTGCATGGGCTTGCGATCGGCAACCGAAAGAGCGCCCACCGACGACCCGGCCTCCACGAGCAGCGGAACTCCGGCATACGACCGAAGATAGGGCTCTCCGGTCACGAGTGGATTGTCGGCAAAGCGCGGATCCGCGTGTGTGTCGGGGACCACGAGCGGGTGATGATGATTGATGCAGTGCCCGCAAAAGGAAAGATCGCGCGGCGTCCCGACCTGCTCCACCCCGACGCGGGCCTTGAACCATTGGTAATCCGAGTCGACGAGCGTAATCAACGCGATCTCGGTGCCACATAGCTGCGCCGCGAGGCGAGCAATGTCGTCGAACGCTTCCTCGGCCGGCGTGTAGATGATCTTGCATGCCTTGAGTAGCGCGAGTCGCTTCGCCTCGTCGTCGGGAATGGGGGGCGTGAGCATGGGAGAAGGATAGCCGAGCGCGATGCGCCGGTTAAGCGGGAGCCAAGCGCGCGCTTGAGTCAGTCGGCGACCGGTTCCAGGGGGGGTGCGCCCAATCCGCAGTGTACTTTGCATTGCGGGGCTTTGGGGCCGGCGTCCAGGGCGTTTCCTCGGATCAGGAGCCATGCGAGCACGCCGGCGAATGAGAAAAGCGCGGCGCACGCGAGCATGGCGGTGCGGAAGCCCGACATGAATGCAGCGTGGTCGGTGTAGTCGTGCGGGAGCCCGGCGAGAAGTGGCAAGGCGGCAACGGCGAGCAGTCCGCCGGTTCGGGCGGTGGCGTTGTTCACGCCACTGGCAATTCCGGCGCGGGATGGATCGGCGCTGGCGAGCACCGTCGCCGTGAGCGGCGCCACGGCAAGGGAGAGCCCGACGCCGAAAAGCAACACGGCCGGTAAGACGTCGGCGAGGTACGAGACGTTCGAACCAATGCGGCTCATGAGAAATACGCCAATGGCGGCGAGAAAGAGACCAGCGGCGAGCGGCGTGCGCGGTCCGACGCGCTTCGCGAGGGCGCCGGCGTGGGTCGAAAGCGTGAGCAGCAGCAGCGTGGCCGGCAGGAGCGCGGAGCCCGCATGCACCGAAGAGAAACCGGCGACAACTTGCAAATCGAGCACGAGAAAAAAGAAGACTCCGCTGATGGCCGCATACATGAAGATGGTCACCACATTGATGGCGGCAAACGTGCGCGGAGCAAAAATGTCGAGCGGGAGCATCGCGTCCGGGTGTTTGCGCTCGACCGCCACGAAGGCGATCAGCGCCACCAAACCGAGCACCGCCGCCAGCGCAGACCACTCGATGAGCGCGTACGTGATGCCGGCGAGTGCGAGCACACCGAGCAAGGCACCGCCACCGTCGAAGGGCCCGCGCGCGCCGTCCGCCTTGCTTTCCGGTACGTGCCGCCACGCAATGGCCATGGCGACGACGGCCAGCGGCGCATTGAGAAAGAAGACCCAGCGCCACCCGATGGTGTCCGCCATCCAGCCGCCGAGGAATGGACCAATCGCGCCCGCGATGCCGCCGAGAGCCGACCATGCGCCAATGGCGCGCGAGCGGTCGTCTTTGACGATGCTGGCCTGAATGAGCGCGAGCGATCCCGGCGTGAGAAGCGCGCCACCGATGCCCTGAAAGACGCGCGCCGCCACGAGCATGGTCACGCTGTGCGCGAGCCCGCAAAGAAGCGACGCCGTAGCGAACCATGCCGTCCCCACCACGAACAGCCTGCGCCGCCCGTAGCGATCGCCGAGCGAGCCTCCGAGCAGGATGAACGCGGCCAACGTGAGCATGTACGAGTTCACGATCCATTGAAGACCGGCCATCGACGCGGAAAGCTCCGCACCGATCCTGGGCAATGTAACGTTGACCACGGTCGCATCGAGCATGGCCATGCCCGACCCGAGCACCGTTGCAAGGAGCACGTAGCGGCCGGTCTTCGAGGAAAGACGAACTTCGACTGCCATGGCGTTCGACAAGGCAGTGTAGATGCCAATCGCCCCGGCGGCCGTCCCGTCGTTCGAGAAATGACGGATGACACCGCCATTTCTCGTGGAGCAGGGGCGCTAGGGATTCCTGTTGCACAGCCGCGTCGTCTGCAGCTCTCCCATTTGCACGACATCGAACCACTTGGGTTCGAGAAGGGCCAGCGAGTGATGATCGATTCCCAAGTCAGCCCATTTGTGGCCGCTGAATTTGTCGTTGGCGAGGGTTAGAGGACTCCGCGTGTCCGATTCGGGGAGGTTCACGTCGTCAGGGCTTTTCGCGCCGCCGTCGGCCAGGAACATTCCGTACGTTTGCAGTGCCTTCGCGAGGGTGCGCGCGGCATCGTTCGGCAGGGTGTCGAGGGGAAAATCCTTGCGCAACCGCAAGCGGACGCCGTAGGGCGGTGCTTCCTCGGGTCCGGACGTAGGCCCCGTGGTGTGCGTGCCCGGGTGTACATAGACATGTTTCCGAATTCGCGCATTGGGCAGGATGAAGCGCAGTGCGTGAGCGATATGGCCGGAGGCGACTTCGTCCGAGGTGGCCAACATGGCCGAGATGGGGAATCCCCCGGCGTCGGCCGACGTACAACCATCGCCGCGAAGATTATTGGGATATTCGCGGGTCAAATCCCAGACGATCGCGCAGCCGCCGTAGAACGTACCATCGAAGCTTCCATCAGGAGCAGGGGTAAACGCGCGGTACATTTCATAGAGCTTCTTGTTCGTTCGATGGAGCACCAATAGATGGCAGTCGCCGTTGCTGGCACATCGATAATCGTCATTTCCTTCGACGGCGCCGCCGACGGGCACCGGAAATGGGACATGCTCGCAATCGGGCGAGTAAAACTCCGCATCGTCCTCGGACCAAAGGGGACTCGCTCGAGGTGTAAAGTCCCTCATGGGGGTCGAAGCATCGGCGTAGAGAAGCTTGAGCGAGAACTCGATCCGCATGGCCCCCGTTCCCCATCCTTTCCCTTGCAGGTAATCGATGATGGTCCGTGAGCTCGAGCTTGGCGGCTCCCCCGAGACGTCTTGCGTCCAAGGCGCGCTCGCTTCGAAAATGCCCGTCGACGCTGGCTCATTCTCATCCGAGTTGCATCCGTACGCGACGCTTCCACAAAGCGTGGCGAGTACGAAATAGGGCGCGACGTGGCCTCGAGCGGTGCGCATGAATCAAACCTAATGTGACCCGGCGTGAGGAACAACGTTCGCATCACCAGGCTGGGCCGCTCACAAGGTTCACGCCGGCTGGCGCGATTGATACGATCTGCATGCCCCTTCCACGCGGGTCGTTGGCGCACCGAGGTCGAATCGGGCCGTCCGACGTCATGGGCCAATCGGGTATTTCGTAGCGCGAACGTTCAATCGCTTCGATGCTCCACGGAGCCATAATCGTGATGGATTACAGGGCACAGCAAGCATCAGGAAGGAGGCGTGTATGGCTCCGTGTCCACGTATCATTGTGGTCGCCGACGATCCTTCACGGCTCGACCGCTTGAGTCGCGGCCTCAGACGAGAAGGGTTTGACATCGCCAGATGTGGAGGTCCGATTGGGCTCACCAGGTTGATTCGCAGCTTCCATCCCGATATTGTCCTCGTCGACATTCGTATTCCTTGTGACAACAGCCGAATTGTCGAGCTGATTCGCAGTGTGGCCGGTCCCAATGCCAAGTGTTTCGTCCTTTCCGATAGCTTCCAATGGGAGGCCGCGGCCCCCCTCGTCGGCGACCACGCGCACGGACGGCTGACCAAGGACCTGTCGATGCATGACATGGCGGCCGCGCTGAAAGCGACCCTCGGTTGCGGGTTACCGCACTCGCAGCCTCAGCGTCTCGTGCGACGTTGACTGAGGCGCGCGATGCGTGTGGCCAATGTTTTCCAGAACACCCGCGCCGCCGCCCCTATGGCTCGCAGCGCCAAGCCGAAAGGCATCGTCCACGCAAATCTGGAGCGGCTAACGCTCGGCGCGGGCATTTCGATCTGGACGACGAGGGGCTGCAGGTCGGGCTCCGTCGTGTCGAGAGTGACGGGCGGCGGGGGCATGAAGATGATGACCGGGTCCCCGTCGATCCGGGCCCCTAGCTCGTGCTCCTGGGGCGCCTTGGGCGGAGTTGGAAAAATACTCTCACCGATGGCGATCCCGCACAGCGCCGGAATCCGGCGAGTCTTCACGTCGTGCGCGCGACGACCGTTTGGCTGCTTGGAAAACTCAGTGCCCGGCGAAACGGACTTGTTGATTCGACGCGGCGGCGGAATTCGCGTCCCCATGGCAGTCGACCTCCGATTGGTTCAATCGAGTGTAGCGCCAGGGAAAACTTGCAAGCTTGTACGTTAGCGCTGCGCCGGCAAGGGTCACGATGGTTCGTGTTTGCGACGGCCATTTATGGACATGAAACGGATTTACATTATCGAGCGGCTTGCCTTCGGATTCTTGAACTCGATTCAACCTAAGTGATTCGCATATTCAACTTCAGCCAACTCACGCATCACGGAACGAAGGCAACCATTGGACGCCACGAGCCATCGCGCCCTCTCGCGCTTGTCGCGCGAGGCGTAACGTAAGTGGTAACTCTCGCAGCTTTGCCTCGATTCGTGCGACAAATGTTCATTTTAAAATAAATACCACACAGCGCTCGTGGCCTGGATGAAGTTGGGTATAAGCCTAGATCTCGAATCGTCCGGTTTCAGTTTTCGGAGAAGCGAGACCGCACTGGGCAGATGCAATTGACATGACGTTTTGAGACCGGTCGACCAGTAGTCGCTGCCAAGAGTGGGTTTCGCACGATCCACGTCGTGGGGTGGAAGCAACAATGGACTTTTCTTCGACTTCGGATGGCCTCTGTCCGTGGTCACCCGTTCAATCGCGCGTCAATGCGTATCTATCCTCGGGTGTCACGCTCATTATCAAACTTGCATCACGTGGAGCCCTGGCCCAGCTGAACGCCATTCGCGTGGTGATCGCGCTCGATGGCACCTTTCGCATCCGACTCGGACGCGGCGCAACTTGGATAAGCGCGACATCGGCCTTCATCCCGGCCAATTTCGCCTGTGCGACCGAGGGGGATGCGCCCGTGGCCAGCGTGGTCATGTCCCCCGTTTGCAGAGATATCCACGGATTTTCGGCCGTCATGGTGGGCGCTCCACGTTTGAACCCGCCGCATCTCGAAGCGCTCCGCCCAACACTCCGACGTGAGCTTTCGGGCCCATTGACGCCCTCCATCGCGAGAGCATGGTCTTCCGAGCTCGCCACCTACACGACGAAAAAGACCGCCGTGCAGCGGCTCGACCCACGCATTGCAAAGGCGATGAGTACGCTTGCGCGAAACGAACGCGCACCCACCATCGCCCAAATGGCAGGCGCGGTACGTCTCTCGCAAAGCCGCTTTTCGCATCTTTTTGCAGCGGAAACCGGCACGACCTACCGGCATTGCTTCCTACTTAGCCGACTGCAGGACGTCGTGAACATGTCATTCATACAACACGGATCCATGACCCAAGCTGCGCATTCGGCAGGCTTCGCCGATCTTGCTCATTGCTCGCGGACGTATCGCCGAATCATAGGCGTCTCCCCCGGGATCCACCTGAAGGATTGGCAACTCCAGGTCGTCGGCGATGGATCACTACGTCCCTTTTGACGAGGCGCCCACGTCACCAACGCGACAAAATGCACAGAGTGCGCCGGGGATTGGCTCATCCTGAAAAGACCAAGTTCGCGGCGAACAAATTTCGCAGCGACCCAATTTAAGATGTCGCTCAAATTCGTATCCTCTGTAGGCGCCCGAAGTCGCTTGCGGGGAGCGCTCGATGTGGCGTTGATGTTCCTTCGGGCAAATCGTTTGATCGAAACGGACACGCCGGGGCGCGTTTGATACGGCGTCATCGAAGTACAACGGAATGATGCAAAAACGCATGCGAAAACGATACGTCGCGAAATCCGTCACCATCTGCATCGCTGAAGGCGTGGGAGGAGCATGGACAGTTATTCGAAGGGAACAACAGTTAGCGTGGAATTGTCCTCAACTCGTCACATCGAAACATGGAATATCACCGCCTCGCAGTCGCACGAGTACGGCGCGAAAATGGTCATTCAAAGAAAGAGCTGCGAAGTTTCCGTCAATGATCTCCGTTGTCGGGCCAATTCCTTCGCCCGGAGGGAATGTTGCGCGAACGTGACTCCACGTGAAGATGATTCCGGCTCGAGAGAACTCAGCGGCGAGGAGCACTTCAGCGTTGAACTGGACGGGCCGGCCGCCACGTTGGTCGTCCACCGAGAGGGTCACTGGTTTCAAGTACCTCACCGACCCATCGTACATTGTCGCTCGCGTCACGCGATTCGCGCACTACTGGCAACGCTTGCCGTGCAGCGTCACGAGCAGCCGGGAATGCCGGTGCAGAGTGAAGACCTGCGACGGATCGCTTGGCCCGGAGAACGAATGAGTCCACATTCGGCGCGGGACCGGTTGAAGCAATCCATCCGCACCCTACGCCGGCTCGGCCTCGAAGGCCTCGTCCTCTGGAGAGACGGCGGCTATTTGCTATCGACGGACGTTGCACTCGAACTCCGTTAGAAACGGTATTTCCCCAGCATCGCACGTCACCCGTCTCCAAGAGACCGTTTTCCGCTGTTCGGTGACTCACATCGAGCAACTATTGTCGTCTCGGCTACGCGCGTCAAGGCAACGACAGACAACTTGAAACATTTTCACTCGGAGGTGATTACCCAATCACCGATTAGTCACCGAGCGATCACCGGCGCGCTCATGTTTTCCGGGCTATTGTCGCAACATGCTGTCTTTTCCTTCACGAGACGGGAACGGCTTCGTGGGATTGAAACCAGACGTCCTCTATCGACTCGAGTTCGGTTTCGCGATCGTTGACGACGGAGAGCGATTGTTCCGTATCCAGCAATTCGCGTTCGAGCGTATCATCGAATGCGTGCGGGCAAGCGAACCTCGGGAGGTCGACGGCGAATGGCTGCGGGTCATCGAGCAACACCCCACCATTTTTGAGCCCTATGCAAATGCCACCGACGCGACGATGTCACTCGAAGAGAAAGAAGTCTGACGATCATGGCTCGCGATTCCGAGGACGAGGCTTGGGTCCGGGCCGCGCTCGAGAAACTGACGGGCTTCGAGCATCAAGTTTTCTTCCAATCCGGAACTGCGGCAATAGAGGTCATCCTGAGGATCGTCACCAGGCCCGGTGCGCGGGTCGCGCTCTCGGCGTTTGGTTGCTGGACCCTGCCGTTTGCCGTCACGAAGCAGCGCCGCCGTCCCGTTTTTCTCGACATCGACGAGTATTGGTCGGCGAGCGTCGACACGGCGGGACCGACGGAAACGTCCATCCTCATCGATCCATGGGGAGCGTGCGCGGACGGGCGATGTGCAGCGAAGACGAGCACGGTCATCGCGGACATGACGCTCGCACCCGGAGCTCGACTCGATGGTCAATTCGTGGCTGGGTGGAGCTCGGCAGGCATTATCAGCCTCGGCAGCGGAAAGCCGCTCTCCGTGGGCGGTGGCGGCGTGGCACTCTTTCATGATCCACTCCTCGCACGCGAGGCGAGGCGGATGTACCGCTTCGGTTTCGAGGACGGACATTGGGCGCGCAGGCTGGAACGATACACCTTCTCGCCTTACCTCTTTCCGGTGCTGGCAAAAAAACTCCGACACCTTCCCTCGAGTGAAGCAGCCTCCGTGAGCGCCCAGCGATCGCGCTCCGTCCTTCGTTCCCTCGGCCTAGGCACGAACGACCTGCGGCCCGGAGGCACTTGGGGTCACGAGAATCTTTTGCCAGTCTTGCTTCCCAGTAGCTTCCCTCTGAGTACGCGCGATGTCGAAGGTGTTGCCGTGGCATCGGGGCTGCGACTCGCGCGACACCCCGTCAGTCCTCCCTACCTCGAGAAGGCATGGCGTCGGCGCGAGACCGCACGCTGTCGACGTGCCGAGGACTATTCCAGGCGCTGCCTCTTCTTTTATCCTTCCGAAATCAGCGCCGACGTCCTTGCCGAATTTTTCGGTAAGGTGCTCGCGCGGCCCGAGCGATTCCGCGCGCCGTTTTTGCTTCCCCGCCCGACCGGCACGCTGCCGGCTGATATCGAACGATTGGCGCGCCACGCGCGCCTCGTCCGTAAGCTGGATGGTAATTACGGACTCCTCGAGGAGGAGCTCAATCTTCTGTGGCCGGTCGATGAGGGCGAGGCTGCCCTCATCCAAACGCAGCAGGTCCGGAGGCGGAGCGCCATGGCTCGAGAAGCTCTTCGAGATTCAGCATTTCAGTGCCAATGACATTGGAAATGACCTATAGCGCGCCGCCGTCAACCGTACGGTGATGAGGTGGTGATTTCGACGCAGGTCGAGTGGCGACTGCCGATATTGCGGTGCTACATCAATGCGGGGAGGCAGCTGACTCACATAGGGTCACCGCTTATCGCCAATCATTTCAACCCGAGAAAAATGTCGCCTTGTACCGAGTCTTGCACCCCGTATTGAGCGCCATCGGGATGTTCAATCGCACTTTTCAAACCCTCGACTCGGAGACCGACGGACGCTCTTGTTGGCTCCTCGTTCTCTCGGGAGCGCTCCTGCTTGCGTGGCTTTACTGGCTGACGCGTGTGCCCGTGACGGTCTTCGAGGCTTCGACGAGTGCGCGTCTCGAGGTCGCAAGCGCCTCGTACGACGTCGATGCACCTGTGGGAGGCCGAGTGGTTTCCGCGGCGAATGTCGTTCTGGGCCGAACCGTCGCGGAGGGTGAAGTGATCCTCGAGGTCGACTCCGAGATGGTCCGTCTCCAGCTCGCCGAAGCGAAGGCCAAGGAAGCGGCCTGTGTTCCTCAGCTCGAGGCTGCGGCCCGCGAGCTCGAAGCCGAAATCCGTGCCCTCGCAACCGAAAACGGGACGGATTTCTGGCAGGTCGAGGAGGCTCGAAATCGCCACCACGAATCCATTGTGGCGGCGACGCTCGCGGCGCGTGAGGCGGACCGAGTGCGCAAGCTATACGCGACCAAGAGCATCTCGGAAGCGGAGTATCAGCGCGGGACGGCAGAGGCCGAGCAGCGCGAGGCCGCCGCACTCGCAATTGCCGCGGAGAGCAAGAAGCTGTCCGGCCGAGCGTCCACCGACAAGAGCGAGCGTGAAAGCCGGATCGCAGTGATCCAGCGCACCCAAGCGACGCTGCGCGGCGAGCTCACGCTCCAGCAAGCGAGGGTGAGAACACTGGAGCACGACCTCGCACAGCGCCAGGTGCGTGCACCTGCTGCGGGAACGATTAGCGCGATTGGACAGACGCGCATCGGAGCCGTACTAAAGGAAGGAGATCGCCTCGTTACCATCCTCGCGGGCGACGGTTTGCGTGTCGTCGCCGAGTATCCGCCGGCCGCCGTCTTTGGTCGCGTGCATGTCGGCCAGAGTGCTCGCATTCGCTTCGACGGGTTTCCGTGGATTGAATACGGCATTCCCTACGCCACCGTCAGCCGTGTTGCCAGAGAGACCCGCGAGGGGCGTGCCCGAGTGGAGCTCGTCGTGGATGAAGCGACGGCACGCCGAATCCCGCTTCAGCATGGCCAGCCGGCGGAGGTCACCATCGCGGTGGACAGCAAGACACCGTGGAGGCTCCTTCTCCAAACCATCGGTAAATCCGTCGCCTCGGACGACGCGGCAAGCCTTCGCGCACGGTAACCATGGGCCCCGTTCGAAGGCGATTCCTTGCGCCGCAGGTCATTCAGACCTCTTCGATCGACTGTGGTCCGGCGTGCCTCACATCCGCATTCGCCGGCTATGGCCTCGATGTGGGCTATGAGTCACTTCGAGACGCTTGTCAAACGGACGTCGATGGCACTTCGATCGATGCGCTCGAACGCGTGGCCAACCATTTGGGCCTCGTCGCCGAGCAGATTTGGGTACCCGTCGACCATCTGACAATCGCCGAAATCGCACCACTGCCTGCGATCATCGTCGCCCAGAAACCAGGCGGCCCCGCGCACTTCTTACTGGCATGGCGTCAACACCTAGGCCTCTTCCAGGTCATGGATCCTGCGATGGGCCGCCGCTGGGTCTCGGGGACGCAACTCGCAAGCATGAATTTTCCCTACGAGATCGACATCGACGGGGAGATTTGGCGCGACTGGGCGAGCACTCCCGAGTTCTCGCACGCCATGCACCTGCGACTCGCGCACGTACGTGGCGACAAGACGCTGCTCGAGGCTGCGAACGCCGACCCATCGCCGATCTCGCTCGCGACCCTTGATGCAGCAACCCGCATGGTCGCCGACCTCGTCGTCGCCGGCGCAGTCCGGCGAGGACACGAAAGTCGAGATCTCCTTGCGTCGCTGTACGCACAGGCGCTCGTCGACCACGCCGCAGGTGCCTCGGGACGGAGCATTCCCGAGCTATTCTTCAGCGCACTTCCGCTACCCGGAGGACAGGTCCGACTGCGCGGAGCGATTGTCCTTCGCTTTCGCGGGCGTCGAGCCGACGGTGCAACCTCGACCTCGCCCGAAGATCCGCTCGTCTCGGAAACCGTGCTGCGCATCAAAAAAGAGCCGAGACGTCGCCCATGGCTCGAGGCGATACGCATTCTCGAGCGTGATGGCCTTTTGACACCGACGATAATTGGCGGCGCGACCCTCGTTTCGGCGTTCATCGCATTTATCGAGATCATCATGCTTCGTGCACTGCTCGACATCGGCGGTCGTCTACAGGGAACGGGCCAGCGACTCGTGAGCATTGCGTTGCTCGTCGGCTTCATGCTCTTCGCAACGACGTTCGAGCTCTGGAGCGCCGTCGCCGTAAGAGCGCTCGGTCGCCGCTTCGAGCTCCGTTTAAGAACCGATTTCCTTTCGAAGATACCGCGGCTCGGCGATGCTTATTTCCGGAGCCGTCCGGCATCGGATATGGCGCATCGAGCGCATTCGTTCTATCCCGTACGAAACGTGCCATGGCTCGCGGCACGTATCCTCCGCTTGCTGACTACGCTCGCGGTGACGCTCGTTGGGCTCTTGTGGCTGGATCCCGCGGGCTGGCATATTGCGCTTGGCACGGCAGCGACTTGCGTCGTCATCCCGTGGATTGGCCAAAGCCTTCTCACGGAAAAGGATCTCAACGTTCGGGTGCAGAACGGCCGGCTAGCACAGTTCAACCTCGATGCGTTGCTCGGCCTCATGCCTATCCGTGCGCACGGAGCCGAACGCGCCGTGCGCTGGGAGCATGCCTCGATTGTCTTCGAGTGGGCTGGGGCCTGCAAAGAGAGATTACGCCTCACTCTAACCATCGAGTCCCTTCAGACGCTCGCCACGACGCTGCTCTCGATCCTCGTGGTCCTCGGATACATGCGGCGCACCGCCGAACCAGGAGCGATACTCCTGCTCGCGTATTGGGTGCTCGGTCTGCCCGCGGTCGGTCAAGAGCTCGCTCTGCTCGTGCGTCAACTTCCCCGGCAGCATAACCTTCTCGGTCGATTGCTCGAACCAATCCTCAGTGAGGACACCGAGTCGTGTGCCGCATCGCCTGATCTCGAGACGATCCATTCGACAGCCCAAGCTCCTCGCATTCGCTTCGACGATGTAAGTGTCGTCATCGGCGGGCGGACCGTCCTTGACGCGATCTCGCTCGACGTGGCCGCGGGCGAACACGTCGCGATTGTAGGTCCGTCCGGTGCCGGAAAATCCACGCTCCTCGGCCTTCTGCTTGGCTTTTGCGGCAACGGAGCGGGAATCCGAATCGACGACCGTCCGCTCGACGTCAAAGAGCTCCGCAAAAGGGTCGTCTGGGTCGACCCGGCGGTGACGCTCTGGAGCCAACCCCTGGTCGACAACGTTCGGTTCGGGACCGAGGATCGCGAAGATCTTCCAATCGCGCCGATTCTTCGTCAAGCCGAGCTCCTCGAGGTACTGGAGAGTATGCCCGATGGCCTCCAGACCAACCTCGGTGAAGCCGGGCGCCTCGTCTCCGGAGGCGAAGGGCAGCGGGTGCGCCTGGCGCGCGGGATGAGCAAGGCGGCGGCGGGGCTGGTCCTCCTCGACGAGCCGTTCCGTGGTCTCGAGCGACCGATGCGTGAGCAACTCGCCAGGCGCGCGAGGAACTGGTGGACCGGGGCGACGCTGCTCTGCGTAACCCATGACATCGCCGAGGCAATGAACTTCGATCGTGTGGTCGTGGTCGACGACGGCCGGATCGTCGAGCAGGGCTCACCGAGCGAGCTCCTCGAGACGAAAGGGGGGCGATTCTACGAACTCCTCGACTCCGAACGCGAGCTTCACGAGAAGCGTTGGAACGACCCGGCATGGCGAAACTTGCACGTCAAGCAGGGCCTCATCGAGGGGCGAGTCGCGGGAAGTGCGGCAAACGAACCATGATGGAGAAGGACAAGCTTCCGATTTGGCCCGTTGCACGGATCGAGGAGGCGCTCTATCGCCTGGGTCGACGGGACGACCTCACGCCGACTTTCGACGCGATCGCAAAGACCATTCTCGAGCCGCGTGATCTTCAGGCGTGGCTCTATGCGGCGGCCTCCCGCGGCGGCCTCGAGGCCGAGCCGCTTTGGGTCGATGGGAATGCGCTCGAGCAGGCCATCCGCACGGCGGGCTCCGTACTTGTCGTCGTATCGTGGGGAGTCCTCGCCGTCGAGCGTGCGCGGGGTAGCCGAGCGACGCTCCTTCATCCAGATGGCGGCACGATGCAACTGCCGCTCGAAACGGTCTGCGCTGCTGTGCGTTCACTATGGGAACGAAAGTACGAACTCGGGTCGCTCGAAGCGGTCGTCGATCGGGCCGGCGTGTCACGAGCACGAAAGGCGAAGGTTCGAGCTTCGCTGCTCGAGTTGCAGCTCGCCTCTCGTAAGATCGAAGTTGGCTGGATGGTTCGCCCCTCGGCAAGCGCTCCGTGGAGCGAGCAGCTTCGTCACGGCAAGCACCTCGGGAGCATCCTCAAGCTCGGCCTCGCCTTCGCGGTCATGAATGGTGCAGCGGTCGGTGCGTGGTACCTGCTCGGCCGCGGCGCGCTCTCTGGTGAGTTCGATTCGGGGTGGCTCGCTGGATGGGGCCTTACGCTCGCAAGCGCCGCAGTGCTACAAATCCTAACACGCTCTTGGGAGGGCGCAGCGTCGGTGGCCATGGGCGCGCTTTTGAAGAAGCGTCTCCTTCTCGGCGCGCTCCGGCTCGATCCATCCTCGTTACGGCACGAAGGTTTGGGCCGCGCGATGGCTCGCGTACTCGAAGCGGAGGCACTCGAGGAGCTCTCCCTCGCGGGAGGCATCCTCGGCATTGCGGGTACGATCGAATTCGTCGTAGCGATGGGCCTCCTTTTCCGAACGAACATCACCGTCTTTGCTACCTTCTTGCTCGTCTCCGCAGTCACAATCTGGATGTGTATTCGCCATTACCACTTCGTCTCGGCCTGGACCGCCGAGCGAATGACCTTGACTCAAAATCTCGTCGAGCACCTCGTGGGGCGTCGAACTCGCGAGGTTCAGGGGAACTCCGTGCGACTCCACGAACTGGAGGACGCCGAGCTCTCGCGCTACGCAAAGGTCTCGCGCGCCATGGATCGTTTCGCAGCGATTGCGAGCGTCATCGTGCCTCGCGGCGCACTCATCGCCGGCATTTGCGCACTCGTGCCCCTCCTCGTCAGCGGGCGCAGCTCCGTCGTGCTTTGGATCGGCATTGGTGGTGTGCTCCTTGCGCAACGCTCACTCACCCGACTCGCGAGTGGCCTCGGCGCCATGTTGGAGGCTGCAGTCGCGTGGAAGCGCGCCTCCGTGCTCGTCGATGCGGCACGCAAACCGGAGGAGGCAGCGAGCGGGCTCGGTCTCGCGGCTTCACTCCGCGCTGCGCCGATGGGAGCCCCCATCCTCGAGGCGCGTCAATTACAGTATCGATTCTCGCCCGAGCGGCAACCCGTACTTCGCGGTGCCTCGCTCACGATCCATTCGGGCGAGCGCCTGCTCGTCAAAGGACCGTCGGGAAGTGGCAAGTCGACGCTCGTCACGGTCCTCGCGGGATTACGGTCGCCGCAGTCCGGCCTCGTGCTGCTCGATGGGCTCGATCGCCATGTGCTCGGTGCCGAGGTCTGGCGAAAGAAGATCGCGACGGCACCGCAACAGCACGAGAACCATATCCTTCAGGGGACGCTCGCTTTCAATCTGCTGCTCGGTCGTGAGTGGCCCGCCACTTCCGACGATCTCGTCGAGGCAGAACGGGTGTGCGAAGAGCTTGGACTCGGAGAGCTCCTCGATCGAATGCCAGGCAGACTCGCGCAAACGGTCGGCTCCACAGGCTGGAGACTCTCACACGGCGAACAGAGTCGCATCTTCATTGCGCGCGCACTACTCCAACGGAGCGAAGTGGTCATTCTCGACGAAAGCCTGGCGGCTCTGGACCCAACGAGCAGTGAGCGCGTGATGGCTTGCGTCCTACGCCGCGCCCGCACATTGCTGCTGGTAGCGCACCCTTAGCGATCCATCGAGGTGGATGGCTCGGGCACGAGGAGCGCTGCTATTGGATCGAATTGCGCGCTTTCGCATCCGTAGTTTCGCGGTAGCAGACGGGCGCCCGAAGAATCCCACTCGAAAAAGATGAATCGCTCCCCGGTTCGAGGCCTCCACGAGAACATCGCATGCTCGTCCCCGAGAATCGCCACGATGCTCTCGGCAATGTGTAGCTTTTCGAAGAATACGCCATCGTAACCATCGTCGCAGTACACGAGATCGCGACCAAGCGAGAGCCAGTTGCGACCTGCGTCTCCCATGGCCTCGGCAAGCTTTACCATGAAGGCTCTCCGACACCCGGCGAGACCGTCACGCAGGCCGTAGATCAGCCCCTCCTCCCAGAGCCCGAAGGGAAGCTCACCGCGGAGTACGTGTCGCGCACCGTCGTGCTTACCGGGATGGAGGAGTGCGGCTCCACATAGCTCCCCGTCACGATTGCGCACCGTCGCAACGACGGCGTCGTCTCGGAGGAGTTCCATGATGGCATCGAGCTCGTGCGCGCGATGGGGCGCGATTCCTTTTCCGTACATGATGCGGACAAAGATTGGAAAATAGACCTCCTCGACGAATCGCTCGATGCCAAAGTTGGCAATCGTCATGAGCTCGATGCGTAGATTGGCCAGCTCCCATTCCGTGAGGGACCGCCGTAATTTCTTGCGATATCTACGGGGATATTGCTCGAGCAAGAACGGTGTTCGCACGAAACATTCGATGGCGACGGGCGCTTCCACGAAACCGGCTCGTCGGAGCCGCACGAGCTCCTCGCGCCGGGCGCTCACATGCACGGACTGCTCTTGAGCGAGGAGAATTGCGGCCTCGAGTTCGGAGCCATCGAGCACCAGAAACTGTACGCTCATCGCACCTCTGCTTGCCGAGCACTCGACCACGCCAGGAGCTCCTCGATCCGACTCGCGCAACCGAGAAGGTGTCCATCGACTGCGCCGATAACACGCGCATGAAGACCGCGGTCGTCAACGTAAAACGAAACGAGCCCTTCGTCGGGCGCGAGGGCGGACGGCTGCCACGAGAACCAGTCCGCTGGCAGGCGCTCCTCCCATGCCAGGCGATCGGCGCGAAGGAGGTCGCGATGCCAATAGCGGGCCGTCCGGGACGCAATCCAAGGAGAGCGCCGCACGCGCACATTCGCAAAGCCGTGCGCCTCGAGCATTTGAAGAGACGCATAAAAGAATGCGTCGGAGAGGTGCGGGTCCTGCGTTGCCGACACCACCATGTCGAGGCCATCCGGGACGAGGTCCTCCGCCGAGTATCGCTCGAAAGGGGTGCGGAGTGTCGGCTGGAAGAGTGCCGCCGCAATCTCGACGCCGCGTACACTCGCGATCGTGAGAAGGACGTCCGAAGTCGCCAGACGGCGCAGTGTTGGCACGTTCATCGAAAAATCTGCATCTGTCGTGCAATACGAGCACCTCACGAACAGCGGAAAATAGACCGCGTCGACAAGCCGCTCGAAGCCGAACGAAGCGATGTCACAAATGGCAAATTCGACACCGCCGCGCCTCCACTCCTCCATACGACAATCGACGGCAGTCGGTACCGGTGCCCCCGTGGCCGTCCACATATCGACGGCAGGCACACCGCGGACGTAACCCGACGGGGCCGGTAAATCGGCGGCGAGCCGGAGATGCACGTGGCGCGTCGCTGCTAGTAAGGCGGCGACGCGAACGCCGTGGGGAGAACCAGGAAGACGCGTGAGGGCAGTGGACACGACGGAGTCAATCCAGCGAGAGCGCGATCGCACGCAGAAGGAAGTTGACGAGGAAGAGTCCCGAGGTGACGTCGAGCTCCGAGACCGGTGCAAACTCCGCAACCTCGAGCACGGGTATGCGGATGCCTGCATTCCGAACGGCCGCAACGACACGCAGGACGTCCGTCGATCGGAGGCCCTCGGGTAACGCGGATCCGACTGCGGGGAGGAGGCTCGGATCGAATACGTCCACATCGACCGTCACCGCCGTCGAGGATACCGAATGCGCACGTAGCGCAGACACAACGTCTTCTGCGCTTGCGCAGAGGCGCCGCTTCGCTGGGGGCTCCCGTCTGTCGGCAGGAACGATCCCCCTCAATCCAAACTGGGCGATCGCTTGAACGGCATCCTCGTCGTCGAGATGGGAGACGACATTCGCACAGTCCGGAAACGCACCGTTCTTCCCCGCCGCGTCCTCGTGCGCATCGACCCACACGATGCCCTCTTGATCGAGCGCCTTCCCGAGAAAGTACGAGATCGAGTGGTCGCCGCCAAGGATGACCAGCAACTTCGTCGACTCACGCAATGTCTCGTAAACGTATGGGAGTGCCGAAAGCTGGCCGATTCCTTCCGCCCTCGAACAAGGAAAGTCGCCGGCGTCCGCCATGCGAACTCCTTGGAGGAGCGTCGTGCGCGTAGTGTAGTCGAACCAACCGAGTGCGCCGCCCGTTCTTCCATTCATGAGCGGAAAGAGCGTGGACGTGCTTCGAAGGAATCCCGGGGCGGCCGCGGGAGAGCGATGCCCGAGCCCGCCCGTGTCGGTCGGAACGCCGACGAAGACGACGTCGTACGCGGTGTCCTGATTCCACCTTGGCGCGCCGAACATCGTTGGCGCCACGTCGATCATTCGGACTTCCGAAGGTTGCGGGAAAATGCCCTTCGACGTCATCCGGCGCTCAACTCTTGCACCCGCAACGCTTCGCCTTCTCGATAGAACGCGAGCCGCTGCCTTCTTGGGGCAGGCTGATATTGCACGACCATCTCGGGAGGTGCTGAACGCGCCCGCAATCGCTCGAGAAGCCCGGCGAAGCCGAGGATGTCGCAATCGAACGAGACGAGCGAGAACCCGTCAGGCAGTCTCTCCGCGAGTTGCAGAGCCTCGCGGTCCTCGCCCGTGTACGGCTCGCCAGGATCACTGAGGCATTGCTCGTACTCGAAGAGCATGGCGAGTTCGCGTCGTCCGGTCGCCTCGATCCAAGCCTTTGCCGCGCGGGCGACCTTCAGCGAAAATGACGCGTCTTCAGGCGGCTGGTCGACGAATGACCGAGTCACTCCCTCGAGGAATGCAGGTCCGTAGAACGCCGTGGCGTAGAAGGTCAGGTGTTGAAATGTTGTACCCAGCGGGGAAGCAATCGCCAACCGATGACGATCCGATAGAAGCTCGAGTTGCGCGCGCTGAGCTTCCTTGATCCAGCCAGGACACCCGCCCAGCGTAAGCGCACGAAGGAGTTCACCATAGCGGGCGTCGTCTGCGTCACGCATGTGCGGCCACCGCCTGAACGCGTTCGGCAACGCGAATGACGTTGCTTCGGAGTACATCGAGGCGAGCACCTTCCACTTCGATGGTGATCGCCTTCACGTTGCGCGCGAACGCTAGGACGCGGTCGAGAACGGTCAGGCCCAGCGGCGGAATATCGACTTCGTGCGCATCTTCCCACAGGGTGCCGCGGCTGGTGTCGGTCATCGTGTAACCCGCGAGATGGACTTCCACGACGTCATCCCAACCGGTGAAGGTATCGAGGTACGAAAGGGGCTCTTTGGCAGAGCACGCGCAATAGCCAATGAAGTGCCCGATGTCGAGGACGAGACCGCAGCCGGTTCGGCGCGCGAGCTTCGCCATGAAGGAGAGCAGGTCCATATCGCCGAGCACACAATAGAAGGGCGGATTTTCGGCAAGGAACGGCCAGCGCGACGCGGAGAGGATGCGGCCGACGATGCGCGTCGCCTCGTCGAGGCTCTTTTCGTCGAGAATGGGCGGAATCATGTGGGCCCCGAGAGCGCCCCCTTTCCACACCCAGATCCCGAGGTCTTCTTGGATCCAGCGCGGCGAAAGCGATTCGCACAAGTCGAGCACGCGGCGAAGACGATCATCGTCGGCCTCGCCGACGAGGTTGATCTCTTCGAGGTGGGCCACACACCCGAGCGAAGCTTTCTCGAGCAATGCACCGAGTGCATCGGGAAGCGGTGCCATCGTACTGACTCCGATATTGAGGAGATCAATCGGAGGAAGATGGCCGGCTTTGCCGTCGAGGATGGCCCGGGCGATGGCGACGGCTTCGGTCGCGCTGGCGCTCATCCCCAAGCCGAGAAATGGGTACTCAGCGACGCTCACGCTGCCACTGCACGCTGACGACATAGCTCCTCCAGATGGTCAAAGTGTCGATCGAAGTTTTCCAGCCACGGCACGGCCTCGATGAGTGACGTGGTGCCCATCAGAGTCCCAGCATCATTCGAGTCGAGTAATGCCTCGAGGACGACACAAGGCAGCTGTCTCAGCGAGACGGCCTCGATGCGTAGGTATTGAGCGACCCTGCGATCACTCGACGCCATTTCCGTCGCGGAAATATCGACCCGAGCGATCATGGCGGACAGACGCTGGATGTACGGGTAGAAATCGCAAACGAAGTATTGGTAGATCTTCTTCGTAGCCGGATTCGTAAAGAGGGTCACCGGTTCTGGGAGGACATCCAAGGAAAATTGGGTCCCTATGAGTTCTTCGTAAAATTTACGCAGAGGCGTCGACGGATACTGGACCAGCGCGGTGAAAAGATGGTGGTGCGGCAAGTAATCTGCGAGCCCGGCGGTACGAATGAACGTGAGACTCTCGCGCAACTGCTCCGGAGTCTCATCAGGGAGGAAGAGAATGAAATCGATGAGTACGTCGAGTTCGAGTCTCTGCAGCATCGCGAGTGCGAAGTAATTGTCTGCGACTTTGACGTGCTTCCCCATCTTGTCCAGCATCGACTGCGAGCCTGACTCGAAGCCGACTTCGACGGCGCGGAGACCTTGCGAGACGAGTTTGCGGAGGGCGGTCTCACCGAGACGCCGGAGGTCGTCCACCCGTGCCGAAAAGCTCCACGTCTGCTCTGGATGTCGCATCTCGAACATTTCGCCAATTGCGATGACCCGCTTCTTGTCGATGAGGAAGTCCGCATCCATGAAGTTGATGTGCTCGATCGAGGGGTCCTCGACCTTAGCTGCGGCGATCCAGTCGCCCAAGCGCTCCGCACTAACCGCCCGCCACTTCGAGTCCGACGCACGGATCGAGCAGAACGTGCAGGAGAATGGGCATCCACGGCTCGTGGTGAACGGGAACGCTTTACGGAAGCGCTTTTCTTTGCGGTCGAATGCGACGAGGTACTGCTCGTAAGGCGAACGCACCTTCGCGATCGGGATTGGGACGGTATCCAGATCCTTGACCGGATCCGTCGTCCCAACCGAAACGATACCGAGTTTGTCTTTGTAGACCACGCCCGCGACACGTGGAGGACGCCCGCCGTCAATGAGTGTCCGAATGATGGCCGAAAGCGGACGTTCCCCCTCACCGCGCACGACGAAATCGAACGCGTCGCGGTGATGCTCCGCGAGATATTGTGGCAATGCCGTTGCGTGCGGACCGCCGATGACCGTCTTCACGCGGTGGTTCCGCGCTTTGATCTGAATTGCCCAGGCTCGGACGATCATGAAGTTCGTGCTGTAGGCGCAGAGACCGACCAAATCGTACGTAGCAATACCGTCAGTGTCGAGGCATGCATAGTCGTCATCTCGGCAATCGGAGTAGTCGAACAGCTCCACTTCTATTCGTTCTCCAAACTCATTTGCAAGATAGCTATGAATGGCCATCAACCCGATAGGACGCATGGAGTCAGTCGACGCAGCGCCGTACGGAGGCGATATGAGCGCAATACGATACACGGTTCAACCTCTTGACTTCGACATGAGTCGAGTTTCATCGAGCAGAGTCAACACGAGGGCCCGGAAACATGGATCGCGCACGAAAGCTCGCGCGTTCGCGCGCAATCCATCGCCCTCACCCTTCCCGTGGGAAGCAGCATCGCCTGCGCTAGGAGCATGGGTGAGGATCATGCTCCGGGCGATTCGTCGGTCAGGTCGGTTTGGGCTGCGTGCGCCCGGCAGCGACAACGACCGGGAGTCGCGCCTGGAGCTCGGAAGAAATGGGGATTCCGAGATCGTTCGTCTCCGCAGTATCTTTGCGCGGCGCTAGCCGTGATGCGAACACCAGTTTGGTCTTCGACTTACCTTCATTATTCTTGACTTCACTCATAATTAGCCTCGTTCACCGCACGCGGGGTTGGTAAGCAACAGTCACTTTGCCGCGCCGGCCAGCATGTCTGCTAGCACCACTATCCGGAGACTCGCCACCCCGTGGCCGTTCAAATCACCGCAACATAACCAAACCGTCACCCGACATCGTTCAAATCACCACGAAGTCACCACACCATCACCCGTCGCGTGCAATTTTCACGTGTATGGTGAGCACACGCGAACCAAATGGTTCGAATTGGCGTCATGGGCAAGCTACCTCCCGGGGCACGCGTGCATTCGAGGCGAGGTTCAAGCAGGGAGTCTTCGGCGACCTCGAAGGCCTGGCTGCTTCCTCGATCGGATGGAGCACGTCGCGGCGTGACGGGGCGGATTCGGTGCATTCGATGCACTGCGTCGTTCGAAACGGCGTGAACGTCTTCGATCTCGTGCCGTATTGCCGCAATGGAGGCGCCGAGAAAGCCCTCGCGGAAGCGCTGTCCCCGAGCGATGACGCGCCGGCGGTTGCGCGCGAAGAGATCATCGTGATGAGCCGCGCAGGTTTTCTCGACGAGGATGTCGGCGATTTCGGTCCTCACACCCAGCTGATTGAGGATCGATATATCTCTCGTGGCACGTTCGCGTGGGAAGATCTCGCGCAGGGCAATCACACGATCGCCCCGGCATTCCTGCGTCGCGCGATCGAAACGAGCGTGCGTCGACTGCGAACGGGCATCGATGTGCTCTTCGTGGCATCGCCAGCAATACAGCTCTCGATCGTCGACCTCCCCACGCTCGAGGACCGTCTCCGCCGCGCCTTCGAAACGCTCGAAGAATGTGTCTCGGAACGTATAATCGGACGTTACGGTGTGGTCAATCCCGCCGGCCTCCAGCTCGCGCGATTGATGGAACTCGCAAGGGAGGTCGGCGGAAACAGCCACCATTTCCGTGCCGTACAATTTCCCCTCAGCTTGCATGCTACGACCCTAGGCGTGCCGCGCGAGCAAGTCGTTCACGGGCACGCGATGAACATACTGGATGCCGCACGCGAACTGGGACTCTGGGTCTGCGTGTCGGGCGCGATCAGGAGGGGCGATGCCGAGTACGACATGGATCCGGAAGTTCGAGGCCGACTCGGCGTGCTCGTGACGGACGCGCAGCTCGCGCTCCAGTGGGCTAGGTCGATGCCAGGTGTCGGGGTGGCGCTCTGCGGAATGAGGCGGCTGGCTCATATCGAGGAGAACTGCGCGGTCGCTGCGGTGCCCCTCGCGGATGCCGAGAGTGTCCTTGCATTCTTGCCAGACGAGGCTGCATCTTGAAATACGCAACCAATCGGGTCGAGCGTACACACGGGCTAACGGCCGACGAGTTCCACGAAAGATTCTTGGATAGGAACTTGCCCATCGTGCTCACGGACCAAGTGCCGCGCTGGCCGGCGAGTAGGCGCTGGTCCATCGACTACCTGATCGAGAAATTCGGCAATCGTCCGGTCGCAGCGAATTTACACGATGACGGTATGCACACGGGGCACCACGTCACTCTCCGGCAAACGACCCTGAAATCGGTCCTCATGCCGATGCCCGACGCGCCTAAACTCCATTCACTCGTCGTTCACGTTCTCAAACTTGCACCCTACCTCATCCCGGATTTCTCGATTCCGACAGTCGTTTCACCCTCGGAGGTACAGTCGTCGGGCTTTTGGATCAAGCCGAAGACGACAACGAGTGGGTTGCATTTCGATCACCAGAACGGTCTGCTCGGTGTCGTGCGTGGGCGCAAACGGATCTTGATGTTCTCGCCCGACCAGGTCGAGCAGATGTATCCGTGCCCAATTCGCGAACTCGAAGACGAGATGAAGCGAAATTGGAGCTCGATCCGCAACGTCTTCAACCCCGACTACGAAAGATTCCCTCGCCTCGCAGAAGCGATCTGCCACGAGGTGATCCTCGATGAGGGTGAGATGCTCTTCATCCCGAAGTTTTGGTGGCACGCCGTCGAGCACGTCGTCGATATGACGATTAGCGTAAATTTCTTTCTTCGGGTCACGGAGAGCGATTCCTTTCCGCTCTTCTATCGAGACCGCGTCTTCATCGAGCGACTTCTCGCGGCCGTTTAGGTCGCAAGGGATGGACCCATGTATGCAATCCGCCGCATCACTTCGTCGCTAGACTTCCGGCTAGAGGGCGCGCCCTCCGTGGAGGCGTCGCTGACCGACCGACTCGAGCGCAAGAGAACCCGTTACGAGTGGTGCTTCGTCCTCACGCGCCGAGATATCGACATCGGGCGAGTCGGATTCCAAGTCGAAGATACGTGTCCAGCAGCGTTCCTCGGCGACTTACCTGCGCGCGAAGCTTTTGCTTTCGGGCTATGGCTACCCTGGGACGCCCCCGACTACGTCGAGGCGGGACGATTCTTGATCAAGGAAGCCATTGACACCATCCGGCACGACATACCTGAGGCCCCCCAGATGGTCG
Organism: Sorangiineae bacterium MSr12523; assembly: GCA_037157775.1. NCBI lineage: Bacteria > Pseudomonadati > Myxococcota > Myxococcia > Myxococcales > Pendulisporaceae > Pendulispora > Pendulispora brunnea. The sequence continues at coordinate 10,982,401 of CP089982.1, forward strand.
TCAATCGCGAAACAAGCGCTCATCCCGAGAAGCAATGTGCGGTCTTCGAAGCTCTGGGTGCGGCACTATTTCAGGAGAAGCAAGGCTTCACCTGGACGCGCGGCTCGACTTGCCCGCCATCACCGTCGAATCGGCTCGTCTTCGAAACCATCGAGCAGGTCGGCCCTGAACTGTATTGTTCGATCATCGGCCGGGTCGGCGAGGGCACGCTGGATCGCAACGATGCATGGTACCGCGCACGGGCCGGGGAGATGAACTGGGCCAAGGTCTTCATGACCTACTTCGGCTCGGGAGACGAGAAGAGCTGGCTCGTCGCCAGGCAGCCAAATGGTGATCCTGTGGGCATGGTGGCAGTGTCGCCGTTCGATGACACCACCGCGACAATCGTTTTCATCGGCGTCGTCCCCAAGCATCGGGGGAACGGCTACATCGATGATCTCGTACGCGCGGGCACCCTCGCGGCCGATGCGCGGGGGTACGCCTCGATGCTCTCAGACGCGGACGTTCTAAACCGTCCGATGACATCCGCGTTCGAGCGGAACGGGCATCGCGATGACGTACGCCCCTGGCACCGCTGGCATTATCGCCTATGACGCGCACTTCGGAGGCAAGGAGCAGCGTGAATATTACCTCTTTGGTGATGGACCTGGCTCGCGACGTCGAGTACGCATGGCAGCAGGCCGATTACGACAATGTCGAACTCGCAGTGATTGCCGACCGGGCATTGGTCGAGCATGCGCTTCACGAGTCGATTTCGTGGATGGATATCGTTCGATGGGTAAACATCGAACCAAACTTACCGAAGCAACACAACATCGAGGCTACATTCGGACAACCGCCGGTGACATTGTACGAGGGTCGCCGTTTTTACATCGAGGCCCTCTTCTGGCTGGACGGGTCGCCGGCTGTTCACAGCCACTCCTTTGCCGGTGCGTTTCAAGTTTTCGAGGGTACGAGCCTACACTCGGTCTACGAATTCGAAGAGCGACAGAGAGTGAATGCGGATTTTCGCATAGGCGATATGCGCTGTACGAAGGCAGAGTATCTTCATCGCGGCGACGTCCGACGTATTCTTCCTGGAGACGAATTCATTCATTCGACGTTCCACCTCGATGTTCCCTCGGTCAGCCTGGTCGTGAGGACACGCCACTCCACGCCACGCGACTCATCTGGAGACAGACAGTTCACATTCTTTCGACCGGGTATGGCGAGGGCGTCGCATTTCCAAGACGACGCCGTCACGCGTCGCTGCCAGCTATTGAAGATGCTGGGCATGCTCGGGCACGATGATTACGACGCCGAGCTGCTACGGCTGGTCGAAGCGGATGACTTCGAGAGTATGATCCGATATCTGGAGGTCGACCTAGAGCTCCGACGTGATATCGAATCCATCGCCGCGATCCTCTCCCGGGTGGGCACGAAGCATGGAAAAAAAACGCGGTTACTGCTGCACGCAATCCTGAATTCAGCCCGAGAACAAACGATTTGTGGTCTACGCAAGACGGTGCAGGATGCTCGCCTTCGTCGTTTTCTCGCCGTGGCCATGGTCGCGTGGGATAGGAAGTCGGCCCTGGCGTTGTTGGAAGAAGGTTTTCCGAATGAATCTCCCATCGACGTAACCGTCGAATGCGCGATGCGGCTCGCGAAAGATCATCGAGATCTATCGGGTGTCCGTCTCGCATCCGATGACGCGGGAATATTGAGGGAGATATTGAGCGACAACCCTTCGAACGAGCTCATCGATCGGCAGCAGGTGGCAGCCATCCGATCGCGCCTTCTCTTTCCGTCCGTCATGGCCGTCTTCGTGAATCCGTAGCGTTCTCGCTCCGTACGCCGTTCTGGCACGGATGCTTTGCAGTTCGCAATTAGTCTGCTCACGGAGACCGAGAGCAGTAGAGGCCCGTTTTGGGCGTGACGCTCGAGGTGTCGGCCCAAGCTGGGATCGAAGTCGCGTATACGGGTGAGAACGTCTTGGATTCGTCGTTGCACGTTGATGCGTGCGCGTTCGCCAGCGAGAGCTTCTCACTCATGTCGGATGCGTGCGATCGCGTCGGTATCGCGCGAGACTCGGCTTCCTCGAGAGCATCCTCGATCGCCTCGAGCCGGCGTCGACACTCGGTTTTGGGCCTCCGCGTCGAGCCATTTGCCTGCATCGGAATGGATTACGTCCAGCGGTGCGGAGAGGTGTACGAGACGGCAGCGCAAACTCACGACCGGGCTCGCGTAGGAGCGTGGCGACGTAATGAAGTCCGTTACTGTCCCGCAAGTGCACTTCCCGACCTTCATGGTGGAGCGTCCAAAATTCACCAGGGCGTTGCAGAGCGGGTACCAGCTCGGCGCGCAGGTTGTGGGCAGCTAAACGAGAATGTCGAATTTCAGAGCAAGGAACGAAGTGCTCCGCGACGGCTTTGCCGCCATATCACCCCACGACAACGTGGAGGAATGATCATGAGCTATCGAATTTGCGGTTTGCCCGCCGAGCAGTTTGCCCACCTATTTTCTCTCTCGGCCGAGGAGCTTGCTGGGCGCGGCGTCGTTCGAGTGATTGCCGACGGTGGCTCCGGGTATCCGTGCCGTATCAGTCTCACGGACGCGGAGCCCGGGCAGGCCGTGTTGCTGACCCACTACGAGCACCACCCCGTCGATTCGCCGTTCCGGTCGAGTTACGCGATCTATGTTCGCGAAGGGGAGACGATGTATGACGAAATCGACCGAATACCGGAGCAGCTTCGAAAGCGGCTCTTGTCGGTCCGTGCCTTCGATCGACGGAGCATGCTGCTCGACGCGGATGTCATCGATGGCCCCGAGCTCGAGGGGGCCATTGCGCGATTCTTGTCGCAGGCTCGCGTGAGTTATTTGCATGTTCACTACGCCAAACCGGGTTGCTACGCCGCGCGCATCGAGCGGGCGTAATTCGGCACGCAGCGAGCATTTAGATATCCACGACTGCCAATCGGCATGTCGAATTCGCATCGAGGAAGACGGCACCCCATCGGTTGCCGTCTTGGCCGACAGCATTGCCTATTAGCGTGGGTAGATGGTGACCTCGGGTCTGCTTTTGCGTCGAGCTGACGATCGGGCTCGACAAGCTTCGTAGGATCGTCCACGACAAAGTGGCTGTCGCGATATCGCATTTCGATCCCGTTTCGACGCGACCAAAGCACGTCCATTGACCCGAGTCGTCTCAACCTCCGACCCACCAGAGGCTCCCATGGGCACCACTCAGCTCACGCAGGCACACGCCAAATCGCTCGATAACGTCCTCGCCATGATCGACGCCGGCGGTGGCAAGCACACCACGCACCCGGATCACCAGGCGTTCCTCAAACACACCGCTGAACATGGCGGCTTGGCGGAGAGTCGCTACCCCGCGCTGCACGCCGCCATCGCCAAAGCTACCGTGGCAGCAGCACCCGATACTGCAACCAAGGCGGCTCCACACAATTTCAAATCCGCCGAGAACGTGGTCTTCGTTGCGGCCAATCGCGAGACCAACAAGCTCATGGCGCGTGTGGTGCTGACCCGCACCCGGCCGGTGGCGATGATGAAAGTCACGGCCTTCGTGGCGATGAAACAGCAGGGGAGCACGGTGGTGCTCGCCCACGGTCAAGTCGTGCAGTTCGTCGGCCAGACCGTGCAGGTCGATACCGATACGGAAACCGCACTTACGGTCAAAGCCGGCACCAAGGTGACCGTGTTGACATCGTGGGTCGTCAATTACCAGGACGGTACCACCGAAATCAATTCGCATGCGGTCAGTAAGGTCGTGAAGGCGTCGACGGATCCGATCATCAAGGCACCGGTTCAGAACAAGGACCGCACCACGGGCGATCTTACGAACATCGTCATTGGCCTAGCCCGTGGATACAGCGTGGTCGGGCGCAATGCCGATGTCGATTACTGGTTCTGGCAGCACGAGCCGAATGACTTCGACATGCTCGTTCCCCTGCAGGGCTCATTCAAGCTAAAGCAAAAGCCCGCGAGCATTGGCATCAACAATCCCGCACTCGAGTTCGACCTTACGCTCGCGGAGGGCGGCAGCTCGGGCATCAATCAGCAAGATGCACAACAATACGCGAAATACTTCATGCTCGATCCCACGGACAAGACGGGGCGCACGGTCCTCTTCGACATGCACGCGACCGCCGACGACCAAGGCTCCGCGATCAACTTTGGCAAGTGCCCCTGGGTCTCCGAGACACGCTGCTTCTTCACGGCGAAAATCACCTGTGCCTATGACGATATCCTCAGCGGGGCGGAAGAAGTCGTCATTACCAGCTCGGTGTTGCCTGACCAGAACCCGCTCGACGGCATCGCCCATATCAAGCCGCTGACCTACGTCTGGCACTGCTTGGCAAAGGGCACGAAGATATTGCTCGCCGACGGCGCCACCAAGTTGGTCGAGGACATCACCAACGAGGACACGGTGATGAGCGACGGCGGCCCACGCCCTGTGCTGGCAACGCTGGCGCAACCGCACCATGGCCGGGTGCTCGTTCTTGCCTTCAACAACGGCTCGACGTTGACCGTGTCGGCCACGCACCCGATGTGCACTCCATCGGGTGCGGTCCAGGCCAGTTCGCTGAAAGTGGGTGACCGTGTGCGTGCGCACGGCGGCGAACACACGACCTTGACGTCCGTCAAGGAAGAGCGCCTTGCCGGCCACGTGCTGTACAATCTATGGCTCGACCCGACACGCCCGGGCGAGACGACGTTCGTAGCCAATGGCATCCAAGTCGGCGACTATTTGATCCAGGGCCGTCTCCTCCGCGAAGCGGCCGCCGACCCCGCCAAAGTGCGCGCCCGCCTGCACCCATCGATGCACACCGACTACGCCAGCTGGCTCGAAGACCGCTCCCAAAGGAAAGCCCACGCGCGCGGGTAATGCGCGACGAGAATGCCGTGGTGACGGCGGAATCCCGACCCCGTCACCACGGTGGCTGGGCGCCTGGAGTGCACACCATGCAGTAACGAGGTACTGCAGCTCATAACCCCGAGGCCCCGATCGAGTGATATCGTTTGCCATAGAGCCTCCCCGGTCGCATGTCTCACGGACGAGCATAGGCGAGATCGAGCCACGTTCCTCCAGCGCGTCAATCGACCGATGCTGCTCGCACGCTTTGCCAGTGACGCAATGCTCTCTCGGCGTGCCGGCTGGAAGCCGGCGCACCGCCGGCAAGATGCCGGCGCTCCATCGATGCGCACGCGAATCGAGCGTTCCTGTACGCACGCTTTGCCAGCGGCGCAATGCTCTCTCGGCGTGCCGGCTGGAAGCCGGCGCACCGCCGGCAAGATGCCGGCGCTCCATCGATGCGCACGGGAATCGACGGCGATGACCTAGCTTTGGGAAACGAAAAAGGCCCCGCCTAGGGGCCTTTTCGTTGAACAGGGTGGAGGCGCCGGGAATCGACCGTTCCTGCACGGAGGCTTTGCGGAGTGCAGGAACGGCGATGACCTAGCTATGGGAAACGAAAAAGGCCCCGCCTAGGGGCCTTTTCGTTGAACAGGGTGGAGGCGCCGGGAATCGAACCCGGGTCCGAAAATGGCACGCGACACGCTTCTACGTACGTAGCCGACGTTTTAATTTGCTCCAGGAAACGCCCATCGGCAGGCTGCTCTTGGAGCTAGTCACCTGTTTGTTTTCGCCTTGGGCCCGGTAACCCGACACTTGGCTAGCCAGCTTGTTGACGCCCTTCCGAGGGCGCTGGCGGGCCCTTCGGTTGGACGGCTTCTACTGTTTTTTAGGCAGCGAGAGCGAGTGCGTTATCGTTCGCAACTAGACGTTCCGCGGATTTTTACGTGGATCAGCGGGCCACGGTACGCTGCAATGCCGTTGACATCTCCGTCGAAGCCGATCGCCCCCGAAATGAGGTACGTCGAGACCCGGCAAGATAAAGATGCACGCCGCCGCGTCAAGAGCCTCGTTCGCTGGGCGGCGTCCCCGCCATCGCCCGCCATCCGTCAATGCGGCGCGTGCAGGCCGACCACGTTGCCCTCGCTGTCGCTGAAAAGAGCGATGAAGCCGGGATCGCCGATGTTCGTCTTCGGCAGGAGCACGTGACCGCTCGCCCCCTCGATTCGCGCGAGCACCTCGTCCAAAACCCCCGTCGCATTCAAGTACACCAGCGACCCGTTCGGGCTCGGCGCCCGGTGGCGGCTCAGCGAAAGAGCCCCGCCGACCCCTGCCTGGTCTGATGGAAAAATCGCCAGCTCGAGATCCTCGGACCTTTCCCGCTTGAGCTCGATACGGAACACCGCCTCGTAGAACCGGACCGCTCTCTCCAGATCGTTCACCGGGATCTCGAACCAGTTGACTGCGTTTTTCATACTTCGGAGCCTGCGGTGTGCCGCCGACAGCCTTCTGTCAGCTTTTTACCCAGCTCACCCCCGCCCCCGACGTTGCCCAAGCGCACTCGAGTCTTCCCGGCGACCTGCGCTGTGCTCTACGCTTTCTCACCTTGGTTACAGCAGCAGCCCGACGACCCCGAGGTTACGCCGGCACCAATCATGAGACGATTGGGTCAGACATTCTCTCGGTGCTGCGAACTCTGTCCCTACCTGAGCAAGTCTTGGGCGACGACGAAGTGCGGCGCCTGGGCGACGTGAAGCCCGACGGGTGGTACCCCATCGGCTGGCTCCTCGACTTGATGGAAAAGCTCGACGAGCGGGTCGGCTACTACGGCCTCCTGCGCATGGGACGCATGGTCTTCAGCCTCTCGCACGAGGAGCGCGTGCTCGCCTCGGCGTCCTCTGCGCGCGACATCATTTACGGCATCGACGCCATGTACCATCACGCCAACCGCGGGAGCGGCATCGGCGGGTGGAAGGTCCTGCGCTTCGAGGCCGGCTACGCGGAGCTCGAGAAGAACACGCCGCATCATTGCGTCATGGAACAAGGCATTCTCAAAGCAGCATTGGCCGCCGTGGGTGCTCCTTCCCTCGTCTCGCAGCCAACCTGTTTTCGGCAGGGCGCGATGGTCTGCGTTTATACGATTACGTCGGTCATCGTCGACGAGCGCTGGTCCGGAAAAAGCTAAGCCCCGCTTCTGTGTCCCGGCGACCGCGCGGAACGTTCCCCGCGGGACACGAGCGCAGAACCCGCCAAGGCCGAAATACCGATTATCGATCGTGGCGCGGCGGCTGCACTCCACGAGCCCCCGGAGGTCGTCATGCGCTTTCTACGCTCCTTGGGTGCGTTCTTTCGCAAAATCGGAGTCCTGTCGCGCGCCGCGGCATGGGCAACGGTACTTGGTATTCTCGAAACCGTCGGAACCGAACGAGGGCGCCGCGTGCTCGCCGTTGCGGCATTCGTCCTGGGCGCGGGAGGCCTCATGCTCCTGCGGCCCGTGCGCTCGATTCCGCCGGGCGAAATCGGTGTTCGCGCCAACCGGCTCACCGGCGGCGTCTCTACGTTGCGCGAGGGCTGGGCCATCGACATTCCGCTTTTGCACGAATTACGGCTTTTCCCCCTTCGTGACCAGATTTATCGCTCCGAACGAAGCGCCCGCGCGGATGCCGAAGCCCCCTTCCAAACCGTGGAAGGCCTCTCGATTGGCGTCGAGGTCTCCGTGCGCTATGCGCTGGATCCCGCAAAGGTCGTCTCCGTCGCCGAGCGCCCCGCCGACGTTGGACGCGAGCTCGTCGAGCCCACCGTCGACGGCGTGCTGCATCGCACCTTCGCCAAGCACACGGTGCGCGACATCTTTTCCGAAAAGCGCGCCGACATTCAAAAGGAACTCGAGGATCAGCTCAAACCGCAATTGCTTCCCGATGGTATCCTTCTGCGTTCCGTCTTCATCGGGGCCGTGGACCTCCCCAAGGAATACCGCGCGGGACTGGAATCGATGCTCGCCGAGGAGCTCTCGTCCGAGAAAATGCGCTACACGCTGGAGCTCAAAGACAAGCAGGTGCGCGAGGCCGCGCTCGAGGCCGATGCCGACAAGGTGAAACGCGAAAAGGCGGCGGAGGCCGCCGGCCTGGAGGAAATCATCGCGGCCAAGTCGCGCGCCGAGGCGATGAAGCACGTGCTCCCCTTCAAGGAGAAGGAAATCGAGCAAAAGCGGCTCGAGGCGGAGGCCGCGAAGGTGGCCCGCGTGAAGCAGGCCGAGGGCGAGGCGGATGCACGCCGCATCGAGGCTGCGGGCGAGGCGGACTCGCGCCGCAAGCTCGCCGAGGCGGAGGCCTTTCGCATCGATGCCACGGGCAAAGCGCAATCGGCGCAGCTGGAACGCGATTCGGCGCTCATTGCGAAGAATCCGCTCTTGATCCAGAAGACGGTGGCCGACAAGCTCTCCGACAAAGTGCAGGTCATCATTGCACCGCCCCAGAGCGGCTTCTTCGCGGGCGGGCTTCTCGGGCAACCGCCACCTTCGTCGCAGGCGGCCGCCAAGGCCGCGAGCCCCGCCAGCGAAGGAAGGGAATAGCCCCATGCTGCTGCCGGCCCTCGCGCTCACCGTTGCCCTCGTCGTTCAGAACCAGGTGCCCTTGCGTGCGGCCTCGCACGGGACGGCCCCGCGCCAGACCACCCTCGCTTCGGGCGATTGGCTCGAGGTGCGCGGGGAACGGCAAGGCTATCTCCAGGTGTACGATCATCGCCGCGAGCGCGCGGGCTACGTGCATCCCTCGATGGTGCGCAGCTACGCCGTCGACGAAAGCTCCGCCCCGAAGCTCGCCACGCTCGTCGATTTTTTCCGCGACGCCCCCGGGCAGGAGTCGCTCGGAATCGGCTACGTTGCCCTGTACTTGCGCGCGGCGCCGGCGGCCCAAGTCGGTGCCGACACCTTCGACGCACTGGGAACGATGGCCGAGCGGCTCGGTGTGCGCGCCTCGGCGCGCGTCGTCAAAACAGGGGACGCGGTGCTGGCCGCGCAGCTCGAAGCCGCGGAGAGCTACGGCGTGCACTTCGTCCGATTCGAGCGCGAGGGGCAGACACGCGTTTGCTACGACGGCGAAGCCTACCGGCGCGTGCTCGCTCTTGGTGGAAGCGGGCGGGCACGCGTCCGTGCGGCGCTGGGATTGACCGATCCCGAATGTGTGGATCCTTCCCTCGGTGCCAGCGCCGCGTTGACCCTGGCGAAATGGCGCTCGGGCGTTCTCGACACGGTGGATCCGACGAAGCTCGATGCGGGTGTCCCGGCGCACGAGCGCACCCGGCTACGACTGCGGCGCGCGGCGGTGCAAGCGGAGCTCGCGTATTCGGCGGCGCGCACCGGCGATCGCGCGCTTGCGAAGCAGGCCAGCGATGCCGCGAAGCGCGAGTTTCTCACCGCCGATCGCGCCGCCCTGGCCGACGAGGATCTCCTCGCCTACGACGAGGCCGCACTGCGGGTGGCCACGGTGCGCTGGGCCGAAGAGTCGACCCCCGCGGTCAAAGGCGTGAGCGTGGAGCTCGCGGAGGGTGAGCCCGGGCAAACCTGTGTGCGCGTGAAAAAGCCGCCGCAGAAAGAAGCCTTCCAGCATTGCACCTATGGAGTGGTATGGCCCTCGTCGATCCGCGTGTCCCCGCACGAAACGGCCGTCGCCCTGACCGTGCAGCCGCTTCCGGGCTGGAGCGAGTTGCTCGTGATTCATTCGTCTCCGGGCTCGCAGGCCTGGATCGCCGACACCGTCACGCCGGCCACCGTCGATCCCGAGCTGGGGTACGTCGAGCTTGCAGGCTTCTCGGCCGATGGCTCGCGCCTTCTTCTCGTGCGTGAGTCACGCGTGAGCGGGCCTGTCGGCTCGCCGCGAACCACGCCACCGCGCATTCAGAAAACCTTCCAGGTCGTGGCAACGGACAGTCTCCGCATCGAAAAGCAAGCCTCGAGCCTCACCAATTTTTCCACGTTCCAGAAATGGAAGACCGCCGACTGGCAACAGGGCACATTGGCGCTGCGATGATGTGGCGCATCGCACGATGACGACGTAATCTTACACTTCGCGATATTTTCGTGACCCTAACGACGAAAACGACTTTTGCGGGGTGCTTTCATGAAGAGGGGATCAACGTGGCTTATCGGCTTTCTTGCGGCTTCTGCGGCCACGCTTGTGCTCGGTCCGGGCTGCGGTAGCGACAACGAATCGGGTTTTGACGACCGAACCCAAGACGGCGGATTGGGAGACGAGAACCACGGCGGCAGCTTCGGCGAGGGCGGCGTGGGATCGGACGCGCGACCGTGCACGGGATTGTGCCAGCAGCAGGTGCAATGCCCGAACGGGGGCGACACCACCGTGAGCGGCGTCGTCTACGATCCCGCCGGCAAGGTTCCTCTCTACAACGTCGTCGTGTACGTGCCCAACGCGCCCGTGGAGCCGATCCAATCCGGAGCCTCGTGCGACCGATGCGATGGAAAGCTCTACTCGGGCAACCCGCTCACGGGCGTGCAGACCAATGCCAAGGGTGAATTCAAGATTCCCCACATGCCCGTGGGAAAGGACATCCCGCTGGTGATCCAGCTCGGAAAGTGGCGCCGCGAGATCAAGATTCCGCAGGTCTCGGCCTGCACGAACACCGCCCTCGCCGACAAGAATCAAACGCGCCTGCCTCGCACCCGGGCGGAGGGAAACATCCCGCTCATGGCCATCACCACGGGCGGGGCCGACTCCATGGAGTGCCTGCCGCTGCGCATGGGGATCGACATCAGCGAGTTTACCAGCAAGGGAGGCGAGGGCCGCGTCCACCTCTACAAAGGCGAGGACCTGCTCGAGGAAGAGGATCCGGACGAGCGCGCCTATTCCACCTCGGGGTTCCGCGCGGGCTTCGGCGACGGCAAGGCTTTCCCGAAGTCCACCGAGCTATGGAACACGGTGGACCAGCTCAAGAAATACGACATGGTGATCCTTTCGTGCGAGGGCGGCCGAAATCCGAAGAGCAAGCCACCGGCCGCGCGCCAAGCGCTCTACGATTACGAGTCGATGGGCGGGCGCGTGTTCGCCTCGCATTGGCACGAGTACTTCTTCAGCGAAGGTCCCGCCGCCGTCAAGTCGACGGGTGGATGGAATCCCGAGGCGCCGGAGGTGGAAGGCAAGACGCACATGTCCACGATCCGCACCGACTTCCCCAAAGGTGCCGCCTTCGCCGATTGGCTTCAAAACGTGAAGGCCACGACGACGAAAGGGCAACTCGCCATCAAGGACGCGCGCGCGGTCCTCAGCTCGGTCAAGGCGGACCTGGCTACGAAGTGGAGCGAGGTGCCCCACTACCCCGACGCCGCCAAGGCGAGCGATCCCGCGGCAGTCCAGCTCATGTCCTACAACGCCCCAATCGGCGCCAAGGACGATAAAATCTGCGGCCGCGCGGTCTTCACCGACATGCACGTCTCGTCCGGCGCCACGCAAGACATCGCCGGCAAACAGGGCACGCTGTTCCCAGCGGGCTGCCAAGGCTTCAACACCGCGGGCGGCTTCACCAGCGTCGATCTGTCCCCGCAGGAAAAGGCCCTCGAGTTCATGCTCTTCGACCTAGCGTCCTGCGTCTCCAACGACAACGAACCTCCCCCGCCCATCATCGTGCACTGAGCAGAAGCGCGGAGTTATCGCCGCGGAGATGAACGAAACGAAGGCAGCGACATGGTCGAAGGAACGGGTATGAAATCCACTCGCGTTCTTGGTCTCGTGCTGCTGCCAGCTCTAGCGGCGTGTGGCTCCTCTCCGCCTCCGGCAACCGCCCCGAGCTCGAAGGCGGCGCCCCAGATCACGGCCGCGCCGCCTGTCGCCAAGTCCGACGCAAAGGTCGTCCGTCGAAGCGATACGGTGCTCTCCCGCAAGGCGGGCGGCAGCGTCGTCACGTCCCACCCCGATGGGAGCGCGGAATTTTCGTACCAGTACATCAACAATGGGCGCGGGCCCAAGGTCGACGGCCGCTGGAGAACCGCGCCCGATGGCACCCTGGCCTTCTTCGCGGCCAAGGGCACGCATGTGCGAGCTACCCCCATCGACGAATCCTTTTCCATCGACACCACCGGAGGAAAGACGCGCGCCCGATGGAAGAGCGCCGAAGAACAGGGCGAAAAGGAACTCACCGGTCCCGCCTTCTACATCCCGGTCGCTCCCCTGCCCGAGATCACGGAAATCCTCTTTGCCGCCCTGCAGAAACACGGCGGCAAGATTGCGTTGCTGCCCGATGGCGAGGCACGGCTCGAGCGCTTTGGAGAGGCCACGGTGCGCGCGAGCGGTCAAGAAAAGCATCTCGTGGCGTGGGGAATCACCGGTCTCGATCTTCTTCCGCAGTACTTCTGGGCGGAGGACGACGGCAGCTTCTTCGGGTTCGCCGGCACGTGGTGGTGGCACTTTCCCGAGGGCTGGGAGGGCGCAAACGACACGCTGGTCGCGGCGGAAAAGGCCTTCGATGCCAAGCGAGAGCGCGATCAGTTCGCACGCTTCGCGCACCGGGCACCGGCCGAGGGGATGGTGTTCCAGCACGCGAGGGTCCTGGACGTCGCGAAGAAGCGTTGGCTGCCGGATCATTCGGTGACGGTGGTCGGCGGTAAAATCGTGGGGGTTGGACCGTCGAAGGGCGCGAAGGTCCCCAAAGGGGCGGAGGTGGTCGACCTCAGCGGGAAGGCACTCGCCCCGGGCCTGTGGGAAATGCACGCCCATCTGACCCGTGAAGAAGGGATGCTCGACATCGCCGCGGGGGTCACGACCTCGAGAGATCTCGGCAACGATCCCGACTTCGTCGATGAATTGAAGAAGCACTTCGACGAGGGCGCCGCCGTGGGCCCGCACGTGCTGCGTTCAGGCTTCATCGAAGGCCGCGGCGCGGGCGCTGCCGGTTCGAAGATCACGGCCACGACGGAGGAGGAAGCCAAGGCCGCCGTCGATTTCTACGCCAAGCGCGGGTGGGAAGGCATCAAGATCTACAATTCGATCAAGCCCGAACTGGTGCCGATCCTCGCGCGGCTGGCCCACGAAAAGAAGATGCGCGTGAGCGGACACATTCCGGCGTTCATGCGCGCCGAGGAGGCCGTGCGCGCGGGGTACGACGAGATTCAGCACATGAACATGCTGTTTCTGAACTTCTTCGTCGAGAAGGACACGGACACGCGAAGCCTGCTGCGATTCACATTGGTGGCCGACAAAGCGCCTTCGTTCGATATCGCTTCGAAACCGGCCCAAGACTTCATCAAATTGCTGCGCGAGCGAAAGACGGTGGTCGATCCCACGCTCGACGTGTTCGAAAAACAGTTCCTCGCGCGCCAGGGACGAGTTCTGCCCAGCTACAAATCACTCGTCGACCGACTGCCGTTGCAGGTTCAGCGAGGATACCTCACCGGTGGACTGAAGGTTCCGGAAGGCAAAGACGAACATTACGCGCAAGCATTCGGCAAGATGCTTCAGATGCTCAAGGCGCTGCACGACGCCGGCGTCACCATCGTGGCCGGCACCGACGAGGGGGGCGGGCTCCATCTGCACCACGAGCTCGCGCTCTACGTTCAATCCGGCATTCCGACGGGTGACGTCCTTCAATTGGCCACTTTGGGCTCGGCGCGGGTGATGGGGCGCGACAAGACGTCGGGATCCATCGCCGTGGGCAAGGACGCGGATTTCTTCGTGGTCGATGGTGACCCGCTGGAGCACATCGAAGACCTTCGCAAGATCACCACCACCGTGCGCGGAGGCGTCGTGTTCGCCGCGGGCGACCTTCACGAGGCCATGGGTGTGAAACGTTGATTCCCACGCGCAAGATGTGCGCGTCGCAGAAGTGAAAGCCGCGATTTCACTTCTTCAAGGATTTGAGCCGGGCTCGATCAGAAATCGCCGAGAAAATCGAGGGTGGGCTGCTGGCACAACCCTCGCAATCTCTTCCTATGACACCGCGTTGATGGCTCTCCCCCCCCGGGCCTTGCGCGGTGTCTTTCTTTTGTGCGTCCGCGATCAGGCCTTCACCCGTGAAGCGCGCGGCGGATTTCGTCGGGGAGGTGGACGGCGGCGATGCCGAGGACGTCGACCATGAGGCGCAGGCGGGTGCGTTCTTCGTTGGTGATGATGCCGTCGGCGGCAAAGCCGGCGAATTGTTCTTGCAGGAAATGAAGGAGCAGGCCGTCGACTTGGGAGGCGGCGAGACCGCCGGTGGCGACCTCCGTCCATAAGGCGACACGCTCGTCGTCCGTGATGATGCCGTCCTCGAAGATCTGCGAGAGCATGTGCATGAAGCGGGCTTCGATGGGCGAGATGTCGCTCGCGGTCGCATCCATGGTGGGGAACCTTCCTTTGGTCTGAGTCACCCTTCGACCACGGATGATGGCGCGTTGCGCACAAAAAGCCGAGCGCCGATGATTCCCGAGGGTGGACGTCAACCGTGGGCGTGGGAGGGCGGAACCTCGTCGCGGCCCAGCGAAACGAGCTCGCACTCTTCCCAGCGGGAGAGCGCGAATCGGAGGGCGCGCAGATCCGCCCCGTCGGTCGTGAGCACTTCGCGGGCGGCTTCCGCCAGCCGCCGCGCGACGGCTTCTTTTCGATCCGTCATATCCTTCATTTCGGCCCACCCTGCAGCGAAGTTGTCGCTTGCGCACTCAACGCGCGCATCGCCGCATCGAGTTGCGCATCGCGGCCTGCCGCGTAGCGGATATCGAATGGAACCTCGACGTCGGGCGCGACGCCGCGTCCTTCCAGGACCTCACCGTCGACCTGCACCGAGGCTGTGGCCAGGTAGAGCAGCGCCCCATCGGGCATGCAGTGCGCGCTTCCTGCCACCATGGCGCCCGCCGTCCGCTCGCCCACGAGCTTTGCCAGCGCGTGCTTCTTGATGCCATAGGCCATCGTTTCTTTGCCGCTGCGGCTTCCCCCGTTGATGAGAACGACCGCGGGCACGCGGATTTTCGCGTCGACACGAAATTCCTGCCCCTCGCGGTTGCGCGAGACGAGAACCGGCACGTCCTTGTGAAAGATATCCATGTAGTCCGGCGCGGCCCCGCCCCACCCATCGCGGATATCCAAGATGTAACCCGACGGCTTCTCCTTATTGAGCCTCGCAATGGCCGATTCGAGCTCCTGCTGCATCGTGTCGCCCGTCCAGGACCACACGTGCACGTACGCCAGGCGCGCGCCGTTGCCCTCCACGATGCGTGCACTCGCGCGCATCGCCTCTTGAAGCGACTTCGCCGGCTGCGACGTCCGCGGCACGACGCGCACCTTGGCCAGTGCACCGCCCCGCGTGCGCCGGTACGTGAGCTCCACGGTTTGGTCCTGCCGCCGTGCAAACGCCGCCACCGGCTCGAACGGCTTCGCGTCGGCCTCCACGACTTCATCGCCGAGCAGAAGCCCTGCCTTCGCGGCAGGCCCGCCCTCGAAGACGCCGCCCACGAACCAGCGCCCCTCGATGCGTTTCCAGGCGACGCCGATGTCCTGCCATGCGATGGGCAACGACGGCAGCCGCTTTTCCTTCTCCGGGCATTGCGCGGGAACCTCTGCGAAAATCTCCTCGAAGATCGAGGCGAGCTCCCAGTACTTCGGCTCCGTGCGCGGCAAGTACTCGGTGTGCGACGTGTGCAGACCCGCAAGGAGATCCTGCAGCACGGAAACCCGCTCCTCCGGCGTGCGCACCTTGCCCAGTTTGGAGCGCGCCGCGGCCACCAGCTTGGGCCACTGCACCTTCTCGAGGACGGCCTCCGAGTAGAACTTCTTTCGAACGAGCGCGTCCATCTCGTCGAGCGTTGGGTCGGAGACCACCGCCGGCCCGCCGAGCGCCGGCCCGCCCCCCGGACTCGGCGCTCCACACGTCGTCAGCGCGAGCGCGAACGCAGCCACCCACGTCGTCTTCATGCGCTGATTTACATCACGAAACTCTAGAATTCGTGAATACCGCCCGGCACCTTGTTGCGACCTTCCTGCACGCGGCGGTTCCACGTGTCGCCCTTCAGGGCCGAGGCCGACGTTTGCTCCATGGTGATGCACTCCGGCACGGGGCAGACCAAGGCGCACAGGTTGCAGCCGACGCACTCCGGCTCGTCGACCCAGGGAACGCGAGTGCCCGCGACCGCGCCGATGACCTGCGGCTGCGGCGCCTTCGCCATCACGTGCGGGGCGTGGGCGTGCGGCGGGCGCTTTCGATCTTCGGTCCCCGTGAAGATGCACTGGTGCGCGCCGTCGTGGCATGCCGAGACGCAGAGCTGGCAGCCGATGCACTTGTTCGAATCGATCCGCGCCACGAGTTGGTAGCCGAGGTCGAGCTCTCCCCACTCGCGGAATTGGCGCACGGCGCGACCGCGAAGGTCGTTCACGCTCTTCATGCCGCGCTCGTCGAGGTAGTTGCTCAGGCCATCGATCATGTCTTCGACGATGCGGAAGCCGTAGTGCATCACCGCCGTGCAGACTTGCACGCTGGTGCAGCCGAGGGCGATGAACTCCGCGGCGTCGCGCCAGTTGGAGATGCCACCGATGCCGCTCAAGGGAATGCCGATGCGCGGATCGCGCGCCAGCGAGGCCACCATGTGCAGCGCAATCGGCTTCACCGCGGGGCCGCAATAGCCGCCGTTGGTCGAGTCCATGCCGACGCGCGGCTCGGGCACCATGCGATCCAGATCGACCGAGATGATGCTCTTGAACGTGTTGACCAGCGACAGACCGTCGGCGCCTCCGCGCACGCCCGCGCGCCCCGGTTCGAGGATGTCGCCCACGTTCGGCGTGAGCTTCACCAGCACGGGCGTCTTGGCGAACTCCTTCGCCCACGAGGTGATCTCCTCGAGCAACCGCGGCTCCTGCCCGACGGACGAGCCCATGCCGCGTTCGCACATGCCGTGCGGACAACCGAAGTTCAGCTCGAGGCCGTCCGCGCCCGCGTCCTCGCAGCGGCGGATGAGAACGCGCCAGTCGTCGCGCGTCTCCGTCATCACCGAGACGACGACGGCGTGCTTCGGGTAGCGCTTTTTGACCTCGCGCACCTCGCGCAGGTTGTCCTCGAGCGGGCGATCCGAGATGAGCTCGATGTTGGTGAAGCCCATCACTTTTTGCCCGCCGTAATCGAGCGCGCCGAAGCGGCTGGACACGTTCACGATGGGATCTCCCAGTGTCTTCCAGACCGCGCCGCCCCACCCTGCATCGAAGGCGCGCATGATCTGTTCGCCGCTGTTCGCCGGCGGTGCCGACGCAAGCCAGAACGGGTTCGGGCTCTTGATGCCCGCGAAGTCGATGCTCAAATCAGCCATGGCTTGCTACGAGCTCCACAATTGGTCGAGGTAGCGCGCGGTGTTTCGACCGTCGGCCACCGCATTGACGACTTCTTTGCCGCCGTTGATGCAGTCGCCGCCGCTGAACACCTTCGCATGGCCGGTGGCCCCGTTCGTCGGGTCGGCCACGATGCACCCTTTGGCATCGAGCGCGACGCCGGGGAACTCCGAGGCAATGGCGTGCATTTTCGACTGCCCAATGGCCAACGCGACCATGTCGCAGGCAAGCACGGTTTCCGCGGACCCATTCGCGGCAAGCCGCACTTTCAATCCGGTGAGCCGCCCCGACGCATCGCGCTCGAACGCGACCGGCGTCGCATTCGTGACGAGGCGCACGCCTTCCTTGCGCGCCCCCTCGAGCTCGTGCGCGTAGCCGCTCATCGAGGCGACGTCGCGCCGGTACACCATGGAAACCTCGGCCGCGCCGAGCAATGCGCACTCACGCGCCACGTCCAACGCGGTGTTTCCGCCGCCGATGACCAACACGCGCCCAAGCTTCGTCGCGCCGACGGCGGCGAGCTTCATCGCCTCGATCCATGCGGTAGCGCCGAACACACCCGGCCCGTCCTCGCCCGGAATGCGCAGCTTGGTGTCCTCCCCCAGGCCGACGCCGATGTAGACCGCATCGAAGTCTTTCAGCAGATCCTCACCGCGGACGTCTTTGCCGACTTCCACGCCGGTGCGCACCTCGACCCCCAGCTGCTCGAGCCATTCGACCTCGTGCAGCGAGTCCTCCGCGTGAAGCTTGTACGGCGCGATGCCCGTCGTATTGAGCCCGCCCGCGAACGCGCGCTTTTCGAAGATCACCGCCTGGTGCCCTTCCAACGCGAGGTACCCTGCGCAGGAAAGCGACGCGGGCCCCGCGCCAATGAGCGCCACCTTGCGCCCCGAACGAGGCTTCGGCGAGAACAGCGGCGGCTTCCCTACGGCCGTGGCCATCTCCGTCGCATAACGCTGCAAACGGCCAATGGCGATCGGCTCGCGGTGCCATGCATTGTATACGCATGAGCCAACGCACAACACTTCCACCGGGCATACGCGCGAGCACGAATATCCAAGCAGGTTTTGCTCGAATATCGTCTTGGCGCTTCCCCGGACGTTGTCGCTCGCGATCTTCTTGATGAAGGTCGGGATGTCGATCTCGGTGGGACACGCTTTGATGCATGGCGCATCTTGGCAATAGAGACACCGGTCCGCTTCAGCTTTGGCCTCGGCGGGCGTCAGCGTGGGCTTTTTGTCGAGCAATTCGAGCTCGACTCGGTTCTTGGGAAGCTTGGGAACCCTCGCCCCCTCTTTCGCCGGACCCCCATTCGAATTTTCCACGGCGGCGACGGTGGAATGATTCACTTCTTCGAAAACGGAATTCACGTATTTCTACTCCGTCCAAAAGAGAGACTCTCTCACCGTCGCAACGAATCGGTCAAGCCGCTGTCGTCAAAGGTTCTTTCGACAGTCGGGCGGATCGGCCAGGCCTTGGTTCGCAGCACTCAGGTACTGCTTTTTCAAGAATGTCTTGTCGCCCACGGGCACGGTGGCGGGTATGTCCTCGGACGTCGGGTCGTCGGGATTCCTCTTTTCGATGGCCCCCTCGGGGAACCAGCACATTTTCAAGAGCTCGTCCTCGGAGATGACTTCGCCGTCCCCGACAGGCTCGCGCTGGGCACCGGAGATGTTGTAAGGACCGCGAAGCGGCGCCTCCGGGTCTTTTGCAAAGTCGGACATCATGTTGGCAATTTCGAGCCGAATGTTCGTGTCCGTCAGGTTCTGATCCGAAGGCGTGAATCCCACCGGGCTCTGGGTCTTGTCCGCCGCCATGCCGCGGTGCACGTAGCTCG
Organism: Sorangiineae bacterium MSr12523; assembly: GCA_037157775.1. Lineage (NCBI taxonomy): Bacteria > Pseudomonadati > Myxococcota > Myxococcia > Myxococcales > Pendulisporaceae > Pendulispora > Pendulispora brunnea. Next base: position 11,001,380 of record CP089982.1, read on the forward strand.
GGGTCCACGTCTTGCGGTGAATCTGGTCCAGTTGGTCGATGTAGATCGGTGCCCAATTGAGCCAGGCCACGCCGAGACACGAGTCTTTGTATTTCTCGCAGGAGGCGGGGTTGTTGGTCTCGATGGACCACACGTCCTTGTTCTGCTCGCGCCTTTGCTTCACCACATCGTACGGTCGCTCGTTGTCGATGTTGCCGATCACGACGTCGGCGCCGGCGTCGAGGGCTTGCTCGGTCAACAAGATCTCACGGTACTTCGGTGGATTGATGCTCGGGTCGAACCAGAAACCGACCCAGCGAATGTCGACTTTGATGTTGGGGTTGGCCCTGCGCGCGCCGCGAATGAATCCATTGGCACGCACCACACCCTGCGGGGAGACGTATCCGCCAATCCAGGCAATGCGGTTCGTCTTGGACTTCTTCGCCGCGACGTAGCCTGCGATGTACCACGATTGTTGCAGCTTGACCCAATACGACCCCAGGTTGGGCGGGGACACGGTTCGATTGTAAAGCTGCAAAAATGTCACTCCGGGGAACTCTTGGGCCAACTTCCCCATGGGGGCGGTGCCACCCTGCGACGTCTGCAAGATGACATTGGCCCCCTTCGCGATCATTTCGCGCGCGGTCCGGTTGACGTCATCGTCGGTGATGACGTTCAGCGCGAAGTCCGTCGTCAGGTAGGGAAGTGCATCCTGCGCGGCTTTGCGTCCCTGGTCTTGCATGTAGCTCCAACCCTGATCCTCCAAAACGCCGACGTACATGAAACCGGCGTGGAGTGGGGAGGCGCAATAACCCGTTTTCTGGACGCACTTCGTGGGCGAGGGACAATCCGCGTCGCCCGTGCATTTCGCGGTGCAGAGATTTTGCTCGCACACGCCGGCGTGGCAGTCGCCGTTCGAGGTGCAGGTACTCCCAAACCCCTTTCCTTCGATTTCTTTCTCGACGACGAGCGAGCACCCTCCGGCATTCAGCATGGTGCTGCCGAGAAGGATCACGAGGCCCGCCCTCGCAACGTGCCAACCTACCCTCATTGTCCGGTACCCCTTCCTTTGGATAAGCCAACCAAAGATGAGGCAATTGTTCCACGGACCCCTTCAGGTGTCATCACTGCTGTGGCGTCCCCACCCCTCGGTCCGGCCTTCGAAGATCGATGTGAAATTACCACCCCAACCGCCTGGGCTTGGACATAAGCTCACCCCCGCATGAAGGACTTGAGTCAAATGACGCACGTTCCGATGGGGACGATGCCGAACCGGCGAGAAAGGAGCACGCGTATGCTCATCTCCGTCGGTGTGGTGATAGCTCTCGCCGCATTTTGGGAGGCGGCAAAGGCTCTGTTCGATATCCCCGTCCACAAGCTGCCCCACATTCATCAGATCTTCGCCGAGTTCTTTCGCGAGAGCGGGGATGGGCAGTGGATGCTCAGCATCATGCTGGAGAACGCGGGGGTGACCGCGGGGGAGGCGGCCATTGGCTTCGTGCTCGGCGGGGTGGCGGGATTCGGCTTGGCCCTGGCCTTTGCGCGCTCGTCGCTCGTCGAGCGGGGGCTACTTCCCTACGTCATCGCCTCGCAAACGGTCCCCATCTTGGCCATCGCGCCGATGGTCGTCGTGTGGCTGGGTACCTCGTGGGTCAGCAAGGCGGTCATCGCAGCGTATTTGACGTTCTTCCCCGTAACCATCCACGTGCTGCGCGGGCTCAAGTCGGTCGAGCGCGATGCCGTCGCCCTCATGGAATCGTACGCGGCCACCCCGGCGCAGATCTTTTTCAAACTGCGCCTGCCCGCGTGCTTGCCGTACCTGTTCACCGCCCTGCGCATCTCGGCGACGGCCAGCGTCATCGGCGCGGTCGTGGGCGAGTTGCCCGTGGGAAGCCAATACGGCATGGGCGTGGTCATCATCAACGCCGCCCAATATTACAACTGGCGCCCGGCCAACCTGTGGAGCGCGATCTTGATTTCGGCTTTGATTGGTATTGCCTTTTACGCGCTCGTCGCCTTGGCGGAGCGCCTGATTGTCACGTGGAAGCCCCTTTCTTCCGATGCTTCCGAGGGTGAGGCCACGGTATGAGTTTCGTGATCGAAGTCGATGGCGTCAGCAAATTGTATGGCAGTGGCAAAAGCCAGGTTCGCGCCTTGGTCGATGCGACCTTGAAGATTGCCCCGGGCGAATTCATCTCCCTGATTGGCCCCTCGGGATGCGGCAAATCGACCTTGCTGCGGCTCATTGCCGATCTGCATCAGCCCACGCACGGAACGATTCGCATCAATGGCAAGTCCCCGCGCCAGGCCCGGCTCGATCGCGAGTTCGGCATGGTGTTCCAATCGCCGGTGCTCTACGAGTGGCGAACGGTTTTGCGCAACGTGCTTTTGCCGCTCGAGATCATGGGCGTGCCCGCCGCCGAAGCGAAGGAAAAGGCGCGGGCGATGTTGCGGCTCGTGGGGCTCGGCGCCTTCGAGAACCACCACCCGTGGCAGCTGTCCGGCGGCATGCAGCAGCGCGTGGCCATCGCGCGGGCACTCGTGTTCCACCCGCCCATTTTGATGATGGACGAGCCCTTCGGCGCCTTGGACGAGCTCACGCGCGAGCGCTTGAACAACGAGCTTTTGAATCTCTGGCAAAGCCAGGAAAAGTCGACCGTGGTGTTCGTCACTCACAGCATCCAGGAGGCCGTGTTCCTGAGCAGCCGCGTGGTGGTCATGTCCCCGCGCCCCGGGAAGATCGAGACCATCGTCGACATCGGTCTGCCGCGCCCGCGCACCGGCGAAATGCGCGATCAGCCGCGCTTTTTGGAGCTGGTGAAGCAAGTGCGCCAGGCGTTGCGCGAGGACGAACCGCTTGCCGTAGGGGCAGGAGCATGAAGAGCAACTGGATGCGGGAGTACCTCCCCGCGGCATTCATGTTCGTATTGGCCATCGCCGCGTGGGAGGTGCTGGTGTGGGCGCTGCACATCCAGTTTTATCTTTTGCCGGCGCCGCACGTCATCGTGGAGACCTTGACGGAGCATTATCCTTTGCTCGTCGAGGCAGGGCTTTTCACGTTTCAAGAAGCCCTGATGGGATTTGCCCTCGGGTGCGGGCTCGGTGTGCTGGCCGCCGCCGTCGCGAGCCGATGGCCCGCCGCGTCGGAAATCGTGCTGCCCTATGCGATTGCCACCAGCGCAGTGCCGGTGATTGCACTCGCACCGCTGGCCATCGTCTGGTTCGGCGTGGATCAAGGGTCCAAGGTCGCCATCGTCACCATGATGACGTTCTTTCCAACGTTCATCTCGGCGTTGCGTGGCTTTTTGAGCCCCTCGGCATCGTCCGTCGAGCTGATGCGTAGTTATGCCGCGTCGGACGTGGAAATCTTCCTGAAATTGCGACTTCCCGCGAGCTTGCCGTACATTTTCACGGCCTTCAAAGTGTGCACCACGCTGTCGATGATCGGCGCGGTGGTAAGCGAATACTTCGGCGGACGCGCCGCGTCGCTCGGTGTGTACATCAAGAGCCAAGCGAGCCTGTTTCACACCCGAGAAGCATGGGCCGCCATCTTCGTGGCGTGCGCATTGGGGATAGCCTTTTACTTATCGATGGCATTGCTGGAGCGACTAGTCGTACCGTGGCACGTCACGTTCCGGCGGAACTAACGTCGCAGGCGAAAATACCGGAGGGAGTACGCTATGAGTCGAGGATCCATTTTGTTGGCTGCATCGGTCGCGTTTGGCGCGATGGCCTTGTCGGCCGCCGGATGTTCCAAACAGGACAAGGCGACCGGTGAGAGCAGCAGCGCGGTCGACAAAGGTGACAAGGTTCGCCTGCAGCTCAAGTGGATGACCCAGGCCCAATTCGCTGGATATTACGCGGCCAAAGCCAAGGGCTTCTATATGGAGGAAAAGCTCGACGTATCCATCCTTCCGGGCGGCCCGGACATCGTCCCCGAGCAAGTCGTCGCCGGCGGCGGCGCGGAGTTCGGAATCGATTGGCTCCCCAGCCTTCTTTCCGCGCGCGAGCAGGGCACGCCGCTCGTGAACATTGCCCAAGTGTTTCAACACAGTGGCATGCGCGAGGTGGCCTTCAAGACGTCGGGCATCAAGACGGCCGCCGACTTGAAGGGCAAGAAGGTGGCCGTGTGGTTCGGCGGCAACGAGTTCGAGTTGCTCGCGACCTTGGACAAGTACGGCGTCGACCGCAACAAGGACGTGACGTTGGTGCAGCAGCCGTTCGATATGAACCTGCTGGTCACGAAGCAGGTCGAGGCCGCCGCCGCGATGACCTACAACGAATACAAGCAGGTGCTCGACACCGGCGTAAAGCCCGACGACCTGGTGGTCATCGACTTCAATCAAGAGGGCACGGCCATGCTCGAAGACGGGATTTTCGCCCGCGAGGATTGGCTGGCCAAGGATCCGAAACACAAGGACATCGCCGCACGCTTCCTGCGCGCGTCGCTCAAAGGCTGGGCGCACTGCCGCGACAATGCGAGCGAGTGCGTCGACGTCGTGCTGAAGCAAAGCCCCACCCTCGGCAAGGATCACCAGGCGTGGATGATGGCCGAGGTCAACAAGCTGGTGTGGGGTCCGCCGGCGGGCCCGGAGCCGGGCTTGATGGACAAGGCGGCGTTCCGGCAGACCGCGGACATTGCCTTGAAGTTCAAGGTCATCAAGAAGCCCGCCGAAGACAGCGCCTTCACCCACGAGGTCTGGGAGCTCGCGAAAAAGAAGTAGCGCGGGGCGCTCTAGATCTGCCGGCGGATCTGATCGGCCAGCGGATGCAGAACCCCCGCCGACGTGCGGCCGACGAGGCTGTAGCCCATACCTTTGTCGGCCCACGCGAAGCCGTTGACCTCGCCCACCGTGTGCTGCGACATCGGGCTGTCCTGCTCGAGGACCATCGGCCGCACGAGCATCACCAGGCGCGTGCCGTGGTCGTCGTCGTACATGAAGAGGCCCGCGGGCCCATGCGACGTGGCCACGAGCCGGCCGCCCATGAAGCGATACCCGGCTTTGGCGAGATCCGGCACGGCGATGCGGTGCTGCAGGCGCTGCGACACCCAGCCGAGGAGCTCCTCGCGGCCGTCGGCGCGGATCTCGACGGGGCGCACGGGATCCGGTTCGTAGACCGCGTAGCTCTCGGCGGCCTCGCGCGCCAACGACGCGACGCCCGCCGATCCCGGCACCACCGCGTCGTGCAGCGACCAGCCTGCTGCACCGCCCAAGGCGAGAAGAAAGACGGACACCGCCGCGAGCCGCCACGAGCCCGCGTACGAACGCCGCCGCGCTTCCATCAAGCGCGCGAGATGGAGCCGGGGCGGAATCGGTTCTTGGGCCACGGGAGCGAACGCTTCACGCAAGGCGTCGCGCTGATGCGAATAGCCCTCGACGCGCTGCGCGATATCCGGATGACGGTCGAGGTATTCGTTCACCTCGGCACGCCTCACCGGATCGAGCGCCTGGTCGACGTACGATTGAAGATCTTCTTCCGTGATCGGACGGCTCACGTTCATTTGATCCTCCGCAAATTCGAAGGGTGCTCCACGGGCGGCGCGGCGTCGCCCTCCATACTTCGTAACAACTTATCGCGTGCGCGCGACAAGCGCGACATCACCGTGCCGATAGGAATGCCCAACACTTGAGCCGCGTCCGCGTACGAGAGCTCCTCGACGGAAACCAGAAGCAGCACACTGCGTTGCTCTTCCGGTAACTCCGCGAGAGCACGCACCAAATCGCGATGGATCCATTGGTTTTCGTGCGTTGCGGGGGCATGCGTCATGGCTGACTCACCCAGGTCGTCATCCACCGGGCGTCGCACCTTCTGGCGCAGGCGGCTGATCACCAGGTTGTGCAGAATCGCGAATACCCACGTTCGGGTGTCGCTGTCGGCGCCCCGTTCATGCCAATGGGCGATGGTGCGCTCCAGGCAATCCTGCACGAGATCGTCCGCGAGCACGGCATCGCGCACCAGCGCCCGCGCATAGCGGCGCAACGCAGGAATCAATGGCTCGACCAGGAGCATGATGTCTGTCATGGATCCACCGCCGCCCAATCATCACGGCACCTGCACGCGCGCCGCGACGCCGATCCTCCTCACTGTACCGAGGCACGGACGAGATCGCGACGTTGGATCTCGCGCTCCGCTTGCAGCACCCGACGGATGGGCCCTAGTTGGACACCTGAAGCAAAGCCCGAGATGTGCCCCCTGCCCCACAACGCCAGGCGGCGCGTCATCGGCACACATGCAATCAAGTTGCATTAGAATCGGGTGTGCGGCTAAGGTCCGGCCGGTGAGTTACACGATGGTGGAGACCCCTGATGGGCTCGACGGGATCCTCGACGCGGGAATCAACGTCGCGATTTGGCGGCGCAGCCTCTCGAAACCGCTTCGAGCCTGGCTGCAGGACATCGCGTCCGTGCAGCCCTTTTCGGTGCAAACGGTTCTCGATGCGCGCGCGCCGCAATGGGAGCCGCTGCTCGCGCCGCTTCCCGAGGGCGCCCGGCGTGTGGAGTTGCAGCAGGATATTCGGCTGCTCTTCGAGCGATTCGTCGGGCTCACGCACACGAGCGCGGTGCGTGCGTCGTTGGCGGTGGTCACCACGAACAACTGCGGCAAGTTCCACGTGGACTACGTCGGACTGCGCCTCTTGTGCACCTACGCGGGCCAAGGCACCGAGTGGGTGCCCGAACACGCGGTGAACCGCTCGGCGATGGATCGACCGTGGGACGACCTCGCCACGATCAACCGCGCCATCGTGCCCGATGCGCGGCGCGTGCGACGAACGCAACCGGGGCAGGTGCTGCTCTTGAAGGGCGCGAAATTCCCCGGCAACGCCGCCCACGGCGCCGTACATCGGTCGGCGCCCATCGAACATCGCGGTTCACGCCGCATCGTTCTCGTGTTCAACGAGGCCTGAAGCGTAGTAGGCATTCCAGCCAATGAACGACGTCGCCGCGCGCATGGATCGATTGCCCATCACGCGGACGCACCGCATGGCCACGTTCGCCGTCGGGCTCGGCCTCTTCTTCGACGTGTACGAAATCTTTCTCGCGGGTGTGCTCAGCCAGGTGCTGGTGCGTGATTTCCACATGCCCAAGGACTGGCTCCCATGGCTTCTCGGCTCGGGTTTTCTCGGCATGGCCATTGGCTCCAGCACGCTCGGGCGCCTGGCCGATCGCGTGGGACGCCGGCGTGCATTCTTGCTCGGCCTCTGGGTCTATTCGCTGTTTTCTTTGGCCGGGGCGTTCAGCACGGGGCCGGTCATGCTCCTGGTGACGCGCTTTCTCGCCGGCATTGGCATCGGCGCAGAGCCTCCCCTCGCCGATGCGTACATGGGCGATCTGCTGCCGGCCAAGGAGCGAGGCCGCTACACGGCGTGGGCCTACACGTTGGCCTTCTTCGGCGTGCCCGCCGTCGGCTTTCTCGGGCACGGCCTGACGCCGCTCGCGCCATTGGGCATTGCCGGTTGGCGGTGGATGTTCGTCCTCGGCGCGCTGGGTTCGATTATTCTCTATCCGTTGCGGCGGCGCCTCCCCGAGTCACCGCGCTGGCTCGAATCGGTGGGGCGGCACGACGAGGCGCGCGAGCTCGTGGCACGCATCGAGGCCGAGGCCACGGGAGCGCTCCCCGAGCCGGAGGCGAGCCGCGGTGCCAAGCCCGAGGAGATCGGTCGGCTGCGCGATCTTTTGGTGCCGCCGTGGCGCCGCCGTCTGGGTATGATGACGATGTTTCAATTGCTGCAGCCGTTTGCCTATTATGGATTCGGCACGCTCGTACCGCTGGTGCTCACGGCGAAGGGATATCCCATGAAGTCGCTGCAGTTCAGCGCCGTCACGTTTCTTGGATATCCCATTGGCTCCGTGATTTCTCTTCCCATCATCGAGCGCTTCGAACGCAAATACGTGGTCGCGGGCGCCCTCACCTTGATGGCCATTTTCGGTATTGCCTTTGGCACTGCGGCGTCCACCGCCTGGGTGCTCGTTCTAGGATTTCTCTACACCACGACGAGCAACGTCTTTTCCAACGGCTACCACATCTACCAGGCCGAAATTTTCCCCACCAAGCTTCGCGGCGCGGCCTGCGGGTCCACCTACGCCCTGTCGCGAATCTCCAGCGCGGCCATGCCCTTCGTCCTCGTCCCCATCTTGGACGCACACGGTCCCGCCGTTCTCTTCGTGGTGGTCGCCTCGGTCATCGCGCTCAACGCGTTGAACATCACCGTACTCGGCCCCCGCACCACCGGCCGCGCCCTGGAGCATATTTAGCAATCCACCGTTCCGGACCTATGGAAGATAAGCGCGCAAACGTCGACTGATTTCGAGGAGGGTCGAACGCGGTACGGTGCCCGCTGGTTTTGGATCGAACCGGTCCCACGGCACGGCTCTGAGCAGATGCACCATTGCAAATTCGTCGTCGACGGGGATCGCGAGAGGGTGCGCCTGCTCGATGAGCGGGCAAACGATCACGGTTTCCGCTTGGGCGAGAATGCTCGATTGAAGCACGAGGAATCGTTCGCGCTTGCCTTTGACGAAACCAATCGGACGTGTCGAAACGAGGACGTCGCCGCGTTTAGCCATGCGCCTTTTCCCAAAGAGAGAGGATTCGGCGGTCCAGGGCGCGATCCTTGTCGGTCATCGCGGCCACCATTTCCTCGATGCGCCTGCGCTCGCGGACCTCGAGAGCCTCCTCGACGAGTTCACGAAGGATCGTGGCCTCGGTGCTCTTGGCACTCGTAGCCAATCGCTTCACACGGGCGCGCACTTCGGGCGTCAGGCGTACCATCGTTCGAGCGGTTTTCATCCTACCCATCGTAACATGAGCAACATACGAAGCATCAATTCTGTTGCTCGGTCCGACATCGCGAATGGCGGCGGTGCGGTCGCGGGCCCGCAGGCATTGCATGCGTATCGCGGCTTCGAGCGGCACGGCCTCGGAACCGTCGGGGCATCGCGCGATTTAGCCCGGCGCCTACTTCAGCGCGCTCTTCGCCTGTTCCGGTGGTTTCGTCTTGGTCAAATCGTCCATTGCCACCTTGGTGACCTTGCCCAGTTTCACCTTGATGGATCGCTCTTGGCGGAGGGTTCCCAATTCGGCCACCACCACGTGATGGCCCGGATCGAGCTCGATGAGGTCCCCGTCTTCGTAACCTTGGGGCAACGGCTCTTCGTCGACGGAGATCTTCGAGCCTTGGGCTGCCTCGACGAGAATGCCTCCCAGCTTCTTGCGCGCTTCGGCGAGGCGCTTGCTCGCGACCTTCTTCTTTTCCTGGGTCACCGAAGGGTCTTTCAACGCGGCGTAGGTGTGCAGGTGGCGGGCGGCGTCGAGGTTTCTTCCCGTATCCAATTCGGATAAGGCCAGATTCCATAGAATCTTTGGGCTCGGATAAATCGTATACGCCTGTTTGAACGCGAGCCATGCGCCGGCCACGTCCCCCACGGTGTGGCGCTTCACGCCCTCTTCCTGACGAGCCTCGGCCTCCGCACGGAGCTTCTCCATCGTATCGTCGCCGTGCGGCTGGCACTGCACACCGATATGGCCCGCGGCCGTCGGCGAGAACGTCTTCAGCACTTGCAGCCGGCTGGCCAGCCGCCCGAGGCCATCGATCGAGGCGAGAAGCACTTCGCTATCTTCATTGTCGCGGGCCTGGTTCACCGCGGCGATGTAGTCGTTGAGAGCCTCGCACGGATATTTGAGCTGCTCTTCACAAAGGGCGATGTGAAAGCGGATGCTCGGGGTCATCTTGATCGCGCCGGCGCGCTGAAGCTTCTCGCGTGCGCCCGCCCAGTTTTGGGCTTCTTCGTCCTTGATGGCATCGGCAAAGAGAGTGCGCGAGGTCTCCAGATCGATCTCCGAAGCCCCCGCCGCCGTCGCCGGGGGCCCTGCCGCGGGGGCGTGCTTCACGCAGCCCGCGATGGCCAGCGTGGCCAGCACCAAGGAAACGAGGCTCGATCCCGAGGAGAAGCGTCGCTTGTCGTGTGTCACGCGCTGGCGTTCGGGCATCGCGGCTACCCCTCCGAAGATACTTCTTTTGAATTGCGCGGAAAGTGACAGGTGAAGCTTATCCCGACGAAGCCGAAAAAACACAATTTTAAATGGGTAAGGACCGCGCCGACGCCGCGCAAGATGCGCCAGTGGTCACTGCGCTATCCGCGGACGCCCCGGCCTCGTCGCGCGTTCAGGCTTTCAGTGAGAACGGAGTGAAGTCCGTGGCCCGATCGTAATAGTCCTCGTCCTCGGCGCGTTTGAGCCAGGCCACGATCCGGTAGGTCAATGGGGTAAACACCACTTCGACCCCCACTTTCAGCAGGAATTGCACGGCCATGATCATCGGCAATTTGTCGTCGGGGATGACACCGCTTCCGTAAAAAGCCAATGGATAAAAGAGGAGGGAGTCGACCGCCTCGCCGCAAAGGGTGGAGCCGATGGTGCGCATCCAGAGGTGTTTGCCCCCTGTCCGAATCTTCAATTTGGCAAGAACGTACGAATTGACGAATTCCCCACACCAATACGCCACCAGCGACGAAGACGCGGTACGCCAAGTCGAGCCAAAGGCAATCTCGTAGGCGTCTTGGTTCTTCCAGAACGGCGCCGGCGGCAACTTCACGATCACGAAGGCCATGAATGACGCAAAGGCAAGCCCGGCGAACCCCGCCCAGATGACGCGCCGCGATCGCGCAAAACCGTACACCTCCGTGAGCACGTCCCCGAAGACATAGGAAACAGGAAAGAACAGCGCGCCGGCACTGAAGGTAAGCGTTCCTAGAATGGGCGCATCGACCTGCGCAATCTTGGCCGGGCCAATGAGGTTCGAACACACGAGGATGATCACGAAAGCGACCATCACGAACTCGTAGTAGCGGTAGCTGCGGGGTGTGGGGCTGCGCATGGCCAATGTCGGGAGGTTTTCCAGCCCACCCGCGGCCGGGGGTCAAGAAGAAGCTGAAGCGAGCACGGGCCTCGAACGCGGGCTTATGTAGGTGCCTGAATGCGATGCCGAGCACGACCAGGATGAGCCGCGTCAGCCCGCCCAAAATGATGTAAACAGGGCCCACCATGAGCCGCATCTATCGATCGCTGCCCCCCGCTGGAACCCGAATTGGCCTCGCATTCTCGGGCGGATTGGACACGCGCGCCGCCGTCGCGTGGATGTCGCGCCAAGGGCTCGACGTGTTCGCGTACACCGCGGACCTCGCCCAACCGGACGAGAAGAACTGTGCGGATATCCCGCCCATCGCCACGGAACACGGCGCACGCGCGGCCAAGTTGATCGACTGCCGCGAGTCGATGGTGCGCGAAGGGCTCATCGCCATCCAATGCGGCGCCTTCCACCTGTCCTCGGGCGGCAAGAAATACTTCAACACCACGCCGCTCGGCCGGGCCGTCACCACCACGGCCATCGTGCGGGCCATGCGCGAGGACGGGGTCAACGTCTTCGGCGACGGCAGCACCCACAAGGGCAACGACATCCAGCGGTTCTACCGGTACGGCATCCTCGTGAACCCCGAGCTGCGCATCTACAAGCCGTGGCTCGATCCGGCGTTCGTCTCGGCCTTCGGCGGCCGCACGGAAATGAGCGAGTACCTCATCTCGCTGAAGCTCCCCTACAAGATGGGGACCGAAAAGGCGTATTCGACCGACTCCAACGTGCTCGGCGCCACGCACGAGGCGAAGGATCTCGAACGGCTCGACGTGGGCATGAACATCGTGGAGCCCATCATGGGCGTCGCCCACTGGAAGAAGGACGTCGCCATCGAGGCGGAGAAGGTCACCGTCGAGTTCGAGGCGGGTTGGCCCTCGGCCATCAACGGCGACCGGTTCTCGTCGTCGTTCGAGCTCTTTGCATTGTGCAACCAAATCGGCGGCCGGCACGGTCTGGGCATGAGCGACCAGATCGAAAACCGCGTCATCGACGCCAAGAGCCGCGGCATCTACGAGGCGCCGGGCATGGCGCTGCTGCACATCGCCTACGAGCGGCTTTTCTCGGCGATTCACAATGAGTCGACCACGGATCTCTACATGACCTTGGGCCGGCGCCTCGGGCGTCTGCTTTACGAGGGCAAGTGGTTCGATCCGGAGGCGATGATGCTGAAGGACGCGCTCACGCGCTGGGTTTCGCCGACCGTCACCGGGAAGGTCACCCTCGAACTGCGCCGCGGCGACGACTACACCTTGCTGGCCACGCAGGCGCCGCACATGTCCTACGATCCGGACAAGCTCTCGATGGAGAAGGTCGCGGACCCGGCGTTCACGCCGGAGGATCGCATCGGCGCCCTCGAGATGCAGAACCTCAACGTGGGCGACAACCGCGCGCTCCTTCTGCAGTGGATGAATGCGACCCACGGGCTCTCGGCCGGTGAGGGGGACAAGGTGATCGCGCTGCTGGGCGGTGGCACGGACGAGACGAAGTAACACTCCGCCAACGATTCGAGCGAGCTCCCGCCGGTCTTGCACCGGTCGGGAGCTTTTTCTTTACGGTTGAGCTTGTAAAAGATGGGATGACTGCCGCGGCCTCGAGTATGGAGGGGAAAACCCATCCCTTCCGCGAGGTCACCCATGAAGCATGGTTTCTCGAGGTATTTTCGCGCATTAGGCTCTTTGCCCGCGCTGCTCGGCGTGCCGCTGCTTTTCTACGGCTGTCAAAGCGGTGCCTTCACAGAGGACGAAGGCGCCATTCATCCGATGAATAGGTCGCAGGAGCTGGCGGCCAGTGGACCGGGAACCAACTACGCCATCGACGATCCCTTCACCGCGGCACGCACGGCGTGGTGGCGACAGGATCGCTTCGGGATGTTCATCCACTTCGGCGCGTATTCTCACTACGAGGGCGAATACACGTCGCCGAGTGGAAGCGTTTGCAAGAACGCCGAATGGATCAAACGGGAGTGCAACATCCCGATGAGCGAATACGAGCAATTCGCGAAGACGTTCAACCCGAGCGGGTTCGACGCCAATGCAATTGCGTCGTTGGCCGCCGATGCCGGGCAACGCTACATCGTCATCACCTCGAAGCACCACGAGGGCTATGCGATGTGGCCGACCAAGGTCAACACGTGGAACCTGAGGGACCACTCGGCATTCGACAAGACACGCGACATCTTGGCCGAGCTGAAACGTGCCTCGGATGCTCGCGGGGTCAAACTCGGCTTCTATTATTCCATTTGGGATTGGCACGATCCCGATTTTCCGAATGCATCGACGTTTCCCAAATACAAAGAGCGCATGTATGCGCAGTTGAAGGAACTGATCACCAATTACCATCCGGCGATTCTCTGGTTCGATGGCGAGTGGGACACGACCAATCCGTACAATCCCTGGAAGGCCGAGGATGGCGAGCAGTTGGAAGCGTACTTGCGCGATCTGGATCCCAATTTGATCATCAACAACCGGGTCGGAAAGCGGCGCGTGGCGGACGGCGATACGGGCACACCGGAGCAGGAGATTCCCAATGAGCCGGTGCTCGGTCAGTTGTGGGAATCGTGCATGACCATCAATGGGAGCTGGGGGTACGCGCGGCACGATCAAAATTGGAAATCGGTGACCGATCTGACGCGCAAGCTGACCACCATCGCGAGCCGTAGTGGCAATTATCTTTTGAACGTGGGGCCCGATGCGCTCGGGCGGGTGCCCGCCGAGGCGGCAACCAGGCTGCGCGGTATGGGCAGTTGGCTACGCGCCAATGGGCAATCGAATGCGGTGTACCAAGCGGAAAGCCCCGGCGTGGTGGACGAGCCTTCGTGGGGCGTGGTGAGCCGCCGCGGGAACAAGCTTTATGCATCGGTGTACAATTGGCCGGCGTCGGGCGGCTCGCTGACCTTGCATGCGCGGACATCGTTCAACGTGACGGGAGCGCGGGTGCTGGGCAGCTCGCAAACGGTGAATGCAACGCGCTCGGGCGATACCGTGACGATTCGCCCGAACGGCGGCCGCGTGGGCGATCCCACGGTCATCGAAGTGGGGATTGCCACGGCCGCCCCAACGCCGGCCGGGAGCGGCACGGGATTGTCGGCGCAATTCTGGCCCAATGCGAACTTCTCCGGCGAGCCGACCGTGCGCCGCACGGATGCGCGGGTCAATTACAATTGGAAATTCACGGGTTCGCCGGCGTCCCAGATCCCCGCGGAGACGTTCTCCTCGCGATGGACCGGGAGCATCGAGCCACGCTATTCCGAAGCGTACACGTTCATCGCGATGTCCGACGATACCGTGCGGCTGTGGATCGATGGGCAGCTGGTCATCGACAATACGTCGCCGCACGGGCCGCAGATCGATCGCGGGACGGTGACTCTCCAGGCGGGGCACCACCACACGATTCGTCTCGAGCAGACGGAGCGCGGCGGCGAGGCATCGATGAAACTGCTTTGGATGAGCCCGAATACCCCGCAGGAGATCGTGCCGGTGACCCAGCTCTATCCGTCGCCGTAAGCTTTCTTTCGGCGCGCTTTTTTGAAGTAGCAGATGGGAGCTCGGCCCGGGTCGAGCTCCCTTTTCATTGACAATTCACGCCGTGCGCTGGCGCAAGATGACGGGACAGGTAACCACACGTGAGAACCTCGGCATGAACGCACGGATACGCCCGCGAGGTGGATCGCACCACGTCCCCTACGAAGTGCGACGTTCTTGGAACTTGGACATTCACTGCAGATTGGCTTTCGGCTTGCAGTACCGAAAAGCGACTTCTTAGGAGGCTTTATCTCAATGTCCATGTTCTCGCGCATTGCGACCATTTCTTTTCTTTTCGCCACCCTCGCTTCTTCGATCGTCGCCTGCAGCAGCAACGACGACGACGGTCCCGGTCAACCGACGCCAAAGCCCGATAGCGGGACGGATGCCGGGAGCGACAGCGGCGATCAAAAGCCCGACGGCAGCGGCGGCGGCAACCCTCGCGAAAAGATCGTGAAGGCTTGCACCGACTACACCGACGTGTTCGGCAAGGCCTACGCCCGTTGCGGTGGCAACTATCAAGAATTCTACGACTTGTTCATGGCAAAACTGGGCGGTCCTGGGTGCCCGAAGGTCGTGGGTATTCGCAACGAAACCGAACTTCGCGGGCAGTGCTTTCCTTCGTTGGGCACCGTATCGTGCTCGGATCTCCTGAGCGATCCCCCCAGGATCGACGCGAGCTGCCAGGGACAGTTGCTCGTGAATCAGAGATTGATGCAGGGAAGCCTCGCGCCTCAGGACGCGACGGAAGGGCTCGTGATGCCCTCGTTGGAGCGGCTCATCGAGGAGCGGTAACGAAGGAACAAGGACGTTGGCGCGTGCCGTCCTCGAAGGCGGCACCGCCATGCACACGTTCCTCGTCTCGACATGAACACGCGATTACACTGACGGCCCTTTTCGCGCTTTTCGTTGAATTACAATATGGCGTTCCAATTGCAGTACCGAGAGACACCTTCTTGGAGGCTTCTTTCAATGTCCACGTTCGTTCGCTTATCGAGTCTTTCTTTTCTCTTTGCAGCTTTGCTTTCTTCGATGAACGGGTGCAGCAGCAGCGATGACGATGCCAGCGTCCGGCGCGCATGCATCGATCTCGGCGACGCCGTCGTCGATGCGTATGTGCGCTGCGGGGTATCCCGCCAACAGGCTTACGATGCGTATTACCAGCAGGCCGGCGCGAATTGCTCGCGCGTGGTCGAGATTCGCGACGAGGGCCAACTTCGTCAGTCGTGTTTGCCCTATCTGCAGAAGATCACGTGTCTCGAACTCAGCGGAAACTACCCCTCCTCTTGTCAGGGGCAGCTGATGACGAATTCCGCCGATTTGCACGGGGGAAGCCTCGAATCGAGCGCCGTTTCCGTCGATGGCGGGCCGCTCTCGTCGCTCATGAGTAGCGCTTCCGGGGAGCTTCGGGCGAGCCCCTGAATCGGTGAATCACGCGCCCGCGGCGAGGGCGCGGTCGACGGCATCGGGCGAGAGAATGTGCTCGATGACCATGACGGCCGCACCGATCACGCCGGCGCGGTCTTCCAATTCGCTGCGCGCGATGCGCAAATGGCGCGTGGCCAGCGGCAGGGAGCGGCGATAAAGCTCCTCGCGCACGCCGGCCAGCAGCTGTTCGTGCGCGTGGGCCACGTCGCCGCCGATGACGATGACCCCCGGATTGACCAAGTTGACGGCGGCCGCGAGTACCTGACCGAGGGCGCGGCCGGCTTCGCGCACCAGCATGGCCGCATCGCGGTTGCCTCCGCGCGCGAGCTTCACCACGTCGCGGCTGGTGGCCGCGGGAATGCCCATGGCGGTGAGCGCGCGCGCCATGGCGAGACCGCCGGCAACCGCCTCGAGGCAACCGACGTTGCCGCAGTGGCAGGTGGCGTCCTCGCGATTCGTCACTTGAATATGGCCGATGTCGCCGGCGGCACCTTGCGCGCCGCGATGGATGGCGCCCCCTGCGACGATGCCGCAGCCGATGCCCGAACCGACTTTGACGAACAGAAGATGCGCGGCGTCGCGCCAGTGCATCCAGTGCTCGCCAATGGCCATGATGTTGACGTCGTTGTCCACGAGCACGGGCACATCGTGGTAACGCGAGAGCCAATTCGGGATGGAGAAGCCATCCCACCCCGGCATGATGGGCGGGTGCACCGCCTGCCCCGTCGCGAACTCGACGGGCCCGGGTACGCCGATGCCAATGCCGCGCACCTCGTTCATGTTACGACCGGAGCGATCGACCAAGTCGGCGAAGCGAGCGCGCACCCAGGTGAGGACGTGCTCCGGCCCCTTGGCAATCTCGAGATCCGTCGCCAGCTCGATGAGCGGGCGCCCAGCGAGATCCGCCACGGCCAGCCGGCAATGGGTCACGCCCAGATCGGCCACGAGCACCAGGCCCGCGTTCTGATTGAAGGCAAAGACCGCCGGGGGGCGCCCACCCGTCGACGGATTTTCGCCGGCGTCGACGATGAGATCGCGCGCACGCAAAAGATCGAGGCGCTGAGCCACCGTCGAGCGGGCGAGGCCGGTGACCTCGATCAACTCGGCGCGGGTCGTCGCACGACCTTGTCGAATGACCTGCAGGAGTGCCCCGGAGCCGGTGACCGGCTGATTGACTGAACGCTCCCGCAACATCGGTTCGAGGACATAAGCCAAACCGCGGCCGCGCTGTCAAGCCGAAGGTCGCCGCCTTTTGACTTAGCGCATCACAACTTATGCTTTACAACACGCAAAAGTACCAGTACGAGTAGCATGATGAACTCGACCTTTCGCGTGGCCATTGCCGGAGCAGGGTTCGTGGGGCGCATCCATGCACGGTCGGCAAGGCTCGCGGGGGCGCGCCTGGTCGGCATCTCGGCATCCAGCGCCGAACGCGCGCGCGCGGCCGCCACCGAGTTGGGCGTGGAGCACGCGTTCGGATCGTCCGAAGAGTTGGTGACCGCGCCGGACGTGGACGTGGTCCATATCTGCACGCCCAACCATCTGCACGTGCCCCTCACCGAGGCCGCCCTCGCCGCGGGCAAGCACGTCATCTGCGAAAAGCCGCTGGCCCTCGATGTAGCGGGCGCCGAACGGCTCGTTCTCGCGGAGAGCGCGAGCCGCATGGTGACGGCCGTCCCCTTCGTGTACCGATTCTATCCGCTGGTGCGCGAGCTGCGCCGCCGCGTGCAGACCGGCACCCCGGGCGCACTGCATTTGATCCACGGCACCTACCTGCAAGATTGGCTGCTCTTGCCGGGCGATTCCAACTGGCGCGTCGATGCGGAGCTCGGCGGCCGCTCGCGCGCCTTCGCGGACATCGGCTCCCACTGGTGCGATCTCGTCGAATTCGTCACCGGCCACCGCATCGTGCAGCTCTGCGCGGACATGGGGCGCGCCCACACCGGGCGCCCCACCGAGGACTTCGTCACCATGTTGTTCGACACGGACCGAGGCGCGCGCGGCTCGGTGGTGGTGAGCCAGGTTTCCGCAGGCCGAAAGAACCGCCTCGCGATCGAGCTCTCCGGGCAGCACGAGACGCTGGTCTTCGACCAAGAGGCGCCGGAGAGCGCGTGGATCGGCAGGCGCGACGGCGACCACGTCATCCGGCGCGATCCCGGACAGCTTTCCCCGGAAGCCGCACGCTACGTGGTGGCGCCGGGTGGCCACCCGCAAGGTTACGCCGACGCCTTCGATGGCTTCGTTCGCGACGCCTACCAAGCGATGCGCACGGGAGACGTACCCAACGGACTTCCGCGCTTTGCCGACGGCCTGCGCGCCGCACGCATCGTGCAGGCGGTCATTCGCTCCGCCGAGACCCGCACATGGCAAGAGGTACCCGTATGAAGCTCGGCTTTCTCACCGCCTGCCTCCCCGGCCTTTCGCTCGAACACATCGCCGCGTGGGCACAGGCCCATGGCTACGAGTCGCTCGAGGTGGCCGCGTGGCCGCTCCAGGGCGATCGTCCCTTCACCGCCACGCACATCGCGGCGGAGAACATGGGCGATGCGGAGATCGCGCGGGTGCAAGGCATCGCGCAGCGGCACGGACTGACCCTCTCGTCGCTCGCATACTACGACAACAACCTGCACCCCGATCCGGCGGAGCGCGCGCGCGTGCATGCGCACGTACGCTGTTGCATCGACGCGGCGGCGTCGCTCGGCGTTCCCACGGTGGGCACCTTCGTCGGGCGCGATCCCACGCGAAGCGTGAGCGAGAACCTGCGCGAAGCCGAGCGCGTTTTTCGTCCCTTGGTGGAACACGCAGGCGCGCGCGGCGTGAAGATCGTCATCGAGAACTGCGTCATGGAGGGCTGGCACCCGGACGGTTACCCGGGCAACCTCGCCTACTCGCCCGAGCTCTGGGAGTGGATGTTCGACGTGGGGCTCTACCTCAATTTCGATCCATCGCACCTCGTCTGGCTCGGCATCGATCCCATTGCTGCCGTGCGGCCGTACATCCATCGCATCGCGCACGCACAGGCCAAGGACATCGAGACCTTCCCTGCCCTGCAGAACCGCTACGGCTTCTACGGCAAGATGCGCGATCGCAAGGATGCGTGGGACATGGGCTGGTGGCGTTACCGCGTTCCCGGTTTGGGGCAGGTCGACTGGGTGCGCTTGGTCGATGTTCTCTATGAGGGCGGCTTCGACGGTGCGCTCTCCGTGGAACACGAAGACCCCGTGTGGGGCGGCACCGAAGACAAGGTGAAGACGGGGCTCGAGATTGCGCACCGCACGTTGCGCCCGCTGGTGGTGCGCTGAACATGGAACGCGCGGGAGGTCCCCTCCTCGAGGTTCGCGGCCTCACCAAGCGGTACCCGGGCGGGACCGCCCTCGATGGCGTCCATTTCGACGTTCACGCGGGCGAGGTGCATTGCCTCCTTGGCGCCAATGGCGCGGGCAAGTCGACGCTCATCAAATGCGTCTCCGGCGCCGTCGAGCCCACGAGCGGGGAAATCCTTCTCGACGGAGTTCCCCTGCCCGCGGGCAGTCCTTCGGCCTCGCTCGCGCGGGGCGTGGCCACCATTTACCAGGAGCTGGATCTCGCGCCCGATCTCACGGTGGCCGAGAGCATCTACTTCGGCCGCGAACCCTGCCGCGGTCCCTTTTTGGATCGCCGCGCCATGCGCGCGGGTGCAAAAGAGGTGCTCGCCCGCCTCCGGCACGAAGATATTTCCGTCGATGCGACGGTGGGCGAGCTCCGCCCGGCGTTTCAGCAGATCGTCTCCATTGCGCGAGCGCTGTCGGCCAAGGCGCGCCTGCTCATTTTGGACGAGCCGTCGGCCATCTTGGATGCGTCGGAAATCGAGGCGCTTTTCGCGGTGGTGCGAAGCCTCCTCGAGCAGGGGACGAGCGTCATCTTCATTTCGCATTTGCTCGGCGAGATTGCCACCATCGGCCATCGCGTGAGCGTCCTGCGCGACGGGCGCACCGTGGCATCGGGCCTGCCCGCGTCGACCCCGGCGAGCGAACTCATTTCCCTCATGGTCGGCAACGCGGCCAAACCGGCCATCGCCAACCGAGGCAGCGCGCTCCTCGAGAAAAAGAACATCGTGCTTTCGGTGCGGGACGTCCACCGCGCCGGCGTGGGGCCGATTCGTTTTGATCTGCACGCGGGGGAAATCCTCGGCATCGCGGGCCTCGTCGGCGCGGGCCGCACGGAGTTGCTTCGCTTGATTTACGGGCTCGATCGCACGGAGGGTGGCGAGGTCCTCGTGTCCGGCGCTTCGCTGCCGCGCGGCCGCCCCGACTGCGCAATCGATGCCGGCATGGGCTTCATCCCCGAGGATCGCAAGGCACAAGGCCTGCTCCTCGATTGGGGTCTCGCGGCCAATGCGTCGCTGGCGGCGCTCCCGCAGGTTTCGCGCTTCGGCTGGATCGATGTGGCCGCCGAGCAAACGCGCGCCCGGGGCCATTTGGACGGCATTGCGACCAAGTACGCCAACATCGAGCAGCCTGTACGGGAACTTTCGGGCGGCAACCAGCAAAAGGTCCTCTTCTGCCGGTGGTTGTTCCACGAGTGCCGGATTCTCCTGCTCGACGAGCCCACGCGGGGGGTCGACGTCGGCGCCCGCGCCGAGATCTACCGCGTCGTCGGCGAGCTGGCCGCGAAGGGCATGGCGGTCATCGTCGTCTCGTCGGACCTTTCGGAACTCGTTGCAGTATGCACGCGAATCCTGGTGATGCGGGAAGGTGCCGTGGTCGCCGAAGTGGACGGCGCCGAGGCGACCGAGCCGCTCTTGCTTCGTCATTGTGTGGAGGCCACGGCATGAACGCCGCCAACGCGATCGCACCGAGAAAACCGGCATCGAGGTCCGAGCAAGTTCGGCTCCGCCGCATCCAAGATTTCGCCCTCACGTTGGTGCTCGTCCTTCTCGTGGTGGCGGGTGGCGTGCTGCGCGGCGAGCGCTTTCTCAATTACGAGAACCTCAAGGCCACGGTCACCCAGGCGAGCGCCGTGGGCATCCTCGCCATCGGCATGACCTTCATCATCGCCACGGGCGGCATCGACCTGTCCGTCGGCTCGGTCCTCGCGTTCGCGGCCATCGCCGGCGGAAAGCTCGCCGGCGGGGGCGATCTCGCCTTCATCGCGGCAGCCCTTCTCGCGGGCACCGCCGCGGGTGCGGCCAATGGCATCGCCGTCGCTTACGGCAAGGTCGTTCCGTTCATCGTCACGTTGGCCATGCTCACGGTCGCACGCGGAACGGCGCTGTGGATGAGCGACAAGACGCCCATTCCGGTGGGCGAGCTCGAGACCCTCCGCTGGTTCGGCGCCGGCCAGGTACTCGGTGTTCCCGTGCCCGCGTGGGTGCTGCTCTTGGTCGCCGCCATCGGCTGGGTGATCCTCAATCAGACGCGCTACGGCCGCTACGTCGTCGCCGTCGGGAGCAACCGCGAGGCCGCACGTATCGGCGGCGTGCGCGTGCAGCGCGTGCTGCTCAGCGTGTACGCGATCACGGGGTTGTGCGCCGGGCTCTCGGCCACGCTCCTCACCGGGCGGCTCGCCTCCGCCTCCCCCATCGCCGGCAATTTCTACGAGCTCGACGCGATTGCCGCGGTGGTCATCGGCGGGACGAGCCTCGCCGGCGGGAAGGCCACCGTCGTGGGCACCGTGCTCGGTGTCCTCACGTTCGCGGTCATCTTCAACTTGCTCACGCTGCTCGATATGCGCATCGAGATTCAGCAAATCGTCAAAGGCATCATCATTTTTGCGGCCGTGCTGGTGCAGCGCAAGGGCGCGTAGCCAAAGGCCCCATGCGAGGAGACAATCATGCTTGCCCACCGTCGATTCTTGCTCACGGCTTTCGCATCGTTCGCCATCATGGGCTGCGACAAGGCGCCCGCCAAAGGCTCTCCCGAGGGTGAGCGCGTCGCAGCCACCTCGCCAAACGCGACCGCCGCGGTCACCGAAGAAAAGTCGGCACCGGGCAAGCCGGTGAAGGTCGCCTTCAGCGCACCGGGCGCCGACCACGGCTGGCTCGCGGCCATCGTCAAGAATGCGCGCGAGGAGGCCAAGCGCCTCGGCGACGTCACCCTGGAGGTCTCGGAAGGAGCCACCGATCCCGCGTCGCAGGCCTCGCAAATCGATGCCCTCGTGGCGGGAAAACCCGACGTGCTCGTGGTGCTTCCCACCGACGGACAAGCCCTCACGCCCGCCGCGCAAGCCGCGATGCGTGCGCACATTCCCGTGGTGGCCGTGGACCGCGAGCTCGCGAGCCCCTCGGCGTACCGCACCTGGATCGGCGGCGACAACTACGGCATCGGCTTTTCGGCGGGCAACTACATCGCCGAGCAACTCAATTGCAAAGGCAACGTGGTCGAGATCCAAGGCATCGCCGGCATTTCGGTGACCGAGCTGCGCACCAAAGGCTTCAACGACGCCATCAAGCGCTGCAACAACGGCGTCCAGGTCGTCGCGCGCCAGGCTGCGAACTTCCTCCCCGACAAGGGGCTCGAGGTGATGGAGGCTATCCTCCAGGCGCAAAAGAAAATCGATGCAGTCTACACACATGATGACGACATGGCGATGGGCGTGGTCTCCGCGATCCAGAACGCGAAGCGCGACAAGGAGATGTTCGTCACCGGCGCCGGCGGCTCGAAGCGGGCGATGGATCTCGTGAAAAATGGCAGCCTTTACCGTGCGACGTTCCTCTACAACCCGTCGATGGCCGCCTCGGCGATTCGACTTGCCCGTCTCATCGGACAAGGCAAAGGCCTGCGCGATCTCACCGAGCCCGAGGTGCCGAGCCGCATCCAAGTGCCGGCCACGGCGGTGACGAAAGAGAACGTGAACACGTTCCTAACGTTCGGTTACGAATAAAAAGGTACGTACGAAATTTTGAACGGAGCGCCGGGACGTGGGCACCTGTGCTCCCGATGGAACGTCACAAGCACCTTCTATGGATCGCACTGAGCCTCGTTCCTGCGCTTGCAGGCTGCCGCGTCAATGCCAGCACCGTGGAGGCGAAAGCTCCGCCGCCGCAGTCGTCCCACCGGCATGGGGTCGCCTCCCAGGTCATGCAAGCCTCGAACGACCAGTGCCAAGGGGAGACGCCCACGGGGCAGCCGCAAACGCCTGCGGAATGACGCGGCCGCAAGCGGTGCTACAGTTCGAGGATGTGTCTGATCTGCATCGAGTTCGACAAGCACAGCATGACCCTCAAAGAAGCGCGGCGCGCGCTCGGTGAAATGCGGGTAAAGCTCGACGCAGCGCACCTCAAAGAGGTGGAGTCGAAGCTCGACGAAGCCGAGGCCGCTCGCCCCACTCCAGCGCCAGCTTCGCGAAGCACGCCCTAGGGGCGACGCTCGATAGCGCGTCATGCGAAAGGGCTTGCCCACCTCCAAGGTGGGGTGGTTCCTTGCTGAACCATGACCGCTGAAAAGCCCCCGACCACGGCGCAAGATCCCTCGGCCTCCACGCAGGCGGCGCTGACGTACGCTTCGTATCTGGCACTGGACGAAGTCCTCGGTGCGCAGCGCCCGCGGTCCGACGAGCACGATGAGGTGCTCTTCATCGTGATCCATCAGGTCTACGAGCTATGGTTCAAGCAGATCCTGCATGAGTTGGAGTACCTGCAGGAGCGGCTCGAAGTCGGCGACACCCCGCATGCCGTGCGGACGCTGCGCCGGATTCTCACCATCCTCAAGGTGGTCGTTCATCAGATCGACGTGCTGGAGACGATGACGCCCAGCCAATTCACGAGCTTCCGCGCCCGGCTGGAGGCCTCGAGCGGCTTTCAATCGGCCCAGTTCCGCGAGCTCGAGGCGGTGCTCGGCCGCCGGGACGAGCGTGTCTTCAAGCATTACCCCGAGGGCAGCACCGCGCGCGAACGGATCGCCAAGGCGATGTCTCGCCCCTCGTTGTTCGATTCGTTCGTGAGTTACCTGGTCAACCAGGGCTACCCGCTGTCGACCGAGCGCGATGTCACCCAGCCGAGGCAGCCCTCGCCCGAGCTCCAGCAGGTCCTCTTGCGCGTGTACCGAGACGACGCCGGCCCGGCCAACGTGGCCGAGCTCTTGGTGGACTTCGACGAGGGGCTCCAAGAATGGCGCTACCGCCACGTGAAAATGGTCGAACGCACGATTGGCGACAAGGCGGGCACCGGCGGCTCCGCCGGCTCCGCCTACCTGCGCAAGACCTTGTTCACCCCCATGTTCCCCGACCTCTGGGCCGTCCGCAGCGAACTGTAAACCCAGGGAAGGATTCACAGGGAGGCGGGGAGGCGGGGAGTTTTTTTGTGTTCACTCGGCCCAGTGAGCGAAGTGAAACCCCAAAAAAGCCCTCTGCGCTGCTTCGCGCCGGAACTCCTTCCCGCCTTCCCGCCTTCATGTGAAATTTCTCTGGCTTCTAGAACGAGACGAGCGCCGCTCCGGCCGCGAGCGCGAGGATGAGCAACCCTGCGACGATCATGGCCGGTTGATTGTAGGTAACTGCGCCGAGATAGAGCACGGCAAAGTCGACCAAGATGGCACCCAATACGGTTTGCTGCATTTTGGCTCGGTTCATGGCCACCTCCGACTTTGGTTCATTGCAGGAAAAGCCGCACTTCCAGACCTGCCAGGAGCACGATGAGGAGGCAATACGGAATGGTACGCTTCATCACCTCGCCCTCCTTGCCGGAAAGTCCCACCATGGCCGTTCCGACGAGAACTTTCGCCGGGGCGATGGAGCTGCCCAGCGAGCCACCAATGGATTGAATGCTTGCGATGGTCACCGTTTCAATGGCCAATGCGCGGGCGCTCTCCATTTGAAGGGCGCCGAACATCACGTTGGAATTCGTATTGCTTCCGGTCATGAACGTGCCCAGCACGCCGATGAACGGCGAGAAAACGGCAAAGGCCGAGCCCGTACCTGATGCAATCGCGCGGCCGAGCAGGGCCGTCATGCCCGCGTCGGTCATGATGAGCGCCATCATCACCATAGTACAGATACCGACACTGGTACCGATGCATTGCTTGTACGTGAGTTTGGCCGCGGTCGTGAGCATGTTCGGACGCCAGCGACCACTTGCGCGGCAAATGGCATACGAAATGCCAATAGCCAGAAGAATGAGCGGCGCGGGATGCCGCATCAATTCGATGACTGCATAATTCTTCTGAGCTTTCGTGATGTAGCCGAGCGCTGTCTGCACGCCCGGATAATCGAGGCCCAATCCGAATTTGACCTTCTTGAGAGCGGGAATCTGCGAAAGCAGGCTCAAGGCGATAACGACGTAGTACGGCAAAAAGGCAAAGTGAAAGTTACCCTCCTCTTTTCCGCTCTTCGCCTCCTTAATGTCTTTATCGTCTTTGTCATTTTCGGAAGCAGTAATCTCGGCTCCGTTTTTACCAAGTAGCGCAAGGCGGGCCACGAACCAGCCGACGCCACATCCAACCAGCCCGGGAAGGATCGATGCCAATTGCGGAACGCCGCCTACGTTCGCCAGCCAGATGGCCAGCGCAATGCAGACTCCCATCACGGTGATTCCAAGGGCACCGCGGCGAATGGCCCCAAATCCGCCCTGTAAATGCGCGACGGCGAAGCCCGTGGCCACCACCGGCACCGCGAAAAGCATGGCCATGTGCGGCCCGATGACCTCGCCGTGGATACCGGTTACCAATTGAATCGTATAATACGACGACCCGAGCGAGCCGTACGTCACCGACCACGCATGGCCGACCAGCACAATGGCGACCGCGTGCACCGCAGGAAATCCCATTGAGACGAGGAGCGGCGTCACCACCGCCACCGGCACCCCGAAACCAGCGACGCCCTGCATGAAGCCTGAAAATGCCCAGCCCACGACGAGCGCTTGCCCGAGGGGATTGGACACCACGCGACTCATGGTGCGTCCGATGACCTTGATGCTCCCCAAACCGTCGACGACGTTGTAGAGGAGCACTGCCGCCCAAATCACGGTGAGCACGAAAAGGCTCAAACTTAGGCCTTTTGCGCTAGATATCGCCAGTGAGCGATAACTGGTTCCGAATTGACCGAGGGCGAGCGTCGCGGCGACGAGGCATGCTGCAGCCCCTGCGCGCGGCGCACTCCAACGGCGGGCCATGATGAGCACCAGCAAGACGCCAATCGGCAGCGAAGCCAGTGCAACGCCCAGTGCAGTCAGCGGAGGGCTTTCCATTTTGATTTATTGAACTCTAATCCCATATTGCGCACGCAAACAAGTATCGATTCCTTATTTACTTGTACGACGCATGGAGACGCAGCTCAGCGGATTGTGCGGCGCACACCGCCACGAATTCCAATCAGCATTGATGTGCGCCTCAGCGATTCCGGAATGCTCCTTTCGCCGAACAGTGAACCGAGCGCAGACTGAGAAATCAATGGCAGGATGAGGCTTTCGAAGACGCCAAAGCTTTCGCGGCCCGCAAGATCAGGCGCCTCTCGGCCAGTCGTGCGTTTGAGCCCATCAACGCCCAGCGGTCCGCGCAGGACGTGTGGTATGGGAGAGTCCGATGAGGTTATCAGGCCGTTCGCTTTGGATTTTCCCGCTTCTTTTCCTTGGTGCCTGCGCTCAGAGCTCTCCGCCGACGGCCCCCTCCTCGGCCACGTCCGCCACGACGCAGGGTGTTCCCACTTGGATTGTGCGCAGCAACGAGGCGGCGCGCCCCTTTCTCGAGGTGAGCGCAAAATACCGCCCCGAGAGGGCCACGTCCTATGGATTGGAAGGTTACGATGACCAGGTAACCGACCTGCTCGACAAGCACGAGGAGCGCCAGCGCGCGGACCTCGCCCGGGTGAAGACCTCGCTGCAGTCCAAGCTCGCCGCGGAAACCGATCCCCTGGTCAAACAGGATCTCGAGATCCTCGTGCGTGCCGCCGACCTGCGCATGCGCGCCTCGGAAACGCACCAGCGTTACGAGGTCCCCTTCTATCGCGTGACGGAACGCATCTTCGACGGGCTGCGCGTTCTTCTGGAGGACCGGATCCCGCCGGCGCGACAGAAGCTCGCATTGCCTCGTTTGCGCCGCTACGCGGGGCTCGAGCCGGGGAGCAGGCCCTTCACGGAGCTGGCGCGTACCGAGACATCCAACGCAATGGCCAACCAGGGGACGAGGCTTGCGCCGTCCCGCATCGACGTCGAGAAGGAGCTGCAGAACAGCCCCGTTCTCCTCGATGGAATCGAGAAGCTATTTCAAAAATACCGCATCGATGGCTATCAGCAGCCCTTCGCGACGCTGAAGCAGCAAATTGCGGCGTATCAAGATTACCTTCGCAAAGAGGTTCTGCCGCGCACGCGCACCGATTTTCGAATGGCACCCGAGGTCTACGCCGTGGAGCTGGAAGCCTTTGGCGTGGACATGAAGCCGGAGCAACTCATTGCCCTGGGGCATGCGGGGTTCGATGCGCTTCAAGCCGAAATGCAGAAGGTCGCCGCACAGGTCGCGCGGGCACGCAACCTACCCAGCTCCGACTACCGCGATGTCATTCTCGCGCTGAAGAAGGAACAGATTGCGCCGAACGACGTGCTGTCGACGTACCGAAAGCGGCTCACGGAGGTCGAAGCGATCATTGCGCGCGAGCACTTGGTCACGTTGCCGACGCGCCCGGCGGTCATCCGGCTGGGGAGCGAAGCGGAAAACGCGGCGCTGCCCGCGCCGCACATGAGCGCCCCGCGGCTCATTGGAAATACCGGTGAGAAAGGCGAATTCATTCTGCCGACCAGCGTCCCGCCGCCGCCGGGTGGCAAGGCGAGCGACGCGCGCATGGACGACTTCAGCTACGAAGCCGCGACGTGGACCCTCACCGCGCACGAGGCGCGGCCGGGTCACGAGTTGCAGTTCGCATCGCTGGTGGAGCGAGGCATCCCCGTGGCACGGGCCATCTTCGCCTCGAACAGCGCGAACGTCGAAGGCTGGGGCCTCTATTCGGAGTACATCACGTACCCGTTCATGCCGCCGGAGGGGCAGCTCGTGTCGCTGCAGTTCCGTCTGCACCGCGCGGCGCGCGTCTTTCTGGACCCCGAGCTGCAGCAGGGCAAATGGACACCGGAATCCGCGCGCGCCTTCTTGCAGAAGGAGGTGGTTCTCTCGCCCGGGTTCGCCAACTCCGAGGTCGAGCGGTACACGTACAAAATGCCGGGGCAGGCGACGTCGTATTTCTATGGGTACACGCGCATGCTGGAGCTCCGGCGCGAAGTGGAGACGCGGCTGGGCCCGAAGTTCGACGCGCAGAAGTTCCACGACTTCATTCTGCAGCAGGGGCTCTTGCCGCCGAACCTGCTGCGCGAGGCCGCGCTCAAGGAATTCACGGGAGGGCACGGCTGATGGTGCGCGCGTTGGGAGTCGCCGTCCTTTGTCTGGCCGGTGTGGGCTGCGTGAGGGAGGCCAAGCCGGTGACCTTCTCCGTCAACGCGGGGGCGACGTCCTTCGGTGACAAGGGACCGATTCGCATTGCCATCTGGGATGCGGAGCAGCTCGCGCGCGCCGAGAAGACGGGCGATTGCACCGTCTCGAACACGGGCGAGACGAACTGCCCGCCGGGGGTCGCCAAGGCCACCCCGGAGGAGCGCACGGTCACGCGCGAGGAGCTCGCGAAGGGCGTGACCATCGTCAGCAAGACGGTGACCGTCGGCGAACGCTACCGCGTCGACGTCCACGGCCCCGCGCCCGACGGCTGCAACACCACGACGGGCAGGGAGGGCGGCGTCGCCTCGAACGACGCCGTCCAGATCACCAAGCTGGATCTCGCGCAGACCGAAATGGCCTGCCGCCCGCCGCGCAATTAGATCCGCGACGTCAGAGCGCTCGCGGGCACGAGCTGCTTGCAGCGGTCGCCGCAGTCCTTTTCCAGGCTGCAGCACAAGGAGCAGATGGTCCCGGCGTGGAAGGTGCAACCGGCCATGTCGGGACGCTCGTACGCGCCACCGCAGACGGTGCAGGTCATGGTGACGCCGGAGAGCAGCCCGTCGACCATGAGCGGCTCGGGAAGATCGTCTTTGCGCGCGATGTAGTAGCGGCCCTTGGTGACGACGGCCGCGATGGGCGAGAGGACGAACGCGAGCCCCAGGGCAATGAACGGGGAGAAGGCCTGCGCCGTCTGACCGAAGACATTGAAGAACGCGAGGATCGAGACGATGGACGCGACCACCATGGAGCCGAAGCCCACGGGGTTGAAGTTGTAGAGGTGCGCGCGCTTGAACTCGATGAACGAGGGACTGAGCTTCAACGGCTTGTTGATCATCAAGTCGGCGGTGACCGCACCAATCCAGGCGATGGCCACGTTGGAGTAGAAGCCGAGCACGGCGTTGAGGAAGCCAAAGACGCCCATCTCCATGAGCGCGAGCGCGATGCCCACGTTGAGAAAGATCCAGATGACCCGGCCCGGGTGCCAATGCAGCACGCGCGAGAAGAAGTTGGACCACGAGAGCGAGCCGGAATACGCATTGGTCACGTTGATCTTGAGCTGCGAGAGCACCACGAAGAAGCCGGCCAAACCGACGGCAATGGGCGTGGCGAAGGTGCGGAACCCGGCAATGTACTGTTCGATGGGCTCGCCCGCTTTCACCAGCCCGACGCGATCGGCCACGTAGAACGCCAAGAACGCGCCGCCGAGCTGTTTGAACGCGCCGAGGAACACCCAGCCGGGACCGGCCGCGAGCACGGCCGCCCACCAGCGCACCGAGTTCTCCTTCGTTTTGTCGGGCATGAAGCGCAGGTAGTCGACCTGCTCACCGATTTGCGCAATGAGCGATAGGGCCACCCCGGCGCCGAGCCCGAATCCGAGCGTGCTGAAACCGCTACCGCTGGGCGAGTTGCCCGCGAAGTGCGTCCACTCCGCGTATTTGCCCGGCTCCTTGATGGCAATGGACACGAAGGGCGCGAACATGAGCACCAGCCATATCGGCTGCGTCCATACCTGTAGGCGCGACAGTGCCGTCATTCCATAGACGACCAATGGAATCACCACCACGGCCGCAATGAGGTACCCAATGGGAAGCGGAATGTGGAGTGCGGCTTCCAGTCCCTGCCCCATGATGGAGCCTTCGAGCGCGAAGAAGATAAAGGTGAAGCTCGCGTAGATGATGGACGTCAATGTGGACCCGAAATAGCCGAACCCGGTACCGCGGGTCAGAAGGTCCATATCGATGGAGTACTTCGCGGAATAATACGCAATGGGCACTCCGGTTACGAAGATGACCACGGCGGCCACGAGGATCGCGGCCAGCGCATTGGTGAATCCATGGGTGATGGCAATGGATCCGCCAATGGCGAAGTCGGCGAGGTAGGCAATGCCGCCGAGGGCCGTGGTGGCGACCACGTACGGCGTCCATGTGCGGAAGGACTTCGGCGCATAACGCAGGGAGTAATCCTCCAACACGGTATTTTCCGTCCACCCATTGTATTGGCGTCCCTTTTTTCCGGGCTCGGCCTTGGTGGTGGTGGACTCCCCGCCGACGAACGCGCGATCGACCTTTTGCATGTGCAATGCTCCCGTGAGATCCAACGGGGGAGCGTATGGGCCGGCGTATTTCTCGCTTGTTTCCTCCAATTTGCGCGGAGGTATTTCCATCGACGAATCGCCATCGAGTCTCGACGGCGCTCGGCCGGCGCTATTTCGCAGCGTCGAGATGATTGGCGCAGAACTTCGTCGCCTCGTCGAGCTGTTCGCCAAGGTGCGTGAAGTGGCCACCATGCGTGACCACCAGCTGGTTGCGAATCCCCACGGTCTCGAGCTCACGGCTGAACGCGACGGCTGGAGCGTGAAGATCGAACTCGTCGGTATCTCCCACGGTCAAATAGATATGGTCGCTGAATGGCCTCAGCGCGGCGACGCGCTGGGGATCGCGCAGCCAGGTCGCCGGGACATTCGGCAGCCAACGCTGGAACACGGAGTCGATGACCGCGCCCGACCCGTCGAACCCCCAATCGTAGCCATGCGCGTTGGGAGACCAATCCGCGGAATAGCTCACGAAGTTTCCCGGGCCGTCGAACTCGCGCTCGACACGCTGCCATCCCAGGATCCAGCGCGGCACGGTGTGGCCGATCCACACCGTGAAGTCGAGGGCGTCGGGGGATGATGCACCGATCGCGCTGAACAGCTCGGGGTGGCGAAGCCCGTAGGACATCGCATTGAATCCACCCGTCGAGTGGCCCACGAGCCCCCGGGCCGTCCTCCGCGGCAACGTGCGGTAGTGCGCGTCGATGTACGGGACCAGATCTTTGGCAAAGAACGTGTCCCAGGCACCGGTGATCGGGCTGTCGACCAGGTACGTCGAGCCAGTTTTGGTGCTGGTATCGACCATGACGACGATGGCGGCGTCCGAGGACACGGCGGCGCGCCCGAGGATCTGCTGGTCCGTTCCTCCTAGACCGGGCAGCGCATAAATCACCGGATAGCGTCGCGCCGGGTGATCGGCATAATCGCGCGGCACGCGGACACAGGCCCGGCGCGACGTTGGATTGCCGACCGTACCTGCGACCATCGGGGCCTCGATCCGCTCCAAGGTGAGCCCGGGGCCCTGACATCGTTCGGGTTCCGGCGGGTGCGCCACGGCGAGCGTGATCGGCGGAGCGGTAACCGCGGCATCCGTCACGTCGAACGGAGCCGAGATCCCCTGAAGCGCACCACCGCCGCCGAGGACCGCCATCACGCCGGCATGGCCGACGTCGAGGGTTACCGAGAGCAAGAACCGGCCGCGACCAGGGTGCACGGTGAATGTCGCCCCCTGGGCCGCATCGACGTCGCCGACCACCGTACCGCGAGCCGCCAGGTCGCGTATCAGGCGCACCGGCAACCGATCGGTATCCATCGTATGCTTTTCGTCGACGGTCATCCACGTCACGAACAGCTTGCCGCGCGTGGCCGCGACGCCCGGAGCGACCGTGACGTGACCGGTCACCGACGAGGGCGGGGGGGTAGCTGTGGGAGGCGAGTTGTGACAAGCAACGAGCAGAACAGCGAATAAGCTCCAACGAGTCATTGCGCGGGAGGGTCGCACAATCGTCGATGGGATTCTCGTAATTCCTTGTTAATTGTCGCTATCCGAGCGCGAGCGTCAACGAATCGCAATGAGGACGGCCGCCGTGGCCATCACGACGCCGCTCACGCGATCCACGATGCGCATGGCGGCGGGCGTTCGGAAGAACTTGCGCGCGTGGCCGGCCAGGAGCACGTAAAACACGTTGACCAGGGTCACGATGACCATCGCCACGGCGAGCAGAGCGCCGAGGTCGAACAGGGTCGCGTGGGAAAGGTCCACGATGCTGGGCAGCAGCGCCAAATAGAAGAGCATCGTCTTTGGATTGCTCAGCGAAAGCGAGAGCCCGGCAAAGACCAGCCGCGCGCCCTCCCCGGGAACGACTTTGCCTTCGGCCTCCGGATCCGCGGCCTCGCGGCGGGTCCCCCAGAGCTTCACGGCGAGATAGATCAGGTAGGCGATGCCCGCGTACTTGATGGCCATGAACACCGGCTGGGCCTTTTCGGCCAAGGTGGCCGCCCCCATGGCGGCGCACGAAAGCCAGACGACCTCACCGCAAAGGATGCCCAGGTGGAGCATGGGAGCACCGCGATAACCGCGACCGAGAACACGTGCGACGACGGTCATCGTCGTGGGACCCGGCACGACGGCCGCGACGCCCAGGGTAACCGCAAACAAAGCGAGCGAAGATCCGAGCATGAGAGCCTCTTTGTCGCCCAAGCTTTCCTTGGGCTCGAGGCAGACAATGAGGTTCGGCGCCTCGAGCGACAACGAAGAAACGTGGAGCAACACATAAGGTGGCCTTATGCGAAGCCGCGAACGAGCTCGGAATTACCGTGCACTCTGGAGCGCGGCCGCCACCCTGCGGATCCCTTTTTCGCCGTCGATGAGCGCCGAAACGCTCGTGTGCACCGAGTAAGAACCGCAGATCAACGGATAAGGATGCTTGGTGGCGGATCCGAGCACGAACTCCGTCTCACCCTCGGCGCGAAGCTCCAGGGCGCCATGGCCCTCTTCGAAAATGCCCATTTGGGGTGCAGCGGCGCGACGAAGCAGATCGCCGGCAGCGTGCAGCTTTCCTTCGTTGACCGCCACCCACACGACATCGTGACCGGTGGGCGGTTGATAGTGCCACGTCTCCCCGTCCTGCAGTCGAACATGCAGATAATGGATCGGGCTAACCTCCGCGATGGGACTTCGCAGCTGTTCGTGACGGCCAAGCAGCACTCGCACGCGACCGTCGGTCTCGATCGCGCTCGCGTCGATGTACTGACTCCGCGCGGGCTGGAGCTCGAGGCCAGCCGGCAATGCGACCCAAAGCTGGTATCCGCGAATCTTCCCTCCTGGATGAGGCTTGCCGCCATGCCAGACACCGCCTCCCGCTTGCATCCATTCGACGCTGCCTGGCCAAAGCTGTCCGGACTTTCCCGTGGAGTCCCAGTAGTCGACGCTGCCCTCCAGCAAGGTCGTGTGCGTTGCGATTCCGGAGTGCGGATGATCGGGCATGCCCGGAGCCCTGAACTTCTCCATCTCGAAGTAGTCGAGAAAGACGAACGGCTTGACGAGTTCGCCCAGGTCGCCCGGGCTCATGAGGCGGGTGATGGGCCCGTGCGTATTCCCCAAGGTGCGATGCACGATGCGCCGGGCTTGCGCCCGTACGGGTGTGACGTTCGACGAGATCATGACTCGAATATCTTGGTACCAAGATACTTGATGTCAAGATATCGGTCAGGTTTCGCCGTCGGGCGCGAGGACATCCACCGACGTGCCAAGCTTTTTCAGCAGGTCGATGATGCTCCGGCGTTCGGCTTTGGTCAGCCCACTCGCGGCGGCTTCCAGCGCAGCTTCATGATGGGCGAACACCTCTTCGATATGGGAACGGCCCTGGGGCGTGAGGCGAACGATGCGACTTCGTCGATCGGCCGGGTCGAGGCCTCGCGCGACCAGACCGCGCGCCTCCAGCCTATCGATGGCGATGGTGATCGAGCCGCTCGTGAGATCGATCCGGCGACCGATCTCGTTCACCTTCTGAGGACCTTTGTGGAGGAGAAGCTCGAGAATGGCAAAGTCGGAGATCCCCAACCCGAAAGGGACGATGCTCTTCGTTGCATACCGAGCAAGCGCGCGATGCGCCTTCATCAAGACGAGCCAGACGTGGACGCCCGACGTTTTCGAGTCTTTTCCCATTACGGGTTCACACCCAACGCGCGCACGATGCTGGAGACAATCTCGTCGGGCGTGCCTTGGATGGAGACATCCACGATATTTTCGTCGGCTTGGGGCGGCTCCAGATCGCGGAATTGGCTATCGAGCATGTGCTCTTTGAAGAAGTGCCCTTTTCGCTCCGACAATCGCTGCGCGATCGTCTCGCGGTCGCCGTTCAAGTAGACGATGCGCAATGCCGGGCGGCCCTGGCGCAAGAAATCGCGGTAGCGGCGCTTCAGGGCCGAGCAGGTCACCACCGCCGATTCGCCCTTGGCGATGCGCGCGTCCGCATAATCGGCAATGCGCTGCAACCACGGTTTGCGATCGTCGTCGTTCAGCGGGGTGCCGGCCGCCATTTTGGCGATGTTCTCTGGCGGATGGAATTCGTCGGCCTCGCCGTACGCGCAGCCCAAACGCTGGGCCAGGTTTTTTCCCACCGTCGTTTTGCCGCTGCCCGATACGCCTGCGACGATGACGATCATTCGGAGGGCTCCGTCACCGCCGCGTCCTCGCTGCGGCCCACTTTGTTGTACCCGTCGAGGGCGGCCACTTTGTAGCACTCGGCAAAGGTCGGATAGTTGAAAACGTTGCCCACGAAGTAATCGATGGTGCCCCCGAACGCGAGCACCGCCTGGCCGATGTGCACGAGCTCCGTGGCGCTGGTGCCGATGATGTGCACGCCGAGAAGGCGCCGCGTTTCGCGATGAAAGAGCAATTTGAGCAATCCCGAATCGTCGCCCAACATGACGCCCCGGACGATTTCGCGGTAACGCGCAATGCCGGTTTCGTAGGGAATGCCCTCGGCGGTGAGCTCCTCTTCGTGGCGGCCCACCATGCTGATCTCGGGAACCGAATAGATGCCGAACGGCAGAAGCTCCGGCATCGACGCCGCCGTGAGGCCGAAGGCATGGCACGCTGCGAGGCGCCCTTGCTCGGACGAGGTGGACGCGAGCGCGGGGAAGCCGATCAAATCGCCCACCGCATAGATGTGCGGCACCGTCGTGCGGAAATGCTTGTCCACCTTCACACGCCCGCGCGCATCGGCCTCGAGTCCAGCTTTGTCGAGCTGCAGGGTGGCGCTGGTGCCCACGCGGCCCACGGAATAGAGGAGCACCTCGCTCACGATTTTCTTGCCCGATTTGAGCGTGGCCACCGCGCGCTGCGGGCCCTCGACCTGCACTTTGTCGACTTCCTCGCCGAGGCGAAGGGTCGCGCCCATACCGCGCATTTGGTACGAGAGCGATTCGGCAATTTCGGAATCGACGAAGTCGAGCAGGCGCGGGCGCTTGTCGACCAAGGTGACCTTGACGCCCAGCGCCGCGAACATGGACGCGTACTCGATGCCGATGACCCCGGCGCCCACCACGGTCATCGTGCGGGGTAATGCATTGAGCCCGAGCACGTTGTCGCTGGTGATGACGGTTTGCCCATCGACGTCCACGTCCGGCGGGCGCGCGGCCTCCGTTCCCGTCGCGAGCACGATGAACTTGGCCCTCAGGTGCGTCGTGCCGTTGTCGCTCTCCACCTCGACGTCGTGCGGGCCGATGAAGCGCCCGCGCCCGCGCAGCACGGTGATGCCGTTGCGACGCAGTTGATCGCGCACCACCTCGGCCTGCGTTTTGAGCACGTGCTCGCAGTGAAAGATGAGGTCCGCAATCGTGAGGTCCTCCTTCACGTGGTACGACTGCCCGTAGAGTTGGCGCTGCCGCAGGCCGGTGAGGTGCAGCACGGCCTCGCGGAAGGTCTTCGAGGGGATGGTGCCGGTGTTCATGCACACCCCACCGAGCCGCGGGCTATGTTCGCAAAGGGCTACTTTTTTGCCGAGCTTTGCGGCTTGCACCGCGGCGCGCTGTCCACTGGGGCCGCTACCGATGACGAGCAAATCGAGGTCGAGCATCGCCGACCATTGTCGATGCGTTGCGGTAGCGGATCAACCGCCGCGAAGCTGTTTGATCGCCTTGGCAACGTCCGTCCCGGCCGCATTCGCGCCCGTCGATTTCAAATGTTTCATCGCCACACCGGTGGCCTGCCCCTCGCTTTTCGCGCCGCGGATCGCATCGAGAACCGGGGCCAGCGCCTCGGCGATGGCCTCGACGCTCATGCTCGCCGGCAAGAAGGACTGGAGAAGTGCGATTTCCTTCTGCAGGGTGGCCCGCTGCTCGGGGGCTTCGGCCATCGAGAGCGTTTCCTCGTTCGACTTGATGAGCTTTCGCAGCACGGCCACCGCATCGTCATCGGTGACCTCGCGCTCGCTTCGCACGCCAGCCATTTGAATCTCGCCGAGCGCCAGGCGCAAAATGTTGGAAGCTTCGGAATCCTTCGCCTTCATCGCCTCGAGCGCACGCGCTTTGATGGTGTCGACCAGCATGCCCCACGTCATAGCAGGGGTTAGGGGTTAGGGGTTAGGGGTTAGGGTTTTGGGAGGAGGCGGTTCGGGTAGGGGTTAGGTTCGATTCCCTAACCCCTTTCCCACCCACCAACCCATGCCCGTGCCCGTGCCCGTGCCCGAGCTCTCTACTTCGTGATCCGCGCCACGAAGCCCCCGCGGGCCAGCAGTTCCACGTCGATGACATCCGCCGCAGTCACCTGCCGCGTCGAGCTCGTGAGGTGGCGCGGCTCGGCTCCGTCATGGATGAGCGTAATCCCATGCGACCCTTCCCCCAGGAACGACAGGTCGAGCTTGAAGGTCTGCGGCGTCTCCAACCCGCTGATGCCGCCCACGTACCAGCCATCCTTCCCACGCCGCGCGAGCACGACGAGCTTGCCCGGCTCCCCGCCGAGCCACTTCGTGTCCTCCCACGCCGACGGCGCCGCCTTGAGGAAGTCGCGCGCGAAATCCGGAAGCGCGTGGTACGAGGCGACCGAATCGGCATAGTGCTGCAGCGACGACTCGAAGACGACCGACAGCGCGAGCTCGTGCCCGTCGGTGGTGAGACGCGGATAGCGATGATCGGTAAAGGTCACCGGCGTGTAATCCATACCGCCCACGACATTGCGCGTGTACGCGAACACGGTATTTTCCCAGGCCGCCTTTTGCGGATAATCGGAGCGGAATTTGTATTGCTCCGCACCGGGCACGCCCTCCATGGTCATCAAATTGGGATACGTGCGCGACCATCCACGCGGCAACGTGCAGCCGTGCACGTCGACCATCAAATGGTAATCGGCGGCGTCGCGCAGCAATTCGATGTATTGCTGCATGCGGTCCTGTTTGTCACTTTGCCAGAAGTCGACCTTGACGCCCTTCACGCCCCATTGCTGCAATTTGGCGAATTCGGCCCGTCGCACGTCGCGGATGTGCATGAGATCGCGCGGCTGCTCGGTGACGTCATTGTGCGGGCCACCGGAGTTGTACCAGAGCAAAATGCCAATGTTCTTCTCCTTGGCGTGCGCCAACACACGTTGCAGCGCGGCCGGGTCCATTAAGTTCCAATTCGCGTCGATGAGCGAATACTCCCACCCCATCTCCGCCGAAAGATCGATGAACGACTTGAGCGCAGTCTCGTTGCGGGGGCTATCGTCGTCGGACCACCAGCTCCAGGACACGCGCCCGGGTTTGATCCAGCTCGCATCACCGATCTTCGAGGACGCGGAAACGTCATCGATCAAGGTCGATTCGGCAATGGTCTTCGGCGAGGGTCCGGTGACCAGCACGCGCCACGGCAAGGTCCAGGGGAGCGTCGACTCGGGCTCCACCGCGCCGACGCCCTTTCCTTCGCCGGCATCGGAATAGCGAATGCGGTATTGCCCATCGGGCGCGGCCGATTGGAGACGCGTGCCCGCATTGGCCTCGGAGATGTCCGCCTCGCTGAGGAGCAGCCACTCCGAGCCGACCTGAAAGAGCGCGGGGAATGCCCATCCCGATTCGGTCGGCGAGGTCGCGCCCGCGGTGGTGCCGAGGTAAAGCTCCTCGTACGCCGGCGAATAGCGCGTGGGAACCTGCATGGGCGTGATCCACGCGTTCGAACCGGAGGGAACATGGAAGCCTGTGGTCTCTTCGAGGAGCTTGTGCGGCGTCGCATCCTGCTCGGGGAAGCGATAACGGAACGCGAGACCGTCGTTGGTGACGTGCACGACGATCTCGACGCGGGCCCCCTGCGCATTGGCAAATGCAAAGACTTGCTCGCGCGCCCGATGGTGAATCGCACGCCTCTTTCCGTGCGCCGCCGTGTAATCGTCGTTCGAGATCACGGCGGGGCCGGCATAGAGGAACTCCAAGCCGTCGACGAAGCTCTGATCATCGCGCCGAACCCCGAGCGGCGACGAAAGGAGCACGTCGTGACGTGCTCCATCGTGATGGCGGCTAACGGAGTACGTCAGCACGCCAGAGTCATTTCGCAGTTCGAATTTCAGCTCGCCGTTCGGCGACGACACCGTCCATTGATCCTGACGGGACGTGCACGAGGCAGCCGCACCAGAGACGAGGAGCGCGCACCCAACTACCCGAATGAAGGAATGCATGCGCGCATCCTAAAGCAAATCATCCTATCTTTAAGCTTCAATTAACGGCTGCGTCATCACGCAACACGTCAAAACATGCCGCGTCATTATCACAACCGCGCAACATCATCGGATGATTAGCGGGCTTCCAGTTGTGCCGCCCGCCATGACGCGGCGTTCTCCAACGAGGCGGCGGGGTGAAGGATCGCGGGGTCGAACGTGTCGAACGGTCGGCCTTGGGCGAGACGCGCGGGCCAATCCGGATTGGCGATGGCGGCCCGTCCGAGCGCGAGGATGTCGGCGTGTCCATCCTCGAGCGCGCGCGCGGCGCGGGTGCCGTCGTGCAAGCTGCCGTTGGCAATGACGGGGAGGTGCGTGGTTTCTCGCGCGAGCTGCGTGAGCGTGCGTCCCTCGCGCAGGCTCGCGGAGAAGGCGAAGTCGCGGCCTTCGGCGGCGATGTGAAGGTACGACGCGCCGGCGTCGCGCAAGGCGGCGAAGATGAAGCGCGCTTCTTCGGCGCCTCCGGGCCACGTGTACGATTTGTCGTTCACCTTGGCCTCGGAGAGGCGCACGCCCACGACGAAGGCGGGACCGACGGCGCGGACGATGGCGCGCACGACGTCGGCGGTGAAGCGAACGCGATTCTCGACGGGGCCGCCATACGAGTCGGTGCGGGTGTTCGTGTACGTCGTCAAAAATTGGTCGAAGAGGTACCCATTGGCGGCGTGGATCTCGACGCCGTCGAACCCCGCCTCGCGTGCTCGAAGCGCAGCGCGCACGAAGGCCTCCGTGATATCGCGGAAGTCGTCTTCCACCATGGGGCGCGGCGTGGCGTAGGGCCCTTGGCCACCGTATTCGGGCATTTTCTCGCCCTTTGGCGTGATGGCCGAGGGGGCCACGCTCTGCGTGCGGTAACGATTGCCCTGCACGAGCGCGCCAGCGTGCATCAACTGGACGAAGATCTTCGCCCCTGCCGCGTGGACGTCGGCCACGATGGGGCGCCACGCATTGGCCTGCTCGTCGGTCGCGAGGCCAGGCTGGCGATCGTAGGCTTGGCTGTGGGCGAGATCGGGGTAGTTGCCTTCGGTGATGATCAGGCCAAATCCGCCTTTGGCGAAGTCCGCGTAGTAACGCCTCATCGCGTCGGTGGGGACGCCATCGCCGGCCGTGCTGACGCGGGTCATCGGCGCGACGGCGGCGCGGTTGCGCAACGAGAGGCCGGCGAGCGCGGACGTAAAAGGGGCAAGGGCTGCGTGCGTGTTCGACGAGAGCGACATGGTTTCCGTTCCTCCGATGCCTGAGAAGGTGACGCTCGGAGACGCGGTTTACAATCGCGCCTATTGTTGACGTAGTGTTCGCAAAATGGAAACAGTGTGAGGTATGGATCGGGTTCGGGCGCTCGCATGGTTTTGCAAGGTGGTGGAAGAGGAGAGCATCTCCCAAGCGGCGCGCACGTTGCGGGTCTCGAAGGCAGCGGTCAGCAAGGTGCTGTCGTCGCTGGAGGAGGAGCTCGGGGTCACTTTGCTTCACCGCACGACGCGGACGGTTCGGGCCACGGCGACGGGGAGGGTAGTGTACACGCACGCGCGCACGGTGCTGGAGCAAATGCGTGAGCTCGAGGCTGCGGCCAACGCGGAAAAGGCGGAGCCGAGCGGCACGTTGCGCATCACTGCGCCCGTCGCCTTCGGGCATTTGCATTTGCGCGCGCACATCGCGGCCTTCATCGCGAAGTACCCCTCCGTTCGCATCGAGTTGGTTCTCACCGACCGTTATATCCGTCTCGCCGAAGAGGGCTTCGACGTCGCCATCCGCGTAACCCGTTCCCTCGACGACGAAGACGTAGTCGCCATTCCTCTCGCCCGCACGCGCATGATCGCGTGCGCCTCCCCCGAGTACCTCTCCCGCGCCGGCAAACCGCGCAGCCCGCGCGATCTGCCGCGCCACACGTGCATCAGCTACTCCGCCCCGGGGGTGACCGGTCGCCTCCCCTGGCACTTCGACGACGAAGCCGTCCTGCTCGATCCTGCGATTCGCGTCGACAACAGCGTCCTCCTCTGCGACCTCGCCCGCGCAGGAACCGGAATCGCGTTTCTTCTCTCTTTCGTGTGCGCGTCGGATTTGAAGAGCGGAAACTTGATTTCTTTGTTCCCCAAAGCGAAGACCGAAGAGAGCACCGTCTTCGCGTTGTACCCGTCACCGGGCCATGCGACGGCGAAGATTCGGGCTTTCATGGAGTATCTGAAGAGTGCTTATGGGGGAATGGGAGAATGGGCATGAGGCTCATCGTGCACGTGTCGCGTGATCGTGATCGTGATCGTTCCTCGTGATCGTGATCGTTCCTCGTGATCGTGATCGTGATCGTGATCGTGATCGTGATCGTGATCGTGCACGCGCACGCGCTCGTGCACGAAGACTCGACCGGTCATCGGCACATCTTCGTCAGCATCGCCACGATACGTACGAGCAGGTGCTTGCATTGCCGAGCGTCCACCTCGCTGATGTAGCCTGCGACCAGACAGACGTCTATCAAGGCCGCGCATTCCATCGCTGAACCTCGTGCGATGGCATGGAATCGGGCACGGTCCGCGACCGTCGGCTTTCCTACACCCTCCGCTACGTTCAGCGGAATCGACATCGCTGCCGTTTTTAGCTGTGCCTTCAGCTCACTCTCGCCTCGCGGGAGGGCGGACATCAATTGAAACGCCAGACGAAGGAAGTCCAAGGCGAGGCGGTAGACGTCTAAATTCTCATGGTCGAGTCGCGGGAGGCTGTCTTCGTTCATGGCTACTCCATCGACCGCGGTACTCGGCCGGTTGCCTCTTCGTGCACGAGCGCGTGCGCGTGCACGAGCACGAGCACGTGAGACGATCACGATCACGATCACGATCACGTGGTCGTGGTCGTGGTCGTGATCGTTCCTCGTGCGCGTGATCGTGTTCGTGGTCGTGCTGCGTGTTCGTGCCCGATTCACAGCGCGACGACTTCATGCGATACAAAAGGGATGGCCATTGACTCGGGAAGACGCTTCGATGTCGTCGTGTTCGGGGCTACGGGATTTACGGGGAAGCTCGTGGCGGAATATTTGGCGAGGGGGGAAAGAGCGAAGCGGCTTCGGTGGGCGATTGCGGGGAGGGATAAGAAAAAGCTGGAGAACCTGAAGGCGGAATTGGTGCGCGTCGATCCGGCGCTGGGGGATGCGCTCGGGATACTCGTGGCCGATTCGTCGGATCGTGGATCGCTCGATGAGATGGCGCGGCAGACCAAGGTGGTGGCCACCACTGTGGGGCCCTATGTGACGTATGGGCGGGAGCTCGCGTCGGCGTGTGCCGAGAATGGGACACATTATGCGGATTTGACGGGGGAAGTTCCCTTCATTCGCGAGAGCATCGATCGGAACCATGCGCGCGCACGCGAAACGGGGGCGCGCATCGTCCATAGTGCGGGGTTCGACTCCATTCCGTCCGACATGGGCGTATTCATGCTGCACCAGCATTTCGCGGCGCAGGACCAAAAGCTTGCGCGCGCGTGGTTCTTCGTCGAGGCGCTCAAGGGTGCCATGAGCGGAGGCACCGTGGCGACCATGACCACGATCTTCGAAGGAGCCTCGCGTGACCGCAACATGAGACGCCTTCTCATGAATCCCTATGCGCTATCCGATGGAGAACGAGGACCGGATTCGGACCGCTACAAGATTCGCTTCGAATCACGCATTGGCAAATGGGTTTGCCCTTTTCTCATGAGCGCCATCAATACACGCAACGTCCATCGCTCGAATGCGCTACTCGGATATCCCTATGGACGCGATTTTCGATATTCGGAGGAGATGAGCACCGGCAGTGGCCCCGCCGGCTTTGCGCGGGCCACCGCCATCTCCGGGGGAATGGCCACCTTTGCCACCTTGGCGGCGACCAGCGTCGGGCGGCGCGTGATCAAACCGTTTCAGCCCTCCCCCGGGGAAGGCCCCTCCGCGGACGCCAGGGAGGCGGGCTTCTTCAAGATTCGCATCATCGGCGAAAGCGAAGCGCGCTCGGGCGAGACGCCCGTCCGGGCCGATGCGGAGATCCATGGACATCGCGATCCTGGTTACGGCGAAACCGCGTTGATGCTCGCCGAATCCGCCCTTTGCCTGGCGCTGGACCCCTTGGAATCCAAGGGCGGGGTACTCACCACCTCGGCGGCCATGGGAACGCATCTTTTGGAACGCCTGCGTGCGGCCGGAATGACATTTCGCGTCGCCCCGCGCTAAGGGATCCACCATGCGATGCACGACGCTGCTCACGTCCCTCTTGCTTTCGTGCGCCGTACTCGCCACGGCGTGCGCCTCCACTCCATCGGCGACCTCACCCGGAACGGTCACCTCATCACCGAGCACCGCATCGAAGAGGCTCATCGCCCGCGTGTGGCACGGCCGAACGGCGGCGAACAAGGCCGACGAATACGCACGCTACCTCGATGAGAACGGCGTGAAAAAGATCCTCGCCATCGAGGGCAATCGTGGATGCCAAATGTTTCGCCGCATCGACGGTGAAGTCGCCGAGTTTTTCGTCATTTCCTATTGGGAAAGCCGCGATGCCATCAAGAAATTCGCGGGCGCGGACATCGAAAAGACGCACAATCTGCCGCGCGATCCCGAGTTCCTCCTCGAGCTCGAACCGCAGGTGCGGCACTTCGACGTCATTGTCGGTCAATCGCCATAGCGGTATGCCACGGTCCCGAACGCGTGCAGCGTCTCGCCCGTGCGCCCCAACAGCGCGACATCGGACCAACACATGCGCGCATCCGCCGCACGAACCGTGGCGCGCGCGAGCAAACCATCGCTCGGCAACGGCGCCACGAAATGGGCACTCAGTGAAACCGTAGCCCCCGCCGCGCGTGCCGATGGCGTGGCCACCGTCCACGGCGACGTAGCCCCCGCCACATCGAGCAACGTCAGCGCAGCCCCCTCGTGGATGGCCCCCGTGCGATCCCGGTTCGCCTCCGGCGCACCCAACGTCATGTCCACCCGCCCCGGCCCGGCCGCGGCGATGCCCAGCTCCCGCGATGCGATGAACGGAATCGTGCGGAGCGCCGAACGAAACGCATCCAACAAATGCGGATTCCCCTCCCCGATCGGCGCCACGATGCCGCGCCCGCCCGTCTCGCCCGCAGCGGGCCCCAGCCGCACCACCGACGAAGCCCGCGCCGTGATCGCGCCGTCTTCGCCCGCGATTTCCGTCTCCAGAAAGACCAACTCGCGCACATGCCGCACCGCACGCGTCGTCGCGGTGAGCGAGCTTCGCGTCGAGCGCACGTACGCGACGTCCAGCGAAACGATGCTCGACGGCGCGTCGAAATCCCCCGCCACGGAACGCACCACCGCCTGCGACCCCATGGTCACCAACGAAGCAATCGCACCACCGTGCATGCCCACCTTACCCGAAGCCGAGGACCGCAGAGCACCGCCCGCACCGTGGCGATCATCGTGCGGAAAGAGAAGGCTCACCGATTCGGAATCGGCCGCCTGCACCTGCACGGCTAGCTCACGCCCAAAAGGGCTTTCACCAATCCACGTGGCAATCCGCTCGATCATTTAGCCACTATAAGTCGATAAGCGCTCCACGGTGCGAAATCCCATGCGTTCGAGAATCGGTGCCGATGACTCGGCCCGGGCGAGGCTCGTGGCCAAACGGAGGCCGCGTGCGCGTGCGTCGCGAAGCCGTGCCGCCACCAGCGCGCGGTACAAACCGTGGCGCCGAAAATCGGGCAGCACCACCGCACCAAGCAAATACGCGGAGTGTCCCAAATCCAGATAACCCGCGACGGCGGCAGGCCGGCCCTGGTAGCGCCCCAAGTAGAAGCGTTGCGACCTGTCGTTCTCCTGCATGATCCGCCGGTGAGCTTTCTCGAGCGGCCCCTCCTCCACGTTCCATCCGGTGGCCATCACCCGCGTGTATAGCTCGAGGGTCGAGTCATCCACCTCCTCGATGGTTACATCCCGCGGCATCGGCACATCCTCCGCCGGAAAGGGCACCTCGGGGCGCGGGGTCTCGAGGAACATCGCGCACGATGCGGAGCGGATCAGACCGGCGCGTTCCAAACGCGCGCCCAGATCGGCCGGCCGCGACCGCGCGCCCACCAGCCAACGAAACTTGACGCCGAGACGCCGGTACTCGCCCACGGTCGCTTCGATGATGGAGTCGACCTCGTTCTCGGGAAG
This sequence comes from Sorangiineae bacterium MSr12523, assembly GCA_037157775.1. Lineage (NCBI taxonomy): Bacteria > Pseudomonadati > Myxococcota > Myxococcia > Myxococcales > Pendulisporaceae > Pendulispora > Pendulispora brunnea. The sequence continues at coordinate 11,046,016 of CP089982.1, forward strand.
CTCCGAGCACACCACCTCGTTGAAGCCTCCCTGACGAAACGACGGCGTAATGAGCTGAAACCAGCCGGGTCGCTCGATCCGGCGCATGTCCGGCAGTTGCACGAGCGCCCGGCGTGGACCTTCGACAATCTCGCGCAGCAGCACATCCTCCGATCCGCCAGCCATGCGAGCAGCGTATCATGCAGGGAAAATGTCTCTTTCCGGCCACTACTGGACCATCGCCCCGTTCGTTTCGCACGTTGCCCGACGCCCCCGTCCCGTAGCGGCGGGTGCGTTGACCGCCGTCGAACCATGGAGCGCCGTCGTCGCGAACGATGCGTTCGGCGACATCCGTCTGCTTGGCGAGCTTCGCCGCGCTTCCCATCGCTCGCCGCGTCCTCGGGCGCTCCTGGTGGTGATTCATGGCTTGGGCGGCAGCAGCGAGAGCCACTACATCCGCCCCGCCACGCGCGCCGCGCAGGATCTGGACATCGCGTGCCTATGCCTGAATCTGCGCGGGGTGGGCGGAGGCGCCGCCGAGGACTTCTACCACGCCGGACTCTGGCAAGACGTGGACGCCGCCCTGGCCAACGGCACACTTGCAGAATACACGGACATCTACATGTTCGGCTATTCGATGGGCGGCCACGTCGGCCTTCGCTACGCCACCGAGAAACTCGACCCTCGCGTGCGCGCCGTGGCGGCGGTCTGCTCACCGCTCGATCTGGATCGCTCGGCATCGGCCATCGACCGGCCGGCGCGCTGGATCTACCGCCAGCACGTGTTGCGCGGGCTCAAGCGCATGGTCGCTCCGGTGGTGCGCCGCAAGAAGATTCCCATTTCGATCACGGAGATGCTCAGCATCTCCACCCTGCGCACATGGGACCGGCGCATCGTGGCGCCGCACCATGGATTCGACAGCGCGGAGGACTACTACGCCAAGGCGAGCGTGGCATCGCGCCTCGCGCACTTGCAACGCCCCGCACTGCTCGTGGCCGCGCCCGCCGATCCCATGGTGGAGTCCAACACCGTGCGGCCGGCGCTCGAACATGCGCCGGCGCTGCTCGATGTTCGGTGGGCCAGCCGCGGAGGCCACGTCGGCTTTCCGCGTTCGCTCGATCTCGGGGAGCGCGGGCCGTTGGGGCTCGAGCACCAGGTGCTTGCGTGGCTCTTACGCCAAGGCCCGTGATCGCGATTCAGCTTACTTAGACGGTGAAATCCCCGGTGAACGCATCGGGGCTCGACGCGAGCAGCACGTAGCAGTACCGAGCGCGGGATGGATGCGCGCAATGCTCGATGGCGTTCGCGAAGGCCTCGATGAGGGCAATGCCGCCCACGGGCCGAGGTGAACTCTCACTCCGGGTAGCCGCGCCCCGCAAGGCGTACGCGCGCTGCGCGGCGCGCTCCCAATCGGGCTTCCAGCCTTCCGCCTGATCGAGGTTGTCGGCCGTCGTGCATTCGATGCAATCGAAGCAGTTCATCCCGTAGTCGCGTTGCTGATCCTCGAAGTCTTGCGGGCTGCAGGCAATGGCATCCACCGTGCGGGCACCGCATCGGAAGAAGACATAAAGCCGGGCAGGTTCGAGGTTGGGCAGCTCATCTCCGTCCGAATCCGCGACGGAGTAGGCTTTTTTTAGATTGTTGGAGGTTGCAATCATTCGACTTTCTCCAGGTCGAGTACCTCCCAACAAGATGCATGACGATGGCTGGCGGCGGCAAGTCGCCCGCGCATTGCGCAGTTCGAAATGTCGCCGCGCATACGGCAATTTCCAATGGCATCATGCCGAGCCGCCATTCCGCCGCGTATTCCCAACATCGAACATCACGGCGTCGTTCGGGATGACATCGCACTTCAATCTACCGAACGATGCCCCGTTCTCCGTTCATTCGGTGGTCAGGCGCGAAATTTCCAAATCGAGTGACCGCTAGCCGACATTCACCGGATCGGCGGCCCACACACCGTGCAGCGTACAGTGCTCGTGCGCGGTCACCGACTTCACGCCCTGGGGCAGACGGAAATTGACCTTCGGCGGCGCGGGATCCAGCGGCCGGAACTCGCGCAAGCCGACCACCTCGCCGTTCTCGTTCTTGAGGTAAATCGTCGTCACGTAGTGCAGGCCCTGCTCGCCGCCGTCGATGTCCAAACCGGCGTCGATCACGCCGGAATCGCGGTCGCCGGCATCCTTGTCGATGCCCGCATCACGACGGCCCCCATCGCGACGTCCACCGCCCCCTCGGCCGGCGTCCTCCTCGATGTCCGCATCCAGATCGACGCCTGCGTCCTCGTCGATATCCGCATCGAAGCCGCCGCCTGCATCGAAGCGACCGCCCGCATCGTAGCCACCGCCCGTGCCCGCATCCAAAGGCGGAATGGACATCATGTGCTCGACCAAAACGGTCACGACATTGTCCTGGACCTCGACCTGCGGGACGTGGCTGCGTTCCTTGCCCGCCCATTTGCCGGGCGCGGCGGCCGTATAGACCGGCCCGAGCGACTCGAGCTCACGCACGAGCGCTTCCCATTTTGCCCTGCGCTCGGCAGAGAATTCCTCGCCATCGACGGCGGGCCCCGCATTGCCGCCGGGAATGTACTCGTCACCGTCGGTGTAGTCGCCACCTAGGGATGACGATTTGGTCGAGCATGCCGCAAGAAACCGGGCAATTCCCAGTGCTCCAAGTCCAAGGCCAACGCTGCCCCCGAAAAAGGCGCGGCGCGTGAGTGTAGGTTCGGTAGGACGTGCCATGGCGGGCAACTAGTTCATGGCCCATGCCACGACCGACGAATCGTCTCGCAGGCGCCCAAACGCCTTGTAACAACCGTGGCACCGGCATTAGAGGTAGCACACAGCGGCACATGACCCCCGGGGACTGGCAGCCCCCCCGAGGGGATATCGATCCATGAGACACGCACGGCCCTTACCCATCATCTCATACCGTTGTTACATGGGCCCTCGGCCGTCTAGATTCGCGCGGAAAAGTCGCGCACGATGAGCAATATGGTGTCCGGCACCGGGCAAAAAGGGCAGATGAAGCGACTGGTATTTGCCCTTGCTTGGCAGGGAAGCTCGGAGCCGGTGGGTGAACGATTCGGCGAGCTCACGACGTGGCTGAGTGAGCAGACCGGTTTTGCCATCACCCCGCGCATGTCGCTCTCGTACGTCGAGTTGGAACGAATGGTTCGCACTGGGCAAGCGCACCTTGCTTGGCTGCCGCCGCTCGTCTACCTGCGGCTCGAGCGCGAGAAGCAGGTCGCGCATCTGGTCAAGAGCGAACGCGCCGGCCACGCCAGCTTTCACGCGGCCATGATCGTGCGCGCCGACTCGCCGATTCGCTCGCTCGAGATGCTGCGCGGTTCGCGCGCGGCCTGGGTCGACCGCTGGAGTGCCTCCGGCTATGTCATTCCGCGCGCGACCTTGGCCGCCAAAGGCTTCTCCCCGCGCGATCTCTTCCGCGAGGAGCGCTTCTACGGCTCGCACGAGGCCGTGGTCGGGGCGGTGCTTTCGGGGCGCGCCAACATCGGCGGTACCTATGCGCAGCTCACCGAGCAAGGCCGGCTGCTACGCGGCGCCTGGACTCCGATTCGCGGTGGGGAAGCCGGTATTCGCGTGCTCATGACCGTCGGGGCGATCCCCGGCGACGTCGTCGCAGCCCACGCCTCCTTGGACGACACGGAGCGCGACAAGCTCACGCAGGCGCTCCTTGCCATGCCCAAGGACGCGCACATGGGTAAGATCATGCGCCGCATCTTCGGCGCCGAAGGGTTCCAGGACGGTCCACTCACGGGTTACGAAGTCTTACGGGGGGCCATCGAGGACGAATCGAAATGAAAACGATCGCGTGCGGGTTGGCTTTGACTCTCGCTCTGGTGGGTGCCTGCGGAGGTGCTTCTTCGCCGCCTCCCTCGTCGTCACCTTCGCAAACCTCCGCCGCGAACACGCCAACGCCGCCCGCTCCAGCGCCTGCGGAGCCCGCACCTGCGCCCGCAGCAACCGGAGCAGCCGTCGCGCCCGAGGAGAAACCCGATCCGCATGCGAAGATCGTCGACGCCATCCGCAAGGATGCCATCGCGTGTTACTCGGCCGGCAAGAAGTCCAACCCCACGATGAACGAAGGCCACGTCGTTCTCAACGTGGCCGCGCGCGACGGCCGCGCATCGTGCGTGATTCCCAGTGAAGGCGCCGGCCTCTCGAGCGAGGTCGAAGCCTGCCTCGCGACCCGCCTCTCCCGCGAACCGATGCCCGCAGGAGAAACGCGTTTGGCCATTCCCCTGGAGCTCAAAGACGGCGCCATCGAGCTATCCAAAGAGCAACCGCGCTCCGGCGCCGCGGGCATCGAGAGCCTCGAGACCCACGGCGTGGACCGCGCGGGCATCGTGGTGATGAAGCTCATGGAGCAAATCAACGAGTGCGTCCTCGACGGCATGGCCAAAAAGCCGGGCCTGGTGGGCTTCTTCTACGTCCACGCGAAAATCGACCCGCGCGGAAACGTGGCCTGCGCCATCGCCAATCGCGGCAATGACATTCCCGAGGACATTCTGACCTGCGCCACCGACAAAGTTTCCAAATGGCATTTCCCCAAACCGAAACACGGTTCGGGCAGTGTAACCATTCCAATCAAAGTCGGAAAAAAGCTCTAACCGCCGAAACGGCAGTCGCAGCGTTTCGACAGAGAGAGTTCACAGGGAGGCGGGGAGGCGGGGAGTTTTTTTTGTTGGGACCCGATGTCTCACGTTGGACGACGTGGATCTCCATGAACAACCAAATCTCCCCGCCTCCCCGTCTCCCTGTGAATCTCTTCTTCAGCCTTCGATGGACGCGAAATATTTGATGACGAAGGGCTCGGCGAGCCGCTGTTCGAGTGTCGAGGCGAAGCGCTGGAAGTGCGGCGTCTCGAAGTGCGCATTCAGCGCGGCGCGGTCCTTCCACTCCTCGACGACGGCAACGCGGTGCGGATTTTTGCCTTCCACGTACGGCTGATAGGAAATGCAGCCCGGCTCGGCAATCGAGGCTTCCTGCAGCGCGACCAGCTCGTCCAGCAGCTTTTTCTCCTGCCCCGGCTTGGCATGCAAATAAGCAATGACGGTCAGCGTATTGGACATGGCATTCCTCCGTGAATCAGCGCAGCGTATACCGAAGCGCCGACTCCAAGGTACTGAATGACGAGAGCTCCGCCAGATCGAGCTCGAGCCCCACGATGGTTTGGGCCATGTCCGGTGAAATGCCCGAAATTACGCAGCGGGTGCCCAAAAGACGCGCTGCCCGCACCACCTTGAGCAAGTGATCGGCTGCGCTCGTATCCATCGCATCGACACCGGTGAGATCCAAAATCGTAAAGCGCGCCTGCGTCTTCACGATGGCGTCGAGCAAGCTCTCCATCATTTGATTGGCGCGGACATTGTCGACCAATCCAATCACCGGAAGGGCCAACACCCCCTCCCAGAGCTGCAAAATCGGTGTGGACATGGCCCGGATCGAATCCTCCTGACGGCGGATGATCTCGAGTTTGTCCAACAGCGTTTGCTCGGCTTGCTTCCGATCGTGGATCTCTCGTTTGAGCCGTTCCTCGGCCTGTTTGCGCTCGTGGACCTCTTGCTTCAGCCGGTCGAGCGCCGCGTCCAGATCGGCACGCGTGGCCTTGTCGGCCGAGATCAGCGCCTCCAGCTGCCCTTCCACCGTGCGATCCGAAGGGCGCGCCACGAATTCGTCCCACGCATCGCCCTGCGTGGTGAACGCCGTCTGGTCGGCCCAACAATTCTCGCCGAAAAGGCGCTTTGCGTACGCGGCGAAGCGGCCGGCCAGGGAGCTCGAGCCCCAGGAGACTCCAAGCGCGCGCTGGTAGACGCTCTCCCAACTGTTCCTCGCGCGAAAGCGCAGCTCCTTCTTTTCGCGGTCGAGTGCGACGAGCTCCCAATGCCCGAGCCCCAAAAGAGGCGCGACGCTGCAGATGGCGCGCAATCCCTCTTCGAAGCTCGATGCGCGATCCATGAATTGGGACCACTCGGCCTCCGCCGTGGCCTCTCCCGATCCATACAGCGCGAGGTTCAAGCGATCCGTGCCGACCATCCTGTGGATGGCCGACATGAACCGAGCCATCGTCGTCTCGGTCCAGAGGGACATGACGGGATGGCCCGATGCAAGCACGCGTCCCCCATCCATGTCCCATTCGAAGCGCAGACCGCCGACGGAGATCGCGGGATGGCCGTTGTCGTTCATGGACGCGATGGCCTTCCTGGCCCTCGCCCGCCGGCCGCGAGATCGGCCAGCGACACAGGCTCCTCGATGTCGCGGCGGCGGGCCAGGGCTCGCACGTCGAGATCGTCGTCGGGGCGCTGCAGGGTGACCTTCACGCCGAGCATTTCCAACGCGACCTCCGCGCTGGGTGCCGTGCGCATGGTGCGCAAACGCACGCCCATGGTTTCCAACGTCTGCGCCGTCTGCGCGCTCATGCCCGAGATGACCGTGGGCGTGCCCATCAACTTGGCCGCCGACGCCAGCTTCGACAAAACGAAGCAAAGGTGGCTATCCAAGGTGAAGACACCGGTGATGTCCAGCACGAGGCCTTCGGAGCGCTGGCGGTGGATGATGTCGAGAATCTCCGACGTGGCCCGCTCGGCGGTCTCGTCTCCGATATCCCCTTGAAGGGTGACGAGGAGTCGATTCCAAACTTTCAAAATCGGAATTCCGCTCGGCGTGGCAGGCATGGCTCTCTCTCGTTGTTCCCGTTTTTAGGCCGATTTTGGCTCCGCGTCGACGACGACCACGGTGGCATCGTCGTGCCCGAGGCCATGGCGCATCATGATTTCACTGCAGGTTCGCTCGGGCGATAAGCCTTGGAAGTCCGTCAGCGCGTAGTGCGGGGCCACACCGTCCGACGTGAGGACGATGCGATCCGCACGCTGGAGCTTCGAGGTGAACGAGCGCACCCGGCGCAGCCGTGCACCGAGCACCCCCTCCCCGAGCACTGCAGGCACGCGCGTGGGACCGCAGCGGAAGAAGACGTGCCCCACGCCGCAACCCTCGAGGTCATCGTCTTTCAGAAGGCACAAAATGGCCGCGGCCCCCCGGGTGCCGGCGAGGCCCTGGTGTAGGTCGAGCATCACGGACTCGATGCCGCCGTCGAGCGGCGCCTGCTCGAGGTGGCGCGTGGCGATGTCGGCCACTCGCGCAGCAGCGCTACCGTGTCCAAGCGCATCGACGATGCCCACCAGGGTGACCCGATCCGTATGGCGCACGACGGGGCAGTCACCGTTTTGCGTTTCCCCGATACGGGGACGGGTGAGCGTGCCGATGCTCCACTTCACAAGGTCACCTCGACCGAGATCTTGGTGCCGGCCGCCGAGGTCTGAACGTCGAAGCCATCCGACAGACGCTTCACGCCGGTGATGCCCTTGCCCAATCCCGTCCGGCTTCGGTACCGGCCCGAGAGGATTTCTTCCAAATTGGGAATTCCAGAGCCACGGTCCGTTGCGAAAATCTTAATCTTCGGCCGCGGCACCCGCTCGCTGACCATCTCGATCTGCCCGCCCGGGGTGTAGTTCACGATGTTGCGCGCCAGCTCGCTCACGATGGTGACGACACGTTCCGTCGCCACCGGACGGGCGCGCATCCGCTCGCAGAGCAACCGTGCATGACCACGCGCCTCGGCGATGTCACGTTCCTGTGCGATGGCCACCAAGGTTGGCGTGTTGGGATGGTGCTCTGCAGCCAGTGCATCGAGCTCCGCCCATACCTTCTCCTGGAGCGATGGCTCGACGAACAACTTGATGCCCACCTCGAGCTTCGGATACAGCCCCATGAGGCTCGAGCCGTTGAGCGTCTCGGGCGTGAGTTTGCACTCCCGCAGCGCGCGCGACAAAACGCCTTGCGCCATGATGGGGGAGATGTAGCGAGTGAGAATCGCCACAACTCGATCGTGAATAGTCGGTGAAGGGGGCTCGCGCACAACCATGTCCCGGAATGGAAACGGTGCTCAAATCATGAGCACCCGTCCCTCCCGCCGACCGATAAGGGCAACCCGTCCAAGCCTTCAGTCTATGTATCACCACTTCACCGAATCAACTCTTCCTTTTTCGTCACGTTCTCCTTCGCATTTCGGAACGCCTTTCCTGGTGTAGTGTGCGCATTTCTGCTTGCATGTCGCTTCTGTAAGCTCACATGCTCGAATCTCGGTTTTCACCCATCTTCCCGGCCTCGCTTGGACTCTTTTTGATCGTTGGCGCGGTGGCGTGCTCGAAAGGTCCCGATGGCGCCAACCAAGACGGACCCGGAACATCGGAGGACCTCGATGGCGACGGCGTCGTCAACGCGCGCGACAACTGTCCCGGCGTTCGCAATGCCGACCAGGCGGATCGCGATCTCGATCGGATTGGTGACGCCTGCGACTGCGATCCCGGCGATGCGCAGCTGGCCAGCTACCGCATGGCAGCGGGGCCCGAGAATTTTTCGCCACCCGCGGGATTCGTGCGCGAACACTGGACGCTGTCCGATGGCGCGCTGCTGCAATCACGACTCGCGGCCGGCGCAAGCGACGTGGCGTTCTTGAAGGGCGGGCCGATGAGTGAGGTTTGGGCGCGCGTGACCTCCGCCTCGACGGAGATTGACAATTTTGGCGGGAAGAATTTGCGCCAAATTTTTCTTCTCTTCGGCGCCTCCGTCGACGCCTCGCCCGGCCACGCGTTCGAGGCGGAAGGATGCGGCATCGAGGTGGACAGCGCGCAGAATCCGCAGACGCAACTTTCCGTCCTTCGATTCGGTGGGTCGGCAGACGCCATCACCATCACGCCACTGGCCCGTGTGTCCCGTGCACCGGTGAACGTCAAAGAAGTATTTCAATTGGAAATGAACGTGCGCGCCGGCGCGATCGCTTGCAGCCTCACGTTCGGCGACGGCGGAACGGTCAGCGTTTCCGCGACCGGATTGAGCGCCGTGCAGGGCTCGGTCGGCCTTCTCACCCGCGAGACGAAGGCGCGGTTCACCGAACTGCGCGTCTGCCGCTACGACCAGTGATCCGGTCGTAGATGAAAACTCGGTTGCGAAACGTCACTGCGGCCCCCAGGCATCTCAACTGATGTCTCCCCGCCGCAGTACGAAACGCGTTATGGAGGATAAAGGCTCAATTCGGATAAAGCGCGACCACGTCCTTCGGGGGTCGCTCAATCGCTTTCACCGGGCTCGTGAGGACTTCCTCCTCGGGCTCGGGTTCACCTGAAATGAAGCATATCTGTTCGCCCACGTGCGGATCACCCGGCTCGGATATGGACGCGATGCCGCCGACTTCGGTGAATCGAATGCCGGAGCTTACGCGTTTTCCTACGGCCATGTGATCAGGGAGGAACCGTCGCGTGCGCAGGTCACGCACAGCCACACAAACGCCGTCTCGGCAGTGGTATTCGCTGTTGTGTGTGACGAAGACGCGATGGCGACGCCTTTCGAGGCCGCTAAATTTTTCGTATCTGTCCGGCTGACTCAACATGCTCACCTCCGTTCTCCCCGGCTGTTCCAGCCGCCCTTCGCGCCGAGATGAAGCAGATATCGATCCACGCGCATCGGCTACACGACTACATGGGAACGCCAAGGAAAATGGCGTAGAGCCCGTGACGATGTGCCGCAGTGGGGCATCGGATGCGCGCGGTCAGCGCAACGCTACTCTGATTTCGCCCGGATTAATTCCGGCTCGCGCAGCGCATCGCGCAGGCGAGATCGCCATTGCAATGGCAGGGATCGTTCGACGGCGCCGGCGCCTCGGTGGGCGCCTGCGCAGCCTTCGACCGGCGTGAGCCGTGGCGATGCTTGCGGCTCTTCGACTTCACCGCCTTGGTCACCGTCGCTTCGGACGCGGCGGCCGTTACCTCCGCAGCGGGCGGGGGCGCAGGCACCAAGCTATCGAGCTTGGGCTCCTCTTCGTTCGGCGCGGGCGCTGCGGGTGGCGAAGACTGCATGGCGGCCGCTTGCGCCGCAGCGAGGCGGCTCGCGTCCTTGGTGGCAGCCCACTTCAACGCGGAGCGCATGCCGAACGCGACGCCCACGAGTAGGAAAAGGCCCAATACGGCAAACACGACGACGCGCCCGGTTCGTGGTGCAGGCTTCGGAACGTCGCGGGTGACCGCAAGCGGTGGTTCGCTCGAGCTCACGGGCTTGACCAGCTGCACCGAGAGCTTCGAGCCGCTCGGCATGAGCCGATGCAGATCGATGAGGCCCGAGTGATCGCACTCGCCGTCGATCGCAGGAACCGCGGCGAGCTCCTTTTCGGAGCGCGGACCGATGGTCACGACCTGCGAGCGCTCTTTCTCGGCCAGCGCAGCCAGCGAGAACAGGATGGAGGTCGAGTTGCGCGCCCCCGTGGACGGATTCGATTCGGGCGCCGGAGGCACCGCGGGCATGCTTCCCGACGGCTTGCTCGCGGGCGGCGTGCTCGCAGGGGCCGCGGCCTCGGCGGGCTTCGCACCGGCATTGCCGAACATCGGCATCGTCGTCTTGCTGCTGAACTGCGCGGCCGGCGGCGGCGACTCCACCGGGCCAGACTCCCTGGGACTGGAGGCCTCTCCGTAACTCGGGGTCATCCGCTGCGCGAGCGCGCGAAGCTCGCTCACGTCCTCCATCGGCGCAGTGTTCTCGAAGGACATACGCCCCATACGCGACGTGTCCTCGGAAATGCGCTCCGCGGAGGTGCGCACCTCGGCCGGACTCGGACTGGAGGCGGGCGGACTCTCCTCGCTCGATGTCGTCTCCGTTTCGGCGGATTCGCCCGACACGAGCAACGATTCACCGCACACGCGGCATCGAATGCGCGCCGTTCGACCGCGCATCTTCTCATCCCGGATCGAATACTTTTGCCGGCAATTAGGGCATCGGATGATCATGGTGGTCCCAGGTAAGACCCGGGTGCAAAAACCATGTCCGGGGGTGCCAGGTGACCGAACCAGGGAAATCCCCGAGGATTTGCGCTTGCGCCGAACGAGCGCTCGATGCCTCCGAGCGACGATGAGGCGCGCGCGATCCGTCGCCCTTTCCGTTTACTTATCCGTGAGCGAAAGCGTCCCCTCGCCCACGTTGATCCAGTAGACGTGGCGCTCATCGACGGCGATGCGCTTGGGGTGCTTCTGCCCGCGAATGAGCGTGGCCGTCGTTCCGCCGGTCTTGGCCACCCGGTACACCGCGCCATCTTCCGCGTCGTAATTCACGAAGAATACCGATTTGTCGTCCAGCGCGAGGCCAACGGGAAACGAGAATCCACTGGCCAAGGTTTCCACCGCGGTCCCAGGGCCCGATGGGCCTTCCAGCTTGATGCGGCGAATGGTGCCCATATTCTCGCCCGGGCTATCGGACCAATAGAGATAATTGCCATCGCTCGCGGCCGCCCAGGCGTAAACGACTTTGGCAACTTCTTTGGGCTCGCCGCCACCGACCGGCGCCTTCACCAAACGACCCGCCTCGGGCCAATAGACGTATTTCGCATCCGCCGCGATGAACAAGACGCGCGCCGAGCGATCGCCGGTGGCCACCTTCGTGGGCTTTCCGCCCGCGGCCGGAATACGCATCACATCGACCTTCGCCTTGTCGTCGGCGGCCGCGAGGTAATACAGATTCGTGCCGTCGCTCGCCACCGCGGGATCCGCCAGCGCAAGGGCCTTCGGTGCAACCTGCGCCGCGGCCGCGCCGCTCGCATCCGCCCCAACTTTCACCAGGCGATCCGCCGCGCCATTCGGCTTGTCGCCCCCCGTGGCGAAGAACACGTCGTCCTTCACGATCACCGGGGTGCCGGCCGAGCGGAGCTTCGTCGCCACGCGCACCGGCTCACCTCCCGCGGGCACCGGCACGCGCAGAAGATCGAGAACCTCGTTCTGGTCTTTGTCGCCCGACAGCGCATCCATCACGAACGCGGAGCCGCCGGAAACCGCGAGACCTTTGGGCTTCTTGAAACGCGCAACCACGGTGCGCGTGTGCACCTTTTCCGCTTGGGCAGGCGACTTGGGGAGCGGGGTGGCCGATGCCGCATTCGTGCTGGCACTCGCCGCAGTACTCGCCTCTTTGGACTCCGTCGCCGCGGTCAGCTCTTTCTTTCGCTGCACTTCGTCGCAGCCTTCACTTGCGGCCGCGGACAACGCCAGCAGCACGGCTGCACCCGTCCAACCGCCAAACCACCCCCGAGCAAACATCAGTCGAGATCCTCCACCCGTAGCGCGGCGTCGGTCGCGCGCCTCAGAAATGTCAGCGCAGCGTTGAACTCGCGATCGCTGAATGACCCTTCGATGATCTTTTGTGCGTTGGACCATGCGGGATATGCCCGGGAGATAATACGCTCTCCTTTGGGCGTCAGCACCACCGGTCGCACGCGGCCGTCTTTTCCGCGGCTCTGACGCACGAATCCCTCTTTCGTGAGCCACGCCACGTTGCGGGACAGGGACGATGCGTCGAGAACCAATGTATCTGCAAGTGCGCTCATGGACGCCGGGCCCAGGTTCTTCAGCGCGACCAAGATCGCCAATTGCGTGGCCTTGATCCCAAAGGGTTGAAGCATGGAGTCGTAGTGTGAGGTCACTGCCCGCGCGGCTCTTCGGAGATTGAAGCACGCGCACAAGGTCTCCATCTCCTTGCACTGTTCTGGGGTTAGACCGGAGCTATTCGTAGCTGGCATGACGCGGAAGCTTACTCGCCCGCGCTGTGCGTGTCAGCGGGCGAACAAGCTTGGATTTTCGCGTGTTATGGCCACACCGCGGCGCCGTCAGCCGCTGCTTCGCTCGAGCACGTAGCCGACGAAAAACGGCCCCATCTTGGCAATGAACTCCGACGTCTGCCGAGTCTTTCGCATCGCCTGCACGAGGTGCGAAAGCGGGTGAAGCTCGGGTCCGACGAGCCCGATGACGAATTCGTTGTCCTGGGCGTCGAGTCCGTGGCACGCAAGGCGGATGTCGTGAGCGAGCTCCTGGGCACCGTAGGCCATGCCGATGGATGCATGCTCACGCAAAATATGGCTTTGATCGATGGGCTCTAGCCGCGCGAACTCCCCCGTCCGCCGAAGCGGATACCAGACGTGCCAGGGGTAACTTTCGCTGAGCACGTTGTTGATGGGACGTTTCAAAAGGGCGAACTCGAGATCGGGCTCGTGCCCCGTGCTGTAGCTGCGGCCAATCATGGCCATGTCCTGGCGCAATGTGACAGAACGGAGGAACTCCTCCGTGAAGAGCGGTCGCACATCGCGCACGAAGAGGCTCGGATCCTGGCTCCACGTGAGGAGGCCGAGGCCGCGCGGACTCATGGTATCGGCGTAGATCACGCCGGGAATGTTGCGGCTGCGAAGGAGCTTCCCCAGCTCGGACGCCACGTCGTTGGCATTGACGTTGACGGGCACGTCGAACGCGAGCAGCTGCATGAAGAGGCGGCGATTCATGCTCTGGCGCACGCCTTCTTTTTTGCCGCCGTATTCGTTCACGTCGATCTTGGGCAGCCCCGGTTGTTTCGCTTCGGTGGTTTCGCTGGTGCCGCCTTCGGGCCTTTGGGTGGTGGTGCTCATGCCAGGAAGAATGTTACATAGCGCCCTATGCAGCTCAATCGCGAATGGTCCCGTCTCTTGGAAAGCTACAAGGACGATCATCAGAACCCGAAGAACCAGGCCTTCCATTCCATCGGCATCCCCATGATCGCCGCCTCGATCCCCATCGGCGCCACGATCGTCGGACTGCCGCTGGCCGCGGGCCTCTTTACCGTGGGCTGGGGCTTCCAGTTCGCGGGACACGCGTTCGAGGGAAAGAAGCCCTCTTTCGTCGAAGACAAGCGCAGCTTGGTCGTCGGCCTCCTCTGGTGGGGTGAGAAGGTGGGGCTGGTGAAGCTGCAAACGACGTCGGAGAACGGCTCGGCCAGCTAGATCTCCTCGGTTTTCGGCCCACTCCTGCTCCCCCTCCCGATCCCGTCTTTTTCGTTTCGGGAGCGGGAGCGGGAGCGGGAGCGGGGAACAAGGCGCATACTTGGGGCATGGAGCTCGTCGCCCTTCTTATGCTTCTGCCGCTCGTGGTCCTTTATCTTCTGTCCGGCCTGCGCCAAATCGCCCAATGGGAAGCCCCGCTGAAGTTCACGGTGGGGCGCTACACCGGGCGCCTGCAGCCGGGGCTCACCTGGATCATTCCAGGTTTGCAGCGCATCGTGCGTGTCGACACGCGCATCCGCAACCGTGACCTGTTTCAGCAACAGGTGATCACCGCGGACAATGTGACCGCGTCCATCGACGCGGTGATTTATTACAAGGTAATCGATCCGGAAAAAGCGGTGCTCAACGTGGAGAACTACGACCACGCCGTGCGAGACCGCGCCAAGGTGGTGCTGCGCGACATCGTCGGCGAAACGCGGCTCGACGAGCTGCTCTCACGCCGCGAGGAGATTGCGCTCAAGATCCGCAAGGCGGTGGAGCAGTTCGTGTCGCAGTGGGGGCTTCACGTCGAAGCCATTGCGATGCAGGACATCCAACTTCCGCAACAGATGCAGGAGGTGATCGCGCGCGTGGCGATCGCGGAGCGCGATCGGCAGTACGTGGTGATCAAGAGCCGCGCGGACGTCGAGAGTGCAAAAAACTTCGCTCAAGCGGCGGAGATCCTGGCTTCGTCGCCGGGCGCGATGGAGCTGCGGCGGCTCGAAGCGCTGCAGAACATGTCGGGACGGACGAGCCGCGTGATCTTCGACCTCGCGAAGCCGTACGGCGACATGCGCACGCGCGTCGCCGCCACGGCCATGGGCCTCGTGCAGGGCGAGCCTGCGGACGAAGAACGCGAACGACGCGAAGAGCGCGAAGAGATGGAGGAGCTCGCGGCGGAGGAGCCGGCACCGGTTCAAAAGCCCGCGCGCCGCGCCGTGAGATGATGGTGCATGATCTCGGCTGAAGAATTGCGGCGCGCCGCATTTTCATCGGCTCAAATGGAGGATCGCTGGGTCGAGGAGGCGCTGCGAACGGGCGATATTTGGATTCGCCATGCGGTGGCAACATGGGAATCGAGTGAAGGTACGACATCAGGTCACTTAGTAGGCATTGGCCTGGACGCCGCATTGTTCGCCCATATCGCTCCAGAGCCCCCGGTGGTCGATGCACTGACCGTGGCCATTGCGGAATCCATCGCACTTCGCCCGCTGGAAAGCCTGCACGAGCTGCGCATACATTGGAACGGCGCGGTCCGAGAAAAAGGCCATTATCGCGGTGATTCGTTGCGCGGCGGCATGGCGGAAGCGCTGGAAACCTATTTGACGGAACGCGGCGAAGACGATGCCGCGCAACGCGCGCGTCATTTAAAGTTGGATATTGCGTCACGTGCGCGCGACATCACCGCAACGATGGATGTTAGTTCCGTAACGCGGGCGGATAGCGAGAGCCTGGAGCGCGATCTCCGAGCAATTTCCGAGGCTTTGTGCCTCTTGCTCGGGGGGCCGGAGAAGGCAAATGTGCGCGTGATCCGGAGCCGATTCCACTTGTAAAAGGGATATTTCGTATTCGCAACGGAGCCCATTTCGGAATCGTGACTATATCGCCAGCTTCAGTATCAATTTCGGCACATGGTCACTAATTCGGTCGTGCTCCCGCATAAAGTAATCTGGAAACCCACCGTGGGGGGTTCGCATCGTAGAACCCGGGTGACGCGTTGGACAGTCTCGACAGTGACGGTGTCCGAGCGCAGAGCACCAAGGGGGTATTAACGATGAATAGTGTTCTCATTTCTTCGGCGAAGCGTGCGGTTCTCGCTGGTTGCATGATCGGGTTGATTGCGGGTTGTGCGGCGGGGAACGATTCGTCGACAAGCGACGAAGGCAGCTTGACGGGTGACTCTTCACAAAATCATTGTGACCACTGCCCGCCGCCGCCTCCGCCTCCGGCCAAGTGCCAGTACGCAGGCATCTCGCGTGCGGTGGACATTCACTTGCTGCCCGGTCTGAAGATCCCTCTTCTCGACCAGAACGTTCTCGAGAACGGCGGCATTCACGTTCCCTTCAGCGATGCATCGATTGGCCCCTCGGGCGGGCATGCCAAGGCGGATCTCCTCGATCTGCAGATCCCGAATCTCCTCCGCGCCCGCGTCCTCGATGCGACCGTCGACGGTGCGAACTGCAGGACGGATTCGGTGGCGGAAATCGCCAACGTGGAAGTGGGCTTGAGCAAGTTGAAGCTGGGCAGCGTCGTGTCGCTGCAAGTTCTGAACGATCTTCTGAACAACCTGGGCCTGCAGGCCGACATCCAGGCCGACGTCCTCAAGGCAACGGCCAGCGCATCGTGCAAAGGCGGCAAGCCCGTGCTCGAAGGCGACTCCATCGTGGCCAAGCTGCGCATCGGAAACAACAACATCCTCGAAATCGTGCCGGGTAAGGCCAATCAGAAGATCGAGCTCCTCGGAGACGGTCTGGGCCACGGCATCACCATCGTCATCAACGAGCAACTCGTCGACAGCAAAGGAAACAGCGGAAGCATCCAGACCAACGCACTTCACGTCAACGTTCTCGACTTGGCCGATGTGGTCGTAGCGGGAGCCTCTGCGGGCATCACCTGCGGCGGCAGCACTTAGTAGTCGTTCAGCCGAATATAGTCATATCGGACTTTGCTTCTCGCGTGCTCCACGCCCGTGGCGTAGAAGAATGGGGAAGGTCTCCGCCTCCGGCGGGATGACTCGAAGGCAAAGTCCGATCTTGCGTGCCGCCTCCCTGGGGGAGAGCGGCACGTTTTCTTTTGTGCGCACTGGGCCCAGGCCCACGTGATCGTGATCGTCTCTCGTGATCGTGATCGTGATCGTGATCGTGCACGCGCTCGCGCTCGTGCACGAAGCGGCAAGCGAGCAGCGCTTCCGGGGGACTCTTCGAGCACGAGCGCGTGCGCGTGCACGATCACGACCACGATCACGATCACGAGAGACGATCACGATCACGATCACGATCACGGGGCACGATCACGATCCTGTGGGCTCATCATGACTTGGCTCGATGTATGCTCGCGGGCATGGATTTCGACCCGCTCTGGAGCGCATACAACAATGGGCCGTGGCCGATTTTCGCTTGTATGCTCGCGGCTTGGACGGCGCTTTTCGGCGCGATTGCGTTGGCCTTCGAACGGCGTGCCAAGTTCGCGCGGTACGTCGCGCTCATTGCGCTCGTGCTCTCGACCTTGCTTGCGGGCTTCGTCACGGTAGGGACGTTCATCGCGTTTGCGTCGCAACCCAAAGGGCCGGCGGTTCTCCAGCTCGCCACCCCCTTCGCCTTGGGGACGGTGCTCTTCATTGGATTTGCCGCGCGGCTCGTTCGAGGGGAGAGGCCGGTGCCGGCGCTCACCACTGCGGCGTTCTTCGCAGCCCAAATTGGCCTATGGATGGGCGCTTACATCACCTGGTCGATTCGAAAAGCGGCGGAGTCGAGCTTCGCGGAAAAGTGCTCGCTCCCTTCTCCACGATGGGGATGGGCCTTCGAAGGGCAATACCTCCTCGCGGTCACCTCCTCGAAACGGGCGCTCCTTCTCATGCTCGTGCCGGCGGCCATCGCGGCGGTCGTCGCCATCGTCGATGCGCGCAGGCATCGCGGCGCGAGCACCGATCGCTTCACGCGCGTGATCCAGGGCGCCTGCGTTCTCGCGGCCCTCGGTTGCGCAGGGATGGCCCTCGTCCCGACGAGCCCCGATCCTCACGCAAAACAGTGCGAGCCGGTCATCGATGCCCAGGAACGCATTGGTCGCGCATTGCTCGGGGCCGGCTGGGCCTTGCAGAACAACGAGGCGGAGAAGGCCTGCCAAGTCCTCCGCGATGTCCAGACCGATCTGGTCGTCGTGCGCGATGCGGCCATGCGCACCCGCTTCGACGAGCTCTTTGCCAAATGCAAATAGCCGTTACGACTCGTCCACGCGCGCGAGGCATTCGCGCAGAACCTGGGCCAGGCCCTCGACGTGCGGGTGCTCCAACATGGAAAGATGGCTACCCGGCACCTTGTGCACGTCCGCTCCGCCCTGGGCGAGGTTGCGCCATCCGAGGCGCGCGTCCAGCTCGGGCGACAATCCCGATTGCGACGTTCGCTCGGCCAAAAACAGCGTCACCTTGCCGGGATAAGGCGAGAGCGGGCCGCGGCTGTACACGTCGATGATGGCCCGGTTTTTCCGGTCCAATTCATCGAACACCGAGCTTGCCGCGACCTCGCCTTCGGGCGGCGGCGGCTCCGACGGGCTGCGTCCGAGCTGCCGCTGCACCTTGTGCGCGATCACCTCGGCGGCGTCGCTCACGTAGGAGAACATGCTTCGCGCGGGGAGCGCCCGCAGGTTTCGCCAATGATGGCGCACGCGCTGCGCCGCCGCCGTCACCTGCTGCACTCCGTTCAAGGTGCCCGGCACCGGCGTATCGAAAAGCCCGAGCAGCGCGACCTCTTCTCCGCGCTCGCGCAACTGCACCGCCATCTCGTAGGCCATCCACGAACCCAGCGAAAACCCGAGCAGCACGTATGGCCCGTGCGGCTGCTTTTCCCGAATCGCATCGATGTAATCGCGGGCCATGCTCGGCAGATCGTTCTTCGACCCATCGAGCCGCAGCTCGGCCTCCAGCCCATACACCGGTCGATCCTCGCCCAAGAGCAACGACACCTCGCGGAACGCGAGCACGCTCAACCCGCCACCACCGGGCAGCCAATACACGGGCCGCTTGCGGCCCTTCGGCTGAATCGCAATCAACGTCGAGCGATCGGCCGCGCCTCGCTGCAGAAGCGCCGCCATCGTCCGCACCGTTCCGGCGTGGAGCAAACTGGACATGGGCAGGCGACGCCCGAATTCCTTTTCCACCCTCCCGAGCAGCGACACCGCGAGCAGCGAGTGACCGCCCAATTGGAAGAAATTGTCATCCAACGCGACGGGCAACCCCAACACGGTTTCCCAGATTTCGGCCAATCGCCCTTCCAGCGAATCGGTCCTTTCGCCGAACACGTAACGCGAGACCACCACCTCGCTGGGCGTGAGCAGCGCCGAAACCTCCGCGCCATCGCCCGGCCCATCGAGTCGCAGCGCCGGATGCTCGCGCAGTGCGTGAAGGCACTCGGGATTGCGAAGCGCGGTGACATTGAGCACCGGTTTGCCATTGATGGCGTCGCGCACCGCACGATCCGAGCGCTTTCCGCTATGGGTCGTGGGAAGCTCGTCGACCTCCGCAATCACCGCCGGCGCGTGCGCCGCCGAACATTGCTCGGAAAGCGCTTTGCGTATCTTCCGCACGAGCGAGGAATCGAGGTACGTGCCCTCGCGAAGCACCACCACCAAAACGAGCCGGCTTCCCCCGGGTTCGTGCGGTGCGGTTTGCTCCACGGCCACCGCATCGCGCACTTCATCGATGCCAGTCAGCACGCTGTAGATTTCGGCAGGCCCGATGCGAATGCCCCTTATGTTCATCACACCATCGGAGCGGCCGTGAATGCGCCCCGTTCCCCTTGCCGTCAATTCGAGCAGATCTCCGTGCGTCCAAACACCAGGATTTTGACGGAAATACGCATCATGAAATCGACGTCCGTCGGGATCCCCATAAAGGCCCAATGGACGCGATGGGAACGGATTTTCACAAATTAGCTCGCCGAACGCGACGCAGTCTTTGGCCACCCCAGCCGTCGCGCGAAGTCCGACCGCTCGCACATCGAGCCCGAGACTCTTCGCTTGGAGCTCGCCCTCGTACACCGGCAGATGCGGGTGCCCCAGCAAAAAGCACCCGATGATATCGGTTCCGCCGGAGATCGACTGAAGCGGTACCGCTTTCACCTCATCGCGGGTCCAATGGAAGAACGCATCGGGCAGAACCGATCCCGTCGACATGATCGCGCGCAGCGCCGTCAGATCGTAGCGCGTGCGGGGGGTGATCCCCGCATCACGTGTATACTGCAAATATCCAGGGCTGGTACCAAAAACGGTAATTTGCTCGCGCTCCACGAGCTGCCACAGCGCGTCCGCCTCGGGGTAGGAAACGGAGCCATCGTAAATGACGATATGCGTACCGCTGGCCAGTGCGGACAATTGCCAGTTGTACATCATCCATCCACACGTGGTGTGGAAGTACATGGTGTCACCCGGCCGCAGATCCGTGTGCAACCGGTGCTCTTTTACGTGCTCGAGCAGCGTCCCGCCCACACCGTGCATGATGCACTTGGGCTTTCCGGTGGTGCCGGACGAAAACAGAATATAGAGCGGGTGGTTGAATCCAAATCGCGGCAACTCCTCGAGGCAGGTGAACACCGGCTCGTTTTCCGAGGCGAGCAAATCGCGAAACGACTCCACGGGCACGTCGCGTCCAGCCGGAATGGCCGGCTCGGGCCCCCGCAAGCACACGACGTGTTCGAGCGATGGAAGGGCCTCCACCAGCTCGGTGAGCTTCTCGGCCACGACCCGTTCGTAACCGTGATGAAAATAGCTGCCATGGGCGAACAGCCAAGAAGGGGTGAGCTGATTGAACCGTTCGACCAAGGCAGGAAGTCCGATATCGGGCGCAATGGAGGACCAAATCGCCCCCAACGCAGCCGTCGCCAGGCAGGCCACCACCGTCTCGGCGGTGTTGGACACCACCGCGACCACCCGGTCACCACTGCGTAGCCCACGACGGTGCAGCGCCGACGCCAGCCGTAGCACCCGTGCCGTCAGCTCGCCCCGCGTCCACACCGTGCGCTCACCGCGCTCGTTGCAGGCGGTCAGCGCGGGCTGGGCGAGCTGCTCCGAGGTGCGCGCGCCCAGGAGGTTCTGCACGAAGCTAAGCTGCAGATTCGGGAAAAACTCCGCGGTTTCGCACACCTGCCCCACGCACACCGGCTCGTAGGAGCCCTCCACCTCGAGCTCCGACCACTCGAGGAAGAGGCGCCAGAAGAGCCGGTATTCCTGCACGGAAAACCGATGAAATGCGGCGGGATCGTCGAAACGCCACCCGGTGGTCTCCTCGCAGAAGCAGATGAAGTCCGTCATCTGCGACTGCGCGACCGTGACCGTATGGGGGACGAAAATCGGCAGGTGGGCCGCCTGCTCTTCGCTGTCGAACCCATACGTGGTGCCCGGCGCAAGCAGGCCGATGGGGAACGTCGCACTGGCGAAAGCGCCGCCGTCGTCGGGTTTCATATCAGTCTTGGATGCAGCACGGCTCGGTGTGTTAGTCGTAGACGCGGGAGGTTTTTGCATGATTGCGCTGGTCACCGGAGGCGCAGGTTTCATCGGATCACACATCGTCGAGCACCTCGTGCGGAGCGGACATCGCGCGCGCGTGTACGACAACTTCTCCGCGGGGAAGCGTGAAAATTTACGCCACATCCCCGAGGACAAATTGGAGATCATCGAGGCCGACGTTCGCGATTCGCCTCGACTCGAGTACACCATGGCCGGCTGCGACGTGGTCTTTCACCAAGCGGCCATCGTTTCGGTTCCTTATTCGGTCGACCATCCTCAAGAGACCCATGACGTGAACCTGCAAGGCACGATGAACGTGCTTTTCGCGGCCAAACGGCAAGGCGTCAAGCGCATCGTCTTCGCGGGATCGGCCGCCGTGTACGGCGAAGATCCGGAATTGCCCAAGCGCGAATCCATGCGCGAAGATCCGATATCGCCTTACGGCGTCGAAAAGCTCGCCAGCGAATTGTACCTTCGCACCTATGCGCGGCTGCACGGTGTGGAGTCGGTCACGCTTCGCTATTTCAATGTGTTCGGCCCGCGGCAAGATCCGAAGTCGGCCTACAGCGGCGTGATCAGCGTTTTGGTCGACCGGGCGCTGCGCGGGGATACGCCGACGCTGTTTGGCGATGGGAACCAATCGCGCGACTTCGTCTTCGTGCGCGACGTGGCCCAGGCCAACTTGCTCGCGGCGACGGTACCGGGTATCGGCGGGCGCGTGTACAACGTCGGTCGCGGGCAGCGCACCACCTTGCTCGAGCTTACGGCCATGCTCGGACGCACCGTCGGACGCACCATCACGCCGGAGCACCAGCCGCCCCGTGCGGGCGACATCCGCGATTCCTTGGCGGACATCACGCGCGCTCGCACGGAGTTGGGCTTCGATCCGAAGGTCAGCGTGGAAGAAGGCCTCAGGGAGCTGGTCGCGTACACGCGAGGCGGGTGAAGTAGACGCGCCGCGGGCCGGAGCCGGCCCACGTATCGAGGGTGACACCGGCGGTGTCACCCTCGAAGTGCGCGGCCCGAATCGTCTGATGCGCGCTTTGGTCACGGGTCATCACCACGGTGCTCGGGCGGCACACCGCCCGGGCCTGCGTGTCGATGGGAACGAAGCTCCAACGCAGGGGTGACGATCGGCCCTCCAGCGAGCCACCCAGGGCCAAGGTGCCATTCGCATCGAGCAACTCCGTGGGATAGCCGGTGGGCCACTGGATGCGAATCGGCTCGTCCAACACGGCCAGCGTCGCCGGATCGATCTTTCGCAGGAGCACCGTCTGCACCGTCTGCGCCGTCTGCGGGCGAATGAAGGCGCCGACCCACCAATCGTTGCCCACCTTCACGCTCCGCACGATGACGAAGTTGTTGTCGGGCAGCCCCTCGAGGGCCCGGCTCGGGATGCCCAGGGCCCCATTGGGCCCGAGCTCCGCGACTTGGACGGCACCGTCGGCGACATAGGCCACGAATCGTTTGTCGCCGAAGCGCTCGACGGCCAGCCACCGCGACGTCGACGGCGCGTACCAATCGTACTGCTCGATGTTCTGCATCGCACCGCCGGCCGGATCGAGGCGATGGAGGCGCAACATCGGTCGAATGCGATCCAAAGAGCTCGTCCTCTCGAGCCGTGCGCCCTGGATTTCCAGCCGATCGTCGCCGTAGCGCAAACTCCGCACCTCCTGGATACGAAAGGCTCCCTCGAGGGGCACCAGGTTCGGGTCGAACCGCAGCCACGCGGCATCGCCCATGGCATCCTGGGCCGGCGACCACGCGCCGTACAGATCGAGCTCTCCTTGCCCGGCGGGATTCCACACGAGCTGCCCCGGGGCGGTGCGTTCGAGGCGCCGGGTCCTGCCCACCGGCTGACCATCCACGGTGAAGCGCTGCATCTGCGTCACCATGGCCTGGCCGCCTCCCCAAGCGACGTACCAGTGTCCTCGGCCGAACGTCACCGATGAGTACCCGGCCGAATCGTCGTAGGGCGCTGGCAACTCGACGACCGCCCCCGCCACATCGACCTGGGCGCAGGCCGCGGAACACGTGTCGGTCATCGGCGACGGATCGACACGCTGCTCCGGTTCCTCACGATTCGCCGGGGGCGGTCCTGCGTCTTTGTAGATGAACGGCGCGTCGAGTCTCTGCTTCCCATTGCAGGCCAAAAGCACGGCAAGCACCGCGATGGCCGGAGCGCGCGGCATCATCGGCCTCCCGGGCTTCGTTCGATCACGATGGGTGAGCCCTCCAGAACACGAATCGCAGGTTCCACCTCGGCGGAGAGCGGCTGCAACGCCACGAGCTTCGGAAAGTCGTCACCGGCGCCGCACGTCAGCGCCTGCGGCGGTGCGCCTGAAATGCATCGCCCTCCGCAACGCGGCTTCGTCGCCGACACGCTGCACGCGCCTTGGCCGTCCCGCGCGCACTCTTCGTTGCACATGCACGTCGGCATGGAGATCTCTGCGCGCTCACACCCTCCCGCAACGCAGCGGGTGCACCCTGGACAATCCGTGTCGACGTTGCATGGCGTGGGCGGCGGCGGCAGGGGCACTCCGCGGGCCGTATTCGTCAGGAGCAAACCCACCGCCGCGGCCACCGCCGTCCCTACCCTCTTCGCCAGCATGAGGCGGACTCGTGCAGAGGCGGTGCCAAAGGCAGAACCCGCAAAATCGCGGATAGATTGGCTCGGGGCCGGCGTTTTCCTGTGCCAGACTGCGTCATCCCGGGACAGAGCGCCGGCTTGCCTAAGCTTCAGTTACAGTTCGCGCGGTTTTGTCCTATTCTCACCCCGTCGGAATGGGGACAGACAGCCCGCGCATCGAACGGCTTCCCGAGGACGAGGTGGTGCACCGTGCGACCTCGGGCGCGCTGCCACCGCGATGGAAGATGCTCGTCTCCGAGGCGGGCATCCTCACCTTGGGGGCCGAGGAGCTCGTGATCGAACGCGGCGAGCCGCACGTGGGGCAGGCGGTGTGCCTGCTCTCCGGCAACCGCATCGCCTTCCGTCGCGTGCTCGAGTTGAATGGGACGTCCACGTCGGGCATGCGCCTTCGCGCCGACGTCGCGCCCTTCGAGGATCGCTGGACGGACGGCATCCTGGGCGTCGTTCAGCCGCGCAGCATCGATCGCGCGGCCGCGGTGAATCCCGTGCAGTTTACACGCGCTAGCTGGTACGCGGCGGTGGCCTCGGCGCACCTTCGCTCGGTGAAGCGCCGGCTGAAGAAGCCGCAACGCCTGCCCCTCACCACGCGGCTCTTGTCCGCGGACGAGTGGCCCAACGTGCGCACCTTTTGGCAAGAGACCTGTGGGCGCGGGCTGCCGGTGCAGGCCCACCCCAACCAGCACGTGGTCGGCCTGTTCGACGGAGCGAAGCTCGTCGGGGTGAACATCCACCTGGGTTTCGGCTCGACGGCCTACTCCGCCTTCACGCTCGTGGATCGGCGCTACCGGGGCGGCGGCGGCGGTCGCAAAATGATCGAGCACGCAGTCGCCATTTCGTACGAGCGCCAGTTCGAGAGCATTTACGTGAACATCAACGTTCGCAACCTGCCCTCGATCGCCGCGTACCGCGCCTGCGGCTTCCGCCCCACACGCTGGTGGTCCGACGAGGCCGACCCGCTCGCATCCGCCGAGCGCCAGCAAATGGTCTTCGAGTTGGATCTGACGAAGCGCCGTCCCTGAGCGCTCACTCGTGAACGATGACCCGGGCGCCCGGGTTCTTGTCGGTGGCGCGCACGCCATGCCAGCCCTTGGGCAGGGAGGGGCCGGCCCATTCGAAAATGTTCTTCGCGTCGTGCGGGGTCATGTTCACGCAACCGTGGCTGCGTTCGTGGCCGAAGCTCGAGTGCCAGAAGGCCCCGTGCAGCGCGTAGCTGCCGTGGAAGTACATGATCCAGGGGACGTCTTGGATCGAGTACGGCCCCTCGCTCGTGGCATCGTCATCCATCGTGGCCGACGTGTGCTTTTCGCGAATGCGGTACGAGCCCATCGGCGTGCGATGATCTTGCGATTTGTCTTCGTCGTTGTGGCGGCCGGTCGACACGATGGTTGCATACACCGGCTTGTCGCCTTCGTAGGCCACGAGCGATTGCGTCTTGAGATTGATATCGATCCACTTCTCGCCCTTGGCGAGATCCGACGGCGGCGCGCTGGCCATCACCGGTTGGCCGTCGAGGTCCTTCATCCAGTAGCCATCGGTGGTCTCGTAATAGGCGCGTTCCTCGACGATGACCTTCTTGCCGGTGAGCTGCACGATGGTAAAGCGCGGCACGTTCTCGTTGCGGCGCACCTTCTTTTCGGCTTCGTCGTATTGGTAGCGCCACGCGCGCGGGTGCGTGATGAAGCCCAGGGGGAGCTTGCGCTTCTCGTCGTCGTGGCCCACCCAAACGCCCTCGAACTCCGTCGTGGGCTTGTGCACGAGCAGGTGATCGGTCGGCGCGAAATAGCCATCCGTGGTGCGCCACATCTTGCCCGCGGGCAGCTTCACCTCTTTGTCGAGCGACAGATAAAACCCGCGGACCATGCGCCAGACGATGAGGCCCGTCTCGCCCTTCAACTCCTCGAAGGTGACCTGCGGCCGGCCGCCGTTGTGGCTCTTCAAGTACCAGGGCGTGTCCTGGCCCGAGGCGGCCATGGCCGCGGCCTCCGGCGTGGGGAGCGCCTTGCCATCGGGACCGCGCTTCGTTTTGCCGATGGCCAGCCCGCGCTCGGCATCCGTGCGCTCCTTGCGCGAAGGGGCGCGCCGGAACAGCGGAGTGCCATTGGTGAGGTTCAGTCCGTACTCGTAAGGAAGCGGCCCGTCGGCGTACGGCGTGTGTGCCGCATTGGCCAATTCCTTGTTGCTCATATCTGCGGTCACGTATTTGCCGCAGATGAAGCCGCCCATCACGAGCTCGTACCAGCCCTCGGCGCAGTTTCCCTTCTTGATGATCTGCGGCTTCACCTCGACGACCGCACCCTTGCGCAGGTAGCCAAGGCGGAAGACGCCCTGGCGCTCCTCGCTGGCCTTGTTCGGATCGCGCGGTGGAAATTCGGTCGCACTGAAGACGGGGGCGGGCGACACGATGGCGCCGACCTTGGGTGTCGGCGGCGGGCTACCCGGCGGGCCGGCGTCCGCGGCCACCGGCATGGGAACCACCGTGCCTTCAGCCGAGCCGTCGGCCTCGTTCGCGGGTTGCGCGTCGTTGGCGTGACCGCGGCATCCCGTCTCCCAAAAAAGCGAAGCGCCTACGAGCACGGCCGCCTTCGAAAACCGGGCTGAGCCGAACGACACCACCGACATGATTGCCCCGGTACCATAGCTGTCTCCGTCGTTCCACTTCGCCGCATGCCCCCCTCGGCGCTACGCTGGCGCCAGCATCATGATCCCGTTCGAGGAAGCGACCACAACGGCGCGAACCAAGAGCTCCACCCCCATCCGCGAGCTGGGCCTCACCATCGCGGGCACGGTCCTCGAACCCATCATTGCGCAGTTCGAAAAGGAGCGGCTCCGGGCCGGCATCCTCAAGCTGCGCCCGCGCTACTACCTGTCGACGGAGTGGGGCGTGCCCGAGGCGACGATTGCCATCGCCATTCCGTTCTATCTGGTGCGCCCCGAGCTGACATTGATCCACGCCGAGCACGCGTGCCATGTGGAGGGCTCGGGGCCGAAGGAAATCCTGCGCTACTTGCGCCACGAAATGGGGCACGTGGTCAATTACGCCTACCGCCTCCACGAGCGCAAAGATTGGACGGAGCGCTTCGGGCCCATGGCCCGCCCCTACGAGGAGGAGTACCGCCCGCGCCCGTTCAGCCGCGAGTTCGTGCACCATTTGCCCGGCTGGTACGCGCAAAAACACCCGGACGAAGATTGGGCCGAGACCTTCGCGGTGTGGATGACGCCGGATCTCGATTGGCGAAAAGAATATGCCAAATGGCCCGGCGCCCTTCGCAAACTCGAATATTGCGATCGCACGATGATCGAAATTCGCAGTCGCGATCCGGTCATCACCTCGGCGGAACTCGATGGCGACGTCGGCACGTTGTCGATGTCGCTGGAGCAGTTCTACAAGGACTACGAAGGCCGCCCCGCCGAGCGCGTGGCGGGCCTCGATCGCATGCTGGTGAGCATTTTCTCGGAGAGCCAGGAGATCGGCATCCGCCTCGCCGTTTCCGATTTGCTCCGGCGGCTCGAACGCGATCTTCCCGGCTCGGTCTACCATTGGACGGGGCACATGCCCGAACGCACCCTGGGACTCCTCGCCCAAATGGCCGAGCGAGCCGACGCCCTCGCGCTCACCTTCCGCGTCGAACGCGAGCAAGAGCTCACCATCGCCGTCACCAGCTTGGTCACCGCGCTGGCGATGCACTGGCTCCAGAGCGGGCGTTACGAGACGTAGCCCAAGCATAGATCCGATCTTTGATGTGCAAACATCGGCATCGCGCCGGTGGCTTGGTGCACAAGCGCCAAATTTTGCGAATTTGTAAACCCACGAGCACGCGTTCCGTGGCGTAGTCGTGACCGGTGCAGCCGTATACATCCGATGTATCACCTAACCGGAGGCGAACGATGGACACTCGGAAACTTGGGAGCGCATCGCTACTTGCCGCGATGACGCTATCCCTCCCACTCGCGGCGGAGACGGACGCCGTGAGGGCGAATCAGGTCGTTGCCATTTCACCCAACGATACGACGCCCCGCATCCTGGCCAAAGCCGGGATGGTAACGCCGTCGGCGCGGCAGATGGCGTGGCAGCGCATGGAGCTGACCGCGTTCTTGCATTTCGGGCCCAACACCTTCGACGATCGCGAGTGGGGAACGGGCACGGAGGATCCGAATCTCTTCAACCCCACGGCGCTGGACACGGATCAATGGGTGGCGTCGTTGCAGCGTGCGGGATTCAAACAGGCCATTTTGACGGCGAAGCATCACGACGGATTTCTGCTTTATCCAACGCGCTACAGCACGCAATCGGTGAAGTCGAGCTCGTGGCGAGGTGGGCGCGGCAACGTCGTGCGCTCGTTCGTCGATTCGGCGCACAAGTTCGGCATGAGGGTCGGCTTCTATCTTTCGCCGGCCGACATGCACGAAGCGTTGGACGGAGGGCGGTATGGCAACGGCAGTCGGGCGGTGACGGCGACGATTCCCGAGCCCGGGCTCGATGGTACGCGGCCGCCCGGCCCGGCGTTCACGGTGACCGCTGACGATTACAATCGTTACTACATGAATACGCTCTACGAGCTGCTCACCGAATATGGGCCGATCGACGAGGTGTGGTGGGACGGGGCCAATGCGGTCAGCGGCAAAGTCAACGCATCGGATTTCCCCGATTGGACGCGCCTGGTCCGCGGACTGCAACCAAACGCGGTGATCTTCCAAGACGGTGGCCCCGACGTGCGCTGGGTCGGCAACGAGGACGGCGTCGCGCGCGAAAGCGAATACAGCGTGCTGCCGTTCACCGGGAGTGCGGCAGGTGCCGTCGATCGCATCACCATCCCGGCCGACGTGACCGCAACGGATCTGGGGAGCGACACCTTGCTCGGAAAGCGCAACACCGACGGCACCAGCGCGTGGAACTTTTTGAAATGGCTCCCCGCGGAGTGCGACGCAAGGCTCGAACCGGGTTGGTTCTGGAGCACGAACCATCACGAGCCCAAGTCGCTGGCCGATCTGCAGTCGATGTATTATGCATCCGTAGGGCGCAATTGCGTGCTTCTACTCGACGTGCCGCCGGACAACCGGGGGCGTCTCACGGACGCCGATGTCGCTCGCCTCGACGAATTCGCCAGATGGCGGTCGCAGGTTTTCGGCATCGACCGGGCACAGGGCGCGCATGCCGCCAACGATGACGGCACGACGAACACGCCGGGCAATGCGCCCGCGCATGCATTGGACGGAAACGACGACACGCAGTGGCAGCCAACCGCGAACACCGGTGCACTGATCGTCGACTTCGGTGCGGCCCGGGAGGTGAATGCCTTCGGCTTACAGGAGAACATCCGCATGGGCCAGCGGGTGACCTCGTTCGTCATCGAAGCGTGGAAAGGCGGCGCGTGGACCACACTGACGTGGGGCACCGTCATCGGCTACAAGCGACTGGTGCGCTTGTCGACACCCGTCACGACGACCAAGCTACGTCTGCGCATCACGTCCGCTCGGGGTCCCGCCGCCATCGCCACCTTTGGCGCCTACCGCGACGGGTAACGTCGCCTTACCGCAAGAGCGAGCGCGCCGTCGGGGCCAATCTCAAGACGTGGGTGCGGCCCCAGGCGGGGAGTTGCGGCAGGTTGGCGGCGGCATCGTCGTAGCGCGCGAACCATACGAAGGCGTGCTCGCCTTCGCGCAGGGGAAGGCGGGGGTACGTGTTGGGGCTGGGATCGGTGACGAAATAGGCCAGGATCGAAGCGCCTGCGGCGGTGAGGGCGGGCTTGAGGCTTCGCTCGAAGTAGGCCACCTGATCTTCGCCGGGCTGGCCGGCGAAGTGATGGAGCGTGGCGGTGACGAGGCTCTTCGGAGCCGTCGTGGTGCGGGTAGCGCCTTCGAGCGCGAAGCCGGAGTTGGCCCGCGCGGGGTGAAGAAGAAGGGCGTCGTTCGTGTCGATCATGGTCGCACGCGCGGACTCGCGGTGGGTCTTCCAGGCGAGGCCCTCCTCGTAAAAGGCTTTGAGCGAGGTCGCGCGCGAACCCAAGTCGCGAAAGCCGCGGATCCAGACGAAGCGATTGGGATCGCTCTGGTCGCGGAATTGGCCGATGATTTTCATGCCCACGGCCTCCTGCGTCTCCACGAATTCGCGATCGAAAAGCTCGATCATCGTGTCGCGTGTGCCGGGACGAAGGGTGTACTGCCGCAGTTCGATGAAGGGTGAAAACGTTGCCATGGTCGAGCCTCCTGCAAAACAGACCGGATGTCCGGTTTTAATACCGACGGGTCGTCCGGTTTGTCAATGGCCGCCTTGCCGGCTAAGCTGCGCCGGGCATGGGACGCCTGCGCATGAACGATCCCGAGGGGATGCGAAACCGCATTCTGGACGCGGCCGCCGAGGCGTTCCAAGCGCGTGGCTACCACGCCACGAGCATGCAGGACATCATGAAGGCCGCCGAGATGAGCGGCGGCGCGCTCTACCATCACTTCCCCACGAAGAAGGACCTCGCGCTGGCCGTCATCCGCGAACGCGTCGCAGCCTCCGTCGAAGAAACGTGGATCGCACCCGTCCAGCGCGCGCGCCGCACGACCGATGGCATCGCGGCCGTGTTCGCGAGCATCATCGCCGAGCTCACCGAACGAGGCACCGTACGCGGTTGCCCGCTCGCCAATTTGGGCCTGGAGCTCTCCCTCGCCGATCCCGAACTACGCGCCGCCGTACAAACGGTCTACGACACATGGCGCACTGCCCTCGCCGAGAAGTTCCGCGCCGACGAGCTCGCGGGCGATCCCCACGCCCTCGCGACCTTCGTCATCTCGGCCTACTCCGGCGCCATGTCCCTCGCCAAAGCCGAACAGACCCCCACCCCTCTGCAAACCTGCATCGAGCACCTCTCGCGCAACCTTCCCCCACGCACACCAAGGCGCGGTAACGGCTAGAAGAGAATTCACAGGGAGGCGGGGAGGCGGGGAGGGATACGGCACGGCCAGCGCGGAACGCTTTTTTGGGGTTTCCAATTCGCCCAATGGGCTGATTGGAAACCAAAAAAACTCCCCGCCTCCCCGCCTCCCTGTAAATCCTTCTTCTAGCGCTCCGTGGGATCCGCTTCGTCTTGGGGGAGCTCGGGGCAGATGGACAAGTCGTATTGGTACGGGCCGCCCGTTTCGGGATCGCTCCAGGGGAAGCAGCGACACACGGAAGGGTACTCGGGGCGGTCGTGTAGACTGCATGCATTGTTCTTGAGGAACATGCAGCGGTCGCCATCGACGCGGGTGCGCCATTCGTTCTCTTCGTCGTCCCACACGATGGCGTCGGCGCCGTAGAGCGACTTGAGCGTTTCGGCCTCCTTCGTGTTGAGCGACGTGCCCCACGAGCAGCAGATGGAATCGTGCGGACACGGGAAGCATGGCAAGCTGCTCGGGATCACGGGCAGGAGGGTGCTCACGCTCTTCAATGTAATGCTAGTGTACTCTGCTCGGCAAAATGGGATCCGACCTCTCTTCTCCTTCTTCGCCCAGCCTCACCCATGCCTTCGTGACGGAGCCGGGCCATACGCCAACCCGCTGGATTCTTTTTCTTCACGGCATCCTCGGTAGCGGGAACAACTTTCGGACCCTGGCGCGACGGTGGGTGCAGGCGCGACCGCACCTGGGGCTCGTCCTCGTCGATCTTCGCATGCACGGGCGCTCGCAAGGTTTTGCGCCGCCGCACACCATCGAGGCGGCGGCGAAGGATCTGGTCACACTCGAAGAGGTGGTCGCGGCGCGTGGCGGGAGCGTGTGCGGTGTGGTTGGGCATAGCTTCGGTGGCAAGGTGGCGCTGCAATACGTCGCCAACAAAGGCGGTGAGCTCGACCGCGCATGGATCATCGACTCCACGCCCGGAGCCCGCCCCAACGCCGCCGGCTCCGAGTCCACGGTTCGCGTGTACGAGCTCCTTCGGTCCCTTCCCGCGCGGTTCGAATCGCGCCAAGCCTTCAACGACGCGCTGGCCGCGGGCGGTCTCGATGCGGGCATGATTCAGTGGCTCGCGATGAACGTCGATTCGATCCCCGGAGGAGGTTACCGCTTTCGCCTCGACCTCGACGCCATCGGCGCGCTGCTGGGCGACTACTTCGAGCGCGATCTCTGGCCGGTGGTGGAGAATCCGCCCGGCACCGTGTCGGTCGAGCTGATCATCGGCGGGCGCTCCAGGGTGCTCGACGAGGCCGACCGCGGACGCGCCGAGCGTGCCTCACGCCAGAGCCCCGGGCGGGTGGACGTGCACATCATCGCCGGAGCCGGCCACTGGGTGCACGTCGACGCGCCGGACGAGCTGTTCGAGCTGCTCGCGGCATCGTCGCATTAGACGAGATGCGCATCACCGTCCTCACGTACTTGGAAAAGAAGGGCGACACGGCATATGACCCCGTCGCCGATCAAGTGGCCAATGCACTGCGGGCGGAGAAGCACACGGTCAAAGTCTTCGCCGTGCACGGCGACATCGTCGCCTTGGTGGAAGGCTTGCGCGAACAGCGCCCGACCCTCGTGTTCAACCTGATGGAGGCCTTCGGCGGGAATCTCTGCGGCGAAATCGGTGTCGCAGGCGCATTGCAGCTCTTGAGCCTCCGCCACACCGGCGGCGGCCCCGGTGAATTTTACCTGCAACAGGACAAAGCCCTCACCAAGGAGCTGCTCGCCTTTCATGGCGTGCCGTTTCCCAACTATGCCGTTTTCCGCAAGGACCATTACCCCGATACGAGCGGGCGCCTGCGCATGCCGCTCATCGTCAAACCCTTGCGCATGGATGCCTCCATCGGCATCGAATCCAATTCGCTGGTGCGCAGTGCGACGCAGATGATGAAGCGCATCGTGGCGATCCACGAAAAGGTAAAGGACGCCGCCCTCGTCGAAGAGTACATCGAAGGTCGCGAGTTTTACGTCGGCGTCCTGGGCAACCGAAAGCCCATTGCCCTGCCGCCCATCGAAATGGACTTCTCCGGCCTGCCCGCGGGCATGCCTCGCGTGCTCGGCCGCCGCGCCAAATGGGTCAAGTCGAGCCCCGAATACAAGGGCACCCGCTCGAAGATCGCGGAGATCCCCAACGAGACCAAGTTGCAACTCCAACGCGTCGCCATCGACGCCTACCGCGCGCTGCGCGTACGCGACTACGGCCGCATCGACCTGCGCCTCACGCCCGCGGGCGAAGTTTACGTCATCGAGGTCAACGCGAGCTGCTACCTCGAGAAGTCCTCCGAATTCGCCACCGCCGCACAAGCCGCGGGCATCCGCTACGTCAACTTGGTGAACGCCATCGCCAAGCTGGCGCTGGCTCGCTTTCGGCGGCCATATTGACGGCTAGAAGAATGGGGAATTGAACAGGGAGGCGGGGAGGCGGGGAGATTTTTAGATTCCCGTCGCCCCAGTGAGCTCATTGGGAACCAACCCCAAAAAACTCCCCGCCTCCCCGCCTCCCTGTGAATTCTCTTCTAGCCGTTACCGTACGCCGACCGTGCTCGCTTGCGGGCCTTTGTCGCCGTCCTCTTCGGCATATCGAACTTCGTCTCCGATATGCAACTTGTGGAAGCGATTGTTCAGCACGCTGTTCTTATGAAAATAGATCTCGCGGCCGTCCCGTGTTTCGAGGAAGCCGTAGCCCTGCTCGGTGAATAGCTTTTTCACGCGGGCGCGGCTCACGCCGTCGTGCCGTTTGACGTCGCGACGTACCTTGCGGGCGTGCTCGTGAAGCACCCGTTCGGCGTCGTCGAAGGCGTCTTCGATGGCCGAGTACGCGTCCTGGTGGGCCGCCTTTTCCGGTGGGTCCCGACCGACGACGAGCTCGCCGTTGGGAACGGTGATGTCGATGCGTATGTGGTAATGCCGCCCGTTATGGTGATGCCGGTGCGGCGCTTCGACCACCACGCGACAACCTATGATGTGGTCGAACAGCTGATCGAGCTTATCGGCTTTCTTTTGTATCAATTCGGCCAGGGCCGCTGAGGGTGAGAAATCGCGGAACGTGATCTGACACGGTAGGATCATGAAGGCTCCTCCGTAGGATGTTCGAAACGCGAGCAGGATTCCTCGCAACATCGTAGCTCGCATGTCTCATGCCGCACGAAAGAAATGGTCCGAGGCGACAGCCGAGAAGCCTCTCCGCTTTAGCCGTGATGCCACGCGTGTGGCGAGATGGTCATGGGCTTCGTGTCCCACATGCCCCGTGTCCCACATGAGGGCCGCGCGTCGGGAAGACGGGCGACGAATGCCTTTGGCATTGTCGTTTTGAATCCCAAACAGACGCAGCTCGCCCGACAGCGCTGTTTTTATGCCGTTTTGAGCAGTGGGACGCGAGATCCTTCGGATATGATAGTCTGCCCGTGCCGCGACGTTCCGATGCGCCCACCAAGCCTCTGGAGCCACTCGACCAAGAGCGGATCCCCTTGGTCAGCGCCATTCGGCCCGCGCTCAAGAGCCCCGTCCGCGAGCCCTCGAGCAAGGCCGATGTCCTCGAGGCACCGGTATCCACACCGTCGCCGGCGAGCCAACAGATCTGGCTGCATGGTACATGGTTCGTGCGCACGAAAAAGCTCGTGCGCAACATCTTGCGCGGCTTGTACAAGCACCGCGCGCTCGACCATGCCGCGGCGATGGCCTTCTACTTCTTCCTGGGCATCATCCCGCTTCTCGTCTCCTGCGGGATGATCGTTGGACAACTCGTCCGGACCGAAGGCTCCGAGGCCTTTCTCGCGCCGCTCTACCGCATCATGCCGCCCATTGCGACGGATCTCCTGCGCGGCGAATTGGTCGACATTGCTGCGTCCTCGTCCACGATGACGTCGGTCGCGCCCTTCACCTTGCTGGCGTTCTTGTGGCTCACGTCCAACGGCTTCCACAACCTGATGGACATCTTCGAGACCTTGGCCGTCGCCCAACGCCGTTCGTGGTGGCAAAAGCGCTTCATCGCCATCGCATGGGTGCTCATGATCTTCCTCGGCGTCACGGTGGCGACGTGGATCCTGCTCAAGGGCAGCGGCATCCTCGCGGCGCTGGGCACCGGCGCCACGGCCGAGCGCCTGCCGAAGATGCTGCGCAACGCGCGCGAGTGGCTCGAGGAGGGCTGGCAAGCCCAGGGTGTCGTGCTCCTCTTCACGGTGCTTTCCTTCTTCGGGTTGGCCGCGTTTTACCGCATCGCCATCGTGCACCCGCCGGCCGTCAAACGGCACGTGTGGTCCGGAACCGTGGTGGCGTTCGTCCTGTGGAGCCTCGCGTCGTGGGCCTTCTCCGCGTACGTGAAAACGCTGGCCAACTACGCCCTCTACTATGGCGGTGTCGCCACCATGGCCACCACCTTGCTATGGCTCTATCTAACGAGCCTAGCCCTGGTGATCGGAGCTGAGGTCAACGCTCAGCTGGAAGGAATCCGGTCGCGCGGGGCACCACGCAAGGAGCGCTAAATTCATGGATTATCGGACTCTGGGGAAGAGCGGACTAAAAGTATCGACCCTTTGCCTCGGCTGCATGACGTTCGGCGAGGCGGACGACAAATCATTCATGTACGAGGTCGGCGCCAGCGAAGAGACGTCGCAGGCGATCATGAACCGCTCCCTGGAGAAGGGGATCAACTTCTTCGACGTGGCGGACGTTTACGGCCAAGACGGCTTGTCCGAGCGGGTCGTGGGCAAGTGGTTCGCACGGGAAAAGAAGCGCAACCAGGTGGTGCTCGCCACCAAGTTCCGCTTTCGCACTTGGGACGGCCCCAACGGGACCGGCGCCTCCCGGTACCGCATTTTGCGCACCGTGGAAGCGAGCCTGCGCCGCCTGGGCACGGATCGCATCGATCTGTACCAGATCCACATGCAGGACGCGGACACGCCCGAGGAAGAGACGCTCCGCGCCCTCGACGACTTGGTACGGCAAGGCAAGGTGCTCTACATCGGCGCGAGCAACTATGCCGCGTACCGCCTCACGGAGAGCCTCTTCGTCAGCGAGCTGTCGCGCTTGGAGCGCTTCATTTCCTTGCAGGCGCAATATTCGCTGCTGGTGCGCGATCTGGAGCGGGAGCACGTGCCGCTCTGTCAGAAATTCGGCCTGGGCATTTTGCCCTGGTCGCCTCTGGCGGCCGGGTTCCTGAGCGGCAAATACGACAAGACGCAACCGATGCCGCAGGGCACGCGCTTCACGAAGTGGAAGGAGCGCTGGCAGACCTTCGACAAGGAACGCAATTGGCGCATTCTGGCGGCGGTGAAGACCATCGCAACCGAGCTCGGGGCGACGCCGGCGCAGGTTTCGCTCGCGTGGCTCTTGAAGAAGCCGACGGTCACCTCGGTCATTTTCGGCGCGCGCACGCTTCAACAAGTGGATGACAATTTGAAAGCCGCCGCACTGGTGCTGCCGGACGAAGCCGTGAAGCGCCTCGACGAGGCCAGCACCTTCGAGATGGGCTACCCGTACGACTTCATCAAGAACATCCAGGGCCGCTGGTAAAGGCTCTCCTCTCTTCTCTTCCCGTACACGTTCCCGTTTCCGTCCACGTTCCCGATCTTCTCTCTGGGCATTTTCGGGAACGGGAACGGAAACGTGGACGTGTACGGGTTAATGAACGGAGCGCGTTGCAGAGAAGTTGCACCTCATCGCGCGGGGTTGATGCAATACGCCCATGCGAAAAATTGCCGCCGGGGGGCTGGCGCTTCTTCTGACCCTCGGTAACGCCGCCCCCTCCCACGCGGAGACCACTCCGCGCGAGGAGCTGACGGCATGGCTCAAACCGCGGATTCCGCCCGGCGGAAGCCTGGTCGACCGCATCGATGCCCCCGTCGAGGTCGTCCATACGGTGCGGGCCGGCGATACCCTCGAGAGCGTCGCCGACGCGTACATGGATCTGACCAACGTGTACCTTCGCGACGATCTCGTCGCCGCGATCGCGCGTGAAAATGAGACGGGGCGAAAGCCGCTGGCCGCGGGAACGAAGCTCACCATCCCGCGCATCGTGAGCGTGCCGCCGCACGCGACGGGAACACCGATGCCGCGTTTCACCGAGCCGATGCGCGGGCTGTACATGCGCGGGGACACGGCAGGGCGCGCGTCGTACACGCGCATTTTGGACCGGATGCTCCCCAACGGGGTCAACGCCATCGTGCTCGACACGAAAGACTACGACGGCGTGCTCACCTACCCGTCGCGCGTGGCGTTGGCCAGGGAGGCCGGCGCGGTGAAGCATCCGCCCATCGCCGACCTGGCGCGCACGATCCGTTTCGCGCACGACCGCGGGGTGCGGGTCATCATGCGTGTGAGCTGCTTCGACGACGAGCTCATGGCCAAGGCGCGCCCGTCGATGTCCGTGCAGTCCAAGGCGGGGCGCGCCTACCCCATTGGGTGGCTCGATCCGTCCAACGAGGAGGCGCAGGCGTACATCGTCGATCTCGTGGGCGAGGCCCTCGAGGCGGGCGCCGACGAGATCCAGCTCGATTACGTGCGCTACCCGGTGCTCGGGATCAAAAACGCCGACTTCAAACTTGCCGAGCGCAAGACCACGCAAACCGTCGTCATTCGCGACTTCGTTCGGCGCGTGCACAAGGTCACCCAGGCGCACGGCGTGCCGTTGTCGCTCGACATCTTCGGCGTGGTCGCCTTCGGACATCGCAAGGACATCGACGCCCTGGGGCAAGATCCAGCGATGCTCGCCCCCGAGTGCGAAGCGCTCTCGCCCATGGTCTACCCGTCCCATTACGCCAAAGGCTTCAACGGTTGGGACGAGCCGGGGGATCATCCCGAGATCGTGGGCATGGGGACGAAGTCGATCCGCGACCTCATTGCCGCGCACGGCGTGAAAGGCGGCGCGGCGATCCGCCCCTGGGTGCAGGCGGTGAACTACAAGTCACCTTCGTTTTCGCCCGCGTATTTGGCCGAGGAAATGCGCTCGGCGCAAACTGCGGGTGCGCTCGGTTGGCTGATGTGGAACCCCGGGCAGGACTACGGGTACACGTGGGGGGCCGCACGGTCGGCCGTGTTCGGGCCCACGCGGCGGGACGCAGAGAAACGCGGCCCGACCGCGCGTAAGCCGTGATAGCTTCTTAGCCGATATGGCCGACTTCGAGCTTGCGGTTCCCGGCGTGATCTACATCGGATCATCCACCGGCCGCGAAAAAGAGGAAGCTCCGGAAGGAACGCCGCCGTTGCACGTGGTTCACCTCGGTGCCTCGGCAGGGTGGATGAAGCCACGCGGCATCCGTCAGTGGACGCGTGAGGTCTCGGTCATCCGTCGCAGCGCGTTCGGTGAAGGGCTGCGCAAAGATTTGGGTGCCACCTTGCCGCAGGAGCAGGTGGCCCCCGCACGCATGCCGCTGACCAGCCGCGCTTCGCGCGAGAGCCCGTTCATTGCGGTGTCGCGCAACCTGGTCGAAAAGCTGGTGGAAAAAGGTGTGCGCGTTCATACCATCGGCTTCGACAAAATTACGGGCGGCTTCTACTACCTGGCCGAAGGCGGGCAGAGCCCGGCGGTCCGCATCGAGGGCGATCTCATCGAGATGGTCTCCCCGGCGCTCGAAGCGGCCGGCGACGGTGCCGATCTCGATTCGCTGCTCGAAGGGGTCATCGATCGCATTCTGCTGGATGTCTCCAAGGGCGATATCAGCGAGGGCGCGGTCGAGCTGGCCGCCGCCCTCCCGCGTCTCTGCACAGATGGCCGCGGAACGCAGGATTGTGATCTGGAATCGTTCGAACGCGAGGCCGCTGCGCTCGTCGGGAGCTCGGCGCAGTTCGAGACGCTGGCGCGTGTGCTCGCGAGCCGGCTTTCGTCGACGAAGCACAGCGACGTGGTGACGGTCCCGCTGTTCGGGGAGGCGCGGCGTGAGAAGGAGTCCGTGATCACGGTCAACTTCGGCTCGACGCACACG
Organism: Sorangiineae bacterium MSr12523; assembly: GCA_037157775.1. Lineage (NCBI taxonomy): Bacteria > Pseudomonadati > Myxococcota > Myxococcia > Myxococcales > Pendulisporaceae > Pendulispora > Pendulispora brunnea. The sequence continues at coordinate 11,084,587 of CP089982.1, forward strand.
CAGCTTTCTGCGCGGGAGCGCTGGCTGGTGGCGGGTGCGCCCAACCGCGAAATCACGTTGGCACCTCAACGCGCCAACACGGTGCGGATCCCCACGAGTGGGTCCGCGGGACCTGCGTCGCAGCCCTCGGCCGATCAAGCGGGACCTCCGCCGAGCGGCAATGGGGGAGGCCGCGTGATTCCGACACGCGCCCCGACGCCGCGTCCCGTTCCAGCTGTGCCCGCACCGACGGCGAGCCCGGCGCCTGCGGCGGCATCCGCATCGCCGGTGGCGGCGGCATCGCCTGCGGCAGGATCCGTGTCGCCGGTGGCTCGCCCGCGGCCAACGCCGGGCCTCGCGCCCCTCGGGCGGCCCATTTTGCCGCGTCCCAGCTTGGAGAAAAAGGCACCGGTGGTCGAAGCGGCCCCCGTGACGCCTCCGGTGGAGGAGGTTCCCCCCCCGCCGGCGTTCGAACCGCCGCCACCGTTCGAGGCGCCGGAGCTGCTCACCGTGCCGGAGTCGATCCCTCCGGACGATCTGGAGGAGCGCATCTCCATTCCGGCTGCCGCCGACAGCCTCCCGGTCACGCATGAGGACCCGACGTCGGAGGACGCGCTCACGCCCGCCGCGCCGCCCGTGCTGCAGACGCCGCCGGCGCAGCCCTTGTTCGCAGCGCCACCGCAGCCCGTGGTGCGAGAGGCGCCCGAGAGCCCGATCTTCGCCCCCGCCGCTCCGCGGAGCGGTCGTTACGAAGTCGAGCCCGAGCCGATGACCCAGCCTTCGCAGCGGCGTCGCCGCGAGATGGAGGAGGCGCAGGCCCGCGCGGTCCAAGATGCGCGGAAGCTCGCGCTCTGGCTGGTCATCGGCGTCATCCTGATCCTCGTCGCGGTCTACGTGATCTGGAGCATGCGCTCCTAGCCGAAGTTACTTCGGAAGCAGCATGATCCGCCGCTCCGCGTTCTGCTCGATCGCGGGGCGGCCGTAGAGCAGCGGGAACGTCTCGCCCTTGCTCCAGGCGCCGGCCAAGTCCCGGTAGTGCGCACTCGAAGGCTGGCCCGATTGGCCCGGAGTATTGATCGCGCGCGATGCATCCCAATGGCCGACATCGAGCACGAGCCGCACCGAGGCTCCGCTCAGCGATTCGAAGGTACCGGTCGAGAACAGCGACGCGTTCACGGTGAGCTCGGAGCCTCCACGCGGCAGATCGCCCACGGTCAAACGCTGACGCGCCGTCTCCGAGACGGCCGGATCCAGCGGGTGACGAAACCGTGCATGCTGCAGGTTTCCCCATTTCCACGCGGCGGGGTTCGAACCGAGAAGCTTCATCGTGTCGGCGTACGCCTCACGCAGCGTGTTCTCCAGCAGCGCATCGCGCACGCGCACGCCGAACGACGCCTCCGGGTGCTCGAGCATGTCCACGAGCACCCGCGCATCGGGCTGCCCCACGCGGCTCGCCATCGCAGGTGCTGCCACCGGCACGAATGCGGGCCCGAGGTGGCGCGTACGCCACACCTCGAAGAGCGCCGCCGGCCCCGAATCGGCGTGCTCCACGCCGTCCCATGCCCGCAGCATGTCCGCCGCGGGATGCCCCGCGAGCACGTGCGGCAGCCGTTTCAACAACGCGACGAGGCGCACGGCCACGGGCGAGAGTTGGTCGAACTGCAGCCTCACCGAGTCGTCCACCGACCCGTGCTCCGTGGCCGATAGCACCGAGACAATGCGCTCGTGACGCCAGGAATCGGACCACTCGAAGCCGAGCTTCTTCTCTTTGTAGGGGAAATCTCCCGGCAGGTTCATCTCGTTCGCCGTAACCAGAAAGCCCTCGGGCGGATCGTACGCGCTCGGCAGATCGTCGCCGTCGTAGAACCCCGTCCACTCGTAGCGACCATCGCCGGGCACCGGCATCAAGCCGTCGTACCCTCGTCGCTTGGGCGCAAGCCCGCCGGGCACCCATCCAATGTGGCCTTGCGTGTCCGCGTACACCTGATTTTCCGTAGGCGCACCCCAATTGCGCATCGCCGCCTTGAACTCGGTGAAGTCGTGGGCGCGCATCAAGCGCAAGCTGCCGTAGTACGGCGCCATCCCCGGCTCGAGCCACGCCGTGCGCAGTGCGTAAGCCTTGTGGTGCGCAGGATCCATCTTGAGCACCGGCCCGTGCCGCGTGAACACGAGCTCCACCGACTTGGGCGACGTGCCCGCGATGGGCACCTGCTCGCTCAGCCGGCGAAACGGCTCCCATGCGTCACCGTAGCGGTAGCGCCCGGGATCCTTCGGGTCCAGGTCGTAGACGTACAGGTCCTCTTGGTCGATGGGAAAAATCGTGAGCCCGAAGGCCACCGTGCCATTGTGGCCGATGGAGATGCCCGGTAGCGCAGGCTCGCCGGCACCCACCACATCGAGCCCCGGCGCGGACAGGTGCACCAAGTACCGAAGCGACGGCGCCCCGTAGCCGCGGTGCGGATCGTTGGCCAGGATGGGCCGCCCGGTGCTCGTGCGTGCGGGTGCGATGACCCAATTGTTGCTGCCCTCGGTGGTCTCGTCGCTCTCCAGGTGCGGCGGGGCCGCTCCGCGCAGCGTGCCCCGCGTGAACGTCACGCGCCGCTGCGCCAGCTCGAACACGTGCAGCACGTCGTCCGGAATGGTGCACGGCTGCAGTCCCTCGGGCACGCGCGTGTGCCACTCGGGCTCCAGGGGAACGCGCACTTCGTCCAAGCGCGGATTGGCCACGCACGAGACCCACGCGCGTGCAATCTCGCTGCCCACATTGCGCGTGAGCCCATGACTGCGAATCCGCACCACGTCCTCCGGCTGCCAATGCGCGGGCCGGTAGCCGATGCGATGGAACTCCTCCGGTAACCGCTCCGGATGCTGCGCGAGCCAATCGACGTATGCATTGATGCCCACGGTGAACTGCGTCGCCGCCATGCGCGCCTCGGGCCCGTAGCTCGCCCACTCGCGATCCATATCGCCGCGATACAAGAAGAGCCGCGTGGCGGTGTCTTGCTCGAGGAACGCCGACCCAAACGCCTCCGAGAGCAAACCCAGCCCGCGCCGCCGCCATAGATCGATCTGAAACAGCCGCTCGCGCGCGGCGTTGAATCCCTGCGCGAGAAACACGTCGGGCGCACTCTCCGCAAAAAGATGCGGCACGCCCCAGCGATCCTGCACCAGCTCGACGGGCCGGGCGAGCCCGGGCACGACGTACGCCGAAATGGCATCGTCGGCCACGGGCTGCGCGAAATCACTCGAAAGCGGATCCGCATCGAGCCGCGGATCGCAGCTCGATGCGTACGCCGCCACCCCCACGGCGATCGGCGCCCAACGGGATCGCATCCGCGAAGTTCAGGTGCGCGTGCGCGCTCCGAGGAAGGCGCGATAATGATTAATGAGACCGCTCGTCGAAGGATCGTGCTTCGGCGGGCCCTCGTCCTTGCCCGGCACCAGCTCCGGCTCGATCTTCTTGGCCAGCTCTTTGCCGAGTTCTACGCCCCACTGATCGAAGCTGTAGATGTTCCACACGATGCCCTGCGTGAAAATCTTGTGCTCGTAGATGGCCACGAGCTTGCCCAGGGTGCGGGGGGTCAGCTTTTCGAACAGAATCGTGTTCGACGGCCGATTGCCCGGGAACGTCTTGTGCGGCGCCAACGCGGCAATCTTGTCCTCGGGCATTCCACGCGCCTGAAGCTCGGCCCGAGCCTGCTCCTCCGTCTTGCCGCGCATCAGCGCCTCGCTCTGGGCAAAGCAATTGGCCAGCAGCACCTTGTGATGCTCGCCTATCGGATTTTGCGACTCCAGCGGCGCGAGAAAGTCGATGGGCACGAGGCGCGTCCCCTGGTGCAAGAGCTGATAAAACGCGTGCTGCCCATTCGTGCCCGGCTCACCCCAGACGATGGGCCCCGTCGTGTAATCGGTAATCGGCCTTCCCTGCCGATCGACTCGCTTGCCATTGCTCTCCATATCGCCTTGCTGGAAATAGGCGGAAAAGCGATGCAAGTACTGGTCGTACGGCAAAATGGCGTGGGTTTGCGCGCCGTGGAAGTTCGAATACCAAACACCGAGCAGCGCCAAAATGACCGGAATGTTGTCCTCGAGCGGCGTCGTCCGAAAATGCTCGTCGATGGCGTGCGCTCCCCCGAGGAGCTCCTCGAAGCGATCCATGCCGATGACCGTGGCGATGGACAGGCCGATGGCCGACCAGAGCGAGTAGCGCCCGCCGACCCAGTCCCAGAAGGGGAACATGTTCTCGGTGTCGATGCCGAACTTCGCCACCTCGGCCGAGGCGGTGGAGACGGCCACGAAGTGCTTGGCCACCGCACGCGCGTCGCCGCCGAGGCGCTCGAGCAGCCACGCGCGCGCCGAGCGGGCGTTCATCAGGGTCTCCTGCGTGGTGAACGTCTTCGACGCCACGATGAAGAGGGTCGTCTCGGGATCGAGCGGTTTGACCGTCTCCACCAAGTGCGTGCCATCCACGTTGGAGACGAAGTGCGCGCGCAGTCCCTCTTGCCAATACGGGCGCAGCGCCTCGGTGACCATGACGGGGCCCAAGTCGGAGCCGCCGATGCCAATGTTGACGATGTCCGTGATGCGCTTGCCGGTGAAGCCGGTCCATGCCCCGCTGCGAACGCGGTCGGTGAAGCCGCGCATCTTGGCGAGAACCGCGTTGACCTCGGGCATCACGTCCTTGCCGTCCACCAAAATGGGGCGATTGGAGCGGTTGCGCAGGGCCACGTGCAGAACGGCGCGGTTTTCCGTACCGTTGATCTTCTCGCCGGCGAACATGCGGTCGCGCCAACCTTCGACGTCGGCCTGCCGCGCGAGCGCGAACAGAAGCTTCAGCGTTTTGTCCTGGATCCGGTTCTTCGAGAAGTCGAGGAACAGGTCCTCGTGACGTCGCGACAGCCGCTCGAAACGCTTTTCGTCGGAGAAGAGCGAGAGGATGGTCACATCGCGAATTTCGGCAGAATGCTCGGCGAGGGCGCGCCAAGCGGGGGATTCGGTCAGGCGCTCGTTCATGAGGGGCGATGCTAGTCGCTTGACGTAACTTGCGCGACAACCGTAGCCTCCCAAAAAGCCGTGAACCGCTCTGCTCGATGCCGGATCCGTTCTTCGATCGCCGCGCCCGCGTTGGCGGTGCTCTTGCCTCTGGCGACGTTGGCGTTGCAAGCCTGTGGCGGCGGATCGCGTGCGCCCGTCGGCGTTTCCACGGGCTCGACGGGGCCCGCGCAACCGGCCGTACGTGACGCGGGCGCTCCACGCGGCCCCAGCGGCATCCCGTCGGACTTCCGGACGAACCTCACGAAGATCAACCGCGCGCGCTTCGTCTCGAACGGACACGCCGGAGGTCGCTACGAGGTGGATGTTTACGCCAACGCTGCGGGCAAGGCGGCGGCCACCTCCAACAGCGGCGACGTGGCCGTGGGGGCGCGCTTGGTGAAGGAGCACTTCGAGCGCACGGGCGAGGGCGTCCAACCGGGCCCTGTCATGATGATGGAAAAGATGGAGCGCGGCTTCGACCCGGAGCACGGCGATTGGGCGTACCTCGTCGTGAATTCGGCCGGGCAGCCGGTTCAGAATGGTCGGGTCGAGGCATGCGTCGGGTGCCATGACGACGCACCGCACGACCACGTCTTCCGCGTGCAGGAATAAGTTCGAAAAAAAATCTGAACGGTGGCTCGACGTGCGGGCACGTAAGGGACGAGTCGGTGCGGCGCAGAGCCGTCGCCGCGCCCACCCTTGACGTTCGATCCGGCAACCGCGTCGTGCACGCCGCTTGCGCATGGAGACTCACGTGCTTCGTTCCAAGAGAACACGTCCTGTTCTCCTCGCGCTGCTCCTCGCGACCACCGCGGCGTGCAACGACGATTTCAATCAAGGATGGCGCATCGACAGGACGCGCGTCCTGGGGGCCAAAGCCATCGTGGACGGCGACATCTCGCGCGCGTCGCCTGCACCGGGTGAGGCGTTTCATGTCGATTGGTTCGTGGTGAGCCCGAGCGGCTCCGTCCCAACGACGTGGCGCCTCACCGCGTGCCGCCGAGCCGACAGCGGCCGCGGCAGCCAATGCGATGGACCCTCGTTGGCGGAAGTCTCCGGCACCGGGAACGTGCCCACGGTGTCGCTCACCGCACCGCCAGCGGGGGCGCTGGGAGATGCCACGCACCTCTTGGTGTGGGGCGACATCGACAAGACCAACGTCGACAACGCGGTGATGCTGCAAACCGTGAAGAGCGGGAGCAATCGCAATCCGCACATCGATGCAGCCGACCTTCTCTTGGATGGCCAGCCGTGGACCACCGAGGATGGCCTGTGCGAAGGCGCGCTCCCGCGCATCGTGGCCGACGATGCGAAGCACGAGGTCGCCCTGGTGGTGCGCGAGTCGAACCGCGAGACCATCGACGGCGGACGCGAGACGATGCAGCTTTCGCACTTCACCACCGCGGGCAGGCTCGATCGGCTCTATTCGGTGCTCGACGGCACCGATCCGGCCGTCGACAAAGCGCTCTCCGTATCGTGGGAAGCCAAACCCGACACCGCGCCGCCGGCGGGTGGGATGGTCGTGCACTTCTATTTCGGCCTTCGCGATTCACGCGGAGGGATGGATTTCGCGACGCGTGCACTTTGCATGCGTCCACGAGGTTAGTTCACAGAGGAATGGGTCATGGGAATCGATCATCGTCTTTCGCTCATCGTGCATGCGGGTGCGGGCTGGGTCTTGTGGGTCCTCATCGGGCTTTCGATCGTGGCCGTGGCCATCATTTTGGAGCGGGCGATCAGCCTGATGGCCTCGCGCGATGACGTGCGCACGATGAAGGAGGACCTTCTCGCGTACCTCTCGAATGGCGATCCTGCGGGCGCCATCGAGCGGCTCGAGACGTCGTCGTCCGTGGAGGCGCGCGTGCTCATTGCGGGGCTGGGCTGCGCGGAAAAAGGCGCGGCCGCCGCGGAGGAGCGCATGGCGAGCACATCGCAGCTGGCCAAGCTCTCCATGGAGAAGAACCTGTCGTTCCTGGCGACGGTCGGCTCCAATGCGCCGTTCCTCGGGTTGCTCGGCACGGTCATCGGCATCATCCGCGCGTTTCAACCGCTCGATGCGGCACACGGGCAGGTTTCCTCGCGGCTCATGGCGGAGGTGGGCGAGGCGCTGCTGGCCACGGCCCTGGGTCTCCTCGTCGCGCTGCCGGCAGTTGCATTCTACAACTTCTTTCAACGCATCATCGGCTCTCGTTTGGCGCGCGCCGATGCGCTGGGCCGTGAGGTGCTGGCCTACATGAAGGCGGAGCGCTGAAAGCGAGTCCGTGACCCTGGAGTGCCGCGTGGTCGCCCCCCATGGATCGCACAGGGCTTCCGGTCGGCACCGAGATCTCCTACACGTGCCGCTTTGACGTACGTGAATGACCGGCAAGGAGAACTGAAGCGGGCTCGACGAACGGTGGCGACACTCGCCATCGCGTTGGCGCTCGCGTGCGGCGTGCGCGCGGCCGGGGCCGAGCCGGATGCGCGGCCGGTCGTGGTCATCGTGGAGGGGGATGCGGGGGCGTGGTCGAGCGAATTGCGACAAGCCATCGCGCGGGAGCTGCGCGCGGAGGCGGTGGCGCCCGACGATCCCAAGGCCCAATCGGCACGCGGAACGGTGACGCTGTCGCTCTCGACGGCGAACGAGGAGCTGGTGGTGCGCTACCGGCCCATCCAGGGGAACGAGATTTCGCGCCGGGTGCGTGTGCCCGAGGATCGCGCGCGTGTGGTGCGCGCCTCCGCCTTGCTCACGGGAAATCTGGTGCGCAACGAGGCGGAGGAGATCCTCGCCGCAGCCCGAAGGCGCGGCCCCGGGACCGATGCCGCGAGCAGCCGCGATCCGAATGCGGAGCCCCCCGTCCCCGGTCCTGGAGACCCCGCCGAAAAACCTGTCGAGGCGACGGAGACACCCAAAGAGCCCGCGCCGCCGGCCCCGCCGGAGGTCCGCACGCTCAACACAGAGGAAGCGCGGGCGAGGGGAAACGCCGAGAAGCCCGTGCTCGTGAAGCCCCCGCGCCCCTGCCTCAAATTGCGGGCGAGCGCGCCCTTTCATCCCGTCGTCTTCTCGCTGTTCCCACCCATTGCGACGAACTTCCTCGCCCCCAAAACGCGAACCCCCTTCGCGTTGAACCTTCTCTACAGCGACGTGGGGCACATCGAAGGCGCCGACATCGGCGTCGCCAGCCACGTCGACTGCGACGTGCAAGGCGCGCAAGTCCAAATGGCCGTCGCCGATGCAGGCGGTGAAGTGCGCGGCGCGCAAGTGGCAGGCCTCTGGGCATCCACACGCGAAACCGTGTTCGGTATCCAAGGCGCACTCGTCGCCACCCGCGCCATGCGCCTCGAAGGTGCCCAATTCGCACTCGTCGACACGGCCCGTGACGTGCGCGGTGTGCAATTCGGCCTGGTCACCTACGCGCGAACCATGGATGGCATGCAGGCCGGCCTGGTCAACGTCGCAGGCGATGTGGATGGCGTCCAACTCGGCCTCGTGAACGTCGGCCGAAAGGTGAAAGGCCTCAACATCGGCCTCGTGACCGTTGCGGAAGAGCTCGACGGCCCCTCCCTGTCCCTCTTCCAATTCGCCAAGAACGGCTACGTCCGCCCCATCGCGTGGGCAGGCAGCTCCACGTACCTGAACGCAAACATAGGCGTCCGCTTCGACACGCGCTGGACCTACGGGCAAATCTCGTTTGGGTACGTCGAAGGCTCGGGGTTCGACGACGTGGCCCAAAGCACGCTTTTCGGCTTCCACGTGCTCAAGCCGGACGAGCCGGGGTTCCTTCTCGATGCCGAAATCGGCAGCCAGTACCGCATCGGCGCGAAAAACGAAGAGGACGACAAGACCCGCGGTCTCATCCACGCCATCGCCGGTTGGCGAATCGCCAAGCGGCTCGCCTTTTTCGCCGGCATGGGCATCGTCTACTCCCAGCGAAAAAAAGACGACTTCGTAGGCCCCGATGTCATCGCAGGGGCGATATTCTAGCGGATGTCGCCCGACTCGGCGCTCGTACGGGAGTCGACGTTCCGCTGCCGCTGTTCAACCGAGGCCCAAGGAGATAACGCGAGGCACTGAAGATATTTGAAACATTTTCGGAGGTGCCGGGCACCAAGGGGCAAGGACCTTGGGACCGGTGAAGGAACTCCTACTCAATCAATTCTCCCCCTTACCGATCACCGGTCCCGTGGTCGACAAAGACGAGCTTGTTTTAGCCTTACAACGTGGCGAGCGAGATGCCGTGGCGCGCGCCTATGAGCTGTTTCACGAACGCGTTCGAACCTTTGCCCGGCGGCTTCTCCACGACGAAAGCGCCGCGGAGGACCTCGTTCACGAAGTGTTCGTCACGCTGCCTTCTGCCATTCGGTCGTTTCGAGGGGAGTCGGCTCTCCCTACCTTTCTCGTCGGCATTGCAGTGCGTCACGCACGTCATCACGTGCGCGCTGCGGCCCGCCGTCGCGCCGCCATGGAGCGTCTTTCGCTCGCCCCCCCACCGGACGGGGCGCCCGATGCCGAAGATCGGGCGTACGCCGAGCAGCTTGCGCGCGCATTATCGCGTGCGATGGATAAATTGCCCGATGATCAGCGTGCCGTCTTCGTACTCTGCGAGATGGACGAGCGCACCTCCGCGGAGGTCGCGATGATCGTGGGAGCTCCGGAGGGGACAGTGCGTACGCGCTTGTTTCACGCCAAGCGCAAGCTGCGCGACATTTTAGAACGGGAGGGGTTCCGATGAGCCTCCACGAGACCGGGCAAAAGCCAGAGGGAGGCGCGGACGACATCTTATCGATGGCGACGCGCGCCCTGAGAGACCAATGCGATCGGCGCGATTCCCATGGTGGTTCGCGCGTCAACCCCGCCGCCACACGCAGTCGCGTGATGATGTCGCTGCGCCAGCAAGAGCGGCGCCGCACGGCGGCCGTTTACATCCTTTTGCCCGCCGCCGCGGTGCTCGTGGCTTCGACGGCGTGGGCTGCGGCGAATGGCCGTCTGCCCACGGTGGTGAAGACCATCGGCGAGAAGCTCGGGTTCGTGCAGCCACCCGCCACGTCGATGCCCGCGCCGCAGACCGTGCCGGTGCAGCAGGTGTCCGGGCAAGCCACGGCCTCCGCGTCGGCGATGGCCGCGGCGCCCGCGGCCGAAGAGCCGCCTGCCGAGCCGCCGGCCGCGATGTCGGCGCCCGCGGCGAGTGCCAGACCGCACACGTCCGCGTCGGCCACGCCGCGCCCTTTCGACGAGCGGGGCGAGAAACTCTACGAGGCTGCGCACCGCGCCCACTTTTCGGATCGCAATTGGACGGCGGCCCTGGCCGCTTGGGACCGCTACCTCGCGGCATCGCCGCACGGGCGCTTCGTGCCAGAGGCCCGCTACAATCGCGCCATCGCGCTGCTGCGCCTCGATCGGCGCGACGAAGCGGTGCGCGAGCTGACGCCGTTCGCCGATGGCAAATACGGCGGGTACCGGCAGGAAGAGGCGCGCGGTCTCATCGAGGCCATGCAGAAGTAGCGTATCCTCGTACGGGCCATGGACGCCCTTACGCTGAAGCACCTGCACGCGCCGCCGCCGACGCTCTCGTTTCGTCTCGTGGTGGCGGAGGGGCCCGATGCGGGCAAGGTCTTTCGCATCGATCCGAACCAGCCATCGCGCACCTTGGTCGGCACCAGCCCGACGTGCGTGATCCGCCTCGCCGATCGGCACGTCTCCCGCCGTCACCTGGCGTTGGACGCCGCGGTGAACGAGCTGGTCATCCAGGATCTGCGCTCGAGCAACGGGACGCGCGTCAATGGCGCACGCATCACCGAGGGCGTTCTCACGGGCGGCGAGGTGATTCGCATCGGCAACACGGTTCTTCGCGTCGAGGCGGGTGAACAGGAGACGCCCGATGCGCTCGCCGAGCGGACGTCGTTCGGGCGGGCGCTCGGTGTCAGCTTCGAGATGCGCAAGGTCTTCGGCTTGGCCGAACGCCTCGCCCAGGCGAACGTACCCGTGGCCATCGAGGGCGAGACCGGGACGGGCAAGGAGTTGCTCGCCGAGTGCCTGCACGAGCAGAGCGCACGCGCCGCGGGGCCATTCGTGGTCTTCGACGGATCCATCGTCGGCGATCGCTTGGCCGACGTGATGCTCTTCGGCTGCGCGGCGAACGTGGTTCCCGGCGTGGCGGAGGCGCGCGCGGGGCTCTTCGAGCAGGCCCATGGCGGGACGCTCCTCATCGACGAGCCCGCGGAGCTCTCGCCCGAGGTTCAACGCAAGCTCGTACGCGCCGTGGAACGCGGCGCGGTGCAACGCATCGGCGCGGATGCGGCGCTCGCGGTCGACGTTCGCATCGTGACGACCTCGCGCGCGGATCTCGACAAGGCGGTGGACGATGGGCGGCTGCGCGAGGATCTTTTCTATCGCCTCGTGGTGGCGCGCATCGAGCTTCCGCCGCTGCGCAAACGCCGCGACGATGTAGGGTTTCTCGCGGAACATTTTTGGGCGGCCCTGGGCGAGGCGGGGGAGACCATTCCGCCCGAGCTCCTTTCGCGCTTCGAGGCGCACGCGTGGCCGGGCAACGTGCGTGAGCTGCAAAACGCGGTCGCACGGCATCTCGCCACGGGCGAGCTCGATCCGCGAAAGCGCCCCATCGAGACCGCGCCCGCCGCACCGGCGAGCCCCGAGCCCAACGTGCTCCTCGAGATCCTCGAGCAGGATCTGCCCATGGCCAAAGCCCGCCAGCAACTTCTCGCCGAGTTCGAACGGAGCTACGTCGCGCGCGTTCTGGCCAAACACGGCGGCAACGTCACGCGCGCCGCCGCCGCCTCGGGCATCGCCCACCGGTATTTCCAATCGCTCAAAGCGAAGTACACCGCGAAGTAGCCGGCTCTATGCGAAGGCGAGCGCGATCAAAAAGACGAGGACCGCGAGCGCCACGAGCACCGAGAAAATCGCCGCCGTGAGGTAAGCGACCCGCATCGACGCGTCGGCGGCGTTGCCATACAGGTGGTACGCGCCGCGGAGAAAGGCGCGGGCGCTCACGCCGGGCAGCTTCATGCCCTGACGGCCAAGGGCGATCGCGGAGGAGACGCCTTCCGTCAAGGCGACGATCAACGCGCCGAGCGGACCGAGGACGAGGTCCCACCCCGTGGCGTAGAGACCGAAGCGAAGCGCGCGCGTGCGATCGCCGCGGGCACCGCTGCGGCGTGCACCCACGTCGAGCGCGAGCCCGTGGGCCGCATGGGCCATGACGAGCATCGACGCCAGAATGGGAATGCCCACGACGAGCGCACGAACGGCCAGCGCACGCGAGGCGCTGTCCTGCACGAGCTCCCTGGCCCAGAGGGGCGACACCAGCGCCACCACCGGAAGCAGCGCGAAAATCATCGCGGACGCGGCGAGGATCTCGCTCGTCAGGGCGAAGCTCAGTGCGGGTGTGATCGGCCCGTCGGGAAGCGCTTCGAAGAACGAATCGGGATCGCGCGTGGTGGCGCGGGCTGTGGTCCAGAGGCGGCGGAAGAACGGAGCCTCACGCCGTTCCCAGGCCACGAAGGCGATGACGCCGGACAAGGTCTCGTCGAGCTCGCAACCAGGGCAGTCGACGGAGCCGCAGCGTGCGCACACAACGGTCGCCGGAACGTCGACCTGGTCGAGCAGGTCGTCCGAAGGCCGTGAATTCTGGCTGTTCGGTACGGGCAAGCCCATCGCCATGTGATCATGGCACGGCCTCCCCCGAGCTTCCACTTTCTCGAAGTCAGCGGCGGCGACGACGCAGGCAGCGGTCAATGGACATGCTGCCCAACCGATGTGCCTCGCGTGACCGGCATGTCGTCGAGTCGACCACCCAAACGAAACGCCGCCACCATCGCCGCAAACGACAGCACCAGCGTCGCCCAGAAGGGCCACTCGTACTCGAAGCGCACGGGGACGAGTCCGCCTTTCTGCGGAAACGCTAGAAAAATGCCGACGGTCAGTCCCGGGATGGCGGAAAGAAACGCCGCGACCACACGCGCCCCGCGCATCTTGGCAATGCTGCGCCGGCTCAGAATGGTTGGAACCAGAACCATCCAGGCCACGAAGGCCCCGAACTGCCAGCCGCGGATGCGCGCGAGGTCGAAGCCCGACAGGATGTACGCATCCGGCAGGGTGACGTGGATCCAAGGCAGAAAAAAGAGAACCATGCCGCAGAGCCCGAAGAGCGCAAGGATGCCCTTTTGGCGGCCCACGTATGTCCACGGCAACGCTTCGTGCTCGGGCATGGTCGGAACGCCGTCGTCGTCGCGCAGTGGCGGCGGAAGCTTCTCGAGCGGCCTGAGCTCCATGCCGCAAACTGGGCAGAGCGAAGCTTCCCCTCGTTCGAACATCTCGCGGCAGAACGGACAGGCGACGAGCGACACATCGGCAAGGATAGTCGAGACAACCCGTTCGTACCGTGGCAATGTCGGGCGGCATGAGGCCCGACAAACTCGACGACGCGGCAGTTGATGCTTGGCTCGGAAAACACGCTGGATGGCAGCGCGCGCAGACCGCGAAGGACGCAAAGAACGCCATCGTGAAGGAGTTCGGCTTCAAGGATTTCACGACCGCGCTCGGCTTCGTGGTACGCGTGGGGTGCATCGCCGAGCGGCGCGATCATCATCCGGATGTCGAGCTGGGCTGGGGGCGTGCGCGCGTTCTCTGGTCGACGCACGATGCGGGCGGCATCACGCGTCTCGATCTGGAGCTCGCCGAAGCGACGGACGGGCTGCTTCCTTGAAGCGCGACGTCGAAGAGCGAATACGCTGCCGCGCCGCCCTTCTCGTCCGCATCAAGTCGCTGGTCGGCGACATCGAGATTCCGCGATTCGACGAAGCGCTGACCCATCCGAGCTACGCCAATGAAGCGGGGGGCGCCCCCGATTACGAGCGCCTCGAGTTCCTGGGCGACGCCGTGTTGGGTCTCTGCGTGAGCGAACTGCTCGTGGCAAGCCATCCCGGCGCCGACGAGGGCACGCTCTCGCGCATGCGCAGCGCGTTGGTGAACGCGGATGCCCTCGCGCGCTGGGCGCGCGCGGAAGGCATCGGTCCGTCGTTGGCACTCGGCCGAGGCGCCGCCGCCGCCGGCGAGCAGTTCCGCACCAACGTGCTCGCCGACGCGGTGGAAGCCTTGGTGGCCGCCGTCTACACCGCCGGCGGCCTCGATGCCGCCCGCGGCTTGGTGCAAGAGGTGGTGCGCGAACCTCTGGCCACCGCGGCCGGTGCCCTGGGCGGACGCGATCCGAAGAGCGCACTCCAGGAATGGGTGCAGGCACAAGGAAACCTGCCGCCCGCCTACCGCGTGGTGGCCACCCACGGCCCCGCGCACGAGCGCGTCTTCCGCGTGGAGGTCGCCGTCGGCGAACAAGTCCTCGCCCACGGCGAAGGCCCTTCGAAGCGCCTCGCCGAACGCGCCGCCGCCGCCGCCGCATTGGAAAACCTCGGCGGCTCCGAATCGGTCCCCGTCACCGTTCCGGTCCCCGGCTACCAAGCCGGCCTGCGCGACACCGGCGGCGAGAAGGGCTGACAGCACTTCTCGCTGGAAGGGCTATACTCGTAGTACGCAAAGGTCGTCTCGTCATCGATGAACCGACCGAGCTACCCGAAGGCGAGATCGTTTATTTGCATCCTATCGAGGAAGTCGTACGCCGGCTCCTTCTCGGCGGGACGAAGAATCACATCCACTACGAGATCGATCGCGACCAGGACACCGTCATGATTCTGGCCGTTTGGGAGCGCCCAAAGGCAAAGGACCAGAGCTGTAATCGCTAAGGCCGTTTCCGCGGGACGACGGTTTCCTTGTCGGCGACGGGGAGGCCCGGGAGGAGGGACTCGTTGAGATCGTGGACGTCGCGGGTGCGGAGATCGGTGACGAGTTTGGAGACCGCCGTGTCGAGGCGTTGACGGAGGATCATGTCGCGGATGCGCGGCGTGAGCTCCTCCAGCGTGCGGCGGGTCGCCCCGACGGTGCCGCGGCGCCAGATGACCGCCCACGCGCCCGCTTCTTCCACGGGGGAGGGCACGAATTCGCCGTCTTTGACCGGCATCGCCGCCTTCACCAGGGCCGGCTCGACCCGTAGGCCCGCCTCGTTGGACACGCCCTCCGCGTTGACGAAGCCGAGATTGCCGCCGCGAAGGTACGTCGCCTTGTCGATGCTGTGCGACTCGGCCAGCGCTTGGAACTTCGCGAGCTGCCCGTCCTTCTTCGCCTCCTCGAGCACACTCAGCGCTTCCTCCCGCGTTTTGCAGAGGATTCGCCACAAATTGTAACTCTCCGGAGCCTCGAAGCGCGCGCGGTTCTCCTCGAAGTAGCGCTTGATCTCCTCCGCGGAAACCTCCGTCCCCACCTGCGCGCGCAGCGCACGCACCGTCGCCTGTGCCTGCGCGCGCGAAAGGCGCTCCGCCACGCCGCGGTCCATCTCCAGGTGCTTTGCCTCGGCGCCTTGGTCGAGCAAAAGCTCCGGCACGATCACGCGCTCGAGCACGCCCTTTTTGATCGCCTCGGGCGTCTCCCCGAAGGTGCGCAACTGGAACGCCGGAATCGTCGCCAGGCGCGCTTCGAGCTCCGCGGCGGTCACGGTGCGTGCGCCCACCTTCGCCACCACGGCATCGGGCTTCGGCGCATCCGGCTTCGTCGCGTGCGAAGGCGTCGCAACGAACAGGACCAATAAGACCGCGGAGACGAAACGAGAGCCCATCGAGGGCCCACTCTTAGCGCAATTCAGCGCGCTTTGCGGGCCCTTCGGCGCGGGGTTTCGTCGCTCAACACGCCGGCCTCGCGCAGCACGTCCTCGCCGATGCCCACGAAGCGGTACGCCTCCGGCCGAAAGCCGTAGGCCTTGTGCAGCCGCTCGACCACGTCCACCACGCCCTCGGGAAAGGCGGGGGGTTTGCGCATTTTGGAGACCTTGCGGATCGACGCCAGCGGCTCGCCGAGCTCGAGCAGCTCCTCGACGCGCTGGAGCACGTCGAGCGGCTTCAGCTCGCGGGCGCCCCGGGCGGTGCCGTTTTCCAGCTCGCGAAGCAGGCGCTGACGCCTCTTCTCCGTACGCCCATCGAGCTTTTGCGCCGAGAGACCGCGCCCGCCGAGAACATCGTTGAACATGCGCGCCGCGCGGCGCTTTTCGATGGCCTCGGGACTACCACGGCGATTCGGTGCGCGAGGTGGTGCAGAGGCCCGACCCCGCCCCGGTTTCGCCGCTGTCTTCTCTTTTGGCATCGCTAAAAAGTTAGCCCTCATCAATGAAACTTGTCAAACGGCATACCTGCTGCGCTCAATTCCTACTCCATGTGAGCGCAGCCATCGCGATGAGAGCGAGGATCCAAAAGAACCAGGTCCTTCGCCAGAAGTCCAACAGGTCCTGACCGAATGCCGTGACACCGCGCCGAACCAAGGTGCGTCTTCCGTGGATCCGGACGGCTTCGATGTCGATCTCCGCACGCTCCTCTTCGTCCTTCGGATCGCTCCCGCGGAGAAAGCCGATGTGATGCTCGAACTCGTGCTCGATGGTCTCCTCGAGCTCGTCCTCCCAGTCGAAATCGCCTTCGTCTTCCCAGACTGCGCGGAATGTTCGGTAAAATACGGAGATTTCGCCCTGCCGCGACGGGTTCATGTCATCGCCCGGGTGCGGTGGCACGTAGCTTCCGAGAAGCGGGTCGCCGCCGTCGTCGCAGGCGGGCGTTCCACCCTCCACGAGGAACGTGAGCTCGCGTTTGGCTTCATCGGGAACGATGTCCGCGTAGATCTCCTCGGCCTTCACGGCAAAATCGTCGAACGATACGAAGGCAGCTTCCTCGTTTGATCGCAACGAATTCGCGAGCTCGGGCGGTGCTTCGTCGACGGCGAATTCGCGTTCGTAGGGCGCATCCACATCGTTGCGAGCGCCGCAGTTCGAACAGCGGGCCATCGCGAAGAGACGCGGGGGATAATGCGACATTAAGAAGAAGCTCGTCAGCGCTTGAAATGCGTGGTCCGAGCACGTGCGCAGTTCGGCCGCGATCCGCTCGGGTGCGCGATCGTTGCCGAGGGCCTCGATGCCCATCGCGGTGACGACGGCCGCCGTGATGCGAAGACGCGATCGCGCCAAGGCCACGTGCAGCGGAGCGGCCTCTCCCAACGTGATGGGGCGGAAGACGACGGTGGACGGTTCGTACCTGTCCGCCGAAAGCGACGGGAGCGGATGCACCGTCCCAAAGGCGAGTGTGGTGTCGAGCTCGGCATCCGAGAGGGCGCGCTCCTCGAAGGGACCGAGGGCGAAGGTCTCGCAGGGCGTGACCCGCATGGGCTGCTCACAATTGACGCACTCGATCTCGATGGGCTCCTCGTGCAGCCAGCCGAGGCGGGCGGCGATGGCCCGAATGGCGTGAAAGTCCCCAAGCGCGAGCGTCTCCACGTCCACGGGGGCGTCTTTTTCGAGGATGGTGACGTCCCCCGAGGTGAAGAGTTTTCGGGCGCCATTGAACGGCAGGGCAGAACTTCGCGGGACGATCGTTCCGTCGTCTTTTGCACGGAGCGTCACCAAGCGGTGGCTCGGGAGCTCAACCCGGATCGACCGCGGGCTCACGTCAAGAATGCTGTCAGAACGCGGCCCACTTGTCAGTGTAACTCGTTCCCCAGGGCGGAAAGGAGGGCGGCCTGGGTGGTGGAAAGCCCTATCGACCGGGGAGACTCGCGCGAGCCTGGTGGCGTCGTGTATCTTGTGCGACGTATGGCGGAAGAGGTGACCGCAAGCGGCCCAGTGGTGCCCCTGCCCAAAGAGGGGGACGTGATCGCGGGGAAGTTCCGCGTCGAGCGGGTGCTCGCGGTCGGCGGCATGGGCGTGGTCTTCGCCGCGCAGCACATGATCATGGGCCAGCGCGTGGCCGTGAAAATGCTGCTTCCCGACGCCCTTTCCGTGCCTTCCGCGGTCGAGCGTTTCCACCGCGAGGCCCAGGCCGCCGCCAACATTCGCAACGAGCACGTCGTGCGCATCATGGATGTGGGCCACACGGACACGGGCGCCCCGTACATCGTGATGGAGTTCCTCGTCGGGTCCGACCTCGGCGAACTTATCGAGCGCCGAAAGAATATTCCAATCGAGGAGGCCGTCGATTACCTGCTGCAAGCGTGCGAGGCCATGGCCGACGCGCACCGCATCGGAATCGTCCACCGCGATCTGAAGCCCGGCAACGTGTTCCTCACGCGCCGCACGGACCACACGCCGCTCATCAAGGTGCTGGACTTCGGCATCTCGAAGATCGGCGAAGAGATCATGGGCCAGAAGCAGTGGCAGCTCACGCGCACCCACGTGATGATGGGGTCGCCGCTGTACATGTCCCCGGAGCAAATCCGGAACGCGAAGACGGTGGACCGCCGCTCGGACATTTGGTCCCTCGGGATCATTCTGTTCGAACTGCTCACCGGGCAGCTTCCCTTCGACGGTGAGACGGCGATTTCCATCTGCGCGCAAGTGGCGGCCGACCCACCGATTCCTCTGCGCCTTCTGCATCCGGAAATGCCGGAGGCCCTGGAAGACGTCATTCTGAAGTGCCTCGAGAAAGAGCCGGAGAACCGCTACGACGACGTGGCGGCGCTGGCCGAGGCCCTCGCGCCCTTTGGTTCGGAGGCCGCCCGCACCTCCGCGGCGCGCGTGCGCCGTACCTTGGCCGACGAGTCGCGCATGCCCACGCTGCACGCGGCGCGCATCAAGCCGGAGATCCGCAAACAGACGCCACGGCCCCTGACGAAGACGGACCCCTCCTGGCAGAAGAAAGCGGCCGCCGAAGCGGGCATCCCTCCCAAGCGAAGCGGCTTCGCGCGCGTGTTCGTGGGCCTCGCCTTCCTCGGTCTCTTGGGCACCGGCGGTTGGGTGATGCGCGACAAGCTGATGTCGGCAGCGAAGAGCAACGACCTTCTGCCGGATCCCGAGACCGTCAAGAGCGCCGCATCCACCGCCGCATCGACCTCCGAGCACGTGGTGAAAGAGGTGGAGAAGGCGATTGCGAATGCGATCCCCACGACGGGAGAATCCGTCAGCGCGGACGCGAGCACCACCACCAGCGGCGGCCGCGTCGAAAGCGTCCCCGCCGGAAGCGTTGCCACCGACGCGGGTGTCGATGCAGGTGATGCCGGCGAAGAAGAAGAGGAAGACGAGCCTGCCGTCGCCGGCCGCGATGGCGGGGCCTCCCCTGCCCGACCGGGCACCGCCGCAACGCACCGCCCAGGCACCCCGACGAAACCGGGCGTGAAGAAGAAGAAGCCGCCCGTGCGGCACAAATAGAAATCCGCCGCTCTTCTCGAGTTACGCACTTTTTCGAGCTACGTGCGCGAGTGCCCGAAAGCGGTCATTGCGAGGGGCAAAGCGCGCGCGATACCCTGGGTGATTTCATGGGCCACTCTATCGTCATTGGGCAAGCGCGGGCGACGCGTTTCGCGCCTTCGCTCGGGACGACGAACCATCGGTCGCACGCGGTCAAGTTGCGCGTCTCCCTCGAATCGGAGCTCACCATTCGCGAGCCCGGCGGATGGACCGTGCGGGCGCCGGTGCTTTTGAGCCCGAGCGATATGCCGTCGCTCGTGACCAGCCGGAGCCCGGTGGTCACCTTGGTGCTGGACCCCGAAGAAAACCGGGATGCCAGTCGCATCGCGCGGGCCATGGGACGCACGTCGGCGGTGGACCCCGCGGTGGCGCATCGGCTGCGCGAAGCGGTTCGATCGGCGCGGCATCACCTCGAGAGCAAAGAGCAGCTCGTCGGATTGGGGGACGAGCTGCATGCGATTGCGTTTCCGCGATCGTTGCAACCTGCACGCTTCGACCGGCGCGTCGAGCGCGCGCTCGACTATTTTCGCGCGAACCTCGGCGAGAGCGATGATGCGGCCACTGGCCTGCCCCTGAACATCACCGCCCAGCATTTTCGCGCTCTCTTCTTGCGCGACGTCGGCATCTCGCCGCGGGCGTGGCTCCTGTGGAACCGGTTGGTCCACTGCCTGCGCATCGCCGTGTCCGGCGTCTCGCTTTCCATGGCCGCGGCGCTCGCCGGATTTTCCGATCATGCCCACTTCTCGCGCACTTGCCGCCGCCTGATTGGCTACACGCCGAGCGATATCCTGCGCACGCATTAGACGTGCCGCGACGCTGCTTCGTTCGCCATCGAACGCATCGCGAATTGCCGCTTGCGCCTTCGACGGCACATCGGGAAACTTGAGGCAAGGGGGCGGGCCGCCGCCGCAGTTGCCATGGCGCCCATCAATCCAAAGTCCCGACCTGGGGTAGCCGGCCCTGCGCTGGCAGCAGGCATGTTCTTGCTGTTCGGCACCCCGCTGCGCTTGCTCTGGATCGACGCACCCGGCTCGTGGTGGCTGGTCTACGGCCTATGGCTGGCTGCGATCGCGGTCGCCTTCGCCCTGCGGCGGGAGTCCTGATGCTCAGCACGACCACACTCGTCGGACTGGCGGTCGGCTACCTGGGCCTCTTGTTCCTCGTCGCCGCGCTCGTGGATCGTGGCCACGGCCTCGCCTGGTCGCGCCATCCCATGGTTACCGCACTGGCCCTTGGCGTGTACGCCACCTCGTGGACCTTCTTCGGATCCGTGGGCTTCGCGGCCGTCGAGGGCTGGCGCTTCCTCGCCATCTATCTTGGCGCGACCGCGTCGTGCCTGCTCGTGCCGCTCGTCTGGGCGCCGCTCTGCCGCCTCGTCAAGGAGCGGCAGCTCGCCAGCCTGGCCGACCTGTTCGCCTACCGCTATCACAGCCACGCCGTCGGTGCGTTGGTGACCGTGTTCTTGCTCGCGGGCAGCCTGCCGTACCAGGCATTGCAACTAAAGGCCGCCGTCGAGGCGGTCTCCGTGCTGGGCGGTGAGGAAACCCGCGGGCCCATCGCGCTGGTCACGAGCGGCTTCCTCACCGTTTTCGGTGTGCTCTACGGCGCGCGTCACCTCTCGGTGCGCGATCGCCACGACGGCTTCGTGGCCGCGGTGGCGCTCGAGTCGATCATCAAATTGATCGGCCTCGCGGGGGTGGGCGGTTACGCGCTGTTCTTCGTACTGGGCGGGCCACATGGCCTGCGCATCTGGCTCACCGACCATCCCGAGGCCCTCGAGCAGCTGGCGCGCCCGGCGCGCGATCACTCCTGGCTCGCGCTCCTCTTGCTGAGCGCCAACGCGATCTTCATGCTGCCGCGGCAGTGGCAAATGGGCTTCACCGAGGGCAGCCCGGCGGGCCTGCGTGCGGCCTCGTGGGCGCTGCCGCTCTACCTGCTCCTGCTCAACCTCGCCGTGCCACTCGTGCTCTGGGCAGGCCGGGCGCTCCACCTCGGCGGGCAAGCCGACTATTTCGTTCTCGGGGTGACGCGCGCATCGGGATCCACGGCGCTGGCCGCGGTGGTGTTCCTCGGCGCGCTCTCGGCGGCGGGCGCGATGATCATGGTCACCACCGTGGCGCTCGCGGGCATGGTGCAGAACCACATCATCGTCCCCATCACCGGCGTGACCGAAATGGTCTATCGGCGCCTGCGATGGGTGCGGCGCTGCCTGGTCGCGGCCATCGTGCTCGCCGGCTACGGCGTGTACCTCTTGGTCCGCGACAACACCCGCCTCGTCGAAATCGGCTTGGTGTCCTTCGTGGCGGTGGCGCAGCTCATACCGGGCCTGGTCGGCGTGCTCATTTGGCCGCGGGCCACCGCGCGCGGACTGGTCCTGGGCCTGAGCGTGGGCATCGTCGCCTGGGTGGCCACGCCCATCGTGCCGCTGCTCGCGTCCTCCCGAGTGCTGCCGGCGAGTTGGAACTGGCTGGCGCGCCTGTCGCACGGCGGCGACCCGTGGGCCTTCACCACCGCGTTCACGCTCGGTGCCAACTCCATCGCGTTCGTGATCGGCAGCAGCCTGCGTCAGCCAACCGCCGCCGAACGAGAGGCGGCCGAGATCTGTCGGCGCCGCTCGAGCGTCGCATTGGCCGCACCCGTCGATGCCACCTCGCCCGCCCAGTTCGCGGCCCGTCTCGCGCCGGTGCTGGGCGTGTCGGTGGCGCGCTTCGAGGTCGATCACGCGCGCCGCGATCTGGGCCTGGAGGAAGGCGAGAACCGCGCCGATCGGCTGCGCCTCCTGCGCGATCGCGTCGAGCAAAACCTGTCCGGCCTCGTCGGCCCGGTGACGGCGCGCATGATCGTCGACGAGCGCCTGGCGCTCGAGGCAACCTTCCAGACCTTGCTCTCGGCGCAGTTGCGCTACGTGGAGGAGCGCCTGGCCGCGGCGCGCCTGGAAGGCCCGGCACATGCGCTCGAGGAGGCCCGCCGCTTTCTCCGCGACGTCCTGCAGGAGTTGCCCGTGGGCGTGTGCGTGCTCGGCCCGGCGGGGGATGTCGCCGTCTGGAACCAGGCGATGGCCGGCATGAGCGGGGTCGCGCCCGAGCACGCACTCGGCCAGCGCCTGCACGAGCTACCCGCGCCCTGGGGACCCATGCTGGGTGGCTTCGCCGAGGGTGGTCCCGCCAGCGCGGAACTGGAGAGCGAGGCCGGCGGACACGTGCGCCAGCTCGCACTGCGCCGCGCGGCCATCGCATCCAATGCTGCGGCCGCGAAGGACGGCGGGTTGGTGCTGGTGATCCAGGACCGCACCGAGCAGAAGGAGCTCCAGGCGCGCGTGGCCCATCAGGACCGACTGGCATCGATCGGCCGGCTCGCCGCGGGTGTGGCCCACGAGATCGGCAATCCGCTGACCGGCATTGCATCGCTGGCGCAGAACCTCGAGTGCGAGGCCAGCGAAGCGCATCTTCCCGACCATGCCGAGCGCCTCAAGCTCATCGTCGAGCAAACCCGGCGCATCGATCGGATCGTGCAGTCGCTGGTGGGCTTTGCGCGCGCGGGTGGTGCGGCAGGACGGCGCCAGGCGGCTGCGCCCACGGCGGTGCCCATTGCCGACGTGATCTCCGATGCGCTGACCTTGACCCGGTTGGGCCGTTCGGGGCGCGACATCCAGTTCGACGTCGACGTGCCCCGCGACCTGGTGGTGCCGCGCGATCGCCAGCGCCTCGAGCAAGTCATGGTCAACCTCCTCACCAACGCCTGCGACGCGTCTCCACCGCATGGGCGGGTTCGAGTCGATGCGGAGCGCGGCGACCAACGCGTGCGCCTGCGGGTCCGCGACCATGGCACCGGCATGTCTCCCGAGGTGCGCGGGCGCATCTTCGAACCATTCTTCACGACCAAGGAGCCCGGACACGGAACCGGCTTGGGCTTGACCCTGGTCTACAGCATCGTGATGGAACAAGGTGGTACCGTGGACGTGGCGAGCGCCCTGGGCGAGGGCACCACGGTCACGGTCGAGTTACCCGAAGGTCCGTAGGGAGGGCGCATGAGCAGGATCCTCGTGGTCGAAGACGAACCCATCATCCGCGGCGAAATCCACCGGCTGCTCGCGCGGCACGGTCACGACGTGAGCGAGGCCGGCTCGGTCGCGGAGGTCACCACCGAACGCGATCTCGACGCCTTCGATCTGGTCATCACCGATCTGCGTCTGCCCGGCGCGCCGGGGACAGACCTCATCGAGCGCGCGGGCGCGACGCCCGTTCTGGTCATGACCAGCTACGCGACGGTGAAGTCGGCGGTGGAGGCGATGAAGCTCGGCGCGGCGGACTACGTGGCCAAGCCCTTCGATCACGACGAGCTGCTCCTGCTGGTCGACCGCCTGCTCGCGCAGGGGCGCCTGCAACGGCAGGTCGCCGCCCTTCGCAGCGATGTGGAGCGCAGCTTCCCGGTCTCGGGGATGATCGGACGCAGCCCCGGCATGCAGGACGTGTTCGCGCGCATCACCAAGGTCGCCCCCACCGACGCGACGGTGCTCATTCGCGGCGAGTCGGGCACCGGCAAGGAGCTCGTCGCCCGCGCCATCCACGAGCAGAGCCCACGCCGCGACGCGCCCATCGTGGCGGTGAACTGCGCCGCCATCCCCGAGGGCCTCATCGAATCGGAGCTGTTCGGGCACGAGAAGGGCGCGTTCACCGGCGCCGCCGGCACCCACACCGGCCTGGTCGAGGCTGCCGCCGGCGGCACGCTGTTCCTGGACGAGATCGGGGAGCTGCCCGCGGCCGCACAAGCGCGCCTCCTGCGTGCACTGCAGGAGGGCGAGGTCCGTCGCGTCGGCGCGACCCGCACCCGACGCATCGACGTGCGCATCATCGCAGCCACCCACCGCGACTTGCCCCAGATGGTGCAGGCCGGCCAGTTCCGTCAGGATCTCTACTTCCGGCTGCGCGTGGTCGACATCCTCCTGCCGCCGCTGCGCGACCGCGGCGAGGACATCGACGATCTGGCCCAGCATCTGCTCGATCAGGCCATGCGGCGGCTCGGCAAGGCCGGGCTCTCGTTCACGGCCCCCGCGCTGAGCGCCATCCACGACTACCACTGGCCAGGCAACGTGCGCGAACTCGACAACGCGATCGAACGCGCGGTCATTCTCTGCGACACGGGCCGGATCACCCCTGAGCTGCTCGCGCTCGACGAGCCAGGCACCTTCGCCGACAGCGCAAGCCCAAGCGAAGACCCGATCCAGACGCCCGAGGAGAGTGCGATTCTCCCGAACGGTGGCGAGACCCTCGAGGATTACTTCCGTCGTTTCGTGGTCGAGCACCAGGACCGTATGTCCGAGACCGAGCTCGCGCGCCGTTTGGGCATCAGCCGCAAAGCACTTTGGGAACGACGCTCCCGCCTGGGCATCCCACGCTCGCGCCCGGCGTGACGGGAGGTGACATTCCCCGCGCGCAGTGTTTCGAGAAGTGACCCCTCCATTGTAAGTCCCAAGTAGTTTCGCCTAGTTAGCGCGAGCACGTGGCTTGCTCTTAGCCCTCGCATGCGCACGGGATTGACCTTCCACAACAAGAGGTCGCTCCAAACCGACTGCGACGTGGTGCGGTCCGGTCAGCGCCTGGTGCTGGACGAGCATTATGTGCTCGAGCAGCGTCTCGGGCGCGGAGGAATGGGCGACGTCTGGGCAGCGCACCGCGAACGCGATGGCCAGCCGGTGGCCATCAAGATCCTCCACCCTCACCTCTTGGATCTCGTGGGGCGTGTCGAGCGCGAGGCCGAAGTGCTGATGCGACTGCCCGAGGGCTGCGCGCCCTCCCTGTTCGCGTACGGGTGCAGCGAGAACGGCGAGATTTGTCTGGTAATGGAGCGGCTCTACGGCGAAGACCTGGCGCGGCGACTGACCCGCCCGCACGTGATGCCGGTCTGGGAGGCGCTGACGATCGTGACCGGGATCGCGCACGTGCTCGATCAGGCCCACGACATGGGCATCGTGCACCGCGATCTCAAGCCGTCGAACGTGTTCCTCTGCGAGAGCTCGCATAGCGTGTTCACCTTGCGGGTGCTCGATTTCGGCATCGCGCACCTGACCACGGCGTCGATGAACGAGCCGCTGACCCATGACGGGGAGTTCGTGGGCTCGCCCGGCTACCTCGCGCCCGAGCAGGTGCTCGACATGGATTGCGAGATCGGACCGCACACCGACGTGTTCGGGCTCGCCGCACTGGCCTACCGGCTCTTCACCGGCCATCCCGCGTTCCGCTGCCGTTCTTACGCGGAAGCCGCATTCCAGGCCGCCTACAGCCAGCCCGCGCGAGCGAGCGGCGTGCGCGAAGACCTGCCCGAGAGCCTCGACGAAGTGCTCGGCCAGGCGCTGTCCAAGTCGCCCTCCGAGCGGCCCGCGCGTGCGGGCGCCCTGGCAGCCGCTCTCGCCGACGCACTCGCCTCGACGGACGATGCGCCAACGTTGGTGCGCCCGACGACCCAGGCTGCGTTTCGCTGCACCGACGTGGCGCGCGACCGCGGGAGGGCCGCTTCTTAGGCGCGCGCGCTTTCCTAGCGGTTACGAGGTCGGAGGGGGGAGTTCGCTGATGGCGGGAGGGCCTGCGACGGGAAGCGCCAGACGGAATACGGCACCGCGGCCCGGGGTGCCGATGTACGAAAGCTCACCGTCGTGTTCGATGGCGATGCGCTGCGCGATGGCGAGGCCTAGGCCCGTGCCGTGCGGCTTCGTGGTCGCGTAGGGCTCGAAAAGGCGGGCGGCGATGTCGGGAGAAATACCGGGGCCGTTGTCCGCGACGGTGATGACCACGCGGGCGCGGCCGGTGCGGTTCGTCTCGACGGTCACCGTCACCCGCGGCGAGGGCGTCTCTTTCACGGCATCGAGCGCATTCTGCAGCAGATTCGTTGCAACCTGCACGATTTGATCGCGGTCGGCCATCACCAGCGGCGGCGTCCCGCGCACGCTGATGTCGATGGCCGTCGTCGGCGCATTCGCCTTTTGCAAGGTGATCACCTGTTTCACCAAGTCGACGAGATCGACCTCGGCAGGTCGCGGCGGCGGCAGCCGCGCGAAACGCGTGAACTCGGTGACGATGTTGGCGATGCGATGGACCTCGTCCAGTACCGTGCGCGTGGCCTCGTCGAAGTACTCGTCGAACGCCGGATCGTCGCGGGCCCGCAACCTGCGCAACGTTTCCACGGCCGCGCGGATCGGCGCGAGCGGATTCTTCACCTCGTGGGCCACGCGGCGTGCGACCTCACGCCACGCCGCCACCCGGCTCGTGGCCGCGAGGCGGCGGCGTGTCGTTTCCAGATCTTCGATCATGCGATCGAACGCCGCCGAGAGGTCCGCCATTTCACCGGAGCCGCGCACCGACAGAGGTTGCGCTTCACCGGAAGCCACCTTGCGCGCCTGCGCCGCCAGCTCCTCGATGGGCCGGCTCAAACCGCGCGCGAGCAGCACCGCCAAGAGCAACGCGCCCGTCGACGCGAGGACCACCGCGATGGCCACGGTGCGATCGATCTGACGCAGATGCTCGAAGAGCTCCGCGCGCGACTTGGCCACGGTGATCGAAATGGGCTTGCCGCCTCCGTCGTCCAGCACGCACGACGCGCGCGCCATGTCGGCGTGATTGCCCGAGATCAGCTTTTCCGCCGCCGCGCCCGAGGCGGCCGACACGTTGATGGTCTTGCCCAGCCGGTCGAGCAGCGGATCCATTTTTCGCATGCCGATGACCGTGGTCGTAACCTTGCGGCCTTTTCGTCGGCAGCGCGAGACGATGCCGTCCACCGCGGGGGATCCCTGCAAATAGTGCTCGGGCTTTTCCTTGGCGAGCGCGATGACTTCCGCCGTCGGGATGCCGGCAAGCGCGCTTGGAGCCACGCCCAACACGTCGCCCTTGTCGGTGACGAGCAACAGCGCGTCCAGGTCGAAGGCCGTGCGCTGGTTCGGGACCAGCTGGGCGAAGGCCAGCCGGCGATCCTCGAGGCCCTCGCGCTCCATGGCGACGAGCGTGCGATCGGCCAGCTCACCATCGCCACAGACGCCGCCGATCAACTTGCGGTCGTTGTCCGCCTGCCGTTTCACCTCGTCGCGAATGCGCTCGCACGCCGACGACACCTCGGCGTCGAAGTGCTGCGTTTCCTCGCTGCGCCGGCCTTCGCGCAGGGCCCAGCCGAGGCCCACGGTGGAGAGGGCGCCCACGAAGCCGAGGGCGATGCCGAGACGGGGTGCGATTCTCATCGACGACTCCGAGTAGAGAGGCCGAGGTCCCAACCGCGCGAGGCGGAAGGGGCCAGCCCGAGGTCGGCCACGCGCGAGCCGAAGATGCGGATCTCGCCCAAGATGCCCACG
Source organism: Sorangiineae bacterium MSr12523 (assembly GCA_037157775.1). Classification (NCBI taxonomy): domain Bacteria; kingdom Pseudomonadati; phylum Myxococcota; class Myxococcia; order Myxococcales; family Pendulisporaceae; genus Pendulispora; species Pendulispora brunnea. The sequence goes on from CP089982.1 coordinate 11,112,193, forward strand.
CGCATCGTGCGCGTGAGCGTGCGCGGGGACACGTTGCCGAGGCGCGGGGGGTGCCGCATGATCTCCACCGCGGAGGCGGGGCGGTCCGCCGTGGCGAGCCCCACCAACGCCCCGAGCGCGCCCGGCGCCACCGGTCGCGTCACATCGATGGCCAGCGCGAACGAGCGCTGCACGCGGCGGTTCGCGAGCTCCGTCGCCGACACGGGACGCACGTTGAGCTCGTGGCCCGGTCGCGACAAGGTCGCCGACACCGCGCGCGCGAGCTCGACCAACCAGGGAGAATCCTCCCGGACCAAGAGATCGCTCGGCGGGCCGCTCCAGCCCTCCTCGCGCTCCGCAGGCCACGCCGCACCAAGCCCGAGGTAGGAAAGCCGCGCATGCGGAATGCCGTCGGCGATGCGCTGCGGGAGGCCGGGCGAGTCCCAGGTTCCGCCATCGCGCCCCGAGCGCAGGATGGCCCAGGCCACCGGTCCCAGATCGAACGGACGCGCGCCGGGCCGCGGCTCGTGAAGCCCCGAACCGAGCCATCCCACGTCGTCGGCGCCCGACTCGAAGGCCCGCAGCGACGCCGACAGATCGGGCGCGGCACGCACCACGATTTCGTCGAGCAGCGCCGGACCGCGGGCCGAGCGCGGATTGCGCACGAGCACGAGCGCGTCGCCGCGTCGATCCGCACGGAAAGGCCCCGTGCCGTCGGGACGCTCCGGCGTGAACGACAGCGGCACGATGGGCACGATGGGCGAGGCCAGCACCTGCGTGAGCTTCACCGCGTCCTTCGTCGGGAAGCGCACCGTCACGTTGTCGACGCGCGTGGGCATCGGCGCATCGGCGAGCCACCCCGCCCCGCTGTTCGAGCGCGCGCGCCGCAGCGAGTTCACCACTTCGCGCGCGTCGATGGGCTTGCCGTACGCGGTCACGATTCCGGCGCGCACCCGCACGCGCAGACCGTCTTTGTCGGGCTCGGGATCGCCCTCGGCAAGCGCCGGGACGATGGCACCCGAATCATCGCGCGTATACAGCGTGTCGAACAGCGCATCGCCGAAAAGCGCCGCCGCCACGTCATCGAGCCGGTGCGGATCGAGCGCGCCAATCGGCCAAGGAACGCGCAGCACGAGCCGGCCCCCCACGGGCAGCCGCCCCCTTGCGTGCGCCCAGGAAGGAAACGCGAGCACCGCGGCGAGTACCGCACGGCGCGAGATCATCGGACGACCCACACCTCGGGACCGACGACGGCGACCAATGCGGGAACACCTCGCGCCTCGGGCGGGCAAATGGTCAGCGCCCGCACGCCACCCGGCGCGGGGATCTTCTTTCGCACGACCGGATCGCTCCCGTCCCCCGTCCAGCTCAGGACCTGGAGCACGTCGTCCGCCTCGACGCCCGAGGTCACGATCTCCGAGGCACCGTCGAGATCCAAATCGCCCACGGCGAGCTGCGCGCCGACGACATCGCCCGTGCGCACCTCCCCGCCATCGAGCCGCAGCCGCAGCTTCCCACCCGGCTCACGTGCGGCCACGACCACGTGGCTCGCGCCATCGCGCGAGGTGATCTCGCCCGCCGCGACCGCATCGAACCGAGCCACGGGGGCCGCGAGGCGCACCGGGCGCTCCTTGCCACCGAGCGCGCAACCGGTGACGTCGCCCTCGAACGCGCTGGCCTCCGGGTTCACCGTCGCGCACCCGTCCACGTCGCCGACCGCCAGCGGGATGCCCGGCAACGTCGCCCGCACGCCGAGCCCCGCATCGAGCGCCACCGCTTCGCGCTCCGTCGTGCCCACGAGCAACCGCGGAGCCCCAGTCCCGACGAGCCCCGCGCGAACGAAGGCCGCCCCGGCCAGCGGCTCACGCAGAGGAACCGGCAGGCGCCGGGCAAGCTGCGGCCACGACGCGGCCTTGCCCACGACGAAACGCCCGCCGCGCAACGTCCCCACGGCCACGCGCGTCTTCGACACGAGAACGAGCTCCATGCCTCCGTCGCCGTTGGCATCGCCGCACGCGACGGCGAGCACGTCGCCCTCTTCGTGCCGCGACTTGCGCACGCTCGCCTGCTCCAAGGAAATCGACGGGAAGAACGCGCGTACCTCTGCATCGATCGGCACGCTCGTGTACGTGTGGGCACGCGGCGGCGGCGCCGGGATGCGAATGCGATCCCACCCATTGGACATCACCGGATACAGATCCGCCGTCACGCGCAGCTCCCCGCGCGCGATCTCCACCGACAGAAAGAGCAGCGCCCCACCGCGCCCGGCCACCGCTCGCGCCCCCGAAAGGTGCAGCGCCCGCTCGTGCGCCCGCGTCGTGCCCCCGAGCTTGCCCGCGATCACCCCGGCGATGCGCACGCTCAGCTCGTCCATGCGCGCCGGCGTCGCTCCCGCCATATCGCTCACCGCGGGCGCCGCGATCACCACCGTGGCGGGCGGAATGGCCGTCAGCCCCTTCGCCACCTCCGTGGCCACGTTCTGCAGCGCGCTCGCGGCCTGCACATCGCGCGCAGCCAGCAAAAACAGCAGCAACGCGACGACCCGAACGAATCTCATTGAGTCTCCGACGCGCTCGGATCCGGACCTGGGACGCCGCCGTCGCCTCCGACGAGCACGTTCGCGGGGCCCGATTCGGTCGGCTCCGTGCCGGCGAGGAACACCTCGTCCATCGTGTTCGCGTCGTTGCCCTCGGTGGGAAGCTTGCCCGTCTGCTTGTCGATGCGCACCGACACCACGCCAGCGGGGCGCGGGAACTCGCTCGGCGGCTTGTTTTCGTGCGCCACCTTCATGAACGAGATCCACGCGGGAAGCGCCGTTTGCGCACCGCTCTCGCCGCCGCCCAGCGGCTTGCCATCGTCGTAGCCGACCCACACCACAGCCGCAATTTCCGTCGAGTAGCCGGCAAACCACGTGTCCTTCGACTGGTTGCTCGTTCCGGTCTTGCCCGCGAGCGGCCTTCGTAGCTCCTTCGCGCGCGCGCCGGTGCCGTGATCGATCACGCTGGTCATCATGTTCGTCGTCACGTACGCCTCGGCATCATCGAGCACGCGCCGCGGCGGTGCCTGCGGCTTCAGCGCGACCTCGCGCCCATCGGGCCCCGTGATCTTCGTGACCAAGCGCGGCTCCTCGTACATGCCACCCGCCGCGAACGTCGCGTACGCGCCACACAGCTCGATGGGCTCGACCTCGTAGCTGCCGAGGGCCAGCGACAGATCCGGCTTGAGCACCGATTGGATGCCCAGCGCATGCCCCCACTCCACCACATTGGCCGGCCCCACCTGCTCCAGCACCCGCACCGCGCCCACGTTCACCGAGTTGGCCAGCACCTCGCGCAGCCGCAGCGGATCGCTCGCCGTCCACCCTTCGTAATTCGACGGCTTGTAATTCCCGAACGCCGCCGGCGTCACGTCGATCAAGGTCGCCGGCGTGAAAATCCGCGAGTGCAGCGCGTACGAGTACACAATCGGCTTGAACGTCGACCCCGGCTGCCGCCGCGCCTGTGTAGCGCGATCCAGACCGCCGTTTTGCGCCTCGTAGTTCCCCACGATGGCCAACACGTTGCGCGTGCGCGTGTCGATGGCCACCAGCGCGCCCTCCGGCCCCGACTCGAGCCGCAGCGGCACCTTGGCCAGCGGCGTCGACGTCGTCGTGGTCGTGATGTTCGTGCGCGCTTCCTCCGGCACCGGCGCCAAAAGGCTCACGCGCAGAAGGCTCCCCACCGGTGCAAACACGCTCGCCGCAAGCCCTTGCGGGTTGTACCGCTCGTAGTCCGCGAGCTTCACCGCACCGGTGACGGTGCCCACCTTCACATCGATGGTGCCCTGCGCATCGTCCGCGCCCGTCGCCACACCGATGAGCACCTTGTGCTTCTCGAAGCTCGGCGTCCCCTCGAAGGGCGCGTCCTTTGCCGCCGGCTTGGCGGGCTTGCCCTTCGACGCCGTCGGCGCCACCGGCACCTTCAGCGCCCCCGTCAACCCGTGGCGCTTATCGTACGCGAGCAGCCCGTCCCGCAACGCCTTGCGGGCAGCCACCTGCAGCTTCGGGTCGATCGTCGTCTGGATGGTGTACCCACCGCGCCGCGCCCCCTCCGGATCCAGCTCGAGCAGCATCCGCCGCGCGCGTTCCACCACCTCGGGTGCCAGCTCGCTGTTGATCTCGACGCTCGGCGCAAGCCGCACGGGCTCGTTGTTGGCCTGCTCGTACTGCGGATCGTTCAAAAATTGCTTCTCGTGCATCTGCGTGAGCACGAAGGCCCGCCGGCTGAGGGCCCGCTTCATGTCCTTGCGCGGCGAAAACGACTCCGGCCCGGCGACCAGCCCGGCGAGCAGCGCCCCCTCGGCAATCGTGAGATCTTTCGCGTTCTTACCGAAGTTGTCGCGCGCGGCCTCCTGGATGCCGTAGCGACCGTGCCCGAAGTAGATGTGATTCAGGTAAAGCTCGAGAATCTCGTCCTTTTCCAGCTCCTGTTCGAGCTTTCGCGCCAAAAGCGCCTCGCGGATCTTGCGCTTGTACGAGCGCTCCGAGTCGAGGAGCAGGTTTTTCACCACCTGCTGCGTGATGGTCGAGCCCCCTTGGCGCTTCTTGCCGGACTTCACGTTCACCACGAACGCGCGCAAGATGCCGAAATAATTGAGACCTTCGTGCTCGTAGAAGCCCGCGTCCTCTGCAGCGAGAACCGCCAGCTTCACGTGGGCGGGCAGCGTCTTGATGGACACGACCGTGCGCCGCTCCGTGAAAAGCTCGGCGAGCAAGGTCCCATCGCGCGCGAGCACCCGGGTCACCTGCGGAGGTCGATAATTTCCCTTGAGGTCCGCAATCGAGGGAAGCTGTGCCTCGAAGTGCCTCACCGCGAAGATCAGCCCTACGATTCCCAGGATCGCGAGCGCCGCCACGGCGAGCCCAATCCGCTTGCCCCAGCGAAAAATCCCTTCCCACGCCGGTGACTTGAAAAACCGCGTCCGCCCTCCGGAAACGTGCCCGTGCCCCTGTCCCTGCCCGTCGTCGTGCCCGTCCCCGAGTCCGCTAGACGAGGGCATCGTTTTGCCTTCGAGCATCTGCCTGGCCGATGGTTTCACACTAGGACGGGAAACGCCGGAGGCCGTTTGCGCCATTCCGGACGCGCGATCTTCGCGTGCCGGCGGACGACCAGAATTATCAGAATTGTCGGAGGGGCCGTGAGGCGGCTTGGAGTTAGCCACGGGGAGGAGGTTATCATCCGCGCCATGAGGAGGTCTTCTTGGTGAGCGCCAGCGATCCGTTGGGGATGATCGGGCAGGTTCTGCACGGCCAATTCCGTGTCGATGACCTCGTCGAGGACGGAAAGCGGCATTTTCTCTACCGCGGCGTGCACCTGATGCTCGAAGTTCCCATCGCCATCAAGTGCATGAAGGCCCCGCCCGGTGGCTCGCACGACCAATTCATCCGGCGCTTTCGCCACGAGAGCCGCCTGCACTACAAGCTGTCCCAGGCCAGCCCGCACGTGGTTCGCGTGCTGGCGAGCGGGACCGCGATGGCCCCCGCGGGCGAGCAGCAGCTCACCCCGTTCATGGTGCTCGAGTGGCTCGAAGGCGAGTCGCTCGCGCAGGACATCGCCAACCGCCGCGCGCAGGGCCTGCCCGGCCGCACCTTGGCCGAGGCGATTCGCCTGCTCGATCCGCCGGTGGAGGCGCTCGCCTTTGCGCACACGCAAGGCATCGTGCACCGCGAGGTCACGCCGGAAACGCTCTTTTGCGCGCGCGTGGGCGGTGGCACGCACGTCAAGCTGCTCGATTTCGGCGTGGCAAAGATCCTCACCGAGCGAGCCCTCGATCTGGCGCCGCCCTCGCAGTCCATGGGCCTCGTCCCCATCGGGGCACCCGGCTATGCGGCGCCCGAGCAATACAGCTCCAGCATCGGCACCGTCGGGCCTTGGACCGACGTGTATGCCATCACGCTGGTCCTGCTCGAGATGATGTTGAACCGCCCCGTGATGGAGGAAGGGCCCATTCCGCTGGGCGTGCGCGTGCTCGATCCGAAGCACCGCCCGACGCCGCGCGCGCTGGGCCTCGAGGTGAGCGATCGGGTCGAGGCCGTGCTCGCGCAAGCCGTGGCCGCGCGCCCGGAGAATCGCCAGCAGGAGGCCGGCGAGCTTTGGGGCATGCTGAAAAATGCCCTGATGCGCGATCAGGACTCGCTGCAGCGTGTCTCGAAGCTGCCGGTCACCGAGGTGCCCCGGCTCACCGATCCGTTGCTCACCGAGACCGGCCCCGAGATGCCCACCGCCGCCCTGCTCTTGTTGAACGAGCGCGAGCGCATCACCCTGGCCGAGGATCAGCGCGACACGCTGTCGGGGCGCGATTCCATCACCGTGCGGCGCCTCGAGGAGCAGGCGCTCCGCATGGCCCGAGCCGCGGCCGATGCCGCCCCGGAGACGCCGCGCGAGCCGCCGACCATGGTCGTGCACGAGGAGGAGCTCTCCTACGACGACCTCGGTGCGAAAACGGTGGAGCGCTCCGCCTTGCCGCGCGCCATCGTGGATGCCCAGGTCACGAGCGGCATGCGCGAGGCCCTCGCGCAGCCGCCCACGCCGCGCTTCAACGACGATCTTCCGCCGCCATCCATGGAAGAGCGCACCGTGGTGATGCAGGCCGACGAGCTGATGACCATCGCCAATGCGCCGCAACCTGTCCTGCCCCCGCCGCCCATGCCGCCTGCCGCGCCCGGCGTCTTGCCGGACTTCCGCCAGCCGATGGATTCCGCCGAGCCGGTCGCGCGTGAGGGTGAGCTCTTCGTGGGCGCCGACACGCTGGACGCGAAGACGATGGACGTGGCGGCCGCCGACATCACGGCAAAGAATCCCGATACGACCACGGTGTCTCCGGTCAAGGCGCCCGCCGCCCCACCGAGGCCGCCGCCCGTCGTCCCCAACATGGGGGCGACCTGGCCGATGACGCAACCTCAGGGAGCCGTCCCCGCAGGTCCCGGCACCCCGGCTCCCTTTCCGTTTCCCCCCACCGCACCGATGACCGGACAGGCCCCCGCCGTCGGGCAAATGATGGCGCCCGGCCAGCAATACATGCCGATGCCGCAACCAGGCGCGCAAGCCGGTCAACTTGGTCAGCCTGGTCAGCCTGGCCAAGCGGCGCCGAAGAAAGAAGCCGTCAGCGTCGCCGTCGTCGCCGTGCTTCTCGTATTGGGCCTCGTGGTCGCGGTGGGCGCCGCATTGTACGTCGCCCATCAATTGGGGTGGATCTGATGGGGGTGCCGCAGCGTCTTTCGCGCATCCGGCACTTCGTCGCCCTCTGCTTTGCGCTGGCCATCTTCTTCGGAGTCGGCCCGCACGTCACCGCCGCCGAACCGCCGCTCAAAGTCTACATCAAGCCCATCGTCCCTTTCACCTTCGAGGAGAACGGGCGCGCGGTGGGCTTCAGCATCGACCTCTGGGAGCGCGTCGCCAAGGAGACCGGCGTCACCTACGAGTACACCTGGGTCAAAAGCGTCGCCGACCAAATCGAAGCCCTCAAGAACAAGCAAGGCGACGTGGCCGTGGCGGCCATCAGCATCACCGCCGAACGCGAAGCGGCCATCGACTTCAGCCAGCCCTTCTACGAATCGGGGCTCGGCATCCTCGTGGGAACGCAGCGCCAAAGCTCCGCCACCGCGCTGGTAAAGAGCGTCTTCACCCTGGACTTTCTCAAGCTGCTCGGCGGCTTGGTGGTCCTTCTCATCATCACCGCGCACCTGCTCTGGTTCTTCGAGCGAAAGCGCAACCCGGATCAATTCCCCCAGGCCTACCTCGCGGGCGTCTGGGAGTCCGCATGGTGGGCCATCTCCACCATCCTGAGCGGTGGCTGCGACGCCAAGGGCCCCATCGTCTTGGGCGGCCGCATCGTCGGCGCATTCTGGATGCTCGCCAGCATCGTGCTCGTGGCCTACTTCACCGCGTCCATCACCACCGTGATGACCGTGAATCAACTGACCAGCGACATCAACGGCCCCGGCGATCTCCCCGGCCAAGTCGTGGGCACCGTCCGAGGCACCACCGGCGACAAATACCTCACCGCGCACCGCGCCAACGTCCGCACCTTCAACACCGTCGAGGAAGCCTATTTCGCCCTCGAGAAAAAGCAGATCAAAGCCGTCGTCTACGACGCCCCCGTGCTCCTCTACCACGTGAAGCAGACGAAAAACGACCAACTCAAGGTCGTCGGCCGCATCTTCGAAAAGCAAAATTACGGCATCGCCCTGCAACAAAACAGCAAATACCGTAAGCCCATCAACGAGGCGCTGCTCAAGCTCCGCGAGTCCGGCTACATGGACGAACTAACCACCCGCTGGTTCGGCCCCACCGATTGAGCAATTAGAAGAAGGAGAGGCTGCCCCACCCGGCAGCGCTCTCCAGTGCTCTCATTGGGCCCATTTCGCGCTGCTGCCCGCCCCAAAGCGGGTGCTCATGCCATGCTTCCCCGCGTCGCAACGCGGCCCCCACGCCGCATGGCATTCCGCGCCCGCAGGGGCGGGCCCCCCTCATCACAGTGCAACGTCAACGCCGCACCGCCCCCGGCCCCCCTTCTCGTCGCATTCGCGATTCGCGATTCGCGAATCGCGAATGCCCCTGAGCCGAGATGCCGACGCCGAGGGGCCGATTCCGATTCCGAACCGCCCACGCCCGATTCCGAGTTCCGAATCCGAATCCGAGTCCGATTCGGACTCGGCGCTCGGCCTTTCGGCTTCGGCTATTCGGCTCGGCTTCGGCCTCGGTTTGTCTCCCCGCCGGTAAGTCAGGAGCTGGCCCCTGCCGTCCAGCTCCTGGGTGGGCGTTAGAGCACTTATCCGTGAAGTGGATCGAGTGCGCTATGGAGCGCCGGCATCCTGCCGGCGGTTAGCCGGCTTCCAGCCGGCGCCGCCATCGCTTGCCACCTGGAAGGTGGCGTACCGCCGGCAAGATGCCGGCGCTCCATGACGTGGCGACTCCTATTGGCCACCACCAACCCTATGGAAAAGCGCTCTACAGCCCCAGGCGACGGCGACGCCCAAAGCGGCGCGCGATTCGCTGTTGGAGCCGGCCGCCGCGGCGAAGCGTGCGATGCGGTAACCGCCTTGGCTACGGTTGCCTTCCGCAATGTTTCAGCGCGATGGAGCTGAGTGCAGTTGGAAGCTGCTCGCCCGAGTCACCATCGCAACGCCGGATACGCGCCGCGGTGAGCCGAAGCACCTCGACCGCTTGGATCGCTCGAGGACGTAAACCTGGGAGGGCGTTGGGTCGGTTTTGCGTGCATGCCCCTCCCAGCGAAAGGCGCATGACAGCGCACAACGCTCGAATGCTCCAAAATGAGGACGCTGGCGCGCTTTCGTTCGCGCACGGCAGGCAAGCAAAACCGCCCCCGGCACCGAGCTCAAATTCGAAGGTGCGATACCGAGAGCCGAGACACCGAGACCGAAAGCCCGAGGACCGAGACACCGACGCCGACGTCCAATGCCGCCAGCCGACATCGATTCCGACTCCGATCGGCATTCGGACTCGGCGTCGGCCCCTCGGACTCGGCGTCGGCCCCTCGGACTCGGCGTCGGCCCTCGGACTCGGCGTCGGCCCTCGGACTCGGCATCTCAACTCAGGGCGAAGGGGCATTCGCGATTCGCGATTCGCGAATCGCGAATGCGACCCGGCCCCCTCGACCCCCGACCTCGACCCCCCCACAAAAAATCACGCCCCACCAACGACCCCACGATGCGGTGCCTTCGTCGCGCGGGGGCGCGTTTTGACCTGTCATGCGGGGCCGCGCACGTCGCGCGCCGGCTCCGTCGTTGGCGGGGCGCGGGCGTTTCGCCGTCACGCGGCTCGCGCGATGGAGGGAATGACAGACCAAAACACACCCCGCGCTCTCCGCTCCCACGCCGCTCTCTCGTGGCCTATCAGGTGGCCGGCGAGTTTTTGCTTGCCGTGAAGGCGGCCAAGATTCGCGATGCCAAGCTCCGGGACGAGACCTTGCGTTCGGCCAAGAGCGTCTGCCTCACTGTTGCCGAAGGTGCAGAGCGCGTCATGCGTGCGGATAGGGCTCGCGCCTTTGCCAGCGCGCGGGGTGAAACCGTCGAGGCCGTGGCTGCCGTCGAGATTGCGGCGCGACCCTGACGCCGAGCGGCGAGTCGCCTTGCTCACTGGACTCGTTCGCTGACTCGCGATTCAACCTGCGAGGGAGGGTTTAGTGCGCCATGAGGAAGCGCATGACCAACACGGCCACGGCGGCGCCCACCACGAGGCACCCGAGGGCCACGGTTCCCAAAAGAAACAACGGGTTCGGCCGCGGTTTGAAGGCGCGGGCCATCGTGCCCTCGCTGCCGAGCGATGACGTGGTGCTCGGCGGCGGCGGGGCGTGGTGGTGGTGATGATGCGGGTGCGGCTGCGGCGGGGGAACCACACGCAAATTGGCACCGTTGGCCGATGGGGGCGGGGGTGGGGCCATGCCACCGACTTGGTGGCGGCCGTCGAGTACGGCTTGGAGGGCCAGGGCGAAATCTGCGGCGCTCGGGAAACGGTCCTCGGGGCGCTTTGCGAGGGCGCGCTCCATCACTTGATCGAGGAGCGGCGGGAACACGCGGCCCTCGACGCGGCGGCTCAGCGGAATGGGCCGGCCGCTCACGTGGAGCTGCAGGTAATCCATGGCGCCCTTGGCCTCGAAGGGCAGCTTGCCCGTCAGCACCTCGTACAGAATCACCGCGAGCGAATAGATATCGCTGCCCGATGTTAGCGTTTTCCCTTGGGCCTGCTCCGGGCTCATGAACTCGGGCGTCCCGAAGACCATGCCCTCTTGCGTCAGGATGAGCGACCCCGGACGCATCTCGCGTTCGGTCACCTTGGCCAAGCCGAAGTCGAGCACCTTCGGGTAGTCCTTCATGCCGCCTTGGCTGCAGAGAAAAATGTTCTCGGGCTTCAGATCGCGATGGATGATGCCGGCCTGGTGCGCCTCCTGAAGCGCGCCGCACACCTGAATCAAGATGGGCAGCGCGCGCTGCATCTGCATCGGCCCTTCGCCGCGCACCGTCTGATTGAGGTTCTTGCCCTCCAGGAACTCCATCACGATGTAGAGCGAGCCGTCCTCGAGCTCGCCGTAGAGGAAAACTTTGACCGTGTTCGGATGGGTCAGGTGGCTCATCGCCCGCGCCTCGCGGCGGAAACGCGAGGCGAGGTCTTTCCGGTTGGTGAGCTTCGGGTGAAGAATCTTCACCCCCACCATCCGGTTCATCTCCGGCTGCAACGCCTTGTACACGGCGCCCATGCCCCCCGTGCCAATCTTCTGGAGGATCTGAAATTGCCCGTTCAGGATGTCTCTGCCGATGAACGGATCCTGCGGACGCATGGGGCGGTTCACTCCGGCCATCGTCCTACGCAGTCGATGGCTAAGGGTCTCGGGTACCTTACATAAGGGAGTTCCACTATAGAGCGCGTTTTCATCGCAATGGTAGCCTTCCGAAACGGGAGCCCATGACCATTTCGCTCATTAGCCCTGCCCTCGCAAGGGCTGGATTTTCGCACGGATTTTCCACACGAGAGGTCGACCTCCGATTCGATGCGCCCGACTATGCGGGTAGTCTCAGGCGCTTTGGCACAGCCGCGGGTATCGACCCACTTCGTCTCGCCCAAGCGCGCCAGGTGCACGGCATCCACGTGGTCGATGCCCAGACGACCCTATGGATCGCTGGCGCCGCGCCGGCTGCGGAGGCCGACGCCATCGTGGCGGAGCCGGGATACGCTGCAGGTGTTCGCGTGGCCGATTGCGTGCCGATCCTCGTGGGCGATCCCACCACCGGTCGGGTTGCTGCCATCCACGCGGGATGGCGCGGCCTCGTGGCAGGCGTCATCCAGGGTGCCCTTGCACGCCTTTCCGCGGGCGGCGCCGATTTGGCGCACTCCGTGGCCGCGATCGGCCCGTGCATTTGTGCCGCGTGCTTCGAGATCGGTGACGATGTAGCCCAACAGATCACCAGGGCGGTGGACAGCAGCGTCGTCGAAACGTCACCTCCCCGGAAACCGCATGCCAACCTCCGCCTCGGGGCACGACGCCTGCTCGAGCGGGCCGGCGTCGGGATCGTCGAGGACGTGCCCGGTTGCACGCGCTGCGAGAAAGATCGCTTCTTTTCGTACCGACGCGACCAAGAGGCGAGCGGGCGCCACCTCGCGGCCATCGCTGCGGGCACGACAAGCAGCTCCCTTACATCGTAGGTGTCTGATACAGACGAAACATGATGCACGGAGCGCTGGAGTCCATCACGCAGGCGGTCGGTCACACGCCCATCGTTCGCCTCAATCGCGTTACGGCGGGCCTCAAGGCCGAGATTTACGTCAAGTGCGAATTTCTCAATCCCGGTGGCAGCCACAAGGATCGCTTGGCGGCGAACCTCCTCCGCCGCGCGGAGGAAAATGGCCTGCGCCCCGGCGGGACCATCGTCGAGGCCACGAGCGGCAACACGGGCGCCTCGCTGGCGCTGCTCGCGGCGGTGCGGGGCTACAAGTGCGTCTTCGTGATGCCGGACAAGATGAGCCAGGAGAAGATCCAGCACTTGCGTGCCTTCGGCGCGCGCGTGGTGGTGTGCCCCACGGCCGTCGAGGCGGACGACCCGCGCAGCTATTACAAAGTATCGCGCCGCATTGCAGATGAAACGCCAAATAGCTTTTACGCAAATCAGTATCACAACCCCGCCAACCCCGAGGCGCACTACATCTCCAGCGGACCGGAGATTTGGGAGCAAACCAACGGCGATTTCGATGCCTTCGTCGCGGGCATGGGCACCGGCGGCACCATCAGCGGGTGCGGCAAATATTTCAAAGAGCGAAATCCCAACGTCCAGCTCGTGGGCGTGGATCCGGTGGGTTCGCTCTATTACGACTTCGTGAAGACGGGGCGGGTCACCAAGCCGTTCTCCTACAAAGTCGAGGGCATCGGCGAGGACTTCTTCCCCACGACGATGAACCTGAAGATCATCGACGAGGTCGTGCGCGTCGACGACAAGGAGTGCTTCCTCATGACGCGCGATCTCACGCGCCTGGAGGGGCTCTTCGTCGGTGGCTCGGGCGGCGCGGCGGTGGCGGGTGCCATCAAGTACGCGAAGGCGCGCGACCGCGCGGAGAAGATTCTCGTCTTCTTGTGCGACGGCGGCAGCAAGTACGTCTCGAAGATCTTCAACGACGACTGGATGCGCGAAAACGGCTTCCTGGATGACCAGCCGGGCCTCGGCACCGTGCGGGACATCCTCGATGCGACGCCGAAGCGCAAGATCGTGACGGCGTCGGCCACCTCGACGGTGCGCGAGGTGATCGATCTCCTCAAGTCGCTCGACATCAGCCAGATCCCGGTGGTGGACGGCGGCAAGCTGCGCGGCATCATCGCGGAGGTGGACCTCCTGCGCCACCTCGTGTCGGGCGCCAAGACGCTGGATTCCACGGTGGGCGAGTTGGTCGAGGGCGACTACGCCACGGTGACGGCCGACACGAAGATCGAGCTGCTCCAGGGCGTTCTCTCGGACGCCAAGGCGGCCCTGGTCATGGCCGGCACGGACGTGGTGGGCATCGTCACCCGCATCGACTTGATCGACTTCCTGGCCAAGGCCACGGTCGAAGGCCCCAAAAGCGCCTAGCCCAAGCTAGTGCCAGGCCGTGCACACGGCGCCGGCGAACACCGCGAGGACACCGGCCACCTGGGCCGGGCGCGAGCGTTCGCCGCCGAGCCAGCCGAAGACTTGCGCGAAGAGCACGGAGGTGTTCCGCAACGTCATGATGACGCCGGCGCCTCCGCGCTCGAGGCCTGCGAGAAAGGCGACGAACGACACGGTGACGAGAAGGCCGGCGATCACGATCGGCCACGGGTGTTCGCGCGCATCGAGAAGGATCTTCGCGGTGCCGACGCGGCCGTACCAGGCGAGGCTCAACACCGCCGCCAACGCCAGCGACACCGCGGAAACGGGTGCGGGCTCGCCGCCGGCGTTCATCGCGCACTTGTAGAACAAGTGGTAGCCCGCGATGAACACCGCGCAGGCGATGGACCAGGCCAGCCCCGCGCGCCGCTCGGCGTGCCGCTCGGCTTTTTTGCCGCCGCTGCGGAGGCCGACCAGCGCGAGGCCGCCCGCCACGAGAAAGCTGCCCACGAGCGCGATGGGCGTAGGCCGCTCGCCGTGCCACACCACCGAGATGGGCCACGTGACGAGAAGCGCTCCGCCGCGGGCAATCGTGTACGCCACGCCGAGCGGGGCGCGCGCCAGGGCCTTCGACAGCGCCACGAAGTAGGCCGCCTCGAAGAGGCCCGCGCCAAGGCTCCAGAGCACGACGCTGAACGAGGGCACTGTTCGCGTGAAGAACAGCGCGACGAGCACCGAGCTCACGGCGCCGATGAGCGAGATGGCCCCGCCGGCGAGCTCCGGGTGCTTCTGTCGCTTGAGGATCGCGTTCCACATCGCGTGGACGAACGCCGACCCTATGACGATGGCCACGATGGAGAAGGGTACGCCGTCGCTGCTCACACCGTGAGAACGACCTTCCCCACCGTCGCGCGCGACTCGAGCCGGCGGTGTGCCTCCACGGCCTCGGTGAGGGGCAGCTGCAGCCCGATGGTGATGCGCAGCCGGCCTGCGGCCACGTCCTCCAGGAGAGAGGACATGGCACGCTGCTGCAACTCCGCCGGATGCGGGGAACGCAACCAATACGCGCTGACCTTCAAGGACCGCGGCATCAGCTCGGCATCCACGTCGAGCTTCGGCACCTCGCCGCTCGCCGAACCGTAGAGAATCAAGTGCCCGAACGGCGCGAGGCTCTTCAAGCTGGCGCGCCACGTGTCGGCGCCCACCGCGTCGAGCACGAGATCGACACCGTGGCCCTCGGTGATGCGCGGGACCTCGCCTTCGACTTGGTCATAGCGAAGGACCGCGTCGGCACCGGCATCGCGCGCCTGGGCGGCCTTCGCATCGGTGGAAACCGTGCCAATGACCTTGCCGCCGAGGGCCTTCACCATTTGCGTGGCCAACAGCCCCACCCCGCCGGCCGCCGAATGCACCAGCACCCATTGCCCTTTCGCGACGCGACCGGCGGTGTTCACCAAGTGATACGCGGTGAGGCCCTGCACGGGGATGCTCGCCGCCATCTCGAACGAAACGTTGTCCGGCAAGGGAAAGACGACGTCCAGACTCGCCTTGGTGAACTCCGCGTAGCACGCCGGGGTAAACGCCACCACGCGCCGGCCGACCCACGCCGCGTCGACGCCGGGCCCCACGGAATGAACCACGCCCGCAGCCTCGGAACCGAGAATGCGCGGCAAAGGCGCCGCTGCATCGTAAAGCCCGCGACGCCGCTCGGTGTCGGCGAAATTCACGCCAGCCGCGCGCACGGCGATGAGCACCTCCCCCGCGCCCGGGGCCGGCGTCTCGGCGTCTTCCCAGCGCAAAACCGTAGGATCACCAATTTGGTGGTAACGAATCGCTTTCATGGCCGGTCAGTTCCTCAAGGTGCGGGGCTTAGAAGCCGCACGTCGATCCAGTAGTGCTGACCATTCGAAAAGAGAACCAGGCATTGCCCCGATGCGACTTGAACGATGGATCCCGGGTAACGATTCCCATCGGACCATTGCACGAGCACCCGGCTTCCGATCTCGAACGAAAGCGAAGGACGCCCGGCCCCGATGGTCGCCGGATCGATGGCCTGCTGCTCGTATTCCGTGGGCATCGATGACTTGATGCTCGCGCGGCGCGCCTGCGAGGTACCGCACGCCGCGCAGAACTTCGCGCCAGCAACGTTTTGATGGTCACACTTCCAGCAAGTGTCCACCCTCGGAGAGTACGACCGGCCTTGAAAATTTGCATCACCGATGCCGGCGGCCGGTGACAGCTTTCTTCTTGGTAAGAATCTCGAGCGTGGCCCAAAAGCCGCCCATGTCCACCTCGCGGGAGAGCTCCACGTCGAAGGGCAGAGCGCGCGCCGCCTTGCGGTTACGCTCGCGGAAGGGCGAAAGCCAGACGAGGCGGCCGCCCGGCGCGAGCACATCGCAGGCGTGCGCGAGGAATTGCTCCAACATGTCGCCCAGCTCTTTGGTGCGCGCCACGCGCAGGCCCATGGGCGGGTTGGTCACGATGAGCGTGACCGGTAAGGGCGGCGTGTAGCGCGTGGCGTCGCCCTGAATCAGGGTGGCCGACACCTTGGCGCTGTCCAAGTTGGCCCGGGCGGCCTGCAGCGCCTTGGGTGCGAGATCCGTCCCGAACAGCGACGCACAAGGACCGAGCCGCGCGCGCTCCACGAGCTCCATGCCGGAGCCCACGAACGGGTCCCACACGACGTCGTCCGCGCGAATGCCGCCGAGTCGCGCCAGCGCCGCGGCGATGGTGGGGTGCGACGCCGCGGGCACGTCGCGCACGCGGTACGAGAAGCGCGGATCCGGAAGGGCGCGCGGGGAGAGCTCCAGCGAGTCTTCCCGCACGAGCACCTCCCACAGGCTCGACGTGGGATCGTTGATCAACGCCGGGCACCGCGCGGCGACCTGTTGCGCGATCTGCCAGACCTGCGCGCGGCGGTGACCGCCCTCGGCGAAGGCGAGGCGGTAGCGAATCGGCCCGCGCGTCCACGTGGTGAAGATGCGCTGCGCCGCCTCCGAGGCGAGCGCCGTCGCCACGTCGCCGCCCGGCGCCTCGATTCGAAGTGCGAAGGAGAGCGCGGTGCGCGCGAGCCAAGCCTGCTCGAGCGGCCCGCGCAAAGTGCCGCGCACCCAGCCCGCGGTGCTCGTCTGCATCGGACCGAACGGCGAGCCGTGGTCCTGCAGTTCGTCCGCGAGCACCGGCTCCAGCCCGCGCCGCACCTGGAATACGATGGGCACGGGCTCGCTGGGCGCGGCCGTCGCATCGATGCTGCCGCCGCCGTCCTGTCCGCGCACCAAGGTGCGCTCGATCATCAGCCGCGCACGGGCTGCGATACGCTGCAGCTCGGGATCCTGCGTCGCCATGTCGGCCAGCAGCGGTGCCGCACTCGCCGCCCCCAAATTGCCCAGCGCCGAGGCGAGCGCGCGCTGCTCTTCGACGGGCACATCGGCCCGGTTCCAGGCGCCCACCAGCGCATCCTCCACGCGCCGGGCCCGTTCGCCACGCAGCTTGCCGAGCGCACGCGCCGCGGCCCGACGCACCTGCGACGCCTCGTCGTTCAGCGCCCGCAGAAAGGCCCCCACGGCCGCGTCGCTCGAAGTCGCACGCGCCAGCGCGCGAACCAGGTGCACCTTCGAGGTGGGCGACGCCTCTTCCCACTGATCCCGCACGACGGCGACCAGCGCCTCGCCAAGCCGCGCCAGCGCACGCTCCACGGCGGACCGAACCGTTTCCTCGGGGTCGACCAGCAGCGCCACCAATCCGGCGGCGTCGCGCACACTGGGGGTAAATCCTGGCGATTGGACAGCGTTTTTTAATTCCAGCGCACTTTTCATCCGTCGGGACCGCCCAGCGTAACCTTTGTGGGGGTGCCGTCGTAACCTGAATCACGATGGAAAAACCCTCTCGTCTGATCGCCCCGAGCATGCTCGACCGGCGCACCTTCCTTCGGGCGGTGGCGGCCGGTACGGGCATCTGTGCCCTCGGGGGCGCGACGTACGTGCTCGCCGACGATGACGCGACCCGCCGCGCGGCCGCCCTCAAGCGCCCCGACGGGCGCCCCCGCCTGCCACCGAGCCAGTTCCTCTTGCAGCGACTGCGTCCGATGGGCGGCAGCGAAGGCGATCCGAGCGCCAAAAATTTCAAGCTGCGCGTCTACGGCGAGGTGGAAGCGCCCTTCGAGATCGACTTCGCCGAGCTGCTCAAGATGCCCCAGGTCGAGCAGACTTGCGACGTCCACTGCGTGACGAAATGGACCGTGCTCGATAGCCACTGGACGGGCGTTCGCGTCGCGGATCTCGCCGAGCGGGCCAAGGTGAAGAAGGGCGCACGCCACGTCATCTTCGAGGCCGTGCACGGATACACCTCGAACGTGCTCTTGCGCGAAGCCCTCGCGCCCAACGTCCTCGTCGCGCACCGCTACGAGGGTGCGCCGCTCGCACGTCCGCACGGCGCACCCGTGCGCGCGTTGGTGCCGGATCTGTATTTCTGGAAGAGCGCCAAGTGGCTCACCGGTATTCGCTTCAGCGCCGTCGATCAACCCGGCTATTGGGAAGTGCGCGGGTACAACAATCACGCCGATCCGTGGAGAGAAGAACGATATGGCTGAAGGCCCCTCTCGGTTTCTCCTCCGGCCATGGTTGCGCGCCATTCATCGCGACGTCGGTTACGTGGCCGTTGGGCTCACCTTCATTTATGCGCTGTCCGGTTTGGCCGTAAATCACATTGCCGACTGGAAAGACGGTGACGCGAACTTCGCCCGTTTCCAAACGACACACCATTTCGCCTCACTCGCCAATGGCAACTCGCGTGATGACGAAGCCATCGCGCGCGACGTGGCGAGCAAACTTGGCATCACCGAGCCACCGCGCGAAGTCTACCGCGCGGCCCCCGACCAACTCGACGTGCAATGGGAACGACGTACCTTGCACATCGACACCGAAAAAGGCGACGTGATCGAAGAGGGCGAAAAGCCACGATTTTTCCTACGTCTCGCGAATTGGCTGCATTTGAATCGTGGCAAGAAAGCATGGACTTACGTGGCGGATACCTATGCGGTGGCGCTCCTCTTCTTGTCCATCTCCGGCCTCTTCATGATCAAAGGTAAGAAAGGCCTTTTGGGCCGTGGCGCGGTGTTGGCGCTCGTGGGAATCGCCATTCCTGTCGTCTATGTGACCTTGGCCGGCGGTCCATAATTTACGAACTGCCCCAATTGACACTTGGTCGGAGTCACAGCAACGTGTCTTGTAGATGGACGACCTCGGGGGAAATCTCGCAGCGGTCCGCCTGCTGCTCGTCGCCGAAGATGAAGCCGACGCCAGCCTCGTTCGAGGCGCGCTTGCTCGTCTTCAAGGACTCTCGGAAGCATCGTTCGCGTGGACGCGCGCGGCCGAAGCCGCATCGTTCGCCCTCGCACGCGACGAGCACGACGTCTGCCTCGTCGATTTCGAGCTTGCGAAGCGAACGAACTTCGAGTTGTTGGAACGACACGGTGGCGACACGCCCATCGTTGTCATGGCCCGGCTAGCGGGCCAAGACGCGGACCCATTCGCAGGCCGCCCGGCCCTCGCGATGCGCGCGTTCGACATTCTCGATCGAAGCCAGCTGGCAACGCCACGCTTCGAGCGCACGCTGCGGCGGGTTCTCGAGCGCCGCAGTTCGCGCGTCGCGCTGCAACGGTCGGATGCGCGCTTTCGCGATGTGCTGGAGCAGATCCCGGAAGCCATCCTGGTGCACGAGCGCGGGCGCATCCTTCACGTGAACGCACGCACCCTGCGCGACCTCGGCTGCGAGCGGCCCGACCAACTCGTCGGCTCCTCGTTGCTCGACTTGGTGAGCGAAGACGATCGCTCCCGGCTCGGAGCAGGCCCTCGGAGCGCAACCAGTCCGATAATCTGTCGCTTCATGCTCGCGGACGGAAGCATGCTCGCCGCGGAGGTCATCGAGGTGCCCATCGTCTGGGCAGGGCGACCCGCGAGTGCCTTGCTCGCGCGCGACGTGAGCCAGCACCTCGACACGCAAGCGCGCATTCTCCTCGCCGATCGCTTTGCGCGCGGGAGCTCGCTCGCGGCTTCGGTGGCGCACGAAATCAACAACCCGCTGGCCTACGTCCGCTCGAACCTGGTGTTCGCCATCGACGAGCTCGCACGCGCCGAGGGAAGCGAGCGGATGAACCATGTGCGCGAAGCCCTCGCCGATGCCCGCCAAGGGGCCGAGCGCGTCGAGATCATCGCGCGCGATCTCAAGGTTTTCTCCCAGGCGCGCGAAGACCGCAAAAGCTCCGTCGACGTGCACCGGGTGATCGAGCTCGCGTTCAACATGACCAAGTCGGAGATCCGCGAGCGCGCGAGGCTGGTCACGGAATACGCTCAGGTCCCGGACATCATCGCCAACGACGGGCGCCTGGCGCACGTGTTCATCAACTTGCTCCTCAACGCCGTGCAGGCGATCCCCGAGGGCCGGGCACGCGAGCACACCGTGCGGGTGGCCACACGCTGCGACCGCGATCGGGTCATCGTCGAGGTGTCCGACACGGGCGCGGGCATGTCGCCGAAGGTCCGCGAGCGCATCTTCGACCCGTTCTTCACGACCGCGCCCACCGTGCGCACGGGCCTGGGGCTCTTCATCTGCCAACAGATCGTGCAGGCGCTGCGCGGGCGCATCACCGTGGAGAGCGAGCTTGGCCGAGGCAGCACCTTCCGCGTGGAGCTGCCCGCCAACGTGTCGGCCACGTTGCCCATCGCCCGACCTCACACGCGCCGCGCCCACCTTCTCATCGTGGACGACGAGCCGCTCGTGTGCAGCTCCCTGCAGCGCAGCTTGAAGCGCGACTACGAAGTCACCGCCGTCCAATCGGCGCGCGCCGCCTTGGATCTCATGGCCGGCGGCACGTCCTTCGATCTCGTGCTGTGCGATCTGATGATGCCCGAAATGAGCGGCATGGATCTCTACGAGGAGCTGCGTCGCACCAACCCGGTGCAGTGCACGAAGCTCATTTTCTTCACCGGCGGCGCCTCCACCGCCGGCGCCCGCGAATTCCTCGAGCGCGTCCCCAATCCACGCTTGGAAAAACCCGCCGACATCGCCCGCATCCGCGAACTCGTCCGCGAGCGCATCGCGAGCTAGTCGCTCACTAGAGAAGCGCGCGGTCCAAGGTTTGGGTCAGGTCGATGAGGTCGACCAGATCTTCCACGTAGTCGAGTTTCGTCGTGTCGATGCGCACGATGGGTGAAAGATCGTACGTGTCGAACCATCGCTCGTAGAGCTTGTGCAGCCCGCGGAGGTACGCCGTGGGGATCTCTTTCTCCATTTCGCGCCCGCGGCGGGCGATGCGCTTCTTCGTCGCGGGCAGGGAGCATGTGAGCGCGATGAGCACGTCCGGCGGACGCAAGGCGCGCAGGATGCCGCGGTACAGACGCTGGTAGACCTCCCAATCGCGCAAGTCGATGTTTCCTTGCGCGTGCAGACTGTGGGCGAAAATCTCCGCGTCTTCGTAAATGGTCCGATCAATGACCGCCGGTGATGGGCATCGCTCGAGCTCTTGATGCAGCTCGAGTTTGTGCGCGAGAAAAAATGCCTGCGAGTGAAACGCCCACCGCTTCATGTCGCGATAAAAATCGGCAAGGTACGGGTTGGCCTCGTTCGGCTCGTAAAAGGCCGTGAGCCCGTAACGCTTCACCAGCCACGCCACGAGCGACGTCTTTCCCGCTCCAATCGTTCCTGCCACTGCGATGTATCGTTTCATCGGGACTCCCGAGCGCCACCGATGTGTCTATTACACCGGGCTCGGGGGTGAAACGGAAACCCGTGCTACCCGCACGACTGTCGCTATTGGGCCAACGCCTCGGGGATCCGCTCCAGCGCCCCGCGCACGGCATGCCGAATGGCCTTGCGCTCGCGGGCACCGGAATCCGAGCCCTCTTGCGCTTGCGCGCGGCCTTCGAGGATCGCGAAAAGGTCGCCGCCCTTCTTCGTGCGAAGCGCGGCGGAAATCACGCAGGTGGTCGCCGTGCCTTGCGACGTCGCTTCGGTGTCCATGCGCAGCAGCGACACGGAGAGAATCACGGGACGCTTGCGCGCGTGGCTCAGGTCGATCGTCGGAAGCTCCTCGACGACCGTTGCGCGCAAAACGCCAGGGACATCGACTCCGTCACGAACGACGCTGGTCGACACTTCGCCCACAACCACCGGTGAGTCTTTGGCATCGACGTCGCCCGGTGCCAGCAGCGCGGCAGCGGCAATCGCGGCGACGACGACAGATCGATACACGTCCCCGATGAGGCGCATGGCTTCCTCTCCCTTGAAAGCGTGATTGCGAAATGCGTGCGCACGTCCGGGCACCACGGGTTGGCCGGGTGCCTCGCGACGAAGCAGGGGCTAGCGGGTTTTTCGACCCCGGGCCAACTTCTCGTCTTTGTCCAAGAGCGCCGCACGTGTGACGCCCTCGCCGAAGCGCTGGCCGATGGCCCTCACCACCTCTTCGACGCGCTGGAATTGCTCACGTCGGACGTCTTTCTCGTCTTCGAACAGCTTGCGTTGCACCCCCGCACCGTCCGCGCCCGTATCGACCAGGCCGGACAGCGACACCCCCGTGAGCCGCACGGGCCCGGGATCGAACTCGCGCAGAAGGCCCCGCGCCGCTGTAAAAATACTGTTCGTATCGGCCACCGGCTCCGGCAGGGAGATCCGACGTGTGCGCAAGGTGAAGTCGGCGTACTTCAATTTCACGACGACGATATTCCCGGCGAGGCCCGCCTCGAGAAGGCGCTGCGCCACACGCGAGGCATGTCGCAACAGCGTTCGCTCGATGTCGGCGGCCGTGCGGAGATCCTCCTCGTACGTTTCCTCGTGGCCCACGGACTTCGCCGCGCGATCCGGTTCCACGTCGCGCGGATCGATGCCGCGTGCGAGATCGCGCACGTGCCGGCCCCAGCTTCCCAGCATCGAGTCGAGCGCGCGTGGATCGGCGGAGGCGAGATCGCCCAAGGTGCGCAGGCCCAGGGCGCGCAGCCGCGGCGCCGTCTTCGGACCGACGCCCCACATCCGCTCGATCGGCAGCGGTGCGAGGAACGCAGCGACGCCGCCATCAGGCACCACGACGAGCCCGTCGGGCTTCTGCAGATCGCTGGCGACCTTGGCCACGAACTTCGACGGAGCCACCCCCGCCGAGGCCGTGAGCCCCAGCTCGCCTTTCACGTCGCCCTTGATGGCCCGCGCGATGGTTTCGCCATCGCCGAACAAAGAGCGGCTCTCCGTCACGTCGAGAAAGGCCTCGTCGACACTCAGCCCTTCCACGAGCGGCGTGTAGCGCTCGAAGATTGCGAACACACTGCGGCTCACTTCGGCGTAGCGATCGTGCCGGGGCGGAACGACGAGGGCTTGTGGGCAGAGGCGCATGGCCTCTGCCATGGACATGGCCGAGTGCGGACCGAATTTGCGGGCTTCGTACGACGCCGCAAGCACCACACCGCGCCGCTTGGAGCCACCGACGAGCACCGGCTTGCCGGCAAGCCGCGGGTCGTCGCGTATCTCGACGGAAGCATAAAATGCGTCCATATCGACGTGGACGATCGAGCGCGGTCTCGGCATCTGTTACAAGCAGAGCATGGCCGACGACGCGAACCGTGACAAAAGCGACAATCGGAATGGGTCGGGAACGCCCGCGCCCGGGGCCTTCCGCACCGTGCCGCGAACCGGTGTCATCTACGTCACGACCGAGGCGAGCAAACTCGGATTTTCCTCGGCGAACCCGGACTGGTGCAACCTCGGTCAGGGCCAGCCCGAAACGGGGGACCTGCCCGGCGCCCCGCCGCGCGTGCACAACGTCTCCATCGACGTCGACGACCAGGAGTACGCGCCCGTCGCCGGCATCACCGAGCTGCGCGAGGCCATTGCTGCATTGTACAACCAATTGTACCGGCGCGGCCTTCCCTCGCAGTACACCGCGGAGAACGTCTGCGTCTCCGGCGGCGGCCGTGCTGCCCTCACGCGGGCCGCGGCGAGCCTCGCGTCGATCAACCTGGGGCATTTTCTGCCGGACTACACGGCGTACGAAGAGCTGCTCGACATCTTCAAGGCCTTCACGGCCATCCCGATTTTGCTCGAGGGCGACCGCGGCTACGCGTTCTCGTCGGAGGAGCTGCGCCGGGAAATCATGGGTCGCGGCCTCGGCGCCATCCTGCTCTCCAACCCGTGCAACCCCACGGGCAAGCACGTGGAGGGCGAGGAGCTCGCGCGTTGGGTCTCCATCGCACGCGAGCTCGATTGCACCTTGCTCCTCGACGAGTTCTACTCGCACTACGTCTACCGCACGCGCCGCGGAGCACTGCCGGTGGAGAGCGCCGCGCGCTACGTGGAGGACGTGAACCGCGATCCCATTCTGCTTTTCGACGGGCTCACGAAGAACTGGCGCTACCCGGGCTGGCGCGTCACCTGGACCGTCGGCCCGAAGAAGGTCATCGATGCGCTCAGCAGCGCCGGCTCCTTCCTCGACGGCGGCGGCTCGAAGCCGCTGCAACGCGCGGCCATTCCGCTCTTGGCCGAGGAGCACGTGGTGAAGGAGACGCTGGCCATCCAGGCCGCCTTCCGCGACAAGCGCGATCGCCTGCACTCGCGCCTCGAGCGCATCGGCGTTCGCTTCGAGCGCGCGCCCGAGGGCACCTTCTACCTCTGGGGCGACGTCAGCACGCTCCCGCCTCCCCTGAACGATGGCATGGGCCTCTTCCGCGCAGCCTTGGACAAGAAGGTCATCGTGGTGCCGGGCGAGTTCTTCGACGTCAACCCCGGCAAACGCCGCGGCGGCCGGCCCTCGCGCTTCCGCCACTACGTCCGATTCTCCTTCGGCCCCTCCGCGGCAACACTCGATACGGCCCTCGACCGCCTCACCGCGCTCGTCGAGGGACTCTAGAGAGGAGAGGAACAGGGAGGGGGGGAGGCGGGGAGGGATACGGCACAAATCCCACCGCGCACCGAGGCTTTTTTTTGGGTTTTCAGTTGGCTCCGTAAGCCAACTGAAAAAAAAACTAGCCTCGGTGCGCGGTGGGATTCGCGTTGTTTCCCTCCCCGCCTCCCCCTCTCCCTGTAAATCTTCCGGCCGTTACAGCACGAGATTGTGGGGGTTCGGTCCGAAGGGGTCGCCGGGGCAGCGTGCAGCCTTGGCCAGGTAGGCCCACATGGCTTTGCTGCCGGGGGTGTTGGGGTCGAGGGCGACGTCGGCGTTGGTGTTGCCGGTGCTGCCGGTCTTGACGTATTTGCCGATGACGGTGGCGGTCATGTTGGGCTGATGGTCCGAGCCGGGGAGGCTTCGGGAGAAGTCGCCGTGGAGGATGACCACCACGTTCATCGCCTTGAGTTGCTCGTCGGTGCGCAGGCGCGCGAGGAAGGTCTTCAGCGGCGGGATGATGCGGTCGTTCATCATATTGCGCACCTTGGTGCCGTCGGTGTCGCCGTGCGAGTCCCAGTTGAAGTCGTCCGTGATGGTCACCAGGTTGGCACCGGCGCGCACCATCAGCTCGGCCCCCACGACCTTGGAGGCGAAGTCGCGCACCGCCGTTTTCTCGTCGCGTCCGTAGGCGGCGGCGATGTCCTTGAAGAAGAACGGCTGCACCGGCTTGCGCAGCGCATCGACCGCCGTCGCGTAGCCGTCCTTGAAGGTCACCAGCGAACCCGGGTTCTTGCCCATCGCGCCGCCGCTCATCGCCGTGGCGCGCGCGATGGCCTCCGAGGCCACGTTGCGCGCGGGCAGCTTCGGATCGGGATCGCCTCCACCCAGCGCGCGAATCGTCGAGCCCATGTCGTTGATCTGCTGGTACGACACGCCGCCCTCCGCATCGCGCGGCCCCGGCGGCATGCGTCCCATGGCGGCTGCCTTGATGGCCGCCGTTCCGCCCATGGCCGCTGCGAGCTGCAGCGCGAACGAGCGCCCATCACCGAAGTTGAGCGCCTGCGCGTTGCTGTGATCCGTGCTCCCGTGCCGGTTGCCAATCGAGGCCATGTGCCGCAGCGAAAACTCGTCCAGGCTCCCGAGCGAGCCGGCATCGACGTACAAGTTGTTCCCCAGCGACTTCACGTTGCCGTCGTTCACGCCGAATGCCTTGTTGCGGAACGAATTCGCACTTGGGAAAAGCGCGTTGTAGCCGCCGCTGAAGAAGATGCTGATCACCGTCGACTTCTCCTCGGCCGCACGCGCGGTGCCCAGCCAACTTGCACCGGCGAGAGCACCGAGCCCTGTCAAGAGGC
This sequence comes from Sorangiineae bacterium MSr12523, assembly GCA_037157775.1. NCBI lineage: Bacteria > Pseudomonadati > Myxococcota > Myxococcia > Myxococcales > Pendulisporaceae > Pendulispora > Pendulispora brunnea. The sequence goes on from CP089982.1 coordinate 11,137,994, forward strand.
GACGACGAGACACATGCCCAAAACGCGAATCGCTCATGTTGAAAATCGTTCCTTCAGTAGGCCAAAAAACCCGTCGCCGAGAGGACGCTCGCGCACGCGTACGCCCAGCGCCGTCGCGGCGGCGTGCTCGTGGTCTTGCCGTTGTAGGTCTCTTGCAAGGAGCTCGTGACCGCCACCTCGACGCACGCCTGCACCTCGTCCGGGCCTGCCGCGCGGCTCCAGAATTTGCGCGCCCACGCGAGGCACTGGGCCTTCGCTGTTTCCGCATCGGGCGCCGCAGCGTACTTCGGATCCCCCTGCGCCGAGCCGCTCGCATTGGCCACCGCACCGGTGAGCTGCAGGCAGCCATCGAACGCCACGCGGTAGGCCGTGTACAAGCTCACCGCGCTTGCCTGCGGCTCGAGCGACCATCGCGCCTGCGGCTGGCCGAACGTCGTCGCCGTCGCGCCATCGCCGAGCAAGCTCGGATTGTTGTCCTTGCCCAGCACCCGCGCATACTCCGATGCGAGCGCGCTGTAGGGCTTCGAACGCCCGCGATCGGCCCCGGCCACGGCTTCGAGCCGTCCCGCCGTGAGCTCCACGCCACCGAGCCCCACGTGCGCCATCCCCGTGTCCGCACACAAAGGAACGACCTTTTTCGGATCGTTCTGCGGCGGAGTGTCGCCCGGGCAATTGCTCTCGTCGAGGCACTCACCAGGATGGCTGGCGCTGCAGCCACCGAGGGCGAGGCCGCCCAGGAGCGAGAGACTAAGCAAAGGGAAGCAAGCTTTTTTCATTGGCAAAACCCGGGGCCTTTCGCGATGACCGCCATCGCCGATTGAATCGTCTTGGTGGCCTTGAACGCGTCGATGCAGCGATCGAGCACCGGCCCCTCGCACCGATTCTCGGAGCGCCCGTACAGGTACTTGAACGACAAGCGGCACGCCTGAAACGAGAAATTCTCCGACTCGACCAGTGCCTGCACGAGCTCTTTGTCGTTCGCGATCGACTTGCCCCCCAAAAGGCTCTTCGCGCTTCCCGAGTAAGGCTTGAACGACACCTCGCCCTTGTCGTTGGTCACCTTCGTCGACAGCACGCCCGCCACATGGTCCAGCGCGTACCAATTCTGGTAGTGGCACCCGGCGCACGATCCGGCCTCGCGCCCCTTTGCACTCACGTCGGCGTCGGGCGCGTTGGTGGTGGCCATCAATTGCAGACCGACGACGTTGTTCAAGATGCGATACGCCGTCGCGATCTTCAGGCCGGCCAATTCGTTGCCTGCATAACGAAGCAACCAAGGTTGGCTGCGGAAGTACCCGAGACCATTGGCATCTTCGGTCACCTGAACGGCGCCGTTTTCGCCCGTCGCATCGACCTTGTACGGGCCGAGGAACACGTCCGACCACGGCTTGCCGTTCTTCACGACGTACTTGGCCAGGTGGTACGAGGCATCCTCGGCGGAGTCTTTCCCCGGATCGCGATTGAACTCGGCGTTGACGAAGCGCGCGAACCGCTCCACGAAGTCGCCGCTCTCCAGCAAGGCATCGACGCTCGACGAAGGATCCGACGACGCGAGCAACGCTTCACTGGCCCCCTTGCCCACGAGGGCAATCGAGATGCGGGTGGCACATCGTTCACGAAATGCCTCGACGTCGCCGTCCGCCGCGGCGCCTGCCGTCCGGCCACCGGCCGCCATACCGATGGCCGCAGCGACGACGGGGACGACGACCACCGCCCATCGTGTTCGAGAGTTCTTCGTTCGTGGCGTCATTTCGTGGCGCCTAGAGCAACCCTCATGCCGCAATGATGCGTTGTTACAAGCGAATCAAATCCGCCGCTTTCCAGGGCGTCGCCGGAAACGCCAGAAAGGCGCGCACGTACGGACTTACCCGCATGGATCGCGAGGGTGGATCACATCCACGCCCCGTTCACCGGGTCGCGACGAATCACGATGCGCTCGCGACGCGGGTCGCGAAACTATCGCCATCGGCGCCGCGGTGTGCGATTGACGAGAGATATCGAGCTTTGTCATGCTCGCGGGTTACCTACATCCATGAGAAAGCTGGGGGACATGCGTTGGTACCGAATCGTTCTTCTGGCATCCATGGTGGTGGCCCCCTTCGCAGCCTGTAGCCTCGACGAAGGCGGCTTCGGATCGGCCATCGACAACCCCGATGGCAGCATCACCCCCGACGCGTCGAAGAACGACGCAACATCGGGCGACGCGGGCCCGGGAGATGCCAACCCGAATGCCTGTCCCGGCGGCAACTTCGACAGCTGCAAGAAATACGACGCGGTATTCAAAGATGGCTGGGTGCCCATCGGCTATCGAGACGACGGCACGTCGTGCCCCACGGGCTTCGACGCGCTTCCGCGGGTCACCACGCCGATTGCCGGAGGGTCGTGCAGCTGCACGGGCCAGACGGAGGTAACGGGAACGAAGTGCCGCGCGACCGAGCTGCGGAATCTGCACTGGAACAACAACGCCTCGGAATCGTGCAATGACACCGTCACAAACCCGAACATCACGTTTCCGGACGGTGGCTGCTATCCCTTCGAGAGCGCGCGCATCATGAATCACTTCCAGGCGACGCCGCTCGCTACGAGTGCGTCGTGCACGCTCCAGGGCGTTCCGAACGACGCCGACGTCACTGCCAAAACTCTCAAGGTCTGCACCTCGTCGTTCGACAGCTGCAAGGGTGTTCTCTGCGCGGACAAGCACGTGTGCATCATGCACGACGGCATCGTCAACGATTGCCCCGACGAATTCGGCGACCCCCGTACCATCGGTACCGGCGTCGAGCTCTCGTGCGCGAAATGCAACGGCACCTACTCCGCCACGTGCACGGGCACGGCGTCGCTGTTTACCGACACCGCATGCGGAACCACCCCCGATTCCGTGCTCGTCGACGGCACGTGCAACCAGGTAGACCGAGTCGGTGGCGGCTCCGCGCGAACCTATGCCTCACTGCGTTATGCACCAACGGTGAGCGACGAGTCATGCACCCCGAGCGGCGCCGCCCCGAAGCCGAGCGCTAAGCTCGCCGGCCCGGCCACCGTCTGCTGCCACGACTAACACGCCACGGCGCGGACGATCCCGGCGAAAAACCCAAACGATCCCGAGCACATCCCCGTGCTCGTACTCGTACTCGTTTTCGTGCACGTGCACGTGCACGCGCACGCGCTCGTGCTCGATCTTCTAGCCATTCCCCCGCCCCCGCTCAGTCCGGTGAAATTTCCGAGCTATCCCCAACGAACCCCTTAGAAGTTTATGCTCTCGCTCCTCATGTCCCCGCGCGTCGACCCATCCGTGCCGTCGCGCGTCGCCGAGTTGCACCTCATGGCGGCGGAGCTCCACCCTGTCGTCCGCGCGGTCGTCGCTGCGGTACTGCGTCAAGGCCAAGGTCATCCCGATGTCGAAGATTGCGCAAACGAAGCCCTTCGTCGTGCCCTCGAAGGTACGGCCCGCCTGCGTGACGGCGAGCCGCTACGCCCCTGGGTCATTGGGATTGCCCGCCATGTCGCCCTCGACGTCCTTCGTGCCCGCAAGCGAGCGCGAACCGTGCAAGATGCACGCGATTTTTCCGATGGAGCCGAGGATCTGCCCGCCTTGGTCGAGCGCGTCCCCGACTCCAAGCCCGACCCGCTCGAACGGATGGAAAGCGCGCGGCGCCAGGAAATGGTGCGCAAAGCCATTGCGGGACTCAACGAGAACACCCGCACGGCCCTCGCCAAGTTCCACCTCGAAGGAAAAAGCTACCAGGAGATTTCGGCTGAAATGCAGGTTCCACTCGGTACCGTGGCAACCTGGGTTACACGCGGGCGCAAGGCGATGGCCGAGCTCCTCGACGAGCAAGCGAGGCAATCATGAACGATAACGACCAACTCCCGCTCGAGATCGTTTGGGGCGAGCCTGGCTCCAGCGAGGAGAACCACCTCTCCGAGATCGCCCGCACCGCCATCGCCGATGGGCAGATGTCCATCATCCCCGAGATCGCCCTCGCGCATCTCCACGAGTGCGAAGCATGCACCGTCGCCATCGGCGAAGCGGCCATGCTCTCCGCGCGCGTCGGGTCGCATTGGAACGAAGTCGGCGCGGTCACGTCGAACGAGCACGTTGCCGTTCCCGCTGCTCAACCCGAGGTTCGATTGCCCTGGCTCGCCATCGCGGCTGCCCTCGTTGTCGCGGGTGTGGCGGCCCTTCCGTCGCTGGCCGGCGCCTCGCTCTGGTACGAGCAGACATCGCGCATTCTCCTCCGCGCCATTCCGCATTTGGTGCACGGCATCGTCAAAGCGCTGCAAGGCGGCAACGGAGCGCCCCTCATCGTGAGCTACGCCAGCGCGGTGCTCTTGCTTCTCGCCGGCATCACCATCGGCGTGAAAGCCCCCGGACGTGGACGCCTTGCGGCGCCGCGAAGCCAGTCGGGAGCCTCGTGATGATGCGGCCCATGCGACAGACGAAACAGGAGACGGTCATGAAGTACGGTTTTGGATTCCTTGCCTTCGTTCTCTCGACGACGGTGCTCTGCGGCACCGCGTTCGCTTCGGTGAAGCGAGAAGGGAACTGGCCGAGCGAGGAAAAGAAAATCTCGCTCGACGTCTCCAATGCCCTCAAGACCGACGCCGTGCGCCGCATCGCCGCCGCCGCCGGCTGGAATGTCGTCGTGCATGCCCCGCCGGGCGATCTCGTCGACATCCACGTCAAAGATCTTCCCCCCACCAAGGTTCTCGAGCTCGTCCTCAACGACGGCAACTACGTCGCCCAGCGAGAAGGAAACCTCATCGTCATCTCGCGCGAAATGGGCCCGGGGGCTGCGGGCGTTCCTCCCGTGCCGCCCGTCCCCGCCGTTCCTGGCGTTCCTCCCATTCCTCCCGTGCCGCCCGTCTTCGGGAACGACGATCCCAATCCGGATCCCTCGAACGGCGTGGAGGAAGAGGACGAGGACGCGCCGCCGAAGCCACACCCCGGCAAGAAGAAGCACCATGGCAAGTCGAACGATCGCATCATCACCGGAGGCTCGGCCCGCGTGGAGAAGGGCGACGTGGTCGACGACCTCGTGGTCATGGGCGGCTCCGTCGATGTCTATGGAGAAGTACGCGGCGATCTGGCCGTGATGGGTGGCTCCGCCACCGTGCACGACGGCGGACATGTCCTCGGAGACGTCAGCGCCATCGGCGGGAAAGTGCGACTCGAAAGCGGTGCCTGCGTCGATGGAGAGGTGGGCGTGGTCGGCGGTATGGTGGATCAGCAGCCGGGCGCCAAAGTCGGCAACGAGAGCTCGTCACCGCCGGAAAAGCCCCAGGGCAAGAAAGGCTGGATCATTCCCGGCGTGTCGTGGCCAGGCCAGAACGAAGAACACCGTCCCTGGTACAAGAGCCTCGCCGAACACGTGTCGGACGCCGTCGAGCACACCGCGTTGCTCTTTGTTCTCGGCGCGGTGCTCTTGTCGCTCGCCACGCGCCGCATGGACCTTCTGCGCACCGAAATCGCCGCGCGCCCGATGCGCAGCTTCGCCATCGGCATCCTCGCGACCCTCGCCACCGCCGTCGGCTTGGTGGCCCTCTGCGTGACCGTCATCGGCATCCCCATCGCCATCGTCGGCGTCCTCGTCGGCGCCTTCGGCATCTACGCGGGCATCTGCGCAGCCCTGGCTACGCTCGGCAAAGGCCTCGTCGCGCACCGCACCGAGAACCAACACGTGCACCTTGCGGTCGGTTGCGCCGTCTTCTTGATTCTCTCGGCGCTTCCCCTGGTCGGTTGGATCACGGTCGCGGTCGTCGGGCTCATCGGCTTCGGTGCGCTGGTAGCCACGCGCCTCGCGGGATTCGCCGAGAAAAAGGCCCCGATGAGGTCGACACCGGTTCCTGGCGAAGGCCCGTATCGGAGCTCTCCTTAAGACCACGTCGCGTCAATCGCGGGGTAAGCTGCCCATGGCTTGACCCCGGAGACGCCGCCTCCTTCCACCCCACCGCGTTGGCGCGACCGCATTCGTTCCGCGAGGAAGGTCCCCCCCTCGCCGCTCGACCTGCAGCTGCTCGGGCGGATGCTCCTTCACTCGGCGCTGGTCGGCGCCGCCGCCGGCCTGGTCGGCACGCTGTTCTTCGCGGCCCTCGAGCTCGTCGCCAGCCTGACGCTCGAGCACCTCGCCGGCTACATCCCGCTGCGCGCCCACGGTGAGCAACTCGTGGGCGAGGTCGTGCCGCCCGTGCCCTTCCGGCCATGGCTCCTTTGGGCCGTGCCCGCCATCGGGGCGCTCGGCGCCGGCATCGTCTCGACCAAGTTTGCGCCGGAAACGCTGGGCGGTGGGTCCGACGCCATCATCCACGCCTTCCATCACCAAGGCGGCCACGTACGGCGCCGCGTTCCCTTCGTCAAAGGCCTCGTGTCCGTCTTTACCCTGGGCTTTGGAGGCTCGGGCGGGCGCGAAGGACCGACCATGCTCATCGGCGGCAGCATCGGCTCGCTCATCGGCCGCTACCTGCGGGTCACCGATCGCGAGCGGCGCATCCTCCTCGTCGCAGGCACCGCGGCGGGCATGGCCGCCGTCTTCCGCACGCCGCTCGGCGCCGCGTTGCTCGCGGTCGAAGTCTTGCATCGCGACGACTTCGAATCCGACGCCGTCGTGCCGGCGGTCCTCTCGAGCGTCGTCGCGTATTCCGTCTTCATCTCGTTCTTCGGCGAGTCCACCCTTTTCGCGCACGCCCTGCGTTATCCGTTCGTGCCGGCGCACTTGCCGCTCTACGCGCTCATGGCGATCCTCGTCTCGCTCGTGGCCGCCGGATTCTCGGGCGCGCTCCATGGCGTGCAGCGTTACACGAAGGCCCTCCCGCTACCTGCGTGGAGCAAACCCGCGCTCGGCGGCCTGCTTCTCGGCATCTTCGCCACGCCGGTGCTCATGCTCGTGGGGCCCAGCGTCGGCGACCAGGGACAGGGCCTCGGCATCTTGGGCGGTGGCTATGGCGCGGCCCAAGTGGCCATCACCGGCGCATCGTGGTTTCCCGAAGGATGGCGCGGCGTCGAGCTGCTCGTGCTCCTCGGCCTGGTGAAGATCCTCGCCACGTCACTGACCGTGGGATCGGGTGGCAGCGCGGGCGACTTCGGCCCGTCCCTGGTCATCGGCGGCATCTTTGGCGGTGCTTTCGGCCGCGCGGCCAGCTTGCTCCTGCACGACCCGCGCATCGATCCCGGCGCCTTCGCGCTCGTGGGCATGGCCACCTTTTACGGAGGCCTCGCTCACGTACCCATCGCATCGCTGGTCATGACGTGCGAGCTCGCGGGCAGCTACGACCTGCTCGTCCCGCTCATGCTCGCCGAGGGCATCGCGTTCGTCGCCCTGCGCAATCGTTCGCTCTACCATGCGCAAGTTCCGACCAAGCGCGAGTCGCCAGCGCATCGCGACGAACTCATTTTCGATGTTCTCAAAGAAATCCGTGTCGGCGACGTTGTCATAAAAGACCGGCCGTTCATTACGTTCCGGCGCGATACGCCAGCCCGCGAAGTCATCCATCAAATTGCAAGCTCCGCATGGCAAGACGCCTTCCCGGTTCTCGACGAGCATGGAAAGCTCGCGGGCATCGTGAACGCCGAGGTCATGCGAACGATGGCGGCCGATCCTGACCTCAGCGGTCTGGCTCTGGCCGACGACATGATGGCGGCTCCGGTGTCCGTGCACCAAGCCGACGATTTGCATGTCGCGCTCGAACTTCTCTTGTCGAACGATGCGCGAGAACTCATCGTCTTAGACGATGGCGGACGCATCATCGGCTTTCTCGATGAAGCGGAAATTGCAAAGACGTATCACGGCCGAACGGCAACGAAGCCGATGGCGACGGAGCAACCCAAGGCACACTAGAGTCTTCCCCAGAGAGATATGCGAGGTGAACTGAGATGACGTCGGAGTTCGAGGGTGGGGTTACGCCGTCGAGCATTCTTCTAGTCGACGACGATCCGGCCAATCTGCTCGCGCTCGAGGCGGTCCTCGAGCCCTTGGGGCAGCGAATCATGAAGGCTCGTTCGGGCGAAGGTGCGCTCCGGCTCCTGCTCGAACACGATTTCGCGGTCATTCTGCTCGACTTGCGCATGCCGGGGATGGACGGCCTCGAAACGGCCGCGGCCATCAAACAGCGCGCGAAGTCGAGGCACACGCCCATCATCTTTTTGACGGCCGAGACGAGTCTTCGTCTCAAGAGCTACGAGTACGGCGCCGTCGATTACGTGGTCAAACCGTACGAACCGGCCATCGTCCGCTCCAAGGTCTCGGTTTTCGTGGAGCTCTACGAGCGGGGGCAACGCATCCTTCAACAAGAAGCGCGCCTGCGGCAGAAGGAAATCGAGGCCCTCCAGCTCCAGACCCGCGAGAGCCGGAGGGTCGATCAAGAGCAACAGCGACTCTGGCTCGAGACCATTCTCGACCTCATGCCCACCCCGCTGCTCTTCGTGCATGCCGAGACGGGGCGTGTGCACTTCGCCAACCGGGCCTCGCACGAGCTCGTGGGGGGCAAGCTCCCGGCGCCGCCCGAAATCGCCTACGACGGCACCCCGCACGAGCTCACCTGGCAGACGAACGACGGCATGCGCACCTTCGTGGCCACCGGCGCGGAGATCCCTCAGGGCTACGGCCACGAGGCGATGCGCATCGTGTCGTTGGTCGACGTCACACGTTTGAAACAAGTCGAGGCGGAGCTCCAGAACGCCGTGCGCATTCGCGACGACTTCCTCTCGATTGCCTCGCACGAGCTCCACACCCCGCTGACCCCGCTCAAGCTGCAGATCGAACGCCTGCAGCGCCGCGAGCAAACGCCGACGCAACTGCAAGAGAAGCTCGCGGTGGTCGGGCGCCAGGTCGACCGACTGAGCAACCTTGTGCGCCAGCTGCTCGACGTCTCACGCATCACCGGCGGGCGGCTGCGGCTCACGCCGGAAGAGGTCGACCTCACCGCCGTCGTGCGCGACACGGCCGATGCCCTCTCGTCGGAGTCGCGCCAGAGTGGGAGCGTCATCGATATCCGGGGCGAGGACAGCGTCGTCGGACACTGGGACCCGACGCGCATCGAGCAGATCACGAGCAACCTGCTCTCGAATGCCATCAAGTACGGCCAGGGCAAACCCATTTTGGTGCAGGTATCGCACGACAATGGAAACGCCCGACTGAGCGTGCACGATCAGGGTATCGGCATCGCGCCTGAGCAACAGGCCCGGATTTTCGACAGGTTCGAACGCGCCGTATCGGTGCGTCATTACGGCGGATTTGGCCTTGGGCTCTGGATCGTGAGACAAATCGTGGAGGCTTCCGGCGGTCAGGTCACCGTCGAAAGCCAGGTGGGGCACGGCTCTACGTTTACCGTGGAGCTCCCGCGCTGAGGGAGATACGCTCGTAGTTGCGTTCCTGGCCGGCAAGACGCCGGCGCTCCGTTAGCGCAACCCGCCTCGTTTCTACCGGCGAGACGCCGGCGCTCCACCAGCACTTCTCATGCCTGAATCGCCTCGTCAGCGTGGATCCATCCCTCCCCCCGCGATAGCCTCCCTCGACTCGAAGCTCGAGAGCGAGGGAGAGGTGCTCGAAGCACTCGTCTTCGGCCTCGCGAAAAATGCGTTTCAGCCCGAGTTGTGGGCCAAATTGCACGAGGCGGCCCAGCGCGACAACCGCATGTCCGAGTTGGCCTTCGCCTACGAGGCATTCGGCCAGGACCGGCGCGTCAAAGGCCTTCCCGCCGCGGCCAACGCGGAATTCATGTACAATGCAGCCAATTTCTTCACCGCATTCGGTGACGAATTGGGTGCGATGTCGTACCTGCAAAAGGCCCTAAGCGCCTACCCTGCGCACCTGGGCGCCTTCGAGCGGCTGGAATCGAAATTGATCGCCCGCCGCGACTACCAGGGCCTGGCCTCGCTCTACACCGAGACGGCGCAGCACCGCGGGCGGGTCGATCAGGCGCAGCTTCTGCGGCGCGCGGTGCAGATGATGGAGCTCACCAAGGGCGCACCGGAGCGCATCGTCGATCTGCTGCAGCAGGTCTTGCGGCTGGATCCGGCGGACGAAACGTCGCGCATCAAGTTGGTCGAGTATTACGCAGCGCTGGGGCGTTCGCGGGAGGAGGTGCGCCTTCTCGAGCAAGGGCTCAATGTGGAGCCGGCACCGACACCCGACGGGGCGCGTCGCATGCGTGCGCGGCTCATCGAGCTGTTCGCCTTCGAGCTTCAGGAGGTGGAGAAGTCGACGCCCCACGTGGAGGCGCTGCTGGTCATCGATCCGGCGAACGACACGGCGCGCAGCGTGGCCGAGCGGCTACTGGAGATCCGCGGGGTGGCGGCACGCGCGGCGGCGGCGTTGGCCGATGCGCACGAGCAACACGGCACGCCGCGCGAGGTGGCGCACTATTTGACCCTGGAGCTGGAGCACACGCGCGGAAGCCGGCGCCTCTCGGTGCTGCGGCGCTTGGGGGCTCTGCTGCAGGATCGACTGAACGACGCGGTGGGTGCGTTCGACGTCATCGAGCAAGCGCTGACCTTGGATCCGGCCGACGGATCGCTGCGCGAGCGGTACGTGACCTTGGCCGCCGCACTGGGGCGACAGCTCGATGCGGCAAAGACGCTGGGCAAGGTGGCGGTGACGGCAAAGGACGCGCCCGTCCGTGCACGCATCACGACGGACATCGGGCACCTGTTCGCGCTTGGCGGCGATCGGCGGCGGGCGCGCGCGGTGTACGCGAGCGTGCTCGCGACGCCCGGCGTCCCGGAAGACGCCGCCCTGCACAGCGCGCGCGCTTTGGCCGAGATTTACGAGGCCGATGGCGACCTGCCGGAGCTCGCGGCGGCCCTCGAGAAGCGCATCGCGCTGGAGACGGATCCCGAGAAGGCGCGCGGGCCGATCGAGAAGCTGGCGGAGTTGGCCATGGGCCGGCTCGCGGATCCATCGCGGGCGATTGGCGCGTGGCGGCGGCTCCTGGAGATCGAGACGACGAACAGCCCCGCGCGCGAGCGGGCGCTGGAGGCGCTGGAGCGGCTTTACCTCGATGCGGGCGAGGTGACGGATCTCGCGTTCGTGATGGGCGAGCGCGCGGTGTACGCGCCGCCGCGCGAGGCGCGTTCGCTGCTGATGCGCGCGGCCGAGGCGCTGACCGCGGTGGCCGCGTCCACGCCGCCGGCCTCGGGCTCGCAGGGCACGGAAGCGCACACGCGGGCGATTGCGGCGTGGCGGAGACTCATCGAGCGGTTCGGGCCCTCGCGCGACGTGTACGCGACGTTCATCCCGCTGCTGGAGGAAATCGGCGATTGGGCCGAGCTCGCGCAGGCGCTGGAGGCCGATGCGGCCCTCGTGCCGGAGAGCGATCGCGGGGCCACGCTGGCCAAGGCAGGCGTGGTGCGACTTTCGCGCTTGCGCGACGTACCGGGTGCCATCGATGCATTCCGGCGCGCACTGACCTCCGACGCAGGGGAAAAGACGGCACGCGCCGCGCTGGAAAAGCTGCTGGCGGCAGGCGACTACCGCGTGGCCGCGGCGGCGGCGCTGGAGCCTCTGTACCGGGCGGAGGAATCCGTCGCGGGGCTTCTGCGCGTGCTCGAGGTGCGGGCAGCCTTTAGCGCACACGCCGAGGAGCGACTCAGCGCACTCGACGAAGCGGCGAACGCCGCCGAGCTCTCCACCACGCACCGGGCGCATGCCATCGACTATGCGGGGCGCGGATTGACGGAGGCCGTGGAGAGCGGCTACCCCATCGAGTCGTGGGTGGAGCGCGTGCTTTCCCTCGCAGGCGACGGCGAGGCCAAACGGCGCGCGACGATCTTCGGCAAGGCCGTGGGCGATCGGCCCATCGACTCGCACTCGATGCTGCTCTTGGCGCGGCACGCGGGCGATGCCCTGGCGGAAATCGGGGACGTGCAAGGTGCCCTCGCGCTGCTCCGGCGCGCGCTGGAGTACGATCCGTCGGCCACGGAGATCGTGCGGCGGGTCGACGGCTTGTTGCGAGATGCGGGCAACCCGCACGAGCGCCTCGTGCTCTACCGCGCCGCGCTCGAGCGTGAGCGCGATGCTTCGCAGCAGCGGCGTCTATTGCATGGCATCGGCGCCCTGGCCCGGCACGAGCTCAAAGATCCCCAGGCGGCCATTCAGGCTTACCGCAGCGCGCTGGACATCGAGGCGGAGGACCGCGACGCGTACGCGGCTCTCTGCGAGCTCTACGAAGACGTGGAGTCGTGGGGCGACTTGATCGACCTGCTCGACATGCGCGTGGCGCAGCTCGAAGGGGACCGCGATGCGATGCGCGTGCGCGCGCAGCTCGCAGAAACGGCGGCGGCGCACGGGCAGCCGGAGCGCGCGGGCCAACACGCGCGGGTGCTGCTCGAGGACCCGGAGCTGGCCGACGAGGAGCTCGATGCCATCGAGCGCGTGGCGCAGGCCATCGGCGACATGAACCTGTCGGCGGCGACCTTGGAGCGGCGTGCCGCACAAGCCGGAGACCCACGCGACGCCTTCGAGGCGCTCGGAAAATTGGGCGCGGCGCGGCTGGGGCAAGGCGATCTCGAGGCGGCCATCGACGCCTGGAAGCGCGCCGCGCGCCTGGCCGGTGACTCGAACGAGCTGGTGGAATCTCAGCGCTTCTACGAGCTGATACGCAAAGTCGCGCCCCGCGATACCGAAGCCACCGAGCGCATGGCGGTGCTGCTCGAACAGCAGGAGCAGTGGAGCGGCCTGCCCGAGCTGTACGCGGTCATGGTCGAGACGGCGAAGACCACCGAGGTGCGCTGCTCGGTGCTTCTGCGCTTGGCGCGCGTCCTCGCGGAGAAGCTCAGCGATCCCTCCGGCGCAGCCGATGCCGTGGCGCGGGCGTTCGCGCTCGATCCGCGCAACGTGGAGAGCCTCTCGCTGTTCGAGCGACTGGCCGTGCACTCCGGCGAGATTGCTGGCTTCGTGCGCGCCGTCGACTCCGCCTTGGATGAAGTGGAGGCGCGGTCGCTGCGCGGCGAGTTCATGATGTCCAAGGCGCGCGTGCTCTCGAAGGATCCCATTCGTCAGGACGAGGCCGCATCCACGTACCGCGCGCTGCTGGAGACCGAGGATGCCGACATGGGGGCCACGCACCGCGCGGCGGTGAGCGGTTTCACGAAGCTCCTCGAAGCCAGCGATGCGAGTGCGGCGCGCAACGCCGACCGCCGCTGGCTGCTGGCCTGGAGAGCGAACCATGCGCAGCGGGAAGAGAAGATCGGGCATCTGCTCACCTGGGCACGGGCCGAGGAGACGCTGTTCTCCGACGTGGAGACGGCCCTCAACGTGCACCGCGAGGTGCTCGCGCTCGATCCGGAGAACACCGAGGCTTCGGCCGCGGTAGCGAGGTTGACTTTGGCGACCGGTGACGTGGGTGGTGCCGTTTCGGCTTTGTTTGCGCAGCGCGAACGCAGCGACGGCGCCGCGCGAAGGGCCATCGACATCGAGATTGCGACGATTCTGATCGAGCGCGGTGAGCAGCTCGAGGACGCGGTACGCTGCGTGACGGCTCTGCTCGACGAAGCACCGGACGATGCCGATGCGCTCGGGCTGGCCGGCCGGCTCCTGCGCTTACCCAAAGTAGGTCAACAGGCCGCCGCGTTGCTGGAAAGGGCGAGCCAGCGCGTGGAGGACGGCGACGTGCGCGCAAGCATCGTGAACACGCTGCTGGAAGGCCCGCCGGAGGTCGCGGGCGTGGCCACACGGCGTGCGTGGTTCGAGCGGCTCATTGCCTCGCACGAGGTGCAGAATCGGAAAGATGCGGCGCTCCTGACGACGCTCCGCGCCGCCGAAGAGTTTCCACTCGAGCCGGCGTTCTGGGACCGCGCGGAAGATCTCGCGCGCGATCTGCAGAACCCCGGGAGCCTGGCGGATCTGTACTACCGCGTGCTCGGCGGCGTGCTCTCGCCGGAGGGTGCGCTGGAGATCGGCCAGCGCGCGGTGGCCTTCCACGAAGAGTGGTTCGACGATCCGTCGCGGGTCATCGCCCTGCTCGAGCGCGTGCTCACCATCGATCCGATGGCCGCGTGGGCCTTCGATCGCCTCAAGCTGCTCTTCGACTCGCGCGAGCAGTGGGACGATCTCTTCGCGCTCTACGATCGGGCCATCGCCGCGGTGTCGGAGAAGGATCGCCGGGTCGAGCTCCTCGAGGATGCGGCGCAGATCGCCAAGGACTTCGCGAACCACTCCGATCGCGCGATTCTCTATCTGGAGAAGCTGCTCGCGCTGAAGCCGAAAAACGCGCGCATCACGGCGTCGCTGGAGCGGCTCTACGAGCGCCACGGAAAGCACCGTGAGCTCATCGCGCTCTTGTCGTCGCAGCTGGACGGCATGGGCATCCTGGACGCGCGCGCCGCGCGCATCCGCATCGCCGGCATGATGCTGGACCATTTGAACGACGTGCCCGGTGCGCTCGCGGTGGTCGAGGGCCTTCTCTCGTCCGAGACGAGCGGCCCGGCATCACTTCCCGGCGTGGGCGATGCGCACGCGCAGGTACGTATCAAGCTGGTGGAGTTGCTCGAGCGCATTTTGCAGGCGGCTACGCCGGCACCCGAAGGCAACCGCACGCGCCAGCACGCCGCCGCGTTGCTCAAGGAGCATTACCTGGAGACGGGGCGCGACGTGGATCTCGCGCGCGTGCTCGAAGTGGAGCTCGAGGCGGTCGACGACGCCAAGGCGCGCGTGACCGGACACAAGGAGATCGCAGAGCTGTATGGCCGGCTCGGGCAGGACGCCAAGGCGCTCGAGCACTACGTGGCGCTGGTGATGCTCGAACCGCAGGTGGCCGCGCACCGTGATCGTCTGACGGCGCTGGCGGAAAAGGTCGACCAATTCGATCGCGCCGCGGAGGTGCTCGCCCACGCCGCCGACCAGCCTTCGCTCGACGAAGCGCTGCGCATCGATCTGCTCATGCGCGCCGCCACGATGCACGAGGACCGCCTCGGAGACGGTGCGCGCGCCATCGAGTTGTACCTGCGCGTGCTCGGCGCGCCCAAGGCCGGAAAGGAGGCGCTTTTGGCGGCGACGCGGCGACTGGATCCGCTGTTGCTCGTCGCCTCGCGGCCGCAGGATCGGCTCATGGTCCTCGAGCGCATGAGCGAGCTCGAGACCGACGCGCGCGCACGGCGCGTGGCGCTGGGCACGGCGGCGGAGTTGGCCGCGGAGCTGGGCGAGGACGATCGCGCGATCCGCGCATACGAGACGCGCCTCGCGGACGACAAAGCCGATGCCGAGGCCCTCGATGGGCTCATCGCGCTGCTCGAACGCGGCAAGCGTTGGCGGCCGCTCATCGAGGCCCTCACGCAGCGCGCGCGCATCACGCCGTCGAAGGAGCAAAAGCGCAAGGATCGCGTCACCCTGGCGCGCATCTATCGGCAGGAGCTCGACGAGCCGGATGCCGCCATCGCCACGTGGCACGGGATCCAGGAAGACTTCGGCCCGTCCGACGAGGGAACACGCGCGCTGGCCGGGTTGCTCCACGGTGTGGGCCGCTGGCTCGAGCTCGCGACGTTGCTCGAGGAGTCGGCGAAGCGGGCGCAGGATCCCGAGGTGCGCGCGACGTTTCTGCGCCAGCTCGGCGACGTGCTGCGCGAGCGGCAGGGCGACCATGCGGGTGCCATCGAGAACTACCGCGCCGCACTGGAAGCCTCGCCGCGCGAGCCCGGTGCGCTGGACGGCTTGTACGAGCTGATCGACGAGCCCGAGGCGGTGCGTGTGCTCTACGTGGCGCACACCACCTCGGGCGAGTGGCAGTCGGCGCTCGATCTGACCGAGCATCGGCTCAAGGCGGCGCTGTCAGGTGATCGGGCCGATGACGAGCGCGGGCGCATTTTCAAAGAAGCCGCATGGCTCGCCGAGCAACGTCTCGCCGATCGCGTGGCGGCGTACCGCTACATCGGGCGCGCCTTTTTGCTCGCGCCGCACGACCTGGACCTGGAGACGGACCTTTTCCGCCTGGCCGAGGAGACCAGCGGGTGGAAGGCCTTCGTCGAGACGCACAAGCGCGTGCTCGAGAACCTCGAGTCCCTCGAGACTGAGCGCGACACGACCCTGGTGAGCCGCCTGCATCAGCACCTCGGCGAAGCGCTCGAGCGCCGGCTCGACGACCCCGAGGGCGCGCTGGCCGCGTACGCGCACGCGGTGACCACGACGCCGCACGACACCGATGCCGTGCGGGCCGTGCTGCGCGTCGCCGGGCCGCACATGCGCTGGGACGAGGCTGCAAAGGCTGCGATTTTGCACGCCATTGCGACGCACTCCCTCGACGCTTCGCTTTGGACCACGTTGGAGTCGGTGGCCACGACGCCCGCCGCGTGGGACGCGGCCACCGAGGCCCTGACCCGCACCATCGCGGAGCACCCCGGCCTGGTCGCCCATCTGGCGCGCGATCTCGAGGCGCGGGTGGCCACGTGGCACCGCGATCGCCGCGGCGATCCCGAGGCCGCGGAGCTCGCGTTCGCGCGTGCGCTGACGCACGATCCGCTCAACCCGGAGCTCCTCGCCGCCCTGGCGCAGCTTCAGCGCCGGGCCAAGGGGCGGCCGCTGGTCGAGAGCCTTTTGCGCCTGTCGGAGGCGACCGGCGGCGATTTGGAGCTTCTGCGCGAGGCCTCCGAGATTGCCTCGGAGTCCATCGCGGATCGGGCCCTGGCCAAGTCGATCCTGGAGCGGCTGATGAAGCTCGCCACGGAGCGATGGTTCGGGCGCGAGCCTCCGCGCGACGTCACCTCGGGGACGATGGCCGATCCGGAGCAGTTCGTGCGCTGGACCATCTCGGCGCTGTCGCGCATCTACGAGGAGGAAGGCGACGCCGAAAAGACGGTGGACCTGCTGGTCCTCGCCTCGGACCTCCCCTTCGACAGCGACAACCGGCGCACGATGCGGCACCAAGCCGCGAGCATCGCCGTGGACAAGCTGGGCGATCGCGCGCGGGCCATCGAGCTTTACCGCGCGCTCTTCAAGGAAGATCCCACCGATTTGCGCGCCACCACGGCGCTGGGCGAGCTCTTTCAGCAGCTCGGACGGCACGAGGAGCTGCTCGAGTTGCGCGAGAAGCAATTGGCGCTGGCCCCCAACCCGGCGCTGCGCCTCGAGGTGGCGCGGCTGCAGGTGCATCTCGGTCTCTCGGGCAATGCCATCGAGACGCTGGAGGGGAACCTCAAAGACGAACCGCGGCACGACGAAACGGTGCGCGAACTCGTCGAGGTCTACGTCAAGGCGGAGCGGCACGCGGATCTCACGACGCTGCTCGCCGACCAGGCTGCACTGGCCGAAGCGGCCAGCGACACGGCGGCGGCGTCGCTCTTCTGGGCACGCGCGGCGTCGGTGGCCGAGGAAAAACTGGACGACACGAACGCGGCCATCACGTACCACGCGCGCGTCGTGGCGATCGAGCCGAGCGCCGCATCGTACGATGCCTTGGCGCGCCTTTCGATGCGCCGGCAAGACTTCGCCGAGGCCGCGCAGTACCTGCTCCTCTTGCGCGACATCACGCCGCCGGCCGAGCGCGCCAGCGTGACCTTGCGCCTGGCCGATGCCTTGGTGGCCGCGGGCCGCGAAGAGCAAGCACGCCAGCGGCTCGAGGAAGCCGTCGCCGCGCAGCCCGAGGAAGAGCGCCTGCGCGCGCACCTCGGGGCGATCTACCATCGCACGCGCGAGTACGCGCCGCTGGCCGCGCTGCTAGCGACCGGTGCAGCCCACGCCACCTCGAACGACGTGAAGCTTCTGCGCCTGCGCGAGGCCGCGGACCTGTATTGGCACAAGTGCAACATGCCCGCCGAGGCGGTGCCGCTCTTGGAGCAGGCCGCGGAGCTCGATCCGGAAAACCGCGCGATCCGCCTGCTCCTGGCGGACACCTTGGGCGCGGCCGGGCGCATTCAAGAGGGGCGCGCGCTGTTGCGTCAGGCCATCGAGGCCTTCGGTGGACGGCGGCCGAAAGAGCGGGCGCCGATCCATCATCACCTGGCCCGATTGGATCTCTTGGCCGGCGATCGCACGCAAGCGATGGCCGAGCTCGAAGCGGCCACGCGCATCGACCCAGCGAATGCCGACATTCTGCGCGCGCTGGCCGAGCTCGCACGCGACGATGGGCAGCTGGAACGTGCGGAGCGCTCGTACCGCGCGCTGCTCGCGGTGGTGCGAAGGCAGGACACGCCCGACGAGAGCACGCCCATCGTGCGAACCGAGGTGCTCCTCGAGCTGAGCGAAATTGCCACGCGACAAGGGCAAGCCGACCGCGCCGAGGAGATCCTCGAGTCGGCGCTCGAAGCGGCGACGTCGCACCCGGTGGAGGCTGCGCGCCTCGAGCGTGCGCTGCGCGCGCGCGAATCGTGGAAGGCGCTGGCCAAGGCGCTGGAAATGAAAATGGGTCGCGAGACCGACGATCCCGAGCGCGGCGCGGCCGTGCTGTTCGAGCTCGCGGACGTTCTCGGCAACAAGCTTGGCCGCGAGGATGACGCGTTCGCGGTGGGCCTGCGCGCCCTCGAAGCTGCCCCCTCGTCGCCGAGTGTGCACGACGCGATGCTGGATCTGGCCAAGCGAACGCGCGCCGTCCCGCGCTACGCGGACACCCTCGAGCGGTTGGCCAAGGCGGCCGAGGAACGCAACCGCGCGCTGGCGGGATCGCTGTACCTGCGGCTCGGGAGCGTGGTGGAGCACGAGCTCGAAGACGATGCGCGCGCGCTTTCGATCTTCGAGGACGCGGAGCGGCTGGAGAGCAACTCGGGCGACGTGCTTCGCGCGCTGGAGCGGCTTTACGGACGCGTCGGCCGGCGCGAGGGGCAGGAACGCGTGCTCTCACGGCTCGTCGATCTGGAGGAGCAGGCCACGCGGTCCGATCCGGTCAAGCACGCCGACGCCATCTCACGGCTCGCGGCGCTGCGCCTCTCGATGCCGGGCGGCGTGGAGCCGGCCACCGAGCTTTTGGCGCGCGCGCTCGAACTGGATCCCCAGAGCGTGCACGCGCTATCGGTGCTGCAAAAGGCCATCGATTCGCACCCCGATCGCGCGAAGTTGCTCGATTTGTACGAGCAAACGGGACGCCGTCCCGGGCAGGAGCGCCTTTTGCTGGACGCGCTTTCCCGGCGCAGCGCGCGCCCGGAGACCCCATCTTCGGTGCTGCGCGAGGCGATTTCGCTGGCGCGGACCTTGGGCGAAAAGGCCCTCTTCGAGGAGCTGCTCGAGCGCTACGTGGCCATCGTGCGCAACGATCCGGCGGAGAGCGCGCACGCAACGTGGGCGCTCATTCTTCTGGCCGAGTGCTCCGAGGCGCGCAACGAGCTGCGTGATGGCCTCAAGCTTCGCCTCGAGGCAGCCGATTTCGCAGAGGCGGACGAAGCGCGCAAGATGCGCCTGTTCGTGGCCCGTGTCGCCGGGGATAAACTGGGCGACGCGTACCTCGCCTCCAAAGTGTACGAGCGGCTTTTCGAGGAGAGGCCATCGGACCGCGAGGTGTGGACCGCGCTGCTCGGCCTTTACCGCAAGATGGGCGACGGCGAAAAGCTGGCCCGCCTGCTCGGGCTGGTCGTCGACTACATCGACGAGCCAGAGGCCCGCATCGCCACGCGCCTGGAGCGCGCTCGGATTCTGCTCGAGCGGCGGGCCGAGGACGAAGGCGTGACCGAACTGCGGAACATCCTCGACGAACAGCCCGGCCACGAGGAGGCGGGCGCGCTGCTCCTGTCCATTCTCGAGACGGGAAATCGCGAGCAGGAGCTCACGGAGCTTTTGAATCAGCTCATCGACGCCGCCAAGGACCACGGGGACTCCCCGCTAGTGGCCAGCCTGTCTGCGCGGCTCGGTGGGCTCGTCGAGAACAACGATCCCGACAACGCGATCAGCATCTATTACGCGGCGCTCGATTGGGACCCGAAGAGCGAGCCCGTTCTGCGCGCTCTCGCGCGGCTCTTGGCGGTGCGGGGCGAGCCGGCGGATCGGGCGGAGCTGCTCGAGCGCCTGCTGCCGCTGACGTCGGGCCGCGAGGCCGAGAAACTCGCGCTGGAGCTGGTCTCCCTGCGCGAGGAACTGTGGGATCCCGACGGCGGAGAGCGCGCCATTGCGCTCGGTTTCAAAGCGTGCCCCGAGAGCACGGCTTTGCGCGATCGGCTCCTGGCCCTGTACCGCGAACGCAACGATCTGCCGAAGCTCGCCGAAGTGCAGGTGCTCGATGCCATGGCGCAAACCGATCCCGCGAAGCGCGCTGCCCTTCTGCGGCAGGCGGCGGCGATCTATCGCGGTGAGCTGAGCGACCCAGCGCGCGCGGCGGAGCTGTTGAAAGACGCCCGCGCCGCGCTGCCGGACGATCTGGAGCTGTTCGACGAGTTCGTGACCGCGTTGACCGAGTCCGGCAAGCTCCAGGCGGCGGCCGCGGAAATCACGAGCACGGCGGCATCGCTCCCGGATCACGATCCGCGACGGGCGCCCCTGTTGGCGACGCGTGCGCGGCTTCGTGCGGCCCTCGGCGATCAAGGCGGGGCACTCTACGACTTGGAGCGCGCCTTTTCGCTGGATCCGCAGCGCTACGTGGAACCTCTCACCGCGCAACTCACGCGGCTGCGAGAAGATGCGGTGCAGGCCGGCGATACGGCCAAGGAGGGCGCCGTTCTCTTGCGGCTGGTGAATCTGCTGGCGAAGGCCGGGCAGGTCGAGGCTGCGCGCGTGCACCTCGGCGACATCTTGACCCGCGATCCGAACCATCGCGAGGCGCTCCGCGCGCTGGCCGACATCGAGGAGTCGCTCGAGCATTGGGACACGGCAGCGGCGGCGTACGGGCGTCTGGCCATGGTGGACGAGTCGGCGGATCTTTCGGATCTGGCGATGAAGCTTGCCCATGCCAGCGAACAAGCGGGCGAGCCGGGCTTCGCGCGCCCGGGCCTGGAGCGCGCGTTGCGCAACGATCCGACGAACGTGGAGCTGCGTGAGCGCCTGCGCGAGCTTTATGCGCGCACGGGTGCGAACCGCGAGCTTGCGGAAATGAGCCTCTCGGAGGCGCGCACGGCGTTCGACGACGATGCGCGCTTCGCGAACCTGGTGCGGGGCGCGGCGGTTCTCTTGGAGAACAGCCTGGATGAGCGCACGGCGCTGGCTGCGCTGGAAGAAGCGCGCGCCCTTCGGCCGAACGACATCGAGTGCGCGGCGCTGCTGGCGGATGCGCTGCTCGCCCTTGGGCGGCACGAGGATGCCACCGAAGTGGTGCACGTGACCTTGGCCTCGCAAAAGGGTCGCCGCTCCCGCGATCTAGCGCTGCTGCATCAGCGCCTGGCACGCATTGCCCGCACCGTGGGTGATCGGCCGGCGGAGATGCAGTGGCTGTCGAGCGCGTTGGACATGGACGGCCAGAATGGACTCGTTGCGTCCGAGTTGGCGCGCTCTGCGCTCGAGCTTCGCCAATACGACGTGGCCACGAAGGCACTGCGCACGATCACGATGCTGCGAAGCCCCGCTCCGATTCCGCGCGCGGTCGCCTACCAGCGCCTCGGCGAAATTGCCCACGTCCAAGGCGACACGAAGAAAGCGCTCCTCCTCTTGAAGCGCGCCGTGGACGACGACCCTACGTTGGACGACGCTCGCGCTCTGCTGAACGCGCTCTCTCGTTAATCCGATCCTCGCGTCCAGTTTTTCGACAACCTGGACACGTCCAGCGCCGAATAAATGGACGCACGCACCGAGAGAGCGCCCGCGCCTCGCCATTTTCGCGTGCATCGCGCATGGCGCCCAACTTGCTCATGGGCGAGGCAGAGGAGACGAATCATGGACGGCCAAGCAGCAAAGAAACGAAATGAGAAAAGCCAGGCGAACGAGCCGGCAGCCGAGGAGACCACGAAGGTTCGGCGGGTACTGGTCAAAGAAGTCATTTGCCAGAACTGCGGCAAGGCCAAAGACGAAGGCGATCCGCCGGGCCCGATGAAGTGTCAGTGCCCCGTGCAGTCCAGCGCCGAGAAGCGAGAACGCGACGCCTTTGCCGAGGTGCTGCGCGGCTCCTGACCCCAACGGGCCAACACCACGTTGTAAGCCTTGCAGGCGCCCGCGCGGTCGCCGATGCGCTCCAAGGCCATGCCCAAATGCAAATGAGCCCGGGTATGCGCAAAGGGGAATTGAACCGCCTGGCACGATGATGCTGCACCTCGCAAGTACGGCAATGCCTTCTCGACATTGCCGGTCAGCAGATACACGAGCCCGATGGCATCATCCGTCTCGACATCGCGCGTGAGCGCATCCGCCATCGGCATGTAGTCCGACAACGCGCGCAACGCATCGGCAGCGTCTTGCGGGGTCGCCACCGCCTGCGCATAAGCCCGTATCCAACCGAGATTCTTCGAGGCAACCAGCGGCCGCTGGATCTCGCGCGCAAGCCACGCCTGCCGAGCCCTGTCGAAGGCTTCACGCGAGATACCGCCGGCACGGTATTGGGCTCGAAGCGCAGTGATCTCCCAATCGAAATAGCTCGATCGCAACCACGCGTCGCGCTTTGCCAGGAAGTCCGCGGCAACGCGCGACGCGAGGTCTTTGTCACCGAGCTCCATGGCCATTCCCAATTGCATATCGGTGAAATAGCCATGCTCGTCCTCGTACTTCGCGCTTGAGGTGACGGCACCCCACGCGTCGAGCGCGCGCTCGGCCGCGCGAAAGTCGCCCGCTAAGACATTGAACCGCACCTCGTTCCATTGGTGCGTACTTTCACGTCGCGCCTCGGACGCGAGCTGCGTCATCCGCTGCAGCGTATCGTGCACGCTGCCCATCGAACCGCCGCGACCATAAATGGCACTCGCAAGCCGGAGAGCGGCACGCGGTCTCGGCGACGGCAAGGCCATGAGCGTGCGCGCATTCTTCTCGACGTCGGGGCATCGGCCTTCATGCGAGTCCAGCCGGGTCAAGTACTCCAGACAAAGGGATCCGTAGCTCGAGGCACGAAGGCACGCGCCCAGGGCCTCGCGGGCTTGCGACATGTCGTCGAGCAGGGCGAGCGCAAACCCTTTCTTGGCCCATGCAATCGCGAGCGACGGTTCGCGTCGCAGAAGGTCGTCCAGAACATCGATGGCTTCGCGAAGCTGGCCTCTTTTGATCTGCATGTCGGCAAGCGCGTGAAGCACCAGCCAATCCGATGGGAATGCCGTTCGTGCAGCGGAAAGGCGCCGGATGCTGTCCTCGAGATCCGGCGTCGTGGCCATCGCAGGCGCGTAAGCCTCGAGCAGCGCGAGATCGCGCGCACTGAGTCCACTCCGATGGGCCGAAGCGGCGTGGTGGTGCTCCCGCGTTTCGGCGTCGGTCCAGACGGGGGTCATCGCCAGATACAGATGCGCGGCCGCAAGGCTTGAATCGAGCTCGATCGCGCGCGAAAAGCTGCGCTCGGCCGATTGCTCCGAGGCATCGCGCCAATCTTGGATGCCCGCATTGAGGTGAACCAGTGCCTCTTGCTGGCTCGCCGTCAACTGCGCGCTGGACGAGGGCGCGGCGGGAAGGCGGGCGGCGAGGCGGTGGCTCATTTTGGGCTCGTAGAGGCCCGCCACCATGGCGACGACCATCACGAGGGCCACGATGCCCGGCAGGGCGAGACCGGCCAGCATCGCGCGCACGATGCGGCGGCGACGGCGGCGAACACTGGCGATGTGCCCCGTGCGCGGCGACTCCACCGGGGGCGATGGCGGCGGCGTTTCGCCCTCGCGCAAGGTTCGCGTACCTCGGGCGTCCGGCGGCAAAGGCGACGACGGCGCTTTGGGCGAGGGACTCGCCATCGTCTCGCTGCTCACGACGACGGGCGAAGGAAGCCTCGCCGCCGGCTGCGTGGTCCGCCCGTGCGAATCCTCGCTGTCGGGCGACAAATCGGCGGCCAGCTGCTCGCGAATGAGCGCACTCACGGCAGCAGGCGGCTTGCCGAACACCTCGGGAAACGTCGCCAAGAGCGCCTCGCGCATCTCGCGGGCGGCAGGCCATCGATCGGCCGGATCGAACGACAGCGCCTTGTCGACCACCGCCACGAGAGGCCCGGGCAAATCCGGCGCGAGCTTCGCCAGCAAGCGCGCCGGGCCCGTTGCCGCGGCAACGAGTTGAGCCGCCGAGCCGTCGGTCGCATGCACCAACTCGCCCGAGAGCAACGTGAAGATCGTCGCCCCGATCGCCCAACAATCCGTCGGCGGGCCAATCGCCGCGCTCTGCCCGAGCACTTGCTCGGGCGGCATGAACGCGGGCGTGCCCACCATGCGCCCCGCGGAACTCAACGGAGCGTCGCTTTCGCCCGTCGGGGGCTGGATCCGGCGGGCCACCCCGAAGTCCAGCACGCGGACCGCACCGTCGTAGGTGATGAACAGATTGTCCGGTTTGATATCGCGGTGCACGATGCCCTTCGCGTGCGCGGAGGCCAGCACGTCGAGCGCGTCCGCCATCACCACGGCCACCTCGGCCACGGACAGCTTCCTGCCCGGGGCGCGTTCCGATCGCGTGCGCAGGGTCGTGCCCTCGAGCAGCGGCATGATCAAGAAAGGGCAGCCGTCGTCATCCTCGTCGTCGTCCAACACGGGAACGGCACCGGGGTGCCCCACCTCGTTGGCCACGTAGGCCTCGCGGCTAAAGAGCCGCCGGCTCTCGGCGTCGTCCCATAGCCCCTCGTGCAGGAACTTGATGGCCACCCGATGACCATTGCGGTGCGTGGCCGCATAGACCGCGCCCATTCCCCCAACGCCGATCAGCCGATCGATTCGATATTTCTGCTGAACAATCGCGCCAAGCCGCGCCAACGCGCGCTCTGAAGCCGAAAACGAGAAGAACGGCGACATTGAATTCTTCCGATAACCGGCGATGATGCAGGTTCGGTGCTTTGGCCGTCAAGCCAACCCGGTCCCGTGCGCGCACTCCCATCGGTTTGCACATTTCACCGGTGCTTACACCTCTAGCGGTGAGCCGCGATGTGCCTGAGACGCAACTGGTTCCGCGGACCGCAAAGGCCTATTCTGCAGGCGTTAACGGCGAGTCCTGCGAATGGTCCAACGGACGAGGTATCTCATGGTGGCGCAAGGGCCCGATGCCGGTGCCCGGATGCTCGTGGACCATCATGTTCGAATGGTCGGCCGCGCGCGCGATGCCGACTTGGTGCTCGCCGATCGCTCCGTGTCGCGTCACCACTTCCAGGTCGTCGCCACCGAGCAGGGAACGCGCGTGCACGTGTGCCCCACGGCTGCGCCGCTCGTTCATGCGGGGCGTGAAACGCTCGAGGCCATCGTGCAGAGCGGCGATTCCATCGTCGTGGGCAACACCGTGTTGGTCGTGCTCGAGAGCGATTCCAACGCCGACGATGTCGCGCCGCCCGCATCCTACGGGTCCACGGTGGTGCGCGGCCTCCTCAGCGGCCCGGCCGCCGATGCCCGCGGCTTTGCCGCGCTGTTTGCACTGAACGAGACCTTGGCGTCGGTCGAGGATCCCGCCTCGCTCGATGCCGCCCTCACCGCCTGGGCGAAGGCCTACGCTGACGGCGAATCCGTCTCCATCGTCGACGCCCCGGAGGGCGAGCTCTCGGACGAAGGCAGCGTCTCCATTTTGGAGACCGTCACGCCGGGAGGTAAAGCCCAGATCGTCGTACCAACCCAAGGGCCCTCCCCGCGCTGGGTGACCTTCATCACGACATTGCCGCCCGATCGGGTCACGGATCTGCTCCGGCGGTTGCTCATCGTCGCGGTTCAACTCTGTGGCTCGCGGCTGGCCCAGCTCTCCACGTTGCACACGGTAAAGGCCGAGCTGGAAGTCTTTCGGCGCCAGGCCGTGGGCAGTGCGCACGGCTTTTTGGGCGCGTCGCCGGCGGCCGAGCGGCTCGTTCGCATCATCCCGAAGCTCGCCGTCTCCGACGCCGTGGTGCTGCTCACCGGCGAGACGGGGGTGGGCAAGACCTTCGTCGCGCGGCTGATCCACGAATCGGGCCCCCGCAAAGACGACCCGATGCGGGTGATCAATTGCGCCGCCATCCCGGACAATCTGATCGAGAGCGAGCTTTTCGGCCACGAGCGCGGAGCCTTCACCGGCGCCGTCGCCTCACGCCCCGGCGCCCTGGAAGGGGCGGGCCGCGGGACCGTGCTCCTCGACGAAATTGGCGAGCTGCCGCTGGCGAGCCAAGCCAAGCTTCTGCGCGTCCTCGAGGACCGGCGGTTCGAACGGCTCGGCTCGAACCGCGCGCTCACCCTGCAGGCCCGGGTCATCGCGGCCACCAACCGCGATCTCGAGGCGATGGTCGCGGCGGGCACCTTCCGGAGCGACCTCTACTTCCGCATTTCCGTGGTGAGCGCCCTGGTGCCGCCGCTGCGGGCCCGCGGCGATGATCTGGTGTTGCTCGCGCAACAGATCCTCGCGGACTTCGCTCCGAGCACGGGCCGGCGGATCGATGGCTTCTCGCCGGAGGCGCTCGCCGCCATCCGTCGGTATCCCTGGCCCGGCAACGTGCGCGAGTTGCGCAATGCCATCGAGCACGCGGTCGTGCTGGGCGATGGGCCGTGGATTGCGCCGTCGGACCTGCCCCTCGCGGTGAATGGCCTCGTCGAGGACGATGCCCCGTCCCAGCCCACGAGCGACGATCCCTATGTGGTGCGCCTCCCTGGCCGCCTCGAAGACGTGGAGCAGCGGGCGATTCAGGCGGCGCTTCTGCACACCAACGGCAACCGCACCAAGGCGGCGGCGATACTCGGAATCAACCGGCAGACTTTGTACAACAAAATGCGCGACGAGCCGAAGTAGCGCCGTCGACAAATTCGACGACAACGCCATAACGGCGTCCAAAATTTCGGCAGCACCGCGCACGCATCCTTGCGTGAAAGGTGGTCGTAACGCCGTCCAGGACAGGGGCAGGGCATGGCGAGCAAATTGCTCTTTATCCCCCGACCCAACCATGAAGACCTCCACCGCCGCCGCGCTCGACGAGCGCCTGGAATCTGGCTTTGGACAATCGCTCTCCGATGTCGAATCGAGCGGGCTGGTCGCCGTTGACCCTCCGCTGCTTCGCGCGCTTCGTGTCGTCGAACAAGTCGCCGAACGTCGACAAGGCGTTCTCGTCACCGGCCCGACGGGCTGCGGCAAGGAGCTCCTCGCCACCGAGGTGCATCGCCGCTCCGGGCGCCGTGGGAAATTCGTCGCGGTCAACTGCGCGGCGTTCAACGAGGGGCTCGCGGAGAGCACGCTCTTCGGGCACGTGCGCGGCGCCTTCACCGGCGCCGTTTCCAATGCACCGGGAGCCTTCGTCGAGGCGCACGGCGGCACGCTCTTCCTCGATGAAATCGGGGAGCTGCACCTCTTCGTGCAAGCGAAGTTGCTGCGCGCCCTGGAGGAAGGCACGGTGCGGCCCATCGGTGCCGCGCGGCCCACGACGGTGGACGTGCGCATCGTCGCCGCCACGAACCGCGATTTGCGCAAGGAAGTCGCGGCGGGGCGCTTTCGGGCCGACCTCTATTTCCGCTTGGCGACGTTCGTCGTCGAGGTGCCGGCCCTGCGCACGCGCCCGGGCGATCTGGCCGCATTGGTCGCCCGCTTTCACGCGCAGCACGATCGCGCCTCGCGCGTGCTGCTCACCGAGGCGGCGCACCAGATCCTGCTCCGCTACGCGTGGCCCGGCAACGTGCGCGAGCTGCGCAACGTGATGGAGCGCGTCATGTCCCTCGCGCCCCCGGGCAATGTCGACGAGGCCACCTTGCTCGAGCTGGCGCCGGAGCTTCGCACGACAGCGGTGGACGGCGAGAGCCACGAAACGTCGACCTTGCGTCAGGCCCTGGCGAGGAGCGAGCGGCGAAAGATCCGCGCCCACCTGGAGAGCGGAAGCACGCAGCGGCAAAAGCTGGCCGACGAATTGGGCATCCATCGTTCGACCCTGTGGCGCAAGATGAAGCGCTTCACGGCCTCCACGGAAGCGGATCCGCCGTCGTCGGGGTTCTAGAAGCGATTGGCCATTATCGCTTCTTGACAAAGCATCGCGCGTCCATCAAGTTTCCCATCGTTATGATTCGCCCCATGGTGTTGCTCGAATTTGGCAAACGCGGAGTTGGTCCGTAGGGCGAGGTTCATTTTTGACGAACAAGCTCGAGAGGCCGGCTCCGCGAATGCGTTGAGCCGGCCTCGCTGTTTTGTCTTCGAACCTATTTCCATCGCCGAGCGGCATTGCTCGCGCGCAGAGGGCATCTCCATGCCACGCGACATCCCAATTACCCAACTACGAAATATCGGAATCATGGCCCATATCGATGCAGGAAAGACCACCTGCGCCGAGCGCATTCTCTATTGCGCGGGCCGCATTCACAAAACCGGTGAGGTCCACGAGGGCACGGCCGTGTTGGACTTCGACCCCATTGAACAAAAGCGCGGAATTACCATCAATGCCGCGGCCACCAGCGTGGCTTGGACGCCTTCGTCCGGGCTTTGCCCGGGGCAGGCGCATCGCATTCAGATCGTGGATACGCCGGGCCACGTCGACTTCACCATCGAGGTCGAGCGCAGTTTGCGTGTCCTCGACGGTGCGGTGTTCGTGCTCGATGCGGCCAGCGGTGTGGAGTGCCAATCGGAAACCGTGTTTCACCAGGCCGAGCGGCATGGAGTGCCTTCGCTCGCCTTCGTGAACAAGATCGACAAGCCCGGCGCCGACTTCGACATGTGCCTTCGCGACATTCGCGAGCGCCTCGGCATCGAACCAGTCGCCCTTCACGTTCCCCTTTCGGGTTCGGAGCTTCTCGACGTCGTTCACGGCGTCGTGCTCGGCTTCGATGGTCGTGCGGTGCTCGTTTCCGAGATGACTGCAGCGCATCGCACCGTTTTCGACGCGGCGCGCGCGACGATGATGGAGACCTTGGCCAGCTTCGACGAGGACGTCCTCGCGCTCTTCTGCCAGGGCGGGAACGCGGACGCGCGCACACTCGCGCGCGCGATTCGCACAGGTGCGCTCAAGCGCAAGGTCCTTCCGGTGGCCTGCGGCTCCGCTCTGAAGAACGTGGGCATTCCTTCCCTGCTCGATGCCATCGTCGATTATTTACCCAGCCCCGTGGACGTGCCGGATGTCTCGGGGACGCACCCGCTGCATGGCACGCCGCTCACACGGCGCGCCGACGAACGCGAACCGTTCGCGGCCCTCGCGTTCAAAACCGTGTTCGATCGGGCGGGGTACTTGACGTACGTGCGCATCTACTCGGGCGCACTTTCGACGGGAGACGGCGTGCGGCTCGGGCGCAGCGGTGCGCGCGAGCGCGTGGGCCGACTCTTCCGTCCTCACGCGGACCAGCGCGAGGAAGTGCGCACGGCCTTCGCGGGCGACATCGTCGCCGTCACCGGACTTCGCGACGTGCGAACCGGCGAGACGCTCTGCGCCTCGGACGAGCCCATCGTCCTCGAGCGCATCGACACGCCGGCGCCGGTGGTCGAGGTCACCATCGAACCGAAAACGGCAGACGACCGCGAGCGACTCCCCACGGCGCTCGGGCGCATGCTGTTCCAAGATCCGTCCCTGCTCGCGTGGGTCGATCCCGAATCGGGGGAAATGCGCCTCGCAGGCATGGGGAGCCTTCATCTGGACGTGACGGTCACGCGCTTGCGCGAGGACCATCGCGTCGCCGTCTCGATGGGCCGGCCCGAGGTCGCCTACCGAGAGACCATCGCGCACGCCGCGCGTGTGGCCTATCGCCACGCGAAGCAGCACGGCGGCGCGGGTCAATTCGCGGGCGTCACACTCGCCGTGGCGCCGGGGGCACGCGGATCGGGCATCACCTTTTCCGACGAGACGGTGGGCGGCTGCATTCCGCGCGAATACGTGCCCGCCGTGGAGAAAGGTGTCCGGGCCGCGGCCTCGCGCGGCATCGTCGCAGGGTATCCCGTCGTCGACGTCGCCGTGACGTTGCTCGATGGCGAGACCCACGTCAAAGATTCGAATGCCGCGGCCTTCGAATTTGCGGGCTCCCTTGCCTTCCAGAAGGCCTGCACGGAAGGCGGCGCCATTCTGCTCGAGCCGTACGCGGCACTCGAGATCGCCGTGCCCGAGTTGCACGCGGGCGACGTCATCGGCGACCTCGGTGCGCGGCGTGGGCTGGTTCAACGCCTCGTTCCGCGCGGGCGCAACGCCGTCGTCGTGTCGGCGCGGCTCCCCCTCGCCGAGACGTTCGACTACGTGACGCGCCTGCGGGGTTTCACCCAGGGTCGCGGGACGGCGTCGATGAGGCCCGATGGGTACGAGGTTGCGCCGTCCACGCGATGCGCGGAGGGCGGACCGAAGCGCACACGGGAAGGCCATCGCACGCCGTGAGTCCCAGCTCGGCGCGAAGTCCGCCGGACTTCACGCACGCGTCCAAGACGTCGCGCGGAATGCCGTCGAGCTGGAGCTTCGCCCTGCGGAACATCGCGTGGGTGCCCGCCGCGGTTCGTTCGAGCCACGCCAAGTAAAGAAAGCGCTCGCCGCGCTTTCCATGCACCGCGGGACCTCGAAAGTAGGTATCGGCGCCCGAGGCGACAATCGTGATCTGCGTGATCCACGACGCCTCGGGCGCATCCGCGTCCACCTCACCGACGTGCTCCTTGCCAACCTGGAGCGCCACACGGACGCCCTCGTGCGGACCGCACGCGCGGCCAGGGAGGTTCCGGCCCACGATGGTGAGGAGGACGGTCATGTCGAAAAGTATAAGGCACTACCCCCCTTGACCGGTGAGCTCCTCGTAGACCTCTTCCGACTTGGAGCGCTCGGGCAGGATGTCGCTCACGCGGAGCTTCATCGGGTCCATTCCACCCAGCAGGTGTTGAAGCCATTCGATCAACACCGGGGACAGCTTCAGCGCGGTCTTGAGAAGGTCCAGCGCGATCTCCAAGTTGTCGTTCTTCTCATCCGCCATGGCACACCTCCCCGAGTCCTCGTGAAAGCAAAAGGGCATCCGTGAGCACCGCAGGCAAGGCCACACCGGCACCGCTCAAGGCCTCGCCCATGTTGCGAAGCGCGTTTGCCGCGTTGATCGCGGAACACGCCACGTCGTGGCGCTGGCCATTTTCCCAAGCGTCGACCCCCGATTCGGCCGCCAAAAGCGCGGGGCGGGCGACGTCGTACGCGTCCTTGCAGGTCTTCGCGAGCTGCGCATTGCTGCGGTTCTTCGCGGTGGTCGCGCACACTTCGTCCGCGATGGACACGGCCTTCGCCACGGTAAGAATCGCGGCGCGCGCGTTCTGCCGATCCGGCGCATTTGCACCGCGGGCAGGCGCGCACGCCCCGAGAAGAAAGAGCACGGGTACGATCAAGCCAAGCTTCACGACACGTTCTCCCTGAGCGATGGAGGTGCGGGCACCGGCGCCCGGTCGCTGCCAATCTCGCGACCTCCGCGCAGCGATTCGATCAAGAGATCGTGCCCCGCGATCGCGGTCAACGCCGACACCAGCCCGTCGATCAACGCTTTCTGCCACGGCGTGCCCGCCGCCACGGCCTGAAGGATGCCGGCCACGGCCCCCAGCCCCAGCGCAAGCCACGGGCGCCACTGCGACGGAACCGTCGGGAGCGGCGTGTCCGATTTCAGAAGGCGCACGATGGCGCCAATGACAATCGCGCCGACAACGATCCACTTCCCTTGCGCGGCAAGGGTCAAAAGTTCATCCAAGCTGTTCATGGTTCCCTCGTCGCCAGGGGAACCATCAAGTTCCGAGCCGTTACGAAATCCGCGAAATTACGCGGGTATCCGCCCGATCCGCCGTCGCGCCCCGGTTGCAAGCCGCAACGTGCAACGTTGCACTGCAACCGGCGCTTCGGGTGCTGCTCAGCCGGCGACCCGCTGCGGTTGCGACGCAACGGCAGCCAGGTACCGATCGACCCCGCGCGCGACGCGGCGGCCATCGGCAATCGCCCATACGACGAGCGACTGTCCGCGGCTCATGTCACCGCAGGCGAAGACGCCGTCGACGTTGGTGCGGCCTTCCGCGTCCGTCGCCACGTTGCCGCGCGCATCGAGGGTGAGCCCGAGGGCGGACGGCAAGGTGCGCACGGGCCCGGTGAAGCCCATGGCCAGCAAGGCCAATTCACAAGGAACGGTGAACTCGGTGCCGGGGAGCTCGCGCACTGTGCGATCCGGTAGGATCTCCGCGCGCACCGCCTCGAGCGCCACCACGTTGCCCTCCGCGTCGCCGATGAAGCGCCGCGTGAGCACGGACCAATCGCGGCTGCCGCCCTCTTGATGCGAGGACGACGTGCGCAGCACCAGCGGCCACGCCGGCCACGGATTCTCCCGCGGGCGGGCCTCGGGCGGCCGGGGCAGAATCTCGAGCTGCAGAACATTCGCCGCCCGCTGCCGGTGCGACGTGCCCACGCAGTCCGAACCCGTGTCGCCGCCGCCGATGACCACCACGTTCTTGCCCGTGGCCACGAGCCCGTCGACCTCGTCGCCGGCCACCCGGCGATTCTGCAGGTCCATCGCGAAGTGAATCCCGCGAAGCTCTCGGCCAGGCACCGGAAGATCGCGCGGCACCTGTGCACCGCACGCGAGCACCACCGCATCGTGCTCGCTGCGCACGTCGTGGATCGAAATGGCGCCACCGATGTCCGCACTCGTCACCATGCGAACGCCTTCGGCCTCCATCTGCGCGACGCGGCGATCGATCCCGTCTTTCTCCAGCTTGAAGTCGGGGATGCCGTAGCGCAAAAGCCCGCCGATGCGGTCATCGCGCTCGTACAAGGTCACGTCGTGGCCCGAGCGCGCGAGCTGCTGCGCGGCCGCCATGCCCGCCGGCCCGGAGCCGATCACCGCCACGCGCTTGCCCGTGCGCTGCGCCGCCGGGCGCGGGATCAAGCTGCGCTCGAAGGTCTCGTCGGCGATGGTCTTCTCGATGGCCTTGATGCGCACCGCATCGCCATCGAGCGCGAGGACGCACGATCCTTCGCACGGCGCCGGACAGATGCGGCCGGTCACCTCGGGAAAGTTGTTCGTCTCAGCCAGGCGCGACATCGCACGGTCGATCTGCCCGCGGAACATCATGTCGTTCCACTCGGGGATCAGGTTCCCCAGCGGACAGCTGCCATGGCAGAAGGGCACGCCGCAGTCCATGCAGCGCGCGGCCTCCTGCTTTACCTCGCCCTCCGCCAACGGCAGAACGAATTCGCGGTAGTCGCCCACGCGCTCTTCGACGGGACGCTCTTTCGAACGACCTCGACCCAGCTTGAGAAATCCCGTCGGGTCACCCATGACTCACCTCGCGAAGCCGCGCTTTCTCCCGTTCCAATGCCCGCTTGTATTCCGTCGGAATCACCTTCACGAACTGCGCGCTCGACGCCGCCCACCCCGCGAGAACCGCCGCCGCCTTTCGGCTGTTCGTCCGTGCCGCGTGCTCCTGCACCAGCGCGTGCACTTCCTCGAGATCCTCCGCCGAGAGAGGACGCTCCACCTCGACCATCGCACCGTTGATGCGCTCGCCGAAGTGTCCATCCTCGTCCAGCACGTAGGCGATACCGCCGCTCATGCCGGCGGCGAAGTTTCGCCCCGTCGTTCCCAGCACGACCACGCGACCGCCGGTCATGTACTCGCAGCCGTGGTCGCCCACGCCCTCCACCACCGCGGTGCAGCCGCTGTTTCGCACGGCGAAGCGCTCGCCGGCGCGGCCCGCGAAGAAGACGCGCCCGTCGATGGCGCCGTAGAGCACCGTGTTGCCCACGATGACGCTGCGGTCCGCGACGAAGCGTGCACTCGCCGGAGGCCGTACGACCAAGGTGCCGCCCGAAAGGCCTTTGCCGACGTAGTCGTTGGCATCGCCCTCGAGCACCAGTGAGAGCCCGCGCGCCGCGAAGGCGCCGAAGCTCTGACCGGCGGTGCCTTTGACGTGCACCGTGAGCGTGTCGTGCGGCAGGCCGTTCTCTCCGTACTTCCGCGCAATCTCGCCCGAGACCATCGCCCCGAGCGCGCGATCCGAATTGCGCACGGGCAGCTCGAACTCCGTCTTTTCACCACGCTCGAGGCTCGCCGCCCCCAGCTCGATGATCTTCCGATCGAGCACGTTGTCGATCTCGTGGATCTGCGGCTCCGTACACCGCAGCGGACTATCGCCGGTGGGCAGCGACAAGAGGCGCGAGCAATCGAGCCCGCGCGCCTTGCGGGGCAGCCGCTCGTCGGGGCGCATCGCCAGGCAATCCACGCGACCCACCATCTCGTCGATGGTGCGGAACCCGAGGCTCGCCATGATGCCGCGCAGCTCCTCGGCCACGAAGAAGAAGTAGTTGATGACGTGCTCCGGCTCGCCCTTGAAGCGCGCGCGCAGCACCGGATCCTGCGTGGCAATGCCCACCGGACAGGTATTCAGGTGGCACTTGCGCATCATGATGCAGCCCGATGCGACCAGCGGCGCGGTGGCAAAACCGAATTCTT
The DNA here is from genome assembly GCA_037157775.1 of Sorangiineae bacterium MSr12523. NCBI lineage: Bacteria > Pseudomonadati > Myxococcota > Myxococcia > Myxococcales > Pendulisporaceae > Pendulispora > Pendulispora brunnea. Next base: position 11,172,273 of record CP089982.1, read on the forward strand.
CCGCACCGAGGAGCGCGGCAATCGCCACGTCCCGGCCCGTCTTGAGCTGCCCGTCGACCTGCAGACGCACGCGCGAGCGCAGGTTGTTCTCCACGAGCACGCGCTGCGTCTCGGCGATGCCGATCTCCCAAGCGATGCCCGCATGCTGAATCGAGGAGAGCGGCGAAGCACCCGTGCCGCCATCGTGCCCGCTGATCAGAATGAGATCCGCCTTGGCCTTGGCCACGCCCGCGGCCACGGTTCCCACGCCCGACTCGGCCACGAGCTTCACGCTGACGCGAGCCCGCGAGTTCACGTTCTTCAAATCGAAGATGAGCTCGGCCAAGTCCTCGATGGAGTAAATATCGTGGTGCGGCGGCGGCGAGATGAGCGTGACGCCCGGCGTGGCGTGCCGTACGCGCGCAATCGTCTCGTCCACCTTGTGACCGGGGAGCTGCCCGCCTTCGCCGGGCTTGGCGCCCTGCGCGATCTTGATCTGCATCTCCTCGGCCGACACGAGGTAATGCGCACTGGCGCCGAAGCGCGCCGAGGCCACCTGCTTGATGGCGCTCTTGCGAAGGTCGCCACGCTCGTCGGGCACGTAGCGGACGGAGTCTTCACCGCCCTCGCCGCTGTTGCTCTTGCCGCCGATGCGGTTCATCGCAATGGCGAGGTTCTCGTGCGCCTCCTTGCTGATGCTGCCGAAGGACATGGCGCCCGTGGCGAAGCGACGCACGATGGTCTGCGCGGGCTCCACCTCGTCGATGGACACCGGCGTGTTGCCCGCCGGAATGGAGATGTCCCAGAGCGCACGCAAGGTGCAGGGCCCCGTGGCCTGGTCGTTGATGCGCTTCGAGTAGTCCGCGTAGGAGCGGTCGTCGTTCAGCCGCACCGCCTTCTGCAGGCTGGCCACCGTCTCCGGGTTCCAAAGATGCGGAACGCCACCGGCGCGCCATGCGTAGGTGCCGCCGACCTCGAGCTCCTGATCCTCCGGCGCGGCGAAGCCCTGCGCATGCAAGGCCAGCGCGTCGTCGGCAACGATGTCGAGCCCGATGCCGCCGATGGACGTCTCCGTCCCGGGGAAGTACGTGTCGACCAGCTTCTGCGAGAGCCCGAGCGCCTCGAAGATCTGCGCCCCGTGGTAGCTCGACAAGGTGCTGATCCCCATCTTGGAGAGCACCTTGAGAAGCCCCTTCTTGAGGGCCGTGACGTACGCCTTCGTGGCCGCCGCGGCGTCCTCGCTCGAGTCGGCGACGACTTCCATCGCCAAGTACGGGTTCACCGCACCGGCGCCGTAGCCCACGAGCAGCGCGAGATCCGCCACCTCGCGGCACTCGCCCGACTCCACCACGATGCCCACCTTCGTGCGCTTTCCAGCGCGCAACAGGCGATGGTGCACCGCCGAGGTGGCAATCAAGCTCGGAATGGGTGCTCGTTCGGCATCGACATCGCGATCGCTCAGAATGAGCACGCTGAAGCCCGCGTCGACCGCGCGCTCTGCCGCGTCTTGGAGCGATTCGATGGCCACGCGAAGGCGTTCCTCGGAGCTCAACTTCGTGCCCGGATTGGCCGGGAACGTCATCGAGAGCACTTGCGTGCGGAAGAACGGGTACGGATTCGTCTTCAGCTTCGCCAGCTCTCGGCTCGTCAGAATCGGATGCGGCAACTCCAGCAAACGACACTGTTCGGGCGTCTCGTCGAGCAACTTGCCCTCGCCACCGACACAGGTGACGAGCGACATGACCAGCTCCTCGCGGATCGGGTCGATCGGCGGATTGGTCACCTGCGCGAACTGCTGCTTGAAGTACCGGAACAGCGACACGGGCTTTTCGACCAGCACCGCGAGCGGCGCATCGTTGCCCATGCTGCCCACCGGCTCTTCGCCGCGCGTCGCCATCGGCGCGAGCACGATCTGCAGATCTTCACGCGTATAGCCGAAGGTGCGCAGCAGCCGCTCGCGGTCCTCGCGCTTGAGCGTGTAGATCTGCGGCACGTCCGGCAGGCGCGCGAGATCGATCTTGTTGTCCGCGACCCACGTCGCGTACGGCTGCCGCGTGGCCACGGCGTGTTTGACCTCCGCATCTTCCACGATGCGGCCCGGCTCGTATTCGCTGCCACAGTCGAGCAAGAGCATCTTGCCCGGCATGACGCGTCCCTTGTGCAAGATCTGGTCGTCCGGCACGTCCAGCACGCCGAACTCACTGGCCGCGAGCACGCGCCCGCCCGTCTGCACGATGTACTTCAGCGGGCGGAGCCCGTTGCGATCCAGCGTGGCGCCCACATAGCGCCCGTCGGTGAACAAGAGCGCCGCCGGCCCGTCCCACGGCTCGACGAGCGACGCGTGGTACTCGTAGAAGGCGCGCAGCTCCTCGGACATGTGCGCCTGCGTCGACCATGCCTCGGGAACGAGCATCATCATGACGTGCGGAATGGACCGCCCGCCTGCGAGCAAGAAGTCGACGACATTGTCCATCGAGGCCGAGTCGCTGCCCTCGGGGCGGATGATGGCCTTGATGTCGCTGATGGCATCTCCGAAGAGGTGCGCCTGGAGCACTTGCTCGCGAGCCCCCATCCACGCGCGATTGCCGCGCAGCGTGTTGATCTCGCCATTGTGGCAGAGGCGCCGGAAGGGGTGCGCGCGATCCCACGTCGGCAGCGTGTTCGTGCTGAAACGCGAGTGCACGATGGCGAGTTGGCTCTGCGTGAGCGGGTCCGCCAAGTCGGGATAGAACGCCCCGATGGACTCCGGCAGCATCAAGCCTTTGTAGACGATGGTGGTCGAGGAGAAGCTACAGACGTAGAAGTCGTCTCCCTCGCCCGCGGCGCTGTTGGCGCGTCCCGCGCGTTTGCGCACCAAGAAGAGCATGCGCTCGAAGTCGCTCATCGCGAGCGGCGCATCGTCGTTCTCGGCGGGCAGCTGGTGCGACGACTTGATGATCTCCGCCGCCTTGGCCTCACGCCCGACGAACAATTGTCGGATGATCGGCTTGCATGATTGGCCGAGGGGCCCGAGCACCGCATCGTCCGTGGGGACGTCGCGCCAGCCGAGTACCTTCAGTCCATAATGCTTCACCGCATGGACGAGGCGCTCTTCCTGCCGCGCACGACGAGCGTCGTCGCGCGAGAGGAAAAGCATCGCGACGGCGTACTTGCCCGCACGCGGCAATTCGAACGTGCATCTCGCACGAAAGAATGCGTGAGGCAATTGCAGGAGCATGCCTGCTCCATCGCCGGTTTTAGGATCGGCTCCCGTCGCGCCACGGTGGGCGAGACGTCGGACGATTTCGATCCCATCCTCTACGACCCCGTGTTGCGGGCCGCGCTCAAGCTCCACGACGAACCCTAGACCGCACATAGCTCTTTTTTTAGCGTACTCCGATGTAACGCATCGCGCCACCTGTTTCAGCTTCGTGATCGTTGCGTCGCGTCGATGTTAACTCAGCCGAAAAGTCGGTCTGCCTGAACGTCAAAGGTAGGACATCAACGCACTGCGCAAATGCCGACCAGCGACCCCGAGACGCAGAGCCTTTCGCTTTGCACCAACAAAGCGAACACCGACCCGCCGAACGGCTCGCCCCCGACCTTTCGGCGGCACTATGCTGCGTTCCCCCCCGGGAGGGGGGACGGGAGGAAATCGCGTGTATTTTCAGGAACTCATCCTAGGCCTGCAAGATTTTTGGACCAAACGAGGCTGCGTCCTCGTGCAGCCGTACAACTCCGAAGTCGGTGCCGGCACGTTCAATCCGGCGACGTTCCTTCGCGCGCTTGGCCCCGAACCTTGGAATGTCGCCTTCGTCGAGCCCTCGCGGCGCCCGGCGGACGGCCGATATGGCGACAATCCCAATCGATTGCAGCAGTTTCACCAATTCCAAGTCATTCTGAAACCGTCGCCCATCGACATTCAGGATCAATACCTCGCCTCACTCCGTGCGCTCGGCACCCACCCCGAGGAACATGATTTGCGATTCGTCGAGGACGATTGGGAGTCGCCCACCCTCGGCGCCTGGGGACTCGGTTGGCAGGTTTGGTTCGATGGCCAGGAAATCAGCCAATTTACCTATTTCCAGCAGATTGGCGGCATCGATTGCCGGCCGGTCTCCGGCGAGCTGACGTATGGGCTCGAACGCATCTCCATGTACCTGCAAGATTGCGACAACATTTATGACGTCGCCTGGGCGCCCGGCATTACGTACGGCGAAATGGCGAAACGCGCTGAATGGGAATGGAGCACCTACAATTTCGAGCAGGCCGATACGAAAGCGCACTTTGCCTTTTTCGATCACGCCGAATCCGAGGTGAAACGATTGATCGGTCTCTCCGAGGATCCGCTCAAGCGCCTCGTATTGCCGGCCTATGACTTCGTTTGCAAAGCCGCGCACCAATTCAATGTGCTCGATGCCCGCGGTGCCATTGGTGTGACGGAGCGCGCCCGGTACATTGGCCGCGTGCGCGGTATTGCCAAGGCCGTCGCCGAATCGTACCTCGCCCAGCGCCAGGCCATGGGCTTTCCGCTGCTCAAGACCGGCGAGACCCCCGCGACGAAGCTGGATGCCGATGCGACGTTGCGCACGGAGGCTGTGACATGAAAACCGTCGCCGTGCTGGCCCTGGCCCTCGTCGCATGCGGGGGCGCGCGGCAGGAAGGCGGCGCGCAGTACCCGGCGCGGGAGGAGGGGTGCGCGGTGGAGCTGTTCCGCGACGCCCCCACGAAGCCCAGCGCGAACATCGGACCTGTCAATGCCAGCTGCGACGAGACCGTGGCGGAAGCGGAATGCATCCGCACTTTAAAAGATCAGGTCTGCAAGCTGGGCGGCGACATCGTGTGGGGGGTGGATCCGGAGCCCCTTCGCAAGAACGGCCGCCAGCAGTGGAGCGGCCGCGCAGCCCATACCAAGTAACACTCAACGATACGGACGAAGCTCCGCCTCGAAGGCATCCCGGTGCGTCAACGCATCGAGGCCCGGAAGAACCAGGACGTCACTGGGCGCGAGGTGGAGCGGGAAGGTGCGCTCGACGGGTGCATCCTTCTTCACCGATTCCAACGAAGCGCCCTTCGCGAGCCGCTCGAGCGCCTCGTGACGAAGGAAGCGCTCCCGCAGTTCGGCAAACGGAGGCTCGTGGGTGCGCGGCTCGTCGCCCGCTTGCAGCACGAGCCCGATGTGCGCGGCGGGCGAGTGCTCTCGCGAACGGAGCGCGTCGGCCATGCGTTTCGCGTCGGCCTCGGACGAAGCGTGAAGCCACGCCGCGTGCGCGAAAGGCCACGCCAAAAAGCGCGCGCGCTCCAGGTCCTTTCCCGTGGCGGGCGCAAAGCCGGGCGAGCACGGCGCGCCCGGCATGACCGCCTCGGCGCAAAAGCCGTCCGTTGCACAGAAGCGCGGACTCGACGCGGCATAGGCCACGGCCACCGGCGTGGGCGCATGCTCCAGCCATGCCTCGAATGCATCGTCGGGTTCTCCGTCGCCCAAATCATCGAGCAGCGGATTCGCGCGCGCCTCCCAGCGCGTGTTCGCGTCGGCGAGCACGTTCTCCAGCGCGCGGCGCTCCTCGTCGGTGAGCGACAGCGCCACGCCCGCAAAGAGCGACGCGTCCAGTTGCGACGACGCGGGCCGCGGGGCATGCGCGCCGCAGAGAACGATGCCGTTCTCCACGGGGCGCGCGCGCAGGAGAAAAAATGCCAAGGCCCCCGCCGCGAGCACGAAGGCGGCTGCGAGGAGAGCCTTCACGTCATCGTTTCTTGGCCGCGAACGCCAGATTATCCTCCGTGGAGGACACGGTGATGACGCCGCCGGCAACCGCGATGTTCAGCGTGTCTTCGTCCTTGGCGTCGGGCCGCTTCGGGCCCGGCTTCGACTTGGCCGTCACCGCGTAGCCGTTCACGGTGGCATCCCAAGCATCGCCCTCGCCGGTGATGGACCAGTCGCCGTTCAACTCCGTGCTGCTCGACGGCGCAGTGCGCGTGCGCACGCCGCTGAAGGTGACCGTCCTTTTGTAGTCGCGGTAATAGTCCTCGCACGAGGCGCCGGTCGTCTGGATGATCACCGTGCGCGTGGCGGTCACCGAATTGCCCGCGGCCGTGATGGCGAACTCGGTGCGATCTTTCGTGGCCGTGCAGTCGGCCAGGCCATGGAAGTTGGGCTTCCCTTCCCGGCCGTTCGCAACGTAGCCCGTCAAGGTACCGCCCGAGATGACCATCTCCGCCGGGCCTCCCGTGTTGTAGCTGGTGATATCCCACACGCCATCGAGCCCCGTCTGGGCCCCATCGCTGTCGCTACCGCAGGAAACGGTGCTCAAAGCGGCCACGAACAATCCCACGAAAGAAAGCTTTCCAACCATCACGCCTCCATAGCCCCGTCCGCTTCACTCAAGCAAGTGCGGCGGGTGCCTGCCCTCCTTGCTTGTGCGAACGATGGGTTTTCCGTCACGGCGGCAGGCACGTCAGGCCACGATACGCAGCGCCGGGAAGAAAATTCCCCCGAACCTGGCCGAAGCTACTCGAGGCACTTCTCCAGGGCGCCGGTGGTCTGGGCGCTCATCGCACATTTGAACTCCATCTCGGTCACCTCGGAGACGCAGCTGCGGAAATTTTCGTCACCGCGCGCTTCGTCCCGTTCACGCGTTTGCTCGGCCTGGACTTGCTCGGCGGAGGCATCGGGAAACCGCTCGCGCACCACCAGGGTCGCGTACCGATCGATGAGCTGCGTGCACTGGTCGGCATCGACCTTTTTCTTGCACGCGAGGAGGGATGTGGACACGAGCAGGGCGGATAGGCCCAGGGCAAAGCGGCCTATCAGCGCAGGCACTGGCTGATCTCGTCCGTCGTCTTGGCATTGCGGACGCACTTCATCATGGCGTCCGTCACTTTCCGGCCGAGGCAGCTGGTGCGCAAATCATCCTTCATTTCCTGGCGGACTTCTTCCTGCTTCTTCTGGATCGCCGCCGGATCGGGGTTGTTCATGGCCTTCATCTGCAATTCGACGTTGCGGTCGACGATGAGCTGACACTCGGCCTCCGTGGCTTCATGCGAGCAGCCGAGAACCAGGGGAGCCGGCCCGGCAGCAAGCGCGATGGCGAGCAGAGTGGACGGTATGCGCATCGTAAGCTGTTCCTTTCCGCACGAACGTTCCGACGTCTTTTGGCCGAAAGAAAGCTTGAATGCTACAAATAGATCGTGTCCCAAGACAGCGTGCCCCCGCCGGGTGGGCCGGCGGGTTCCAATTCTGCCGCCGACGGTGCCATCACCCCCGAAGATTTCCTTCGCCGGGCGATGACCGCGCGCACGCCGGCTGGACGCGCCCGCTATGCGCGGCGCGGCCTGGCGACGACCGCGCCTCTCGATCGCACCACCCACGCGATGCTGCTTCGGCAGCTTTATCTTTCGCAGTTCGAGACGCGGCGCTTCCGTAAGGCCCACGAGATTGCGCTCCAAGCCATCGAGCTCAATGTCCTAACGGACGTCCTCTACCAAGACGCGGCACGGGCCGCGCTTGCCTTGGGCGATCTCGAGAAGGCCATCCTTCATCTGCGGGCGGCCACCCGACGCGGTCCAGCATCGCGCCGGCCGTTTCATCTGTGGACGTTGGGGAGCATTCTTTTCCTGGCGCAACGTTACGATGAGGCCATCGCGTCGCTCACGCGGGCCACGCGCTGGGGCACGCGGGAGAAGCCTCTCTACCGAGCTCACCTCGCGCTGGCCCGCATCGCCAACGGCGAGCACGTCTCCGACGTGTCGGACACCATGCTCGAGCTCGCCCGTGCGCCGTGCGGGCAAGGCTACGGCCGCTTCGTTTTGGGGCATCTTGCCTACGCCGCCGGCGAATGGGTCACCGCCCGCCGCTACTTGGAGGCGTTCGTGAAGCGGACCGAGTCGGGCGGGGTGGCCCGGAGCATCGCGCTCGAGCCGGAGATCCGCATGGCGCGCGCAACCATTGGGAAGATGAGCGCGAACTAAGGTGTCTCGCGCCATGCGAAGGGCGTGGGGGACTGTGGGGGGGACCGATGATCCGGCCATCCTCGACTCAGCGGATCCCGGGGTCCCCAGATTTTTTACGCCCGCCTTCGCATCTGTAAGTGAATGATTTCCGCAAGTTATCCTAACCTCGGCCCCGCCGGCCCTCCCGGCGGAGCGAAACCTCCATGCGGGTGCGCGCGTTGCAGAAGTATGGGAATCAAGGGAACCGCACCATGAACCAAGCCACGCTCACGACCGCGCCGCGCGCGAACAACAAGCGCCTCTGGATCACCTTGGGCGCCGTCGCCGTCTCGGCGCTGCTCATTGCTGCATTTGGTCGTTCGCTCTGGAGCCTGTTCTCCGAGCTTTCACACGATAAGGAAGCCTACGGAAGGCTGGCGCAGGAAAACCCGGCCATCGCGGTCGTGATGTCGTTTGGCGTCGGGCTGGTGAGCAGCCTCACCCCGTGCGTCTTTCCGATGGTGCCCATCACCGTATCGATCTTCGGCGCGACCGAAGCCCAATCGCGCACGCGCGGCGCTCTCTTGTCGGGCACGTTCGTGCTGGGCATCGCCACCTTGTTCGTACCGCTCGGCATCGTCGCCGCCTTCACGGGCACGCTGATGGGTGCGGCGCTGGCCAATCCGTGGGTGGTTTCGGCCATGGCGATTCTGTTTCTCGCTCTGGCCGCCTCCATGTTTGGCGCGTTCGAGATTGCGCTACCGGCGAGCTTGACGAACAAGCTTTCGACGGTGGGCGGCGTCGGCTTCAAGGGCGCGTTCGTTCTCGGTTTGGTGATGGGCCTCATCGCCGCACCGTGCACGGGACCCTTCGTGACGGGCATGCTCGTGAGCATCGCCAACACGAAGAGCATCTTCGTCGGTGGCGTTTCGATGTTCTCCTTCGCACTCGGCCTGGGGATGCTCTTCTTCTTGGCAGGTACCTTCGCCGTGAACCTGCCGAAGGCCGGCGCGTGGATGCTCGGCATCAAGTGGGGCAGTGGCGTGGTGCTGGCCTACATGGCCTTCGCGTACATGCGCGACTCCTTCCCGAGCGTGCGCTCCTTGATCGACCCGGGCACGATCTACGGCACCGTGGGCGGCATTCTTCTCCTCATCGGCCTGGTCCTCGGGAGCATCCACATCGCCGCCGAGCGGCGTAAGTCACCCATCGCGCACTTGTCGAAGCCGATGAAGCTTGCCTCGATCATCCCCGCGGTGGTGGGTGCCTTCATGTTCCTCAGCTGGGGCCAGTTGTTCGCGAACAACCTGGAACGCGAGGCCGCCGCCCGCGAGGCGATCGCACAGAACAAGGACCTTGCCTCGGCCCCGCCCATCGCGTGGCAAGGCAACGCCGCCGAGGAATCGGCGCGCGCCCAGGCCCTCGCGGCGAACAAACCGGTGCTGGTGGACTTCGGCGCGAGCTGGTGCAAGGCCTGCAACGAGCTCGATGAGCAAACCTGGCCCGATCCGCGGGTGCGCGGCGCCGCGGCGAAGTTCGTCGGCATCAAGGTCGACGCCACCGACGACGAAGATCCCACGGTGAAGCGTCTGCAGAAGAAGTACGGCGTCGTCGGCCTGCCCACCGTGGTGATCCTGAACAGCCGCGGCGAAGAGAAAGCGCGCTTCAACGAGTTCGTGACCCCCGACAAGATGGCCGCCGCCCTCAAGGGCGTCGACTGAGTCACGCGAACCGCGTTGTCGAAGGGCCTTTTCCCTGCCGGGAGAGGGCCCTTCGGCTTTAAGAGATGACCGGCGGGTTGCCGTTGGCGAAGGTGTAGAAGCGCGATTCGGTGCCTTGGAGGCCGCCGGCGGGGATGGCCCAGGAGAAGGTGCGGCGCACGGAAAAGTCGAGACCGGGAACGAGGTGAACGCCGCCCGCCACCAGGTGCGGCTGGATCGACCAGCGCGAGACGAAGGCGATGCCCAGCCCCGCGACGGCCGCACCGAGGATGGCCTCGGTGCTCGCGAGCTCGAGATCGATGGCCAGCGGCTTTTTGCGAATGCCGGCGGTGCGCAAGGCGCGCTCGAGGATGGCGCGCGTGCCGGAGCCGGGCTCGCGCCACAAAATGGGGACCCCGGCGAGATCGCGCACTTTGCGGATGCGGAACGGGGCGGTGCGTCCGATGACCGGAACCAAGGCGTCGTCGACGTAGGGCTCGAGGTGAACACCCGCCGCGCGGGAGTGGCCCTCGACCAGGCCGAGAGGAACGCGACCGCTTTTGACGGCGGCGAGAACCTCCTCGGTGTTGGCCACCTCGAGGCGAAGGGGAATGGCCGGATGCGCCGCGCGGAACTTGGCCAGCACCGGCGGCAAGACGTGCGCAGCAATGGTGGTGCTCGCGGTGAGCGACAGCGCCCCGAGCGGCTCCTCGCCCGCGCGCACCGCCGCGGCGGCTTCGTCCAAGGTGCGCTGCACCGAGCGCGCGTACGCCGCGAGGCGTTCCCCCGCGCGGGTCGGAGCGACACCGCGCGCCGATCGGACGAAGAGCGCCACACCGAGCGCTTCCTCGAGTTTGCGGATCTGCGCGGTCACCGCGGGCTGCGAAAGGTGGACGATCTTCGCTGCAGCAGAAATGCGTCCTGCATCACGGACAGCGAGGAAGGTGGGTAGCAGCGTGGGATCGATCGCGACCATTTTCGACGCACGAAGCTATCAGCGAAACGGATGGCACATTGGGTCAAACGATTGGTCCCACGGATGGCTCGGTGCTCAGATCCGCAGGGTGATATGAGTCCTTCCTATTTTCTTCTTCCATTGGGATTCGTGTTGGCCCTTTCGCCTTGGGCTTCACCGGGTCTTTCTCTTTTGGGCGGCGCAGCCATCGGGCTCGCCTGGGGCAATCCGTACCTACGCATCACGCGAAAGCTCGCGCATGCGCTGCTCGTGGCAGCCATCGTCGGACTTGGCGCAGGTATGGACCTTCGCGTGGTTGCGCGGGTGGGCGCGCAGGGCATCGGCTACACGGCGGCGAGCATCGCGGGTGCGCTTTTGCTCGGCATGGCGCTGGCTCGGCTGCTGCGCGTGCAGTCGCGTCCGGGGCTGCTCATTGCGGTGGGCACGGCCATCTGCGGCGGAAGCGCGATTGCTGCGGTGGCTCCGGCACTGCGCGCAAAAGAGGACGAGGTCACCGTGGCCCTTGGCACGGTGTTTCTGCTCAACGCGACCGCGCTGGTTCTCTTTCCCGCGATTGGACACGCGGTGGGGCTTTCTCAGGAGAACTTCGGGCTCTGGTCGGCGCTGGCCATCCACGACACCAGCTCCGTCGTGGGTGCCTCGATGGCCTACGGCGCGCGCGCGCTCGAGGTGGCAACCACGGTCAAGCTGACGCGGGCCTTGTGGATCGTGCCCGTGACCTTGCTGATTGCACACTGTAGCGCCGCCGGGGGAGCCGGCGGCAAAACGGCAGCAGCGCCCAAGCCATGGTTCATCGCCGCATTTCTCGCGGCATCGGCGCTGGTGACCTTCGTTCCGGGCCTCTCGGGCCTCGGCGCTCCGGTGAGCCTGGCCGCGCGGCACGCGATGAGCGCGATGCTCTTCCTCGTCGGCACGGCCATCAGCCGCTCCGCCTTGCGCGCCGTCGGCGTGCGCGCCCTCGCGCAAGGCGTGCTGCTCTGGATCGTCGTCGCCGGAGCGTCTCTGGTGTTCGTCGCTAGGGGTTGAACACTTCGCTTGGCGGCGGGGGCTTGGGCTTGGGCTTGTCCGCGGGGGGGCGAGGCTTCGGCGGCGGCTTGGGCTCGGCCTTCGCCGTCGGCTTCGATTCGGGCTTCACGTCGCCCTTTGTGTCCTTGCCACTATCGGATTTGCCGCGCTTGGCGACGGCCTTGTTGTCGTCGCGATCCGGCGTCGGGCCGTCGCTCATGATGGCGCGCTGCAGATCGGCGACGAAGTCCTCCGCGCCGCGGGCGCCGTTGCGGGCCTCGCGCGAGATGCCGTCGAGCACCGAGTAGGACGCGGTGAGCTCGGCCTGCACGTCGGAGCCGATGCGACCGCCGCGACGGCCGAAGTCTTCGCGCACATGCGGCTCGAGCTCGCGCCCGGACTTGTGCAGCTCGTCGACCTTGGGCGGCACCACGCGCAGGTTCTTCGCGCGCTGCGACACCGCGTGGGCGCACATCTCGATCGAGCGAAAGAGCTCGCGCGTGGCGTCGTCCACGCTCTCGGCGTTGCCCGCGGTCAAATGCGCGTCGTCGCTGGTGACCTCCAGCTTGATGGGCCCCACGTCACGCGCCACCTGGTTCACGCGCTCGTGCGTGGCCTGCACGATGGAGACGTCGGCCGCATCGGGGCTCAGCTTGAGCGTGTCGACAAGGGCGCGGCACGCGGTCTTGCGCTCATCGGGCCAACCCACGGCGGCGACCTGAAGTTCGTGCACCTCTTTGAAGTACGCGTCGTACCGCGTTTCGCCGGTTTCGAAGAGCTCGCCCGCCTTCACCTTCGATGGCCCCCCGAGAAGGTTGCAAGCGCAAGCGAGCGACGCGAACGAAACGAGTACCTTGAAGGGAATGCGAGATCGGGGGATGTGGCCAGGCATGGTTCTCTTTAGGGGCGGGGGCACGATACGGACGTCGCCATCAGCTCGAACCCTTTCCCACCCGCTACCAGATATGCGACCGCGCCGCGACCATCCGGCAGCACGGTAGCCTGCCCCTGCCCCGCGTTCGCGCCTTCGCTCGACACGGTAAAGGCGGAGCCCTGCAGCGCGCCATCGGCATCCAGGGTTTGCGCGCGCACTTGATGGCTCGAAACGGGTCCCTCGGTCCACACGACGAGGAAGCGACCTTGACCGAGCGAGGTCACGCCGGGGGACATGAACGGTGCACCCAATCCGCCGGCGGGCACATTGAACGTCTTGGCAGCCTCCGCGGCGCGATCGGACGCCGACGTTCCCGTGGCCTGCCAACGCTGGTAGCGAAGGGACCACGGCTCGTCGGCATTCGCGCGATCGGCCCAGAGCACGAGCACGGTGTCTCCGCTCGCCGCGATGGAGGGCGAGCCCACCTGCGGGCCGAGGCCTTTGATCTCGGTGAGCTCGCCCTTGGTGACGAGGCTCTTGTCGCCGGCGGCCACGACGCCGGTCCAGATCGAGGTGCCGCGGCGGAACGTGATCGCGTAGCCGCGTTCGGCGCCATCGAGGGGGACGGCGCGCAGTGCTTCGACGGGGCCGTCGCCAGCGAGGGCCCAAAGCGCGCTGCTCTTGCTCTCGCCGCGCGCCGCCCAAACGAGATGGCCATTGGCGACGCCGAAATCGACGGGCGCAGGCCCCGACGACGTGCGCCGTCCTTCGATGGCGTCGCCTTTTCGATCGAGCGAAATGGCGGCCGCGGGCGAGCCGTCTTTGCCACCGGCATGCGCAGGTGGAACAGGGGTGACGCGGCGAACGACGTCGGCGGCCTTGGTGGTGTGCTCGGCCGACGTGGCGAGCGTCGCCGGATCGAGAAGCAAGGTGACGGCTTCTTTGGGCGCGCTGGCAAAGCCGAGGGCGAGGCCCTGGCCCGTCGCCGCGACCTCGACACCGCTTTGCACGACGACCTGCGGCGCAATCGACTTGGGCTGCCCCACGATGCTGCACGGAGGTGCTGCGGCCGCGGCAGGCGGCGGAACCTCGATGACCTCGGGCTTTTTCTCGGGCGCCGCGGCCGATGCGGACGCTCCCGCCGTGGTCATCGCCACGCGGGCCGCCGGATTCGCACGCTCGTTGGCGGCCGTGCGCGAGCTCGGCGCGGTCACCGCTTTGACGAGGGCCACACCGCCGATGACCACGACCAAGAGCCCGAGGCCGAAGATCACCGGGAAGAAAAACCGCGGCTTGCCTTGCTGCACGCGCTCGAGGTACGGCCACCGCGCGAACACGCGCTTCATCAGCGGAGACGGAGCATCGCTCGGGATCGTCTCCAGGCTGATGCTGCCGCCGTATCCACCGGCCGCGGGCATGTCGCGGGGCGGGGCGCTCGATTGAAGGTACGCGGGCATGGGAGCCGTGGCGCCCGATTGGCCACGCACCTCGGGCGGCGGCGCACTGCTCACCCGCCCTGCTAGCGCAGGCGCGCTCGAACGCACCGCGGGCGGCGGGTTCGATGGCGAGAGACGGCGCACCATCGGGCCTTCCTCGGTTTGCTCCACGAGCATCGAGCCGCTCAACTCCTCGACGCTTTCATCGCGGTGCAGACGCGGAACCGGTGGGCTCTTCGGAATGGCCGGCCCAATCTCCACGGCGCCTTCGCCCCACGGCGGCGGACGCGTCACGGCGTTCTTGCCGGCCTGCGCCCCGGGCGCGGGCACCACGATGGGCTGGCTCGTGCGCTCGGGCCGCCCCGGTGGGCTCGCGGCGTCGTCGGCCTCCGACGACGAGGGCGCCCCGCCGAATTGGATCAAGGTCTGCCTCTTGGGCTTGAGCGCGCCCGATCCCACGGCCTTTGCTTTGTCGCCGGGCTTCCCCTTGGCACCGCGTGGATCCTGAATCACGGGCACCCCGACCACGGTGCGCACGCCATCGCGCGGCGGCGGGACGGCGTCGGCGCGGGCGAGTGTCTCGGTGGCCTGCCCCTCCGTCACGGCGGTGAGGTTGACCGACGTGTTCGCCTCCGGCTCGATGACCATCGGCTCCGGGCGCGCAGGCGTTGGTACTTTGCTCGTGCCCGGCGAGGATTTGGGCGCGCTCGGAACGGCGCGCTTCAAATGCGCGGAGCCCGAGGACGGCGGCGCGCTCGGACTCGACGTGCGCGCTGTCGTGGGTGCGATGCCCACGATCGTTTTCTTGGCCGGGGCCGGCGTCGCCCTGGGGCGCGCAGGATGAGGGGCAGGAGTGTTCGTTCCCATGGTGTTCGCTTTGGCGACGGGTGGCTTTGAAACGAGGGGAATGTAGCGCGGTGGCGGCGGCGGTTCCTCGATCAGCGAGCGCCCCGCGACGTGCAGCTGGGCGGCGCCAGCCGCCAAGCCGCCCATCTGCGCACTTGTCTGCAATTCAGGGACATCGTGGGCGGGTATCCACTGTTTCCACCCGCGCCTCCACACTGGAGCATTGGGTGCGATGGATCCCGCGGCGAGGGCGGCCCGAAGTTCGTCGGCTTGCACGGGGCGTTGTTGCCCGCGCGGATCGGCCCAACGCCACTCGTTCTCACCACTCACACGACTTCTCCGGAACGCACTTCATTCAATCATAGCGCGAGCCGTGCCCCAACGTGAGATTGTCTACGCACTATGCGCGGGCCAGTACGACCGCATGTACGATATGTGCTTTGGCCGCATGGACGGCAATTGCTGCCTCGGCAAGAGTCGAGCCGGTGGTGGCCACATCGTCCACGAGCAAGACGCGGCGATTCGCGAGCAAATCCACCTGACGCGCTTCGAATGCGCCGCGCACATTGCGCTGACGGCCCTCTCGGGAGAGTGTCGCCTGTGCCTCGGTGGCTTTGATCCGCGTCAAAGCCCGTGCTTCGAATGCCGCGCCGAGTCGACGCGCGAGCAGCCGTCCCAATAGCGCGGCCTGATTGAACCCACGCTCGACCAGACGCGTGGCATGGAGAGGAACAGGCACCACGGTATCGATGGCGAGAGGCTTTAGCTGCGGCCAAGCACGCAAAAGCAAATGGGCGAGTGGCCGCGCCAATTCACTGCGGCCTTCGTATTTGAATCGCGTGACCGCCGTGGCAATCGCCCCGCCATAGAGAAAGGGAGCATGCAACGTGGCGAGGGGATGCGATGCACCCGGCCCATCCCGATTTGCGGACGCCGTGGCCGCGCACGCCGTGCAAAACACGGTGCGAAAGGGCACGCGTTCGTCGCAGGCGGCGCATCGTTCGGGGGCGACCAAGGCGCCGGCGGCATCGAGAAGGAACATGACGTCCTTCCATCGGTCCGACGCCGAAGGAGATTGCGACGATTCGCCCTCTGGTCGCGTTAGTCGCGTTCGTCGCGTTCTTCGCGGGTAATGGCGAAAATGACGTGGTCTTCCCAATGGTTGGCGATTTTCAGGTAGCGCACGGCATAACCTTCCCGTCGGAAGCCGCATTTTTCGAGCACGCGCATGCTCCCTGGGTTGCGCGGCATGACGGCGGCCTGCACGCGGTGCAGTGCCATCGGGCCGAAGGCAAAATCGACGACCGCATCGACGGCCTCGCTCATGTAGCCCTGACCTTGCAGGTCGCGGTCGATCCAATAACCGAGGTACGCGTTCTGAAAGACGCGGCGCACGATGTTGCTCAAGACGATGCGGCCGATGATTTTCGGCGCCTCTTCGTCCGCGAGGAAAATGTAGAACGCACAGTGCGTACCGCGCTTCCAGAGGATGCGGTCGCGCGCGACTTCTTTGGAGGCGGTGGTGAGCGAGGCGCGCACTTCGCCGGGCGGCGGCGCCGGGCTCCAGGGACGCAAGTGATCGGCGTTGCGGCGGGAGGCGCGTAGGAGCGCGGGAACGTCGGACTCGCGCCCGGGCCGCAAGATCAGGCGCGGCGTGCGAAGAACGGTGGCGAGCGGCGGCGAAGGTGCGCGTTCGATGGGGCGCATCGTGGGATTCTTCGTTGTCATAGAAGCTGCACCGGGTCGATGTCGATGGCCGTGCGAACGGTGCGCTCGACTTGCCCGCGCGCACGCTCCACGGCCAACAAGGTTCGTCGAAGCATCGCTCGATCGCTGGAGCGAAGCATCACGCGAAAGCGAAAACGCTGCCGCAAGCGCGCCAGCGGCGCAGGCGCGGGCCCCAAGATGGCCACCCGGCCCGGGCCTTCGCGCGATGCCGCTTCCGCCGCCTCGCGGGCGACGTTGGCCAGCATGGCGCAGGCCTCGCGGGCCGTGGCCTCGTCGGGGTGATCGACGCGGATCAGCCCGACCCGCGAAAACGGCGGGTAGCCGAGCTCGCGCCGGTCGACGAGCTCGCGCTCGAGGAACGCGTTCACGTCGTGGCGGAGTGCATGGACGATGGCCGGGTGTTCCGGCGTGTACGTCTGAATGAGCACGCGCCCGGGAACGTCGCCACGTCCCGCACGGCCGGCCACTTGCACCAGCAGATGGAACGCGCGCTCCGCCGCGCGAAAGTCCGGCAGCGACAACGCCGCATCCGCGTTGATGACGCCCACCAGGGTCACGTGCGGCAAGTCGTGGCCTTTGGTCACCATCTGCGTGCCCACGAGGATGTCGATCTCGCGCGCGCGCATGCGCCCGAGCACCGCATCCACCGTGCGGCCGCTCGCCACGTCGCGATCCAAGCGCGCCACCTTGGCCTCGGGGAAGGCGGTGGCCAGCGTCTCCTCGAGCTTCTCCGTGCCGAGTCCCTCGAGGGCGAGCGCGGGGCTCTTGCACTTGACGCAGTTGTCCGGGAGGAGCGTCTCGAAGTCGCAATAATGGCAGCGAAGGCGCTCGCCATGCCGCTTGTGAAAGGTGAGCGCCACCGAGCACGAGGGGCACGAGCAAAGCTCGCCGCACGCCTCGCACCGCACCGCCGGGGAAAAGCCGCGGCGGTTCAAGAAGAGGATCGCCTGCTCGCGCGCGGCCAAGGTTTTCTCCAAGGCGCGATGCAGTGGGAGGCTGATGCGCTTGTCGCCCGTGGGGCCAGGGCCCATGCGCCGCAGGTCCACGATTTCGACGGCGGGCATGGGCTGGGCGCGCGCGCGGTCGGGCAGCACGAGCTTCGTCGCTTTGCCGCTGCGGCTCAAATGCTCGGTCTCGAGCGATGGCGTGGCGCTTCCCAGGATGCACACGCCGGCGGCGCGGTGCGCGCGCAAGATGGCCATGTCGCGCGCGTGGTAGCGAATGCCCTCCTCCTGTTTGAACGAGGGGTCGTGCTCTTCGTCCACCACGATGAGGCCCAGATTGCGCACCGGCGCGAAGAGGGCGCTGCGCGCGCCGATGGCCACGTCGAGCTCTCCCGCGCGCAGTCGCTTCCACATGACGAGGCGCTCGCGCGGCAGGAGTCCCGAGTGCAGCACCGCTACGTCGTCGCCGAAGCGCGCGCGAAAGCGCGAGACGAGCTGCGGGGTCAGCGCAATCTCCGGGACGAGCACGATGGAGCCCTTTTTCTGCTGGCGCGCGGCCACGATGGCCCGGAGGTACACCTCCGTTTTGCCCGAGCCGGTCACACCGTGGAGCGCGAACGTCCCGCCGCTGCTGGGGGCGGCGAGCGCCGTGGCGATGGCCTCGACGGCGATCGCCTGCGGCGGCGTGAGCTCGGGCGGGCTATCCCGCGGTGCGGGCGCGGCGAAGAACGAGTCGGCCTGCACCTCGCGCGAACCGGTCGTCACCAGGCCGAGCTGCGTGAGCTTTTTCACCGCCGCGCGCGCACTCTTCCAGCGACCCTCGAGGTCCACCAGGGACGTCTCGCCCACGGCGCGCACGTGCGCCAAAATCGCGCCGGCTTGGCCGCCCAGGGCCGATTCCTCAAGCTTCTCGGTGGGCGCCACGGTTTGCACGCGGCGGGCGGAGATGCCCTTCTTGGTCTCGAACAGTGAGTCCTCCAGCGCGCGGGCGACGGCGCGCTCGATCGGCGGCAGGGCGAGGCGCATCACTTCGCCGATGGGCGCAAGGTAGTACGCGGAGAGATCGCGCAGGAAGGCGAGCAGCTCGTCGGTGAGCGCCGGCTCGTCGTCGAGGACGTCGAGGAGAGCTTTCACCTTCGGCGGCGGCTCCCCTTCCCCGGCCGTCACCACCACGCCGACCAAGCGCCGCGATCCGAAGGAGCAGAGCACGCGCGCCCCCTGCCGCGTGCGCCCGGCAAGCCGCGCCGGGATCTCGTAGCTGAAGGTGTGTGCCATCGGCACGGGGAGCGCGACGTGGGCGAGCAACATCAGATGGACTCGAGAAAACCCCCGCGCCACACGGCGGCGCCGAGGGCCGCGACGATGAGCAGGAGGACGAGCAGCAACACGCGAGCACGCCGCGAGCTGTCCTTTTTTGGAGCCGGCTCCGGAACCGCGGGCACCTCCACGGGAGCCTCCACCGCCGGCTCGATCTGGACCAAGGGAAGCGCGATCAGCGCCTTGTCGTTCGGCAGCGGATCCAGCGCCGGCACCTCCGCCACGGGCGGCGGCGGCGCCGAGGCGGACTTCACGGGAAATGTCGATACCGGCGGCCCCGATGGCGAGCGCGGAACGGGGGTGACCGAGTCGCGCGCTTCGCGAACCTCGAGGCTCTTGTTCACCGCGGCAGCAGCGCGCTCGCGCATGCGGCGGTGCGCGATGACCTCGTTGCCGAAGTGCGTCGAGAGCCACACGCCCAGCTTGATCGGGTTGGGCATCCGCCCCGTCTCGATGGCGTACGCCTCCAGATCCCGCAGCATGGCCCCCGCCGAGGGGTAGCGGTTGCTCTTGTCCACCGCGAGCGCCCGCATCACGATGCCATGCAGATCGTCCTCGCGCGGGAGCGAGCGCTTGGGCAACGCCGGGATCTCCGCGTTGCGCGCCAACTCGAGCAGCGCACCGCGCGTCGCCGTTTGCCCCGGCAGGCGATAGAGCCTTCGCCCGGCCAAAAGCTCCCAGAGCACGATGCCTGTCGCAAATACGTCGGCCCGCGCATCGAGAATGGCCCCGCGCGCATGCTCCGGGCTCATGTAGCCGGCCTTGCCCTTGATGGCCTCGTCCACGAGCGGTGCATCGCTCGCCAGCGGCGCCACCACGTCGTTCGCGTGGGCGATGCCGAAGTCGCAGACCTTCACCTCGCCGTCGAACGAGATGAGCAAATTCGACGGCGAGACATCGCGGTGCACGATGCCCAGCGGGCGGCCCGATTCGTCGGTGCGGCGGTGCGCGTAGTCCAGCCCGCGCAGCACGCACGTGACGATGTAGAGCGCGAACTCCATGGGCAGCGGCACCTTCTGCCGTGAGCACCGACGGAGCAGGGCATTCAGATCGAAGCCCTCGACGTACTCCATGGCGATGAACAGGCGCCCGTCGACCCGCCCCAGTTCGAAGACGTGCACGATGTTCGCGTGCCCGAGCTGGGCGGCGAGCTTCGCCTCGTGGGTGAGCATCTCGGCAAATTGCGGGTGGCCGGCATACTCGGGAAGAATCAGCTTGAGCACGCAGAGGCGCGAGGCCCCGAGATCGCTGTTGCTGCGCGCAAGGTAGATCTGGGCCATCCCGCCGCGGCCGATGAAGTCGAAGAGCGTGTAACGCCCGAGCGCGTGCGGCAGGCGCAGGGCGGCCGGGTGCGGGTGACGCTCTTCGGGTGGCGCGAGCTCGCTACTTGCCACCGTCGCCACCGAACCCCGGGATCTTCGGAAACGCACTGGGCAAGGAGCTCGGGAACGGCGGAAGGCTAGCCGCGTCGAACGGCGGAATCTTCAGCGCGGCAGCATCGAAGCCCGGAATCGTAGGCCACTGGAAGCCGGGCGGCAGCACCACGCCCCCATCGGCGCCCACGGCCGCGTCGATCATCGCCGTTCCGCCGTCAGGCAGCTTCACCACGACGCGGCGGCTGCCGCCCGATGCACTGCCGCTGGTCAGCGGTGCCACGGGCGATGCGGCAGGTGCCGGGGTGGCCGTGGCACTCGGCGTCACGGTCGCGGCCGGCACGGCGCCGGAGGCTGCGGGGGGGCCGGCGTCGGCCTCGTCATCCTTCGAGAGCCATTTGCAGGCCGCAAGGGGGACGGCGAAAGCGATGCCACCGAAAATGACCGCACGATGCAGCCGCGAACGAGAGCGTGCCATTGTGACGGCCACTTTACACCTGACCGACGATGCTCGTCATCCAGCCGGGCGCGCCAGTCTCGACTAGTCACAGCCCCGCGATGCCAGCATAATGCGCTCCATGGCAGCTTCGCGAGACCGGCCGGATGCTTCGCCGATCCCGCTCGAAAAACGGCCGGACGCTCCGCCGACCTCCCGTCTCGGGCGGCTCGCGAAGTTGGGAGCCCTGGCACCACGAGCGATCCCCCTCGCCACGGAAGCGATGAAACGCGCCGTCGGCATGAAGCGCACCGAGGACGAAGAGGCGCAGGCCCGCGCCAAAGTCCTCTCGTCGGCGAAAAAAACCGCCGAGGCGATGCTGAAGACGCTCGGCGAGATGAAGGGGCTCCCCCTCAAGCTGGGTCAGATGGCCTCGTACATCGATGGGCTCGCGCCCCCGGGGTACGAAGAGAAGTTCCAACAGGTGTTGAAGCGACTCCAGGCCAAGGCGCCCCCGCTGTCGCGCGATGCCGCCATCAAGGTGGTGACCGAGGAGTTGGGCGACCACCCGTCGAAAATCTACGAGCACTGGGAGGCGGATCCCTTCGCAGCTGCGAGCATCGGCCAGGTCCACCGGGCCTTCAGCCGCTCGGGCGATGCGGTCGCCGTGAAAGTGCAGTACCCCGGCATCGACAAGGCCATCGAGAACGACCTGAAGAGCCTCTCTCTCCTGGAGACGATGATCGCGCCCGTCGGCCGCCGGTACCAGAGCAAGGAGACCCTGGAAGAGATCAAGGCCGTCTTCCTTTCCGAGCTCGACTACACGCGCGAAGCCGAGACGGCCGAGCTTTTTCGCCGCATCCACATCGACGAGGCGGGCGACAAGGACATCGTCATCCCGCGCGTGCACCATAGCCTCACCACGCGCCGCGTCCTCACCTGCGAGATGATCGACGGGATGGACTACGCGACGTTCGCCGAAACGGCGACCAAGGACGAGCGCGATGCCGCGGGGCAGACCATCTGGCGCTTCATGTTCCGCGCGCTCTACGCGCACGGCGTGCTCTACGCGGATCCGCACCCGGGCAACTACCGCTTCCTCGGCGGCGGCAAGGTGGCGTTCTTGGACTTCGGCTGTGCGAAGTTCCTGCCGGCCGACATCGTGACGCGCATGAAGCGCTACGTGATCGCGGCGCAGGATGCGGACTGGGAAGAGTTCGACCGCGCCTGTGTCGAGGTGCTTGGCTACGACCCGACCGATCCCGACGGTTGGCCGCTCTACACGAGCTACACGAAGCTCGTGCTCAAGCCGCTCATCGAGAATACGGAGTTCGAGTTCTCGCACGAATTCGCGCGCGAGGCGGTGGCGTACCTGGTTCGCAACGGCAAAAAGATCATCCTTCGCCCCGACGAAAAACTTCCTTCGCTCCCCAAGCCGATTCACATGCCGGTGGACCATACCTTCGTGAATCGTCTTCAGTGGGGCCTCTTCAGCGTGCTCGCCGGCCTGAACTCCAAGGCCAACTGGCGGAGCATCACGGAGCCGTGGATCCGTGGTCCCGTCACCGAGCACCCGCGTATTTAGTGGAGTGCGGGTGGCGCTGAGGAAACTCGCCGCGTACGGCGACGACAAAAGCCCCAAC
Source organism: Sorangiineae bacterium MSr12523 (assembly GCA_037157775.1). Classification (NCBI taxonomy): domain Bacteria; kingdom Pseudomonadati; phylum Myxococcota; class Myxococcia; order Myxococcales; family Pendulisporaceae; genus Pendulispora; species Pendulispora brunnea. The sequence goes on from CP089982.1 coordinate 11,194,438, forward strand.
ATGGTCATCCGAGGCGACAACCTCGGCGTGCTCGAGCACATGGCGTCGAACGCCCATGCGGGGCTTTTTCGCTGCATTTACATCGATCCGCCGTTCAACACGGGGCGCGTTTTTCGCGAGTACCACGATGCGCGCCACCCCGAAGCGTGGAAGGCGATGATGGCGCCGCGGCTGCGCGCCATGCGGCCTCTGCTCCGGGACGATGGGGCCATTTTTGCCGAAATCGACGATACGCAGCTAGGGTGTCTCCTGTTGCTGATGGATGACGTCTTCGGAGCCGACAACCGCATCGCCATCGTCACGATCGTGCGCAGCGCCACGACCGGGCACAAAGCGATCAACCGCGGACCGGTCAACGTCACGGATTACCTGCTCATCTACGCCAAGGAGCGAAAAAACTTTCGCCCTTCGGCCATCGTTCGGAAACGCGCTGGACGCGATCCGGCGTACAACCTCTGGCTCGTGAATCCGGACGATCCGCCCAGCGCGTGGCAATTCTCGCCGCTCAAGGCCGAGGTGACGACACACCTCGGCTACGCGCGACGGACCGAGGCCGTGCGTGCGCTCGGGGCCGACGGCTTCGAACGCGAGCTCGAGCGCTTCTCGCTGGCGCACGCGCGGCGCGTGGTTCGATTCGCGCAGCCGCGCTACGAGGCGGTGAGCCTGGCGGCACGGGCGCTCATCGACCGATCGCGGGCAGAGCCGGAGCGCATTTTTTGGCTCGATCGGGGCGCGCGCCACAAGCCGATGATCCTCCGCGGTGGAAACCGGCTGCTCTTTCTGGCGGACAAGGTTCGCAAGAACGATGGCGGTGAGCCTTACCTGGCCGAGCCGCTCACCAATGTGTGGAACGACATTCCGTTCCAAGGGATCGCGCGCGAGGGCGGCGTGGTGTTCACACGCAACAAGAAGCCCGAGCGGCTCCTGGAGCGCGTCCTGACGTTGGGCACCGAGCCAGGCGACTGGGTGCTCGATCCGTTTCTCGGGAGCGGGACGACGGCCGCGGTCGCGCACAAGATGGGGCGCCGCTACGTGGGCATCGAGGAGACGGGGACCTTGGACGAACTTTGCATCCCGCGGCTTGCGCGCGTGGTGGAAGGCTCCGATGCGACCGGCATCACACGCGCACAGGGCTGGCGCGGCGGCGGAGGCTTCGGTGTCTATGCGTAGCGCCGTGGTCACGCTGGCGACAATCGCGGCGCTGGTTCCGTCGTGCGCGCGCCGAGAGACGGCGAAAGAAGGGCCCGCGGCCGTGGCCGCCGCCGATGCGAGCACCTTGATGGTGCTCCCACGCACGAGCGACGGCGGTACGTCGCCGCCGCGCGAGGTCCCGCACTGGGCGGAGTCGGTACGCATGCAGGCGTGGGACGATGCCGCACGTGAGCTCGATGCGCTGCCCGACGCCGAGAAGCAAGAGCCGTCGATCCGGTACGTGCGCGCGCGTGTGGCGCTGGCGCGCGGCGGCGCGGCCGAGGTGAACAAAGCCATCGCGCTGCTCGACGACTTGAAGACGGCGCTACCGCTTCTTGCCGACGACATCGAGCGGCGACGCGCCGAGGCCAAGTTGAGCGTCGGCCCCTTCCGCGATGCGGCCGACTACTACAACGGCCGGGGCTCGGCTGCGGCGCTGCTCAAAGCGTCGGAGGCCTATGAGAAATCGCAGATGCCCGTGCCGGCGCGCGCGGCGTGCGATCGCGTGATTGCGCTGGACAAGCATACGCGCGCGCAAGAGGCCGAGGCACGGGCGCGGCGGATCCGCCTGGGCGTGCGTACCCCCACCGAGGATGCGAGCGATGCGCGGTGGATCGTGGTGGAGGCGCCCGATCTCACGTGGGCCAAAGACGCCGAGGCGACGCTGGCGAAGAGCGATCCCGCGCATCCGCTGACGGCGGAGGAACTGCTCAAGCGCGCGAAGGTCCTCGGCGATGCCAACATGGTCGACGAGGCGCTGGAGTCGCTGAAGAAGATCGCGACGGCGCCGGGCAAGGCCGTGGCGAACATCGACCGGCTGCGCGCCAAGGCGGACATTTTGATGCACGCGCGCACGCACGCGCTGGAAGCGTCGAAAGCCTTCGACGAGTGCGTGGCGGTGGGCGGGCCCAAGGCCGCGGATGACGCCTTCCACGCCGCGCGGGCTTTGTCGCGGGCAGATCACGATGACGAGGCCATCGAGCGCTATGCGCAGGTGGCCCGGCGCTTTCCGAAGACGCCGTGGGCCGAAAAGGCGTCGTTCTACGGGGCGCGGCTTCATCTGCTGCACGCGCGCTGGGCGCAGGCCGCGGCGGCGTTCGACGAGTACGCGAAGAACTTCCCCAAGGGCGACGAGAAGCGCGAAGCCCTGCGCGGGCGGGCCATCGCGCGCCTGATGAACAAGGACTACAAGCTCGCGCGAAAGCACTTCGAGGAGCTCGCGGGCGACGAAAACGATGCGATCGCGGCCGCACGGGCGACCAATTTGGCCGCGCTCGCCGCGCTGCACGACGGCGATCGCACGCAGGCCGTGCTCCGCTGGACGGACGTGGCGCGCAGCCGCCCGCTCTCGTGGCCCGCGCTGGTGGCGCGTGCACGCCTGGCCGAGGTGAAGGCGCCGCTGCCGCCGGCCATCGACCCGCCGGACCCGAAGAACGCATGGCAACCGCTCAGCATTTCCATCCCGCCGCCGGTCGACATGCTCTTTCGCGTGGGGCTCGATGCCGACGCCGAGGCGCAGCTGCGCGAGCGCGAATCCCTGCTCACGTCGGCGGCCACCGGGCGCGGCGTGGAGGCGTTGTGCGAAGCGTACGGCTACCTCGGTCGGGCGAAGCGGCGCTACCAAGTGGCGCAGCAGATCCCCGCCGCCACCTTGGCGGCGGCACCGAGCCCGGCGACGGAGTGGGCCTGGGAATGCGCTTTTCCGCGGCCGTACGATGCCTTCGTGCGCGCGGAAGAAACGGCGCACCACCTGCCGAGCGGCCTGCTCCACGCCGTGATGCGCGTGGAGAGCGCGTTCGATCCCGACGTCACCTCGCCGGCCCGCGCGGTGGGCCTCTTGCAGCTTCTGCCCGAGACGGCGCTCACCGTGGCCAAGTCCCTCGGGCAGCCGAATGCCGAGGTGCTTCTGACCAACCCGGCGCAGAACATCAAACTGGGCGCGCGCTACCTGAAGGAGCTCATCGAGCGCTTCCACGGCCAGATCCCGCTCGCGCTCGCCGGCTACAACGGGGGGCCGGATGCCGTCGCGCGCTGGATGTCACGGCTCAAGGACGCTCCGCTCGATGTCTTCGTCGAGCAGATCCCCTACACCGAGACGCGCGCGTACGTGGTTCGGGTCATGGGAAACTTCGCCCGCTACGCCTTTCTGCAAGGCGGAGAATCGCAGGTTCCAACCGTGACGCTCACATACGACAAAGATTGAGGAGACTGTAGTACCGTGGGGGTCGGATACGTGCCGTGATCGGGCTCCTTCTCGCTGCGCTCTTCATCGTCCTGAACGGCTTTTTCGTCGCCGCCGAGTTCGCATTCGTCAAAATGCACGCGACGCAGCTTCACCCGCGCGTGCGCCGCGGCGAGAAGCGGGCGATTTTCGCGCAGTCGATCATCGAGCGGCTCGATCGGTACCTGTCGGTCACGCAGTTCGGCGTCACGCTCGCAAGCCTCGGGCTCGGTTGGATCGGCGAGCCCGCCATCGAGCGCCTCGTCTTGTCGTGGGCCGGGCCCTTCATCCACGGCGAGGCCGAGAAGGCGCTGCACGTGGCCATCGTCATCGTCGCCTTCGGCTTCCTCACCTTCGGCCATGTGCTCTTCGGCGAGCTCGTTCCCAAGTTGATCGCGATCCAGCGCTCCGAGTCGACCGCGCTTTTCTCGGCCACGCCGCTGCACGTGATGTACTTCGCCTTCCGCCCGCTCCTGTGGATCCTGGAGCGCGCCTCGGCCTTGATCCTGCGCTTCATGGGCCTCTCCGCCGACGCGGCGAGCGAGGGCACGCTCTCGGAGGAGCAAATCCTGGGCATCTTGGCCGCGAATACCGCGCGCAGCCCCATGGGCAAGGAGAAGAGCCAGCTGCTCGAGCGCGTGCTTCGCTTCTCCTCGCGCACCGCACGCCACGCCATGGTGCCGCGCGTGGACGTCGCCTCGCTGCCCATCGACACACCGCGCGCGGACGCGATCCGCTTCATCCGCTCGCAGCAGTATTCGCGCCTGATTTTGACCAAGGATCGATCGCTCGACAACGTCGTCGGCTACCTCTACGTGAAGGACTTTCTGCTCGAAGAGGTGCTCGGCCAGGGCGATTTGAAGAGCCTCCGGCGCGACGCGATCTTCGTGCCGGAGACGCAAGGTCTGCTGGACGTCCTGCGGCGCATGCAAGAGTCGCAGATCCCCATCGCGGTGGTCGTCGATGAATACGGTGGCACCAGCGGCATCGTCACCATGGAGGACCTCCTGGAGGAGATCGTCGGCGAGATCCGCGACGAGCTCGACGAGGAGCCGGCGGCGCTGGTGAAGGTGCCGGGCGACGAGCACGCGTGGGAGGTCGACGCGCGATTGAAGATGGACGACCTGCGCTCCATCGGCGTGCTGGTGGAGAACGAGGACGCGGCGGAGCCCATCGGCGCGGTGCTGCTCGAAAAATTGGGCCGTATGCCGCGCAAAGGCGACAGCGTGGCCATCGCCGGCAATGCCGTGGGCATCGTGAGCGCGCTCAGCCGGCGCCGCATCATCCGCGTGCGCGTGCGCATCACCCCGCAACCGGCCGCCGCGTGAGTCGTTTCTGGAAGTGGCTCTTCGTCCTCGCCACGGTGGTGAGCCTCGCGCTCTCCACCTTCAAACTGCGTTTGTCGTCCGACCTGACGGATCTTTTCCCGAACCGCAGCGAGACGACGATGCTCATGCGCTTTCTGCGGGGCTTCGGCGGCGGCGATCTCGGGGTGGTGCTGGTGCGCGGGGAGGATCCGGCCGACGTGGAGGCCTCCGCCGTGGCGTTGGTGGGGGAATTGAAAACCAAGGCGAGCGTGGCCCGCGTGCTCGATTCGGCGCCGCCGCCCAAGGATTTCGATCCGACGTTGGCCTGGTCGTACGCCAGCCCGACGGCGCGGGATCGCTTGAAACAGGCGCTCACGCCCGAGGGCATGCGCGAGCGGCTCGAAGGCACGCGCGAGCTCTTGCTGGCGCCGGGCGCGGCGGAAATCGAGGAGCGCGCGGCGCGCGATCCGCTGCGGCTCACCATGATTCCCTGGGAGCTGCGCACCGAGGTGGCGGCGGGCGTCAACGTGGGAACGGGCTCGGGCGGCGCCTTCGTCGGCGATGGCGGGCGAGCGCGGTTGGTTATTTTGGAGCCGCGCGGCAGTGCCTTCCATGGCAACGACGCCGAGAGCTTCGTCACCGATGTGCGGGCAGCCATGCGCGCCGCAGCGCGGCCCAAGGTGACCATGGATCTCACCGGCGGGCATGCCATTGCCGAAGCAACGGCCGACATGTTGCGCCGCGACATGATCGTGAGCTCCGTGCTGTCGACGGTGCTCGCGTCGGTGGTGTTCCTGGTGACCTTTCGGCGGATGCGGGCGCTGCTCGCGGTGCTTCCCCCGCTGGGGCTGGGCACCCTCTGGACGATGGGCATCGCGGCGCTTTTTCCGACGGGTCTCTCGGCCATCGCCACGGCGTTCGCGGCGGTCGTGGTGGGCGTGGGCGTCGACACCGGCGTGCACGTGTACGCGGCGTTGCTCGAGGGGCGAAGGCGCGGCCTCTCGCCCGCGCAGGCCGCGCGCCACGCACGCGAAACCACGGCGCGTCCGACCTTGCTGGCGGCGCTGGCCGCAGGCTTCGCCTTCGCGGCACTGTTTCTGAGCGAGCTTCCCGCGGTGCGGCAGCTCGGTATCCTGTGCGGTGCGGGCGAGGTGCTCACCGCCGTGGGCATCTTGCTGGTCACGCCGGAAATCGGCGCGTGGCTCGAACGCGGTGCGCCGCCGCCGCGGCCCGTGCATCGATGGACGTCGTTCGTGGACGCCCTGACGCGCACGCGGCCGCGCGCCCTTGCCGCGCTGCTCGTGTCGCTGGCGCCCTTCGCGTTTCTCGCGGTCTTCGGCTGGCCTGCGGCACACGACACCTTGGTCGCGATCCGGCCGCAGGCCTTAGCGCCGCTGGCCACGCAGCGCGAGATTTACCGGCTCTTCGGCAGCAAGGAAGGCCAATGGCTCGTCGTGACCGCCGATCGCGATCCCGAGCGCGCCACGGAGCGGGCCGATCGCGTGGCGGAGGCACTGGATCGGCTGACCACGGAAGGCACCATCGACGGCTTCGACACGCTCACCAACTTTGCGCCGTCACGGGCCACGCAGCGCGCGCGCCTCGCCGAGCGGGATGCGCTCGATCTGGCGGCGAAACGGCCCGCGTTGGAGACCGCGCTGGCCGAGCGCGGTTTCGACCCTTCGGCCTTTGGAAGCGCATTCGAGGCGTTCGAGCACCCTTCGCAGGCGGTCACGAGCATGGACCCGAAAGGGCCCCTCGCGTGGATCATCTCGCGGCACATGGCCCGCGAGGGCGATGACACCCTGGTCGTGAGTTACGTGCGCCCCAGCGGCGATCCCGCGAAGGACGCACGCGCGCGCGCCGCCATCGCGCAGGCCGATACCGAGACGGTGATCACCGGTTACCACCAGCTCGAGACGGCGCTGCGGCATGCGCTTTCGCACGATTTGCCCATCGTGGCGCTCTTGGCCCTGGTGCTGGTCATCGTCACCTTGCGCGCGGCGCTGCGGCGCGGGTTCGACGTCGCGCTCACCTTGGCAACCATCGCGGTGGAAGTCAGTGCGGTGGCCGCGCTCATGCGAATTTTCCACGTGCGGCTGCACGTGTACGACGCGTTGGTGATGCCCGTGCTGGTCGGCATCACCATGGATGAATCGATGTTCCTGCTCCACGCGGCCCGTGCCGCGCGGGATGCCGGGTCGTCGATTGGCGAAGCCATTGCGCGCGCCCTTCGCACCGAGGGCCCGCTGGTCGCCTCCACGGCGCTCACCACGGCGGCCGGGTTCGCTGCGCTTCTCGCGTGCCGCTTCGAAGGTCTGTTCGATTTGGGCGCGGTGGGCGCGCTCGGTTCCGCGCTCGGGCTTCTGGCCGCGCTCGTCGTCATCCCCGCGGGACTACGACTTGCTCTTGCAAGGGGCCCCCACTCCGAATAGCTGAGATGCCCGTGGATCTGCCGGAAGTCCCGCTCGAACCGATCCTGCCGCCGGAGGGCGTGGTGGCCTCGCGCCTGCGGGAGGTGGTGGCCCGCGCATTCGCGATTCGCGATTCGCGATTCGCGAATCGCGAATCCGCCAGCAGCGGAACCCGGCTCGATGTCGCGGGGGTCAAAGGCTGCGCGGGCGCCGCGCTGGTCGCGGCCCTGGCGGACACGGGAAAAAAGCGCATCGTCTTCGTCACGGCCGATCTCGACGGCGCGCGCCGGGCCGCGCAAGACTGCGGCTTCCTCCTGCGCGGCGCCCCCGACGACGAGAGCGCGGAAGAAGCCGCACTGGGCGACGTGCTCTTGTTCGCAAGCCACGAGTCCTCGCCGTACGCCGAGGTGAACCCCGATCGCCGCGCGGCCATGAGCCGCATGGCCACGTTGTTCCATTTGGCACACTTGCCGTGGCGCGTGCTCGCCATCCCCGCGAGCGCGCTGGTGCGGAAGGTCGTCCCGGCGGACGCCATCGGCCGGGCCACCGCGAAGATCGTCGCCGAGGAGGAGCTCGATCGTGACGCGCTCGTCGCGAAGCTCGCCGAGGCGGGCTACCTGCGCGTTCCCGTCGTGGAAGATCCCGGCTCGTTCGCCGTTCGCGGCGCCTTGGTCGACGTGTGGCCTCCGAGCAGCGACGCGCCCATGCGCATCGAGCTGTACGGCGACCTCGTCGTGTCGATCAAGGCGTTCGACCCCTACGAGCAGCGCACCGTCAAGGTGAACGGCCAAGACGTCACCTTCCCCCACGTGTGGCTCCCGCCCGCGCGCGAGGCCGTGCTCACGCGCGAAACCACCGCCCACGCGCGCGAAAAGGTCGTGCACCTGGCCGACGCCATCGATTGGCCCACCACGAAGACGCGCGCGCTCACCGAGGACGTGGTGAGCGGTCGCGGCTTCTTCGGCGCCGACGGCTTTCTCCCGGCGTATTACCCCGAGCTGGTCCCGCTGATCTCGTACCTCGGCGAGGACACGCTCGTCGTCCTCGAGGACCCCGCGGCCATCACCACCGCCGTGCGCGAAGAGCTCGCGCGCGCCGACGAAGACGCGGCGAGCCATGGCTCGAGACCGCACTTCCCACCGACGGCGTTCTACATCGACGAAGCGCGCGCGGCCGAGGAGATCGCGCGCCGCGGGGTCGTCACCTTGCATGCCACGCCGGTGCTCGGTCAGACCGAGGGCGAGGGCCTCGCGACCTTCCAGACCGCCACGAACGCGCTCGATCTCGCGGCGCGCGATCACGACGATCTGTCGCGGGCCGTGAAAACGGCGCGCTCTTCCAAGGGAAAATCCGCCACGCTCGCCCCGCTGGTGCGGCGCATTCGCTACTGGCGCGAGCACGGCCTGCGCGTCTTCCTCACGGCGCGCGCGCAGACGCAGGCCGAGCGCCTCACGTCGCTCTTGCACCACCAAGGCATCACGTGCCGCGCCAAACTCGGCACCTTCGACCCCGCATGGCTCGCCGAGCCCGATAGCGCCGATGCGGAGATGGCCCAAATCGTCGTGGGCCCCCTGTCGCGCGGAGGCTTGCTCCCCGCCGAGGGCATCGTCATCGTCACCGAGGAGGAAATCTTCGGCGCCCGCGCCCACCGCCGCAAAGAGCGGCGCGCCGCCGATCCTACGCGCCCCTTCCTCGAGGATCTGCGAAACCTCGACGTGGGCGACTACGTCGTGCACGTGGAGCACGGCATCGGGCGCTACCTCGGCCTGGTGCACAAGGCGGTGGGCGGCCTCACCGTCGACCTGCTCGTGGTCGAATACGGCGGCGGCGACAAGCTGTACCTGCCCGCGTACCGGCTCAATCAGATCCAGAAATACTCCGGCGGCGAAAATTCGCAGCCCAAGGTCGATCGCCTCGGCGGCAGCACCTTCAGCCGCACCAAGGCGCGCGTGCAAAAGGCCGTGCGGCAGATGGCCGACGAGCTATTGCGCCTCTACGCCGAGCGCAAAGCGCAGCCCGGCGTCTCGATGCCGGCCATCGATGACGACTACCGCGCCTTCGAGGCCACGTTCCCCTTCGATGAAACGCCGGACCAAGCCCGCGCCATCGCCGAGGTGAACCGCGATCTCGACGAACCGCGCCCGATGGATCGCCTGGTGTGCGGCGACGTCGGCTTCGGAAAAACGGAAATCGCGCTGCGTGCGGCCTTCCGCGTGGCCATGACGGGCAAGCAGGTCGCCCTCCTGTGCCCCACCACGGTGCTTGCGCAGCAGCACTTTCGCACCTTCGAGGCGCGGATGCGCGACTACCCCATCACGCTCGCATCGATGAGCCGCTTCCAGACGAAGAAGGAGCAAGACGAGACCGTCGCGCGCCTCAAGGACGGCAAGGTCGACATCGTCATCGGCACGCACCGGCTGCTCTCGAAGGACATCCACTTCAAAGATTTGGGCCTGCTCGTCGTCGACGAAGAGCAGCGCTTCGGCGTCACCCACAAAGAGCGCATCAAACAGATCCGCACCCAAGTGGACGTGTTGACCCTCACGGCCACGCCGATCCCGCGCACCTTGCAGATGGCCGTCAGCGGTTTGCGCGATCTCTCGCTCATCACCACGCCGCCCATCGACCGCCGCGCGGTGCGCACCTTGGTCACACGCTACGACGAGCAGGTGCTGCGCGAGGCCGTCACGCGCGAGCTTTCCCGCGGCGGGCAGGTTTTCTACGTCTACAACCGCATCGAGGGCCTCTACGAACGCGCCGGGCGGCTGCAAGAGCTCGTACCTCAAGCCCGCATCGCGGTGGCCCATGGTCAGATGGCCAAGGGCGGCACGGCGCAGGAAACGGGTGCGCTCGAGCAGACCATGTTCGACTTCGTCGAGGGCCGCTACGACGTGCTCGCAGCCACGGCCATCGTGGAGAGTGGCCTCGACATCCCGCGCGCGAACACGATCATCATCGACCGCGCGGATCTGTTCGGCTTGGCGCAGCTTTACCAACTTCGCGGTCGTGTAGGTCGATCCAAGGAGCGCGCCTACTGCTACCTCGTGGTGCCCGAGCTGGAAAAAATGACCGACGAAGCACGCGCGCGCATCGAGGCGCTCGAGCGGCACACGGAGCTCGGCAGCGGCTTCCAAATCGCCTCGCTCGACCTGGAGCTGCGCGGCGCGGGCGATCTGCTCGGCGGCGAGCAATCGGGCAATGTGGCCAGCGTCGGGTTCGACTTGTTCTGCCAGATGCTCGAAGAAGCCGTGCACGAATTGCGCGGCGAGCCGGTGGTGCACGAGGTCGATCCCGAGTTGTCCTTCGACGTTCCTGCACTCCTACCGGAAGATTACGTCAGCGACGTTGGCGTACGCCTCTCGCTCTACAAGCGCCTGGCCAGTGCCCTCGACGAATCGCACGTGTCCGAGATTGCCGAAGAAATGGAGGACCGCTTTGGACCTCCGCCGGACGATGCGCGGCGTTTGGTGCAATTAATGGCCATCAAAACCGAACTGCGGCGCCTGCGCGCGCTGGGCTGCGAGGCCAATGCCCAAACCGTGACCTTGCACCTGCGCGAGGACACGCCGCTCGACCCGAAAAAGATCCTCGATTTGGTGCGTGCGAAGCGCAGCCCCTACCGGCTCACGCCCGACATGCGGCTCTCGCGTCGTTTCGACGGCAATGGCAATGGCCTCACCAACGCCGAGGCCCTGCTGCACGATTTGAGCAAGTGCCTAAAAGATTAGGGAATAAGGGCTGAGGGTCGGAAGGCGTTCCACCACCATGGCAACATTTTAGAGTGGTGCCCCAACGTGCGCTGATTTGATATCAGGGTGTCGGAGCTGTCGCATCATTCTTACATTCTTTATCGCGCCGACCTGTCCTAGGGTGGACGGCCTCTCAATCGATCCCGCGGGGAGGGCGCGAGCGGGAACTCACGCAATGGCAGCAAACGGAGGCCAGCATGTTCGCTCCGCGCATGGCGCAGCAACGTTTTGCAGTAATCGTAGTGGGGGCAATCGCGGTAATTTCGGCCGCAGCGTGTGGTAACGAAGGTGCGGATTCTTCCGCGTGCCAATCGCCACAAACAACGCAGGCACTTGGAAAAACCTATCAAGTTGGACCTGGAAAAGCGTACGCATCGCTGAACGATGTCGTCTCGCTCCTGGCAGCGGGCGATGTGGTCGAGGTTTACGGACAATCGACTCCTTATGCCGGCGGAATCAAATTTTCCAAGTCAGGCACCAAGGCGAGCCCCATCGTCATTCGGGGCATTCGAACCAACGGCGCACGTCCCGTGATTTCCGGCGGCGATAGTACCGTTCAGTTCGACGGAAGCCATTATGTATTCGAAGGATTCGACGTCAAATCGGGAAATGTGAGGAATATCTTCCATCACGCGGACGATATTTCGATAAAGGACAGCATCGTCCGCGATTGCGCGGGTCACGGTATTCTCGGCGCCGACGAGGATTCTGGCTCGCTCACGCTGGATCACGTGGAGGTTTACGGGTGCGGGAACGGCACCACGAAACACCCGATTTACATGGCCACGGACGAAGTCGCTTATCCCGGCTCGGTGTTCCGTATGCAGTTTTGCTACGTGCACGACGGCAAAGGGGGCAACAACGTAAAGAGCCGCGCCGAGCGAAATGAGATTTATTACAATTGGATCGAGGGCGCGGCCTACCGCGAAATCGAGCTCATTGGCCCGGAAGGTGCCGATCCCGCGCTGAAACGCGAGGATTCGGACGTGGTGGGCAACGTGTTCGTGAAGAGCGCGCAGGGCTCGAACGTCGCGCGCGTCGGCGGCGATGGAACGGGTGACACCTCGGGGCGGTACCGTTTCGTGAACAATACGTTCATCCTGGCGGCGAATTCACCTTCGGCCATTCAGGTTTACGACCGCATCGAGTCCGTCGAGTTCCACAACAACGTGTTCTATCGAATCGGCGGCGGCACCATTCCGGTGTTCCGGACGACCGAGGCCCAATGGGTCAACGGCGAGAGCATCACCGGTTCGAACAACTGGCTGCCCGCGGGAAGCAGCGTCGCCACGTTCACCAACACGAAGACGGGCGCCGATCCCGGTTTCGCCAACTCGGGCCAGCGCGACTTCCGCTTGGGAACGAGCAGCGTCCTCATTGGGCAAGCGCTGTTGCCGACGGCGAGCGCCGCGGCGCACCCCTTCCCGTCGCCACTCGCAGCGGCGGCATTCAGCCCGCCGCTTCACGCGGTCGAAGCGGCGGACAGGGCCACCGCACGCGCGAACTCGGGCAAGGTCGCCATCGGCGCCTACGAGAACGGCGCTCAAGCGAGCACCCCGGTCAGCGTCGGCTCCTCCACGGGAACCGGCGGCGCACCCGGTGCGGGCGGCCAAGGCAGCGGCACCGGCGATCCGTCCTCGCCGTCGGGCGAAGGGAGTTGCCGCTAGCTAGTCAGTCTAGCTAGAGCATTTATCCGTGAAGTGGATCGAGTGCGCTATGGAGCGCCGGCATCCTGCCGGCGGTTAGCCGGCTTCCAGCCGGCGCCGCCATCGCTTGCCACCTGGAAGGTGGCGTACCGCCGGCAAGATGCCGGCGCTCCATGACGTGGCGACTCCTATTGGCCACCACCAACCCTATGGAAAAACGCTCTAGATGTGCCCGCCCTTGCGGGTGCACTCGGCCTTCTTGGCCTCGCACATGGCCTTGATCGCCGAGTCGGTGTTGTAGGCCGGGTGGTTGCAAAACCGCGCGGCCTGCGCGCACTCGGGTGGCTGGTTGCCGGCGGGGGGCTGGCCTCCCGTGGCCGTTCCCGTCGGTGTCGTCGGCGTTTTTCCGCCCGAGGCCGACGCGGTGGGCTTCGGTTTCGCGCTTCCGCCACTTCCTCCGGAGGCGGGCTTTTTCGTCGGCTCGCTGCCCCCGGTGAGCGGCGCGAGCGGTGCTACGGGATCCCCGGCGCCCGACGAATCATCCTTCGGAGCTTCCGCGGTCGCGGAGGGCTGGGCGGCGGCGTTCGTGGTCGGCTCCGCGGTCACCGGCGCAGCGCCGGCGTCGACGGAATTGAAGTCGACCTGCTTCTTGCAGCCTGCGAGGGCGGCAAGTCCCGTGAGGAGCACCGCGCCGGAAAGAACGGCATCTCGAAAGCGAATACCCGTCACAGAGTACCTCCCTGGGCTCGGCACGCGGCCGTCTTGCTGTTGCAGAACGGAACCGCCCTCGGATCCGTCGCGGCGCGCGCGCACCAAGTTCGTGCCGCTGCGCATTCCGCGGGCTCTCCCGGTCTTCCCGGCTGCTGGGGCGGCGGCGGTGGTTGCGTCGCCGGCGGCTGGACAGGCGGCTGGTAGGGGGGCGGCGGAGGCAAGGGCTGCTGCGGCTGCTGGGGAGGCGGCTGCGCAGTGGGCGCCGAGGCGTCCTTCCTCGTACTGGTGGTCGGCGGTCTTTCCCTCGGAGGCTCGGGCCTCTCCTGCCGGAGCGGAGGAAGACCCGCCCCCGTGCTCGGCGGCGTCGTGGTCGTCGGCGTGGCCGATGGGGTCTCGCTGGGCTGCGGCGGCGGTGTGGTCGCCGCGGTGCTCGCCGACGGAAAGAGAGGCTCGGTGCTATCGGCCCCCTTGCTGCCGCCGCTGAAGGCTCCCATACCCGCAGCCACGGCGACGCCGCACACCGCGAGGGCCGCGACCAAGCCACCGATGATGAGCCCTTTGCGCGCCCCACCCCCGGAAGCGGTCTCCGACGACGGATGGTACGCCGGCACCACCGGTTGCGCCGGCGGCGGACCGTAGCCCTGATTCGGCGGCGGACCGTACTGCGGCGCACCGCCCGGCGGCGGCCCATACCCCGGCGCGTCCACTTGCGCGCCAATCTCGGTGCCGCGGCGCTGCTGCGGAACGTCGCCCGTGCTGTACCCCGGCGTAGGCCCCGTCACATAGCCCGCCGACACCCCCGGTGCCGTACCGCCGTATCCACCCGCTGGACGCCCCTGCTCGTAACCCGCGGCAGGCGCCTGTTGAGCCCCGAGGGCTGCGGTCTGCGCGTAGGCAAAGCCGGCAGGCGCTTGCGGCTGCCCGGTGAAGGCATTGTAGAACTCGCGCACCGTGGAGAAGCGCTGCCCGGGATCTTTCGCGAGCGCGCGCTGAACGGCATCGCGCATCGCCTGCGGAACGCGCTGGCCCATGGGCTGCGTCTCGATGGGCGCGGGCGCCTGCACCATGTGCGCGGTGGCCCATTCGTAGGCCGTGTTGCCGTTGAAGGGCAGACGCCCCGTGAGCATCTCGTAGGCCATGATGCCCAGCGAATAAATGTCGCTGCGCGCATCGATGGGCCGCCCCGTGAACTGCTCGGGGCTCATATACGGCGGAGTGCCCAGCACCATGCCGGCCTGCGTGAGCTTGCGCTCTTCGCTGTCCTCTTCCTTCTGCCGCTTGGCGATGCCGAAGTCGAGCACCTCGACCCAATCCTTCTGGCCGGCGCGATCGCAAAGGACCACGTTTTCTGGCTTCAGGTCGCGGTGCACGATGTCGTGCGTATGCGCTTCCTCGAGGGAGCCGACGACCTGCGAGAGGATCTTCTCCACGCGGGTGGGCGCCATGGGTCCTTCTTTTTCGAGGACCTCGGCCACGCTCTTGCCCTCGACGTACTCCATCACGATGTAGAGCGTGCCGTCGTCGGTCTTGCCGAAGTCGTAGACCTGAATCGTATTCGGGTGCTGAAGCTCGGCGATGGTGCCGCACTCGCGCTCGAACCGGGCCAAAATCTTCGGATCGTGCGACAGATGCGGATGCAGCGTCTTGATGGCGACCTTGCGGGTCGTCGCGCCGAGCTTCTGCTCGCCCACGTAGACGACCCCCATGCCGCCTTCGCCGAGGACGCGAATGACGTTGTAGCGTCCCGCGATGGTCTGACCGACGAGTCCCTGTGAGCCTTGTTCCGGCGAATTCACGGCGTCAGAATCGCATACCTACGGAGCGCTCGCATCCTTTCTGGTGTCCGTGGGGGGCCACGGTAGGGACCAGCGCTGATCCGTCCCCCTATCCCAGAGCTCGAGCCGCGTGCCGCGGGCGGTGGAGGGGAACATGACACCGATGCGGCTGACCAGCTTGGCGTCGAAATCGACGCGATTTCGGTCCTTACCGGCATCCCCGGCGTCGATTCCGGCGGCCACGAGCATCGGGAAGTCGAACCGGGCCCGCTCGATGACGGTTGGACCCTCGTAGAGCTCCAGGGCAAAGCGGCCCATCGCCCGGGGGGTGGCCTGTGGCGCGGGAAGCTCCACCTGGTGCATGCCCAGCAGGTACACGTCGCCGTGGTCGTAGCGCAGGTCGAAAATCCACTGGCGGCGCTCGGAAAGCGGCGGCGGATCCGGGGCGATGCGCACCTTCTTCGGGTCGACGGGTGTCGATGCATCCGGGGCGCGCTTGGAGAGGGAGAGGCGACCTGGAGAGGCGTCGACCCCGATGCCGCCGGCCTCGGCGATGGCGCCGAAAAACACCGCACACATCACGAGGATGCCGGCGAATGCCAAGCTCAAGACGACGGTCGACCAAGAACGCACGACACAGCGATATCCCATGCACCGGCGTCGCCGCCAAGCGTCGTCCACAGGTCGCGGAGCTTTCTTTCCCCCGGGCTCGGGCCCACGCGCACGTCGAGTACGCCGTCGAGGCGAACCCACGCCGCAAATAGCGCAACCTGCGACACTTCGTGCACCTGGCCGGACGGCAACCTTAGCCGCGAACCGGTCCCATAGACGCGGTCGCCAAGCAATGCGGCACCGGCATGGCTCGCGTGGACGCGGATCTGATGGGTGCGCCCGGTGCGCGGTGCAATGGCGAGCAGCGCGAAGGCTCCGGCGCGCGCCACGGTTCGATAAACGGTCTCGGCGTGCGTAGCGTCTTTGCCATTCACGGCGCGGTGCCGCGGATCCGCCGCGCGCCCGATGGGAAAGGTCCACGTGCCCTCCTCGGGATCGGGCGCCTGCGCAGCGATGGCGACATAGCGCCGCTCGTACCGCCCCTCGTCCCGTGCGCGCTTGGCCTGGTCGCGGGCTCGCGCGGTCAGCGCAAAGACGACCACGCCGCCCACCTCGCGATCGAGGCGCGACGTCGGGTGCACCGCCGAGGGGTCCATCTTCGCGAGACGCGCGGCGTGCGCGAGGAGCGAGCCCTCGGCGCCACCGTGATCGGGAATCGTGGGAATGCCCGCGGGCTTTTCCAACGCGAGCCAATCGCGCGTGCGATGGAGCAGGCGCACGTCGTCGCCCTTGCTCGTGGTGCGCGCAGCACGCGGGGCAGCGATGCGCACTTCGTCGCCCACGCGAACGGGCTCCTCGCCGCGGGTGGCGCGACGGCGCCCCACGAAGACGCGACCGTCGGCGATGGCGCGGGCATCACCGCCGGCGGCGCGCACGATGGCGTCCACCGTTTTGGGATCCCCTTCGCGCACGATCCACCGCATGGCTTACCTCAGCGCAGCGACACGGGGGGCTTGGCGTGCAGCCAGGGGCGGAACCGCGCGCCGTCGTCGCAGAGGATTTCCCCCGAGCACGGGGCAGCCGCTTTTCCGGCGTCCGCGGCGGCCTTTCCGCCGTCTGCGGTGCCGGCGTCCGCGGGACGCAGGCCGCGGCACTCCTTGGCCAGCATCGCCGTCACATCGGCTTCGCTCACGCCCCAGAGCCGCGCACACACGAGGTTGTCCAGTGACGACGCGGCCAGGGCCGATGCATCCGCGGGTGCCTCCTTCACGAGAAGCGACTTCGGTCGGGCAGGGCACGCCTTTTTCGCGTAGACCGCGGCCACCTCGTCGGAGGACGAGAACGTGCCGTCCGGGCGCGAGTGCAAGGCCAACAGCGGCCCCGCCAAACGGCGCTCGGAGACACCGCAGCCGCTGCGTGGAAAGTCGGTCGCCGCAAGCGGCGAGCCTCCGTCAGTTATCTCCGGGGACTCGGCCGTGTAGACACCGTTGGTCAGCAGATCGGGCCGGCCATCGTCGTCGATGTCCTCCACCGCCCCGAACTCGGGAGCGGCGGCGTACGGCTCGATCTTCTTGCCCTTGAAGGTCCAGAGGCGCGCGTAGGGCTGCGAGACGCCATCGCGCCCCCAGCTTGCGCCGGTGAGGATCACTTCGTCCTCGCCGTCGTGGTCGTAGTCGAATGCGGTCGGCTGCTCCAGGTCGAGCGAGCGATCCACGCTCGAGACGAACGGCGCCTGCGGCAAGGTCACACGCTCGCCCTTGCCGGATACGTGCACCACGTCCCACAGCACTTCGACCTCGGTCGAGGCGTCCTTGGTGCGCACGCCCGTGGGAACCATGGCCCAGATGCCCGTGCCGCTGTGGGTGTGCGCGGCCACGCAGTGGGCGTCGCGGAAGAGATCCGGCAAGAGCCAGCCGGAGGCATCGCCCATCTCGGAGCCCAGCTTGCGCGAGGCCGTGGCCTCGATTTCCTTGGCAATCGTCTCGCACAGGCTCTCGGCGCGCGCAGCGTCGGTGCCGGCATCCTCGGCGTCGGCCGCGCCGGCTTCCGGCTCCGCGCCCGCATCCGGCGCCGCCGGCACGACATCGGCCGCGGCCTCGGCGGCCGCCGGCTTGTCCGTGTTCGCCTGGATCAGCTTTGCCACGAAAATCGCCAGCGCCAGAACGGCAATGATGACGCCGAACGACACGAGGACACGCCACGCTCCGCCGGTATTCGCCTTCATACTGACTCCCGCAAACGCTCCACCACGCCCCGGTCGCCGTCCACACGCACGCGATCTCCCGTGCGGATGATCCGCGTCGCGAAGGCCACGCTCACCACGCTCGGCACACCGAATTCGCGCGCCACCACGGCCGCATGCGAGAGCGGTCCGCCTAGCTCCGTCACCACGCCCGCGGCCATGAGGAAGAGGGGCGTCCAGCCCACGTCCGTCGTGTGCACGATGAGCACTTCGCCCGGCTCGAGCTCACCCATGCGATCCGCGCCGAGAATCACGCGGGCGCGCCCTTCGACGACGCCGGCGCTCGCGGGCACGCCGCGAAGCAGATCGCCGCCCGACGGCGGCAGCACCACCGGCGGCGGCGCACCGATGAACGTCGAGGGCGGATCGGGCCGTCCCTGATCCCGCGCGAACTCCGCCCGGCGCGCCCGCACCAGCGGCGCCAAATCGCGGCGCGACATTTCCAGGGCACGAACGATTTCGTCCACCGTGAGAAAGAACACGCTGTGGATGCCCGCGATCGGAGAGCCCGACGTCACGAGTGCGGCGTGATCTTGTGCGAGCTCGGGGGCCAGGCGCAAAAGCCGGCGATCGGCATCGAGGAAGACTTCGCGCAGCATGCCCAGCACACGCGTGACCCACGTGCGCATCCGCTCGCGCAGCCGCGCCGCCTTTTGGGCCCGCGCCACCAGGTGCCGTACCAAGGTTTGCTCGAGCACACCGAGGCGCGGCATCAACTTGAGCATCTCCGCATCGGCGTGGGCGCGCGCACGCGCCAGCGACGACTCGACCTCGCGCACTTGGCCGCGGATGGCCACGCGCAGCATCGTCAGCACCTGGCGCACGTCCTCGCGCCAGCGCGGCGTCGAGAGCTCCGCCTCGCGCACCGCGCGATCGCCGTACAACTCGAGAAAATTCGCGAGCGCACGGCGGGTGGGCCCTTCCGGGATGGCGTCGAGCCCCACCGTGGACTCGGAGTCGATCGCCGCGAACGCCGCCGGTTCGCGCCGCGCCAGCTCGGCCACGCGCATGATCCCGATGGCCGGGCGCGCGCTCTCGAGATCGCGAATGCCCGCCGTCAGCGCTTGCGCGAGGCGCTCGGCGACCAGGGGACCAAAGTTGCCCTTCGTCTTTTGGCTCTGGCCAATCTGCGCCAAGCTCGCCTTCAGCGCGAGGTGCGTGCCGAGCGCGCTCGAGGCGCAGGTGAGCATCACGGTGCCCGTGCGCTCGAGCAGCGCCTGCACGTCGCGGATGGTTCGCGCGAGCCCTTCGTCGGGCAAGATGGCCAAATCCAGCGCGTTGTGGGCTTTTTCGGCCTTCGTGGCGGCCTCCTCGAAGGCGTTCACGTCGGCATCGAGGCGCAGTTGCTCGCGCAAAAGGCGCGAGGCCGTCATGGGAAAGCGCGCGTAGAAGCCGCGCCGCGAGACGTCGGCGACTTGATGCGCCACCTCTTCGCCCGCCGAGCCGCCCGCGAGCTCCACCAAGGTGCGCGGGTCGAGCCACGGCACTTGCGCGGCGATGCGCATGAACTGCGTCAGGTTCAGATAGAAGCGCCCGTACACGTTGCCGACGAGGCGCGCGCTGCGCGGCACGCTGCAGCCAAGGGCAGCGAAGGCGCGGCGAAAGCCCGCCTCGCTGAAGTCGCCCGCAACGGACCACGTGAGCGGCGTGGCCACACCCGGCAGGGCTTCGCCCACGTTCACGCTGCTCCACACGGTGAAGGCGTTGCCGCCCTCGGGAAAGCCTTGACCGGTGATGGGCCGCGCTTGCACGAGCCAGGTGCGCTCGGCGTCGCACGCAAACTCGACGTCCCACGGTCCTGCGTCGAGCCGCTCGAGCCGCGAGGCGATGTCCGCAAGCTCCTCGATGCGCGTGGGGCCGAGCGCCGGTTTGTCCGGCTCGGCGACGCTCACCTCCTTCATGCCGCCATCGACCACGACGAGGGCGCGCGGTTTGCGCGCGATGACCGCCTCCATGAGGCGTCCGTGCGTGTCGATGCGAAGCATATCGGGCGTGCTCACGCCATCGACCACCGGCGAGCCCAACCCGACGGCCGCATTGACGATGCGCTGATCGCGCGAGAGCCATCCGCTGGTGGGCGGCTCGGGCGAGCGCGTGAACATCACGCCCGCGGCCTCGGCCTGCACCATGCGCTGCAGGACGACGCCCATGGACACGTCGCGCACGCCGTGCGCCGCAAGGTACGCGAGGGCGCGGCCCGAGGCGATGGACGCCCAGACCTCGCGCACCGCATCCGCGAGCGCTTCTTTCCCGTGAACCGCGAGCCGCGTCTCGGCGAGGCCGGCCATCGAGACGAGGGCCCCGTCTTCGCACGTCGCACTCGAGCGCACGGCAAGCCCCCACGGCGCCGTCGGGCCGATGGTTTCCCAGAGCTCGGCGAGTTCCTCTTCGAGCCCCTTGGGGAGCGGCGCGTTCAGCAGCTCCTGGCGCGCCTCGGCCGCGCGGGTGGAGCCGCTTCGCCCGCCGGCTGCACGCAAAAGCGAGCGCGGATCGCATCCGGGCGAAAGCTCGCGCAAGGTGGACTGAAAGGCCTGTTGGCCGAGGATCCACGCATCGGGCACGGGGAAGCCGTGCTTGGCGAGCCAGACGAGGCGGGAGGCTTTGCCGCCGATGGCACGCGCATCGTCGCCACCGCGTTTGCGGGTGAGCGCTTCGAGCGACGTGAGCCAGGGCGACGACATGGCTCGGCGATATTACTCATGTTTCGACGCGCAACGTCATCTCGCGAGCACCTGATCGTGCCAGAAGAGCAACTCGATCGCGCCCGGCCCGCGGTTGAAGACGTAATCGTGCGGCCCGGGCAGCACCGCGAAGTCATGGCCGATACCGGCCGCACGCCACGTTTCGCTCGTACGGGTGACGGCCCGGCGAAAACTGTCCCGTTCGCTCGTGGTCAGGCGCAATTTTAGGTCCGGGCGCCGGGCCCGCGCACTTTTCGCCAGCTCCGCCAGCTCGGCGGCGGCCACGCCGGTGTTGTGGATGGCGGGCTGCAACGCACCCACCGCCCCGAACACCGCCGGCTGCCCCAGCCCTGCACGAAGCGCCACGATGCCGCCCAGCGACACGCCGTCGATGCCGGTGGCCTCCGGCGAGGTGAGGGCGGGCGTCTCCGCGCGCACCCGCGGCAGAAGCTCCGTGGTCAGCGCGCGAGCGTACGCGTCCACGTCCTCCGCGCTGGACAGATTGAGGTCCGGCACATACGGACAGGCAATGATGAGGCGCCCAAAAGGGTGCTCCGCCAAGGCGCGGTTCAACTCGGCCAAATGGGCCGGGACGACGAGCCCTTCGAAATCGTCTTCCACCAGGGGCGGCGCCGACAGCCGCCCGAATGCGCGTTCGAGCGCATAATCCCGCGGCCAGCCCATGGCGCCGAGCGCGGGTCCTTTCAGCGCTTCGCCCCGCCCATGAAGGGCGATGACCACCGGAAATCGTTGCTCCGGCGCTCGTGCGCGGGGAACGACCACCACGGCCCGTTCGATGGGGCTCGGCAATGTCCATTCGAGAAGCGTGACCGCTCCGCGCGGTGCCTCGGCCAGTGCATCGACCGACGCGTCCGTTTCCGCCGCGGAAATGGCGGGAGGCGCGGCCTCGACAACGGGCTTCTCCTCAGCACCCTTTGCACTTTGACGGGATGCTGCATCCCGACGGCACGCCGCCCCCGCCCCCGCCAGCGAAGTTGCCAAGACCGAGAGCAAGGCGCTGCGCCGTGAGATCATTAGCCCTCAGGCAAGGTGGGCGCTTGGCCCGCAGCTCCCTTCACCAGATCCACCAGCGTGGGATCGGTCGCCAGTTGCTCGCGCAGCGCCTTCTTGATGGCGTCGAGGTGCGCGGGGGCGAGCCCCTGCAAATGCGCCGTGGCCTGGTCCAACTTGAGATCCAGATATCCGTTCAGGTCGATCTGACCTGCGCGGAGCTTTTCCAACGGTGAGGCCGCGGTCCCTTCCACCGCGCCCACGGAGCCAGCTTTTTCGGACTTTCCAGCCTTCTCAGCGAGCGTGGCCTCGAAGGACTGACCTGATTTTCCCACCTCCGCCGTCGTGTTCGTCGGCAGCGTGGGCCCCCCTTTACCGATGCGATCGATGCCCATGGCGTCCTCTCTTGACGATACTTCCATTCCACCTACGTGCACATCGGTCGCCGGCTCGAAGTCGTTTCCTCATTTTATTTCCATCCGATCGTTAGTCGTCGGACGCGCTCTTCCTCGGGTAGACCATCGCTGTAAAAAAGAGCTCCCTCAAGAAAAGCGAGCGAGATGTCCAGCGAGGGGGGGCCGCTCAGTGCGATGAGCGGAAAGACGCGCACCGGCGCGGCGGACGTGGCGGGATTCGGCGGAAGCTCCACGGCATCGAGCGAAAGCTCGTCACGCGTGCTTCGCGCGAGGATGGCGCGAAGCGGTCCTTGCGCCTGCACATTCTGGAACGCGATGGCCGTCGGGAAGCCCGGGCCCATGCCGGCGGTGCGAACAGGTTCGCGAACGGGCTGCCCGCTTGCGTCGAGCCACGCCACCA
Organism: Sorangiineae bacterium MSr12523; assembly: GCA_037157775.1. NCBI lineage: Bacteria > Pseudomonadati > Myxococcota > Myxococcia > Myxococcales > Pendulisporaceae > Pendulispora > Pendulispora brunnea. The sequence continues at coordinate 11,216,754 of CP089982.1, forward strand.
TTGCGCCATAGGCGGCCGAGTTGTTCGGTTCCGTTCCCATGGGCGCCTCCTCGATCCAGCCAACGGCCACGCCATCGCCGGCCGGGGCCAGTACGGGCGACCGCGAATGGGCCGCCGTGGCCAGGACGCGCACCTCGCTCGTGCGCTTTGCATCGCTCGCGCGCAAGGTGGCGACGTACACGTCGGCGAATCCATCGTGCGGGCTGTCGCGCGGATCGGAAAAGGCGAGCCACACGCGATCGCCCTGCACCAGCATCGAGAGATCGCTCGCGTCGCCGGGGGCGCGGGTCACCCGTTCGGGTGGCGAGACCCGAAGCTCGGGCGAGACGCGTGCGGCGTAGACTTCCCCGTTGCCGTCCTTGCCGTCGACCCACGCGACGATCCATCCATTTTTGACCCAGCCCACGGCGACGTCGCTCGCGTCGCCGCGGTCGTTCGTCACCTGCTGCTCACGCAACTTCTTCCCGTGGCGATCGACACGCGCGAGGTGCACTTGCGGATCGCCACCGTCGCGCGCAACCCACGCCACCGCGGCGCCATCGTTTCCATCGGAGGCGATGGCTACGCCGCCGACGCTCAAGGCGCGGTTGGTGAGAAGCGCAGGCTTGTCGCGCGTCGCCCCTTTGGCGTCGAGGTCATACAAGCGGATCGTGTCGCCCGTGGCGATCGTGGTCGGCGGTGCCGGTGGCTGCTTCGACCCTGCGGGCTTGCGCCCACCGTCGCGTTTGTCCATCGCCGGTGGCGACGATACGAGCGCGAGCAAGGTGCCATCGCCCGCGCGGGCCGCGGCGAGATCGGTGAAGGCTTCGCGGGCGGCCACCGTGGTCAACGACACGGGGCGCGGTGCGTCGGGCGGAAGCGGCGGCACGAGCGGCGCTTTGTAGAGCGACGTGCGCGCGGCCACGTGCGCAGCATGCACTTGGCTGACCCCCGGCGCGCCATCCTGCAAGGGAACGGCCGCGAGCGCGAGGCATTCGCGCGCTTCTTTCCCGCCGCAATCGAGTCCCCACGCGAGCGCAGCGTCGCGCTGTTCGCGAAGGCGCATCGTTTCGACCTGAACGGGGGCGAACTTCTCGTCGAGCCGGAGGAACGTGGGCCCCGGCGACACGGCGGCGCATGCGTCCGCGCTCGACTTGAGCGGACATGCACGCGCGTTCACGAGCAGCCCCACGCCACGGCCCGCCGGCGCGAGAACCGGCACGGCGTTGCCCTCGAGCTCCAACGTGACGGCGGCGTCTTGTGCGAGCTTGCCGGCCGCGTCCATCTTCGCCACATGAAGCCGCCCGGAGCGGCCGGTGCGACCCGACTCGTCCCACGCGAGGGCAGCCGCATCGCCAAGGGACACGAGCCCCACGAGCTTGGCCCCGCCGATGGCCGTCACGGCCGGCATCGGCGTGCGCACCTTCTCCTTCGACGAGGCGCGTTCGTCGAGGGACACCGTCATGATCTGCGGGTCGAAGCCCGAGCGGTCCGTCCAGGCGAAGACCCAGGCATCGCCCACGGGCACCACATCGACGTCGCTGCCGACGAACGAACGCGCGGCGATGACCTCGGGGGCCCCCACCGCGCGCGCATCACCGTCGAGCTTCGTCCAGAGGAGGCTCGGCTTCTGCCCAGCCTCGCGCGAAACGAGTGCGAGCCCGGCCCCCATGGTGGTGGCGACCGCTTGCCAGCCGATCACGCCTTTGGCGAGTGGCGTGGGCACGCCGCGCGGACGGCCATCGGAATCGAGCGGCACGCCGAAGATGTTCGCCGACGAGTCGCGCGTTTCCTCGGCCCATACGCAGATGGCCCCGCGCGCCGTTGGAACGACCTCGACCCAAACGACGTTGTCGGTCGTGCGGGTGACCTCGATCACCTGGCCGCGGGCGTTGCCGTCGTCGGCGACCCCGACGAGCTGGATGGCCTTGCCCCGATCCGTGAGCGAGGTCCAGAGCGCCACGTACCCCGGCCTGGCTCCACCGGTGGGCCGCAAGACCAACATGTCGACGTCGCCGTTGGCCGTGGCGACCACCCGCGCATTCGCCGACGGTTTTCCGTTCGACGCGGCGATGGGGGCGGCCACGACCTTGCGCGCGGCGCCTTCCGACGCGATGTAGCCCACCATGGCCGTGCCGTCTCGGCGCGCAAGGTAGGGGCCCAAGGTGCGCTCGGGCACCGTGGCCACGAGGTACGACTCGAGCTCGGGCTTGCCGCGCATCGAGTCCGCCCCGCCCTTGTTCGCCGGCGCGGTGCTGTGGGTGACGCCTTGTGCGGAAAGCTTTGGCTTCGAACTGCCGCAAGCGCTCACGAGCGAGGCCACCGCCAGGGCGGCGAGCCGGATCCAACGGGTACGACGCGGCGCGGTCATCGACGGTAGATGACTTGGTCCGAGAACGTCTTCTTCAAGGTGATGACGCCGGCTTTGCTTCGGGGAAACGGCGCGCCGAGCAGCGCGTCGCGGATGCAATCGAAGAGCACTTTGTCGTGCACCTGCCCTTTGGGACCTTTGACGCCGATGAGGGTCCCCTCCTGATCGATCCCGAGCTCGACGATGATCTCCGCGTGCGGGCTCTTGCGCCGTTCGCGGGCCGCCGCGACGCACTTTTCCACTTCCACGTGACGGGTCTCCAAGGCTTCGTCGATGAACTCCGTCGCTTCCTGCGCGGTGTTGGCGAAGGGCCGCTGCGTCTTCGCACCTCCACCGGCGGGCACCGACGGGTTGCCCGCGTTCTCCTCTTTCGAGGGGACCGCACTCGCGTGCGTGGGTTGCGTCATCGGAGACGATGAAGATGGAGAAGAGGAGGTGGCGGGCGAACTCGCCGCGGTGGTATCGGTCGCATTCGGCGTCGGGGCCTTGGAGGCCGGCGTCTCGCCTTCCTGGTTGGACTTGTTGGAGCCTCCGCACGCGATCATGAGCGAGGCGGCAACGAGCCAAGCCGGCCAGAGCATCCCGGGAATTCGCATTCCCTCCTCTTATCAGAAGGAGAGGATCGGCGAATCAGAGAGCGCTACGAGCGGAGCAAGCGGCCAATGTGCGCCTTTTCCCAGCGAAGGGCGCGCTCGAAATGGCGGAAGTGCGTCTCACGCTCGCGGAACTCCGGCGGATGAAGCTGCCGGCGGCCCTCGCCGCCTTTGCGCTGCCGCTCGGTCGTCTTCGCGGGAATCACGTGGTGAAGCATCTCGTGGTAGACGATGTACGCCACGAAGTAGCGAGGCACCCAGGCCTTGTCGAGCGCCGGGTGGATGCGAATGAGACGCTCGGTCGAGCTGTAGCTTCCCAGCTTGATGGTGTGCCGCGAGCGGCTCTTGGCGGGGCGGCGACCGGCCTTGCCCCACGTGATGAGCGCATTGACCGAGTTGTTGAAGTACCGCGCGTTCAAGTCGTTGAAAAGAGCGAGCAAATCGTGATGCTCGCCAGCGGTGACCAGCTTTTGATGCCGCGGACGCGCCAGGCGGCCACCGTTCTCCTCGATGTAGTGCCCGATGCGAAGGCTCGAGTCGCGATCGCTATGCGTCACGTACCGAACGAGCGCGTTCACGATGCTGGGCGGCGCGTCGAGGAACATGTGGTGCACCCGGGCGCGAAGCATCCCGCGCTCCCAGTGGTGCGACACGATGGCGTGCCGGTTGTCGGTGATCGAAAGACTGACCGGACCCGGGTAGACCTTCATCAGCCGGCGCTCGAGCGCCTGCCGCGCACCCTCGTGAACGAACAGGTGCGGCGAGGCCGTCGGAAAGAGCTCGGCGATGTTGGCGCTCACGCGCTCGGGCACCCGGATGGCCACAGCCCCCATCGGGCGGGCGAGGGTCTTGCCACGTGCACCCGCAGCCGCGTGATCGCGGGTCATGCCCCACGCGGTTGGCTGCAGCGTCAGTACGGTCCGGGCGCCCATGGATGTCCTACCGGGCGAACTAGGAAATGGGTCCGGGGTTGTCAAGGAACCGGAAATCTATGAGCAATTCTCAATACATAGATGCGAGGCCTTTTGCCCCCAGAGAGCCCGGTTTGTGGTAGTTGTATGTAAGTAGAAGAAGGTAAGCCGTTTTCCCTTGACCCAGGGCCCCCGGCGCGCCAGCCACCTGGCCGATCGCCTGACCATCGCGACTTCGTACGCCGCGGGGGGTCACCCACCGTTTCGCTTGTCCAACACGCGGGGTCGCCATTCGACGCGCTCGCCGCGGCGCTCGTTCGAGCCCGACGAGGTCGAGGTTGGCGATGGGTGGGATGGGGACTCCCGCGTGCGGCGGGACGACGGCGGAAGCCCGAGACCATGGTCCTCGGCGCGCAGGCGTTCGGCTTTGCGGCGCTTTCGCTCCTCGACGATCTCCACCTCGGGCACCTGGACGACGATGGGGCCGGGCCCGGTCACCTTCGACTGACAGGCGAGGCGCAACCCGACGACCTTGGCGACGTTCCCAAGGTGCACGAGCTCTTGCGGACGAAGGGGCGAGAGGGAGTCCCCCCCGCGGACCACCGTGAGGCGGCAGAGTCCACACGATGCGACCCCGCCACACGACGTGGCGATGGGATAACCATTCGACTGGAGCACCTGGAGAAGGCTGCTCCCCTCCGGTGCATCGAAGGCAACGTCACTCGCCGCGATGCGAACTTTGGCGTGCACGTCCTTCAGTATACCCCGCCTTGGTCGTGTCTATCGTTTGAGGAATTGAAGCGCCTTCGGATCGAGGACGAACCGCAGGCGCGGGGGCACCTCGCTTTTGACGGTGATGGAAACGACCATCGCCTTCTCCACGTTGATGTGCAGGCCCGTGAGCTCGGCAATGAGACCGGAAAGATCCGGCTGGTGCCCCACGACCATGACGCGCTTTCGCCGCGCCGCCGACACCTCGCGCACCAAGTCCAGGGCACGGGCCCCCATGGCGAGCTCCCGGCGCGTCTCGATGGGCACTCCGATCTGGCACTCGGCATGGACGATCTCCGCCGTCTGGACGGCGCGCACCAGCGGGCTCGTGAGAATCACCTTGGGTGCCTCGCCATGGGTGGCGAGCGCCCGCGCCACCTGCCGCACGCGCTCCCGTCCACTGACGCTCAACACCCGATCATCGTCGCGGCCGCTCGGCGCAAAGTCCTCCGCGGGCCCATGCCTCATGACGTAGAGCTTCATCCTTCGGCGCTTATATCACCTACCTCTTCTAGAACGCCGAACAGGTTGTGGACCGAGTATTTTCGCCGAGGTCCGAGCAGCGCGAGGCGCTCCGACGAGATAACTGCTGTTGCCAATTTGAGGAGGAGCCACGAAGCGATGCGACGGAGGTCGGCGGAAAGACGACGGGAGCAGCCTGTTCGGCGTTCTAGAGAGGCCGCCGACGTAGCCCTTCGTCAATGAACCTTGCTGCCCGCCCCGTTGGCAGGACGCTTCGCATCCTTCGCGTCTTTTGCGTCCTTCGACTCCTTGGCTTCCTTGCCGCCATCTTTACCTGACGAGGTGGCGGGGGCCGCAGGTTCGGTGACGCCGATGCGTTTCACGCCGTGCTTCTGCAGGATCATGTGTTCGAGCTTGTCCATCAGCTCGGGGTGCGATTCGAGGTACGACTTGGCGTTCTCGCGGCCTTGACCGATGCGCTCCCCTTGGAAGGAGAACCAGGCGCCGCTCTTTTCGACCAGGCCCTGATCCGTGGCGAGATCGACGATGTCGCCCGCGCGCGAGATACCCTGTCCGTAAAGAATATCGAATTCCACTTCCCGGAAGGGAGGTGCCATTTTGTTCTTCACGACCTTCACGCGCGTGCGATTGCCGACCACCATGGGGTCTTTGCGGTCGCTCGAGGCGGCCGCTTCTTTGATGGCGCCGATGCGGCGAATATCGAGACGGATGGATGAATAGAACTTGAGTGCGTTGCCGCCGGTCGTCGTTTCGGGCGAACCGAACATGACTCCAATCTTCATACGAATTTGATTGATGAAGATGAGAAGGCAATTGGACTTCGATACCGTGGCCGTGAGTTTGCGCAGGGCTTGCGACATCAATCGCGCTTGCGTACCCACGTGGCTATCGCCCATGTCGCCTTCGATTTCCGCCTTGGGAACGAGGGCGGCCACCGAGTCGACGACCACGAGATCCACCGCGCCCGAGCGCACGAGCATGTCGGCAATCTCGAGGGCCTGCTCGCCGAAGTCGGGCTGCGAGACCAACAATTCATCGGTCTTCACGCCGAGGCGGCGCGCGTATGTGGGATCGAGCGCGTGCTCTGCATCGACGAATGCCGCAACACCACCTTGCTTTTGCACATTCGCAATTGCGTGAAGAGTGAGCGTCGTTTTGCCGCTCGACTCGGGCCCATACACTTCCATGATGCGTCCGCGGGGATAGCCGCCGATGCCCAACGCGAGATCGAGCCCGATGCTGCCGCTCGGAATGACGGGAAGCTCCGGCTGGAGGGTCTGCCCCTCCTTGAGCCGCATGATGGACCCTTTTCCGTATTCTTTCTCGATACTTGCAACCGCGAGCTCGATGGCCTTGCCCCGGTTTTTGTCGTCCTGTTTGTCGTTGATGCTCATGGCTCGGCTCGCTTGGTTGGAGAAGGTAAGGGTGGTTCTACTGCCAGTATGTTCAGGTGTCCAGTCTTTGCGACGTGGCGACGTAACTACACACCCAACAGTGGGTGATGCGCGTAGGAGCATGCGCGTCTGTGCGCGTCAACACACGCTAGAAGACACGGAGAAACACTGAAGAAATGCGCGAACGAAGAAGTGCCGTCTCATGCACTTCCAAATTGGACGAGGTACATGGTTTGCGTTAGGAACGTCACCATGAACCTCGCGGAGAAAGTCATTCACACGCCCTCGCCCCAAAAGGCTGAGGAATCGCGCATCCCCCAAGAACCGCCACCTAGGGAGCGTGAGAACTATTCGGCGGAGGAATTCGCTTCGGACGATGACCTTTACGCCAACCTTCCGTGCACGGACTGATTGGGCACGGTTGATACTGTGAAGATATAGGGCCCTAATTCAAAAAGGGGCGAAACCTGCGGCCGGTCCTCCAGCGTGTGGTTGATGAGCTTCTGGCGCGACACAGCGATCATGTATCGCTGGACGCGGTCGGTGAAGCGCTCGGCGCCTTGGCGGTGACGACGGACGAGATCGACGAGCTCATATGCGCGCTCGAGGATGCGGGCCGTAAGGTAGAAATCGATGACGGAGGGAGCGGTGTCGAACGATTGCGGCACGTTCTCGACGGGATACGTGTGCTCCGGGCACGACTGAATCGTGCGCCGACCCCGCAGGAGATCGCGGAGCATACCGGGCTCACCCTATTTGCGGTGAAGCATGCGCTGGCCCTTGCGCGCGTGATGCGGCAATAAGTGGCCCATGGCCTACGTGTATTTCTCGAAGTCGTTTGCGTGTGTTGCAGTCCTCGTTGGCGTCGGCACGCTCGCGGCGTGCGGGAAAAGCGCGCCTTCAGCCGAACCTGCCGGTGGTACGACGGCGGCCTCGTCTCCTCCTTCTGCAGAGCAGCAGACGGCCACGTCGACGAATGCCGCGAATGTCGCGGCAGCCGCGCCGCAGCAAGCGGAAGTCGGAAAACCCGCTCCGGATTTCACATTGCGGGATCTCGATGGCAAGTCGGTGAGCTTGCATGACTACCGCGGAAAAACGGTGGTGCTCGAGTGGTTCAATCCGGAGTGCCCGTTCGTGCGCAATGCGCACACGAAGGCCTCGCTGAAGACGTTCCCTGCCGAACAGATTTCGAAGGGCGTCGTGTGGTTGGCCATCAACTCGAATGCGCCCGGCAAGCAGGGCAACGGCGTGCCGGCCAATGCGGAGGGCAAGAAGAGGTACGCGATGCAGTACCCCATCTTGCTGGACGAGAGCGGTGAGACGGGCAAGCGCTACGGAGCAACCAACACGCCACACATGTTCGTGATCGACCCGCAAGGGGTGCTCGCGTACCAGGGTGCGATCGACAACTCGCCCGATGGCGAGGGCGAGTCGCCCACCGGTGGGAAACTCGTGAATTACGTGCAGGCTGCGCTTGGTGATTTGACCGCGGGACGTACCGTCTCGACCAAGAACACCAAGGCGTACGGCTGCAGTGTGAAGTACCGATAGACGCGTGCCGAGCGGACGCCCGCGTCCGCGCGCGCGGACGCATTCGTCCTGACGCAGGCCTACGCCGCCCTGCAAAATGACGTCTACGGAACGATGGTGCGCAGCGTATCGACCGCGTGCACGGGCGCGCCATCGCCGGCCATGAGGTGCGCAATGGCCGAGTAAACGAGACGCTGTGCGTCGACGCGGCCGAGGCCCGCAAATGCGGCGGACGTCACCGCGATGGTGTAGTGGCCGCCGCCGCCGGTGACCTCCGCCTTGCTGCCGGCAATCTTGGATTCGATGGCGGACGTGATGGCGGCAATGATGTCGCCTTTGAAGTTCGTCGGGTGGTCGCTCATGGCTGTCCCTTAATAGCGCGGAACGCTGGGATCGATGTCGCGCGACCAGGCGTCGATGCCGCCTTCCAAGTTGAAGACGCGCGTGAAGCCGGTGGAGAGAAAGCGCTCGGCGGCGGCGCGGCTGCGCATGCCGTGGTGGCAATGGAAGACGATGGTCGCGTCCTTGGGGAGGCCCTGCAGGTAATCGACGCCGTCGTCATCCAGGTGGCGAGCCATCTTCAAGGAAGCGATGGCGCGCTCCTCGGGGGTGCGCACGTCGAACAGCTCGAACTTGTCGCCGCGGTCGATCATCTCCTTGAAGGCCTTTACGGAGAGGGGCTGCACGCGCGGCGGAGCGTTGGGGTTCTCGATCTTGAAGCCGCCCTCACCGCCCGCACCGGAGACGAAGTCGATGTGCACGCCGTTCGCGCGTCGCGCGGTGGCCTGATCCATCAGGAGCACCAGCCCGTCGACCTCCACGAGAACGTCGTCCGCCTGCTTTTCGTCGATGAACAACTCGTGCTCGAAGTTCGACGGGATGTGCAAGCGCGGATGATCGTCCGAGCCGCCCAAGGCTTGCTTGAACGCGCCGACGGCGGCCGGGGACAACGTGACCTTCGGCCCCGCAGGCCCGGGTCCAGCGGAGGTCCCACCAGTGGACGGAGAACCGGCCAGGCCTTGAATACTTTGAAGCAGCGACGCAAGCTCACCGGAGGCCCGCATTTCCCGCACGATGTCGCAGCCGCCGACGAACTTACCGTCCACGTAAAGCTGCGGAATCGTCGGCCAGCTGGAGAAGGATTTGATTCCCTCACGCAGGGCTGGATCACTCAACACATTTACCGTCTTGTAGCTCGGCAAAAACTCGTCGAGGATGTTGACCACCTGCGCAGAAAATCCGCACTGCGGAAAATGGCGGTTCCCCTTCATGAAGAGAACGACCCGGTTTTCGCTTACGATTTCAGCGATCTGTGCGTGCGTGGGATTCGAACCGGTTGCATTGGCCATCGTACGTGACGAGCCATGCTATACGCCGGCAGTTCCGTCAAGCCGGCTCGAGCAACAATGACCGAGAATACGAAGCCTCTGGCAGTCCGATGCAAGGGCCTGATCAAGGTCTACACCACGCGACATCACGAAATGGTGGTGGCGGTGAATCGCCTGGACCTGGAGGTCCACGCCGGCGAATGTTTCGGCCTTTTGGGGCCGAACGGGGCGGGAAAGACGACCACCGTCGAGATTCTCGAGGGGTTGCTGGCGCCGACCGCCGGTGAGGTAGAGCTCTTCGGCAAGACCTGGGAAAAGGACGAGCGGTTCCTGCGCGAGCGCCTGGGAATCTCCCTGCAGCACACGCACCTGCCCGAACGGCTCACCGTGCGCGAGACCGTGGAGCTGTTTCGCTCGTTCTTCACGCAGGGGCGCGATGTGGGCGAGGCCCTCGACCTGGTGGCGCTCAAGGACAAGGAAAACGCGCGCTACGAGACGCTCTCCGGCGGGCAGAAGCAACGGTTGGCCGTGGCGTGCGCGCTGGTGGGAAATCCCGCGCTGCTCTTTTTGGACGAGCCGACGACGGGGCTCGATCCGCAATCGCGCCGCATGCTCTGGGAGGTGGTGCTCGCCTTCAAGCAGCAGGGCGGCTCGGTGCTGCTGACCACGCACTACATGGACGAGGCCGAGCGCCTTTGCGACCGCGTGGGGGTCATCGACCATGGGCAGATGATTGCGCTGGGCACGCCGAAGGAACTCATCGAGTCGCTGGGCGGGCAGCAGATCGTCGAATTCACGGTGGAGGGGAACGACGAGGAGGTGAACCTCGATGCGCTCTCCACGCTTCCGAGCGTGCATTCGGCGCGCTGGCACACGGGGAGGATTTCCCTCACCGTCGGCCAGCTTCACGAGGCGCTGCCGGCGCTTTTGGCCCACGTGGACCAAGGCGGGCGCAAGCTCACGGGGCTGTCGACCCACCACGCCACCCTCGAGGACGTATTCGTCAATTTGACCGGAAGGCAGCTTCGTGAATAACGCGCGTCTCACCGCCATTCGAGAGCTGGTGCTCACCCGCTGGCGCACCTTCTACCGCGAGCCGGGGACCATGTTTTGGACCTTCGGTTTGCCCGTGGTGCTGTCGATTGCCCTGGGCATGGCCTTCCGAAACGAGGAGCCCGAGCCGCTTCCCGCGGCGGTGCAGGAAGGCCCGCGCGCGGAGCACGTGCGCGAGATGCTCGCGAAGAGCAAGGACATCGAGGCCAAGGTGCTCTCGCCCGAGGCCGCGCACCAAGCATTGCGCACGGGCAAGGTGCACGTGGTGGTCATTCCCTCGGACAATGGCGACGGCAAGGTCACCTATCGGTTCGACCCGACGCGCCCCGACAGCCGTCTCGCGCGCACGTTGGTGGACGACGCCCTTCAACGCGGCGAGGGCCGGCCCGACGTGGTGCCCACCACGACCCAGCACGTGACCGAGCCGGGATCGCGCTACATCGATTTCTTGATTCCCGGTTTGGTGGGCATGGGCCTCATGTCCAGCGGCCTTTGGGGAATCGGATTTGCGCTGGCAGAAATGCGTACGCGCAAATTGCTGAAGCGGCTCATCGCGACACCGATGCACAAAAGCGATTTCATGCTTTCGTTCCTTTTGGTGCGCGCGGCGCTGCTGTCCATCGAATTACCGCCGCTCTTGGTATTTTCGTATTTTGCATTCAAGGTCGGAATCAATGGCTCGATTGTCACGCTGACCTTGATTGCGCTTTTGGGTGCATTGGTGTTCGCCGGGATGGGGTTGCTGTTCGCGTCGCGTTCGGAAAATCCGCAGATCGTCTCGGGGCTCATCAACGTGGCGACGTTTCCCATGTACCTGTGCTCGGGCGTGTTCTTCTCGACGGCGCGCTTTCCCGATTGGACGCAGCCGTTCATCAAGCTTTTGCCGCTCACCGCACTCATCGATGGGCTGCGCGCCGTGATGATCGATGGCGCCGGAATCCTGCAGCTCACGTCGCCGATTTTGGTGCTGGCCGTTTGGGGCTCGGTCTGCTTCGCAGGCGCGCTCAAGCTCTTCAAGTGGCATTGACAGGTTGTGGGGGGGCTCCGCCTCCCCCACACCCCCCGAGAATGGGTTGACCCCGCCGAGAATTGGCTCGGCTGGGGTAACTCAGGCACAATTACGGCGTGTTGGAGGCCCGAAGTGTCCGCGCCCGGTTGATTGTCGATCGCGAGCATTACGACTACCTCGTGAAGGAGGCCATCGAGAAGGCGCGCTTCAGCGTGTGGATCGCGACGGCCAACGTGAAAGAGATGATGGTCGAAGCGCCGATCGGCACGACCGCGCGGGCGCGGGGGAAGTACCTGTCGATCCTCGACAGCTTCGACGCGCTGACCAAGCGCGGGGTGGATGTGCGGCTGCTGCACGCGGGGCTTCCTTCGCGTGCGTTTCGCGAGGCGCTGGGAAAGCGAAAGCGGCTCGTGAAAAGCTTGATGATGCGCCGGTGTCCGCGCGTTCACCTGAAGTTGATCGCGATCGACGGGCGCATTCTTTATCTGGGGAGTGCGAATTTCACTGGGGCGGGGCTTGGCGCGAAGGGCGAGGGTCGGCGCAATTTCGAAGTGGGTATCGTCACGGACGACGATGTCATGCTCGATGCCGTGCAAGCACGGTTCGATACCATTTGGTCGGGGCGTGAATGTCGCACATGCAAGCTTCGCAGCGTGTGCCCGAAGCCACTCGACACGCCAGTGCTTGCGAAGCATAACCAAACCGTACGAAAGAGGATGACATGAAGCTGAATGCCTGCCTCTCGCTAAGCGCCCTGGTATGGGCTGGTGTGATCCTGGTGGCGTGTGGTGGCTCGAACGAGCCGCCCAAGGAGCCGGAGTCGATCGCCACGCCGCTTCCTGGATCGAGCCACACGGGAAATTGGAGTGCGAAGACGTCGGACGGAACGACGCCCCCCACGTCCGATGCAACGACGACGAGCGCGCACACGACGCCGGCGGCGCAGCCTGCCGTTGCACCGCAAGCGCCACCCGCGCAGCCGGTGCCCGCGGGGCCGTGCGATGCGTGCAAAGGGCCCGTTTCGAGCGATCTGCAGGCCGCGTTGAACAAGCGGGTCGAGAACGAGGCGCGCAAGTGCTACGAGCGCGTGCTCACGAATCGGCCGACGGCACGAGCGTCGCTCAGCCTGGACGTGCGCGTGAGTCGCGATGGGTCGACGTGCGATGCCGTGGTGCAGTCCGACGGGCCCGAGGTGCCGGGGCTAGCCGATTGCGTGGCGAACGAGTTTCGTCGCGGCGGATTCCCGAGCCCGGGCAGCTCGTGCGTGCTGGCCAAGGTGCCGATTCTGTTCACGCCGAAAGCGCATTAGGCCGAACGTAGAAGATACCGGCGCACGGCGCGGGGGGCGTCGGCGGGACCCTCGATTTCGATGTAGGGCCGGCCGGGTGCGCGGCCGGGGAAGGAGAAGCTTCCCGTGTTGGCGTAGCGCTCGGTGAGCGCCTCGCGGTGCGTGTGGCCGAAGACGACGAGCTTCGCGTCCGTCACCCCGGCAACGCGCTCCGCGCCCGAGGCGAGCCGCTCGACGACGGACCCCGTGTAGCGGTCGTAGCCCGCCGCCCAGCTCGCGAGCATGGCGATGGCGCCCATCGAGAGGGTGACGCTGCCGACGAAGGGATGGCCCGAGGCAAACGCGATGGCGCCCCCCGCGGCGGTGACGGTGGCGAGCACCCGATCGAGGTAGCATCGCGCGAAGGTGGCCCGCACGCTGGCCAAGGTCGGGCGCGGCGAGAACGAGAGCAGCTCGTCGAGCAGATCACCGGCGAGGCCGACCGATTCCGCGAACGTGGCGGTGTGGGCCATGCCCTGGGCGCGCTGACCTTCGAGATCGAAGCGCGTGCCGCTCTTGCCGAGGGCACCGAAGGCCGTGTGGAAGAAGCGGTAGATGACGTGGGGCGCGCGCACGCCGTACCACTGGAACGACGAGAGAAAGAGCTTCAGCGGCGTGCCATCGTTGGCGTTCAGGTAGCGGTGCGCCCCGGTCGGGGCGATGAACTCCTCCACGAAGTGCACACCGAGGCTCGCCCCCGGCGCGAGCGGATGGGCCGGCGCATTGTCGGGGTCGTAAAGGTGACCGTGCTCGATGTGGATGCCGCCGTCGCGGAAGAACCAGGGCGTGGAGCGCAGGCCCTTCTTGGCCACCGACGACGAGACGCCCAGCGCACCGCCGAGCCGCTCGGCAAAATCGGGCTCGCCCACCTCGGCGTCGTGGTTGCCGGAGACGAGCCAGAGCTCCCCTCCCCTGTCGAGGTGGCTCGCCAGAGCGGTACGAAGCGCCGAGTGCGCCAGAATGGCCTCTTCCGCGGTGCGGCGGCGGTTCTCTTCGCCGTGGCCCTCGGCGGACAAATCCAGGAGATCGCCCGCGAAGACGAAGCGGTCGCCGGGGTGAGCCGCAACGAGGGCGGCGAGATCGTCCACGACCGAGCGCGGCGTCTGACGAAAGAGATGTACGTCACCCAGGACGAAGGTGCGAAAAGCGCGAGAAGCGGTCATGGTGAAGGAGAGGCGCTCGATCCTCTAGCATAGTCGGCCACGATGCGAGCCACGGAGCCCCCGCGCACGGAAATCGTCTTTCCCGATCCACGGGAAACGCCCGAACCCGGCATCGTGGCCGTGGGAAGCGACTTTCGCGCGGGCACGCTTCTTCAAGCCTACCGCCGCGGCATCTTTCCCTGGCCGCATGGGCCGCACGTGCTCTGGTTCTCGCCCGATCCGCGCGCGATTCTTCCGCTGGAGCACGAGCTGCACTGGTCGCGCAGCCTGCGGCGCACGTTGCGCAAGCACCCCTTCGAGGTGACCGTCGACGAAGCCTTCACCGAGGTGATGAAGTCCTGCGGCTCGACCCGCGACGCTACGTGGATCACGCCGAGCCTGGCGCGCGGCTACACGACGCTCCACGGCCTCGGCTGGGCCCACAGCGTGGAGGTTTGGGAACGCCACGGCGAGGAGCGCGAACTGGTCGGCGGCATCTACGGTGTGGCCATCGGCAGCCTCTTCGCCGGTGAATCGATGTTCCACACGCGCACCGACGCCTCGAAAATCGCGTTTGCCACCTTGGCCGAACGCCTACGCCGCAACGGCTTCACCCTCTTCGACGTGCAAGTGATGAGCGATCATCTCGCATCACTCGGCTGCATCGACGTCTCCCGCAACGAGTACCTCCGCCGCCTCGGCCACGCGCTCGACGTCGACGCGGTGTTCTAGAGATCCAACAACGAGCGAAGGAGCTCGTCCACCGCCACCAGCGACTTGATGGAGAATCGACCAGCCATCTTGGGTTCGAATCGGCTTAGATAGGCACTCGTCAGATAGCTAGGCAACACGACTTGAGGATCCGAAGTCCCTGCTTCTTTTCCGGAGATTCGGATCGCCAGCGGATTGTTGTCGTAGACATCGAGTGCTTCGTCCAAAGGAGCGACAAAAACAGTATTGAGTACTTGCCGAAAGCTATTGGACTGGAGCACGACGAAACGTTCGAGCTTCGCCGAGGACTCGAAGCCGATCCGACGCCGAAAAACCAGAACATCACCGCGGCTCGCCACGCAACTCCTCGAGGGCGTCCATGATGACTTTCTCTCGGGCCAAGTACTCAGGCGTCCGAGCGGCCTTGATCCTCGCGATGAGATCTTGCCGCTCGGCATCGGCGAGAGCCTTGAGAACGAGCTCACGCAGGTATTCACCTTCGCGTTGCTTCGACTGTTTCGCGAGCCTTGCCAGGCGCTTTCGCGCTTCGGACGGGATGTTGAGGTTGATGCGCTCCATCGTGTCCATAAGGATAAGATGGAGGACATCTTCGAGGATGTCAAAAATGTCCCCGACTACGGACCTCAGCCGATCAACGTGCGCTCAAGGAAGCCTGAATCGACTGGGCCTCGCGGAGGTGGCCTTCGACTTTGGTGCGCACGGTTTGGAGGTGGGCGCGGACTTCGTTGTTCTTGGCGTTGGGTAGGAGCTGCTGGTCGATCGCATTGAGGACGTCCTTGTGCGCTTTGACTTGCGCGTCCATGTAGGAGCGATCGAAATCGGCGCCGCTTTGGCTGCGGAGTTCGACCAGGGTGCGCTGACCTTCGCTCTGGAGCTGCATCCCGATGGAGCTTTCGGCGGGCGTGAGCTTGAGGCTCTTGGCGATGTCGTAGCCCTTGGCGTCGGCGTCCAGGTGATCGTGCACCATCATGGCGGCGAACTGCTTCACACGCGGGTTCTTCGCCTTGGCTTGCGCGAGCTTGGCTTGATCGACCTCGCCCGTGTTGGCCACGTGCACGGCCTGGAGGATCTGGTCGTCCGCCATCGCGGTGGTCATCGCATTGCGATCGGCCACACCCCCGGTGGGAGGCAGCGCACGGCCGGCAGGATCTTGCGCGAGGTTCGAGTCGTATGGGCCCGGATTGGGGCTCACCGTGGGCGTCTCGGGCGGCGGCTGCTTCCAATTGGACTGCGGCGAATAGGTGCTTCCTGGCGTTTCCGCGCGCGGGCCGGTCGTGTCGGCGGACGTCGTCTCGGGCACTTTGGGCTGCGAGCGATCCTGGGAGCACGCGGCGAGCGTGAGTGCGATCCCCCCTAGGGATGCGTACCGAAGCAGAGTCATGTTGGCCTCCTCGAAATGGCGTTTTTCGCAATGTCGTGATGGCGACGCGCCCCATCGGTGCATATGCAGTGCCGCCGAGCGTGACCTCGCAAAACGAGGCGCCAACGCCGCGCACGGCATCGAGGAAAAATGCGACAGCGAGGCGCGAGTGCTCAGCAGCGCAAGGTGATCGCTTGCGGGCGCACTTCGATTTCGAGCGGGAGAACCCCCACGGGCTCGCCATCGAGATCGATGAGGAAGACGCTGCGTGCGTCTTCGTTTTCGAGGTCCATGAAAATCTTGTCGCAGGGCAAGTGCACGACGCCCGGCTTGCCCAAGTGCTCGCCTTGGTAAATCTTCTGCGAGGTCATCGCGAAGGCGAACTTCGACGGCCCACCGATGGAGACCACTTCGAAACGGCCATCGTCGATTTCGGCCATGGGCGCGACCTTCATGCCCGAACCGAAGTAGCGGCCGTTGCAGACGGCCAGCATGTAGCTCGCGATGCGGTGCTCCGAGGTCTCGCCGGCCCACGAGAGGCTGGTGCGCAGCCGCCCTTCGCGCGAGCGCGCCAATGCCCGCAGGGATGCGCCGAAGTACGCGGCTTTGCCGCCGAGGGCGCGTGAGGCGTTGGCCACGTACTGATCGACGAGACCGCCCATGCCCACGGAGAGAATGTTCACGAAGTAGCGCTCGCCGCGGGTGCCGTCGTGCTTCGTGTAGCGCGCGTAGCCCACGTCGACCTTGCGCGTGCGGCCCGACGCGATGGCGGCGATGTATCGGTCGAGCCGGTGCTCGATGCCGAGCACACGCAGGAGATCCCCACCGGTGCCCTGGCCGATGATGCCGACGGCCACGTGTTCGCGGCGCGCGGGATCGGCGGCAAGGACGCCATTGACGACCTCGTTGAAGGTGCCATCGCCTCCGACGGCCACGATGAGGGACGCGCCACCGTTGGCGGCATCACGCGCGAGCTCGATGGCGTGCCCGGCGCGCTCGGTGAAGACGGCCTCGATGGGGCCGAGCGCGTTTTCGATGGTGCGGCGCATCGCCGGAAAGGACTGGCCGGCGCGGCCGCCGCCGGCGCGAGGGTTCACCACGAGGACGGGGCGCGGATCGCTCACGACGGCGCCGCCCACGAGGAAGCTGGCCAGACCACGCCGCGCTCGCGCAAATCCTCCACGGTGTCCGCGAGGGTCTTCTGCGGATCGCGCACCTGAAAGCCGAGCACGGTCTCGGCCCGCGTCGCGTCGACGTACCAGTAGTACTGCGCCATGTCCAAGCTCACCGGGTCCACGGCCACGTCGAGTCCCAGGCGCGAGGACACGCGCCCGAGCATCTCGGCACCACGCCGCGCGAGCAAGGGCACACGCGGCGTGGGCAGCCACGGCGCCTTCACGCCGGAGGCGCGCTCGAGCCGCTCGAAGAAGGCGCGCAGGGTCAGGTTGATCGCCGAAAGCAGGTAACGCTGGCCGCCCTCGCCTTTCTCCATGGCGAGGCGCATGCCTTCCGCGGCGTCGCGCGCATCGACGAAGGAGAGACCGCCCGCGGGCACGGCCGGGATCTTCCGCTCGAGGAAGAGGCGCACGTCCTCCACCGAGGAGCCGCGCACGTCACCCGGGCCGAGCAGCAAGGTGGGATTCACCGACACGACGGAAAACGCGCCCTCGACGTGGCGCTCGAGGGCCGCCTGCTCGGCGAAGAGCTTGGAGCGATAGTACGGCCATCGGGAGATGAGCCCGAGGGGCGTCTCGTCTTCCTCGCTACCGACGTGCTCGGGATCCTCGCTCACCGCGACGGTGCCGCTGGTGGAAGCATGCACGACCTTGCGAACCCCCGCCTCTTTGCAGGCATCCAGCGTGATCTTCGTGCCCTCGACATGAAGGCGGCGCAGCTCCTCGGCGTCCTCGGGCTTGCGCGACACCTTGCCGGCGCAATGGAAGAGCCCTTCGCAGCCAACCGCCGCATCACGCACGCTGCCCGCGTCGAGCACATCACCGCGACGGACCACCACGCCCAGCGATGCAAGAGACGGCTCGTCGTGGCGGCAGAGCGCCACGACCTCGTGCCCGTGCCGAAGCAGCGACGTCACCAAGTGACGGCCGAGAAAACCGGTTGCACCCGTTACGAGATAGCGCGCCATGGTCGTCGTCAGGAAAGCTGGAAGGCCTTCTGGAAGGTGAAGAGCAGCGAGACGTCGTTCGATTTGACCGCGCCCGAGAGAAACTCGGCCGGCCCCGGCAGGTACGATTCGCGCACGATCCGCGTGAAAATTTCCGGCGTGGTCTTGAGGACGCAATCGGCCGTGCCGCCCTCGGGCTTGCCCAGTTTGATGCGGCACGATGCACCGTCGATGTGCACCGTCCACTTGGCGAACGCATCGCCGCCCAAGGTGAAATAGAAAGACACGGACTTGTCGACCTGCCCCGGGACGAAGCGCTCCTCGAGTTCGGAGAAGACGCCAACCAGGGGATGCTCGCGTTCCTTCTGCAGATCGCTCGCGGTGGAGCGCGCCAAGTCGAGCACCTGGCCATCGGAGAGCGCGAGCACGGCTTGGCGGGCCAGCTTGGCGACCTCGCGGGCGGCGTCCTGGGCGCTCATGCCCGCGGTGAGCCGGCGCATGTCCGCCACGGTGAGCGGCGGGCCAATGCGCGCGACGATGTTGCGGCGCGTGGGCAGGAAGGCGCCTTTCTTCATCGATTCGAAGGTGCCGCCCAGGTACACGGGAAGGATGTCTACCCCGTGGGTGAGGGCGAGGTAGCCGACGATGGGCTTGAACTCGCCAATCTCGCCGGTGGTGCTGCGCGATCCCTCGGGGAAGATGAGCACCGTGCGGCCGCGCTCGATGACGTCGGCCGCCTGACGCAGGCCCTGGCGCAGACCATTCTTGCGATCGAGCGCCTTCAGGTTGGTGAAGTTCTCGAAGAAAGCGCGCCGGAGCCCACCCTCGAAGAAGTAGTCCTGCGCCGCGAGCGAGACCACGTCCTCGCCGTATTTGCCGAGAGCGTGGCGCACGAAGCCCATGTCGAGGTGGCTCGAATGGTTCGCCGCCACGATGGTGTTGCGGTTGTGCGGGATGAAGGCTCGGCCGGTGACCCGCGGCTGCATGACTTGGCCGTAGAAGGCGTCTTGCAGCTTGCCGATGACGGCCTTCGCCGATTCCTGCACGGCGGGCGGCAGCACCAACGGCGCGGGCTCCGACTTCTCGATCTTCTTCGTGTCGCCCACACCGGCGCGACGCAGCGGCCCGGTCGTCGTGGTCTCGCCGGCGAGTTTCTCGATGTCGGCGACGGTGCGGCAGCCTTGCAGGGCCACCGGATCGAGCGTGCTGCCCTTCGACTCGAGGGCCTCGAGCAGCTCGGTGAGCATCAGCGAATCGAACCCGAGATCGCCTTGAAGCGCCGCCTGCGGCGTCACCTCGGTGATGCTTCGCCCGCTCACGGCGACGATGGCCTGGCGCACATGACCGGCAGCGGCGGTCGCCTCGTCCGGCGGGGCGGTGGCGGCGATCATGCGGCGCAGGATCGCTTCGACCTCGTTCCGCTTGATCTTTCGCGTCGAGGTGCGCGGCAACGGCGCATCGTACAGGTGCACGACGGAGGGCTGCTGCCCGTACGGCAAGGTGGCAATCGCCTCGCGCAGCGAACGCATCGCGCGATCGAGGCGCACGGCGCGCGGTGCATCGTCGTCCGGTGCGGGCACGGCGAGGCAGGCCACGCGCTCGCTGCCCTTCGACTCGACGCCCACGATGCAAAGCTCGGTCATGTGCGCCACGGGGCCGAGACGCCGCTCGACGTCCTCCGGGTACACGTTTTCACCCGTCGACGTGACGATGACGTCCTTGAGGCGCCCCACGATCTCCAGGCGGCCCCTTCGATCGAGCTTGCCCAGGTCCCCGGTGTGGAGCCAGCCGTTTTCATCGATCGCGCGACCCGTCGCCTCGGCGTCCGTGTAGCCGGCCATGACGTTCGGTCCGCGCGCGATGACCTCGCCCACGCCGTGGTCGTCCGGGTTCTCGATCTTGATCTCGACCCCCGGGATGGCCGTCCCCACCTGCCCGGCCGGCGAATTCGGCGACGACTTCGACACGGTGAGAACCGGCGCAGCCTCGGTGAGGCCGTAGCCCTCGGTGAGGCGTAGGCCGAGGCCCGAGAAGAGATCGTGCGTCTCCTTCGGAAGCGCGGCGCCGCCCGAAATGAGCCATTTGATGTTGCCGCCCAGCGCCTGGTGCACCGGCCCAAAGAGAATGCGCCCCGCATCGACGCCCAGCGTTTTGCCCAGGAGGCGATTGAGCTCCGTGGCCCACTCGAAGGCCGTCTCGGCAAAGGCGCCTTGTGCGCGCACCTGGCTCAAAATGCGCCGCTCGAGCATCTGCCAGAGGGCCGGAACGCCGACCATCGCGGTCACGCGGCCCGACTTGAGCCCCGTCGAGAGCCGGTCCGCGTTCAATTCGTCCAGGTACGCGATCTTCGCGCCGCGCGAGAGCGGCAGGAGCAAACCGCAGGTGAACTCGAAGGTGTGATGCAGCGGCAGAACGCTGAGCAGCCGGTCCCCCGCCTTCAGCGGAAAGATGGGCGCCAGCGCGGCAATCAGCGAGGTGAAGTTCGCATGCGAGAGCATCACGCCCTTGGGCGTGCCGGTGGTGCCGCTCGTGTAGATCAGGCTCGCGATGTCATCCGGCGTGATCTCCGGCGCATCCTCGGCGGCGAGCAGCTCGGCGCGATCGTCGGCGCATGCTTCGAACGATTCGTGCAAATTCCACACATCGAGCCGGTCGATGACCAGCTCGCGATCGGCCAGCGCAAAGCGCGCGCCGCTCTCGGTGACGATGTTCGCCACCATCGGCGTCTCCATCGCCGCATCCACGGGAACGGCCACCGCACCCGCGCACAGGATCCCGAAGTACCCGAACGCCCACGAGGGATCGTTCTTGCCCGTGAGGATGACGCGATCGCCTTTGTTCACGCCCGCCCGCACCAGGCGCAACGCCAGGGCACGCGCCCGATGGTGCAGCTCCCGGTACGTGAGGCGCGAGAAGCCATCCGCCTCGAGCCGCTGCAGCGCGGGAAGCAGATCGTGCCGCTTGGCCATCTGATCGAGCAACGTGACCAGCGTCTCGTGCGCGCGCAGCGGCTTGACCGGCCTTTTGAGCTTCTTCTCCATCTCGGGGAAGATCCACTTCTCGAGGCCGGGCATGTGGACCTTCATCATGTAGTCCGCCCAATCGAGCGACTCGGGATGCCAGAGAAGCTTCGCGCGGTCCGCCTCGGTGAGGCGCGCGTAGGCGGCCCGCGTGTTCGTGCAGTCGAACGGCCCGTTGTCCTCCGTGGTGAACGGGGCGTACAGGCGCATGATGTCCGCGATTTTTTGCTCGCGCGCCCTCACCTTGTCGAGCCCGACCGACGCCGGCTTGAGCGCGGGCACCTGCGCGAGCGCCTTGGAGAGGCCCCCCGCTGCCGCGGCAAGGAACGGAGAGCTGAACGTCTCGAACTCTTTCATCGGCACCGCGGTGAGCTCGAGGTGCGATTGCAGGAAGTTGAAGAAGGGATTTCCCTTGCCGCGCCGCTGGTAGTACTTGCGCTTGTAAAGCCCCGTAAGCTCGCCGAAGCGCGCCGCGGTGCACGGATTCCGATCCGACGCCCCGTATTGGTACACGGCGGGATTTTTTCCCTCGAGGAGCTCCGCCAAGGAGAGGATCATTCCCGAGGTGACCATATCGGTCGGGATGAAATCGAGCGGCGTCTCACGCGCCGGCGTCAGAACCTGGCCCTGAATCGCCATATAGATGATCGGCACCGAGGTGCTGATGCCCTCGTTCCAGCCGGTGAACGGAAAGCTCAACGTGGTTTCGCAGCACGCCGGGCGCCCGATGGTGAAGGGCAGCCCCGAGCGCGCGATGACCTGCTCGCCGATGCTCTTCGTGTAGGTGTAAATGTTCGGCCAGCCCCAATGGGTGGCGCGATCGGTGCCGGCCTCGATGAGGAGATCGCTGATGAACTTGCGCTTTACGCGCGCGAGCTCGTCCTCGAAGGCGGGCCCTTCGCTCGGTTCGCCGCGCTTCAACAGGTTCTTGCGCGCGTGCTCGGCGAATTCGCTCTGGCGGAAGGCGTCCTCGCAACGGTGCTTCGCTTGCGCAACGAGATCGAGGCACTCGGCGATCTCGCGCTCCGGATCCCAGAGTTCGGCACCGAGCTCCTCGGCCCGTGGGAAGGGGTACGTGCGCGGGTCGACTTCCTTGATGGGTCCGCGACGGCGACCCGCCACGTAGCAGGTGCTCGTATGGAAGAGGGGGCAGTCCCCGAGGGCGCGTGCGAGGGCAACCAGGTTTTGCGCGCCAAAAGCGTTGGCATCGAGCGCTTCGTCCAGCGGCGGGTTGAAATCGACCACCCCGGCCACGTTGACCACCGCATCGATGGTGCCACGCAGTTCGCGCACCAAGGCGTCGTCGATGCCGCAATGCGGACGTCCGACGTCTCCGTCGACGGGAACGACCTTGTCACGCAAA
The DNA here is from genome assembly GCA_037157775.1 of Sorangiineae bacterium MSr12523. NCBI lineage: Bacteria > Pseudomonadati > Myxococcota > Myxococcia > Myxococcales > Pendulisporaceae > Pendulispora > Pendulispora brunnea. The sequence goes on from CP089982.1 coordinate 11,239,242, forward strand.
AACGATTCAAAGCGGCTGCCGTGTTTTTCGCGCAGTGGAGCGAGGGCGTCGGAGGTGGCCACTTTGGACCAAAAGCGCTCTTCGCTGGTCATCTCCTTCGACGACCGCACGAGGAGGAAAATCTTCCCAATCTCCGGGTAGCGGTCCAGGAGCATCACCCAAAAGACTTTGCCCAGGAAGCCGGTGCCGCCCAAAACGAAGAAGCGGGCGCCATCGAAGAGCGCGGCAATGTCGAGCGGAGCACGCTCGGCCGACTCGACATGGGTCGGTGTTATTCCGTTCTTGTAGGACTGCTCATTTTCGCTGTGCATACGGCGGCGGGGGATGTCCTACAACACCCATTTCAGCCTGGCAACGCCGCACCGGACACGCGCGTCAGGGGTATCGGTGCAGGTGCGCCGCATCCACGCGTCCCGTCCCCGCACCCATGCCCGTGCCCGTGCCCGTGCCCATGCCCGATCGCCCATGTTTTTCCGGTGCACGGGAGCCGGACACGGGCATGGACACGCGGGAGCAAAGATAGGTGTGGGTTGCATGTACCGAAACGGACATGCCGTGTAAGCCTCGCACCCCTCCGACCTGTTCCGATCGGTCGAGCCCTCGATCCGAAAACAGATCCTCTCCCCCCCGTTTACGGCGAACTCGAATCCCGATTAAGTAGTCGGCATTCACGATTTGCGATTTCGTCACTTTTTGCTCGAAGTGACCAATATCGCGACCATGGCCAGCACAGTGACCAGTTTGAATCGAGCGTAAAATCCCGACGCGAAGTGATATAGGACGCGTGCGTGATGCTCACGTGACGTCGGCGATCAGAATCGGTGCGTAGTGCATCAACGTGATTTCGGGAGAGGGCGGTGCCGTCTCCTTGGCCATGTCGATGGCATCGGTCATGGTGCGCGCGGTCTCGTAGCCGAGTAGCTTGGGGATGTATTCGTTGTCGGCGCCGACGACGATGACCCGCCCGAGGTGCTGCCGGCCTGCCTCGCCCCAGTACCACATGAAAAATGGGTGCGCAGGATGGTACGCGTGTCCGGTGCGGTACATCTGAATGTACGCCGGGTTGGCCGCGAACTTCGCCTCGTAGCGCTTGTGGAGCTCCATGGCATCGCGCGTTTCGGGCAGCAGGTTGTGCACGAATTCGATGTATGGCGCGTGGTGGTCTTTATCGAATTGGTCGGTGCACGGATGCGTGATGATGAGGGTGCCGCCCTTCTTCACCAGCGGCTTTCCGCGGTACGAATTGAATAGGTAGCCCTGCGCCATCACCTGCACGAGCAATGGATTCAAAAATGAATTGACGTTGTAAGGGCTGATATACGGAATACCGCTAACGAGGATATCCGCCTGGCCCTTAACAGGCACCGCGTACTGCTCGAAGCACTTGGCCAAGGTGCGCTCGTGCACCGCCTCCGTCTCGCCGGCGAACACGCCGGTGACGCCGTAGGGCGAGGGCACGCGGTTGAAAATCGCCTGGCGCGCGGGCTGCGGGACTTTCGACAAAGTAAAGACGAGCGCCTTCATCGCCGCGCGCTCGGCCGGCGAGAGATCGTCCTCGTTCTTGGCGAGGAACTCGAGCGGCGTGTCGAACATGCGGTTGTTGATGGTCGTCTCGATGGTGAACACGTTGAGGCTCTTGTTCACCAATCGGCCCATGCGCTCCACGCTGGTGTTCAGCGCGCTCGCCTTCGGGTCCATGTAGCTATGGCAATCGCGCATGATGCGCGGATTGTGGTGCGCGCGCAGGCTCTTGTACCCGCAGAGCCCCACGCTGACGGATTTGTGGCCGCCGTCCATGGGGACGAGGTTCAAATTGACGTAGATGAGGAGATCCGCTTCGACGGCCTTCTTATTGAGCTCGACGGTCTCACCGTGATCGGTGACGCCGACCTCCTTCATCCCGTGCGGATCCTCCGCGTCGTGGTTGTAGAGGCGGTCCGGGTAGTACGCGTTGAAGATGCGGTCGCCGACGATGTGACGGATCTCGTTCGCGGTCATGCGGCGGTGCACGGCGGTGGCGATGATCATCTCCACGTCCTCGACGCCGTGGTCGGCGAGCATGCTCAAGACCACGGTGAGGACGCGCTCGCGCACGTCGGGGCGGCGCATCGGCGGGAGCGGCAGCGAGATGTCGTCGATGGCGATGACCACCTTCATGCCCGGACGCAGGCGCGCGTGCAGCGGATCGGTGCCGTACGGATGATTGAGCGCGTAACGGATGGCCGCATCCACGTCCTTGAGCGGCGTCAGCGGCGAGCGCGGGTAGATGACCCGCGTGCCCGGGGGCATGTCGACCTCGACGAGGCGATCGCCGGCGAAGAGGGTGCGCGGGGCGCTCTTGCGATCGAGGGTGACGACGAGCGGATGACTCACGAATGCCTCCATGGAACGAGACGCGAAGTGCGGCGTGCATGCTTCGCCTCGAGAGAGATGACCGGCCAGCCGTACGTGTGCGCGAGGCGCTCGAGACGGCCATCGGGGTTCACGGCGGCGGGGTGACCCACCACCGACAACATCGGTACGTCGGAATAGCTGTCGGAATAAGCGAAGCAATGATCGAGATCGTGGCCGCCGGCACGCGCATGCTCGCGCACGAGGCGCGCTTTTTCCGGTCCCGCAACGACGGGCCGCAAGAGGCGCCCGGTGGCGTAGCCGTCCTTGATTTCGAGCCGGTTGGCGATGACGTGCGTGGCGCCGAGGTAGTCGGCCAAAAGCTTCATCAAGAAGTCGAGCGCGCCGGAGACGAGCACCACGTCGTGCCCCTGATCGCGGCATTTGCGCACGAGATCGCGTGCCTCGGGGTAGAGCGCAGGCTTGAGGACCTTGTCGAAGGCTTCGTCGGCCAAGACGAGCAGTCGGTCTTGGCTCATGTCCTCGTAGACCGAAAAGAGCAGCTCGTTGAAGGCGCGGCGGTCGCGCATCTCGGCGAGGACCATGCGCGGGCTCTGGATGGCGGCGCGCGCAAGCCGCCCGAGGCTATGCACCGGCGTCTTCTGATTGAGCAGGTAGAAGACGGTGGGGTGAACGAGGTTGGTCCGCACCAGCGTCCCGTCTACATCGAAATAACTTGCGGTCACGGCGCCGAGTTTCTCGCCCGCGCGCGCGGGGACGTCAATAGGCCTCGTGCCCGAGAGCGTGCGCTACAGTGCGGGGCATGACGGAGCCCGAGGAGCAAAAGGTCGGCGTGGGGGACGAGGCCGTGACGGCGATTCACTATGCCCCTGCGGCCGAAGCGCGCGCACGACTCATTCTGGCGCATGGTGCGGGGGCGAATCAGCGGCACCCGTTCATGGTGCGAACGGCGCGGGCCCTGGCCGGAATGGGGGTGGGGGTGACGACCTTCAATTTTGGCTACACGGAGCGCGGGCGCCGTGTTCCCGATCCCAAGGATGCGCTGGAACGGTGCTTCCGGCAGGTGCTGCACGCCGAGGCGCCGCGCGGACCGGAGGTTCGCGGCTTGCCGCGACCGACTTTCAACGCAGCGCCGATTTTCTTGGGCGGAAAGTCGATGGGGGGCCGCATTGCCTCGCAGGTGGTGGCCGCGGGCGGGCTCGAGGTGGAGGTGCGGGGGCTGGTGTTTCTGGGCTATCCGCTGCATCCGCCGAAGAAGCCGACCCAGCTTCGGGTGGCCCACTGGCCCGAGGTGAAGGTGCCGCAGCTTTTCGTGCAGGGAACGCGCGACGAATTCGGGACGGTGGAGGAGATCACGGTGCATGTGCCCAAATTGGGTGCACCTGCAACGATTTTTCCGATCGAGCAGGGAGACCATTCGTTCGCGGTGCCGAAGAAGCTGGGCATCCCGCAGGACGAGGTGTTCACGCGCGCCTTCGAGGCCATGGCGGCGTGGATGCTGGCGCGGGTCTAGCGCCTATTGGGGGTTGGCGGCGCCGGGGGTGGGGGTGCTGGTGAACTTCCAATCGGTGCCAGCGACGTTGGTGTCGCTGCCGTTGGGAACGCGGATCAGCGAGCCGACGGTGTCGTTGTTGTCCTGCGCCGTCGTTTCCGTGCCCTCGGACAGATTGCATGGCTCGGTGAGGGCCCCCTCGTAGGACAACGAGTCGATCACGCGGTGCGTGGCTCGGTCCATGATGGCGACGGCATCGCGCGGGCCATTTTGAATCGTGTTCGGATCGACCAGAAGGAACGGCGCGGTGGTTCCCGCATCGATGTTCCTCGTGCCGATGACCAGGTACCCGTCCTTCGGCAGCGTGCCGAGGGGAGTCAGGTCGATGTGCTTGTAGTCTTTGCCGCTGGCCTCTCCATTGAAGAAGACGACCTCGAGCCCGTCGAGGCTCCGCGGGGCGGCGCTTCGGTTGTAGATCTCGAGAAACTCCTGCCCTTCGTCGCTCCCCACGGAGTCGTAGTCGATCTCGTTGATGACGAGATCCTGACTGGGCCCGCTCGATGGCGTGCACGCGAACGAGCCCCCTTCCCCGGTGTCGTTCTGCGAATCGGTGCCCGTGTCGGCGAGGTTCGGATCGCCCGGGCCGCTGCCGCGATCCGGTTTGGTCCCCGTGTCGCCGTCGCCGTCGTCGTCCAGCGGGGGCGTGACGCCGCTGGCGGCGCATGCCGCGAACGCGACCAACGTGACCAGAACGGCGAAGGTCGGAAGGGAGCGTGAAAATCGCATGCGGAGACCTCGCGGGTGGCGCGGGTGGCGCGGGTAGGATGGTGCGGTGTGAGAACTTACACCGAGGCCAACCATAGCGCGCGAGCTCTGCGATGCACGCAGGTAAAGTCTCGCGAGATCTTTACGTCGACAGTGTCGTCGTCACGCCGAAGTGATCGCTCGCAAAGACGCCCTCGTGCGGCTCGCGAAAGCAGACCCGCGCCTCGAGCGGCTCGCCGCGCCCCTGTTCGTCGGGGCCGCGGACGAAGATGTAGTCGATGCGTCGATCCGGCTCCCGGGCGACGGCGGCGAACGGATTGGAGCGCACGAAGGTCGACCCCGGGCTCCCGTCGCCCGCGACGCCGAAGGCATCGGCAAAGTAGACGCTGGAGCCCCCGAGCGAGGTGCGTCCGCGCAGGAAGCGGATCTCGTCCGAGTCCGGCTCGGCGTTGAAGTCGCCCATCAGGATAGGGGGAAAGCCTTGGTTGGGGGCCACCAGGCCACGGATCTGATCCGTGATGTAGCGGACCTGCACCTCACGCACGTGACCTTCGTCGAGCTTCCAATTGAGATGCGTGCAGAATACAGGCACCGCGCCATAGGGCGATTTGATCTCGGCGAAGAGCAGGGACCGATGCTCGTCGGTCTCGACGCGCGGGAGCGGAAAAACCAGGGTGCGAAGGATGGGCCAACGCGAAAGGATGGCGTTGCCCATGGGGTACGGGCTCTCGACGTTACGGCCGAAGCAGGTGGCGTAGTCGAACCCTTCCGCAATGGCGCGCGCTTGATCGAAACCGAACTCGGTGGAGGCTTCGGCATCGGCCATGGCCGACGTCGGTTTGATCTGCACGACCTCCTGCAGACCGATGATGTCTGCATCGAGCGTGGCAAGTTCGTTACGAATGGTGACGAGCCTTTTGTCCCAAGGCTCCATTCGATTCCAAATATTGAGGGTGACGATTCGCAAAGACACGGCGGATCTTTCGAGTACGAGGCGCACGCGGTTCCGTCAAGCCGCGGCAGCCCCATCTTGCCCTGGAAGACGGATTTCAATGCGCGAGCATGGCACGGACACTGCTCTCTTTTCGAGTGTCATGAACGCTCTCGAGGTCCACCGCCACGTTCGCGCAGCGCTCACTGCCGCAGACGAACTAAGCCGCCATGAACATGCCGAGCAGGCGGAACGCGCGTCACAAACGCTGGCCGCGTTGCGCACCACCTTGGGTGGGATCGATCTTGCGCTAGGGCGCTCGCATCGAGCCAGCAATGAATTGGTGGACGAGCTTCACACGTTGACGTTGAAGCTGCGTCGGCTGCAAGAAGTCCACGACCGCGTGCACGTGAACGAGCTCCTCGACGAGGTTTCCATGCTGGAAAAGCGGCTTCGTGAGCGCGCCATGAGCCGCCCGTCGACCCCGAGTCCATTGCCGCTGGAAGATCGCGCGAGCAAGCCCGCGCAGCCCGCTGCCAAGCCGCGCGCCTCCCTGCTCGCGCGCCTGAGCCTCGGCCTCGTGCCCAATCGCCCGCTGCGCGAATTGGCTTTATGGCGCGTCCTCGGCCTCTGCGTCGTCTTCGTCGCCGCCACGGTGACGATGCTCGTCACCCGCCAACGCCAACGCCGCGACGGCCGCTAGAGAAGAAGAGAAGATTCACAGGGAGGCGGGGAGACGGGGAGTTTTTGTTGTTTGGATCCAACTGGGCCCAGTTGCGACGATCGTGCGGGTCTCCAACTGGCCAATCGCGCCGATCGATCCCCTAAAAACTCCCCGCCTCCCCGTCTCCCTGTGAATTTCTTCTAGCCTTACGCGCGGAGGGCGCGGCGTTCCGATACTGGGGCGAAGCGGGGTGGGATGACGATGCGGTCGATCAATTGGGTGAGGCTGCGCGGGTCGAAGATGCGCTCGGTGGTGGAGCCCGGACGGAAAACGGCGAAGTCTTGCCCGCGGGCGGCGATGATCAGGTACGCGATTTTCGAGAGCGAGGCGCTTCGTATCAACGTGGGATAGAGCGCGGTGGCTTCGGGGACGGCGGCGGAGACGAAAATCATGTCGGGAAGACGGCCGGCGGCGCGCAGCAACTCGAGCGCCTGCTCGGCGCTGGAGGCCGGACAGACGACGTACCCGGAGGCGCGCAGCAAACGCGTAAGTCGCTCGCGCGCGGGGACATCGTGGTCCACGACCATCAAATAGGCACGCTTCACGCGAACCTCCTTCTCTCGTCTCCCTTGAATAGCAACCGACGTTCCGCACTCCCCCAAGGTGCGTGTGCAAGCACAAAAGTGCTCTTTTTCCCAGGATGTCGGGCTCTGCCTTGTGGCAAGCTGCTACGCTCCGCTCAACCAACCGTGCGCGCGCATGGTACAGGTGTGCCGATGCAACGCCCCACCCGCTCCGGCAAAAGAACACACGTCAGCCGTGTGCTCGCGGCTGCAGCGTGCGCGTTTTCGCTGAGCGCTTGCGATGGCGCGCGCAAACCGTCTCCGGTGGAGGCCACGGGCGATCCGGACGCGCTGCACGTCTACGTCGGACGCGATGGGGTGACGTTCATCCAAGGAGAACCGCTCCTTACGGACGCCAAGATCCTCACCCGTGCCGAAGAGTTTCACGCGAAGAATCCGCATGGACGCGTGGTGGTGCAGTCGCACGAAGCCGCGGTCCACGGCCGCACGGTGCGCGTGCTCGATCTCCTCAAGGAGGCCGAGATTCAATACGTCGCCGTCGGCGTGCGGCCGCAGTCGCGCTAGTCGCGCTAGTCGCGTTAATCGCGAATGACGTCGACGAGCTCGATTTCGAAGACGAGGGTGGCGCTGGGCGGGATTTTCGGCGGGGAGCCCTGGCGTCCGTAGCCCAGTTCGGGCGGGACGGTCACCCTTCGCAGGCCGCCGACCTTCATGCCGGTGACCGCCGTGTCGAAGCCCTTGATGACGGCGCCGGTGCCAAGTTGAAACTCGAGCGGCGTGTCACGGCGGCGCGAGCTGTCGAACTCCGTGCCGTCGGGCAGGGTGCCGACGTAGTGGACCTTCACGGTGTCGCCGCGCTGCGCTTCCTTGCCGGTGCCCGGCTTGATGTCCGACATGAGAAGCTTCGGGCCGGCGGCGCGACCCGCCGATGCCGCTTTTTTCGAGCCGGGGCCGCTGCCACCGGGGGGGAGCGCCTCGTCGTTCGAAGCGGCCTCCATCTCGCGGCACCGAATGCCGTCCCACTTCCAATTGTCGCCACAAATGGCGTCTGCCGTGGGGCCGATGAAGGGCGGCGGCGTGACTTGCCCAGAGGGCGGCGGCGGAGGGGGCGGCGGCGGCGAGGTGCCGTCCTGGTTCAGCGGCGTGGCATGCGCCCACTCGCGCGTGGCGCACGCCAGGGCAGGAACGGCGGCCAACACGACGCCGAGAACGAAAAGCTTACGCAAAACCATGAGAGACGGGCCACTCTAGCGTGGATGCGTCGATTTGTTCTGCCAATGGTGATCCCCGCCGTCGCGATCGCCTGGGGCTGTGACAAAAGGGAGCGCCCGCCGCACCAAGAAAGCCCCTCGGGCGCGGCCGACCCCGTTTCGCCCGAGCGAATTGCCCGCATCCTCGGCAAGGACGCCGCGGCGTTCGTGGTGCCCGAGGAGCCGCCCCCCAACGCGGGGGACTTGAAGGGCGATCTCGAGCGCTTCACCACCCTCGATGCATGCGTCGCCGAGCGGACCGCGGCCGTGGATCCGGTGGTGGGCGATGCGCTGCTCGGCATTGGCTACGACACCTTCGTGCGCGATGCCTGCCGCGTGCTCGATGCCACCAAGGCGAGGGACGCGCGCCGATGTGCCCCCATCGAGGCAAGTTCGCTGCGCCTGCGGTGCGAGGCCTTCGTGGCCATGGCGGCAGGAGCACCCGACGCGTGCCCGCCCGACGTGGCAGGCGATCGCACCCGCGGCCGTGATGCCACGTGCGTGGCCATTGCCGCGCGCGATGGGCGACTCTGCGCCGGCGAGACCCCGGCCAAGCGCGGCGCGTGCGAAGCGCTCGCGAGCGGCGACGAGAAAAAATGCGACGAGGCCGATCGCCGCACGTGCGCGCGCAGCGCCTCACGCTGGAAGACGATGCTCGCCGGTGCTTCCGCTTCGCCGGCGCCTGCGCTGCCCGCGGCCAAGGGGACGCTGACCCTCCATGGCGCGGAGGGCACGGCGGATCCGCCCCAGGCCGTGACCGATCTGTCGATCGAGGTGGAGCGCGGCATCGTTCTCACGCGCGAGCTGGGCCAGGTCCGGTGGCGCGTGGGCTCGCTTCAGGAGCTCGGCAGTGTTCCGCACTCGGTCTCGCCCGGTGCGCGCCCGCGCATCGGCTTCGAGCTTTCGCTGCTGCGCGACGCCCCGGGCGATGCGAAGGTCGAGCGGCTCGAGCTGGACATCCCGGGAGGCATCACCATCGTGGCCCCGAGCGTGCGCTCATCGCTGAAGGCGCACGTCACGAAGCTGGAGAAACGCCGCGGCGGCGAGGCGCACTTCGTCGTGGAAGGCACCGTCGGCAGCACGCCGCGTACGTACGCGGTGCACGTCGAGGTGACGACGTTCGTCAGGGATCTTTGAGCGCTAAACGCCCATAGGCAGGCGGCGCGCGAAGTTCGGGTCGAGGCGGGCGCGCAGGACCTTGTCGACGGCGAGCTCGATGTCGTACTCGATGCGCTTGAACTCGAACCGCTTATCCTTCGTGTCGTAGACGGTGTAGCTCGCGCGGTTGTCTCCATCGCGCGGCTGGCCCACGGAGCCGACGGACACGATGTACTTGCGGTCGGGCTCGAGCTCGAAGTCGAGGGGCGAGAGCTCCTCCACCGAGTTGCGCGTGAGCGCGAAGACCTTGCAGAGGTGCGAGTGACCGATCAGGGTCAGATGTCCAATCTTGTCGTAGATGCCGAGGCACTCGCGCGCTTGCTCGGGCGCGAAGATGTACTCGAACTCCTCGAGCCGAACCGGCGAGCCGTGGCAGAGCAGCACGTTGATGGCCTCGAGCCGGTGCTCGTACGGCAACGACTTGAGCCACGACATGTTCTCTGCCGAGAGCATGGCGGCGTGCGCATCGAGTGCGTGGCGCGCGGCTTCGTAGTAGTACGAGTAATCCATACGTCCCGAAACGGCGGCGTCGTGGTTGCCAAGGATGGTGACCTTGGCCACTTCGCGCACCAGATCGGCACACTCATTGGGGGAGCCGCCATAGCCGACTGTATCGCCAAGGCAGTAGTAGGCGTCGATGCTTTCCCGACGGTAGGCCTCGAGAACAGCGCTCAGCGCTTCATGGTTTGCGTGTACGTCGCTGAAGATCCCGATGCGCATCGTCGATGGAAAGACTAAAGCTGCTTCGTGGAAAATGCACCTAAAGAGCAGGCTAAGAGCTCGACGGTGCAAAAGACGGCGTAAACGAGGAGGTTCGCGTGGGTGACGAGAAGTCGGGGCGCTCCCCAGGTGGCAGCGGCAGCAATGGCAGCGGGGACGATACCTTTCTGAACGGGGTTCCCGAGCGGGATACCCTGGTCGATCGGCCGCATTTGAACGAAGAATCCGACGATATGAGCCCCACGGATCCCCCGCCCCCCGAGCCCGAGTTGGAGCCGATGCCCGCGAACGTGGCGGAACTTTGCGCTGCCTGCGTTCGATTCGTCGCTTCGAAATATGGCGTACCACTCGATTTTTCGCCCGACACGCTGAGCCTGCTCGATCAGTACATTCGCGATGCCCGACCCGAGGTGGCGCAGAAGCCCGAGAGCCTCGACCTGCTCCAGGCCGCGCTCGGCGCCTACCTCGGGGAAGTGATACGCCGCGTCCACCACGGCATCTGGGACACCGACGGCGAGTACGAGGCGTGGCGCGTGCTCATGACACGCGTGTATCTTGCATTCAATCCCATTGGGATGGTGCGCGAGGCGCTGCTGGGCGAGCAGGCCCCCGGATGGAACGCGCACCTCGAGACGGACGCCGGTGAGCGCGATGCTCTGGACGAGCGGCTCGCCATTCTTCCCGAGGTGGAAGAGGACGAGTTTTTCGCGCCCACCACGCGCTTCGACGTCGTCGAAATCGCCGTCGACGCCCTGGCCGCGCACATGCGCCAATCGGGCCTCGGCGACGTCCGCTTCTCCCGCGACGACTACGAATGAAGAATTCACAGGGAGGCGGGGAGATTTTTTGGGGGTTCCGCTCGCCCCGCGGCAGGCGTTGGAAAATTCAAAAACTCCCCGTCTCCCCGTCTCCCTGTTCAATCATCTTCTGGGGTTAGACCGGGGCGACGGCGATGCCTTCGATTTCCAATAGCCAATCGGATTCGATGGTCTGCGTCACGATGACCTTCAAGGCGGGGCGTGCGTCGCCGAGGATGCGGCGGCGGATGCGGCTATTGGCGTCCGCCTGATCGCGGCTCGTGAGGTACGTGTTGACCTTGACGAGATGCTCGGGCCCCATGCCCGCGGATTTGAGGATCTCGAGAATGTTGTTCCAGGTGGCCTCGCACTGACCCTCGAAGTCCCGCGGCACCTGGCCATTGGGAAGTTCGGGAACGGTTCCACTGATGTAAAGCGTGCGATTCGGCCCTTGCACCTCCACGGCGTGGCTGTAATTGCCCACCGGCTTGTAGATGGTGTCCGGGTTGCGGTGAATCTTCGTGGTCATGGCTTTCACCTTTCGCGAACGACTCGCGTTCATCGCTAGTCAGGGCTAATGCTCCACGGAGGAACGCCACCCACGGCCATGGCCGATTCCGCGCCCCCCGCGTCCAAGACGGCCGACGCAAATGCGCCGACCGTCGTAGGATAGTGAGGCATGCAGCCTCCGCAATGGACGGCGGTGAAATCTCCATCGTTGCGAAGGGACATCCATGCGGCGCGTCCTTCTTCGGCATCGATGGCCTCGAGCAGAAGCGCCGCATAGACACGCCCGCTGGGCGAGCCTTCGCGCAATAGCTGCTGCAGATCCTCGCGGGCAGCCGCGCCGGCGCGGCGCACGTCCTCGTACGCGATCATTTCCGGGAGTCTTTGCGCGGCAAAGCCCACGGTGTGAATCGTCACCTGCGAGGCATGGCGCAACACGTCGAGCGCCGCCGTCCATTGCGAGGGAGAGGTCATGCCCTGGAGGGAGCCACAGGCAGCGGCTTCGGGCAACTCACCTCGCAGAGAATGTCGCCGGGCACCTTGAAGTAAAACATGACGCCGCGGTTGTTCTCGAGGATGTCGCCCACGTCGACGCCGCCGTCGAGTAGCTTCGCGCGTTTTTCGAGCACGATGGTCACGTCGTCGACGCGAAAGCCAATGTGAAAGCCGGCGGGGTACGTCTCGGCGTCGTCCTTCTTGCGCTGCAAAACGAGGACGAAACCACTGCGATCCGAAAGAACGATGACCGCCGTCGAGTTGCGGTTGGTTTGGATCTCGAAGTCGAAGTGCCGCTCGAAAAAGGCAGCGGTTTCAGGGACGTTGGAGACCTGCAAATCGGCGTGATTCAGTTGCATGGTGGAAAAAACTCCGGGCGAAACACACACGTGTTTCCAGCGCCGAGGTACCTCACCCGTCCAAAAAGCCCCAAAAAGCCTGGGAAAAGACAGGGGGTAAAGTGCTCCCACCACGGGAGTGGCCGGGGCTCACCTGGAACCGGCCTGCCGTTTTTCGACAGGGCGACTATGGATCGCGCCTGCGCCGTTGGCAACTCCCGCCGCTCCTCTTTTGGTTTAGGGAATTTGGTCTAGGGAACGGAGGCGTCGGTTCCTCCCGGCTCGCTCAGACCGGGAAGCGTGACGGGGCGCGCGGGGTCGACGACGTCGCCGAGGTACGTGCGCCACTCGACGGAGCCGCGGCCCTTCGCGAGGGCGGGAATTTCGACGCGGCCACCCGGCGCCACCCAGGCGATGGGAATGCCGTCGAGCCATGCGAACTGCAGGACGTCGCTGGAGTTGAAAAGCGTGAGCGCGGGGCGACCCTCGGGAGGGTGCTCGCCGGTGCGGAGCGCGTGGAGCTCGGGGCCCGTGAGCAGGATTTCCGAGCCTTGACCGGGCAAGGGGCTGGTCACGAAGGTGGCCGTGGGCGGCGGCATCAAGAGCGCTGTGGCCGAAAGATCGAGACGCCGCACGATGGTCGTGGCGGTGAAGACGAGGGCGCCGCGCGTGGTCCAGCGCAGCTCCGCGAACATGGGCACTTCGTCGAGGCTGCAGAGGGGCGTGGACGGCGGCGCGTTCATCATGTCGAGCAGCGCGCGGCAAACGAGGATGCCCGAGTCGCCGGCGTCGGCCACGCGCGCGATCTCGAAGGTGGCATGGGCCGCGCGATTGACGACATCGACTTTGCGCGTGCGGTAACCGAGCCGGCGGGCGCCCTCCCCGGTGCCGTTCACGTCGGCGGGCGAGAGCGGCGCCACGTCGAAACGGCGTTCGCCGAGCAGTGCGTGCAAGGCGCCGGGCGATGCGATGCGATAACTCGCCCCGTCGGGGGTGAGGACGACGTGCCCGTAGCGATCGACGCGCGCGCGCAGCTCGGTGCCCATCGGCAGCACGAAACCGTGGCTCGCGATGGACATGCGAAGACGCGAGGAGCCCAGATCCAGCGTGAGGCGCGGCTCGGTCTTTTTTCGCGCCGTCTCGACGGCGGCGGCCGCGTACTCGGGCCCGCGCGGCAGCGGCGGCAGCTCGGCGTGCAACGTGGCCGCCATGGTGTAGCCGCTCGAATCGCGGGTCGGCAGGGAATCCGCGGTCATCGGCTGATCGGGCCGCAAGGGCTGTGCGGGCGGGCCCGCATCGAGCGACGACGCGGCGCTGGCGCTCGCCGTGGGTGCGACGGCGAGCGGCGCAGGAACCGCGTTGGCCTGCGGGCTCGCCGGCGTGTCCGGCGGATCGCGCGGCTCGGTGGTGGGGTTGCTGCGGCACGCCGCAAGGCACGCCACCAAAGGCAGAACGAGAAGAACGAGCGGGACGAGCGTCCCGCGTTTCATCGGACGAAGTCGGCAATCACGCGCACACCCGGCCCGAGCGGCGGTGCATGCGGCATGTGTTGCGTGTCGACCAGGACGCTCTCGCAGTCCGGGTAGGCCTCTTTGAAGACATTGCAGTTGCCCGGCTCGTTGTCGAACGAGGCGATGACCCGCCCTACGCGCACAAGCGACGGCGCCACATCGCGCTTGAAGGCTTCGTCGGGCATTTCGAAGGCGGGCTTGAGCACCACCTGCGTCCCGGCCACGCCAATGGGAAATCCCAGATCGCGCAGGCTGCGGAAGGTGCCGAGCCCCATGAGCGGCAGATCCCGCCCCGTGAGGTACACCAGGGTGGCCCCAGCGTCGTAACAGTCCTTGGCAAAGGCCACGGCCCCCGCGAGCGCGACGTCGTGCACCAGGTGCTCGTCTCGGAAAAAGCGGACTCGCCAGTATTCCTGGGCCTCGGCCACCAAATCGGGACGGGTGACCCCGAGAAGCCCGAGGGTCTCCGTCATGAGGTATGCCAGCGAGCTCGGGTTCGCGTTGCGAACCGCCTCGGCAAACTCGGCCAATTCGGGCTCGCGGGTACCCCATTCCTCGCCCAACTCGCGCAAAATGGCGCACGTACGCGGGCGGTTGTCCATCAGGGTGCCGTCCAGGTCGAAGACGACCACGGGCGCGGGCTCCTGCCCCGGCGTGTGCGCGCAGTGCTCGAGAATTCGCCGCAGCAGCGCACTCTGTTCGACGGGAGAAAGACGCGGATAAACGGGCTTGGAACCGTTGGAAACAAACGACATCGGGAACTTGCGGATACCAGCTTGCCGTTTGACCGCGCAATCCGCAAGAGCCGAGCCCGCAACGACTCCTGCGTGGCGACGGGCGGGGTCGCTTATGCGCCGCCCATGTCTATGCTAGTCAAGTCGGGCTCATGGCGCAGGTTCAGAGGGATCACTACGAGGTGCTTGGCGTCGAGCGAAACTCGTCCGCCGACGAGATCAAGGCGGCGTTTCGCAAATTGGCCTCGCAACACCACCCGGACCGGAACCCGGACGACCCGCAAGCCGCGCTCCGCTTCAAGGAAATCGCCGCCAGCTACCAGGTGCTTTCCGACCCGCAACGGCGCGCCCTCTACGATCGATTCGGGCACAACGCCGAGGCCTCCGGCTCCCCGTTTTCGGCCAGCGGGCCCTTCGCCGGTGGTGTCGTGGACATCAGCGACATCGCGGTCGACGGGCTGCTCGGCGATCTGCTCGGTGTCTTCGGCGTGGGCCGGGGCGACAAGGGCGACATCAAGCGGGAGCTGGAAATCTCCTTCGAGGAAGCCGCCTTCGGCTGCGAGAAGAACCTGCAGTACGAGCGCGTGGTCACATGCGGCGATTGCCGCGGCACCGCGTCGGCGCCGGGCCACGTGCCCGAAACGTGCCCTGCCTGCAACGGGCGCGGGCGCGTGCGGTTCCAGCAAGGCATTCTCCCCATCGCCGTCGAGCGCACGTGCTCGCGTTGCCGGGGCAGCGGCAAAATGATCACGCACCCGTGCGGGACATGCAAAGGCAGTGGCTTGGTGTCGAACAGCCACACCTTGGTGGTGACGATCCCGCCCGGTGTCGATTCGGGTCAGACGCGCCTGGTGAGCGGTGCCGGAAATCGTCCACGCCCCGATCGCGCGCCTGGGGATCTGGAGATCATCATCGTCGTGCGGGCGCATCCATTTTTCCGCCGTGCGGGCGACGATGTGGCGTGCCAGGTCCCCATCACTTTTGCGCAGGCGGCCCTCGGCGGGGAAGTGGAAGTGCCCACACTGGATGGCAAGGGGAAGCTGCGGGTGCCCCAGGGCACACAACCTGGGAGCCTCCTTCGCATCAAGCAAAAAGGAATGCCGCGCCGGAGCGGAATCGGACGTGGCGATCAGCTCGTAGAGGTTACAATCGAGGTTCCGACCTCTCTCAGCGAGCGACAGCGCGAGCTGCTCGGACAACTCGCGAAGGAGCTGGGGGAAGACGTGCAACCCCAGAGGAAAACCTTCATGGAGAAGCTCAAGGATCTATTCGGCTGACTTCATGCGACGTCCCTCCGGCTATTCGGGAAATCTCGTCAATGCACGCGAAGTCGGGGAATACTTCGCCCTTCGTTCCGAGCTGCAAGAAGCCTCGGTTTTAGCGTTCCGCCTGCTCGCGACGGATCTCGAGGCCCATCGTGCGCCTGCCGCGCTGGTACGCGCCGCCAAGCGGGCGGGCCGTGATGAAGAGCGCCACGCGCAGATGACCGCCTCGCTCGCCCGCCGGCATGGGGCCAGCATCGTGCCGCCGAAGTTCGACAGGCCGGCCGCTCGGCCCATCGAGGACGTGGCCATCGAAAACGCGGTCGAAGGGTGCGTGCGCGAGACCTTTCTCGCGCTGATTTCGTCGCGGCAAGCCGAAACGGCGAAAGATGACACCATCCGCGCCGCGATGAAGACCATCGCCCGCGACGAATCGGAACACGCCGCCCTCGCATGGACTTTGGCGAGCTGGCTCGAGCCCCGCGTCCTCGGCGACGCCCGCGCCCGTTACGGCAAGGCCGCGCGCACGGCGATTCAGGACCTCCGCACGGAAGCCTACGCCCCCTACCCCGAGCCGCTGCGCCGCGTCGTAGGTCTCCCCTCCGTTCGAGACGCCCTCGCACTCATCGACAGCCTGGATCGCACCATGTGGCAGAAACTGGCCCTGTCCACGAACGGCGTAGTGACCAAATAGACACGCAAACGCTGAGCGTGGGATAGACTGCGGGCGTGGATGGCGAGGGAGTATCGATGTCTAGCTCAACGCGGAATGCGCCCGTCGGGGCGGTTTGGCGTGAGCAGCTCCTCCGCTCGTCCGAGCAAGCGCTCGAAGATTTGGCGGTAGCGCAAACGGCGGAGGTCGTGTTTGTGCGCGCGGAGGGGGAATCCGTCGCGAGCGGGTATGCGGACGAGGTCGAAGAGAGGGCGCTTGCGCAGGGATTCGTCACCGCACAGATCGGGGTGGCGACGGAACGAAGCTTCGAGTCGATGGGCGCGCTGGTGCGTGCGGTGTTGCTCGCACTGCGTGTGCCAGGTCCACGCACGGGCCGCGGGCGCGGCCTGCTGGAGTTGCTCGATGCCTTCGCATCGCGCAACGGGCGCAAGGCGCTGGCCCTGTTCGACGAGGGTGTCGAGATCACCGGCGCCGTGGGCGATCTGCCCGCGCTCGCGCGGGCCTACGTGGCCGCCGCATCGCAGCCTCGCACCGAGAAAAAGCGCCTGCTCGCATGGCTCGAGGGCACGGAGCTCGCGCGCGCCGAAGATTCGCCGCTGGCCATGTCGGCGCTCACCGAGCGCACGGCCAAGCGCGCACTCGCACAGGTGACGCACTTGATGCGGGTGCTCGGGCATCGGGGAACCCTGTTGGTCTTCCGCAATGGTGAGACCTTGTTGCGGCTCCCGCCGGCCCGCCGCGAGACGGCCTACACCGTGCTGCGCGAGCTCGTCGACAACGCCGACGGTGGCCATGGTCTGTACGCGACCCGCATCGTGTTGATCGGCGCGACGGCGCTGTTTCAAGGCACGCGATCGCTCGCATCGCTCAAGCCGCTCGCCACCCGCGTGGCCGCGCTGCCGGGATCGCCCCCGCTCACACCGCCGCATCGGCCGCTCATCGACTTGATGATGCCGGCCTCGTTCGACGTGGATACGCCGCCCACCCCGGCGACGCCCGATGAGTCGCACGACGCGGAGCTTCGCGGGATCATTCGAGCATGCCACGGGCTGCCACCGGTGGAATCCATCCTGTCGATGAGCGTCGGGCAGGAGAGCATCGATCGGACGATCGATCAGCTGTTCGAGCATTCGTCGATGGATGGCTCGGTGTTCGCGCTTTTGACGGGCGAATACGGGTCGGGCAAAACGCATCTCCTGCTGCACCTGGCGGCGCGTGCGCTCGCGGAGAAGCGGCCCGTGTTCCGGCTTTCGCTCGAGCGGCTCGATACGGACTTGGGCAATCCGCAGCGGCATTTACGGCGCGTGCTCGAGACGTCCATTCTGCCGGGAAAGCGCCGGGCGACCGCCATCGATCGACTGACGGCGTGGACGCGCGATCCCGAGGCGCTCGAGCGGCTCATGAGCGCGCTCGAGGCCATCTCGCTCCTGCAGGGCGACGCAGCCGCGGCTGCGCAGCGAGCACTCGCCCGGGCGAAGGGCGCCAAAGCGCGCGGCGCGGCGCTGGAGGCGTTCCTCGGCGCCGTCGATCTGGTCGACAAGTCGGGCGCGGCGAACTACCGCCAGGATGCGTACGGGCGCTTGCTCGTGTGGGTCGAGTTGCTCGAGCGGCTCGAGGGCTGTCAGGGCCCGGTGGTGCTCATCGACGAGGCGGAAAACCTGTACAAAATGGGCATTTCGCGCTCGGAGCGGCGCACGGCACTGCGCTCGCTGTCGTTCTATTGCGGCGGCACGCTTCCGCGCGCGTGCGTGGTCATGGCCATCACGCCCGACGTGCTCGATCAACTGCGCAACGAGTCGCAGGAGCTGCTCGACGAAGTGTCGGCCCAGAGCACCGTGCTCGATGCGGAAGACGCGACCATGCTGCGCCGCCGCCTCGTGCGGTTGAAGCCCATCGCCGTCCCTGCCCTCGGCCGCGAGCACCGGGCCACCTTGCTCGGGCGCGTCTACACGACGCACACGCGCGTGCGCGCCCGCCGGCCCGAGATCACGTGGGCGCAATACGCCGAGACCTTGCTCGCCCGCGAGGAACTGACCCCGCGCGAACTCGTGCGCTACGCCGCCGAGTGGCTCGAATCCTCCTGGTGGAGCCGCAAACCGCGCAAGGGCTGAACGGCGTTACTACTTGCGAAGGATTTCACGAAGCTCACGAAGAGCTTCGTGCTGATCTTCTCGGGTCGCGAAACGCGCAATGAGCTCGAAATCGAGCTCTGGCAAAAATGTGCTTCGCTCGATGCGAGCGTAGTCGCCTTCCTGCAAACGATACAACTCGAAGGAGGGTGGCTTGAAAATCCAGACTTCGGGCACCTGAAGGCCATTGTAGACGCGCAGCTTGTTCAAAAGTGGATTCGTGTAAATGACCTCGAGCACGATGTCGGGGAGCTCGCCATCCTTCATCAGCGAGCCAACCCGACAACATTCATCGGGCTCCACGCCGCGCGCGACGGCTTCCCTCTGAAATGTCGTGGAGCCGTACCCCACCATCGGCAGGTCCCGCTCCAAGGCGTAGAGTTCGACAAGTCGCGCGATGTTTTTTTTCCAAAGCTCGTGCATGCGGGACGTTGTCATGAGCTCGAGCCCCCCCTCGCAGTAGGTCATTCGAAGACCAGGCCCGTCGAACAGCTCGCGAAAGATGACGTACTGTTTCCACGAAATCCCCGTGAGCAACATCCGCTGCTGCTCGGGCAGCGCCTGCGGAAACGGAGGTGTCATGGGCAGCGAAGCGGCGGCAGCCATGGGTCGTAGTATACGCCTCGTCGAAAACTTGGCCATTTCTCGTGCTCTGCGGGATCGATCGGCGCATGAAACCGCGAGCCCCCGCCCCATCGCGCAAGAGCAGCACGCCTCCATCGAAAGAACGACGTACGCCCGGCGATCGGCGCGCGGGCGGGGATCGACGGGAGATGCCTCCGCGGCCCGAGGGACGGCGGGCGAACGGCGGGCGCAGGCAAGGCGATCCCGAAGAAGCTTGAACCAGGGTGGTGGCTATTTGCCTTGGGCGCGTTCGCGGGCGGCGCGGGCCTTGAACTCGGCCGTGCTCTCGTCGACCTGGCGCCACGTGTAGCGCCCACCCGAGCTGGGGGCGACGAAGTCGGTGGGTTCGCTCTCGGGCGACTGTTCTTCCTTGGCCTGGCGACCGGCGAGAACGACCACCGCGACGACGGCCCCCACGACCGCGGCGAGCGCGATGATGCCGAGCAAAAAGAGCATCCCCATCCCCTCCGATTTGCGTAGTACGACATTCTCACTGTGACCACTCGGCAGAAAAACGCCATCGTCCTGGTGCTCGCCGTCCTCGGGACGGTCGCGGCGCTCTACTTCATGGAAAAAGATCGCAACGCATCGGCACCAACCGGTGCACGCGTGCTCGCGGCGATCCCGGCGGATACGTTTCTGCTCGCAACCGTCGATGTGGCACCGCTGCGGCATTCGCCCCTGGTCGAGCCGCTTCGGGCGCTCGGCTCGAAAGGCATGGGCAAGGACCTGCAGAGTCAGTGCGGATTCGATCCCATCGAGCGGCTCGATACCCTCGCCGTCGCGCTGCCCGAGGCCGAGGGTGCGGGCGACTTCGGCATCGCGAGCGCGGGGCCGATCACCGAGGAGGAGCTGCTGACGTGCGCGCGCACCGTCATGGAAGCGCGCGGCGCTCATTTGGGCACGCACAAAGCCGGGGCGTTCGTCCTCGCCGAGGACACGGGCATTCTGGGTGGCGTCTACGGCAAGCTCGCCGTACGCGATTCGGGGCCTTTTCTCCTCGCACGCGAACCGTGGCTCACCGCCATGATGGATGCGTGGACGCGCAAGAAACCGCGCGTGGAAACCAACACGCGGCACATGGATCTGCGCAAATCGCTGGAGACGGCCGGAAGCGCGGGTGGCGCTGGCAAACCAGCTGTGCTGGTGACCGCGCTCCTTCCCGTCAAGCTGCGCGACCGGCTCAAGCGTGAGATGGGCGGCGAAGTTCCCAACGCCACGATGCTCGGCGTGCTCGGGGTGGAGGCCGCCGGCGTGGCGGTTACCCTGAGCCCCTCCAACGTGCTCGATTTCGCCGCCGAGCTGCGCTGCGAGACACCGCAGGCCTGCGCCGAGGTGCGCGATCTCATCACGAAAAAGCGTGACGAATGGGTCGCGGACGTGCGCGTGCGCCTCATCGGACTCGGCGGCGTTCTGCAAGGGCTCACGGTGGAAGCGAACGGGACTCGCGTGTCAGCACGCACGCGCATCGCGGCGGACGATGCGCGCCGCTTGATCGAGCGCGCACTGGATCTTTCACGAGCCGGCTCCAATGTCGCGAATGCCGCCACTGGTACGAAGGCTGCGCCTGCACAGAAGGACGCGGGCGCGCACTGACAAGGCAGCGTTCGCGCGGTAGATTGAAGCTCGCATGGCCGGGGAGAACGTGATCGAACTGACGGACGCGACTTTCGATCGCGAAGTGCTCGAGGCCGAGCTTCCCGTCCTGGTCGACTTCACAGCGACGTGGTGTCAGCCGTGCATGACCATCGGGGCGATGGTGGCGAAGATCGCAGATGAGAACGTCGGACGGTACAAAGTGGCAAAAGTCGACATCGACGATTGCCCCGAGATCGCCAAGCGCTATGGGATCCGCGGAGTTCCCACGGTGATGGTGTTCGAGAGCGGTGAGAAAAAGCGACAGTACGTCGGGATGACGAATCGAGAAATGCTCCTCAAGCTTCTCGAAGCCTGACCTCCAATTACATGCAAACGACCGATACGAGCCAGGTGCCGCATGCACCCGAAGCAAGCCGGCCTTCCCTGCCGCCCACCTCCGGCCGCCCGTCGGCCCCGTCACTTCCTCCTGCAAAGCGCGCTCAACGCGCGATAGGAAAACGGCCGCGCATGGGGACCTTTTTGCGCGTGCTGATCACGGTCACCGCTGTGGCGCATCTCCCGGTGGCCGCCGCGTTCGCCGAGTTGCTGCGCCGCCTCGGCGCGCCTGCGCCTTGGGCTCTCGGATTCGTGCTTGCGGCCGGCGGTGTGGCGCTGTTCATCGGGCGCTCGGGCGCGGGGCTCACGGATCGACGGCGCTCGACGATGTTCTTGCGCCTGGTGGACATTCCGTTCTTCGTGCATTGGTGCGCGGCGATCTTCGCGCTCATTCCGTCGGTCGTGGCCACGCTCACCATTCCGTGGCTCGGCGTGCCCATGACGTTTTACATGGCGGTGTACCTGACAGGCCTCGCCGTGGCGGGCTACGGGATCCTCATCCGGCGCCGGTGGTTCGTGGTGAAGCACGTCACCATCCCGATCGAGGGGCTCGACCCGGCGCTGGATGGCCTGCGCATCGCGCACCTGTCGGATCTGCACATCGGGGCCATCACGCCGAAGTCGTGGGGCGATCGCTGGGTGCGGGCGGCCAACGAAGAAGGCGCGGACGTGGCGGTCATCACGGGCGACATGGTCACGAGCGGCGTGGATTTCCACCAGGACATCGCCGCCGTGGTGGGCGGCTTGCGCGCGCCGCTCGGTGTGTACGTGTCGATGGGCAACCACGATTACTTCGGCGAGGGCGAGCCGCTCATCTCGATGTTGAACGCCGGGGGCGCCCAGGTGCTGCGCAATGAAGGGCGCGTGCTCTCGCGCAACGGGAAGAGCATTTACCTCGCAGCCATCGACGACACCTGGACGCGGCGCGATGACATGTACAAGGCGCTGCAAGGGCGGCCGGCCGGGGTGCCGTGCATCCTGCTGGCGCACGATCCGGAGAAGTTTCTGCACGCGGCGAAGGCCAATGTGGACTTGACCTTGAGCGGGCACACGCACGGCGGGCAAATTGCGGTGCCGTTTCTCGCGCGCTTTCTCTCGCTGTCGCACCTGACGCACCACTTTCACGTGGGCATCTACCGCAAGGGGCGCGCGACGCTTTACGTGCACCCCGGGCTGGGGACGACGGGACCGCCGGTGCGCATCGGCGTCGCCCCCGCCGTGGTGATTCACACGCTGCGCGCAGCCTGAAGGACTTTGGGCTTCCTGGAAAGGGAGCCGACGCCGAAGAGCACCCCGAAGATGACCGCGATGGCGCCGGCGACGTCGGTGGCGTGAAGCGACTCTCCGAGGAAAAGGACGCCCGAGCCCATGGCGAAGAAGGGGACGAGCATCGAGAACGGGGCCACCGTGGAGGCGCCGTATTGGCGAATGAGCGAGCCCCAGACGCCGAATCCGAACAACGTCGACACGAAGGCGATGTACACGAGCGCGCCGGCCCCCGTGATGTCGATCGATTGAAGGGCCGCGATATCGACGGCGGGGCCTTCGACCAGCAGCGAGAGCACCACGAGCACGGGCGTGGCCGCCGCGCTCACCCAGACCATGAAGCGCAGCATGTCCGGCGCCGCCGCTTTACGCAGCGTAATGTTGGCCACGCCCCACGCGGCCGCCGCCGCAATGCACAGGACGAAGGCGTGCGCGGGGCGATCGGGACCGAGGCGCACGGCCACCAGCGCCATGCCCAGGGCCGCGATGACCATGCCCGCGATCTGACGCCCGGAGAGCCGCTCGCGCAGCAGCAGGACGGCGAAGATCATCGTGAAAAACGCTTGGCTCTGCAGCACCAGGGCCGAGAGGCCTGCGGGCATACCCGCCGCCATGCCGGCGAAGAGCAGCGAGAACTTCACCACGCCGAGCGCCAGCGCGACGGCAAAGACCCAGCGCCACGCCACCTGGGGGCGGCCGACGAAAAAGAGAGCCGGAATCGCCGAGAGACCAAAGCGCAACGCGCAGAAGAGCAGCGGCGGAAAATGCCCGAGCCCGATGTGGATGGCGACGAAGTTGAAGCCCCAGAGCGCCATCACCAACACGGCGAGCGCAATGTCCCGAGAACGCATCATGCGCTTTACGATGGGGTCCGCTATCGTAAAGAACCATCGAATCTTTCTACGCAATTGCTTTAGCAAAGCTACACTATCGACATGATTGAATTGGGGCGTCTTCGGGCACTGTCCGCGGTGGCGACGTACGGAACCGTGTTTGCCGCGGCGGATGTCCTGCACTGCACGCCGTCGGCGGTGTCGCAGCACATCACCAAGTTGGAACAGGAAACGGGGACGAGCCTGTTCGAGAAGGACGGCCGCAAGCTTCGCCTCACCGATGCAGGGCGGCTGCTCGCCGAGCATGCGGGGCTCGTGCTCGCGGCGGTGGAGCGCGCGGAGGCGGCGCTGGCTGCGCACCATGCGACCGTGTCCGGGCGCGTGACCATTGCGTCGTTTCCCACCGGGTGCCGTGCGCTCCTTCCCCAAGCCTTGAAGCGGCTCGCCAAGGACCATCCGCAGCTCGAGATGCAGATGCTCGAGTCCAATCCGCACGAGAGCCTCGACCTGCTCACGCGCGGCGAGGTCGATCTCGCGGTGGTCGACGAATGGCCCGAGGTGCCCTTTCCCTTCCCGCCCGGCGTGGCCCAGGCCGAGTTGGGGCTCGATTATGCGGACTTGGTGGTGCCGGCGAATCATCCGCTCGCGCAGCGGAAACGCCCGGTCAAACTCGCGCAGGTCACCGAGGAGCGATGGGTGGCTTCGACGCCCGGAACCAGTTGCTACGATTGGCTTACGCGCATCCTGCCAGCCGTGCGTCCCGCGTTCCTGGTCGAGGAGTTCGAAACGCAATTGACTTTGGTGGCCACTGGCCTTGCCATTGCGGCCGTCCCCCGGCTCGCGCGCATTTCCGTGCCGTCGGGGGTCGCGGTTCTGCCCATCGATCCCATGCCTGCGCGGCGCGTGAGCGTCGTCTGGCGCAATGCCTCACAGGAGCGTCCCGCCGTTCTTGCGACCGTGGCCGCGCTGCGCAAAGCCTGGGAGAAACGCGTCACCGCAGCGTAAGGAGTAAAAGTCGATTG
The DNA here is from genome assembly GCA_037157775.1 of Sorangiineae bacterium MSr12523. Classification (NCBI taxonomy): domain Bacteria; kingdom Pseudomonadati; phylum Myxococcota; class Myxococcia; order Myxococcales; family Pendulisporaceae; genus Pendulispora; species Pendulispora brunnea. The sequence goes on from CP089982.1 coordinate 11,263,323, forward strand.
ATCTGTAGCGCTCTCGCGAGTCGTTTGCAGTCGAGCAGCGGTAGCGGGACAAGCCCGGCGAGGCCGGCGCTCTAGCCCGTTGCGTGCGGCAGGATCGCCAAACGAAAAGGCGATCCTGGCTTTCTACACCACACATCGCGCCGGTCCCGCCGGTTCTTTCCCGCTGCCGCGGTTCCAGCACGAGCAAGTTCCACCCCTGACACGTCCAATCGACTGTCGCCTTAACGTGTACCGCCGACGTACCGATGTACCGCCTCCAGACGGTACACCGGCACCGGATTTCGCGTATTTCGGACATCGTCGAGCTGGCATGCAGGTTGATTGCATGCCGGCCGATACATGGATCTGAGGTACTTCAAATCGCGAATAGGCATCAGCGTCATGGTCGCAATGGCGGCCGTGGTCACACTGATGATGTTCACCCGTTAGACCTTCGAGCACGAGCGCGTGCGCGTGCAGGAGCACGAACACGTGAACGAACACGTGCACGTGCTCCTGGTCGTGGTCGTACTCGTGTTCGTGCACGCGCTCGTGCTCGATCTTTTAGCCTCTAGTCGCCGTCCTCGTCGTGGCCCTCGCCCTCCACGGGTACCCACTCCATGCGTGCCATGGGGATGTCGCCCTTGAAGACGACCATCGGGGCCAGGGCGCGGGCGACGTCGCGCACTTGGACGGGGAGCCCCTCGAGGGTCATGAGCTGGGCGCGCCCCAGGCCCGCCAGCTTGAGCGCGCGCTCGAAGAGCGACGGATCGGGCGCGGGCAGCGTGCGGAGGGGCGCATCGTAGGGTAGGCCACCCAACGCCCGCGCCTCGGCAAGGGCCTCGCGCAGGCCGCCCATCTTGTCGACGAGCTTGCGCGCAATGGCTTGTTGCCCTGTCCACACGCGTCCTTGCCCGACGGCGTCCACCTCGGCCTTGGTCATGTGGCGACCCTCGGAGACGCGCTCGAGGAACTTGTCGTAAAACTGTTGCACCTTGACCTCGAGCGCGCGGCGCTCATCTTCGGTGAAGGGGCGGTAGAACGATTCGGCGTCCGCGCGCGGTGCGGATTTGTACGTCTCGACGTTGATGCCAATCTTCTTGAGCAACTCGCTCACATCGGCCTTGCCGTAGAAGATGCCGATGGAGCCTGTCACGGTGAGCGGCAGGGCGTAAATCGTGCGGCCCGCGGTGGCGATGTAATAGCCGCCGCTCGCCGCCGACGAGCCCATGGAGACGATGAGCGGCTTGCGCTTGGCGAGCTGCGCGAGCTCGCGCCACATGACGTCGGCCGACATCGACGAGCCGCCGCCCGTCTCGATGCGCAGCACCACGGCCTTCACCGTGGGGTCGTTTTTCAAGGTCTGGATGTTGTCGGCAATCGTGTACGAGCCGACCAGCTTCGTATCGAGCAGCGGAATCGTCTCGGAGCGGCCGTCGACCATGTCGCCGTCGACGAGCAAGAGGCCGATTTTGCCGCGCGGACCGAAGGACTCGGCAGCCTTGGGGCCCTCCTCCCATTCCCCGAGGCTCGTCGAGTGGCCGACCATCTCGCTCATCACGCGATCGAGCTCGTCGTCGAAGGCAAAGCCATCCGCGAAGTGGACGTCACGCGCCTCGGTGGCGACGAATGGGCCCTTGGCAATGGCCGCGCGCACGGCGGGCACGCTCATCTTGCGACCGAGGGCGACGTCCTTCTCGAAGACCGCGGCGTACTGATTGAGCAGGTCGGCGTGATCGTGCGCGGCCGTTTCGCTCGGGTGCTCGTTGGTGAACATCTCGGGCGCCGTCTTGTGGTCGCTCACGCGGAGCATGTCCGCGCGAATGCCCAGCTTGTCGAGCATGCCCTTGATGTAGAGGTACTGCGTGCGCAATCCGGCAAAGCGAAGCCCGCCCGCCGGATTGACCACCGTGCGATCGGCGTTGGCGCAGACGTAGAGCGCCTTGGCGCCGTTGTCCTCCCAGCTGCAGAGCACCTTCTTCTTGCGCGCGCGAAGCACGCGCACCGCGTCGGCCAATTCTTCCGCATGCGCGTACGACGTGGCCGGCTCCGCGCGAAGCACCAGCGCGACACCGTCGACGGTGGGATCGTCCGCGATTTTCCAGAGCTTGCGCAAAAGCGCGATGTGCGAGCGCGGGCCCGGCGTGCTCTCCAGGCGGATCGAAACGGAGCGCGTTCCCAGCCGCGGGATGCCGGGCGAGGTGTACCCCGAGACGGCGAAGGTGCCGTAGCCCGCGATGCTGTCCGAGCTGCCAAGCCCATTGCCGAGGAGAACGCCACCGCCCGCCGTGAGCCGGCCATACGCGAGCTCGAGCCCCGCACTCGCCACGAAGCCGCGCCGCTCTTCGTAGGGAAGATGCGCCGCCTCGACGTCACCGCGCAGGCGGCCGATGTACGGAATGTCCAGGCCCAGCGTGGCCCGCGGAATCCATTGGCTCGAGCCGGACAGTTGGCTCCCGGCCAAGTAGCGCATCTCGAAGCCGAGCTCGAACTCGCGACGTCCCGTGGGTCGCAACGCGGCGCCGAAGACGTAGTTCGCATCGAGAAGGGGCTGCTGGTTCGGCCCCAACGGTGCGGTGGCCGGGCCGTTGAAGTTGTTCGCCACGATGGCGATGCCGAGCTGGCGCAGGGGGCGGAACGTCACGCCGGCACTGAGACCGGTCAGGTCGTTCAAGTAGGCATTGCCCGAGTACGAGTGCTGAATGCTCAGGCCGAACGAGAGCGAATCGGCCAGCTTGTAGCCGAGCGCCCACGTGACCCACGTCATGTCCTCGCCGTTGTACGGGAAGCCCAGCTGCCAAGGCGTCTGCAGGTAATCGACGCGCAGGCCCGTGCTCAGCCCGAGAAGCAGCGGCGTGGCCGCGCCCACCGCGTGGCCGCAGCCGACGTGCTGGGGCGCATCGAAGCAACCGATGCCCGTCCACCGAAGCTCCCACGAGGGCAGGTACGCGAGGTTCGCCGGGTTGCGCGCGATGGCCTCCGCCGTGTCCTCGCTCACGATGCTGCGCCCCGGCGATGCCAGGCGATCCGCGCGCGTGGGCATCGGTTCGCCCGCGTTCGACGTGGTGGACAATCCAAGGGCCGAAACGAGGACCGCCGCCGCGGTCAGACGCTGTCTCATGGTGCTCTCACGCTCTTACACGAGCGTGGCCAGACCGCGTAAGATCTCGGCCTCGGCGTCGAAAGTCTTTTTGACCTCCGCCACGATCACCCGCTCGCCCAGGTTCTTCATCACCCGGGGCACGTTCAAGTCGACCTCGCCCTTCACGACGCGGCTCGTGACGCCATTGCCGCCGGACACGAGGGAGTACGTTCCCGATGCGCGAAAGTATTTGTGCCACTCCGGCTTGGAGCTGGGCGTGATGACCCATTCGGACGAGTGCGTGTCGATCGAATAGGTCGACCGCTCGTCCCATGCCAGCATGTCCAACGTCACGTACGGTTGAGCGAACGCTGGGACTTTGACGTTGGGCTTGTAGTTCCAGATGCGCTCCAGCACCCGGTTCTCGAAGCTGTGGGTCTTTTGCTTCACGCGTTCGACGTTGGGTAGCCCCTTCGCGACCTTGTCGATCAGGTTCGGCGACAGGATCGCTAGCTCGAGCGCATCGAGCGGGGCCTCGAATTCGTGTGTGATTTCGAACCGCATCGGGTGGGCCGGAGCATAGCCGGGTTAACCGCAGGTTCGACGTGAAACGTCACTCGCCGCCGGGATTCGCCAGCTTTCGAGCGAAAACGATGGCGTCTTTGCGCTCTCGACCGACGACCAGGTGGTTCTGCAGAACGCCCGTTCGGCGGAAGCCGTTGTAGACAAAGGCAGTCGCCAGGCCCGCATCGTCACTCGGGGCCAGGGCGAAGCAGCCAACGGTCCCGTCCGCAAAGAGGCGCTCGCAGAGGCCCTTCAGCGCGATGGCCGTGGCCACCCTCTCGCCCTCGTTGCGCGGCGAGCTGAGGATCTCGACGAAGGCGTTGCCGAAGCACGGCTGCGACTCCACCGACGCCAGCAACTCGAACCCTGCACGGCCTGTCGCGGCGAAGTACCTCCGCTCGACCCCGCGCCCGAACGCCTCGAACGCGGTGAGGGCTCGCCCCGATCGAAGCGCGGCCGCCAACGGCTTTCGCGTCGCCGCCTCTTGGATCTCCGTGAGCTTCACCGCGGGCAGGGCGCGCTCGGCGAGCTCCTTCACGTGCTTCTTGGCACGCAGCAGCGTCTTCTCGGCAAAGTCGAGCGCGGAGGTATCGACCGGTGCGTCGACCTCGTCGTCCGGGAGCCGCTCCGGATCGAGCCAGGAACGCGAAGCGATGCTCGAACGCGGAACCGTCCGCGCGAGCGATCCCGGATCCGACGGCTGTGCGCGGGATGCTGGAGCGATGATGCGCCGCTCGCTCTGCGCCGGCACACGGGCCTGCGCTTCGACGGAGCACCCGAGAAGGAACGCGTCACTCCGCTTGTAGAAGGCGGGGATGTTCCCCTCTTTGGTGAACCCGAGCTTGACCCAGGTGGACACTTCGTCGCGCTCGACCACGGTGTAGACCTTCTCGACGCCCTCGCGGCGCGCGAGCGACAGAACGAAGGTGCGCTTGGCCGGTGTGGGACCCGCGCGAAAATCAATCACGCGCATCGTCTTCGTGCGCCGCTGCACCAAGAGGCAGAGCGACACCGAGTCGTTCTGAAAGAAGATCTCCCCCTCGGCCTTCTTGTCCGCCTTGTCCGCCGTTGCCCAAGCCTTTGCTGCCATGTCCCCTTCCCGCCCTCGCCAGCCTCTCGACCGGCTGCTACGTCCGCCCCGGAACGTGTTTCAACTTTGAAATGTGGGTACCACGGCGCTCGCTTCAGGGTCAACGGGTTGAGCGAAAAAGCCAGCAATTCACGACAGATCCGCTGCACCTCAACTATGAAATGCGAATTCGTCTACGCAGCTTTCCACCGTAGACAACGACCCCATCCATAAGATATTCCGGATTGACAAAGGTAGTAGGGGGCCGGGGGGTTTCATCTTTCGCACTCACGCAACGCAACCACGTTTGCGTCGGGGCCGAAGAAGTCCTCATCAAGGCTCGTGTGCCGGGTGGCTGGAAGGAGCTTTCGCCATGGGACGCCGATTGCGATCGAGCCCGCGCTCGCGGGATCACCGGACGCTGTGGATAGCCGTTCTTCTTCTCGTCGCCGCTATATCGGCGATGGCGATGGGCGGCTGTAGTGGGGATTCCAAGTCGAGTTCTCCGGAGGAGTCACCGCAAAAAGCCAATCAAACTTCGCAGAATCCTGCGCCCGCCGTGGCCAAACCGACCGATAAAGACGTTACGGTCGATATGCTCGTTCCGTCCCAAGTCTCCATTTCGGAGCTGGCCCTGATTGGCCAGGAAGTCGATATGGGGGAGCGCTCGCGCGTCATTACGCGTCATTCGCGATTTGCGAGCGTGGGAAATGTCGGCCCGGCGTTTACGAAGCTAGCCGCCAAAGCCGAAATGGGCTCTTTGTTCAGCGTCGGCTCGGTATCGCTGCGCGATGGAAGCCATATTCACGGGCACCTGCGCACCGAAGGCAATATCCAATCCGAGGGGCATTTCACGGTGGACGAGAGCGTGGTGGAGCGTCAGCCCGTCGCCACGCGACACCTCGTCCGTCGCGCGAAATTCGCGAGCAGTCGCGATCAAATTCGCGTGGGAGAGGGTCAAAAATTATCCACCCCCGTGAACCCTGGATATTACGTATCACTCCGGTTGGGCCAACGGGCCGAGGCCACATTGACCGCCGGTAGTTACTATTTCGAAAGCTTCGTTCTGGAGGCTGGCGCAAAACTCAACATCGACGATTCGAAAGGGTCGATATTCGTCTTCGTCGAACGGGAGTTCGATGACGCAGGTACGATTGCGCGCGTCAATGGCGGTTATCCACGTTGGCTCGTTTCCTATGTGGGCACGGGCACGGTGTTTTTGCGCAAACCGTTTGCCGGCAGCGTCATTGCACCCCAAGGGACGATTTCGCTGGATGGAGATCCCATTTCCCATGGTCGCCACGAGGGGTCGTTTTACGGCAGAACCGTACGGGTCGGCCCGGACGCGGAAATCCAACTTCACGACTTCCCGTGGATCATCCAGCGGGTGACCTTCGACAAGCCGGCCACCTGCAATGGGGAGAGCGTCCATTTAAAGGTGGAGGCCCAGGAGCCGGCCGCCCCGGGGACGCCCGCGCGCGTCTCCCTCGATGGAATGCCCATTGCGGAGATGTACGATCAGGTCGAGAGTGCGCCCGGGCAACACCTTTATACCATTCACGCCACCGCGGCCGATGGGACGAAGGAATCGCAGGTTGCTCCGATTGACGTGGCCTCGTGCCCGACCACCGCGCCCAAGCTGCCGAAGCTCTTCGCGCAGGAAAACGTATTCCATACGGATACGGCGGATTTCAGCGTGGTGAATGCGAAGGAGTTCGAAGATCCCTCCACGACCTACGTGTGGGACTTCGGCGATGGGCAGACCGTCTCGGGGCCGCTGGCTGCGGTTTCGCACGACTATTCGGACGTCCTTCCGGTTGATGTCGATTACCGAGCCTTCGACGTCACGGTGACCGTCAAGCGCACCGGCGTGGCCGACGCGTCGGCGAAACGCACCTTCGTTCTTTGGAGCACCTATGCAACGAGCCGGGCGCGCGGGGTGCTGGAGCCGCCGGCGACTGCGCTGGATTCCCAGCTCAAGGCGGATGGCACGGATTTCGTGGCGCAAATCGAGTTGAAGAACCTCGAGGGTACGCCGTTGGAATATACGCAGCGGCAGATCGATCAAATCCCGTGCAATGCGGACAATGCGATTGCCTACGGCGGGAGGGAACCCATTTCTCTATCCATTCCCGCCAAAGGGAGTGTGACGCAGACGTTCCGAATTCCGCAGGCCAGTGTGAATTCGGCGAATTGCGCGGTGGCGGTTCATTATTGGGGCGCGGTGGGCGCTCTCAAGGCGCACGTGACCGTGCAGTTCGAGCGGCCCGGCAAGGCAGGGAAAGGGGCGCGCGTACCGCAGCAATTGGCCAATCTGTTGAACTACGTGAACGATCATCAATTGGTGGCCTCGCTCACCGGGCCGGCAAAGCCGAGGGCCAGCCTCACGGCCACGTCGAATCGGATCAGCGAGGAGCAGTTCGCAGCCCTTTACCGCGAGCGGAAGATCCCGGCCTCGGCGCTGCAGTACCTGACGCCGAAGGCGGGGCTCATGTCGGAGACCACGCCACGCGAGACGTGCGATCCGGACAATCCGGGCGCGCCGCCCCAGCCGGGCTTCAGTTGCCAGCCCACCGGGCAGTGGGAGGGTACGGGGCCGGGCGAGCAGCCCATGGATGAGCACATCGAAAATGCGCTCAAGGGCGATGCCATCGTGGTGCGAAGCTGCACGGGGATGATTGCACCGCTGCTGGGCGCGGTCGATCCGCCGCAGAAGTACACGCACAGCGGGATCATGACGAAGCACCGCTTCGAGATCACGCACTCCACGGGCGACGACGATTACCTGGTGAAGGAGCATCCGAGCGGTGTCTTCGGGCAGCCGACGGACGGGTTCCAGGAGTATGCGTTGCGCTACCTGTGGCCGGGGACGATCACGGCGTCGGTGCGGGAAGCCTTCGCGGGAGAAGGGCGGCTGGTGAGCACACCCGAGGGCAAGCCGTGGCGGGTGCGCGGCTTCGAGCGGCTGCAGGTGCGCTGCCCGGGCGATGCCCAGATCGTGTACCCGCGCGTGCTGAAGCCGCCGCCCGAATACGAGCAAGAGGTGCGCCCCAAGCTGATGGCCGCAGCCGACGCGGCCAAGACGATCCACGGGCACTACCGCTTTTACTCGTATTCGAATGCACCGGATACGGAGACGCCCGATCCGAATGGGCCCGGGCCGGTCTCGGGTTCGTCGGGCATCGAGACGTACGGCAAGGTGCCGACGGTGTGTTCGTCGTTCGTGCGTCTGGCGCTGAAGAAGGCGGGTTTCGTCGTCGATCAAGACAAGGCGCTGCCGAAGCCGAGCGATGTGACGAACGGGCCGCCCGACGGCATTTTCTTCTACGACGTGCAGGAGCGAAAGCACGCGGGCAACGTTCTGTACTCGGGCCTGTACGATACGGTGCAGTACCAGCTCTCGCGTGCGGGCTCCTCGCTGGTGGACGATGCATGGTGGGGCGGCTCGAACTCGTACAATGGGCCGCTTTGGAATGGGGCGGGGATGCTCTCGAGCTTTTTGGCATCGAGCGGCCCCATCGCCGGGTGGCTCACGGATGCACCGAACGACATTGCGAATCAAATTGCCAACTGCTTCGCGTCCGACTTTTGCTCCGAGGCCGCGAAGGACAGCGACGCATGGCGTGAGCCGGGCAATGGCTTCGCCGTGAGCCCGGACAACCTGGTGGACCACTTCGATTCGCCGGCCACGGGTGGCCCGTACGGCTACAGCGAGCGCATGATCTACCGCGGCAAGGACTACCGCCAGGTCTTCGAGTGGCGTCCGGCCGAGGGGACGATGCCGCTCGACATCCACGTGTTCACGCAAGATGGATACGCGGTGCCGTTTGCCCAGGTCGAGGTGCGGGGCTTCACGCCGAACCCCGTGACGGCCAACGCCATCGGCGTCGTGCTCGTGGAGGGCGTGCCACGCGGCAACATCATGATCCATGGGCAGAAGTTCATCGACAACGAGCTGCGCGAAGGCGACGCGTGCTACGTGCCGGCGGAACCGAGCAACCCGAACTCCGCGACGTTGCGGCGGGTCGACTGCAGCAACTTCTCGCAGTACCTCGACAACGAGGTGTACTACGAGGCGCGGGTCTACCTCAAACCGCCACGCGCCGAATTCCGCGCGGTCGTCTTCGATGGCATCGTCGATCTGAAAGACTGCGACTGCGGAAGCGCCGACGAGTGGAACCATCCGGTGATGCACCGCGTATGCCTGGTCAACCCGCTCCACCGGGACGACGACGTCGGTATGGAGCCCGGCGAGCTATGCTCGGACGAGGTGGGATTGCGCTTCCACGCCCACTGCCAACTCCAGCCGGACAACCGCACGGTGCGCATCTGGCAGGACTACTGGTTCTACGAGAACGTGAGCCCCACCTGCGGGGGCAACGATCTCGAGGACGAGCGGCACCATCAATTCGACGTGCTGCAGGATCAGACCTTGTGGCCCGCGCAAGAGACGCTGGTCAACGGGGGGACGTGCGGATTCTCGAGCTGCGATGACTTCGCGACGATCCGCAATTTGAGCATTTTGAACCGGCGGGCGGATTAGCCCGAAGAAGAAGAAGGAACCGCCAGGACGCCAGGATCGCCAGGGGTGGAGGCCGGGAGGTCACTCCACCCTAAATTAAATTTTGGGTTTTCCGTTCCGAACCCTCTGGCGGCCCTGGCGATGTACCCCTGGCGATCCTGGCGTTCTCTCTTCTGCGGTGAAACCCCTGGCCTCGCGCGGCGTAGTGCGTGGGGTGCGGGTTTTCATTTTGGCACTCGTGGGGGGGGTGATGGGGCTGCCGAGAATGGCCGAGGCCTGTGGGCTGACGCCGCCGATTGGGCCGAATGGGCTTCCGGCGATTTGCCATGGGGAGGCTTCGGAGATTCGGTTTCACGGCGGGCTTGCACTTGGCGGAACGTCGACGGCCCTCGATTTTCCCGGCGGGCGAGGCGATCTGCTGCAGGGCGCGGGGGTCGCGACATTCGACGTGATGCCGCTCGATGGGCTCACCTTCAGCCTTTCGGGCGGCGCGTCGTTGGGCGGGCGCGTCGATTACGGCGGCGCACGCTACGATTTGCAACCGGGGTGGCTCGCGGGGGTCGGCGTGGCGTACCGCTTCTTTGGCCGCAACGGGTTGCCCTTCGTGCAGCCATCGTTCACCTATTCCATCGCGCGCACGACGAGCGAGGCGCCCGATGGAACCGAGGCGGCATTCACCTCGAAGGACTGGCGCGCCGGGCTCGCCGTGGGAAAGGTCGTCGGCGGCTTCGCGGCGCCGTTCGTGGCCGCGCGCTACTTCGGCGCCGGAACCGATTGGAACGTGGCCGGCGGCCACGGCGGCGACCATTATCGCTACCACGTCGCCGCCGGCAGCGCGTTTGCGCTGTCGGAACATTGGGACGTGGTTGCGGAACTCGCGTTCCTCGGCGAGCGACGCGCGACCCTCGGCGTCGGGTACACCTTCTGAGCTACATCAGCCGCGCGACATCGGCCGGCGCGGCGCCGAGCTTTTCCAAGGCCTCGCGAAGGCGCTCTTTCTGGATGGAAACGAGCGTGGGCATGCCGCCCGAAAGGCCCAGAATCGACAGAAAATCGAGTCCGCTGTCGAAGGGCGCGGCCAAGGTCAACGTGTCGCGATCGAGGACCATGGCGATGCGCGCGCGCGCCTGCCCCATGAGGAGCAGCAACGTCTTGTCGTAGCGCCCGTGGAGGTCTGTCGCCTCGAGAAACGCGACATTGGGCGCCGGCCCCGTGAGGGGCACGATGGCGTAACGCATCGCGATCTCGCGCGTGGTCTGCTCGATGGCCGAAAGCTCGCTGGCCGCCTCGTCGATGCGCTCCCAGAGCGAGGCGTCGTTCAAGCCCGAGGCCAGGTGCCGCACCACGATGCCGAACAGCGCGAGATCCCGCGGCCGGGCGCGCAAAGCGCGATCGAAACGCGCCCCGATGGCGCTCGGCGTCCCAATGCGCGTGTCGATGGCCCGGGCGTCGGCATCGGCGCCAGGGTACGGCTCGACGCCCTGGCGGATCCATTTGGCGGCGCTGCACAAGCCGTCGAAATCGTTGTGGCATACGACCGTGTCGACCGGGCCGATGCGGGCCACGACGTCGGGCGTAACCATCTCGGGGCATGCCCCGTGCTCGGCCTTGGTCGCCAGCACGAAGCGCGGATCGAGCTTGTACTTCGCGTGAAGCACGTGATCGTGGTGGTCCACCCAGCCCGCGAGCCGTGGCCCCAGCTGCTCGATGAACGGACGCGTGATGTCGTCGAAACCCTTGCCCGAAGCCTCCGAAGCGAACGCGATGTCCAACACGACCACGCGGCCCTTGAGCTCCTTCACCTTGGGTAACTTGCGTGGACTGGCGAACGCAAGGGCTGGATACAGCAACGGCGCATTCATCTTACGCGACCGTACTGCAGCGACGGCGCGCTTGGCGAGCCCTCGTCATCGACTTCGACCCCGCTTATTCAAGTGCGAACCCCCAGGGCACTCGCGCGGGACCCGCGCTTGCGTGCGCTCGCGCCGTGACAAGCGTGAGGCGCTCCGATATTCTCGTAGGAAATCATGAGCACCAAAGTCCTCGTGTTCGAAAGCGACGCGGCCTTCGCGAACGAGCTTCGAACCGAGCTGGGAAAACTCGGCTGTTCGACCCTCGTCGTGGATGACGGGAATGCAGGTTTGCAGCAAGCGGCGACCACCAAGCCCGACCTGATCCTTCTTTCGATCGAGCTCCCTAGGATGAATGGGTTTTCGGTCTGCAACAAGCTCAAGAAGGACTCAAACCTCAAGGACATTCCGCTCATCATCATGTCGAGCGAGTCCAGCGACGAGACATTCGAGCAACACCGCAAGCTTCGAACCCGCGCGGAGGACTACGTCCACAAGCCGATCAGCTTTGGGGAGCTCGCTGCCCGCATTCAGCCATTCGTGCCCCTCTTCTCGTCGGCGCCGGCGGCCTCGGGCCAATATGCCTCCGTGTCGGGACCGCCCCCTGGTTTCGCGGCCTCGAACCAGCCCATCGTCATCGACGACGACGTGGAAGAAGAGCTGCTCGCCGAGGAGGAGGCCGCCGAGGAGCCCCTCGAAACGCGCGTGCAGAGCCGGGAGACGTTTTCGGCGGACGTGGAAGCGCTGACGGATGCCGCCTTCCACCGCATCACGGGCGGTGAGTCGAACGGAGCCTCGACGTACGCGCAACCCGTCGAAGAGCCGCAACCGGAAGAGCGCTACCCGAGTGCGCGCCCCCCGGCGAGCGGGCGACCGCCCTCGAGCGTGCGGGCCGTGCCCGACGAGAGGCTAACGGCGCGCATCGCCGAGCTGGAGCGCGAACTCGCGGGCGCCAAGGACGAGGGTACGCAGCTTCGCGAGGAGCTTTTGCGCGTGCAATCGTCCGAGGGTGAAACGCAGCGCCTGCAGCGCGAGGTGGACGATCTCAAGGGCCGTCTTGCCAGCAAGGGCGGCGGCGTTTCCAGCCGCGAGTTCTTGGACCTGCGCGAAAACCTCAACAAGAAGGACAAGGAGATCCTCAGCCTCAAGGAATCTCTGTCGCGCAAAGATCGCGAAGCCTTCGACGTACGCGAGAAGTCGCTGGCCCTCGAGCGGGCCAAGGGGGAGCTCGACGACGCGCTTTTGCAGCTGGAACGCGAGCTCGCCGACGCCCGGGACCGCATCGAGCAGCTCTCGGCCGACAAGGACCAGGCCAAGAAGGCGAGCGAAGACCACCGTGCGCGCATGCAGCGTGCGCAGGCCGAAAGCGAGGCGCGCGCGCAGGAAGCGCAGGATCTTCGCAACAAGCTGGCCGAGCAGGTCGCGCGGGCTGAAGGCGAGATCACCGCGCTCAAGTCCGAGCACGCCACCTACGTGAACACGCTCACGCAAGAGCACGAGGATGCGGCGAATGCGGCCTTGCAGGCCGCCCACGACGAGCATCAGGGTGCGCTGGCCAACCTGCGCAACCAGCACGCGAACGAGCTCGCGGAGGCCGACGCCAAACGGCAACGCGATCTCGATGGCGCCGAAGCGCAGCGCATCGCCGATCTCGACCATCTGCGGCGCGAGATGCAGCACGAGCTCGACGAGCAGGCCGAGCAAGCCATCCGTGAGCGGGCTCGCGCGGTATCCGAGCACGAAGCCGAGTTGCGCGAGCAGTACGCGACCCAACTGCAAGGCGTGCAGGCGGCCCATGCCGATGAAATCGCGAGCGTGCGCAGCGAGCATGCGGCGCAATTGGTCGCGGCCGAGGCACGGCGTACGACGGAGCTCGCCGAGGCGGAAGCGCGCCGCGAGAGTGAGCTCGATTCGCAGCAGCGCGTCTTCGCGCAGCGCCTGCGCGCGCACCAGCAGGAGATGGAGGAGGCCAAGGTCGCCGCCCTCGCCGCGCTGACGCTCGAGAAGGATACCCACATCGCGAACCTGGAAAGCGATCGCGATCAGCGCATTGCCGATCTGGAGCGTGACCGCGATCAGCGGATCGCGACCTTGGAGCGCGATCGCGACGTACGCATCGCCGATCTGGAACGCGACCGCGATCAGCGCATCGGCGACTTGGAGCGCGATCGGGACGAGCGCATCGGGATCCTGGAGCGGGATCGCGACGATCGCATCGCATCGCTGATCAAGGAACGCGACGACCGCATCGCCGATCTGGAGCGCGATCGCGATCAACGCATCGGCGACCTGGAGCGCGATCGCGATCAGCGCATCGCGACCTTGGAGAGCGAACGCGATCGAAAGCTCGAGGAGCTCACCGAGCATTACGAGGGGCGCATCCGCGAGGCGGAGCAGGCGCACTCGACGCGGGTCAGCGAGCTGGAGACGGACCGCGACACGCGACTGGCGGCCCTCGAAGCGCGCTACACGCAGGAGCTCCAGGAGGAGCGCACCCAGAGCGCGGACGCCCGGGAGCAGGCAGCGCGCGAGATTGCTGCGCTCACCACGGACTTGCAGAATACACGCGAACAGCTGTCGGCGATGACGGCGGCCAAGCGTGAGAACGACGCGACGAACGGCGCTCGCATCGCAGAGCTCGAGCGTGACCTCGCCGGCCTGCGCAGCGTCCGCGAGGGCCTCGAGAACGAGGTGGCGAGCCTGCAGGCGAAGAAAACGGAGCTCGAGACCGAGCGCGCGAACCTACAATCCACGCTGGAGAGCACCCGCGAGCGGCTCGCCAATGAAACGGCCCGCGCGGATCGGGCCACGGAAAAATGGAGCGCCGACCGGGTATCCCTCGAGCGCGCCAAGGATGCCCTTGCGGTTGCGCTGGCCCAAATCGACGACGTCGAAGCGAGATCGATCTGATCTCCCAATCTGATAGCCTTGGGGTATGGGGAGGCTATCGAGGGGAAGTGGGCGTATTCACATACGAATCGTCGCCGGCTTCGCTTCGCTGATTTTTCTAGCCACTTCGAGTTGCGTGGCGCTTTTCAGCCTGGACGATCACCAGGCGGACGGCGGCGGTCCAGGCCCGGGCAACGACGGCGGTGGTAGCAACGACGGCGGAAACCCTCCGACCGATGGAAGCAACCCCGGGAACGACAGCGGCCCTCGCGACAGTGGCACGGACGCGCCTATTCCGGAGTGCACCGGAGGCGGGCCGCGTTTCACCAACGCGAGGCTGATCCCCGGTCTCGAAAAAGCGGGGATCCATCAGCACAGCGTCCGCGGCGTCGGCGACGGGGCGGGGGTGTACTTGACCAGCGAGCGTCCCGCCGAAGGCATCGATCTCGGCAGCCACGTGTTCGGGGCCACGCGCGGTGGCTCTGGATTCAGCAATCCCGAGCCACCGCCCGGGACGAACATCAACTCGACGGATTTCCAGCGTCACGCCATCGCCACGGGCGATGACATGTCGATGTTCTACATTCAGCTCACGGGCACGAACACGTTCGGAGCCATTTGGCGCGCCAAGCGCTCTTCCGCCGGGGCGGCCTACGGAACCGAGGGCGCGGTGCAGGGGCTATCCGGAACTTCGTACGGGGACGTTTACGTCACGAAGACCGGCGCTCACATGTACATGACGAAACAGAACGGGTCCTTGGACATCTTCCATTCGACGCCACAAGGCACGGGCTATGCGGCGCCTGCCCTCGTCGACGGAGTGAATTCCCCCAGAGACGACTATGCGCCCGTCGTCAGCGACGATCTCAAGACGATGTACTTTGCACGCGAAACCGGAGGGCAAGTCCGCATCCGCGTGGCCAAGGGGCAGAGCGGCACGGGGTTCGCAGACGATAAGGAAGTATGCGGGCTCAATCCGTCGAATGAAAATACGTATCCGACGTGGATATCCCCGGATGGCAAAACGCTCTACTACGTGCGGTATATTGGCGCGACCGGTATACGCGAGCTCTGGCAAGCCGAGCTCGTGCCCTAGCTGGTACCCTGAGGGGGAGCCGGCCGCGCGTCACACGCAGCGCGTCGACACCTCAACGATGACGTCGAAGAAAGAGCCTTTACGATTCTACGTACCCACTCTGGCTCTTCGCCTATACTTGGCGCTCTGTGGTTTCAGCCTCCCCATTCGTGGCGGCCTCCAGCCCGCGCATCCTCGTCGTTGACGATAGTCCCACCGTTCGCAAGGTGGTCGCGTCCATTCTCGAGCGAAATGGGTACACCGCATACACCGCGCCCGATGGGGAAGCGGCGCTTGCCGCCCTAGCGAATGGGTCGTGCGATCCCGAGTTGGTGCTCGTCGACTTCGTGATGCCGCGCATGAACGGGCTCGCGTTCTGCCGGGAAATGAGAAAGCGTTTTCCGGATCGCAAAATTGGTGTCGTGCTGATGAGCGCCAAAGCCGATCGCATCCGCGACAGCTTTTTGCAGCAGGCGGGCGCGCTCGACGCGATCAGCAAGCCATTCGATCCGCAGGCGCTGCTCTTGGTCGTCGACAACGTGCTTCGCAAAGTGGAGCACGCCCCGACGCCCAGCGCGACCACGGAGACGGAGATCGCGCCGCCGTCGATCTTGCAGCCTCCCTCGGAACCGCCGCAAGCGGCGGTGGCGGGCGAAGGCAAAGTCATTCTCTCGGGCGATCTGACGCTGCCCATCGGCGCCGTGTTGCAGATGCTCCAGATGGAGAATCAGACCGGCGTGCTCGTCGTCGAGGGCGAGGTCCGCGCGACGGATGCAACGCGGACGACCACGCGCCGCACCATCGCGATCACGTTGCGTGAGGGGCTCATCGACTTGGTGCAGTCGAAAACGGGGCCTGGGACCAGAACGGCCTCCAACGCGAGGCCTGGTGCAAGTGGGGACGAATTTCGGCTGGGGCGCTACTTCGTCGAGGCCGGATTGGTCACGCCCGAGGAGCTCGAGCAAGTGCAGGCCTCCCGCGGCGCGAACGGCACGAAGCTGCTCGGCGACCTGCTCGTCGAGTCGCGCAAAATCTCCCTGGGCGATCTGCGCGCAGCACTCATCCGCCAATCGAGTGAGCTCGTCTACGAGGCGCTGCGATGGCAGTGTGGTCACTTCGAATTCCGTCGGCGGCCGCCCCCTTCCCTTGCGGCGGCCTCGCGCCTCGGGCTGCCGGCCGCGCAGGTCGTCATGGAGGGCTTCCGCCGTGTCGACGAGTGGCGCGTGATCGAAGCGCGCGTCGGCCGCTTCGACGAGGTCCTCGTGCGCGATCCCGTAGCCATTGCGGCCTTGGGCGAAGGCCGCCTCGCCAAATCGGAACGCGCCATTTTGGACGCCATCGACGGCCGGCGCGCCATCGGTGAAATCGTCTCGGCGGCGCACATGTCGAGCTTCGAGGGCTGTCGCATCCTGTTCCAATTGATCGAAGCGCGCCTCGTTCGCCGGCGCCCGGCACCATGAGCGAGCGTCCGTCGGGCGCCAAACGCGGTGGACTGCTCGTGCGCATCGACGGACAGCCGTTCTTCCTGCCCGCGCACGCCACCGTCAGCATCGAACCGGTGCCGGCCATCGTCCGCGTGCCCGGCGCGCCCGCGCAGATCCTCGGCATCGCCACCCACGAAGGCGAAGTGCTCCCGGTGATCGCCATCGGCGCCGACCGAAGCGTCATGGTCGTGTGCCGCTACGGTGGCGAACTGCTCGGCATCGTGGGCGCCAGCGTGGTCGGGGCGGGCATCTTCGAGTCGACCACGGGCGCCGACTCGGTCTTCTTCCTCGGCGAAACTGCGGAAGACATTGACTTATCGGAGGTTTACAACGCCCTGCAAGGAGGCGCTTGGGCGGGCCGCTGGGGAGGCTGATAGTCTTCGCTCATGCCGATCGAACGATCCAAGCGTCACTTCATCCGACTCCTGCGTCGTTCGGCCAAAGGCGCCGCATCGTCGGCGGCCAGCCGCAACGCCGCCGAGGAGAGCGCGTTCTGGATGGCCCACGAGCGCGCGCTCAATCGGTCGCGCGAAGCCGCCGAGGCCGCGCAACGGATCGCCTCCGTCGTCGCCAAGCAGCGCGCCACCGTCGACGCACTGGCGGATCGCTCGCGCGCCGTGTCCGCGCGCGCGCAGGAGCTCTCGGCGACGTTTGCGCGCGTCGCGGACGTGTTCGACCGCCTCGGCCTGGTTGCCCTCAACGCCGGCCTCGAGGGTGCACGCCTCGGTGAATCGGCGGGCCGCGCCGTCCTCTTGGTGAGCGACGAGGTGCGCACGCACGCCCTGCGCGGCGCCGAGGCGGTGCGCGAGCTTTCGTCGGCGCTTTCCGAGATGGGCACCGATCTTTCGCAGCTTCATACGAGCTTCGAGGGCCCGCGCGAAGCGGCCAGCGAGATGGCCCAGCACGCGGCACTGGCCGCGGGCGCGGCGTCGGATGCCGAGCGGGCGCTCGCGGAGATCGAAGCGCGCATCCGTCAGGCCACGGGCAGCGATCCCGAAACCGCGCGCGCCCTGTCCGAGGCGAACGAACACGTGCAATCGCTGATGACCAGCTTGGGCACCTTGGGGAGCAAGCTCGCGCACGACGAGCTCATGTCGGCGATCCGCCCGATGCTGGAGCCGATCGCGCGCGTGCTCATGGACGACGAGGCGGAGCAGGAAGACTCGACAGCGACGGAAAAGAACGAGGCCACGTGAGCGAAGTCGTCGATCCGGAGCTAACACGGCTGCTCATTCTGGAGCTGCGGCGCCACTTGCCGGCGCTGGAGAAAAAGCCGCCGAACCTCGACGTGTGCCGGCGCACCTTGCACGCGCTCAAAGGCTCGGCGGGGCTCGCCGGCGAGAGCGAGCTGGCTGCGTCGCTGCAGCGGCTCGAGCGCCGCGTGCGCGAGGGGGAAATTCCGGCCATCGTCGAGGCGTCGCACTTGGTCTCGCGGGCGGTGGACCGCCTTTCCAGCGGGCGGCGCTTCAGCGGCTCGGCGTGGCCCGAGCCTCCCTCGGACCTGCGCCCCTCGACGTTGGATCCGCTGGTGCGCACGCAGTACACCGAGGAAATCTCGGATCGATTGCGCGAGATCGATGCGGCGCTGGCCTTCGCGGGCGATCCCGTCGATGCCGCCATGGCCGCGTACCGCCACGTGCACACCATGAAGGGCGCGGCGAGCGCGGTGGGCGACGAGCCAATGAGCTGGTTCTGCCACGGCCTCGAGGAGCACCTGAAACGGGCGACGGTGCGTGAGACCGCCGTCGCAGCGTTGCAGGAGCTCGGCGGCTTTCGCGGCGTGCTGGGCGCGCTGCTCGACGATCCCGAGGCGGCGCTGCGCACCTTGCGGGGCATGCCCCTCACCTCGCGGCATAGCACCGTGCCGGCGCCGCGCGCGTCGCAGCGGCCCGAGGAGGAGCCGCGGTCCATCGCCGTCGACGATGGAACCATTCGCGTGGAGGCGCAGTCGATCGATCGGCTGCTCGATCGCTTCGTGGTCATCGGCCTGGCGCGCGAACGCATTTCGGGGCAGCTCGAGCGCGGGCGCGGACGGGTGCAACGAATGCGGCGCATGCGGGCGGATCTGTCGGAGGCGCTGCGCCTCATCGGACCGCCGCGGCCCTGGGGTGCGCCCGCGGCGGCGCTCAAGCGCATCGATGCCGCCATTTCGACGCTCACCGATGTGAGCGACGAGACGGAGCGGTCCATCGGCGACATGCGCGGAGGCGATCTGGTGCTCAAGGACAGCGTGAGCGACGCGCGCTCGGAGCTCTCGGCGATGCGGCAGACGCCCGTCGGGCAAATGTTCGCGCGCATCGCCAGCGCGGTGGAGGCGGAGGCGCGGCGTTCGCGTCGCGAGGTGGTGGTGCGCATCGAGGGCGCCATCGACCGGCGTCTCGCGGAGATGCTCCTCGAGCCGTGCCTGCAGATGGCCCGCAACTCGGTGGCCCACGGCATCGAGCCGCCGCAGGCGCGCCTTCAGCTGGGAAAACCCGCCGCGGGCACGATCACGCTGTCGGCACGCAAGGGCGGGAGCCGGCTCACCTTGACGATTTCCGACGATGGCCAAGGGGTGGACGTGGCCGCGGTGCGAAAGCGGGCGGTCGATGTGGGCGCGGTGGCACCGGCGCTGGCGGATGCGGCCGACGACAACACCTTGCTCGCGCTGCTGTTTCTGCCGGGCTTCTCTACGCGCGAGACGTCGGACCTGCTCGCGGGACGCGGCATCGGGCTCGACATTGCGCTGAGCTCGATCCAGCGCCTGCGCGGGGCGCTGCGCCTCTCGAGCCGGCACGGCGAAGGCTTCGCGGCCCGCGTGGAGGTGCCCATCGAGACCGGTCTGGTGAGCGTGCTCTGGGTCGGCGCCGGCGGCGACGAATACGCGGTGCCCGCCGCCAATGCGCGTGCCGTGCGAAAGACGGAGGCGGCGGATCCGCGGGTGCCGCACCTGTCGGCGTGCCTCGAGGCGCGTACGAACGACCTGGCGGCGCTCGCGCTGGACATCGGGCTGTACGACGATCCGCCGTATGCGGTGGGCATCGATTCGGTGGGCCGCACGGAAAAGGTGCTCGTGCGTCCGCTGACCCCGCTGCTCGCCACGATGGGGCCCTACGCCGGAGCCATCGTGCGCGAAGACGGTTCCTTGCGCTTGGCCATCGACGTGTATGCCCTGGCCCCGCGCGCACGGGCCCTCGGGGCCGTACCGGAAGCGCGCACCAGCGTCTTTCCGCTCCGCGACGAGCTGTAGCTATACTCTCGATGCAGATGCTACCCGCGCACGCGCCGTCGGACGTTCCGCCCATCGAGAAGATGCGCACCGAGGACATCGCCGACGTGCTCGCCATCGACGCCGCGTCGTTCCAGGGCCATCGCACCACGGCGGACAACCTGCAGGAGGAGATGGCGCGGCCGTGGTCCCATCTCTGGGTGGCCCGCGCGCCGGGCGGCAAGATCGCGGCGTTCATCGTGCTGTGGCACGTCGCCGACGAGGTGCACGTGCTCAACGTGGCGACGGATCCGTCGTGGCGGCGGCAAGGCTTCGCGCGGGCGTTGATGGAGCACACCATCACCTTCGCGCAGAGCCACGAGGTGCGCCTGCTCATGCTCGAGGTGCGCCGCTCGAACACCGCGGCCATGGCGCTGTACCGCGCCCTCGGGTTTTCCGCGATGGGGGTGCGGCGCGGCTACTACTCCGACGGCGAAGACGGAATCGAAATGATGCTCACCTTCGATCCGCAAACGAAGGAAATCGTCCACCAGCCGGACGAGATCACCATTCCTTGACGAGGACCGATGCGACCCAACAAGCTTTTCCTCTTCTTGACCTGCGCCACTCTGGCTTCCCTGCCCTTTGCATCGTCCCCTGCCGATGCGCAGCCGGCTTCACGCGCGCCCGCTCCCGCGACGCCACCGGCATCGACCGCCGCACCGGGGACGTTGGCCGCGGCGCTCGAGGCGGTGAACACCACGGATTACGCGCGGGCGGAGAAAGAGCTCTTGGCGCTCCGCGGGACGGATCAACCGGCGGCGCAGGCCGCGCTCGCACGCATCATGCTCGAGCAAGGCCGCTTCCCCGAGGCGGACAAATACGCGCAGCAGGCCGCCCAGAATGCGGCGCAGCGCGGCTATGCCGTGGCGATTCGGGCCGAGGTGCTCTTTCGATCGGGCAAGGTCGCCGAGGCGATCCGCCTGCTCGAGCCTTTGAAGAACGAAAAAGGCGCGGGCGGAAGGCGCGCTCGCCTCGCATTGGGCGAGTTCCTCATCGCAGCCGGACGGCGCAACGATGCCGAGCCGGTGCTGATGACCATCATCCAAGACTACAACGACAACTCGGTCGGTGACCGCGACGCCGAGGGCCTCGCCACCGTCGCCCGCGCCGCCTTTTACCTGCGCAGCCCGAAGGACGCGAACAACGCCTTCAACGAGAGCGAGCGCGTCGACAAGAAGAACGTATCGACGCTTCTCTGGCGCGCCGAACTCTTTCTCGACAAGTACGATCCCGGCCACGCGGAGCAAGTCGTCAAAGAGGCCTTGGCCATCGGCCCGAAACGCGCGGACGCGCTGGTGGCCATGGCCCGCGTGAAGCTCGAGCAAACCCTCGACTTCGACGCCGCCGAAAAGCTCATCAAGGATGCCCTGGCGGTGAATCCGAAGCACGTGGGCGCCTTTGCCGTGCGCGCGGGCATCGCCCTGCACGATATGGATCTCACCGGCGCCGAGCAAGCCATCGCCGCGGGCATGCAGGTGAACCCGAACGACCTGGAGCTCTGGAGCCTGCGCGCGGCCACCAAGTTCCTCGGCGACGACCGCCCCGGTTACGAAGCCGCCAAGAAAGAGACCTTCGCGCGCAACAAGGAATACTCGAAACTTTATGCCATCGTCGGCGACTACGCCGAGTGGGAGCACCGCTACGACGACATCGTCACCATGATGCGGGAGGCGACGAAGATCGATCCCGACGACGAAAAGGCTTGGGCCCAGCTCGGGCTCACGCTTCTGCGCAGCGGCGACGAAACCGGCGGCATGGATGCGCTGAAGAAGGCGTGGGGAAAAGACCACTTCAACGTGCGCGTCTTCAATACGCTCAATCTGTACGAGCAGCAAATACCGAACAGCTACGACAATACGCAATTTGGCATTTTCAAAGTTCGGTATTCCAAAGAAGAGAAACCGGTCCTCGAGCGCTATGTGCCGCGGCTCTTGGGCGAGGCGTGGGGGTCGATGAAGGCGCGCTACGGGTTCGTACCGACGAATCCCGTGGGCGTGGAGCTCTATGCGACGCGCGAGCAATTCAGCGTGCGCACCAGCGGTTTGCCCAACATCGGCATTCAGGGCGTGTGCTTTGGCCGCGTGGTGGCCGCCATGAGCCCGCGCAGTGAACCTTTCAACTGGGGCACGGTGCTGTGGCACGAGCTGGGGCACGTCTTTGCCATCCAGCTCTCGAAAAACCACGTCCCGCGGTGGTTCACCGAGGGGCTGAGTGAATACGAGACCATCGCGCGCCGGCCCGAGTGGAAACGCGAGCTCGATCCCGAGCTGTACTTGGCCATTCAACGCGGCACCCTGCCCGGCGCCGTGGACATGAACCGCGCCTTCACCCACGCCGAAGGAGCCTCCGACGTCACGGTGGCTTATTACGCGGCAAGCCAAATGCTCGTCTACACCGTCGAGCAATACGGCATGGCCAGCGTCGTGAAGGCGCTCAAACTATGGGGCGAGGGCGTGCGCACGGCGGACGTCATCCAACGCGCCTTCGGCGTTCCCGCGGCGACGTACGACAAAGCGTTCCGCGAGTGGGCGGTCGCGCGCATGTCGCGTTACAAGAATCAATTCCTCTTCGACGATCATCCCAAGTCGGTGGACGACGCCAAGGCGGCGCTGGCCAAGGCCCCGCAGGATGCCTCGGCGCACGTGGAGCTCGGGCTGGCGTACGCGCACGCCCGCAAAATCGACGACGCGAAGCAGGAGCTGGAGAGCGCGCTCAAAATCGACAAGGATCACAAGAAGGCGCACTTCCTCCTGGCCAAGCTGGCGAAAAAGGAAAGCGACGTCGCGCTTGCGCACCTGCAGGCCATTCAACGAGCGGGTGGCGATGGGTTCTACGTGCAGATGGCGCTCGCCGACATCGCCGAGGCGAAGAAGGACAAGGCCATGTACCGCAACGCCCTCGAGAGTGCCTACCATTACGACCCGAGTCAATCCGAGCCGTTGAAGGGCCTCTACGATCTGGCACACGAGGAGAAGCGGGATGCGGACGAGCTCGACCTCCTGCAAAAGCTCGCACCGCTGGAGCAACACGATCGAAAAATCTGGCGCATGCTGCTCGAAAAGCTGGTCGCGGCCAAGCGCTGGGAAGAGGCACGCGCCGCCGGTGAATCGGCCATCTTCGTCGATGTGGAGCATCCCCTAACCCACATTGCATACGCCCGCGCACTCTCGAATTTGGGAGACCGCACCAAGGCCATCTTCGAGCTGGAAAGCGCACTCGCCTGCGCAGCGCCGCCGAAAGAGAAGGCCACGGCCCACGCCCTGCTCGCGGCCGAGTACGCAGCGCTCAAGAACGTTGCCGAGGCCCGCAAGCATCTGGCGGAAGCGCAGCGCATCGATCCGGACAACGCCGACGCCAAAGCGGTGAAGATCCCTTGACCCGCTCCCGCTCCCCCTCCCCTCCCGATCTCTCCAACGGGAGCGGGATCGGGAGCGGGAGGGGGATGAGAAAAGCCATTAACGGCTGTGCAGTGCTCGCGTTATCGTTAATCCGATCAGGAGGGTGAGGACATGTTGACCGGCCGCATGATGGACTTCCCGCTCACGGTGACGCACATCCTCGAGCGAGCACGAGCCTTCTTTCCGAACGTGGAGGTGGTGAGCCGTCGCGCGGATCGCTCGCTCGACCGGAGCACCTACGGACAGGTGTACGCGCGCGGGCTGCGGCTCGTGGCGGCGTTGCGCAAGCTCGGTGTGCGGCCGGGCGATCGCGTGGCGACGCTCTCGTGGAACCACGCCGAGCACCTCGAGGCCTACCTCACCATCCCCGCGATGGGCGCGGTGATGCACACGCTCAACCTCCGCCTCGCGCCCTCCGAAATTGGCTACATCGCCAACCACGCGCAAGACAAGGTGCTGCTCGTCGACAAGTCGCTCTTGCCGCTTTATACGAAGTTCAAGGCCGATGTGCCCTCCATCGAACACGTCATCGTCGTCGATGGAAAGGAGGACGGGCTGCTCGAGTACGAAAAGCTGCTCGCCGAGGCCGATCCCGCGGGCGTGACGCTTCCGTCGCTCGACGAGAATTCGGCGGCGATGCTCTGTTACACCTCCGGAACGACGGGGTCGCCAAAAGGTGTACTCTACAGCCATCGTTCCACCGTGCTTCACGCGCTGGTCGCATGCATGCCCGACAACATCGGCATCCGCGGCGACGACGTCGTCTTGCCGGTGGTGCCCATGTTTCACGCGGCCGCGTGGGGTCTGCCGTACGAGGCGGCGATCACCGGTGCGAAGCTCGTCTTTCCGGGGCCGCACCTGGATCCGGAGTCGCTGCTCGATCTGATCGAGCGCGAGCGCGTCACCTTCGCGGGCGGCGTGCCCACCATCTGGCTCGGCATTTTGGATCGCCTGGACCGCGAGAAGGGGCGCTGGGATCTTTCGTCGTTGCGGCGCATGATCGTGGGCGGGGCCGCGGTGCCGGCGTCGATGATCGATGGCTTCGCGAAGCGGCACGGCATCGAGATCATCCATGCCTGGGGCATGACCGAGATGAACCCGCTGGGAACCGTCGCGCGCGTGAAGGAGCAACTGCTGCGCGAAGGCACCGACGAGCAGCGCCTCGGCTACCGGGCCACGCAAGGCTTCGCGGTGCCCTTCGTGGAGCAGCGGCACGTGAGCGACGAAGGCGAGATCTTGCCCTGGGACGGCACCAGCATGGGCGAACTCGAGGTGCGCGGTCCGTGGGTCGCGTCCTCGTACTATGCGGACGAGGGCAAAGACCGCTTCACCAAGGACGGCTGGTTCAAGACCGGCGACGTGGTGCGGATTTGCAGCGAGGGTTACGTGCGCATCTGCGATCGCTCGAAGGACGTCATCAAGTCGGGCGGAGAGTGGATCAGCAGCGTGGCCTTGGAGAACGCGCTGATGGCTCATCCCTCGGTGCTGGAGGCGGCCGTCTTTGCCGCGAACCATCCGAAGTGGAGCGAGCGGCCGGTGGCGGCCATCGTCTTCCGCGAGGGCATGCGCGCCAGCGACGAGGAGCTCGCGGCCCATCTCGCTTCGAGCTTTCCCAAGTATTGGCTTCCCGATGCCTACGTCGAGCTCGCGCAAATCCCGCGCACGTCCACGGGGAAGTTCCTCAAGACGAAACTGCGGGCCGACTACGCGTCCATCTTCGAGAAGTGACGCCCGTCACTGCTTCTTCGCGGCGGCGGCTGCGTCCGTCGGGCGCGGTCGCCGTGCGGGCGGGTGCGCCGGCGGGCGTGCAGCAGGCTCGTCCTCTTCGGGATCGCGCACCGCATCGAGCGCACGCAGAGCCTCCATTTTGAACGAGTCCCAGTCGGATTCGTCCACAGTGTCCAGGCGGCCCTCCAGATCGGAGAAAATGGCGCGCTCCTTCTCGAGGGCCTGCAGCGCCTTGTAGACGGTCGCCTGGCTCGCGCCGCGGGTTCGGTCGGCGAGGAGCTCGAGCGCGTGCGTCTTACGCGCGACACCATCGGATGCGCTTCGAAGCAGCAGGCCTACCGCGTAGCGCTCCTTCGCCTCGTGCTCACTGTACGCGATGCGCCGAACGCGAACGCCGTCGTGTGTCCGCTCCGAGGGGGGCGCGTCGCGGTTGGACGCGGTGCCCTCGGGCACCTTCGGCGAAGGTGCGGAGTGTCTCGCGTCGGAAGGTACTGCGACGTCGCGTGGCGCTCCGCCACGGGGCGCGCACGCCGAACAGAGCGTTCCCAACAAGAAAACCATTACGAGCCATCGGTATTCGCGCTCCTCCACCTGCCGCACGAAGACTGCGTTTGCAGCAGTCGTGCCTTACCGGATCCGAAACCGATTCACTTTCCGCAAACGAAATAGCCTTTGATGCTCCGGCTTCGCATGCATGTCTCGCCGGTGTCGGCGCATTCGTTCTCGGCGGCATTCGGATCGCAAAAGAGGACGTAGATCTCCTCCTGCGAAGGACGTCCCACGCAGCGTCGTCGCGGCGTGCACTCGACGGTGCTGTAGCTCGCAGTCCGCTCACTGTAGACGCCGCAGCAGACCTCGCCTTTGGCGCAGTCGTTTGCGCTGTCGCAGCCCACTCGGACGCCGCCGCACAGCGACAAGCCGCGCACCATGCACGAACGCAGCGTGGAATCCATGAAGGTCGACACGCAGCAGTATTCGCGTTCGCGGTTGCAGTACGTGGGCGCGTTCTCGATGTCTCCGCAAACGACGCCGGTCGGCAGCGACCCCGTATCGGGTTTGCCGGAATCCAGCGGGAGGCCTGCGTCGGCGTTCCCGCCCGCATCGCTGCCCCCTCCCGATCCTCCGCCGGGGGGCGTATTGGATGACGCACCCTGACTCGGTTCCTCGAGAAGCTCCGAACCGGTCGCACCGCTGCATGCGGCGATGCTTACCGCCATGGCGGCGGCGAGAACGGACGAACGAATGGCCAATGCTCGCATGATGCTCCCCTCATCATGTCCTGCGGCGCCTGCAGCACTGCAGACGCCCTGTCTCTAGCTTGCTTCTCTTTTTGTCATCGGCAGTAGCGGTAGATCCGGTTTTCAGAATCGATGCCCGTGCACTGTTCGCTGCCGCGGCAATCCGCGTCGGTGGTGCAAACCTGGAGCGAATCGGAGTCGCACCGCTCCTGCTCGCACGAGATGCGATCGAAGTGCTGGTCGCTGCCGCTGCCTGTTAGATGCCCGCAACAACGCTGGCCTTGCCTGGGACAATCATCATTGCTGTCGCATCGGGCGGGAAACTGATCCGAGTTGGGGCAACCTGCGGCCTGGCCGCACGCGTAGGTCTTGGACCCGAGAAAGTTGGTCGAAATGCAGCAAAGAGGCTGACCGCCACTGCAATACCGCTCGGGGCTGTTGTCGTAGCAGCGCACGCCTCGGCTCTGCGGGCCCGAGTCCGGCGGCTCGCTCGCGTCGGTTCCGGTGTCGCGTCCCTGTCCAGAGTCGCCCCCGCCGCCGCCATCTTGCCCCGGTGGATTGCCACCGCCATCGCCACCGGAACCAGGGCCGGTGCTGTCCAAGAGATCACTCGAGTTCGCTCCACCACAGCCCACTGCGGTGCCAAGTCCCACGCCGACGGAAATGGCGGCGAAGCGCAATATGTAACCAAAGTTCATAGGTCCTCCAACCCCTCCCACCGGCGTGGATCCACCGACGCGCCCGGAAAAGCTCGGTCGACGTCGCCAGTTTGCCATGGCACGACTATTTCGCAACGCATGGCCCAGCGCCCGGGACTCTGATAAAAGCGTCGGCCCCTTACAACCCGTCCGCTCCCCCCTCGGGGGAGGGTGACGTTTCCCTTCGCGAGTTTCCAAGTTTCAACCATGCCGATGGCGACCCCGCACGAAGTTCTTCCGCCCAGCGCCGACCGCGCGATGGACGCGCTTGCCCTTGCCGCCTTTGCCGCCGAGACGGGTCAGACGAAGTCTATCGTGCCCGCAACAGCGATCGATTTCGACGCCGCACTGAAGCTCGATCCGGTCAAGGTGCGCAGCCTCCTCGATCGAGTCGTGATGGGCCAAGATCCCGAGCTCGGGCTCGACGTGCTTCTCGAGCAGAACGCGCTGCGAGCACTCTTTCCCGAAGTGGAGGCCATGGTCGGTTTCGGCGATGGCGAGTGGCGCCACAAAGACGTGTGGAAGCACACGAAGCAAGTGGTGCGTCAGGCGGTGCCTCGTCTGGAGGTGCGCTGGGCGTCGCTGTTCCATGACATCGGCAAAGTGAAGACGCGTTCCATTACGCCGGACGGAAAGGTCCACTTCTTCGGCCACGCCGAGGTGGGCACGCGCATGTTCGACCGGCTCGATCGGCGGGTGCGCCTGTTCTCGCCGGACGCCGCGCTCAAGGAGACGGTGCGCTTTCTCATTTTGCACCACCTGCGCGCGAACCAATACGAGCCCTCGTGGACCGACAGCGCCGTGCGCCGCTTCGCGCGCGAGCTGGGCGCGCACTTGGACGATCTCATCTGCCTCGCACAGGCGGACATCACCACGAAGCGCCCGGAAAAGAAGCGCAAAGGGCTTTCGCAGATCGCCGAGCTGGCCGAGCGCATTCGCATCCTGGCAGAGGAAGACGCCAAGGTGCCGCCGCTGCCGTCGGGCGTGGGCGACGCCATCATGACGGCGTTCTCGCTCAAGCCATCGCGCCTCATCGGCGAGATCAAGCGCGCCCTCGAGGAGGCCGTCGCTGCCGGCGAGGTGCCGTCGCACGAGGCGTGCGAGGTGTACGTCGAGTTCGTCCGCGCGAACAAAGAGCGCTTCGGCCTCGGGTAAATCAACGAACACGATCCTCGAACAGCGTCACGAAAAAGAAGAAGAACCGCCAGGACGCCAAAAGAGAGGCGCCAGGATCGCCAGGTGAACCAACAATAAACTCCTAATTTTGGGGATTTATTGTTGGTTCAGTTGGCGATCCTGGCCCCACTGGCGTCCTGGCGATTTCCTTCTTCCTGTTCGAGAATCGTGCTCGTCCATTCAGCGGCTGCGCGATTCGATTTCGGCGATGGTGCGAGGGAGCATGCCCTCGCGCTGGAGGCACGGGTTGCTGTAGCACGTGCGGCGGTTGAGGAAGCCGCACGCGTAGCGCCCGTTGTAGCTGCGCAGAAGATCGACGGTGCGTGCATCGCCATCGGTGCGCGCGCGCGGGAGGAGCGAGCGTTTCTCCTCGCAGGAGCTGGCGCCGCGCAGATCGAGCGTGATGAGGAGGGCCGGGTTGGCCAGCTTCCGCGTCTGCGAGCGCAAGAGGGCCAGACGTGCGCGCTCGGCCACCACCTTCGATTGCGAGGCCCATTGGCCGTAGGCGAGATCGTAAAGGATGTCGGGCCCGGCGCTCCCCATCTTGCTCTCGAGGAGGGAAAAGGCCATCTCGGAGACGTCCTTCTCGCGGGCCAAGGTCGCGTTGCGAACGTCTTCGTCGAGCTTCAGATCGTCGATGGCCGACGGCTCGAGCTGAAGCCAGAGCTCGGCCTCGCGCAGCGACGCCTTCGGATCTTTGGTCGCGGAGTAGGCCTTCTGCAGGGCGCGGTGGATGTCCGCCCGCTCGGGGTGCTCTTTCTCCAGCGGCGTAAGCTTCTCGATGGCCGACGTGGCATCGCCCTTTTCGATCAGGTCGAGCGCCGCAGCCACCTGCGTGTCGATGCCCGGATCGCCGCCCTTCCCTGCAGCGCCACCCTGCGCCGTCTCTCCACCGGCCACGGCCGCGTCGGAGCTGTCCTCGTCGGACTTTTTGCCCAGGTTGGCGACCATGGCCACCAGAAAGACGAACGCAATGAGCCCGATCGCACCGAGCCCCACGAAGACGAGGAGCTTCGGATTTTGCCGGAGCTGCGCCAGGCGCTCGCTCGGCAAGAAGCCCTGCTTCGGAAGCACCGGCATCTCCATGCTCGGTCCAGCGCCACCCTGCCCCGCTCCGGACAACACTTGCGGACCGCTGGCATCGGGCTGCGACCCGAACGCGTCGCGCGGAGAAGACACGAGGGATGGACGCGGGTTCGCGGTGCTGCCGGGATTGGCGCTCGGCACCACGCCGTAGGCGGAGAGCCAGATGCCGTCGAGCGCGTCGATGAGGTCCTTCGCATCGCGGAAGCGGTGCGCGGACTCTTTTTCGAGCATGTGAAAGACGATGCTCTGCACCTCGGGCGGGATGATCACGCCGGGCGCCTTCTGCGAAAACGGAGGAACCGGTGCGGTGACGTGCATGCCCAGCAAGGTGACCTTGCTCTCGTGATCGAACGGGCGCTCGCCCGCGAGCATCTCGTACGTCATGATGCCGAGCGCGTAGATATCGGCGCTGGGCGTGACGTTCTGCCCGAGGGCTTGCTCCGGCGCCATGTACTCGGGCGTGCCGTAGACCATGCCGAGCTGCGTGAGCGCTTGGCCGGCGGGGCCGGCTCGATTGTGCTCGTCGCGCGAGAGCTCGGCGACGGGGACCTTGGCGATGCCGAAGTCGAGCACCTTCACGAAGTCCGGCTCGCCGTCGCGATCGATGAGCATCACGTTCTCGGGCTTGAGATCGCGGTGAACGATGCCGAGTGCGTGCGCGCGCTGGAGGGCGGCAGCGATCTGGCGGAGGATGCGCATCGCGCGACCCACTTCGAGCGGGCCGGCGGCAATGGCGTCGCGCAAGCTCCGGCCCTCGACGTACTCGAGGACGAGAAAGAAGGAGCCGTCCTCCAGCTTTCCGAAGTCGGTCGCCGTGGCGACGTTGGGATGATCGATGTGCGCCGCCGCCATGGCCTCGCGCTCGAAGCGGGCGACCACCTCGGGAAGGCGGCTCATTTCGGCGTGCAGCACTTTGACCGCCAGCCGCTTGCGCATGTGGGTGTGTTCAGCCTGGTAGACCGCCCCCATCCCACCTTCACCTAGGAGCTTTTCGATGCGGTAGCGGCCGCTGATCACGGTCCCGAGCAACGATTCGGCAGGTCCCGAACGCCCGGTCTCTTCTTCATAAGGAGGCGGTTGCACGTCTTCTTCGGCGGCGAGCGGAGGCCCGGACGGCTCATCGCCCGGGACGAGGGCCTCGTCCTCACTGGCGGAATCGGTGGGTTGACTCGTCGACATAAAGCCCGGGGAGAACGATTATCACAGCTTATTGATCGAGGCTCAAACCCAGGACGGCAAACGGAACAACCGTATCACTGCCGATGGGCTCGACTTGGCGATTGGAGGCGGGGGGGCCTGTGAGAAACGCCCCGCGCCCTGGATCTTGGTAGAGGCTGCCCGTGAAAGCGAACCCAAATCGGGTACCTACCTCGAGGGTGATCTCCCACGGTCGCCAGACACGGTACGCAATGCCGAGGCCAAACGGGATCTCGACGTGCCCGCCGCCGGCCCCGGCCACGAGACCATCCGAGGCGCCGGCGTTGGTCGCGAACGACCGGTGGTAGCTGCGTGCATAGACCCCGACGTAGCCAGCGCCCAAGAACGCCCACGCGTGCCACTTCCCGTGCGGCCAGGGCGATGTGACTTTCACCCGCGCGCCCGCGGAGGTGACGTTGCGTGCATCGCCGCCGTCATCCGTCGGTGAAAGGTCGTGGGAAAGATACGCACCCACGCGAACCAATGGGAAGAGCGCCACATGGCCTTGCACGCCCGCAATCGGTCCGAATCGACCGTCGCCAGGACCGCCGGTATAGATGCGGCGTGCGACGCCGGCATGGGCGCCCGCGTCCCAATGAAGCTGCGCGTGCGCCGTGCGCGCGGGAAAAAGGACGAGCAGCGCGCCGGCTACGATGAACGCGACGAGTGAGGCAAACGAGCGTGGAGTCTGCGGGGAGAAGGTCGCCAACGAAGGCGAGCTTACTTCCGATTCGCCAGGGCGAAACCGATAACGCCAATGGGGATGCGCAGTTTGCCGAAGATGGCCGGACCAATGCCGCCGTCGCCGAAGCTGCGGTACTGCGCTTCGACTCCGAGCACGCTCCAGCCCACCGCGAGCATGCCCATGGGACGCGGCTCGACGTCGACACCGCCCCCCGCTTGGATCCACACGCCGCTCGAGAGGTGCATCTGTTCGATTTGCACGCCGAAGGTGCCGGGCGTGAAGTTCGATAGGTCGTAAAACACCCGCCCCATGGTGAACCATTGGCCGTGCACCCACATGACACCGCCGCCAATGCGTCCGAACGAAACGGTGCGCGCGTGGTTGTCTCCGTACGCGCGGCCAAAGCCGCCCTCGATGTTCGCGTCCCACGTCACGACGTGCGTGCCCAAGGAGTCGAGCGTCACGACCTCCTGCTTCGCGGGCTTCTCTTGATTCGCAGGTTGCTCTTGCTTCGCCGGTTGCTCGGGCGCGGACTGCGCAGCCGCAACGCGCGACAACGAGAGGACGGTTGCGACCACCATGACGCTTCGCCGAATCATTCCTTCGCTCCTTTATCCTTGGATGTCGCCGCGCGGATGTCCGCCATGGCGAACCCCGTATCTCCCACGCCGGGAATGGGCGCGCCCTCGACGGCTTTGGCGGCGCAGGCCGCGAGGGATTCGGTCGGTGTCTCCGCAGGGTGCAGTGCGTTCGACTGCACTTTGAGACGAAGACGCAGATAACCGTCCGTCTTGGCCAACGAATCGATCTCGGGACAGGCTTTGGCAATCCGCACCAGCGCATCCGCCACGGGCGCAGGCGACAGTGCGTGGCCGCCCGTAACTGCGAACGCCATTTCCATTTCCGGTCGCCCTGGACCCGGTGCGAGTCGAACCGAAATGGGTTCACCATACTGAACGTCAGTATTCGGTTTTGAGCACGCACCCGCGAGAAGCGATAAAGACATCAACAAGGTGCGGGTGGCGATGGTGCGGGCAGTCCTGAACGCGATCATGCACTTTCAATTCCTGAAACGATTCGTACGACAAAAGCAAAGAGGCCAGCTTTTGGGCTGACCTCTTTACCATCAACGCCAAGCTTCACCTATCGTGAAGGCTGCGTTTTATCAGGGCGACTCGGAATCCGCACAGGACGTGAGGCCCGCGTCGGAGACCTTGCACACGTACGCCTTGCGGAGCGCTCCAAAGAGGAAATAATCGTTCCGCGCGACCACGGCCTTGTCACCCGAAACGGTGACACCCGAATAGCCGCAGCCAACGGTGCTGCCAACGCCGACGAGGGCGAGGGCCACTACGATAGCGCGCAACATGTCACGGATTCTCGCTGGTCTGGCAGGCGGTGAGGCCCGCGTCGGAAACCTTGCAAACATACGCCTTGCGCAGGATGCCGAAGAGGAAGCCGTCATTGCGCGCCACAACGACCTTGTCCCCCGCCGCGCCGACGCCACCATACGAACATCCCGCCGCGCTGCTGAGAGCTGCCACGGCCAGGAACAGAGCGATCCCTTTTTTCATTGCGATTTCACCTCGAAAGAACGTTTGATACCCAACGGGGGAGACGAGATCGCCCCCTCAAGTTGTTTCAAGAACGCCAGCGAAAATATGTAGAAGCGGCTAGCGCGCTCAAGGGCATAGACGACTGCGATAAATCAAGTCAAGTTAGTTTTGACTTAAATGGGAATGCTTATCCGAATCTCAATGCTGTCGCGTTCTTACGACCCTGAGACGCAACCTCTTCCCCGAAGTTGCGTGGAAAAAGAAAAGAACTGAAAAGAAGTGCGGCAACTCGTACGCTGGAGGAGCTGTTCACGAAACAACACCGACGAACCAACACCCGAGATATTCAATGGCAACCTTTGAAAAATTGGCTTCTTTGCCCGAAGACGAAATCGACGTTGGTCTCGGCACGATTCTTCTCGCGCGCGACGTTTATCCGGACCTGGATATCGAACGCACGCTGGCGCGCTTCGATGAGTTGGCGGCCCCCCTTCAGGAACTCCGGGTGGACGGGCACCCACTCGCCCAGGCCAGCCTTACGCTCCAAGCGGAACATCTGCGCGAGCACCTCCATGTTGCCTGTGGCTTCAACGGCAATGAGTCGGATTACTACGATCCGCGCAATAGTCTCATTTCCGATGTGCTGGAGCGCAAGCTGGGGATCCCCATCACATTGTCCGTCGTTTATTGTGAAGTGGCCAAGCGCCTTGGCGTCCGCGCGCGCGGGGTGAGCTTTCCGGGGCACTTCTTGGTGCGCCTCGACTCGGCCCACGAGCACGAGAAAGGACGCCAACCCGTCCTGGTCGATCCGTTCTTCGGTTGCCGGATCCTCGGTCCGAAGGAGCTGGCCGAACTCCATGCAAAGGTGATGGGCGATGCGCCAATCGCGCCGGAAGCGTTGGCGCCTGCGTCGGGTCGCGCGATCCTGCATCGCATTTTGGTCAATTTGCGCGCCGTGTATTTGGCGCGGAATGACATTGCGCGCGCCATGCTCACCATCGATCGCATTCTTTGCCTGACGCCCAATGCCACCGAGCCTTTGCGCGAACGAGGGCTGCTCTCGGCACGTCTGGGATCGCGCGAGCAGGCCCTGGCCGATCTCGAGCGCTTTCTGGAGTTGGCGCCCCAGGCGGAAGACGCGGCGCAAATCCGCGAGCGGCTGGCCGAGTTGAAAAAGGCGAGCGCACCGCTCAATTAGAAGGGCCGATGGCGGGGGTGTGACGCTTGGGCAAATTCGGGCGGGCGCGGGCGGACGCCACGCTTGACGTAAACGTCGAGACGAGTCGATATGCTCGGGATCCTCCGATGCCCACGCCGAAAGCCACCACCCGTCGCCCCCGCGCCCCGAAGAAGGGCACCGCTCCGAAGGTTTCCTCCCCGCGCAAGGCCTTCGAGACGGCCCGCACCGTGCATCCGGTGGGGATCACGGGCAAGGAGCGCCCGCACGACATCATCACGAACATGTTCCCGGCCTACGTCGGCCGTCAGGAGCGAACCGCGTTCGAGTTGATGCGCCGGAGCATCACGGAGGACTGCTGCACCTTCTTGACGATGTCGGGGGCGATGACGCCGGCGGGATTGCATCAGTCCTGTCTCATCCCGCTGCTCGACCGCGGGCTGATCGACTGCATCACCACCACGGGCGCCAATCTTTACCACGACGCCCACCGCATCATCGGGCACCGCATTCGCGAGATCGAGCCCAACGCGGGCGACCTTCAGTACCGGTTGGCGCGCATCATCCGCATCTACGACTTGGGCTTCTGGGAGGAGACGCTTCTCGAGACGGACAAGCTGTTCTCGGCCATCCTGCAAAAGCCCGAGTTCCAGAAGAAGATGACCACCCCCGAGCTGCATTACCTGCTCGGTAAGAACATCGCGCGCATCGAAGATGCCCTCGGGGTGACGAGCCCCTCGCTCCTCTCCACGGCATACCGCTATGGGGTGCCCATCTTCGTGGGGGCGGTGCAGGACGGGTCGATCTTCCTCAACATCGTCAAGTTGAAGAGGCTCCTCGGGCCGGCCTTCAAGCTCGAGATCGACGTGAACGACGACGTGTTCGAGATGGGGGCGATGCAGCGCCATTGCTTCGGTGCCCTCGGCAAGCCGATGGCCATCTGGATCTTGGGCGGCGGCGTGCCGAAGAATTACACGCTGCAGGGTGAGCCGCTGCTCGATCAGATCCTCTCGGTGCCCACCCATGGCTTCGACATCGACGTGCAGTTCTGCGTCGACCCCGTCGACAATGGCGCGCTGAGCTCCTGTCCGGCGGGCGAGGGCCACACTTGGGGCAAGGTCTCCGCCGAAAGCGTGGCCACCGGATCCGTGTACGTGCACTCCGATGTCACGGCGGTCTTTCCATGGCTGACGTATGCGCTTCTCTCGGACCCGCGCATCCATCGTCGCCACCGCCGCCTTTATGACGCGCGCGAAAAGGCCGTGGCCAGCCTCCAGGCCGAGGTCGAGAAGCGCCGGAAGAAGCTGATGCCGACCCTGGACTTCCCGCTTCCCAAGGAAAAACCGGGCAAAATGGCCAAAAAGAAGGCCAAGACCAAGAAGAAGCGTTAGAGCCGCTCGAAGATTTCGGCCTAACCGTCGAAAACGAAGGCGGCAATGAGCTCGAAGAGGGCCAGGACCTTGGGGGCGTCGGTCGGTTCGAAGGCGACGCCAAACCGGGTGGGCTCCAGGCGGCTGGCCGGCCGGACCCAGGCAACGCGGGCGGGAATTTCCAGGGGATCCCAGAGGCTGGGGGCGATGAAGGAGAGGACCACGCGGTCGTCCCGCCGCAGGACGGTGCCCGGTATTTCCAGGCCGGCGCCGCCCAGGCTCATGTTGTGGACCCGGGCTTCGGCCTGCCAGCCGGCCATAGGGTGGACGATCCCCACGACAAAACGCACCGGCTTGCGCTCGTGCACCCGAAAAGGGCGCTCTAGGCTGTCACTCGACCCATGCCCCATCGGCTCGTCGGAGGCTACCATCCTCCTCCCTATTTCTGGGGACCTTCTGGGGGAGAATCAGGAACACCATTGGCGTAACGAACCGCAAAGCGGTTACCATGGCACGGCGGAGCGAAGAGAGACCCATCCATGACCCAGGACACCCGCAAAGATCCGCGTGCGAAGATCGTCAGCTTGAATGTCCGCTACAAGAGCGCGACCGTCGACGAATTCATCGAGAATCACTCGCACGACGTAAGCAAGGGCGGCATCTTCATCAAGACGTCCACGCCCTTTGCGCAAGGAACGCTGCTCAAGTTCGAAATTCGCCTGGCCGGTGACCAAGCCGTCATCGCGGGCGTTGGTCGCGTGGTGTGGAAGCGGGAGCCTTCGCAGGCCAGCGCCGAGCGGCCGGGTGGCATGGGGGTCAAGTTCATCAAGATCGACGAGAACTCGCGCGCGGTGATCGACAGATTGGTCGCCGCCAAAGAGGACGCGGGCTCGGCGTTCACGTCGGAGCTGAAGGAGCCGTTGGCGGCCCTGCGCGAGCGCACCACCGCGGGCGCGGGTCAGGTGCCCGGCGCCAAGGTGGAGCGTCCGGGCAAGTCGACGATCATGGGCATGGGATCGCTGCACCCGGAAAATGTGCCGGCGACCAGCGCGCCAAGGCCTGCCGCGGGCAATCCCGCTTGGGGAGGCGCCCCGCAAGCAGGACCTGGGGCTGCGGCTCCGGTCAGTGCGACGGCGCCGAAGACCGCGCCGAAGGCCGGCGGGTTCTTCCCGGCGACACAGCCCGAGCTGGAGATGCCGCCGCCCGAAGAGCGGACCATGATGAAGCAGGCCGAGGAGCTGCTGGAAGAAGCGCTCAAGGGTGCCGGCGGATCCATGGAGGAGGTGGGGAACAACCCGCTCTTCGCGTCGGCCAAAGCCTTGCCGGGAACGGCGCCCAAGCCGCTGTCCAATCCGCCGCCGCCCCGATCAGGGCCGCAGCCTTCGATCGGGAAAACCGACGCCGTGCCGCCGCCACCGCCGTCGGCCCCCGCGACGGTGAAGCCGCCGTCGGCGCCGCCGCCGCGCCCGGGCGGGATCGTGACGCCGTCGCCGCTTTCGGCGAGCCTTCAAGAGAGGCTCGGGGTCGGTGGGCCGCCGCCGGCGCCTCCGTCCGTGCCGCGACCTGCACCCTCAGGAGCGGCCCCGCAAGCGGGTCCTGGGGCAGCGCCTGCGGCGACGGCGCCGACTGCGCCGTCGGTGCGTCCTCCGTCGGTGCCCGCACCGCCTCGCCCTGCGCCGGTTGCACCGTCTGCACCGCCCGCGGCGGTCACGGCGATGGTGGACGATCTGCTCTCCGATCCGTTGCCTCCGGTGCCGAAGGCGCCGTCGCTCCCTGCGGAAGCATTGAAGACGCCGACCGCGGTGCTCTCGGAGCCGCCGCCGAAGGCTGCGTCGATTCCACCGCCGGCCGCGTTGTTCTCGTTGGAGAAGAAGGTCGACGAGGAGAAGAAAGACGAGCCGGCAACGCTGCCCTCGTCGCTGGTCGTCGAGTCGATCCTCAAGTCGACGCCGCCGCCCGACGTCCTCGCCAAGGACAAAGATGGCGTGCGTGCGCCGTCGGAGAAGCCGCCGGCCATCACGCGTCCGGTGAGCGAGCGGCCGCCGCCCGCGCTGTTTGCCACCGAGCCTTCCACCTCGGCGAAGGTCGACATACCGCCTCCCGCAGCACGCGCCGTGAGCGAGCGCCCGGCGCCGCTCAAGTTGATCGAGCCGCCGGAAGAGCGCCCGATGGGCATTTCGGCGATGGCGAGTCTCTCGGCGGATGCCGCGGACGCGTCGTCGGCGAAAAAGCCCAATTGGCTTCTCTGGGGTGGTCTCGCCGTGGTGGCGGCGGGCGCATTGGTCTTCTTCTTCACGAGCCAAGGCTCCTCGACGAATGAGACGACGCCTCCGGCCAGCGCATCGGCGAGCGCAACGCCGAGTGCATCGGCTCCTCCGCCGCCTGCGCCCGCGGAGACGGCGACGGCTGCGGCCGAAGTCGATGCCAGTGCAACGACTGCCGCCGAAGTCGACGCCGCGGCGCCGAGCACCGCGCATGGTGCAGCGGCAGCGACGGCGAGCGCAACGCCGACCGTTGCTACGGCAACGGCTGCCCCGGTGGTGAAGCCCCGACCTGCGCCGAAACCGAAGGACACCGCCGCCGAGGAGCCTTCCTCGCCGCCGGCACCGACGGCGACAGCAACCGCCACGGCTACGGCAACCCCGACACCGACGCCTGCGCCCACCGCGACGTCGACGGGCACGTCGAGCGAAGGCAGCACCACCGCGCCGACGAGCAGCTCCAAACCGGCGAAGCCGCCGACCCCCAAGCCGGCAGCCTCGGACGAACTAGAGAATCAACTTTAGCGAATGCCGCAAGACGCCGTGGTAAAGGACTGCGGCGTCTTGGTGCATGCGCACTGGCGCTCGTCGTCGGTCATGCAGAGGCCGTAGTCGGCGGCGCCGCCCACGATCATGCAGTGCGGTGCGGTGCCGGGGCATGAGCGCGGCACGATGCCGCCGCACGACTCGTGCTGGGGCGCGCAGAAGTCGTGCTCCCCGTTGCCTTCGCACTTGAGGCCTTGCGGGCAATCGTTCGTGCCGGACTTGCAACTGTCGCCCAAGCGCCCGCACGCACCACCGTCGCCGCCGGGACTCGAGTCGGTGCCGGCGTCGCCCTTGATGTCGTTGGAGCTGTCACTGCCGCTGCACGCGATGAACGCGAACGCCGCGCATACCACGCTGCTGAATCGAAGAAAGCCATTCATAGGAGAACCTCGTTTCAAGGACACGTTTCGCCAAAGGCTATGCACTTGGTCTGCCCTCTGTTCTTGCCCATGCAACAGAGCTGACCCGCTTTGCAATCCGAGCAGCGATCGCAGCTGCCCCCATCGGCGCAGAATTCCCCCCCACACGCCACGGTCCCGCAGCATGACGGAAGACCGGGGGGCGGATTTCTGTCCACGCACACGTTGCCGATGCCCCCATCGGTGGAAGATCCCCCTTCGTGGCCCGCGTCGGGAGCATCGATGCTCGCATCTCCGCCATCGGCGAGCTCCTGCTCGAACCGGAGCTCCGGCACCGAGCTGCACGCAGCCATCATCGCGCACGTGAGTGCTGCCACCGTGGCTCGATCGAAACGATGCACCATCGCGTCGAGTGTACAACGCCCGATCAAAACGTGGTCGAGAGGACGAATTGGCCTCCCGAAGGTGCGACACGACCCGAGATGTTCCAGCCGCGGACCGATGCTTGCGGCGCGCGGTTCGAGGAGGGCGCCGACAAGAGGAGATACGTTCCCACGCCCAGGCCAATCACACCGACCCCCGCGAGCACCGCCGCCACGGTGCCCTTCGTCTGCGCGCTATCACGTTGGCTCTGTAGCTCGTCCTTGTTCACATTGCGCGGGCACCGACCGTCGGGGCATGTGTCCTCCAGCGACGAGATGTCCGACTCGCGCATGACCAAGGTCACGGCAGCGCCGACCAGAAAGGCGGCTCCGGCGCCCGCGGTGATCCACCCGGCGAGCTTCCGCCCCGATCCCGGATTGGACTCCGACTCCGGCGCAGAGGTCATCATGGGATGGGGCGCGCCATCCGGGGGCGGATTCTGGGGCTCTGCTTTCACATCGATCGCGCTCTTCCCGTTGCTCGCTTCCTTGGGCTCGACGTTGGGCACGAGCACGGTGGTGCGGGCTCGCTCGGCCAAGGTCACCTGCGTCTCGAAGGCTGTTTTTCCTTGGGTGCTCGCGGTGATGGCGTGCGTGCCGGGGTCGAGCGCAATGGGCTTGTCCAGCTCACTCGGTTGGACCGGCTGACCATCGATGGCGACCTGGGACTTGGCGCGCGCGTCGGCGGCGAATACCAAGGTCACCTGCGGGATGCGCTCGTTGAGCGAGCCCGTGTGCTCTTTGGCAGCGCGCACGACATCTCGATCCTTACCGTCAGCGCCGAGATCGATGGCCGCTTGGTAGGCGACCATCGCCTCCTTCAGTTTGCCGAGACCCTCCAGGCACGTTGCAATGCGGTAGCGGACCGGAACGGTATCTCGCACCTTCGCCACCCGCCGAAACTTCTCCAAAGCCGCGGCAAAGTTCCCTTTTTCCTCGTCTTTCAGGCCTTCGGCGAAGAGCTTACGGGCGGAAGCCAAGCTGGTAGTGGCGCCATCATCTTCCGTCTTTTGCGCATAAGCCGGGTTGGGAACCGTGATGGGCATCAGAGCCAGCGCAAGCATGACGAGACCGCAGGCTGGAGTCCGTCTCGGGAACATTTTTGCCAAGGGTACGCGCCTGGCGCGTCGAAGGAAACGCACTCGGACATCAGAAAGGAAAAAGGCTAGAGACACGCCCTCGTTCACACGTACGATATCTTCTTCCTACCCATGACCGATCCATCATCGCGAGGCGAAACAGAGGTTAACGTTGGTCTTCGTCCGCGGACGTTGGTGGCCATTCCACGTTTGACGGCCATTGCAGGACCGGCCAAAGGACGTGCATTCGCAATGGCCAATGCGCTCGCGACCGTTGGCCGACATCCCACCAACGACATGGTGTTGGACGATCCCCGCGTGAGCGGTGTGCATCTCCAACTGCAACGCGTCGACGATCACATTCGTCTGCGCGATGCGGGCAGCACCAACGGCACGTGGCTCGGACAGCACCGTGTGATGGAGATCGAGCTCGGCGCTGGTGCAGAGATCACCGTCGGGTCCACCGTGCTGCAAGTCGATCTCGACGATGCAGCGACGACGTCGCCCGTCAGCGTTCACGACTCGTTCGGTATGTTGGTCGGACGCTCGACGGTGATGCGCGAGCTGTTCGCCACACTGGAGCGAATCGCCCCAAAGGAGATCGGTCTCCTCATTCAAGGTGAGACCGGGACGGGCAAAGAGGAGGTCGCGCGCTCGATTCACATCAAGAGCATGCGCGCGAACAAGCCGTTCATCGTCATCGATGCCACGGCGCTGCCCGAGACCTTGGCCGACTCGTTGCTCTTTGGACACGAGAAGGGCGCGTTCACCGGGGCTGCCGAGCGGCGGGTCGGATTCTTCGAAGCGGCCGACGGCGGCACCATCTTCCTCGACGAGATCGGGGAGCTGTCCGCACCGCTGCAGTCCAAGTTTCTGCGCGTGCTCGAACGCCACGAGGTCACGCGCGTTGG
Source organism: Sorangiineae bacterium MSr12523 (assembly GCA_037157775.1). NCBI lineage: Bacteria > Pseudomonadati > Myxococcota > Myxococcia > Myxococcales > Pendulisporaceae > Pendulispora > Pendulispora brunnea. The sequence goes on from CP089982.1 coordinate 11,303,974, forward strand.
CGGGCAGACCCCCATTAAGGTGAACGTGCGCGTCGTCGCCGCCACGCACCGCGATCTGCGTCACGAGATCGAGGCGGGTCGCTTCCGAGAGGACCTCTACTATAGGTTGGCCCCCGTTCGCATTCTGCTACCGGCCCTTCGGGATAGACCCGATGACATCCCGGTGCTGTGCGAGCGGCTACTCTCCTACATCGGCGATGGGCGTTCGAGCCCGCTTGTCATCGATGCATCGGCCGTGCAATTCCTGTCGTCGCAGCCGTGGCCTGGAAATGTACGTGAGCTGCGGAACGTGCTGGCGCGTGCCGCTGCTTTGGCGACGGACAATGTGATTCGGCGCGTCGATGTCGCTGGAGAAGGCTTCGGATTCCGCGGCATGCGGGAAGAGCGGACCCCCCTCGACCTCACGGGCACTTTTGGTGCCGCGAAAGAACGCGCCATCGAGCGATTCGAATCGGCGTACCTCGCGGCATTGATGAAGCGTTGTGCCGGCAATCTTTCGATGGCATCGCGCGAGGCCGACCTGGCCCGACACCACCTCCGAGAATTGCTTCGCAAACGCGGGCTCTACGGCATACCTTGGGATCGCGAAACTGACGTGTGAGCCTCGCGTCCAAAGTAAGGGCGTGGAATAATCTTAAGGCCTTCACATGGGTAACGCCTTCCACATGGTCTCGCCGCCCGTAAGAGAGCCTTTTCAGAAACTCCGTTCGCACGATCGGCTCGGCGGCAAGTACATCCTCATTCGGCGCATCGCGCTCGGTGGGATGGGACAGATCTGGATTGCGCGTAACGAGATGACCGATGCGGAGGTCGCACTCAAGGTCCTACGCGCGGACATCGACAAGCGGATTCAAGTCGAGCCCCGCTTTCGACACGAGGCGCGCCTCGGTGCGATGCTCTGCCACCGCAACATCGTGCGCATCTTCGACTTGGTCGAGGAGCCCGATGGTTCGCTGGTTCTCGTGATGGAGCTTCTGCGCGGCGAGACGCTGCGGCGGCACTTGAAGAAGAAGGGCCCGCTCTCCGCCGAGGAGGCGATTGCGATCCTGCTGCCGGTGCTGTCGGCGTTGGAGCACGCACACGAGATGGGCGTGGTGCATCGCGACATCAAGCCGGCGAACATTTTCCTCGCGGTCGATCCGGACGGGCACGTGGTGCCGAAGCTGCTCGACTTCGGGATCGCGAAGGTGCCGCAAGCCGGCGGTGGGGTGCAGACGCTGGATGGGCGCGTGCTCGGAACGCCGCGTTACATGTCGCCGGAGCAGATTCGCTCCGAGGCGAACATCGACGGGCGGAGCGATATTTTCAGCATGGGCGCGGTGATGATGGAGATGCTCACGGGGCAGTCTCCCTTCGTGGCGGAGACGCCGAGTGCGTCGCTGGCATCGGTGCTCGAGACGTTGCTCGATCCGGATCCGCGGATCGATCCGCGTCTGTGGTTGGTGCTGCAGCGCGCGCTGGCGAAGCGTCCTTACGAGCGATACGCGCATTGTGCGGAGCTCGCGCAGGCGTTGCGAGAGGCGATCGGCGTGAGCGATCACGCGCTGCTGGCGAACTTACGACGCAGCAAGCCACCGCCGCGCATCTCGACGACGTTGAGCATCCATCGACCGGACGAGCCCGTGCGCAAGGGCATCGTGACGCCGGAGAACGGGATGCGGATCCCCGGCGATTCGGTGGATGAGGATTACGACTCGGAAGAAGATGGTAGCGACTACGCGATCGACGTGATCTCGCAGGGCTCGGAAAGCTCGTCGAGCGAGTCGATCTCGGGGTACCGTTCGAGCCAGCCCTCGGTGCGCACGCGCCAGTTGGGCATCGCGGAGATCGCGAGCACGGTCGACGAGAACGGCAAGGAGCAGCACCATCTGCGGATTTCGCGGGGTCGTTTGATCGCGTGCGGCGTCGCCGCGGTGGCGATCTTGACCTTGGTGTTCTGTGGCGGCCTCTATTTCCGCGAGGCGCACGACCGGGTGACGAACCGCAATGCCGCCGCCGCGACCCCGCCCCCACCTCCTCCTACGGCAGCCGCCCCATCGGTTGTGCCCGCTGCAGCCGCTGCGGGCGGAGTGGTACCGGCCACGTCGTCCTCGTCGGACACGGCTGAGCCTGCAGCCGGCGATGCACCGGCCATGAGCAACGGTTCAGGTCGGCGCGACCCACCGTCTACGCGGCCGATGCGATCGCCGCGCCCCGCAAAAAAGGACGTCGCCAGGACCCCAGGGTTCTGATGGATCTAGCGAGAATCGCTAGGTCGATGTAGCTTGCGCGAGCTTCGTTATTCGGGCGTCGTCCAACGGCAGGACAGCGGATTTTGGATCCGCTTATCGGGGTTCGAATCCCTGCGCCCGAGCCACTGCTTCTGGTGAAAACACCGAAGCCATCGCTCGGGCTTCGTCGGTCCTGGGCTTCGCACGGTAACGAGCGAATCGCGGCGAGCGGCGAGTTGGCTAGAGGCCGTAACGCTCCTTGAGGTAGGTCTCGACCTTGATGACGTCGTCGTCGGAGACGGTGGCGTGGACGCCGATGAGGGTGGCGATGTCACAAAGGAGCCATTGTGATTCGTTTTGTGCGCCGATTTTCGCTGGAACGCCGACGGCGCTCACGTTGATCGGGGCCAGGGTCATTTCGCCCGCGGGTTGGAAATCGACCCGGAGTTGGAGCTTGCTTCCGAGGCGACGAAACGATGTCAGGTGCGGTTCGCCGTCGGCGTAACCGCCGGGCTTCCTCGTTTGAATGCGACTCGGGTTGCTCGTTCCCATGAGGAACTGGCTGACCCTTCCGGCGTCCGTATCCGCCAAGGCGGTGACGACCATTTGCACGCCGGGATAAGGATCCGGGAATCCATTCTTCGTGTAGAGGTCCGCGTGCTCCGCGTCGTCGACACCGGTGTAGCGAACCAGAGTGAAGAAGGCGAAATCGTCCGTTCCCCACTGGAGCGACGCCGAGTCCTCGATGATCAGGATCGTTTTCGGCCCGAAGGAGACGGCTCGGCGGCCGTTGAAGTCCGTCGTCTTTGGCTGGCGGGCAGCGTCGGGCTGCAATGCGTGGTTTCCCTTTCCAGACTTATCGGTCCATTGGGTCACCTTGCCGTTGCTGCCGGAAACGATATCGCTCTCGAGCCAAAGGGCAGGAAACAGGTTCGCCGGTGTCCAAGACGACGCGTCGGGCTCCGGGATGATCGGGCCTTGGTCACGCCCGGCGTCGCTGGAGGGCGCCCCACCATCGTCCGAGGAGCACCCGCTGCTTTGAATGAAAAGAGCGCTGAGGGCGGTCAAAGCGACTGCGGACGCGAACGTCACCGAACGACGTAACATGGCGAGCATACGGCGCCCATTTGGGGCCACGACGGCTGCCTATGCAAGCCCATTGAAGGGGCGACGCCGCGCCCCCTTGCCTCATAGGCCCGGCAGAAGTTTGCGACGACATTTCAGCTGGCGAAGCGCGTGACATCGATCAGCTTGCCACTCGGTCCGCGGTCTGTCCGGTCCCGACTAGCCTCCGGGCGGCACGAGCGACCCGCTGCTGCGAGCCGCTCGATTGCTCAAATGCTTCGAATCGGCAGCGCCCCGTCGCAAATCCGATTAGGCCGGATGTAGCGGCTCAGCGTCAAGCGGCCCACTCTCTCTCTCTCGGCGTGCAGAGTGGTGACCTCTATGCCATTTTCCGCACAAGGGCTCGCGCCGACAGGGCGATGGCCAACGCCGTTGCGTGGCCGGCTCCGCACACCGCAAGCACGCACCGTACGCGATCCGGCCGTCCGACGAACGATTCGAGTCCCATCGAGAACTCACCACCGCTGCCGTCGAGAATGGCCGCCACCGCGCCAAGGCTCGCGGCAATGCAGAGGGCCGTCGCCCGCCACGGCGTGGATCTGACGACGAGACCGAACGAAACGCCCGTGCCGTCTGAGGTTTCCTGCCGGTTTGGGTGTGCGGTCGTGGCCAGAATCATCGTGATGAATACGGCCACGAATTGAAGGCCAAGCATGTACGGGGCTATCTCGGTCACACGAAATGTCGGGCTCCAGGTTTCGAACAGCGGAAAAAATCCGCATGGCAAGGCTACATCGGCCGCCACGGCCGAGAGTTTCCTTCGATCCATTCGGAACCTTGTTTGTATCGGCGAGGGAACTCGGGGCCCCCATGGAGGACTCTCGTTCGCCTGCGAATGATACATTGCGACCCAATGACAGAGGAACGCGGCTGGCTTCATCTGGAGGAGACGGGTGAAAACGCCATTGTGAACGACACCGGCTATCGAGGGTGGAATGGATCTCGGTCATATCGCACAGCCATCGGTGCATCATGAATGTTCTCAAGTCGATTTCGTCTTCGGTGATTCTGTTTACTCTTACATGCTGCAGTTCGAGCCCTCCTGCGGCCGCCCCTGTGACGGAGTCCACGAAGCACGCGAAGCCTCATATCGGTGAGTTGTCGCCACCGCTTACTGCTATCCGCCCGGTGGTCGACACCTATTTTGGTGTCGACGTGACCGATCGATACCGTTGGATGGAGGACCCGAAGTCCACGGAATATGCGGCTTGGCTCTCCAATCAAGAAGCCTATGCCCGAGGGATGCTCGCGCACGTGCCCGGGCGCTCGGTTCTTCGCGATGACCTTCTCGCTGCGATGAAGAGTACCGACGAAATCGTCGATGTGCGAGAGACGGATCTTGGGGTATTTCTGGCCCGCAAGGCTGCCGGCGCGCCTTCCGCGACCTTGTACTTCCGCCCGCGGAGTTCATCCGATGAGAAGCCTATTTTCGAGCCGTCGAATGCCCCTTCGGTCGGGACCTCCTTGGACTCGTTCGTGCCATCGCCGGACGGAGCGTTCGTCATTATCCTGACATCGAGCGGCGGTACCGAGGAGCGGACGCTCCACGTCATTCGCACCAGCGATGCGAAAGAGCTCCCGGATCGAGTCGAACATCTGCGGGAGATGGAAGTCGCTTGGCTTCCAAATGCGCGAGGTTTTACATATACGCGTTATCCTCACGGTGCCGACAAGGCGGACCCCTTCTCGCGTTATCGGAATGCCGAGGTAGCCCTTCATCTATTGGGTAGGTCAACGGACGACGACCGAACAGTGTTTGGCGGCGCATCTCTCGCTGGGGCTCCCGAGGATTATCCGGAAATTGTCATCACCCAGGGAAGTGATATTGCCCTGGGGCTCGTTCACCATGGCGTGGCGAGAGAGCTCTCCATTTACGTAAAGTCGGTATCCCAATTGTCGACCACGGGCAATTGGCGCAAGATCGCTGCGCCCGAAGCGCAGATTACACAGGTGGCCGTACACCGAAATGGGTTGTATGTGCTGTCTTTCCGAAATGCCGACCGCGGGCGGATCTTGCGTACGCGAGCCAACGCTCCGGACATCGCCGGTGCCGCAACGATCGTGCCGGAGAGCGACGATGTTCTCGAAGAAGTTCGGCCGGCCGGAGATGGCATATTTTCGCTAGTACTCCGTCGAGGGGTACATCGACTCCTTCACATTAGGAGCGATGGCACACGGACTGAGGCAGCGTTGCCGGCCGAATTGTCCGTGGAGACCTTCTGGTCACGTCCTCCCGCCACCAGCACGGTGATGCGCGTCGAGTCGTATACCGAATCCCCGATCTGGATGAAGTGGGACGCAGAACGCGATTCGGCTCCTGTCGCGCTCCCATTCAATCCGCCCTCGAGAACATTCGCCGGCGTGCGCGTCGAGCGCACTACCGCGACGAGCAAGGACGGTACTCGAATTCCTATCACGCTCCTTCTGCCCAAAGGGAGTGCACGAGATGGAAAGCAGTACGTTTGGCTTCTTGGCTATGGTGCGGGTGGATATACTCTATCACCCAAATTCTACCCATTTCGTGACGCCTGGTTGAAGCGCGGAGGTATTTGGGCGCTCGCCCACGTTCGCGGCGGAGGAGAAAACGGTGCCGAGTGGCATCGGGCAGCTATGAAGGGCAACAAAGAGCGCTCGATTGACGACTTCATTGCCTGCGCTGAGAAGATCCTCGCCGATGGATACACCACCTCACGACACCTGGTTGCGAATGGAGTGAGCGCCGGAGCGATGGTCGCAGGTGGCGCGATGACCCGACGTCCGGAGCTCTTTGGAGCCGTCGTCTTGACTTCGGGAGCGACGAACGTGCTTCGAATCGACACCTTGCCGTCGGGAGCGGAAAACGCAAAAGAGTACGGTTCCACGACAACCAAAGACGGTTTCGAGGGCCTCCTCAAGATCGACACCGTGCAGCGCGTGCGTGATGGTGTTTCGTACCCACCCGTTCTCCTCCAGGTTGGCGCAAATGACCCCAGACTACCCACCTGGCAATCCGGAAAACTTACGGCACGACTTCAAGCGGCATCGAGCAGCGGGCGTCCTGTATTGTTGACGGTTGTCGCCAACCAAGGACACCAGAGCACCACAGCGGACCAGTACGTCCAACGATACACGGATGCCTACGCTTTTGTCTTTTGGCAACTTGGACACCCCGACTTTCAACCGCGATGAGTGATTGGGTTTTATCTCTTGGTGGCTTCCCCACCTTGCTCGACATCGCACATCCATGATTTTCGCCTCCTACCCTCCCCCACCCCATTTCCAGTTCGTGGCGTTGCGCAAGCGGAGGGCCTCTGTGTGCTTGACTGCGTGGAGGGGCCTGGCATCGTTCGAACGCGAAGCATGTCGTCGTTTTCCAGCGATTCCTTGACATATCGCGCTCTCCAACGCATCGGGACGAGTCTCTGCGGGCGCTATCGCATTTCGCACTTACTTGGAATCGGTGGCACGGCGGCCGTGTTCGCAGGGGTTCATCGCAACGGACACGCGGTGGCGATCAAGGTACTGCACGACAAGCTCTCCTCGGATCCCGAGATGGATCGCCTCTTTCGGCGAGAAGCTCTGCTCGCGAACAAGATTCAGCATGCCGGTGTCGTGCCGGTGATGGACGATGACGTGACCGACGACGGCTCGACGTTTCTCGTGATGCCCCTTCTTGTGGGCGAAACCGTGCGGGCTCGTGCACGGCGGAATGGCAATAGGCTCCCGCCCGAGGAGGTTGCCGTCATAGGACACTCCCTTCTCGACATCCTGCAAGCCGCGCATGCGGCCAAGATCGTTCATCGCGATATCAAGCCAGAAAACATCTTCATCACGCGCGAAGGCGAACTCAGAATGCTCGATTTCGGCATCGCGCGTTTCTTCGAAACGACGGATGCATCGATCACCCGATCGGGTCGAACGGTGGGCACACCAGCCTTCATGGCGCCCGAGCAAGCGCTCGGGCGTATCCGCGAAATCGACGGCCGCACGGATCTGTGGGCTCTCGGTGCTACGTTATTCACCCTTCTCTGCGGCAGGTTCGTTCACGAGGGTGACTCAGCCAACGAAATCTTGGTGCTTGCCGCAACGACGAAAGCTCGTTCAATTTTCGAGTATGCAGCGGATGCCCCCGTCGGCCTTTGCAAGGTGATCGATCGCGCACTGGCTTTCGATAGAACGGATCGATGGGCCGACGCCGCAACGATGAAACAGGCGCTCATCGAAGCTTGCGAAGCCGCCTTTGGGCGGGCTCCTTCCATGCTGCCTCCCTTATCTCCAAAACTCGGATCGACCGACGAAATTTGCGATGCGGCAACGGAACCTCCCGCTCGATTGGCGTTGGATATCTCTCGCCGAAGCGCACGATCGCCCGTCGTGCGGAGCAACCGCGAGACACCACCGAAAGGGTCTCGAGCCATGTGGCTGTGGCTAGGGATAGGAGCCGTCGCCCTCGCTCTCGTCGGCGGTGTCTTCGAAATCGTCCGACAACACAATCCCGACTCATCAAACAGCGCCGGCAACGAGCCTGCAACCCCACTCGCCACACATCTTGCAGCATCCCGAAACGCTTGGATGAATGCGAACATCGAGCGTGCGAAGAGCGAAGCGATGGAGGCGCTCCGCATCGACGAATCATCGGCCAAGGCACATATTGCGATGATAGGTACTAGCTCATTCTGGCCGACTACCGATGATCGATCACATTTCAGCGCCGCTCAGGAGACTCGAAGACTCTTGACGCCAGATGAACGAGACTACCTCGAAGCGATCGCTCCTGCGATGTCCCTCCCACCGAACTTCAGCCTCGCCGCATCACGACTCGAGGCGATCCATCGGCGTCGACCACAGGCGATTGAAGTCACGATAGCGCTCGGCCAGAATCTCGTCCGCACAAAGCAATTCGAGAAAGCATTTGCCCTTTTGAAGCCCTTGGCGGATCTCCCCGATGCAGAAGGCATCGTCCTTGCGCTTTTCGCGCTTGCGCAGGCAATGCACGACGATGTCGAAATGGCGCGTGAGACGTACCGTAGGTGCCTTGCAAAATTCCCAGCTAGCTCTGTTTGCGCATGGGACCTTGCGGAGCTCGAGCTGCTCGAGGGCAACTGCGCTGCCGCCGAGAGCGTCGCACAGCAGAATTTGGACACCCATCCCACATCTTCCGCATATCATCAACTTGCTAACGCGCTCGCGGCTCTAGGAAATAGCACCAACGAGATTCGCAACGTTTTGGAGAGAGAGCTCTCGCTTCAGAATGAAGCCAACAGGAACCTCAATCGACTTCAGCTAGAGTTCGACATAGCTCTTTACGAAGGACGACTTCGTGATGCGCTCGACTTGGATATGCAGATCGAAAGGATCGTCACGGGCGTCCACAGCAGTAACAATGCAGATTTCCAGGCGAGCTATTTTGCAACGAGCATGGAGTTGAAGGCAGAGTTGGGCATGATATCATCGGCGCAGGAATCGTTTGCTCGTTATAGAGAAACGAGACATACCATTCCCTATAGTTCCTATGGCGGTGACCAGGAAAACTTCGTGAACTCTCGCGCGGCGGGGCTCGGTCTCATCCCGTGGAGCGATTGGAAGCAAATGCGCGACCTAAACGTCGCAAAACAGTCAGACCGAGCAGCTCTTGCAGATTGGAATCAGCGAGTCTGGCTGGACTCTTTTGTCGTTCCGGCGCGCGATATCGAGAGCGCGAAAGAGGCGCTCGATGCTTTACCCAAGTACTTACCTATCCTTCATCGCACTGACCGTTGGCCGGCCTACGATGCCGCGATTGGAAATGTATTCAGGCTAACCGGACGCCCGGCGGAAGCGACCCGACATTTCGAACGAGCACTCTCCAGCTGCCTGCGATTCGATTATCCGATGGACTACATTCGGGCTCTCTTACGGTTCGGCGATATGCTCGCAAGCACGGGCAATCAAGAACGCGCCTGTTCGTCCTATACGAAGCTGCTCGAGCGTTGGCCGGTGAGCAGCGGAAGTCGCTCATCAGTCATCGCTGAGCGCCGGAAAAAGGACGTTTGTTCGAAATAGCGTGACTCACGACGACGTCGACGTCCAGGAGCGAGCCGTCGAGTCCAGGTGACTGCCTTCCTACCGAGCTATGCGCCTCCCGTTCCGTTTCGAGATGTTCACCTTATACCTCGGGGCCGCGCAAACCGTCGGATGACCCTGTTCACCCATGCTAAAAAGGCCGGTAAGACATGAGGCCTCCCATGAGATTGAGGATATGTATTCTTGTAAGCGCGCTCTCAGCTCTAGGTTGCGGGGGGAATGCGCGTTCCTCGAACAACAGGCCTTCAGCAAGCATCGAGGCGACTGCCCGTCCAAGTATCGGGAATGCCTCCCCGGGCCTTCACGTCTCGGCTTTGCAGTACCCGACAAGCCGCGTGGACAATACCCGAGACGTTCTATTCGGAACGACGGTCGAGGACCCGTACCGATGGCTCGAAGACGGAGCTTCTCCCGAGGTCACGCGCTGGATCGCGGAGCAAGATGAATTCGCGAGAGCCAGGCTCGCCGGGCTGCCGGAGAGGGCGGCCATCGCAGCGCGGATGAAAGAGCTGTCGTACGTCGAGAGCGTCGAGTCACCTGTGAAACGAGGCAATCGGTATTTCTGGTGGAAACGCGGTCCTAAGCAGGAAAAGAAGGTGTTCTACTGGAAGGAGGGACCAGATGGCGCGGAGCACGTCCTCCTCGATCCGAACACCTGGTCAACGAATGGGAATCTGTCCCTCGTCGACGTATTCGTCTCGTGGGACGGAAACTGGGCAGCGTACAACACGTCGACGAACAACAACGACGTGACGACGTTGCGGCTGATCGGGGTGCGAACGGGCAAGCGCTCGGAAATCGACACCATCGAGGGCACTCAATTTGGCCCGATATCGTGGAATGTCACGAACGATGGATTCTACTATCGCTTCACTCCGAAGGACGCTGCGGTTCCTGCGTCCGAGCAAATGGGCACCGCCGAGTTACGCTTTCACCGACTCGGCAACGATCCCAAGCACGACCGTCTGGTTCACGCTCGTACGGGAGATCCGAATGCATTCTTGTATGGGGCCAGCACGCAAGATGGTCACTGGCTGTTCGCATACATTTCGCGCAATTGGTCGTCGAATGACGCCTATATCCAGGACCTTCGCAAACCGGGGGGCTTTACGTCGCTGGCGGTGGGCGCGAAGGCGCAATACGACCTCAAGGAATATCGCGATCGAATTTACATCTTGACCAATGAAGGAGCCCCACATTCACGCGTTTTCGTCGCTGACCCGGCGCGGCCCGTGCGCGCCGCGTGGAAGGAGATCGTGCCGGAACGGTCGGATGCGGCCCTCGATAGCATGGAGATCATCGGTGGGAAACTCGTCCTCGGCTATTTGAAGGATGCGACCAGTCGTCTCGAGGTCCACGAATTGGACGGAACGCTGACGCGCGAGATTTCGCTCCCGGAGCTCGGCCACGCTACGGTCTCGGGAAGTGCGGAGGATCCCGTCGCGTACGTTCAATTCGAGTCATTCACTCACCCGCGCGAGATCTTCGAAACCAATGTCCGTACGGGTGAGACGAAATCGTGGTACAGAAGCAAAGTTCCGGTGAGCCCCGAGCGGTTCGTCGTGGAGCAGGTTTGGTACCCGTCGAAAGACGGGACCCGCATTCCGATGTTTCTCATTCACGCGAAGGACCTAAGAAAAGACGGCACGGCCCCCGTCTATCTCTACGGATACGGTGGATTCAATGTCTCGGTCACCCCCTCGTTCAACGCCTCGTTCTTTCCGTGGCTCGAACGAGGAGGCGTCGTTGCACTGCCCAATCTGCGCGGAGGCGGCGAGTTCGGCGAGCCATGGCATCGGGCCGGTATGTTGCACAGCAAGCAGAATGTCTTCGACGATTTCTATGGGGCGGCGGAATACCTCATACGAGAGGGCTATACCCGGCCTGAAAAGATGATGGCTCGCGGCGGGTCGAATGGTGGGCTCCTCGTAGGGGCCGCCATCACGCAGCGGCCCGATCTCTTTCGCGTCGTTCTATGTGAGGTACCGATTTTGGATATGCTCCGCTTCGACTCGACGCCGGCCGGGAAACTCGCTGCTGAAGAATATGGGTCCCCGAAGAAGGCCGACGACTTCCGCGCGCTCTTCGCGTATTCGCCGTATCATCATGTCATCGTCGGCAAACGGTATCCGTCGACGCTCGTTCTCTCTGCGGACAGCGACGATCGCGTCGATCCGATGCACGCGCGCAAATTCGTGGCGGCGATGCAGGCACGCTCCGCAGGAGGGCCCGTTTTCCTCCGTGTCGAGCGAAACGCCGGACACCTCGGGGCCGACCTCGTGGGAGCATCGGTCGAACGCATCGCGGACATGGAAGCTTTTGCGCTCTCTGAACTGGCGCGGCCGATGCCTGCCGCGCATTGATCGGGAAACCTGGTGCTGCACGAAAAGCGCCCGAGGGCGGCTACGTCGGGAGCGACGGCTTTCGACCAAAGACGTTACGTACTTGGGCGAAGGCTTTGTGTGCGACTTCCCTTTGCCAGCTCGGCAGCTCTTCGCGTTTGGACAGCATGTTCGCGAGGAACGAGAAGATCAGGAAAAGGTCGCTCGCGATCACACTCTTACCCGAGAAACCGTCCAACGATGAGAAAGCGACGGCGTTCGATGGGTCGGCGCCTTCCCGCAGGATCGAAACGACGACTACCGCGTCGCAGCCGCCCGCACGCATTGCGCGCAGCTCCTCGAACGTAAAACTGCCGCGCTCGACCGTGTACTTGATGCGGTATCGATTGGACATGGGCTCCTCGTTGTCAAAACGACTCCTTCCCTCTCATCTGATGCACGAAGCCGACACGGGAGCATGCGTTCAATGGTATTTTCTTGACGCAAGGGCGGCGACTTGCCTGGATTATCTCATCCGCCGCCGCGGTCATCGGAAGATGCCGGTGCCATCCGCAAGGCAAAAGCCAAATCCAATGCACCGACTTGAGCAGCATCGGCGCATCTCCTGGCACCCGCTCGACGAAGCCTTGTCGTTTTTCAAACGTGCGAAACATGAACGCAGCGCAACCCGGCCTCCGATGCAACGGCGAGTCGGCTGCCGCAAATGACGTGACCATCACATGGTGTTCGAACGCTGCGCTCTCATGGCCCTCGTGCGCAACGAAGCTTTGGCAAACGCAAGGATAGAGAGCGCACGTCGTATGCAGACGTCCCAGCCGAGCAGCGAGAGCGAGAGCACGGACCGAGGCGAAGGAAAGACTCACGTACGCTCCTTGCTCCCCATTGCTCGACGAAAGGAGAGCGTCAATGAAAGTAAGTCTCTTCGGTTTTGCAGTCGCGTTCGCGATCGTGGGTTGTCACCACGATGACGGCATGCACTCGAGCGAGACCACGACGACGGCGGGGTCGTATCCGGTGACCAACGAGGCCGCCATCGAAAACATTACGGCAGCGCGGTGCGATCGGGAGCTTTCGTGCAACAACATTGGTGCCGGCAAAGATTACGACAGCTTCGCGGCGTGCACGCGTGAGCTGCACCACAATGCGCGAGCCAGCTTCAATGCGCAGGAATGCCCGCATGGCATCGACGATCGCAATCTAACGAATTGCCTGAGCGATATTCGAAACGAGCGTTGCGGCAATCCACTCGATACGCTCGAGCGGGTCACTTCTTGCCGAAAGGGCAAACTCTGTCGTTGAACGTGGCGAATGGCTACGTCGGGGCAGAATGAAGCGCATCCTCGACCCATGCATGGGCGTGCCGCGCGATGATGCAGTCTTCGTCCGTGGGGATGACACGGATTGCGCAATGGCTGCCGTCGTGGCTGATGGTGCCGCGGCCATGTTCGTTCTTGGTTTTGTCCAAAATGATGCCGAATGCGTCGAGATCGCGGCAAGCGATCTCGCGCACGATGGGAGCATTTTCGCCAATTCCTCCGGTGAAAACGAGGAGGTCCATGCCCCCGAGCGCAAAGGCGAGCGCGCCGATCGCTTTGCGGATGGCATAGCCGAACATGTCGATCGCGAAACGCGCGCGAGGATCGCCCGGAGCGCGCTCGATGAGCACCTTCATGTCCGACGTGCCGCCGATGGCCAAAAGCCCCGATTCGTGGTCGACGATGCCTTGTAGATCGTCAATCGTCAGCTCGTTCTGGCGCGCGAGGTGGAGCAGGACCCCAGGATCGAGATCCCCGGTGCGCGTTCCCATGAGAATGCCCCCCGTCGGGGTGAGGCCCATCGTGGTGTCGACGGATCGCCCATCGCGCACGGCAACCAGGCTGGCGCCGCTTCCCAGATGCGCGATGACGACGCGCGAAGGGATGGCGGCACCGAGCTCCGACACGATGTACTCGTAGGAAAGGCCGTGGAATCCATAACGCCGGACTCCTTGTTCGTCGAAATGTCGTGGCAAGGGAAAGCGCCGCGCCTTCTCGGGCATGCTCGTGTGAAAGGCGGTATCGAAGCAGGCGATCTGCGGTACGCCGGGAAGGCGCTTGCGGATTGCCTCGATCGCCGCCAGCGCAGCCGGCAGGTGCAAGGGAGCAAACGGCACCGCGTCCTCGAGCTCCGTGAGGAGCTTCTCGTCGATGAAGGCAGGCGCGGCGTGGTGCGGGCCGCCGTGCACGATGCGGTGACCGACCGCCGCCGGCGCGCGCTCTCCGTTGGCCTCGAGCCGCGCGAACAATGTATCCAGGGCCATGTCATCCTGCGCACCATTCCATTTGGCCACGCAGCGAGCCGTCCGCCCGGCAAACTCGTAAAGGGCGAGCTTCATCGAGGACGAGCCCGCGTTGATTGCAAGGACGAATTTTCGAGCAGCTTGCATCATGCAGCCTTCCACACCCAATCGCGGATTTCGGGCATGTCCTCGAAGTGCTCGCGAACGTAGTTTGCGTGATGCTTCAGAATGGCACGGCATTCGTCGATCAGACGATCGGCTCCCGGCGGCGGGTGGCGGGTGCGCCGGAGCGCTTCCATGACGAGGTGGAATCGGCTGGTGTCGTTCAAGACGACCATATCGAATGGTGTAGTCGTCGTTCCCTCCTCGCGGTAGCCCCGTACGTGAAAGCGCGAGGCGTGCGTGCGTCGGTGAAGAAGCTGGTGCACGGCACCCGGATACCCGTGGAAGGCGAACACGACGTCGATGTCGGGGGTGAAGATGTCGACGAATCGCTCCTCGGTCATCCCGTGCGGGTGCTCGTCGGGTGAGAAGAGCGACATCAAATCGACCACATTCACCACGCGCACGCGCATTTCAGGGGCCCTCGCCCGCAACCAGGCCACAGCGGCCAGTGTTTCCATGGTCGCAATGTCCCCGGCGCACGCAAGGACGATATCGGGTTGGCCGACGCTGCTCGCCCACTGCCAAACCGAAGCACCGCGCTCGCAGTGTTCGCGCGCTTCGTCCAAATCGAGCCATTGGAGCTGCGGCTGCTTGTCGATGATGATCAGGTTGACGTGATTTTTGCTGCGCAAGCAATGATCCGCGACCGACAGGAGGCAATTGGCATCGGGCGGCAGGTACACACGGGCCACCGTTCCCTTTTTCGAAATGATCGTATCCATGAAGCCGGGCCCCTGGTGGCTGAAGCCGTTGTGGTCATTGCGCCAGCAGGTGGACGTGAGCAGGATGTTCAGCGAAGGAACGGGGACCCTCCAAGGAAGCTCCTCGCACGAGTCCAGCCACTTGGCGTGCTGGGTGGCCATCGAGGCCACGATGAGCGCGAACGCTTCGTACGTGGCAAAGAGGCCATGGCGGCCCGTAAGAAGGTATCCCTCGAGCCATCCTTCGCAATTGTGCTCGCTGAGAACCTCCATGACGCGCCCCTCGGGTGATACCCGTTCATCGGTTGGAATCGTGCGCTCCACGAGGCAGCGCGACTCCACCTCGAACACCGCGCCAAGTCGGTTCGAATTGGTCTCATCGGGGCAGAACAGACGAAAATTGCTGGGGTTCTTCCGGTACGTGTCGCGTAGAAGTTGGCCCAATCGCTGCGTCGATTCGTGGCGCTCGGTCCCGGGGGAAGCCACCGGAATGGAATAGGTCCGCGGATTCGGAAGATCGAGCGGAACACTGAGGCGGCCGCCGTTGGCGTGCGGGTTCGCCCCCATGCGTCGATCGCCCTTCGGGGCGAGCGCGGCCAAATCGGCGCGAAGCCGGCCCTCCTGATCGAAGAGCCATTCGGGACGGTAACTGCGCATCCAGCTTTCGAGCATCGCCAGGTGCTTCGGGTTCGTGCGCACCTCGGCGAGGGGCACTTGGTGCGCGCGAAAGGTGCCTTCGATGGGCTTGCCGTCCACCTCTTTGGGGCCCGTCCAGCCTTTGGGCGTACGAAGCACGATGGCGGGCCAGCGGCGACACTCGGTCGCGTGGCCGGCCGTGCGCGCATTGTTTTGGATGAGATCGATCACATCGACGCATGCGTCGAGGGTTCGCGCGAGGGTCGCGTGCACGCGCATGGGGTCGGTCCCAGCGACGAAATGCGGATCATAGCCGTGGCCAGCGAGCAGCCGGCCGATGGACTCGTCCGATGCACGCCCCAGCACGGTCGGACCGCCAATCTTGTATTCGTTCAGATGCAATATGGGCAATACCGCACCGTCGTGCACCGGGTTCAGAAAGCGCACGCCCTTCCACGAGCCTTCGAGGGGTCCCGTTTCGGCTTCGCCGTCGCCCACCACGGCAACCGCAAGCAGATTGGGGTTGTCGAACGCAGCCCCAAAAGCGTGGGTCAGCACGTACCCGAGCTCCCCGCCTTCGTGAATGGAGCCCGGCGTCGGCGGGCTCACGTGGCTCGGGACACCGCCGGGGGTGGAGAACTGGCGGAAAAACGCGCGCAGCCCCATCAGGTTCTGCGTGATGTTCGGATACACCTCGCTGTAGGTCCCCTCCAGATACACGTTCGCGAGCAGCGCAGGACCGCCGTGGCCGGGTCCTGCGAGGTAAATCACATCGGCATCGCGCTCGCGAATGATGCGATTGAGGTGCGCATAAATGAGATTCAGCCCGGGCGACGTTCCCCAGTGCCCGAGCAGCCGCGGCTTGATGTGCGCGGGCCGAAGCGGCTCGCGCAATAGGGGATTGTCCTGGAGATAGATTTGGCCAACGGTAAGGTAATTGGCAGCTCGCCAATAGGCATCCAAAGCGGTGATCTCGTCGGTGGACAACGTGCGCTCGATCATGGCTTCTCCTCATTTCAGCGGATGGCTCGCGAGATCTCGTGGCCGTGGGCGCTGGCTTTACCTTGCTCGAGCAAGGATTTGAAACGCAGCATGTCCTCGTCGAGCGCGGTTTTGGGATCGACTCGGAACATCGACGCGATGGTGTGGCCCAGGTGGCCGGCGACGTTGTATCCGAGACGAATGTCGAGGCGGGTCGCGCGTCCTTCGTCGATGGATTCGAAGCGAACGCTTCCCGCATGCTTCACGGGGGCGCCGTCGGCGCTTTCCCACGCGATGAACTCATTCGGCGCAAAGGCCGTGATGACGGCATCCCATTCGATGGTCGTGCCCAGCGGTCCGCGCACCTCCCAATGCGAACCGTGGTCGCCGGTCTTCGTCACGCGCTGGACGTGGTCCATGAACGCGGGAAAGCGCCGAAAATCGGCCCAGTACGAGAACACTTGTTCGATGGGGGCGTGGATGATCATCGTCTTTTCGAAGGCGATGGCCCGGCGTCGCCCGCCGAGGCCCAGCCATCGGGTAAGCGGCGCGTCGGATAACGCGCGCCCGAAGAGCAGCGTCCCCAACGCGACGGACATCAGCCCCGACGCCCTCGACCCGCGCATTCCGCCGCGCACGATGGCCGCCGCACCGACGAGGGCAGCGAGCGCACGCAAACTCGGTGTCCACCGATGCTCCGGGGCGCGTTGCGCCGTGCCCGCTCCTTGAAGTGCGGAAACCCCGCCGGGGCGCCGGTGCACCTCGAGCTGATTCGCCACGGTGCGTACGCCGCGCGTCTTTTCGACGGAGCGCAGGAGCGGCCGCACCTCGGCACGCAAAATAGGCCCTGCCACGATGACGTGCCCGTCGCAGGCCGCCACCTTGATGGCGTGCGGATTCGAGACGACCCTGCCCAATTGTGACCGGACACGCGCGACGAGCTGCTCGTCGGAGAGCACCTCGTGGCGGAGCACAGCCTCCGCCTCCGCTACGGCTCCGGCGGCGCGGTGTTTCGCGTCCCGTGCGGCCTTATCCGCGACGTCCGTGAAGCGCGTTGCCCAGCTCGTGACCTTGTCGCTCCAGCGTGCACGGGAACGCGCATTCGCGAGCGAGCTCACGGCAGACGCGACCAACGCGCCCGAGCCGGCGGCGACGGCCATCGCCCTCACGTCGATCCGGCGACGCCTCGGATGAAGAAATTCCAGCATGGCCCTTACCTCCACCTTGGCCGCGTGCAGAAACGATTCCCTTCAACGCGGCGCAGCTTGTCGTGTGGACCTACGCATACGCGCACGGGCATTGCAGTTCCAGCGCAGCGATGGAGGAACAACCATGGGCAATGCCATACGCATGACAATCATCGCTGCGCTCGTGGCCGGAACATTTGGCCTCTTGATCGCCATGGCCGTGCGATCTCCCGCAGACACGGCGCCTGAAGGCCGCGACGGCGGCCACGTGAGCCATATCGCTCGCTGACGAAAGGAGGAATTCGTGAGAGGGTACACACATATCCTAATTCCAGTCGACTTCACGGAAACGACGAGCGATGTCATCGATACCGCCATCGCCATTGCGGAGAAGTTCGACGCCAAAATCACCGTGATGCACGCCTTTTTCGTGTATCCCTTCGCGTATGCGGGAGGGTTGTACGTTCCCTCCGAAGACATAACGCGCAAAGCACAGGAGGTCCTCGACGCGACGAGAAATGACATTCGACTGCGCTACCCAAACACGGATAGCGTGCTCGCCACCACCGATGCGCGCGATGCCATACTTGAAATTGCCAGAACGCGCGGCGCAGACCTCATCGTCATGGGCACACACGGACGGCGCGGTGTTTCGCGGGCTCTACTCGGGAGTGTGGCCGAGCACGTCGTGCGCTTTTCCCCCATTCACGTCTTGACCGTCTCGCGGCGCAACGAACCCAAGGAAAAGACGTAGCCGATTGCCACACCGTCGCAAATTGCGCGTTCAGGCTTCCGCGATTCGAAGTCCGATGGGGTGTTCGAGCGCGCGCAGAACGTCCACGTAGCTGACGATTCCTACGACCTTGCTGTCACCGTCCACGACGGGCACGGCGCCCACGCGCTCGTAAAGCATTCGATCCACGGCCTCTTCAATCTCCGCGTCGAGATCGACGCTGATGACCGCACTCGTCATGAAGTCGGCCACGCAGCGGTTCGAAAGGGGCACGACGGAATCTTCGACCTCGGCGTCCGCGGTCAATGCGCGCATCACGGGCCCGAGGTCGCGATCGCTCAGGATGCCGACGAGACTGCCCTCGTCATCCACCACGGGAAGGTGACGAATGTTCAACGATTGGAGCGCATCCACGGCGTCGCCAATGGCATCCGTGGGGTGAACCGTCCTGGGATTTTGCGTCATGATTTCGGTTACGGTCATGCTTGGCCTTCGGGCGCATAGTTCGTACCCAGAACGCACCGGCTTCATCGCTGAGTTGGTTTTACACGCGAGCCACGAGATCGAGATCGGTCAAGCGCTCGAGGATGACGGCGGCGCCGAGTGCCTCGAGTTCGTGGCGTGGGGTGACCCCGGTTAGAACGGCGGCGAAGGCGGTTCCGGCGCGGCGTGCGGCTTCCACGTCCATGACGGCGTCTCCGATGTAGAGGCACTCGTGGGCTTGGACCTCGAGGGCTTCGAGCGCGCGGTGGATGCCCTCGGGATCGGGCTTCGTTCGGGTGACCTCGTCACCGCCAATGATCACGCCGAACAACGATAAAAGCTCCTCCTTCGCCAGGATCTTGCGGAGCGTCGCGCCGGTTTTGGTCGAGACGATCCCCAGACGAACCTCCCTTGCCGCAAGGCTGTGCAAGGTTTCTCGGACACCCGGAAAGAGCTCCGTGAGGCCAACCATCACCTCGCTCGCCCGCTCGAGATAGAGCTCTTTGAATCGCGCACGGGCGGGCTCCTCGTCGATGCCACTGAGGCGCGAGAACGTGTCGGGCAACGAGAGCCCGATGGTTCGACGAATCACGTCGTGGGAAGCAACGGGAAGTCCCATGACGGTAAGTGCGTGCGTGACACAAACAATGATTCCCCGAGACGCATCCGCCAATGTGTAATCGAAGTCGAATAAAACGGCTTTCATCGATTTCCTTTGCAAATTCCGACACGAGATCGTCGTGGTAAGCTCAACGGTCCCTGCGGTTGTAGGGTCGACCGCCCCGGGAAGGAACGGCCATGGCCATTTTGATGGAGCACGATTTCGATGTGGACGCGGTGTTGAAGCGACCTCTCATGGCGCATCTCGCCACCGCGTCCACGGCGGGCGCCTGCGACTCCCCGGTATGGTTTCTCTGGGAAGAAGGTGCCATTTGGCTCGTTGGAACCTCGAACGACAGCTTCCCCAAGCGCCTCCGTGCCAATCCAAAGTGTGCCATTGGGGTGGTGGACTTCGATCTCGAGCGGGGTGTCCTTCTGCATGTCGGCATGCGGGGCTGCGCCGAAGTGCTGCCCATCGATCGTAATCGCCTTCACAGGCTTCTCCGACGCTACCTCGGCAATGATCCGCGCGGCTGGGGCGAGACCTTTCGCACCACGGTGATCGAGCCGCTCGATCTCATGGTCCGATTCGTACCGGAAACCGTGGTGGCGAGGGACCAGTCGTACTTCAAGTCGTAAGCAATGTTCCCCGGATGCCGGCCGATGGGAATCCCATGAGCACCCTCATTGGAGAGCGACGCGGGCCGATCGATCGCGTGCTCGTTCTTTCGGTATCGCTCGGCGTCGTGTACGTCGCGCGGCAGGTGGTGACGCCGCTCTGGCGCGCGTTCATCGATCCTTGGTTTCATTCGCTCCCGCGGAATGCACATACGGTCGCCGGGCACGTCTTGGTGTGGACCCTGCCGATGGCGATCTACAGCGGCATCCTGCTCGCATTCTTCATTCGCACGAGGCGCTTCCAGCCGCTATCGCTCACGCGCGACATCCGGCGCGCCATCACGGACGCGCTCTGGGCGGCGCTCGTCGGCGTCCTCACCGTGATGGTCGTCGTCAAAGCGATGGGCGTGCCCTTTCGTTTCAGGGTCGACGGTTGGGCGCTCGCGGCCAATGTGGTCTCGAACGGTTACGAGGAACTCATTGGACGCGCCCTCGTCTTCACCGCCGCATGGTATGCGCTTGGTTCACGCGTGGCGGCTGCGCTCCTCTCGGGGCTCGTCTTCGCGCTCATGCACGAGCAGTATCCATTGCCGCTGCGTGCGGTCGTTGCGTTCGGCGGCTTCGTGTGGTCGTGGATCTACGCGCGAACGGGGAATTTTCTGGCGCCCTGGCTATCGCACCAGCTGGCTGACATGGTGATCGACGTGCTTCTCTAGCGACGCGCGTGATCGAATCGATCTCCACTGTCCCATATCTGTCCCGTATCTGTCCTGCATGTGTTCCAGGGCAACCTCGAGGAGCGCGGCCATCTTCAAGGGCGACAAGATCGAGCTCGAGTGATAGGCTCGCGTTCGCCGGCGTGAACAATCGCCTAGCCAATGGGGCTCGATCGAGCGAGCGAAATGCTCTCTTTGCCGGACGATTCCAAGTCGAGGGCGAAGCGGGCGTTGGAGGAATGAGCGTCGTCTATCGAGCGCTCGATTTGTCCACCGGTGAGACCGTGGCCCTCAAGGTGCTCCGCGAAACCGGCAGTGCTGCGTCGCGGCGCTTCAACGCCGAGGCCATGGCGCTCGAAAAGCTGCGGAGCTCGGCGATCGTTCGCTACATCGACCACGGCATCACCGACGACGATCAATTCTATTTGGTCCTCGAATGGATCGACGGTGAATCGCTGAGCGCACGCCTGCATCGAGGCCGGCTCGACATCGCCGATACCTTGAAGCTCGCGCGCCGCGTCGCCGACGGCCTCGCCGCTGCCCACGCACTGGGGATCCTGCATCGCGACATCAAGCCGAGCAACATCTTGCTGCCCAACCGCGACGTGGGCGCCGCCAAGATTGTCGACTTTGGACTCGCCCGCACCATGGGCGATCCCATTTTCGAAGAGGGCGTCTCGACGGTGACCGCCACGGGACGCATCGTCGGAACGCCGGGCTACATGGCCCCGGAGCAAGCGCACGGCATTTCCGACCTCGACGAGCGTGCGGACCTGTTTTCGCTCGGGTGCCTTCTTTACCGATGCCTGGCCGACGTCGAAGCCTTCGAAGGTTCGCGCGCCCTCACGACGCTCGCCAGGCTGGTGCTCTTCGAGCCCTCGCGCGTGTCGGAGATGCGTGCGGACGTTCCGCCCGAGCTCGACGAACTCGTCGCGGCATTGCTGGCGAAGAAACGCGCGCAGCGGCCAACCTCGGCGGTGGCCGTGCGTGAAGCGCTCGATCGCATCACGTGGGACGCCTCGGAAAGCCCGCCGCGTTCGGACGCGCCCAAATTGCGTGACTCGAAGGCGCCGCAGGGCACCGTCTTCGGGCGCTACATCCTCGAGGGCCGTCTGGGCGCCGGCGGAATGGGCGAGCTCTTTCGCGCGACGGATACCAAGTTGGAGCGGCCGGTGGCCCTCAAGCTGCTGCGCGGCTCGCCCGATCGTGCGACGTCCGCGCGCTTGGTGCGCGAAGGCCGTGCGGCCGCAGCATTGAGCCACCCGAACATCGTGACGATTTACGACGTGGGGGAGCACGAAGGCATTCCCTTTTTGGCGAGCGAATGCATCGACGGCAAAGACCTGCGCGCGTACGTGCGCGATCCGGCGGTGGAGTCCGAGCGCAAGATGCGCTGGCTGCAGGAGGTCGCGCGTGCGCTGGGCGCGGCGCATCGCGCGGGCGTGGTGCACGGCGACGTGAAGCCGGACAACGTGATGATCGCCGAGCATGGCACGGTCAAGCTCGTCGACTTCGGGCTCGCCACTGCGGTGCCGGGATGCGTGGTCGGCACGCCGGCGTACCTGGCCCCGGAGCAGATTCGCGGTGAGCCGCTCGACGGGCGCGCGGATCAATTTGCGTGGGCCGTCATGGCCTACGAGCTCATGACCCAGCGCCTCCCCTGGCCGGGCTCGGATCCCGTGGCGAGCATGGCCTCCGTGCTCGAAAAAGAGCCCGATCTGGAGGGCTTGCCCCCGAAGCTCGCGCCGGTGGTGGCGCGTGCGCTGCACAAGCGCCGCGACGAGCGTTTTCCCACGATGGAAGCGCTGGTCGCGGAACTGGAGGCCGCATCGAGGCCGCCGGCCGCGCGCCAGCGCCTCGGATGGAAAGGGCGCGCGCTCCTTTTGGCGGCCATGCTTTCCGCCGCGGGAGTCGGGCTGGGCCTGGGTTCGCGCGGCCCTCGGCCTGCGGCGCCGACGGCTGCCGCACCGGCGCACCCCACATCGGTTGTCGCGCTTCCTCTTTCATCCTCGTGCGCGCCCGCGGCGGTGGCCGTGCACCGGGAAGGATTGAACGCGCTGCGCTCGGCGAATTGGAAGCAAGCGACGACGCTTTTCGAAAAGGCGGCGCAACTCGATCCGGCGTGCCCCGAGACGCAGCTTCGATTGACCGTCATTCCGCGAAAGCGCTGGCCGCGGGCCCGCCAGATCGAACAACTCCGCCGCACGCTTCCCATGCGCGACGCCCTGAGCGAGCGCGATCGGCTCGTGCTGGACGCATTCACGATGTTGATCTCGCCCGAGGTTCCATCGGAAAGCGAAGCGGTGCGGCTTCTCGACGAAGCCGTTCGCCGCTTTCCCGAAGATGCGGAGCTTCGCGTGCTGGCAACGTTGCGACGCTCCGCCGTGCCCATGCTTCCCGCCCAGCTCGAAGACGCGCTGACCACCATCCGGCACGCGACGGAGATCGATTCGGGCTACGCGGATGGCTGGCAACTCCAAGCCACCGTGCTTTGCCGGCTCGGGCGCCACGAGGAGGAGATTCGCGCGCTCGATCGCTGCCTCGAGGCAGCGCCCGGCGCGGTGGATTGCATGGAAGACCGCAGCGTGGATCTGCGCCGCGTCGGCCGTTGCAGCGAGGCGACTTTGCAGGCTCGCCAATGGGTCGCATGGGACGGGGAGCAGCCCTGGGCGTACCAGGAGCTCGCCGACGCACTGGTGGGCAGCGGCGCCTCGCGCGAGGGCATCGAGGAAGCGCTCCAGATGCGATGGAAGCACCTTCCGCCGGAGGCCCGTGAGTTCGCCGAGCTCGAAGATCGGGCGCGGCTCGCAATCTGGACCGGCCAGTTCGAAACAGCGCTCCGGACCGCGGAAGAATTGGAGCAGCGTGCCGCCGGCGCGCGAACCGTGGAGCCACATTTGCTCGCGGCGCTCGACTCGGTGGATGCGCTCACCGAGCTTGGACGCGACGCCGAGGCCGCCGCCGTGGCCGCGAAGTTTTTACGGCGCCACGCCGCGTGGATCCGCGGCGATGCGGTGACGCATTCCGAGTACACGAAGCCTTTTCTCTTCGCCGCGGCGCTCGAACACGGGCAGCTCTCTCCCGCGGAATGGCAGCAGGCAACGGACGAGTGGGAGCGCGCCAGCCAATCGAAAATTGACCCGTTCAAGCGATGGGTCGTGCGCTGGGGGACGGCGGTCGGCGGGCACATTCCAGCCACCGACGCACTACGCAGCGATCCGCGGGCCGACGGAGGCGTGATCCCCATGGTGGACAACGAGCCTGCGCTCATTGGCATGCTCGAAGCCTACGAAGGGCACATTTACCTTCTCGCCGGCGACATGGCCCGAGCGATACCGCTCCTCGAGAACGCATCGAGCACGTGCATGGGCCTGCGGCACGGCGCCATCCGTGTGCGGGCCCACCTCTGGCTGGGCATGGCCAAGGAAAAAGCGGGCGACGTTCCAGGAGCCTGCGAGGCGTACCGCTTCGTGCTCGAACAGTGGGGCGGGGCGAAGCCCTCGTCGGTCACTGCGCAGAAGGCGCTGCAACGCAGCCGCTCTCTTCATTGCTCGAAGTAGGAAACGCTTCGAGTACGTCATCGATGGCGGCCTTTCCGCCCGAGGACAAATAGTCCCGAAGCGGGATGAGTTTGCGCGCAATCCCGAGTTCGCGGCTTTGCCCCGTCGCGACGTAAGGCTCATAGGCATTGGCCACTTGGAGCTCTGCAAGGGCCGAGAAATCCTCGCGGGAGAGCTCGTTCGAAATGCCGCGGGCCGGCTCGAAGAAATCGACGCGGGTGACCGGGGCCCCCGCATCGCGGGTCCCGAAGGCGAAGTGGCAAGCGTTCATGAGGCCATACAGGGCAATCCAGCGATCGGTCTTCGCGCCGACCATGCGCGCGACGCGGGCGCGATCGGCGGGTGAATTGTAATCGAGCAAATCGATGACATTGTATTCCGTGCCATAAATGGCATGAAAGAGCCCCACGAAGGCCACTTCGTCGGGGTGCCCCCATTGGCGGAGAATCTCGTAAACGCCGACGAAATGGTCCATGCACATGGCCACGGAGTGGTCCACCTTCTCGAGCTGGAGATTCAGCATGAACATTTTGACCTTCGGCTCCAGGTCCGCCGCCCGAAGGCGCTGCAGCGCCCGAACGCGGCGCTGGTTGAACTCGTCGAGTGCCGCCGCATTCTGCAGGGCGGCTCGGTAGCCACCGGCCACGGCGGCCGCGCGCCGCAGGATGTTCGGGTTCGACGTAAGCACCGCCACGAACGTGTCCGCGTCGAGGTTTTCGGCGATGCGACGCTCGATGGTGGCGTTCACCTCGGCCTCGGTCGCCGTTCCCTCCTCCCCATCGTTTCCCTTCGAGCCGGCGCAACCCACGATGGACACATACGAAAGCAGCTGCAAAAACGCGCGTCGATCCATGGCATTGTCCTTAGCGCCGTCTCGAGACGCGATCCGTCACCGACGGTAACGATGTGTATCGATTCGTATCCGGCGCCGTGCAAAGATGCTCTCGTGCCCATCTTGCTCGCGGCGATCACGCTCGTCTTCCACCTTCTCACCATTCGCGGGTACGGCTACTTCCGCGACGAGCTGTATTACCTCGCCAATGGCGAGCACCTCGGCTTCGGGTACGTGGAGCATCCGCCGCTCATTGGCGTGGTGGCGGCCTTCGTACGCGCCGTTTTTGGAACCTCGTTGTTCGCGCTTCGCATCCTGCCCGCGCTCGCTGGGGCTGCGTCCGTCGGGCTCACCGCGCAATCGGCCCGCGAGCTGGGCGGCGGGCGGTTCGCGCAAATCTTGGCCGGCCTCGGTGTGATGTTCGCGCCCGTCGTGCTGGTGATCGCGAGCTTCCTGTCGATGAACATCTTCGACATTCTGTTCTGGGCCATTTGCGTCTGGCTGGTGATTCGAATCCTCAAAACGGACGACACGCGCCTCTGGCTCGCCTTCGGCGCCGTCGCGGGCGTGGGGCTCGAAAACAAGATCAGCATCTTGTTTCTCGGTTTCGGCGTGGGCGTGGGACTCGTGCTGGGGCGCCGTTGGAACGATCTGCGCAGCCGCTGGTTCTGGCTGGGAGCGGCCGTGGCGGTGCTCCTCTTTTTGCCTTATGTCATCTGGCAGCAGGTGCATGGCTGGCCGTTGCGTGAATTCATGAACCGTGCGCGCGAGCTCAAAAACGTGGCCCTCTCGCCGGTGGACTTCGTGCGCGAGCAATTCATGCTCATGGGGCCACTCTCTGCGCCCCTTTGGCTGGCGGGCCTCGGGTATCTCCTCTTTTCCCGCGAGGCTGCACGCTACCGCACCCTTGGCTGGGCCTACCTTGCCGTGCTCGCGTTGTTCATCGCCGCCGGCAATGCAAAACCGTATTACCTCGCCCCGGGCTATACGGCTTTGTTTGCCGCCGGGGGCGTCTTCGTCGAGCGGCTCACGGCGCAACGCAAACGGGTGCGCGCTGTCGCGATGGCGCTGGTGGCAGGCGGGGGTTTGCTCACCCTGCCCCTATCCAAAGCGGTATTGTCCGAGGACGCACTCGCACGTTACCTGAGCGCCCTCGGGATGCAGCTTTCGTCGGGCGAGCGGCAGGCCCAGGGGCGCCTTCCCCAGATTTTCTCGGACATGCATGGCTGGCCCGAATTGGCCGAGACCACCGCGCGCGTCTACCAGGCCCTCCCCGCGGACGAGCGGAGCAAGGCCTGCATCCTCGCGCAGAACTATGGCCAGGCGGGTGCCATCGATCTATTCGGCCCTCGCTATGGGCTTCCCAAAGCGATTTCCGGCCACAACATGTATTGGCTCTGGGGTCCCCGCGACTGCACCGGCGAGGTGCTCATCGTCGTGGGCGAGCGGCGAGAAAAACTCGAGCCGCTCTTCACCACGGTGGAACTCGGGACCATGTACACGTGCGTGGATTGCATGCCCTTCGAGAACGACAAGCCCATATGGATCGCGCGCGGCCTTCGCATCCCGATGAAGGAGCTCTGGCCGCGCGCGAAGAACTTCATTTGAGCTGCAGCATTTCGGACATGCCGAGCGCGCGAAGGCGCTCGGCTTGGATGCGATCCGTTGCGGCGTTGAGATCTTCCAACAACGACTTGGCCAGCCGCCCCACGACGGTTCGCAAGGGCCGCTTGCCATGCGGCATCTCGATGAGTGCCGTGATGGCGTCGGCGACCTCTTGCGGGTTGTCGGTGGAGGCGGCCGCCGTCATGCCACGAACGGCGGCCCCGAGCAGTTCCTTGGCGCGCGTATAAGTGGCCACGCGTGCCGTGTCGTCGGCCATGATAGCGTTTTTCGCCAGCGACGTCCCGTACCCGCCTGGCTCGACGATGACCGAATCGATCCCCTCCGAGGCCAGCTCGTAGCGGTACGTTTCGGCGAGGGCTTCGGCCGCGAACTTCGCCGCCGTGTATGGACCGAAGAAGGGCAGCACGTACCTCGCACCGGCGCTGGTCACCTGGACCAACAGCCCCGACTTACGTGCACGCAGAATGGGAAGCGCAGCGCGATTGACCCGCATCGGGCCGAACAAGTTCAGCTCGAAGGCCTTGCGCGCTTGCTCCAGGCTGAACGTCTCCAAGAGCCCGAACGCCGTGGCACCCGCATTGTTCACCACGACGTCCAGCCGCCCCGCGTCCGCCACGACATGCTCGATGCCTTTGCGGACCGAAACATCGTCGGTGACGTCCATCTCGATGGCCTGAAGGGCCACGCCCTCGCGGGCGGCGAATGCCGCCAGCTCGGACGCCGCCCCTGCGTTCTTTTCGGCGATTCCGCGCATCGACGCAAAGACGATGTGCCCTCGCCTGGCCAGCGTTTGGACGAGCAGCCGGCCGAAGCCGGTGCTCGCCCCCGTGATCAACGCAACGTACGGAGCGTTCATGGCACGTCAGATCGCGACGCTGGCCGCGATGCGATGTGGATCGAGGTAGGGATAGGGCTGTTTACCCGCCGCCTCGAGGGCGCGGTTGCGATCGGTGATCTCGTTGGAGATCTTTTGCAGATTCTCCTGGAAACGGCGGTGAATGTCCGGGAAGTCTTTGTCCAGCCCAGACGAATTCCAGAGCGTTTCGATGGCGGGCGTGGTCAGCAGCATGGCGAAGCTGACCTGGAAATTCGACACGAAGAAGTTCGGCAGCGCCTGGAAGTAAATGAAGTCCATCGTGATGTCGTCCTCGCCGTCGGGCATTTTCGCCATGGTGCAGTCGGGACGGTTCGGGACATACGACAGATAATCGATCTGCGGGAAATTCACCGCCGAGTGGAAAGCGCTCCCCTGGAAGATGATGTTCGTGAGCGTGCTCACGAGGTGCTTGCGCGACGTGATCGCCTTGGGGAAGCCGGGAATGTCCGCGCGATGCGGGTCGGTCATTTCCACCGCCCAGCGCTGGATGAGGGCATCACCCGCGACGGCATTGTCGTTCGCGTACACGGCATTCACGACCTCGCCGACATACGACTCGATCGCGCGCCAGATCTTGAACCCGTCGTCGCGGTAATAGTAATTCTGCACGCCGTCGGTTCCCTCCTCGTCGAAGCCACGCGCCGCGAGCTCCTCGGGGAAGGCGTTGGTATTGAAGCTGTACATCTCCCAGGCGGAGAGGAACAACTGCAGCGCCTGCGCCGTGCCCGGTGCGAACGTTCTGTCCGTGAAGGCACCCTTGGACGCGACGAGCGTCTGCCGCGCCATGTAATTGATGCCGATGGTTTGCTTGAAATGCGGCTCCAGCAATTTCCCAATCGGATGGGTCGTCTTGTAAAAGACGTTGTGGTGCGCAATGACGAAGGGCTCCATCGCCAGGTGCGCGATACCCAAGTGCGCTACGAACTGGTGGTACTGATTGTCCGCACAGGCAACTTGAATCTTCGCGTACAGGTAGCGGTTTTCCGGAGACGTCGACTTGGTGTACACCACGTTGAGTCCCTGATTACGGGTCAACTGGATGCCCACCAAATTGAGCTGGGAGTTCCCATCCTCGAGAAGCTCGCGGTATACGAGCACGATGGGTGCGTAAAACACCATATTCTCGTAGAGTTTGAGCTCCGCCAAAAGCGCATAATCGAGAATGAAGAGGCGCCGTTCCTGGATGAGTTCCTCCAGCGACTTGCCCTGCGCGCTGAGTGTCGAAAGGGCCGGCGGAATCTCCGCCAGACTTCGCACCATGCGGATCATCATGGGATGGAGGCCCTGAATGAGCTGACGGCAAAATTCCGCGTCGTCTTTCCAGTGGTCGACGACGGGGTTCGGCCGCTTCACCCAGCCGTGCAAGAACGACTCGTAGGGATCGTCGCGCCGCAAAAGCGCCTTCTTGAATCGGTCCACCAAGTCGAATTCCGAGTACGCATATTCGAGACCGCGCTGGAGCATGGCGCCCAATTGGCTCGGGACCAAAAGCTCCTGCAGCGGAAGGCCTTTGACCATGCGCGGAAGGTTCTCCAGGGGCACGTCGGGGATCTTCGGATTGCGCTGGTAGCGCTCGTATCCATAGACGTCTTGGTCCCCCTGCTTGATGCTCTCGATGACCTGCTGCGCGAGCGCCAGCGCCTGGCTGGCGAGGCCCTCGATGGTATTCTGCACACCGGCGGCCGCGCGCCCGATGTCCAGAAGCAGCGTGCCCGCGAGATCGGTGACGGATTCGCCATTGCGAAGGTGCAGCGCCGTGCCCATCGTCTGGCTCAAGTAGCGCTGCGCCACGGATTGAGCGTTTGCGAACGCCGTGTCCAGCATGCCGATCTCGAAACCGAGCTGCCCCAGCGGGGGAACGAACTTTCCAAGGCGGCTGCCCAAGGTTTTCGCCAGGGACATGGTCTCGCGCAGCACTTGGAACTCCGGACGGCACCGCAGGGCGATGAGCAGCTCGCCGGCCGCCGCCCCGTGGAGCATGACGGAGATCTGCTTCCACTCGGGGCCCACCTTCGACGGAAGTTCGACCCTTGCCGTGCCAAGCAAGGTGTCGCGCCCCAGGCTCGCGCTCCAGATCGAAATCTCGATGTTCCGATCCAACGCGCCGACGTTGAACTGCAGATTCTCGTTCCAGCGAGGGCGCGTATTCAGCGGGCGAACGCGGGTCCGCTTGGATTGCGAGGGACCGATGCGCGCCTCGACGTAGGCGTTCGGCGGCACGAGACCCCAGAGCGGGTGAAGCGACGCACCGACCACGCGCAGGTCGAGAATCTCCACCGCCGGATTGAAATACCGGGCCAGCGACTCGATGGCCCCGTAATAGGCCTGCCGCTGCGTGAGCTTGACGACCGGCAGAAACAGCGGATTCACCTTGGTCTCGGAGGACCAGCGCACCTCCGTTTCCAAGTCGTTGACCGCGTGCATTTGCACGGTGGTGATGACCCGCTCGATGGGAATGGGAACGTCGCTATCGACGAATTCGTACTGTTCGGTGTGCGTCGAATCGTCGCGCAGAATGAGCCGTTCCCGGTAGATGCGGCCATTCGACTTGAAATGCCGAATGGCGCCGACGACGTCGTGCCCCGGGGGCTGGAGCTTGACCCAATCGTAAATGGGCCACCAGCGCATGATCTCGGGCCCGAAAGGCCGGAAGAGATCCCAAACGAGCTTGATGGGCGCGCGCACGCTTCCGGCCACGATGACGTCCGCACCGGCGGGCTCGGGCTGCACGATGTCGTAGACAGGGGCTTCCGATACCTCGATCTGAGTCGAAGTCGACATTTTCAACATGGCGCTCACCTCCAGGCTCCAAAGTCAAAATCCGATGTACGACGGCGGGTGCGATCTCGATAAAGTGAGCGGCGTTTGAATAGGCTATGAAGAGCCAGGTAGTGCGGTACGAACTGCATCGCGACGCTGGCGGACACTCGGTACGCTCGCTTGAGTCCTGCAGAAACGGGGTTGAGAACTTTGGGAATACGGTGGACGCGCCATTCGGCGGCCTTCACCTCGGCGTCGGCGCTCGACATGCCGTCGAGGGCGTCGTCGTCCTCGACCGTCGCGGCCACTGCCGGCATGACCGCGCGTTTTACGTCACCATTGCCATTGCCCATCGCTTGCTTGGAGTGAAAGGCCTTGGCAACCTCCATGACGGCATCGCGAAGTTCGGGGTCGAATTGAAAGTGGACGTTGGCATCGAGCTCGCTCTGCAATTTGAGGAGTTCGGTGTAAGCCGCCGTGTGCTGGTAGATCATCTGCCCGAGATAATCTTTGAGGAAGGTGCACTGTTTGCTGCCGATGAGGGGCTTCGTCTCGTGGAGAATTTGCACGTAATCCCCGCGGGCCGCGAGGACCGTCGTGCTCCACAAGACGAGACCAATGAGCCAGTCCGGTGCAATGTCGGGATCGTAGAGTGCTGGCAGCTTTTTCAAGGCTACCTCGGCCCAGCCATGGGGAACGACGTCCAATTCGTTCCACATGCGGCACGTGGTCGCGCCCAGCTTCAAATCGTAATATTTTGCCCAATCGCGATTTCCGGGCGAGGGGCCGGCGAATGGATACACCTCGATGCGGGACTTGAGGTTGGGATCCCACGGCGGCGTTGCCACCTCGTCGGAAGCATGCTGCGTATCGGAGAGCCAGAGCGCGAGCGCCGGAGAGAGGGCGCCGCCGAGGCTGTGACCGGTGACGGTGACGGTGAGACGCGGGCTCGGATTGCGACGAACCTCGTTGGCCAGAAATTGATAAAGGGTCGAACCGGCGCCGGGGATGCCCCGGACGGGCCTCATGTTCTGCAGCGCTTGTAGCCCGCGCGCGGTACCCTGCGAGATCTTCGGTTTGAGCCCCGGCGGATGCGCATTGTAAGGCCAGGGCATCTGCCTTATCACGGCGAAGTCCTGGAGCACCCAATTGGTGATCGAGACGGGATTCGTCCCGCGGATCACGATGGCATATTGCGACGGATCGTGGACCCCTTGGACCACGAACATGAGATTTTCGTCGAAGATCGTCAAAAGCCCGTCGTAGCGCGCAGGACCCCAGATGACCTGCCAGTTGCCCGCGACAGGAGGCGTCTTCGCCAGAGCTTTGTTGATCTGTTTGAGGATCTGTGCCGAGGTTTTCGCGTCGTCCAGGATTTCGAAAATACCCAAATAGGATATGAACGAAAGCGTGAGCATGACCTGTTCACGGGTGTACGCCCCTGGGCTCCCTTCAGCATGCACCTCGTCGGCGGTGCCGTTCACCATCTTTGGACCTCCTTCTTAGTCGGTAAATAAGCGATTTAGGACGATTCGACCGAAGGACCCCTCGGGCCGAAAAGCCGAAGTGCAAGCGCAGCGAGCCACTGTTCCTCGGTGCTGCCGCCCAGCA
The DNA here is from genome assembly GCA_037157775.1 of Sorangiineae bacterium MSr12523. Lineage (NCBI taxonomy): Bacteria > Pseudomonadati > Myxococcota > Myxococcia > Myxococcales > Pendulisporaceae > Pendulispora > Pendulispora brunnea. The sequence continues at coordinate 11,336,057 of CP089982.1, forward strand.
CGAGCTTTCCCGCTTTGGCGCCTTCGAGCAGGCGCTCGGTCAGCGCGGACCGGGGGGCTCGCGCGGAGTTCAACACGGAAAAGAGTACGGCGTCGCTCGCCACGACACCCGTAGCGCGGATCCATTCATGGACGGCGGATTTCAATTCGGCATTCGGCGCGCTCGGCTGCTCGTCGGAGCACGCGGGACCGAGGCCATTGATGGCATCGATGATGCACTGCTTTCGCTCTTTGAGCGGCAGGCGAATGATTTGCTGCGTCTCGATGGGGCGGCCCACCCAGATGTCTTGCCGGCCGAAGCCGACGGGGAACTCTTCGCGCTCCTCGAGGTCTTCCACGGGAAGTCCACCGCTGAAGCGCAAAGGTACGATGGGGCAGCCGACGGCGAGCGCCATGTCGAGGACCGTGGAGCTCATTCGGATCACGGGCTGCCGGCAAGAAAGCGAGCGTGTTCCCTCCACGTGAATCATGGCGCTCTTGCCGTTCGTGCGCATCTCCGAAGCGAGATTTTGCACGACGGAGATGAGCTCCGACTGATCCTCGCGGTTGAAGAAGGTCATCATGTTGGGATCGCGCACACCGGGGTACGTGAAGCAGTGGCGGATGAGGCCACCGAGCCACGAGGTGCGGTGTTCGGCCTTGGCCAACGTGATGGTGATGCTTCCGGTGAGCGCAGGAATGAGCACCGAGAACATCAGCGACTCGATGCCCACTTGGTGATTGGCGAGGTACAAAACGCTGCGGCCGCGGATCGATTCGATGGCGCGCGGATCGGTGAGGATGACGTCGCCGACGAAGTGATCGACGAGGCCGTAGAACAGGTCTTCGACGGGCCAGGCTTCGCAGGCGAAGTGTTCCCGCCAGAACCGGGTCACCGGCGAGATGTCCTTCACGGGGTCACCGGCAGGCGTGACCCGTGCGTGATCCGCAGCGCGCTCGAGACGGAGCGGGTAGCTGCGGAGCGGGCGATTCGTGGCCACGGCGGAGGCGAGATCGTCGGCCACGCGAATGTCGGCAGGGTGCACCTTGGCGCGGCGGGCGACATGTTCCTTGATGGCGACTTGTTCGAGGAGAGGGAGGTGGGGCGTGGTGTCGTAAATGCGGGTGACGTTGCCGGGGAGCCAATCGCTCTGTTGAACGGCACCGAGTTCGAGGCGGGTGCCGGAGTCCTCGTGTTGCGCGAGGCCGACACCGGGGACGTAGGTGCGATCGCGCAAGAAGGCGCGGCGGGCCTCCGGCGGGGCCATGCCGATGGGCCCCTTCGGCAGCAGGATTTCCACGAGGCGGAGCTCGGCGAGCACGCGACCGGCGGCGATGATTTGCGCATCGACCATGGGCCGGCGGGGATCGCCGTCGAAGCCGGCGAATCGGACTTCGATGCGGACTTCGCCCTTGGAGGGAAGCGGGCCGTAGAATCGCAAATAGGGAATGGCGTGGGGATAAGCCACTTGGTCATCGGGGATCTCCGGCGACCATCGGGAGAACGCTTCGTGCGGGATGGCGTGGGTCACCCCGTCGAGCAAGCCTTGGCGAAGGGTGCCCGGCGGAACGGCGTCGGCCCCGGCATCGAGCACCGCCGATGCGCCCTTGGGGCCGAGGCGGAGCGAGCGAAGCATCTGGAACGACGGCCCGTGAAAGAGCGATCCCGCTTCGTACGGAGAAGAGATGTTCTCGGCGTCGTCGAGGGGCGGCCACGGCTCGGGGAGGGTTTGCCCTTCCGGCACGTGCGCGGCATAGCCCGTGGCCACCGGCTCGAAGCGGGAAAGCGCGGCATTTTTCGACTCGCGCCATGCGCTCAAGGTGATGGCGAGGCGCTCTCGCCCGTCGCGTTCGTCGCGTTCGTCGCGTTCGTCGCGCACGTCGGTGCGAAGACGAACGGGCCCGCCCGGGAAGACGAGCCAGCGGTGGACGCGCACGTCGGTGAAGACTGCCCTTCCCTGGGCGCGCGCAGCCATGCGGTCCACCATGGACATCAGCGGCAGCGCAGGCAGGGTCCACGTCGGCCTGTGATCCTCGAGCCACGTGTCGTGGCTCGGATCGAGCACCTCCTCGCCGTCGGGCGGCTCGGACGAGGGCACGATGCGCATGCCGAAGTTCTTGGCGTTGTAGATGCACTTCCCATCGACCCAAAGCGCCGCGTCGGCGAGCACGTAACGACCGCGTTCGTCGGTGCCGACTTCGGTGATGTCGATTTCCGTGGTGATGAGGCGGTTGCTCGGCACGACCTGGCCGCGGTACTTCCACGACACCTTGCGATCGATCGCCACGGGCTCGAAGCGCGCGCCGGGGATGCCGTCCATCATGCCGCGCTCGATCATGAAGAACTGCAGCAGCTGGCAAAAGGCCTCGATGCCCAGCGATCCGGGTTGCACCGGATCTTGGAAGAAGTGGGCCTTGAAGAACCACTCCGCAGGGTCGACGTCCTTTTCACCGCGCACCCAGCCGAGGCCTTTGCGGCCGCCCTCCGGCTCGAACGCGGTGATGCGGTCCAGCATGCAGAGCATGCCGCCGGGGATGCGCGGGGCACCGTCGAAGTAACGTGCGGGGCGGGTACGCAGGTCGATGGTGTCGACCGCAGGTTGCGCCATGCGCGTGCGATCGTCGTCGGTCACGGGGAGGCCGCTCTGGTTCTCGAAGGCCTCCTTGGGGAAGAAGCCGAACACCGTGTTCATCTCGTAGATGCGCTCGGTGCCGAGGAAGCACTCCACCAGGAAGGACTCGATGATCATCCCGGCCGACTTGGAAATATTGATGATGCGGACCTTGGTCCGCAATGTCCCCGAGTCGGGGCGGATCTCGCGCGTGAGGGTGGCGGTGCCGTCGAGGTTGCGGAACATCAGGTCGATGTCCGTCGAAAGCGTGCTGCCGATGAAGCTCGCCAGCCAGCCGCAGGGCTGCAGTGCCGCCTCCATCAAGACGCAGAACGGCATGGTGCCCGCGAGGTCGAAGTACCAGGCGGAGGGAGGAATGTCGTATTCGACTTCCACCGAGCCACCGTTCTTCATGACGCCCATCTCGGCATCGACGCTCAGGACGCGCGAGACGAAATGGTACGGAGGTCCAGGAAGGCGCGCGACGCGGCGTGGACTGTCGAACCGCTCGTAGAAGGGACCGAAGGCGGTGGTGGGCCGGCCCCACGCGCACGCGAGCAGCGAGGCGTAGCCGAACGGGAAGCCCTGGTGGGTCGCCACCGGTTTGGGCTCCACGTAATTTTGGAGGCCGCCGAGCTGCTGCTGCGGAAGTCCGGGGGTGGTGGGGCTGGTGTACTTACCGAATTTCCAGGCCTCGAGCGGCCAATCCGGCACGAGCCGAATGGCGAATCGCGCGGCGTGGAAGGCTTTGACGCCGTCGACGGTGCAGAGCAAATCCGCCTTTAGCTCGGGGTGGGTACCGCCCGAGACTCCGTGGACGAAGACTTCGTACACGAGCAGCTTCGACGCGGGCGTGACCTGGCCGCGGCAACGCATCGACGAGGTGGTGCCCTGCGCGGGCTCGAAGCGCCAGCCGTCGCGATCGAGGGTGAATCCGAGGGCGGCCAAGTAAAAGGACATGGCCTGGATGCAGCCCTCGAACATGAGGGTGCCAGGCATGCACGGGTCGTTCTTGAAGTGCCCGTCGAAGAACCATTGGTCCTTGGTGATGGGCAGCTCGGCGCGGAGATAGCCACGTCCCCAAGGGCCACCGCGCACGGCGAGATCGGTCACCTTTTCGAGGAGCAGCATGCGGCCCGCCGCAATGCGCGGACTGCGAACGTGGGTGCGGGCCAGCTCGAAGCCGGGGCCGAAGCACTCGTAGATGCGGCCCTCGGAGAAGGCGCGCAAGTCGCCCGCATCGAAGCTCGACTTCGCGGGGTTCACCACGGGCGGGTCGAGTTTGGCGTTGGGGACGGGCTTGTCGGCGGCAGGATCCCAGAGGACGCCGGCCGAGTTCGCGAGCTCTTCGTCGCTGAAGAAGCCAGCCTGGCCGCCGCGCACGCGAAGTGCGGGCTTGCCGTTCACGCGGCAGTCGTAATGGAAGAAGAAGAGGCGTGTGTCGCCGTCCTGCGCGTGCCCGTCGATGTGGATGTCGTAATCGAGGACGTCGCCGGGCCGGGGCAGTTCACCTTGGTACGAGAGCTCGCACCCCAGCAAGCGATAGACGCGCTCGCCCCGGTTGAAGCGATCGATGCCCAGCCACGAAATGAGCATCAGGTCCGCCTGGCCCGATTCGATCATGATGCCCGCCGGCATGCGGCCGTCGTGCAAATACCAGCCGTCGGCCCGCACCGTGGTCTCGGTGCGAATGGTGCCCGTGCCCATCGACCCCGGCTCGGCCTCGATGCCGGTCACGCGGTCGACGAGCAAGAGCGGCGGCTCCGGCATGCGCACCTGACGCGCGTAGCGGTCCTGGCCTTCGAAGGCAGGCCCGAAGATGGAGGAGATGCGCCCCGATGCGTGCACTTCGAGCTCGGCGCGCGAGAACGTGGTCACCTTGTGCGGCACGGGCGCGGGCACCGGTACCGGCGCAGGGGCGAGAGGAGCGAGCGGCGCGCGTGGTGCAAGCGGTGCGCGGAAGCTCGGTGCCGGCGGGGCGGACGCGCGTGGAGCGCGGGCCAAGAAGTCGCTCATGATGGTTTGCTGCAAGGCAAGAAAGCGCTGGTAGGTCGCGGCCTGACCCGTGAGGTATTCCTCGTGCACGGCGGCGATGCGCGCTTGCTGCTCGCCGGCGTGGGCGAGCGCGGTGGCCAAGCGGGGCGCGACCTGCCGCGGGCGCGGGCCCGGTGCGGGGACGGCACGGGTCGGGCGCGGAGGGTCGGCTTCGGGCTCGTCGAGAATGGGCGCGAGGTGCGGCGCAGGATCCATGAATTGGACATCCCCTTCCATTGGGTAAAACAGCAAATCGCGACGGTGCGCGGCGACGGTGACGGTCGTCTCGCGGCCTTGCTGCGGGCGTGTTGCATCGACGGGGGGCAGCGGCTCCGCGGGACCGTGCGCGCGCACGGTGATATCGATCGAGGGGCCGAGAAGCGACGCCGTTCGGACGCGCGCCACACGGGCGCCCGCCCACGGCGTGACGGTGCGATCGGCCTCGAAACGCAGCCCGTGGTGCACGGACAGCACCGCGGCTGCCACGTGGAGCAAGCCTGCGGCGGCATGTGCGGTTCCGCGCGGCGCGAGGGGTTCGCGCACGTCGAGTGACGGCTCCGCCGTTTCATCGAGGACCGCGAGCACGCGATCGCCGTCAGCTTGCGCGTCCTCGAGGCGCTTCAGGATCAACACGACGGCGGCGTCCGCGGGCATGCGGTGCACCCCCAGTTCCGCGAGCGCGGTGCGGTGCACGGTCTCGTCGGAGAGATCCACCGCGCCGACCACGGCCGCGTCGAGCTCGCGCTTTTGCAGCGCGCGCACGGCGATTTCCAGCCCCGCAACGCCGGACGACTCCTCGGCCGACACGGTCATGCTCGGGCCCGCGAGATCGAGCTGGCTGTTGATCCGGTTCGCCGGGATGTTCGGCATCGTGCCCAACACGCCCGCAGACACCAGGTGCGACTGCGCAGCATCCTGCGCCGCGCTCACCCATGCCGGGTCGGCCTTCGTTCCCAGAGAGGACGCCCACCGCTCGGCCCATGAGGCGACCTTCCACCTCACGCCATAGCGCGCAACCTCGGGATCGGTGCCCATGCCGACGAGGACGGCCGTGCGCTCACGGGGAAGCGCAATCCCTCGCGCGGCTTCACGCGCGGCCTCGAGGATGAAAAGTTGCTGCGGCAACGTATGCGCGATGTCGTTGGGCGGAAATCGGAAGCCCTCGAGCGCGACGGTGATGTTCTGCCGCGCGCCCGTGCTGGGCTCAGGCGAAAAAAGCTGCGCTGTGAAATCCGTGAGGTCGCGGTCCTCGCCCATGGCGGCGAAGAGCCCCACGACGGCCACCGGCGACGCAGCCGCCGTTGCGGAGACGGCCTCCGGGATCGCGACCTGCGTGCGGGACCACGTCTCGACACCCGTCCATTGCTCGAGAAGAAGGTGCGCATTGTTTCCTCCGAAGCCGAAGGCGCTCACGGCCGCGCGACGCGGCGAACCCGTCCCCCACGGTTCGGGAGACGTCAGCAACCGAAACGGAGAATCCGTGAGCGCGTCGATGGGCGCTTCCACTCGGCGGGTCGGCGGCAAGGTGCCGGCCTCCATCGCCGAGAGAACCTTGAGCACACCGGCCATGCCGGCCACCGTGATCAAATGCCCGAGGTTCGATTTGATGGAGCCGATGGGCAGATCGCGCACGCCCTCGAAGACGCGGGACATGCTGCGCACCTCGGTGGCGTCTCCCACCGGCGTGCCGGTGGCGTGGCACTCGACCACGGAGATGTCGCTCGGCGAAAGATCGGACATCTCGTACGCGAGGCGCATCGCGCGGATCTGTCCCTCCTCGGAGGGCACCAATAGTCCGCGACCGCGACCGTCGTTGGAAAGCCCGACGCCGCGGATGACACCAAAGATGCGGTCGCCGGCGGCCACGGCATCGCGAAGGCGCTTGAGCACGACGAAGGCGGCGCCCTCCGCGGGAACGAGGCCGTCGGCGTCGCGATGGAACGGGCGACTTTGGCCCGTGCGGCTCATGGCCGAGAGCGCGCAGAAGCCGACGTGAATGAACAAGGTGTCCGATGCGTTGACTGCGCCGGCGACGAGGACGTCCGCCTTGCGGTCGTGAAGGCGATCGCACGCGAGCTTGATCGCATAGAGCGAGGATGCGCACGCCGCGTCCAACGCGAAGGCGCACCCGTCGAGGCCCAAGCCGCGCGCGGCGAGGTTCGCCGGCAAGCCGGACATGAAGCGATCGTACGCGAGCGGCCGCTCCACCCCGGCAATTTCGCGCGCCTTGCCGCGCAGGAAACCGCTGCCCTGCCGATCGAGCCAGACGCTCTCGGCGTAGCCGGCCAGCGCGCGCGTGGGAAAGGAAAGATTGCCCAGGATCAAGCCGGCGCGCGGCGAGCGGCCTTCGTAGCCGGTGGTGCGGAGCGCCTCGCGTGCGCCGTGCAAGACCCATTGGAAAACGGGGTCGAGCCGGCGCACGTCGTCGGCGGGAAGAGAGAAGCCGTTCGGGTCGAAGCCGGCACCGAAGCCTTCGACGTAGCCGCCAGCGTCGGACCACGCTTCGGTGCCGATGCGCGCGGAGTCCCAGCGGTCCTTGCGCACATGTGTGATGGCGCTCTGCCCGGCGAGCACGTTCTTCCAGAGCGACGCGGGAGAAAGCGCGCCGGGCAAAGTGCAGGAGCTGCCAACGATGGCAATCGGTTCAAATTGCATGGGCCGCGCTTTCTGGAGCCGCGTTGAGAGGTTCGCCGGGACGGAGCACATTTTCGACGCCGAGCAGCTCGCCCACGAGCCGGCCTTGCGCATCGACGAGCGCCACGTCGGCGACGCCGCGCGCATGGTGGATCTGGCGACCGTGCACGATGCAACGGATGTCGCCCTCGGGGAGGGCCTGATGGATGCGGTAGCGCGCGATGGCCATCGGCAAGGTGGCCCCGCCGAGCACGTGGCACGCCCAGAGACCGGCGAGCTGCAAAGCTCCGTCGAGGATCCCCGGATCGGTCTGGAAGGAGGGATGGCTCCAGCCGAGCTCGCGCACGCCGTGGAGGGTTCCGACCATGCCATCGCGCGAGACGCCTTCGATGGCGCGGATCATTTGGAACTTCGGCCCGTGGAAGAGGATGTGGCCGTCGTAGATCACCTTGGTCCACGGCCCGAGCGACGGCTCGGTCACCGAGGCCCGTTGCACGGTGGGTGAACTCGGCGCGAGAACGAGCGTCGCATTGTAGTGCAACGCGTTTCCGGCGCCGCGCAGCTCGGCCTGGAGCAGTTGCTCGCTCTGGCTCGGGCGAGGGCGGCACGTCACGGTGAAGACGTCACCGCCCGTGTCGTAGCGTTCGAGTTTGATCCCGCGAAGGACCTTGAGGTCACGCAGTTCGATGCACCGCGACTCGGGCCACCCGTCGTGCGCGGCACGCACGAGCCAATCGAGGGCCATCACCATGGGCAGAACGACACGGCTTCCCACGCTGTGATCGACCAGGAATGGATGCGAGCTTCGATCGACGCGCGCCTCCACGGAGGTGACGCGTTCCGGTGCTGCACCGAGCTCGCCGCCGATGACCGTGACCACTTCGTCCGGCGAACCTTGCACCTCCTGGACGAAGCGGTTTGCACCGTCTTCGATGGAGAGCAGCGGCACCTTGCGCTCCTCGAAGAGCGCTTTCAGTGCGGGGGTGACCATGCCGCCTTCCCAGGGTCCCCAGCCGATGGACTTCACCACGCACGCGCCCTGACGGCGGCGTCGCTCGGCGGAGGCGATGGCGTTGAGGACTTCGTTGGCCATGGCGTAATCGCTCTGACCGGGGTTGCCGGTGCGTGCGGCCACCGACGAGAAGAGCGCGATGAGCGCGAGCGGATCGCTCGCCGTCGCGTCGAGCAGCGCGCGCAAGCCGAGGACTTTGGTCCCGAAGACCTTGGCGAATTGCTCGGGGGTCTTTTCGGCGATGAACTTGTCCGCGAGCACCCCCGCACCGTGCACGATGCCGGTGATGGGGCCCCACGTCTGCCGGATCGAGGCGAGCGCTTCGTGAAGGCGTGCGGTGTCCTGCACGTCCACGTCGAAGTAGCGCACCTGGCCGCCGGCATCGTGGATGGCGTCGAGCGTCGCGCGGATCTCGCGATTGGCGACGATGCGCGCGACCTGCGCGCCCAACGTCGCCGGCGTAAGACTTTCACCGCGTGCGCGTGCATCGGCCAGGAGCACGCGTTTGAGGGACGCATCGTCGCGCTGGCCGCGGCATACCGCCGGTTCTTCGGTCAGCGGCGTGCGTCCGAACAGCGCCACCCGCGCACGCGTTTGGCGAACCAGCGCCACCAGCGACGAGGCAGTCACTCCGCGCGCGCCGCCGGAGACGACGAGCACGGATTGTTCATTCAGAACGCGTGTACCTGACGCGATGGCCACGGGTACACTGGCCAAGGTCGTTCGCGTGCCGTCGCCGTGCAGGCCGACTTCGCGTGCACTGCCGCCCTCGAGCAACTCGGCAGCCAGCACCTCGGCCAAGGCCTCGGCCGAGCGATCTGCGCGCTCCACGTCGATGGCTTTGACCGAGGCCTGGTTCCACTCGAGCGCGGCGGTGCGCGCCAGGGCGGCCACACCACCGAGCCATGCGCGCAGAGGCTCCTTGCCGGCGAGACCGAAGTCGCCGCCGGTGTCCTGCACCGTGACGAAGACGCCGCGCTCGTTCGAGAAGCGCTTCGCCACGGCGCGCGCTGCGTGAAAGGCCTCCGTGTCGACAGCCAGCGCCTCGTCGACGCTGGCCACCGGACGAAGCCCTCCGAGAAAGATCACCGCGTCGGCATCTGCGGGAACCTCCGCCACGACCTCCGCGGGCAGGCCCGCGCGCACCAGAGTGCGCGCGAGAGCCTGCGCCACGCCCGTGGCATCGTCCGTGACTACGACGCGCTTGGCGCCGAGCAAACCGGCTTGGGCCAAGCCCGCCGCCGGTGCCGGCCGCTCCTGCACGACGTAGCGCTGGGTGCGTGAAGTGCGCGCTTGCTCAGGCGCGCTGGGGAGAGGAGACGTTCCCCTCCCCGTCTGGACGAAAGGGCGGGCACCGCCTTCTCCAACGGCGCCGCGCTCGCGCATGTACCCCACGATCTGCCCCAGTGTCCGCAGGGCGGCCATTTCACTGGCCACGACCTCCGGCAGCCCCGGCGCACGCTCGCGCATGCCCGAGAGGATCTCGACCCGCTTGATGGAGTCGACGCCGAGATCGGCCTCGAGCTCCATGTGCATGCCGAGCATCTCGACCGGGTACCCGGTCTTGTCGGCCACGACGGTGAGCAGCAATGCTTCCAGATCCACACCCGGTGCGGGCGCGGGTGCCGCGACCGGCGCAGGCGCCTCCTTCGGTGCGGGCGGCGGCGGCGGCGGGGCCGCGTGCGTCACGACGGGCGCAACGGGCGCGGGCGGCGGCGCAGGTTGCGCCTCCACGAACGGCACCTCCTCCACCGGCGGTGGAGGCGGCGGCGGGGCCACGTACGACGTGATCAAGGCCGGTGCCGAGGCAACCGACACCGTGGACGACGGCTCGACCATCGCGGCGAGCGCCGAGTACGACGTTTCCGCCGCCTTGAGGAAGGCCATGTGGCTCTCGGCCGTGATGCGTTGGTACGTCGCATGCGCCTCGGCCATCGTGCGCTGCGCCTCCTGGTACGCCTGCAACCATGCCACTTGGGCATCGGGCGACCACGCAACGGGTTCTCGTTTCTCCACTTCCCGCGTGACAGGCGCGACATGCGCCCGCACCGGCTTGTGCATCAACGAGGACCCGTTCGTCCCGTTGGATCCATTCAGACCATTCGTTCCGTTCATTCCGTTCGCTCCGTTCGCTATGTGCACCGGCGCACGACGTTCTTCGACCACCACCCGCGGTTTGGGTTCTTCGACCACCACCCGCGGCTGCGGATGCGGCGGTGGGTACGGCTTGCCGACGTTGGCGCCGGTGATGGCAATGGCCATCTGCGGCTTCTTGCGCGCCGGCGTATCGCGCACGGGTGCGTCGTGGGACCACAGGATCGAGAAGTCCACCGCGACGCCCGCCACTGCGAGCCGGCCCAGCGCCTCATTCAAGCTCGTGACGCCGTGGCGTCCCTTGCGATCCGTCGCAATCGCACGATGCGGGCGCTCGCCCAAGGTGCGCGTGACGAAGTCCGTGAGCACCGCACCGGGGCCGACCTCCACGAAGGTCCTCACCCCGCGCTCCCACATCTTCTCGATTTGGTCGACGAACCGCACGGGCCGCGCCAATTGCTCGGCAAGGCGGGTGCGCACATCGTCCGTGTAAAGGTCCGCGTCGGTGTTCGAATACACGTCGAGCACCGGGGTCCGGAATGGCGTCTTCGCGAGGAACTCCCCGAACTGAGCGCTCGCGCCCGAGACCAGCGGGCTATGGAACGCCGTCGCCACGGGCAGGCGCTTCGCGTTGACCTTCTTCTCGGTCAGCGCGCGCTCGATTCGTTCGATGGCCTCCACGCTGCCGGAGAGCACGACTTGCGTCGGATGATTGTGGTTCGCAATGACCACGTCGGTGCCGTCGACCAGCGGGCGAACCTCGTCGATCGGCAGCGGCACCGCGGTCATCGCGCCCGGTGTCGTGGCCGCGTCACGCATCAAGGTGCCGCGCGCCCGCGCCACCGCGACCAGCGACTTCGCATCGAGCGCACCGGCCGCGCAAAGTGCGGTGACTTCGCCGAAGCTATGTCCGGCGACGGCATCCGGGTGCACCCCGGCCTCGCGCAGCACGGAAAGCGCGGCCAGGCTGGTGACGCCGATGGCCGGCTGCGCCCATTCCGTGGCCGTGAGGCGCGCGGCCTGCGCCTCGCGATCGGCATCGCTGAACACCGGGCGCGGGAACACCACCTCGTGCACCGGCACTCCGTCGAACTGCAGGGCCGCCGCATCGTCCCACACTTCGCGCGCCGCATCGAAGGCCATGGCCAGGTCGGCGCCCATGCCGACGTACTGGCTTCCCTGCCCCGAGAACAGAAACGCGATGCTCCCGTCGAGGGCCCCCTCGTCGTAGTGAATGCCGGTCGGCGTGGAGAACGCTTTCCCGCCGCCAGCATCGAGCAGCCCCGCGGCCTGTTCCAACTTGGCCACGAGTTCGTCGGCGCTGCTGGCCACCACCGCGAGGCGCGAGCCTTCGCTGCTGTCGAACCCGGCCTGCGAAGCGCGTGCGCTCGCCGAGAGTCCCGACTCTTTCACCTTCGCCACATGCGTTCGGCACGCCGAGGCGAGCTCCTTGGCCGAGGGCGCGGCGAGCACGAAAAGCTCGCTGGGCTGCGAACGCAACCGAAACGCTTTGGGCGCACTCCCCACGTATTCCTCGAGCGCCACGTGGAAGTTGCTTCCGCCGAAGCCAAAGCTCGATACCGACGCACGGCGCGCATGCGTGCTTTCGCGAATCCACGGACGCGCGTGCGTATTGAGATAAAATGGGCTCTGCTCGATTTCCAGGTTGGGGTTCGGCGCGTCCACCTTAATAGTGGGGGGCAGCACCTTGTGGTGCAGGGCCAGCACCGTCTTGAGCAACCCGGCGATGCCGGCCGACGCTTTCGTGTGACCGATCTGCGATTTGACCGATCCCAACGCGCACCACGCCCCGTTTCCGCGCGCACTCTCGCCGAAGACCTGTTTGAGTGCGGTGAACTCCGCCACGTCACCCGCCTTCGTGGCGGTGCCGTGTCCCTCCATCAATTCGACGGACTCGGGCCCGTACCCCGCTTGCTCGTAGGCACGCCGGAGCGCGCGCGCTTGCCCCTCGGGCAGCGGTGCGTACACGCTCTTGCTGCGCCCGTCGGACGATGAGCCCAACCCGCGAATGACACCGTAAATGCGATTGCCATCGCGCTCGGCGTCCTCGAGACGCCGCAGTGCCAACATGGCCATACCCTCGCCGAGCAAGGTGCCGTCCGCCGCGCTGGCAAAGGGCCGGCAATCGCCGGTCGGCGACAGGGCCGGCGTCTTGCTGAAGCACATGTACATGAGGATGTCGTTCATCGTGTCGACACCGCCCGTGATCACGAGATCGCTCTGGCCGACGGCCAGCTCGTTCATGCCCATGGAGAGCGCCGAGAGCGCGCTCGCGCACGCCGCATCCGTCACGCAATTGGTGCCGTGCAGGTCGAAGCGGTTCGCAATGCGACCGGCCACCACATTGCCCAACAGGCCGGGAAAGCTGGATTCCTGCCAGGGCACGTAATGGTTTGCAATGCGCTCGCAAATGCTCTGGGCCTCGGACTCGGCAATACCGGAGTCGCGCAAAGCCTTGAGCCAAATGGGTCGTTGCAGACGGCTCACCATCGACCCGAGTAATTCCTGACCCGAGGTGACCCCCAAGATGACGCTCACCTTTTCGCGGTCGATCGACTTGAAGGACTCGCCGACGTCATCGAGCACCTTCTGCGCCACGATGAGCGCGAGAAGCTGCGCCGTATCGGTCGCCGGCATGATGTTCGGCGGCACACCGAACTCCATGGGATCGAAATCGACCGGACCGAGGAACGCGCCGCGTTTGCAGTACGTTTTATCCGGCGCCGCTGGGTTCGGATCGTAATAGTCCTCGATCAGCCAGTGGGTCGGAGGTACCTCGGAGACCAGATCGCGACCGGCAAGAATATCGGACCAAAAGCCTTTCGCGTCGGTGGAGCCGGGAAAAAGAGCACTAATCCCGATGACCGCAATGGGAGTCTGGGACATTTCCACGCCTTTTGTGCAGTGGGCACGAAGCCGAGTTGGAGCCGAGTGGGGAGGAGGGTCTTCGCTCAGGAAAGCGGGCGAGGACGAAAGTGGAATGCAGCAGCGGGAACGGGCACACCCGATGCGCGAAGCTGCTGCGCGCGGCTGATGACGGCGGCGCCTTCCAGCAGGTTCAGCGCAATCTGCGCGGCCGAGCGATTCTCGGGATTGGCCAGAAACGACCCGCGAACCCAAGTATTGAATGCGCCCATCGCTGGGCCGCACCAGATCTGGTAATCCGCGCGCCGGGCCGGATCGCCTTCGATGGCCCATCGGCTGGACTTGCCGAGGTACCAGCGGAAGACGAGTGCCATGCGGTGTTTGGGATCGCGCTCGGCGCGCTCGACCTCGCCGGCGTCGCGGCGAAGCCAGAATTGGCGGGTCTCCGACCAGATGGTATCCAGCGACGCATTGAGCACTTCCTTCTCGAGGCGCTTGCGCGCATCGTTGGGAATGGCCTCGAGCGATGGATAGGTGACGTAAGCGTCGTAGAGACGGGCCGCCCGGGTGGCAAACATCGTCCCACGGCGCAACACTTGAACTTTCACCCCGAGCTCGAACATGTCGGCTGCGGGCGCCATGATGACGTCCGCTAGGTCGGCCTGGGCGAGCATCTGCTTTCCGGCCACGGACAATCCCGATTCGAGCGCGGCCTGGTTGATCGATCCGGTGAGCACATAATCGGCCCCCAAGGAGAAGGCCGCGGCGATTGCAGTGGGCGTGCCGAGACCACCGGCAGCGCCCACCCGCATCGGGCGCGTGTATCCATGGCGCTCGGTGAGGTCCGTGCGCAAGGCCGCAATGGAGGGAAAGAGCGCGCCGAGCGGACGATTGTCCGTATGCCCACCGGAGTCCGACTCCACGGTGATGTCCTCGGCCACGGGAACACGCTGCGCGAGCTCCGCCTCCTCGCGCGTGAGCTTTCCGCGCTCGACCAACGCCGCAAGCATATCGGCCGGCGCGGGGGACATGAAACGGGTGGCCACTTCCGGCCGCGAGATCTTTGCAAAAAGGTGAGTCCGTCTCCGGATACGTCCGTCAGGACCAACATGGAGACCGCTCGAGGCATAATGCACGACCGCCGGGGTCAATCCCATGAAGGCCGAAGCGCACACCCGTGCGACACCCTTACGAACCAAAAGGTCCGCCGCGCGCTCCTCGAGCGAGGGTTCGCTCGGTGAGTGAATGAGGTTGATCCCCCATGGCGCAGCACTGCCCAGTGTTCGTTCGAGCTCGTCCAGCGCCTTCTCCACATGAGGAAGACCGAGACCTGCCGCGCCGAAGAAGCCGAGCATGCCGCTCTTGGCCATGGCGATCACCAGCGCCGTGGTGGCGATACCATTGGCCATTTCGCCGGCGATATATGGAAATCGCGTGCGGTGTGCCTCGCAGAACGATCGATCGCCGAGCCACTCCGGGTAGAGCGGAGGCAAGCTCGCGAGCAATGCGTAACCACCCCCGTCGCGTGCACCGTTCGCCTCGCCGCCGGTGCCGACGCCGATGCGACCGCTCGATGCTTCGCGAATCACGTACGCGGGTTCGCGGACCTGCGGAATCGCGCGGAGAAGATCCTGCGCTTCGAACGCGGGAGCCGCATCCTTCGGCGACCACGTTCCCATCGTCGACAATCCATTCGTGTGCACACCGTGCCGTTGCATGACCCCTCCGAGCACACCAAAACAACGTTGTATCTTTTCCGTTTCGGAATCGTTTCTTAAAAATCGATTTCGAAACTAATTAACTAAACAGAGCCATTCGAAGGCCCCAACCCCGAAACGAAAGCGGGAGCCATTCTCGATGCCGGCAGCTTCGGCAGCTTCATCATGAACTTCGAAATCCGTGCCAACGTGTGGCTCGATGTTCGTTCGTCGAGTGTACGTTGAACACGGTCTCTTATTTTCGTGGCCATACGGTGAGCACGTTGTTTCCTTATTTCGACGGGCTCACGTTCATCACCGAGATCGCTGGCGCTCAGCTTTATGGGCTCGTGGAAAATGAATTTCCATCGAGCCGGCAACGGCAGCACCGTGAAGGGCAGCGGCAGAATCGTACCGAGGATCGGTTTGACGAAGCGTAGCGTCCACGCAACGGGCAAGCACTCTTCGCCGCCGACGATGGCGACGGGAATGATGGGTGCGCCCCGCGCGAGGGCGATGCGCAGAAAGCCCGTGCGCCACTCGCGCATGCGGTACGCGTGGAGGAACGATTTGCAATTCCCCTCGGTGCCTTCCGGGTAAACCGAGAAGACTTCCATCTCACGCGGAATCAACTCCGGCGTTCTGAGCCACGATGCGGGGAATCCCCCAAACGCCTCGAAGAACCGGCCAATTTTGGGCACATGCAGCAGTTCATCCTGAACCGCGCCCCAAGGGAGCCGATCGAGTCCAACGTTGTCCGCCAGGGCGATGGCACCAAGGAACGTGTCCATCGTGAACCAGCCAGCGTGATTTCCAACGTAGATGGCGGGACCGCTTCGAGGCACGTGCTCGACGCCCTCGACGCTGAGCGAGAGATATCCCGTTCGCAACAACGCGCGCAGCGGAGGGAACACTCGCTTCGTCATCATCTCGACATCACGTCGAGGTACTGGTCCCAAACCACGAGCATGCAGCGTGGTACCCGTACTGATACGCCGCAGCTCTTCCTCGGTTGTCACGACGGCCGCTGCCATACCCCGTCCCCGCGTAATAGCAATCACGATTGCGCGCCCCGCAATCGCGATGCAAGCCCTGTCCCCACGCCTCGGAACTCGAGGTGTTACGTCGAACGCTTGGAACGTGCAAGGAAATTATCTTGTTAACATCGAATCAATTGTTTCCGGAATTCACTTCATCCGTTGGATAATCCAATTAACTTCTTCCGATGTACCGCGGACGACTCGCACGAGAGTACGAGTCGCCCTATGCGAAACGCAGCGGTCACTCGGCTGTTTCGCATCCGTCTCGTATCGGGCTCGTTCGTGATCGCGCGATGTTTTGCCTGTGTCTCTTCACGCAACACGCAGGTCGCGGAGTGCAACGATTCTTCATTTTGACGGCGCGAGGGGCGCTTGGGGCGCGTCGATTTCGTACGCAAGGCGTCGTCGCAAGACGCTACGGGCGCGACTCATTAATGATACTCACCAGCTCGGGCGCTCTTGCGCTCGAGGTCTGCGCGCGCCGAAGCGGAACGTGTGCCCCGGGTCCTTTTGGACTGCGACATCGCATAAGCCGGCAACCGCGAGACGCCGCGACGACACCCGAACGCCGAGGAGACGTGCGCAGGACCGCAGCACACCGAACAACGTGATCGCGACGTCGACGCGTGCGACCCGATCCATCGATCGCGCGATCGCGCGAGTTGGATGATGACGAGTCCGCGAGCTGCGCGTCGACGTCCATACGCGCCGGCGAACCCGAGAGGCCGTGCGCGATGGGTGGACGCTCGCACGCGGCTTCATGGTGGAGACCGGCATTGCCTTCGGCGCGTCGTGCGGGCAGGTCCAACCGCACGAAACCCGCGGAAAAACGCGGGCGCGCCGGCAAGTCCGGTTACCACCCGGTGGATATTTCTCGTTGGGAAATCTATCGCAATCCTTGTAACGGCAAGCGACAATGGGAGGTTGCCCCATGCTGGAAGTCGCATCGCCCGAGGCCCAAGAGCGTGACGTCGATGCTTCGCGCGCAGTACCGGTCGACGCCGCCTCGCGCATCCACGACGTCGACGTGCTCCGCGGCGCGGCGCTCTTCGGCGTGCTCATGATGAACCTGGTGGACGGCTTCCGCGTCCCCTACCCGCTGCGTTTTCCGCTCCCGCCCGATCCCTCGTGGATCAATCGAGCGACCCAGAACGTGCTGGCCGTCGTTCTTCAAGGCAAGGCGATGACCATGTTCTCGCTGCTGTTCGGCGCGGGCATGTGCATCTTCTACGAGCGCGCCCAGGCCCGCGGGGCGGCCCCCACACCGTTGCTCGGGCGCCGCCTGCTCGTGCTCCTCGCATTCGGCCTCGCGCACATGATGCTCCTGTGGAACGGAGACGTACTCACGTCGTATGCCGTCTCGGGGCTCATCGCCCTTCCCTTGATCCGGAGGCGCCCGGCCATCCTGCTGGCCACCGCCGTGGCGCTGCTCGCGGGGCGCGCCTTCATTCTTTGGCTTTGGCCCACCATCGTTCCGCCCTCGGGCGGCGCCTCGGCCGAGCATTATCGCGATGCCCTCGCCATCTATGGATCGGGAAGTTACCTCGATGTTCTGAAATTCCGGGCAAGCGAAGTTTGGTATTTCGAATCTCGATTTTCTTTGTTGGAGGTCCCCACGGAGGTGAGCAATTTCCTCATTGGTGCGTGCATTTGGCGTGCGGGCATCCTCCGTCACGTCGAGCGTTACCGGCGCCCGCTCCTCTGGGTGGCACTGATTGGGATTGTCGTGGGGGCGGGATATGCCATTTTTCGCCTGACCCCGGCGGGCATGGCCTGGACTCCCCGTCCCCAGGGCGAGATTTTCCGCGCGGCGACCAGCGCGATTTTACGTGTATTTACCTTGGGTTACGGGGCGCTTCTCCTTCTATTGCTGCACCGTCCCATGACCCGCGCGGCCTTGCTGCGCATTGCCCCGCTGGGGCAAATGGCATTTACGAATTATCTATCTCATTCCTTTTTGTTCACGACGCTCTTTTATGGATATGCATTTGGCCTGCTCACGAAACTCGGGGTGGCCTCGGCGTCGGTGCTCGGCGTGGCCGTGTACATCGGCCAGTGCATTTTGAGCACGTATTGGCTCCGCTGGTTCCGATTCGGACCGTTCGAATGGGTGTGGCGCTGCCTCACCTATGGCAAGCTGCAACCGATGCGACGCTGACGCACGGAGTCAACCCTCGATGCACACATCGCTCGTGGGGACGGAGCAGCAGAGCAACGCGGTTTCGGGGGCGGGCGCCTCGAGAAGATCCACGAGGTGCGCGACCGAGCCCTCGGTCACACGATGGCGGCAACTCTGGCAAACGCCGCTCCGGCAACTGGACGCAAGGGCCAGGCCGGCGCGCTCGGCCAATTCGAGCAAGGTGTCGCCCTCGCGCCAGGTGGCTTCGACCCGACTGCGCGCAAAGCGAACACGAAATGGGCCCGGGGCAGGAGGCTTCGCGCACACGGGTGCGGCACGGCGCGGGGAGATGAACGCCTCGTAACGAAGGGGATAGGGCCAGGCGGATTTGGCATCGTGCAAGAAGGCGTCGGGGCCGCAAAGGTAAATGCCGGCGCCTTCGAGGGGCAGGCTTCCTCGAAGGTGTGCGAAATCGATGCGACCGGGGCGGGCGCCGAGGCGGGCGCACACCTCCTCGCGGGCGCGACTCAGATAAAGCGCGGTGTTCGCCGAAGGAAACGCGGATGCGAGGGCCTTCACCTCGGACCAAAGCGCGAGTTCGTCCTCGTTTCGAGCCCCGTGCACGATGTGGATCGGCGCGGGATAGTCACGCGGCAAACCGCGCAGCATGGCGGCGATGGGCGTGATGCCGATGCCCGCGCTCACGAAGACCAGGGGCGGCGTGCGCGCGTCGGGCGTCAGGGTGAACTCGCCGAAGGGACCCGAGAGGACGAGTTCATCGCCTTCGCGCACCGCTTCGTGCAAGTGCGACGACAGCCGGCCGTCGGGCTCGCGTTTGACGCTGATGCGCAAAAGGCCATCGTCGGTGACGTCCGACACCGTGTAGCAACGCCACACGGGCCCTGCGTCCGCAGACAGCGCGGGCGAGGCGTGGATGCGCACGTGTTTCCCCGGTTGCCACGTGCCGCGCAGGTGCGCGAGCGGATCGCGCAGCCAGAAACTCGTGACCTGCGGGCTTTCCTGCTTGCGGCGTTCAACGGTGGCGGCGCGGGCCCATTCGTGCGATGGCGGCGCGGTATCGACGGCGCCGCCGAAGCGCGTGCTGTCCGAGGCGATGCCCACCGCGCGGCAGCCATCCCCGACGGCGGCGCGGCCCGGGCGCACGATGCGGGCGTAGACGCCGCAAAAGACGTGTCCGAAGGTCCGCGCAAGAACCAGGGGGACGTGCACGTCGACGGCGGCGGTGCTCGGATTGACCGACGTGGCCTTGCATCGATCGATGGGACGAATCACCTCCAGCTCGGCGTCGCCGATGCGAATGCGCCGCCCCACCAGCGCGAGCTCACCCCACGCGGCGAGCCCGTCGAGGTACACGTTGCCGCGAAAGCGCAATGGATCGAGCTCGGCGCCGGCGGCGCGCGAGAGTTCGCGGACGGTCTCCAAGTTGATGATCGAAACCGCCGCGTCCCGGTGATCCCACAGGCCGAAACCCCTCGCCTCCACGAGCCCGGGCGAGCCTTGCGGGCCGGCCGGAAACCAGCTGGCCAGGGTCAGATTGCACGCGGCCACGCTTTGCGGCTCGGCCAAGTTCACCTGGATGACCTCACCGCGGGGCGAGCGAATGGAAAGTGCGAGGCCGTCCTCGTCGAAGTCGACTACGAAGGATGGCAAATCGGTATTCTGCGTGAGGCGAACGAAGGCCTGGCAGGGAACCCACGCCGGCACGTTGCCGCCTTCCAATGCGAGGCGCACTTGGCCATTGGCGACGGCGAATCGCCGATCGTGCGGGATGCCGGAGCCCGCCGAGAAATCGACGCTCGCGAGCTTCTGGGGGTGAAATCCTTTGATGGGATAACGGCATATCGCCGCAAGGTGGCCGAGATTCATGATGGTACGGGAGCTTCGGTGCCAATGAGGAGGATGCGTGCACGGGAATCGATGCCCAACACCGAGCGCGTCCCGGCGTCGTGGCAGGCGGCGAGAAGGCCGGCGGCCCCCGCTGCGCCGCACGGCGATTGCGCGATGCCGTCGCGTGCGATGGCGCGGGCCGCTTCCTCCGCGCCTGCATCGGTGATGGCGGCGAACGCGTGCGCCAGCGGCGAGAGGACGCGAAAGGCAAGCACCGAGGGCTCGCGGCAATCGAGGCGGCCGAGGATGGTGCGGCCGCCGGGGATTTGCGCGGGCGCTCCTCGGCGGGCGCTCTCCAGGAGGCAAGCGGCCGACATGGGCTCGACGACCACGAAGACCACGTCGCCCCAGCGTTCGCGAAGGTACGAGGCGCAGACCGCCGCAAGTCCGCCGACCCCCGCCTGCACGAAGACGTGCGTCGCCGGTCCGCCTTGGCGCTCGCAATCCGCCGCGGCCTCGTCGCACAAAACCGTGTAGCCCTGCATCACCTCGCGGACGGGTGTGGCATCTTCACCGGCCGCGTGAAGCGGCACGGTGTCGGAGATGATCGTCCATCCGCGCTGCTTGGCGCGAGCCTCCAGTAGGCGCAGACTCGCCTCGTAGTCTCGCCCGCCGCGCAGTGTTTCGGCCCCCAGGGCGTGCAGCCGCGCCTCGAAGCTTTGGGGAACGGACTCGCTCAGGCACACCACGCTTCGCACGCCCGCGGCACGCGCGCCGGCGGCAACGGAGAGCCCGTGATTGCCGGCGCTCGCGCACGCGACGGTGGTCGACGTTCCATGACGGCGCACATGGCAAAGCACCGCATGCGCCCCGCCCAGCGCCTTGAAGCTGCCCAGACCCATGCGCGCCGATTCGTCCTTGAGCAGGACCGCTTCGACGCCGAGCTCGCGCTCCATCCACGGGAGATGGCGCAGCGGCGTGGGCGCGTAGTCCATGAACTCGGACAGCAGCGCCCGCGCGGGGCCGACATGCTGCGCACCAAACGACAGCGCGTCTTGTGCAAGAGGAGGGCGTCGATTCAAGTGAAGGTCCAGGCGCCAAGGGCTCGACGTCGGCATGCGTTGCAATATAGCGCTCCGCAGGGCGGAATTACCGCGTTGTAAGGCGCAATGACGCGGCGAAACCGCGCATGTATGCCATACAATGCGGAATATGCGCAAAGATCGATATGACGTTCTCGACCGTATCGACCGCGGCATCCTCGCGCGGCTGCAAGAGGACGCACGGATCACCGCCGAGGCGATGGCACCCGACGTGGGTTTATCCATCGCCGCCGTGCAGCGGCGCATCAAGCGGCTGCGCGAAGAGGGCGTCATTCAAAAAGAGATCGCGGTGGTCGATCCGTTCAAGCTCGGGCAGGCGATGACCTTCGTCGTGTCCGTCGAACTGGATCGCGAGCGCCTCACGGATCTGGACGACTTCGAACGCACCATGCGCTCGGAGTCGCACGTCCAACAGTGCTACCGCGTGACGGGGACGACGGACTTCGTGCTGATCCTCCTCGCGCACGACATGACCGACTTCGAGACCTTCACGCGCCGCGCGCTCTACGAAAACGGCAACGTGCGCCGTTTCACCACCAACGTCGTCACCAGCCGCGTCAAAGTCGGACTCTCCGTGCCCATCGACGAATCCGAGTGAGTCTCGAACGTCAGAAGAAAATTCACATCCTTCTTGAGGTCCGAATTGACGTACGAGCTCTAAAGCTCCATGCGGAGGAGGCGCGCGTTCTCTGGGACGCGATCGAGGAAGGACGCGCGGAGGGCACCATCGGTCAACTTGCCGGCGAGGGCGAGTAGGCGCGCGCGAGCTCGAAGGATGGCCTCGCGTGCGGCGTCGCGCTCGCCGGTCGCGCGCAGGGCTTCGGCGTGGACGAGGCGAAGGCGGATCTCGCCGACTTCCACACCGCCGAGGGAGGCGAGAAGGTGCATCCCTTCGCGCGCGCAAAGAAGCGCATCGCGCGGGCGACCGCGCGCCAAAAGAATGCCGGCGAGGATGCCCGCAAAGGCGGAGCGGCTCTGCGGATTCTTGTCGCCGATCTGCTCCAGGGCGGCGCGCGCATAGCGTTCGGCGCCTGCGAGGTAGCCGCCCGACTCCAGCGCCAGCGCCATGTACGCGTGGGCCGTCGCATGCAGGCGCGGGTTGTTGCGCATACCGCCGATGGCTTCGCGCTCGCACGCGACGGCCTCGGCCCCCTCGCCGAGAATGGCCAGCGCCGGGCCCAAGTTGAGTCGCGCATGCGCGGCCATTGCAGGGAGCGCGAGCCGCTCGGCCTCGTCGATGCACGCGCGCAGGATGCGCACCGATTCCTCGTAGGCTCCGAGGAGCCGATAAAAGAGCCCGATGGCCGCGCCGCGCGCACGCAGCACGCGCCGCCGATCGCCGATGCTGGCGTAGAGCTCCGCGGCATCTTCCACCAAGCGAAGCGAGACATCGAGCTCGCCCTGGAGGTACGCCATGTCCGATTGCTCGTGCCGGAGATGCGCGAGCAGGTATGGATCGCTGCGACCGATGGACTCCGCCGCCTCGCGAACACCCCGAACGACCTGGGCAGCTTCGTCGTAGCGATTGCCGTAAAACAGCGCCCGGGCCACGGAGAGGAACGCCACCAGGGCCGGCGCGCGGGCTGGCCCCGGCGAAAGAAGCTCGGCGCGCAGCTGCAGGGTGCGATTCCAATTTTGCGTGGCCCGCATCGACACCGCGAGGGATGCCGCCGCGCGGTACCACGCGTCGGAGTGACGCGGCAGGAGAAGCATCGCTTCGCTGGAGCAGGCCTCGGCGGTCACGGTATCGCCGAGCCACTCGTGGGCTTCGGCTTGAACGAGGCGCAATGCGCCCAGCGATTCGCCGGCCGCACCACACGCCTCCGCCTTGCGGGTCAACTCGAGCGCACCGCGCAAGTCGTTGGCAAACAGGGCACGCTCGGCAGCGCGGGCGTACCGCGTTCGCGCGGCCTCGGTGTCGTCGCCGCGCTCGAAATGCTCCGCGAGCACCATGTCGTCGTCTTCGCCGGCGGCGACGAGCCATGCACCGGCGTGGCGATGGGCGTGCGGCCGATCGTCGTCGGTGAGCATGGCGTACGCCGCCTCGCGGATGGTCTCGTGACGAAATGCGTATTCCGCGTCGCCGACGAAACGCGATTCTGGGCACGGCACGACGACCTCGCGACGCGCGAGCTCCGCGAGCCAGAAGGCCGCATCCTCCTGCCCTTGGAGAAGCGCGCGGACGCCGCCCAGCCAGAAGACGCGCCCGAAGGTGCTGGCCGCGCGAAGCACGCGGCGGGCGCCGGGCTCCATCGCCTCGAGGCGCGCTTGCACCATGGCCAAGACCGTCGCGGGCAGCTCGGAGGAACCTTCCGCGGCAGCGCGAATCAGTTCTTCCAAGTAGAACGCGTTGCCGCCGGCGCGTTCGACCATCGCCGCGAGCTGCGGCGCTGGAACCGATTCACCGAGAAGCGCACGCACGAAGCGCTCGCTCGCGCGGCGTGGCAGCGCATCGAGGCGCATCTCGAGGACGCCGCGCTCGCGAAACAGAGAGGGAAAGGCTTCCTCGATTTCGGGTCGCGCGAACGCCACGACGGTGAGCGGCGCATCGTGCAACGTGCGCAAGGCCATCTCGATGGCGTGGAGGCTCGGGGCGTCACCCCAGTGCAGATCTTCGAGCACGATCAAGAGCGGGTGCGCGGCGCACGCGGCGCTCGTCCAATCGATCCATGCGCGGCGGATCTGGTCGTGCATCAGCGCGGGATCGCGCCGCGCGGCCACGAGTGCGGCGCTCGATGCGGCCGGATCGCCGATGCCGAGCAATTCGCAGAGAAACTCGTGAACCCGTGTCTGCGCAGCCTGGCCGCCGATGATTGCGGAGATGCGCACGCCGAGTTCGGCCCGGCGCTCGATATCGGGCGCGCCATCGCGCAGGCCGGCCGCGCAGCGAACCAAGTCGCGCAAAAAGCCAAAGGGCGAGCGCGCCGAGAGGGGTGCCCCGACCGCGAGCCATAGATGCGCCGCGCGGGAAGCACCGAGCTTCGACGCGAATTCGCGGCGGAGGCGGCTCTTGCCCATTCCCGATGGCGCCGTCACAAGGACGACACGCGCCACCGATTCGGCGATGGACTCGGCCAGCGCGCCCTCGAGGATCTGCATTTCGCGGTCGCGCCCCACGAAGGGGCTCCGCTTTCCGAGCAGGGTGCGCCCGGGAGCCGTGGGCGTGCGCACCTCGCCGAGGCGTGCCCCGCTTGCACCGCGTGCGATGACGAAGAGGCCTTCGAGCAAGCCGGCGGTCACGTCGTCCAGCACGATGGCGCCGGCGTCGCCTTCGCGCGACAACAAGTGCTCGGCGCGCTCGATGGCTTCACCGCTGGGATTCGGCCCAGCGAGAACGGCCCGCCCCGTGACGACGGCGAGGGGTGCATGCGGAAGCGCGCGGCGCAGTCCCATGGCCATCTGGGCCGCCCGCGCAGCGTGATCGGTCGCACTGCCTCGAATTTCCAAGAGCGCGGCGAAGCGCGCACCCGCATGAGCGCCGAGCGAGCGCGGCTCTGCGCCGTGCGCGCGCACGAGGTCGGCCACCCGCGGTATCTCCTCCGCGCGGGGCCCGAGGAGCACCAAGGACACGAGTCGCTGTTCCGCGGAAAGCCATGCCGGCGGCTCGCTCCGGACCAAGCGGATCCCATCGAGGCGGGCGAGCAACTCGGCCCCATCGCGTGGACGCGCCGCGGGCTCTTTCGCGAGCATCTGCGCAATCAGCTCGTCGAGCTCCGCCGGCACACCGGCACGGAGATCCCCAACGCGCGGAGGCTCCTCGAGCGCGATCTTGAGCGCCAGCGCGTGAACGTTGTCGCCGGTGAAGGGCGCGCGCCCCGTCAGGCATTTGTACAAAACGACGCCGAGCGAAAAGACGTCCGATGACGCGTCGAGCGACGAGGATTGCGCGCCGCGTGCTTGCTCGGGCGACATGTACGCGGGCGTACCGAGGAGTAACCCGCGCGAGATGCTCGAGCACACGCCATGGCCTGCACTCACCAAGCCGAAGTCGAGGAGCTTTGCGCGCGCAGGTTCGCGATCGACCAGGAAGATGTTCGCCGGCTTGATATCGCGGTGCACGAGCCCCTCGCGGTGCGCGGCCGCGAGTGCACCGGCCACGGCCCGCCCAAGGGCGACGGTGCTCTTCGGATCGAGCCGACCGCGCGCCAGGCGTGCCGAGAGATCCTCGCCCTGGAGCCACTCCATGACGAGGTACGGCAGGTCCGCAACGCCGTGCCCTACATAGCGCACGATGCGCGGGTGCCGAAGCTGTGCAAGTGCGCGCACTTCGCGTGCAAACCGCGAGGCGACGTGGGGGTCGAGCCCGAGCACGAGTTTGACCGCCACGTCGGCACCGGTTTCGAGATCGCGGGCGCGGTAGACCGCCCCCATGCCGCCCTCGCGAAGCAGCCGATCGAGCAACCATCGCCCACCGAGGACACGACCCACGTGCTCGATGCCTTCGTGTCCACCGTAAATGGTCAATGCGGACCCCCGAATCGCGAAGCGCGATCGTACCAAAGGTCCACTTTTCGGAGAAGGGCGAGGCGCCCGAAGGGTTTAGCTCTCTTTCATGGGATGTTTTACGGCGATCCGACCGTCAACGTGCTCGTGTAGCTCTGCGTCGTATAGCTCGGGGAGGTGACGCGTACGAGGTACCTTCCTCCGCCGTCGGACACGTGGTGCACGCGCGTCGGTGTGGTGTTCTCGACGTAGTACCAGCCGCCGTTCCAATATTTGAAAAGGGAAAGCTGCGCATCGCCGCTCGCCTCGAGGTTGACGTCATATTCGAGGCTCCCGGAGAGCGAAAAGCTCTCGAGGTCGACGTCGCCGGCCGGGCTGAGTGAGCCCCGCAGGCATTGGCCGATCGGATTCGCCTGCGTGGATCGGTTGTTGGGCTCACGTTCCGGCGTCGGACAAGGCTCCCCACCACCCGCGTCGGGGGGCGTCCCCGAATCGGTCCCCGCGTCCGTCCCGGAATCCGTTCCGGCATCGGTGGGCGCGCCGGCATCGCCTGAATTCAGGTACGAATCGATGAAGGACTTGTACACATCGACGCGCTGAAAATGCGAAGGCTCGGTGCAGCCGCTGGTGTTCGTGTACGAATTGGTGCCAATGATGGTTTCCACGCCATTCAAAGTCACCAGCGCAGGCCCGCCCGAATCGCCGAGGCACGTGCGCCGCGTACTGTCCCCCACGACCACCGTGTGCCCATCGTTCTCCAGCTTGTTGACACTCGTCGTGGCCTGATACTTCTTCACATTGAAGGTACCTGAAACCGTCTGACCATATCCAATGATCCGCGACGACTTGCCCACGATGCTGGAATCGAGCGCCGTTCGGTTGATGGGCAACGGCGTGATGGATACCGGCTCGGAGAGAATGGCCACGCCCACATCGGCCGGGTAACCCGCACCATTGGGATCGTACTGCGGGTGCGCGTGCACCTCGCGCACGGCCTTGAGATGCGGCTTGAGCGTCTTGACGCTGGACTTGTACGGTGTCGCATCCGGCTCGAGAAACACGCCGAAGGTATGGCCGGTATGGTTCGGCGTATCGACGCAATGCGCCGCGGTGAGGAGCACGGTGGGGGAAATCACCTCCGCCGTGCAGGTGTAATACGTGGATTCGTCGGCAGGATACGAGACGAGCATCACCACCGCCGGATCGCCTTCGTCGGCGGTGCCGCCGATGATCGGGGACGAGCTTCGTGCGGGCGGCGGAGTGCCCGTGTCGTTGCTGCTGCATCCCGCGTAGCCGATGGCGAGGATGATGCCGGCGAATACGATACTATGACGGTTTCGCATGATGGCCTCCATGGTTCGTGCCGCGCGCCCATGGCAAGCCCTATACCGAAGTACGATTTTGCCAAAAGAACGTTTCACCTTCGCAAAATCCGGTGCGACAAACAGGTCCATGCGACGAATGGGTCGCATCGAAGATCGGATATACGGGCCTGGCTCGAATCGGTTATCGTGATGTGCGTGTCGCACGCCATCGATTTCGAGCGGACTGTGATGCAACAGCACGATGCCGATGCGGGCGAATGCATCTTCGTCGTCACCGTGGTGGATGGCCCCGATGCCGGGGTGGCCATCACCTTGGATGGATCGCAGCCTTCGTGCCTCTTGGTCGGGCAGGGCCCTGCATGCGCGCTCAAGCTGACCGATCGCGAGGTCTCCCGGCGCCACATTGCACTCGAACCGCGCGGCACCATGCTGCACGTGCGCGATCTCGGTTCGACGAATGGCACGTACTTGGAGAAGGTGAAGATCATCGAGGCGGAGCTGTCCGGCGGAGAGGTGGTGCGCATTGGCTCGACGCGGCTTCGGATCGAGCGCCGGTTGGAGCCGGCCACCCCGCCGCCCAAGATGGACGCGTTCGGCCGGGTGCTGGGCGGAAGTCTGGAGATGCGGCGGCTTTATCCGCTTTGCGCGCGCCTCGCACGGTCGAACATTCCCGTGCTCATCGAGGGCGAAACGGGGACGGGCAAGGAACTGCTCGCCGAATCGATCCACGAGGAGGGGCCGCGCGCGACCGCCCCGTTCGTGGTCTTCGATTGCACGGCGGTGCCGGCGAATCTCGTGGAATCCGAGCTTTTCGGGCATGAGCGAGGTGCTTTTACCGGCGCGGTCAGCGCCCGGCGCGGCGTTTTCGAGCAGGCCGATGGTGGCACGTTGCTCATCGACGAGATTGGCGAATTGGATATCACACTTCAGCCAAAGCTCTTGCGCGCCCTGGAGCGCTCGGAAGTCCGGCGCGTGGGCGGTGACCGCTCGATGAAGTTCGATGTCCGCGTCCTATCGGCCACGCGGCGCAATCTCGATCACGAGGTGCAGGCCGGGCGCTTTCGGGATGATTTGTTCCATCGCCTCGCCGTCGCGCGCATCGAGCTTCCGCCGTTGCGCCGCCGCCGGGGCGACATTCCGCACCTCGCGCGGGCCATCTGGGCGGCCTCCGGCGGCGCGCCCGCGGAGCTTTCGGAAACGTTGCTCCGGCAATGGAGTGACTACCCATGGCCCGGGAACGTGCGCGAGCTGCGCAATGCCGTCGTGCGCCGTTTGGCCTTGGGCGAGCTGGCCCCTCCACCGACGAGCGCGCCCGAGCTGCTCGAGTCGCTCGAGTCGTCCCAGGAGGGCCCCATCCACGGGGTGCTCGAGCAGATCCTCGCGCAGAATCTGCCGTTCGGCGCCGCGCGACAACGTGTGCTCGAGGCCTTCGAGCGTCGCTACGTGGAGCGAACGCTGGCCGAACACGGTGGCAACGTCCTGCGCGCAGCGGCCGCGTCCGGCGTCGCGCGCAGGCACTTTCAACGCGTGAAAAGCCGCAGTCTCAAATAGACTCTCACCATGGAGAGACCCACGTGTTCGACTTGATAGGGAAGCGCGCGCTCGTAACCGGTGCATCGCGAGGAATCGGACGAGCCATTGCCGTAGCCTTGGCCAAGCACGGCGCCGATGTCGCCGTGCATGCTCGAACGACGGAAGCCTTGAACGGTGTCGCCACCGAGATCGCCGGCATGAAACGCACCGCGCCGATGCTCGCGGCCAACGTCGCCGATCCCGAGGCCACCGAACGGCTCGTGGCCGAGGCCATTGCCAAACTGGGCGGGCTCGACATCCTCGTGAACAATGCGGGAGGCTCGTACACATCGAGCCCCGTCTCCGTGCTCGAGGTCTCGCTCGAAAATTGGAATCACACCCTCGCCTGGAATGCGACATCCATGTTCGTGCTGATGCGAGCCGCGGGTGCGCACATGGTCGAGCAGCGACGGGGAAGCATCATCAACGTTGCCAGCGTCGGCGGTCTGCGCGGCTCCCGATCGTCGGCTTCTTACGGCGCCGCGAAAGCCGCCGTCATCTCGATGACCCGAATCGCCGCCGTCGATTGGGCCGCCGCCGGGGTCCGCGTCAATGCGCTATGCCCCGGTTGGACGGCGACCGATCTCACACGGCCCCTGCGCGAAAGCGACGATGTCAACCAGCGCATCGTGGCGTCGATCCCGATGCGCCGGTGGGCCGCGCCAGAGGAATTGGCGGCTCCCGCTCTCTTTCTCGCGTCCGACGCATCCTCCTACATGACGGGTCAGACCCTCGTCGTCGACGGCGGAATGAGCGCCTAAAACAGCTTCAACTGCCCCTCTTTCGCGGCCTCGGTCGCGGGAGAAGGTGGCGGCTGTTCGGAGGGCGGCTCGGGCGACACGTCGGGCGCCGGCATGTCGAACACCGCGTGCACCGGGCAGTGATCGCTCGCACCGAACTCGGGAAAGGCCTCGCAGCTCGAGGCGCGCTGGGCCAATGCCGCGCTGCAAAGGACGTAATCCAAACGCCACCCGATGTTGCGCGCGCGCATGTTGCGCCACGGCGCCCAC
The DNA here is from genome assembly GCA_037157775.1 of Sorangiineae bacterium MSr12523. Classification (NCBI taxonomy): domain Bacteria; kingdom Pseudomonadati; phylum Myxococcota; class Myxococcia; order Myxococcales; family Pendulisporaceae; genus Pendulispora; species Pendulispora brunnea. Next base: position 11,365,464 of record CP089982.1, read on the forward strand.
CAGGTGAAGAGCTGGTCGGTGTCCGGATGAAACTGCCGCGAGAGATCGACCAAACCCTCGCCGATGATGTGTTCGAGCTGCGAGCGCTCGTTCGGCGTTTGCCCGATTTGCTGCGGCCGGCGCAAGGTGGGGTGCACGTCGCGCTCCTCTCGCGCCACATTGAGATCGCCCACGAGGATCAGCGATTTGCCTTCGGCGTGCACCTGGCGCACGAAGTCGGCCATGGCATTCAGAAAGCGCGTCTTCGCGGGGAAGTCCTTGCCGCCGTTGGGCACGTACACCGAGGCGAACACCAGATTGCCCGCGGTGGCCGTCACGATGCGCGTCTCGTGATCGAACTCCGGGTGCGCGAACACGGGGCGCGTCGGAAAGGTGGAACGCGCCAGGTGCAGCGCCACACCGGAATAACCTTTGTGACCGTGCCAGTAGCACCAATATTGCTCGAGGTTGGAAAGCGCCGCGGGCACCTGGTCGGGCGACGCCTTCACCTCTTGCAGGCAGAGCACGTCGGGCCGGTGGCGGTCGATCCACGTGAGAACGTCCGGCTCTCGGGCGCGAATGCCGTTGACGTTCCAAGTCGTGATGGTCAGCATCGCCTCATCATAGTGAATCACGTCCAGCGTGCGACGCGATCGACGAGGCCGCTCGCCCCAATGGATGCGCAAAATTCGCGGAAGATGGGCGGCGTGCCCTTGTACTCGAGGCCGTCGAGCGTCTCGGTGAGGGGCACATCCACGCGCAAGGTCGCCAGCGTCTTGTAGAGCAGCGCCTCGGTTTTGCGCTCGACCAAGGTGGCGGCCAATCGATCGGCACCGCGGACGGCCCGCGTCAGGTCCGCCGGCCAGTCCTTGGTGCGCTCGGGGATGGCCTCGATGGATCCGAAGACGCAGAGCACGCGTGCGGCCGATTTTTCCCCCCAGCCGGGTAGCCCGGGGTACCCATCGGCCGAGTCCCCCACGAGGGCCAGCCAGTCGGCAATCGACGCGGGCGGCACGCCGAACTTCGCGCGGACGCCTTCTTCGTTCATCGTGGTATTGCGCCGGCGGTCGAGCATGATGACGTGATCACCGCGCACGCACTGCGCGAGGTCCTTGTCGGGCGTGGCGATGAGCACCTGCTCGACCTCGCCCGCGAAGCGGTCCGCGCCGGCGGCGAGTGCGTCATCGGCCTCGAATTCGACCATGGGCCACACCACGAGACCGAGGGCGCGAATGCCCTCCTCCACGAGATGGAATTGGCTCAAAAGATCCTGGGGAACGCCGATTTCCGTTTTGTAGCCGTCGTAGAGGCCATTGCGAAACGAGCGGACGACGTGGTCCGTGGCGCACGCCACGTGGGTGGCGCCTTCGGTCTGCACGAGCTTTTGCAACGTGCCGAGCACGCCGCGTGTGGCCCCGACTTCTCGCCCATCCGGCGCACGCGTGGAGGGCACGGCAAACCATGCGCGGAACAATTCGTACGTAGCATCGACCAGGTGCAGGCGCGGCATGCTCGCATGGTGGCACACTCACTGCGCGCCGGGGAAAATCAGTGGCGGGCGAGCGCGATGACATGGACGGCCACCGCAAGGACGATGGCCGTGGCGGTGGCCAGGTGTTGCCTGCGCTTTTTGGCGCGATCGCGCAAGCGAAGGTTGCGCAGTTGAAGGCCGAGGCCCGCGTGGGCCATGAGCAGGAAGAAGGCGATGCCGCCGGGAAGCAGCGCGGTCATGCCGCCGCCGACGGCCGCGGGCGAGCCGAGCATTTGCACGATGGCCAAGGTGTGCACGAAGGCGACGCCCACCACGAGCAGCCCGAACACGACGTGCGTACGAATGAGCGGCGAATCGGGCGCGGCCCGCTTTCCGGCGCGCAGTCGCTGTCCGAGCGGCAACGTGGCGGCTAGGACGATGAGAACGACGGAGATCCATCCGCTCCAAGCGGTCATGAGCTGTGGTTTTCGCATAGGATGGCGCCAATGCAAAACGTGCTGTTCGATCTGCCGCCTCCCGCGCTGGATCCCGTTCCCCCCAGCGAAGAGCACGTACGCCTCGCCGCCGAGCTACCCGATGGCATTGCCCTCGGCTGCATGACGTGGTCTTTCCCAGGGTGGATCGGTGTGGTCTACGCGAAGGGCACGCCGGAGAAGCTTTTGGGGGCGCGAGGCCTGACGGCGTACAGCAAGAACCCGCTGCATCGCATCGTGGAGCTCGATCGAAGCTATTACGACCCGATTCCCGCAGCCGCATACCGTGAGTACGCCGACCAAGTGCCCGATGGGTTTCGCCTGTTCGCCAAGGCCCACGAGGAGTGCACGGTGCTGCAATTCCCGCAGCATCCGCGGTATGGCAAAAAGCGCGGTGCGCACAATCCGCGTTTCCTGGACGCGGCGTACGCGTCCGACGCGGTGGTGGGCCCTTTCGCCGAGGGGCTCGGCGCCAAGATGGGCGGGCTCTTGTTTCAGTTTCCGCCGCAGGACGTCGGCGATCCGCGCGCCTTTGCCGGCCAGCTGCACGACTTTCTGCGGCGCCTTCCAAAGGGCGTGCCGTATGCCGTGGAAGTTCGAAATGCCGAATTGCTCACCAAGGCCTATTTCGCTGCACTCGAAGATACGGGCGCCGTGCATTGCCACAATCAGTGGACATCGATGCCGTCGGTGCTGACGCAGGTCAAACTCGCTCCGCCGGGTGCGCGCAGGCCTCTGGTGATTCGATGGCTTCTGCGCGAGGGCGACAAATACGAAGAGGCGCGGGCACGCTATGCCCCCTTCAACCGCATCGTGGCGGAAGACCGCGACAACCGCGACGCGATTGCACGCATCGTCGTCAAGGCGCACCAGCACGGGGTGCCGTCGTTCGTATTCCTGGACAACAAAGCCGAGGGATGCGCGCCCGAGACCCTGCTCCGCCTCGCGCGCGCCATCCGATCCTTGCTGTAGCCGTCAGGCTTTCGCGCGCAGGTCCTCGACCAAGACGCCGTTGCTGCCCACGCCGTCCTCGTGGTCCTTGGGCCGCCACGTCTCCGCGAGCCCGGCCTCGTACCAGCGGCGCACCGACGGAAGCTCGCGCAACCGCGTCGCATACGCCAGCGATGCCTCGTCCAGCGCGAGGCCGTAGGTCTGGATGCGAAAGGCGACCGGCGCGAAAAAGGCGTCCACCGCGGTAAAGCTCTTCCCGGCGAGGAACGGACCGCCAAACCGCGAGAGCCCTTCGTTCCAAAGCTCGCTGAGGCGATCGAGATCGCGGCGAAGCTCCGCGCCAATCTCGCGAAGCTGCACGCGAATGCCAATGTTCATGGGACAGCCACCGCGCAGGGCGGTGAAGCCGGCATGCATCTCCGACGCGGCGGAGCGCGCCCATGCGCGTGCTTTTCCATCTTTGGGCCAAACCCCCTCGTGCCGCTCCGCCAGGTACTCCGCAATGCTGAGCGATTCCCACACGACGGTGCCCTCGTCGATCAAACAAGGCACCTTCCCCGTCGGCGAAAACTTCCGAAACCGCTCCCAACTGGAGCCTTCCTCGAAGGCCACCAAATGCTCCCGAAACGGAATTCCGAGTTCACTCAAAAGCACCCACGGCCGCAACGACCATGAGGAATAATTCTTATTCGCAATATAAAGGTCGTACATGATACGCGCACCTTACATGAATTTTCACTTCGGAACGTAGGCCTCGACGCGGCGTTGGATTTCTTCGTTGGAGAGGTCTTCGATGTGTTGGGTGATGATCCAGCGGTGGCCGAAGGGATCGACCAAGCGGCCTTGGCGTTCGCCGTAGAATTGATCTTCGATGGGAAAGACGACGGTGGCGCCGGCGCGGACCATGCGTTCGCCGACGGCGAGGGCGTCTGCGACCTCCAACGTGAGCATGACGGGGGAGCCGCCCAAGGAGGGAGGCGCGTCGTTTTTCCAATCGCGTGCCTCTTCGGAGAGGCTGAATTTGGTCTCGCCGATCGCAAGCTCGGCGTGCACGATGTGGCCGTTCAACTTCGGATCGGCGAAGCGCGCAATCTCTTTGGCCCCGAGGGCCTCGACGTAAAATTCGATGGCGCGCGCGGCGCCGCGGACGATGAGGTGCGGAGAAACGCGAGGGGGATCTTTCGTCGCCATGGCAACGGATGTTAAGACGGAACCGATTGGGGTGCACGTTCGTACATGACTCGGAAGATGACACGTCGACTCAGGCGCACCTGGCAGGCATCGATTCTCGGCTGTGTACTTGGGCTCTCCGGTTGCGCGCATCCCACGCAGCCTCCTCGAATGACGCATCGCTCGGAGCCGAGCCGCGGACCGGACGCCTCGCCCAAGGAGCCACTCGATTGGGCGCCCTTCGACGCGCGCACCTTCGAGCGGGCGAAACGGGAGCGCAAATTCATCGTGCTCGATGGCTCCGCAGAGTGGTGCCACTGGTGCCATGTCATGGAGTCGACCACGTACCACGATGCCAAAGTGGCCTCCGTGCTTCAGCGCCATTTCATCGCGGCAAAAGTCGATGTCGATGCGCGGCCCGATATCGAGGAACGGTACCGCGCGTGGGGATGGCCCGCCACGGTCATCTTTTCGCCCGACGGCGACGAATTGGGAAAATACCGCGGGTACATGGCGCCAGGTGAATTCGCAGATTTGCTCGCCGCCGTGGTGGCGGCAGGTCCGAATGCAGCACGGGTCGAGGCGGCGGCGGAGCGGCCTACGCCGGATACACCGCTCGCTGCGGAAACATTGGCCTGGGCCGCACATTGGGCCGAGGTCGAATTGGAAGAATATTGGGACCCCAAGGAGGGCGGCTGGGGCGTCGAACCCAAGGTTCCCATTCACGAGAATACCGAATTTGCATTGAAGCGCGCCACTCGCGGCGATACGCGATTGCGCGAGCATGCGCTCACTGTGCTGGAGAAACAAAGAAACATCATCGACCCGGTGTGGGGCGGCATTTATCAATATTCCGTCGCACCCGATTGGGTTCATCCCCACTTCGAAAAATTGATGGAATTCAACGCCGGGGCGCTCGCCGACTACGCGGCGGCCTACACGCTCACCCACGACGAGCGATGGCTGCGAGCTGCACGCGACATCGATCGGTATTTGCGCGCCTTCATGATCAGCCCCGAGGGCGGGTTTCACGGGACACAAGATGCAGATTTGAATGCCCACGACCGTGAAAAACGCTTCATGGACGGCCACGACTATTATCGATTGGGCGACCGCGAACGGCGCGCCTTGGGCGTCCCGCGCGTCGATCCCAACGAGTACGCGGAGGATGGCGGCCTCGCCATTGCCGCCTACGTCACCTTGTACGAGGCCACGCGGGACGCGTCCGCGCTCGCCATTGCGAAGCGCGCGAGCGCGCGTGTGGCCGCCACCCACACCGCGCCGCGCGGAGGTATCACGCACGGCATCGAAACGGAGCCCCCTCGCCTGCTCCACCTCGCAGACCATGCCGCGTATGGATATGCACTGGCGCGACTGCACGACGTGGAGCCCGACGCGGCGACGTTGGCGGCGGCCAAGCGTGTGGCCGACTTTGCCTTGGCCGAATTGTACGACCCGAACCAAGGCGGGTTTTACACGCACACCCGGGATCCCGATGCGGTGGGCGTCTTTCAGCGGCGGCGCAAACCGTTCAACGAGAACATGCTCATGCTGCGATTTCTGGTCAAATTGCGGTCCAAACTGCAAGGGACCGGCCCGACGACGGAATACGCCAAAGCCATCGACAAGAGCTTGCGCTACTGGACCGATCCCGAGCGCATGAAGGACGCGGGGCGGTTCATCGGGGATTATCTCTCGCTCGTGGACGAGATAAGCTCGCCCTCGAGAAAATGACACGCACGCCGCATGCATCGAAAGAGGTCCCCCGCGAGCCGATGTTCGGGCGCGACACCGTGTGCGACGATGTCGCGTCTTGCTTCGATCGCGGGCTGCGCCTGGTCACCTTGGTGGGGCCCGGCGGCATCGGGAAATCGCGCCTCGCGGAGGAAGTCGCCTTTCGCCTGCGCGAAACCTGGCCCACGCGCACGGTGGGCCTTTCGGCCAGCCGCGATGTGACGCGTTCCATCGCGCGCGCCCTCGGGATCAAGCTGGGTCGCACGGCGCAGTCGGAGGAGGACGACTCGCTCACCAGGTTGGTCGATGCGCTGCGCAACCACGATCCTATGCTCATCGTGCTGGACGATGCCGATGCCGTCCTCGAGCAGGCGGCATCGTTCGCCCGCGCATGCCGGGAGGCGCTGCCGGAGATTCGGCTCTTGGTCACCACGCGCGAGCCGCTGGGCATCGCGCAGGAGCACGTCACCGCACTGGAGCCGCTGCCGCTCGATGCCGCGGTGGCCATGTTCGAAGCGCGCGCGGGGCAGACCGAGGGCGAGGACATTCGCCCGCTGGTCGAGCGGCTCGACGGGATTCCGCTGGCCATCGAATTGGCGGCGAGCCGCGTTCGCGTGATGAGCCCGAAGGAGCTGCTCGTCCGCCTCGAGGAGCGCTTTCGTATTTTGAAATCGGACCGGCGCGATTTGCGCGAACGGCATTTGACCCTGGCCGGTACGTTGGAGTGGTCCTGGGAGCTTTCGGCGCCGGACGAGCGGCAAGCCTTCGCGTGCCTCGGTGCTTTTACGGGGCCGCTCACCTTGGAGGCGTTCGAGGCGGTGGTCGGGCCGGAGCTCGAGGGCGATCCCATCGACGTGGCCTCGGCGCTGCTGCGCAAATCGTTGGCCACGCGCCTCGATGTGCGCGGGCCGGCGCGGCTGTCCATGTTGGAGACGCTGCGTGCGTTCGCGCGCTCGAAGCTCGCGTCGCTGCCGGCGCAGGCGGAGATCGAGCGGCGGCATGCCCTGTTTTACCTCGGGCGCGCCGAGCAGATGGCGGCGCGCACGTACGGCGCCGGCGGGGTGCAGGCGCTCGATGAGCTCGAGGCGGACTTGCCCAATTTGCTGGCCATCTTCGATCGCGAGGTCACACGCACGCCGGAGATTGCCGCGCGCATCGGTGTGTCGCTCGCCGATCTCGCGTTTTTCCGAAACGCGATCGACCTTCACAACCCGTGCATCACGCTCACGCGGCGCGCGGCGGATGCGTCGGGCGATGCGGCGCTGCGCGTGCGGGCACGCGTGCTCGGGGCCCGCATCGCGCTGGAGCTCGGGCACGCGGATTTGGCCGAAAAGACGCTGGGGGAGGCACTCGGGCTCGCCCAGGAAACGGCGCTCGAGGCCGAGGTGCTGCGCAGTCTCGGTTGGGCGCGCCTTGCGCTCGGGCGCATCGACGAGGCCGAAGAGGCGCTCGGGCGCGCGTTCGAGCAGCACCACGCGGCGGGCGACGCGCGCGGTGAGGCCGACGCGCTGGCGGCGCAGGGCATTGCGCGCGCGCTGAGCGGCGAGATCGATCGGGCGCACGTGTTCCTCGCGGCGGCGCACGCGTTGCACGTGACGTCGGGGGAGACGATCCGGCGCCTCAAGGTCGTCGAGATGGCCAGCCTCGTGGGTCTCAATCTGGAAGCGGAGAGCGCGCCGCCGACCATCGACGATCTGCGGGCCTCGGCGGAGGCGCACCACACGGCGGGTCGCGCGTGGCGTGCGGCGCTCGATCTGCTTCGCGTGGCGGAGCACGCGTCGGCCGCGGGCCACGATGAGGACGCGCGCGCGGCACTGGAAACGGCGCGGCGCTACGCCGAGGAGGCGCACGTGCCCGCGGCCTTGTGCGACACGGTCGCGCACGCTGCACGTTTTTCGACGCAGCCTCTCTCCCTCCTCGATGTGAAGGGGTCGGCGAAAGGGCCGAAGCGGGAAGCGGCCGATCCCACGCCGCAATGGCGCGTGGGCCCCGAAGCGCGATGGCTGGTGACGCCCGATGGAACGCGCACCGATTTGACGCGGCATGGTCCCGTCCGGCGCATCCTCGATGCCCTGACCACCTTGCATGCGTCGGACAAAGGACACGCGATTTCTGCGGTGGAACTGCTCGAGGCGGGTTGGCCCGGCGAGCGCGTTCGCTACGAGGCGGGCATGCTGCGCGTCTACACGGGGATCCGACGGCTGCGCAAACTCGGGCTGGAGCCCATTCTCGTCACCCGCGACGATGGCTATTTGCTCGACCCGGCGGCCCACGTCATGCGCGACGATGCGCTATGATGCCGCCCCATCTGCATGGTGCCCTCTCGCTTCTTCTTCATGGTCGCATTCGTAGGTGTCTCGTCCGTGCTCCCCGCGTGTGAAGGCAATCACGACGCCGCAAGTCCTCCTTCGACCGGTGCCACGACGGGCCGCCTGCAAGAAATCGCCAACCGCGGCGAGCTTCGCGTGTGCAGCACCGGGGACTACCGCCCCTTCACGTTCTACGAGGCGGGCACCTCGACCTGGAGCGGCATCGACGTGGACATGGCCGACGATCTCGCGCGCCGCCTCGGCGTGCGCCGGACCATGGTGCATACGACCTGGAAGAACCTCGTGCAGGACTTCACCTCCAAGTGCGATATCGCCGTCGGCGGTATCTCGATCACCTTGGAGCGGTCGAAATTGGCATTCTTCAGCGACGCCTACCTCGATGACGGCAAAGTGCCCATCACGCGGTGCGAAAACGAATCGCGTTTTCACACGATCGAGCAGATCAACCGCCCCGAGGTGAAGGTCATCGTCAATCCGGGCGGCACGAACGAGCAATTCGTCCGTGCCCATCTGGCGAGTGCCAACGTCATCGTCCACCCGGACAACAATACGATTCACCACGAAATCGCGGCAGGCCGCGCCGACCTGATGATCACGGACAGCGCCGAGGCCCAGTGGCAGGCCAAGAAGAACCCCGAGCTCTGCGCGGTGAATCCCCAAAAGCCGTTCACCTTCAGCCAAAAGGCGTACCTACTACCCTTGGGCGATACCGCCTTTCAGCATTACGTGAACCAATGGCTGAATCTCACCCGCCACGATGGCACTTACGAGCGCATTGCCAAGCCGTGGCTTGGGTAGGTGATCATCCACGCAGAGTTCGAAACGCGGCACGGAGCTCCGCGCTGAAAAGCGCGGGCTGTTCCCACGCCGCAAAGTGACCGCCCTCGTCCACCTCGTGAAAATAGGTAAGGGTCGGATAGGCGCGCTGCGCCCAGCTCTTTGGTGCACGGTAAACCTCGCCTGGAAATACCGTGACCGCCACCGGGATGGAGATCTCCGCCGTCTTCTGGGCCCCGGAACTAAAGGCGGCCGCCTTGTCCTCCCAGTAGATCCGCGCTGAAGGCGTTGCGGTATTCGTCAGCCAATAAAGCGAGAGGTCGTCGAGCACAGTCTGTTTCGTGAGGAGGCGTTGGGCCTCGGCGTCGTTGAAGTCATATACCCACGCCGCGAGGCCGACGGGCGAGTCCGTCAAGGCGTAGCCAATGGCTTGTGGATGGGTTGCCATCATCGTGTAGTAACCGAATCGCTTCGCGAAAACGCCACTGAGGGCATCGAAGGCGGCCTTCTCCTCGCCGGACAATCCGGGCGGCGCGGCCTGTCCGGCGACGACGGCTTCGAAGACATCCGCGGGGAAGGTTGCAGGAAGGTTCACGTGAATGCCCAAAAGGCCGGCCGCCTTCTGACGCGCCATCGCGGTGGTGATGGCGGACCCCCAGTCGCCGCCTTGGGCCACGTAGCGGGTGTATCCGATGCGTTTCATCAGCTCCGCCCAGGCTCGCGCAATGCGCTCGCAATCCCACCCGGTGTCCGTCGGCTTGCCCGAGAAGCCAAAGCCGGGAAGCGACGGGATGACCACGTCGAAAGCATCTTCCGCACGTCCACCGTGGGCGACGGGATCGGTGAGCGGATCGATGAGCCCCAATTGCTCGATGACCGAGCCGGGCCAGCCGTGGGTGACGAGCAAGGGCATGGCGTTCGGGTGACGAGAGCGGACAAGAATGAAGTGGATGTCGACTCCATCGATCCTCGTCATGAACTGCGGGAGTGAATTCAGCTTTGCTTCGATTTTGCGCCAGTCGTAATTCGTGGCCCACTCGCGCACGAGCTCCTGGACATGGGCCAGTTGGACACCCTGCGAGCGGTCGGCAACGGTTTCCTTGTCGGGCCAGCGCGTCGCACGCAAACGGCGACGAAGGTCGTCCAGGTCTTCCTGGGGAACATGGACCTGGAACGGACGGATCGCGGCATCGTCGAAAAACGCGCGGAGGCGCTGGAGCACTTCCGCGGGCTGCTCTTCGGCGAGAAAGTGCCCGCATTGGGGAATGGCTTCCCCGCGAATGTCGATGGCATAGTCACGCCAAATATCGACGACTGGCTCTTTTTGAAGGATGCCCTCCGCCCCCCACAACAGCAAGAGAGGCATCTTCAATCGAATGCCTGCCTTGGCCGACGCGTCGTCGTCGTCGAAGTCCGTGGGAAACGAGGCTCGGTAATCGGAGAACCCCGCGCGCAGCGCGCCAGGTGCCGAAAATGCGCGCACGTATTCGTCGATGGCCGATTGCGGAAGGCCGTGACGGTTGTGCGTCCATTTTTCGAAGAGGAATCCTAGATATCCTGCAACGTCATTTCCAACGAGGCGCTCGGGAAGCTCGGGCTGAAGGTGAAACCACCAATGCCAATACCCCGTCGTGGAGGCAAAATCGATCCGCCGCACCATTTCGCACGTCGGCAGAACGTCCATGATGACGAGGCGCTCGACTTGATCCGGCCGATCCAATGCCCAGCGATGCGCCACGCGCGCTCCGCGATCGTGGCTAACGACGATGGCGCGAGAAAAACCGAGCTTCTCGACGAGCGTCGCGACGTCCGCCGCCATGGTTCGCTTGTCGTAGCCGGACTCGGGCTTGTCCGTGCGCCCGTATCCGCGTAAATCGGGGGCAATGACGGTATGGGTGGTGGCAAGCTCCGGGATGAGGTATCGCCAGCAATGGCTCGTCTGCGGCCACCCGTGTAAAAGTACGATGAGCGGCCCGCTTCCCGCACGGAGGTAATGCATTCGCAACTCGTTGGACTTTCCGACAGATACGACATCCGCCGTGACCTCCACCTGACCCATGACGAACTCCTCGCGCTTGCCGGCCTCTATACTAACCGTATCATATGGTTATGATCTAGTAACGAACGCGAAGTGGACAAGGGCAGCGATCCGACATGCGAAAGAAATCCTCGAAAGATTGGAATTGGGACGGCGGGCGCCTCTCGCTCGATTTCATCAACACCGTGCGCGACCGAAAAACGGGAGATCGCGAGCTTTTGGTCGACCCTGCCGATCTTGCCGAATGGTTGGTGCAAACCAAGCTTCTCGATGCCGAGCCCGACGTCTCGATGCGCCAGCTCGCACGCGCGCAAGCCCTACGTGAAGCCATCGATCGACTCGCGGTCGGTTTCGGCGGCGGGAACATCGAAGCGGCAGACGTCGATCTGCTGAATGAGTGCGCGCGGGTCCGCCCATCGGCCCCCGAATTGATTCTAGGGCGTGGGGGAAGCCTCGAAGTGCGCTCCGCGCGCGAAAAGGATCCCGTGGGTGTGGCCCTCGGGAAAATTGCCGTCGATGCGATCGAGCTGCTCACGGCCCCGCGGGGCATGTTTCGCATATGTGCGGCGGACGACTGCGGATTACGCTTCGAAGATCGATCCCCGTCGCGCAACCGCCAATGGTGTTCGATGAAAGTGTGCGGCAACCGAGAGAAGGCGCGACTTCATTATCAACGCCAGAAATGAGTACGTCCAAGGCATCAACGTAGAATACGAAATACGCCAATGTCGTCGGCGAGGGCGCCTTGGCTCGGTGCGGTCTGATTCAGGGAAGCCTCGACGCCGACCCAACCGTGGAAGACGCCATTGTCGTCGACGACTTGGAGCAACGGTTTGACGTGCGAGTTGCCCGTGTAGCAGGTCTCGCCGCGAGCATCCGCCAATTGGATTCGCCAGTGCCACAACGTATCGCGTCGGTGGCCCGTGGGGGAATTGGCCGGTGCGACGTAATACTCGGTGCCGGTGGTGGCGCTTCCGGTGCGGGCGCCGAGGCAGGAGCCGCCGCTGCATTTCGACCAGCCGGTGACCCAGAACGGCGCGCCATCGCCGTGGTCGATGAACGGGGTGGAGCTCGTGTCGTTCGTCTTCCACAAGTCGAAGCGGTGAACCATTTGCGTATGGTCGACCCCCGCGATGGTCGCTGCGGATTTGCGCGCGCTCCAGGCGGCATTGCTTCCATTGCCGTAGCCGTGGGTGGCGCCGAAGTTGTTGCCCGCGAGCTCCACATTGGCCAGGGCACCGCCCGCCAAGGAACCGAGCGTCCAATCTTCCCATTGGCCGCCGCTCCAGGCGATGTGCAACTTGGTGCCGTTGACGCTGAAGGTTCCACTCAGCGTTTCCGACGCCCCGGTGGAGTCGTAGCCATTCGCCGTTTGCACGTTGCAGGCGCGTGCCACGCATCCGTTGGCAACGAAGCCCGTATATGTGCGGTTCACACGCTCGCTCTGCGACCAGTGCCAATGCCTTTCGGACACCTTGCCGTCGGCCGAAAAGGTATACATGCCGAGGCGCACCCAGTTCGTTCTCGAGCTGGTGCGCAATCCGCCAATGGCCATGGTGAAGTTCGTTTTCCCCAATGGCAATGCCGCCGCCTCCAGTGGAGACGGCGTCACCTGGACATCTTGGTCTTCATCGTGCGATTCGAGCCCCTCGTCCGCGGCACAAGCCAACAACGACGCGCCCAACAACGCCATCATGGTGAGTTTCATGCCGCTCCCACGAGCGAAGAGCGTACCAACGAGAACAATCACCATGGGCGCGCATTCCATGCCTGCGCGCGCCAGATCGTGTCACGCGCAGGTTGACTCGGCCCATGGGTCGTCAGCGATCCACGCGCGCCGGCGGCACGGTGCGATCAAAGGGAGGCGCTTCTTTCATGCACTTCTCGAACTGCGGTTCGAGCGCGTGCAACTGCGAGGGCAATGAGAGCGATCTCCCGTCCACGCTCCGACCGAACCCGCTCCAGTCCAGGCCCGACGCGTTGACGCTGAACCAAATCAACGTGGCCGGTGCATGCATAAGATCGCGCGGAACGCCACCCCCTTGTCCGGCAAACCACAAACGCGAGTCGTAGCTGTTGTGTCGATTGTCACCCATGACGAAAAACTCGCCCTGGGCGACCGCGTAGGGGCCTTGATATTCCACGGACTGATTCTGCAAATCGAACATCGTGAGAAAGGCTTTCCCCTCGAGGAACTCGACCTCGATTTGGTACGGCCGTGGAGCCTCACCCTCGAGCCCCCTCCGAAGCGTCGCCGTACCCAACACGCAATGCGGAACCTCCCAGCCATTGATCCACGGGTGCCCTTGCTTGGCCTCGACCCTGTCGCCACCACGCCCGATGACCCGTTTGGCAAAGTCCTGTTCCGGCTTCTCGGGAAATGCAAATATCGCGACCTCTCCCCGAACGGGCTCCCGAATGCGGTAGGTCAATTTATTGGCAAAGATATGATCCTCGACGAAGAGCGTCGGTATCATCGCCCCCGAGGGAATCTTGAAGGCCTCGAGAACGAACGTGCGCGTGAGGATCGCCAAGGCGAATCCCAGCACGGCCAACCCCATGCCTTGAAGGACTACGCGCCCCCACGAGAGGTAAACGAATTGCTCCTCCGGAATCAGCAGGGTATCGACGGCAAGCACGAGTCGATACAACGCGAGCGTCAGCACCGCGAGCAGCACCCCCGCGATGGTCAACGGACCGGCAATGGCCAACACCCCCGCCGCGAGGCACAGGCATCCAAAACCAACCCCCAAAAGCCAAAGCCCCCGGCGCGTTTGCCCCAAGTAAGCATGGCCCGCCCCTATGAAGATGAAAGACAAAATGAACGCCAGCACCCGACTCCGAGGCTCCCGCTCCCGATTGCGATCCATGGTGAATGCGCAGTCTAGCGGCCCGTTCGGGGTGCTGTCATTTGATGTCAGCCCACGTCCCTAGCGCAGGCGGCACGGCCGCGGCAGGCTCGGACGATGCACAGTTCGTCCGGAAGCTCGAATCGGGGGGCGCTCATCGTCGGGGCGGGGGCCGCGGGGCTGCTCCATGGCCTCTCGTTTCGTGCGCATGGGGTCCCAGTGTTGGCGGTCTACGATCCCGATCGCGACAAGGCGCGGCGGTTCGCGGAGCTCGTGGGGGGGCCGCGCGTGCTGGATGATTTGGCCGGCATCGACCAGAATTCCGACATCGGGTGCGTCAGCATTTGCAGCCCGCCGCTCGTCCACGTCGAGCAAGCGGAGCGCTGCGCCGGCCCCGATCGGCTTCTCTTCGTCGAAAAGCCCGTGGCCATGACTCGTGACGAAATGCTTCGCTTGGAGAAGCTGCCCTTCGCGGTGCCCATCGTCCAATGGCGCGCGGGCCGTGCCATTCGCACCGTGCGGCGCGCGATCGCCGAAGGCCTCCTCGGCCCCACGCCCAGCGTCGCCATCGATCTCGCATGGCACCGCGATGCGCGTTACTTCTCCGAGGGACGCGACCGCTATGATCTATGGGGCTGCGGCGCGCTGCTCTCCGTGGGTATCCATGCGCTCGACGCCGTGTGCTTCGCGCTCGATCGCCCCATCGCCGAAGTGCACGGCACGCTCGGCTACGCCACGGGCATCGAGGTCGAAACACGCGCGGCCTTGGACATCGCCTTTCGCGGCGGCGCACTCGCCAGCCTGCGCATCACCTTCGACGCGGGCATGGACCAGACGCGCCTCACCTTCTGCGGCGCCGGCGTCACGGCCACCATCGCGGGAAGCGAGGCCGATCCCACCGCCAACCCCGTCGAGTTCATCGCCGCCGATCCCGCCAAGCTCCGCGTGCTGCAAGCCCTCGAGGACAAGGTCGACGGGGTGGGCCAAAGCCCACTCCTCGTCCCGTTCATCGGTCGCGCCCTCGAATCATTCCGCCAGGGCATGATGCCCGGCGCATCGTCGCACTTCCCATCGGTACGCGACGTCGCCATCGCCCACGCGGCCATCTTCCGCGTGTACGAGGGCGAGACTCGGACTCAGCGCGCCATCCACCCGCCGTCGACGGCGAGCACGTGCCCCGTGACATAGTCCGACGCGGACGACGATAGGAACACGGCCGCACCCACCAGGTCCTCGGGATTGCCCCAACGCCCCGCCGGAATGCGCGCCCGAATCGCCGGCTCGCGCTCGGGATCGGCCTGCAATGCCGTCGTGTTGTTCGTGCGAATGTAACCCGGCGCAATCGCATTGACCTGAATGTTGCGCGGTGCCCATTCGTTGGCCAGCGCCTTGGTCAGGCCGGCCACGGCGTGCTTGCTCGCGGCATACGCGGGGACGCGAATACCGCCTTGAAAGCTGAGGAGCGAGGCAATGTTCACGATTTTGCCGGCGCCTCGCTCGAGCATCGGACGGCCCACGGCCTGGCAAAGCACGAAGGTGGAGTCGAGGTTCACGTTCATCACGCGCCGCCAATCGGAAAGAGAGCTCACGGCCGCATCGGCGCGATGGATGATGCCCGCATTGTTCACCAGCACGTCGATCTTGCGCCGCTCGAGAAGCGGGCGAAGCGCAGGCTCGATGGCCTCGGGGTTGGTCAGATCCACCACGACCTGCTCGGCCTTGGCGCCCGCGGCTTCCACCTCGGCCTGCGTTTCATCGAGGTTCGATTCGCGGCCGAGCAGCACCACATCGGCCCCGGCTTGCGCGAGCCCCACGGCGATGGCGCGACCGATTCCCGTTCGCGCCCCCGTCACCAACGCCGTGCGCCCACGCAGTGAAAATAGATTCATCGTCATCTCCAGAGTCAGCGTAATTCCGTCACCGCGACGGGATCCATGTCATCGAAAGCCTGGTTTTCACCGCCCATGGCCCACACGAACGAGTACGCGTGCGTGCCCGCGCCACAGTGGATCGACCAGCTCGGCGAGATCACCGCCTGCTCGTTGGCGACAACCAGGTTGCGCGTCTCTTTGGGCTCGCCGAGAAGGTGAATCACCCGCTCCTCGGGCGGCAAATCGAAATAGAGGTAGCACTCCGTGCGCCGGTCGTGCGTGTGCGGGGCCATCGTGTTCCACACGCTGCCCTCCGACAGGGTGGTGATGCCCAGCACGAGTTGGCTCGAACGAATGCCATCCATATGGATGAATTTGCGGATGGTGCGCTCGTTCGCGCCGGCCTTCGAGCCGATGCGCGCCACCTTCGCCTCTTCGTAGCGGGCCACCGCGGAGGGGAAGTTCGCGTGCGACGACGTCGAAAACAGGTAAAAATGCGTACGTTCCGCGTCGGCATGGAACTCGATGCGTTCCGTCCCGCGGCCAATGTAGAGGCAATCGCGGTGCCCCAACGTGTATTCGTAGCCGTCACCCTGCACGCGTCCCTTGCCGCTCACCACGACGATGGCAAGTTCGCGCCGCTCGCAGAAGTACTTCGAGCGCAGTGGATCCTCCGCCGCGAGCCGCAGCGGCTTGCCGGGCAGCGGCGCCGCGCCCCCGAGCACCGCCCGGTCGGCGTGGCTGTAGACAGTGCGAATTTCCCCAGCCTGAAACAGGTTTTCGACGAGATAATGCCCGCGCAGCTGCGCTGTGTCGAAGCTGGCCAGTTGGCTGGGGTGCGTATTGTGTCGGACCTCCATGAGGAACATGAAACTATGTTTTGCTCGACACAGTAAGGGAAATTTCTTAAGAAATCACGGGAGGTAACCGGTGTACCAACAGGTCCTCGATCCTACGGGATCGCTCACATTGTCCGCGTCATTGGCACTCGTACCGCTGCTGGCGGTATTGATCCTGCTGGGTGGCTTTCGCTGGAAAGCGCACTGGGCCGGACTGGTGGCATTGGCGCTGGCGCTGCTCGTCGCCATGTTTGGCTACCGCATGCCGGTCAGCACCGCGCTTCATGCGGGGCTCTTCGGCGTCGCGCAGAGCGTGCTTCTCGTACTCTGGATCACGTTCAACGCGATCTGGATTTACAACCTGACGGTGCATAGCGGGCACTTCGCCGTGCTGCGTCGTGCCTTCAGCTCGGTTAGCGATGACACCAGAGTGCAAGGCATCGTCATCGCATTCTGCTTTGGCGCGCTGCTGGAAGCGCTCGCCGGCGGCGGCGGACCCGTGGCCATCTGTTCCGTGATGCTCATCGCGCTGGGCGTCGACCCCATGAAGGCCGCCGCCTTGTCCCTTGTCGCCGACACCGCCCCCGTCGCCTTCGGCGGCTTGGGCAATCCCGTGACCGCGTTGGGCGTCATCACCGGCCTCCCCGTGGACGAATTCGGAAAGATGGCCGGCCGCCAAGTCTCGATTTTGGCCGCCCTCGTTCCCTTCGTCTTGGTCTACATCGCCGACGGCAAACGCGGCCTACGCGAAGCCTGGCCCGCCGCCTTGGTCGCCGGCGCGAGCTTCGGCATCACGCAATTCGTGGTGTCGAATTACCTCTCGTACAAATTGTGCGACATCATCGCCGCCATCGTCTCGGCAGGCGCCGTCCTGGCACTCCTGCAAGTGTGGCAGCCCGCAGGCGCCACCCCGCGCAAACGCGACGACGAGCGCAGCGCAGTTCTCGCCTCCTTCGCCCCCTACGCCATCGTGGTGGTGGTGTTCTCGATTGCGCAAATCGAATCGGTGAAGACATTCCTCAAGAAGGGCTCATGGCAAACCGCCTGGCCCGGCCTCTCCATCGTGAGCCCCGCCGGCAAGCCCGTCGCCACCACCTACGTCTTCGGCATCGCCTCCGCCACGGGCACCTTGCTCATGCTCGCGGGCATCCTGTCCCTCTTCGTATTGCGCATCAAACCGACGACCGCCATTCGCATCTACGCACAGACCATCCGCCAATTCGGCTGGGCCATCCTGGCCATCGTCGCCGTCTTCGGCCTCTCCTACGTCATGAACCTCTCCGGCCAAATCGCCACCTTGGGCTCATGGCTCGCAGGCGCCGGCTCGTTCTTCGCCTTCTTGTCTCCCGTGGTGGGCTGGTTCGGCGTAACCATCACCGGCACCGACGTAGGCTCCAACACCCTCCTCGGCGGCTCCCAAATGGCCGCCGCCCACGCATTGGGCGCCTCGCCGATTCTCTTCGGCGCCGCCAACGGCTCCGGCGGCGTCATGGCCAAAATGATCTCGCCGCAAAACCTCGCCGTCGGCACCGCCGCCGTCGGCCTCGTAGGCAAAGAGGGCGAACTTTTCCGCCGCGTCTTCGGCTGGAGCATCCTGCTCCTCTTCTTCATGTGCATCCTAGTCTACCTGCAAGCCACCCCCATCCTCGGCTGGATGGTCCCCTAGAATCCGAATCCGAATCCGAATCCGAATCCGAATCCGAATCCGAATCCGAATCCGAATCCGAATCCGAATCCGAATCCGAATCCGAATCCGAATCCGAATCCGAATCCGAATCCGAATCTGAATCTGAATCTGAATCTGAATCTGAATCTGAATCTGAATCTGAATCGAACGACGAGAGCTGGACACGTGGTCCGGCTCCCGTCGCGTGCGTGCTACCTTGCGGCGCCGAGGCGGTGCAGCATGGCGGCGATGCCGTCGAGCAATTGCTCGCCAGCTTCAACCTCGCGGGCGTTGACGTAGCCCCAGGCGACCGCGACGCGCAACGCCGCGCGTGATTCGCTGTTGGAGCCGGCGGCGGTGGAGAACCGCGCGATGCGATTTCCACCTTGGCTGCAGTTGCCTTCGGCCACATTCAGCGCGATGGAGCTGAGGGCCCGTCGAAGCTGCTCGCCCAAGTCGCGGTCGCACGCCCGGATACGTGCAACCGTAGGCCGAAGAAGCTCGATAGCGCGAAGCGCACAGTCGAGGAGATGAAAGTCATAGGTGCGGAGGGTCGGTTTTGCTTGCATGCCCCCCTCCAGCGAAAGAAGCGTGACAGCGCCTAGCTCTCGAACGCCGACAAGGCCGGGCGCTGGCGCGCTTCTTTCGCGCCCGGGCAGGCAAGCAAAACCGACCCTCCGCAACGAATTTCGACCGAGCCCCGATTCGCACCCAACGATTCAGAACTTCGCCGGCGCAGCCGAAGCAGCGGGGCTCTGGCGCTTGCGAACGACCGCATAGTCGATGCTGGTTCCATGACTGCCAAAGGCACCCTCGCCGACGGCAGACAACATGATGGCCACGCCCTCACCCCCCATGCGGCAGGCCCGCGGCCGAACCTTTTCGCGGTACTTCGGCTCGAGCGGATCGCGAACGCCTTCCTCCTGCAGCACCACATGCCCCAGTATTTCGTACTTCGCGCCCGGAGCCGCCGGGCTCACGTCCTCCATCTTCAACTGGAGAAAGTCCAGTTCGCAGTTGGCCTCTTTGGGAGGGGCCGCGATCATGTGAACCTCGGAAACGGTGGGACCGCAGGCGACAAGCACGAGGGAACTGAACACCAGAAAGGACGAAATGCGCATGCGGCCTCATACGCCAACCCCGGCCATTTCTTCCTTCTTCCCGACCCATAGGGCTGTCCCTTGGCGCGAACCGCTAACGCGAGTCCTATCCGGCGACGCGATCGCTCCGGGGGGAGGGGGTCTACCGTGCATTCGCGATTCGCGAATCGCGAATCGCAAATCCATGGCCCCCCTCCGACGTCGCCGTCGCCGTCGGCGCTTTTCAATGCGCTCCGGGGGGCCCGCCCCTGCGGGCGCGGAATGCCATGCGGCGTGGGGGCCGCGTTGCAACGCGGGGAAGCATGGCATGAGCACCCGCTTTGGGGCGGGCAGCAGCGCGAAATGGGCCCAGTGAGAGCATCGGAGAGCGCTGCCGGGTGGGGCAGCCTCTCTTCTTCTTCTCCCTCTCCCTTGGACCACTCGACCTCGACTCTAGTCGTCGATCACGGTGGACGAGCCCGGGGCGTGCCGGGATTCGTCGTGGGCGAAGGCGAGCGCGGCGTCGACGCTCGTGAACAGTCCGCCGAAGCTGCCGCTTTCCTCGGACAAACTCCATGCCCCGGCGAAGCGGCGAAGGTGAAAGTGCAGCGGCGGGGCGGCGACGCGGACGACTTGAACCATGCGATGCGAGAGGCTCGATTGTGGACTCATTGCGAACCTTAGTGTTGGAGCGGCCGCATAAAGACGCCGCAAAAACGCTGGCACGCCCGTGGCAAGGCATCTCAATGGAATCTTTATCTCGAATCACCCACGCTGAATGCCGTGAAGGAGAAACGAATGCCTCCACCCCCAGACCGCATGATCTCGGCCATTGAAACCGTTCTCGCATCGGAAGACGATGCCATCGCGGCGTACAAAGCTGCTGTGCTTCGAGCAACGGCCATTCCGGACATTCGCCGCTGCGGCGAACTTCTACGAGGGTGCGAACGTGCCGCACGCGAACTCGTCCGGGTGCACGCGCGCCTGCTCGCCAAGCAAGGGACGTGGGGCCGGCCATGGCGGGGCGGCAAGCCCAAGACCGCGCTGCGCATCGGCGCGCTCGTCGACGACGAGGAGACGATGTTCCAGTTGCTCGCGACGGCCGAGGCCAGCCTCGAGGAAAGGATCCACGCCGTCCTCGAAGAAGGGGCGCTCCCGCGCGATATCCAGGCGCTGCTCGAGAGAATCGCGGCCGACACCGTTCAGCGGCGCGCTTGGCTGTCCGAGCGGACCGCGGGAATCCATGCCCCGGTGACGAACGGAGCTCGCATCGCCGCGCGCGGTTAGTTAGCCTCGTCGCTGCATGGCCTGCATCTTCTGCGACATCGCCAGCGGCAAGCTCCCGGCATCCCTCGTGTACGAGCGCGATGACTTTCTCGCGTTCCTCGACAAGAAGCCGCTCTTTCGTGGCCACGTGCTGCTCGTTCCGCGCACGCACGTGGCCACCATGACGGACTTGCCGAGCGAGCTCGCGGCGAAAATATTCCCTGTCGCGCAAGCCATCGCGCGTGCCGTGGAATCGGCCATGGAGGCCGAGGGAAGCTTCGTCGCGATCAACAACCGCGTCAGCCAGAGCGTTCCCCACCTGCACATGCACATCGTTCCGCGGCGAAAAGGGGACGGCCTGAAAGGCTTTTTCTGGCCACGCACCAAGTACGCGTCCGGTCAAGAAATGGATGACGTCGCCGCCCGCATCCGCGAACGGATCTAGACGCGCGCCTGCAATTTGCAGACGCTACAGCCATGAGCACCTTCCAACGCATCCTCATGGCCACCGACCTGGACGAAGCTTCCGAGGCGGCCGCCCACCGGGCCATTTCCCTCGCGCGCCATCTGAAAGCGGAGCTCGCGTTCGTGCACGTGTTCGCCCCGCCCGCCACGATCTACAGCGCATATCCCGATTTCACGGCGGTCTTACCCGTCGAAGAATTGAAAACGGCCGCGCAGCGCGCGCTCGATGCGTGGCTCACCCGCATCGAGGCACCGTCGCAGGCCAAGCGGCTCCTTCATCCTGGGGAGCCCGCGCCGACGATCCTCGATGCGGCAGAAGCCTACGTTGCAGATCTCATCGTCGTGGGCACGCACGGCCGCCGCGGCGTGTCGCGCGTGCTGATCGGAAGCACGGCCGAAAAGCTGGTGAGGCTCTCCCCCGTCCCCGTACTCACCGTGCGCGAATGACATCGCGCCGCGGCTAACCTGGCTAGTGCGCGGGCAATACCATTTTGAGCCGCTGGTACGGTAAGAACCCGACGGCCACGGCCACGGCGAAGATCACGTGCTCCACGATGGCCATTCCCACCGGCACGCTGGCAGCGATCTGCTGCAAGCCCACCATGGGCAACACCACGTAATACATTCCGACCCAGACGATGAATCCCCAGAGCACGCTCGAGACGAGCGTGGCTCCGCGACTGAGCCCGTACACCAACATCGCAAACGGAATGGCCCACGCGATGGATACCGCCATATGTGAAAGCACGCCCACGATTACGGCCGTCGAATCGAAGCCAGGTTGCATGGCGCGCTCTCCCAAAAACGGTGCGCCGGCCCCTTTGAAGGCAGCCCAGAAATCGCGCCCCTCGAGCACGTTGGCCACGACGCCGAACAAAGCGACGACGATGCCGCCAAATACCCCGGCCGCTACACCCCCTTTGAAAATACGATTCCAATCTTCCTTGTCACGCGGAACCATTCGATACCTCTTCTTCTCTCACCGCGTAGCGGTATGTAACCCTGTGGCGAAATTGCCTTAGTACCTCGGTGGCTTCATCGGCGCCCGATCACGCGAGCACAATGCCGATGTGTTGCACGCCGCGAGACGCTCCAGCGTATCGAGTGGATTGCTGCACGATTCGGCGTGAATCTCGGCCAAGCAGCTGTCGAGGGCCTTGCGATCGACACCGCCCGAGCACTTCGAGGCGTTCAAGTCGCCCTCGGCCTTGCCGCGCATTTCCGTGAGGCAGCTTTCACGCGTGGGATGATCGCGGCCTTCACCCAATTTGTTGCACGTTGCTTCGCGATCGCAGCGCGCCAGCGCGACACTCGCGACCGCCGCGGCATTGTCGAGTGCGGGCCCAGCGACGGCCGCACCCGTCGTATTCGTTTCCGAAGTGGGAACGTCGCGCCGATCGCACCCCGTCGCGACGAGAAACGACGCCGCAAGTGCAAGGGCAACCAAACTGATTCGTGCGTTCATGGTGCCTCCCATGGCCGCCCGAAGCTGCATCAGGGATGCCCAATGAAAAATCGCGTATTTCGCGGCAAATCATTGCCGCACGCAATTTGCCTATACCGATCGGCAAGGAGCGAAACCCCATGATGGCAAACACATCCGAGCTCGCGCAGCAGCTTCGCGTCGATAGCCTCCGCTGCTCGACGGCGGCTGGCTCCGGTCACCCCACGTCGAGCCTGTCGGCCGCCGACCTCATGGCCGTACTGCTCGAGCATGCTTTACGCTGGGATTTGCGGCACCCCGACAATCCCAACAACGATCATCTCATTTTCTCCAAAGGCCACGCGTCACCGCTTTTGTACGCGATGCTCAAGGCCGCGGGGGTCATCACCGATGCGGAGTTGCTCTCGTATCGGCGATTTCGAAGTCCGCTGCAAGGCCACCCCGTACCGACTTTGCCGGGGGTGGAGGTGGCCACCGGATCGCTCGGGCAGGGATTGCCCATTGGCGTGGGCATGGCCCTTTCGGGGAAATATCTGGAAAAGCGGCCTTACCGCGTTTGGGTTCTGCTCGGGGACAGCGAAATGTCCGAAGGTTCCATTTGGGAAGCGCTGGACCACGCGCGCCATTTCAAATTGGGCAACCTCATTGGCATTCTGGATATGAATCGCCTCGGCCAGCGCGGAGAGACACCGCTCGGATGGAATGGCAGAGTCTATGCACAACGGGCGCGCGCCTTCGGGTGGAATGCGTACGAGATCGACGGGCACGATCCGGCGGCCATCGCGCAAGCCTACCAAGAGGCGATTGGCGAGGCGGAGGCGCCGACGTTGATCGTGGCGCGCACCGTCAAGGGAAAGGGCGTCTCGCTGGTAGAGAACAAGGACGGTTGGCACGGAAAGGCGCTCGACGAGAAACAATGCGCCGAGGCCATCGCCGAATTGGGTGGCGAGCGCCATCTCACGGTCCGCGTACGCGCGCCCGATCCCGATCAGCCGAGCAAGCCCGCGGTGTACCCTGCGGATTTGCCGACGTACGAGCGCGGTACGCAAGTGGCCACGCGCAAAGCATACGGCGATGCGCTGGAGGCTCTCGGGGGCGCGCGCAGCGACATCGTGGTGCTCGACGGAGAGGTGGGCAATTCGACGTACGCGGAGGAATTCGCCAAAGCCTACCCCGGCCGGTATTTCGAAATGTTCATTTCCGAGCAGCAAATGGTCGCAGCGGCCGTCGGCTTGAGTGCGCGGCACCATGCCCCCTTCGCCTCGTCGTTCGCGGCATTCCTTACGCGCGCGTACGACTTCATCCGCATGGCCGCGGCCTCGCGGGCGAACATCCGCCTCTGCGGCTCGCATGCGGGCGTCTCCATTGGAGAGGACGGCCCGTCGCAGATGGGGCTCGAGGATCTGGCGATGATGCGCGCGGTGCGTGGAAGCACGGTGCTCTATCCCTGCTGCGCGAATCAAACGGCGCGGCTGGTGGAGTCGATGACCAATCGCCGGGGCGTCGTCTATTTGCGCACCACGCGGGAGAAAACGCCGGTGCTCTACGATGACAAGGAGGCGTTTCCCATCGGCGGAAGCAAGGTGCTGCGGCTGTCGACCGCCGATCGCGCGGTGATCATCGCGGCCGGCATCACCGTTCACGAAGCGCTGAAGGCGCACGAGCGGCTTTTGGAACAGGGCATCCGCACGCGCGTCATCGACGCGTACAGCGTCAAGCCCATCGACGCAGCCGGCATCCGCACGGCCGTGGAAGCCACGGGTGGCACCGTGGTGGTCGTCGAGGACCATTGGTCCGAGGGCGGTCTGGGCGATGCCGTGCTCGAATGCTTGAACGGCGAGCGGCCGCTCATGACGCGGGTGGTGCGGCTCGCGGTGAAGACGATGCCCGGATCGGGCAAGCCTGCGGAACTACTGCATGCCGCGGGCATCGACGCCGACGCGATCGCCGCTGCCGTGCGAGGCTTGTTGCCCCGCAAGAAGACCCGAAATTGCTACATCTGTGGCAACCCCGCCGTGTGGCGCATCGCCGTGGCGGGCGAGGACGAATCGGCCACCCACGAGAATGCGTGCGAGACGCACGCGGGCGGGCACCTACGCATCGGGCGGCTCGCCGCCTCTCCCGCGAACCAACGGAACGGAGGAGTTAGACCATGAATGCGAATCCTATTCAGCGGTTGTACGAGCTCGGGCAGAGCGCCTGGCTCGACTTCATCTCGCGCGATCTGTTGACGTCGGGCGAGCTGCGCCGGCTCGTGCAACGCGATGGGCTGCGCGGGGTGACGTCGAACCCGACCATTTTTCAAAAAGCCATCGCGGGCTCGGCCGATTACGACGCATTCATCGATGGAGCCCACCCGTCGGAGGCCGATGCCGCCGTTCTCGAGCGCATCATGGTGCGCGATCTCCAGCTCGCCTGCGACGAGCTTTTCCCTATCTACGAGCGAACCGGGGGCACCGATGGCTTTGCCTCCATCGAGGTCTCGCCCGTATTGGCGCATGAGACGGTGGGCTCCATCGATCAGGCGCAGCGGTTGTGGACCGCGGTGGGGCGACCAAATCTCATGGTGAAGATCCCTGCCACGCGCGAGGGGCTGCCGGCGATCGAGCAGTGCCTGGTGGAAGGGATCAACATCAATGTGACCTTGCTCTTCGGGGTGCCTCGGTACCTCGAGGTCGTCAAAGCGTACCTTCGCGCGCTGGAGACGCGCGCGGCGCAGAATCGCGCCATCGACCGCGTGGCGTCGGTGGCGAGCTTCTTCGTCTCGCGTGTCGATACCAAGGTGGACAAGATTCTCGACATGCTCGCGCCATCCGCGGCCGCCGAGCGCGGGAAGAGCTTGCGCGGGAAGATTGCCATTGCCAATGCGAAGGTTGCCTATGCCGAATTCGAGCGCATTGCCGCGAGCGACCGCTGGCACGAGCTTGCCGCGAAGGGTGCGCGGCCGCAGCGCCTTCTCTGGGGTTCGTCGTCGTCGAAGGATCCGGCTTATCCCGATACGTATTACGTCGAAGCGCTGGCGGGTCCCCGCACGGTGAATACCATGCCGCTGGAAACGTTCCGCGCGTACCTCGATCATGGCAGACCGGAAATACGGATCATCCGTGATCGGGACCTCGCCTTCGAGCAGATCGCGGAGCTCGTCAATTTGGGAATCGATTTCGACGCCATCGTGCAAACCCTGGAGGACGAGGGCGTGGCATCGTTCATCGAGTCGTACGACAAAGCCGTTCACAGCATCTCGGGCAAACGCCGACAACGCCGCAGCGCCTGAGGGTGCGCCGATTGCATGAGGTGACCCGCCATGAACACCACCGTCATCAAGATCGATTCGTCGCGTTCGCCAAAGAACAAGGATGGGCAGAAGTACCTCGCCTCCGGTGTGCGCATCGGAATGCGACTCTGGGACGAGGAGCCCAACACCTCCGCAGAGAGCGTCCGCGAGTACGAAGTCGTCGGCTACGTCCTGAAGGGCCGCGCGGAGCTCCACATCGAGGGCCAAATGGTAACTCTCTCCCCCGGCGACTCCTACGTCGTCCCCCGCGGTGCACGCCACCATTACAAAATACTGGAAGCCTTCAGCGCCGTGGAAGCAACGTCCCCGCCGTCCCACGTCCACGGCCGCGACGAACCGCGCGCCCGGTAAATCGTTCATTTGATTGAGCGGGAGGTTTTTTGAATTTCAATATAGCCGTTGCGCTCATTGAAATCTGACAGCCCTCCCGCTCTCCTGCGGCATCCGTTACGCCATCTAGCCCTTCGACTGCTCCCCGAGCCTGCGTAGCAGTGCCGCCGTCCAGACGAGTGCATAGTTCACGGGTTCCGACCGACCATCCGCGATCTTTTCTATCTCGGCCCAGTCATCGGAGAGCTGTCCAATCGTCAATTCCGTAGGCTTCTCATAGGCGTCGTATATTTTTTCAGCGGGAATGCTCCAATAGAAGTCCACGGGTATCTCTACGACGCCGTGCCCCGTTTCCTCCAAATGCTCCAAAAGCTTCCCGATAGCCGTTCGCAATTTCGAGACTTCAACTTTCATCGAAAAAGCCTTTCGCGTTCACGGATTTCGTGGCCGCGCAATCAATAGATCTCGACGTCGTCGATGGCGAGGTCGAAGGTTCCGGGGGCGGTGCCGCCGATGAAGATGGCGGTGACGTCGCTGCCATCGGTGCCTTCGAATTTGCTCCATGGAATCGTCACCCGGGTGAACTTGGCGCCCGCCGTGAATGTCTGTTCCAGAGGGGCAAAGCCGTGGCGCTGTGTGAACAGCAGGACCGAGAAGCCTTTGCCGCTGCCACGCACCCGAAAGGCGAGCCCCTTCGTCTTCGAGACATCGACGGGTTCGAACCGGCGGCCGCCCGGAGTGAGCAAGGCCCCCGCCCATGTGGCGGCTGCGTTGCCCGCCGCGACCTGTCCACGTAGTCGAAGGGCCCCTTTTTCCACGTTCAGGACGACGGTCGAGTTTCCGCCGAATTTCTTGTCGCTGCTCTCGACCCACGGCTGTCCGAACCGGGTGGCGAGCGTGCCGCTTTCGAAATCGCTGACCGGTCCCGCCGCTGCGATCGGGGCCGCCGATGCGGTGGAGAGGGCGGTGGCTACCTTGGCGCGCACGGCATCGCGATCCAGGCGCGCGCCGGCGTGCCACACTCCGACGATCCGGCGCGTTGCAAGGATGTCCGCGGTCGGATCGCCATCGACCAAAAGAAGATCGGCACGAAGCCCGGGCGCGATGCGGCCGCGATCGGAGAGCGCGAAGGAGCGCGCGGGCGCCGACGTCGCCGCCTCGAGGGCTTGGGAGGGCGTCAGCCCCGCGCTCACCAAAAGCGCGAGCTCGTCGTGCATGCTGACACCGTAAGCGGTGCCCGGGTTCGGGGCGTCGGTGCCGGCTAGGATGGGCACCCCCGCAGCCTCGAGCTGCTTGACGGCAGCCATGCCTGCTGCTCCGCCGGCCGGCCCGATGCCGTGCAAGGGAAAGCTCGCCTGAAGCTGCCGGCGTGCTGCGGGCATCAGATAAGGCGCGAGCGCCTCGTCCTTTTCGAGCGTGCTCTTGCGACCATAGACGCTGCTCATGACCGCCAACGTCGGGGTTACGAACGCCTTGTGTTTTGCTGCCTCGGCAGCGAATCCTTCGGGCGGCATCCGATCCGCGAAGATGTGCTCCACGCCGTCGGCTCCCGCCGCCAAGACGGCCTTCGTGGTCTCCAGCGAGTGCACGTGCACCACCGCCATTTTTCCACGGGCGTGCGCCGCCTTGACCAACGCGACGACCGTGTCGTTGGACAAGGTGGGCGTCCGACGACCAACGGCACTGCCATCGTCGAGGACGATCTTGATGTAGTCCGAGCCTTCGGCGATCCGAGCATCGACGAAATCTTGCGCCTGATCCGGTCGATCCAAGGTGGGGATCTCGAAGCCGTACTCGGTGCCGTGGCCGCCCGGCGCGGTCGCCAGAATGCCGGCCGAACGAATTTCGGCGCGATCGGGCCGTGGGCTGCGCAGCTCTTTGATCGCATCGGGAATCGCGAACATATCGAGCACGGTGGTGACGCCGAAGGCCAGGGATTGCTCGAGCTGTGAGCTATCGAAGACGTGCACGTGCGCGTCAATCAAACCTGGAAGCAAGGTCTTGCCCGCGCCATCGACCACCTCCGCACCGGGCGGCGCAGAGAGGTTTTCCCCGATGGCCACGATGCGCTCCCCATCGACGAGCACCGTCGCTCGCGACGTCACGACTTTCTGGCCGTCGAAGACACGCACATCCCGAATCGCCAACGTGGCGTGTTGCGGTGGCGCGATCGGTGCGGGGGGTTGCGTTTGCACCTGCGTTTGGCCGGTGCAGGCGCAGAGAACGAATGGAAGAAGAGCAAGAAGGAAGGGGGCTCGCATGGTTGCCGTGATAGTGGGGCCGCCGATCGGCCCGCACAAGGAGTCTGGTTGGCACGGCCGTAAGCGAAGCGAAGTCGAGCGCGATGCCAAGGGGGGTCGCCATGGATTTGCGATTCGCGATTCGCGAATCGCGAATCCCCCCTTCACCCTCGGGTCGCGCAGGTTAGTTTGTCCTTCGAAACGCCCTAACCAACAGTTTCCGGCTCATCATAAATATCGAAAGAACATTCCAGATTAAGCTCTGCCATACGCAACATCTGTTCGGGCCACAACGTAGGCCCCCACGTCCTCGCGACCACCAAACACACAGTTGATATTCATCATAACTTTAGCGCCAAATTCAGGATTGTAGCTTTGCTAGCAACCAATCGAGGTGGTGTCGCAGATCCTTGGCAGTCACGTAACCACTGAACAACAACTCCCGGTCTCTAAATCCTCTCGGCTACGCCGTGACTTCGACCGTGCTGCCCTCGGATTGCGCGCGTGAGCCGGCCATCCATGCGCCGAGCTGGGCGCGCGTGACCTGACCCGCGGCCACGGTGGATACGATTTGGCCGCGGTACATCACCGCGATGCGATCGGACAGCGCGAGGATCTCGTCCAGCTCCGCTGAAACCAAGAGCACCGCCGCCCCGCGATCGCGCACGGCCACGAGCTCCTTGTGGATCCGCTCGATCGAGCCGACGTCGACCCCGCGCGTGGGCTGATTGACAACGAGCAACTTCAGCGGCCGCCCTAGCTCGCGCGCAATGATGACCTTTTGCTGGTTGCCACCCGACAGCGCCGATGCCGGCGTCGTGATACCCGGCGTGCGCACGTCGAAGTCCTTCACCGCTTTGCGCGCGTTTTCGGCAATCGCATCGTCCTGCATGACCCCGCGCGTGGCAAACGGCGCTTTGTCGTAGGTGCACAGCACCATGTTGTCCGCGATCGAATACGACAGCACGAGCCCGTGGCGGTGCCGATCCTCCGGCACGTGGGAGATGCCTTGCTCGATGAGCGCGCGCGATGTCGCGGCGGTGATGTCCTTGCCCAGCAGCGAAACGCTTCCCCTGCCCGGCCGCCGCAAGCCCGTGATGGCCTCGATGAGCTCCGTCTGGCCATTTCCCTGCACGCCCGCGATGCCGAGGATCTCTCCTGCGCGCACGGAAAACGAGACGCTCCGCACCTCGTCCATGCCCGCATGACGACCCTCGACGGAGAGATCCTTCACCACGAGGACTTCGTCCTTGGGCTTGGCCTCCGTCTTCTCCACGGTCAACGTCACGTCGCGCCCGACCATGAGCGCAGCCAGCGAGTGCTCGTCCGATTCTTCCGGCTTGGCGCTCGCCACCACGCGGCCGCCGCGCATCACGGTGATGCGATCGGCCACCTCGAGCACCTCACGCAGCTTGTGCGTGATGAACAAAACCGAGACGCCCTTCTTGATGAGCCCTTTGAGCACCACCAGGAGCTCGTCCGTCTCCTGCGGCGTGAGCACCGCGGTGGGCTCGTCCAGAATGAGCACTTGGCAATTGCGGTACAGCGCCTTGATGATCTCCACGCGCTGCTGCGCGCCCACGGGAAGGTCCTCCACGCGCGCGTCGGGGTCCACGTCGAGCCCGTACTCCTTCGACAGCTCGCGAACCCGCGCGCTCACCTTGCGGCGGTCGAGCACCATACCGCGCACTTCTTCGGCGCCGAGCATGATGTTCTCGGTCACCGTGAACACGGGGATCAACATGAAGTGCTGGTGCACCATGCCGATGCCCAGCTCGATGGCATCTTTCGGCGAGCGCAGGTTGATCGGCTTGCCCTTCAAGCGGATCTCCCCCGAGTCGGGCGACGACAAGCCGTAGATGATGTTCATCAACGTCGACTTGCCCGCGCCGTTCTCGCCGAGCAAACAGTGGATCTCGCCCTCGCGCAGATCCAGATCGATGCCGTCGTTGGCGACGACTCCCGGGTACTTCTTGGTGATCCCTCGGACCTCGAGAACGACCGTCATGAGCGCCTCTCCCGATCATACGGCACACCGTCGGCCGCAGGAGGCGTCGTCTTGCCGATCACCCCTGTCAAAATAATCAACGTGAGCACGTAAGGCACGAGCCCCACGACGGACGATTGCTGCAAAAATGTAAACTTTGGCGGAATGAGGTCGCGAAACAGCTGCAAGTTGATCTGAAAGGCCTGCGCCGCGCCAAAGACCAGCGCCGCCGATAGCGCGCCGATCGGCTTCCAATTGCCGAAGATCATCGCCGCAAGCGCGATGAAGCCGCGCCCGTTGGTCATGAGCGGCTCGAACGACGGCACAGATTCCAAGGTGAAATACGCGCCACCGAGCCCGGCGATGGCGCCGCCGATGACGATGTTCGCCCAGCGCACCTTGAGCACGTCGATGCCCGCGGCGCTCGCCGCGCGCGGATGCTCGCCCACCGACCGCGTGCGCAGGCCCCACTGCGTGAAGAAGAGAACGAAGTGCGCGACGAAGACCAGCACGAGCGCGATCAAGGCGATGGGCTGCTGATCGAAGATGCCGCCGATGAGCGGAATGTCGGCCAGGAGCGGGATGCGAACGTGCGGCAACACGCCGGGCGCGCGCGGGATGTGCCCGCCGAACGCGCTACCCGCCCCGAAGAAGAGCTGCCGGTTGCAGAAGCCGGTCATGCCCATGGCGAGCAGGTTCACCACCGTGCCCGCGATGATCTGGTCCACCTCGAAGGTCACCGTGAGCAGCGCGTGCAAGGCCCCCATGAGCGCACCCGAGAGGATGGCCACGAACACGCCCAGAAGAAGGCTGGCCATGGGCCCCACACCGAAAATCGAGCTCACGTAGAGCGATGCAAACCAGCCGAAAAACGCGGCGGTGAGCATCATGCCCTCGATGCCGATGTTGACCACCCCGGCCCGCTCGCAGCAAATGCCGCAGAGCGCGCCCAAGGTCAGCGGCGTGGCCACCGCGATGGTGGTGCCGATCATGCTCGAGACGATCGAGCCGGCCGGTACCTGTCCCGAGCCGAGCTTGACGACGATGCCGATCAGCACGACCACGATCGCTGCGATGAAGCCATAGCGTCGGTAGTCCATCGAGATCCTCTTCTACCTAACTTCCCCAACCACGGGTGATCACGACCCGCTCGCGCTCGCCCTTCAGGCGATACAGGCGCCGGACCATCACGTCCGCCGCGACGAAAAGCAGAATGAGCGCCTGGATGACCGAAATCACGTCGACGGGGATCTGCGTGAGAAACTGCATGCGCGGCGCACCGCTGCGCATCATGCCGAAGAGAAGCGCGGCGGGCACGACGCCGGCCGGCTTGGTCTTGCCCAGAAGGGCGATGGCGATGGCGTCGAAGCCGTAGCCCTGCGAAAAGCCGAGCTGGTGGCGATGATTCAGCGCGCTCACCTCGATGGCCCCGGCGGCGCCGGCAAGTGCACCGGAGAGGGCCATGCTGACGACGATGGTGCGCCCCACGTGCATGCCGGAATAGCGCGCGGCCTCGGGGTTGGCGCCCACGGTGCGGATCTCGAAGCCGAGCGTGGTCTTCTTGAGCATCCACGCCACGCCCCACGCCGCGAGAAGCGCGAGTGGGAAGCCCCAGTGCAGGCGAAACGAGGACAGGATGGGGGAAAGGCTCGCGCTGTCGGCGATGAGCGGGGTGCGCGCGATGACGTTGTCCGGCGCGGGATCCTTCATCGGGCCGTTGAGCAGGAAGCTCACGGCGTTGAGCGCGACGTAGTTCAGCATGATGGTGCTGATGACCTCGTGCGCCCCCGTTCGCGCTTTGAGCCAGCCCGGGATGCCCGCCCACGCCGCGCCGGCAAGGCCGCCGGCGAGGATGGTCAATGGTACGTGGAGCACCCCAGGGACGCTGCCGCCCACAAGCCCGGGAAGGCCGTAGCCCACGAGCGCCGCGAACACGGCGCCGAGCGCGAGCTGCCCTTCGGCGCCAATGTTGAAGAGGCCACCTTGAAAGGCGAGGGCCACCGAGAGCCCGGTGAGGATGTACGGCGTGGACCACACCAAGGTCTCGGCGATGGCCCGCGGCGAGCCGAGCGAACCCTCGAACATGCCGGAGTACGCCGACAGAGGGTCGCCGCCCGCCACCGCGATCAAAATAGCGCCCAACGCCATGGCGGTGACCACCGCGAGGGCGGGCACCTTCCATGGAGCGATGAACTTGAGGAGCTTTTCGCGAGTACCAGAGGCGCCCGGGGCGGGCGATGCAGCGTTGGGAGAGGTCACGGCTTCGTGGGGGCCACGTTGGTCTTGATGGCGCCCGATTGGAGATCTTTCTTCATCCCCTCGAGCTTGGACTTCACGTCATCGGGAACCTGCGCAGCCAGATCGTGGTACGGCGCATTGCCGGCTTTGCCCACGCTGTTTCCGCTGGGGAATTTGCCTTCTTTTGCCTGCTTGAGCAGGTCGAAGACGCCCTCGTCGAGAAGCTTCATCGCGCTCGAGAGCAGGTACTTCTGCGCCTCGGGCACCGTGAAGTACTGATCGGTGTCGACGCCGATGCCGTAAACACCCTTGGAGGCCGCGCCGATGAGCGCGCCGTTGCCGGTCTTGCCGCCGCCGCCGAACACGACGTCGACGCCCTTGTCGATCATGGACAGGGCGGTGGTCTTGCCCCACTCGGGGTCGGAGAAGGTTTTATCGATGCCCACGTCGTTGTGGTAGACGACGGTCAAGTCGATGCTCGGTTTCGCGGCCTTCGCGCCGACCTTGAAGCCCTCGCCGTAACGCCACACGGGGGGCACGGCATCCGTCGCCAGCACGGCGCCGATCTTCCCGGTCTTGCTCGTGAGCGCGGCGAGCGCGCCCACCAAATAGCCCGCGTGGTCCTCGGGGAAGACCAGGCCGGCGAGGTTCTTCTTTTCCGAGCCCGGCGGCTGGAACTGGTCGACACCGATGAATTTCGTGTCGGGGAACTGCGCGGCGGCGGCCCGGGTGGTCTCGCCCAACGCGAAGCCGACGGTGACGACCACGTCGTACTTCTCCTCGGCAAAGGTGGCGATGTTCTTCGAGTAATCCTTCGGATCGGTCGTCTCGATGTACTGCGTGACGGCCCCCAGATCCTTCTTGGCTTTGAGCACGCCTTCCCACGAGGACTGGTTGAACGACTTGTCGTCGACCTTGCCGACGTCCGTCACCACCCCCACACAGAAGACTTCCGGACTCGAACAGTCAGGCTTGTTGGATTTGCTGCACGCACTGCTGCCGAGAGTGGCGGCCGACGCCATCAAGCACAGAGCGGTGAATCTGGCTTTTCGCCACGCCGAACCTGACAGACCCCGATTGTCGGACATGAGACTTCCTCCGAAGACCTACGGCGACAATGGTCGCCAGAGTTTGCAAATGTGGCTGAGCCTAGCAAACTCCACGGGCTCGAGGGAACTCGCTCGGTTCGAGGCCATTTTTACAGTGTAGCGCGCATTCTACGCGCTCACGGCTACCATCCCGCCTGCGTGAAGCCCAGTTCCCCGGTTGATAAGGGCGCGGGCTTCGTGGCGCAAGTTGCGGATGTTCGCCATGCATCTTTTGGATCTAGCGAGCGCCAGCGTCCCGAAGAGGCGAACCGCCAAGGCGCCAAGAACGCCAAGGGTTGGGGTTGAGCGTTCCTCGGACCTTCAGCACATCAAAACAATTGGCGTCCTTGGCGTCCTGGCGGTTCCCCTCCTTCATCTTCGAACCATGGCGCGACTAGCTACATGGGAAATGAAATATCCCAGTATCTCTCTGCTGCGAGGGATACTGCGATGAGCTAGCGTGGCGCGTATGCGGACGGCGTTGCAGCATGGCCTGACGCTCGCATTGTCGTGCGGGCTCGTGTGCGCCCCCGCCTGTTCGCAACAGAAGAAAGAGAAAGCCAATGCGATCCCGCTCCAAGCGGTGCTCGATCGCTTGGGGCCCGAGTGCGGGCAATATTCGCCGGGAACCGATTGTGGCCTCGCCGTTCGCGATTTGACCAGCGGCGAGACGGCCAGTTACCGCGGTGGTGCATATTACGCATCGGCGAGCACCGTCAAAGCGCTATGGGTGGCCGCCGCATTGGCCGACGTCGGGTTGGAAAAGGTGCAGCCGTACGTTCGCGCGATTTTCGTAGATTCGGACAATTCCGCCTCCGGAAGCGTCATCGATTTGCTGGCCTCGCCCGATCGGATCAACACCTTTACGTGGCAGACCCTGGGTGTGAACGATATCGGCTTTTGCCATTGGAATTACGACCACAAGCGCGTTGCCGAGAATTGTCCGCAGGGGCCACGCAAAGGCCATAACTTCATCACCGCCGACGCCGCCGTGGGATTTCTCACCGCCCTCTGGGAAAAGCGTGCACTGAACGAGGCGAACACGCAAAAGCTGCTCGAGTGGATGAAGCTGTCACCGCGCCAGGGCTATGGAGGCTGGCTGGGAACGCAGCTGCCCGAGGCGGCTCGTGCCACGATGCATCATAAGGCGGGGTGGCTGCCACCGGTGGAATCGCCGGAGAATTCCAATGCGAACGAGATTGGAATCGTGGAAGTGCCCGGCGGACACGTTTATGCGGTGGCGCTTCTGCTCAATGGAGCACCGTCGCAGGAGAGCTACGATCAAAAGCAACTTCCGACGCTCGAATATACGTCCTGCGTCATTTACCACGCGGTCGCAAAAGACCAACCCGATCCGTTTGGCGCCTGCCGCCACCCCTCTCTCAATTAGTGCCTTTTAATTCGATTCGAGCCGATTTCCTTCGTTTGAATGGAGGTAGCATCCCGCCATGCGCAAACATACGTCGCTTTGCCTCGTTTCATTCGCCGCATTGGCGGCACTAACGCATTGCGCGTCGAACGAGACGGCGGCCACGCCGCCCGCCACGCCCGCGCAACCCCCGCCGGCGGCCCCCGCGCAAGAAGCCGCGAAGGCCGACAAGAATGCGCCGACGGCCATCATCCAGCACATCGCTGCCGGGCAATCGAAGCTCTATCCAGTCGACCGCAAGGCGTACGAGTCCGTCGATTATTCGCGCCTGCCCATTGGCGTGTTCGATTCGGGCATCGGTGGCCTGACGGTGCTGAATGCCATTTTGAAGGTCGATGAGTTCAACAACAAGACGCACCAGCCCGGCGCCGATGGCATTCCGGACTTCCAGGACGAGCGGTTCATCTATTATGGCGATCAAGCCAATATGCCGTATGGGAAATACCCCTCCGTGGGGAAAGAGAATTTCCTGCGCGAGCTGGTGATCGAAGATGCCGCGTTCCTGCTTGGTAATCGCTATTGGGCAACGCCGCAGGCCACCGCGCCGATGGCCGACAAGCCGCTGGTCAAGGCGGTGGTGGTCGCGTGCAACACGGCCACGGCGTACGGCATCAACGACATCCGCGCGGCGTTCGAGGCGTGGAAGATCCCGATGATCCTGGTCGGCGTGGTCGAGGCGGGCGCGGAGGGCGCCGTTTCGGCCATGAAGCAGGGGAAGCAAGGCTCCGTGGCGGTCATGGCCACCGTGGGCACCTGCAAGAGCGAGGCGTACCCGAAGACCATCGAGAAGTATTCGCGCGCCGCCGGGTTGGAGCCGCCGAAGGTGGTGCAGCAAGGCAGCGTGGGCCTCGCCGGCGCCATCGAGGGCGATCCGGCGTTCGTGCGCTCCACCGGCGCGACGTCGAGCGCGTCCTCCGCCACGCCGTACCAAGGTCCGGCCGTGAGCAACCAGAACGCGAGCATCGATCCTTCGCTGCAGCAGCAGTACGCGTTCGACCCGAAGGGCCTCATCGGTGATCCGCAGGCGCCGGATTCGTGGAAGCTCAATTCGGTGGAGAACTACGTGAAGTACGAAGTGGCCACGATGGTGGAGTCGTACCGCAAGAACGGTGCATCGACGCCGATCAGCACGGTGGTTCTGGGCTGCACGCACTTTCCCTTCCAGCGCGAGCAGATTGCCGCGTCGCTCGAGCGACTTCGCAATTACAAGGACGCAAGCGGCGCGCAGCCCTATGCAAAGTTGGTGAGCGCCAATGTCGAATTGGTCGATCCGGCCAAGCTGACCGCGAAGCAGCTGTATGGCTTCCTCAAAGAGAAGAATCGATTCCGCGACACGAGCAAGCCGCCGGCGCTGGAGCAGAATGCATTCTTCCTCTCGAAGCCCAACGTGACCTTGCCGGAGGTGAAGCTCACCGCCGATGGCACCTTGGATTCGAATTACAAATACGGCCGCGTCGCCGGGACGTACGACACCGAAACGGTGAAGCGCGTGCCGATGCGCACGGGCGATCTCACACCGGAGCTCCAGGGGCTTTTGCAGAAGGCGATGCCGGTGGTTTGGGAGAGCCTGCAGGTGTTCCAAACATCGAAATTCGTCGGCGCGAAGCAGGCATCGCGCTGAGGGCGTAGTACGTCACGGACCATCCTCGAGCGGCGCAGCGATTGTGGAATTGCTGCGTTGCTCGGGTGCGGTGGCGCCGGCGCGGAGATCAGACGCGGGTCATGCCGCCGTCGACCACGATTTCTTCGCCCGTCATGAAGGACGAGTCGTCCGATGCGAGGAAAAGCGCTGCACGTGCGACCTCGTCCACGGTGCCGAGGCGCTTCATCACGATGCGCTCGGTCAGATGTGCGAGGGCGGCGGCGGCAGCCGCGGGGTCCAGCACCTTTTCCGTGATGCCCGAATCCGTGGGGCCGGGACTGAGCACGTTCACACGAATGCCGCGCGGCGCGAGCTCCGCCGCCGCGACGCGCCCGAGTGAACGCAGGGCGGCCTTCGATGCGGCGTAAGCGCTGCTGCCAACCATGCCCAACCGCGCATTGATCGAGGCGTTGAGCACCACCGCACCGCCCGCGCGAAAGAGCGGGGTTGCGTACTTCAACGAGAGCCAAGGCCCAACGACGTTCACGCGCATGACCTCCTCGAAGGTGGCGAGCGACGACTCTTCGATGGTGCCGATGCGCACGATCCCGGCGTTCACGAAGAGCACGTCGAGCCGCTCGTAGCGCCGCGCGATATCCGCAAAGAGTGCTTCGATGGCCACGGGATCACCAGCGTCCGAAGACACCACGTCGGCCGTGCCTCCAAGCTGCACGCGCGCCTCGTCGAGCGTCTTCGGATTGCGCCCGGTGACGATCACGCGGGCGCCCTCCTCGTGAAAGAGCTTCGCCGTTGCCAACCCGATGCCCGTCGTGCCGCCAGTGACGAGCGCGATCTTGCCTTCCAACTTCTTCGCCATGCGAGTCTCCATTGTTGACAGTTTTGTCCAAAATAGACCAAAAAAAAGACTGCCCCTCCCGATCGGGTCAGCTCGTTCTTCCGCGCCGGGGGCGCTCGATGGGGTGCGCGGCCAATCCGTCGAGCGTGGCAATGGCCACCTCGCGCAGCGTTGCGGCGGAGGCGCCGCTCTTCGCGAGCACCTTCATCCCGAGCATCGTGGCATTGATCTGCAGGGCGCCCGCGCGCTCGTCGACCGACGCGCGCACTTGCCCCAGGGACTTCGCCTCGCGCACCAACCCCACGAGCAGCTCCTCGAGGCGCTTGCCGCTCTGCGCCCCAATGGCGGCGACGTCGGGATCGTCCGTCCCCAACTCGCAGATCGCGGAAACGCCCATGCAGCCGAGCGCGCGGCGCTGCGGTTGCTCGTCGACCAAGCCGAACAGGATGCGTTCGAGCCCGGCGAGCGGCGAGCGCGCACTCTTTGCCCTTGCGACGCATTGGGCCACGCCGTCGTCGTTGTAGCGCCGCAACACCTCGAGGAACGTCTCGCGCTTTCCCACGAACGAGTCGTAGAAGCTCTGACGCCCGATCCCCATGGCCTGGCGCAGATCCTCCGTGGTGGTGGCATTGTAGCCCTTGCGCCAGAAGGTCGCCTTTGCTGCTTCGAGCGCCGTGTTGCGGTCGAACTCCTTGGGTCGGGCCATGGTCTCAACGTACAATTTTTTGACAGATGTGTCCACAACAAATCGCGCCGCTCGATGGCCGGACAAGGCAGCCTGGGCTGACTCGTCGGCGCCAACGGTGCTTCTTGACCTGGGTTTAAACGCGCAAGCTCTCCGCGCGGAGCGTCTACAGGGTGAGCCAACGAAGGAGGCCCTCATGATTCGAGAGCACGTATTTACCGCGCTTCTGCTTACGGTGACGCTCGTGTGCGCGGCGTGCAGTGGCGATGCCGAAGAGACGGACGGCACCTCCGCGGAAGCGGAACAAGCCATTCGAAAATGGCCCGGTGCGGGCGACGCCGGACCGCCGCTCGCTTCGGATTACCCCGAGGCGGTCATCGTCGACATGGAGACACGCAGCGGCGGGAGGACCAACCGCGACGGGTGCACGGGAACGCTCATCGCGCCCCGTGTCGTGCTCACGGCTGCGCATTGCACCCTTGGTTCGCCTTCCATCCGGGTGACCGCACCTTTCGTCAAGGACCACCCCGAAACCCATGTACAGAAATCGATACGATGGGATTCCGAGCACTGGTCGAATCAGCAAGACCTGAGCACGGCCGCTGACCCGAAATTCATCGACGTCGCCCTGTTGTTCCTCCAGGATGCCATCCCGCTGGACGTATATCCCAAGCTGGCTTCCGACTCGCTCGCGAATGGATCGCCCGTGCACATCCTAGGCCGCAAGAGAGCGGGCTCCATGACGGACAACGTGTACCTCTCCGAAGAGGTGGCCGTGGAGAATGCTCCGGTGCACGACTACCGCACGATCCGCACGGTGCCCAATGGGGACGCTGCATCACGAGATACGAGCGCTTGCACCCTAGGAACGGCGTTCGAGCCCGTTCACGTCACCGAGCCCGGCGACTCGGGCGGGGCGGTCATGCGAAGCGGAACGCACACCATCGTGGGCATCAATTCCGGGAGCGGCTTGCTTGCCCGCATCGACGACATCCACGACGCCATCGTCCACGAGGTCAACGAGGGCGGCGGCTGCGCAGTTCCGAGGGGCTGATGCCTAGGCTGATTTGGCCATGCTCATTGACCAGCGCACATGACGTCTTCGAGCAGCTGCAACTCCTCTTTGATCCGCTGAGACGCGGGGACGTCGCCGGTGGTGTTCTCCGAGAGCACCAGCGCGCGGGTGCCTTCGTCATTGACCGCATTGCGCGTGGAGAACCCAGGTGTGTCGCCGGGGTGATGCCAGAAGCCTCCACACCTCGTGGGAGACCAAAAGACGCCGAGTCCGTCGCGCAGGCCGGGAAACACGGCCTGCAGCTCGGTCGCCGGAACGGTCTCGTGCATCTCGGCCATGCGCGCGGGGGATAGAAGCTCGCCCTCCTGCAAAGCGCGCCAGAATCGAGTCAGGTCCTCGGTCGTGGTGATCAGGCTTCCTGCAGCACCGCCCCAGCTCATATTGAACAACGTGACGTCGACCAGCGGTTTTCCCTCGGAAAACGCGTTGTAGCCCTGCGCGTGCGGTGCTGGGAGAGCCGGCCAATCTCCCGGCTCGAACGTGTGCCACATCTGGAGCGGCTCCAGGATGCGCGTACGGATCTCCGAGGCCCAAGGATGACCGGTGACCTTCTCGATGATCATGCCCGCGAGCGTGTAATTCGTATTCGAATAACTCCAGCTCGTTCCGGGTGCGAAGTTCGGCTCGTGCGCGATCGCCTTTGCGACCAGCTCCTCGGGCTCGAGGTGTCGGAATCGCTCCGCGTAGTAATCCTTTTCCGTGAATGGATCGAGCATGTCCTGCGTGTAATTGCGAAGACCGCTGGTGTGCTGCAGGAGATGACGAATCGTGATCGTTTTGCCATCGTTTCCATGTCCGGATACCAGCCCGGGCAGCCACCGATCGACGGTGTCGTCGAGCCGAATTTTGCCCTCGTCGACGAGTTTCAAGACGACCACTGCGACGAACGTCTTGGTGTTGCTGCCCATGCGGAAATGGCTCTCGAACGGCACGGGCTCCGCACCATCGCGTCGGGCAGTACCGCTTCGCGCATCGACTTGCTGCCTGCCGTCGCTCGCTCGAGCGACCACGCCGACCACTCCGCCGGCATGAAGCCGATCGAGACCGCGTTGCAACGGCCTTCTTATTTGGCTGTCCTGGACAGTCAGCGCATTCGATCGATCCTCGCTATTCGGCGCATTATCGTCCGCACAACCCGCGAATGCCCAGCCCGCAAATGCCAAGTAGGCAAGCTTGGTAAAATTCATGCGACCTCCTTTTTTGGGTCGCCAAGTAGTTCCCCGCAGGCCGTCGTCCGTTCAACGCGGGATCGAACTTTGGGAACGTGGGCCGCGGGCCGCACGCAATTCGGAAGGGCTGATGCCGATCCAACGCCGGAACGCGCGGCGGAAGGCGCGCGCCTCGGTGAAGCCGACGCGGGCGGCGATTTCTTCGAAGGGGATGTCGGTATCGGCTACCAACGGGATGGAAGCGTCGCGACGGGCGTCGTCGAGGAGGGCGCGGTAGTCGAGGTTCTCTTTGGCGAGAAGGCGCTGCAGGTGGCGCGGGCCCAGGCCGAGACGGCGCGCGACGATGCTCAAGTGCGATTGGCCCTCGTCCACGCCGGTGCGAACGGCGGTGCGAACGTCGTCGACCGTCCGCTGGCGCGATTCGGGCGGGACGTGGGCGAGAAGCTGCGACGCTTGTTCCTCGAGGTAGATCGCGACGTCGGGTTGCGACGTGGTGAGCGGAAGCTCGGCGACCTCGCGATCGAAGGCGATGGAATTGCACCGCTGTCCGAAGTGAACTGGACAGCGGAACCACCGCTCGTATTCGCGAATCTGCGCAGGGCGCGCGTGCTGGAAGTGAACCTCGCGCGCCGCGAAGTTTTCACCGGTCCAGCGGCGGAGAAAGAGCAGGTACGCGAGCAGCGAGCAGTCGGCCACGGAGCGGGGCGAGCCCGACTGGCTCTCCAGCTCGACAACGACGTGGCGATCCGTCGTGACCATGCGCGATCGGATGTCGGGCTTGAGGATGCGGCTGTAGGTCGTCGCGCGGTGGATGCTTTCCGCGACGGTGGCGCTGGTCATCGAGAGGAGGCCGACGACGCCGAGCGACGAGGGGCGCAGCAGCGTTTCCGCATGATGAAGCCCAAAGTCGGGATCGCCGAATTGGTCTTCCAGGCTGCGCCAGAGGTGCACGTGGGTCTCGCGCGGAATGCGCGAGTGGCTCTGATCGAGGGCGCTGCGATCCAGGGGAGTGCGGCCGAGGAGATCGCTCTCGGCGATACCGCGCTCGCGCGCCCATTGCAGGACGCCGCGCGCCATCGAGGCCAGGTTGGTGGCGGTTCCCCTCATCGAAGGAGAAGTGTACGCGGGATGTCGACGATGCGGGAGCGCAGGTATTCGCCCAGGGCCTTGGCCTGGCGATCGAACCGGGTGGTGGCTACGGCCCCGCCGCGCAAAAGTCCGCGGACGACGAAATTGAGGGCGCGCAGGTTCGCGAGCTCGTAGCGCTCGACGCGGAGATCGCGCGCCTCGGGCAGGAGCTCGCGAAAGCGGTCCACGGTGAGGGCGCTTCGGAGCCAGGCGAAGGCTTCGTCGCTGCGAACCCAGAGTCCGACGTTGGCATCGCTGCCTTTGTCGCCGGATCGGGCGTCGACGAGGGTGCCGAGGGGGAGGCGTTGGGTGTCGGGAGCTCCGTATTCGTACCCGGAATCGGGCACGGGCACGGGCACGGGCACGGGCACGGGCACGGGTTCGAGAGCGCCAATCGGCTCCGTCGTCCCATCTGGCAGTGTGACGCTGTGCTCCAGGAGCGATTGCGAAATTTTCGCGGGCCAGTAGCCGCCGACTTCGACGGCCGGCCCGGGGGCACCCAGCATGAAGAGGCCCGGGTAGCTCGCGAGGCCGAGCTCCACCAGCGCACTCGAAAAAATGCGCCCCACGGCCGCCTCATTCTCCGATGTCGCCACCACCCGGAGAAACGCGGACGCCTCGTCCTGTGATGCGGCGTCGACGTTGGCCGTGCCAATCCGCTGAAACTCCACCTGCGCCTTCGTCCTCGCCAACGCGGCACGGGCCGCACGCTCGAACAGCGCGAGCTTCGCGTCGACATCGAGACCCACGGCCACCAAGGTCATCTCGTTGCGGAAAGGACCGCGGGTCGTAATGGCCACCTTGGTCGTCTCCGGAGGCGGCGATCCCCGCGTACCGCGGAGCGCCACCCGATCGGGCCCCTCCTCCGAGAGCGCAATCGTATCGAGGTGCGTCACCACGTCAGGGTTCAGGTACCGCGTCGACTCCACCTCGTACACGAGCTGCGCGGTCACCGTGCCGATGCTCACCTGGCCGCCCGTCCCCGCGTGCTTCGTGATCACGCTGCTGCCATCCGCGTGAATCTCGGCCAAGGGAAATCCCGGGTGCTCCAACCCCAGGATCTCCTGGAACGACGAATAATTGCCCCCCGTCGCCTGCGTCCCGCACTCGATGACGTGGCCCGCAGCCACCGCCCCCGCGAGGCAATCCCACGCATCGCGCGACCAGCCGTGCCAAAACGCGGCCGCGCCCACCACGAGCGACGCATCGGTCACGCGCGGGCAAATGACGATGTCCGCCCCCGCCTCGAGCGCGCGCACGATGCCCCACGCCCCGAGGTACGCATTGGCCGTGCGCACGAACCCCGCCTCGCGCGGCAAAGGCTCCCCCGTCTCCAAGTTCGCCAGAAGCTCGCCCGCCTCGAACAGCGCCGGCAACCGGCCGCGCAGATCATCGCCCTGCACCGTGGCCACGCGCGGCGCCAAACCCAATCGCTCCGCCAATGCCTGCACGGCCTTTGCGAGACCGGCAGGATTCAACCCGCCCGCGTTCACCACCACCTTGATGCCCTTGGTCAGCACCGTCGCCAACGCCGGCTCTAGATGCGCGAGAAACGCGGCGGCGTAGCCGGCCGACGGATCCTTTGCCTGCTGCTTGCCCAAGATGAGCATCGTCACCTCGGCGAGGTAGTCGCCGGTGACGACATCGACGTGTCCCCCCTCGACCATCTCGCGAAGGGCTCGCGCGCGGTCGCCAAGAAAGCCCGATGCATTCGCAACCCGAACCGGTGATTGCCTGCTCATGCGGTCGAAGGTAGCGCATTTGAATTTGAATTCAAATTCAGTTACGTTTCCAGAAATCAATGTCCACCGAGGCCCCGAAACCCCTCACGCGACGCGCCGAGCGCACCCGGGCCAAGCTCGTCACGGCGGCGCGGAAGGTGTTCGAAAAGCACGGCGTCCTCGAAACGCGCATCGTGGACATCGCCAAGGAAGCCGGCGTGGCGGTGGGGTCGTTCTACACGTACTTCGAATCGAAGGAAGAGCTGCTCCGCGAGGTGGCCGCCACCCTTTACGTCGAGCTCATCCCGCCCTTGCCCGCCGAGGTCGGGCCCGATCCGCGGGCGCGCATCGAGGCCGGCAACCGTGCCTACGTGCGCGCCTACGAGAAGAACGCGCGCATCCTGACCTTGGTGCAGCATCAAACGCTGTCCGATGCCACGTTGCGTGGGCTCTACGAGGAGGCGCGTGCGGCCTTCATTGCGCGCGTCGAGCGATCCATCCGGCGCCTTCAGCGCGAAGGGCTCTCGCCGAAGGACGTCTCCCCGCGCCTTGCCGCGCACATGCTCGCGGGCATGGTGCACGAGTTTTGTTACACGACCTTCGGCTTCGGAACCGTCGACTTCGACCCGGAAGAAGCCGTCTCCACGCTGACCACGTTGTGGACGCGGGCGCTCGCGTTGAAACCCGAGACCAAGAAAAAGAGCAAACCATGACGGCGATCTCATCGACCATCGACACGCGCAGCGCGGCCTTCGCCAAGAACCGCGAGGACATGCTGGCCCTCGTGGCGGAGCTTCGCGCCATCGAGGCCAAAGGCCGCACGGAGGAAGAGAGCAAACGCGCCCGCTACGAAA
Source organism: Sorangiineae bacterium MSr12523 (assembly GCA_037157775.1). Classification (NCBI taxonomy): domain Bacteria; kingdom Pseudomonadati; phylum Myxococcota; class Myxococcia; order Myxococcales; family Pendulisporaceae; genus Pendulispora; species Pendulispora brunnea. The sequence goes on from CP089982.1 coordinate 11,409,564, forward strand.
AGCGCGGCCAGCTTCTGCCGCGCCAGCGCGTCATGCGCGTGCTCGACCGCGGAAGCCCCTGGCTCGAGCTTTCGACCTTGTGCGGCTACAAGATGAACGACGACAAAGACGGCGCGCTCGCCGGCGGCAACATGATCGTCGGCATCGGCTACGTCTCGGGCGTGCGCACGATGGTGACGGCGAGCAACTCGGCCATCAAAGGCGGAACCATCGCGCCCATGGGCGTGCAAAAAGGCCTGCGGGCACAAGAAATTGCGCTCGAGCAGAAGCTGCCGGCCATTTCGCTCGTGGAGTCGGGCGGGGCCAATCTCCTCTATCAGGCCGATATCTTCATTCCGGGCGGGCGCACCTTCGCGAACCAAGCCAGGGCGTCGGCCGCGGGCATCCCGCAGATCACGGTGGTGCACGGCTCGTCGACGGCCGGCGGCGCGTACATGCCCGGGCTCTCGGATTACGTCATCATGGTGCGCGGCCGCGCCAAAGTCTTTCTCGCGGGCCCGCCCCTCTTGCTCGCCGCCACCGGTGAAGTCGCCACCGACGAAGACTTGGGCGGTGCCGAGATGCACTGCCGCGTGGCCGGCACCAGCGAATTTCTGGCCGAGGACGACGCCGACGCGCTCCGCATCGCCCGCGAGGTGATGGCCAACATCGGATACGGATCCGTCGCGCCGAAAATCGCGGAGTACGTCCCGCCGCGGTACGATCCCGATGAATTGTGCGGCGTCGTTCCGGTCGACTACAAGAAGCCCATCGACTGCCGCGAAATCATCGCGCGCATCGTCGATGGGAGCGAGTTCCTCGAGTTCAAGTCGGAATACGATGCGCAGACCATCTGCGGACACGCCTCCATCTGCGGCGTGCGCGTGGGCATCCTCGGCAACAACGGGCCCATCACCGTGCACGGCGCCACCAAGGCGGGGCAGTTCATTCAGCTATGTTGCCAGAGCAACATACCGCTCGTGTACTTCATGAACACCACCGGGTACATGGTGGGGACGGCGGCCGAGCGCGGGGGCATGGTCAAGCACGGCTCCAAGATGATTCAGGCCGTGGCCAATGCGACGGTGCCGCAGATCACCATCGTGGTGGGCGGCAGCTTCGGCGCGGGCAACTATGGTATGTGCGGGCGCGGCTTCGGGCCGGACTTCATCTTCTCCTGGCCCAACGCGCGCACCGCGGTGATGGGCGGCGAGCAGGCGGCCAAGGTCATGAGCATCGTCACGCGCGAGAAGTGGAAGGCCGCAGGCAAGACCTTCGACGACTCGGACGAGGGCATGCTCTCGGCCATCGAGAAGACCATCATCGACCAATTCGATCGGGAGTCGCACGCGTTCGCCACCAGCGCGCGCCTCTTCGACGACGGGATCATCGATCCACGCGACACGCGCAAAGTGCTCGCCTTCGTGCTCTCGATTTGCGAGGAGGCGAGGGCCCGCAAGGTCCACCCCACGAGCTTCGGCGTGGCTCGGCTGTGAGAGGTTCTCCCATGACGAAACGCTTTCGACGGGTTCTGGTCGCCAACCGCGGTGAAATCGCCGTGCGCGTTCTGCGCGGCGCACGTGCCGCCGGCCATGAGACGGTCGCCGTGTACAGCGACGCCGACAAAAATGCACTTCACGTGCGCGAGGCGCATCGGGCCGTTCGCATCGGGCCTGCACCTGCAACGGAGTCGTATTTGTCGATCGAACGGCTCCTCGCGGCCGCCAAAGACTCGGGCGCCGAGGCGGTGCACCCCGGGTACGGTTTTCTCTCGGAGCGCGCGGAATTCGCCCGCGCCGTGACCGATGCGGGCCTCGTGTTCATCGGCCCCGACGCGAGCTCCATCGAGGCCATGGGCAACAAGAGCGCGGCCAAGTTGCGCATGATCGAGGCAGGCGTCCCCTGCGTCCCCGGCTACCAAGGTGGCGGCGACGACCAGGCCCTGCTCGAGGCCGCGCGTTCCATCGGCTTTCCCATCATGGTGAAAGCCGCCGCCGGCGGTGGCGGCCGCGGCATGCGCTTGGTGCACGATGCGGGTGCGCTCCCCGACGCGTTGCGATCCGCGCGCTCGGAGGCGCAAAACGCCTTCGGCAGCGGCGAGCTTCTCCTGGAGAAGGCCATCGTGGGCGCGCGGCACGTGGAGATCCAGGTCTTCGGCGATCGGCACGGCAACGTGGTGCACTTCGGTGAGCGCGATTGCTCGGTGCAACGGCGCAATCAGAAGGTCGTCGAGGAGGCGCCAAGCCCCGCGGTGAACGAGGCCCTGCGCGCCGCCATGGGCGATGCCGCCGTGCGTGCCGCGAAGGCGGTGAAATACGTGGGCGCCGGCACCGTGGAGTTCTTGCTCGACCGCGAGGGCCATTTCTATTTCCTCGAGATGAACACGCGGCTGCAGGTCGAGCATCCGGTCACCGAGTTGGTCTACGACGTCGACCTCGTGGCCTGGCAGCTCCTGGTCGCCCAGGGCGAGCGCCTGCCCCTTTCCCAAGAGGAGATCCTGAGGCGGCGGCGAGGCCACGCCATCGAGGTGCGGCTTTGCACGGAAGATCCCGGCCAGGAATACCTGCCGCAAACGGGCCCGGTGCTTCTATGGCAGCCGCCTCGGGGTGAGGGCCTTCGCGTGGACACCTACCTGGAGACGGGCACGGTCATCGGTCCGTACTACGACTCGATGCAGGCGAAGATCATTGCGCACGGGTCGGATCGGGAGAGTGCACGCGCGCGCTTGGTGCAGGCCCTTGCCGACACGGCGCTGTTCGGCGTGCAGAGCAACCGCGAGTTTCTCTCGCGCATCGTGGGCTCCAACGCCTTTGGCGCGGACGACGTGGCCACGGATTTTCTCCAGAAGAACGAGGCGCTCGTCACCGCATCGCCGCCGCCGCACCACATCGCGGTGGCCGCGGCAGCCTTCGTAGCCGATGATGCGCGAAGCCTTGCCGCAGGCGGCGCCTTGGAGTCCTCGCTCCTCGGCTGGCACAGCAACCTGGTCATGCCCACCGCGATGACCGTCGCGCGCCGCGGGCAAGATGCCGCGCTCACGCTGACGCCCCTCGAGCCCGGTGGGTACCGCGTCCAACACGGCTCGCAAGACGGGTGCGAACTCCGCGAGCTCTCCTGCGATGGCACCTCGCTGCGTTACACATTGGGCGGCGTGCGCCATGTGGCGCGGTACGTCCGGCGGGGCGACACGCTCTGGATCGATGCGGAGGGCGCGACCGAGGCGTACGTCGACCGCACGTACCATCCGGCGGAAAAGGCGGTCCCCGGCGCCGATGGACTGGTGCGCGCCAACATGGACGGCAAGGTCGTGCGGGTCGCCGTGGAGGCGGGGGCCAAGGTCGAGAAGGGGCAGCTGCTCGTGGTCCTCGAGGCGATGAAACTCGAGCTCGAGTTCCCCGCCCCCATCGCGGGCACGGTGCAGGAAATCACCGCGCGCACGGGCGACCAGGTGACCACCGGGCAGGTGCTGGTGCGCATTTCGTGAACGAACTCGGACGACCGGGCACTCCAGGGGCATGAAAGTCGTTCGTGCCCTGCTTGCTTTCGTCTTCGTGCTCCTCGGCTACGCGAGGCCGCTCCTCGCCGCCGAGGATCCCATCGTGTTGCAGGTGCAGGGCAGTGAACCCGCCGATCGCGTGCGCGAAGCCGTTCGCGCACGATTGGGAACGACGCCCATCAGCGATGGTGCGGCACCGCCGAACGCGCGCCGCCTCTTGGTGCACGTGAACGACACGGTCGTGACCGTCACGTACCGCGATGAAAAGGGACAAGAAACGACGCGCCTCGTTCAAGCGGCGACCAAAGCCAGCGTGCTTGATGCGGCCGCGATTCTCGCGGAAAACTTGGTGACGGATCAAACCGCGGTGCTGCTCGCGCAAGAGGAGGCGGCGGGAAAAAAGCCTGCTCCCGCGCCTACTTCGCCGCCGCCCGAAAACCGGCCGTGGCATCCCGCCGTGGTGTCGCTCTTCTACCCAGTGGCCTCCAACATGGGCAAGCCGAACGTGCTCACGCACTTCGCGCTGGATGCCCTCTACGGGCACATCGGCGAGCTCGATGGCCTGCAGGTCAGTGGCCTCGGCGGCATGGTCGAGGGGCCCGTGCATGGCATCCAGATCGGAGGCTTGGGCACCTCCGCCACCGGAGTCGACGGCCTGCAGATGGGCGGACTCGGCTCCCTGAACCAAGGTGCACTCCACGGCCTGCAGATCGGAGGCATCGCCGCCTGGACGAAGGACCACGTGAACGGGCTGCAGCTCGCCGGCATCGTGGGGGTTGCCCAGGGCGGCGTCGAGGGCCTGCAGATCGCGCCCGTCACCGCGGCCGGCGACGTGCACGGCATGCAGCTCGGCGTGGTGAACATCGGCGGCAAGGTCAAAGGCACGCAGATCGGCGTGGTGAACATCGCCGACGATATCGATGGCATCCAGTGGGGCGTGTTCAATTATTCGAAGACGTCGCGCTTTGGCGCCGTCGCCTGGGCCAGCAACCACGGGTTTGGCAACTTCGGCATCAAGTACATCACGAAGTACACGTACACGGTGGTGCGCGGCGTCTATGCGCGCGAGCGAGACACCGACTTCCTCGGCCCCGGCTTCAACATCGGCGTGCACATCCCCGCGTTCAATCCGTTCTACGCGGATGTCGACCTCGGCACGGCGTGGATGTTCAAGAACGGGTCGGGCAACGCCGAAGGCTACGACGATCACCAGGCGCGGCTTCTCCTCGGTGCCGACCTCGGCGGGCACATGAGCCTCTTCGCCGGCGGCGGCCTCAGCGTTCAGGTAGAGCGGAAAGGTGCGAAGGACGTACACTTCGCCCCGGTGTTCAGCGGGGGGCTTCAAGTTGCGTACTGAAGCACTTTCCGCCATATATCCGCGCGTTTCCGAAATTCGGCGCCGGCCCATGAACATCGTCGCGGTTGCGGGCACTGCATCCTCGAGGTCCCCAAACGACGACGATGCCATGATGCGTGTTGGCTCCTTCACCCCCACGGAAGTCGAATTGTCACTGCCCGCGGAGCAGGAGCCCGAGGCGCTGGACATTGCCCGCCTGAAGCGAGGCGAGGCCTCGGCCCTCGCCGATGTGTACCGTCGCTACCACACGAAGCTGCGCATCTTCGCCCAACGCTTTCTGGGCGATTCCGCGGCGGCGGAAGATCTGGTGCACGACGTCTTCGTCGCCCTGCCGGGCTCCATCGCGCGGTTTCGCGGGGAGGGCTCGCTCGAAGGGTTTCTCTTTTCGATCGCGATCAACATTTCGCGGCACCACGTGCGCTCGGCCATCCGGCGGCGCGCGGCCATGGCCAAGCTGGCGGTCATCCCTGCGAAGGACTCGGGCGATCCCGAGCGGGATACGTCGCGGCGGCAGCTGGCGGGGGCGCTGCAACGGGCGCTCGATCAATTGAGCCACGAGCATCGCGCCACCTTCGTCTTGAGCGAGGTGGAGGGGCGGGCCGCCGCCGAGGTCGCGAGCATTCTCGGCACACCCGAGGCCACGATTCGAACGCGCGTTTTCTACGCGAAGCGGAAGCTGCGCGAGCTCCTGACGGCAGGGGGGCACACATGAACGACGACGATTTGCTCGAGCTCGCAACGAGCGCCCTGCGCGAGGAGCCCGCGGATCCACCCGTCGATCCGATGCTGACCTTGCGGCGCATTCAATCGAGTGTCGCCCAGAAGAACCGGCGCGTGCGCCGCATGCGCACCTTCTTGCTGCCCATCGCCGCCACCCTTGCGACGTCGACGGCGTTTGCCGCCGCCACGGGGAAGCTGACCCCCGTCTTTCGCGCCGTGGAAACGGCTATTTTCCCCTCGACCACGCGCGAGCTACCGGTCACGCCGCCGCCATCTCCCGCAGCCCCCAAGGCGAAGGCTGCAGCCCCGCCCGCCGCGCCAGCACCACCGCCTCCCGTGGATGAAGTCCCTCCGCCACCCGCCGTCGAACCAGCGCCCCCTGCGCCCGCCGCCGCCGCGCCACCTGTGGTGCACGCGCCAAGGGTCGCAAAGTCCGTCGCAGCCCAGACGCCGTCGACGCCTTCCCCCATCGAGAAGGAGCTCGCGAAGCTTGCGGGCAAGGAGCCCGTGAAGCCTTCCGCCGACGAGTCGGTGAAGAGCATTCCGGCCCCCGCTCCGGCGCAGGAGAAGGAGACCGTGGAGGGCCACGTCTCGGGCAGGGCGGGCATGGACGCCCGAGGCGCCGTCGAACCACCCTCAGCCCCCCTCGATCCCGCCGACGACCTTTACCTGCGCGCCCACCAATTGCACTTCGGCAAGGCCGATCCCGCATCCACCCTCGCCTCGTGGGACGCCTACCTCCAAGCCGCCCCCAACGGCCGCTTCGCACCCGAAGCCCGTTTCAACCGCGCCCTCGTCCTCGTCAAAATGAACCGCCGCGACGAAGCCGCCGCCGCCCTCATCCCCTTTGCAAACGGCACCTACGGCACCTACCGCCGCAACGAAGCCCGCGCCCTCCTCGACATCCTCCGCACCCCACACTGATCGCTAGAGAGAATTCACATGAAGGCGGGAAGGCGGGAAGGTTTTCTGAGGGTTTTCAATCAGCTCAGTAGGCCAACTGAAAACCCCAAAAAAGCGCTCCGCGCCCTCTGTGACGTACGTCCTTCCCGCCTTCATGTGAATTCTCTCGAGCCGTTTCCGCTACGCAGGCTCGGAGAGCGGCATGGGCTCGGCGTCTGCGCCCTCGCAGGAAAGGCGAAACACCGTTTCGACCAGTTTGTCCGGCCACACCGGCTTCGATAGGTGCGCATCGAACCCGGCCGTGCGAATGCGCGCGCGATCCTGCGGGGTGGCCAGCGCCGACAGCGCGCACACCCTCATCGGGTGCCCGTGCTGCCCGTCCAGGGTCTTCAGCCGCCGAATCAAATCGAAACCATCGGCCTTCGGCATCGCAATGTCGCTCACCACCACGTCGGGTCGGTCGCGGCAGGCCACATCCATCGCCTCGTCCACCGAGGCCACCACCGTGGTGCGCGCCCCGTGCTCCGAGAGAATCTCCGACACCAGCTCGCGGATGTCCGGCTCGTCGTCCACCACCAGCACGTGCACCCCGTCCAAGCGACGCGCGCGCACGCGCCGCGCCTTCACCTCCGGGCGCGCTACGGGCAACGCACTCGCCGGCAGCTCGATCGTCAACTTGGCACCCCGCCCTGGCCCGTCGCTCGCCGCCCACACGTTGCCGCCGTGCAACGTCACCAACTGGTGCACGATGGCCAGCCCGAGCCCCAGGCCCCGATGCACGCGCGTCGCCGAGCTGTCCGCCTGACGGAATCGCTCGAAAATTCGCGGCAGAAACTCCGCCTTGATGCCCTGCCCGGTGTCGACGATCTCGACGGCCACCTCCCCAGCGGAGCGCCGAAACGCATGCACCCCGACGTGCCCGCCCACCGGCGTGAACTTCAAGGCATTCTGCATGACGTTCCACACCACCTGCTGCAACCGATTCGCGTCCGCCAACACAGGCGGCAGCCCCGCATCGATGTCCACCGCAAGGTGCACGTTCTTGTCGCGGAACGACGGACGCAGCGAATCGGCCGCCGCCTCCACGATTTCTCCGATGGATACCACCCGCCGATCGAGCGCGAGCTTGCCCGCGATGATGCGCGATACATCGAGAATGTCGTCGATGAGCCTCGCCTGGAGCTGCGCATTGCGCTCGATGGTCTCGAGCGCGCGCTCCTGAATCGCCGGCGTGACCGGCCCCGCCTTCAAGAGTTTTGCCCAACCCAAAATGGCGGTCAGCGGCGTTCGCAATTCGTGCGACACCACCGCGAGAAACTCGTCCTTCGCCGCATTGGCCTCCTCGGCCTCGCGCCGTGCGATTTGTTCCGCGGCGAGCAATCGATCGCGCTCGGCCTCGGCCCGCTTGCGTTCGCTACAATCGAGAATCCAAGAGACGCCGCCGTCGGTCGTCCCCTCCCAGTACGCCGAACCGATCTGGATTGGAACGGTGTGCCCGTCCTTGGCGCGATAGGCCTTTTCGTACGGGCGGCAATAGCCCAGTTCGTTCATTTGGACGAAGGCCTGATCGTCCACATGCGCGAATTCGGACAGCGTCAGCGTTTTCCAATCGAGGCCGTCGCGTTCGAATTCCTTGCGTGAATACCCGAGCATTCCGAGCAGCGCGTCGTTGCAATACGTAATCGTGCCATCGCTTCGCCAATAAACGACGCCGATGATGCCCGTTTCCTGAAACCGTCGCGAGACGTGCTGCATCACCTCCGCCTCGGACTTGGCCAGCGTGTGCTGTGCTTCGGCATTTCTCAGTTGCCACTCCAAATGCCGAATACGCCGACTCTGCTCGCGCAGCACTTGGGCGTGTTTCGAGCGCATGAAGCGCTGCCGGGGTCGCCTCGTACTCACGGCCACCTTGCCACACCCATTCGTCTCAAATAGCAGAGAAGATCGACGTCGCAACGACGGCGGCGCGATCGGGAAAACAAGGGGTTTCGTTTAACTTTTTAGTCATTTCAGTATTGACTGAAACGACTAAATGAATAAATCGCAAGGGCCATGCGAAAGAAGGGTGAGCGCGCAGCCAAAGGCCCGACGGAGGAGGAGAAGGCCATTGCCCTGCGCCAGTTCATCGAGGAGATGGGATTGCTCTTCGAATACAGCGGCCTGCCGCGGATGACGGGGCGCATTTTCGCGCATCTGCTCATTTCCGATCCGCCGCAGCAGGGCGCTGAGGACATTGCACGCGCCATCCAAGCCAGCCGCGCCTCCGTCAGCACCATGACACGGCTGCTCATTCAAACCGGTTTGATCGAGCGGCACGTGCAGCCGGGCAAACGGCAGGACCTTTTTCAGATGAAGCCCGATGCCTTCCGCACCACGGTGCTGGGCAAGGTGCGGCTGCTCACCATGTTTCGCCAAGTGGGCGAGCGCGGGCTTCTCGCGCTGCATGGCGCCCCGCCCGAGCGCCTCGAGCGATTGCGCGAAATGGCGGATTTGTATGCGTTTTTGGAGCGGGAGCTCCCGGTGTTGCTCGAGCGGTTCCTACAGGAGCGCAGGGGCAAACGAGGACGAACATGACGAAAAAGTGGAAGACACGTGGAATCATCGCCGCCGTGGTGCTCCTCGTCGGGGGCGGCGCCGCCGGCGCGAGCCTCACGCGCCGCATCGACGTGGTGGTCACCCCCGTGGTGCGCGGGCGCGCCGTCGATGCGGTGTACGCCACCGGCACCGTCGAGGCCGAGCGCCGCGTCACCGTCAAAGCGAAGACGGCCGGCCCCATCGCCGAGCTGCCCGTCACCGAGGGCGATGCGGTTCGCCATGCGCAGCTCCTCGCGCGGGTCGACGATCCCGCGGCGGCGTTCGAACTGCGCCGCGGCCAGGTGGAGGCACAAGCCGCGGTGGCGCGGCACGCCCCGCAGCTTGCCACGGTGCGGGCCAAGCGCGCTGCGCTCGAGAGCCAACTGCACGCCGCCCAGCGCGAAATGGATCGCGCCGATCGGCTCGTCCACACGGGCGCCATCGGCAAGGCGGACTGGGACCGCACGCACGACGACGTCGTGGAGCTCACCGCGCAGCTCGAGGCCGTACGCGCCGAGGAGCGCGCCCAGCGCATCGACCTCGAGGCCAACGCAGGCCGCGCCCAAGCCGCGGTGCGTTCCCTCGCCAGCAAAGTGTCCGATGCCGACGTGCGCGCACCGCAGGACGGCGTGGTGCTCGCGCGCTACGTCGAGGCGGGCGAGGTCGTCGCGGTGAATCAGCCGCTCTTCAAGGTGGGCGATCCCGCGCAGCTCTTGCTCGAGGTCAGCATCGACGAGGCGGACATCGGCCGGGTGCACGACGGCAGCACCGGCGTCCCCTCGCGCGTCGCGGCAAGCCTTCACGCATTCCCGGGCCGCACCTTCGCGGGCCACGTCGTCAAAGTCATGCCCGACGCCGATCGCGAGAAAAAGAGCTACCTGGCGAAGGTGCAGCTCGACGAAAAGGTCGACGGCCTTCGCAGCGGCATGACCGCCGAGGTGAACATCATCGTCATCGAAAAGCCCAACGCGCTGCTCGCCCCGGCCGACGCCATCCAGGATGGCCAGGTGTGGGTCATCGAAGACGGCCGCGCCGTGCGGCGCAAGGTCACGGTGGGCATTCACGACTTGCTCCGCGCCGAGATCCTTTCGGGCCTCGCCGAGGGCGATCGCACCGTCGTCGGCGGCGCCGACAAGCTCACGCGCGACGGCGCCCGCGTGCGCGTCACCGAGAAGGCACCCTGATGCGCGTCGTCGCCTTTCTCGCGCTGCGCCAGCTCTGGGAGCGGCGCGTGCTGAGCCTCATCGCCATCCTCGCGGTCACCTTGGGCGTCACCACGTTGATTGCCATGCGGGGCATCCAGCTCGGCTACCGGAACAAGTTTCTGCAAACGATCACCCGCGTCACCCCGCAGGTGGCCATCACCGACAAAGAGCTCACGACCGAGCCTCCCCTTTTGGCGCGCCACCTCGGCGACTTCGTCGCTGCGCACGTGGCCCACGAGGCCAAAGACGATCGCCAAAGCCGCATCAAGCGCCCCACGGAGATCCTGCACGCCGCGCGCAGCCTCGAGGGCGTGCGCGCCGCGGCGCCGTCGGTGAGCGGCTCCGCGCTGCTCACGTACGCCGGGCAGGAGCTTCCCTGCGAGCTGCGCGGCATCGAGCCCTTGGCCCAGGACGACGTCACGGCCATCCGCGACTACATCGTGGACGGCACATGGACCGAGTTCGCCCAATCGCGCGACGGCGTGCTGCTCGGCACCGGCGCCGCGCAAAAGCTCGGCGTGAAGGTCGGCGACACCGTGGTCCTCGTCGGCCCCCGCAGCGTGCGCGCACTGGGCAAAGTCATGGGCACCTTCTCCTTCGCCGTGCAGAGCATCGACGATTCACGCGTCATGGTGCCGCTCAAAATGGGCCAAACGGTGCTCTCCCGGCCGGACATCGTGAGCCGCATCGAGGTGCGCATCGACGATGCGGAGACCGCGAATATCTACGCCGAGCGCATGCAGCGCCTCTTCGGCATCGAGGTGGAGAGCTGGCAGAAGGCCAACGCGAGCTTTCTCGGTGTCTTCGCCGTCCAGGACATCGTCACCGCGTTCATCATCGCCTCCATCCTCGTCGTCGGCGGATTCGGCATCCTTGCGGTTCAAATCATGATGGTGCTGCAAAAGACACGCGACGTGGCGCTCCTGCGCGCCACCGGGTTTCGCCGCGGCGACATCCTCGGGTTGTTCCTTTTGCAGGGCGCCATCGTCGCGCTCATTGGCGCCGCCATCGGGAGCTTCTTCGGGCACGAGCTCCTCACCGCGGTGTCGCACATCACGTTGAAGACCAACACCGCGTACGGCACGGCGGACACCATGCTCGTCGACGACGATCCGAGGATGTACCTCTACGGCGCGCTGTTCGCGCTCGTGATTGGCCTCTTGGCCAGCGCCATCCCGGCCGTGCGCGGCTCGCGCATCGAGCCCGTCGACGTGCTTCGCGGCATGGTGACCTGATGCCTGTCCCCATTCTCCGTGCCGACGGCCTCGTACGCGATCTGGGCAACGGCGTCCGCCACCGCGTGCTCGACCACGTCGATGTATCGGTGCACGAAGGCGAATTCCTCGCACTGACGGGGCCGAGTGGATCGGGCAAGTCCACCTTGCTCTATCTGCTGGGCGCGCTCGATCGCCCCACCGAGGGACGCATCTTGCTGGGGGACCTCGAGGTGAGCGCGCTCGACGACGACGAGCGCGCCCGGCTGCGCGGAGAGCGCCTCGGCTTCGTGTTCCAGTTTCATTTCCTGCTGCCCGAGCTCTCGGTGCTGGAAAACATCGTCGTTCCACTCTGGCGTCGAGGAGGCAGCCCGCGCGAAGCCCTGGAGGCGCGCGCCATGGACGTGCTGGGTGCGCTCGGGCTGGCCGATCTCGCGGGGCGGCGGCCGCATCAACTTTCCGGCGGGCAGCAGCAGCGTGTCTCGATTGCGCGCGCCATCGCGGGGCGGCCGAGCGTGCTCCTTGCGGACGAGCCCACCGGCAACCTCGATTCGAAGAATGGCGAAATCGTCATGGATATCTTCCGCCATCTCGCCGAGCGCGAGCGCATGGCCATCGTGATGGTGACCCACGAGATGGGGTTTGCCGCGCGCACCCACCGCCAAATCGAGCTGCGCGATGGAAAAATCGTTTCCGAGCGGCATTAGCCCCGTATCATGCGACCCGCACCACCGTTTTTCTCTGGAGGACTTATGAGCGCCGAATTGGATAGCCTGGAAATTCCGTACGAGCAGTCGCAAGCGAAAGAGACCCTGGAGTTCGGCGACGGCGAAGAAGTCGAGAAGGAGTTCGTCACCACGAGTTTCTCCCTGGTCACGCCGCCCCGCATCAAGGCGAGCTTCACGCACGAAGGTCTGGCCAGCCGAGTCGCCAAACTGTTCAAAAAGGAAATCCAGGTAGGCGACAAAGCCTTCGACGACGTCGTCTACATCACCACGGACACGCCGGCCGAAACGACCGCGTTCCTCAAGTCGGACGACGTTCGCACGACGATTCTGACGGCCGTGACCGAAGGCGGGAACATCGTGATCGACGAACGCGACATCGTGGCGAAGATCCCGACCACGGGCGACAACGACAAGCCGCTCGCGGATCTCGTGCGCGCCGTGCTGAAGGCGTGAAGCTGTCGCGTTGAGTCCTGTCGTTTGACGTAAAGGGTCCTCGACCCCGCACCGGTCCGCGCATATCGAAATAGCCATGCGCGGACTGGCATTCGGTGCATGGGCCCTCGCCTTGGCGGCGTGCTTCGCCTCCAACGACGAGGAGGTACGCGAGCAAGAAGCGCTTCGAACGGCCGGGCTTCCGGCCTTGAACATCGACGTGATGGACACGTCCGTGTCGGGCCTCTCGTCGGGCGCGTACATGGCGGTGCAGTTCCATGTCGCCTATTCGTCCATCCTGCGCGGTGCAGGCATTTTCGCCGGCGGGCCTTTTTACTGTGCCGAAGGCTCGTTGAACACGGCGCTCACCACGTGCATGACGGGCTCGCCGGCGCCGCCCGATCCCGCGCGGGCTGTCGATGCGACGAAGCGCTTCGCCGCGGCGGGGACCATCGACGACCCCGCGAACCTGGCCCGCCAACGCGTGTTCCTCTTCGGAGGCGCCGGCGACACCACGGTGGTTCCGCCGGTGATGGATGCGCTGGAGAGCTATTACCGCGCATGGAACCCTGCGGCCTTGCGCTACGAAAAGCGCCGGCCGGGGACCGCGCATTTGATGCCCACGGTCGCCTACGGCGGCGACTGCAGCGTCACCGGCGAGCCGTGGATCGGCCGGTGCAACTACGACGGCGCCGGCCTCGCGCTCGCGCAGATCTATGGTTCCTTGGAGCCGCCGGCGTCGCTCCTGAGCGGTCGCTTCGTCAGCCTCGAGCAGGCGACCTACTTGGCCAATCCGGCGGCGCACAGCGTCGCCGACACGGGGTACGCCTACATTCCCGCCGCGTGCGAGGCCGGCGCACGATGCCGGGTGCACGTCGCCTTTCACGGGTGCAAACAGTATGCATCCGGGTCGGTCGGCGATCGGTTCTACAAGCATGCCGGTTACAACGAGTGGGCCGACACCAACCGCATCGTGGTCGTGTATCCGCAAACGATCCCCACGAGCGGCACGAACCCCAATGGCTGCTGGGACTGGTGGGGATACGACAGTCCCAATTACGCAACGCGTGCGGCCCCACAAATGGCCATGGTTCGCCGCATGATCGACGCCCTCGCCGGCGCTGCAGATGCGGGAGATGCAGGAGATGGCGGTGCGGCTGACGCAGCGCGCGATAGTGGAGCGACATGTTTCGTCGCGAACAACTACGAACACGTGACCCGAGGCCGCGCGCACCTGTGGTGGGGCTACGCACTCGCGAACGGCTCGAATCAAAATATGGGACTATACTCGGTCGGAATCGTCACCTCACTGCGCCAGGTCGGGGCCGACCATTACGTGATTGGGACTTGCCCGTAATTCGTCGAGGGAAGCCATGACAAATTCCGTTTCCGATAAGCGCGCCATCGTGAAAGTCGCCGTCGCCAGCTTCGTGGGCACGGCCATCGAATGGTACGACTTCTTTCTCTACGGCACGGCCGCGGCGCTGGTCTTCAACAAGCTATTCTTCCCCAAATTCGATCCGCTCATGGGCACGTTGCTCTCGTTTGCGACGTTTGCCGTCGGCTTCGTGGCCCGCCCGGTCGGCGGCGTCGTCTTTGGCCACTACGGCGATCGCATCGGCCGCAAAGCGATGCTCAGTTTGACGTTGCTCATCATGGGCCTGGCCACCTTCGCCATCGGCCTTTTGCCCACGTACGACAGCGTCGGCGTTCTTGCGCCCATTGCGCTGGTGACGTTGCGGCTCTTGCAGGGATTCGGCCTCGGTGGCGAGTGGGGCGGCGCCGTTCTCATGGCCGTCGAACACGCCCCGCCGAACCGTCGCGGCTTCTACGGCAGCTGGCCGCAAACCGGCGTTCCAGCCGGCCTGCTCCTCTCGACGGGCACCTTTGCCCTCGTCTCGCGCATGTCCGAAAGCGAGTTCCTCGCGTGGGGCTGGCGCATTCCCTTCCTTGCCACGGTGGTCCTGGTCGGGGTGGGCGCGTTCATTCGGTTCCACGTGGTGGAAAGCCCCGCCTTCGCGCAAGTGAAAGAGGAGAAGCAGGAGGCGAAGCTCCCCATTTTGGAGGTGCTGCGCAAATACAAGAAGAGCGTGGCCCTGGCCATGGGCGCGCGGCTCGCCGAAAACGCCTTCTTCTACATCTACACGACGTTCGTACTGGCCTATGCCACCGAGCAACTCAAGGTCGCGCGCCAAACGGTGCTCACCGGTGTGCTGCTCGCCGCAGCGATCGATCTCGCGGCCATTCCCTTCTTCGGATACCTCTCGGACCGCTTTGGACGAAGGCCGGTGTACATGTTCGGCGCCGCCTTCTCGCTTCTCTTCGTCTGCCCATTCTTCTGGCTCGTCGACACCGCACGGCCCGAACTTCTCTGGTGCGCCATCATCGTCGGCGTCTCCGTCGGGCATGCCGCCATGTACGGTCCCCAGGCCAGCTTTTTCTCCGAGCTCTTCGGCGCGCGCGTTCGTTACAGCGGCGCCTCGTTGGGCTACCAGCTGGCCTCCGTCCTCGCCGGCGGCCTCTCCCCGATGATCGCCGCGAGCCTTCTGCGCAGCGCCGGCGGTTCCTGGTGGAGCGTCGCCGTCTACATGATGGGCCTCGCGGTGTTGACGCTCGTCGCCGTCTACTTCGCCTCGGAAACGGCCACGGTGAATCCGGGCCCTCCGCCTCCCAAGGATGGTGGATTCAAGGACGAGCCCACCATGCTCGTGCCGCGCGCCTCGATGGATCGCTCGTGACTACTTGCAACCCAGGGCGAGGCGACGGCGTTTGGCTACTTCGGCGGTGATGGATCGGGGCTTGGCGTCAGCCCAGCGGCGGAGCACTTCGCCGTAGGCGGCGCATGCCCCGGGGGTGTCGCCGGCTTCTTCTTTGGCTTGCCCGAGCCAGAGATGGGCCCGCGTGGTGGTGAAGGGCTCTTCGAGGCTGTCGCAACTCTTGGTCGCGGGTTCGAGCAGCGCAATGGCTTGCTTGTACTCGCCCGCCATCATGGCCACGCGGCCTTCGAAGCTGTCCGAAATGGCGCGCAGGGACATGGGCTGCTCCAGCGAGCCTGCCGCCAGCTCGCCGGTGGGGCGGGTCTTCCAGATCTCGGCGGCTTGCTTGCGCGTCATGCTCACCGGGCCCCAACGAAGGCCCCACGTCTTGCTCACGGTGGGGGCGGCATCTTTTTCCCACTTTTCCGTGAGCGTGCGCCAGCGCTCTTCGGGGATGGTCCCCTGTTGCAGCAAGGTTGCGAGAAGGTAGGGCTCGTACATCGTGGTGCTCCAGAAGCCCTCCGTCCACGCATCCCTTCGGCGGAAGAATTGCTCGGCGATGGCCGCGGCGCGGGCCGGCTTTCCTTCCTCGGCCATCAAGTCCATGCGCAGGGTCGCGGTGCGAACGTGATCGTACACATTGGCCGAGTCCTTCCACTCGGCGGAGAGCCGCTCTTCCATCTTTTCCGCGTTGACGAAGTCCCCCGCGAGCGCGGCCAAACGAAGCCGGTGATACATGTACGAGGTCTTACGCGCCTCCTCGGACACGTTGTTGCGGTATTGCTCGAGCGCCGCCTCCACGGATTCCACCGGCGCGCCCTCCGAGGCGAGCGCATTGGCCAGGTGGCGGTAGGCGCCCGAGCTGGTCGGCACATTGGCAATCCAGCGCCGCGCCGCTGCACTCGCGGCCGCACATTGCCCGCGCAGCCGCAGAATGCGAATGCGATCCTCCAGGCAGTCGCCCGAGCCGGGGGCCACCTCCAGGCATTTGTCCAAGGCGGCCATGCCCTCGTCGAGCTTGCCCAGGCGCACCAGCGCGACGGCCTGCGTCTGCCACGCATCGGCGTCTTTCGGATCGAGCTCCGTCGCACGACGCCCGAGCTCGCGCGCTTGCTCGATGGTCGACACCTCGTGCGCGGCGAACGACTTCACCATCGCCATCACCGTCAGCATCTGCGCATCGCTCGGAAAGCGCGCCGTCGCCGCATCGGCCCGCCGCGCCGCCTCTTCGCGATCCGCCGGCTCCCACGACACGAGAGGGGCCAGCGCATCGAGGAACACGCGATTGCGCTCGTTCATCTCGTCGCGCAGGGCATTCGCATGGCGAAACTGCTCGCGTTCGCGCGTGATGCTGTAGCGAAAGTAGCCCGTGAGCAGCAGCTGCAACTGCGCCTCCGGGCACTTGGGATCCTCTTCGACCGCCTTCTCGAAGGAGCGCATGGCCAGCTCCCACGTGGCCTCGCGCATGGCCGTCAGGCCCTCGTGGTAACGCCCCACGGCCGCGCGCGAGCACGTAGGCGACGCCTCGAGCTCGGTCACCAAGGTCGCCGTGGGCGCGCTCGGCGGGTGCGCCGCCACGCTCGATGCAGCCGTAGGTGCAGGCGCGCCCTCGCGCTGCGAGAACGAGCGCACCATGAAGATGCTCGCCGCGGCCACGCCCAACACGGCCCCCACCGCCAGCGCCCGCGAAAACGGCACCACCGAGGGCACCGTCTTGACCTTGGGCGCCGTCGATGGCACGTCGCGCTGCACCTGTTGCACCAGATGCGGGTCCACCATCTGCGCCTCGCCGGTGTTCGCCTGCAAGAGCGCCGTCACATCGGTGGCACCGGGCGCATCCACCCGCGACGGTGTGCGAACGCCGCACGCCGCAATGAGCTCGGCCATCGAGTCGAAGCGGTCTTGCGGCTTCTTCTCGAGCGCGCGCAAAATCGTTTGGGAGATCTGGAACGGCACATTGGCCAGCGGCCTTACCTCGTCGGCGAGCACCGAGGTCAGAACGTAAAACGTCCCACGGTCCGTCGACCAAGGCAGCTTCCCCGTGAACAGCTCGTAGGCCATCACGCCCCAGGAGAACTGGTCCGCTCGCCCGTCGCATGCCTCGCCGCGGATCTGTTCCGGCGCCATGTAGCCGGGTGTTCCCAGCACACGCGGCCCGGGCACGTCGTTCGTGCCGCGCTCGCCCGACTCGTTCATGGTCGGATAGGTGCGAAGCTCCGCGGCGCTGTCGGGGATCGCCTTGTGGTAGCGCGCGATGCCGAAGTCGAGCACCTTCACCACGCCGTCGTCGCGGATCATCACATTGTCGGGCTTGATGTCGCGGTGCACGAGGCCCCGGTCGTGCGCGGCCCCGAGGGCACGCGCCACGTCGATCACCCACTCGAGCCGCGTCTCGAACGATGGCGTCGGCGAGCCCACGAACGCGCGCAGTGACTTGCCCTTGACGTACTCCATCGCGATGAACGGCACGCCATCGCGTTCGCCGACATCGTGGATTGCGACCACGTTGGGATGGTTGAGCGCCGCCGCCGCCCGGGCCTCTCGCAGGATGCGCGCCGAGGCTTCGGACACCGTCTTCCCGGTGGTCGGTGCACTCTGGCCGGAATCGCTCCCCTCGTTGCGGTCACGGCGCAATACCTTCAAGGCCACCCGACGCTGGAGCCGCGTGTCGAACGCTCGAAAGAGTTCCCCCATGCCGCCGGAGCCCACGCGGTCTTCCAACCGGTAACGTTCCGCAAAGGTCTCGCCCGGTCGTAGCGTCCCGGTCACCTCTCCCGAGGGAAGCGTCTCGCGACGGGAAGTGGGCGCATCGTTCGGCATCCGCGACGCCCCATGATACCCCAGCCTTCACCCCTGCCGTGCATGCGCGCTCGGTTTCGATGGAGGCAACGGCCGGTTGCCGCGTCGCGCCCCTCACATTCCCGTACAGTAACCGGGCCGTGTACCGTGAATACGCCCCTGGCCCGCCGCTCGCGCCCTACGTCGAGTGCTTCTGGACGAAGCGCATCGATGTGAGTCGCACGCTCGTGCGTCATCGCGTCCTGCCGGACGGGTGCATGGATATTCTCTTTTACCTGGATGGCCGGCACGGCGAAGTCCGCGAGGGCCTCGTGGTGGGCACCATGACGCGGGCACTCCTCGTCGACGAATCGGCGTCGGGCGAGCGCGTGGTCGCGGTTCGCTTTCGGCCGGGCGCGGCCATCGCATTCCTCGCCACGCCGGCGCACGAGCTCACGGACAGGAACATCGCGCTGAGCGATATCTGGCGCGATACCGATCCCCTTCGCGAACGCCTGCGCACGGCGACCTCCCTGGCGGCGTGTGTCGGCGAGCTGGAACGCGCCCTTCTTCTTCGCCTTGCCGGAAGGGCCGCGCGTCCGCTCGATCCGCTCATCGGCGCCGCGGTTGGCGCATTACGTCGGGTGCAGGACGAGCCACCGCGCATCGGCGAGCTCGCACGCAGCCTGGGCGTCAGCCGGCAGCACCTCGCGCAGAAGTTCAAGATCCACGTGGGCATCGGCCCCAAGGAATTCGAGCGCGTCGTGCGCATGACCCGCCTCACCGAGCGCCTGCTTGCCCCCGGCCGCCCCAAGAGCACGGCGGAACTCGCCTACGATCTCGGCTACTACGACCAGGCGCACATGATTCACGAATTCAAGGCGCTCACCGGGCTCACCCCACGCGAATACGCGTCGGACGTGCGCGATTCCATTTTTCCAATACAGGAACCGGGGGCGGACGCACACTCACCGGTATGAACATCACCGCCAACCTGTTCGTGAAGGAAATCGAACCCTGCCTGGAGTTCTGGGTCACCCGATTGGGATTCGAAAAGGTGACCGAGGTGCCCGAGGGAAAGGGGCTGGGATTCGTCATTCTCAAAAAGGGAAATGCCGAATTGATGCTCCAAAGTTTCGCAAGCGTCGCCAAGGACGTCGAGCCCATCGCCGCCGACACGTACCGCTCCGCGCTGTACATCACGGTCGACGACTTGAAGCCGATTCGCAAAGCCTTGAAGGGCGTGCCCCTCGTCGTCCCCGAGCGCCGCACATTCTACGGCGCCGACGAAATCATCGTCCGCGATCCCGCCGGCAACGTCATTTCGTTCGCGCACCACACCGGGAGCTGAATCGGAGCGTGTCGCCTCCAAGGCGTAAGAATTTCATAGTTGACCGCACGAAAATGAGAAAGCTTCCCCTAAAGCTCGGCGAGCACGATATCTTTAGGATCGTTCGGCATCCGGTCGATCAGCGGCTCATGTCCGACCACCATGGCTTCCGGGAACGCCTCACACATTACGGTGACCAGCCTTTGCGCCTTCTCCTCGGCGACCCTTCCGGTACTGACGAGGTTTCGGCGCATCTCCTCGAGGATCGTCGCAGACCAATAGAGCTGGTACACGCCAGCCTCGGCGGCACGCAACAGCGTGTCGCGGAGGGTACTTGGAAACAGCACGTTGGCGTCGAGGACAACGCGAAAGGGTGCTGAGGGAAACATCCAAGCGGGATGCTATTCCAACTCGGGGTAGCCCCCGAACTCTTCTGTCAAGGAGGCGAGCTCCTTGAGTTTCGCGCGGCGCTCCCGCTCTTTCTTCTTCTTGAAAGCTGCAACGTCTTCGAACCGAAGGCGGCGATGCTTGCCCGTCTTCGTGTAGGGTATCTCGTTGGCGTTCAGCAGTCGGACGAGGTACTGACGCGAGACGTTGAGAAAGTTGGCAGCTTGTTGAGTCGTCAGTTCCTTGTGGGTTGGCACGAGCGTAATCGCGTCGCCACGAGCAAGGACCTCTGCCACTCGCTCGAGCACGTAGAAAGCGGCCTCCGGAAGTTCGATCTTCTCGCCATTCGGACCAAGCAGAACGCACCCCCTCGGATGAGGACGCGCTCTCGCTTTTTCCATCGCATGGGCTACATGGGCCAATGCCGTCTCGTGAAGTATCTCGTGGAGATGGCCAAATAGGTGCCTTTGCTCCCGCGGAACAGCGATGGGAACCATCCGGCGGAGCTTCTCGGGGATCGTTTGTTCCGATGAGACTCCCCTGGAAGCCATGTAGAGCAGCTTACGACTATTCGACCCAAACGCAACCACAGGTGTGCACGGCGTGCACAGGTTGTGAACGCGGTGCACAGGATGACGACGTCGGCCGCGACGTGTGCGCCAATTCTCTCGTAACCGCGGGCATCAGGTCATTGGGCCACCGGAATTCGCAGGCGGGCCACGCAGCCGCGGTGGCCCTCGCGCGGTTCGAGCCCGAGCGTGCCGCCGTGGCCTTCGGCGATTTGGCGGGCGAGCACGAGGCCGATGCCCGAGCCGCTCGGCTTCGTGGTGAAGAAGGGCACGAAGAGGTTCTCGGTGTTGGAGATACCCGGGCCGTCATCGACCACGAGGACCTCCACGGCACCCGCGGTGTGGATCCAGGTGAGCTCGATGCCGGTGCCCTTCGTCTCCAGGGTGGCCTCGGCGGCGTTGCGCACCAGGTTGATGAGCAGCTGGTCGAGTTGATCGGGGTCGGCCGCCATGGTGACCTTCGGGCCAGGGACGACGCGCAGGGGGACGCGCGTCTCCAGTGCGGCGATGCGCTCGATCCAGGAGGCCACTTCGACGTCGGTGAGCTTGGGCGGTGGCAGGCGGGCGAGCTGCGCGTAGGCGCGCAAAAAGCGCCCCAGTGCCTCGGCACGGCGTGCGATCACCGAGAGGCCGCTGCGCAGATCGTCTTCCCAGTCGTGGGGCCGGTCCGCCTCGTCGAGGATGCCGTGCATGTGCCCCGCGATGGACTGAATCGGCGCGAGCGAATTGTTGATCTCGTGGCCGATGACCCGCACGAGGCGCTGCCAGGCCGCACGTTCCTCTTCGCGCAGCGCGCGGTGCAGGTCGGCGAGCACCACGAGCTCGTGCTGAAGACCGCGCTGGCGAAAGGTGGCGCGGCGCAGCTCCCAGGGGCCTTTGCCGCCGGCGAAGGCCATGGCAAAGGTGCGCGGTGCGGCACCTTCGAGCAGCGCGTCGAAGCCGAGCTCCTGCGCGGTGGCGCCCAGAAAGCCGCCCGGACGCGGGCCGAGGAGGCGTTCACCCGCGCGGTTCACCAGGCGCAAGTTGCGTTCATGGTCGAAGGCGAAGAGCGCCACGTCCACCGATTCGATGACCTTCTCGAGAAGGGCCGTGGCCTCCATCGACGCGAGCCGTTGCTCGCGAAGGACCGCACTGAGCGCGTTCACCTCGCCGAGGGCCTCGCCCAGCGCATCGTCGGAGCGCGCGGAGCGACCGCGCAGCGAGTAATCCCCTTCGCGCAGCGCGGCCACGAGATTGGCCACGTTGCGAAGCGAGCGCACGATGTCGGCGCGCACGTACGCGGCCAGGCCGAGCCACGCACCGACGGAGAGCACGCCGAAGGTCCACACCGTCTTCGGCGCATGGTCACCGAAGGCAAGGAGCACCAACGAAGTGGCCACCGCCGGCGCGCCGCCGAGCAGCGCGTACAGATGCAGGCGCGTCTCGTAGGCGACTTTATCCGGCTTTGATCCCATGGGCCTGGAGCCGACGATAAAGAGCGCTGCGGCTAAGTCCAAGCGCGACCGCGGCATCGTTCACGTTTCCCCCCGCGCGGGCGAGTGCGCGCTGAATGGCGTGGTACTCGATTTGATCCAACGTGAGGCCTTCGTCGTCCCCTGATGGCGAGGCGGTGCTCGAGGCGGCGGCCGGCGCGTGGGCTGGCTTGCGCAGGCCGAGATCTTCCGCGGCAATCGCGTCGCCGATGGCCATGAGCACCGAGCGCTCCATCACATGCTCGAGCTCGCGGACGTTGCCCGGCCACGTATGCTCGGTGAGTGCCCGCATCGCGCCCGGCGAGATGCTGCGCGCCGCCTTTCCATAGCGCGCGGAGACGCGCTCGAGAAAGTGCGCCGCCAACCCGCCGATGTCCTCGCGCCGTTCGCGCAGCGGCGGGAGGTGCACCTCCACCGTGTTCAAGCGATACAGCAGGTCCTCGCGGAAGCGCCCCTCGGCCACCTCGCGCCCGATGTCCACGTTGGTGGCGGCGAGCACGCGCACGTTGGCGCGCCGCGTGCGCGACGAGCCCACGGGGTGAAATTCCCCAGTTTGAATCACGCGCAGAAGCTTCACCTGCTGCGCGATGGGCAAATTGCCAATTTCGTCCAGGAACAAGGTGCCGCCGTCGGCCAGCTCGAAGCAGCCGACGCGGTCCGTTTTGGCGTCGGTGAAGGCGCCGCGCACGTGGCCGAATAGCTCGCTCTCGAAGAGGCTCGGCGAGAGGCCGCCCGCGTCGACGGCGACGAACGGCTTCGATGCGCGCAGCGAGCCCTCGTGCATGCGGCGGGCGATGACCTCTTTGCCCGTGCCGTGCTCGCCCAAAATGAGCACGTTGGCATCCGAGGGCGCGACGCGCTCGATCAGGGCCAGCACCGGTTTCATCGCCGGGGCGTTGGCGATCATCTTGGGCAGCTGCTGCGCCCTCTGCCGCGAGGCCTCCTGCTCGAGCCTCCGCGAGCGGCGCAGGGCACCGCCCAATTCGACCTGCGTGCGCAACGTCGCCAGAAGCCGCGCCGACTCCCACGGCTTCTGCACGTAGTCGCGCGCCCCGCGCCGGACGGCCTCCACCGCACCTTCGATGCTCCCCCACGCGGTCATCACCACCACGGGCAAGGTGGCATCGAGCTCGCGCAGCTTGTCCAGCAGCTCGAAGCCTTCCTTGCCCGACGTGGTGTCTCGCGCGTAGTTCAGATCCATCAGCACCAGGTCGAGCTCCTCGCCCGCGGCCACCTCGAGCACCGCCGCCGGCGATGCCGCCGTGTGAACGGTGAACTCGCGCTTGAGCAAAAGGCGCAACGCTTCGACGATGTCCGACTGATCGTCGGCAATGAGAATGCGGGGAGATGATGCCACGGGGTATCCTCGTACTATTGATTGACGGCTTGGGCGAGCGGCGCCCGATTCTCGCGCACGATGCGTCCGTCGAAGAGATGCACCGTTCGCGTCGCCTGCTGCGCGTATTCGGGGTTGTGGGTGACCATGCAAATGGTGGTGCCCGCCGCGTGCAGATCGCGCAGCAACCCCATCACCAGATCTCCATTGCGCGAGTCCAAGTTTCCCGTCGGCTCGTCGGCCAAAAGGATCAAGGGCTCTCCCGCCACCGCACGCGCCACCGCGACCCTTTGCTGCTGGCCGCCCGAAAGCTGCCCCGGCATGTGCTTCGCGCGGTGCCCCATGCCCACGCGCTCGAGTGCGGCCTCGACCCGCTTCTTTCGCTCGGCCGGCGGCATGTCCCGGTACGTGAGCGGCAGCTCGACGTTCTCGTAGACCGACAGATCGCCAATCAAATTGAAGCTCTGGAAGACGAACCCAATCTGGCGATTGCGCACGCGCGCAGCCTCGAGGGGCGAAAGCCCGTCGACCCGCTCGCCGCCGAGCAGGTACGTGCCCGAATCGGGCGCATCGAGCAGCCCCAGCACCGAGAGCAACGTCGTTTTGCCCGATCCCGAGGGCCCTTCGATGGAGACGAACTCCCCGCGCTCGATTTCCAGATGCACCTCGGAAAGCGCGTGCGTCTCGACCTCGTCGGTCGTGAAGATCCTCGTGATGCCTTCCATACGAATCATCGTTTCCACGTTACCTCCATTCCCCGTGCCCGTGCCCGTGCCCGTGCCCGTCGTTACTTGAGCCGAATCCGATCCACCGAAGCCCACGCCGACATGTCCGATAAAATCACTTGATCGCCGTCGCGAAGGCCGCTCACGACCTCGACGGTCTTCACCGACGAGCGACCGAGCTGCACGGGCACCCGCACCGCCTCTTCGCCGACGACCTTGAAGGCCGTCACGCTGCCGGCGGGCGTCGCCATCGGCGGGCGCCCCACATAGAGAACGTTGTCGAGCCGCTCGATTTCGATGCGCCCGTCCACGCTCAAGTCGGGGCGCGCGCCCTGCGGCAGGGGGACGTCGAAGGCGACGTCGATCTTCACGGTGCCGTTTTGAACGGCGCCATCCATGCGGATCACGCGGCCTTGGACCAGGCCATTGCGCGTGTCCACGGTGACGGATTGGCCGATTTGCACGTCCTTGGCCTGCGTCTCGGCCACGCGTAGCTCGGCCTTCAGCTTTTCCGGCTGGGCGACCTTACCGAGCACCACCCCTTGCGTCACCCATTGGCCGACCTGCACGGGCACGTCGGCGAGCACGCCCGCCACCCCCGCGCGCACATGCAGCTCGTCGAGCTGCCGGCGACGAAATTCCGCGATCGACCCGAGCCGCTCCACCTGCGCACGCTGCGAGGCGAGTTGCGCGCTCGCTTCTTTTTCCAGTGACCCAAGGCGCTTCGTCTCGAGCTGCACGCGCCCGTCGAGCGCCTCCGCCCGGCCCTGCGATTGCGCCATTTCCAGCTTCGAGAGAAAGCCGCGCCGGGAAAGCTCGCCGTCGGCCTCCGCGCGGCGCGCGCTCTCCACCGCATCGGCGGAGAGGCCCACGACCTGCGCCTCCTGGGCCAAATGCTGATTGCGCAGCCGCGCCTCCAAGTTCACGAGCTCCGCCTCCGCGGCGGTCTTTTGCCGATCGGCCTCCAGCGACTGCAGCACCAGGTCCGGATTGTCGAGCACCACCACCACCGTGTCGGGCTGCACGACCGCACCGGAGCGCGCCCGCACCTCCGCCACGCGCGCGGGCGTCGTCACCGTGAGCCAGCGGATTTGCTCGGGCACCAGGCTTCCCACGCCTTGCACCTCGCGCAGCATCGCCCCGTGCTTCACCGTATCGATCCACACGGTAGCGCGATCCACCGTGGGAAGGGCGCTGCGCGTGCGCGCCAAGGCCACCGTCACCACCGCCACGATGGCTACGGTGATGCCCACCGCGAGCTTCACCTTTTTCTTTTTCGGCTTTTGCCTGGGAACGTCGTTGCTCATGGTGTGCCCTTCAGCGCAATTCCGTGGCGCGCAAGAATGTCCGTGGTGAGCGCATCGAGCGTGGCCGCCGCTTTGGCGTTCTCCACCTCGGCGCGCAAAAGCCGCAGCCGCACGTCGGTCGCCGATTGCTGACGGCGCAGCACATCGAAGTTCGTCGACCGATTCGCCTGAAAGCGCGCGCGCTCCGCCGACAAATCGAGATCCGCGACCTCCACGGCGTGCACCAGCACCGCCACGCGCCGCTGCGTGCTGTCCAATGCGGCGAGAGCACCCGCGACATCGTTTGCCACGCGCGTTCGCGCGTCCTCCTCGGCCAGGCGCGCCTTGCGGGCTCGCTCGATGGCGGCATCGCGCTGGCCGCGTTGGGTGCGCCGCTCGATGGGCTCTTGGAAGACGAAGCCCGCCTGCACGGTGTAGCCGCCAAAGCTCCCCAGGTTCGACAGCGCCTGCTGCGGATCGGCGGCCATGCCCAGCGCGCCCCCCGAGGCGTACACGTCGAACTGCGGCAAGAGCGCGCTCTCGGCGACGTCGATGTCGATGCCCGCCGCCATCGCCTGCGCGTGCAGCGCGCGGATCTCCGCGTTGCGTGCGAGCGCCCGCCCGAGCACGTCGCCGCGCGCCGCCGCGAGCACCTCGGGCTTCTCCGCCGCGGAGAACGACGCAGGCGCCTCCTGCCCGAGCAACCGACCCAGGTTCGCACTTCGCTGCGTGAGCTCGCGTTGTGCGTCGATGAGTTCCTCCTCGCGGACGGCCACGCTCACCTCCACCTCGGCGGAGCCCGACGGCGATTGCTTGCCCACGTCGATCTGCGCCATCACGGCACGAAGCTGCTCGCGCGTCGCCTCCAGGGCCTCGCGCCGGAGCTCCACCGCGCCCGTCGCATAGGCGAGCTCCCAATACGCGTGCGCCACGTCGCGCACCAGGCCCGACGCCTCCGCGACCAAGGTGCGCGAGGCCACGCTGTGATCCGCGTCGGCGAGGCGGGCCTTCGCACGCGCCACGTCGTACCCACGCCCGCGGAGCAGTGGCTGCGTCAAAGCCAATTGCACGCTGGGCATGTACGCCTCGGAGAGAACCAGGTTCGCATCCGACGGCGCGAAACCCGAGACGGCCCGCCGCACGTACGGGGCATCGAGCTTGAGCGCCACGCTTCCACCCGTGGAAAACGGCCGCGTGAGCGATGCCGCCAGGCCGATGCGATCGTAGGGCGTGAAGGGAACCGTCTGCGCCTCCACGTTGTCCGCGCGGGTGCGGGTCCAACTCCCCGAGCCATCGACGAAAAAGTCATCGAGCCCCTTGGCCTCGAGCACCCGCGCATTTGCAATGGCCACATCGGCAAAGCGCCCCGCGAGCCGTGGATTGTGCGCCACCGCCGTGCGCAGCGCGTCGGCCAGGGTCACCTCCTGTCGCGTTTGCGCTTGCGCCGTCGCCCCGGATAGGCAGACGACACAGGAAACCAACGCCACGAGCTTATTCATGGCGCATCGCCTCCATCGGATGGATCAACGTCGCACGGCGCGCGGGAACGTAGCTCGCCAGTGCGGCCACGCATCCCGTGAGCACGACGACGAGCACGTACGTCGCGGGATCGAGCGCACCGATGTCGAAGAACATGTCCGCTACCCAATGGTCCAACGCCACGGTCATGATGCCGGCCACCACCAGGCCAATCCCCATGCCCACCGCCGCGAGCCGCAAGCCTTCGAGCACGAGCATGCGCTGCAACCGCCCCGCGTCCGCACCCATGGCCATTCGAATCGATAGCTCCTTGGTGCGCTGCTCGACGGCGTAGGACATGACGCCGTAGATGCCAATCGCCGCCATCAAGAGCGCCACCCCGGCGAAAAACGCTAGGAGCGTCGCCACGAACCGCGGTTTGGCAATGGCCTCGTACACCGTCGAATCCATCGTTTGCAGCCGCGCAATCGGCAGTCCGCTGTCGAGCGTTCCCACGAAAGCGCGCACGCTGTTGAAGAGCGCGCGGGGATCGCCCTCGGCGCGCAGGACCAGGTGCATGGTTCGCGGCGTGTGCATCACGCCGGGGAGCCTCGTGACCCACGTCGTCGTTTGCCGCAGCGGAATGTACACCTCGGTGCCCGCTTTGACGCCGACGCCCGCCTGCTTCGAGTCCGCCACGATGCCGACGATGGTCTGTTCGGGCTGCTCCGGTGCATCGGCATACTGCAGCTCGAGCTTCATGCGTTGGCCGATCGGATCCTGCCCGGGCCAGAACTTCGCGGCCATCGCCTCGTTGATCAGCACCACCTTGGGCGCACGTTCGTCGTCGGTGGGCAGGAACAGGCGCCCGCGCACGAGCGAAATGCCCATGGTGGCGAAGTAGTCATTCTCGGCCACCTGCCAGTAGTCGACGTTCCATTCCCATTCTCGGCTCGACACCCGTCCCACGATGTCGAAGCTGTTCGAATTGATGTGGCGGTTCGGCGGTAGCCCCTCCATGACTGTCGCCGCTTTGACGCCGGGCAAGCGCTGCGCACCTTCGTGCAGGCGCTTCCAGAACGCGTACACATCGTCCGACGTCGGGTACGACTTCTTCGGGAGTTGCAGCTGCAACGTCACCAGATTGCGCGGGTCGAAGCCCAGATCCGTCTTCTGCAGCTGAACGAAACTCCGGACCATGAGCCCCGCTCCCGTCACCAGCACCATGGCCAGCGCCACTTGGGCCAGAATGAGCACGCGACGGAAAAGCCGTTTCCTATGTCCGCTGGTGCTGGTTCGCTGGCCGGCTGCACGCAAGGTTCCCGCCAGATCGCCGCGCGCGTGGAGGATGGGCGTGAGCCCGAACACGAGGCTCGTCCCCACCGAGACGAGGACGGCATAGGCGAGAACCGTCGCGTCCAGCCGAATTTCTCCCGCGCGCGGCACCGCATCGGGAAGCAAGGCGACGGCCGCATCGAGACCCCACATGGCGCAAAGGATCCCGAGAATCGCGCCGGCGAGGCCGAGCACCATGCTCTCGGTCAGAAACTGACGCGCCATCCGCGAGCGGCTCGCGCCCAAGGCCACCCGCACCGCAATCTCCGAGCTGCGCGCCTCGGCGCGCGCCAAGAGCAGGTTCGAAATGTTCGCGCACGCGATGAGCAACACGAAGATGACCGCCGCCTGCAAGATGAGAAGCGGGAAACGCGATGCGCTGACCACGTCGTCCTGAAGCGGGCGATACACGACGGGGTGCTTCGGCGTGCCAAGTCGATGCACGCCCTCGGGGAGCGACGCCGCCCACGCCGGCATCAAGGTCGCAAGCTCGGCCTGCGCCGCCTCGAGCCCGACACCGCGCCGCAGACGGCCGAGGACCCTGAACCAGTGATTGCCACGGGCCAGCTTCGATTTGTCCATGCCCAGCGGCATCCAGATCTGCACGCGCTCCGGGAACTCGAAACCGCGGGGCATGACGCCCACCACCGTGGCCGGGATGGCGTCGACCTTCACGGTGCGCCCGATGATGTTTCGGTCGCCACCAAAGGCACTCATGAAGATGCCGTATCCGAGAACGACCGCCCGCGTTCCGCCGACACCGAAGTCGGCCACGCTGGAATCGCCAGGAATGTCTTCACTCGCATCATAGAAGCGGCCGAGCATCGGCGGCACGCCCAGGGTCGGCAGCAAGCTCGCCGTGGTGTACGCGGCATTGACCACGACCGGCTTGTCGCCCCCCGTCAAATTCGCATCCTCTTCCATCCACGCGCCCATCGATTCCATCGATTGGACATCGCGCGAGATATCGAAGTACTCGGGGCCGGAGAAGTTCCAATACCCTTCGAACTGCCCCGGGTAGGTCACATTGATTCGAACCAACCTTTCCGCCTCGGGAAAGGGCAGCGGGCGAATCAAAATGGCATTCACGATGCTGAACACCACCGTATTGGCCGCCACGGCGAGGGCCAATGTCACAATCGCCACCGCGGTAAAGCCGATGTTCTTGA
The DNA here is from genome assembly GCA_037157775.1 of Sorangiineae bacterium MSr12523. NCBI lineage: Bacteria > Pseudomonadati > Myxococcota > Myxococcia > Myxococcales > Pendulisporaceae > Pendulispora > Pendulispora brunnea. Next base: position 11,438,773 of record CP089982.1, read on the forward strand.
TCAAGAGCCTAATGGCAAATCGGATATCTTGAAGCATCGGATGCGTCCTTATTCGCCGCGCATCGCGGTCATGGGGTGAATGAGCGTCGCCCTCCGCGCGGGGATGTAGCTTGCCAGCGCCGCCACACCGCCGGTCACCGCGATGACGAGGACATACGTCACCGGGTCGAGGCCGGGCACGTCGAACGACTCTTTCACCGCCCAGTGGCTGAGGGTGAACATCGCTGCGCCGGCCATCGCCAGGCCCACGCCGATGCCGACCACGGCAAGGCGCAGTCCCTCGAGCACGAGCATCCGCTGCAGGCGCGCGGCATCCGCGCCGAGGGCCATCCGGATGGATAGCTCTTTGGTGCGCTGCTCGACGGCGTAGGACATGACGCCGTAGATGCCGACGGCCGCCATCAAGAGCGCCACGGCGGCGAAACAACCGAGGAGCGTGGTCACGAAGCGCGGCTTGGAAATCGCCTCGTAGACGGTACGGTCCATCGTTTCCATGCGCACGATGGCGAGGTTCTCGTCGAGCGAGGCCACGTGGGCGCGCAAGGTGGAAAACATGGCGCGCGGATCGCCATCCACGCGCACCATGAGGTGCATGGATCGGGGCATGAACGACTCCCCATTCGGTGCCGCGTTGTGGATTTGCGCAATCTGCCGAACGGGTATGTACACCTCGGTCCCCACCGGAGCCTCGAGCCCACCCTGCTTCGCATCCGCGACGACGCCGATGATGGTCTGCTCGACCGGGGACTCTCCGACCGGAGCGACGTTGTAGAGTTGAATGCGCTTTCCAAGCGCGTCTTGGCCAGGGAAAAGCGTCCGCGCCAGCGTTTCGTTGACCACCACGACGCCAGCCTTGTCCTCGTCGTCCGTCGGATCGAAAAGCCGTCCACGAAGGAGCGGAATCCCCAGGGTCTCGAAGTAGCCCTCGCTCGCGATTTGCCAATAATCGATGTGCCATCGGAAGGCGTCGTTGGCTGGCAGCCCCACGATGTGAACGCTGTTCCAGTTCAAGCGCCGCTTCGGTGGGAGGCCGCTCATCAAACTGGCCGCCTTCACGCCAGGCAGGGTCGAGGCGCCGTCGCGAAAGCGCTTCCAAAAGGACAGCATGGCCGCATCGTTCGGATACGATTTCGCCGGAAGCTGCACCTCCACGCTCACCAATCCCCGCGGGTCGAACCCCAGTTCCGTCTTTTGCAAGCGCACGAAGCTACGGATCGTGAGGCCCGCCCCCGTCACCAGCATGATGGCCAATGCCACCTGGGCCAGAATGAGCATGCGCCGAAAAAGCTGCTTGTTCGCGGCCGACGTCGTTCGCTGTCCCGCCGCACGCAAGGTGCCTGCAAGACCGCCATGGGTGTGCACGATGGGTGCGAGGCCGAACACGAAGCTCGCCCCCAGAGCCACGACCACGGCGAACGCCAGCACCGACGTGTCGAGCTGGATCTCCCGCGCGCGCGGGACGCCCTCGGGCAGGAGCATCATCACCGCATCGAGGCCCCACATGGCGAGGACGATGCCCAGCCCCGCCCCCAACGTACCTAGCACGAGGCTCTCCGTCAGAAATTGCCGCGCCATCCGTCCCTGCGTGGCCCCGAGTGCAGCGCGCACGGCGATCTCTCCGCTGCGCGCCTCGGCCCGCGCAAGGAGCAGGTTGGAAATGTTGGCGCACGCGATGAGCAGCACGAAGACGACCGCCGCCTGCAACGTCAACAGCGCTGCACGCACGGGACGGACGAGCTCCTCTTGGAGCATCTGGTACGCGATCGCATGCTTGATCGGGTCGATCACGTCCTCCTTGACGTGCTGGCCGGCCCACATTTGCATGAGCGGACGAAGCTCGTCGCGCGCGGCCTCGAGACCGGTGCCGGGTTTCAGCCGTCCGACGACGTTCAGCCAATGCGAGCCGCGCGTCGATTTCGAAAGATCGATGCGGAGCGGTGCCCACAATTGAGCATGCTCGGGGAACTCGAAACCGCGCGGCATCACGCCGACCACCGTGACCGGCGTCGCGTTGTACTGCACCGTGCGGCCCACCACGCTGGCATCGCCGCCGAAAACGGTGGCAAAGATGTCGTACCCCAGCACGATCGCGCGCACGTCGCCGGGCCGGTCCTCGCTCTCGTCGAAGAACCGCCCCAACATGGGCGGCACCCCCAGGGTGGGAAGGAAGCTCGCGCTCACCGTCGCGGCATGCACCGCCACGGGCTGCTCGGTCCCCGTCAGGTTCGCATCCTCGTCGTCGTAGGCGCCGATCGATTGAAACGCGTGCGCCTCCGCAGCCAGCTCCGTGTACTCGTGGGCGGAGAACGGCCAGTATGTATCGGAGGCCTGCTCGACGTACTGCGTGCTGGTGCGCACCAGGCGCTCGGGCTCCGGAAAGGGCAGCGGCCGAATCAGGATCGCATGGACGATGCTGAACACGACGGCGTTGGCCGCCACCGCGAGCCCCAGCGTCGTGATGGCCACGAGGGTAAAGCCCAGGTTCTTCGCAAGGAGCCGCAGCGCAAATCGGATGTCCTGAAGCATGCGGGCTCAAGCCTAAGCAAGAGCCAGGCCGCGAACTATCTATTCGAAATAACTCGCCTATCGGCTTTCGAGGCGTGTCCGTTTTTGGGACGCCATCCCATGTTCGAAACTGGGATTCACCGCTGCGTCACCAGATCTGCCCCGTAGAAGTCGCCGTGGCCCGGGGTGTCGACGGTGAAGCCGCCCAGCTCCTGAATGGCCACCTCCACATCGTCCACCGCGTAGCCATTCACATGGCCGCCGGCCTTCTTGTCGTCGCTCAAGTAGTGGAAGTGGTAGCCGACGCGGTCGAAACGGCGCATGTACTCGGGGCACCGAAAGCCCACCAAGGTTCCGTCTGTGGCCTTGTAGCTACGCCATTGGTATTCGCGCAGCACGTCCTCGAGCGGCCGGTACGGCTTTTCCTGCGGCTCGCCGTTGCCCGCCTCGACGTGGACGAAGCGCCCGCGAATGCGCACCGCGTAGATGCGATGGTCTGGATCGAGCTCGGCATCGAGCTTCTTCTCGAGCTCCTGCTGCGTGATGGGCCCGCGAATGCGCAACGTCCGCTCGGGCCGGAAGAACGTCATCACCGCGTACGGCGTCGTATCGTTCGGGCCGAGCTCCTGCATCGTCCCGTCCGCCCGCGACCGCCAAAAGGTGCCGCCCAACGCAACGAGCTCGCCATCATTTTCATGGGTGGCGCCTAGGCCAAAATCGCCGTTCGCGCGAAGCCGTTCCATGGGGATCACCCCCTCGTAAACCCCGGCCTGGTACGGCGTGCGAAACGACGCGTGGTAGAGCACCGCTTTCTTCCCAGGCGAAGCGATGGCGCCCATCGCACACACCCCGAGGGCCATCAGCGGCACGACCGTGAAGAGCAATCCGTTGGTCATGTCTAGGAGGTAGTGCCGGCACACACTTTCGAAAATTGAAACATTTGCGAGCTACACATTCGAATCCATAATGTATCGACATGTTTCCGACGTACGACAGCGAACTCCTGCGCAGCCTCGTGGCCATCGCCGATGCCGGCAACTTCGCCAAGGCTGCCGCGCGCCTGGGCATCACCCAATCGACCATCAGCCAGCAGATGAAGCGGCTCGAAGAGCAGGTGGATCAGCCGCTCTTCTCCGCCTCGGGTCGCTGCCGCGTGCTCACCGAATCGGGCGAGCTGCTCCTGGGCTACGCGCGCAAAATCCTCGCGCTCAACGAGTCGGCCC